>NZ_JAXHCA010000005.1:2500-3071417 GCF_042466275.1 Sulfitobacter sp. R86518
TCGTAAAGAGAGATACAGTTACTTTGAGAGTAATCTTGAAGTAACAAACAACACGATCTGATCGCACCGCGTTAGGTGATGATCTCGGTTGCTGCTCCTTTTGGAGCCGGCGTTTACTTGACTGTTTCCTCGGTCTTTTGAACGTATCGCGACTGAAAGCGACGTGTTGTCCAAGTCAAGTACACTAACCAGAGTAGTGACGCCTGCTTCCTGCACGGAAGGTAGGCTAGATGCACTACTCGCTGTCCACTCTGAGAGAGTGGGCGGGTAAAAGTATGCTTTTGATCTGGAATAAGGGAAGACAGTTTCTTACCAGCTTCTGTCTCCCGCGTTGGACTGACGTCCTGCACTCTACCGGCCGTTTGAGGGTCTAAATTGTCCTCAAGTAGCCGAATAGGCGGTAGGACATTAAATCAGTCTTTCTTTTTCTGGATCAAATCAAGCGCGAAAAGGGCGTTTGGTGAATGCCTTGGCAGTAAGAGGCGATGAAAGACGTGATACTCTGCGATAAGCCATGGGGAGCTGAGAATAAGCTTTGATCCATGGATTTCTGAATGGGGCAACCCACCTGATTGTTTATTGTTGTCCTACCGCTTTGCTACTTGAGGACGTAAGTTCGCAGGTAACAGACGGTGGGTTCATCAGTAAGCAGAACCAGGTATTTATAGACTGAATACATAGGTTTATAAAAGCAAACCCGGGGAACTGAAACATCTAAGTACCCGGAGGAAAGGAAATCAATTGATACTCCCCTAGTAGCGGCGAGCGAACGGGGACCAGCCGAGCCATGAATGTGGTTAGAATGCGTTGGAATGCGCAACCAAAGTGGGTGATAGTCCCGTATAAGAAGCATGATTGGACGTATTAAGTAGGGCGGAACACGTGAAATTCTGTCTGAAGATCGGAGGACCACCTTCGAAGGCTAAGTACTCCTTACTGACCGATAGTGAACCAGTACCGTGAGGGAAAGGTGAAAAGCACCCCGACGAGGGGAGTGAAACAGTACCTGAAACCGAACGCCTACAATCAGTTGGAGGGTCTTTACGGCCTGACAGCGTACCTTTTGTATAATGGGTCATCGACTTGGTCTCACAAGCAAGCTTAAGCCGTTAGGTGTAGGCGTAGCGAAAGCGAGTCTTAATAGGGCGTTGAGTTTGTGGGATCAGACCCGAAACCGAGTGATCTAGGCATGGCCAGGTTGAAGATAAGGTAACACTTATTGGAGGACCGAACCCACATCCGTTGAAAAGGATCGGGATGAGCTGTGCCTAGGGGTGAAAGGCCAATCAAACTCGGAGATAGCTGGTTCTCTGCGAAATCTATTTAGGTAGAGCGTCATCCGAATACCCTCGGGGGTAGAGCACTGGATGGGTAATGGGGCCCCACAGGCTTACTGATCCTAACCAAACTCCGAATACCGAGGAGTACTAGATGGCAGACACACAGCGGATGCTAACGTCCGTTGTGAAGAGGGAAACAACCCTGACCTACAGCTAAGGCCCCTAATTCATGGCTAAGTGGGAAAGCAGGTGAGACGACCAAAACAACCAGGAGGTTGGCTTAGAAGCAGCCATCCTTTAAAGATAGCGTAACAGCTCACTGGTCTAAATAAGTTGTCTTGCGGCGAAGATGTAACGGGGCTCAAGCCATGAGCCGAAGCTTAGGATGCATTAATTGCATGGTAGCAGAGCGTAGTGTGACATAGTTCCATGTCTCCTTAGCCCTTCGGGGTATTGGAGACGCGGAGCTTTCTGTGAAGCCGGCGCGTGAGCGATCCGGTGGAGAGATCACTAGTGAGAATGATGACATGAGTAGCGACAAAGAGTGTGAGAGACACTCTCGCCGAAAATCCAAGGGTTCCTGCTTAAAGCTAATCTGAGCAGGGTAAGCCGACCCCTAAGGCGAGGCCGAAAGGCGTAGTCGATGGGAACCAGGTTAATATTCCTGGGCCAGATGGAAGTGACGGATCTCGAGGGTAGTTCATCCTTATCGGATTGAATGGGCTGCTTAGAGGTCCCTGGAAATAGCTCCATCGCTAGATCGTACCCTAAACCGACACAGGTGGATAGGTAGAGAATACCAAGGCGCTTGAGAGAACTATGTTGAAGGAACTCGGCAAAATACCTCCGTAAGTTCGCGAGAAGGAGGCCCGGTTCCTAGGCAACTAGGGGCTGGGGGCACAAACCAGGGGGTGGCGACTGTTTATTAAAAACACAGGGCTCTGCGAAGTCGTAAGACGACGTATAGGGTCTGACGCCTGCCCGGTGCCTGAAGGTTAAAAGGAGGAGTGAGAGCTCTGAATTGAAGCCCAGGTAAACGGCGGCCGTAACTATAACGGTCCTAAGGTAGCGAAATTCCTTGTCGGGTAAGTTCCGACCTGCACGAATGGCGTAACGACTTCCCCGCTGTCTCCAACATAGACTCAGCGAAATTGAATTACCGGTCAAGATGCCGGTTACCCGCGGTTAGACGGAAAGACCCCGTGCACCTTTACTACAACTTCACACTGGCATTAGGCCGAACATGTGCAGGATAGGTGGTGGGCTTTGAAACGTGGACGCCAGTCTGCGTGGAGCCTCCCTTGAGATACCACCCTTGTTCTGCTTGATGTCTAACCGCGGTCCGTTATCCGGATCCGGGACCCTGTGTGGTGGGTAGTTTGACTGGGGCGGTCGCCTCCTAAATCGTAACGGAGGCGCGCGAAGGTTGGCTCAGAGCGGTCGGAAATCGCTCGTTGAGTGCAATGGCAGAAGCCAGCCTGACTGCGAGACTGACAAGTCGAGCAGAGTCGAAAGACGGCCATAGTGATCCGGTGGTCCCAAGTGGGAGGGCCATCGCTCAACGGATAAAAGGTACGCCGGGGATAACAGGCTGATACTGCCCAAGAGTCCATATCGACGGCAGTGTTTGGCACCTCGATGTCGGCTCATCTCATCCTGGGGCTGGAGCAGGTCCCAAGGGTACGGCTGTTCGCCGTTTAAAGAGGTACGTGAGCTGGGTTTAGAACGTCGTGAGACAGTTCGGTCCCTATCTTCCGTGGGTGTAGGATACTTGAGAGGAGTTGCCCCTAGTACGAGAGGACCGGGGTGAACGATCCACTGGTGGACCAGTTGTTATGCCAATAGCAGTGCTGGGTAGCTATGATCGGACAGGATAACCGCTGAAGGCATCTAAGCGGGAAGCCCCCCTCAAAACAAGGTATCCCTGAGAGCCGAGATAGACCATCTCGTCGATAGGCCAGAGATGTAAGCGTAGTAATACGTTCAGTTGACTGGTACTAATTGCTCGATAGGCTTGATTTGATCCAGTAGAAGAAAGACTTTCTACTCGGACAAAAGCATACACATACAATCAGTCGTACTGACTTGGACAAATCCTTACCCAGAATGGTGAGGGGGGCGGGAACGCGCATCCTTCGGATACGCTCTCTCCCGCTTGTTGCTCTTTTGCCAATGGCAAAAGCAGCAACATAGAGGTTTTACTCGGTTTGGTGGTCATAGCGTAAGCAAAACACCCGATCCCATCCCGAACTCGGCAGTTAAGTGCTACTGCGCCAATGGTACTGCGTCTTAAGACGTGGGAGAGTAGGTCACCGCCAAACCTAGCAAAACCTCTACGTATCTCTCAACGATGACAATTAATAAGCCAATACAATAACATTGGCCACAGCCGCGGGATGGAGCAGCCCGGTAGCTCGTCAGGCTCATAACCTGAAGGTCGTAGGTTCAAATCCTACTCCCGCAACCAAATACAAAAAATACGATGTAAAAAACGCCGCATCACCTGCGGGCCTTGTGGAGTTTTGAGCCAACGTAATGGGGCGACGGGTGACCTGATAGTAACGTAGGTACCGCGACTTATAGCTGAATTTTCGGAAGTGGGATACTTCGGAAACACGAAGATTTGCACAGAGACACCTCAGCAAGAGCGCAAACTGTAACCGCTCCGCTCCATAAACCTGAACGCGCCCTAGAGCCGCAGCAGGCGTGCCTCATGGCGTTTCAGCGTGTTACGCGCGGCGTTGTATTGCTTTATCCCGATCTGCTCGGAAAGCGAGGGGAACAGCGCCAGGATCTCGTCGCGTTGCGCTTGGCCGATACTTTGGAGTGTCCTTACTCCCGGCTGAAAGCTTTCTGTCCATGCCCCGTCCGACAGCACAAGCTGATGGCTTTCGAACATCAGGTGCACGTATTGAACAGAAGGAGGCGTGAACGTCCGGATCGTGTCACCATTCACCAAGTGCTTCGCGGCGACGAGGACTTCATCCTGACCAAAATGTAGCATCGATCGCGCATCGGAAAGCAATATTCGGTGGTTGGGTGAAACGATAAGGTCCCGTTCTGGCGTTCCAGCGCCGAGAGCACCCGCCGTGATCAAAACGGGGCGCAGGTGTGGATAGACGACCAGCTCCGCCGCTGTCAGCTGACGTGCACCGACCCAAGAGACTTTCTGCATTCCGTGGTCGCGTGTGATGACAGCGTCACCGGCTTTCAAGTGCTCTACAGGGGTTTCGCCTTTTGCAGTGGCGATCAGGCTGCCAGCGGTGAAACATGGGACGGTATTTCCGACATAGAACTTGCCGTTGCCATCCTCCAAAGTACCGGATGCGATGGAGCCGTCGCCGTCAAAATCCTGGTCCGTATTGCGGTCAATCTTGAGTGTGCCGATATTGTCGCCCGCATTGGTACCTGGTGCCACCAGTAGATTCCCAAATGTCGGCGCGCTTGGGTCGTTGGCACCGCTTTCAGTGCGGGGCACCAGAACGTTGGCGTTGAACCGCACGTAGGTGTCGCCAAGTCCGCTGACATCGCTTTGGATATTCGCCGATTGGCCGGGATTCATCGGAACGTAATTATATTGGACGATGCCGGCGTTATAGTCGGCAGCACTGGCATAGACCTTGATCCCGATGAAGGACGAGCCCCCGTCAAGTTCACCGTCTGCCGTTTCATTCTGTGTAATGAATTCGATGATGGCATCGTCAGCGAAAGGCTGGCTGCCACCGGAAAGTGTCATCTGACCAGCGCCGTCTTGGCCTGCGCTGGAGTTTGTGGACACAGCGGGATTGTTGATAACATCGATACCAAACGCAAAAAAGCTCGCCATCTCTTTATCCTCTGCTGGCCTGTGGGTCGGTCAAATGATCCGGATCGGCCTAGTTTATAGTAATCTCCGCAAATTCATTAGCGATAAGTGGCGACAAATCGACTTAACTTTTGACATATCACATGGATGTGAAGCGGGTCTGACGCCTGTGGGGCGTCTTTGATGGCGCTGTCGATGGTGGCTGGTATGCCGCAGATGCGATGCTGATTTGAAAGGGCAGTTCGATGGGCAGGGACAACGATCGCTAAGGCATCACTAAGTAACAGTGAAACAAAACAGCGACTTATCGGGGATAAGTGGTGCCCAGGAGAGGACTCGAACCTCCACACCGTTGCCAGTACTAGCACCTGAAGCTAGCGCGTCTACCATTCCGCCACCTGGGCACAGGGGGGTTGTGAGGGAGCGTTTATTGTTGTGGGGCGGGGGTGTCAATTGGATTCTCGCAACAAAATGAAACGGCGTTAAAATAAATCCGGAAAACCGAGGTTTGGTGCGGTGGGTCGGGCTTTCGAGGCGATCTCTGCCGGAATTGCTGCTTGTTCCCGAGGGGGGCTGGATGTATCTGTAGCGCTAGATTTTCTGGTCAGGGGTATCATCATGGCAAAGCTGGTCACGGTTTACGGCGGCTCCGGGTTTGTGGGGCGGTATATCGTTCGTCGCATGGCGTTGGCGGGATGGCGGGTGCGCGTCGCGGTGCGTCGCCCGAACGAGGCGCTGTTTGTGCGCACCTACGGCACCGTCGGCCAGGTCGAACCGGTCTTTTGCAACATCCGTGATGACGCGTCGGTACGCGATGCGCTGCAGGGCGCTGATGCGGTGGTGAACTGCGTCGGTATTCTGGCCGAGGCGGGGAAAAACACCTTTGACGCCATTCAGGCCGACGGGGCAGAACGCATTGCGCGCTTGGCCGCCGCCGAAGGGATCGCGCGTTTGGTGCAAATCTCTGCCATCGGGGCGGATGCCGAGGCGGATAGCGAATACGCCCAGACCAAGGCGATGGGGGAGGCCGGTGTGCTCAAGCATATGCCGCAGGCTGTTATCCTGCGCCCCTCGATCGTGTTCGGCCCCGAGGATGACTTCTTTAACCGTTTCGCTGGTATGACGCGGATCAGCCCCGCGATCCCTGCTGTAGGGGCGGATACGCTGTTCCAGCCCGTCTATGTAGATGATGTGGCCCACGCGGCGGAGCTTGCGGTGACAGGCAAGGCCCCTGCCGGTATTTACGAATTGGGTGGCCCCGAGGTCGAAAGCTTTCGCGGCCTGATGCAGCGTATGCTTGACGTGGTGAACCGTCGCCGCATGGTCGTCGCCTTGCCGACTTTCGTGGCGAAGGTGATCGCCTTTGGCCTTGATGTGTTGCAGTCGGTGACGCTAGGCCTGGTTAAGAACAACACGCTGACCCGCGATCAGGTCAAGAACCTGGCGCATGACAATGTTGTGGGCGAGGGGGCGCAGGGCTTTGATGCTTTGGGGATCAGCCCGGTGTCCATGGGCTCCGTCCTGCCCGAGTACCTGTGGCGGTTCCGCCCCTCGGGCCAGTATGACGAGATCAAGCAATCCGCGAAGAACCTGCGGACCTAACGATTTTGATGTCGAATTTGGAAAGGCCCTGCCGGCGACGGCGGGGCCTTTTGCGTTAGCTGTAGGCGTATACCAAAAGCGCTGTCCCCAGCAGGATGCGATAGATGACGTAGGGGGTGAAATTCACGCTGCGCAGCAAGCGCATCATCAGGACCAGTGCCGCCAGTGCGGCAACAAAGGCAAAGCCCGCAGCGATCGACGCGTCGCGCGCGAGCTGCGCGTCGGCTTGCCCGATCACATCCAGTGACAAAAGCGCGCCAGAGGCGAGGATCGTGGGAATCGACATCAGCATAGACAGTGTGGCAGCGCTGGCGCGGTCGTAGCCCAGTTTGCGGGCGGCGGTGATGGTGATGCCCGACCGCGACGTGCCGGGGATCAGCGCAAGGGCCTGCGCCAGACCCATCCAGGCGGCACCTTTGATATCCCAGTCGCCGGACTCCCGATCGCTGCGCCCCGTGTGATCCGCCCAATAGAGCACAATACCGAAGAGCAGCATGGTCCAGCCGATCACCGCGACAGAGCGGAGCATCTCGTCAATCCCCAGCAATTTGATCACCAGCCCGGCGACCAGCACCGGTAGTGTTGCGAGGATCAGCAGGGCGGCCAGCCTTGCGCCGGGGGTGTCCATCTTGCCGCGCAGCAGGCGACCAAGCCCGATGGTGGCTTCTGCGACCTCGGACCGGAAATAGAGCACGACCGCGAGAAGCGTGCCCACATGCACCGCGACATCAATCGCAAGCCCCTGATCCGGCCCGCCGGTCAGCGTGGGCAGCAGGATCAAATGACCCGAGGAAGAGACGGGCAGAAACTCTGTCAGACCCTGAATGATTGCGACAAGCAGCAGTTGGAACAGGGTCATAAGGGTGGCGGCCTTTGGGTCATTTGCGATGCCACAGGCGTATAACTTTGGGGGGCTGGAAGGGAAGTCCGTTGTTGGGTCCGAATCGGACATAAATATGTGATAAATTTGCGGGAGTTTTGGGGTCGATATGAAATAAACCGCATATAGGTCAGCAATGCTGCCTTTATAATCGTTTGGCCCCTGTGTATGAGGGGGCAGCAACGTGTTTCAGGCGGAGAGATCCAAGATGGCAAAGCAGCCAATGCTCAAGTTTACAACGGTTTCCCGGGATATGCCCGAAAAACGGATGCCGAATCTGCGTCGTGAAGACTTTAAAGAGATTTATGCGGAATACGCGGATGAGAAAGCGCAGGAGCAGTCCAGCCGCTGTAGCCAATGTGGCGTTCCCTATTGCCAGACCCATTGCCCGCTGCACAATAACATCCCCGACTGGCTGCGCCTGACCGCCGAAGGGCGTCTGCAAGAGGCCTATGAGGTCAGCCAGGCCACCAACACCTTCCCCGAAATCTGCGGCCGCATCTGCCCGCAGGACCGTCTGTGCGAAGGCAACTGTGTGATCGAACAATCCGGCCACGGCACTGTGACCATCGGCTCGGTCGAGAAATACATCACCGATACCGCGTGGGAAAATGGCTGGGTGCAGCCGATCAAGCCCAAGACCGAACGCGCAGAATCCGTTGGCATCATCGGCGCGGGCCCCGGTGGTCTGGCCGCAGCGGACGTGCTGCGCCGCGCGGGTGTGCAGGTCACCATCTATGACCGCTATGACCGCGCGGGTGGTTTGCTGACCTACGGCATCCCCGGTTTCAAGCTGGAAAAAGATGTGGTCATGCGCCGTAACGACCAGCTGGCCGAAGGTGGCGTTAACTTTGAATTGAACTGCGATGTGGGCGTCGACATCAGCTTTGCCGATATCCGCGCCAAGCATGACGCCGTGATCATCGCGACGGGCGTCTATAAAACACGTGACATCCAGGCCCCCGGCGTGGGCGGCGTTGGTCTTGAGCGCGCGATTGATTTCCTGACCGTGAGCAACCGCAAAAGCTTTGGCGACAAGGTAGAGGAATTCGATTCCGGTCGTTTCAATGCCGAAGGGAAGCGTGTCGTCGTGATCGGCGGCGGTGATACCGCGATGGACTGTGTACGGACCTCGATCCGTCAGGGGGCGACCTCGGTCAAATGTCTGTACCGCCGTGACCGCGCCAACATGCCCGGCTCGCAACGCGAAGTGCAAAACGCCGAGGAAGAAGGCGTGGTCTTCGAATGGCTATCAGCGCCCAAAGGGTTCGTCGGTGATCCGGTGACCGGCGTCGTCGTGCAAAAGATGCGCCTTGGCGCGCCGGATGTCTCGGGTCGTCAGGCCCCCGAGGTGATCGAGGGTGCCGATTATGTCGAAGAGGCGGATCTTGTGATCATGGCGCTTGGCTTTGAACCCGAAGACCTGCCCACGCTGTGGAACACGCCCGAGCTGCCGGTCAACCGTTGGGGCACGGTCAAGGCCGACTATATCACCGGCGCGACCGAGCTGGATGGCGTCTATGCCGTGGGCGATATCGTGCGCGGTGCGTCGCTGGTGGTCTGGGCCATCAAGGACGGGCGCGACTGTGCGCAGGCGATCCTTGAAAAGATGGGGGCCAGCGTGGCCATCGCGGCCGAATAAGCGCCCCTTTCAACTGATATTTCGCGCCTCGGGCGCGCCCGATTTAGGAGATTCCAAATGACCAAATATGATGACGCCTGGGTAGCACGCGAAGAAGCAAAACGCGCCTTCATGGCAGAAAACGGTCTGTATTCCGAAGAAGAAGAGCATTCATCCTGCGGGGTGGGTCTTGTTGTGAACATCGACGGCTCCAGCAGCCGCGCGGTTGTCGAAAACGGGATCAAGGCGCTCAAGGCGATCTGGCACCGTGGTGCGGTGGATGCCGATGGCAAGACCGGCGACGGCGCGGGCATCCACGTGCAGATCCCCGTCAACTTTTTCTACGATCAGGTGCGTCGCACCGGTCACAGCCCCCGCGAAGGCGAATTGATCGCCATCGGTCAGGTCTTTCTGCCGCGCACCAACTTTGCCGCGCAGGAAACCTGCCGGACCATCGTTGAAACCGAAGTGCTGCGGATGGGCTACTATATCTACGGCTGGCGCCACGTGCCCGTGGACACCTCTGTTCTGGGGGAAAAGGCCAACGCGACCCGTCCCGAGATCGAACAAATCCTGATTTCCAACGCCAAGGGCGTGGACGAGGAAACATTCGAGCGCGAGCTTTACGTCATCCGTCGCCGCATCGAAAAAGCCGCGCTGGCGGCTCAGGTGCCGACGCTTTACATCGCGTCGATGTCCTGCCGGTCGATCATCTATAAGGGCATGATGCTGGCGCAGGATGTTGCCAACTTCTACCCCGACCTGATGGATGAACGCTTTGAATCCGCGTTTGCGATCTATCACCAGCGCTATTCGACCAACACCTTCCCGCAGTGGTGGCTGGCGCAGCCCTTCCGCATGCTGGCCCATAACGGCGAGATCAACACGCTCAAGGGTAACGTCAACTGGATGAAAAGCCACGAGATCCGGATGGCCTCGGGCACCTTTGGCGACATGGCCGAAGATATCAAACCGATCGTCGCCGCGGGGTCGTCCGACTCTGCCGCGCTGGATTCGGTGTTCGAAGTCCTGGTGCGCGCGGGTCGTTCGGCCCCGATGGCGAAAACCATGCTGGTGCCTGAAAGCTGGTCAAAGCAGGCGGTCGAGCTGCCCCAGGCATGGCGCGACATGTATTCCTATTGCAACTCGGTGATGGAGCCTTGGGATGGTCCCGCAGCGCTGGCCATGACCGATGGCCGCTGGGTCTGCGCCGGTCTTGACCGAAACGGCCTGCGCCCCATGCGTTTCGTCGTCACCGGTGACGGCATGCTGATCGCGGGTTCCGAGGCGGGGATGGTCCCGCAGGACGAGGCGAATGTCGTGCGCAAAGGCGCGCTTGGCCCCGGTCAGCTGCTGGCGGTCGACATCGAAGAAGGCAAGATGTTCGGCGACACCGAGATCAAGGACAAGCTCGCCGCGTCGCGTCCCTTTGGTGAATGGGTCGGCAAGATCAACGAGCTGGACAAAGCGCTTGGCGATGTCGAGGAAAAGGCCCTGTTCTCGGGCGATGAGCTGCGCCGCCGTCAGGTGGCAGCGGGCTATACCATCGAAGACCTCGAGCAGATCCTGGCACCGATGGCCGAAGATGCGAAAGAGCCCTTGGCGTCCATGGGCGATGACACCCCGTCGGCGGTTCTGTCGAACCAGTACCGCCCGCTCAGCCACTTCTTCCGCCAGAACTTCAGCCAGGTCACCAACCCACCCATCGACAGCCTGCGCGAATTCCGCGTCATGAGCCTGAAAACGCGGTTCGGGAACCTCAAGAACGTGCTGGATGAATCCAGCGCCCAGACCGAGATCCTCGTGCTCGACAGCCCGTTCCTCGCGAACGCGCAGTTCGATCAGTTGATGACCGAATTCAACGCGAACTCCGTCACCATCGACTGTACGTTCGAGCCGGGCGGCAACAACCTGAGCGAAAACCTGCGCCGCATCCGGGACGAGGCAGAAGACGCCGTGCGCTCGGGCGCTGGTCACATCGTGCTGACCGACCAGTTCAGCGATGCGACCCGCGTGGCGATGCCGATGATCCTTGCGACATCTGCCGTGCACAGCCAGCTGACCCGCAAGGGCCTGCGGACATTTACCTCGCTCAATGTGCGCTCGGCCGAATGTGTGGACCCGCATTATTTTGCCGTGCTGATCGGCTGTGGTGCCACCGTGGTGAACGCCTACCTTGCCGAAGATTTGCTGGCGGATCGTATCGGGCGTGGTCTGCTGGACATGACCCTGACCACCGCAATGGCCCGCTACCGCGAGGCGATTGATCAGGGCCTGCTGAAAATCATGGCGAAGATGGGCATCAGCGTCATGTCCTCCTACCGTGGCGGCCTGAACTTCGAAGCCGTAGGGCTGAGCCGTGCGATGTGCGCGGAATACTTCCCCGGCATGACCAGCCGTATCAGCGGGATCGGTGTGACCGGTATCCAACGCAAAGCCGAAGCGGTCCACGACCGTGGTTGGCAGGGTGATGGCGTCGTCATGCCCATCGGCGGCTTCTACAAGGCGCGCAAATCCGGCGAGACCCACGCATGGGAAGCATCGTCGATGCACATGCTGCAAATGGCCTGCAACAAAGCGTCCTACCAGATGTGGAAGCAATATAGCGCCAAGATGCAAAGCAACCCACCGATCCATTTGCGCGACCTGCTGGATATCAAGCCGCTGGGGGCCCCAGTGCCCATCGAAGAGGTCGAATCCATCACCTCTATTCGCAAGCGTTTCGTGACGCCGGGCATGTCCCTTGGCGCGCTGTCGCCCGAGGCACACAAGACCCTGAACGTCGCGATGAACCGCATCGGGGCCAAGTCCGACTCTGGCGAAGGCGGCGAAGATCCGGCGCACTTCGTGCCCGAGGCCAACGGCGACAACCCGTCGGCCAAGATCAAGCAGGTGGCGTCGGGCCGTTTCGGTGTGACTGCCGAATACCTGAACCAGTGTGAAGAGCTTGAAATCAAGGTCGCTCAAGGGGCCAAGCCCGGCGAGGGTGGTCAGCTTCCGGGCATGAAGGTCACCGACTTGATCGCCCGTCTGCGCCATTCGACCAAGGGCGTGACCCTGATCTCGCCCCCGCCGCACCACGATATCTATTCGATCGAAGACCTTGCGCAGCTGATCTATGACCTCAAGCAGATCAACCCGCGCTGTAAGGTGACCGTGAAGTTGGTGGCGTCCTCGGGCGTTGGCACGATTGCGGCCGGTGTGGCGAAAGCCAAGGCGGATATCATTCTGATCTCGGGCCACAATGGCGGCACGGGTGCCTCGCCTGCGACCTCGATCAAATATGCGGGTCTGCCGTGGGAGATGGGCCTGACCGAAGCGCATCAGGTTCTGGCGATGAACAACCTGCGCGACCGCGTCACCCTGCGCACCGACGGTGGTTTGCGCACAGGGCGTGACATCGTGATGGCCGCGATGATGGGGGCCGAGGAATACGGCATCGGCACTGCCGCGCTGATCGCGATGGGTTGTATCATGGTGCGTCAGTGCCAGTCCAACACCTGCCCCGTCGGCGTCTGCACCCAAGACGAAGCGCTGCGTGGCAAGTTCACCGGCAACGCGGATAAGGTTGTGAACCTGATCACCTTCTACGCCACCGAAGTGCGTGAATTGCTCGCCTCTATCGGGGCGCGTAGCCTGGATGACGTGATTGGCCGTGCCGATCTTCTGGCACAGGTCAGCCGTGGGTCTGCGCATCTTGACGATCTGGATCTTAACCCGCTGCTGATCACCGTCGATGGCGCGGCAGAGATTGTCTATGACCGCAACAAGCCACGCAACGCTGTGCTGGACACGCTGGACTCTGAAATCGTGCGCGACGCCGCGCGCTTCCTTGAAGATGGCGAGAAGATGCAGCTGAGCTATGCGGTGCAGAACACGCACCGTACCGTGGGCACCCGCGTCTCAAGCCACATCATCCGCAACTTCGGCATGAACAACCAGCTGCAGCCCGATCACCTGACGGTCAAGCTGACCGGTTCGGCAGGGCAGTCGCTGGGGGCCTTCGCGGCACCGGGGCTCAAGCTTGAAGTGTCCGGCGATGCGAATGACTATGTCGGCAAGGGTCTGTCGGGCGGCACCATCGTCGTGCGCCCGTCTATGGCGAGCACCATCGTCGCCTCTGACAATACCATCATCGGCAACACGGTGCTTTATGGTGCGACCAAGGGCTTTTTGTTCGCAGCAGGCCGTGCCGGTGAACGTTTCGGCGTTCGGAACTCGGGCGCGCATGTGGTGATCGAAGGCTGCGGCAGCAACGGGTGTGAATACATGACCGGCGGTGTGGCCGTGATCTTGGGCGAGATCGGCGCGAACTTTGGCGCGGGTATGACGGGCGGTATGGCCTATCTCTACAACCCCGATGGAAAGGCCGACAAAATGCTGAACCGCGAAACGCTGGTGACCTGCCCTGTCACGGTCGAGCATTGGGAAAACCAGCTGAAGGGCCTGATTGAACGGCACCTGCAGGAAACCAACAGCCGCAAGGCCGAAGACATCCTGCAGCACTGGGACATTGAAAAGGATAACTTCCTGCAGATCTGCCCCAAAGAGATGCTGGTCCATCTGCCCGCCCCGCTGAGCGTCGAAGAACACGCGATCCCGGCGGAGTAAGCAAAACGGATAGATCGGGCGCGGGGGAAACCTCGCGCCCGATTTCTTTTGTGCGTCGCCCACGCTTTACCAGGGCCGCAACCGGCCTATAGTTACGGGATGATCAAAACACTTACCTCTCGCGTCCGGCTGATGGCGCTTTTGCTGGTGGGGCTCGCGCTTGCGGCCTGTACCGATGCTGCGCCCAAGGGCGGCGGCGATATTCTGGTGATTGGCGACTCCGTCATGGCGTGGAACGGATCAAGCGATCAGGCGATCCCCGATGCGATGGCAGCCAGCCTCGGGCGCAATGTGGTCAGCAAGGCCGTCCCCGGGGCGCAGTTCAGCAATGACAGCACGCTCTTGTCCGCTGTCGGTTTCGACATTCAGGATCAGTACCCCGGCGGGCGGTGGAACTGGATCGTGGTGAACGGCGGGGCCAATGATCTGGGGTTCAACGACTGCAAATGCGGGGCCTGCACGCCTGTGGTCGACACGCTAATCGCGGCGGATGCCGCTACTGGGGAAATCCCCGCCTTCCTGTCGCGATTGCGCAGCACGGGCGCGCAGGTGATGTGGATGGGGTATTACGCCGGCAATGGCAAAGGGTCATTCGAGGGCTGTCGCGATGATCTGGTGCTGCTGGAACGCCGCATCGCGCGGTTTGCGGCACAAAACCCGGGGGTGACATTCCTTGATTCCGAAACCGTCATCGACCGTCAGGATCCCAGCCTGTTTGCCAGCGATAACACCCACCCGTCGCCCAAGGCCTCGGCGCTGATCGGGGCCTATCTTGCAAAAGGGATTTCCGCCCGCAGTGCCCGTTCACAATAAGCCATTGCCACGATATAGCTGATGGCTATGGCAAAACGCGCATCCTCCAAATCCAAGGGCAAAGCCAAGTCCAAGACCCCGTCCCCTGCGGCGCAGCTGCGGTCGCTCAAAAGGCGTGTGGTTCGGGGCGCGTTCAAGCTGGTGCTCGCCGTGCTTGGCCTGTTGATCGCCCTGGTGTTGCTGTTTGCGGTGATCAACCCGCCGACGACCCCCTATATGTTCAGCGAAGGCCGTAGGCTGGGGGGCGTGGACCAGCAATGGGTCGCGCTGGAAGACGTGGCCCCTGTCATGGCGCGGTCTGTCGTGGCGGCGGAAGATGCGAATTTCTGCGAACACTGGGGCTTTGATCTGGCCGCGATCAAACGTGCCATCGCCGAAGGATCGAACCGCGGGGCATCCACCCTGTCGCAGCAGACGGTCAAGAACGTCTATCTCTGGCATGGCCGCACATGGTTGCGCAAAGCGCTTGAGGCCGGGATCACGCCGCTGGTTGAAACCGTCTGGACCAAGCGGCGCATCATCGAGGTCTATCTGAACGTGGCCGAGTTCGACGAAGGCATCTTTGGTGTCGATGCTGCGGCGCAACATTACTTTGGGGTGATTCCCGCCAAGCTGACCGCAACCCAAGCGGCGCGGCTGGCCGCGATCCTGCCGTCGCCGAAAACCCGTTCGGCCGCGCGCCCCTCTGCCGCGGTGCGCAAGCGCAGTGCCCAGATCCGCGATGGTGCGGCGACAATCAGCAAGGACGGACGGGCAGCCTGTTTCGAGAGTTGAAAAACCCAACCAAGACGGGCATGAGGATGAAACCCCTGTTTGTTAGTACCGGAACCCCTTATGGCTCGCCTGTTTCACGTCCCGCTTTCGCCGTTCTGCCGCAAAGTCCGGCTGAGCCTCGCTGAAAAGAAGATCGAGGTCGAACGCGTCGAAGAGCGGTATTGGGAGCAAGACCCAGATTTCATGCGCCGCAATCCGGCGGGCAAGGTGCCCGTATTGCAGCTTGACGGCATCATCATGTCCGAAAGCGCCGCGATCTGCGAATATATCGAAGAGACTCGCCCCGAACCGTCGCTGATGCCCTCTGATCCGGTTCAGCGGCTTGAAGTGCGTCGTCTGGTCAGCTGGTTCGACGACAAGTTCCACGACGAGGTCACCTCGAAGCTGCTCTACGAACGGGTGAACAAAAAGGTGATGAAACAAGGGTTTCCCGACAGCCGCAACGTCAAGGACGGGGCCAAGGCGATCAAGTATCACATCGACTATATGGCGTGGCTGCTGGACCACCGGCGCTGGCTGGCAGGCGACGTGATGACGTTGGCCGATTTCGCGGCGGCGGCGCATCTGTCTTCGCTCGATTATATCTCGGATGTGGACTGGAACCGGTCCGACGTGGTCAAGGACTGGTACGCCAAGATCAAGTCCCGCCCCGCGTTCCGGTCGTTGCTGGCCGATCAGGTGCCGGGCTTCCCGCCGCCAAAGCATTACAATGACCTTGATTTCTGATCCACGCCGCGCCCGATGTCTGTGACATCGGCTGCCGATACGGACGCCCTGCGGGGCCGGTTGGTGGCGCAGGCGCTGGACGAAGGCTTTGTCTCCTGCCGGATTTGCCGCCCCGACGCGGTGCCTGATGTGCCCGCACGGCTGCAGGCGTTTGTTGATGCAGGCTATCACGGGCAGATGGCGTGGATGGCGGACCGCATGGCGTGGCGCGGCAACCCTGCCGCCCTTTGGCCCGAGGCGCGGTCAGTGATCATGCTGGCCGAAAGCTACACCCCCGAATACGACCCGACCGAGGTGCTGAACCACCCCGACAAGGCGGGCGTATCTGTCTATGCGCAGGGGCGCGACTACCACGACATCGTCAAGAAACGGCTCAAGCGGGTGGCGCGATGGCTGGTGGCGCAGGAACCCTGCGAGGTGAAGGTCTTTGTCGACACGGCCCCCGTGCCGGAAAAGGCGCTTGGGCAGGCGGCGGGGCTGGGCTGGCAGGGCAAGCACACCAATCTGCTAAGCCGCGACTGGGGGAACTGGGCCTTTCTGGGCGCGATTTTCACCACGTTGGATTTCACCCCCGACACGGCAGAGGTGGATCACTGCGGGTCGTGCCGGTCCTGCCTCACGGCGTGCCCGACCAATGCCTTCCCCGCGCCCTACCAGCTGGATGCGCGGCGCTGCATTTCCTATCTGACGATCGAACACAACGGGCCGGTCGACCTAGAGCTGCGCAGCAAGATGGGCAACCGCATCTACGGCTGTGACGATTGCCTTGCCGCCTGCCCGTGGAACAAATTCGCCGTCGCAGCGAGCGATTTGCGCTATCACGGCGGTGTCGGAGCCCCCGATCTGGCAGAGCTGGCGACGCTGGATGATGCGGCCTTTCGTCTGCGGTTCAGCGGCTCGCCGATCAAGCGGATCGGGCGCAACCGGTTCATTCGCAATGTGCTTTATGCCATCGGCAATTCCGGTCAGGCGCGTCTGACCCCTGTGGCGCAGGGCTTGTTGGACGATCCGGACGCCACTGTCGCCGACGCGGCGCAATGGGCCGTGGCCCGTCTGCGCAAAAACCACGGCTGACAGGGCTGGACCGCTGGGCCGGAACAGGTAAACCCTAGGAAAACGGTGCAAGGATAGTTGAATGGCGCTTTTGCTTGGGGTCGATACGGGCGGCACCTATACGGATGCGGTGCTGATCCGCGATGAAACCACGGTGATCGCATCGGCCAAGGCGCTGACCACCCGCGCCGATCTGGCCATTGGTGTGGGGCAGGCCGTGCGCCGCGTGCTGGCGGCGGGCGATGTTTCAGCGGGTCAGGTGGCGATGGCGTCGCTGTCGACCACGTTGGCAACCAATGCGCTGGTCGAAGGGCAGGGCGGGCGTGTCGCGTTGATCTATGTCGGCTTCAAGGAACGGGATCTTGAGACGCACGGGCTGGCAGGGGCGCTGAACGGTGACCCTTATCTGATCCTTGGCGGGGGTCATGACCACGCAGGCGCAGAGCGTGCCCCGCTGGACGAAGCCGCGCTGATCTCCTTTTTGACCGAGCAGCGTGAACAGGTCAGCGGTTTTGCCGTCGCCAGCCAGTTCGCCACGCGCAACCCCGCGCATGAACAACGCGTCGCCGCCTTGGTGACGCAGGTGACGGGGCGGCCCGTGTCGGCCTCGCATCAGCTGTCGGCCAAGCTCAACGGGCCGAAACGGGCGCTGACGGCGGTGCTGAACGCGCGGCTGATCGGGATGATCGACCGGTTGATCGGGCGGGCCGAGGATGTGTTGACCGACATTGGCGTCGCGGCCCCGTTGATGGTCGTGCGGGGGGACGGGGCGCTGATCTCTGCCGCGCAGGCACGGGAACGGCCGATTGAAACGATCCTCAGCGGGCCTGCGGCCTCTATCGTGGGGGCGCGGTGGATGACCGGTGCGGCCCGTGCGTTGGTCAGCGATATTGGCGGCACCACCACCGATGTGGCCCTGTTGCGCGATGGCCGGCCTGCGATCGACCCCGCAGGGGCCCGTGTCGGCAGCTACCGCACGATGGTAGAGGCCGTTGCCATGCGCACCACTGGTCTGGGGGGCGACAGCGAGGTGCATTTCCTGACCGAAGGCTTGCAGGGGGGTGTGACGCTGGGGCCCAAGCGGGTCTTGCCCATTGCCCTCATCGCGACGGAGGCACCCGAGGTGGTCCATGCAGCGCTTGATGCGCAGCTGCGCAGCACCACCCCCGGCGAATATGACGCACGCTTTGTGCGTGCCGTGGCAGGTCAACCGCGCGAGGGGATCTCGGCGCGTGAACAAATGCTGCTGGACCGTATTGGTGACGGGCTGCACCCGATGGCCGACATCCTGCGCGCCCGCATAGAGACAGGCGCGCTGAAACGTCTGGTAGAGCGTGGCTTGGTCCAGCTGGCCGGCGTTACGCCATCGGACGCAAGCCATGTGCTGGGACGGGTCGCGGCGTGGGACGCAGAGGCCGCAGGCAAGGCGCTGCGGTTGTTTGGACGGCGACGCACAGGCGCGGGGCAGATGCTGGCCCCTGATCCCGCCGCTATGGCGCAGATCATTGTGGATCAACTGACCGAACAGACCGCACTGGCCATGCTGGAAGCGGCGCTGGCGGAAGAAGAGCCCGCCTTTGATACAGACCCCGAAACGCTGGCCCGCCACGAGCTTTTGCAGCGCGGGTTGCGCGGGCACGCGGGGCTTGTGCGGATCGAGGCGGCGTTGAACGTGCCGGTGATCGGGCTGGGGGCCTCTGCCGCGGCTTATTATCCGGCGGTGGGGGAACGGCTGGGCACGCAGATGATCCTGCCCGAACACGCGGCAGTGGCCAATGCCATCGGAGCAGTCGTGGGCCGGGTGACCATGCGGGAAAGCGGCACGGTGACCTCGCCCGCAGAGGGGCGGTTCAGGGTGTATCTGGCCGACGGGCCGCAGGATTTCACGGATCAGACACAGGCGCTGAGCACGCTTGAGGCAACCCTGCGCGACAAGGCAGAGGCGGCGGCGCGGGCGGCGGGGGTGGTCGATGTGCAGATCGACGTGCAACGCGACATCCGCCACGCAGAGGTCGAAAGCCGCAAGGTCTTTATTGAAGCGCTGCTGACGGTCGAGGCGACAGGCAGGCCAAGGGTCGCATCGGCCTGACGCCGCCCAAAAGAAAACGGCGCAAACCCGAGGGGCTGCGCCGTTTTGCGTTTATTCTGCTGCCGCGCGTTTGGGCAGGACCCAATCGGGGCGCGGGAAGTGGCAGGTATAGCCGTTTGGAATACGCTCCAGATAATCCTGATGCTCGGGCTCTGCTTCCCAGAAATCGCTGACGGGTTCTACCTCTGTCACGACTTTGCCCGGCCAGATGCCCGATGCCTCTACATCGGCAATCGTGTCCAGCGCGGTGGCTTTCTGGTCCTCGTCGACATAGTAGATCGCCGAACGATAGCTCAGCCCGCGGTCATTGCCCTGACGGTTCAGCGTTGTCGGGTCGTGGATCTGGAAAAACAGTTCCAGCAGATCACGATAGCTGATTACGTCGTCGTCAAACATCACCTCGATCGCCTCGGCATGGGTGCCGTGGTCGCGGTAGGTGGCATTGGGCACATCGCCGCCCGAATAGCCCACGCGGGTCGATAGAACCCCGTCGCGTTTGCGGATCAGGTCCTGCATGCCCCAAAAGCATCCTCCGGCCAGTACTGCGCGTTGTTCGCTCATGCTACATCCTCCACTTGGTTGATATAATCGCCATAGCCTGCGTCTTGCATGTCGTCACGATGAATAAAGCGCAACGAGGCGGAATTGATGCAATAGCGCAGCCCGCCACGATCCGCGGGACCGTCGGGGAAGACGTGGCCCAGATGGCTGTCCCCATGGGCGCTGCGCACTTCGGTGCGGATCATCCCCAGCGACGCGTCACGCAGTTCGGCGACATGGGCCGGTTCTATGGGTTTGGTAAAGCTCGGCCAGCCGCAGCCGGAGTTGTATTTGTCCGAGGACGCGAACAGCGGCTCGCCAGAGACGATGTCTACGTAGATGCCCGGCTCTTTGTTATCAAGCAGCTTGCCCGTGCCCGGCCGTTCGGTGCCGTTCTGCTGGGTGACACGGAATTCTTCGGGGGACAGAGCGTTAATGGCGGCGTCGGTCTTTTCATAGGTCGGCATGCGAGGCTCCTTTGCGGTTTGATACATTAAATGGGGCCTGCGCGGGTTTTTCAAAGGGGTAATGCACCGACGCACCGATCTGTGACCGCCCGCCTATCGCCCAACCCCTTGGCTTGCAGGTCAGGCCCGGCGCTGCCGCGAGACCTGAACCGCAAGAATACCCAAGGCAATCACAGCGACACCGATGATATCCTGAACCCCCAGCGGTTCGCCCAGCAACAGCCAGGCAATCGCCACCCCAAAAAACGGGTTGAGGAAATGGAAGGTCGCGGCGCGGGTGGCTCCGATACGGTTGACCAGCCAGAACCAGACCACCGTCGCCAGCAGCCCCGGCACCAGACAGGTATAAAGGAAGGCCAGCGCCAGCGGCCAGCTTGGGCTGATGTGCGGCGTCTCGAACAGCAAGGTCGCAATCGACAGCGCGACGCAGCCGACAAGCATCTGCAAGCCCACCACCATCAGGAAGTTCCCGCCAGAGGTCGCACCGCGCACCAGCAGGGTCGCCGCAGAGAGCGCGACCACACCGACGCCGCATAGCAGCAGCCCTGTCAGATCGACGCCGCCGCTGATCCTTGCGCCCATAATGATGGCCACCCCGATCACACCTGCGATCAGCCCTGCGATGCCCAACGGCTTGAGCTTTTCCCCCAGAAACAGCCATGTCGCCAGACCGACCAGCAACGGCATGGTCGAGGCGATGATCGCCGCCAGTGACGCCTGTACGGTCTGCATCGCGACAAAGTTCATCCCCAGATAGACCGCGTTTTGCAGCACGCCGAAAATGATCGTTGCCCGCCATTGCGCAGGCGTCAGCCGCCACGTCTGCCCAAGCGCCAGCGCGACCCCCACGCCGATCAGGCCAGAGATCAGATACCGCGCCGACAAAGCCATCAAGGGGGACGCGTCCGCGACGATGATCCGTGCCGACGTAAAGGCAGAGGACCACATGACGGCGAAGGCCAGCCCCATGAGAATTGCACGTATATCCATGAGGGGGCCTTTCAGGTTTTCCAGTGGGCGGAGACTTCCGCAGTTGCCCGACAGGGGCAAGCGCATTCAGCGCAACGCAGACCTGCGCCAAACGCAAAGGGCCGCCCGTGGGCGACCCTTTGTCAGAACAGACTGTGATCAGTCTTATTCGTTAACGCTATCTTTCAGCGCTTTCGCGATGGTCATCTTAACAACCTTGTCCGCGTCTTTCTTGAACTGTTCGCCGGTGGCAGGGTTGCGCACCATACGCTCGGGGCGTTCGCGGCAGTAGATTTTGCCAATGCCGGGAAGTGTCACAGCGCCACCGCCGGAGACTTCTTTGGTGATCAACGCGCAAACCGCGTCCAGTGCCGCGCTTGCTGTTTTCTTGTCTTCGCCCATTTCCTCAGCCAAAGCCGCGACGAGCTGGGTTTTTGTCATTGGTTTAGTTGCCATCTTGTTTTTCTCCTTCGTCCGCCCGGATTAGGGCCTCACGCGCAGAATGTAACGGTATGTTGTGGCTGAACACAACGAATAGGTCGCAAGAAACCGCGAAAACATGCTATTTTCAGCCGATTTCGGCCTTTAGAGAAAGGCAGTTTCGTCAAACGAGCGCAATTTTCGGCTATGCAACCGCTCTAGCGGCATATCGCGCAGCTGTTCCATCGCGCGAATACCGATCATCAAGTGTCGTGCGACCTGCGTTTTGTAGAAATCAGACGCCATACCGGGCAGCTTCAACTCGCCATGCAAGGGTTTGTCCGAGACGCATAGAAGCGTGCCGTAGGGCACCCGGAAGCGGTAGCCGTTGGCCGCAATCGTTGCGCTTTCCATATCCAGCGCCACGGCGCGCGACTGGCTGAGCCGTTGCACCGGACCGGATTGATCGCGCAATTCCCAGTTGCGGTTGTCGATGGTGGCAACGGTGCCCGTGCGCATGATCCGCTTCAACTCGTAGCCCTCAAGCTGGGTGACCTGTTCAACGGCGTCCTCCAGCGCGATCTGGATCTCGGCCAGCGCGGGGATCGGAACCCAGACCGGCAGGTCGTCGTCCAGCACGTGATCCTCGCGCAGATAGCCATGCGCCAGCACGAAATCCCCAAGCGCCTGTGTGTTGCGCAAACCGGCACAGTGGCCGACCATCAGCCACGCATGGGGCCGCAGCACGGCGATGTGGTCGGTCGCGGTTTTCGCGTTGGATGGGCCGACGCCGATGTTGACCAGCGTGATCCCGGACCCGTTCGCGCGCTTGAGGTGGTAGGTCGGCATCTGCGGAGTCTTGACCGACGCAGGCAGCGGCGCGTCGCCGTCCGAAATCTCGACATTGCCGGTAGAGACGAAGGACGTGTAGCCGCTATCGGGGTCACGCAACATAGCGCGGGCGTATTCCTCGAACTCGGTGACGTAGAACTGGTAGTTGGTGAACAGCACGTGGCTTTGGAAATGTTCGGGATCGGTCGCGGTGTAATGCGTCAGCCGTGCCAGCGAATAATCGACGCGCTGCGCGGTGAAGGGGGCCAGCGGGCGCACGTTGTCCAGCGGCAGATAGGTGCCGTTGACGATGTCGTCATTGGTTGTGCTCAGGTCCGGCACGTCAAACACATCGCGCAGGGTGAAATCCGCGGCACCTTCCTGCGGGATCGTCACGCTGTCGTCATTGCTGACCGCGAAATGCACGGGGATTGGCGTGTCGGATACCGCGATGGTCACGGGCTGGCCGTGGTTTTCGATCAGCAGACGGATTTGTTGTGTCAGGTAATGTTTGAACAATTCTGGCCGCGTGATCGTGGCCGAGAAGGTGCCGGGGGACGACACATGGCCGAACGACAGCCGTGAATCCACCTGCGCATAGCTGGAGGTGGTAAACCGGATCTCGGGGTAGAAGGCCCTGATCCGCGTTTCCGGGGCGGCGCTGTCCATCGCCTTCTGGAAATGCGCGCTCAGAAAGCCTGTCGCTTGGCTGTATAGCTCGATCAGCCGCGCAACGGCGGCAGCGGCATCGGTGAACTGTTCGGCGGGGCGGGCGTCTGGGGTAAGGATTCTGGTCATGAAACAGGCTCTAACAAAGGAATAAATTCAAAACTGCGCACATCGACCAAGCCGAGGTCAGAGATGCGCAATTCGGGAATGACAACAAGCGCCAAAAGCGAATGCTGCATATAGGCGTTGTTCAGCGTGCAGCCACAGTCGCGCATTGCCTGCATCATCGCCTCGGTCTTGGCGGCGACGTCGGAGGCCGGGTTGTCGGACATCAGGCCAGCGATCGGCAGCTCGACCATGGCCAGCTCTGCCCCGTCCTTGAAGATGGTGATCCCGCCGCCAACCTCGCGCAGACGGTTCGCGGCCATCGCCATATGCTCGGTATCGGTGCCCACCACGATCATGTGGTGACTGTCATGCGCCACGGTGGACGCCATCGCCATCGGCCCCCGATAGCCAAAGCCCGACACAAGTGCGTTGACGACAGTGCCGGTGCCGCGGTGCCGTTCGACCAGCGCGATCTGGCACACTTCGCCCGTGGACTGCACGCGGCCTTCGGTCACCGGCAGCTCGAATTTCAGCGCGCGGGTGGGGGCCTGATTCTCGACCACGCCGATGACATTGGCGGTGACGGCATTGGCCCCCGCAGGTGCGGTGATCTGGAAATCATCCGCGCCAAGGGCTTTGCCCATGTTGACGGTCTGCCGCGCATGGGGCGGCCAGTCGTAATGCGGGCAGTCTACCAGACACGCGCCATCCTCGGCCACGATCTGCCCCCGCGCGATCACCGTCTCGATGGGGAGTGTCTTGAGGTCAGAGGTCAGGATCACATCGGCCCGCCGCCCGGGCGTCAGCGACCCGATCTCGCGTTCCAGCCCAAAGTGGGTCGCGGTGTTGATCGTCGCCATTTGCAGCGCGACCAAAGGATCGCAGCCGCAGTCAATGGCATGGCGCACCACGCGGTTCATATGACCGTCATTCACCAAGGTGCCGGAATGGCAGTCATCGGTGCACAGGATCATGTTGCGCGAATCCAGCCCTTTTTCGGTGATCGCGGTGATCTGTGTTTCCACGTCATACCACGCGGACCCCAGCCGGATCATCGACCGCATCCCCTGACGCATCCGCGCAATGGCATCCGCCTCGCAGGTGCCCTCGTGATCATCCGCAGGGCCGCCCGCCACATAGGCCGCAAAGGCAGGCCCCAGATCGGGTGAGGCATAGTGCCCGCCCACTGTCTTGCCCGCGCGTTGCGTTGCGGCAATCTCGGCCAGCATCTTGGGGTCGCCCGCGGTCACACCGGGGAAGTTCATCATCTCGCCCAGACCGATGATACCGGGCCAGTGCATGGCCTCGGCGACATCCTCTGCCGTGATTTCAAAGCCGGTGGTTTCCAGACCGGGGGCAGAGGGCGCACAGGACGGCATCTGGGTGAAGATGTTCACCGGCTGCATCAGGGCTTCGTCATGCATCATGCGCACGCCTTCCAGACCCAGCACATTGGCGATCTCATGCGGGTCGGTGAACATCGACGTGGTGCCATGGGGGATCACAGCACGGGCAAATTCCGCCGGTGTCAGCATGCCGCTTTCGATGTGCATATGCCCGTCACACAGGCCGGGGATCATATAGCGGCCCTTTGCCTCGATCACCTTGGTCGTGTCGCCTTTGCAATGGCTGGCGTCCGGCCCGACAAAGGCAATGCGCCCCGCCTTGATCGCGATATCATGGTCCGGCAGGGTTTCGCGCGTGTGCACGTTGACCCAGATACCGCCGGTGATAATCGTATCCGCAGCACTGCGTCCTGCCGCAACAGCGACCAGTTGATCGGCCACATCGGGCCACGAGGGGAATGTGTGTTCTTTCATACCTGACGTTGACACGAAGATCGCCCGAGGTTCAAGCCAGAGCCGTCCAGCGCCGTGGCGTTTGCACTGTCCGTGCCGACTGGGCTAACTGTCTGCAACCGACAGGACATAAGGCGACCCCATGAAGATCATGTTTGTGCACCAGAATATGCCCGGCCAATACCGCGAACTGGTGCAATGGCTGGCCGATCAACGCACACACCAGATCTATTTCCTGACCCAACGCAAAAACCCGCCCCGTTTTGATGGCGTCGAGACACGGGTCTACAAGGCGCACCACAGACCGGCAGAGAATGCATATGGGCTGTCGAAGAACTGGGAGGAATCTACCGGCAACGGCTTGGGGGCCGCCCGCGCGGCCAAACAGATCGAGACCCGCGAAGGGTTCAAGCCCGATATCGTGGTGGGGCATGTGGGCTGGGGGGAGCTGACGTTTTTCAAGCAGATCTGGCCCGATGTCCCGATCATCGGCTTCTTCGAGTATTACTACAGCGATACCGGCGGCCCTGTGGGGTTCGACCCCGAAGACCCCGTGACCGAGAATACCCCCTTTCTATTGCACGCGCGCAATGCCGTGCCGCTGGCCAATATCGAAACCGTCGATGTCGGGCTCAGCCCGACCTACTGGCAGCGTGACCGTTTCCCGCAAAGCTTTCACCGCAAGCTCTATGTCTGCCACGACGGGATACGCACAGACCACCTGCGCCCCGATCCGGCGGTGACGCTCAAGCTGGGGCGGATGGATCGCGCGCTGACCAAGGATGACGAGGTGCTGACCTTTGTGTCGCGCAACCTTGAACGCACGCGGGGCTTTCATGTGTTCATGCGCGCATTGCCACGCATTCTGAAACAACGCCCCGATGCGCGGGTGTTGGTGGTGGGGGGCAACGACACCTCTTATGGCGGCAAAAGCAAACACCCCGGGGGACTGCGCGCCGAGATGGAGGCAGAGGTGGGCAAGCACGTCGATTGGTCGCGGGTGCATTTTCTGGGCAAGCTGTCCTACGAGGATTACCAGAGGGTTATTCAGATCAGCCGCTGCCATCTTTATCTGACGATGCCATTTGTGCTGTCGTGGTCCCTGCTCGAGGCGATGGCGATGGGCGCGACGATTGTCGGCTCTGACGTGGCCCCCGTGCGCGAGGCGATTACCCACGGCGAAACCGGTCTGCTGTGCGATTTCTTCGATCCCGATGCGCTGGGCGATCAGGTGGCGGAAGTGTTGGGCAATCCGGCGGCCTATGCGCATCTGGGGCCTGCGGCGCGGGCGCATGTGGTCCAGACGTACGACTTCCTGACCAAATGCCTGCCGGAACATATCGCGCAGATGAATGCATTGGTCCCCGAGGGGCAGCGGATCGCCTTGCCCCGGACCCCCACCACATAGAAAGGACGCCTCATGGAGAAAACCCTGTTGTCGATCGGGCATGGCTTTAGCGCGCGCGCCCTCGCCGCACGGCTGGTGCCGCAGGGCTGGCGCATCGTCGGCACCACGCGCAGCCCCGACAAGGCAGATGCCATCGCGGACACAGGCGTTGAACCCGTCGTCTGGCCGGGGGCCGATCTGGGGGCGTTGATCGCGCAGTTTCCCAATGTGCTCGTCTCGGCCGGACCGGACAGCGCAGGCGATCCGGTTTTGAATGCGGTCGAGGATGCGGTCATTCGCGCCGCGCCCGATCTGCGGTGGGTCGGCTACCTGTCGACAACGGGGGTTTACGGTGACCACGACGGCGATTGGGTGGACGAGGACACGCCGCTGACGCCCTCGACCAAGCGCGGACGCGCCCGTGTCACGGCAGAGGCACGGTGGCAGGCGATCCCCGATCTGCCGCTGCATATCTTTCGCCTCGCAGGGATCTATGGCCCCGGACGCGGCCCCTTTGCCAAGGTACGGGCCGGAACGGCGCGGCGGATCATCAAGCAGGGGCAGGTCTTCTCTCGCATCCATGTCGAGGATATTGCCCAAGCGCTTGAGCTGTCCTTGCAGCGGCCCGACCCGGGCGCGGTCTATAATCTGTGCGACGATGACCCCGCGCCGCCGCAAGACGTGATCGCCCACGCGGCAGAGCTGCTTGGCCTGCCCGTGCCCCCCGCGATCCCCTTTGATCAGGCCGATATGACCCCCATGGCCCGCAGCTTTTACGCGGAAAGCAAGAAGGTTCGGAACGACCGTATCAAGCAGGCGTTAGGCTGGGCACCGCAGTTCCCCACCTATCGGGCCGGGCTGGCGGCATTGCTTGCACAAGACAGCTGACCTTTGGGGGGTATATGCACAATATCGAGGAGCGTAGCCTCACCCATCTGCTGGACGGGATGGAGCAAGCGGCCAGCCGCGAAATGGTCACGATCAACGATGTGCTGAACGAATTCGGAGAGCGGTCCCTGCTTCCGTTCATTCTGCTGGCCGCGCTACTGTTGGTGTCGCCGCTGTCCGGTGTCTTTGGTGTGTCCAGTTTCATGGCGATGGTGATCATCGTGCTGTCGGCGCAGGCGGTCTATGGGCGCAAACGTCTGTGGTTGCCGCAGTTCCTGCTGCGCCGGGAGGTCAAGTCATCGCGGTTGCTGTTCTGCGTGCGGTGGCTGCGCAAGCCTGCGGCGTTTTTTGATCGCCACTCGGGCAAAAGGCTCCAGTTTCTGACGACAGGCCCGATGCGTCTGCTGACGTTGGTGACCTGCGTGATCCTGCCTGTGGGTTGGCCCTTGCTTGAATTCGTGCCCTTCGCGTCGTCCTTCGGGGGCGGGACGGTGGCGCTGTTCGCCTTCGGTCTGTTCACCCGTGACGGGCTTTATGTGCTGCTGGGGTATCTGACGATCCTGCTGACATCGCTGACCTTTTACGCCGTTATTTTCTGATTACCCCAGATAGGCGCGCAGCGCGTCGGGCGGGTTGTCCATCAGCGCTGCGGCAGGCTGCGGCGGATGCGCGGTGCCACCTTCGACAAAGATCACCTGATCTGCGATGCGGCGCACGTCCTCGGGGGCGTGGGTGACCATGATCAACGCGGCTTTGGTCTCTGCGGCGAGGGCGGCCACCAGATCCAGCATGTCGTTGCGCAGGGCGGGGCCAAGTGCGGCAAAGGGTTCGTCGAGCAGCACAAGCGGGCGGGCTTGCACCAGCACCCGTGCGAGGGCCACACGGCTTTGCTGCCCGCCGGAAAGCTCGGCAGGCTTGCGGGCAGCCATCCCCTGAAGCCCGACGCGATCGAGCGCCTCGTGTACACGGGTTTGTTCCGCGGTGCCGAGCCGCACGTCGGGGCGCAGCCCCAGCCCCACATTCTGCATCACGCTGAGATGGGGAAAGAGGTTGTTATCCTGAAAAAGCATCGTCATCGGCCGCGCACCAGGGGCGGCTTGGGTGATGTCCTTGCCCTGCCACAGCAGCCTGCCGGACCTGAGCGGAATGAACCCGCAAAGCGCCCCCAGCAGGGTGGATTTCCCCGCACCCGAGGGGCCGATCACCGCATAGGTCTGCGCGGGCGCTAGGGTCAGGTCAGCGTGCAGGGTAAAGCTGCCTTGGGTGATCTGTGCGGTCTCAAGCGTCAGCATGCCAGCGCCCTCCCTTGTCGAATATCCAGAAAATCCCAAGCGACAGCGCCAGCAGGATCAGGGCCGCACCGGCCGCGGCCTCCATCCGGTAGGCCCCCATCAACCGGTACATCTGCAGCGGCAGGGTGGCACTGTCGGGGTCGGCGAACAAGGCGATGACCCCCAGATCCCCCATCGACAGGGCACCGGTCAGCCCCGCGGCAAAGCCGATCTGCGGGCGCAAGCGTGGCAGGATCAGCCAGCGCCAAAGCGGCCATCCGGTCAGTCCCAGCATCTGCGCCTGCCGGCCATAGATCTGCACCGTGTCGCGCAGTCGGGGCACCAGAATACGCAGGGCAAAGGGCAGGGCCATCAGCGCATTGACCAGCGCCGTGACGGGTAGGGCCAGCGCAAAGGGGCTGGCGAAAGGATTGATCAGAATGAACCAGCCGGTGCCGATCATCAGCGGAGAGGCGGCTAGACCCAAGAGGCCGACGGCCTCTACCCCGCCGCGGGCGCGGGTCGCGATCCATCCGGCAAGGGGCAGGGCCAAGGCCAGCAAAACCACCACGCTGATCAGCGCCACGGTGAGTGAGGTGCCCGCTGCCTGCCACACGCTGGCGGGCATTTGCGGCAGGCCGATCACCCCGCGCAGCACGACCGAGGTCAGGGGCAGCAGCAGAAACCCCGCCGCCAACGTGATGAACAGCGCGTCGAGCCCGCGTTGCAGCCCACCACGTGCGTCCCAGCGGTGCAGGGGTCGGTCCTGCCCGCCGCCCAGACTGATCGCGGGGATGATCCACAGCGCCAGCGCGGCGGTGCTGCCCGCAAGCCCAAGCTGCACCAGCGACAGCAGGGCTGCACGGTTCAGGTCAAAGTCGAAACGGAACGCCTGATAGATCGCAAGCTCGATCGTCGTGGCGCGGGGGCCGCCGCCGAGGGTCAGCGCGACCGCAAAGCTGGTCAGGCAGATCACAAAGATCAACGCTGCGGTGCCGGGCAGGATTTGCCGCAGGAGGGGAAGCTCGATGCTGCGAAATACCGCGCGCGGGGTCAGGCCAAGCTGTGCGGCCAGCCGGAACCGTTCCGCGGGCACGGTCTGCCACGCCTGCAACAGTAGCCGCGTGGCCAGTGGGAGGTTAAAGAAGACATGCGCCAGCACCACGCCGTGCAGCCCGTAGATCGTGATGCCGGGCAATCCGACCGCCGCCAGCGCCGCATTGAGCCAGCCCGCGCGGCCAAAGACCGCAAGCACCCCCAGCACGGCGACAATCACCGGCAGGATGAACGGTGCCCCCAGCAGCGTGACCAGCAACCCGCGCCCGACAAAGCGCCGTCGCGCCAAGGCGCGGGCGACAGGGATCGCCAGCACGGTAGACAGCAGGGCGGAAAGCGCGGCCTGTTGCACAGTAAACCGGATCGCGGACCAATCGGCCGGGCCAAGCCCGCTGCCGAACTCGGCCCGCCACAGCACCGCCCCCACCGCAGCAAGGATCAGCGCCGCAACCAGAATGGCGGCGCTGACGCCGGATTTCGTGCTTATTGCGACAGCGCGGAGAGCCATTCGGCCAATGCTTCCTCGCGCAGGGCGGGCACGTCATCGTTTGGGATCAGCAGCGCCTTGCCCGGTTCGATCAACTGTTCAAAGCCTTCGGGCAGCCCGCCTTGGGGCGTGACGGCAGGGTACATCCAGTTGGTCGTGGGCAGCACCGATTGCGCCGCGTCCGATACCATGAACTGCATGAACTGATCGGCCAGCTCGGGCTGGTCGCTGCCCGCCAGCTTGCCGACCACTTCGATCTGCATGTAGTGGCCTTCGTCAAAAGCGGCAGCGGCTTTGGTCGCGTCCTCTTCGGCGATCAGGTGGTAGGCGGGGGATGTGGTATAGCTCAGCACCATGTCGGCCTCGCCTTCAAGAAACAGGCCGTAGGCTTCGGACCAGCCCTTGGTCACGGTCACGACGTTATCTGCCAGACCTTCCCAGATCGCAGGGGCCTCGTCGCCATAAGCGTCCTTGACCCACATCAGCAGGCCCAGACCGGGGGTGGAGGACCGCGGGTCCTGGATCACGATCTTGAGGTCACTGTCGGCCAGCGCGCGAAAATTCGCGGGCGGGGTCAGATCAGCGTTATGGACAAAGGCGAAATAGCCCCAGTCATAGGGGGCAAAGCTGTCGTCTTCCCATGTGACCGGCAGGTCATAATCCGCGTTCACTGTGGCGGGCGCGAACAACCCTGTTTCCTTGGCCGCCGCGATCAGGCTGGTATCAAGACCCAGCACCAGATCGGCGTCAGACCGCGCGCCTTCCAGCTTGAGCCGCGCCAACAGCGCCGCGCCATCGCCCATGCCTACGAATTTCAGATCGCAAGCGCATTCCGCCTCGAAGGCCGCTTCGATCACAGGGCCGGGGCCCCATTCGGCGACAAAGCTGTCGTAGGTATAGACCACCAGTTCGGGCGTCTCGGCCCATGCCTGCGTGGCGAAAAGCGTGGTGGCAGCAAGTGTAAGATACTTCATGGCATCCTCCAAAATGCGGCGTCAGAAAGCGTTGGAGGTGTATCCAGACCTTCCCTCCGCCGGTGTTAACCGGTTCAGGTTCAACGGGTCCGTGCGCGCACATCTCAGCCTGTCAGGCCCCCCGAGGTGTCTTATCGGTAGAACGCCTGTCGCCCGCGCGCAAGGTGAAACCCCTTGAGGCATGGTGCAGCCCCCGTTAAGGATCACCGCCAAAGGAGCACCGCCCATGTCGATCAACAGCTTTGGCCATCTTTTCCGCGTGACCACCTGGGGCGAAAGCCACGGGCCTGCTTTGGGGGCCACGGTGGACGGCTGCCCTCCCGGTGTGACGATCACCGAAGAGATGATCCAGCACTGGATGGACAAGCGCAAACCCGGCCAGAACAAATACACCACACAACGCCGCGAGGCGGATGAGGTGCGCATCCTGTCGGGCGTGTTCGAAGGTGTCACCACCGGCACGCCGATCCAGCTGATGATCGAGAACACCGACCAGCGGTCGAAAGATTACGGCGACATCAAGGACAAGTTCCGGCCCGGTCACGCCGACATCACCTATTTCCAGAAATACGGCATCCGCGATTATCGCGGGGGCGGGCGGTCCTCGGCACGTGAAACCGCATCGCGTGTGGCGGCGGGTGGACTTGCGCGCGAAGCGATCAAGGCGATTGCGCCGAATGTGCAGATCACCGGCTACATGGTGCAGATGGGCCCCCACAAGATCGACCGCGATGCGTTCGATTGGGACCAGATCGAACAAAACCCGTTCTGGGTGCCCGACGCCAAAGCGGCAGAAGAGTGGGCGGCGTATCTGGACGGTCTGCGCAAATCCGGATCCTCCGTCGGTGCGATCATCGAGGTGACAGCGCGCGGCGTGCCCGCGGGCCTTGGCGCGCCGGTCTATGGCAAGCTCGACACCGATCTTGCCGCCGCGATGATGAGCATCAACGCCGTCAAAGGCGTGGAGATTGGCGAAGGCATGTCCGCCGCCATGCTGACCGGAGAGCTGAACGCGGACGAGATCAGCATGGGCCCCGACGGCCCTGTCTATTCGTCGAACCACGCGGGCGGTATTCTGGGCGGCATCAGCACCGGTCAGGACATCGTGCTGCGTTTCGCGGTCAAGCCAACGTCAAGCATCCTGACCACGCGCAAGACAATCACCAAATCCGGCGAAGATACGCAGATCATTACCAAAGGCCGCCATGACCCCTGCGTTGGCATCCGCGCCGTGCCGGTGGGCGAAGCGATGATGGCCTGCGTCCTGCTTGACCATATGCTGTTGCACCGCGGTCAGGTTGGCGAGAACCGCGGCATCATCGGCTAAGTCGCGCGGAACGCTTGGATTTTCCGCATGTTGGCGGGAATACGACGCGCAAGTTGACGCGGGGTCTTGCAACTTGAAACCTGCAGGCGCAAGCATGCGCCATGCAAAGCACCACGACAGAGCACCGCCCCGGCCGGGCCATCGCCCTTAAACTGGGGGCAGTCTTTCTGTTCTCGGTCATGGCGGCCCTCATCAAGATCGCGACGGCAACCGTGCCCGCCGCCCAAGCGGTGTTCTACCGGTCGTTCTTTGCCTTCCCGATGATCATCCTGTGGCTATGGCAAAGCGGCGACCTGCGCGACGGGCTGAAGCCCAGCAATCTGATGGGTCACGTCTGGCGCGGCGTTTTCGGGACCACGGCGATGGCGCTGACCTTTGCCGGGCTTAGCCTGCTGCCCCTGCCAGAGGTCACCGCGATCGGCTATGCCACGCCGCTTTTCACGGTAATCTTCGCCGCGATATTCCTGGGCGAACAGGTGCGTGTGTTCCGACTGTCTGCGGTGGCCGTGGGGTTGATCGGCGTGCTGATCGTTCTGTACCCCCGCTTTACCGTAGGCGGGGATAGTGTGTCGCAGCTTGCCATGCTGGGCGCGATGATGGTGGTTGCCGCGTCGATCATGCGCGCGCTTGTCCAGATCCACGTGCGCCGATTGGTGCAAACCGACAGCACGGCGGCCATCGTGTTCTATTTCTCGCTCACCGCAACCTGCCTGTCGTTCCTCACGCTGCCCGCAGGCATGGTGATCAACTGGGAGCCGCTTTGGTGGGTGAACCCCGGTTGGCAAGTCTCGGCGCTGTTGATCCTGTCGGGCATGATCGGCGGGGTATCACAGATCATGATCACGGCCTCTTACCGCTTTGGCCCGGTGTCGATGCTGGCCCCGTTCGACTATGCCTCTATGCTGTTCGCGGTGTTGATCGGCTGGGTGCTTTTCAGCGAAATCCCGACGCCTGCAATCCTAATCGGTGCCGGTCTGGTCATCGCCGGCGGTGCCGCGATCATCTGGCGGGAACGGCAGTTGGGACTGGATCGATCCAAATCCAAGGCCAGCAGCACGCCGCAGGGAACGCCCAGCTGACCGGTTGAAATTACGTGCCCTGATTGAATTTCATGTTAGCCTAACCCTCTAGGGTGTGGAGCAGCGGATATCCCGTCGGTGCTGCACCCTGTTTTCTGGGAGGGAAGAAAGATGAAATTTACCAAGATTATCGCAACTGCCGTGTCCATCGGCGTCGGGGCATCTGCCGCATGGGCGCAAGACTGTGACCATTCGCATTGGGGCCCTGACGACCAGCTGGGATCGGCGAACCTGATCTCGACCGAGCGCACGTTGCAGGCCGCCAAGCTGATCAAGCAGGGCAAATCGATGCCGCTCGGGATCGTGATCGGGCCGGATACACCTGCCTTCCCGCCCCGTTCGCTGAGCCTTCAGGTGGTCCAGCCGAACCAGCACGGCGGCCAAAAGCTGTCGTCCTTTGGCTACGAGGGCAATTATAACGACGATCTGCTGCAAACCTGGATCGGTATCGGGTCGCAGTTGGACGGGCTTGGGCATCTGGGCGAAGACGGGATGTATTATAACTGCCTGGACGAAAAGGAAATCTCGGCGATCAGCGGCCTGACCAAGTTGGGAACGCATGCCGTGCCGCCCTTGGTCGGGCGCGCCGTGATCATCGATATGGCCAAGCACATGGGCAAAGATGTGTTGGCCGCCGGTGAGCATTTTGGCGAGGCAGAGATTACCGCCGCGATGGAGGCGCAGCAGATCACGGTAAACGAAGGTGATATCGTGCTGTTTCACACGGGCTGGACCGACGGCATGATGGAAAGCGACCCGACGGCCTGGGGGTCCACCGAACCGGGGCTGAATAACGAAGGCGCGGTGTTTATGGCATCGATGAACCCGATGGCCGTGGGCGCAGACACATGGGGCCTAGAAGCCATTCCACCGAAAGAGGGGGACAAGGTGTTCTATGGCCATGTCACGCTGCTCAAGGATAACGGCATCTATATTCTGGAGACGATGAACACAGGCCCGCTGGTCGCGGAAGGCGTGCAAGAGTTCATGTTTGTGCTCGGGCAGCCGCTGATCAAGGGCACGGTACAGGCGATGATCAATCCGGTCGCGCTTTACTAATACGACGTGCTGCACCGCAGGCGCGGATATGAAAACGGCGCGGGGGGAGATCCCCTCGCGCCGTTTGTTTTGATGGGGCAGTTCAGGACCGGACGAGCTTTTCGTAGTCTTCCGAAATCTCGCGGGTGAGCGCGCCGACCTCGAAGGTGTAGTCGCCGATCTGTCCGACGGGTGTGACCTCGGCCGCGGTGCCGGTCAGCCAGCATTGCTCGAAGCCTTCCAGCTCTTCCGGCATGATGTGGCGTTCGTGCACGGTCAGGCCCTTTTCCTTGAGCATCCCGATGACGGTCTGACGGGTCAGCCCGTTGAGGAAGCAATCGGCCAGTGGCGTGTGCACTTCGCCGTCCTTGACGAAAAAGATGTTCGCGCCGGTCGCTTCGGCCACATAGCCACGGTAGTCCATGAACAGCGCGTCGGAACAGCCCTTGGCCTCTGCCGCGTGTTTGGAGGTGGTGCAGATCATATACAGGCCCGCTGCTTTGGCGTGCACGGGGATCGTTTCGGGCGACGGGCGCTTCCACTTCGAGATGTCGAGCTTGGCGCCCTTCATCTTGGCGTCGCCGTAATAGTTGCCCCATTCCCAGCCCGCGATGGCCAGACGTACAGGGTTGCGCGCCGCCGAGACCCCCATGTCGGGGCCGGCACCACGCCACGCGACCGCACGGACATAGGCATCGGTCCAGCCGTTCGCCTTGAGCATTTCGTATTTTGCGGCTTCGATCTCGTCCACGGAATACGGGATTTCGAAGTCGAGGTATTGCGCCGATTTGCGCAGCCGTTCCGAATGCTCGCGGCCTTTGAAAATCTTGCCATTGTAGCAGCGTTCGCCCTCGAACACCGATGACGCATAGTGCATGGCGTGGGTCAGGATGTGGACATTGGCGTCGCGCCAATCGACCATTTTACCGTCCAACCAGATTTTGCCGTCGCGATCGTCGTATGCGCCGTCCATGATGTATCCTTCCTCAAAGCACCTCGGGATTTATGAAAATTGCGTGAAACCCGCTGCGTGCAGACATATAATTACGCAAAACATGGGATTCGATAGCCTTTGACTCTTGGAAAGTCAATAACGCTGACGTAAGCTCTTGGCGCAGCAAGGGGAGAGTATAATGGCAGACGGACGCGGCCCATCATCACACACGGGCGAGAACCTGCTGTTCCTGACGGATGAACAGCTGCGGCAGGGGATCGAGGCGATGTTTTTTGCCTACCGCGGTTTTACAGCCGACCCTGACAAGATCCTTGTGGATATGGCCTATGGCCGTGCGCACCACCGTGCGATCCACTTTATCAACCGGGCGCCGGGCACAACGGTAAACAACCTTCTGGGGATTTTGGGTGTTACAAAACAATCCCTTAATCGTGTATTGCGCACGCTAATCGCCGATGGTCTTGTCAAAAGCCAAGTGGGAAAAGCAGACAAGCGGGAGCGGCACTTGTATCTGACTGACGCCGGGCGCGCGCTCGAACAGACATTGTCTGATGCACAACGGATGCGGATGCGCAGTGCGTTCCGCGACGCGGGCCCCGAGGCGGTCGCCGGTTTCCGCACCGTGCTAGAGGCGATGATGGACCCCGAAATGCACCATTGTTACACCCGTCTGAAGGAAAACGGCGCGTGAACGAGGCCGACGCACACCTGCTGATCGTCGATGACGACGAACGTATTCGCACGCTGCTGCAGAAGTTCCTGATGCGGCACGGATTCCTTGTGACCTCGGCCCGCGATGCCGCCCATGCGCGGCGTATTCTGGCGGGGCTGGATTTTGACCTGATCGTGCTGGATGTGATGATGCCGGGCGAGGATGGTCTAAGCCTGACCCGCAGCCTGCGCGAAGACATGCAAACGCCGATCCTGCTGCTGACCGCCAAGGGCGAGACGGGCAACCGGATCGAAGGGCTGGAAGCGGGGGCGGATGATTACCTTGCCAAACCGTTTGAACCCAAAGAGCTGCTGTTGCGGATCAACGCGATCCTGCGGCGTATGCCCGACACCCGCGTGGCTGATACCGCGCCCAAGGTGCTGTCGATGGGGCCGATCCGCTATGACATCGAACGCGGAGAGCTGTGGCAGGGCGACGATCTGGTGCGGCTGACCGCCACCGAAATCCAGCTGATGCGCATTTTCGCGGCCCAACCGGGTGCTGCGCTTAGCCGGTCAAAACTGGTGGAGGAACTGGGCCGTGACCGCGGGCAGGCGCAGGAACGTGCTGTCGATGTGCAGATCACCCGTTTGCGCCGCAAGATCGAAGACAATCCCAAACAGCCCCGCTATCTGCAAACCGTGCGCGGCGCGGGCTATATGCTCGCCCCCGACTGATCACCCGCTGCCTTGGCGGTAAATGTGGTGTCGTGGCGTAAGAGAATTTGCGCCCAAGAAATCGGCACGGTCACTGGAAGCCATGGCGCGGGCGGGCTATGGTCAGGCCAAGTTTGATTGATGGGATTCACGGCAATGACGGATACTCCGGTAGAAGAGATGAGCTTTGAGGCAGCGATGGCCGAACTGGAAAAGGTTCTGGGCCAGCTGGAACGCGGCGATGTGGCGCTGGATGAAAGCATTTCGCTTTACGAACGCGGGGCCAAGCTCAAGAAACGCTGCGAGACCAAGCTGAAGGAAGCCGAAGAGAAAGTCGCGCAGATCACGCTGGATGGCGACGGCAACCCTGTCGGAGTGGCTCCCGTTGGCGGGGTTTGACATCTCGCTTGAGACAGAGCTGACGCGCAAACCGTTTCATGCGGCCATGCCCCATGCTGCGGATCTGGCGATTGGCCAGATCCTGCACGGGCTTGGCGGGTTGGACGGCACCGTGGCCGAGGCGATGCGCTATGCCGTGACAGGCGGCAAGGGCCTGCGGGCCTTTCTGGTGATCGAAAGTGCGCGGCTGCACGGGGTGATGGACGCGCAGGCCGCCCCCGCCGCCGGCGCGATCGAGGCGCTGCACGCCTATTCGCTGGTGCATGATGACATGCCTTGTATGGATGATGACGCCCTGCGTCGGGGTCAACCCACGGTCCATGTGAAATGGGACGAGGCGACGGCGGTTCTGGCGGGCGATGCGCTGCAGACATTGGCGTTTGAACTGGTCGCGGCAACGGGCTGCGGCGACGCTGAGCGGGTTGCGCTGGTCACGGGGCTGGCGCGGGCTGCCGGTGTGCGCGGCATGGTGGGCGGGCAGGCGATGGACATCGCCGCCGAAACCGCGCGCCAGCCGCTGACGCTGGACCAGATCACAACGCTTCAGGCCGGCAAGACCGGTGCGCTGATCGAATGGGCCGCGACGGCGGGGCCGGTGATGGCGGGCGATGATGCCGCCGCGCTGCGCAGCTATGCGCACAACCTCGGGCTGGCGTTCCAGATCGCGGATGACATTCTAGACGTCGAAGGCGATGCCGCCACGGTGGGCAAGGCCGTGGGCAAGGATGCCGATGCGGGCAAAGCGACCTTTGTGTCGCTGCTGGGGCTGGACCCCGCCCGCGCCCGTGCCCGTGATCTTGTCGATGCTGCCTGTGATGCCCTGTCCCCCTACGGCAGTGACGCCGAAACCTTGCGAGACGCGGCCCGCTTCGTTATTGCCCGCAAAAGCTGATCCGGTGGAGAGCCAGATGACCGATAGACCAGATACGCCCCTTTTGGACCGGGTGAACCGCCCTGCCGATCTGAAGAATTTCTCGGATGCAGAGCTGGTGAAACTGTCCCATGAACTGCGGGCAGAGACGATTTCTGCCGTATCAGAGACGGGCGGCCATCTGGGCGCGGGTCTGGGCGTGGTTGAACTGACGGTCGCGATCCATTCGGTGTTTGATACGCCCAAGGACAAGCTGATCTGGGACGTCAGCCACCAGTGCTACCCGCATAAAATCCTGACCGAACGCCGCGACCGTATCCGCACCCTGCGGATGAAAGACGGGTTGAGCGGATTTACCAAACGCAGTGAATCCCCCTACGACCCCTTTGGTGCTGCGCATTCGTCGACCTCTATCAGCGCGGCTTTGGGCTTTTCGGTGGCGCGTGATCTGGGCGGCAATGTCCCCGAAGGTCTGGGCGATGCGATTGCGGTGATCGGCGATGGGTCGATGTCGGCGGGCATGGCCTATGAGGCGATGAACAACGCGGGTCATCTGAAAAAACGGATGTTCGTCATCCTGAACGACAACGAGATGTCGATCGCGCCGCCGGTGGGGGCGATGTCGACCTACCTCAGCCGTCTTTATGCCGAAGAGCCGTTTCAGGATTTCAAAGCCGCGGCCAAGGGCGCTGTCAGCATGTTGCCCGGCCCGTTTCGCGAAGGGGCCAAGCGCGCCAAGGATATGCTCAAGGGCATGGCCGTGGGCGGTACGTTGTTCGAACAGCTTGGGTTTTCCTATCTCGGGCCGATTGACGGGCATGACCTGAACCAGTTGCTGCCGGTGTTGCGCACGGTCAAGGCGCGGGCGACGGGACCGGTGCTGATCCATGTGATCACCAAAAAGGGCAAGGGCTATGGCCCCGCCGAAGCCGCCCGTGACAAGGGCCACGCGACCGCCAAGTTCAATGTGCTGACGGGCGAGCAAAAGAAAGCGCCGTCAAACGCGCCCAGCTATACCCGCGTCTTTGCGGACAGCCTGATCGCCGAGGCTGCAAAAGACGACAAGATCTGCGCCGTGACGGCCGCGATGCCGGATGGGACAGGGCTGAACCTTTTCGCCGAACGCTACCCCAGCCGGTGCTTTGACGTGGGCATCGCGGAACAGCACGGTGTGACATTCTCTGCCGGATTGGCGGCGGGCGGGATGAAGCCGTTCTGCACGATGTATTCGACCTTCCTGCAGCGCGGCTATGATCAGGTGGTGCATGACGTGGCGATCCAGCGCTTGCCGGTGCGCTTTGCGATTGATCGCGCGGGGCTGGTGGGGGCCGATGGGGCCACTCATGCCGGTGCCTTTGACGTGGCGTTTTTGGCGAACCTGCCCGATTTCGTCGTCATGGCCGCCGCGGATGAGGCAGAGCTGGTGCATATGGTTGCCACCGCCGCGGCCTATGACGACGGGCCGATTGCCTTCCGCTTCCCGCGTGGCGAAGGCGCGGGCGTGACCATGCCCGAACGCGGCGAACCGCTGGAGATCGGCAAGGGGCGCATCATCGCCGAGGGCAAGCGCGTGGCGTTGCTGTCCTTTGGCACGCGCCTGTCAGAGGTGGAAAAAGCCGCCGAGGCGCTGCGGGCCAAGGGGATCACACCGACCATTGCCGACGCCCGCTTTGCCAAGCCGCTGGACCGCGAGATGATCCTGTCGCTGGCCGCCGATCACGAGGCGCTGATCACCATCGAAGAGGGTGCAATCGGCGGTTTTGGCAGTCATGTGGCACAGCTTCTGGCGGATGAGGGCGTGTTCGACGCGGGGCTGAAATACCGGTCTATGGTGCTGCCCGATATATTTATCGATCAGGCGAGCCCCGCGGATATGTATGCGGTCGCGGGGATGAACGCCGAACATATCGAGGCCAAAGTGCTGGATGTGCTGGGCATCGCCAGCATCGGGGCGCAGCGGGCCTGACGCACAGGCCCGCGCAGTAAACCCGTCTTACGCGTCAAGCAGTTGACGCGCCGCGACGATGCCAAGCGCTGCCGAAGCGGCCTCGCGGCCCTTTTCGACGAAATGCGCGCGGTAGATCGCATTGTGGTGGTCGGTTTCCTGATAATGGTGCGGCGTCAGCGATACGGATAGCACGGGCACGCCCGTATCAAGGCCTACGCGCATCAACCCGTCAACCACGGCTGTCGCCACGAAATCATGCCGGTAGATGCCGCCATCGACCACGAAGGCCGCGCAGATCACCGCATCGTATTTGCCCGATTTGGCGAGGGTTTGCGCCATCAGCGGCATCTCGAACGCGCCGGGGACATCGACAACATCGATCTGGCTAGCGGGGATGGTTTCGGAAAACCCGTCATAGGCACGATCTACAATATCGGCGTGCCAGCGTGCTTTTACAAAGGCGTAGCGGGTGTGTGTCATAGTGATCTCCTTTTTTACGTCAGCGACACAAGTCACCCAAGGCGATCACGATTGCGGACGGCCCCAAGGGGCCGCAACAAACGCATTCTCTTTCATCCGGACTATGACCGTCGGCTCTGGCATCTCACCAGATCTGCTGACCCGGCGCATCCCGAAGGGATGTCGCCAGCGCTCGCGGGCTCGTGGCACTGAGGCCACATACCGCCGGTGGGGAATTGCGCCCCGCCCTGAGAATAGGGATACGTTGCCAAGGCAGGGGCGCGTCTGCAATACCAAAAGCGCGTTTGCAGTTTGGACCCTACGTTATGCACCCGAATCCCGTTTACCACGACGCCGACACCGCCAAGAACATCGCCTTTGCCCGCGACCGCAGCTTTGGCGTGCTTGCAGCCAATGGCAGCGACGGCCCGTTGATCAGCCATGTCCCGTTTTTGCTGAACGAAGCAGGGGATCAGGCGGATCTGCATCTGGTCCGGTCAAACCCGATTGCGCGGGCGCTCAAATCCACGTTGCCGGTCAAGCTCGCCATCAGCGGGGGCGATAGCTATGTCTCGCCCGACTGGTACGACATCGACGATCAGGTGCCGACGTGGAACTATGTGGCGGTGCATCTGACCGGCACGCTAGAGCTGCGCCCGCAAGAAGAGCTGCTGGACCTGCTGGATCGCCAGTCTGCCTGGTTCGAGGACCGCCTGCTGCCCAAGCCGCCGTGGACTACCGCCAAGATGAACCCCCTGACCATGCAGAAAATGATGCGCATGATCGTGCCCTGCCGGATGCGGATCACCGGCGTCGACGGGACGTGGAAGCTGAGCCAGAATAAACCCGATGCGGTGCGACTGGCCGCTGCCGACGGGGTAGAGGCGCACGGCTTTGGCGCGGGAACAGGCAGTTTGGCCGACCAGATGCGCGCGGCAAAAGGCACCTGATCAACAAGCGATTGCACCGCGCGCGGATGACGGTGATAGTTCGCCCAAACCCCGAGGAGGAGACACCCGTGAAACTATCCTATTCCCCGACATCGCCCTATGTCCGCAAGGTCATGGTATTGCTGCACGAAACCGGCCAGATCGAAGATGTGACGCTTGAAAATATCTCGACCACGCCGCTGGCGCCTGATGCCGCGCTGCTGCCGAACAACCCGCTAGCCAAAGTACCGGCACTGGTGCGCGACGAGGGGCCTGCGCTGTATGATAGCCGTGTGATCTGCGCCTATCTGGATGATCGCGCGGGCGGCAAGCTTTATCCCACGGGCAACCGCCGCTGGGACACGCTGACGCTTGAGGCAACGGCGGATGGTATGCTCGATGCGGCCCTATCGATGGTCTACGAGGGCCGGATGCGCCCCGAAGGCAATCAGATGCCGGAATGGGTCGAGGGTCAGTGGTCCAAGATCGAACGGGCGTGCGCGGCGCTGAATACACGCTGGATCAGTCAGCTTTCCGGTCCGCTGGATATGGGGCAGATCGCCGTCGGCTGCGCTTTGGGATACCTTGATTTCCGGCATGACGCGCGCAATTGGCGTAAGGGAAACGACGCCTTGGCCGATTGGGCGCGCCGCTTTGATTCGCGAGCATCCATGCAGGCCACTGCCCCTCCGGCAGGATAAAAGCGCAAAAAATCCGGTCTGCACCCTTGAAGGAATGCAACACTGCGACGGTTTGCGCGACAAAGGTATCTGGACGTGCGCGACGCAGCCCGCTAGTAACCAAAAGAATTGTGGGAGGTGCGTCAGCGCCGCCCCTTGATTTAATGGCCGTCAGGCCCTCGATTTGGAGTTAACCCGTGTCCCAAGCAGAAGATCACGCAGGCACCCGGAGGGATTTCCTCTATTACGCCACAGCTGGTACAGGTGCGGTCGCCGTCGGCGCGGCAGTCTGGCCATTGGTCAATCAGTTGAACCCATCCGCAGATGTGAAGGCGCTGTCGTCCATCCGCGTCGATGTGTCCGCTGTTGAGCCAGGTACACAGCTCACGGTCAAATGGTTGGGTAAGCCGGTGTTCATCCGCCGCCGTACCGAAGAAGAAATCGCCAAGGCACGTGACGTTGAAATGTCCGAGCTGCCCGATCCGGGCGCAGAGAACGCCAACATCGCAGCCGGTGCCCCCGCGACGGATGAAAACCGCGCCATGGCCGGTAAAGAAGACTGGCTGGTGATGATGGGCGTCTGTACCCACCTGGGCTGCGTGCCTTTGGGCGACGCAGGTGACTTTGGCGGCTGGTTCTGCCCCTGCCACGGGTCGCACTATGACACTGCGGGCCGTATCCGCAAAGGGCCAGCACCGCGCAACCTGCCGGTGCCAATCGCAGAATTCGTGGATGAAACCACGATCAAACTAGGTTAAGGGAGAACGGGAATGGCTGGAATTCCTCACGACCATTACGAGCCGAAATCTAACGGAGAGAAGTGGCTGCACACCCGTCTTCCCGTTGTTGGGCTGCTGTATGACACATTGATGATCCCGACACCGAAGAACCTGAACTGGATGTGGATCTGGGGCATTGTTCTGACGTTCTGTCTGGCACTGCAAATCGTGACGGGCATCGTGCTGGCGATGCACTACACACCCCATGTCGATGTCGCCTTCTCGAGCGTTGAACACATCATGCGGAACGTGAACGGCGGCTACATGCTGCGCTATCTGCACATGAATGGCGCGTCGCTGTTCTTTGTTGCGGTCTACGCGCACATCTTCCGCGGCCTGTACTACGGGTCGTATAAAGCGCCACGTGAAATCACATGGATCGTCGGCATGCTGATCTATCTTCTGATGATGGCAACCGGCTTTATGGGCTATGTTCTGCCTTGGGGTCAGATGTCCTTCTGGGGCGCAACGGTTATCACCGGTCTGTTCGGTGCGATCCCGTTCATCGGGGAAAGCCTGCAAACGCTTCTGCTGGGCGGGCCTGCGGTCGATAACGCCACGCTGAACCGTTTCTTCAGCTTGCACTACCTGCTGCCCTTCGTGATTGCCGGTCTGGTGATCGTGCACATCTGGGCCTTCCACACCACCGGGAACAACAACCCCACGGGTGTCGAGGTCCGTCGCACAAGCAAGGAAGACGCAGAGAAAGACACGCTGCCCTTCTGGCCCTACTTCGTGATGAAAGACCTGTTCGCGCTGGCCGTGATCCTGGTTGTTTTCTTTGCGATCGTGGGTTTCATGCCGAACTATCTGGGCCACCCCGATAACTATATCGAGGCGAACCCGCTTTCGACGCCTGCGCATATTGTGCCTGAATGGTACTTCCTGCCGTTCTACGCGATCCTGCGTGCCTTTACTGCCGAAGTCTGGGTTGTTCAGATTGCGTCTTTCGTGACCGGTGGCATCATCGACGCCAAGTTCTTTGGTGTTCTGGCGATGTTCGGTGCGATCGCGGTGATGGCACTGGTGCCTTGGCTGGACACATCCTCGGTTCGTTCGGGCCGCTATCGTCCCATGTTCAAGTGGTGGTTCGCGCTGCTGGTGATCGACTTCTTCGCGCTGATGTGGCTGGGTGCCATGCCTGCGGAAGAGCCCTATGCCAGCTTCTCGCTGATCGCTTCGGCCTATTGGTTCGCATACTTCCTGGTGATCCTGCCGCTTCTGGGTGTGATCGAGAAACCAGCGCCGCAGCCTGAAACCATCGAAGCCGACTTTGACGCGCATTACGCGCCAAAAACCGGCGGCACCAAGACGCTGGTCAAGCCAGCAGAGTAAGGACCATGACAATGATCAAGAAAACCTTCCTTTCGGCTGTTGTCGCCTTGGGCTTTGCAGGTTCCGCTGCTTTCGCCGCCGGTGGCGAAGCGCATGTCGAAGACTTTGACTTCTCTTTCGAAGGGCCTTTCGGGTCCTTCGATGCCAACCAGCTGCAACGCGGTCTGCAAATCTATACCGAGGTATGCTCTGCCTGCCACGGCATGAAGTTTGTGCCGATCCGTACACTTGCGGATGAAGGTGGCCCCCACCTTCCCGAAGATCAGGTCCGTGCCTATGCCGCGAACTTTGATATCTTCGACCCCGAGCTGGACGACACACGCCCCGGCACGCCGGTTGACCATTTCCCTGAGTTCGCGTTGGATACCGCGCCCGACCTCAGCTTGATGGCCAAGAAGCGCGCCGGTTTCCACGGGCCTTATGGTCTGGGGATCAACCAGTTCTTCAAAGGCATCGGCGGACCCGAGTACATTGCGTCCCTGATGGTCGGCTACGAAGAAGCGCCTGCCTGTGCCCCCGAGGATTTCCCCGGTCACTACAACACAGCGTTCCCAAGCGGCGGTATCCCCGAATCCTGTAAGGACGAGAATGGCCACGCCACAATCGAAGGCAGCTGGATCGCAATGGCACCCCCGCTGTACGGCGATGACGTGACCTATAACGACGGCCACGATTCTGACCTGCACCACGAAGCCGAAGACGTTGCGGCCTTCCTGATGTGGACAGCCGAGCCCAAGATGATGGCGCGCAAGCAAGCCGGTTTTGCTGGCGTTCTGTTCCTGACGCTGTTGTCGGTACTCCTGTACCTGACCAACAAACGTCTGTGGGCTCCTGTGAAACACAAGGAAGACTGATCTTCCTTCACACGGCCAATGCCTGAATATAGCCCCCCGATCCATTGTGGTTCGGGGGGCTTTCTTTTTGGGGGTAATCGGCTGGTCGCCAAGCTCGCTGGTAAAGTACCGCTAGCGACGGTGCCCGTGGCTTAGCGGTGGAAGCCTGCCACGCGGTCCAGCCGCACACCGCCATAGCCCGCAAGCACGGACATCACCGCGGCGGTGGCAGGGCCGTAGACGGTTAAACGCACCGGCATAAACAGCTCTGTAAACCGGTCAGCAAAGCGGCCACCGAACTGCGCAAAATGCGCCATCACGGCTGCGTTGTCCGCATAACGTTCCAGCACAGTGCAGGTGCGTCGGTCGTCGGACATGTAGAATTCGCAATGCAGTGTGCGCGGTTTGTCTGCCTCTGCAGCCTGTACCATTTCCTCAAGCAACGGTTGGACATTGTCGCCCTGACCATCCCGCACGTCCATCTCGAGGACCCATTCGATAATTTCGCTCATGTTAACCCTTTCTCGCTAGGGAATCACCCTAGAGGAGAAAGGTTTACAATCTGCAACGTCTCACACAGCCAGCAGATGCCCTGCATTCTGGCCGGTGATCGTGGCCGAAATGATCGCGCCCTCGGTCTGGGGGGTGGCAAAATGGGTTTCGGTAAATTGTTCGGTCCGGCCCATGGTGGGGCTTTCCATCAACACCTGATGGGCGCGTCCTTGTTGGGCCGCCAAATGGCGCGCGACCTGCGCGTCACCCGCAGCACGCAGCTGCGCCGCGCGTTCCTTGATGAGCGTGCCGTTCACTGCTGGCATCCTTGCAGCGGGCGTGCCTTCGCGCGCCGAATAGGGGAAGACATGCAGCCATGTCAGATCGCAGTCCGTCACCAGCTTGAGCGAGTTTTCGAACATCGCGTCCGTTTCGGTCGGGAAACCGGCGATGATATCGGCCCCAAAGGTCATGTCGGGACGAAGTTTGCGGGCCTCTTGGGCAAAACGGATCGCATCGTCGCGCAGGTGGCGGCGTTTCATCCGTTTCAGGATCATGTCGTCGCCGTGCTGCAAGGACAGATGCAGGTGCGGCATCAAACGGGGCTCGGTGGCGATGGCCTGCATCAGGTTCTCGTCCACCTCGATCGAATCGATGGAGCTGATGCGCAGGCGTGGCAGGTCGGGCACCAGCCGCAGGATGCGCATCACCAGATCCCCCAGCTTGGGCGTCGCGGGAAGGTCCGCACCCCAACTGGTTAGATCGACGCCGGTCAGAACGACTTCGTTAAAGCCCTTGTCGACCAGCCGCTTGATCTGATCCACCACGACCCCCGCGGGAACCGAGCGGGAATTGCCGCGGCCATACGGGATGATGCAGAAGGTACAGCGGTGATCGCAGCCGTTCTGGACCTGCACATAGGCCCGGCTGCGTGCGCCGAATCCGTCGATCAGATGCCCCGCCGTTTCGGTCACCGACATGATGTCATCGACCTGCAGCGCCTCTGTCTCGCCGATGAAATCTGCCGCCAACCCCTGCCACGTCGCGCCCACCATCTTTTCGGTGTTGCCGATGACCGCGTCGACCTCTGCCATCTTGGTAAAGGTCTCCGGTTCGGTCTGGGCGGCGCAGCCGGTGACGATCAAACGCGCGTCGGGGTTGGCCTTGCGCAGTTTGCGGATGTCCTGACGCGCCTTGCGCACGGCCTCGGCGGTGACGGCGCAGGTGTTGACGATAACCGCGTCTTTCAGGCCAGCCTGTTCGGCCAGTTCCTTCATCGCTTCGGTCTCATAAGCGTTCAGGCGGCAGCCGTGATTCGAGAAGATCGGGGCGCTCATGTCAGGCTTTCCAGAAACGAAGGGGTCAGCACGCCGCTGAAGACATGGGCCGAGGGGCCGGTCATCCAGACGCCATCCTCGCGCCAGTCGATGTGCAGCGTGCCACCGTCCAGATCAATACGCACGGCGCGGCCTGTCAGCCCTCTGCGTGCCGCTGCCACGGCCGTCGCACAGCTAGAGGAGCCGGAGGCCAGCGTGATGCCCACACCCCGTTCCCACACGCGCATACGGATGTGATCGGGGCCGATGATCTGGGCGATCTGCACATTGGTGCGTTCGGGGTAAAGCGCGTGATGCTCGATACCGGGGCCAAAACCGGCCAGATCAATCGCGTCGACATCATCAACAAAGAAGGTGCAATGGGGGTTGCCCATGCCAGTGGCTGTCGGCGCACCGTCGATTGGCAGCTCAAGCGTATCCATCTGGTGTGCCAGCGGAATTTCGTCCCAGTCAAGCTGTGGATGACCCATGTTGACCGATGTCAGCCCATTGCCTGCATCCCGCGCCGCCAGATCGCCGCGGTCGGTGGTCAGGTGCAGTTGGGTTTTGCCCGTTTCCTCCATCAGGAACCGCGCGATGCAGCGCGTGGCGTTGCCGCAAGCGGCAGAGGTGGAGCCGTCGACATTAAAGAACGTCAGATGCGCATCAGCCGCGCCATTGGTGATCACAGCCAGCTGGTCGAAGCCCACGCCGAACTGGCGATGCCCGATGGCCTGCGCAAGGGCAGGGGTCACCTTCGGGAGCGCCGGGGTACCGTCGGCACGCACAGCACCCTCGCGCGCATCCAGCACGACAAAATCATTGCCCAGCCCATGCATCTTCATGAAGGGCAAACCGTTGGTCAGATCACTATACATTCGGCGCATATAACGCGGCATTTGAAACTAATCCAGCGAGAGTGAAATTTTTCGTAAGTTTCCGCTTGACCCCAAGGCCGCACCTTTCTAGATACCCGCCTAGTGGGCCGTTAGCTCAGTTGGTAGAGCAACTGACTTTTAATCAGTAGGTCGATGGTTCGAACCCATCACGGCTCACCACTACTTTCCAGTCTGACTGGAACGGATAAAAACAGCGCCCCTCGAGGCGCTGTTTTTCGTTTCAGGTGTTGGGTTTAGGACTTAGCCCGTATGGCCTTCAAAACATTTCAGCGCGATCCCTGCTTCTTGCAGTGATGATTTGACAGCGCGGGCAATATCGACGGCTTCGGGGGTGTCGCCGTGCAGACAGATCGTATCGATCGCGGCAGGAATTGTTTGGCCGCCCTCGGTCAAAATCGCACCGGCTTTGACCATTTTGACCATCCGTTCGCCCGCCAGTGCCGCATCGTGAATCACCGCACCGGGTTTAGAGCGGTCGACCAGCGTCGCGTCGTCGTTATAAGCGCGGTCGGCAAAGATCTCTCCGGCCCACTTACAGCCAAGCGACTGCACCGCGTCCTGCTGCGCCGTGGCGGCCAGCACCATGACGATCAGATCAGGCGCGACGCTGAGCGCGGCCTCATAAAGATCACGGGCCAGTATCTCGTCCTCTGACGCCATATTGGCGAGCGCGCCGTGCAGTTTCAGGTGGCGGACCGATGTGCCAAGGCTGCGGGCCATGCCGACGCTGGCGGCGACCTGATAGCGGACCTGATTTTGCAGCGTGCCCCGTGGCACCGACATGCGGTTGCGGCCAAAACCGGCCAGATCCATGAAACCGGGGTGCGCACCGATACCGACGCCATTGTCACGCGCCAGCGCCATTGTGGCAGACATCACATCGGCGTCACCCGCATGGCCGCCACAGGCGATGTTGGCAGAGCTGATGATTTGCAACAAAGCGGCATCATCGCCCATTTTCCATGGGCCAAAGCTTTCGCCCATATCGGCATTCAGATCGACGGTCGGCATTTAATGCTCCTCTTCAAAGGGGTTGTCGGTGGCAGAGATCGCGCCCCCCACCAGCTGATAGGCCAGCAGGTTGCGGATTTTGGCAGGGTCGCGGACCAGCGGCGTGACCTGCCCGCCAAGCGCCTTGATGTCTTGGCGGTGCTGCGTCTCGAGGGTGATGGCCTGTTCCAGCGTGATGAATTCGAACCGGATCGCGGTGCCCGATGCGGCTTGCGCCACGCGGGGCAGGTCGCGGGGAATCACGGTCCCGATGCGGGGATAGCCGCCGGTGGTCTGGCATTCGCCCATCAGCACGAAAGGTGCGCCGTCCCCGGTGATCTGGATGTCGCCAGGCACGATGACCTCGGACAGGATGGACAGACCGCCCTCGGCGCTGAAACCGTCGCCGTCGTGGTCCATGCGCACGCCCATGCGGTTGGCACGCGGGTCGCGGGTAAAGGCGGTGGTCTCGAAGCGTTTGCGTTCATCAGCGGTAAAGTGGTCGGTCTGCATGCTGGCCACGACGCGCACGGTGCCGCCGTCAAAACGACTGTCGCGGGGCAGTTGTAGCCCCGTTTCGCGCGACTTGTCCGGCCCGAGGGGCAGCGCGCCGCCCGCAGCAAGCGGCTGGCCCAGACCTGCGCTCAGGTGGCTGGCCCGTGCCCCCAACAGTGTGTCAGAGGCGATGCCCCCGCCCACATGCAGATAGCCATAGGTGCCGCCCGTGGTGCCGCCAATGGTCAGCTTTGCCCCAGCGGGCAGCATGTGGCTGGCGTTCCAGGCGATGGCATCCCCGTCGATGCTGGCGGCCATGGTGGCCCCTGTCAGGGCGATACGGATGTCGGCGTCAGCCGTGAAGGTCCCGCCGGTGCCTGTCATCTCTATCACCGCAAGCTCGGGCGATTGGCCCAGCAGGGCGGCCCCTTCATAAAGCGCCACGGGATCGGCGGCACCGCCCTTTGTAAGCCCTTGGGCACGCCAACCGGGACGGCCCATATCCTGTATCGTCAGGGCGGGACCGGCTTGGGAAATGGTGAGGGTCGCGCTCATGCCAGCACCTCTGTCTCTGCGCCGCCCTGGCCGGTTTCATCTGTCGCGGTGATCTTGTCATATTCGGCGCGCGATATTGAGGGGAAGCACAGCTCGTCCCCCGGTGACAGGGCAAAGGGCGTGTCGCTGCGCGGGCGGAATGTCTTGAACGCGGTCTGCCCGATATGGCGCCAGCCGGTGGGGGAGGCATTGGTGAAGATAATCAGCTGCCGGATCGCCACGATCAACGCGCCGGCGGGGACGGATTTTGTCAGCCCCTGCTGGCGCGGAATATCCCAGTTCTGCGGCAGTTCGCCCATATAGGGCTGGCCGGGGGCAAAGCCGATGGTCAGCACCCGCACGCGCGCCTGCGACAGCTGCGCAATCGCCGCATCGGGGTCCAGCCCCGCAAGCTCTGCCGCTTCTTCAAGCTGTGGCGCAAGGTCGGTGCCATAGACCGTTGGCACATGCCACAGCGTCCGCCCCGTCGGCAGGTCAGAGGTGTACCAGTCGCGCGTTGCCAGCAGGTCGTGCAGCCGGTCCAGCAGGGTGTCCACCGAAGCCGCCACCAGATCGATCTGCAGGAAGGTGGACACCAGCGAGGTGCTCGTTTCTGTCACCTCGGGCCAGTCGGCGGCATCCACGGCGGCGCGAAACGACAGGGCGGCGCGGTTCGCGGGCTCTGACATCGTGTCGGCGAAACGCACCAGCACGCCGGACAGGCCAACGGTCTGGATCAGGGGGAAGTCGGTCATTGGGGCACCTGCCTTAGATTTTCGGGCAGCCAGGTCGCGATGTCGGGGAAGAAGATCAGGACAAAGACCATCACCACCATGATCAGGAACATCGGCAAGGCGGCTTTGGTGATATATCCCATCTCGTGATCCGTCATGCCTTGCAGCACGAACAGATTGAACCCGATCGGCGGCGTGATCTGCGCCATCTCAACCACGACCACAACAAAGATGCCGAACCAGATCAAGTCGATCCCCGCACCGCGCACCATCGGTTCAACCACAGCCATCGTCAGCACGACCGACGAAATACCATCAAGGAACATGCCCAGTACGATATAGAATACCAGCAGCGCCATCAGCAGTTGAAAGCGCGTCAATTCAAGCGCTGCGATCCCGTCCGCCAGCGCACGCGGCAGGCCGGTAAAGCCCATCGACAGCTTAAGAAAGGCCGCGCCTGCAAGGATCAATGCGATCATGGCAGAGGTGCGCATCGCCCCCATCAGGCTTTCCTGAAAGCTGGTCCAGTTCAGCGACCCCTGCATCAACGCCAGTGCCAGCGACCCCAGCACGCCGATGGCCGCCGCTTCTGTCGCGGTGGCGTAGCCCAGATACATCGACCCGATCACCACCGTGATCAGCCCGAAGACCGGCAGCAGAAAGCGCGAGTTGCGCAGCTTGGCGGCAAAGCTCATCCCTGTCTCGACGCGGGGGGTCCAGTCCTTCGAGGTCAGCGCGATAAAGGCGACATAGGCCATGAACATCAGCGCCAGAATAAGCCCCGGCAGGACGCCGGCAAAGAACAGTTCGGTGATGCTTTCGTTCACGGTGACGCCGTAAACGATCAGCGCGAGCGAGGGCGGGATCATCAGCCCCAGCGTGGCGGCACCGGCCAGCGTGCCGATGATCATCTTTTCGGGATAGTTGCGTGCCCGCAGTTCGGGGATCGACATTTTGCCCACGGTTGACAGCGTCGCGGCAGATGACCCTGAAACGGCGGCAAAGACGGTGCAGCCGACGATATTGGTATGCACCAGCCCGCCGGGCAATTTCGCCAGCCACGGCGACAGCCCCTTGAACATATCCTCGGATAGCCGCGTCCTGAACAGGATCTCCCCCATCCAGATGAACAGCGGCAGCGCGGTCAGCGTCCACGAGCTGGACGAGGCCCAGATCGTCGTGACCATAGCATCGCCAACGGGGCGGGTGGTAAACAGCTCCATCCCGAACCAGGCGACGCCCATCAGCGCCAGACCAACCCAGACGCCGGTGCCCAGCAAGAACAGCAGCACAGTGATAAACAGAATGATCGCGTAAAGTTCCGTCACAGCGTCACTCCCCAAAACTTTGATCGACAAGATCGCGGGTGAGACGGTGTTCGCCTTTTACGATCAGATAGAGCAGGTTATCGGTCAGCGCGATGGCAAGGATGCCGCCGCCCACAACCATCACCGACTGCGGAATCCACAAGGATGTGGCGTCTTGCGACTGGCTGACTTCGTTGAATTTCCACGACCAGTAGACGAACCAATAGGCGTAGTAGGTGAAATACCACGCAATCGCCGCGGCAAGGCCGAAGCACCATATTTCAAGCAGCCGTTTCGGGCCTGCGGGCAGGGCGTTCAGCAGCACAGATACGCGGATATGCGCGCCACGGTTCAGCGCGTTGGCGAAAGCGAGGAAGCTGGCGGCGGCCATCGCATAGCCGGCATAGCTTGCCGCACCGGGGAAAACCTCGCCGGTCCAGCGGGCAACCATCTGCACCACGATCAGCAGCAGGATCGCGACAAGACTGACGGCAGCCAGGGCGCCGGATGCGAAATAGATGAAATCAAACAGGCGTCGCAGGATGTTCATGGGAAAGGTCTCCGGATTGGCGGATCGAAGGTCAAACGGCGGCACCTGTGTGGGGCGCCGCCGTTCGTTGATTTACTGCATGGATTTGTAGCTATCGACGATCGCCTGACCGTCCTCGCCCGCATTCTCCAGCCATTCGGAGGTCATGGTGCCGCCGATGTCACGCAGGCCGGACATCAGCTCTTCGCTCGCGGGTTCTACGGTCATGCCGCCTTCGCGCAGCCCGTCATAGGTGAACTGTGTATAGTCCTTGGAGGCTTGCAGCCCGCGCGTTTCCGCATCGCTGGCACAGGTGGTGATGATCGCCTTGTTCTCTTCCGAGACATCGTTCCACACGTCATTGTTGATCATGATGTAGTTGCGCGGCAGCCAGGCGTCGACCTCGTAGAAATGGGTCAGGCTTTCCCAGACTTTCTGGTCATAGCCGGTCGCACCGGACGAGATCATCGATTCCGCAACGCCGGTGGCAAAAGCCTGGCTTAGCTCGGCGGCTTCGATGGTGACGGGCAGCATGCCTGTCAGCTCTGCCAGACGGCTGGTGGCGTTGTTGTAGGACCGGAACTTGACGCCCTTCATGTCCTCGATCGTGTTGACATCTTTCTTGAAGTACAGACCCTGTGGCGGCCATGGCACGTTATAAAGCAGTGTCAGGTTCTGCTCTGCCAGCAGCTCTTCGATCTTGGGTTTCGCGGCTTTCCACAGCTTGTCGGACGCCTCGAAGGACGGCGCGAGGAAGGGGATGGAATCAAAGCCGAAGATCGCGTTTTCATTCTGGTGCCCCGACAGGATGCGTTCGCCCAGCTGGACCTGACCGGTCTGAATCGCGCGTTTGATGTCGGCACCCGCGATCAGCGACCCGCCGGGGTGCACGGTGATCTCGATCTCGCCCGCGGTGCCTTCGGTCACGCAGTTGGCAAATTCAACGCCGTTCTCGGAATGGAAGTTCGACGCCGAATAGGCCATCGGCATGTCCCATTTCTCAGCCGCGAAAGCGGGCAGGGCGGTGGTGACCGTCAGGGCGGCGGTCGCGACGCCTGTCATCAATGTGGTGGTCCGTTTCATGTGGTTCTCTCCTTGTTGGTATGTCTTTGGCTTGCGGGGTTAGCCCCTGCTAAACCGTTGTGGTGCATAGGGCTGCAGGTCGGTGTTGACGGGTTGCCCCATAACCAATCCTGCGACGAGGCGGCCTGTTTTGGGCCCGCCTGTCAACCCGATGTGGTGATGCCCGAAGGCGGTAAAGACCCGGCTTGTGCCAACCTGTCCGATCAGGGGCAGGCTGTCGCTGGGGGCAGGTCGGTGCCCCAGCCATTCGATTTCGCGCGTGGCCTCAAGCTGTGGAAAGGCCGCCTTGGCCTGTCGCCGCAGCAGCGCCAGCGGTGCCTTGGACGGGGCTGCGTCAAGCCCGCCGAATTCCAGAATACCCGCGCAGCGTAGGCCCTGCGCCATGGGGGTGGCAACGAATTTCCCGCTGGCGATCATCACGGGGCGCGCGGGTCCGCCCGTCGCGCCCTCGAATATCACATGATAGCCGCGTTCGCTTTCCAGCGGGACGTTCAGCCCCAGCTTGGCCATCAGCGGTTTCGACCAGACGCCGGTGGCCAGCACGATATCGTCACAGGCCACGCGGCCTTGGGTCGTCTCGACCCCGGAAATCGCGCCGCCGGACAGGTCGAAATCCTTGACCTCGGCCTGCAGGATCGTGCCGCCGCCCTGTTCGAACGCCCGCGCCAGCGCGCCGACATAGCCGCCGGGGTCGCGGACAAAGCCGTGGTCCTTCATGGTGGCAAGCAGGTGTATGTCCGGCCCGAGCGTCGGTTCATACTCGTGTATCTGCGGCCCCTCGATCAGCTCTGGCGCGAACCCCGCCTCCGCCCGCAGCGCCCAGGTGTAGGCTTCGGCGTCAAACGCGGCGCGATTGCGATAGGCGAAGACATAATCGCTGTCCCTCACCCAGTCGGACAGGCCCAGATCAGCGGTCAGGCTTTTGTGTTGGTCCACACTGTCGCTGACAATAGGGGCGAGCCCCTGCGCAATCCGGCGGGTGTCGCGGTCGTTCGCGACCCGCAGATACTTTGCCAGCCACGGCAGCAGACGTGGCAGATAGGGCAGGCGCAGGTAAAGCGGCACATCCGGGTTCAGCAGCATCGCGGGGGCTTTGGCGATCAGGCCGGGGCCGGTGACGGGTGCCACGGCGCAGGCCGCCAGCACGCCCGCGTTCCCATGTGACGTGCCTGTCCCCGGTGCCGCGCGGTCAATGATCGTGACCTGCGCGCCTGCGCGTTGCAGCCAGATCGCGGATGACGCACCGACGATACCCGCCCCCACGACGACCACATGGCGCGTCATGGGCGACCCTTGGGATGAAAGCAAAGACGGTTCGACATGGTTCTTGATTCCTTTCCGCTCACTTTGGCAGGGAAAAGCAATACGTCAACAAAATGTTTACAAATTGTCATCGTTGTTGCCTGCGCAGGCATGTGCCGCCAATTTGTTCATCGAAACGGGGTGGGTTAGCGAAGCCAGCCGTCTTCAAAGTCGATCTGACTGACGCCTGCCAGACGGATGATGCGGGCCAGCTCTGCCTCGAAGGCGGCTTGTTTGCCTTTGCCCCAACGGCTGCCCGGCTCTGGCCAAAGGGCGCGTACCACCAGCGTATCGCGGTCACGGTGTGCTTTCATATCCACCCGCGCGACGATGCTGTCGCCCTGCAGGATCGGAAAAACATAATAGCCATAGACCCGTTTGGGCGCGGGCACGAACATCTCTATCCGGTAGCGGAAGCCGAACAGACGTTCGGCGCGTTTGCGATCGCGCAAGGCCGGGTCAAAGGGGCTAAGCACGCGCAGCCGTGCGGTCGGAGCCATGTCTCTCGCGGGGTCGCTTGCCAGACCGGGACGGGCAAAGCTGCGATGGACTGTGCCGTCGGCACCCGCGATCTGCACCTGCTCGACACGTCCGGCGGCCTGTTCACGCTGGACCCATGCCTTCGCCTCTGCCGGAGAGATATGCGCCCAGAATGCTGCCAGCTCTCCCGGTGTGGCAAAGCCCAGACGATCCAGCGCGCCGTTGCAGCACCAATCAATGGTCTGCGCCTCATCCGGTGCCTGCGACGGGTCGCATAGCGCCGCGTCAATCACCCGCTCTGTCAGGTCATAGCGTTTCTGGAAACCGTCCCGCCCCACGACGCAAAGCGCACCGGCGCGCCACAGATATTCCAGCGCGGTTTTGGAGGGATGCCAATCCCACCACCCGCCATTCGAGCGTGGTTCATCCTGCCCGACATCAGACGACGACACCGGCCCCTGTGCGCGGATCTGGTCCAGCACGGTCTGGAACCGCCCCTCGAAATCATGTTGGTGCCAGTTCTTGTACCGCTGGCGCAGCATCTGCGCGTCCCGCTGGCGGCGTAATTCCCAATGGGGGTAGTATCCCATCGGGATCACCGCGGCGTCATGGGTCCAGTGCTCAAACAGCGCCCCATCGCGTTCATACAGCGTCTTCAACGCTTGCGGGCGATAGCGTTGGCGGCGCGAGAACAGGATCAGGTCATGCGCCCGCGCCACGGTATTGATGCTGTCCAACTGCACAAAGCCCAGGCCCTGGATCAGCTGCAACAGGTCGTTCCCGCTGGCGGGCCCCTGGGGCGCATCGCTTAGTAGATGGCGATGCAGAAAGATGCGACGGGCGTCGCGGTTGCCGATCAGCGGCAGGGTCATACCTTGCGGTTGCGGCGCAGCGTGTCCCCCAGCGACAGGGTCGGTGTCAGCGTAATCTGCGTTTGCAGGTCGGGGTCCGGTTCATCCAGCGTATCGTTCAGAATGATACGCGCCGCGGCCTGTCCGATCTCGAGCCGACAGGCGTCCATCGTGGCAAGCTGACGGGGCAAGCCCTGTAGCAGTTCGACGTTGTTGAAACCGGCAAGGCCGATCTGGCCCGGAATATCGATGCCCTGATCGATCAGATACAGCAATCCGCCCGCGCCGATCATGTCGTTTGAATAATACAGGAAATCCAGCTCGGGCGACCGCTCAAGCATGTCTTGCGTCATCTCGCGCCCCTTGGCCAGCGCAGAGCCGCCAGAGTAGAACGCGCGGTCCTCGATCTCTATCCCCGCTTTGGCGAGCCCTTCGGTAAACCCTTCGAACCGTTTGCGGGCGCGGTGGTCAAGCGGCATCTTGGTGCCCATGAAACCGATGTGCTCATAGCCTTCCTTTAGGATCGCCTTGGCCATCTCCTGCCCCGCACGGCGGTGCGAGATGCCGACCATCGCATCGATCGGACGCCCGTCAACATCCATGATCTCGACCACGGGGATGCCCGCGTTCTTGAGCATGGCACGCGTCGCATCGCTATGTTCCAGCCCCGCGATGATCACACCCGAGGGCCGCCAGGACAGCATCTCATAGAGAACACGCTCTTCTTTTTCGGGCATATAGTCCGTGACGCCCACGACCGGCTGCAGCGGCGTGTCTTCAAGCACCTGATTGACGCCGTTCAGCACCTCGGGAAAGACCATGTTCGACAGCGACGGGATAATCACCGCGACAAGGTTCACCCGTTGGGACGCCAGCGATCCGGCAATCTGGTTGGGCACATACCCCAGCTCTTTCGCCGCAGCCAGCACCCGCCGCCGCGTCGCTTCGGACACGTCACCGCGTTTTCGCAGAACCCGGCTGACCGTCATTTCCGACACCCCGCAGGCATCGGATACATCACGAAGGGTCAACGGGCGTTTCGGAGGCTGTGTCAAAGGCGCTTGTCCTGCTTGAAAGTGGTATTCTATCAACAGCGTAGTGCGTCGGTCGGGCGCAGGCAATCACCATATCAAGCCCCCCACCACAGCGCCGCCATACCACCGTGCAGTGTGACTGGATCACCACCCCGTTTTGCGCTAAGCCAAACCCGTGGCCCCGTGGCTCAACTGGATAGAGCAGCCCCCTCCTAAGGGGCAGGTTGCAGGTTCGAATCCTGCCGGGGTCACCATTCCTGCCTGAGAACGTGACTTATTTGCGGGGACAGCCGAACGCGTGGGGGTAAGGGGGCGGCCTAACGTCATCGGCCAGCAGGACGTATTCGACACGCCTTGCAGCGATTGCGCATTTCATGATGGCAGAATGCGAGACGTTCTCACGGTCCGTGCGAAACCGGACCTCCACGCCATCAGCGGCGAAGGTCCGGAGCGATGCTTGTGAGCAGGCCGTGCCTTATGCAGGCTGTAACCTGTGCCTCGTGTCTGTCAGTCTGCGATTGTCACGCCGATTTTACCCATGTGCGACTTTTCCAGAAATGCCTTCTGCGCCGCGTGCAAGTCAGCCAAGGGATAGGTTTCGGCGACCACGGGCTTGATCTCGCCTGCTTCGATGTAGCTGACCAAATCAGTGAATACGCGTGGGTCTTGCCGGGTGCTCCCGATGAGGGTCAGATCCTTGAGGTAGAGGGTCCGCAGATCAAGTTCGACGATCGGACCGGCAATCGCGCCAGACGTGACGTAGCGCCCCTGTGGCACCAAAGCATCAAGCAGTTCGGGCCAGCGCGGCCCCCCTACAAGGTCGAGCACGACGTCGAAGACGTCATCCGGATAAGGCTCATTGCGGTCGATCACCGCATCCGCGCCGAGGGTTTTCAGCGCCTCCATTTTCGCCGGGCTGGTAGAGGCCGTGACATGGGCACCGCGCCGCTTGGCCAGTTGCACCGCCGCCGATCCGACGCCGCCGGATGCGCCGGTGATCAAGACGCGCTCGTCCCCCAATCCGGCGCGTTGGATCATGCCTTCGGCGGTGGAGAATGCGCAAGGAAAGGACGCGAGCTCGACATCCGAAAGCGGGCTTTCGATCCGTAGTGCGTTTTCCTCGCCCACGGTGGTGTATTCCGCGAAGCCGCCATTGCGCTCGGAGCCGAAGGTCACAAGCGCATCTGGTCCGGCACCAGCAGGATGATACATCGGCCGCACCAGCACGCGCTGACCGATCCGCGCAGCGTCCACACCGCCCCCGACCGCAACGATCTCTCCGCAGCAATCCGCGCCCTGGATGCGCGGAAAGCTGAGCGCACCGGACCAGCCGCCGTCGGCATCAGACGCCCCCGCGTAGCCCTCGGTTGCGGCCGACCCTGTGTCGCCCCGCACCGCTTTCGAATACCAGCCGGTTCGGGTGTTGACGTCGGTATTGTTCACCGCCGATGCGCCCACACGGATCAAGACCTCGCCAGCGCCGGGTTGCGGAACCGGAACGTCGTCACACCATTCAAGCTTGTCCAGCCCGCCATGGCCGGTGAGGCGTACAGCTTTCATCGTTTCAGGAAGCGTCATAGGGAAATCTCCGATGTAGAATGATTGCTCTACTTGCGTAGGTAGAGGGATCGTTCTACATCGTCAAGCATGACCGATATGATGAGCAAGATATCCGCAGGGCTTGAACGCGCCTTCGCCAATCGGGGCTTTGCCGAGCCTAGCGTCGAAGACCTGCGGGATGCTGCGGGTGTGAGCCTTCGCACGCTTTACAAATACACGCCGTCGCGGGCGGAAATGGTGCTTGCTGCCTTGGAGAACCGGCATCAGCGCTATCTCGCCCGCGTGTTTGATGACCTGCCAGAGGCGCCTAGCGAGGCGCTTGATACGATACTGACTCGCGTTGGAAACTGGATGGTGACCGAGAGCGCGCATGGCTGTCTCTTTCATGCTGCAGTGGCCGCTGAACCGGGCAGTCAGCCGCTGCGCGAATTACTGGAACGTCACAAGGCAGAGGTCGCGGAAAGGGCCGCAGCGGCGACCGCGTTGAAGGGGGCCGATACCGCGCTGTTGTTGATCATCGAAGGGCTGACGCAAGCATGGCCCCTGCATCATGAGGCCGCGCTGGATGCGGCCAAGCGATTAGGGCTGTCGCTGCTGTCACCGGATCATTGACGGCCCCACAGCCGGATGTCGCGGCGGTACCACGTTCCGGCCCGCGGGTGTTTTTGCGGGGGCTGCCGATGGCTCTGGTGTAAACCTGCATGGCTGGCACCGCTGTAGTCGAGCGGCTGTTTTATTCTGCACAACAGATTGGCACATGCGTCTTTTCTGCTCACTGTTTGGGCTAAGCATGTCGTCAGCCGCTGGCGCACGAGGGATGCCGGATTGAAGTTGCACCGATGATCGCGGATCAAAATGCATGAATGCAGATCTGCGTATCCTGGTTGTAGAGCCAAACCCCGAGCGCGTGCGTGACATCGTGGATGCGTTGCGCGAAGCGGGTTGGTCTGACGTCAAGGCTTTGCTGCAGATGTCGGAGCTGAACCAGACGGTGCGGGAATTTTCACCGGATATCGTTCTTATCGACCTGACAAATCCAGACCGCGATACGCTTGAACATATCTCTCACGCGACCGAGACGACCAAGCGGGCGGTCGCGCTGTTTGTGGACCAGACCGATGAGAACCTGACGCAGGCGGCGCTGAATGCCGGGGTCAGCGCCTATGTGGTGGATGGTCTTCAGATGGACCGGATCAAACCCGTGCTGCAAACGGCCATCGCGCGCTTCAAAATGATGCGTCAATTCCACTTTGAACTGAATGCTGCCAAGCAAGCGCTGGAGGATCGCAAGACGATCGACCGCGCAAAGGGGATCTTGATGCGCCAACGCGGCATGTCCGAGGATGACGCCTATAAGCTGCTGCGCACCACCGCGATGCGCCAGAATCGCAAGGTCATCGATGTGGCACAAGCATTGGTGACGGCAGCGGATCTGTTGTCATGAGCGAGGTTGTTCTGAACTGTGGCTATGTTCCGTTGGTTGATTGCGCCCCGCTGGTCATCGCGAAAGAGCTGGGATTTGCTGCCGAGCAGGGTCTCGCGCTTAATCTTTTGCGTCAGCCTTCGTGGTCTGCGCTGCGCGATATGCTGGCACTGGGGCATCTGGATGCCGCGCATATGCTGTCACCAATGCCGGTGGCCATGTCCATCGGGATGGGCGGATTGCCCGCGCGGGTAGATGCGCTGATGGTCTTATCCGTGAACGGCACGGTGTTCGGGGTCTCTAACGCGGTTGCTTCCACATTGGAGGACGTGCGCTTTGGGGACACGACCGCATTGCTGTCGGGGCTCAGCGCGCGCGGTGCTAAACCGCTGCGTGTGGGTATCCCGTTCCACTATTCCATGCACCGGCTGCTGCTGTCCTATTGGGCCGCGCAAGCGCCCGACCTGCAGATCGAGGAAGTCACCGTGCCGCCGATGCGCATGGCGGATGCAGTCTCGGACGGGTTTGTCGACGCCTTTTGGGTGGGCGAGCCCTGGGGCGGTGTGGCCGTGCAGAATAATGTTGCCAAGCTAATGATGGCGGGCCGCGATGTCTGGCAGTTCGCGCCGGAGAAGGTGCTTGCCGCGCGCCATGAGTGGGCCTCGCAGAACGAGGACAGCGTGCGTCGCCTGATGCGGGCGGTATACCAAGCGTCGGCCTGGCTTGATGCGCCGGGAAACAAACCGCTGGCGGTCGAGATTTTGGGGCGCAGTGAACACCTGAGCATGTCGCCCGATTTGATCGATCCGGCGCTGACCGGGCATATCGTCCCCCGAACGGGGGCCTCTCCGGTCACGGTGGACCGGTTCTTGCAGTTCCACAGCCATGCCGCCTCTTTCCCGTGGCGCAGTCAGGCGGCGTGGATCGCGCATCACCTTGGTGCCGACGCCGCGGGAATCGAGAAAGCCAAAACCTGTTTTCGCGCCGATCTTTTCCGCCAGAATCTGTCTGATATCGGCGCTGATATGCCCCAATCCTCCGAGAAAACCGAAGGGGCGATGACGTTGCCAACATCTGTAGCATCTGCACGGGGAGAGATGATTCTTTCGCCCGACGCCTTTTTTGACGGCAGAACGTTTGATTTCACCGCAGCTGTGCGATGAATTCTTAAGCGGCTTCTGCATGGGGCTCTGAAAAACTGCCGCAATGCAGAAAATTCGTTGCGTGAAGCCGCGTCTATGAGCCACCCTTGATGCCAAGGGACAACGTTGTCCGACCTATACCGCTGACCAATGCTGGTCGCACATCACTCAGAGCAATGCCGCTCGTACGGAGCACGGATTTCTTCCCCGTGAACCATACGTGCGGCTTTTTTCGTTTCTGCCCTTCGGGGCCATGAAAGGACATGACCCATGAAAAATACATTCGCACTCCTGCTCGCCTCGACAAGTCTGCTGGCGACGGCGGCGTCGGCCGAAATGCTGGCGCTCGAGAAAGAGGAGCTGACCTTTGGCTTTATCAAGCTGACCGATATGGCACCTTTGGCCGTGGCCTACGAGCTGGGATACTTTGAGGACGAGGGGCTTTTTGTCAGGCTTGAGGCGCAGGCCAACTGGAAAGTGCTGCTGGACGGCGTGATCGACGGCCAACTGGACGGCGCGCATATGCTGGCGGGCCAACCGCTGGCGGCAACGATCGGCTATGGCACCAAAGCGCATATCATCACGCCCTTCTCGATGGACCTGAACGGCAATGCGATCACCGTTTCCAATGACATCTGGGACGAGATGAAGCCGAACGTGCCCACGATGGACGATGGTCGGCCGCAGCATCCCATCAGCGCCAGTGCTTTGGCTCCGGTGGTCGAAGGCTACAAGGACCGCGGCGAGCCTTTCAATATGGGCATGGTCTTTCCCGTTTCGACCCACAACTACGAGATCCGGTACTGGCTTGCGGCGGGCGGATTGAAACCCGGCTATTATAGCGCGCAAGATATTTCCGGTCAGATTGATGCGGATGTGCTGCTGTCCGTGACGCCGCCACCGCAGATGCCTGCCACAATGGAAGCGGGGACGATATCGGGCTACGCCGTGGGTGAGCCTTGGAACCAGCAGGCGGTTTTCAAAGGGATCGGCGTGCCGGTGATCACCGACTACGACATGTGGAAAAACAACCCCGAGAAGGTCTTTGGCATTACCGCCGAATTTGCCGAGGAAAACCCCAACACCACGCTTGCATTGACCAAGGCACTGATCCGCGCGGCAATGTGGCTTGATGACAACGACAACGCCAACCGCGAGGAAGCGGTAGAGATGTTGTCGCGCTCTGAATATGTGGGCGCGGATGCGGATGTGATCGCCAACTCCATGACCGGCTTTTTCGAGTTCGAGAAAGGGGATGTGCGCCCCGCCCCCGACTTCAACGTCTTCTTCCGCTACAATGCGACCTATCCGTTCTATTCAGACGCGATCTGGTATCTGACACAGATGCGTCGCTGGGGCCAGATCGACGAGACAAAGCCGGATGAATGGTATTTCGAGACTGCCGCAGACGTGTATCGCCCGGACATCTACCTACAGGCCGCAAAGCTGCTGGTGGACGAGGGTATGGCCGACGAAGCGGCGTTTCCTTGGGATAGCGACGGCTTCAAAGCACCGACACCGGCTGCCGATATCATCGACGGGATCAGCTACGACGGGCGCGCGCCGAACGCCTATATAGACAGCCTGCCCATCGGTCTGAAGTCCGGTCAAACGGTCGTCGACAGCAAGGTCGAAGGCTAAACCCCGCCCCCGCGCTTTGCCACACCGCAAAGCGGAGGGGGGAGGGAGCCACTTTCATCAAAAGCAGCAATTGGACAGCCGATATGACCGCGATTGACACAAACACACTCGATATCGAAGCCCGCCGCGCGCGGCGCTTTGCCCGGATCAACAAGGCCGACGCATGGTTCAGCGTCTTTGGCCTGTCTTGGATGACACCGATCCTGAAGGCCGCCGCGGGGGATAATCCGCGCGCGCAGGCGGGCGAGATCTGGCGGCTTCTGGGCGTGCCGCTCTTGGCGATTGCGATCTTCCTGACCCTCTGGGCAAGCTTGGCCCCCAAGGTTCAAACCTCGCTCGGGGCTGTGCCGGGCCCTGCCCAAGTCTGGGAGCAGGTCGGCGAGTTGCATCAGGACGCCATCCGCGAGGGCGAACGCGAAGCCGCCTTCTACGAGCGGCAAGAGGCGCGTAACGCCAAGCATATCGCAAGTGGCAACCCAGATCGTGTGCGTGATCGCGCCTATACAGGCAAGCCAACCTACTACGACCAGATCTGGACCTCGATCAAAACCGTGCTTTTCGGTTTTCTCATTGCGTCGATCGTTGCGATCCCATTGGGCATCGCTGCGGGCCTGTCTGTAACGGCGAATGCGGCGCTGAATCCGCTGATACAGATCTTCAAACCGGTCTCGCCACTGGCATGGCTGCCCATCGTGACCATGATCGTATCAGCCGTCTATAGCACCAATGACGGTATGTTCTCCAAGTCATTCCTCATTTCGGCGATCACTGTTACGCTCTGCTCGCTCTGGCCCACGCTGATCAACACATCCCTTGGCGTCGCCAGCATCGACAAGGATCTTGTCAGCGTCAGTCGCGTGCTGAAAATGAATACCTATACCAAGATCACCAAACTGGTGCTGCCCTCGGCGCTGCCATTGATCTTTACCGGGCTGCGGCTGTCGCTTGGTGTGGGCTGGATGGTTTTGATCGCGGCGGAAATGCTGGCGCAGAACCCCGGGCTTGGAAAATTCGTCTGGGATGAATTTCAGAACGGCAGCTCGCAAAGTCTGGCGCGGATCATGGTCGCGGTGCTGACCATCGGCATCATCGGCTTCCTTCTGGACCGTGTGATGTATGCGCTCCAGTCCATGTTCACCTTCTCGAATAACCGGTGATCGATATGGGTATCTTGAACTTCAACAATGTCACCAAAACCTATGGCACCCAACCCGTTCTCAAGGACATCTCCCTTGAGGTTGCCGAAGGTGAATTCGTCGTCATCCTCGGGTTTTCGGGCACCGGCAAGACCACGTTGATCAATCTGATGGCGGGGCTTGAGCAGCCGACCTCGGGCAGCGTGACCTACAAGGGAAAGCCCATCACCGAACCGGGCCGCGAACGCGGTGTGATCTTTCAGAACTATTCTCTGATGCCGTGGCTGACCGTGCAGGGCAATGTCAGGCTTGCTGTCGATACGATGTTCCCTGATCTCTCCAAACTCGAACGGGCGGCCAAGGTCGATCACTATGTCAACATGGTGGGTCTGTCCCATGCGGCCACGCGCCGCCCTGCTGAATTGTCCGGTGGGATGCGCCAGCGGGTCAATGTGGCACGCGCCCTGGCGATGGACCCCGAAATGCTGCTGCTGGATGAGCCGCTGTCGGCGCTCGACGCCCTGACCCGCGCCAATCTCGCGGATGAGATCGAGGCGATCTGGGACGAAGACAAGAAAACTTGCGTCCTGATCACCAATGATGTGGATGAGGCGATCATTCTGGCGGATCGGATCATTGCCCTTAATCCGGACGGCACGCTTGGGGACGCATTCAAAGTCGACATTCCCCGCCCCCGCGACCGGATTGCGATGAACAATGACGCGGCATTCAAGGCGCTGCGCGGGCAGGTGACGACCTATCTGATGGACATCGGTATCGCCGCGAAAGTCGAAGAAACGCGTATGCTGCCCAATGTCACGCCGATCCATTCAGTGCCCGCGGCAGTCTCCAAGGCGCAGGAAGGTGCCATCCAGGAAAAATTCCTGAATTTCTCGCAGCTCGACAAGGTGTATCCGACGCCGAAAGGGCCGCTGACCGTGGTCGAGAACTTTGATCTCAAGATCAACAGGGGCGAATTTATCTCGCTGATCGGGCATTCGGGCTGCGGTAAATCCACTGTGCTGACGATGGCTGCGGGGCTGAACCCGATCTCGAAAGGTGCGATCCGTCTGGACGGGTGGAACGTCCAAGGTGCAGACCCCGAACGCGCCGTCGTGTTCCAGTCGCCCAATCTGTTCCCGTGGCTCTCGGCCAAAGAGAACGTCGCCATTGGTGTCGACAAGGTCTATCCCCGCGCGTCGCAGGCGGAACGTCAGGATGTGGTGGAATACTACCTTGAACGTGTCGGATTGGCCGACAGCATGGACAAGAATGCCGCCAGCCTGTCGAACGGGATGAAACAGCGCGTCGGCATCGCCCGTGCCTTTGCCCTATCGCCCAAACTGCTGCTTCTGGATGAACCGTTCGGCATGCTCGACAGTCTGACCCGCTGGGAATTGCAGGAAGTGCTGATGGAAGTCTGGTCGCGCACCAAAGTGACGGCGATCTGCGTGACCCATGATGTGGACGAGGCGATCCTGCTGGCCGACCGCGTGGTGATGATGACCAACGGACCCCAAGCCACCATCGGCAAGATTACCGACGTGAACCTGCCGCGTCCACGCACCCGCAAGGCGCTGCTCGAACACCCCGACTATTACAGCTACCGGCAAGAAGTGCTCGATTTCCTTGAGGAATACGAACACGGCAATGCGCCAAAATCACCTGCCTCGGGCGGGACACCGAAACCCAAAGCAATCGCGGCGGAGTGAGACCATGAAACAGAAACTTGTCGTTATCGGTGCCGGTATGGCCTCCGGTCGGGTGCTGGAGCATCTTCTGGAACAGGACCGCGAAGCCTATGACATCACCCTTTTCAATGCAGAGGCACGGGGCAACTACAACCGCATCATGCTGTCCCCGGTCCTGTCGGGGGAAAAGACCTATGCCGACATCGTGACCCATGATGATGGATGGTACGCCGAAAATGACATCACCTGCCGTTTTGGCGAAAAGGTGATGGAAATAGACCGTGCAGCTAAGACGGTCACGGGCGAGAACGGCACGGTGTCCTATGACAAGCTGGTTCTGGGCACCGGATCGAACCCCTTTATGATCCCCTTGCCGGGTCACGATCTGGACGGCGTCATCGCCTACCGCGATCTGGAAGACACCGAACGGATGATGGGGCTGGGCGAAGGCAACAAATGCGTCGTGATCGGCGGCGGGCTGCTGGGGTTGGAGGCGGCGGCAGGCATGGCGGCCCGCGGCGTCGACGTGACCGTTGTGCACATCATGGGGCATTTGATGGAGCGGCAATTGGACGAGGCCGCAGGCTATCTGCTGCGCCGCGCCCTGACGGATAAGGGCATCACCGTCAAATGCGCCGCAAACTCCAAGGAGATCTTGGGCGAGAACGGAAAGGTCCGTGCCTTGCTGCTGGATGACGGGACGGAACTGCCCTGCGATTTGCTGGTCATGGCCGTGGGCATCCGCCCCAACGTGGCACTCGGGCAGGACGCAGGCTTGGCCGTTGGAAAGGGCATCCATGTGGATGACCAGATGGTGACCTCCGACGTCGATGTGCTGGCTGTCGGGGAATGCGTGGAACATAACGGCGCGCTGTTCGGTCTGGTGGCACCGCTGTACGATCAGGCAAAGGTGGCGGCGCAGACCCTGCTGGGGCAGTCATCGACCTTTGTCCCGAAAGAGCTGTCGACCAAGCTCAAGGTGACGGGCTGTGATCTGTTCAGTGCGGGCGATTTTGCCGATGGCGAGGGGCGCGAGGATATCGTCTTTCGCGATCCGGCGCGGGGTGTCTATCGCCGTCTGGTGATCAAGAACAATGTGGTGATCGGGGCAGTCATGTATGGCGACACCGCCGACAGCAACTGGTTCTTTGGCCTGATACGCGACAAGACCGACATCGCGGACATGCGCGATACGCTGATTTTCGGCCCGGCCTACCAAGGGGGGACCCCCCTGGACCCTTTAGCAGCTGTTGCAGCCTTACCGCGTGACGCGGAGATCTGTGGCTGCAACGGTATCTGCAAAGGACAAATTGAAGACGCCATCGCGGCGGGCGCCTCTGATCTGGGCGCGATCAAAGCGACGACCAAGGCCAGCGCATCCTGCGGGACGTGCACCGGGTTGGTCGAACAGGTATTGGCGGTCACGCTGGGGGATGATTTCGTCGTGCCTGCCGCGGCGTCGATCTGCGGCTGCACCGACATGACCCACGAAGACGTGCGGCGGATGATCAAGTCGCAGCGACTGACCTCGATGCCGGCGGTCTGGCAGGAGTGCGGGTGGAAGACGCCCGACGGTTGCCATGTCTGCCGCCCCGCGTTGAACTTCTATCTGCTTGCTGATTGGCCGCTGGAATACCGCGACGATCCGCAATCGCGCTTCATCAACGAACGCAAACACGCCAACATCCAGAAGGACGGCACCTACAGCGTCGTGCCGCGCATGTGGGGTGGGATCACCACGCCCGACGAACTGCGTGCCATTGCCGATGCGGCGGATAAATACAGGGTGCCGACGGTCAAGGTCACCGGCGGGCAGCGGATCGACCTATTGGGCGTAAAAAGCGAGGATCTCCCCGACATCTGGGCCGATCTGAACGCGGCCGGCATGGTGTCGGGACATGCCTATTCCAAAGGGCTGCGCACGGTCAAAACCTGTGTCGGCACGGATCATTGCCGCTTTGGCACCCAGGACAGCACCGGACTGGGCATCCAGCTTGAGAAAGAGCTCTGGGGTGCCTGGACGCCGCATAAGCTGAAACTCGGGGTGTCGGGCTGCCCGCGCAATTGCGCAGAAGCGACCTGCAAGGACATCGGGGTCATCTGTGTCGACAGCGGATACCAGATCAGCATCGGCGGGGCGGCCGGTATGGACGTCAGGGAAACCGAATTGCTGATCCAGGTGCCGACCGAGCAAGAGGCGATCAATGTGATCAAGGCGGTGACCCAGCTGTATCGCGAGAATGCCAAATACCTTGATCGCATCTACAAATGGATGGCCAAGGTCGGTCTGGACTGGATCAAGGAACGGGTTGCTGCCGAAGGCGACGCTTTGGTTGATCGCTTCGAGCTGAGCCAGACGATTTACCGCAAAGACCCGTGGGCCGAACACGTGACCCAGCAGGCCGAGCGCTACAAACCCCTTGCAACCCTGTCACTGGAGGCTGCGGAATGACCAGCTGGATCGATATCGCAGCACTTGATGATGTGCCACAGCGCGGTGCGCGTATGATCAAGACCACGCTTGGCTGTGTCGCGGTGTTCCGCACGGCTGAGGATGAAGTCTTTGCGCTTGATAATGCCTGTCCGCACAAGGCGGGGCCGCTGGCCGAAGGCATCGTGCATGGCAAATCCGTGACCTGCCCGCTGCACAACTGGGTATTCTCTCTCGAGACCGGAGAGGCGCAGGGCGCGGACGCGGGCCGCGTCGCGACCTATCCGGCGCGGGTGGAAAGCGGGCGCATCCTGCTGGACCGGACGTTCCTGCACGCGCGGAGCGCCGCATGACCCTCACGCGCACCACTTGCCCTTATTGCGGTGTAGGTTGCGGTGTGCTGGCGGCCGCCGATGGTACAATCAAGGGGGATCCGGATCATCCGGCCAACTTCGGGCGGCTCTGCTCCAAAGGCGCTGCCTTGGGGGAAACCATCGATCTGGACGGGCGGCTTTTGCATCCGCAGATCAACGGGGTGCGGTCAAACTGGGATACGGCGCTGGATATGGTGGCGCAGAGGTTCAGCGATGCCATCGCGCAGCATGGGCCGGAAAGCGTCGCCTTTTACGCCTCGGGCCAGATGCTGATCGAAGACTATTATGTCGCCAACAAGCTGATGAAGGGGTTCATCGGGGCGGCCAATATCGACACGAATTCACGTCTGTGCATGGCGTCCTCTGTCGCGGGTCACAAGCGTGCCTTCGGCACCGATACCGTTCCCGGCACCTATGAAGATCTGGAGCAAGCCGATCTGGTTGTGCTTGTCGGGTCCAATCTGGCGTGGTGCCATCCGGTCCTGCACCAGCGTATTGCCGCCGCAAAGCAGGCGCGCCCCCATATGCGGATCGTCAATGTCGATCCGCGCCGGACGGCGACCACCGATCTGGCGGATGTGCATCTGAGGATTTCCCCCGACGGGGATGTTGCCTTGTTCAATGGGTTGCTGGCGTATCTGGCAGAGACTGGAAAACTCGACACGGCCTATACGGAAAACCATGTGAACGGGCTGGATGCGGCACTGGCGGCGGCACAGGCCAGTGATCCGGCGGACAGCGGGTTGAACGCTCGGGAATTGGCCGATTTCTATGCGCTTTGGGCAAACACGCCCAAAGTCGTCACCGCATACTCCCAAGGCGTCAACCAATCGGTCTGTGGCACGGATAAGGTAAACGCGATCCTGAATTGCCATCTTGCCACAGGGCGCATCGGCAATCCGGGGATGGGCCCGTTCTCATTGACTGGCCAGCCCAATGCCATGGGGGGGCGCGAAGTTGGCGGTCTGGCCAATATGCTGGCAAACCACCTAGAGATCGGGGACGAAGCGCACCGCAGCGCGGTGCAGGGATTCTGGCAAAGCCCGACGATCTGCACCAAACCGGGACTGAAGGCTGTCGATCTGTTCGAGGCCTGTGCCAATGGGCGGATCAAGGCACTGTGGGTTATCTCGACCAACCCCGCGGTGTCGTTGCCCGATGCCGATGGCGTGGCGGCGGCAATTGCAAATGTGCCCTTTGTTGTTACGTCTGACATCATGGAGAAGACGGATACCAACGCTTTGGCTGACGTCCTGCTGCCCGCCACCGGTTGGGGTGAAAAAGACGGGACCGTGACCAATTCCGAACGGCGCATTTCGCGCCAGCGCGCCTTTCTGCCCGCCCCCGGTGATGCGCGGCCCGACTGGAAGATCATCAGCGACGTGGCCAAGCGTATGGGGTTTTCGGGTGCCTTTTCCTATGGCTCATCCGCGGATGTCTTTGCCGAATATGTCGCGCTTGATCGGGCTGCTTCGGCCTTCCCGCGCGATCTTGATCTGAGCATTTTTGCCGATGCGGATTACGCGAAAATGGTGCCCACCCAATGGCCGCGAAACGGGGCGCGTTTCTTTGCGGACGGGCAATATTATCATCCTGACGGCAAGGCGCAGATGGTTGCCGTGACATCGCCTGCGTCGCTGAATTCACGCTTTACGCTCAATACAGGACGGAACCGCGACCAGTGGCACACGATGACGCGCACGGGCAAATCGGCGCGGCTTGGGGCACATCTGGCCGAACCTTATGTAGAGATGAACCCGGTTGATGCCGCCGCGTTGGGGGCGCTCCCCGGTGCGTTGATCGCGCTGCAAAATAGCCGTGGTCGCGTTTTGATGCGGGCGCTGATCACCCCGCGCGTCGCCCAAGGCGCGCTGTTCGCGCCAATGCACTGGACACGTCAGCGCAGCACCGCGGGCACGGTCAATAGCATCATGACGCCGCTGACCGATCCGATTTCAGGTCAACCCGCCTTGAAGGCCAGCGCTGTCACTGCCGAGGTTTTCAAGGCGAAATGGTACGGCTTTCTGGCAAGCATCGCGGAACCCGCCCCGCGCACCACCTATGCCGCCGTGGCCCGCACCAATACCGGCTGGCAGGCAGAGCTGGCGGGCAGTAAAAAACCCGAGGATTGGGAGGCAGAGGCTCGCCTTCTGACGGGGCAGGCGGAGGGTGATCTTTCGCTCCAGTCCGACGCGGCAACCGGCGGCGTTCGGATTGCGATAACCCAAGGTGGGCAGATCACCGGGCTGCTTTTCGTATCCCCCAATCCGGTGGTCGTCTCGCGCAGTGCGATTATCGCGCTGATCGGGACGGACACATCCGCGTTGGCAGCGCTCGCCGGGCGCAATGCCGCTGACCGGCCGGACCCGGGTGCTACGGTCTGTGCCTGCTTTGATGTGGGGCGCAACACTTTGCTGGCCGCGATCGCCGGCGGGGCCTCTACCGTCGCGGCCTTGGGCGACGCCACCTGCGCGGGGACAAACTGTGGGTCGTGCAAACCCGAACTCGCCGCCCTGCTGGATCAGACCTTGCAACGGATGGCCGCAGAATGAGCCTGGCCCCCTATGTCCGGATCGTCGCGCGCGGCAAGAGGCGTGCCCGCGCTATGACCTTGGCCGAAGCTCAGGACGCCATGGCGCTGATCTTACGCGGTGATGCTGCCCCCGAAGCGGTCGGCGCGCTGTTGATGGTCATGCGTCTGCGCGGCGAAACCCCCGAAGAGATTGCCGGTTTCACCGCGGCATTACGCGCACATGTGGTGGGCAAACTGCCCAAAGCGGATCTGGACTGGCCGTCCTACGCCGCAGGCCGCAGCCGGGGGGTGCCGCTGTTCCTACTTGCTGCGCGGCTGGTAGGGCAGGCCGGTTACAGCATTTCGATGCACGGGTGGAATTCGCATCAATCGGCCAATGCATCGGTGCGCGAAGTGATCGATCTTGCCGGGCCGCAGGTGGCCTATACCCCGCTAGAAACCCTAAGCCCTGCGGCTTTCAGCATCTTGAACCTGCGCGATACGCTCGGCCTCAGATCGTGTTTCAATACGGTATTGCGGATGTGGAACCCGTCCGAGGCCCCGGCGACGGTGCAAGGCGTGTTCCACCCGTCGTACCGCAGCCTGCAGGCCCAAGCCGCGCAGCTATTGGGCCAGCAGGATCTGAGCATCATCAAAGGGGGCGGCGGCGAATTCGAGCGTCATCCCTCCAAGGACATCGCCCTGTTCGGCCTGCGCGACGGGGCGCACATCCAGCAGACCGCCGCGCCAATCCTGGATGACACCCGGCGTTTGCATGAAACAGGCGATATCATCGACCTGCAGGGCCTGTGGCAGGGGCGCGTGGACGACCCTTTTGCAATCGCCACGGTGACCGGTACTGCGGCACTTGCGCTGTGGACGCTGAAGGCGTCTCCGACACTTTCTCAAGCCGACCAAATGGCGCGCAGCCTTTGGGACCAGCGACACCAGCCAAAGGAGCAATCCGCATGAAGACATTTCCAATGTTCCTGCAAATGGCGGGCCGCCGCGTCGTGATCGTGGGCGGGGGCGAACAGGCCGCCCAGAAGGCGCGACTGATCCTGAAAACCGAGGCGACGGTCGAGATCTGGGCGGCCACATTCGATGCCGAACTGTCGGACCTTGCTGCATCGGGCCGTGTCACACTTCACGACAGTCCAATCACCCCGAACAGCTTTTCAGACACCGCGCTGGCCTTTATCGCCACTGGCTGCCCTGGTGCGGACATGGCGCTGCATGTTTTGGCCAAAGAGGCCGGGGCGATTGTGAACGTCGTCGACCAGCCACAGCTTTGCGACGCGATCACGCCTTCGATCGTGGACCGTGATCCGGTGGTCGTGGCCATCGGCACCGAAGGGACAGCCCCGGTGCTGGCCCGCCAGATCAAGACGAAAGTAGAGGAAATGCTGGAGCCGCGGCTGGGGGATCTTGCTGCTCTTGCGGGCCGGTTGCGGGGCAAAGCGTCTGCGCGCCTTGATCCGCGCGCGCGTCGCGATCTGTGGCGTTGGGTCTTCAACGACAGCCCGCGCTGGATGTTTGCCGCCGGTGCCGAACGCGCGGCGGCCAAGCGTATCAAGTCGGCCATCGAAACGGGCGACTTCGGCACCGCTGCGGGCGGCAGCGTCAGCCTTGTTGGCGCAGGGCCGGGGGCGAAGGATCTGATCACCCTGCGCGGCGTGCAGCGCCTGCAAGAAGCGGATGTGATCTATTATGACCGGTTGCTTGACCCTGAAATCCTTGAATTGGCCCGTCGTGACGCCGAGCGCATTTACGTCGGGAAGGCTCCGGGCTGTCACAGTTGGCCGCAAGAGAAAATCACACAGACCCTGGTGATGGCTGCCAAACGCGGCCAACGCGTCGTGCGCCTGAAATGTGGTGATCCGGGGGTGTTCGGGCGCAGCACTGAAGAAGTCGATGCGCTGAAAGCCAGCGGTATCGCATTCGAGATCATTCCCGGCGTCACCGCGGCATGCGCCGCGGCCGCGAGCATCGGTGAAAGCTTGTCGGATCGGGGCAAGATCGACACCGTGGTGCTGACGACCGGCCATCGCCAAGATGGATATGCGGTGCCCGAACCGATCAAGGATATCAGACCCGGCACATGCGTGGCGCTTTACATGGCCGTGGGGGCTGCGCCACAGATTGTAGATCACCTAAAGACAGCGCATCCGGGGGTTCAGTTCGACCTGCAAATCGCCGCGAAAGCGCAGCGCAAGGAAGAGAAGATTTTGCGCTGCTCCCTGCAAAATCTGGAAGCGACGCTGAACGCCAATAAGATCGCAGGCGAGGCCATGCTGTTCATCCGGTGGCCTCGGGAGGCACAACAGGCTCATATGCCCTTGGCGCAAAGCGCAGTTGGGCGCGTCGTATCGATGGTGCAAGACTGACCCTGGGTGACGATCCCCGCGGGGATGTTGCGGAATTGACTTATCCGAGTAAATTTGTCAGAAAATGGTTTCAGAATTCTGGAGCTGTCTCAGCGCGTCGTCATGTCATCCGCCCCTCTATCAAAATCCTATGTGCCACAGGTTTTTGTCCCTCGTATGGAGGCACAGACCCGGAACCTGCGCACGATCAAGCCCTTGCGGTTTCGGCCCTTGTCGGGGGCTATCGCAGATGTCTGGCACGTCGACGGGGACCAAGGGGGCGGCGGGTATTACACCGCGCCAGATCCGCGCCTTGTCGTCTTTCTGGATGACACCCCGCCGCTGATCGCGCTTCGAACGGGCGAGGGAGCGACGGCTCAATTCGGAACGCGCGCTTTCTTTGTACCGGCAGGCACCCCGTTGTGGAGCAAGCTGGGCAAGGCCCAAAGGCTCAGCCATATTGATTTCCATTTTGACGCGGCGGCATTGCAGACACGGCTTGGTGCGATCGGGGTATCAGATCTGCCCCGCCGCGTGATGTTTGCGCCGGAGGATAGCGTGCTGCTGACCCTTGGCCGTCTGGCGGCCAGCGAAGTGGAGACCCCTCAACGTGGGACGATGGTCTTGGAAGGCCTGCTGCAATCGCTTTTGGGCGCAGTGATGGACCCGCCGTCGCAAAACGCCCTGCCTGCGTCCGGCGGACTGTCGCCTCAGCATATGACGGCGGTTCGGAAGTACATGGCGCAGAATATATTTCGCCCCGTCGGGGTGGGCGAACTGGCGGATTTGGCGGGGCTCTCCGAAAGCTGGTTCAGCCGCGCGTTCAAGCAAACCTCGGGTCTGTCGCCCCAACGCTGGATCGCCGAGTGTCGCGTCGTCGCCGCCAAGGAGATGATGGCCGACCCCGGACGCCCCCTTGCCGACATCGCCGCGGCAACCGGTTTTTCCGATCAAGCCCATCTGTCACGGGTCTTTCGCCGGTCTGTCGGGGTGCCGCCATCGCAGTGGCGACGCGATATTCAGTGATACGTTTACAGCGGATTGGGACAAATGACGGCGGATGCGTTCAAGACGTCGCCTTATGACTGAGTTAAATACTCGGAAAAATAAGCAGCGGGACGTATATCCATGAAATTCACCTTTTTCTTGATGCTGGGGACCAGCGCGCTGGCCCTATCTGCCGGTGTGGCGACGGCGCAGGACGCCGTTGATCTGGGCGAGATCATTATCCAGTCCGAAGAAGACCCGACCGGTCCGGTGGTGGGCTATGCCGCGGGCACCACGGCGTCGACCAAAAGCGGGCGGTCCTTGCTGGAAACGCCGTCCTCCGTCACGGTGGTCACCACCGACCAGATCGAGGATACGGCCGCCAATAATCTGTCAGAGGCGCTTGGCTATGCGGCGGGTGTCGTGACCGAAGCCTATGGGGCGGACCCGCGGTTTGATTCAATTTCGGTCCGCGGGGCTGACCTGCAAAACCAGATCTACCTTAACGGGTTGCAATTCAGCCGCTCTACGCGCCCGAACTATGGCGCGCCCTCGCTTGATCTTTACGGCATGGAACGGGTGGAGCTTCTGCGCGGCCCAAATTCGGTGCTATACGGGGCAGGGTCGCCCGCCGGGCTGGTGAACCTGATCCAGAAACGCGCGCAATCTGATGGCGACACGACCGAGCTGGGCCTGCATGCGGATGGCAACGGGTCCTATTATGTCTTTGGCGATGCCAACCGCGTGGTCGATGACCGCTTTGCTTACCGGATCGTCGGCAAGGCGGGCAATCGTGTTTTGGGGATCGATGAATACGACAACCCCGGGGCCTATCTGGGCTTTGCCGCCAAATACCAGGCGACCGATGCAACGACGGTAGAATTCCTGCTGTCCTATCAGGATGACGACCCGGATTCCCCCTCGGGCGTGCCCAACGGGTTGGTCGGCACCCGTTCCGACGAAGACCTGCGCGACTTCTACTTTGGCAATGAGGCATTGGAGTACGGCGACCGCAAAGTGCTTAATCTGGGCGCGCAGGTCACCCACACGTTCGATAATGGCTGGCGGCTGGTCAGCAACACGGGCGTGACGAAATTCGACTGGTCCTATTCCAACCTTTCTGTCGGCGGGGTGACCGGCACCGATGTGGCGCGCACACAGCTGTTGCAAGACGAAGATGTGACGTCTTATGCCACGGACCTGCGGCTTGAAGGCTCGGCGCTGACCGGCGATGTGCTGCATAATCTCGCCTTTGGTATCGATGCCAGCCGGTTCGAAGAATCTGCGCTCAGCGTGTTTTACTATGGTCAGGACAGCATTGATGTTGCCGCGCCAGACTACAGCCCGATCACGCCGGTGCGCGACGGGGCAAGCTGGTATGCGAACAAGAATGTGACCGTGGAACAGGTCGGCATCTACGCCAGCGACGAAATCGAATATGGCCATTGGCGCGCGGGTCTGGCCTTGCGCCATGATCGCAACAAATCCGAAGGGCAGTCCAACACGCTCTACACCGTTCCGGGCTCTGGCGGCACGCCCGGCACCGTTGATCTGACACGCGACGACAGCGCCACCACCGGTCAGGCAAGCCTTGGCTATGTCTGGGACAATGGCGTGTCGGCCTATCTGTCCTATGGCACCTCGTTCCAGAGCTTTGCAGAACCGGGCGACACGGGCACAGCGCTTGACCCGACCACGGGCGAGCAATGGGAAGTTGGCGCGAAATACCTGCCCGCCACCCTTGATGCCTATTTGTCGGCTTCGGTCTATCAGCTCGAAGAACAGAACCGCCCCGTCTATGTACAGAATGGGGCCGGGGTGCGGGCCTATGATCAGGTCGGCAAATCCCGCATCCGCGGGCTAGAGCTGGAAGGCCGTGCCAATCTGGCCGACGGCTGGAGCGTGACGGGCGGCTATTCCTATACCGATAGCGAGATCATCGGCGGTGACAACAATGGCAACGAACTGGGGCTGACCCCGAAACATACCTTCAAGCTGTGGGCATCAAAAGAAATACAGGGCGGGCCGCTTGCCGGGCTGACCGTGGGCGCAGGCGCGCGGTTCATCGGGGAACGCTATGCGTTCAACGCCAATGCCAATCAGCTCGACTCTGTGACGCTGCTGGATGCGGCTGTGTCCTATGACTTTGACGACGGCACAGAGCTGCAGGTCAATGTGACCAACCTGACAGACGAGGCCTATGTATCGTCGGTGGGCTATTTCTCGACCTACTATGGCGACGGGCGCACGATCTCTGCGACGCTGTCCAAGAAGTGGTAAAGCGCCTCGCCCTCACGCGCCGCGCGATCATTGCCACAGGAGCCTGCGCTCTTGTGGCATCTCGCGCGCGCGGCGCGCGCGGTTGGGGGGGATCGCGCCTTGCCGCGATTGACTGGGCGATGGCGGAAACCGCTGCCGCCCTCGACCTGCCGCTGGTTGCCGTGGCAGAGAAACGGCAATTCCTGCGCGGTACGGCGGTGACGCTGCCCCCGAACTGTGAGGATGTCGGGTTGCGCGGCAGCCCCAACCTCGAAGCGCTGAGCCTTGTCGCCCCCGACCTGATCCTGTCGTCGAATTTCTACAGTTTCGTTGAACCGCAGCTGGGACGTATCGCACCGGTGTTCACGCAAAATATGTTCATCCCGACCGAACCGGCGCTGCCCAAGGCGCTGTCGGCGCTGGAGACATTGGCCATACAGCTGGACCGCGGAGAGGTTGGTCACCTGGTGCGTCAGGACTTTGAGGCCGCTTTCGATGCGCTGCGCGCACGCGCGACAGGCTTTGCCGCGCGCCCCGTTGTGGTGATGACGGTGGGGGATGCGCGTCATGTGCAGATCTATGGCAGCGATAGCCTGTATGGCGGGGCGCTTCGCCGGATCGGCCTGACGAATGCCTGGCGCGGCGATACTGAATTCGGATTCAATGCCCCGGTCCCTCTGTCCAGATTGATCGATTTTCCGCAGGCGCATCTGGTCATCGCGGGCGCTTTGCCAGTGACTGCACGGCGCGCGATTGGCCAAAGCGCGCTTTGGTCCGCGCTGCCGCCCGTGCGGGCGGGTCGCGTGTCGTATCTGCCCGATCAGATGCCCTTTGGCGGCGCGCCTTCCGGGCTGCGTTTTGCGTCCCATCTTGTGACGGCGCTGGAAGCCGCATGATCCGTCCGCCCTTTTTAACGCTGCCCCTTGTGGCCGCCCTCGGCGCGGCGTGCCTATGGACCATCGCAGCGCTTGCCGCCCTGCCCGCTGCGCAATGGGTGCTGCCCGTCGCAGGTCCGCAAGACCTGTCACCCGAACAGATCCTCTTTGCCTTCGGGTTGATGCCGAGGGCCGTGATTGCCCTGCTGATCGGGGCGCTTCTGGGGCTGTCGGGTGCCTTGATGCAGGCGGTGCTGCGCAATCCGCTGGCTGATCCAACGACCCTTGGCGTGGCCTCGGGTGCACAGCTGGCGCTGGTCTGCGCCACGCTGCTATGGCCGAATATGCTCGCCCTTGGTCCCGGCCCTGTCGCATTGGTCGGAGGCGGGCTTGCAGCGCTCATTGTCATGGCGCTTGGCGCGCGGCGTGGCTTTGCGCCTGTTACGGTCACCATCGCGGGGATGCTGGTGGGCATGCTTGCTTCCGCCATCTCTACCGCGCTCACACTGGGGCAGGGGCATTACCTGCTGTCGCTGGTGATCTGGAACGGCGGGGCGCTTTCACAAGACAGTTGGTACGGGGTGATCCGACTGACTGTGGTGCTGGTGCTGGGGGCGGCAGGAGCCGCCTTACTGGTGCGGCCACTGGTGGTCCTAAGTCTTGGCGGGGCCACGGCCAAGGCGCTTGGGGCGCAGGTCGGGGCGATACGGGTCGCGGCGCTGGCGTTGGCGGTGTTCGTCTCGGCCATGGTCTCTGCCGAGGTGGGGCTGGTCGGGTTTGTCGGGCTGGCGGCACCGGCCTTGGCACGGCGTTTGGGCGCGCGCAGCGTGGCGCAAGTCCTGCTGGCCGCGCCACTGGCGGGCGCGCTGCTGCTGTGGCTGGTGGACAGCGCGCTGCTGGCGCTTGCCGCCTTTGGGCTGCCAGAACTGCCGACGGGCGCGCTGACCGGGCTGATCGGCGGGCCGCTTTTGATCGCTTTGCTCCCGCGATTGCGCAACATTGTCCCGCCCGACGCCGAGCGTAACGACACCCTGCCACCGCGCGCGCCGCACCCGTGGCGGCGGGTTGCTCTGCTGGCCTGCGCGACGGTCGCCTTTGCCGTGCTGAGCCTGTTTGGCACCCGCGGACCCGAGGGCTGGGGTGTGATATCGGGCGCGATTGCGGCGAGTTTCGTGCCATTGCGGGCCACGGCCATTCTGGCGGCTGCCGCGGCCGGAGCGCTGCTGGCGCTTTCGGGGGCGGCATTGCAACGGGTGACGGCAAACCCGATGGCCGCGCCCGAGGTTCTGGGTGTGACCGGTGGTGCCGCGCTTGGCTATGCGGCGACGCTGTTCCTGCTGCCTGCCCCGTCGCCCGTGGCGCTGGCGCTTGGGTCTTCCGGCGGGGCGGCGGCGACGCTGATCATCCTGTCCGCCTATGCGGCGCGCAGTGATATGGCACCGGCGCGGCTGTTACTGGCAGGGCTGGCGATCGGAGCCTTCGCTTCGGCCCTGCTGGCAGCGATCATGGCGTCAGGTGATCCCAGAGCATGGTCCCTGCTGGGGTGGCTTGCGGGAAGTGCGACGCGGGTCACGGTCGCAGGGGCGGTGGCGCTTGCCGCGATGGCGGTGGCGGCGCTTGGCGCGGCGCTGTTGCTGTCGCGCTGGTTCGACATCCTGCCGCTGGGATCGGGTGTCGCGCAGGGTCTGGGGGTGCCGCTTGGCACCGTACGGCTTGCCGTTGTGCTGGCGGCAGGGCTGGCCACTGGCGCGGCAAGCGTGCTGGTCGGCCCGGTCAGTTTCGTTGGCCTGATGGCCCCGCATATCGCCCGCAGCCTTGGCCTGCTGCGCCCCGCGCCGTTTCTGGCGGCCAGCTGGTGTCTGGGTGCGTTGCTCATGAGCCTCGCGGCCTTTGGCGCGCGCACCGCCAGCTACCCCTACGACCTGCCGCTGGGGCTTTTCGCGACGCTGATCGGCACGCCCTGGCTTTTCATTGCCCTGCTCGGACGGAGACACGCATGACCCTCTTTACGCTCGAAAATGTCTGCTTTGACGTGCCCAAGCGGCGGCTGGTTGATCACCTTTCCTTGGCGATCAAACCGGGGATCACGGCGCTTGTCGGGCGCAACGGGTCGGGCAAATCAACGCTGCTGAAAATGCTCGCCGCGCAAACCAGGCCGAGCGCCGGAACCATCCAATATGGCGGCCAGGACCTGAGGGACTGGAAGCCGCGGGATTTTGCCCGCGATCTGGCATTTCTGCCGCAGGTAACCCCCCCGACCGAAGGGCTGTGGCTGGAGGAGCTGGTCGCGCTTGGCCGATACCCGTGGCGCGGCGCCTTGGGTCGATTGGGCCCCGAGGATCGCTTTATGATTGATACGGCGATTGCTCAATATGGTCTGGAGCACAAGCGCGGCCAGATGGTCGACACCATGTCAGGTGGGGAAAAACAACGGTCGTGGATAGCGATGATGCTGGCGCAGGGGGCGCGTAGCTTGCTGCTGGATGAACCGATTTCGGCGCTGGATGTGGCCCATCAGATCGACGTGCTGGGGCTGCTGCGTGAAACGGTCAACGCCGGTGCGCTTTCTGCCGTGGTGGTGCTGCATGACGTTAATATGGCGGTGCGCTTTTGCGATCATGTGATCGCGCTGGATGCCGGGCGCGTGGCGCTTGAGGGCGCTGCGCACTCCTTGCTCGACCCCGACGCGCTACGGCGGATCTACGGGCTGCCGATGCAGGTCATCGACACAAAGCCCAGCCCGGTCGTTCACCCGATTTGACCCCGACCATATTCATCCGAAAGCCAGCCTTATGCTCCGCCAATTTTTCGAATACTATCGTCCCCACACGCGCCTGTTCTGGGTGGACTTCGGCTCTGCCGTGCTGTCCGGCTTGCTGGAGCTTGCCTTCCCGCTCGCCATCACCGCCTTTATCGACCACCTGCTGCCGCTTGGCGACCTGAGGCTGACGATACTGGCCGCGATTGGGCTTTTGCTGGTGTATCTGGTCAATACCGCCCTGATGGGGGTGGTGATCTATTGGGGGCACCGTCTGGGGATCGAGATCGAGACCGAGATGCGCCGCCGCGCTTTTTCGCATCTGACGCGGCTCTCGTGGCGCTGGTATGACCGGGCGCGCACCGGCAAGCTTGTCGCCCGCGTGACCCGCGACCTTGAAGAAATAGGCGAGGTCGCGCACCACGGACCCGAAGACCTGTTTATCGCGGTGGTCACTTTTGTCGGGGCCTTTGCGTTGATGATCAATCTGCATGTCACCCTTGCGTTGATCACCGTGGTGATCGTGCCGCTGATGGTCTGGGTTGTGGCCGTTTACGGGGCGCGCATGACACGGTCCTGGCGCGATATCTATGCGCGTGTGGGGGCCTTTAACGTGCGCCTGGAGGAAGCCATCAGCGGCATCCGGGTCGTGCAGGCCTTTGCCAATGAAGATCACGAAGAAACGTTGTTCGCGCGTGACAACGCAGCCTATCGCAGGACCAAACTGTCGGCCTATGCGATCATGGCGAAGGCCAGTGCGATCCATTACATGGGCCTGCGTTTCGTGCAGGTTGTCGTGATGGTGGCGGGTGCGGGTTTTGTGCTGGAAGGGTCGCTGACCACGGGCGGCTTTGTCGGCTTCCTGCTGCTGGTCAGCGTCTTTTTCCGCCCGCTGGAGAAAATTGCCGCTGTGATCGAAACCTATCCCCGCGGTATCGCCGGTTTCCAACGCTACACCGAATTGTTGCAGACCGACCGCGATGTCAGCGATCGGCCGGATGCCGTCGCAGTGACCGTCACGCAAGGCGAGGTCGCTTTTGAAGATGTGTCATTTGCCTATGACAGCCCATTGCCCATTCTGCACAACGTCACCTTGACCGCCAAAGCCGGTGAGACAGTGGCTTTCGTCGGCCCGTCGGGTGCAGGCAAGACAACGCTTCTGGCATTGCTCCCGCGGTTTTACGACCCTTCCGGCGGGCGGATTACGATTGATGGGATCGACATTGCGGATATGACCCTGAACAGTCTGCGGTCTCAGATCGGGTTGGTCTCTCAGGATGTGTTCCTATTCGGGTCCACCCTGCGCGAGAATATCCTGTACGGAAAACTCGATGCCACGGCGGCGGAACTGGATGCCGCGGTCGAGAATGCCCAGTTGGGGGCGCTCGTCTCCGCGCTGCCCCAGGGGCTGGAAACCGTCGTGGGCGAGCGGGGTGTCATGCTGTCGGGCGGGCAGAAACAGCGTGTCGCCATCGCCCGCGCTTTCCTGAAAAACCCGCCGATCCTGATCCTGGACGAAGCAACATCGGCGCTGGATCGCGAGACGGAGCGCGACATCCAGCAGGCGTTGGAGCGGCTTTCAAAGGGCCGCACCACGCTCATTATCGCGCATCGGCTTGAGACGGTGAAACATGCCGACCAGATTATCGTCATGGAGGCAGGGCGCAAGGTCGAAGCCGGAACGCACGACAGCTTGCGCGCGCGCAATGGCCTTTACGCGCGGCTGACCTGACACGCATTTTACAACGCGTGGTGCCGTTTGGGCGTGCTTCTGATCAGCTGGGGAAAGTCACCTTCGGTCGTTCGCCGTCTCGGGCAGGCGCAAGACGGCAGCAAAACCGCGCGGGCTCAGTTCCCGGGGTACGTAAATTTCAAGTTGGCATCCGGATTGGGCGCATAGATCTTGTATGATCGACAGTCCCAGCCCGTATCCGTCTGACAGCGCGCCACGCCGGTTGAACCGCTGCTTTATGCGGTCGAGGTCCGCGGGTGAGAGAGGGGCGCAATCGTTCACGACGGCAATTCTCCCCGATTGGCTGGCGTCTACAACCGTGGGTAAAGGGCCGCGAGCGTGCTTCAGGGCGTTGTCGAACATATTGTTCAGGATGATCCCAAGGGCATCCGGATCAACGCGCGTTGAAAAATGTGTTTCGGGAAACTTCAATTCGATCTTTTCCGGGGTGCGGCTTCGGCTGCGCATCTCGGACATCAAAAGCGTGATCACCGGGGAAACATCCGTCGCGACCGCATTGAGGCCCAGTCCTGATTGCGCCCTTGATAATTGCAATAGGCGCTCGATCAAGCGCTCAAGCCGCTTCAGACCTGTTTCGATTTCGACGATATTGTCGATCTTTGCGGGGTCGCTCAGCTTTGCCCGCAGCCGCTGCGCCTGCGCCAGACAAATGGCAACGGGGGTGCGCAATTCATGCGCGGCATTCGTGGCAAAGGCACGTTCTGCGGTGATGGCGCGGTCAAGTCGCCCCATGAGCCCGTCAAGCGTATCAATCGCCGGGGTTATTTCGGAAAAGACATTCTCGCGTTCAATCGGAGAAAGGTTGTGTTCGTTCTTTTCTGCGATGTTCCGGCTGAGCTCGGCAATCATCGCGACTGATCGTCGAACCGCCCAGAAGGAGGATAACGCAAATAGCGCTCCCAACAGGCCAAAACCGATCGCCACAGCGATCACCACATCGGTTATCGCCTCATTGCGTTCCACCATCGGCTCGGCCACAACGACGCTGCCCGTCTCGGGCTGATCTGAACGGAGCATGATAAAGCGATGCCCGGCGGCGGTGCTTAGCCCGGTGGCCAATGGCGTGGGAAGCGCGAAAGCACCAACGCTTTTTGACTGCGCGTAGACCTGACCATCCGGATCCAGATACCACATCAACGCGCGTTCATCCGGCTTACGCAGTTTGCTTTCAAAATCCAGCAAGCCGCCCACGTCAAAGCCCGCGTCGCCTTGGGCCGTTTCGATGAACTCTACCAACAGATGCGCCTTGCCAATCAGGCTGGCATCAAGCAGCTCGTCATACTCGTCCTTGAAGATATGCTGGACGATCAAAACGCCAATCACCATCACCGCCAGCCCGGGCACAAGCAGCGACCCAAGCAGCGACTGAACCAGACTTTTGTGGCGGCGTGTCATGAGGTCAAGGCGTAGCCTAAACCACGGTGCGTGGCGATAAGGTCTTTGCCTAATTTCGTGCGCAAACGGCTGATATGTGCCTCGATCGCGTTGCTTTCGACTTCTTCGCCGTAGTCATAGATGGCAGCTTCAAGGCTCTCCTTCGGTACGATCTGGGGTTTGCGGCGCAGTAGCGTTTCGAAGACACCCCATTCCTTAGCGGTCAGACGTACGGGCTGTTCAGCGCGCATGACGGTGTGATCGGACAGATTGACCACCACATCGTGCAGCTGAACCGTTTGGGCAAACTGGTTGGCGCTGCGTCGACAGACGGTATGGATGCGCGCTTTGACCTCATCTAGGTCAAAAGGCTTGATCACATAGTCATCAGCACCCCTGTTCAACCCCTCTATCCGGTCCGACACCTTGTCGCGGGCAGTGAGAATGAGGATCGGCGTGCGTATGGCCTTTGCCCGCAGTTTGCTTAAAAAGTCCAACCCGTCGCCATCAGGCAACTGCAGGTCCAGAAGTACCACATCATAGGATAGCGTACGCAGCGCGGCGTCTGCCTCGTCCAGGGTGCAGAACCATTCGACAATGTGAAGATCCGCCTCCAGATGCTCTTTCAGCGGCCGCGCCAAAGCTTTTTCATCCTCGATCAAGAGTATGCGCATAATGTTACTGTCCAGTTCCGAGACGCGGCTTAGCCAATTCGGCTGCCGCTGACATGATCATAGTTTCAGGCTTAGGGCATTCTATTTTCTGCGACCGGTTCATCGGCATATCTCAGGCCATCCCGAAATAGCGCAAAGCGACCACAGCCATGAAAAAACCGTTCGCGAAAAGCAAACACATGGTCGCGAGCGAACCAAGGTCTTTGGCGTCACGGGCGAAAACTTCCCACTGTGGAGCGAGGTGGTCGACGATGCATTCGATCGCCGTATTCAGAGCCTCGACCGCGACAAGCGCCGAAAAGAGGACCAGAAAGACCAGAAAATCAGCGACACCCGCATCCATGATGTAGAGCAGAACACTACCGATTGGCAGCGCCACAATGATATGCCTGAACGCGGTTTCCATCCAAAGACGTCGCAGCCCGCCAATCGAATAGCCCGCAGCGGCAAACAGATGGGCGACCCCCGTAACGCGTTCGGGTTTCTCAAGCGGTTTGATAATTTCCGGCTTCATATCTCGGCCACCTCAGTATTTGTTTTGCAGGAAGCGAAGATATCCAGATCGGGGTTACGCTCTGCGGTGTTGATGTCGAGCATCCCAAGTAGGGAATGGAACAGGTTGTCGTGTGACAGCGGCTTGTCCTTCTGTTCCGCCACACAGCTTTCATCGATGCCAAAGCGGGTTCGGAATGCGTCTGACATCCATAGGAGCATCGGGACATGGGTCTGCGTGTCCGGGGCCATGAAATAGGGTACCCCGTGCAAATACAGCCCGCGTTCGCCAAGCGATTCACCGTGGTCGGACACATAAAGCAGTGACGTGGCCAAAGCTTCATTCGCGGCAAGCATTTTTATCGTCTGGGCAAGGATCTGATCCGTATAGGCGATGGTGTTATCATAGGCATTGGTGATCTCCTGCGGGGTGCATTTCTTGAACTCCGCCGTACGGCATGCGGGTGTGAAGCGTTCAAGTGCCGCCGGATAGCGCTGATAATAGGTCGGCCCGTGACTGCCGATCTGGTGCAGAACCAGGACCGTGTCCTGCTTGATCGATGCGATGTAGTCTTTCAACGGCTCAAGGAATATGCCGTCGATACATTCTCCCGTTGCACAGAACTCCGGGTCGGTCAGATCGTTGAACCTGCGCGTCTTGAACCGTGCGGCAATCGCTTTGTCGCCGGTGTTATTGTCCCACCATTCGACCTGCAGCCCGGCATGCCCGAAGACATCTAACACATTCTCGGTCGAGGTGCCTTTTTCAAAGCTGTAGTCATCTCGGCTGTATTTTGAGAACATACAAGGCAGTGACACCGCCGTGGCAGTGCCACAGGACTGGATATTGCTGAAGTTGATAATTGGCAGCTTGGACAGCTCTGGGTTCGTGTCGACGCCGTATCCGTTCAAGCTGAAATTCTGCGCCCGCGCGGTTTCCCCCGCAACGACAACGGTCAGCATAGGCTTTTGCGGCGCGTCATAGGCAGAACCGCCCCTTGCATCCGCTCCGGTGCTGGTGAGGACCAGATTGGCCGAACGCGACATCATCTTGGCGTATCGGATCGCGCCTACCAACGGGGCACCGGGCTGGTAGCTGCTCATGAAATCCTTCCGCTCGCGCAGGATCGACGCATAGGATTTCAGGTCTGACATCAGCAACCCTGCGGCCAATGCAAGGCTGACAACAAAGGTCACGATCGGCGTTACAGCCGCCCTGATCCGCGTCTGCGGTCGAATGGGCACCCAGATCACGACGAGCGCGGGCAACACACCGAAGACAATAATATGGGTGATGTAGCCAGGTGTTATCAGATGCCGGGATTCCGCGACGGTGGTCACCATGACATTCTGGATCATGTCGCGGTCAACGATAATGCCAAGTGTATCGACGTAATAAGACGTCATGGCGGCCAGTATAAGCATCGAGATTAGAAACGGTTTAACCGTCCATGGGTATGCGAACAGGCTGAAGGCGGCCAGCGTCAAACAGAACACAGCCCCCATAAAGCCCGCGAGCGACAATAGGTGGCCCGAGAAGACATCCCTTGAGATGTTCCAGAATGTGCTATTATCGACACTGAACACGAATGCGATCGAAAAAACTGTCAGCAGCACGGGGGAGATGCTTATCCGTTCACGCAGAACGGCTAGCCGGGATAAAAGGGTCTTCACAGAGGCCATAATAGAGCTTTCGCAGATTTAGATGCGTGCTCATGACCAGCGTAAGCTTACGAAAAGCTTACGATCGGAATTTTTCATTTCTAAAAGGTAAATTGTACATGGAGAACGAAATCGGCGACGCAGCAGTTCGAGAAAGGCCCGGGCTCGTGCGCCTCCTTGCGTGGTACGCGATATTTGGCTGCATCCTGTTTTCGGTGATGATCCTGATCGCGGATTTTGTTGTTCCGGACCACGACTGGATCGCCGACACCATCAGCGATCTTGGCGCGGGGAAATATGAATATATTGTCGATATCGGCATCTATGCGTTTTCGGCTTCACTGATATCGGTCGCTTTACTTGCCGCGCATATTCATCTGGGCAACTGGCGCTGGAGCGTCGGGATCGTGGGCTTCACCGTTTTGGGGCTGATTGTCTTCCTTGTTGGCGCGCGGAATGAATACGGCGACAACGACAGCGATGGCGTCGTGATCCATAGCTACCTGGTCTATGCTCTTGGCTTTCTTATGGCGATCTTGCCGTGGTCCATGTCAGAAGGGGCGCGCTGCTGCGGTGCGATATACGGCAGAATTCTTGTCGGTCTCTCCGCGCTCTGGGCCGTCTCGGCACCGGTCTTTTTCATGCTACCCACCGATGTTGACGGTCTTTACGAAAGGTATCTCGGTGTGATTGCGATGGCGACGGTGATCACTCTGGCGACGTTGTTTCTGCGCCGGCAGGGTCGCGGATAGGGTCACGACTGCTGCATTCGCTTATGCCCGCTTCAACGGGCGTGGCTGCGGCATGTGGCAGCGTCTGATGCGTCTGGCGAAAGCAAAGCAGCCCCGCCGGTCATCCGGCAGGGCTGCTCTTTAGGTCTTACAGGCTCGCGTCCAGCGCGGCGAGGATTGCGTCACCCATTTCGGAGGTTGAGATGGGGGAGCCGCCTTCGGGGCCCATCAGATCCGCGGTGCGTGCCCCATCGGCGAGCACTTTTTCAACGGCTTTTTCCAGACGCGCGGCTTCATCGCCCTGGTCGAAGGAATAGCGCAGCGCCATTGCAAAGCTGAGGATACATGCGATGGGGTTCGCCTTGCCTTGACCCGCGATATCGGGAGCAGAGCCGTGGACGGGCTCGTACAGCGCTTTGGGGCGGCCATCGGCATTGGGCGCACCCAGCGAGGCAGAGGGCAGCATCCCCAGCGAGCCTGTCAGCATCGCGGCGCAGTCGGACAGGATATCGCCGAACAGGTTGTCGGTGACGATCACGTCGAACTGCTTGGGCGCGCGCACCAGTTGCATCGCGCCGTTGTCGGCGTACATGTGGGACAGCTCGACATCGGGGTAGTCTTCGTCATGCACCTTCTGCACGACTTCGCGCCACAGGATGCCGCTTTCCATGACGTTGGCTTTCTCCATCGAGCAGACTTTGTTGCCCCGACGACGCGCCAGTTCAAAGGCTGACCGTGCGACACGGTCGATCTCGGATTCGGTGTAGCGCTGTGTATTGATGCCGACGCGTTCGTTGCCTTCCTCGAAAATACCGCGGGGTTCGCCAAAGTAGACACCCGATGTCAGTTCGCGCACGATCATGATGTCGAGCCCGGCAACGAGGTTTTTCTTGAGCGAGGAGAAATCCGCCAGCGCGTCAAAACACTGTGCCGGACGCAGGTTCGAAAACAGGTCCATTTCCTTGCGCAGGCGCAGCAGGCCGCGTTCGGGTTTGACGCTGAAATCAAGCTCGTCGTATTTCGGCCCGCCAACGGCACCCAGCAGAACAGCATCCGCCGCCAGCGCTTTGGCCATCGTGTCGTCATGCAGGGGGGTGCCGTGTTTGTCATAGGCGGCACCGCCGACCAGATCGTGATCCACGTCAAAGGCCAGATCGCGCTTGTCGCCAAACCAGTCGATGATGCGAACAACCTGGCCCATGACCTCGGGGCCGATGCCGTCACCGGCGAGGATTAGCAATGTGGGGTTGGCCATGCGATGTCTCCTGAAAAATACGTTGATAGCGGGGTAGCGCGGGGAGCCAGAGGGGTCAAGAACGGCTAGCGGTCAAGATCGGCCCAGACCACGCCATGGCGGCTGGCAGCGAGGTCGCGGGCCACGCCAGCGGCGACGATGCGCCAGTCGGTTGAGGGCAGTAGATAATCGACACGCATATCGCCCAAACCGTCGAAGGTGACGGTGGGCTGACCCGCCAGCGGGTCTTGCAGCGCGGGGTGATCCAACAGCGTCTGGATCGCGGCGTGCAGCCCTTCGCCTTTCGCCGGATCAAGATTTGCATCCCCCAGCAGGATAAAACGGTCTGTTGGCGGCGGGCCGAAGCTGCCCGCCAGATAGTGATCCCAGAACAGGATTTCATCATGGTTGCGTTTGCCGTTGCGGTCCTCTGGTCCGTCGAACACAGGGGGCGTCGCATAAAAGGTCAGCAGGGTCAGGGGCGCTTGGTCCGGGATGTCGAGGGGCACGACCCATGCCCCGTGCGAGGCAAGCCGCTGCACCTCTTGCGCCGCGGCAGAGGGGAAGGGGGCACCGTCCGTCTGCGGCAGCAGCGCATCAGGCAGATCACGCCACAGAAAATCGCTGTAATCCTGAACATCGGTGCGCAGCACGGGATAGCGCGACAGGATCGCCATCGCGCCCGCGCCGAAGAAGCGGCCATAGCCCTGACCATCGCGCGCGCCGCCCGTTTTACCGTCGCCGTCCATATCCAGGCCCGTGGGCAGTCCCGCATTCGGGGGCAGCGCGAAACGGTAGGGGTAGCTGGGGCCAGCCTCGCCAAGCCTGTCCGCCAAAGCGCCAAGCGTTGTGCCGCCAAGATCGTAATCCACCCCCTGCAGCACGATGATATCGGCACCGACATCCGTTAGCAGGCGCGTCACAGCGGTAATCTGCGGGTCCGACCCTTTGGCAATGTCGCGCAGCAGCAGACCCGGTCCGGCCCGCGATAATTCGGTGTTGAAGGTGGCGATGCGCAGAGGCTCTGCCACCGCGGGGGATGCGGCCAGCAGGGCACCTGCGATCAGGCCGGCTGCAAACCGTGATCTTTCTCCGCCTCGTCGGCATAAGCGCGACGGCGTTTCTCTTCGATCATCTCGGCGATCTTGCCCATGGCAATGCCGCGCATGATGATGCTGGCAGGAAGGAAGGCCCATGCGGCGACTGTCCAGATCTGGGTATGCGGGTTTTGCAGTGTAATCGGGTCTAGCAGATCGGCCGCCGCTTTGACTACTGCGGGGATCAGGAAGGGCAGAAGGAAGCCAAGCGCGATATTGATCCGTGCGTCCCGTTGCAGACGATAGATGACATCGCCGCCCGCGGTCGGGTCGAACAGCGGCAGGTTCACCCAGACGTTAAAGGCCCCCTGACGCACGGGCCAATTCATGATGCGCACAAGCACCAGAAACGCCCCCATCGAGATCAGCGAGATCAGATAGGCCATGCCCGCGGACGTACGGACCGATGTCACCAGTGCGTCGCTGGCGCTTTCGGGCAGCATCAGGACAATCATGCGCACCGGCGAAAAGGGGAAATCCATCGCATTGCCAAGGATCGTCCCGATAGAGGTCATGGCACCGCCCAGAACCGAGGGGCTGACCTTTTGCTTCAGGATCAACGTCAGCAGGATGATGGTGACCAGCAAGCAGACATAGCGCAGCCGGTTGAAGGGGGCCGCGTCGCGGAATTCGATGATGCTGGGGAAGTTCGAGTTGTATTCGATGAACGTGAGGAAACAGGCGATCAGCGCCACCAGCATTGTGATCTGGCTGGAATCGTTCAACGCATCGGGTAACATGAGGGCGGGCGTTGCAATCAACAATGCCACCAGAATGCCACGCGCTGCCGCGCCGGATATACGTGCAATCACAAAACTACCCTTCCAAACTGGCCAGCCACGATTCTTTGCCGCGTGCTTGTTCCAACTTGATGCCCTCGGGTGTCGAAGGCCTGCCTCAGAATTGCCTCAATTGTGTCTTCTTTCGCCACATTCCTCAAGCCCGTTCCTGACGATGCGCGCGGATCTGAGACATTTTGAGCGCAGGTGTGGTGCGATATTGCATCATAGCTGCGGCGAAAATGACGCAACCCGCGGTCTCTTGTGGGCAACAAAGCGGTGCCCACAACCATGTATAGAACTCAACCCGTGGTTAGGTCAAGCGCGCCAGCCCGTCGGGCCGGGCCCGTGAGGGTCAGACCCAGGGTCGTGCCTGTGCAGCGGCAGATTCGAAGCTGTCGATAGAGGCCGCTTTTTCCAGCGTCAGACCAATATCGTCGAGCCCGTTCATCAGGCAGTGCTTCTTGAACGCGTCAACCTGGAAGCTGATGACCTCGCCGTCAGAGCTGGTGATGGTCTGCGCCTCAAGATCCACTTCGATCCGCGCGTTAGAGCCTTTTTCAGCGTCTTTCATCAACAGGTCTACCTGCTCTTGCGGCAGGGCGATCGGCAGGATGCCGTTCTTGAAGCAGTTGTTGTAGAAGATGTCCGCAAAGCTGGGCGCGATGACACAGGTGATGCCGAAATCGGCGATGGCCCAAGGCGCGTGTTCCCGCGAAGAACCACAACCGAAGTTATCGCCTGCCACAAGAATCTGCGCGTCACGGTATTGCGGTTTGTTGAGCACGAAATCCGGTACTTCGTTGCCGTCGCGGTCATAGCGCATCTCGTCAAACAGGTTCACGCCAAGGCCCGACCGTTTGATCGTTTTCAGGAACTGCTTGGGGATGATCATATCGGTGTCGATATTCACCATCGGCATGGGGGCCGCGATCCCGGAAAGTTTGTCGAATTTGTTCATGGTTTTGTTGTCCTTTGATCTGCTGGCCGCTTACGCGTCGAGCTTGCGGATATCGGTCAAACGTCCGGTAAGAGCGGCAGCGGCAGCCATCGCGGGGGACATCAAATGGGTGCGCCCCTTAAAGCCCTGTCGGCCTTCGAAGTTGCGGTTCGATGTCGATGCGCAGCGTTCACCCGGTGCCAGTTGGTCGGGGTTCATCGCCAAACACATGGAGCACCCCGCAAGGCGCCATTCGAAACCGGCATCCTTGAAGATATCGGCAAGCCCTTCTTCCTCGGCTTGCGCCCGCACAAGGCCGGAGCCCGGGACGATCATGGCGCGCATCCCGTCCTTGATCTTCTTGCCCTTCAGAACCGCCGCCGCAGCGCGCAGGTCTTCGATGCGGCCGTTGGTGCAAGACCCGATGAACACGGTGTCGATCTCGATGTCGGTCAGCGCCATGCCTTCGGTCAGGCCCATGTATTCGATCGCGCGTTTCGCCGCGTCGACCTTGCCGCCGGTGAAGTCGGATGCCGCGGGCACTTTGGCGGTGATGGGCAGAACATCCTCGGGCGAGGTGCCCCAGGTGACGGCTGGTGCGATGTCTTCGCCCTTGATCGTGATGACCTTGTCCCAATGGGCGTCGTCATCGGAATACAGAGTTTTCCACCAATCCATCGCGGCTTCCCACTGGGCACCCTTGGGCGCGTGGGGACGGCCTTTGCAATATTCGAACGTCTTGTCGTCCGGCGCGATCAGGCCAGCGCGCGCGCCGCCCTCGATGGCCATGTTGCAGACGGTCATGCGGCCTTCCATCGACAGGTCACGGATCGCCTCGCCGCAATATTCAATGACATAGCCGGTGCCGCCCGCCGTGCCGGTTTCACCGATCACGGTCATGGTGATGTCCTTGGCGGTCACACCGGGGGCAAGTTTGCCGGTGATCTCGACCTTCATGTTCTTGGATTTCTTCTGGATCAGCGTTTGCGTCGCCAGCACGTGTTCCACCTCCGAGGTGCCGATCCCGTGGGCCAGCGACCCAAAGGCACCATGTGTCGCCGTGTGGCTGTCGCCGCAGACCACGGTCATGCCGGGCAGGGTCCAGCCCTGTTCAGGGCCGACGATATGCACGATGCCCTGACGCACGTCGGACACGGGGTAGTAGTGCAGGCCGAATTCCTTGGCGTTTGTATCAAGGGCTGCAACCTGAACGCGGCTGTCTTCGGTCATTGTCGCGGCGTTGGCGCGGTCCAGCGTGGTCGGCACGTTGTGATCGGGCACAGCGATGGTCTGGTCAGGGCGGCGCACGGTGCGGCCCGTCATCCGCAGCCCTTCAAAGGCTTGCGGGCTGGTCACTTCGTGGACGAGGTGACGGTCGATGTACAGAAGGCAGGTGCCATCGTCGGCCTCGTGCGCGACATGGGCATCCCAGATTTTATCATAGAGCGTTTTGGGGGACATGTGGTCCTCTCCCGTATGTTATGTAAGCGAAGAATAGGGGTGTACGAAAGACGAGCGCCAAGGCGCGGGCGGGCGTTTATAGTCGCGCCAGCACGGTGTGGGTTGCCCCGAAAAAGCGTTCGCGCAAGCGGGCGCGGTCGCAAATGTTGAACAGATCGTCTGAAACATGTGTCATAGCGGCTTAGCTAGACGCTTTCGGCCATGTGATCAAGGATTCTGACGGTGCGCGGTGGTGGCGCGGCTGCATCGGATCACGTGCTTGTGCACGGACGGGGGTATCCCTTCTTGCGCGGTGCGCGGGATTGTCCCACCATTGAAGCCCTGTACAAGTTTCTTGCCTTGAAAGTTCATGATGACCCCAGACCCCTTTGCCCATTTCCTTGAGAGTATCCAGGCGTTGATCGCAGGGGGGATCGGATTGGCGGAAAGCCTGATGCAGCCCGGCTGGCGTCAGTACCAGATGTTCATCCTGCTCGGGCTTGCGCTGATATCATGGGGGCTGCATCACGCCACGGGCAACTGGCTGCAAAACTGGGTCCGCTCGCGCGAGGGGTGGTCCAAGTGGCAGTTGCGCATGGTGGTGCAGGTCAAGCGGCGTCTGGGGCTGATGTGGTTCGCCCTGCTGGCAGGGACGGTCTATCTGGTGATGCAGAACATCACCTGGCCGTCGCGGTCCTATCTGATCGGCATATTCGCAACGCTGGTGGCGGTCTGGGTCTGTATCGCCTTTGCAGCGCGGCTGGTGCGCAACCGCCCCATGCGGCGTCTGGTGACATGGGGGCTGTGGATCTACGCCACGCTCTATGCGCTGAACGTGGTCGATGATGTCTCGGCGTTTCTGGATTCGGTCGCGCTGTCGATCGGGGATTTCCGGCTGTCGCTGCTGACGGTGATCACCGCGCTGGTGGTGATCGGTCTGTTCTTCTCTGTGGCGCGGATCATCAGCCAGACCAGCGCTGCCACGATCCGCAAGAACGAAGACATCAGCCCCTCTATGCAGGTGCTGGCGGTGAAGGGCGTACAGCTGACGCTTTATGGCATCGCGTTCTTTATGGGGGTCAAGGCCGTCGGGATTGACCTGACCGGGCTTGCGGTCCTGTCGGGGGCGATTGGTGTGGGCCTTGGTTTCGGCCTGCAAAAGGTCGTGTCGAACCTTGTGTCGGGGATCATCATCCTCATCGACAAGTCGATCAAGCCGGGGGATGTGATCAGCCTTGGCGATACCTTTGGCTGGATCCAGACCTTGGGCGCGCGCTATGCCTCTGTCGTGACGCGGGACGGGAAGGAATATCTGATCCCGAACGAGGACCTGATCACTGGTCAGGTGGTGAACTGGTCCCACTCCAACGATTTTGTGCGGCTCGATATCTATTTCGGCACGGCTTACGGGGATGATCCCCATGTGGTGCGCAAGCTTGCGGTAGAGGCCGCAAGCGGGGTCGAGAGGGTGCTGAGCTTCAAGGCACCGGTCTGTCATATCGTGGGCTTTGGGGATAGCAGCGTCGATTATATCCTGCGCTTCTGGATCAAGGACCCGACAGGCGGTCTGACCAATATCAGGGGCAATGTTTATCTGGCGCTTTGGGATGCGTTCAAAGAGCACGGCATTTCGATCCCCTTCCCGCAGCGCGAGGTCAAGGTTCTGGACGACAGCAAGCTCGCCCTGTCCCGCGCCGGAGCAGGTGCCGGATCAACACAGGAATGAGCGGCGGGAATCAGCGGGGCCGTGGGCCTGTCGTGACTGCGCCCGAGCCGCCATATCCCCCTGTCGCGGGCGCATGGCAGCTTTGCGACGCTGTGGCACGACTGCCAACCCGAGCCGGACAGATGGCATATGCAGACCTTCATGGCGCTGCGGGGAAGGTGGTCTTCCTACCCCTGACAACGCCAGTGTCGTCAACAAAAATGCACAGCGGACAAGAGTTTGCCCGTCAGGGCATGCCATTCTCTCGCCGCGTTACGGGCGGCCCGTCAAAGCGGTGGTGTCGCGGCTCTCGGAACGGCCCCGACTGGCGCGCGCCGGTAAATGCCGGTCATGGCCGCTTGTCATTGAAATTTCACTTCGGCGTGCCTATTCTAGGACATCCCCAGCGCCGGGGGACTGTCGGCGCGTCTAAAGGAGGACAATGTCCTGTCAACGCTTTCAAATGCAGTTCCGACTGCTACCCCGCAGGCAGCCCTGATGACTGCTGAACAAAACACAGCCACAAGCGACGCTCTGCTGGCTTCAATCCTTTCCCAACTTGACGGCGACAAAGCCGAAGAAGTTGTGCAGATCGATCTGCGCGGCAAAACGGCGATCGGCGACTATATGGTTGTGTGCTCCGGCCGGTCTTCGCGTCAGGTTTCGGCAATCGCTGAAAAGCTGGCCCAGATGGTCAAGGACGACTATGGCCGTTCGCCCAAGGTCGAAGGCAAGGAAACCGGCGACTGGGTGCTGATCGACACAGGCGATGTGATCGTTCACGTGTTCCGTCCGGAAGTCCGCGAATTCTACCAGCTGGAGAAGATGTGGATGACCACAGAAGCCCCAGCCGTGATGCCGCATTAAGCTGCCTTTCAGGCAGGGTTCATGCGTGTTCACATCTGTGCGGTCGGGCGTTTGCGCGCCGGACCGGAAAAAGACCTCATTGATGATTATCTGAATCGGTTCGATCGAACCGGTCGCGCGCTGGGCCTAGGGCCCGCGCGCGTGATCGAGGTTGAGGATAAGAAAAATGGCGGTATGCCCGCCGAAGCCGCGTTGCTGCGCCGTGCCATTCCTGCGGGGTCGTTGATCTGCGTGATGGACGAACGGGGGAAGGTCGAAACCTCACCGGATTTCGCCAACCGTCTAGGGGGCTGGCGCGATCAGGGGCGGGGGGATCTGTGCTTTGTCATCGGCGGCGCGGATGGCATCGACAAAGAGCTACGCCGCGAGGCGGATCATGCGCTGTCATTCGGCAAGATGGTCTGGCCGCACATGCTGGTGCGCGTCATGCTGGCAGAACAGCTGTATCGCGCCGCCTCGATCCTGTCGGGCGGCCCATATCACCGCGTATAAAGCCGCCAGCTCTGGGGTCCGGCAGGGCCCAAACCTTACTTGATCTGGACCTTCTTGATCTCTTTCCCCCAACCGGCCTGCGTATCGCGGGCCTGAATGCCGACCTCCGTCGTGCCTGCGGGCAGCTCAACGCCAGACAGGGAACGAGTTAGCGGTTGTTCGTCCACGTGGGGGTGGATCAATTCGCGGATTGCTAGCTGGTTGCCATCGGCATCCAGAATGCGCCACGCGTCCGAAAAGTGGTCCCAGCCGGTATCATTGTGGCTGATCGTCACGTCGAACTTATAAAGGCCGCCCTCTTTCGACACGCGCACCGAGTTGATGGAGGTCGGGTCCGCCGCAGCGACCTGTGCTGCAACCAGCAGCGGAATGGAAAGGATCAATTTGTACATGAATACACCAATGTCTGAAAACAGACATATAGACTAGCCTTGCTCATTTTCCAATAGAATGCGCCGTGACAGTGACGTGAACTCGCGCCGCCAGATGATGATGACGGTGACCATGGCCGCGACGGTGAGGGGGATCGGGCCGACGATCCAGCCCAGACTGGCCAGCGCAAAATAAAGCGACCGCAACCCCCGATTGAAACTGCGTGCGGCGGTGATGTTGATCTCTGCCGCCTTGGACGCCAACGGGGGTGCGCGGCGGTCCTCGGGGTCATTTGGGACGGCGGCCATGAGCACCGAACAATAGCCAAACAGCCGGTTTGACCAGACGAATTTCAGAAAGCCGTTGGTCAGAAAGAACAGCGGCAGCAGCATTTTGAATTCCCACACCACGGTGGGCAGCTCGGTCAGGGCAAGGTCTTCGACCACCGTGGACAGACGCTCGCTGTTGCCCAAAAGCGCCAATGTCCCGCCCAAAGCGATCATGCTGGTAGAGGCGAAGAAAGCCGTGCTTTGCCGCAGGGTGCTGATCATCTGCGAATCAAAGATACGCGGCTGACGGGTGATCATCTGGGTCATCCATTCGCGCCGGTATTGCGCCATGATCAGCGACACAGAGGGCTTCGCGGGGTTCGGGTGTTCGATGCGCCAGCCAATGGCCAGCCAGGCGCAAAAGATTATCGCCAAAGCGGCATAATCCAGGGGTTGAAACAGGGCGATGCGATCCATCCAAGTCATGCTAAGCTGCATACGCCGACTGGTTCTGTGTTGCCAATGTCTTTAATTGGTCATATTATTTTACCAAAGTGGAGGTTCGCCATGGAAATGCCTATTCCCAGCCAAGCCGTGATCGCGCGCAAGACGCGTGTGGTTGATCGGCTGCGTCAGGTTTTGCCGGCTGATGCTGTCATCTCGGATGAGCGTGAGACGCGGGCCTATGAATGTGACGCGCTGACCGCCTATAAATGTGCGCCGATGGTGGCGGTGTTGCCCTATACCACACAGCAGGTGTCGGACGTGTTGCGCATCTGCCACGAAGAAGGCGTTCCCGTCGTGCCGCGCGGCTCGGGCACGTCGCTGGCGGGGGGCGCGCTGCCCACGGCGGACTGTGTGATCCTTGGCGTGGCGCGTATGAACGAGGTGATCGAAACCGATTACCCCAACCGCATCATCAAGGTGCAAACCGGGCGTACCAACCTGAGCGTCACAGGCGCGGTCGAGGAAGACGGTTTCTTTTACGCGCCCGACCCTTCAAGCCAGCTGGCCTGTGCCATTGCGGGCAATATCGCGATGAATTCGGGCGGGGCGCATTGTCTGAAATACGGGGTAACGACCAACAACCTCATGGGCGTTACGATGGTCTTGATGGATGGCGAGGTGATCGAGGTCGGCGGCGCGCATCTGGATGCGGGCGGGCTGGACCTGCTGGGGCTGATCTGCGGCTCTGAAGGGCAGCTGGGGGTCGTCACCGAAGCCACGCTGCGCATCCTGCATAAACCCGAAGGTGCGCGGCCCGTGTTGATCGGGTTCGACGATAACGAGGTCGCGGGGGAATGTGTCTCTGACATCATCAAGGCGGGTGTCTTGCCCGTCGCCATCGAATTCATGGACCGCCCCTGTATCGAAGCGACGGAAGCCTTCGCCAAGGCTGGGTATCCCATGTGCGAGGCATTGCTGATCATTGAGGTCGAAGGCTCTGACGCGGAGATCGACCACCAGTTGGGTCTGATTTCCGACATCGCGCAGCGGCACAATCCGGTGGAGCTGCGGCAATCCAAATCCGCTGAGGAAAGCGCCAAGATCTGGCTGGGTCGGAAATCGGCCTTTGGCGCGATGGGGCAGATCAACGACTACATGTGTCTGGATGGCACCATCCCTGTGTCCTCGCTGCCCTTCGTGCTCAAACGTATCAAGGAACTCAGCGATCAGTTCGGGCTGAAGGTCGGCAATGTGTTCCATGCAGGCGACGGCAATATGCACCCGTTGATCCTGTTTGATGCCAACAAACCGGGCGATCTGGAGCTTTGCGAGGAATTCGGGGCCGAGATCCTCAAGCTCTGCGTCGAGGTGGGCGGCTGTCTGACCGGCGAACATGGCGTCGGGATCGAGAAACGCGATCTGATGCATGTGCAATACGCCCCCGACGATCTGGAGGCGCAGATGGCGGTGAAGGATGTGTTCGACCCCGCATGGCTGCTGAACCCCGCCAAGGTCTTTCCGCTGGATGCGTCGGAGACACGCCGCGCCGTGGCGCTGGCGGCGGAATAACCTGCGCCTGATTAACTGATGATCTTCAACAGATCACACGCACGACGAAGGAGCCGAGACATGGCCATCACATCCGAAGAGACGCTGGTCGATGCGGTCAAAGGTGCCGCTGGCCCGATCTCTGTTCAGGGGGGCGGCACGCGCGGCCTGCCTGCGACAGGTCAGGTGATGAGCCTTGCGGGGCTGCAGGGGATCACGCTGTATGAGCCCGGTGCGCTGACGCTGGTCGCGAAACCCGGCACCCCCGTGGCCGAGATCGAAGAGGCGCTGGCCGCCGAAAACCAGCGTCTCGCGTTCGAACCGATGGACCATCGCGGGTTGTTGGGCACCAGCGGCACGCCGACGATCGGTGGGGTGATGGCAGGCAATATCAGCGGGCCGCGGCGGATCTCGGTCGGGGCGGCGCGGGACTTTCTGCTGGGGGTGCGCTTTGTCGACGGGCGCGGTGCCGTGGTCAAGAACGGCGGGCGCGTGATGAAGAATGTCACCGGCTATGATCTGGTCAAGCTTATGGCGGGGTCTTACGGCATTTTGGGTGTGCTGAGCGAGGTATCGATGAAGGTGCTGCCACGCCCTGAAACGCAGGCGACCCTGGTGTTGCACGGGCTGGACGATAGGGCCGCTGTGGCCGCGATGGCCCGCGCCCTTGGCAGCCCGTTCGAGGTGACAGGTGCCGCCCATGACCCTGCCACCCGCGAAACCGCACTGCGCATCGAAGGGTTCGAGGCATCGGTCAGCTACCGTCTGAGCCAGCTTCAATCGTTGCTCGCCGGCGCGGGGGCAGAGATTGAGCAACGCGACGCAGCGGCGACGCAGGCGCTTTGGTCCCGCATCCGTGATGTGGCGGCGTTTCACGACGGGCAGGGTGATGTGTGGCGCGTGTCGTGCAAACCCTCTGACGCGCCGGGGATCGCGGCGCGGTCGGGGGCAGAGCGCTGGACCTATGACTGGGCGGGCGGGCTGATCTGGCTGCGCAGCGCCGCGGGCCATGATCTGCGCGCGGCCATCGGGCCGATGGATGGGCATGCAACGCTGGTGCGGGCCGATGCACAGACCAAGGCGCGCTTGGGCGTGTTCCACCCCGAATCCGCCGGTGTGGCGCGGCTGACAGCGGCCCTGCGGGCGCAGTTCGACCCCAAGGGCATCTTCAACGCGGGCCAGCTGGACCGTGCGGCATGACCTTGCTTGCGGTCTTCCTTGTCGTCTTTATCGGCGGGCCGTTGGTGTTCCGCCTCTTGACCCGTGGCAAGCCTGACCGGCGCAGCCTGCGTGCATTGGTGCTCTTGGCTTTTCTCTGTGCCGTGGCGGGGATGGCGATACGCTATGGCGTGGCGCAGTATTGGGGCGAAAACCTGCTGGCGTCGACGGGGGCGATTGCCTGTATCTGGCTGGGCTGGATCGCCGTTCTGGCCTTTGTCGCGCAGGTGTTGCGCCGCGCCTATCCCGGCCCCGTTACGCAGCGCTGGACCAATGTGCTGGGGATCTTGGCCACCACGCTGCCCTGGTTCGGCCTGATCTGGGCCAGCACCGTCGCCGCTTAACTCTTTACCTCGTCAGGGTCTCGTGCCCGCAACGCCGGAGCTTTCATGCAAACCACATTCACCGCAGAACAGTTGAAAAACCCCGCGACGGCGCGCAGCAACGAGATTCTGCGCGCCTGTGTGCATTGCGGCTTTTGCACCGCCACATGCCCCACGTATCAGGTGTTGGGTGACGAATTGGATAGCCCGCGCGGACGTATCTATCTGATCAAGGACATGCTCGAAAACGATCGCGATCCGGATGAAAAGACGGTCAAACACATCGACCGCTGCCTGTCCTGTCTGGCGTGTATGACGACCTGCCCCTCGGGCGTGCACTATATGCATCTGGTGGATCACGCCCGCGATTACATCGAAAAACGCTACAAACGGCCCTTCAGCGACCGTGCCCTGCGGTGGATTCTGGCGCGTATCCTGCCCTATCCGACGCGGTTCCGGTTGGCACTTCTGGGGGCGAAGATCGGGCGGCCCTTCGCGCGGTTGATGCCCGACGCGCGGTTGCGTGCGATGATCGAAATGGCCCCCAAGACGATCCCGCCGGTCAGCCGCAACGATGACCCGCAAAGCTTCCCCGCGCAGGGGGCACCGCGTAAACGGGTGGCGCTGATGACGGGCTGTGCGCAAAAGGCGCTGAACACCGACATCAACGACGCCACCATCCGCCTGCTGACACGGCAGGGCTGCGAAGTGGTCGTCGCCGAAGGCGCGGGCTGCTGCGGGGCGCTGACCCATCACATGGGCAAAACCAGCGAAAGCCACGCCACCGCGGCGCGCAACATCAAGGCATGGTGCGCCGAGATGGACGGGCAGGGGCTGGACGCCATCGTCATCAACACCTCGGGCTGTGGCACCACGGTGAAAGACTACGGCCATATGTTCCGCAACGGCCCGCTGGCAGCGGATGCGGCGCGGGTGTCGGCGATCGCCAAGGATGTATCCGAGGTGCTGCACGATCTTGCGGGGAACGCAGACCCAGACGCCATGCCCAACCCCGCCAAGGGGGATATCGCGGGCATTGATGCGCCAAAGGCCCCCACGCCTGCCCATCACGGCCTGACCGTTGCCTATCATGCGGCCTGTTCCCTGCAACACGGCCAGCAGATCAAAAGCTACCCCAAGGATTTGCTGAAACGCGCAGGCTTTACCGTGGTTGAGCCTGCGGATTCACACCTGTGCTGCGGGTCGGCGGGGACGTACAACCTGATGCAGCCCGAAATCTCTAAGCAGTTGAAAGACCGCAAGGTCAAAACCCTGCAGGCCAAGAACCCCGATGTGATCGCGGCAGGCAATATTGGCTGCATGATGCAGATCGGATCGGCGGCGGGCGTGCCCGTGGTACACACGGTAGAGTTGCTGGATTGGGCGTCGGGTGGGCCGAAGCCTCCGGCGTTGTCGCGAGAAAAAGGCGCAAATTTGCAGATTCCTCGCCTCCGCTAGGGTTTTCGCCGCATTTTCGCCTTATCTCGCGGCTAGGAGAGGCTAAAGACCAGACCTCACCGAAGTAGGAGCGATATCCGTGCGCCGTTGGGTAGCCATCTCTATCATGTGCCTGACCGTTGCGACGGCCGGGCTTGCTCAGGATGCGCGGCTGCGCAGGCTGGACACGGGGGTGGATGCAGGCGCGTGGGAGGCCGTGGGCCGTCTGGATATCGGCGGTAAAGGGTTTTGCACCGGCGCGTTGATCGCGCCCCGTCTGGTGCTGACAGCGGCGCATTGTCTGTACGACAAGGAAAGCAAGCAGCGCATTGATCATGGCGAGGTGGAATTCCTTGCCGGTTGGCGCAACGGGCGGGCGGGGGCCTATCGCAATGTGCGCCGTGCGGTGGTGCATCCCGATTATGTCTACGACGGCGTCGTGTCCTCGGACCGTGTGCGCAACGATCTGGCCCTGCTCGAACTCGACCGGCCGATCCGCAATACCACGATCAAACCCTTCGACACCGCCCGCCGTCCGCGCCGCGGCGACCAGTTAGGGGTGGTGAGCTATGCCAAGGACCGGTCAGAGGCGCCGTCCCTGCAAGAGGTCTGCAGCGTTCTGGCCCGCCAAGAAGGCGTGCTGGTGACCACATGCTCCGTCGATTTCGGGGCCAGTGGTGCGCCGATCTTTACCTTTGAAAACGGGGTGCCGCAGATTGTGTCTGTCGTATCCGCCAAGGCCCATGTCGAGGACAAGGAAGTGTCCCTTGGTACCGCGCTTGGTGCGCCGCTGGCCCGGCTTCAGGCGGATCTGGTGGCAGGCAAGGGGGTGTTCCAAGGCGGAGGTGTTGTCAGCAAGCGCATCACGTCAGAAGGATCGCCGCCGCACCACGGGCGCGAAATTCGTCAAACCCTGACCTTGTCATCCGGGGTGATTTTGTCCCCTTGAAACGCGATTTATCCATCCCCACATGCTTGTCATCGGAACGCCTGTTGAGGGTTCCGGCAGACAACCCAGGGTCTGTCCATGGTGGAAGGCCTGAATGATTATCGCTCAAACGAGGATGAATACCTATGCGTAGTTTTGATTTTGCACCGCTGCACCGTTCGACTGTCGGCTTTGACCAGATTGCCAATCTGATGGATCGCGTGATGGCCAACGACGCACCGCAGCCAAGCTATCCCCCTTACAACATCGAAAAACTGGACGATGATTCCTATCGTATCAGCATCGCCGTCGCCGGCTTTACCGAAGGCGACCTGAGCGTTGAAGTCCGTGAAAAATCGCTGATCGTCTCGGCGCGCAAAGCTGATGAAGATACGGACAAGACCTATCTGCATCGTGGCATCGCGACCCGCGCGTTCGAACGCCGCTTCCATCTGGCGGATCACGTGCAAGTGACTGGCGCGGCCCATGCCGACGGTATGCTGCACATCAATCTTGAACGTCAGGTGCCCGAAGCGCTGAAGCCGCGCCAGATCCAGATCGCGCGTGCGCCAAAGGCGATTGAAAAGGATGTGGTTGACGCGAACACCGTCAACTAACCGTCCCCTCTGTGACAGACGAAGCCCGGTGCATTTGCGCCGGGCTTTTTTGTGCGCGCACGGGGGCTAGGTCACAGTTGTTGACTTAAAATAGCGCAATGGGCACAGTGCCCCGATCCAGTCGGGGGAGGAACGCCGGATGTCACTGCAGGAAATATTTGCCACACGCGCCAATCGCATGAAGGCGTCGGAAATTCGCGAGCTGCTCAAGCTGTTGGACCAGCCGGATATCATCTCTTTCGCGGGTGGTATTCCTGACCCTGATCTGTTTCCAAAAGCGGCGTTTCAGAACGCTTTTGCCGAGGCGCTGAACGGGCCGATGGCGGCGCAGGGGTTGCAGTATTCCACCAGCGAGGGGCACAAACCTTTGCGCGTCTGGATTGCCGCGCAGATGCAGGCGATCGGTATTCCGGCGACGCCGGACAACATCCTGATCACCTCGGGCTCGCAGCAGGCGCTGGATTATCTGGGCAAGCTGTTCCTGTCGCCGGGGGATACCGCGCTGGTGGGCTGGCCGACCTACCTGGGGGCCTTGGGCGCCTTTAACGCCTACGAGCCGCGCTATGACAAGCTGGACCCGCTGAGCAACCGCAGTGGCGCGGATTATACCGCCGCCGCGAAAGAGGCAGGTGGCGCGGCCAAGTTCGCCTATCTTTCCGTTGATTTTGCCAATCCGACAGGGGCCACCGTCAGCCGCGCCGCGCGCGAGCGGGTGATTGATCTGGCCGAGGAAATGGACATTGCCGTGATCGAAGACGCGGCCTATCAGTCGCTGCGCTTTGACGGCGACGCGATCCCGCCGATCCTCGCGCTAGAGGCCGAACGCCGGAACGGTGATCTGGAAGCCTGTCGAACGATCTATTGCGGCAGCTTTTCGAAAACACTGTCGCCCGGGCTGCGTGTGGGCTGGGTCTGCGCCGCGATGCCGGTGATCTCGCAACTTGTGCTGATGAAACAGGCGGCGGATCTGCACAGTGCCACATTGAACCAGATTGCCGTGGCCTCGGTCGCGGAACAGCATTTCGACAGCCATATCGACACGATCCGCAGCGCCTACCGTGCCCGTCGCGATGCTATGCTGGAAGCGCTGCAGGCGCATATGCCCGAAGGGGTGAGCTGGACCAAACCCGAAGGCGGCATGTTCATCTGGGTGACACTGCCCGACACGCTGGACGGGGCCGATCTGCTGAAACAATCGCTGGAAAGCGAACGGGTCGCGTTTGTACCGGGGCACGCGTTTTTCGCGGACGGGTCGGGGCGTAATACGTTGCGGCTCAGCTACTCCACCTCGACCGAAGGCAAGATCGCGGAAGGGATCGAACGCTTGGGCCAGTTGATCACCCGCGCGCTGAACGGCTGATACGAAAACGGGCAGCAGGATGATCCCGCCGCCCGTTTCTAATGCCAGATGATCCGCAGGTCAGACCGACATGCAGATGTATTTCATCTCCAGATAATCCTCGATCCCGTGGTGGCTGCCTTCGCGGCCCAGACCGGACTGTTTGACGCCGCCAAACGGCGCGACCTCGGTCGAGATGATGCCGGTGTTCACACCCACGATGCCATATTCCAGCGCCTCTGCGACCTTGTACACGCGGCTCAGGTCTTTGGCGTAGAAGTAGGACGCAAGACCAAAGATCGTGTCATTGGCCATCTCGATCACGTCGTCTTCGTTGTCGAACTTGAACAGCGGGGCGAGCGGGCCGAAGGTTTCCTCTTTCGAGACTTTCATATCCTGCGTCACACCGGTGATGATGGTCGGCGCGAGGAAGTTGCCCTCCATCTTCTCTTCTTTGCTGCCCAGCAGGATTTCGGCACCTTTCGACACCGCGTCCTCGACATGTTCTTTCACCTTCTCGGAGGCATCGCCGTTGATCAGCGGCCCCAGCTCTACGCCGTCTTCAAAGCCGTCGCCGACCTTCATCTTCTCGACGCGGGCTTTCAGCTTTTCGGCAAAGGCGTCGTAGACACCGGCCTGCACATAGATGCGGTTCGCGCAAACACAGGTCTGGCCGTTGTTGCGGAACTTGCACAGGATCGCGCCTTCGACAGCGGCGTCCAGATCGGCGTCGTCAAAGACGATGAACGGCGCGTTGCCTCCCAGCTCCATCGAGCATTTCATGACCTGATCGGCAGCCTGTTTCAGCAGGATGCGGCCCACTTCGGTCGAACCGGTAAAGGTCAGTTTGCGCACGGCGGGGTTTTCGCAGAACTCCTTGCCCACGGCAGAGGAGGACGACGACGGCAGCACGTTGAACACGCCTGCGGGGATGCCCGCGCGTTCGGCCAGCACACCCATCACGATTGCCGACAGCGGTGTTTCCGCAGCGGGGCGCGCCACAAAGGCGCAGCCGGCGGCCAGCGCGGGCGCGGCCTTGCGGGTGATCATCGCGTTGGGGAAGTTCCAGGGCGTGATCGACGCGGCCACGCCGATGGGCTGCTTGATCACGGTAATCCGCTTGTCGCGCTGGTGGCCGGGGATGGTCTCACCGTAGACGCGCTTGGCCTCTTCGCCGAAGAATTCGATAAAGGACGCCCCATAGGCGATTTCGCCTTTGGCCTCGCCCAGAGGTTTGCCCTGTTCAGCGGTCAGGATGGCCCCCAGATCGTCTTGGTTTTCCATCATCAGGTCGAACCATTTGCGCATGACGCCGGCCCGTTCCTTGCCGGTCCAGCTGGCCCATTCCTTCTGTGCCTTTTCCGCCTGGGCGATGGCACCGGCCACCTGCGCACGGCTGAGGTTGGCGACCTTGGCAATCACATCGCCGCGGGCGGGGTTCACCACATCAAAGGTGCCATCGTCGCCATCCACCCATTCGCCACCGATATAGGCGCGGGTCTCTAGCAGGCTTGGATCCTTGAGCATTGATTTCAGGTCAGTCTTTGCGTCAGTCATTTTGATCTCTCCGCTTTTGTCTGTGGTTACCCAAAGCAACAAACGCTATGATTGTCTAGTTCCAGTTCGTATCGGGACGCTGACGGAGGACCACATGCAGCTAGACGACGCCTATGCCAACGCCGCTTATATCGATAACGCAGAGGCATATCCGCCCCGCTGGAAAGACGCCGCAGCGGCATTCCGCAAGAAGCTGGGGTTTCGTGCGCAAAAGAATATCTCTTACGGGCCGACCGACCGCGAAATCTATGATCTGTTTGAACCCGAAGGCGTGTCGCGGGGTACGGTGATCTTTGTCCACGGCGGCTATTGGAAAGCGTTTGCTCCTGCCGATTGGTCCCATCTGGCGGCGGGCCCCCTGGCGCGCGGCTATGCGGTTGCGATGGTCGGCTATGACCTGTGCCCCGATGTGCGGATCAGCCAGATCACCGGACAGGTCGCTCGCGCCATTTCCGAGATCGCCAAACGCACCCAAGGTGCGCTGGCGCTTGTCGGCCATTCCGCAGGTGGGCAGCAGGTTGCCCGCATGACCGACCCGCTGATCCTGTCCGGCGATGTCCGCGACCGGATCGAGAATATCGTGTCCATCTCGCCCGTGGCAGACCTGATGCCGCTGTTGCAGACCTCTATGAACGACATCCTTCAGCTGGACGAAGCCGAAGCGACGGCGGAAAGCCCCGTGAACATGACGCCGCCCCATGGGGTGAACGTCACGATCTGGGTCGGGGCCGATGAGCGCCCCGCCTTTCTGGAGCAGGCCGAGCAATTCTCGCGCGTGTGGGGGGCCAAGCAGTTCGTCGTCGAGGGGCGGCACCACTTTGACATTATCGATCTGCTGGAAGACCCCGACAGCGATATGGTGAAAGCGCTACTTGGCATAAAGTGAGCCTTGATCGGGCCGCGCAAATCGGCGAGACAGGGGGCGGGTTGGGACGATGGCGTCGTCCTGCATTTCACGGCCCTTGCGTCCTGCACGCCGGGACCTTTCTGAGAAGGAGGGTCTGATATGACCAATACATCCAAAACCGCCCGTCCCGATATGTACCGTTTCCATAACGGCACAAAGTCTCCGCTGCCGTTTGACACCGCTGAATACCAAGCGCGTCTGGAAGAGCTGCGCGAACGGATGGATGCGGCCGGAGCGACGGCGGCGGTCTTCACGTCGATGCACAATATCGCCTATTATTCGGGCTTTCTGTATTGCGCCTTTGGCCGCCCCTATGGGCTGGTGGTGACCGAGACAGACTGTGTGACGATTTCCGCAGGCATCGACGCCGGTCAGCCGTGGCGCCGTAGCTTCTGCGACAACATCACCTACACCGACTGGCAGCGCGACAATTACTGGCGCGCCGTCGCCTCGGTTACGGGCAAGGGCGCGGTGATCGGCTATGAGGGGGACCACCTGACGCTAATGCAGCGCGACAAGCTGGAAGATTTCCTTGAGCCGGTGGTGATGATCGACCTGTTCGAGACGACCATGCGCCAGCGGATGCACAAGTCTCCGGCAGAGATTGCGTTGATCCGTCAGGCCGCTCAGGTTGCTGATGTGGGCGGCTATGCGATCCGCGATGCGGTCAGGATCGGCGCGCGCGAGATCGACATCGCAATGGCAGGCCGCGATGCGATGGAGCTTGAAATCGCCAAGCGGTTCCCCGACGCCGAATACCGCGACACCTGGGTGTGGTTCCAATCCGGCATCAACACCGATGGTGCGCATAATCCGGTCACTGCGCGGCAACTGGAGCGCGGCGATATCCTGTCGCTGAACACCTTCCCGATGATCTCGGCCTATTACGTGGCGCTGGAACGCACCATGTTCGCCGGAGAGGTGGACCCCGCCAGCCTGAAAATCTGGGAGGCAAATGTCGCTGCCCATGAATACGGGATGAGCCTGCTGAAACCCGGTATCAGCTGCGCCGACGTGACCCACAAGATCAACGCCTTCCTTGAAGAGCGTGACCTGCTGCAATACCGCACCTTCGGCTATGGTCATTCGTTCGGCGTGCTGTCGCATTTCTATGGCCGCGAAGCAGGGCTGGAGCTGCGCGAGGACATCGACACGGTGCTTGAACCCGGCATGGTCATCTCGATGGAGCCGATGCTGACCCTTCCCGAAGGTCAACCCGGCGCGGGCGGCTACCGCGAACATGATATTCTGGTGATCACAGAAGACGGTAACGACAATATCACCGGCTATCCTTATGGCCCTGATTTCAACGTCATAGGCTGATTGCGCTGCCCCCTTTTACGGGGGGCAAACGCCCTTTTGGCGGTTGGGGGTAACCGCGAGTACAAACAGGGAATATGGCTTGACGTACCCTGTCACGTCGATATCTTGACGCATCGCTGTCGCGGGATGGGGGTGTCAGGCCATATCCGTGCCTATCGCCTGCATCCTTAGTCTTGGTTAAAAGTGCTTTCCGCACGCTGTTTCGTGAGTGTTCCCGATGAAAGCATCTTTGATAGAACAAGAAGAAATGCGCCTCGCGTTGCTGCGGGGATATAATATTCTGGATACCGCCCCCGAAGAAGGGTTCGACGACATCACGCGCCTCGCGGCAGAGATTTGCGAGGTGCCGATCGCGCTGATCTCTTTGGTGGATGAAGACCGCCAGTGGTTCAAATCCAAGGTCGGGCTTGAAATTGACGGCAGCGACATCACCGACAGTATTTGCGCCCATGCCATCGCGGGGGATGACTACCTGGAGGTGAATGACACCACCGCCGATCCGCGCACCGCTGACAATAATTTCGTCACCGGCGAGGATTCGATCCGGTTCTATGCCGGTGCCTTGCTCGAGGATGACAAGAATCTGCCGCTCGGGACGCTCTGCGTGCTGGATAAGAAGCCGCATCAGCTGAATGATTTTCAGCGCCGTGCGCTCAAGGTGCTGGCGGGGCAGGCGATGCGGCAGATCGAGCTGCGCAAGGCACTGGCCGATGCCGAGGTGCTGCGCAAAGAGGTCGACCACCGCGTGAAAAACTCGCTCCAGTCCCTAGAGGCATTGATCCGCATCCAGATCCGCAGCGAAAAATCCCCCGAAGCCCGCGCCGCGCTGGACACCATTCAGGGTCGCCTGTCGACCATCAGTAGCCTGCATGAAGCGTTGTACCTGACTGAAACCGGTGCCGCGGTGGATATCGCAGCCTTCCTGAAGAAGGTCGCCCATTCCACCAGTGAACAATTGCCCGACGGGGTGCAGGTGAACATAGAGGTCGATCAGGCGCATCTGTCGTCCCGCTCTGCGTCATCCGTGGGGATGATCGTGAACGAGGCGATGACCAACGCTGCGAAATACGCCTATGAGGGCCGCAAGCGCGGGACGCTCGACCTGCGCGGCGAACGCAAGGGCGGCTTCTACCACCTCAGCTGCATTGACGACGGCCCCGGTATTCCCAAAGATCGGACCACGGGCACGGGGCTCGGCATGCGCATCCTGCTTGCCGCCGCGCAGCAATTGGGCGGAGAGCTGGAAACCCCAGAGCGTGAAAGCGGCGGCGAGATCAAGATCGTCTGGCCCGTCACCGACTGACACCCGGCCCGGGGCACAAGAGAGGCGCAGGGATTATGCTGGCTTTGTTAAGGTTGATCGTCATCGGGTTCGTCGTTCTAACAATCATCTATATCGCCCTGTCGATCTATTCGCGTCGGGTACGGCGCGGCAAGCTCTACCAGAAGTGGGCGGACGGGCCGCGTCTTGTGGATCGCGACATTTTCGTGCAACGAGGGCTCAAACGATATGACGGGTCGATCCGTCGCAAGTTGATCCTTGGGGTCTATATTGTCCCGGTGGGGCTGGTCATCCTGACCGTCTACCTCACTAACTTTAACTAAGGGGTAACGCCGATGGCGATCATCAAATGGACCTTCTGGGGTGTGATCTGGCTGATCATTGCCGCGTTCTTTCACTATACGCTGCCTCAGGTCGATATCGTACGGATCACCGACACCTATGAAAAGCGCATCGACTTTGGCGAGAACTCTATCTTCTGGTCGCATGCGGATGTGGGCAACAGCACCGCCTTGGGCAACCGCGATGTTTTCTTCATCCAGACGCGTCGGGCCAAAGGCGACGTCATGGTCTACCGCAACGAGGATACCGGCTGGGGCTGGCCGCCGTATTTCAAGTTCGACACGACCAACCTGCAGGCCGAGGCATCTGACCTGAAGTCCGCCGCCGGTACGCCGCAGTATGTCGCGGTCAAACATTACGGCTGGCGCAACGAGTTCCTGTCGATCTTCCCCAACGCGGTGTCCGTGCGCGTGGTGGACGGCCCGGATGCGAGCAAGGGAATCCCGTTCCTGAATATCATCATCCTGATCCTGTTTGCCGCGGTGGTCTATGCGATCTGGGTCCGCTGGCGTCGGTTCAAACGCGCGCGCATCGATCCGACGTTAGAGCGGCTGGAAGATGACATCGCCGAAAAGCAGGGCCGTTTCGCGCGCTGGCGGGCGGGTCGGAAAAACAAATAAGCGCGGCGCAAGATCACGCCGCGCCTTTTGCGCACAGATTAATGTCGTGACGGGTTAGCTGGGGCGCGCCACCATGCGCCCCATGGGCCGACCGCCCAGAATATGCACATGCAGGTGCGGGACTTCCTGAACCCCGTGCGCGCCAGCATTGGCGATCATGCGAAACCCTTCGCCCGCGTCCAATGTGACACCTTCGGCTTTGCAGACTTCCGAGATGGCGCGCACATAGCCGACGATTTCGGCATCGCTCGCCTCTGCCGCGAAGTGGTCAAAGCTGATGTAGGGGCCCTTGGGGATCACCAGCACATGCGTCGGCGCTTGGGGTTCGATATCGCGAAAGGCAAGCGCGTGGTCGGATTCATAAACGGTGTTGTTCGGGATTTCGCCGCGCAGGATTTTGGCAAAGATGTTCTGGTCGTCGTAGCTGTAAGCCATGGAATGTCCTTAATCGGTGAAAAGATAATGTGTGTCGGCAATGGGCTGCGCCTGTTCCGGAGAGATGCGCAGGAAAGCGGCCAGCGCCTCGGCATTGTCCTGCGCCGAGGCTGTTTCGCGCATCCGGGCGTAGTTTTCAAACTGCGCGTCGCGGATGCGGTCGGATTCAAGGGTCAGGTCGTTCCGGATGGTGGGCAGCAGCCGTTCCAGCGTGTCGGCCGAGGTGCGTTCGCCCGCCAGCCCCACGCGCATGGCGTGGCCGATCAGGTAGTCATCCGAGAACTGGCATTCGATCTCGAGAACCCGTGTCATCGACCGGTCAGAGGCAAAGTCGTTCAGCAGGTCGATATCGCCGGGGTCCATGCAGACGATCAGCCGGTCGGCCTCGTAATAGTCGAACAGCATCCGCATCAGGGACCGCCGGTGGCGGGTGCGCTTGCCCAGACTGTTCTGGATGCCGCCAAGATCGGGCAGGGGGGTGTCCTGTTCGCTGAAAAGATATTCGATCGCGGGCAGGTTGGTGACCTGACGCATCTGCTCTAGCACGCGTTTGGCGACATGCCACTTTTTGCACACGACAATCAGCAGCTCGCGCTCGCGCCCCAGCGTGCTCTCCGTCTCCCAGAAACGGGTAGAGAACCGCCGCCCGATCCGACCCCGACCGGTCAGGAACTTGAACAGGTTGCGCCCTTCGTTGCTGATCTGCAGTTCGACATCCTTGGCAGAATAAAGCAACCCCAACCGGCGCTTGAGGTCCGTCGCCTCGCTGCTGATCTTGCGTGCGAACAGATAGTCTTGGGCCAGCAGCAGATCGTAGTGGTCGTTATAGAAGGTCACCGGCATGCCGTAGTCGGTAAACATCAGGAACGTCAGCGTGCGCGCACGAATTTCGTTATCGGGCACGATATGGCGCACAATGGTCTGAAAAAACGTCTCGTCCGGAATCCAGGTGGTCCTGAAAAACCGCATCACGTCTTTGCGCTTGCGGGTGAAGGCCATCACCGCCTCTATGGTCTGGCGGCGCAGGCACCACCACTGGCTGCCGATCTGGATTTGCAGGTCCGCAGGAATGTCGCGCGTCAGACCAAGGCGTTTCTGAAGCTCGAACATGCCGTAGAACCGCTTTTTCTGGGTGCGCTCGTTGAACCAGTGACGGTAGATCAGCCGCTCTTCCTTCCAGCCGGTCTTGATCCAGTCGCTTTCAAAGTAGTCAAAGCTTTCGATAAAATCGACGTCGTTATCATCAAGGTAGTCGTGGATGTATTCGGCGGATTTGATTGCCATGCAATCGCCCGACAGCATGTAGAAGTGTGTGGCACGCGGAAAGGCATCAATCGCGCTTTCGACGGCGTTCAGCGTCGCCTGTACCAGCGACCATTCTCCCCAACCGCAGCGGATGCGTTTGCTTGCGAAGGTCACATTGGGGTTCTTGCCAAGCGCTTGGGTGATCTGTGCAAAATCGGTCGGGCTGGCCGAGGCGTCAAAGTGGATCGACATGTAATCGCCAGACGCCGTCAATCTCTCCGCCTGCTTGATGATTGCAACGGGGTCTTTGTGACACAAAAGGATATAGGCAATTCTGGCCATCGCGAAACACGCATCCCCTCTGCTCTGGACGAGTTTGTTAGATAAAGGCGAACAGCGATTGAATAAACCGCGAATATTTGCTTTTTCTATATTTCAGGCCATTCTGTCGCCATAAATGGCAGCATAAGTGCGAAAAAATTTAGGAGGCAGAGCCGATTATGGGTTTCCCAGGGACATGGATGACAGAAAGCGAAAGCGTGGTGTACCGCGTGGTGCCCAAATGCGCCTGTTCGACGATCGGGCAGATCATGTTCTATTCGGACCATGGAGAATTCTTTGACGGCGACATCCATGACGCGAAATCGGGCATGCACAAATGGGCGCATGACAACTCTCAGCCGTTGATCACGCGCAATGTGGAAAACCACAAATCCTACGCCTTCACCTGCGTGCGCAATCCATATACCCGCATCCTCAGCTCTTTCTTCGACAAGATCTGCGGCATCCAGCGCAATGGCCGGCGATATCGCGGCAATCTGGTGCCGCTCCTCGTGCAGAAATACGGGATCGAGGTCGGCGGCGATGACGGTAAGCAAGAGTTTGACCAGATCGCCAGCTTCCGCCGTTTCCTGCTGTTTGCCCGCGACACCATCCGCTGGCGTCGCCCGATGGACCCGGACATCCACTGGTCCGCGCAATCGGGGCATGTCAGCACGTTCATCGTGAACGGCGGCACCTATGACAAGATCATCTGGACAGAGAAGTTCAACGACGGCATGCAAAGCGTGCTGGATGCCATCGACACGCCCCATGCGGTGAACCTGTCCGACATTCCGCGGTTTAACGAATCCGAAGGCCACGGCCCCAAGCGCGCCCACCCGGTTGAGGACTACTTCGACGATCTGTCGATGCATCTGATGCGCGAGATCTTCAAAAAGGATTTCGAGCTGTTCAAATACGATTTCGACAATCCGGCAAACAAGATGCCCACGGGCGAGATCGACCTTGCCGAGGTGCACGCCAAGCTGGGCGACTAAGCAGGCAGGGCCGGCGCGCCCCGCCTGACGGTCCATGCGGTTATGCCCGCTGCGGCATCTTGCGCGCAGGGCCGCAACGCCCTACATCCTTGGCATGTCACAGGTTAAATCATCTTCCAAATCCGACCCGAACTACAAGGTCATCGCCGAAAACCGCCGCGCGCGGTTCGATTACGCGATCGACGATGATGTCGAATGCGGCATCATCCTTGAAGGGTCCGAGGTCAAATCCCTGCGCAACGGCGGTGCCAATATCGCCGAAAGCTATGCCGCCGTGGAAGATGGCGAGCTGTGGTTGGTGAACTCCTACGTCGCGCCTTACACGCAGGCCAAGACCTTCACCCACGAGGAACGCCGCCGCCGCAAGCTCTTGGTGTCCAAGAAGGAACTGTCGAACCTGTGGAATGAAACCCAACGCAAAGGCATGACGCTGGTCCCGATGGTGATGTATTTCAATCACCGTGGCATGGCCAAGATCAAGATCGGCATCGCCAAGGGTAAAAAGCTGCACGATAAACGGGAAACTGCCGCCAAGCGCGACTGGTCCCGCCAAAAGCAGCGTCTGCTGAAAGACCACGGCTGACGCCCTGTCCTGCTCTCGGGGCCTGAACGGAACACAATATGCCCATTTCCGGCCTGTGCTGCATGTGCACAGTCGCGGGCTCTTGCTTGCGGGGGCCGTCGCGGGTAGGCATTGAAAAACCTGTTCTAAAAGGGGGTGGACCCATGGCTGACAACCCGAAAACGCTTGTTTCAACCGATTGGCTGGCGCAGCACCTCAAGGATCCCGACCTGCGTCTGCTGGACGCGTCATGGTATCTGCCCGATGCAGGACGCGACCCCAAAGCCGAATATAATCAGGCGCATATCCCCGGTGCCCGCTTTTTCGACATCGACGAAATCTCGGATGGGCGCTCGGATATGCCGCATATGGCCCCGCCTGCTGAAAAGTTCATGTCGCGGATGCGCGCTATGGGTGTGGGCGACGGGCATCAGGTGGTGGTCTATGACGGGGCCGGCCTGCTGTCGGCCGCGCGTGTGTGGTGGCTGTTCCGTCTGATGGGGCAGGAAAATGTCGCCGTGCTGGATGGGGGGCTGCCCAAATGGGTCGCCGAAGGTCGCCCCACCGAAGACATGCCCCCGATCCCCCGCGACCGCCATATGACCGTGCGTTTCCAGAACCAACTGGTGCGTGATGTGACGCAGGTCGCTCAGGCGTCCAAGCTCAAGGCACCGCAGATCGTGGATGCCCGCGCAGCGGCCCGCTTTCGCGGCGACGCGCCCGAACCCCGCGAAGGCCTGCGCGCCGGCCACATCCCCGGGTCGCGCAACCTGCCCTACACAGAGCTGTTGAACGACGACAAAACACTGAAATCCGTAGCCGAGACCAAAGCGGCTTTTGAAGCGGCGGGCATTGACCTTTCGCACCCTGTGATCACGACCTGCGGGTCCGGCATCACTGCGGCGATACTCGCGCTGGCACTGGAACGGATGGGCCATACCGATTGGTCCCTTTACGATGGATCTTGGGCAGAATGGGGGATGTTCCCCACCGTGCCCGTTGCGACCGGAGACGCATAATGTTCGAAACCCTACAGGCGCAGCCCGCCGATAAAATCCTTGCCTTGATGCAGATGTACAAGGATGACCCCCGCGAGACCAAGATCGACCTTGGCGTGGGCGTGTACAAGGATGCCACGGGGCTGACGCCCGTCATGCGCGCGGTCAAGGCGGCTGAACACCAACTGTGGGAAGCCCAGACCAGCAAGGCCTATACCGGTCTGGCGGGCGATCCTGCCTTTGGCGATGCGATGGTGCAGATGGTGCTTGGCGATGCGGTCCCCCGCGCACAGGTTGCCGCCGCCGCGACCCCGGGCGGGACCGGCGCGATCCGTCAGGCGTTCGAGCTGATCCAGATGGCCCGTCCGCAGGCGCGGGTGTTTGTGTCGAACCCGACATGGCCGAACCATCTGTCGATCCTGAAATATCTGGGGATGGAGATGATCCCCTACCGCTATTTCGACGATGAAACCCGTGGCGTCGATTTTGACGGCATGATCGCCGACCTAAAGACCGCGCAAAAAGGCGATGTGGTCCTGCTGCACGGCTGCTGCCACAACCCGACAGGGGCCAACCTGAACGCCGCCGAATGGGACGCGGTGATCAAAGTGTTGCAAGACACCGGTGCCACCCCGATGATCGATATCGCCTACCAGGGCTTTGGCGACGGGCTTGACGCGGATGCGGCGGCTACGCGCAAGGTCGCGGCGACGGTGCCGGAATGTCTGATCGCGGCAAGCTGCTCCAAGAACTTCGGGATTTACCGCGAACGCACTGGTATCCTGATGGCGCTGTCGGCAGACACTTCGGCACAAAAGCTGAACCAGGGCACGCTGGCCTTTCTCAATCGCCAGAACTTCAGCTTCCCGCCAGATCACGGGGCCCGCATCGTCACCACCATCCTGAACGACGACGCCTTGCGCAGCGACTGGATGGCCGAGCTCGAAGACATCCGCAACACCATGCTGGGTCTGCGCAGCCAACTCGCGGGCGAACTTCAGCGTCTCTCCGGCTCTGACCGCTTCGGTTTCCTTGCCGAACACCGCGGCATGTTCTCGCGCCTCGGAACCTCGTCTGACATGGTCGACAAGCTGCGCGAAGACCACGGCATCTATATGGTGGGTGACAGCCGCATGAACATCGCGGGGCTGAACGCCGAAACCGTGCCGATCCTCGCCAAGGCGATCATCGAGGTCGGCATCTAACCCGCCGCTTCACCCTTTCAAAAATACTCAAACCGCCGCGCTGGCATCTGGCGCGGCGGTTTTGTTTGGGCGCATTCTCAGCCCTGCCCAGCATAACACGCGCGCAGCAAAAAGCCCGGGCGCGAACGCCCGGGCCTCTGCCTGCCTGCAGGAGTTTAGACCTTAGCTCTTGGAGAACTCAGGGTAGGCTTCCATGCCCAGTTCGGACACGTCCAGACCAGCGATCTCGGCTTCTTCGCTGACGCGGATGCCGGTGGTGGCTTTCAGGATCATCCACACGATCAGCGACACGATGAAGACAAAGGCACCGATTGAGGCAAAGCCGATGATCTGTGTCACAAAGGATGTGCCGTCGGTGTAGACGGGAACAACCAGCGTGCCCCAGAAGCCTGCGATCAGGTGAACCGGGATCGCACCGACCACGTCATCGATCTTGAGCTTGTCGAGGAAGGGCACCGCGAAGACCACGATCGCACCGCCCACAGCACCGATCCAAAGCGCACCGAAGAGCGTCGGGTCAAGCGGGCCAGCTGTGATAGAGACCAGACCGGCCAGCGCGCCGTTCAGCACCATTGTCAGGTCGGGCTTTTTGTACAGCATCTGGGTCAGGACCAGCGCGGCGATGGCACCGGCAGCAGCAGCCATGTTGGTGTTGGCAAAGATCTGCGCCACAGCATCAGCGTCGATCATCGACCCCATGGCCAATTGCGAGCCGCCGTTGAAGCCGAACCAACCCAGCCACAGGATGAACGTGCCCAAAGTGGCGAGCGGCAGGTTCGAACCCTGCATCGGGATCACACGACCATCTTTGTATTTGCCGATACGGGGGCCAAGCACCAGCGCACCTGCCAGAGCCGCAAAGCCGCCCGCGGCGTGGACCAGAGTGGAGCCCGCAAAGTCGCTGAAGCCCGCGTCAGACAACCAGCCTGCGCCCCACTGCCAGCTTGCTTCGATCGGATAGATAAAGCCGGTCAGCACGATGGTGAAGATCAGGAAGGGCCACAGTTTGATGCGCTCGGCCAATGTGCCCGAAACGATGGATGCGGTGGTTGCGCAGAACATCAGCTGGAAGAAGAAATCCGATGCGTTGGAATAGCCGCCCGCGTCAATCGCCGTCTTGATGTCCTTGGTTGCAAAAGTGCCGAACACGCCGGGGATGATCCACGCGTCGCCGGGGTACATGATGTTATAGCCGACCAGCCAGTAGAGAATGGCGGCCAATGCGAAAAGCGCGATGTTCTTGGTCAGCTGGGTGGTCACGTTCTTGGACCGCACCAGACCGGCTTCGAGCATGGCAAAACCCGCCGCCATCCAGAACACCAGAAAGCCGCCGATCAGGAACAGGATCGTGTTGAAAATGAAAGCAGTGTCAGCCGCGGTTGCATACTCGGCCTCCTGCGCGAAACCCAAGGACGGCAGCAGCGTCGCTGCGGCGGCAAGGGGAATAAGAAGTCGTGATGTCATGTCGTCAATTCCTCGGACGTGGGGGTCAGATGGCGTCTTCGCCGGTTTCGCCGGTGCGCACGCGCACGGCTTGTTCAACGTCGAGGACAAAGATTTTGCCGTCGCCGATCTTGCCGGTATGTGCGGTGCGGGTGATCGTCTCGACCATCTGGTCGGCCAGCGCATCTGCGACCACCAGTTCAAGCTTCACCTTGGGTACGAAGTTCACGACATATTCAGCGCCGCGGTAGATTTCGGTATGGCCGGATTGGGCGCCAAAGCCCTTGATCTCGGTCACCATCAGGCCACGCACGCCCGCTTCGGTCAGCGCTTCGCGCACCTCCTCGAGCTTGAATGGCTTGATTGTTGCGATAATGAGTTTCACCTATAATCCCTCTTCCAGATGGCAGGTACTTCCTGCGTTATGCCTTGGATAAAAGAGCGGCCGGTGCCCCTTGAAGGAAGGGTGCATCGCGCTTAGTGCCTCTCTGGGCGAGCGTGTTTGCCTGATTATTGGGCGCTGTGGGGAATGTGCCTAATTATTGGGCGTTAATTAGACGGCGCAGCGGGGCGTCTGCGCTAAACAAACCGCGCTGTGCAGGATAGAGTGCGAAAAAAAAGAATGGTTCAGCGAGCAGCATATGAGTGATTCATCCAAACGGAAGCGGCCCTTGGTTGCCGATAAACGCACCGCGGGCAAAGGCGGCAAACCGCCCCGCAAGCCGGTCGCGAAAAAGGCTCCGGCCAAGCGCAAGCCTGCACGTCGTGCGCCTGCGCGCCCCAAGGGGCCTATTGGCTGGCTGGCCGCGCTGGTGCGGTGGGTCTTCCGTTTGATCTGGACGATCGTCTGGCGGGTGACTGCCGTGGCGGTGCTGATGGTTGCCTTGGCCGTCGGCTATTTCTACACCACGCTGCCGCCGCTCGAGGCGCTGCTGGACGGGCGTGCGCGAGGGTCTGTCACGCTCAAGGATCGCTATGGTGATGTCTTTGCATGGCGCGGGGATCAGTTCGGCGGCGTCGTCACCGCAGACAGCGTATCCCCCGCTCTGAAGAACGCGGTAATCGCGACAGAGGACAAACGCTTCTATCGTCACTTTGGTGTCAGCCCGCGCGGCATCGCGTCGGCGGTCAAGATCAACCTGAGCGAGGGTCGCGGACCCTTGTCCGGTCACGGGGGGTCGACGATCACGCAGCAGGTGGCCAAGCTGCTGTGTCTGGGTGAACCCTATGATGCGTCGTCGGGGCAGACGGAAAAGGAATACGAAGCCGAATGTCGCCGGTCCTCGCTGTCGCGCAAGGGCAAAGAAGCCCTGTTCTCCATGGCGATGGAAGCCAAGTATTCCAAGGATGATATCCTGTCGATCTACCTCAACCGCGCCTATATGGGCGGCGGTGCCTTTGGGGCCGAAGCCGCGGCGCAGCGTTTCTTTGGCAAACCGGCCGCCGCGTTGAAGCCTGCCGAGGGCGCGATGCTGGCGGGTCTGTTGACCGCACCGACCACCCTGTCACCGACCAATAATCTTGATCGGTCGCAAAGCCGTGCGGCAACCGTGATCCGCCTGATGGAGGATCAGGGCTATCTGTCAAAGGCCGAAGCGGATAACGCCATTGCCAACCCCGCAGAGCTGTCAGAAGCCGCAGAGGCCGAGGCGGGTGGCTATTTCGCGGATTGGGTGATGTCGTCGGGGCCGGAGTTCTTTACCCGCAACACGACCGAGGATGTGGTGATCAAGACCACCCTTGACCAAAAGATCCAGCGCGCCGCCGAGGAAGGTCTGAGCTGGGTGTTCGAAAACAAGGTTCGCGAAGGCTCCAAAGCGCAGGCGGCTGTGGTGATCATGTCTGCTGACGGGGCCGTGCGTGGTATGGTCGGTGGGCGCAAGACCAAGGTCGCGGGGGCCTTTAACCGCGCGACACAAGCGATGCGCCAGACCGGCTCTGCCTTCAAACCGTTTATCTATGCAGCGGCGCTGGATCTGGGGTATTCGCCCAACGATCTGATCGAAGACGCGCCCTATTGTCTGAACGTGCCCGGGTCGGGCCAATGGTGCCCGAAGAACTATACCAACAGCTTCAAGGGTAACGTGACGCTCACCACCGCGCTCAAGGATTCGCTGAACATTCCGGCGGTCAAAGTCTCGGAGAGTGTCGGGCGCGATGTGGTCAGCCAGGTGGCGGAGCAGTTCGGCATCAAAAGCGATCTGGCCGTCGGTCCGGCGCTGGCGCTTGGGGCGTCCGAAAGCACGTTGCTTGAAATGACAGGTGCCTATGCCGGCATCCTGAACGGCGGGTCATCCGTTAAACCCTACGGGCTGATTGATCTGACGTTGCAGGGCGACACTGATCCGGTGATGGGCACGGGCGGCGGTATCGGCGAACGGGTCATTCAGGAAGATGCCGCGCTGCAACTGGTCTATATGATGGAAAAGGTCGTATCCGAAGGCACGGGGCAGCGGGCGCAATTTGGTGGTCGTGAACTGGCCGGTAAAACGGGCACGACACAGGCCAACCGCGACGCGTGGTTCATCGGTTTTTCCGCCGACTACGTGGCCGGTGTCTGGATGGGCTATGACGACAACACCCCGTTGACCGGTGTATCGGGGGGCGGGTTGCCCACCGAGATCTGGCAGCAGGTCATGATGCGCGTTCACGAAGGGCTGCCGAATACGCCGCTGCCGATGATCGTGCCCGAACCGCCAGTGGTGCAAGCCCCGCCGCAGCCTCAGCAACCGGCGCAGCCGCAGCGGGTACCGCGTCAGGACAACCCACTGGGCGTCATCGACAGGGTGCTGCGCGATATCTTTGGCGGGTAAAGACCCTGCCTCTGCCGCAGCACATTGCTTTGGAAACGAAAGAAGGGAGGCCGGAATATTCCGGCCTCCCTTCCTTTTGTCGCATCCCCGAAGGCGGTACGAGGAGACCCGCCCCCGGGGGTTTGACGGTCTGGCTTAGAAGCCCAGAACCAGCGACACACCCAGGGTGTTGTCAGTGGATTTCAGGCCCGCAACCGGATCGGTGTTGTAGTCGGTACGGTAGCTTACGCGTGTCGACAGGTTGTCGGACATCTTGTAGTTGATGCCAGCGTCGTTCGACACGATGGTGTTCACGTCAGAGCCGACAATGTCGGTGTCCATGGTGAAGGATACGATGTCGTTGAACGCGTAGAAGTAGCGCGACGAGGCGATGAAGCCGACTTCGGTTTCGGAGGTACCGGTTGCGTCTTTAAAGTAGCGTACACCGGGGCCCGCTTGAACGCGCCATGTGTTGTCTTCTTTATTGATCGCGCGGTAACCTGGACCAAAGCCCAAGAATGCGTCTGTTTCGGAACCGTCAACGGCTGCACCGGATGTGTCGGTCAGGTAACCGTCATATTGGTAACGGGCCAGGCCGAACGCATAGAACTCGGGTGTGAAGTAGCGGCTACCTTCATAGGTACCAAAGAACTTCTCTTCGCTCTTGGTGCCGTTTGCTTCGCCGTATTCTACCGCGAACCCAACCAGGTGGTTCCAGTCGCCGACACCGTATGTCAGGCGGCCAGCGCCCGATACTTCGCCGTTGTCTGTGTTGCCGCTGGTGCCCGATGCGGACAGGGCGAAAGACCCGCGCCAGCCTTGGGCAACGCCATTGGCGCCATAACGTTCTGCGTCGGTGCCGCGGGCCAGGTCGGTGTTCACATCATCGGTGATGTCGTCGATCTGGTCGTTCAGCGTTTCAATGCCAAGCGCACGTTGCTGCGCGAAAACTGGAGCAGCAGCCAAGAGTGCGATTACGGAAACCGCGGACGCTTTAAGTACTGTATTCATTGGGGAATCCTTTCCCTTAGAAGTGACCCGCCTCGTTGGTTGAGGCGAGAGCATCTCTGCTGAGAATGGATTTAAGACAGGGGGTCAGATAAGTGAAATTCGAATAAATCGTGTATGAAGCAAGTATTACTCGTGTTAACTGCCCTTGAAGCGGAATTAAGGCGTGTTTTGCCCGTTGTCCAAGCTCTCGATCAGAATATTCTGTTGATTTTCAGCCGCTTGAGCGAGGTCCATCAAACTACGCCGAGCGATCGACAGCATCTCGGGGTCCAGATCTTCGCGCCAGACCACCCATGCGGGGTACGCAAAGCGTGGGGAATTTGCCACAACATGCAGTTTTCCAACATCGAGATACCGTTGCACTGCCCGTGCGGGCAGGTAGGCAGCGGCGCGACGGTTGACGATATAGTCGGCCGCAAGCCCGCCAAGGGCCAATGATCGCCCCGAATTGGTCAGATGGGGCAGGGCGCTGGCGTGCATATGCGTAAACTCCGGCCCCCAGTCGACCGCGACATATTCTTTGCCAAGGTCTTTGACGTCCGTTTCAAAGGACGCGACGAGAATCAGTTCTTCCTCCAGCACGGGTTCGACGCGCAAACCGGGGCGCAGCTGCGGGGTGTAAAGCAAGGCGGCCTGAATAACCCCTTCGACCAGAAACCGCGTCAGCCGGTCGGACATGCCCATTTCGGCGTGAATACTAAGCTCGGGCATCATCGCTTGCATCGCGTCGATCCAGCGAAAGCCAAGCTTGTGCCACAGGGCGTGCTGCGCGCCGAAGGAAAAGCTGCGGCTGTATCCTTCGGGGATGGCGATCTGCTGCCGGGCTTCTTCCCATATCTTGAGAAGGCTTAGCGCGTATGAGGTGAATTGTTCGCCTTCCGAGGTCAGCACCGCCCCCGCTTTTGATCGTTTGAACAGCGGGTGGCCCAGGCTGTCTTCCAGTCGTTGCACGCGCAGGCTGACAGCGGATTGGGTGACAAACAGCCGTTCGGAAGCAGCGACAAAAGAGCCGGTGTTGGCGACTTCGATAAAGGTTTTGATCAGGGTGATATCCATGCCCTGATAATGATCCTCCGCAGGCCCGTTGCCAAGCTGCCCTGACCTGAATCGCGCGCCCCTATCCGAAAGAGACCGGAAGGGAGGCGCGTGTTATTTGATGCTTAGTCAACCATGCGCGGGCCGGTGGTGGCGGCGATGCTGGTGGGGCGCGCCAGATCGGCACGGCGCTTTTGCAGATAGTCCTGACGTGCCTGGGCATAGCTGTCGCCCGATGCGGAGATTGGCACTTGCTTGCCATTCACGATGCGGCGGTTTTTCTCGAATGTGCTATCGGCATAACCGGTGACGGTGCCGACATAGCTTTCGGGGCTATCAAGCGTATAGGACAGCGGGTTGGTGAACAGGTCCACGACGCGGCCGGCGGTGTCGCGGCGGGTCGATGGGCCGATCAGCGGAAGCTCGATATACGGGCCTTCGCCCACACCCCAGACATACAGCGTTTCACCAAAGTCGGTATCATGCTCGGGCACTTTGAATTCGCTCGCGACGTCGAACAGGCCGCCCATCCCAAGCGTGCTGTTTACCAAGAAGCGGTAGGTCGACAGGCCAAAGCCCGCGAAATCCGCCTGCAAGGCGCTGTTAACGGCAGCTTGCGGCATCGACAGGTTCTCGGAGACGTTATGCACGACCGTCTGGAATTCGATCGGCACCGCCCCCAGCACGCGGTTGGGTTTGCCGGATCCGCCGATCTTCTGATTGAAGGCGTGGACCTTGCGGTTACCGGCCTCGTGCGGGTCATTGATCCCTGCGGGCTGGGGGCGCGATGCACCGCTGCAGGCGGCAAGACCTGCAACCAAAGTGACACCCACAAGGGCGCGCAGCGATGTGGAGAGGGTCGTGGCCTTAAACATGGTATAAATCCCGAAAACGCGTGAAAACATGGTTCGTTATGCGCAGCGTCCCCGAAATACGCAACATGAGTTTCCTTGGGCATCTCGCGTTGGTGGCAGGTGTTGCAGTTCCTCCCTCTTGGGTCTTTTCGTTTCGCCGTCGCATCGCTATCGTCCCGACAAAGCCATTCATTCCAAGGAAGTCCCCCATGAGCATCACCAGCCGTCTGAACGATCTTGGCGTCACCCTGCCTGACGCACCTGCCCCTGCGGCGAACTATGTGCCCTTCGTGAAAACCGGCAACACGGTCTATGTTTCGGGCCAGATCTCGAACGGGCCGGACGGGTTCATCACCGGAAAACTGGGCGCGGATATGGATGTCGCCGCGGGTGCCGAAGCCGCCAAGACCTGCGCGATCAGCTTGCTGGCGCAAGTCAAAGCCGCATGTGACGGCGATATCGAACGGCTCAAGCGGGTGGTGAAGTTGACGGCCTTTGTGAACTCCGCCGCCGATTTCACCGACCAGCCCAAAGTGGTTAACGGGGCCTCTGACTTCCTTGTCGAAGCTTTGGGGGATGCGGGGCGTCACGCGCGCTCGGCCGTTTCTGCCGCCTCCTTGCCGCTGGGTGTCGCGGTCGAGATCGAAGGCATCTTCGAAATCGAATGACCCTACCGCAGGCGTTTTATACGACCCCTATTGCGCATCGCGGTTTTCATCACCGCGATGCCGGTCGGCCCGAAAACAGCTTTGCCGCCTTTCAAGCCGCGATTGATCGGGGCTATGGCATCGAGCTTGATGTGCAACTGTCACGCGATGGTGTGGCGCTGGTGTTTCACGACTATGCGCTGGATCGCCTGACAGGCCAGACCGGTGCCATCCGGCAACGCGATGCGGATGACCTGTGCCAGATTACGCTCACCGGCGGCAGGGACACTATTCCCACCTTGCCGCAGGTGCTGGAACTGATCGCAGGACGCGTGCCGCTGCTGGTCGAGATCAAGGATCAGGACGGTGCAATGGGTACGGATATCGGACCGCTGGAAGATGCGGTGGCAGAAGCCCTGCGCGACTATGTGGGCGATGTGGCGGTCATGTCGTTCAACCCCAACAGCGTCGCGCGGATGGCAGAGCTGCTGCCGCATGTGCCGCGTGGATTGGTGACCAGCGCCTATCGCTATGTCGAATGGCCGCTGCCCAAAGCCACCTGCGACCGCCTGCGCGAGATCCCCGATTACGACCGCACCGGCGCGTGTTTCATCAGCCACGAGGTCGATGATCTGCCCCGCCCCCGTGTGGCAGAGCTGCGCGAGGCAGGCGCGATGATCTGCTGCTGGACCGTGCGCAGCCTTTCAGTTGAAAACGGCGCACGCGAATTTGCGCATAATATCACCTTCGAAGGCTATGACGCGCCGCTGCAAGGTTGAACCGTCCGGCTTCGGCCACAGATAAGGCCTATGACAACGGGACATCCAGTATGAACGCGCGCGACGTCGAAATCAGAATTGCCTCGCGCATCGCGCAAATCGGTCAAGCGGAATGGGATGCCTGTGCCTGCCCCGAAGCCGCCGGGGGGGCGCGCCCCGCGGACCCCTTTACCACCTTTCGTTTTCTCTCGGCGCTAGAGGAAAGCGGCAGCGTCGGCCCCGGTACGGGGTGGCAGCCGCAATACCTCAGCGCTGCCATTGACGGTCAGATCATCGCGGTCGCGCCGATGTACGCCAAGTCACACAGTCAGGGTGAATACATCTTTGACCACAGCTGGGCCCATGCGTTTGAACGGGCGGGCGGGCGCTATTACCCCAAGCTGCAGATCGCCGTGCCCCATACCCCTGCCACGGGTCGCCGTTTCCTGACCCGTCCGGGGTTTGAAGAGACAGGCACCGCGGCCCTCATTCAGGGGGCGGTTCAGCTGACCGATTCAAACGGGCTGTCGTCCTTGCACATTACCTTTTGTACCCAAGACGAGGCCGCCGCCGCAGAGCAACTGGGCATGCTGGCCCGCAAAAGCCAGCAGTTCCACTGGCACAACGCGGGCTTTGAGGACTTCGACGGGTTCCTTGCCACGCTCAGCTCGCGCAAGCGCAAGAACATCCGCAAGGAACGCCAGCAGGCTCAGGCCTTTGGCGGAGAGATAGAGGTGTTCACCGGTGACGATCTTCAGCGCGAACATTGGGATGCCTTCTGGCAATTCTATCAGGACACTGGCGCGCGCAAATGGGGCACGCCCTATCTGACACGCGCATTCTTCGACATCGCCCAGGACCAGCTACGCGACGACATGGCACTGGTGCTGGCCAAGCGGGATGGTGCATGGGTGGCGGGCGCACTGAACTTTATCGGTGCCGATGCGCTTTATGGGCGCTATTGGGGCTGCACCGAACATCATCCGTTCTTGCACTTTGAACTGTGCTATTATCAGGCCATCGATATCGCGATCAAACTGGGTCTCTCTACCGTCGAGGCAGGTGCGCAGGGGGAACACAAGCTCGCGCGCGGTTACCTGCCACAGGCGACGTGGTCGCTGCATTGGATGCGGGACGAGGGTTTTATGCGCGCTGTTGAAGACTATCTTGTACAGGAACGGGCAGCCGTTGACGAAGAGATAGACATTTTGACAGATTACGGCCCATTCAAAAGGGTCGAGGTTGAGGAACAGGAATGAGCGAAAGATTAAGCGAAGAGACGCGCAAAACCGTATTGGCCCCCTTGTTCAGCACAGGCTGGGCTATGGTGGAGGACCGGGATGCGATCGTCAAAACCTTCAAGTTCAATGATTTCGCGGATGCTTTCGGCTGGATGACCCGCGCGGCGATCTGGGCCGAGAAATGGAACCACCATCCAGAGTGGGAGAACGTCTATAACAAGGTGATCGTTACCCTGACGACCCATGACGTGGACGGCCTAAGCTCGCTTGATGCCAAGCTGGCGCGCAAGATGGATGGATTGATGGGCGAGGTCAAAGCGGGCTAAGGCACCATTGACCGTCGCATTATCCAAAGAAAAACGCAGCCCCGGTGTCCCCGCGGCTGCGTTTTTCATTTTTCAGCGTCGTGCCGGATTACATGTTGTCCAGCAGCGCCTCGCCGCCCGACATGTCGCAGACGCCGGGTTGGACCTCGGCCTGGAACAGCGTGACCTTGCCGTCATCCACCAGCATCGCATAGCGTTTGGAGCGCGAGATCAGCCCCGCGGGCTCGGCCGAGAATTCCATGCCGATGGCTTTGGTAAAGGCGCTGTTGGCATCGGCGAGCATGGTGATGCCAGCCGCCGTCGCACCTGTCGATTCACCCCAAGCGGCCATAACAAAGGGGTCATTGCAGGACACGCAGATGATCTCGTCCACGCCTTTGGCGTCGAACTGGTCCTTGGTGCGCACAAAGCTGGGCACATGGGCGGAATTGCAGGTGGGCGTATAGGCACCGGGCACGGCAAAGACGACGACCTTGCGGCCCTTTAGCTTGTCAGCCATCTGCACAGGCTGCGGGCCGTCCGGCCCCATTTGCACCAGCGTTGCATCGGGCAGCGTGTCGCCTTGAGAAATCGTCATATGCGTGACCTTTCGTGTCATTGCGTTTGTCTTCACGGAAGATATAGGCTTTGCACGCAGGCAGGAACACGGTTTTTTCGAAAGGGGCAAGGATGGGTCATGTGGTGGTGATCGGGGCAGGGCAGGCGGGGTCATCCTGTGTGGCCAAGCTGCGCAACTTCGGCTTTGAGGGTAAGATCACGTTGATCGGGGCCGAAACCGTGCCCCCCTACCAGCGCCCGCCCTTGTCCAAGGCCTATCTGTTGGGCGACATGGCGCTTGAGCGGCTCTATCTGCGGCCCGAGAGTTTTTACACCGACCACGGGATTGACCTGATGCTGGGCACCACGGTCGACAGCATCGATCCGGCGGCGCAGACCGTGCGGGTGAACGGCGGGGATATGGCCTATGACGATCTGGTGCTGACCACCGGATCTTTCCCGCGCCGTCTGCCCGCGCATATCGGTGGCGATCTGGCGGGCGTGCATGTGGTGCGCGACCTCAGCGATGTCGATACGATGGGCCCGCGCTTTACCAAAGGTGCGCGGGTGCTGATCGTCGGCGGTGGCTATATCGGGCTAGAGGCCGCCTCGGTCGCGGCCAAGCTGGGGTTGCAGGTGACACTGGTAGAGATGGGCGACCGCATCCTGCAACGGGTCGCGGCCCCGCAGACCTTCTGACTTTTTCCGCGCGCTGCACGAGGCGCATGGCGTCACCATCCGCGAAGGCGTCGGGCTTGAGCGTTTGACGGGCGACACGCATGTCACCGGCGCTGAACTGTCGGACGGCACGACGCTGGACGTGGATTTCGTGATCGTCGGCGTTGGCATCGGGGCGGCGACGGCGCTGGCCGATGCGGCGGGGATCGTGAATGACAACGGTATCATGACCGACAGCCACGGGCGCACCTCTGCGCCGCATGTCTGGGCCGCGGGCGATTGCGCGTCCTTCCCCTATCGCGGCGGGCGCATCCGGTTGGAATCTGTGCCAAACGCCATTGATCAGGCCGAGCTGGTCGCGGAAAACATCATGGGTGCGGATAAGGAATATGTCGCCAAGCCGTGGTTCTGGTCGGACCAGTATGACGTGAAACTGCAGATCGCGGGGCTGAACATGGGCTATGATCGCGTGATCACCCGACGCACCGACGCGGATAGTGTGGCCTTCTGGTACTATCGCGGGGACGAACTGCTGGCGGTGGATGCAATGAACGATCCGCGCGGCTTCATGATCGGGCGCCGGTTGATCGAGGCGGGCAAATCCCCCGCGCCTGCGCTGATCGAAGACCCGAACACAGACCTGAAGGCGCTGCTGAAGTCATGAGGATCATCGCTGGCAAACACCGTGGCACCCAACTGGCCGACGTGGGCAAGGGCGATGCGGATGCGCATTTGCGCCCCACCTCTGACCGCGTGCGCGAGAGCCTGTTTTCGATGCTGACCCATCACAATGTGATCAACGGCGCGCGGGTGCTTGATCTGTTCGCGGGCACCGGTGCTCTTGGGCTAGAGGCGTTGTCGCGCGGTGCGCGCGAGGTGGTGTTCATCGAGAACGGGCGCGTCGGGCAAAAGCTGATCACCGAGAACATCAAGAAGCTGCGGGCCGAGGGCGCGACCACGCTGATGCGCTCCGACGCGACGGCACTTGGGGGTTGGATCGCGGCGCCGTTCGATCTGGTCTTTCTTGACCCGCCTTATGGCAAGGGGATGGGCCAGACCGCCTTGGTCAAGGCGCGCGCGGGCGGCTGGCTGACACCCGATGCCATGATCGTCTGCGAGGAAAACGCCCCGCTTGATCCGCCCCAAGGGTTCACGCGCGAGGACAAGCGCAAGTATGGCGACACCTGGATCACCCTGCTGCGCCAAGACTAGCCCATTGGCCATCACCAGTTGCCGCTTTGCATTCGTTGCGCTGCGGCCTATGTGCTAACAAAGACGTAAAGGAAAGTAGACCGCCATGAGCCTGAGCATGACCAGCACCTTCATCAAGCCGATGCACCCCGAGGGGCGCAAGTTCGTGGCGATCTTTGCCGCGATCACGCTGGTGCTCTTTATCATCGCTGAACCACTGGGGTGGCTGGGGGTCGGCGCAACCGTCTGGTGCTACTACTTTTTCCGTGACCCTGAACGGGTGACACCCAAGGGCGATAACCTTGTCATCAGCCCCGCAGATGGCATCGTATCGCTGATCGAACCTGCCGTACCTCCCGCAGAGTTGGGGATGCCCGACACGCCGCTGACACGGGTCAGCGTGTTTATGAACGTATTTAACTGCCACGTGAATCGCGCCCCCGTCGCGGGCGAGATCACTGAAATCGCTTACCGTCCCGGCAAGTTTTTCAACGCATCGCTGGACAAGGCGAGCGAGGATAACGAACGCAACAGCCTGCGCATCAAGATGGCCGACGGCCGCGAGGTCGCCGCCGTCCAGATCGCCGGTCTGGTAGCGCGTCGTATCGTGTGTTTCACCAAGAAGGGCGCGCATACGCAGGCGGGTCAACGCTTTGGTCTGATCCGCTTTGGGTCGCGCGTCGATGTCTACCTGCCCGAGGGGGTCACCCCGCGCGTCAGCATCGGCCAGACGATGGTCGCAGGCGAAACCGTGCTGGCAGAGCTTTCCTGAGATGACCGATCAGCCCCCCGTCGCGCCGGATAAGACGAAAACCGAATTCTCGTTGCTACAGCTGTTGCCCAACATGCTGACGATTGCCGCGATCTGTGCCGGTATTTCCGCAATCCGTTTCGCCGCCGAGGGGAATATCGCGCTGGCTGTGGCGCTGATCACGCTGGCGAGTATCCTTGACGGGATGGACGGGCGCACCGCGCGCTATCTGGGTTTCAACAGTAAGATCGGGGCCGAGCTCGACAGTCTTGCGGATTTTGTGAACTTCGGCGTTGCCCCGCCTTTGGTGGTGTATTTCTGGGGGCTACAGGATTCCTACCGCGCGGGCTGGCTGGCGGTGCTGGTCTTTGCGATCTGTTGCGTCATGCGGCTGGCGCGGTTCAACGTCGATTCCCGCACCAAAGACCCGCTGGACGATGGCGGCTATTTCACCGGTGTGCCGTCGCCCGCTGGTGCGATGCTGGTGATGCTGCCGATCTATCTGCCCTATGCCTTCGGCCCCGGTGCCGCGCTGCCCGACGTGGTATCCAGCCTGTATATCGTGCTGGTCGGCTGGGTCATGGTCAGCCGCATCCCCACGTGGTCGTTCAAATCGGTCAGCTTTTCGCGCGCCAACGTGACCTATTTCCTGATCTTCTTTACCGGCTTTATCGCCTGCCTGGTCAGCTTCCCCTGGGCCACATTGGTGATCTGCTGCTTTGCCTATGCAGGCAGCGTGCTGTGGGCCGTGATCGAGCTGAAGCTGGCCAAGCGCCGGGGCTGAGGATCAGCCCTGGCTATAGGTCGGGTGGAACATACCGCCGGGGGATTCGGTAAAGATCTCGTATCCGGTTTCGGTCACGCCGATAGAGTGTTCAAACTGCGCTGACAGGGATTTGTCGCGGGTGACCGCTGTCCAGTCATCGGCCAGTACCTTGGTCTCTGCGCGGCCCAGGTTGACCATCGGTTCAATGGTAAAGAACATGCCGGGTTCCAGCACCGCACCGGTGCCGGGGCGGCCATAGTGCAGCACGTTTGGCGGCGCGTGGAACACGCGACCCAGCCCGTGACCGCAGAAATCTGTCACAACGCTCATCCGGTGGGATTCCGCGAAGGTCTGGATCGCGTGGCCGATGTCGCCAAAGGTATTGCCGGGTTTCACGACCTCGATCCCGCGCATCAGCGCGTCATGGGTCACGTTGATCAACCGCTCTGCCTTGCGCGACAGCTTGCCCGCGACATACATGCGCGAGTTATCTCCGTACCAGCCATCGACAATTACGGTGACATCGATGTTCAGGATGTCGCCATCCTTCAGCTTTTTGTCACCGGGGATGCCGTGGCAGACGACATGGTTCAGCGAGATACAGCTGGCGTGTTGATAGCCCTTATACCCGATGGTGGCAGACTTCGCGCCTGCGTCTTCGATCATCTGCGTGATCACACCGTCAATGGCACCTGTGGTCTGTCCGACATACACATGTTCGGCGATGTCATCAAGGATTTGCGCCGCCAGCTTGCCCGCCGCGTGCATCCCCGCGAAATCCGAGGGGTCGTAAATGCGAATGCCATCTTTGGTCTGGCGTCCTCGGTGTTCGTTCATCACCGCTGTCTCCGTCATATGAATTTGGTGTTGTCTAACCCGCTTGGCCCCCAAGAGCCAGTGCAGGCGGGTCGATTAGGGGGATTGCGCCCGCAACGCTGACCCCAAGGGGGCTGATATGGGTGCCGATGACATGGGTTTCCAGCCCTGCGGCGCGGGCGTCGGTAAAAGCGGCAGCATAGGCAGGATCGATATCGGCGGCCACGCTAAAGGCGCTGCAATCGGTCCGCTGCACCAGATACAGCAGCACGGCGCGGTGCCCGTCCCGTGCCATCTGCGCCAGCTCTCCCAGATGCTTTGCGCCGCGTTTGGTCACGCTATCGGGGAATTCGACCAGCCCCTCGCGGCGCGACAGGGTGGCGGATTTCACCTCGACATAGGCGTCGGGCAGGCCGGGCTCGGCCAGCAGAAAATCGATGCGCGAGTTTTCACCGTATTTCACTTCGGGCCGCACGGTCGTGTAGCCCGCGAGCGGGGCGATCTGCCGATCCATTAACGCGGCCTTGATCGCACGGTTCGGCAGCGCGGTATCGACGCCGGTGAAATGCCCGTTCTCGTGGTCAACCAGCCGCCAGCCGTAATTCAGCTTGCGCTTGGGATCATCATTGGGCTCAAGCCAGATTTTCATGCCCGCTGTGGCCAGCCCCATCATCGACCCGGGGTTGGCGCAATGCGCCGTCACCTCGGTGCCGTCCTCAAGCTGGCAATCGGCCAGAAACCGTTTGTAGCGGCGGATCAGGCGGGCGGGGACAAGTTCGGTTTGAAAGCGCATGGGGGGTGACCTATACCTCAATCAACGGCCCCTCAAGGAGACAGCCATGCCCAACCCCACTGCTGCGATGATCGTCATCGGCGATGAGATCCTGTCGGGGCGCACCCGCGATTCAAACATGCACCATCTGGCGGGGCAGTTGACCAGCGTCGGGATCGACCTGAAAGAAGTCCGTGTGGTGGGGGATGAAAACGGCACGATCATTGCCGCCGTGCAGGAACTGTCGCGCGTCTATGACAGCGTGTTCACCAGCGGCGGCATCGGGCCAACCCATGATGACATCACCGCCGATTGCATCGCCGCTGCGTTCAACAAGCATATCGACGTGCGCGAGGATGCCCGCGCCATTTTGGCCGACCACTACGCCAAAAGCGCGACAGAACTGAACACCGCCCGTCTGCGCATGGCGCGTATCCCCGATGATGCCACGCTGATCGACAATCCCGTGTCGGCGGCTCCGGGGTTCAAGCTGGAAAACGTCTATGTCATGGCCGGTGTCCCCGCCGTGTTCGAGGCGATGGTCGCCAGTGTTCTGCCAACCCTGACCGGTGGGGCCCCCCTGATCAGCGCCACCCATCGCATCGAACGGGGCGAGGGCGACATCGCCGGACCGTTGGGAGAGTTGGCGCATAGCTATCCCAACCTCTCTATCGGGTCCTACCCCTTCCAGAAAGACGGCAAATACGGCGCGCATATCGTGATCCGTGGCAATGATCAGGCCGAAGTCGACGCGGCGATGGCAAAGCTCGCGCAGGTGTTCCCGTGACCGATCTGGCGCAGCTTTATCAGGTCATCGACCACACATGGCCCGCCGCGAAAATCTGGACCGAAACCGGCTGGACCCTGCGGGACGGGCAGGGCGGGGGCAAACGCGTCTCTGCCGCGACGATGGCCGAACCCAATGCGGATATCGGTCAGGCCGAGGCCGCGATGCACGCCATGGACCAGCGCCCGATCTTCATGATCCGCGACGGCGACGACACGCTGGATACAGAGCTGGCCGCGCGCGGGTATGACATCGTCGATCCGGTGAATGTCTATATCGCGCCTGTCGGCAAGCTGACCGATGTGCCGATGCCGCGGGTGACCGCTTTCCAGATATGGGAGCCGCTGGCCATCATGACAGAGATTTGGGCCAAGGGCGGCGTGGGCCCCGAGCGGATCAACGTGATGCACCGCGCCGCGACCAAAACCGCGATCCTGACCCGCTGGAACGAGATGCCCGGTGGCGTCGCCTTTGCCGCGCTGCATGATGGCGTGTGCATGGTCCATGCGGTCGAGGTGCTGGAACACCAGCGCGGGCAGGGTGTGGCCAAATGGCTGATGCGCAGCGCCGGTTTCTGGGCGCAGGCGCAGGGGGCGACGCAGGTGGCGGTTCTTTGCACAAAGGCGAACGCAGCCGCCAACCGCCTGTATCAAGGACTGGGCTTTGATCTGGTAGGGCACTATCATTACCGTCAATCCCCTGACTGAAGGAGCCGCCCCATGGCGCATGATGCCCCCACTGCCCTGAACCTGCCGATGGTCGATCCGCTGCCCGAGGACACGCAGAAATACTTTGATGTCTGCCAGGAAAAGCTGGGGATGGTGCCGAATGTGCTGCAGGCCTATGCCTTTGACATCGACAAGCTGAACGCCTTTACCGCGATGTACAACGACCTGATGCTGGGCGCGTCGAACCTTTCAAAGCTGGAACGCGAGATGATTGCGGTCGTCGTGTCGTCCGTGAACAAATGCTACTATTGCCTGACGGCCCATGGCGCGGCGGTGCGGCAACTGTCTGGCAATCCGATCCTTGGCGAACAGATGGTGATGAACTGGCGTGTCGCCGATTTGGATGCGCGGCAAACCGCGATGCTGGCATTTGCCGAACACCTGACCGTCGCCAGCGCCAAAACCACCGAGGCGGACCGTCAGGCGCTGCGCGATGTGGGCTTTTCCGACCGCGATATCTTTGACATCGCGTTGGTCACGGGGTTCTTCAACATGACCAACCGCGTCGCCAGCGCGACCGAAATGAAACCGAACGACGCTTACCACGCGCAATTCAGATGATCATCTGGCGTGCCGGGCTGATCTGGCTTTTACTGGCGGGCACGGCCCAAGCGCTGGACCTGTCGCTGCCCGCTGCGGCGCGGCAGACCGTGACCCGCGATACCGACCCTGACAGCTATCTTGCCCCGACCTCTGCCTTTGAGGACGGCGGCTTTGCCAGCGTCAAAATCGAAGGGTCCATCGCGCGCTCTGCCTGGCGGTTAGAGGCTCCGGGCCTCACGCCCCTACAGATTATGCGGCCCCTGCGCAGCCAGCTAGAGGACGCAGGCTACAGGATCGTGCTGGATTGCAGCGCCGAGGTCTGCGGCGGTTTCGATTTCCGCTTTGCGATCGAAACACTGCCCGCGCCGAACATGTATGTCGATCTGCGCCAGTACCAGTTTGTCACCGCCGTCAAAGGGTCGCTGCAATCACCTGACGCCGTTGCGACCCTTCTGGTCAGCACAACCGATACCTTCTGCCTATCTGCAGATCGTTGAGGCGGATGCGCAAGGCCAGGCGTCCAGCCCGTCGGTGCCAGAGGGGGCGGAAGACACCCAGGTCTTGGCCCCCGATGCCCCCGCGCAAAGCCAGTCAGAGATGGCTGCGGCGTTGCAGAATACCGGCCATGTGGTGCTGGCTGCGCTTGATTTCGGCACCGGCACCGCGGCCTTGGGGCAGGGGGAGTTTGATGCGCTGGCCAATCTCGCGGCGGTACTGAAAGACCAGCCCGATCTGCGGATTGTTCTGGTGGGCCACACCGATAGCGTCGGCGGGCTGCAAAATAATATTGCCCTGTCGCGAAGCCGCGCGGCGGCGGTGCGGCGGCGGCTGATCACGGCGCATGGCATCTCGGGCGACAGGATCGAGGCGCAGGGCATGGGCTATCTGTCGCCAATCGCGTCCAACCAGACCAAAGCGGGGCGCGACGCCAATCGACGGGTCGAGGCCGTGCTTTTACCCGCGCCCTAACCCCGAACAGAAAAATCCCCGCATCCCTGAAAAGGGAGCGGGGGCAGCCACATGGGGCTCAGTTCACCGAGGGCAGTTGGTGATCTCGTGTTACCAGTCCGTTGGACCTTTTTCGGCAAAGGTATGGGCTAGAAAATCAATGAAGGCGCGCACCTTGGGCTGGGTGAACCGGCCCGGAGGATAGACGGCGTAGATGCCTTGGGTCTCAAGCGGGAGATCGGGGATCGCGTCTTCGACCAGCCCTTTCTCCATCGCCTCGGCATAAAGGAAGCTCGGCAGGTAGGCGATGCCAAGGCCAGAGATGGCGGCGTTCAGCAGCGATTGCCCGTCATTGACCGACAGCCAGCCAGCGGTGCGCACCTGACGCTTTTCGCCCGACGGCGAGGTCAGCTTCCACATGTTGCCGCTGGACTGGTTGGAATAATGCAGCAGCTTGTGATCGTTCAGATCGTCGATCTTTTCGGGGCGGCCGTATTTCTCGAAATAGGCGGGCGAGGCGATCATGCGTTTGGTCGTCTCGGTTAGCTTGCGGGCCCGCAGGGTGCTGTCTTCCAGCTCTCCGATACGGACGGCCATATCGAAACCTTCGCTGATCAGTTCGACGTAGCGGTTGTTCAGCACCATGTTGACCGTGATGTCGGGGAAATCGGCCAGAAACTCGGACAGGGCGGGCGACAGATGGTTCACCCCAAAGTCCGTCGCGACCGAGATCCGCAAAAGGCCCGAGGGCGCGGATTGCATAGAGGTCACAAGCGCGTCGGCTTCGCCCGCGTCATTCAGGACGCGGCGGGCACGGTCGTAATAGGCAAGCCCGATCTCTGTCGGGCTGACACGGCGGGTCGTGCGGTTCAGCAACCGTGCCCCAAGCCGCGCTTCAAGCGAGGATACGTGTTTGGATACGGCGGATTTGGAGATACCCATCTTTTTGGCCGCATCGGTAAAGCCACCCTGGTCCACGACCGTGGCGAATGCTTCCATCTCTGTCAGGCGGTCCATACCCGTCCCCTTTCATCATCTGCGTCTGGAAAGGGTATGGCGGCCAAATCAGGCAGGATCACGGCAGCGGTGAGACAGTGGAGAGGTATTTATAGGGATCGTTCGCGGCGGGGAAACAGGGCGCGCCGTGCTGTGGTCAAATCCAGCGGACCAGTTTCAGGACCAGAAACATAAGCAGCGCCAGCCCCGCCATGCCAAGACAGAGGATGGTAAACGCCCAAGGATGGTCCACCCCCGGCATCCCGCCCACGTTGACGCCGAACAGACCGGTCAGAAATCCCAGCGGCAGAAAGATCGCCGCGGCGACCGACAGCACATAGCCGTGGCGCGCTTGGCGCTGCGCGATATTGGCGTCGTGCTCTTCCTGAACCGACACCAGCCGGTCGCGCAGCTCGTCCAGCTCTTCTACCGCGATCAGCGCGCTGTTGGCCTGCTCGCGCAGCTCAAGCTGGCTTTCGTCGGGGATCAGCGGAATATCAAAGGCGGCCAGCTTGGCCAGCGCCTCGCGTTGGGGGTCAAGATAGCGGCGCAGCCGGATCACGCTGCGCCGGATTTCGGGCAGCTCATGGGGCATCGGGGTGTTCTTGTCCTCTAGATCGTCCTCGAAGAACTCCGCCTGTTCATCCAGCGTTGCAACATGTTCCTGCACCCGCAGGGTCAGGCGACCCACGAGCGCTTCGAGGAACTCGGCAGGGCTGGGAGGGGCCTTTTGCGCTTCGGCCTCGCGGCGGATGGCGTCGATGGCAAAAACCTTCTTGCGGCGCACGGTGATCAGCAGGTCGGAATCCACATACATCCGCACCGATACCATTTCATCGGCATCCTGCCCTTCGTTCATATTGATCCCGCGCAGGTTCAGGATCAGCCCGCCTTCAAAGCGGTCACAGCGCGGGCGGGTCTGTTTCTGGATCAGCGATCCGGCGGGGATTTCATGCAGATGTTCGCGGACCCAGGGTTCAAGCATCGGGTCGGCCAGATCAAAGTGCCACCAGCGGTAGATGCCCGGTCCCGTGAGGTGCGTGTCGGTGGGCACTTGGGTCGTGCCATCGGCAAAGATATCGAAAACGCAAATCGGCATGGCCACACCCTGAAACATCTATTGATCCGGGCATTTTGACAGACCGGCGCGGAGGCGCAAGATGTGCTGCCCTTGTGGTGCGGGCGAAAGACGGGGCAGGCCACGACAGCCTGCCCCGTTTTCGTCGACATACCTTACAGCGCAGCGGCCAGACGGGTGCCTTGGTCAATCGCGCGTTTCGCATCCAGTTCAGCCGCGACATCCGCGCCGCCGATAACATGGCACGGGATGCCCTTGACCTCTAGCGCGTCGGCTAGCGACCGGTCCGACAGTTGACCGGCACAAAGCACGATCGTATCCGCCGCGATCACCTGCGGCTTTTCACGCGCTTCGCCAAAGCTGATGTGCAGGCCCTCTGCATCGATCTTCTCGTAGTTGACGCCCGCGATCATCTGCACGTTCTTCATGGTAAGGGACGCGCGGTGGATCCAGCCGGTCGTCTTGCCCAAGCCCTTGCCGACCTTGGTGGTCTTGCGCTGCAGCATGGTAACTTCGCGCGCGGGGGCGTGGGGCTGCGGCCCTTCGGGCGCGAGGCCAGAGCGGTGATCGGCGGGGTCGGTGACGCCCCATTCCTTCATCCATTCGGGCAGGTTGGTGGTGGTGCTGTCCCCATCATGCACCAGATGTTCGGACACATCGAAACCGATGCCGCCCGCGCCGATGACGGCGACGCGCTGACCAGCGGTGACGGTGCCGTTCAGGATGTCGATATAGCTGACCACATTGCCCGCGTCCTGACCGGGGATTTGCGGGTCGCGGGGAATAACGCCGGTGGCGATGATCACCTCGTCATACTCGCCCAGATCATTGGCCGAGACTTCGGTGTTCAGCTTCACGGTGACGTCGTATTTCTTGACCATCGCCCGATACCAATCGACGAGGCCCCAGAACTCCTCTTTGCCGGCGACCTGCTTGGCAAGGTTCAACTGGCCGCCGATCTCGGCTGCGCGATCAAAGACGGTGACCTTATGGCCGCGCTCTGCCGCGGTGATAGCGGCAGAGAGCCCCGCAGGCCCCGCGCCTACTACGGCGATTGTCTTGGCCGCGTCAACAGGATCGACGCGCAGTTCAGTCTCGTAGCAGGCGCGCGGGTTGACCAGACAGCTCGAGATTTTGCCGCCAAAGGTATGGTCCAGACAGGCTTGGTTGCAGGCGATACAGGGCGCGATCTCGGCTGATTTTCCGGCGGCGGCCTTGGCGACGAAATCGGCATCGGCCAGCATGGGCCGCGCCATCGACACCATGTCGGCGCAGCCGTCCACCAGCACCTCTTCGGCGACCTCGGGCGTGTTGATCCGGTTGGAGGTGATCAGCGGTATGTTCACCTGACCCATCAGCTTTTTCGTGACCCATGCAAAGGCCGCGCGCGGCACCGAGGTCTGGATCGTCGGGATGCGCGCCTCGTGCCAGCCGATGCCGGTGTTGATGATCGTGGCCCCTGCGGCCTCTACCGCCTTGGCAAGCTGCACGACCTCTTCAAAGGTTGAGCCGTTGGGGATCAGGTCGATCATCGACAAACGGTAGATGAGGATGAAATCGGGGCCGACGGCCTCGCGCACGCGGCGCACGACCTCGACTGGCAGCCTCATGCGGTTCTCGTACGACCCGCCCCATTCGTCGGTCCGTTTGTTGGTGTGGGTGACGAGGAACTGGTTCAGGAAATACCCTTCGGAGCCCATCACCTCTACCCCGTCATAGCCTGCCTGTTTGGCACGCAGGGCGCAGGCGGCGATATCGCTGATCTGCTTTTCGATGCCTTCCGCGTTCAGTTCTTTCGGAGCAAACATCGAAATGGGGGATTTGATCGCCGAGGGGGCGACGCAATCGGGGCTGAAGGCATAGCGCCCGGCGTGCAGGATTTGCATCGCGATCTTGCCGCCTGCCTCGTGCACGCGGTCGGTGACGATGCTGTGGTTGTCCACGTCCTTTTGCGACAGCATCATCGCGGCACCATGCGCGACCGACCCTTCGGGGTTCGGGCCGATGCCACCTGTCACCATCAGCCCCACATCGCCACGCGCGCGGGTGGCGTAGAATTCGGCGACGCGGTTCCAGTCCTGTGTTTCCTCAAGCCCGGTGTGCATAGACCCCATCAACACGCGGTTCTTCAACGTCGTGAACCCCAGATCAAGCGGGGCAAGCAGGTGCGGATAGTCGGACATTTGGCAAACCTTTCGAGGGCTGAATGTAGGGTACTGGACCGTTCTGTGCGGCAGTTCACCCCAAGCCTGCGGTTCTGTCACGCACAACGCTGCGTAAGCCAATATACATGGACGCGGGATTCGTGCTAACGCCGGTATGACTTCTCTTGCCGCGAAAGGCCCCCGATATGACGCCAGAAGAAATCGCCCGACTGCCCTATCGCCCCTGTGTCGGGGTCATGCTGGTCAACGCCGACGGGCATGTGTTTGTCGGGCAACGTCGGGACCGGGATCAGGATGCATGGCAGATGCCGCAAGGTGGCGTCGAAAAGGGCGAACACGCCGAAGTCGCCGCCCTGCGCGAGCTGGAGGAAGAGACAGGCATCCCCCCAAGCTCTGTCACCGTGGTGGCACAGACTGAGGGCTGGTTGCCCTATGATCTGCCGATCGAACTGGTGCCCAACATCTGGAAAGGCCGGTTCCGCGGGCAAGAGCAGAAATGGTTCCTGCTGCGCTTTCACGGGTCGGATGACGAGATCAACCTGGATACCGAACACCCTGAATTCTCGGACTGGCGCTGGTTGCCGGTGCGCGAACTGGTCGACAACATCGTCCCGTTCAAGCGCGAGGTCTATACCGCTGTGGTCAACGCCTTTGTCGAGCATTTTGCCGACGCCTGACAAAGAGGCGGGCCGCGTTCACCGTCTGCCCGATTGCGTAGCGGATATGGGCTAATGTGCATGATCGGAAACCGATTGTGCTGATTTGACCGGCCGCGCGGGCGTCGCGTGTCTTTTTCGGCCGTCGCGAACTTGACGGGGCGGGGGCGGATAGGAAACAGGTGGCTATCGGCGCGCGACGTCGGACCGCTTTGCCACAGGAAAAATCCCGATGAAGACATATGCCCTGACCGTGACCTGCCCCTCTGCGCGCGGGGTTGTTGCGGCGATTGCGAATTATCTGGCCGATCAAGGCTGCAACATCTCGGACAGTGCGCAGTTCGACGATAAGGAAACCGGCGGTTTCTTCATGCGCGTCAGCTTTGAAAGCGAAGCCGAAGTTGATCTGGCGACCCTGTCAGACGGCTTTGCCGATGCGGCGCGGCCCTTTGACATGGCCTATGAGTTCCACGACGAGGCGGTGAAGATGAAGGTCGTCATCATGGTCTCGCGCTTCGGGCATTGTCTGAACGATTTGCTGTACCGCTGGCGTATTGGCGCGTTGCCGATCGATATTGTCGCGGTGGTGTCCAACCATATGGACTATCAAAAGGTCGTCGTGAACAACGACATTCCGTTCCACTGCATCAAGGTCACGCCAGAAAACAAAGCCGACGCCGAGGCGCGGATCATGGCTGTGGTCGAAGACGCGGGGGCCGAGTTGATTGTGCTGGCGCGCTACATGCAGATCCTGTCGGACGAGATGTGCCAGAAGATGTCGGGACGGATCATCAATATCCACCATTCTTTCCTGCCCAGCTTCAAGGGGGCGAACCCGTATAAGCAAGCGTTCCAGCGCGGGGTCAAGCTGATCGGGGCGACATCGCATTATGTGACCGCCGATCTGGATGAAGGGCCGATTATCGAACAGGACATTGTGCGCGTCACCCATGCGCAATCCGCCGAAGACTATGTCTCGCTCGGGCGGGATGTCGAAAGTCAGGTATTGGCGCGGGCCATTCACGCGCATATCCACCGGCGCGTGTTTGTGAATGGCAACAAGACGGTGGTCTTCCCTGCCTCGCCGGGGTCTTACGCCTCTGAACGGATGGGGTAAGCCACGGGGGCGCTAGCCGATGGTCGGCACATGCGCCCCTGCGTCCTTGTCCAGCAGATCGATCAGCCGCGGATCATCCGCGACCTCGACCTGCCGCTTGAACGGGGTAAACCCGCTGCGGATGTAAAAGGACAGCGCCTGCGGACTGTCGAGCGTGCAGGTATGTAGATGAAACCGCGATATCGGCCGTGCCCAAGCCGTGCGGATCGCGTGGTTCATCAGGTAGCGCCCGGCACCCGACCCGATCAGCGCGGGGGTCAGTCCGAAATAGGCCAGCTCGCACGTGCCATCAGCCGTGAACTTAAGCTCGAGCAGCGCCTCGTCTCGACCGTCTTTGGTCAGCGTGAAAAACTGCGTGTCCGCATCCGACAACAGCGCCTGCAATTCGGCGTCGGTTTTTGTGAGCCGTCCGAACCACAGCCAATCCTGTCCGACCCGCCGAAAGATATCACGGTACCAGTCCAGTGTCGGGGTCAATGCGCGCAGGGCCACGCCCTCGGGGGCGGGGACATCCCGCAGGGGGGCGGCCTCGCGCATCTCAAGATGTGTGACAACCATCGCCAGTTTGCCAAGCGGTACGTCGTGATATCCGTCGGTCAGCATCAGACCAGCCCTTTTTCCTTGAACAGCTCCATCATCGAGGTCTGCGGGCGCGGGCCGATGTGGCTGATAACCTCGGCTGCACAGATGTTGCCCATCTTGCCGCATGTTTCAAGGTCGCGGCCCGTGGCCATGCCATAGAGGAACCCCGCCGCGAATTGATCGCCGGCGCCTGTTGCATCCACGGGGGTCACCTTGGTCACCGGTACGTCGACACGTTCGCCCTTGCGGATCAGCGTCACGCCGTCGCCGGAGCGGGTGCAGACGACCGTGTCACAGATCGCCGCCGTGCGGGTCAGCGCGTCTTCCAGATCGTCGGTTTCCCACAGGGCGCGGATCTCGGCTTCGTTGCCGATGACGTAACCCAGATCGTTTTCGATCAGCGCGAGGAAGTCATCCCGATGGCGTTCCACGCAGAAGGGGTCGGAAATCGCGATCCCCGCCATGCCACCGCCCGCCGTCGCCGCGCGCGCCGCTTCGCGGAAGGCGGTTTTGCCGGCGTCGTGGTCAAAAAGGTAGCCTTCGAGGAACATCAGCTTGGCGCTGGAGGCCACCGCCTGCGGAACGTCGTCCGAGGTAAGCCCAGTAGAGATCCCAAGATAGGTGTTCAAAGAGCGTTCCCCATCCGGGGTCACAAAGATCATGCAGCGCGAGGTCGGGTTCTCGCCCCCGGTCACAGGCGCGTTGACAAAATCAATGCCGATGTCTGTCATCGCTTTGGCATAGAACTGCCCCAGATCATCGTCATTCACCCGCCCGATAAAGGCCGTGGGCAAGCCAAGCGCGCCGATGCCCGCAATGGTATTGGCGACCGACCCGCCGGGGGTCTGCAGACGGTCTTGCATTGTCGCATACAGGTTTTCGGCGCGGTCACGCTCGATCAGCTGCATAATGCCTTTTTCGATGCCGTTATCTTGCAGAAACGCGTCATCCGCATGCGAGATCACATCGACAACAGCGTTGCCGATGCCAACCACTTCGTATTGGGTCATTCGGTTTTTTCCTCATAGGGGCAAAGGTCACGGATGATGCAGGTTCTGCATAGGGGTTTGCGTGCTTTGCAATGGTATCGCCCGTGCAGGATCATCCAGTGGTGGGCATGGCGTTGGAAATCGACGGGGATATTATCCTCGATCGCGCGTTCTACTGCATCGACGGTTTTGCCGGGGGCGATGCGTGTGCGATTGCCGACGCGAAAGATATGCGTGTCCACCGCCTGCGCCGGATAGTGCCACCACATGTTCAGCACGACATTCGCGGTCTTGCGGCCCACGCCGGGTAACGATTGCAGCGCCGCGCGGCTGTTGGGCACGACCCCGTCATAGTCATCCACCAGAATCTGGCTCAGCTTCATCACGTTCTTGGCCTTCTGACGGAACAGGCCGATCGTCTTGATATGTTCGGTCAGCCCCTCCAGCCCGAGGTCCAGCATCTGCTGCGGGTGCTCGACAATCTCGAACAGGGATTTGGTGGCCTTGTTTACCCCCGCATCCGTGGCCTGGGCGCTCAGCGCGACAGCGACCAGCAACGTATAGACGTTGGTGTGATCCAGCTCGCCTTTCGGTTCCGCCTCGGCGTCCTGAAAGCGGGTGAAAATCTCGCGGATCGTGTGATAATCAAGGGTTTTGGCCATGCGCCAAGGGTATGCGTGGTTTCGCCTCTCAGGGCAAGCCGCGCGCTGCGGATTTTACGGGCGTCGCTGCGGCAAGGGGCTGCGTCATTTGGCGCATGTTTCGGGTCGCGCGGGGGCGGGGCCTGCCGTAGTCTGCCCCTATGACACATGCACAGCACACGCCCCAAACCACCGCCCCCGAAGATGCCGCTATCGCAGAGGGCAGCGCCTATCACTACGGCGTGATGCGGCGGGCGATTGATCTGATCGATGCCGCCGCCGACCCGCTGGCGCTGGATCAGATCGCGGGCGAAATGGGGATGAGCCCGGCGCATTTCCAGCGGCTCTTCTCGCAGTGGGTGGGGGTGTCACCGAAACGCTATCAGCAATATCTGATGCTGGATCACGCCAAATCGCTGCTGCGCGACCGCTTTACCACGCTCGACACGGCGCACGAGCTGGGGTTGTCCGGCTCTGGCCGTCTGCACGACATGTTCATGCGGTGGGAAGCCATGAGCCCCGGTGATTTCGCCCGCAAGGGGGATGGGCTTGTGATCTCGTGGGGGTGGTTCGACAGCCCCTTTGGCCCGGCACTGGTCATGGGCACGCCACGGGGGATCTGCGGGCTGGCTTTCTCGGCCGAGATGGGCACCGATGCCGCGATGGAGGATTTGTGCCGTCGCTGGCCGGGTGCGACATTCCGCGAGGATCCGGCGGTGCTACGCGACTGGGTGCAGATTGCCTTTGGCCTACAGGGAGACGGGACCGACAAGGCCCCGATTTATCTGATCGGCGCGCCCTTCCAGATCAAGGTGTGGGAGGCTTTGCTGGCGATCCCGTCGGGCCATGTGACCACCTATTCCGAAATCGCCCAGACCATCGGCACGCCCAAAGCGGTCCGCGCTGTGGGCACGGCGGTGGGGCGTAACCCGATCAGCTGGTTGATCCCCTGCCACCGCGCCTTGCGCAAATCCGGTGGGCTAGGGGGCTATCACTGGGGGCTGCCGGTCAAACGCGCCATGCTGGCCTTTGAATCCGCCCGCGTCGACGCGTGAGGGTATCGGCGGGTTGCTGCCTATGGGGTTGAAGCTGCCGGTTCAACGGGAACAAAGGCTGGTGTAAAGCGTTATGTGACGATTGCCTCGCCCGAACGGGGCCACAACTTAAAGGCAGAATAAGATATGACACTTTCGAAAACCTCCATTGCTGTAGCTCTGACAAGCGTTCTGGCGCTGGCTGCTTGTGAACCCGGTCCGATTGGTGGCAACCCCAACGACCCGAACGCCAACACACGTAACGGTGCGCTGATCGGTGCAGGTACCGGTGCTGTGATCGGTGCGCTGTCCAAAGGCGACGGCAACCGTGCGCAAGGTGCCTTGGCCGGTGCGGTCGCTGGCGGTGCATTGGGTGCTGGCTATGGCTATTCGCTGGACAAGCAAGAGGCCGACCTGCGCCGTCAGCTGGATTCCGACGTGATCATCACCAACACAGGTGACCGTCTGATCGTGACCCTGCCGCAGGACATCCTGTTCGCGACAGACAGCACGCAGGTTCAGGCCGGTATGCAAAACGATCTGGCCGCACTGGCGCGGAACGTGAACGTCTACAGCAACTCCACGCTGCAGATTGTCGGTCACACTGATAGCGATGGCGAAGCGTCCTATAACCAGCAGCTGTCCGAAGGCCGTGCGCGCGCCGTTGCGAATGTGCTGGTGTCGAACGGCGTTCCCGGCAGCCGCATCCAATCCGTGGGCCGTGGCGAAAGCCAGCCGGTGGCAAGCAACCTGAACGCAGCGGGCAAAGCGCAAAACCGCCGCGTTGAAATCGTGATCCTGCCAAACGCTGCCTAAGCCTTGGCGACATGAACGTGAAAGGGCCTCGGCATCTGCCGGGGCCCTTTTGCATTTGAGTGGTGCCTTACGGGGGCTGCCGGGCCGCCGCGGCGCTAGAGGTTGTCTTCGACGCGGAACCCATCGGGGATGGTATCGCGCCCGTCCAGCATCAGCTCGGCCATGACCTCGGCCACTTTGGGGGCCATGCCGAACCCGATCTTGAACCCGCCATTGGCCACGAACTGCCCCGGAGCGTCGGGCAAGGGACCCAGCATCGGGGCACGGCTGCGGCTGCGCGGGCGCACGCCGGCCCAGCGGGTGATCACCGGCGCATCACGCAACACGGGCACCGCGGCACGTGCGGCGGCGATCACATCATCAAGCTGCGCGTCCGTCTCGGTGGGCGAGGTATACGCGCGCTCTGTCGTTGATCCGATGGCGGTGGTGCCATCGCTATGCGGGATGATATGCACACCGCCCGCAAAAAGCTGTGGCAAGCCGCGCGCGTCATAGTCCAGCAGCGCGGCCTGACCCTTGACGCCTGCGCCGACCAGACGGCTGTGATTGGCAGTCATATGCGCCAGCCCCGCGACGCCCGTCGCCCACAGCACCTGTCCGCGATCTCCGCCCTCCGCCTGCACCGTCACGCCTTTGGCCGCCAGTGCCTGCACCAGCGCGTCGCAGGCGTGGCGGGGGTGGATCAGACCGCTTAGCGTGTCGTGGATCAGCCAGCCGGTGGGGCTGTCGGGCTGCCACGGGGTGTCACTCGCGCGGATCACGGACCATGTGGCCTGACCCTGCCACAGCGCCTTGGCGGTTTCGGCCCGCTGCTGTGCCAGTGCCAATGCCGCGTCATCGGCCACGGGTTGCAGGCGCCCCTTGCGGGCATAGCCCGCGTTCCCCCCACCCGCCTGTTCAACCGCTTGCCAGAACCCTTCGGCCATCAGCAGGCTGTCGCGTTGAAAGGCTTTCTTGGCGTTCCAGTTTTCAGGCACATGCGGGGCCAGCGCGCCGACGATACCGCCGCTGCTGCCTGCGGCGGGCCCATTCGGGTCGATCACCTGCACAACCGCGCCGCGTTGCACGCAGGCCCATGCCACGGATAGCCCGAATATCCCCGCGCCGCGTATCGTGATTTCGGCCATTGCCAATCCTTGCCCTTTTTGCGCAGTGTTCGACATCGCCCATAGCACAAGGCCATCCCATGGAGAACCAGACAGCTGATATCGAATGGAAAGACAGCGGTGTGCCCGTGTCCTCCAAGTTCGACGACCCGTACTTCAGCCTCGACAACGGGGTAGAGGAAACGCAGCATGTCTTTATTGACGGGAATGACCTGACCAACCGCTTCCGCGACGGGTTCCGCATCGGAGAGTTGGGGTTCGGCACGGGGCTGAACTTTCTCGTGGCCTGGGACGCGTGGGCGCGGCATGGCGCGAAAGGCACGCTGCATTTCACCTCGTTCGAAGCCTTCCCGATGTCCTCCGAGGATATGGCCCAAGCGCATCGGTCCTTTCCTGACTTCGATGGCAAGCGCGACGCGCTGCTGGACGCCTGGTCGCCAGAGGGTGGAGAGATGCGCTTTGGCGATGTGGTGCTGACCGTGGTGATCGGCGATGCGCGACGTGCGGTGCCCGCGTGGGACGGGCTGGCGGATGCGTGGTTTCTTGACGGGTTTTCCCCCGCCAAAAACCCCGAGTTGTGGGAGCCGGAGCTGCTGCACGATGTAGCACGGCACACGGCACCGTTTGGCACGGCCGCGACCTATACCGCCGCTGGCGCGGTCCGTCGCGCGCTGGAAAGCGCGGGCTTCGCGGTCGAGCGCACGACCGGCTATGGCCGCAAGCGACACATGACGCGGGCTGTGCGCGTATGAGCATGGCCACCAACCGCGCGGCGGCTGCGGCGCAGTCGAACAATATCCCGCTTGGCATCACCTTGATGGTGATCACGACCTTTGTGTTTGCGGTGCAGGACGGGCTGTCGCGGCATCTGGCCTCAGAATACAACGTGATGATGGTGGTGATGATCCGCTACTGGTTCTTCGCGGCCTTTGTCATCGCGCTGGCGAAACGCCATGCGGGCGGGTTGCGGGCGGCGGCGCGGACCAGCCAGCCGGTGCTCCAGATATTCCGCGGGCTGCTGCTGGCGGCCGAGATCTGCGTGATGATCGTCGCCTTCACGATCCTTGGCCTTGTGGAAAGCCACGCGGTCTTTACCTGTTATCCGCTGCTGGTTGCCGCCCTGTCCGGCCCCGTCTTGGGGGAGAGTGTCGGCTGGCGCAGATGGGCGGCGATCGGGGTCGGCTTTATCGGGGTGTTGATCATTCTACAGCCGGGGATGAGCGTCTTTGACCCCGCCGCCGTGATCCCGCTGGTGGCGGCCGCGATGTTCGCGGTCTACGGGCTGCTGACCCGCTATGTCGGGCGCAAGGACAAGACCGCCACCAGCTTTTTCTGGACCGGCGTCACGGGGTCAGTGGCGATGACAGCCACGGGGCTGTGGTATTGGGAGCCGATGATCGCCAGCGACTGGCTGATCATGGGGTGCCTGTGCATCACCGGTGTCACGGGCCACTGGCTGTTGATCCGCTGCTACGAAGTGGCCGAGGCGAGCGCGGTGCAGCCCTTTGCCTATTTGCAACTGGTCTTTGCCGCGATCATCGGCATCAGCGCCTTTGGCGAAACCGTGCGCCCCAATGTCGCCGTCGGGGCGGCGCTGATCGTCGCGGCGGGGCTATTCACCTTTTGGCGCGAACGGCAAAAGGGTCGTGCCCGTTAGTTCCTCTGTAAAGGGTTGGGGCAGGGGGTCTTTGCCCATGCGCGCGCGGTAAACGGGCAGGCTTTCGGTCACCCGCATCACATAGTTCTGCGTCTCGCGGAAAGGGATCATCTCTATCCAGTCGACGATATCGATGTCGCCCTCGCGCGGGTCGCCGTAGGTGTCCATCCAGCGCGTCGGACGCGAGGGGCCGGCGTTATAGGCGGCAGAGACCATGACCACATTCCCGTTAAACCGGCCCGCCATTTGCGACAGGTATTCGGACCCCAGCAAAGCATTGTATTCGGGGTCGGCGGTCAGCCGGTCGGTGGTGTGCAGCGCGCTGATCTCCAGATCGCGGGCGACATCCTTGGCCGTGGCGGGCATCAGCTGCATCAGACCGCGTGCGCCCACATGGCTTTGGACCACGGGATCGAATTCGCTTTCGCGGCGGGCGATGGCCAGCACCATCTCGGGGGCCATGTTCAGGTCCAGCTTGATCGCATCATGCAGTGCGTAATAGGGGCCGGCGATGGTGATGCCCCGTTGTGCCACACGTTTGCCGATCATCACGGCCAGATGCGGCTGGCCCACGTCAATCGCGGCCTGTCCCAGAAGGGCAGCGTCTTCGGTGATCAGCTGCTCTGCCAGATGGGTCCAGAACCGTTCCGCGGTCGACAGCTCGCCCGAGGCTTGCAGCAACAGCCCCGCCTGAAACAGCGGTGCCTGTGCCAGCGCCGATGTGCGCCAGTCCTGTTCAGGGGGCGCGCCTGCAAGGCTTGTGTCGAACGGCAGATTGCCCCGCTCTGCCGCAAGCAGACCGTAGAAAGAGGATTGGAACTTCGCGCCTTGGGCATAGGCTTTGGCCGCGCCCTCGGCGTCGCCCATGGCCTGATACGCGCGGCCCTGCCAATAGCCTGCGCGCCCTTGGCTGATGGGGGATTCTACCGCGCCGTCATGGGCCTGAAAGTGACCAAGCGCCAGCTTGGGGTCTTTAAGGAAGCGCAGGGCGATATAGCCCGACAGCCATTCAAGGTCCGCGAAATGTGATCCTTCGGACAGGAAGTGCTTCGACGCCATCTGATAGGCCCGCGCCGGGTCGCCATTGCGCATTTCATCCCGCGCCAGCGCGCGGCGGCGGTTGGCCCATGCGGCGGGCTGACCAAGGGCCGCAGCGCTGACCGATTGCGACAGCATCAGATCCTTGGCGCTGTCGCCGTAGCCTTTGCGGATGCGCCATTCGAAGCGGTCGGCCTGTAGCCCCGGATCACCGGCCTTGCTGGCGGGCAGCGCGTCGATCAGGGCGTTTACGTCGCCGTCCAGATTTTGCAAGGCGATGCGGGTTTCGGCCAGCGCCTTGTCGGCATCACTGACCAGATCGAACATCTGGCGGGCTTCGGCGTGTTCCCGTTGCCATAGCATCTCGTCCAGACGGGCGGCGTGGTGCGGTTTCAGCAAAGGCCCATGCGCGTCAATGAACTTTGCCTGATCGTTCCCGCTCATGGGCAGGGTACGCCACGCCAGCACCAGCCGCGCCTGTGCCTCGCCCAGACGATCCGCACGCAGCAGCGCTGCGGCATGGGCCAGCACACCCTCGGGCGTCTGCGGGCCCTGACCGGTAAAGAAATCCAGTATCGCCTTGTCACCCTCGCGGATCACGGCCTCTTCGGACTGTCTGCGCAGATAGGCCTCGCCCGGCCAATCAGGGCGGCGGCTAAGGAAATCTGTCACCTCGGCATAGGTGCCCCGTCCGGCGCGCAGGCGGTGCCATTCGATCACATCTACCGCAACGGCCCCGTCACGGCGCGCAATCAGGGCGGCATTCTCCCAGCTGCCCGCGCGCATGGCGTCCATCGCCCATCCCAGCGGACGCGGCCTTTCGGCATGGGCCGGAAGGGCGAGGGCAAAAACCATCGTCAGCGTCGCCAAGGCGCGTCTCATCACTTGCATTTCCTACTGGTCAAAGGCTACAGCCTTGCAACATACGGCGCGGCGCGGGGGTTTCAACTCAACTTGCCGCTATCAGCAATTGGGCGCTTGCCCAGCAACGCAAGAATAGGAGCGTGCATATGCTACAAGGTTCACTACCTGCACTCGTCACGCCGTTCACGGACGGCGCGCTGGATTTGGCCACGCTCAAGAAGCTGGTGGAATGGCACATCGCGGAAGGATCGAACGGGCTGGTGCCTGTCGGGACCACCGGTGAATTGCCCACCCTGACCCATGCCGAGCATGAAACCGTTGTCGCCGAAGTCGTCAAAGCCGCCGCGGGTCGTATCCCCGTCGTTGCAGGTGCCGGTTCGAACAACACGACCGAAAGCATCCGTCTGGCCAAACACGCCGAAAGCGTCGGTGCCGATGCGGTTCTGGTGGTCACGCCCTATTACAACAAGCCGACCCAAGCCGGTCTGATCGCGCATTTCACCGCGATCCACGAGGCCTGCGGTCTGCCGATCATCATCTACAATATCCCCGGCCGTTCGGTCGTTGATATGCTGCCCGAAACCATGGCGGAGCTGGCCAAGCTGCCGCGCATCATCGGTGTCAAGGATGCCACCGGCGATCTGGCGCGGGTCTGTGACCAGCGGATGCTGTGCGGGCCGGATTTTGTCCAGCTCTCGGGCGAGGACGCCACAGCGCACGGGTTCAACGCTCAAGGCGGCGTTGGCTGTATCTCTGTCACCGCGAATGTCGCGCCCAAGCTGCTAAGCCAGATGCAAGCGTTCTGCCTTGCGGGGGACTATGCGTCGGCGCTGGAAATCCAGGACAAGCTGATGCCGTTGCACAACGCAATCTTCACCGAGCCGGGCCTGGTGGGTGTGAAATACGCGATGGCGCGTCTGGGGTTGTGTTCGGACGAGGTGCGCCTGCCGCTGGTGCCGCTGACCGATGCCACCAAAGCGCTCGTGGATCACGGGTTGCAGCACGCGGGTCTGCTTGACTGATCACGCGGTAAAATCACGGGTAAGACGGGGCGGCATCTAGCCGCCCTTTTTTATGGGCAGACCCAGCCAATCGGTCAGCGCATAAAAAAGGCCCCGGCGAAACGCCGAGGCCTAATGTGAATATCTGCCTTCGGGAGCAGAAAACGCTTATGGGCAAGCAGCCGTGTAACGCTGACCTGCGGAGTTCTGGTAGACGCACTGGCCGTTTTTACCGCGGCCCAGGTATGCACCTGCAGCAGCGCCAGCCAAGCCACCCAGAACGGCGCCTTTGGTTTTGTCATCGTCGCCCGACACGACAGCACCCAGAGCCGCACCAGCAGCAGCGCCGGTTACAGAAGATTGAGTTTGCGTTTCGCAAGCGGCGAGTGCGCCAACCATAGGCAGGACCAAAAGTAGCTTTTTCATGATATACTCCATACTAGCTTCAGTACTTAACGCTATGTGACGGGTTTGGTTCCAGTAAGATTATTTTGATCGGCAACAAAGTGCCGGAGCGGCAGCCTATTTGCTGCCGAACACCCGACCCATTGCCCCATCCACAGCCGCGATGATCTGATCAATATCGTCCTTCTTCGCGATCAATGCAGGGCTGAAGCAGAGCGTGTTGTTCTTGCCCGGCACCGACCGGTTGGTCGCCCCGATGATCACGCCCTGCGCCATACAGTCTGCGACGACCGCCTGAATCTGCGCTTCGACAACGGGAACGCGGGTGCTGCGGTCTTGGACCAGCTCTGCGCCAAGGAACAGACCCTTTCCGCGCACCTGACCGATCACGTCATATTTGTCCGACAGCTCTTCAAGCTCTTCGAGCATGTATTGCCCCATGTCGCGGGTGTTTTGCAGCAGGTTTTCGCGTTCGATAATCGCCATGTTTTCAATCGCGGCGGTGGGGCCCGCGGTGCAGCCCCCGAAGGTAGAGATATCGCGGAAGTAGTTCAGCGGGTCGCTGGCGTCGTCCTTGAACAGGTTAAAGACCTCTTCCGTCGTCACAAGACAGGCAATCGCCGCATAGCCCGAGGCTACACCCTTGGCCATCGTAACCATATCGGGCTGGACGCCGAAATGCTGGTAGCCGAACCATTCGCCGGTACGCCCGATGCCGCAGACGACTTCGTCGATGTGCAGCAGCACGTCATACTTGCGGCAAATCTCTTGCACCCGTTCCCAGTAGCCGTCCGGAGGCGTGATAACACCACCGCCCGCCGTGACGGGTTCAAGACACAGCCCGCCCACGGTGTCGGGCCCTTCGGCGAGGATGATCTTCTCTATCTGATCCGCAGCCCAAACGCCGTAGTTATCCTCTGGCGCGCCGTCTTGCTCGAACTTGCGATACTCCAGACAGTGGGGGACGCGGACGAACCCGTCGGTGAAGGGGCCGTATTGCGCATTGCGTTCTTCCTGACCGCCCGCAGACAAACACGCGATGGTCGTGCCGTGGTAGTCGCGGTCGCGATACAGGATTTTGTGCTTCTTGCCGCCATAGCGTTTGTGGGCGATCTGGCGGATCATCTTGAAGGCTTTCTCGTTCGCCTCGGAGCCGGAGTTGCAATAGTACAGGCGGCTCATGCCCGGCATCTTGTCGATCAGCTTTTCCGCAAAATGCGACCCCGGAATAGACCCGGCAGACCCCGCGAAATAGTTCAGCTTGATCAGCTGGTCGCGCACGGCGTTGGCAATGCTTTCACGGCCATAGCCGACGTTGACGGTCCAGACACCACCGGACACCGCGTCCAGATGCTCTTTGCCCTTTTGGTCCCAGACACGCATGCCTTTGCCTTCGACAATGATCCGTGGGTCCGTGGTTTCATAGGCTTTGTGCTGGCTGAGGTGGTGCCAGATGTGCGCGCGATCTGCCTCGACCACACGGGAGATATCGTTTTCGCTAAATGTACCATCCATATGCGTGACCTTTCCGAGGTTGGGATTGGGGGCGGGTGGCAAAGCACCCTGTTTTCAAGGCCCCATCGCAAACGCGCCTCGCGTCTGTTTCGGCCCATGTGCAGTGATTGTTAGGAGCAACTTCCCCCTCTGAAAAGGAAAAACCTGCCACATAGGGGGGCGGGACGGGGAAGATAGACGCAAAAAGGGCCGGAATTGATTAAAATTCCGGCCCCTAAGCGATTGATTGATCTGTATTTCCCCGTTTTCAGACCGGGGGTAGGTCTTGCGGCTTATTTCGGGCGAAAGCTCGACTTGCCGCGTTTGGGGGAGGCATCGCCGCCACCGGCTTTGCCCGAGGGTTTGCCGCCCTTGGGTTTCGCACCCAGTTTGCCCGGTGGGACAAAGCGTTTCGACGGGTCAGCGGCGCGGGCCTTGAACGGTTTATCCGCTGGTTTGCCGTCGCCACGGGGGCGGTCCGCCCCACGATCCGCTGGCTTTTCCTTTTTCCAGACGGCTTTGGCTTTGGGCTTGCCGCCGGGTTTGTCAAAGCTGTCGGGCTTGCCCGCAGACTTGGGTTTAGGCGTGGCACCGGGCTTCATCGGAGACCGTTCGGTCTTATGCGACTTGGGCGGGCGTTCGCCTTTGGGGGCTTTGGGCTTGTCAAACTTCGGCTTGTCGCCGCGAGGTTTATCGAGCCCTTTGTCGGGGCGCGGGCCGCGAGGCTTGTCGTAGGTAACCGATGCTTCTTCGGTGCTGGCCGCACGTGGTTTGCGCGGTGCACGTGGTGCGTCGGGGTCATAGGGTGCGCGGTCGGGGCGTGGGCCACGATCGGGGCGCGGGCCGTTGTCAGAACGCGGGCCGCCACGGTTCGGTTTGGGGCCACGGCCGCCGGGCTTGGGCCCGCGCGACAGATCGGGGGCCTTGTCCAGCTTGGTCACAACCGCGCCGTCTTCGACCTTCATGTCGGGGCCAAGCGCGTTGGTGAATTTATCTGCCGAGGTCGCGAGGATTTCGACAAAGGTATGGCTGGGCTGCACGCGGATCGCGCCCACGTCATCCTTGGTCAGATCGCCCATGCGACAGATCATCGGCAGGATGGTGCGGGGTTCGGCGTCATCGTTGCGTCCGATCGAGATCGAGAACCAGACCGACGGGCCAAAGTCGCCACGGGGGCGTTCGTCGGCAGGGGTGCCGGGCTCTGCCAGCTGCTCGGGCGCGGACTGGCGTGCACGGTACAGGTTCACAAAGGCCGTCGCCAGTTGCTCGGCGCTGAACTGTTCGACCAGATTGGCAACAAAGCCCGCTGCATCATCGGGGATCGGGTCAGACCATGCGGAATCGGCCAGCAAACGCTTTTCGTCTTCAGCGTTCACTTCTTCGGCAGAGGGCGGGTTGGCCCATTCGACCTTCAGCTTGGCGCCGCCCAGCAGACGGTTTGCCTTGCTGCGCATCTTGGCGGGGACGATCAGCGCGGACACACCCTTGCGACCGGCACGACCGGTACGACCGGAGCGGTGCAGCAACGTGTCAGAGTTCGACGGCAGATCGGCATGCACCACCAGTTCGAGGTTGGGCAGGTCGATCCCGCGGGCGGCAACATCTGTTGCAATGCAGACGCGCGCGCGCCCGTCGCGCAGCGCTTGCAGGGCGTTGGTGCGTTCGGATTGCGTCAGCTCGCCCGACAGCGCCACGACCGAAAAGCCGCGGTTGGTAAAGCGGGTGGTCAGGCGTGCGACGGCGGCGCGGGTGTTGCAGAAGACGATGGCGTTTTTCGCCTCGTAAAAGCGCAGCACGTTGATGATCGCGTTTTCAGTGTCGCGCGGGTGCACGTTCAGCGCACGGTATTCGATGTCGGCGTGTTGTTTCTTTTCGCCCACGGTTTCGACGCGCTGCGCATCACGCTGGTAGGATTTGGCCAGCTTGGCGATCGCTGCAGGCACGGTGGCCGAGAACAACAGTGTGCGGCGCTCTTCCGGCGCTTCGGAGAGGATGAATTCCAGCTCTTCGCGGAAACCCAGATCAAGCATCTCGTCCGCTTCATCCAGCACCACGGCGCGGATATCGGACAGGTTGATGTTGTTGCGTTTGATGTGGTCGCACAGGCGGCCCGGTGTCGCGACGACGATATGCGCGCCACGGTCCAGCGCACGACGTTCGGTGCGTGTGTCCATGCCGCCAACGCAGGTGGTCACGACCGCACCGGCCTTGCCATAAAGCCAGGTCAGCTCGCGGCTGACCTGCATGGCCAATTCGCGCGTCGGTGCGATGATCAGCGCCAGGGGCGCGCCAGCGTGTCCGAATTTTTCATCGTCGCCCAAAAGGGTCGGTGCGATGGCCAGACCAAAGGCCACTGTCTTGCCGGACCCCGTTTGGGCTGACACCAGAAGGTCGGCCTCGACCAGATCTGGGTTGGTAACCGCCTCTTGGACGGGGGTAAGCGAATCATAGCCTTGGGTGGCAAGCGCGTCTGCGATGGTTTGGATCAAGGGATTGTCCTGTCTGAGAAAATGTCGCGCTACAAATACGCGCGTCGCGGCGAAAGCGGATACGCCAGCCACGTGTTGCGCCCGTCCCTAGTCGGTTGTGACGCAAATGTACATCTCTTTGTCAGATGCGCAGGGCAAGGCAGCTATGCTTGCCCGTCGCTCTTTCAGGCGCTGACGGCATCCCCCCAAGCGGACATCACCTCTGTCACGCCGGTATTTTCGTCGCCTGCGCGCCCGACAGCAGAGGGGCAAGCGAAGTGGTAGGGGAAGATCGTGCGCGGCGCGGTCACCACATTGTCCAGCGTGTCTTGCAGCGTCGCGATCACCTGCGGCGGCAGCGCCTGATCCACGATGGTCACATCGGCAAGGCTCATATCCGTGCGCGGCGCATGAAAGGCGGCTTCCAGATCCATCCCGTAGTCCAGCAGCAGTGAGGTCAGTTGGACCACAGCGGGCATGATCTTGCGCCCGCCAGACGCCCCAAGCGCGAATTGCGCACCGTCGGCACGCTCCAGCAGGGTGGGGCACATATTCGCAAGGCAACGTTTATTCGGCCCAAGCGAGTTCGGCTTGCCCTGTTCAGGGTCGAACCACATGATGCCGTTGTTCATCAGGATGCCCGATTGCGGCAGCATCATCCGCGAGCCAAAGATCGACAGCAGCGTTTGGGTGACGGCGACCATATTGCCCGCCGCATCGACCACGCTGAAATGTGTGGTGCAAGACGGGTCGGGTTCATGTTCGATATCGCCCATCGTGTCATAGCGTTCCTGGTTGGCCTGCCGGATGGCACGGTCATAAGCGATGAACGCCTCGGCGTCGGGGGCGTCTGTGCCGGGCTGCCACGCGGTCATGAGATCAAGGGCGCGGCGCATGGTCGGGCCAGCGGTCAGGGTCGGTGTGGCGATGACCTCGTGCCCGCGGTAGACATAGTGCATCGCGTCGACCAATGTCGCCTGATACTGCGCCAGATCCTCGGCCGTATGGTGGCCGCCGGCGGCTTGCAGATCGGCCACGATGGATTGCGCCAAAGGCCCCTCGTAAAACGCGCGCGGTCCGTCCTTGGCGACGGTGCGCAGCGACGCGGCAAGACGGCTAAGGTCACATTTCGTCTCGCCCAAGGCGGTCCAGCCAGAGGATTTGGGAAAGCCGTCTGCGTCCAGAAACGTCTCGGCCGAGGCGGGGAAGGGGGCGAGGTCTTTGGCCGAACCACCAAGGATCAACTGCGTGTACCAGTCCACAGGAAGACCATCATCGGCAAGCTTGATCGCAGGGGCCAGCAGATCGGCCCAAGGTTTCGTGGCAAAGCTTTCATGCGCCAGACCCATGCCCGCGACCTGACCGGGAATGGCAATCGCCTTGGCCCCGAAGACATTGCGGTCTTCCAGCACCGAAGGCCAGGGGAACAGATCGCCCGCCTTGCCGCCGACGATGGGATAGTCCGCGATATCCAGCCCCTTGGGGGATTTCATCCCGAATTCGATGACCTTGGCCGTCTTTTCGCCCGCCATGCGCACGACCATAAAGCCGCCGCCGCCCATACCGCTCATCCAGGGTTCAGCCGCGCCAAGCGCAAAGGAGGTGGCAATTGCCGCATCCACCGCATTGCCGCCCTGCGCCATGACATCCGCCCCGACCTGCGCGGCGACACGGCTTTGCGAGGCGACGATCCCCTTGCGGCTGCGGGTCGCGGGTTTGGTGATTTGCCAAGAGGCATTCTGCTGCTGGGTCATTGGGGGCATCCTGATGTTTAGATGTGCCTACCCAACGCCAGTGTCAGCAGATTTGCAACCTTGAGGGGCGCTGCCGCCCCATTGGTCAGTTGCTTTGTGTCGGTGCCGCTGAAAATGCGAACACGGGGGGCTGTGTCATCTCGTTCGACGGCGCGGATTTCGCATCGGGATAGATGAACCCGTTGATCGGATAGACACTGCCGTAGGACCCGGCCTGGCTTTCAAGGCGCACATCGGACCAGTCGTTCAGCGGAGATACGTCTTGCACGCTCATTCCAAGCGAGATCTTGTTGCGCTTCCAATTGGCGTGATCGACCTTGATCTCGCGCGGGGAAACGACTTCGGAGACGACGGCAACATGGCCCATTGGGTTCCGGCTGGTGCCTTTGAACGCCATGACCGACCCGACGACGGGTTCTTTGCCGCGCTCGTACAGGCCGTTGGCTTGCGCCCACCACGTATTGGCATTGCCGCGGATTTGAACGCCGCTGGCATTGCGTGCGAAGGGCACGCACCAGACGCGCTGACCTTTGGATTGCAAAACGCGCACCTCGCGGATTGCCATGGCGTGCAGGTCGGGGTTGATACCCGCCTGACCAATGGTCTGAATTTCAGACGGGCCGCGGGCGCAGGCTGCTGTCATCAGCAGGGCCACACACAACAAAGGAATTCCGACTTTCGATGACCACTGGCGTTTCACGCTCATTTATCTGTCCTGCTGCCCGTTTCACTCACCTTACTGTCCCAGTAAAGTCCGGCAGACATTCCGCGATTCTCGGCCAAAAACAAAGCGTCAGGATTTTCGTGGGCAAAATTCCGCCGTTATTATTGCAAATTGTTAATTTTCGGGAACCGGGCGGAGGCCGCCGATTTTGACAATCAGGTCCAGCAGCTCTGCCACACCCTTATCGTGTTTCATCTCGGCAAAGAGATAGGGCAGATCGCCGCGCATCCGTTTGGCGTCACGGTCCATCACCTCTAGCGACGCGCCCACATGCGGGGCGAGGTCGGTTTTGTTGATGATCAGGATATCCGACTTGGTGATCGCTGGTCCGCCCTTGCGCGGGATCTCTTCGCCCGCAGCAACGTCGATCACATAAAGCGTCACATCCGCCAGTTCGGGGCTGAAGGTCGCCGACAGGTTATCGCCACCGGATTCGATGAGCACGCAGTCCAGATCGGGGTGGCGGTCGCGCATCCGGGCGACGGCGGCAAGGTTGATAGAGGCATCCTCGCGGATTGCGGTATGGGGGCAGCCGCCGGTTTCGACCCCGATGATCCGGTCCTGCGGCAAGACCTGAAGCCGCATGAGCGCTTCGGCGTCCTCTTGGGTGTAGATATCATTGGTGATCACGCCAATCGACCAGCGGTCGCGCATGGCACGGCACAGGGCGGCGGTCGTTGTCGTCTTGCCCGCACCAACGGGGCCACCAATGCCAATACGAAGCGGTCCATGGGGGGAGGTCATGTCTGGAACATCCTTGAGTAAAGCGTTTCATGTCGCATCGACGCGATATCGGCCAGAAAGCAGGCGCTGCCGATGTCGTCGATGGTTTGGGTCAGGGCTAGCGTCACCGTTTGGTGGCACAGCGGGGCAAGGGCGGTGATCACCCGCTGCCCGTCCGTTTGCCCCAAGGGCACCGCGCGGATCGCGGCAGACACCAGTGCGCTGACGAAGGCGTGCAGGAACAGCTGCGCGCCTTGTTCGACGGGCAGCCCCTGCGCCGCGCAAGCCGCGCCAAAGGCGACGGGCAGCGTCAGGTCGGGGAGGTCATGCCCCCAGACGTCATTGACCACCCGCACAAAGGCCGCGCCCTGTTGGGTCATCTCGGTCAGTCGCTCTGACGAGGGGGCCAGCGCGCGCGCCAGCGCATCTACCTCGTCCACCCCCTTACCCGCAAAGCCAGCGTTCAGTAGGATCGCATCGGTCCGGCCTGCACCGTGGGTGATGATATCCGACAGCCACGCCTGAAGGCTGGCCGCATCGTAAATGGTGCCGTCCTGCACGGCCATTTCCAGCCCGTGGCTATAGCTGAACGCGCCGATGGGAAAGCTGGGCGACAGCCATTGCGCGAGCGTGATCAGGGCTTGGGTTTGCATCGTCCGGCGGGCCTAATGTGCGTGGCTGTGGGTGCGCCCGTGGCCATAGGCCCCGCCTTCGGGAATGAACGGTTCGGACACATCCCGCAACGTCGCGCCGAGCTTGGTCAGCATGTCGCGGATCACGTGGTCGTTCTGGATCAGCAGGCGGGCGGGTTCAAGCTGGCAGGGGCAGTGCCGGTTGCCGATATGCCATGCCAGCCGCACCAGATCGTCGCCGGTGATTTCCAGCAAGGCTTCCTTGGCCGCGATGACCTCGATGATCTGCCCGCCTTCAAGCTCGAACGCATCGCCGTGGTTTAGCGATTCCGTATGGGCGAGGTCCACGAGGAACCCGCGATTGTGGCTGGTCAGCAGGCGTTTGCGGCGCAGGAAGCGGTCGTCATAGGTGAGCACGCAGCTGTCATCCGCATGGTCCCACTGGCCGTGGCGCTTGATCGTATGGGCGGGGGGAAGGTCGGTCATCTAGGGGCCTCAGAACATGAAATAGCGTTGCGCCATGGGGACGGTCTCAGCGGGCGCGCAGGTCAACAACTCGCCGTCCGCGCGGACTTCGTAGGTTTCGGGGTTCACCTCTACCTTGGGGGTGGCCGCGTTGTGGATCAGATCGGATTTCCCGATATTGCGGGTGTTTTGCACGGCGATGGTTTGCTTGCGCAGGCCAAGGCTGTCGCGCAGCCCGTTCGATTGCGCGGCTTCCGAAATAAAGGTCACCGCGCAATGCTGCAGCGCGCTGCCATAGGCCCCGAACATCGGGCGGGTATAGACCGGCTGCGGTGTGGGGATCGACGCATTCGGATCACCCATCTGCGCCACGACGATCATGCCGGACATCAATACCATTTCGGGCTTCACGCCAAAAAAAGCGGGGTTCCACAGCACCAGATCGGCCTTCTTGCCGACCTCGATCGACCCGACCTCGCGGCTGACACCATGGGCGATGGCGGGGTTGATCGTGTATTTCGCGATATAGCGTTTGACGCGGAAGTTATCGTTGTCGCCGGTTTCTTCCGGCAAGCGCCCGCGCTGCTTGCGCATCTTGTCAGCGGTTTGCCATGTGCGGATCAGCACCTCGCCCACACGTCCCATGGCCTGACTGTCAGAGGCGATGATAGAGAAAGCACCGATGTCATGCAGGATATCCTCGGCGGCAATCGTCTCGCGTCTGATCCGGCTTTCGGCAAAGGCGACGTCTTCGGGGATGGATTTATCAAGGTGGTGACAGACCATGAGCATGTCCAGATGCTCTTCGAGCGTGTTCACCGTGAAGGGGCGCGTCGGGTTGGTCGAGGACGGCAGCACGTGCTCCTCGCCGCAAATCTTGATGATGTCGGGGGCGTGGCCACCGCCTGCGCCCTCGGTGTGGAAGGCGTGGATGGTCCGGCCCTTCATCGCGCCAAGCGTATGTTCGACAAAGCCAAATTCGTTCAGCGTGTCGGTGTGGATCATCACCTGCACGTCCATATCGTCGGCGACCGACAGGCAGCAGTCGATGGCGGCAGGGGTGGTGCCCCAATCCTCGTGCAGCTTCAGCGCGCAGGCCCCGCCGTTTACCATTTCAACCAGCGCGCCGGGTTGGCTGGCGTTGCCCTTGCCCGAGAGACCGATGTTCATCACCACACCGTCCATCGCCTGCAACATGCGCCCGATATGCCACGGGCCGGGGGTGCAGGTGGTGGCGAGCGTGCCATGCGCAGGGCCGGTGCCGCCGCCAAAGCAGGTGGTCACACCGGAATGCAGCGCGTCCTCCATCTGCTGGGGGGCGATAAAGTGGATGTGGCTGTCGAAACCGCCCGCGGTGAGGATGCGTCCCTCGCCTGCGATCACCTCGGTCCCCGGTCCGATGATGATGTCGACGTTGGGTTGGGTGTCGGGGTTGCCCGCCTTGCCAATTGCCGCGATGCGCCCGTCTTTCAGCGCCACATCCGCCTTGTAGATGCCCGAATGATCCACGATCAGCGCGTTGGTAATGACAGTATCCACCGCACCGTTTGCCCGCGTCACCTGCGACTGGCCCATCCCGTCACGGATCACCTTGCCGCCGCCGAACTTCACCTCTTCGCCATAGGTGGTCAGATCTCGTTCCACCTCGATGATCAGATCGGTGTCGGCCAGTCGCAGCCGGTCGCCCGTGGTGGGGCCGTACATCGCTGCGTATTCAGAGCGGGGGAGTGTGGTGGTCATAGGTCTCTCTTTCCTCGAAGCGCCTTAGAGCGCGCCCATCACTTCAGCGTTGAACCCGTACACCTTGCGGTCGCCCGCGAGCGGGATCAGTTGCACCTCGCGGCGTTGACCGGGTTCAAAGCGCACGGCGGTGCCGGCGGCGATGTCCAGCCGGTGACCACGCGCGGCGGCGCGGTCAAAGTCGAGCGCGGGGTTGGTTTCGGCAAAGTGGTAGTGGCTGCCGACCTGCACGGGCCGGTCACCGGTATTGGCAACCATCAGGGTGACGGCCGTGCGATCGGCGTTCAGGGTGATGTCCCCCGCGGCGCACAGTACCTCTCCGGGGATCATTTGCGCGCCTTGCGAGGGGCCTTGACCCGCCCGCGCAGGGCGATGGCCGCGGCGGTTGCGATGACGGCGAGCCCCATGAAGACAGGCATCCATTCGGCCCCGTGGGGGGCGATATGCACACCGGGGTGGGCAAGGGCAGGGCCAGCCATCAGGGCGGCGGGCAGGATCATCAGATGTTTCATAGCAGGGGCCTTTCTTGCGAATGGGGTCTAGCGGATAGGGTTGTGCACGGTGACCAGCTTGGTCCCGTCGGGGAAGGTGGCTTCGACCTGTACGTCGTGGATCATCTCGGCGATGCCCTCCATACAGTCGTCGCGGGTGATGACCCGGGCACCGGCCTGCATCATCTCGGCCACGCTGCGGCCATCGCGCGCGCCTTCGACGACGGTGTCGGTGATCAGGGCAATCGCCTCGGGGTGGTTCAGCTTGACGCCACGGGCCAGACGCTTGCGCGCGACTTCGGCCGCCATGGCGATCAGCAGTTTGTCTTTTTCACGGGGGGTCAGCTGCATGTCAAAGCATCCATGTTTTAGGAGGGGCCGCGCCGTGCAGGCGGGCGATGATCGGCACCAGAGACTGGCGCAGGATGTAACTGTCGGGCGCGAGGAGCCGCGCATAAAGCACGCCGTCGCGGATCAGGCTGGCACCGGCGCTGGCAGGCAGCAGCGCGCGCAGAGGGGCAAGCAGCGCTTCGGCATCGGGGGCGGCGTAGATCACGCTGGCCATGGCGCAGTTGCCGCGCGCCGTGGCGGTGCCTGCAAGCTGTGCATGGATATCGCCGGACAGACGCACGGCATCGGCAAAGATAGGCTGCCCGTCGCGGCGGATCGTGATGTTATCGGCAAAGCGCGCGTCGCGCAGCGTTTCGCCCATGGAGACGCGGCCAAAGACCAGCGGCTCTACGCCGAAGAAACAGGCATCGCCCGTCAGGTCCACCTCCAGCTTGCGGCGCAGGGCGGAGCCGTTGAACAGGATCGTTTCCTGCGGCAGCCAATCGATCCGGGCCCCCGCTTTTGCATCCAGCCGCGTGGTCATCTGCGCCATGGGGCCGGGTTGCGCCAGATAGACGCGCTCGGCCGCTTGGCTGGTCAGGGTCAGCCGGCTGCCCGCACCCGCCGTGGCGTGGATCGACAGCTCATCGCCGCCCGTCATCCCACCCGAGGTATTGAGGAAAACCCCCGTCAGCCCGCCCGCCGCCGCGCGCGGAAACAGCGCCTTGAAGCAGCCTTGTTGGTAGAGATCGCCAATCACGGACGCGCCGCCATAGGTCTTGCTGCTGATGCACAACGCCCCGCGGGCGCGGGGTTGCATCGGCACGGCAAGAGCCTGATCGGTATGGGCGGCGATGTTGATGGGGGGCCTCGTCCAGCTGAAAATAACTCCCATCTGGATAGCGTGATTCCCGTCGGGTGCGATCCGAAACGGGCATTTTTGGCGCAATTTCAGGCTGTATTTTGACGGCTGCCTATTATTTGAGCATATCCCGTCAGGGGCTTTGACCCGCAGCCGTGCCGCGGGTCAAAGCAGGTGTTTACAGGTCTACCCGTAGAAATACTTGGGCAGATAGGTCGCGATCTCGGGGATCAGGATGATCAGCAAGACCCCGATCAGCGTCACGATCACGTAAGGCGTCACAGAGGCATAGATATCGCCCATTGTGACATCCGGCGGGGCCACCCCTTTGAGGTAAAAGAGGTTAAAGCCGAAGGGCGGGGTCATATACCCGACCTCCATCATGATGATGAAGAGGATGCCGAACCAGATCGGATCAAAGCCATAACTCTGCACAACGGGCAGGAATACAGGCAGGGTGATCAGCATGATCCCCACCGGATCCAGCACCATCCCAAGGATGAAGAGCACCGCCAGCATGAACACCAGCGACCCCCAACGCCCACCGGGCACAAGGTTCATCATGTCTTGGATCAGGCTTTGTGCCCCAAGCGCGGTATAGGCCGTGCTGAAGGCGTGGGCCGCGAAAAGGATCCACATGATCAGCGCGGTCAGTTTCAGCGTCGCGACAGAGGCGTCGCGGATCACGACCCATGACAGCTGCCGGTTCACGCCCGTGGCGACCATTGCGCCAAAGACGCCGATGGCGGCGGCTTCGGTCGGCGTCGCGTAGCCGCCGAAGATGGCCCCCAGCACGATCACCACGATCAGGATCGGCAGGATCACCGCCTTGAGAGACCGCAGCTTCTGCCCCCAGTTCGCGCGTTCCTCTTTCGGGAGGGCGGGGCCCAGTTCCGGCTGCATCCAGCAGCGCCCGCCGATATAGACGGAGACGAGGAAGAACAGCAGCAGCCCTGGCCCGATACCGGCCGCGAACAGACGCCCGACCGACACTTCGGTCAGCAGCGAATACAGCACCATCAGGATCGACGGCGGGATCAGGATGCCCCAGCCTCCGCCCGCGTTGATCGCCCCAAGCGCGAGCTTCTTGTCATAGCCGCGTTCCAGCATCTTGGGCAGCGCGATGGTCCCCATCGTGACAACCGCCGCACCCGAGATGCCCGACATGGCGGCAAAGATCACGCAGATCAGCACCGTGCCGATAGCCAGACCGCCGCGCAGCCCGCCCCACCATTCGTGCATCATATCGTAAAGATCATTCGCGACCCCCGATTTTTCAAGCAGGATCGCCATGAATACAAACAGCGGAATTGCCATCAGCGTCGGGGATTGCATCGTTTCCCACATTTTGGAGGCGAGCAGATAGAACCCCAGATCGCCCATTTCCGCATAGAGGAAGATGACCGATATCCCCCCAAGGGCAAAGGCCAGCGGCGTGCCGAGCATCACAAACAACAGCAGCGCGCCAAAGAAAAGCATGGTCAGGATTTCAACGCTCATGACTGGCCTCCTGCGGCTTGGGCGGCTTGGGTGTCGCCGGTGGCCGGTTGTCCAAAGATCGCGGGATCATTGGGCAGCCCCATCAGGGTGCGCACATCGGCCCAAAGGCGTACGAAGCCCTGCAACAGCAGCAGCAAGGCGGCGACCGGGATCAGCGATTTTGTCGGCCACAGCGGGGCCTTCCAGACAGAGTTCGACCGCTCCATATCCGCGATGGCCTCGGACGCGATGTCATAGCCTTGCCACAGCAGCACGCCGACAAATATCAGGAACAGCGGCCATGTCACGATGTCCACCAAGGCTTTGCGTTTGGGGGAAAACTGGCCGTAGATGATATCGACGTTCACGTGGCCTCGTTCGGTCAGCAGATAACCGCCCCCGATGATCGCATAGACACCAAAGATCAGCGTCGCCAGTTCGGCAGTCCAGATGGCGGGCTGCCCGATCAGATATCGCATGACCACATCGGCCAGCAGCAGGGCAAAAATGATCAGCACGCAAAAGCTGATCCAATAGCCGATAATGCGGTTCAATTGCGTGATGAAGCGCGCAAGTTTAAACAAAACGTTTCTCCCTCAAGACATAAAAGAAGCCGCCCGAAATGCAGGGACATGTCAGGCGGCTACATTGATTTTCTCTGTGGCATCACCGGGGTTTAACCCCCGGATCAGGCCCCTAGAGGTAGCCGAGGTCGGTCATCAAGGTTTTGTAGATATCAGCCGCCTTGGCCGCGCGTTCGCCTTTCTGCGCCTCTGTGTCGAGGATCTTGGCCGAGGCATCGGCAAGGATCGCCAGAACGTCGTCGGGCAGTTCGGATACTTCGATGTTGTTCTCGGCGATGCCCGAAGAGATCGCGATAGCTTCGGCGTGCTGGTATTCGGCCGAGCGCTGGAAGAACCGCGTCTCCATCGTGTCGAGCAGGGCAGTGCGCAGATCGTCCTCCAGCCCGTCGACGGCGTCCATATTCAGGATAAAGGCGTCGGTGGTCTGACCAAGCGCGGGTTTGTAGTGGTATTTGCAGACCTCCCAGAGGGACATGGATTTCGCCCCCACGGCAGCGCCCCAATGCGCGCCATCCACAACGCCCGAGCTGAGCGATTGATAGAGTTCGGACCCGGGGATGTATTGCGGCGCGGCACCGGCGGATTGCAGGTAATCCAGCATCGTACCCGACGACCGCAGCTTGAGCCCTTTGAAGTCTTCGGCGGATTCGATCTTCTTCGACACGACGATTTCGACGGGCAGGACCTTTTCTGTCTTCATCATCACGCCATCGGCGTTCAGGTCTTCGTTCACCAGCGCCTCAAGGCCAAGGTTCTTGACCGCGTGTTCCATTTCCCAAGCCTGACGGAAGGTGCCGGGGATGCCGAACAGGAAGGACGCGGCTTGCGCCTGATCTTGCACATAGGACGGGCTGACCGTCCCCATCGGCACCACGCCCTTGCGCACGATATTGTAGATGTCGGGGCCTTTGGCGAATTCGCCAGCACCCAGCAGATCCATTTTGAACGCGCCTTCGGTGCGCGTCTCAAGCACTTCGGCCAGTTTGCCAAGGCTGTCGGTGAAAGAGCTGGACGCTTTGGGCCAATGCGCTTGCACGCGCCAGTTGACCTTGCCCTGCGCGATCCCTTTGCCGACCAGCGCCGGTGTCGCCAGCGCGCCAAGAGCAGCGCCGCGCAGCATGGTGCGACGGTTCATATTGCCTTTTGTCATTCTATTTCCTCCCAGAAACTTCGGTTTCTCTTATCTGCGCGGCACGGGTTGCGCAGGCTCCCTAACGTCACCTTCACGTATCATTTGGGGTAGGTCAAACGGCTGTTAGCGATAACGGTTAATAATTCTGACATTTGTCAGTTTTGTGAGCACGGATTTGCCGAGACTTCAACCTGTGGTCCTTTGGCCGCGATCTCAGGTTACGAATTGCTGGCGGTATTGCGATGGGGTCACCCCCTGCACGGTGCGGAAACGGCGCGAGAAATAGGACGGATCGGCGAACCCCAGACGGTAGCCAACCTCGGCCACCGACAGACGGGTGAAGGCCAGCATGCGGCAGGCTTCCTCGACATGGCGGGCTTCGATATAGGCGGTGGCGGACAGCCCCTTTGCCGCGCGACACAGGCGCGACAGATGTCCGGTGCTGATCCCGAGGGTGCTGGCAAAGTCCTTGGCCGTCCAGCCGGCACTGTCGGGATCGCCGATAAGCTGGTCGAGCCGCGACAGGCGATCATCCTGCGGTGCGTCGTTGCTGCGGTTTTGCGTGGTCCCCCATGCCGCGATGCTGGCCAGAACCGCATGCCCCAGCCCCACGGCAATCTGCGCCCGAAACGGTGCCCCCGTCTGGGCCGCCACGGTTTCCAGCTGGGTCATCAGCGCGATCAGCGGGCCCGCGGCGCGACCAACCGTCGGCTTGGTCAGCGCCTGCGCGACCTCGGCATTGACGGGCCCGATGCTGTGCAGGATCGCAATGGGAAAGGATTGCACCATGCCTTGGGTATTGGGAGCAAAGTCGAAACTATGCACCATGCGGGGCGGGATAAAGACGACCGATCCCTGCGTCAGGGCAAATCGGTCGCCATCGATATTCGCCGTGCCACCCCCCGAAAGGATGTAGAGCACCTGCGCCAGCTGCGCGTGCCGATGCGGCGCGATGTGCCATGCGTGATCCGGTGCGCGGTCCTTGATCCGTTCGCAATGGAGGACATCGGGAAAGCCTTTGGTTTCGCCAAAAAGCGCATAGCTGGGGATCGGTGAAAGCTCTGTCATGCACGGATTGTACCAGCAATTGCGCTAACGATCCATTCATCATGCACGTTCCGTACAATAGGTTAACCCGAAAATCGGGCAGGGAGCAGCTATATGAAAACGGAAGTCGTCATTATTGGCGGCGGGCCATCGGGCTTGCTGCTGTCGCAATTGCTGAACGACGCAGGCGTCAGCACTGTCGTGCTTGAAAGGACCACCCGTGAACACGTGCTGTCACGTATCCGCGCGGGCGTGCTTGAGGATGGCACAATGAACCTGCTGCGCCACGCCGGTGTCGGTGCGCGGATGGACCAACAGGGCTTGCCGCACAAAGGCTGCTACCTGACCGACAACGACCTGATGGTGCATATCGATTTCCACAAGCTGATCGGCAAGAAGGTCATGGTCTATGGCCAGACAGAGGTCACCCGCGATCTGTACGACGCACAGGACCGGATGGGCACCACGATCATTCACGAGGTCGAGGATGTGGTGATCGACGGTGCGGACAGCAATGCGCCCACGGTATCCTTTACCAAAGACGGCCAGCGGCAAGAGATCAGCTGCACTTACGTCGCGGGCTGTGATGGGTTCCATGGCGTCAGTCGCGCGACGATCCCCGCCGCCAAACGCCGGGAGTTTGAACGGGTCTACCCCTTTGGCTGGCTGGGGATTCTGTCGCGCACGAAACCGGTGAACGATGAATTGATCTATGCCAGTTCGGCGCAGGGCTTCGCTCTGGCCTCCATGCGCAGCGCAAGCCTGAGCCGCTATTACATTCAGGTGTCGTCGACCGAAAAGGTCGAGGAGTGGAGCGATGACCGCTTCTGGGAGGCACTGAAGCAACGTTTGCCGCGACCTGTATCAGAGGCGCTCGTGACCGGCCCGTCGATCGAGAAATCCATCGCGCCGCTGCGGTCCTTCGTGAGCGAGCCGTTGCGATGGGGAAACCTGTTTCTGGTGGGGGATGCCGCGCATATCGTACCGCCCACCGGTGCCAAAGGGCTGAACCTCGCGGTGTCCGATGTCTTCTATCTGCATGACGCGCTGATTGCCGCGTTGAAGCGAGGGGATCACAGCGGGGTAGACGGTTATTCCGCCCATGCGCTGTCGCGGATCTGGAAGGCGATGCGGTTCAGCTGGCAGATGACAACAATGCTGCATCAGTTCGAGGGCGAAGACAGTTTCGCCCCGCAGATGCGGCGGGCGTCGCTGGCCCATCTGGCGCAAAGCGAAACAGCGCGGCGCGATCTGGCAGAGAATTATACGGGGCTGCCGTTCTAAAGACCGCGGCCACTCAAGCTAGAGTACCAAATTAAAAGCAGGGCGGCCCCTGATCCCGGATCAAGGGCCGCCCCGTTTGGTGCTGTGGTATTCGGCTGCGTTTAGCCGCGGATCATCACCTTGCCGGGGCGGCCCGGTGTCAGCGAGGCTTTGAGCGCACCCGAAAGATCATCCAGCCCGAACTGCCCACCGTCTTCCAACACCAATTCGCCTTTGGCGACCAGCGTGACCAGTTCAGTGATCAGGCGCTTGCGCTCTTCGGGGTCCATATCGCCGCTCACGCGCGAGCCCCAGAAGCCTTTGACGGTGATGTGCTTCATGATCAGCGCGCCAGAGTTCAGCGGCATCGGCGCACCGGTCGCGGTCCCGAACACGACAAGTTCTCCGTCCAGTCCCAGCAGATCGACCAGATCAGCCGAGATATCGCCCCCCACGGAATCGATCGCGGATGCGGCCCCTTTTTCGCCAATGATCTCGCGCGCTTTATCCTGCCAGCCCGCTTCCGAGGTCGACAGCACGTTGTCGATGCCCAGATCCGTCAGCTCTTTCACAGCATCTTCGCGCCGCACGAGGTTCAGCAGGTTGATGCCGCGGCTTTTGGCGAGCGTGGTCATGATCTTGCCGACGGCCCCGTTTGCAGCGGTTTGGACGATCCAGTCGCCTTTCTGCGCCTTGAGCGTTTCCAGCAGAGAGATGGCGCTGAAGGGCATCGCGATCAACTGTGCGCCAGCAACATCCGAGATCGCGTCGGGCAGGGGCAGAACACCAGTGGCGGGGGCGACGAAGTATTCGGCCCATGTGCCATGCACGCCCGCGATCGACACACGCTGGCCGATCATCGCGTCGTCCACGCCTTCACCGACAGCCTCGACGGTGCCAAGCGCTTCGCTGCCGGCAATCGCGCCGGGAAGCTCGGGCTTGTAGCCGTAGTTGCCGCGGATGGTCCAAAGGTCGTGGTTGTGGATTGGCGACAGGGTCATCTTGACCAGAACCTCGCCCGCCCCTGCGGTAGGGGTGTCGACATCGGTCGCTTCGATGACGTCGATGGGTTCGCCAAAGCTGTTGTGCACTGCTGCTTTCATGGGGGTCTCGCTTTCTTTGGTTTATCGTATGGTTAGAAAATCGGTGGTTTCTGACAAAGCCTGCTGCAAGGGGATCTGATCCTGCGACAGTTTCGACAGGATCGCGGCCCCCAGAAACTTGGCGTAGAGCATCTGCGCTGCTGCCTGCGGATCATCGACCGGCGGGACGGAGCCTTCTTCGGCCCCGGCAACCAGCAGCTGCGCAATGCGGCCGACCAACTGCGCCACGCCATCATCCAAGATGCGGCGCATGTCGTCGGACAGATCGGCAACCTCGGCCCCAAGCTTCACAACGAGGCACTGGTTGGCGATGCCTTCGGAATGGGCATGGGCCAGCCACGCCGACCAGAAGGACAGCAGCTTGTCACGGGCAGAACCCGACCCGCTGCACAGCGCATCCATGCGCGCCAGATAATCGTCGACATAGTCGTGCAGTAAGGCCTGGCCAAAGGCATCCTTGGACGGAAAGTAATAATAGAACGACCCCTTGGGGACTTCACTTTCCCTCAGGATGCGCGCCAGCCCGACAGCGCCAAACCCGTGCTTGCTGATCAGCGCACGTCCGGCGGTCAGAATCTTTTGCCGCGTTTGATCTGATTTCTTTTGCTCTGTCATACGGGGGAGGTAAGAAGTAATAGACCGGTCGTCTAGTGGCGCGGCCAATTTAATTTTGTGCGCGGCTGCTCCTTGCCGTACAGCTTGGGATGGGGCGGCGTTTCAAGGGGCAGGGTGCGCAATGGGAAAGGTGACGGACCGAGCGGTCATATGGGTGTTTTGCGTTTCAGGCGTGCTTTGTCTCGGGATCATCGCATTCCTTGCGGTGCAGCACTGGGTCGAAAGCATCCCCTACACCGACACATGGGCCTATTTCCGCAACTACCACCCGATCCGGCACAAGCTGCTCGTGGCGTTCGGATGGGTCTTCGCCGCCGTCAGCGTGACCGCGGGCGTTGTATACGTAGGTAGGCTGGCGATGCGTCGAAAACGCTGACGCGCGTCAGTCAGCCCCGGGTGGTGGGTGGCGTGTGTGCTGGAATGTAGGGTGGTGTTTGGTGGAGCCTAGCGGGATCGAACCGCTAACTCAGAGTGCCCGCCTCGCGGGCGCGCGTCAGTCAGCCTCGCGTGTTGCGTGACGTGTATGCTGGAATGTAGGGGGAAGTTTGGTGGAGCCTAGCGGGATCGAACCGCTGACTCAGAGTGTCCGCCTCGCGGACGCGCGTCAGTCAGCCTCGCGTGGTGCGCGACGTCTATGCTGGAATGTAGGGTGGTGTTTGGTGGAGCCTAGCGGGATCGAACCGCTGACCTCCTGCATGCCATGCAGGCGCTCTCCCAGCTGAGCTAAGGCCCCATCGTGGATCAGAGATCCGGGAAGTGTATCAACCATTCAAGGCCGATGCGCCGCTGAATAGGCGGTCGCGAAGGCGGGATCAAGAGGAAAATCTATCCCGCCCTCGCAAAATTCAATCAATCTTCGTCGTCAGATGCAACGTCGGCGATTTCTTCGAGTGGAACGGTATCATCATCGTCGTCGTCATCGTCCAGGATGTCGTCGTCCAGATCCACATCTACATCGTCGTCATCTACCAATGTCTCGTCATCATCCACATCGCCCTTCTTGGCTTTGGCGGTGACGGCATCTTCGGCATCTGCTGCGATCATGCGAGATTTGGAGTTATCCACCTCGACCACTTCGCCGGAGTAAGGGCTGATGATCGGATCTTTGTTCAGGTCGTAGAACCGCTTGCCCGTTGTGGGGCACAGGCGCTTGGTTCCCCATTCTTCATTGGGCATCGAAGTCCCCTTTTTGAAAGTGTTGTTGCGTATAGATGATTCAGGCCAAGTGCCATATGAGATAGGCACTGTCAAAGGCAATCGCCACCCCATCGCGACCCGGAACCCTGAAATGCCTGATCCTGTCCTGCCCGGAAACCCGCCTATCCCGCTGATCCTGCGCCGCTCTGCGCGGGCACGGCGGATATCATTGCGGATATCGCAGCTGGATGGGCGGGTGACGCTTACCATGCCGAAACGCTTGAAAGAGGCAGAGGGAATCGCCTTTGCCCGCGAGAAAGAGGCGTGGATTCGGCAACATCTGGAAGCGCGTGGCGCTGATGTTCTGGTGGGCATCGGGGCAGAGTTTCCCTTGGGCGGTCGGATGCTGCGGGTTGAAGCCGGGCAGGGCAGACGGGTGGTGCTGGGGACCGATACGATTTCCGTGCCCGGCCCTGCAGCGCGTGTGCCGACCCGGCTTGCCGCGCATTTGAAAGAGCTCGCGCGGGACCGGCTGACTGGGGCCTGCGACGATTATAGTGCGCTGCTGGGGCGGCCGTACAGCAAGCTAACCTTGCGGGATACGCGGTCGCGGTGGGGGTCTTGCACCTCGGACGGGGGGCTGATGTTTTCGTGGCGCTTGATCCTGACGCCGCCCGACGTGCTGGATTACGTCGCCGCCCACGAGGTCGCGCATCTGGCGCAGATGAACCATTCGCCCGCCTTCTGGGCCGAGGTCGAACGGATTTACGGACCCTATCAAGAGGCGCGTGGCTGGCTGCGCACCCACGGCAGTGACCTGCACCGGTTCAAGTTTACCACGCAGGCATAGGTCTCGCCCGCGTTTGCGACATTGACGCAGCGGCGATTCGTGATCACAACGGCGATATGAACCTGAACCCTCGCCCCCTTGATGCACATCCTTTGGCCCATGACCGTGTCTATCGGCAGTTGCGGACCCGCATCATGCACGGCGATTTGGCCCCGGGACAGGCGCTGACCCTGCGGGGAATCGGGAAGGAATACGAGGTGTCGATGACCCCCGCCCGCGAGGCCGTGCGGCGGCTGGCGGCGGAAGGGGCGCTGACCATGTCGGCCTCTGGCCGGATATCGACGCCGGAGTTGAGCAACGAGCGGATCGAGGAGCTGGCCGCCCTGCGTGCCCTGATCGAGGTGGAGCTTGCGAGCCGCGCCCTGCCGCGGGCCCACCTTGCGCTGATCGACCGGATGCAGGCGATCAACAATGCCATCTCGGATGCGGTGATCCACCGTGACGCGGTGAGCTATATTCGCACCAATCTGGAGTTTCATCGCACGCTGTACCTGCGGGCGCAGGCCCCTGCGATGCTGGCGATGGCTGAAACGGTCTGGCTGCAGATGGGCCCGACGATGCGGGCGCTTTACGGGCGGCTCAGACGGACAGAGCCGCCGCATTTTCACAAGCTGATTATCGCGGCGCTGCGCGCGGGCGACGAACCCGGTTTGCGGCTGGCAGTGCGCACCGATGTGACCCAAGGTCTGCGGATGCTGGCGACGTGATGCGCCAGCGGGCGGCGTAGATTACGCCGCCAGCCCCTTGGCCCCGAGGTCGAGGAATTTCTTGCGACGATCTGCCACCAGCGCCTTCGGGTCTTTGCCCGACAGGTCATCCAGCATCGCGGCAATCGCCTTGCGCACCGATGCAATTGCCTCTTTCCGATCCCGATGCGCGCCGCCACGGGGTTCGGGGATGATGCGGTCGTTGACGCCCAGTTGTTTCAGATCTTGCGCGGTCAGGCGCAGCGCTTCGGCGGCCTCGCGCATTTTCTCGGCATCTTTCCACAGGATCGATGCGCAGCCCTCGGGCGAGATCACGGAATAGACGGAATGTTCCAGCATGGCGACGCGGTTCGCCGTGGCAAAGGCAACCGCCCCGCCTGACCCACCTTCACCGATGATGACAGAAACGAGCGGCACACCGATCTGCAAGCATTTCTCGGTCGCGCGGGCGATGGCTTCGGATTGGCCCCGCTCTTCCGCGCCTTTACCGGGGTAGGCACCGGGGGTGTCCACCAGCGTGATCACGGGCAGCCCGAACTTGTCGGCCAGCTCCATGAGGCGCACGGCTTTGCGGTAGCCTTCGGGGCGGGCCATGCCGAAATTGCGTTCGATACGGGATTTGGTGTCGTTGCCCTTTTCGTGGCCGATCACGACGACAGGCGTGTCGTTGAACCGTGCCAGACCGCCCATGACCGCAAGATCATCGGCAAAGTTCCGGTCCCCCGCCAGCGGGGTGTATTCGGTAAAAAGGGCTTCAATATAGTCTTTGCAATGGGGCCGGTCGGGGTGACGTGCCACCTGACATTTGCGCCACGGCGTCAACGACTTGTACAGATCGTCAAGCATTTGGTGGGCTTTTTCGTCCAGCGTTTTGGCTTCGGCGCTCACGTCCATCCCTTCGGAGGACCGCGCCAGAGCGCGCAGCTCTTCCGCTTTGCCTTCCACTTCGGCCAGTGGTTTTTCGAAATCCAGATACTGTGTCATCACCTGCTCCGCGCTTTGTTCAGGGCTATATGGCGTTGATTTGCGGTCTTTGCAACGGAACCTGTCAGCTGGCCGGCCAAAGGGCGGGCAGCAGCGACGCCACAAGCAGCGCGGCCATGGTCACGTTAAACACCCGCAAACGCCGGGGATTGGTTAGAAAACGGGCCATCTGCCCGCCAAGAAGGGTCCAAAGGGTGACCGACGGCAGCGCCATCACCGCCACGACAAGCGCCGTGATCACCAGCGGCAATATGCCGGCAGAGGGCACGTAGATCGTGATGATGCTGAGCCCGAAGGCCCAGGCCTTGGGGTTGACCCATTGAAACCCCGCCGCTTGCAGAAAGCTCAGCGGTTTGGCGTTCGGGTCTGCGCTTTGCACCGGGGCGGCGGTGGCAATCTTATAGGCGAGGTAGATCAGATAGATCAGGCTCAGGATCTTGAGCACCGTATAGATGACGGGAAAGGCGTCAAACACGCGGATCAGGCCAAAGCCCACCAGCAGCAACATGACCATAAATCCAAGGGTGATGCCCATCATATGCGGGACCGTGCGCGCAAAGCCGAAGTTCGCGCCCGATGCCATCAGCATCAGGTTGTTCGGCCCCGGCGTGATAGAGGTGATCAGCGCGAAAAGCGCGAGCGCAGAGAGGACATCGATGGTCATGCTGCCTTGATGCCCCAAGCCGCGGGGCATGCCAAGCCCGCTTTGCTGCGGGGGAGGTGGCGCGGCGCGAGGGTCGCCTCGCGCCGCTGCTCAGTATCGCGGGGTTAGCGCGAGGCGATCATCTCGGACTGGCGCACGATGACTTCGGCCTGTTTGATGCTGGCGATATCGACCAAACGGCCCTTGTAGACGGTCGCGCCTTCGCCGTTGGCCTTGGCTGTTTCCATCGCGGCCAGAATCTCGCGCGCTTCGGCGACGGCTTCGTCGGAGGGGGTGAACACCTCGTTCGCGACGGCGATCTGCTTGGGGTGAATGGCCCATTTGCCGACCATGCCCAAGGTCGCCGACCGGCGCGCCTGCGCGCGGTAGCCTTCGTCGTCCGAGAAATCACCGAACGGACCGTCGACCGGCAGCACGCCGTGGGTCCGGCAGGCGGCGACGATGGCGGTCTGCGCCCAATGCCACGGATCGGACCAATGCTTTGTCCCGTCGCGCAGCATGTAATAGTTTTCTTGCGTGCCACCGATGCCGGTCGTCTGCATCCCCATCGAGGCGGCAAAGTCGGCGGCACCAAGGCTCATCGCTTGCAGGCGCGGGCTGGCGGCGGCGATCTCTTCGACGTGGGCGATGCCTGCGGCCGATTCGATAATCACCTCGAACGAGATTTTCTTGGTGCGGCCCTTCGCGGTTTCGATCGCCGTGACCAGCGCGTCGACAGTATATACGTCAGCGGCACAGCCGACCTTGGGGATCATGATCTGGTCCAGACGCTCGCCCGCCTGCTCCAGAAGGTCGACGACATCGCGGTACCAGTAAGGAGTATCCAGCCCGTTGATCCGCACGGACAGTGTTTTGTTGCCCCAGTCTACATCGCTGATCGCCTTGATGATATTGGCGCGGGCGCTGTCCTTGTCCGTGGGGGCGACACTGTCTTCCAGATCAAGGTTGATCACATCGGCGTCGGAGCTTGCCATTTTTTCGAAGATTGCCGGGCGCGAACCGGGGCCAAACAATTGGCAGCGGTTGGGACGTGCAGGTGCTGTAGGCTGGATGCGAAAGCTCATATGCGGAATCCTTGAGTAATAAAGTTACGACTTGATTGCCTTGGGTGGTATTAAATTGCGCTGCGCCCTGCAAGGGTGATCTCGCACCTGCAGCATCGGCGGCTGAATTTCTGTGCACAGTTCTTGCTTGGATGGTCGAATACCCGCAAAATTCCCGCGCCATCTCTTGCGCCTACCATTCATTTGCAACCTTATCGCGCCGAAAGGCTGCGAAACTGAGCCAAAGCCAAATTGCAGGAGCATGTGATCATGATCAAAACACCTTATCTTCTTTTTCTGGGCGACGCGCCGGATCACCTTGCGGTTAAAGTGGCGCAGGGCATCAAGGACTGGCGTCCTGAAAATGCCGTCGGTCAGCTGCGGCTGGACGGGTGCAAGGCGGATCTGGGTCTGACCGATATGACGCTTGCGCAAGCGAAAGAGGCAGGCGCGCAGACCCTGGTGATTGGCGTCGCCAACCGCGGGGGCACCATTAGCGCCACATGGCGCGCCGTGCTGGTCGACGCGCTGGAGGCCGGTTTCGATCTGGCATCCGGCTTGCATAACCTGCTGCGCAACGAGCCAGAGCTCGTGGCCGCCGCCGAGAAACACGGGCGCAGCTTGCATGATGTGCGTATCCCGTCGGTGCAGTACCCGATTGCGAATGGCGTCAAACGCAGCGGCAAGCGCGTGCTGGCGGTCGGGACCGATTGTTCGGTCGGCAAGATGTATACCGCGCTGGCGCTGGACGCGGCGATGAAAGAGAAGGGGCTGAAAAGCAGCTTCCGCGCGACGGGCCAGACCGGTATCCTGATCACCGGCGAAGGTGTGCCTTTGGATGCCGTGATCGCGGATTTCATGGCCGGCTCGATCGAGTATCTGACCCCCGACAATGACGATGATCACTGGGATATCATCGAAGGGCAGGGCAGCTTGTTCCACGTGTCCTATTCCGGTGTCACCATGGCACTGATCCACGGCGGCCAACCCGATGCTCTGATCCTGTGCCACGAGCCGACCCGCAAGACCATGCGCGGCCTGCCCGACTACACGCTGCCCACGTTGGAAGAAGTGCGCGACGTGGCACTGACGCTGGCAAAGGTTGCCAACGCAGGCTGTCAGGTGGTCGGTATCTCGATCAACACCCAGCATCTGTCGGAGGCAGAGGCAGACGCCTATCTGGCCGAGGTTGAACAACGCTTGGGCTTGCCAGCCGTGGACCCGTTCCGCCAAGGTGCCGCGAGATTGGCGGAGGCTTTGGCAGCCCTCTGATCGGCCCTTCGGGGAGAGTTTAAGTGGCAAAATGAAGGAGCGGATATGCGTATTGAGGTAAGCCGGGATGTCTTTCGTCTGGCGCAGGTCTTTACCATTTCGCGTGGATCGCGGACCGAGGCGCAGGTGCTCACGGTGAGGATCACCGATGGCGGCGTGACGGGGTGGGGCGAATGTGTGCCCTATGCCCGGTATGGCGAGACGCTGGAGTCGGTCACGGCAGAGATCGAAGCGCTGAGCGGGCCGCTGACGCGTGATGCGCTGTATGACCTGCTGCCGGCTGGTGCCGCGCGCAATGCAGTGGATTGTGCCCTGTGGGATCTGCACGCCAAGCAGGCGGGTAAACCTGTGTGGGAACTGGCGGGGCTGGCGCGACCGGGACCCGAGATCACGGCCTTTACCCTGTCGTTGGATAGCCCCGAAAAGATGCGCGAACAGGCCGCCTTGCATGCGCATCGCCCGCTGTTGAAGATCAAGCTGGGCACGCCGGATGATATGCCCCGCCTTGAGGCTGTGCGCGCCGGTGCGCCTGATGCGCAGATCATCATCGATGCGAATGAGGGCTGGTCGGCAGAGGTTTATGCCGATCTTGCCCCGCATCTGGTGCGGCTGGGTGTGTCATTGGTTGAACAGCCTTTGCCCGCAGGGGATGACGATGCGCTCGTCGGGATGGAGCGGCCCGTGCCGGTCTGTGCCGATGAAAGCTGTCATGACCGTGCGAGCCTTGCTGCGCTGAAGGGCAAATACGATGTGGTCAACGTCAAGCTGGACAAGACCGGTGGTCTGACCGAGGCGCTGGTGCTGCGCGATGCGGCTGTCGCGCAGGGCTATGAGGTCATGGTGGGGTGCATGGTCGGGTCGTCGCTCGCGATGGCTCCGGCGGTGCTGGTGGCACAGGGGGCAAAGGTCGTGGACCTTGACGGCCCGCTGCTTCTGGCCGAAGACCGCGACAACGCTTTGACATTTGACGCCGCCGGGGTGCATCCGCCTGCGGCCAAGCTTTGGGGATAAGACATGCGGACTGTATATGTGAACGGTGAATACCTGCCCGAGACCGAAGCCAAGGTTTCGATCTTTGATCGCGGGTTTCTGATGGCGGACGGGGTCTATGAGGTCACCAGCGTGCTGGACGGCAAGCTGATCGACTTTGACGGCCATGCCATCCGGCTTAGCCGGTCGTTGAACGAGCTACAGATGCGCAACCCGATCTCGAAGGAGGACCTTCTAGAGGTCCACCGCGAGCTGGTGCGCGTGAACGAGATCGACGAGGGGCTGATCTATTTGCAGATCACCCGCGGGTCGGACGGGGACCGCGACTTTGCCTTCCCCGATCCCGAGACGACAGAGCCGACGATTGTCTTGTTCACCCAGTCCAAGCCGGGTCTGGCCGACAGCCCCGCCGCCAAGAAAGGTGCCAAGATCATCAGCATCGAAGACATCCGCTGGGGCCGTCGCGACATCAAGACGGTGCAGCTGCTGTATCCGTCGATGGGCAAGATGATGGCCAAGAAGGCGGGCTGCGATGATGCCTGGATGGTCGAGGACGGCTTTGTCACCGAAGGCACCAGCAACAACGCCTATATCGTGATGGGCAACAAGATCATCACCCGCGCCCTGAGCAACGAGATTTTGCACGGCATCACCCGCGCTGCGGTTCTGCGTTTTGCCAAAGAGGCGCAGATGGTGGTGGAAGAGCGTAACTTTACCATCCACGAAGCGCAGCAGGCGGATGAGGCGTTTACCACCTCCGCCAGCGCCTTTGTCATGCCCGTGGTCGAGATCGACGGCGTGGCCTTGGGCGATGGAACACCGGGCAAGGTCGCGCCGCGTCTGCGCGAGATCTATCTGGACGAGATGCGCAAGGCGGCGGTCTAACCCGCCTTGCCAAGGGGCTGGCTGCGCGCGGTCAGCCCTTTTCGCCGACGTTCTGTTCGAAGGCGACCTTGAACGCCTCTTTCTGCGCGTCCTTCGCGTCGGTCTGATAGTTGGCTTTCCATGCGTCCATGGTCATGCCGTAGAATAGCTCGCGCGCTTCATCCTTGCCCATGTCGATCCCGCGTTCGTTTGCGGCTTCTTGATACCAGCGCGACAGGCAGTTGCGGCAAAATCCGGCCAGGTTCATCATGTCGATGTTCTGCACGTCCGTGCGGTCTTGCATCAGGTGCTGTTGCAGCCGGCGAAACGCCGCAGCCTGAAGTTCGATTTCCTGTTGTGTGGGCATTATGCTCTCCTGCGTGTGGGGTGGGCCCAAGCTATGGGTTGGCCGGTGCGGGTTCAAGGCGGCGGGCCGTGAATGTGGCGCGGCCTTCCGCCGCCCGCTGTCATCGTGCTGTCATACTGTGGTGGGCATAGACGGGGCGGGCGATCTTCGCTAAGTGTTAACGCTAACACATGTTAACGCTAACTTATTTACTATCCACTCTGACCGCCGCGCGTGTTAGACCCGTGGCAATAAGCGCAGGGGCTGCCAAAGCCCGCAGATGAAAAGGGACGTCACCAGTATGAAACGCACGCGGAATGTCAAAGTAGTTGCCACCTTGGGTCCGGCCTCGGACACGCACGAGACGATATCGGCACTGTTTCACGCGGGCGCGGATGTGTTCCGGTTGAACATGAGCCATGGCAGCCATGACGAAATTCGGATCAAGCACCAGATCATCCGCCAGATCGAAGAGGAAACGGGATCCACGATCGGTATTCTCGCGGATCTTCAGGGGCCAAAGCTGCGTGTGGGTGTCTTTTCGGGGGACAGCGAATTGCTGGTCGAGGGCGCGTCCTTCCGGCTGGACCTGGACGAGGCAGAGGGCAATGCCCGCCGCGTGTGCCTGCCGCACCCCGAGATTTTCCAGGCGCTTGAACCGGGCGCATCGCTGTTGGTCAATGACGGCAAGATCCGCCTGAAGGTCAAGGAATGCGGCCCCGATTTCGCGGAGTGCGAAGTGATGATCGGCGGCGTGATCTCTAACCGCAAGGGCGTGAACGTGCCGGATGTGGTGCTGCCGCTGGCCGCCTTGTCGGAAAAAGACCGCGCTGATCTGGAATTCGTGTGCGAGCTGGGGGTCGACTGGCTGGCGCTGAGCTTTGTGCAGCGTCCCGAAGATGTGACCGAGGCGCGCGACCTGGCCAAGGGCCGTGCCGCATTGCTGAGCAAGATCGAAAAACCGTCGGCCGTGGACCGGTTCGAGGACATCCTGGCGGTGAGCGACGGTATCATGGTTGCGCGCGGTGATCTGGGGGTTGAACTGCCGGTACAGAACGTGCCGCCGATCCAGAAACGACTGGTGCGCAAATGCCGTGCGGCGGCAAAGCCGGTGATCGTGGCGACGCAGATGCTGGAATCGATGATCGAAAGCCCGATCCCCACCCGGGCCGAGGTATCAGATGTCGCGACCGCCATTTATGAAGGGGCCGATGCGGTGATGTTGTCAGCGGAATCCGCGGCCGGTGCCTATCCGGTCGAGGCGGTGCGCACGATGGATAACGTGGCCACCGAGGTAGAGCAGGATCCGACCTACACCCAGATTATCGAATCGTCGCGCAAGGTGGACCGCATGACCGTGGCGGACGGTATCGTTGCCGCCGCACGCGAGATTGCGGAAACCGCGAACATCAAGGCGATCTGTTGCTTCACCCAAAGCGGGACCACGGCGCTTTTGACCGCACGTGAACGCCCGCGGGTGCCGATCATCGCGTTGACGCCCCTAGTCAAGACCGCGCGCCGTCTGGCGCTCACTTGGGGCGTCAATTGCGTTCAGACCGGTACGCTGGAACGCTTCAAGATGGCCGTGGTCAGCGCCGCACGCGTTGCCCGTGACGAAGGCTATGCCGGGCCGGAGGATATGATCGTTGTCACCGCAGGCGTGCCTTTCAACGTCGAGGGCAGCACAAATATCCTGCGCGTCGCACCCTGCGACGAACGATTGATTTTTAATACCGATCCGGAATAACCTCTGGTCAGGTAACAAGAATATATCGAGCAAGGGCAGGAATAATGGATACTGATCTGATTTTGGTGATTGGTCTTGCCCTTGCTGTGCTTTCTATCCCCTCTGTCGTGTCGGCCTTCTCTGATGGCCGTGCGCCGCGCGCGTCGGCGTTGACGGTGCTGATCGCGGGTGGGATGATCGTCTATGCCATCAACACCCATCCGGGCGGCTATGCGTTGGAAGACGTGCCAGACGCCGTTTTGCATGTGATTGCGCGCTACAAGTTCTGGTAAGCGCAGGCGTTTCGCGCTTTTGCCCTTGCTTTGGGCCCCTGTCCCTCCTATACGCCAGCTTCGTTCCGCGCGTCCGGCCTTCGTGGCATGCCGAGTCGCGCACTTACCGAACTCAAGTTAAGGAGACGGAAATGCCCAAGATGAAGACGAAATCGAGCGCCAAGAAGCGCTTTAAGATCTCGGCGACCGGCAAGGTCATCGGCGGTCAGGCTGGCAAACAGCATGGTATGATCAAACGGACGAAAAAATTCATCCGTGACGCGCGTGGGACAACAGCTTTGTCTGCACCCGACGCCAAGATCATCAAGGGCTTCATGCCCTACGACCGCTAAGATAGGAGAGCCGATATGTCCCGTACAAAAGGTGGTGTCGTTACCCACGCCCGTCACAAAAAGGTAATCAAAGCAGCCAAAGGTTACTATGGCCGCCGCAAGAACACCTTTAAGGTCGCCCGCCAGGCGGTCGACAAAGCCAACCAATACGCCACGCGCGACCGTAAGAACCGCAAGCGGAACTTCCGCGCATTGTGGATCCAGCGGATCAACGCCGCTGTGCGCAGCCACGACGAAGCACTGACATACAGCCGCTTCATCAATGGTCTGTCCCTGGCTGGTATCGAAGTGGACCGGAAGGTTCTGTCCGACCTGGCCATCAACGAGCCCGAAGCATTCGGTGCCATCGTGAAGCAAGCACAAGACGCACTGGCCGCGTAAGCGCCCTTTGCCGACCCCAAGTTTTAGAACGCCGCCCTGACATCGGGGCGGCGTTTTGCGTTTGTGCGGTGATCAGCTGGGGTCTTGTTGCGGCAGCGGTTTTTGAAACGCCACCACAGCGGCCCCTGTCAGCAGGATCGCAGCGGCAGCCAGGAGGCTGGACCCGATATTGCCCGTCAGGTCGCCCAAGGCACCGGCGGCGAAGGGGCCAGCGGTCTGCGCGATGGCAAAGACCACGGTGAACAGGCTCATCGCGGCGGCCCAGCTTTCGGCAGGCAGGTTCTGGCGGATAAAGCTGGTGATCGCGCCGGGGGCCATGAAGACGCAAAGCCCGAAAACCACGGCTGAAATCACCACGGCCCCACCCGCAGGCAGGACGAGCGGCAGCGCCGACCCGATTGCGATGCCGGTCAGGATCATCGCCAAGGGCTTGCCCGAAGCGTGCCGCGCCAATACCCCGCGCCAGACGAAGGGCGAGGCGATCAGCGCCACCCCCATGATGATCCACACCGCCGAGATCAGCAGCGCCGGTGCCTGTTGATCCGTCATCCACGCAGACAGGAACGTCAAATAGACGATATAGCCCATGGCAAAACCGACGTAGCCTGCAAGCTCTCTCCAGATCAGGTGCAGCTTGATGCCGCCGGCCGCCGTGTTGCGCTGTGCAGGCACCGACAAACGCGCCGCGGCCCATAGGGACAGGGGCAGGCAGGCCACGCTGATCACGCCGATGATATACCAGCCATAGCGCCATGATCCGGTGCCCCAGAACTCTATCATCAGGGGCAGGGACGCGCCTGCGAGCATGATCCCGATACCGCCGCCCGCGCCGAACAGGATCGCGATCGCCAGCGCATTGCGACGCGCGTCGCCCGGGAACAGCCGCGCGGTCAGAACGCCTGCGGTGGAAAAGGACATCGCCCCGAATACCCCCGCCGCGATCCGCCAGAAGGTCTGCCAGCCCATCGTCGCCTCGTACCCCGTCGCCAACAGCGTCAGCGTCGTGGTCACCATGCCGAACCCGAACAACCGCGCAGGCGCGATGCGCCCGATCAGCAGCAACGTCAGCACCGCGCCGATGATATAGCCGATGGCATTCGCCGTGTTCAGCCAGCCCGCCTGCGCATAGGTCCAGTCCAGCTCGGTCTTCATCGCGGGCAGGATCAGCCCGTAGGCAAAGCGCGCGAACCCGTTGGTGACCGTCACCCCCAGCGTCAGGCCAAGCAGCGCCAGCCAGGGCCGTGTGACAGGTCGGGGCAGGGACGGGTTGCCGTCGGGTTGTAAAATCTCTGCCACGCGCGGCACCCCCTTGATGGTTTGCGCCACTATGTGCCCGCGGTTTCAGCATCACAAGACCCGCTTCAAATGGCCCTGCCGCTTGTATTCGGGGCCAATTCTGCTAGCACCAGCCCGAGCAAAAGACATGAGGCCGATATGGACGACCTGAAAGCGAAATATCTGGGCCAGATCGCTGGTGCCGCCGACGAAGCCGCGTTGGAGGACATCCGTCTGGCCGCCGTGGGTAAAAAGGGTGAAGTCGCCCTGAAGATGCGCGAGCTGGGCCGTATGACGCCCGAAGAACGCCAGACAGTCGGCCCCGCGCTGAACGCGCTCAAGGACGAGATCAACTCCGCCATTGCCGCGAAGAAAGCAGCACTTGGGGATGCGGCCCTTGATGAGCGTCTGCGCAGCGAATGGCTGGACGTGACACTGCCCACGCGGGCGACGCGTCAGGGCACGATCCACCCCGTCAGCCAGGTGACCGAGGAAGTGACCGCGATCTTCGCCGAGCTGGGGTTTTCGGTCGCCGAAGGGCCGCGCATCGACACTGATTGGTATAACTTCGACGCGCTGAACATCCCCGGCCACCACCCCGCACGCGCCGAGATGGACACGTTCTATATGGCCCGTGCCGAGGGCGACGACCGTCCGCCCCACGTGCTGCGCACCCACACCAGCCCCGTGCAGATCCGCACGATGGAGGCCGAAGGCGCGCCCCTGCGCATCATCTGCCCCGGTGGCGTCTACCGTGCCGACTATGACCAGACCCACACACCGATGTTCCATCAGGTCGAAGGTCTGGCGATCGACAAAGACATCTCTATGGCGAACCTGAAATGGACGCTGGAGGAATTCTTTAGCGCGTTTTTCGAGGTCGAGGGCATCAAGACCCGCTTCCGCGCCTCGCATTTCCCCTTCACCGAACCATCGGCAGAGGTTGATATCCAGTGTTCCTGGGTCGACGGACAGCTGCGCATCGGCGAAGGCGACGGCTGGATGGAGGTGCTGGGCTCCGGCATGGTCCACCCGAAGGTGCTGCAAGCGGGCGGGATCGACCCGAACGAATGGCAAGGCTTTGCCTTCGGCATGGGCATCGACCGTATCGCGATGCTGAAATACGGCATTCCTGATTTGCGGGCGTTCTTTGATTCAGACCTGCGCTGGCTGCGCCACTACGGGTTTGCGAGCTTGGACCAGCCGACGCTGCATGGTGGTTTGAGTAGGTGACTGCTGCCCTAACTACCTTAGAGAACTTAAGCCAAGATTTCTTTTGGTTTCCAGATTTTCTTAAATGGTTTGGCGAGCTAATTTCCAATTTAAGCCCGATCATTGGTTTGGTTGGTGCCATACTATTGTACTACAAGAAACTTGAGGCTGACCGTGCAGAAAACCGACGGGAGGAACGCAGAAGGGTTTACGCTGACTTCATCTCTGAGTGCGGCGTGATATGGGAAAAGATTTCCGGTGGGCCCACCAGCGGGGAAATATCTAAGCAATTATCATTGATGAAGCGGAACATTGATGAGCTTCAACTGATAGCGCCATCGAACATCTTCCAACATGCGACGCATGTGCGAAGAATTTACATTGAGTACGGAATCTACATTATTGGTTTATCCAATCAGGACTGGGTGAACAAAAATGCAGATCAGTCACGCACTGACAAAGATTTTTTGTCTAGGCTAGTAGCGGCGGAAGATGCACTAATCACTGCCATGAGAAATGATTTGGGCAACTATCTTGGCGAGTTCAAAGGTGAAATCGCGAAAACGGGCTCAAGTGATCGTGAAATTCTCTCTATTCTGGCTAAAGAACCGTCTCGACACCACAGGGTGGACTAGTCAGGACACTCGATCACGCTGTGCCGGCCTCTTCACCCACTAAGTCTTCAACCCCTTCCGTGAGCTGCGCTGGTGAAACACTTAATACTTCTCTTCTGCTTCAGCGTTCTTCTCACCGCTCCCGCTCCCGCCACCGCCCAAATCCTCCCGCCCTGCGGCGGGGATACCGTCTGCCCTGTCGGCAACCGCAGCTACAACATCCTGATGCCCGACGATTGGGACGGCGTGACGCCCCTGCCTGTTATGATGCATTTCCACGCTTTTCTGCGGCGCGGGCGGACGGTGATCCATCATCCGCGTATCGGGTCCGAGACAAAGCCCCGTGGCGTGATGCTGGTGGCCCCGTCGGCGCAGCATCGGGCGTGGCGGTTCTGGCAGGATGACCCTGCGGATATCGCCTTTGCCGATGCGGTGCTGGCGGATGTGGCGAAACGCTATCCGGTGGATCAAAGCCAGATCTATATCTCGGGGTTCAGTTTCGGGGCGGCGATGGCGTGGCGCTATGCCTGCGCGCGCGGCGACCGGATCGCGGGGCTGATGACCATGTCGGGCACGATCAAACAGGCCAGCACCTGCGCCAACCCGCCGCGTCAGGTCCGCCATGTGCACGGGCTCAATGACCTGTGGATGAGCCTGCCGCGCGGGCCTGAGCATGACACCACCAATGTCGTCGCGCTGTGGCGCAAGGCGTTCCGCTGCGGCAAGGGCCGGCTGGATGGTGCGCTGACCCTCGCCCCGGGGGTAGAGTTCGCGCATTTCACGTGGGACAATTGCGCCGGCGACCGCAGCGTGACGCTGGACATCCATACCGGCGGACATTTCATCCCGACCGGATGGCTTGGCTACCAGCTGGACGGGTTGATGCCCAAAACACCGGGCTAGGCGCAAAACGCAGCCGCACCGCATTGAAACCGCGCCGATTAAACGCTACGCCCTAGCGCAAGCATTGCATGAGGATCACCGCCATGAAATTCACACTGTCCTGGCTGAAGGAACATCTCGACACCACTGCGTCGATCGATGAAATCACCTATGCGCTGACCGATCTGGGGCTCGAGGTCGAAGGCGTCGAAGACCGTGGCGCGAAGCTGGCGGATTTTACGCTGGGCTATGTGCAATCGGCAGAAAAGCACCCCGACGCGGATCGTTTGCAGATCTGTCAGGTGGATACCGACGAAGGCGTGCAGCAGATCATCTGCGGTGCCCCGAACGCGCGTCAGGGCATCACCGTGGTTGTGGCGAAACCGGGCGTTTATGTGCCGGGCATTGATACCACCATCGGCGTCGGCAAAATTCGTGGCGTCGAAAGCTTTGGCATGATGGCGTCAGAGCGCGAACTTGAACTATCTGAGGAACATGACGGTATCATTGAACTGCCCTCGGGCAATGTCGGCGACCGTTTTATCGACTGGCTGGCGGAAAACGACCCCGCCAAGGTCGACCCCGTGATCGAGATCGCGATTACCCCCAACCGACCCGATGCCTTGGGTGTGCGCGGGATCGCGCGTGATCTGGCAGCCCGTGGTCTGGGCACGCTGAAACAGCGCGATGTGCCTGCGGTCGAAGGGCAGTTCCCGTGCCCGATCTCTGTTTCGATCGACGAAGACACGCTGGACCAATGTCCGGTTTTCTACGGTCGTGTGATCCGTGGCGTCAAGAACGGCCCGTCGCCGGCGTGGTTGCAGGACAAGCTGCGCGCCATTGGCCTGCGCCCGATCTCGTTCCTCGTCGATGTGACGAACTTCTTCACCTATGACCGCAACCGTCCTTTGCACGTGTTCGACGCGGATAAGGTCGCGGGTAACAGCCTGCGCATCCACCGCGCCAAGGGCGGCGAGACCCTGATGGGGCTGGACGACAAGGAATATACCTTCAGCGAAGGCATGACCCTGATTTCGGACGCCGAAAAGGTTGAAAGCATCGCGGGTGTGATGGGCGGCGCGGAAAGCGGCTGTTCCATGGACACGGTGAATGTCTTTGTCGAAGCGGCCTATTTCGATCCGGTGCGCACCGCCTACACGGGCCGCGCGCTCAAGATCAACTCGGACGCGCGCTATCGCTTTGAACGGGGGATCGACCCCGAATGGACGCCCTATGCCATCGAACATGCGACCCGGATGATCCTGGACATCGCAGGCGGTGAGGCGTCCGAAGTTGTCGTCGCGGGCAAGGTGCCGGACTATTCTCGCGCCTACAAGCTGGACGCGGCGCGCGTGCAGTCGCTGGTGGGGATGACCATCTCGGAAAGCGAGCAGCGCAAGACGCTGACAGCACTTGGCTTCCGTCTGGAAGGCGACATGGCGCATGTCCCAAGCTGGCGCCCCGATGTGCAGGGCGAAGCCGATCTGGTCGAGGAAGTCGCGCGTATTGCGTCACTCACCAAGCTTGAAGGGCGCCCCTTGCCGCGCCTGACGACCGGCGTGCCCAAGCCCGTCCTGTCGCCGATGCAGCGCCGCGAGGCCATCGCGCGCCGCGCCTGCGCGGCCTTGGGTTATAACGAATGTGTGTCTTACAGCTTTATCGATCAGGCGTCTGCCGCGCTGTTTGGTGGTGGCACCGATGACACCCGTCTGGAAAATCCGATCAGCAATGACATGAGCCATATGCGCCCCTCGCTGTTGCCCGCCTTGCTGCAGGCCGCGGCCCGCAATCAGGCGCGGGGCTTCCCTGACATGGCGCTGTTCGAGGTCGGCCCCGTCTTCACCGGCGGCGAGCCCGGCGATCAGCATCTGCAGATCAGCGGCCTGCTGACCGGCAGCACCGGCCCCAAAGATGTGCATGGCGCATCGCGTCCGGTCGATGTGTTCGACGTCAAAGCGGATATCGAGGCGGTTTTGTCCGCCATCGGTGCCCCCGCCAAGGTGCAGATCAACCGCAATGGGGCTGACTGGTTCCACCCCGGGCGTCACGGGCAGATCTGCCTTGGCCCGAAAAAAGTGCTTGGCGTCTTTGGCGAAATTCACCCGCGGGTTCTGGCGGCACTGGATGTGAAAGGGCCCGCGATGGGCTTCACCATCTGGCCAGCCGAGGTGCCCTTGCCGCGCAAGTCCGGTGCCACACGTCCCGCGCTGAACACCAGCGCGCTGCAAGCGGTGGAACGCGACTTTGCCTTTGTGGTGGATGCCGATGTTGACGCGCTGACGCTGGTCAATGCGGCGATGGGGGCGGACAAGGCCCTGATTGACGATGTACGCGTCTTTGATGAATTCATCGGCGGTGCCTTGGGCGAGGGGAAAAAATCGCTCGCCCTCACGGTACGGATGCAGCCAAGCGACAAGACACTGAAAGACGCGGATATCGAGGCGGTTGGCGCCAAGGTGATCGACAAGGTGACCAAAGCCAGTGGCGGCGTGCTGCGCGGCTAAAGCGAACGGAGGCGGTATGACACTGCATGTATATCTCTCGGGTGAAATCCACACCGACTGGCGCGATCAGATCATCGATGGCGCGGCGGGGTTGGATGTTGTGTTCACCGGCCCTGTCACCGACCACGCGGCCAGCGACGACTGCGGTGTGGCGATCCTAGGGGCCGAGGAAAACAAGTTCTGGCACGACCGCAAGGGCGCACAGCTGAACGCGATCCGCACCCGCAAGGGCATCGAAGAGGCGGATGTCGTGGTCGTGCGTTTTGGCGATCAGTACAAACAGTGGAACGCGGCTTTTGATGCGGGCTATGCGGCGGCTCTGGGTAAATCGCTGGTGATCCTGCATGGGGCCGACCACGCGCACGCGCTGAAAGAGGTCGACGCCGCAGCTTTGGCTGTCGCCCAAGAGCCCGCGCAGGTCGTGCAAATCCTGCGCTATGTGCTGACGGGCACCCTGCCAGCGTAAGCACGCTTTGCACCGGATTGCGCGGTTTTCGCCTCTGTATGGGGGAAAACCGTGCTTATCCGACAAAAACCCATCGTTATTTCGAAAACTTGTGCTAACGCATGCGCAGTATGTCGTGCGACGTAGCGGACACGGCTTTCAATCATACGAGGGACAGACATGATTCAAGAATTCAAGGATTTCATTGCCAAGGGCAATGTTATGGACCTGGCAGTCGGTATCATTATCGGCGCGGCCTTTACAGCTATTGTGACCTCGCTGGTCAGCGATCTGATCAACCCTGTGATCGGTCTGGTCCTTGGCGGCGTTGATTTCACCAGCATGTATGTGGTGCTGTCTGGCGATGTGCCTGCGGGTACCGGTCTGGACGCGGCGCGCGAAACCGGCGCGGCGATCTTTGCCTATGGCGCGTTCATCACGGCCTGCATCAACTTCCTGATCATCGCTTTTGTGGTGTTCATGCTTGTCAAATCCGTCAACCGGCTGAAATCGCTGGCCGAACGCCCCGATGATGTCGCCCCCGAAGTGGCGACTGGCCCCAGCCAGTTGGATGTGCTGCTGCAAATTCGCGATGAGCTTGCCAAGAAGTAAGCGTTTCAACGGCGTGAAACGAAAAGGCCCGCAGGTGCACTGCGGGCCTTTTGCGTGGTGCGTAGGGGGTGATTAACCGGCGATGGCCTGATCGGCGGTGATTGCCTCCATCCCGAGCGCTTCGGCCACGGCGGCGTAGGTCAGCTGACCTGCGTGCACGTTCAGACCTGCCTTGAGGTGGGGATCGTCGGCGCAGGCTTGCTTCCAGCCTTTATCCGCCAGTGCCAGCATGAATGGCATCGTGGCGTTGCCAAGCGCAATGGTCGATGTCCGCGCCACGGCACCGGGCATGTTGGCAACGCAGTAGTGCATGATGCCGTCCACTTCGTATACGGGGTCTTGGTGGGTGGTCGCTTTCGAGGTTTCAAAGCAGCCGCCTTGGTCAATCGCCACGTCCACCAGCGCCGCGCCGGGCTTGAGCTCGGACAGTTGCGCGCGGCTGATCAGTTTGGGGGCGGCGGCCCCGGGGATCAGGACGGCGCCGATGATCATATCAGCCTCGCGCGCCAGTTCGATCGTATTGCCCGCCGAGGCGTAAGAGGTGTTGAACACGCCGCCATAGATGTCATCCAGATAGCGTAGACGGGGTAGGGACCGGTCAAGCACGGTGACATCCGCGCCCATACCAGCGGCAATGCGTGCGGCGTGGGTGCCGACAACACCGCCGCCGATCACGACCACGCGCGCCGGACCAACGCCGGGGACGCCGCCCATCAGCACGCCGCGCCCGCCGTTGGCTTTTTGCAGCGTCCATGCGCCCACCTGCGGGGCCAGACGACCCGCGACTTCGGACATTGGCGCAAGCAGCGGCAAGCCACCATTGCGGTCGGTGACTGTTTCATAGGCGATACAAGTCGCACCGGAAGCGAGAAGATCCTTGGTCTGTTCGGGGTCGGGGGCGAGGTGCAGATAGGTGAAGAGGATCTGCCCTTCGCGCAGCATCTTGCGCTCGACCGCTTGGGGTTCCTTGACCTTGACGATCATGTCGGCGCTGTCGAAGACCTCTTTCGCGGTGGCAAGGATCGTCGCGCCGGCGTCGGTATAGGCGGCGTCATCAAAACCAGCGCCGATGCCGGCACCTGCTTCGATAACAACCTCATGTCCCTTGTTCACCGCCTCGTAAGCGGCATTCGGGGTCATGCCGACGCGGAATTCCTGTGGCTTGATTTCTTTGGGGCAACCGATTTTCATGAGTTCATCCTATTGAGGGTGCATTTGAATTACGGTACGCCCCTCGATACGCAATTGGGCACGGATTATGGGCCGCTATCCCCCTTGCTCTTCGAATACTCTGCTGCATATTGGTTATTTCACGCGAAAGTATTGCGCCACATGAGTTTAGACGACATCGATCGCCGCATCCTTACTGCCCTGCAACGCAACGGGCGGATGTCGAACTCTGACCTGTCGGAAAAGGTACATCTGTCGCCGTCAGCCTGTCACCGGCGCGTGCAGCGGCTGGAAGCCGAAGGGTATATCCGCGATTACGTCGCCCTGCTGAACCCGCGCAAGATGGGCGTCCCCACGACGGTGTTTGTCGAGATCACCCTGCAAGGCCAAGCGGACGAGGTGCTGGACGCCTTTGAAAAGGCGGTTGCGCGTATTCCCGATGTGCTGGAATGCCACCTGATGGCGGGGGCCGCGGATTACCTGCTTAAGGTCGTGGCCGAAAATACCGAGGATTTCGCCCGCATCCATCGCCAGCATTTGGCGCGGTTGCCCGGTGTGGGGCAGATGCAATCCAGCTTTGCGCTGCGCACGGTGTGCAACACCACAGCGCTGCCAGTCGGTTAAGTCGCGGAGGGAAACAGCGCCATCCAGATGCCCGCGAACATCGCGATGCCGCCGATATTGACCCAAGCGTGCCATGTCGCATAGCGAAAGCGCATGGCCCGGCGCACGTAAAAGCCGACGCCGATCACATAGGCAAATGCCCCGCCGATGATGCACCAGAGTGTTGCCAGCGGCACCCCTGTCAGGTCCGGTAGCGCGCAAAGGCCAATGGCGCCCAGCCCCAGATAGGATGCGGTGGACCACTTGCCCTGAACCTGCGGGTCGGTGATCTTTTTGTACATCGCCACCAGTGCCAGCCCCCATGACACACAAAGCAGCGTGATCGTCCATGTCGTGCCGGCCTGCACGAAGAACGGCGTAAACGTGCCCGCGATACTGGGATAGATCGCCGCATGATCAATCCGCCGCATGAGTTTGCGCGCGTCATGCCACGGCGCGAAGTGGTAGGCGCAGGATGCAAGGTTTGATGCCAGCGCGCAAAGCACATAGACCACCACCGCGACCGTCACCGCCGTTTGCAGCGATGTGGCCGATTTCATCACCAACGCGCCGCCAGCCCCCAGAATCAGCGCAAGCCCCACAAGGTGGACGATCAGATCAGCCCGCCGGTGGATCGGGGCAACGCTGGGGTAGGTGGGCTGGGTCATGGTCTGTCCTGTCTTTGGCCGCTTTGCGATACGCTCTGCCATCGGGTCCTGTCTACTGTACCCATGCGTCACCACGCGCGCAGCGGCAGACAAAAGAAAACCCCCGGCACCGAAAGGTAACGGGGGTTCGTATTCTTATGCGTCGCTTGGATGATTTACATCATGCCTTCGCGCTGCAATTTCTTCCGTGCCAGTTTGCGGCTACGGCGGATCGCTTCTGCTTTCTCGCGTGCTTTTTTCTCGGAAGGTTTCTCGAAATGCTGCTTAAGCTTCATTTCACGAAACACACCCTCGCGCTGAAGTTTTTTCTTCAGGGCGCGCAGCGCTTGATCGACGTTGTTATCGCGAACACTAACCTGCATGTGGTTTTCACCACCTTTCTAGTTTGAAGTTGCAAGGATTTGCAGGAACTGGCCATATAGCAACCGAAACCTATATTGTCTAGAGCAAAGCCAATCACCCCTTCAGGAGGCCGCTATGACGAACACGTCCCAGACACCGAAAGAACAGCTGCTGGATGCCGCGCTGATGCATGTCGCGTTTGACGGCTGGTCAGAGGCGACGTTCAAGGCTGCGGTCAGCGATACCGGCATGGACCCGACCGTCGCGCGTGCTGTCTGTCCGCGCGGTGCCGTTGATCTGGCCGTCGCCTATCACAAACGGGGCGATCAGCAGATGATCGACCGGATGAAGGCCGAAAACATGACCGAGATGAAATTCTCGGCCAAGGTTGCCGCTATGGTCCGTTTCCGTCTTGAAGCCGCCACAGACAAAGAGGCCGTGCGTCGTGGGACAACCCTGTTTGCCCTGCCACAATATGCGCCCGAGGGGGCCAAACTGGTCTGGGGGACGGCGGATGCCATATGGGCTGCCTTGGGGGATACGTCCGAAGACGTGAACTGGTACACCAAACGCGCCACGCTGAGCGCGGTCTATTCCTCGACCGTGCTGTTCTGGCTGGGCGACACCAGCGAGGGCCACGCAGAGACATGGGCCTTCCTTGATCGGCGGATTGAGAATGTGATGCAGATCGAAAAGGTCAAGGCGCAGGTGAACAGCAGCCCGACGCTCAGCATGTTGATGGCCGGGCCCAACTGGTTGCTTTCCCATGTGAAAGCCCCCTCGCGGCTGAACCGTAGCGATCTTCCCGGTAGCTGGGGCAGCCCGCGACCCTAGGCTGGCTTTCCTCGCCAGACCAGACCTGCTAGGTGCTGCGGCGTCCGCATCCGGCGCGGGCGCGGCTTATTGGTACTCACGCATATGCACCCGTTTCTGATTGATCTGGACAAGGTTTCCTACACCCCCGAAGGAACCTCGGTGCTATGTGATGTGACACTGCAGGCATCCGAGCGGCGGATTGGTATTGTCGGGCGTAACGGGTCCGGCAAGACATCTCTGGCGCGGGTGCTGGCGGGGCTGGTGGCCCCGTCGTCGGGCAAGCTGCGGATCAACGGGGTGGATGTGGTCAAGGATCGCAAGGCGGCGTTGCGGCAGGTCGGCATCCTGTTCCAGAACCCCGATCATCAGATTATCTTCCCCACGGTGGAAGAAGAGATCAGCTTTGGCCTGACCCAGCTGAAACACGCCCCACAAGAGGCCGCAGAGAGAACGGCGGATATCCTCGCCCGCTTTAACCGCAGCCATTGGGCGAAGGCGGCGATCCATCAGCTATCTCAGGGACAGCGGCAGCTGGTCTGTCTGATGTCGATCCTTGCCATGCAGCCGCGCCTGATCATCCTCGATGAACCTTTTGCGGGGCTTGATATCCCGACGATGATGCACCTCACGCGCGTGCTGCACGCGGTAGAGGCGCATCTGGTGCACATCACCCATGACCCCGCGCATCTGGCGACCTATGACCGGATGATCTGGATCGATCAGGGTCAGATCGTGCAGGACGGCGCGGTGCCTCGGGTGACCCAAGCCTTTGTGGCACAGATGCAAGAGATCGGGGAAAGCGATGATTTCACTCACCTCCCCGGTTGAGACCCGCGCCCACGGTTGGCCTGCGGGGGCAAAGCTGGCAGCGCTTTGCGTGGCGACGATGGGGCTATTCAGCCTGACCCACCCCGCGCTGCAGGCGGCGGCCTTGGCGGTGACCCTGCTGCTTTATGCGCTGCCGGGATGGCGGTTTTTCAAGGTGGGGCTGGCGCGCTTGCGAGTGCTGCTGCCCTTCGTTGTGCTGATCATGGTCTGGCATATCGTGACCCATGACATCATGGCGGGCGCGACCGTGACGTTGCGGATGATGACAGCGGTGGCACTGGCGAATCTGGTGACCATGACGACCAAGCTGGCACAGATGGTGGCTGTGGTGACATGGCTGACAACGCCGCTGCGCCGCCTTGGTATCCAGACCCGCGCAATCGAACTGGGCATCGCCCTCGTCATCCGCTTTACCCCCGTTCTGGCGCAAAAGGGCCAGTTGCTGGCGCAGTCATGGCGCGCGCGTTCCACCAAGCGGATCGGCTGGCGGATGATCATCCCGTTTACCGTGCTGGCGATTGACGACGCCGAACATGTGGCCGAGGCCCTGCGTGCCCGTGGCGGGCTTTGATGTGAGACCCTCCGCGACCTGACGCCTGTCAGTTCGCATTGTGTGTGCCGAAAACCGTGCCTATGGTGCGGCAAATCAGATTTACGGAGGAGACGTAGTCGATGACAGAAACCATGCGTGCGATAGAGATCACCAAGGCCGGCGGGCCCGAAGTGCTGCAACCCACCGACCGCCCCATGCCGCAGCCGGCTCACGGGCAAGTGGTGATCAAAGTGGCCTATGCCGGTGTGAACCGCCCCGATGCGCTGCAACGCGCGGGCATGTATGCGCCGCCCCCCACTGCCAGCGATCTGCCCGGGCTTGAAGCCTCGGGCGTGGTGTCCGCCGTGGGTGAAGGCGTCAGCGGTCTGGCTGTCGGCGACAAGGTCTGCGCGCTGCTGCCCGGTGGCGGCTATGCGGAATATGTCGCGACGCCTGCGGCCCATTGTCTGCCGGTGCCCAAGGGCATGGACATGAAGGAAGCCGCCTGCCTGCCCGAGACATTCTTCACCGTCTGGTCCAATGTGTTCATGCGCGGTGGCCTGAAAGCGGGCGAACGGTTCTTGGTGCATGGCGGGTCGTCGGGCATCGGGACGACAGCGATCCAGCTGGCGCGCGAATTCGGCGCACGGGTTTTTGCGACGGCAGGGACCGATAGCAAATGCGACGCCTGCGCCAAACTCGGGGCGGAGGCCGCGATCAACTACCGTGACTCGGATTTCGTTGATGTGCTGAAAGCCGAGGGCGGGGCAGACCTGATCCTTGATATGGTCGGCGGCGATTACATCCCGCGCAACCTGCAAGCGCTGGCCGAAGACGGCCGTCTTGTGCAGATCGCCTTCCTCAGCGGGCCGAAGGTAGAGGTGAACTTTGCCACGCTGATGACACGCCGTCTGACGATGACCGGCAGCACCCTGCGTCCGCAAAGCGATCTGGCCAAGGCCAAGATCGCCGAAGAACTGCGCGAGAAGGTCTGGCCACTGCTGGAGGCGGGCAAGATCGCACCGGTGATGGACAGCGAATACGCGTTCGAGGACGCGAGCGAGGCGCACGCCCGCATGGAGACAAGCGGCCATATCGGCAAGATCGTGTTGAAGGTTGACGCCAACGCCTAAGCGGCGGGCAATAATTTGAGGCAAGGGGTGCTCTGATATCAGGGTGCCCTTTGTCGTTCAGGGGGCGTTACGCCGACAGGCGCGCCTCCCATGCGTCAAGGGTTTCGGCCCATGCCGCGGGCACTTTGGCGACCTGATCACGGGCCTTGTCCACGTCGCCCTGTTTGCAGTCCTGTTCGATGGTGGCGAGCAGCGCGTGCATACGCTCTGCGCCGAACATGCCGCACAACCCGGCAAGGTCGTGGGTCTTGCGTTGCAGATCGTCGCGGTCCTCGGCAGAGGCTAGAGGCGGCAATTGCCCCTCTACACGTTGGCGCAGATTGCCAATGCGATCGGCAAGCTTTTCAGGGCCAAGCAGTTCGAACAATTCGTTCACCTGATTGGCGTTCAGTACCGGATGCTGCGGCTCGGCGTGCGTCGCTTCAGCCCCATCAGAGGCACCGTCAGCGGCAGGCATCACAAGCTCGCTTAGCGCGGTTTTCAGACGGCGCGTGTTGATGGGTTTTTGCAGAAATCCGGTCATCCCGCCCGCGGTAAAGGCCGCGCGTTCGTTGGGCAGGGCGTGGGCGGTCACGGCCATGATCGGGGTATCGGCATTGGGCCCGCCCCCTTGAAGGATCACCTGCGTAGCCTGTAGCCCGCTCATCCCCGGCATCGAAATATCCATCAGGATCGCGTCAAACCTCTGTTCGGCCGCGCGATCGATGCCTTCAGGGCCGCTGCTGGCAAGGGTGACCTCGTGACCCAGACGGCCCAGCATCGCCTTAAGCAGATCGCGGTTGATCTCGTTATCGTCGACGACCAGCAGGTTCATCGCGGGGGTGTCTTCGGTATCAAGCTGCGGTTGGGCGACGGGCTGCGGGGCTTCTGTCTGCACGAAGTCTGCTGGCAGTCGCACGATAAACCGCGCGCCTTTGCCAGCCTCCGAGACGCAGGTGATCGTGCCGCCCAGACGGTGCACCAGCCGCCGCACGATGCCCAGCCCCAGACCGGTGCCCCCTGTGCGCCGCTCGTAGCGGCTGTCGAGCGATACGTAATCCTCGAAAATCCGCTTGAGGTCATCGGGCGGGATACCGGGGCCATTGTCTGCCACTTCGATATGCAGCATCGGCGCATTGGCCGTTTCGATGTCATAGGTCGCGCTAAGCACAATATCGTCGTCGGGGCTGAACTTGATCGCGTTGCTGATGAGGTTGACCAGAATCTGCTGCACCGCGCGCGGGTCTGTCAGGATGGGTGTGTCGGTCAGCCCGTCCTGATCCAGATGCAGGCGCGTGTCCGATGTCTTGGCCAGTGGCGTCATGGTGTTGACCATGCCGGCGGTCAGCGCGACCATATCACTGGCTTGCAACTCGTTGTCGTTGGTTTCGGCCTCACTGCGTTCGATGGCTAGCACGTCGTCGATATGGCCCAGCAGGATGTCACCGGATTTCAGCGCGGCTTCGACGTATTTGCGCTGTTCGGCGTCCAGCTTGTCGTCATGCAGCAAGTGGATGGCGGAGAGGATGCCGTTCAGCGGCGTGCGCATCTCGTGGCTCATCATCGCGAAGAAACGCGATTTTTCCTGATAGGCATCCAGTGCCTCGTCGCGGGCGCGGATGATCTCTTGCTCTTTTTGCAGTTTGTCGGTGATGTCGCGGATATAGGTGACGAAAACCGGCGCGTCGTTTGACCGCGCCAGCGACACCGAAAGTTCGACAGGGAAGATGCGCCCGGTGCCGTCGATCATCTCTGTCTCGTGACGGCCGGTTTCGGCCAGCCGCGTTTTGCCGGTCTCGTTGAAATGGGCGAGGTTATCCCGTTGGCGATGGCGCAGTTTAGGGGGGACCAGCAGTTCGATGTAGCTGCGCCCAAGCGCATGATCGCGCGAGATGCTAAAGACCTCTTCGGCGGAGCCGTTGAAATCGATAATCTCGCCATCCACCGACAGCACCATCACCGCATCAAGCGAGGCGCGTAGCATGGTTTCAAGCTGCGAGTGGTTGCGTTCGACCTCGCGCGAGGCACGGTTGAGCGTGATCGTCTGGCGCGACAGCCGGAGGATCGCCCCCAGTAGCGCAATGGTCACGGTCACCACGATCACCAGCAAGATCTCGATCAGCTGCGCGATCTCTTTGCGCTCGGCCTCCGCCGCTTTGGCGGCAAAGGAGATGGAGGCAAGCCCGATGTTGCGCGGCATATCCTCGACCGTGGCAAGCGCTTCCGATAGGGTGGGCACACCGGCGGCAAGCGCCTCATCGCTGCCGTCGATCAGGGGGATCTGTGTGTCCAGAACCGCTTGGATTTGTTGGATTTCACGGGTCAGGTCGCCGCTTTGCTGTACGCGTTCGGCGACTTCGGTGCGGCTGTAGAAGATGTCGAACCGTTTGCGCAGGTTCGCCAGATCGTTTTCGTCCCCGGACCGCGCCTGTTCAACGGCACCATCCAGTTTGAGAAAGTCGATTTCAAGCTGCGAGAACACCCACTCGGCATGATCCTGCTGCGCGCTGCCAAGGGCGCGCACGCGGTCCCAGACGTTGAACGCCAGGTAACCGGCAAGCAGGATGCCGACCATCAGCGCCAGGGCAAGAATATATCTTACCCTGTTGCGCTGTGGGCCGTCCTGCATCAAATCGGCCATGGTAAACATGCCTTGCGGTTACTTGATCGCCAGCCGGTTCAACTGCCAGATAGAACGGCTATAGATCGTTTCTGTCTGGTACTTTACGTTGCTGTCATAGGGATAGACAATCCATAGCGGACCTTTCCCGCGGCGCGACATCTCTTTGTCGTTGTTAGCGTAGGCGACGATCGGCCCGTCGGACACCGCATCCTCCATCGGGATTTCGACCGCATAGTCGTTGATCGCGGTTGCTTCGATCATACCTTCGGACAGGTCCAGCGTGTCCATCAGATCCTTGAGCGATACGCCCTGAAAGGTCTGCGCGCCTTCGGTCCAGATGGTTTCGGTCTCGAAGCTGGACGACGGCAGTTCTTTCAGCTGCTCCATCGTATAGGTGTGTTCCATGTCGCCTGCCGTGACGGTCAGAACGGCGTCTTCTTGTGCACTCACAGCAGTGGCCAATGCGGCACCGCACAGTGCGGCGGTGATTGTCTTGGTGAAAGCTTGAAACGTCATAACTCGGTATCCTTCCCCTGTGTTTGTACATCAACCTTAGGTTAACGCCGTTTGGAGAGCGACTGAGATTAAGGGTATTCTTACTATACGAAGGTATAGCCGTCAAAAATTCGACACAGTTATCCTATCCTCATGTGTGCTATTATTCGCCCATAAGTTGGTCTACGACTACTTAAGCAGCATTGAGGTGGTGGCGAGGGAAGGAAAGAACTTATGGCATTACGGATACTGATTGCGGACGACCACGATATGGTCCGCGAAACGATTGCAATGTTTCTGGACGCCGATGGCGGGACAGAGACGGTTGCAGCAAGCGACCTGCCCGAAGCGATGGCCAAGATAGAGGCAGAGGGGCCGTTTGATCTGGTACTGCTCGACTATACGATGCCCGGCATGAAGGGGCTTGAGGCGCTGCCTAAGGTCATGAAAGCCAACGAGGAAAAGCCTGTCGGTCTGATTTCGGGCACGGCAACGCGGTTGATCGCGGAACAGGCGCTGGCCATGGGCGCGATTGGTTTCCTGCCCAAGACGCTGCCTGCGAAATCACTGGTCAACGCGGTCCGCTTTATGGCCGCGGGCGAGATTTACGCGCCCGTCAACTTTATGTCTGGCAAGGACGATCCCGAAGAAACCGACTTTGAAAAGGCCCTGTCAGAGCGGGAGCGTCAGGTTCTGCGCGGCTTGATGGAGGCGAAATCGAACAAGGAAATCGCCCGCGACCTAGAGTTGCAAGAGGTCACGATCAAGCTGCACGTCAAAACGCTGTGCCGCAAGCTGGACGCCCGCAACCGCACCGACGCCGCAATGATCGCACGTAGTGCCGGGTTTATCTGATCGGGGTAAACAGCGCGTCGTCCAGCGTGCAATCCTTGATCACGTCGCGCCCGCAAGGCACCGGCTCCAGCGTTTTTGACAGGCATAGACGCACTTCTTGAATGTAGCCGCTTTTGCAGGTGACGGTAACGCCATCGGCCTCCATCGTCGGGTTTGCTTTCAGAAACGCTTCCTCCACCACCGAGGCGGGCAGGCGGATGTCGCCCGTGACCTTGCGAAAGACCGCGGGGCGGGTCACGGCATCATAGGCCTGACGCGACAGATCGAAATATCCGGTGGCGGGCAGGCCGGTACAACTGCCGTGTTTCTTCCATTGATGCCACGCCAGACCGGGCGTTCCCATAATGTCAGCCATGGCGGCGGTCATGCCACGGGTGGGGGGCCGTTCGGCGGTGCGGCAATAAGAGGGAAACCCCCGATGCAGCTGCGGCCAAAGCCCGTGCATGATCCAGCCGTGATCGTGGCGCGCGTCGCATTGCGCGGAATCGCGCGCGTCGCCTTCCAGCGCGCACCAGTTGGGCGACCAGCTGAGCGCCAGCACGTAATAGTCGAATTCCCCTGCAATTTCGCCCTTGGCCGCCGCGGGGCGGGGCATCGGGGCCAGCAACAGACACAGGCACAGGATCAGCAATCGCATTGGGGTCTTTCCTTATTTTGCCGGTCCGAGTATAAGGCGTTCAAGTTCCCCCACAATGGAAACCGTTCTGCCCCGCAGGACAGCCTATTTCAGGCGACGGGGAAAGTGCGTTTTAAGGAGAGACCGACATGGCAAAACCGATTATGGCCCGCGCCACTGCCGTATGGCTGGTGGACAACACAACCTTGAGCTTCAAACAGATCGCGGATTTCGTGGAAATGCACGAGCTTGAAGTGCAGGGCATCGCGGATGGTGACGTGGCGCAAGGCGTGAAGGGCTTTGACCCGATTGCCAACAACCAGCTGACCGAAGAAGAGATCGAAAAAGGGCAGGCGAACCCGCTGCACAAGCTCAAGCTCAAGTTCAACGCGTCTGCCCAAGGCGAAGAGAAACGTCGCGGCCCGCGCTATACGCCGCTGTCCAAACGTCAGGACCGCCCCGCGTCGATCTACTGGCTGGTCAAGTTCCACCCCGAACTCTCCGACGGTCAGGTCAGCAAGCTGGTCGGCACCACCAAGCCAACCATTCAGGCGATCCGCGAGCGGACGCACTGGAACATAGCGAATATCCAACCGATCGATCCCGTGGCTTTGGGGCTGTGCAAACAGTCCGAACTGGACGCCGCCGTCCAGAAAGCCGCTGCCAAGAAAGCCGCCGAAGGTGGCTTGATGACCGATGACGAACGCCGCCGTCTGGTCAGCACCGAACAATCGCTTGGCATGGATACGGAACCGAAGATGCCGACCTCTATCGAAGGTCTGGAAACGTTCACCCTGTCCGGCAACCCTGCGGATGACGAAGAAAAAGACCACGGCGACTATTCTGACGCCGACAGTTTCTTCAAGCTGCCCGAGGGCGGTTCCGACACGGATGAAGACGACGACAAGTAATTCGGTTCCGCCCTTCTGGCGGCTTCGGAACAATTTCGCTTAACCTCGTGTTGAGCTAGGGGTGCAGGGCAACCGCTCTGCGCCCCTTTTTTGACGTAGGGGGCATGCATGCTGGCGACGATACTACTCGGTCTGTTTTGGGGCGTTGTCGCACTCGTTGCTGCGATCAGCGTGCTTCCCTTTAGCAAGATACCGCACGGCGCGATCCGGGGGATGGCGTTCCCCCGTGAGCAGCTGTTTGTGTTGACCGTGGCGCTGGCTGCCGTGGCGCTGGTGTTTCTTGAACCTGACCATCGCAACCCGGCGTTGGCGATCCTCGCTGTGATTGCGGCGATCCACACGGGCTACATCCTGAAATTCACGCCGCTCTGGCCGCGCCAATCGGTGGATGCGACCGAGGCACAGGCCGCTGATGCGGAAAACCGTGTCACCATCCTTGCGTCAAACGTGAAACAATCCAATCGGCAGTATCAGCGTCTGATCGACCTGATCCGCACCGAAGACCCCGATATCGCCGCCGCGCTTGAGGTGGACCCAGACTGGGTCGACGCGCTTTATGACGCGCTGAAAGACCAGTACCCCCATTGGGTGAAAGTGCCCAAGGATAACTCCTATGGCGTGGTCATGATGTCCAAGATGGAGCCGTCAGAGACGCAGGTGCGGGACCTGCTGGTTGATGATGTGCCGTCGATCCGGACCAAGGTCGCGATGCCGTCAGGGCGGATGTGGCGTTTGTATATTGTGCACCCCGAACCCCCCGTGCCCTATCACGATACCAAGGGCCGCGACGGAGAGATCGCGTTGGTCGGCATCGAAGCCAGCAAGGACGATCTGCCCGCGATCGTGACAGGTGATCTGAACGACGTTGCCTGGTCCACCACCACCCGCCGGTTTCAGCGGCTATCGGGATTGCTGGACCCACGGGTCGGACGTGGGTTCTATAACACGTTTCACGCGGGTATTGCCGTCATGCGCTGGCCCCTTGACCACCTGTTCCATGATGCAGAGTTCCGCCTGATCCGTATGTCGCGCTTGCCCAATATCGGGTCCGACCACTTCCCGATCCTGTTCTCGCTTGCCCTGACAGGGGAGCCACAGTCAAATTCCACGCCCGAACAAAGCGACGCCGAAGAGCGCGCGGAAGTGCGGGAAATGGCAGCTGAGGAACGCGAAAAGGACCGCGAAGCCATCGGCACGGATTGGGAAAAATAGCCCCGATCCGTCACCGCTCACCGGTACGCAGCGCTTTGCGTGCCTCCTTGAAAAACGAATTGTCGTATCAAGTATTTTGCCACTTGCGCGAATCTGAAAACAGCGTAAATGCGCGCTTACAGACGCCAACGCACGCGCCTCTGGCCGGTCCGTCTGTCCGCGGATTGACCCCGCGCCTATGCAGCGACGGTAACGTCTCTTGAAACGACATGTTAGGGTACTCCCGCCCTTCCTTGCTCTTTGGAGATGACCATGAACGCCACAGCTACCGCCACCGTGAACACATCCGCGGCATCGAACTATGACGAAGCGGCTGATTACATCTGGAACAACAGCTTCGACAAACCGACTCTCGTCGTCAGCCGCGCCCGTGTGGGTGTACAATACGACGCGCTGCAAGCCGGTCTGGGCGATGCGCGAATCCACTATGCGGTAAAGGCGAACCCCGCCCCCGAGATCATTCGTATGCTGGTCGAACGCGGCTCGGGCTTTGATGCGGCGTCGCGTCAGGAGATCGAGCTGTGTCTGTCCCAAGGGGCGGATCCTGCGAAAATCTCTTTCGGCAACACCATCAAACGCGGCGTTGATATCGCCTTTGCCCATTCCATCGGGGTGACCATGTTCGCCGCCGACTGCGAGGCAGAGCTCGACAAAATCGCAGAGCACGCCCCCGGCGCGCGCGTCTATATCCGTCTGATCGTCGAGAATTCCATGGCGGACTGGCCGCTGACCCGCAAGTTCGGCTGTGCGGGCTCGCTGCTGCCAAGCCTGCTGGATTACACCAAATCCGTGGGTCTCGTGCCTTATGGTCTGTCGTTTCACGTCGGGTCGCAAACCCGTCGCGCCGAATACTGGCACCCCGTTCTGGATCAGGTCGCCCCGCTGTGGCACGCCGCGAAAGAAGCAGGGCACGACCTGCAACTGCTGAACATCGGCGGCGGTTTTCCTGCCTATCACGGTGATCCGGTGGATGCGCCGCGCGGCTATGCCGCCGCAGTCGTTGCCGCCGTCAAAGAACGCTTTGGCGAGATTCCGGTCCTGATGGCAGAGCCGGGCCGCGGCATGGTCGCAGAGGCAGGGCATATCGCGGCCGAAGTGTTGCTGGTGTCGCGCAAATCGGCAGAGGCGGCGCGCCGTTGGGTGTATCTGGATATCGGGCGTTTTTCCGGTCTGGCCGAAACCGAGGGCGAGGCGATCCGCTATCAGTTCGTGACCCCGCATGACGGCAAGCCCGTCGGCCCCTGTGTGCTTGCTGGCCCGTCCTGCGACAGTGCCGATGTGCTTTATGAAAAAAATCCGGTTGACCTTCCACTTGACCTAAGGGACGGTGACAAAGTCATGATCAAGAACTGCGGCGCTTACACAAGCTCGTACAGTTCGGTCGGCTTTAACGGGTTTCCGCCGCTTGATGTATTGGTCCTGTAAGAGGATCATCAACGTCGCGCGGGAAGGGCCGTCTGCTTTGGGAGGAGCAGGCGGCCCATCTATTTTCAGCCCTATGGTTTAACGCGGGGGTTTTACCCGCGGTTTGTGCCGTTTTTACGGGAAACTCTTGACTTCCGCGGCCCCAAACGGTGTACCTGCCCCGAACAATTCTAGCCCTCGAAAGGGACCCGTCATGCACGCATATCGCAGCCATACATGCGCCGATCTGAGCAAGGAAAACGTTGGCGACAAGGTTCGCCTGTCCGGGTGGGTGCACCGTGTGCGCGACCACGGTGGTATCCTGTTTATCGACCTGCGCGACCATTACGGCATGACCCAAGTGCTGTGCGACCCTGATTCCCCCGTCTTCGCCGAGGTGGAAAAGGTGCGGTCCGAATGGTGTATCCGCATTGATGGCGAGGTAAAGGCCCGCGACGCCGATCTGGTCAACACCAAGATCCCCACCGGCGAGATCGAAGTTTTCGTGCGCGACATCGAAGTGCTGGGGCCCGCGAAAGAACTGCCTTTGCAGGTCTTTGGCGATCAGGAATACCCCGAGGAAACCCGCCTGCGCTATCGCTACCTCGATCTGCGTCGCGAAAAAATGCAGGACAACATGGTGCTGCGGTCCGATGTTGTGTCGTCGATCCGCAAGCGCATGTGGGACCAGAACTTCAAAGAATTCCAGACGCCGATCATCACCGCGTCTTCCCCCGAAGGCGCGCGCGACTTCCTCGTGCCGTCGCGTCTGCACCCGGGCAAGTTCTACGCTTTGCCGCAGGCCCCGCAGCAGTTCAAACAGCTGCTGATGGTGTCCGGCTTTGACAAGTATTTCCAGATCGCGCCCTGTTTCCGCGACGAAGATCCGCGCGCTGACCGGTCGCCCACCGATTTCTACCAGCTCGACCTCGAGATGTCCTTTGTCGAACAGCAAGACGTGTTCGACACCATCCAGCCCGTGCTGACCGGCATTTTCGAAGAATTCGGCGGCGGCAAGGCTGTGGATCAGGAATGGCCGCAAATCTCTTATAAAGATGCGGCGCTGTGGTATGGCTCTGACAAGCCCGACCTGCGCAACCCGATCAAGATGCAGGTCGTGTCTGACCATTTCCGCGACTCCGGCTTTGCGATCTTCGCGAAACTGCTGGAACAGGAAGGCACCGAAATCCGCGCCATTCCCGCGCCCACAGGCGGCAGCCGCAAGTTCTGCGACCGCATGAACGCCTTTGCGCAAAAAGAAGGGCTGCCCGGCATGGGCTATATCTTCTGGCGCGAGAAAACCGCCGACAGCGTGGCACAGGAACTGGGCATCACGGTGAAAGAAGCCCAAGCCAAGCTGAAAGCCGGTGAGGTCGAAGGCGGCATGGAAGCAGCGGGCCCACTGGCCAAGAACATCGGGCCAGAGCGTACCGAGGCGATCCGCCAGCAATTGGGGCTGGACGTGGGCGATGCGGCGTTCTTCCTTGGCGGCAAGCCCAAGTCCTTCGAAGGTGTCGCGGGCCGTGCCCGTAACGTTATCGGTGCCGAATTGGGTCTGACGGACGAAAACCGTTTCGCCTTTGCCTGGATCGTCGATTTCCCGATCTACGAGAAAGACGAAGAAACCGGCAAGATCGACTTTGAACACAACCCGTTCTCTATGCCACAGGGCGGGATGGACGCGCTGATGGGCGACCCGCTTGAAGTGCTTGGCTATCAGTATGACCTTGCGTGCAACGGCTACGAACTGGTGTCCGGTGCCATCCGGAACCACAAGCCAGAGATCATGTTCAAGGCGTTCGAAATCGCAGGCTATGGCAAGGACGAAGTCGAGAAGCGGTTCGGCGGCATGGTGAACGCGTTCCAATACGGTGCCCCGCCCCACGGTGGTTGTGCCGCCGGTATCGACCGGATCGTCATGTTGCTGGCGGAAGAGGCGAACATCCGCGAGGTGATCCTCTTCCCGATGAACCAGCGCGCCGAAGACCTGATGATGAACGCGCCAAGCGAACCACAGTCTGATCAGTTGATGGAGCTGGGTCTGCGGGTCATCCCGCAGGACTAAGCCCTGCAACATTCCATAGAAAAGCCCGCCTTGGATATTCCAAAGGCGGGCTTTTTCGTTTGAACGCGATGGAACCGCGTTGGTGTCGGGGTGGCGGTCTATGTCAGGCCGGCCTGCGCCCGAGGCTCAGAAACCGGCTTGCGCAACCTCTACCACGGTCTGTGCGCCAAAGTCGCGCGCATGGGCAAAAGCCAGTGCCACGATCGCCACACCCACCACATTTGCCGCAAAGACTGTCCAGTCGAAACTGGTTTCCTTGGCGTAGATGCGGCGCAGTTTGGTGAACATGATGTGCCCCTTGGGATGGGTGACGTGGGTGGGTTGGTGGTTGCGGATGCCATCAGCCTCGCAGGCGTTTGTGGCAAAAACAGGACTTTTCTGCGCTCCAGATTGGGTGATGTCATATGACATTCGGGTCTTGGCGCTGACAGCGCTTGGCCTTAACGTAAGCGCATGAAACAAGATGACCAGCCCCCCGGCCCACTTGGTGCCCCTGTTGCAGATTTTTCCGTCCCGCCGCGACCGCCGCGGACGGTGATGGCAGGCCGCTACGCCCAGCTTGAACCGTTGAACGCCGAGGCCCACGCCGCCCTGCTGTTCCGCGCCTTTGAAGGGCAGGATCACCTGTGGCATTATATGTATGACGGGCCGTTCTCATCCTCTGCCCAGTTTCACCGCTGGGTGCGCGAGGTCGAAACCAAGGACGACCCGCTCTTCTATGCGATCAAGAACCTAGAGACAGGGCATATCGAAGGGGTGGCAAGCTATTTGCGCATCGCGCCAGAGGCCGGATCGATAGAGGTCGGGTCAATCACCTTTGGGCCCGCGTTGCAGCGCACGCGGGCGGCGACGGATGCCATGTATCTGATGATGAAATGGGCGTTCGAGGCGGGATACCGTCGGTATGAATGGAAGTGTAACGCGCTGAACATGCCGTCGCGCCGTGCCGCGCAACGCTTGGGCTTCAGCTACGAAGGCATCTTCCGGCAGGCGGCTGTCGTTAAAGGGCGCAACCGCGATACGGCATGGTTTGCGGCGATTGACGCCGAATGGCCGGGCCTGCGTGAAGCCTTCGAAGCGTGGCTTTCCCCTGCAAACTTTGACGCAGAGGGCAAGCAGCGCGAACGGCTGGGCGATCTGACCAGCCTCGTGCGGGTGTCCAGTGACCCGCTGACGTGACCCGCGACTAGATCGCGATTTGCCGCATCAGCCGTTGGCGCAGGACCGATCGGATCACCCGTTGTTCCTCTATCGCGGGCAGGCCCAAGGTGCTGCGTGTTGCCAGCGCTGTCGCCGCCTGTTCCAGTGCGGCGTCCCGCGCACTGCGCGCCACGCCGGTCAGAAACTGCGCGACATATTCCAGCGTCTGAGGCGTACAGGGGCCGGACAGAACGTCATCCATATGCGCCATGTCATCCTGCAACGCGATAGTGTCGGGCGTGATCGTTTCATCGGCAAGCACGGACAGTCCCAGCGGACGGTGATGCTGCGGCAGGGCGGCCAGCACGACCTGTTGAAACTGTGACAAAGACTGCAACGGTTTGCTCATGAAACGGTCTGCCCCTGCGGCCAGCGCATCCGCCGCCAGGTGGGTGTCCCCCGAAATCGCCAGTAGCGCATCCACGCGGGGCTGCGATTGTGCCAGTTCCGCAATCAGATCAATGCCGTTTCCGTCTGGTAACCCCAGATCGGCAATCACGATCGACGGGCGGTAGACCTGCAAATGCCGCCGCGCCGCGCGCAGGCTGTCGGCCCGTCTGATCCGCGCGCCAGAGCGGAGACAGAGCAGGCGCATCGCCTCGCAGGCAAAGCGGCTGTCTTCGATCACCAGAACGGTAAGCCCCAAAAGCGGGCGGTCGGCCGTGGGGGCGGGCAGGCTTTGGGCCTGATGTTCAAGCGTATCCATGATTCCTCCGTTATGCTTTGTGGGTGACCTATGGTTAGGCGCGCTTCGCTAATACGGTGTTAACGTGACGCATTGCTCTTGCGGCAGCGGCAGCCCATAAACCGGGTCAAATGTTGATTTGAGGGAGAAGAATGATGATCGGTCGCCTAAACCACGTAGCTATCGCCGTGCCGGACCTTGAGGCCGCTGCGGATCAATACCGCAACGCTTTGGGTGCGAATGTCGGTCCTGCGCAGGACGAACCCGACCACGGCGTCACCGTAATCTTTATCGAACTGCCCAATACCAAGATCGAACTGCTTTACCCGCTGGGGGACGATAGCCCGATCAACGGTTTTCTGGAAAAGAACCCCGCCGGTGGCATCCACCACATCTGCTATGAGGTCGAAGACATCATCGCGGCGCGGGATCGCCTGAAGGAAAGCGGCGCGCGTGTTCTGGGGAACGGAGAGCCCAAGATCGGTGCCCATGGCAAGCCGGTGATTTTCCTGCACCCCAAAGACTTTAACGGCGCGCTGGTCGAGCTGGAGCAGGTGTAACCATGGCCGTCATGTCAGGTATCGTTCTGTTCACCGTGATCTGGTCGATGGTCTTTATGATCCTGCTGCCAGTACGGGTGCAGACCCAGGGGGATCTGGGCCAGATCGTCGAGGGCACCCACGCGGGGGCCCCCGAACATCACCATCTTAAAAAGAAAGCGCTGTGGACGACCGCTGTGTCGATCGTGCTTTGGGCGATCATCGCGGGGATCATCCTGTCGGGCTGGTTCACCGTGGCGGATGTGGAGCAGTGGCTCCACGGGGCGCCGACACCAATTGGTGGAACAAATGGGTAAAGGTCGCCGCCCCTAGGATCGGAATCACCAGATTCAGCAGCGGCACCGACAAGGGAATCGCCATCAACACGCCGGCGGCCCAGATTGTAAGGCCATGTTTCCCGCGCAGACGCTTTGCCTCGGTCCGGCCTACCCGCCGGATCGCGGCAAGCGTGAAATACTCGCGCCCCAGCAAGAAACCGTTCACGCTCCAGAAGATCAGGGGCGCGAAGGGGGCGAACATCAGGTACAGCACCAACGCCACGACGTTCACGCCGATCAGCACCCCCATGAAGTTCACCGTATCGCGCAGCGCATCGCCAAAGGGCACAGGCGTGGCGGGGGGCAGATGGGGGTAGTGTTCGGCCTCTACCGCGTCGGCCACATCATCCAGAAACATCGACGTGATGGCCGAGGCGACGGGCACCATCAAGAACACCGACAGCACCATCAACAGCAGCGCTGCCCCCCAGCTGAACAGATCGTCAAGCCACGAAACCTCGCCCAGAACGGGCAGCCAGTTGTCCTCTCCGGTCAGCCAGTCGATCAGCCAGACAAAGCCCGCAGACGCACCGACCAGCAGCAGCAACGCCAAGCCGACACCCAGCAGCAGCACGCGGCGAAAGCTTGGATCGCCAACCTGTCCAACGGCCAGCCCGAAGGCGCGAAAAATCTGTGCTATTGCCATGTGGTGATCGCCGTGATGTCGGGGCGCCCGCGCTCTGGCGGGGCGGAGGTTTCGGTGCCGATATGGATAATGCCGGCGATGCGTTCATGTTCCGCGAGGTCGAAAGCCTCGGTCATGAAGGCGCGGTCGTGGCTGACCCAACCGCTTAGCCAGTTCGCGCCCCAGCCAGAGGCGAGCGCGGCATTGACCAGCGAAAGGCAGACCCCGCCCACGGCATAGGTCTGTTCCAACGGCGGGATCTTGGGCGAGGGTTTCTGCACCTCGACCACAACAACCGCCAGATCGCCCTGATCGAATTGCCCGCGGCCCTTCTGGATCTGCTCGGGGTCAAGCGCCAGGGCGGTGCCGCGTGCCTCGGCGATGTCGGCCAGACGCGCCATCGCGGGCTTTTCGATCACGATAAAACGCCACGGCTCCAGCATCCCGTGATCCGGCGCGCGCGAGGCCAGGGTCAACAGCTCGGTCAGCGTGTCGCGGTCGGGGACCGGTGTGGTCAGGGTCTTGGCGGGGCGCGAACGGCGGGTTTGCAGGAAGTGCAGCGCGTCGGGATTGGGTGTCGGCATCGGGGTCTCTCTTATAGGTTCAGCTCCTGCGCCATGTCGTCAATGGACGCGCGCAGGAAAGCGTCGAATGCGGGGCTTGGCTGGCGAATGCGAAAGTTCTTCGCATGGGGATCTGGCGCTGTGATGTCACTGTCTGCGAGGGCTGCAATGGTGGCGTGGCCACAGAAGGGAACATAGGCCTCTGAATAGCCGCCTTCATGGACGAGCACCAGCTTGCCGCCGCAAAGTTTTTGCGCCGCGGCTTTGATCCGCTGTGTCATCTCGGCAAAGGTTTCCGCTGTGGCCTGCATGCGCGCCAGCGGGTCCACGATAGAAGCATCGAAACCGCAGGCGACGATGATCATATCGGGCTGATACGCGTCGAGCGCGGGGAGCACCACACGATCGAGCGCATGCAGATAGGCCGTATGCCCCGACCCCGCGTGCATCGGCAGGTTGATATTGTAACCGGCTCCCGCGCCGTCGCCCCGATCCGCCAGCGCGCCGGTATCAAGCGGGTAATTCCCTTCTTGATGGAGCGAGATCGTCAGCACGTCGTCGCGGTCATAAAAGATCGCCTCGGTGCCATTGCCGTGGTGCACATCCCAGTCCAGCACGGCAACGCGGCGCACCAGTCCCTTGGCCTTTGCTGCCTCGATCGCGATGGCGATATTGGCGAGCAGGCAGAAGCCGTTGGGGAAATCAGGCAGCGCATGGTGCCCCGGTGGACGGCTGAGCGCATAGGCATTGTCGAGGTCACCTTTGGCGACGGCCTCTACCGCGGCGAGGGAGAGACCCGCGGACAGCGCCGCAATCTCGAACCCGCCGGCGGCGAAGGGGGTGCGCAACCCCAGCTCTCCTCCGCCCGCGTCTGAAAGGCGTTTGAAGTCGTCGAGATAGGCAGCCGGATGGACCCGCAGCAGATCCTCGCGCGATGCAGGCGATGCGCTGCGCAGGTCGAGCTCGGCCATCAGGCCGGTGACCTCCATCAGATTGCGCAGGCGGCGTTTGGTCTCGGGGTTTTCCGGCAGGCCGCCCGCGGCCAGCGGCTGCACCAAGCCGCCCACGGGCATGGTAAAGGCATAGTTGCCACCTGCGTGCCAAAAGCAGCGTTCATCCATGAAAAAACCGGTGGTCATCGTCTATCCCCTTCGTGGTTCGGGCGAAGGCTGGCAAAACGCTAAAGGATTGTCCATGGGGGCAAGGCCCGCAGCCGTGGTGCTGCGGGGGGACCTGTGGAGTGAGTATTTGGGAAAGGGTGAAGGGGCGGGCTGGTTTAGCCCACCATGCCCACAATCTCGTAGGTTTTCTTGAGGATCGGCGCGGTGATCTCGCGCGCTTGGGTGGCACCGTGGGCCAGAATGCGGTCGATCTCTGCCTCGTCGGCCATCAGCTCTGCCATGCGGGTGCTGATCGGGGCCATTTTGGCGACGGCGAGTTCAGCCAGTTTGGGTTTGAAGGTGCCGAACTGCTGGCCGCCCACATCGGCCAGAACCTGTTCAACGGTCTGGTCGTTCAGCGCGGCGAAGATATTCACCAGATTGCGCGCCTCTGGCCGGTCCTTGAGGCCGTCCACTTCGGAGGGGAGCGCATCGGCGTCGGTCTTGGCCTTGCGGATTTTCTTGGCGATGGTGTCGGCATCGTCGGTCAGGTTGATACGGCTGGCATCGGAAGGGTCGGATTTCGACATCTTCTTGGACCCGTCGCGCAGGGACATGACGCGGGTCGCAGCCCCTTCGATCACCGGTTCGGTCAACGGGAAGAAATCGACGCCGTAGTCATGGTTGAACTTGGCCGCGATGTCGCGGGTCAGTTCAAGGTGCTGTTTCTGGTCCTCGCCCACGGGCACATGGGTCGCGTGATAGATCAGGATGTCGGCGGCCATCAGCGCGGGATAGGCAAAGAGCCCCAGCGAGGCAGCTTCGGCGTTCTTGCCGGCCTTGTCCTTCCACTGGGTCATGCGGCCCATCCAGCCCATGCGCGCCACGCAGTTGAAGACCCAGGCCAGTTGCGCGTGTTCGGGCACCTGGCTTTGGTTGATCAGGATGGATTTATCGGGGTCGATGCCCGACGCGATGAAACCGGCACAAAGCTCGCGCGTGCTGCGCTTGAGGTCTGCAGGGTCCTGCCAGACGGTGATCGCGTGCAGATCGACCATGCAGTAGATCGACTGTACCCCCTTGTCCTGCGCATCGGCGAAACGTTTGAGCGCGCCCAGGTAGTTTCCAAGGTGCAAATCGCCCGACGGCTGGATGCCGGAAAACACACGCGGGGTGAAAGAGGTGTCGGTCATTGGATGCTCCGATAAGGCTGGAAACTACGGCCAGATGGGCTTACCCATGCGCACCATGCCCGTCAAGGAGGCCCTATGGAAGACCCAGATTTTCACCCCCCCGTGAACCCGATGCCCGCAACCGTCACGCTGCTTTTTCTGGCGCTGGCGGGGATAGAGGTCGTGCTGTCGTTGGCCGAGGCCGGGATCATCGGAGGTCCTGCTGCTGTGGGCTGGCGTCTGGCCTTGATCCGCGACTTCGGATTTTCGGGCGATGTCTTCGACTGGATGGTCGCCAACATGCAGTTTCCCCTGCGCGACCTGTCGCGGGGGGTGAGCTATAGTTTCATCCATCTGGGGTTCACCCATGCGATCTTTGCCTGCGTGCTGTTGCTGGCGCTTGGCAAGATGGTGGCCGAGGCGATGGGGCAGGTGGCGTTTCTGGCGATCTTCTTTGTGTCGGGCATTTTCGGCGCGGTGGTCTATGCGCTGGTGCTGGATGATCCGGTCTGGCTGGTCGGTGCCTACCCGTCGGTCTATGGGCTGATCGGCGGCTATTCCTTTGTCATGTGGCGCAAGCTGGCGGGGCAAGGAGAACAGCAGTACCGCGCGTTTTCCCTGATTGCCGTGCTGATGGGGTTGCAGCTGATCTGGGGCGTGTTCTTTGAGGCGGGCACCCAGTGGGTGGCGGAGCTTTTGGGCTTTGCCTGTGGTTTCGCGCTGAGCTTTGTTTTTGCGCCGGGCGAATGGAGCAAGCTGCGGGAGCGTATTCGGCATCGGTGAGGCTTGCAGTCGGGACAGGCAGACGTGACAGGCAGGGGGCCAGCCCCCTGACCCCCGGGATTTAATGCCATTTGGAAGCGGGTCGGGTTAGCCGCGTTTTAGGGCGCGTTTGAATTCGGCCAGTTTGAACGCACCGATGAGCTGGCCGGTGCCGAAGTAGCTGACGGCCGCCAGGGCAATGAGGATCACCAGAGCGACCCCGCGCCACCAGGCTTCGGCGAGCAGGGGTTGCAGGGCCAGATTGCCGATCCAGAGCGCGCCGCCCATGACCGCCGCCGCCGCCATGATGCGCCAGATGCGTTTGTGAAAACGCGCATCGAATTTCGCGGCCAACCCGAAGCCACGTGCGCCATAGGCCAGCAAGGCAAACATCGCCCATCCCGCCAATGTCGTCGCGATGGCAGGGGCAATCCAGCCGATCACGGGGCTGAGGCCGACGGCCAGTACCACGTTCACCACCATTGCCACCACGGCAAAGTAGAAGGGGCGGCGGGTGTCTTCACGCGCATAGTAAAGCGGTTGCAGGATCTTTTGCAGCACAAACGCCGGCAGGCCGAGCCCGTAGATCGCCACCGCAATGGCGATGGCCGCGGCGTCATCTGTGGTTGTGGCCCCGCGTTGGAACAGCACCGTGGCCAGCGTGAAGGGGATCACCATCAGCGCAACCGCCGAGGGGATGGTCAGCGCCAGCGACACCTCGGCGGCGCGGCTGATCTGGGTGTGCGATCCCTGTTCGTCTCCGGCCTTGAGCCGTCGTGACAGGTCGGGCAGCAGCACCACGCCAATCGCGATCCCCACCACGCCCAAGGGCAGTTGGTAGAGGCGGTCTGCGTAATTGAGCCAAGCCACGGCCCCTTCGTAGAAGCTGGCGACCTGACGGCCGACCAGCAGGTTGATCTGCATAACCCCGCCTGCCAGGGCCGCAGGGGCGGCGATGATGGCAAGGCGTTTCAGCTCGGGCGTCAGGCGGGGGCGACGGCCGAAGGTCAGTGTGAAGCCTGCGCGTTTCGCGGCCCACCAGACCAGCGCCAGTTGCGCGATCCCCGCCAGCGGGACAGACAGCGCCAGCGTGTCGCCGATCTGTAGGCCAAGGGCCTTGTCGATGCCCATGCCGATCGCCTCTGATCCGTCGCGGCCAAGGGCGGCCCCTATAAGGACGGCGAGGATGAAAATGACGTTCAACACCACAGGGGCTGCTGCCGCCGCCATGAAGCGGCCCGTGGCGTTCAGCACGCCCGATACAAGTGCGGCGAGGGAGATGAACAGAATATAGGGGAAGGCCAGCCGCCCATATTCGACCGCCAGATCGAACCGTTCGTCCCCCGCAAAGCCCGAGGCCATCAGCAGCACCAGCCCCGGCATCGCGACGATCCCGATGATGGTGAACAGCGTCAGGATGAACGCCATGCCGACGAAAGCATCCTGCGCGAATTTTTCCGGATCATCGCCGCTTTCGAGCTTTTTCGAGAACATCGGCACAAAGGCCATGTTGAACGCCCCCTCGGCAAAGAAGCGGCGGAACATGTTGGGCAGGGAAAAGGCGACCAGAAACGCTTCGGCTGCAGGGCCGGAGCCAAGGTAGCCCGCGATCATCACATCACGCACGAACCCCATGACCCTGCTGAGGAGGGTCCAGATCCCGACGGTGAAGAAGCCGGACATAAGGCGGATAGGTTTCATGGTGGTGCTGCCCCGTAACTGCGGTGCAAATGGCCTAGCCGTTGGCGCCGCACTGCGCAATCAGGGAAATGCGAACACAGCCGTCATGCCCGCGCGAAAGCGCCGATGTCAGTCCTGTGCCCGCGCAACGCCGTCGATGATCGCCGCGCGCAACCGTTTCTCGAGCGTCTTTTGTTTGCTTTCGGTATAGTATTTCAACCCGAACATATCCTTAACGTAGAAGGTATCGACCACCTGTTCGCCATAGGTCGCGATCACCGCATTGGCGATATAGACGTTGGATTCAGACAGCGACCGCGTGAGGTCATAGAGCAGGCCGGGGCGGTCGCGGGTATCCACCTCGATAATCGTGTAGATCTCGGAGCCTTCGTTATCAAAGGTGATATGCGTGGGCACCTTGAACACTTTCTCGCGCTTTTTCACCTTGTCGCGGGATTTCAGCGCATCGCGGGCCAGAATTTCACCCTTGAGCGTCTTGGAGATCATCTGCCGCAGCCGTGGCAGGCGCGAGACGTCGTAGGGGTTGCCCTCGGCGTCCTGGATCCAGAACGCATCGGTCACCCAGCCATCCTTGGTGGTATAGCTGCGGGCATCGACGACATTGGCCCCGACCAGCGCCAGCGCACCGGCGAGCCGTGCAAAGATGCCCGGGTGGTCAGCCATGACAAAGCAGGCGCGGGTGGCGTCGCGGTCATCGTCAGGGTGCAGGTCAATGCGGATTTCACCGTCCTGAATATCGCGGAGCTGTTCGGCGAATACCACCTGAGAGGCCGTATGAAGCCCCTGCCAATAGGGCGGGTAGTGGCGTGCGGTTTCGGCCTGAAGATCCTTGCGCGGCCAATGGGCGAGGGCCGCACGCAGGGCCTTTTTGGCACCCGCGCCGCGGTTCTCGCGGTTGAGGTCTTCGAGCCCGGTTTCAAGCGCGCGTTTGGTTTGCCGGTAGAGCCCGCGGATCAGTACGGCTTTCCAGTTGTTCCATGTGTTCGGGCCGACGCCGCGGATATCGCAGACGGTCAGCACACACAGCAGATCAAGCCGTTTGACGGTCTGCACAGCCTTGGCAAAGTCCCGCACGGTGCGCGGATCGGAAATATCGCGTTTTTGCGCCATATCCGACATCAGCAGGTGGTAGCGGACCAGCCATTCGACCGTGTCGACCTCGGCCTTGTTGAGGCCCAGACGGGGCGCGATCTTGCGGGCCATTTGGGCTCCGAGGATCGAATGGTCTTCGGGGCGGCCCTTGGCGATATCATGCAGCAATAGAGCCACATATAGCACCTTGCGGTTCACCCCACGTTGCAGGATCGACGAGGCGACGGGCAGGTCTTCTTCCAGCTCGCCCTTCTCGATCAGGGCAAGGTTTGTGATGCACTGGATCGTGTGCTCGTCCACCGTATAGCTGTGGTACATGTTGAACTGCATCATCGCCACGATGGGCTCAAACTCGGGGATGAAGGCCGACAGCACGCCCAGTTCGTTCATCCGGCGCAGGCCGCGTTCGGGGTTGCCGTGTTTCAGCATCAGATCAAGGAAGATCCGCCGCGCTTCGGGCGTGTTGCGCATGTCGTCGTCGATCAGGGCGAGGTTCGCTTTGACCAGACGCATCGCATCGGGGTGGATCAACATGCCGGTGCGCAATGCCTCTTCGAAGATGCGTAGCAGGTTCAGCTTGTCGCTGATAAACGCCTTGCCATCGGTGACCGCCAGCCGCCCGCCCACGACCTCATAGCCGTCGCGCAGCTTGGGGCGACGGCGAAAGATGCGTTCGAGCAGCGGTTCCGCCTTGACGTGCAAGGCTTCGAGCTTGGTGAGGAAGATGCGCGTCAGTTCGCCCACTTCGGTGGCATGGCGGAAATAGGCCTGCATGAACACCTCGACCCCGCGGCGGCCCCGCGTGTCGCGGTATCCCATCGCCTCGGCCACGGCGACCTGCATGTCAAAGGTCAACTGTTCGGTCGCGCGTCCTGAAATGAGGTGCAGGTGTCCGCGTACCGCCCAAAGAAAATTCTCGGCCGCGACGAAGGTCTTGAATTCTTCCTCCAGAAACACGCCGCGGTCGACAAGATCGGCGGCATGTTCGACGCTGTAGATATGTTTGGCGATCCAGAACAACGATTGCAGATCGCGCAAGCCGCCCTTTGCCTCTTTGACATTGGGTTCCACCACATAACGTAGACCCTGCTTGCGGTGCCGCGCGTCGCGTTCCTCCAGTTTGGCTTCGATAAAGCTGCGACCGGTGCCTGCAAAAAGATCGGTCTTGAGCGTTTCATCCAAATCCTGCGCCAAAGCCACATCGGCGGCGATAAAGCGGTGCTCCAGCAGGGCTGTCTGGATCGTAAAATCCTCGCGGCCAAGGGTCACGCAGTCGCGGATGGTGCGGGTGGAATGGCCGACCTTCAACTTGAGATCCCATAGCATGTAGAGCATGGATTCGATCAGGTTTTCAGTGCGCTGGCTGGGCGTTTGGGGGATGAGGAACAGTAGGTCCACATCAGAATAGGGGGCCATCTCTCCGCGGCCATACCCGCCGACGCCGATCACGGCGAGCCGGTCGTTCGGGCCAAGCGTTTCAACCGGGTGGAGCCGTTGTCCGGCGATCTGCAGGGTCGTGCGGACAAGCTGATCGGTGAGGTAGCAATAGGCCGACGTCATGGGGCGCGCGTTGAAGGGTGACGCCGCGAAGGCGCGGGCGATTTCGGCGCGCCCGTTCTTTTGCGCGTCTTGCAGAACGGCGACGGCGGCGGCCTGAATCTCTGCCGGATCGGTCAAACCGTCCAGCACGTCCTTGAGCGCGGCGGAAACAGCCGCTTCGTCAAAGATGCGTTTGGGGGTGCTGATCAGGTGACGCGCGGTGGCCTCACCTGATTCTGCTGGTGCAACAAGGGGTTTCACAAAAGGCGGTCCCTTAGAAACCGGCCCCGCCAAAGGCTTGGGGGGCAGGGCTGATGATGACGACCTGCTGGTTGCGGATCGTGGCAATGGCAAGGCCGCGTTCGGCGGTGCCGTCGGCCTTGAGGCGGAACACGCCGCTCGCCCCGCGGAAGCCCGCGCCTTGGGTCAGACGTGCCGCGGACAACGCGTCGGATTTGCCGGATTTCGCCAAGGCCCCCACGGCTGCGATCCCGTCAAAGGCCAGACCAGCGATCGGGCCCGGTGTGTCGCCATAGGCTGCGGCATAACGCTGCGAAAATGCGGTTGTCGCACCGGGATCGGGCAGGGCGAACCAGCCACCTTGCACGCCGGGCAGGGCCAGCGTTTGGGGCGGGATGTCCCAGCGGGTCAGACCGATGTACTGCGTGGTGGCACCGCTGATCCCTGCCTCTGGCAGCATCTGTGCGAAAAGCGGCAGGGCACTGGCCGAGGATGTCGTCAGGAAGACCGCATTCGCCCCGTTGCTTTCTACGGCAGCTTTCACGCGCGGCACGGCAGACATTACGGCTTCTTGGCTCAGCGCGTAATCAACCGTACCGGCAGAGGTCGCCCCGTTTGCGGCAATCGCCTTGAGGATGGCATCGCGGCCCAGCTGGCCGGCCAGATCCTGACCGTGCAGTACGAGGATCTTGTCTTTTCCGTTGCTTTTGGCGTAGCGGACCAGACGGTTGGAGGTGTCGTTAAAGTTCTGACCCAGCACAAAGACATTGCCGCCCGCGATGCTGGGATTGTTCGAGAAGGACAGGACATTCACGCCCTGCGCGGCAACCGCGTTGCCCGCCGCATTTGCGGCCTCGCCATAAAGCGGCCCCAGAATGATCTGCGCCCCGTCGGTGACGGCCTGCGCCGCCGCGGTGCCCGCAGTGCCAGCATTGCCGCCCGTACCATAGACCCGCAGGTCAATCTGCACGCCGCCCAGATCGCGGATCGCCAGACGCGCGGCATTCTCAAGTTCTTGCGCCAGCAGGTTATCTGCCGCCGATCCGCCACGCGGGATCAGCAAGGCCACCGGAATAGGTTTGCTCGAGTTGACTTTGGGGCCCTTGGACCCGTTCATATTGGTCATCGCCACAGGTTCACAGGCGGCAAGCGCCAATGCGATCAGTGGCAGGATCAAAAGCCGCAGTGGCTTGCGAAGGATGTTGAAAACAGCGATCATAACAGTGTCACTCCATTGGTGGCAGGTCGGCGGCGATGGCCCCGGGGACATATGCACTGATCATAGAGGGTGCGAAAGGCGGGTCCAGCTTGAATTACCAAAAGATTCCCCTTGCGGCGGGGCTTTACTTTGTCGGGGTGCCGATCGGCTCTGCCCGCGACATAACCTTGCGGGCGCTCGACGTGCTGGCCTCGGCTGATGTGCTGGCGGCGGAGGACACGCGGAGCCTGCGTAAGTTGATGGATATCCATGGGGTGCCTCTCAACGGGCGGCAGATTGTGGCGCTGCACGACCATTCGGGCAGTGGCGTGCAGGACAAGCTTGTCGCCGCGATCCGCGATGGGCAATCCGTCGCCTATGCCTCTGAGGCTGGCATGCCGCTGATCGCGGATCCGGGGTTCGAACTGTCCCGCGGTGTGGGCGAGGCAGGGCTCATGCTGACCTGCGCCCCGGGCCCCTCGGCGGTGCTGACCGCGCTGGCTTTGGCAGGGCTGCCGACGGATGCCTTCTTTTTCGCAGGGTTCCTGCCCAATGCGAAAGGCGCACGGCTCACGGCGCTGCAAAAGTTGAAAGAGGTGCAAGGCACGCTGGTTTTCTACGAATCACCCAAGCGGGTGGGGGCGATGCTGCGCGATGCCGCACAGGCGCTGGGCGGGGAACGTCCGGCGGCTGTCTGTCGCGAGCTGACCAAGAAGTTCGAGGAAATTCAGCGCGGTACCCTGGATGAATTGACCGAACACTACAGCGGTAAAGCCCCGAAGGGCGAGATTGTTGTGCTGATTGATCGCGGGCGTTTACCGGCTGTTAGCGAAAGTGATCTAACCTCTGACCTTGCGAACGCATTGGAAACGAATTCGATGCGCGATGCCGTCGATATGGTGTCGCAGGCATATGATGTGCCGCGCCGACAGGTGTATCAGGCGGCATTGGAACTGGGGAAAGAAACCTAAGATGGCCGACACACTGACGACATTGGCGAAATCCGTTCAAGGGGCTGTTTCCTATCACGCAGGTCGTGCGGCTGAACTGCAGGTTTCGGATGACTACCGCCGCCGCGGCTTTGATCTGGCACATGAACGGTGGCGCGGTAAGGCGGGCGAAATTGATCTGATCATGCGCGACGGCGACGGGATCGTCTTTGTCGAAGTGAAGAAAAGCAAAAGCCATGACAGCGCCCTGCAGCGTCTGAACCGGAAACAGATGCGCCGTATCTATCGATCCGCCGAAGAATTCATTGGCGGCGAACCCAAAGGCGCGCTGACGGACGTGCGGTTTGACGTGGCGTTGGTCGATCAGACCGGTGACCTGCGGATCCTTGAAAACGCCTTCGGGCACGACTGACCCATTGCACCCCACGCCCTGCTGCGCCATCTAGAAAGGAACAACAGGGAGACCCCTTATGAAAATCGCCTTTCAGATGGACCCGATCGGGGACGTGAACATCAACGCGGACAGCAGCTTTCGCCTGGCCGAGGAAGCACAGGCGCGCGGGCACGCGCTTTTCTACTACACCCCCGATCACCTCGCCTATCAAGAGGGGCGTATAACCGCACGGGGTCATGATCTGACCGTGCAGAGGGTACAGGGCGATCACGCCACCTTGGGGCCTGAACGCGAGGTTGATCTGGCGGATTTCGACGTGGTCTGGCTGCGGCAGGATCCGCCGTTCGACATGCATTACATCACCTCGACCCATTTGCTGGACCGTCTGAAAGAGACAACGCTGGTGGTGAATGACCCGTTCTGGGTGCGGAACTATCCCGAAAAACTGCTGGTGCTCGATTTCCCGGAGCTGACCCCGCCGACCACAATCGCCCGTGATCTGGACACGATCAAAGCGTTCAAGGCGAAGCACAAGGATGTCATCCTCAAGCCGCTATACGGGAACGGGGGCGCGGGTGTTTTCCGTCTGGACACGAATGATCGCAACCTCAGCTCTTTGCACGAACTGTTCACCGGTTTCTCGCGCGAGCCGTTGATCGTACAGAAATTCCTGCCTGCTGTGTCCAAGGGCGATAAACGGGTGATTCTCGTGGATGGCGAAGCCGTCGGGGCCATCAACCGCGTCCCGGCAGAGGGGGAAACCCGGTCGAACATGCATGTGGGCGGCCGCCCCGAGAAGGTCGGCCTGACAGAGCGTGACCTTGAAATTTGCGCCGCCATCGGCCCGTTGCTGCGTGAGAAGGGGCAGATTTTCGTCGGCATCGATGTCATCGGCGACTATCTGACAGAGATCAACGTGACCTCCCCCACGGGCATACAAGAACTGGAACGTTTCGACGGCACCAATATCGCGGCCAAGATATGGGAAGCGATCGAACGTAAGCGCGCATGAGCGTGCTGCGCCCTCTGCTGAACGGCTATTTACGTTTGGTAGAGAAGCGCAAGCTGGCGCGCACGCGTGATGTGCACAAGATACGTCGTGATTTTGCGAAGACCGCGCGGCTGCTGTTTCGGGCACCGCGGGGCACCCAGATCACCCGCAGCCGCTTGGTTGGCGCGGGCGATGTTCTGCGGGTGACCCCTGCGCAAACACGCTCTGATCTGGTGATCTTTTACATTCATGGGGGCGGTTTCGTGTTTGGCAGCCCCGATACCCACGGCGCGATGCTGGGGGCCTTGGCGCAGCGTCTGGGGGCTGAGGCGGTGTTGCCCTATTACCGTCTTGCCCCCGAAGCGCCGTTTCCCGCCGCAATCGAAGATGTCGCCACGGCCTATCAGGCGTTGCTCGACAGCGGTGTGTCGGCGCAGAATATCATTGTCGGCGGCGATAGCGCTGGCGGCGCGCTGGCGTTCAATCTGCTTAGCCGGCTTTGTGCAGGCAGTGGCCCCCTGCCGCGGGCGCTTTTTGCCTTTTCACCGCTGACCGATTTTCTGCACGAGGGGGCGAGCTTCCGCGAGAATGCTGCGCGAGAGGCCGTATTGCCCGCCGCGCAGGCCGGTCTTATGGCAGAGATGTATCTGGCAGGTGCCGACCCCCGAGATCCCGATATAAGCCCCTTGCTTGCGAGCTATCCGGGGGCACCGCCAGTCTGGATCACCGTCGGTTCCACAGAGATTCTACGCGATGACGCGCGCCGGATGGCAGCGCATTTGCGGGATCAAGGTGTTAGCGCGTCGTTGGAAGAGGAGCATGACCTGCCCCACGTCTGGCCGATCTTCCACAACACCCTGCCCGAAGCGCGGGTCACGCTGGACGCATTGGCGCGCTGGATCACGCAACTGCCACCGACGGCAACCGAAAGCTGAGCGCTTCGGCCAGATGCGGTTTGCGCACGTCGCCGGCCCCGTCCAGATCCGCGATGGTGCGCGCCACGCGCAATACCCTGTGATACCCACGTGCCGATAGGTGAAACCGCTCTGCCGCGCGGGACAGCAGCTGTCGCGCCTCTGTATCCGGGGCGGCGATCTGTTCCAGCAGGTCCCCTTCGGCATCTGCGTTCAGGGCCGCTGTGGGATGGTCGGCAAAGCGGTCGTGCTGGCGGCGGCGCGCGGCTTGCACCCTTTGGGCGACTTCCGCCGAGCCTTCCGCACTGGGGGGCAGGTCGAGGTCGGTATAGCCCACGGGCGGCACATCTATGCGCAGGTCGAAGCGGTCACGCAGCGGGCCTGAAACGCGGTTCATATAATCCTCTCCGCAAGCGGGGGCCTTGCTACATGCGCGGGACGGATCGCTAAGGTAGCCGCATTTGCAGGGGTTGGCTGCGGCGACAAGCATGAATTTGCACGGGTATTTCACATGTGCATTGGCGCGGGCGATCATCACCTCGCCCGTCTCGACGGGTTGGCGCAGGGTTTCCAGCACGGTGCGGGGGAATTCGGGAAATTCATCCATGAACAGCACGCCGTTATGGGCAAGGCTGACCTCCCCCGGTTTGGCCAGCCGCCCGCCGCCAATGATCGCCGCCATAGACGCCGTGTGGTGCGGTTCGCGGAACGGGCGCAGACGAGAGATGCCGCCGTCATCCAGAAGCCCGGCAAGCGAATGGATCATTGAGGTGCTGAGCGCTTCTTGTGGGGTCAGCGGGGGGAGGATGGAGGGTAAACGCGCCGCCAGCATGGATTTGCCCGAGCCGGGCGTGCCGACAAACATCAGGTGATGACGTCCCGCGGCCGCGATTTCCAAGGCGCGTTTGGCGCGTTCCTGACCTTTGACATCACGCAGGTCATGCTGGCTGGGGCTTTGCGAGACTTCGCCCGGTGTGGCAGGCGGCAGCGGGGTTTGGCCGGTATAATGTCGCACCACCGCGCCGAGGCTGGGGGCCGCGATTACTTGCGCATTGCCGACCCAAGCCGCTTCGGCACCAGAGGCAGCGGGACAAAGCAGGCTACGCCCGTTTTCCGCCGCAGCCATCGCCGCAGGCAGCGCGCCGATCACGGGGATCAGGCTCCCGTCCAGCGACAGTTCGCCCAAGGCGACGGTGCTTTGGATGACATCATTCGGCAGGATATCGATCGCCCCCAGCAGGGCTAGCGCGATCGGCAGGTCGAAATGGCTGCCTTCTTTAGGCAGGTCGGCAGGGCTGAGGTTGATCGTGATCCGTTTGCTGGGCAGGGCGATGGCCATCGCACCAAGCGCGGCGCGGACCCTTTCGCGCGCTTCTGACACCGCTTTGTCGGGCAGGCCCACGATTGAAAAGGCGGGCATGCCAGCAGAGAGCGCGCACTGCACCTCGACGATGCGCGCGTCGATGCCCTGGAATGCGACCGTATATGCCCGTGCGACCATTCTACCCCTGATGTCTTGCGATACCTCAGGGGTAGGGCGGGGGTGTTTAATAAGCGTTAACGGGCGTGGAAAGCGCGGGATTTGAGTTTAATTGGCAAAATGAAGGTAGGGGCGGGGCCGTCAGACCTGATGGTTGATCGTGCCGATGTCCCACCCCTGCGGGGTGATGTGGATATCCGTGACCGACAGGTTGTCGATCTTATGGGCCATCGCGGCATGGGCATCCACGCCAAGCGCGCGCTGGACCTGTGTCAGGATCACGCCGAAATGCGCCACGGCGATGATGTCTGTGTTCGGATGGGCCTGTGTGATCCGGTCAACGGCGGCGTTGATCCGGCGGGCCGCGTCGTTCCAGCTTTCGCCTTCGGGGGCGGCGATGTCACCCGGGTTGGTCCAATAGGCGCGGCTGAGCTCGGGGTGGCTTTGCGATACATCGCGGGCGTGCATGCCGTCCCACAGCCCGAAATCAAGCTCGCGCAGGTCGCGGTCATGGGGCAGGCGCAGGCGGCTGGCAGAGGCTAGCGTATCGGCGGTGGCAGAAGCGCGGATAAGGTCCGAGGATACCAACACGGCCCTCTGCGGAAGATGCGCGTTGAGCCGCCCGAGCTGTGCGACATCGGACAGATCGGCAGGGACATCGCGCCAGCCGACAAAGTTTTTCTCGTGGGTCGGGCCGTGGCGCACCCAGTGCCAGATAGTCATGATCAGCGCGCCTTATTCGCCCAGTGGTTTGCGATTTATTTAGCGTCATTGTCACAAAGTCAAAGCAAGCTGCGCGGAAAAAAGCCGATTCTTTTTCGATTCCGCGTGAACCAACTGGCGGTTTTCCGCGTTTAGATGAAAAGGCGCAGACAGATGTGCCTCAATAGTAGGGATGGACATCATGACGCTGGCGCAATCACGTGAATTTTCTTTGACCCGCACCGCAATGAAGGCAGAGCTTTTAGATGCGGAGACAGAACTGAAGCTTGCCTATGCCTGGCGGGACGAACGCGACGAGGAAGCGCTGCACCGGCTGATCACAGCCTACATGCGTCTAGCTATCTCGATGGCGGGAAAGTTCAAGCGCTATGGCGCGTCGATGAATGATCTGATCCAAGAGGCCGGATTGGGTCTTATGAAAGCTGCCGACAAGTTCGACCCCGACCGCGGGGTGCGCTTTTCTACCTATGCCGTCTGGTGGATCAAGGCGAGCATTCAGGATCACGTTATGCGCAACTGGTCGATGGTGCGCACCGGCTCTACGTCCTCTCAGAAATCGCTGTTCTTCAACATGCGCCGTGTACAGGCACGCCTTGAGCGCGAGGCCCAAGCCGCGGGCGAAACCCTGGACAAGCATCAGCTGCGTCAGATGATCTCTACCGAGATTGGCGTGCCTATGCATGACGTCGAGATGATGGAGGGGCGTTTGTCCGGCTCTGATTTCTCGTTGAACGCGACGCAATCGGCCGAGGACGAGGGCCGCGAGTGGATCGACGCGCTGGTCGATGACAGTGCGCAGGCCGCCGAACGTGTCGAGGAAAGCCACGACACGCTGACATTGCGCAGCTGGCTGTTGTCGGCGATGCAGGCCCTGAACGAACGCGAACAATTCATTGTGCGCGAACGCAAGCTGCGCGATCAGCCACGCACGCTTGAAAGTCTGGGTGCCGAGCTGAGCCTGTCGAAAGAACGCGTGCGCCAGCTGGAGGCCGCGGCCTTTGGCAAGATGCGCAAAACGCTTGAGACGCAATCCTCCGAGGTGCGCCACTTCCTGATGTGAGCCCCCAGATATGATCTCACTGTCTGCGCGCACTGCCGCAGGAACGGGCTGGCGGAAAATGAACCGCCCCCCTATGGTCGGAACGAATACCGACGACGGGGGCGATCATGCTGGCTGGCAAACATATTCTGCTGATAATCGGGGGCGGCATTGCCGCTTTCAAATCCCTTGATCTGATCCGCCGCCTGCGCGAACGCGGGGCCACTGTGACGCCCGTGCTGACCCGCGCGGGCGAAGAATTTGTGACGCCTTTGTCTGTTTCGGCGTTGGCGGGGCAGAAGCTGTATCGCGACTTGTTCGATCTGGGCGACGAGGCCGAGATGGGGCATATCCAGCTCAGCCGTGTCGCGGATCTGGTTGTGGTGGCCCCTGCCACGGCGGATCTGATGGCCAAGATGGCGAGCGGTGTGGCGAATGATCTGGCCTCTACCCTATTGTTGGCGACAGATACGCCGGTGCTGATTGCGCCGGCGATGAACGTGCGCATGTGGGACCACCCCGCGACCCAACGCAACCTTGCGACCCTGCGCGGTGATGGCATCCATGTGGTCGGCCCGAATGATGGTGATATGGCTTGCGGGGAATTCGGCCCCGGGCGCATGTCCGAACCGCTTGAGATTGTCGCGGCGGTTGAGGCGCAGCTGGCCGATGGTCCGCTAAAGGGGCGACGTATTCTGGTGACCTCCGGCCCGACGCATGAGCCGATTGATCCTGTGCGCTATATCGCGAACCGGTCCTCGGGCGCGCAGGGCACAGCGATCGCGCGCGCGCTAGCGGCGTTGGGGGCTCAGGTGATCTTTGTCACTGGCCCTGCCGACGTGCCCCCGCCCGACGGGGTAGAGGTGATCCGCGTGCAAACGGCGCAGCAGATGCAGGAGGCGGTAGAGGCCGCCTTGCCCGTCGACGCAGGCGTATTCGCCGCGGCGGTGGCGGATTGGCGCATGGCCAGCGCCAGTGATCGAAAGCTCAAGAAATCGAAAGACGGGCTGCCGGTGCTGAGCTTTGCTGAAAATCCCGATATTCTGAAAACCGTCAGCGCGGCGGGGGCGCGGCGGCCCAAGCTGGTCGTGGGATTCGCTGCGGAGACGAATGACGTCGTTGAAAACGCCACGGCGAAACGGCTGCGCAAAGGCTGCGACTGGATCGTTGCGAATGATGTCTCACCGGCGACAGGCATTATGGGCGGGGCGGAAAATGCTGTGACCCTGATCACGGATGCGGGTGCCGAAAGCTGGCCGCGTATGGGCAAGGATCAGGTGGCACAGCAGTTGGCCGCGCGCATTGCAGAAACGTTGAGCTAGAGTTTTCTTGCCTTCGGCGAGGATTTAAAACCATTTGGAAAGCGCGCGTGCGGTGGAGCGGATGATGAGCGAGATCAAATTCAAACGGGTCAGCGGCAATGATGATCTGCCGCTGCCGTCCTATGCCACTGCCGGGGCGGCGGGTATGGATTTGCGGGCCTTTCTGCCAGACGGGCCGATGGAATTTGTAAAAGGGCAGATCAGTCTGATCTCTATCGGGTTCTCGGTCGAGCTGCCGCGCGGGACAGAGATGCAGATTCGGCCACGGTCGGGCCTGGCGTTGAAGCACGGGTTTCTGATTCCCAATGCGCCCGGCACGGTGGATGAGGATTACCGCGGCGTGGTGATGGTCGGGCTGTACTATGTAGGGGATGCGCCTTTCGTTATCCGGCACGGCGATAGGATCGCACAGGCTGTTATTGCGCAGGTTCAACAATACGCCTGTGTTGAGGTCGATGCCTTGTCCGATACCACGCGCGGGGACGGCGGATTCGGCTCTACCGGCCTGAAATAGACGAGGATCGTGAAAGGTTCCGCTGTCGTGAAACTTTCATAAAGCTGAAACGAATGTGAATTAATGCCGCCCTAGGTTCCCCGAAAAAAGGGGAACCGAATGCTTCAGCTTCAAGCCGTCACAAAAACATTTGGCGCGAATACAGCCGTTCACGCAGCGAGCTTTTCCGTCGACCGCCCGATGATGATTGGCATCATTGGCAGTTCCGGTGCCGGTAAGTCGACGCTGCTGCGGATGATGAATTGCCTGACCCCTGCCAGTTCGGGCGAGATTCTGGTCAACGGGCGCGACATCACCAAGCTGCGCGGGGCCGAGAAGCGCGACTGGCAATCCCATTGCGCGATGATCTTTCAGCAGTTCAATCTGGTGCCGCGTCTGGATGTGGTGTCGAACGTGCTGCACGGCACGTTGAACCGCCGGTCGACATTGGCGACGATGTTCAACCTCTACCCCGAAGGCGACATCATCCGCGCCATCGATATTCTGGACCGTCTGGGCATTGCCGAGCACGCGCCCAAACGCGCCGAGGCCCTGTCGGGCGGGCAGCAGCAACGTGTCGCCATCGCGCGCGCACTGATGCAGGACCCCACGATTATTCTGGCCGATGAACCCATTGCCTCGCTTGATCCGATGAACGCGCAGCTGGTGATGCAGGCGCTGCGGGACATCCACGAACAAGACGGGCGCATGGTGATCGCGAACCTGCACACGCTGGACACCGCACGTCGCTATTGCGACCGCGTGATCGGCATGCGGCAGGGGCGGATCGTGTTTGACGGCACGCCCGCGCAGCTGACCACCGGTGTGGCGCGCGACATTTACGGGGCGGATGCCAGCTTTTCCGAAGCAACGACATCGACCCAGATCGAAACGCTGTCCGCCCGTCCCGAAACGGTGGCGGCGCAATAACCCCAATTATCTTTTCATCCCCAGCCTCCGATCCTCGGGGGCCTATCTGCAAAAAAGAGAGACGACCGATGAACAAACTACTTGCTGCTGCTTTCGCGACGACCGCCCTTGCGACGGGTGCTGTGGCCCAAACCGAAGCCATTTCCGAATTCCGCATCGGTATTCTGGGTGGCGAGAACGCGCAGGACCGGATGAATTCGAACGAATGTATGCGCGCCATGACCGAGGATGCCTTGGGCGTCCCGACCAAGCTGTTCGCCCCTGCCGATTATAACGGCGTTATCCAGGGTCTGCTGGGTGGCACGCTGGATATGGCATGGTTGGGTGCTTCCGCCTATGCTGCGGTATATCTGCAAGACGCCGAAGCGGTCGAGCCTGTGCTGGTGAAAATCAACGTGGACGGGTCCTATGGCTACCACTCCATCGGGTTTGCCCGCGCCGACAGCGGCATCACCAAGCTTGAAGACGTCAAGGGCAAGGTCTTTGGTTTCGGTGACCCGAACTCCACCTCCGGCTATCTGATCCCGTCGATCGAGATCCCCCAGATGGGCGAAGAGATCACCATGGACTCCGGCGCGTATTTTGGCGAGGTCAAGTTCACTGGCGGTCACGAGCAGACCATCGTTGCGGTCAATAATGGCGACATCGACGCAGGCGTGACCTGGGCTGATGGTCAGGGCAACTGGGAAGACGGCTACAACTCCGGCGCGCTGCGCAAGGCCGTGGACGCAGGCCTGGTCGATATGAACGATCTGGTGGAAATCTGGCGCTCCAAGCCGATCCCTGAAGGCCCTGTCGTACTGCGCACCAGCCTGCCTCAGGACGTCAAAGACAAGATGACCGCGCTGGTCGACAGCCTGCACGAAAACGACCCCGAGTGCGCCTATGGCGTGGCGGCGGGCGAAAGCCTTGGGTTCGATCCGATCACCCATGACGCCTATGTGTCGATCATCGAAGCCCGCAAGGCAAAATCGAATTGATCCAAGTGATTTAAGCACTGTCGCTGGCTCCGATCCGCATCGGGGCCAGCATTTTTACGTAAGGGCTTCCCATGACCGCGACATCGCAAACCGACCCTGATCTGGCAGGGATTCAGGAAAACTATCTGGCACTGGCCCGATCAAAACGCTGGATGAATCTGGTGCTGCTGATCCTCTTCGTAGCGCTGCTGGTGGGTGGATTTAACACCGCAGGCAACCGCAATGCGGGCGGGTTCTGGGACGGCTTGCCGAATATTCTGGATTTCCCCGCCGATGTGATCGGCGAAGCAATAGAACGCGGGCACCTGTTGCCCGGCTATATGGCGAAATACCTGCCCTCGCTGATAGAGACGGTGAATATCGCCGCCGCCTCGACCCTGCTGGGGGCGATGGTCGGACTGTTCTTGTCGCTGATGGTCACACGCGGGCTGGCCCCGGTGCCGTGGCTCGTGGGCCCTTTGCGCCGCGTATTGGATCTGTTGCGCGCCATACCCGAGATTGTCATCGCGCTGGTGCTGATCTTTCTTCTGGGGGGCGGGCCGGTGCCTGCGATGATCGCCATCGCGCTGCATACCATCGGTGCCTTGGGCAAGTTGTTCTCGGAGGTGAATGAAAACGCATCACTCAAACCGGTAGAGGGGCTTGCCTCTGTCGGGGCGGGGTGGAGCCAGCGCATGTGGCTTGGCGTGATCCCGCAGGTGGCCCCGAACTACATCAGCTATGCGCTCTTGCGGTTCGAGATCAACATCCGCGCCTCTGCGATCCTTGGCTTCGTCGGGGCGGGGGGCATCGGCTATGACCTGCGCAACACCATGAGCTGGGGGCAGGGCAAATTCGACGAGGCCGCTGCCATCTTCCTGCTGCTGTTCCTGACGATTGTGATCGTCGACCAGCTTTCTTCCGTTTTCCGTAACCGTCTGACCCACGGCCTGCCGAGCGCAAAGGTGACCCTATGACCGCGACCGCCCTTCACACCCAGACGATGGTCCATTTCTCGCGCAAGCGGATGGCTGCGCTGGCGCTGCCCGTGATCGTTCTGGCCTATTTCGTCTATATCTTCTTTGCCTTCGATATTCCGGGGCTGGGGGATCGGATCAACGTGGGCAATGCCCGCACGCTGGTGGCCGATGCCTATAGCTACAAGACCCATGTCACGCAGGACAACCGCGACGGCGCGTTTTCCGTCGCGATCGAAGGCGAGCGCAAGGGAGCATATGAAGCCGGCACGGCCCCCGATTGGGTCACGTTGGGGGATCGCCCTGTCGCGGATCTGGGGGGCGGGCATATCGTGACCTTTGGCCCGCAGGTCAGCTATGACATCCCGGGCTATGGCACGGTCGTGGCCGAGCCGGGGCAGCGCGGTGTTCAGGCGACATTCCCGCCCGGCGATGTGCCTGACTATATCAGCGCGTCCAAAAACCGCGTGATGATCAACACGGAGGCAGGGCGGCTGACGATCACCCGCAACCGGACCGAGGTGTTCAAATACGACTACGGGTGGGAGCTGTTCTTCTTCACGCTCGACAGCCCCTATCACGGGCTGGGCCCGGTCGCGCTGATGGGCCGCGCGTTCAGCGGTGAAGCGGGTGCGATCTTCCATGACTTCTGGACCAACCGCATGTGGCGGCACAGTGATGTGGCCTGGGCGCTTTACGAGACTTTGCTGATGGCCTTTCTGGGCACATTCGGCGCGGCGATCATCGCCCTGCCGCTGGGGTTTCTTGCGGCCAAAAACTTTACCCCGCTGCGGTCCTTGCGCTTTGCCGCGCGGCGGATGTTCGATTTCCTGCGCGGTGTCGACGGGCTGATCTGGACCATCGTCCTGTCGCGCGCCTTCGGGCCGGGGCCGCTGACCGGAGCCTTGGCGATCCTGCTCACCGATACGGGGTCTTTCGGCAAGATGTTCTCGGAAGCGCTGGAGAATGTGGACGGCAAACAGATCGAAGGTATCGCCTCTACCGGGGCCAAGCCGCTGCAACGCTACCGTTTTGGGGTGTTGCCGCAGATCGTGCCCGTGCTGCTCAGCCAGGTCCTCTATTTCCTTGAATCCAACACCCGCTCTGCGACGATCATCGGGGCGATCACCGGCGGCGGCATCGGTCTGCTGCTGACGCAAGCGATTGCCACCCAGAAGGACTGGGAAGAGGTGACCTATTATATCGTGCTGATCGTGCTCATGGTCATGGCGATGGACAGTTTCTCGGGCTGGTTGCGCCGCAAGCTGATCAACGGTGACGAGGGCGGTCACTGATGCCGCGCCTGACTGCCGACAGCCCCTTCATCCACCCCGACTGCGAGATCAAAGATGCTACATTCGGAGCCTATACAGAGATCGGGCGCGGGTCGCGGATCGCCCACAGCCAGCTTGGCGATTACAGCTATTGCGACCGCTACGCCGACATTGCCAACACCACCGTGGGTAAATTCTCGAACATCGCGGCCTATGTACGGATCGGGGCCACAGACCACCCGATGGAAAAAGCCAGCCTGCATCACTTTCACTACCGCGCGGGCGACTACTTTGACGGCGCGGCTGACGATGACGCTTGGTTCGCACACCGTCGCAGCCGGCGCGTTACCCTTGGTCATGACACATGGCTTGGCAATGGCGCACAGGTGCGGCCAGAGGTAACGATCGGCCATGGCGCGGTCGTCGCGGGTGGGGCCATCGTGACCAAGGATGTCGCCCCCTATATGATCGTCGCGGGTATTCCCGCGGTGCCGCTGCGGGCGCGGTTCAGCGCGGGCATCGCTGACCGGATGATGGCGTTGGCATGGTGGGACTGGCCCCATGACGCCTTGCACCGCGCGCTGGATGATTTCCGCGCGCTGTCAGCCGAGGCGTTTCTGGAGCGCTACGAATAACCCCACGGGATTTCAGGTGTCTGCCAGTGTCAGGGTCACTTTGTCCCCCGCGAACCACGTGCGCCCGTATTCCAGCGGTTGCCCCTGATCATCCACATTCAGGTTGATCGTGCGCAAGATCGGCGCGCCCTCGGCCACGCGTAGGTGCAGCGCCTGGGTGGCGCTGGCGAGCTTGGCGTTGATGCGGGTTGATGCGCGGGTATAATCCGTCACGCCCCCGAGCCGCAGCGCTGCCGTCACCGATTGCGCCTGTTCAAGATGCGCCAGCATGTCGGGGAAGCGCGCGGCAGAGAAGACGCTGCGAAACAGGGCGATCACCTGACCGTCGGCAAAGGACAGCCCCTCGCAGACCTGCACTTGTGCGTTCTGCGCCAGCGCAAGTGCGTCGCTTTCTTCGGGGCGCGCGGTGCGGGTTTCCAACGTCAGGAACTCTTTGCTTGGCATCCGCCCCTGCGCCGACAGGTTCTGGTGAAACCGCACGCGGCGGCCGATGGGGTAATCGGTGGGCGTCGAGGTCACGAACACCCCCGCACCGCGCCGCGGCAACACCAGCCCTTCGCCCGCCAGCGCCTTGATCGCGTGCCGCACCGTATGCCGGTTCACCCCGAACCGCGCCGCCAGCGCGCTTTCGGTCGGCAGCTTGTCGTCGGGGCCGTAGACACCCGCTGCGATGTCGCTGCGCAGGCTATGGGCGATGGCGGTCCAGATCGGGGTGCGTTGGGGCATGTCACAAATATTTCGCAAAAGGAGGGCTTGGCGCTGATCGGTGTCACAGGTAGTATTTGTCTAGTTGTATAGACAACTCGAAAAGGTGTCTAGATGAATATGATGAACTCAGAAATCGACCCTCATGCGCCTCGTAAGGCATGGTTGGGTCTGCTTGCCAAATCCCCCGCCGCCGAGGTCGCGCGTCTTTGGGCTGCCTATGGCACCCACCCTGATCACAGCATTCTGCGCGCGCCGGAAATTGGCGGCGTAATGGTGCGCGGTCGGGCAGGGGCTGCCGGCGCCGCGTTCAACCTTGGCGAGATGTCCGTCACCCGTGCATCTGTCAAACTGGGCTGCGGTACGGTGGGTCACGGCTATGTGCAGGGCCGCAGCAAGGACCACGCGCTGCAGACGGCGCTGATTGACGCGCTGATGCAAACCGACGCGGCGGCGCAGGTAGGGGCCGCGATCCTCGCGCCCCTGCGCAAGGGGCGTGACACGGCCAAGGCCACCCGCGCGGCCAAGGCGGCGGCGACCAAGGTGGATTTCTTTACAATGGTACGAGGGGAAGACTGATGCAGACCCATGCTTTGGAGGGCGGCTTTACCGACGCCCCGATCGACGCCGCCCGCGCCTTTCGCGGGCTGATGACCGCGATGGCGCGCCCGGGGACGATCTGTGACGTCTCTGGGGCCACACCGCCCGCCCCGCTTGGCGCGGCGGCGGGCACCGCGATCCTGACGCTGTGTGATCCCGATACGCCAATCTATCTCGGCACCACTTTTGACACCCAAGACGTGCGCGATTGGATCACCTTTCAGACCGGCGCGCCCTTTGTGCCGCCCGCACAGGCGATGTTTGCCGTCGGGGCTTGGGATGATCTCCCGCTCTGCGAATTTTCCATCGGCACCGCCGAATATCCCGACCGGTCAGCGACGGTGGTTGTCGAGATGCCAGACCTCACGTCTCTGGGTGCGACCCTAAGCGGGCCGGGCATCAAGGATACCGCCAGCCTGTCGCTGCCGGATACTGCCGCGTTCCAACGCAACGCCGCGCTGTTCCCGCTGGGGTTGGATTTCATTTTCACCTGCGCAAACCGGCTTGCCGCGCTGCCGCGCACGACGAGGGTTCGCTGATGTATGTTGCTGTCAAAGGGGGCGAGAGCGCCATCGACAACGCCCATGCCTGGCTGGCCGAGGAACGGCGCGGGGACCGTGATGTGGCGGAACTGGGGGTAGACCAGATTCGCGAGCAGATGACGCTCGCCGTTAATCGGGTGATGGCAGAAGGGTCGCTGTATGATCCCGACCTTGCCGCGCTGGCGATCAAACAATCGCGCGGTGATCTGATAGAGGCGATCTTTCTGATCCGCGCCTACCGTACCACGTTGCCGCGTTTTGGCGGCTCTAACCCGGTGGATACGGCCACCATGGCCTGCGACCGCCGCGTGTCTGCAACGTTCAAGGATGCACCCGGCGGGCAAGTGCTGGGACCGACATTTGACTACACCCACCGTCTGCTGGACTTCAAACTCGCCGCCGATGGCGCCCTTGGCGAGATGCCGCAAACAGAGCCTAATGCAGGCGAAACGCCGCATATCATGGGGTTCCTTGATCGCGAGGATCTGATCCAGTCGGAACCCGCAGCGGCGGACACACCGGACGATCTGACCCGCAGCCCGCTGGAGCTTCCGGCGAGCCGTGCCCTGCGTTTGCAGGCTCTAACACGGGGGGATGAGGGGTTTATCCTTGGCATGGCCTATTCCACCCAACGGGGCTATGCGCGCAACCACGCCTTTGTGGCAGAGCTGCGCATCGGTGCGGTCGCGGTCGAGATGGAGATCCCCGAGCTCGGCTTTGCCATCGACATCGGCGAGATCACCCTGACCGAATGCGAAACCGTCAACCAGTTCAAAGGCTCGAAAACCGAACCGCCGCAATTCACGCGCGGCTACGGGCTGGTCTTCGGGATGACGGAGCGCAAGGCGATCTCTATGGCGCTGGTCGACCGCGCGTTGCGCTGGAAAGAACTGGGCGAGGATAACCTAGGCGCGCCCGCGCAGGACGAGGAATTCGTGCTGTATCACGCCGACAACATCCAGGCGACGGGGTTTCTGGAGCATATCAAACTGCCCCACTACGTCGACTTCCAATCCGAACTGGAGCTGATCCGCAAACTGCGCCGCGAGGCGCAGGCGTCAGAGCAAGCGGCGGGACAGGCCGAGGGGGAGGGCCCCTCCGGGGGGAGTTTAAAGGGCAAAATGAAGGAAGGGGTGGCGTCATGAGCGACTATAACTTCGCCTATCTGGACGAGCAGACCAAACGCATGATCCGCCGCGCTATACTGAAAGGACTGGCGATACCGGGGTATCAGGTGCCTTTTGCCAGCCGCGAGATGCCGATGCCCTACGGCTGGGGCACGGGCGGTGTGCAGGTTTCGGCAGCGGTTCTGACGCCCGGGGACCGGTTCAAGGTGATCGATCAGGGCGCCGATGATACGACCAATGCAGTCTCTATCAGGCGGTTTTTCGAGAAAACGGCGGGTGTCGCCGTGACCGAGGCCACCACAGAGGCCAGCGTTATCCAGACCCGTCACCGCATCCCCGAAACACCCCTGCGCGAAGACCAGATCCTTGTCTATCAGGTGCCGATCCCCGAACCCCTGCGGTTTCTTGAACCGTCAGAGGTCGAGACACGCAAGATGCACAGCCTTGAGGAGTACGGATTGATGCACGTGAAACTTTACGAAGACATCAGCCAGCACGGCGCGATTGCCACGGCCTATGCCTATCCGGTGAAGGTCGAAGGGCGCTATGTCATGGACCCGTCCCCGATCCCCAAGTTCGACAACCCCAAGCTCGAGATGGCGGGTATCCAACTGTTCGGCGCAGGCCGCGAACAGCGCATCTATGCGGTGCCGCCCTATACGCAGGTGGTCAGTCTGGACTTTGACGATTATCCGTTCGAGCCGACCAAGGCGGATCATGCCTGTGACCTATGCGGCGCGACGGACAGCTATCTGGACGAGCTGATCATGGATGACGCCGGCGGGCGGATGTTCATGTGTTCGGATACGGATTACTGCGGCGCGCGGCGTGCGGCGGGGCATCTGGGTGCGCAGGGCGCCCCCTTGGCGGAGGACGCGGCATGACCCCTTTGTTGCAAGTGGAAGGCATCGCCAAGATGTATGGCGCGCGGATCGGCTGCACCGACGTGTCGTTTGATCTTTATCCGGGCGAGGTGATGGGCATCGTCGGGGAAAGCGGGTCGGGCAAGTCGACGCTTCTGAACTGTCTGGCAGGGCATTTGCAGCCCGACGCCGGGGCCGTCCGTTTCGACACCCGCGCCGAGGGCCTGCGCGATACGGTCACCATGAGCGAGCCTGAACGCCGCATGTTGTCGCGCACCGACTGGGCCTTTGTGCACCAGCACGCCCGCGACGGGTTGCGCATGAATGTCAGCGCAGGCGGCAATGTGGGCGAGCGGCTGATGGCCGTGAACGCCCGCCACTATGGCGACATCCGCGACAAGGCGATCGACTGGCTGGGCCGCGTCGAGATCAGCGCTGACCGCATTGATGACCGGCCCACGGCGTTCTCTGGCGGTATGCAACAGCGTTTGCAGATCGCGCGCAATCTGGTGACAGGCCCGCGGTTGGTGTTCATGGATGAACCCACCGGCGGTCTGGATGTCAGCGTGCAGGCGCGGTTGCTGGACCTGCTGCGGGGGCTCGTGCGCGAGATGGGGTTGAGCGCCATAATCGTCACCCATGATCTGGCTGTGGTGCGTTTGCTGGCCGACCGGCTGATGGTCATGAAAGACGGCCATGTGATCGAAAGCGGGCTGACCGATCAGGTGCTCGACGATCCGCAGCATGCCTATACGCAGCTTCTTGTTTCCTCTGTCCTACAGGTATGAACCCGATGATTACTGTTGAAAACGTGTCGAAATCTTTTGTGTTGCACAATCAGGGGGCTGCCGAAATCTCTGTTATGGCGGGGGCGTCGCTGTCGGTGGCGCAGGGGGAGTGTATCGCTTTGGTCGGGGCGTCAGGCGCAGGTAAATCGACCCTGATGCGGATGATTTACGGCAATTACCTGACCCAGTCGGGGCGCATTATGGTGGGCGATCTGGATGTCGTGACCGCGGCTCCAAGGCAGGTGATCCAGCTGCGCCGCACCACATTGGGCTATGTCAGCCAGTTCCTGCGGGTTGTGCCGCGGGTATCGACGCTGGACGTGGTGGCAGAGCCGCTGATGGCCACCGGATCGGACCGCGCCAGTGCCGAAGCGCAGGCGAAAACCCTGTTGCAGAGACTGAATATATCCGAACGTCTGTGGCAGCTGAGCCCCACGACCTTCTCGGGCGGAGAGCAGCAGCGCGTCAATATCGCACGCGGTTTTGCCTACCCCTACCCCGCGCTATTGCTGGATGAACCGACCGCCAGCCTTGATCCCGTGAACCGCGCCACCGTGCTAAAGATGATCGCCGAGGCGAAGGCGCGTGGCGCTGCCATCATCGGGATTTTTCACGACCACGCCGCGCGCGACGAAATTTGCGACCGGCAGTTTGACGTGACCCGGTTCACCCCGGGGCTGGCCGCATGACGGGGCGGTTCATTGCAGTCGTCGGGCCTTCCGGTGTGGGGAAAGACAGCGTGATGGAGGGGCTGGCCGCGGCGGACCCGTCGCTTTGCCTTGCGCGGCGCGTGATCTCGCGGCCCGCAACCCTTGGCGGAGAAGCATTCGACGGCGTGTCGGAACGTGCCTTCAGGAAGGCAGAGGATGACGGTGCGTTTATCCTCAGCTGGCATGCGCATGGTTGGCACTACGGCATCCCGCAGTCCGTCGCGCTAGAGGTGACGCAGGGGCGCGATGTGCTGGTGAACCTGTCGCGGGCCGTCCTGCCACAGGCACAGGCCCTCTTTGCGCGGTTTTGCGTGATCTTGCTGCGAGCGGATCATGACATCCTCTCCGCCCGTCTGACGGCGCGCAACCGCGAGGACGCCGCCGAGATAGAGCGCCGTCTGGCCCGTGCGGATTTCGCCATGCCCCTCGGTATTCCCCATCAGGTGATCGACAACAGCGGCCCCTTGGCGCAGACCATTGCCACGATACGCCAGCACCTTTCCCAGACAGCCTGCGACGCTGGCCAGTCCAATCAGAAGATAATGCCATGACCCAAGAGACAATTTTCGCCAACGCCCGCCTGATCCTGCGGGATCGCGTCGAAACCGGAACGCTCCGCATCGCAGACGGGGTGATCACCGACATCGATTTCGGCACCGCCGTGCCCAAAGGCGCGCAGGACATGCAGGGTGACTACATCGCGCCCGGTCTGGTCGAACTGCACACCGATAATCTGGAACGGCATATGTCGCCGCGCCCCAAGGTCGACTGGCCGCACCGCGCGGCCATCCTCGCCCATGACCGTGAACTTGCGGGCACCGGCATCACCACCGTGTTCGATGCGATCCGCGTCGGGTCGATGATCTCGGCCGAGCACCAGTACCAGAGATATGCGCGCGGCATGGTCGATACCATTCTGGCGATGCGCGCCGCCGGAGCCCTGCGGATCAGCCACCACATCCACCTGCGGGCCGAGATCTGTTCGGAAACGCTGGCCGAAGAGCTGGCCGAATTCGGCCCAGAGGATCGCGTTGGCATCGTCTCGATGATGGACCACACGCCGGGTCAGCGACAGTTCCGCGATCTGTCGAAATTCGAGGCCTATGTGCGCGGCAAACACAGCTTTGATGCCGCCGCCTTCCAGCGTCATGTGGACACTCTGTACGATGTGCAAAAGCAATATGGCAAAACCCACGAGGCCGCGACCGTTGCGGCAGCCACCCGATATGGCGCAGCGCTTGCCAGCCACGACGACACCACCGCAGAGCAGGTCGAGACGAGCCACCGCTACGGCGTCCGGCTTGCCGAGTTTCCCACCACGATCGAGGCGGCGCATAGCTGTCATGCCAATGGGATCGCGACCATCATGGGCGCGCCCAACGTCATTCGCGGCGGGTCGCATTCGGGCAATGTCGCCGCCCTTGATCTGGCGAAGGCGGACCGGCTGGATATCTTGTCGTCCGACTACGTGCCCGCGGGCCTGTTGATCGCGGCATTGCAACTGGGGGATCTGTGGGGGGATCTGGCGCGCGGGCTGGCGACGGTCACCCACGCGCCTGCACAAAGCGTGGGGCTGACGGACCGCGGCACGATCAAGGTCGGCGCACGCGGCGATGTGATCCGGTTTGCGCGGCTAGATGGCTTGCCGATCCTGCGCGAGACATGGGTCGAAGGGCAGCGCGTCTTTTGACCTGATGCAGCGGCGCGACGCTTGCGGCGCTCTGGCGGGCAGGGCGTAGCTTTGGGGTTGGTGTCGGCGGAAAAATGCTTAGGTTGCCGCTTTAGGGTCTGAACACCCGGAAACAAAGCGGGGGCCTTATGCGCCAATCATTCATGCAACCACATCCCTATGTCACCGGCGGAGGCGTCTGATGCTGTTGGTGCTGGGACTGGCCGCCTTGATCTGGGGCGCGGGGGCCGCGTTCGGCCAGCCGCGCGAACGACGCGTCGTGGTGTTGGGCATGCTGTTTGGTCTGGTGATCGGGTTGAACCTCTTGCTGCCCGAAGCGCACCCCTTGCGCGTGGCGACCGGTGGCTCGGCAGCCCCGTGGCTGCTGCTGACGGGATTTCTGCTGCTGATCTTTGGCTATAGCTGGGTGTTGAACCGCCTGCGCGCCCGCGCCGAACCGGTGGCCGCACCGACGCCCGCCGCGCAAACTGGCACATTCTCTGAAACGGAGCTGAACCGCTATGCCCGCCACATCGTGCTGCGCGAGGTCGGCGGACCGGGCCAGAAGGCGCTGAAGCAGGCGCGGGTGCTGGTCATTGGCGCGGGTGGGCTTGGTGCGCCGGTGCTGCAATACCTGACGGCGGCCGGTGTCGGCACCATTGGTGTGATCGACGATGACGTCGTCGAGAATGCCAATCTGCAACGGCAAGTGATCCACAAGGACAGCGCCATCGGCACGCCCAAGGTCTTTTCAGCGCAGGCCGAGATGGAGGCGCAGAACCCTTTTGTCACCGTGCGGCCCTATCACCGCCGCCTGACGGAAGACATCGCGGCAGAGCTTTTCGCCGATTACGATCTGGTGTTGGACGGCACGGATAATTTCGACACGCGCTATCTGGTGAACCGCACCTGTGTCGCGGCTGGTTTGCCGCTGATCTCGGGGGCGTTGTCGCAATGGGAAGGACAGCTGAGCATCTTTGACCCCTCCAAGGGCGCGCCATGCTACCAGTGCATTTTCCCGCAGGCCCCGGCGGCCCATCTTGCCCCCAGCTGTGCGCAGGCCGGGGTGATCGGCCCCTTGCCCGGCGTGATCGGCGCGATGATGGCATCCGAGGCGATCAAGCTGATCACCGGTGCCGGTGCGCCGCTGCGTGGTCAAATGCTGATGTATGATGCGCTCTACGGCGAGAACCGCGTGATCGGCGTCTCCAAACGGGACGACTGTCCGATCTGCGGGAACGCGGGCGACTAGACGACCCGTCATGGCGGCTTTGCGCGCGGGTATTGCGATTGTATTGCCCCGCCGCAGTGCATAGCTTGATCCGTAAAGGAGACCGCCATGACAAACCCTTTGCTACAGGATTGGGACACCCCGTTTCAGATCGCCCCTTTCGACAAGATTTCCGACGATGATTTCGCCCCCGCGCTGGACGAGGCCCTGCAGACCCACCGGATGGAGATCGACGCCATCGCCGACTGCGAATACGATCCGACGTTTTCCAACACGATCGAGGCGCTCGAGGAAGCAGGCAGCCAGCTGGACCGCGTGTTGGGCGTGTTCTTCACCGTCGCAGGGGCCGACAGCAACCCCACGCGCGAAGACCTGCAGCGCAAATTCTCGCCGCTGCTGTCTGCGCATTTCTCTGACATCTCAAGCAACAAGGCGCTTTTTGCGCGCGTGGCCTCCGTCTGGGAAAATCGCGACAGCTTCGACCTGACGCCCGAACAGGCACGGGTGTTGATGCTGACCCACCGCGGCTTTGTGCGCGCGGGCGCGGCGCTGGAGGGAGCGGATGATGCGCGGATGAAAGAGATCAAGAACCGGCTGGCGGTGCTGGGGACACAGTTCACCCAGAACCTGCTGGCGGATGAACGCAGCTGGTTCATGCCGTTGGAGGAATCCGATCTGGAAGAGCTGCCCGACTTTGTCATCGATGCCGCCCGTGCGGCGGGCGAGGAGAAAGAGGCAGGCGCGCCGGTCATTACTCTTTCGCGGTCATTGATCACACCGTTCCTGCAATTCTCGCCGCGCCGTGATCTGCGCGAAAAGGCGTTTCTCGCCTGGCAGTCCCGTGGGGCCAATGGCGGCGACACCGATAACCGCGCCATCGCTGCCGAGATCCTCGCCCTGCGCGAGGAACGGGCCAAGCTTCTGGGCTACGACAATTTCGCGGCTTACAAGCTGGAAACAGAGATGGCGAAAACACCCAAAGCGGTGCGTCAGCTGCTGATGGATGTCTGGACCCCGGCAAAACGCCAAGCGCAGGCGGACGCCGAGGTACTGACCCGTATGATGCATGACGATGGCGTGAACGCCGATCTGGCCCCGTGGGACTGGCGCTACTATGCGCAGAAACGGCGCGTAGCAGAGCATGATCTGGATGAAGCCGCGTTGAAACCGTATTTCCAGCTGGACCGGATGATCGACGCGGCCTTCGACTGCGCCACGCGATTGTTCGCTCTCGAATTCAAGCCCCTCGACGTGCCGCTCTATCACCCCGATTGTCGCGCGTGGGAAGTGACCCGCAACGGCGAACATGTGGCCGTGTTCATCGGTGACTACTTTGCACGCGGATCGAAACGGTCGGGCGCGTGGTGCAGCGCCATGCGGTCTCAGGCGAAATTCCCCGACGTGCAGTCGCCCATCGTGATCAACGTGTGCAACTTTGCCAAAGCCGCGCCCGCGCTGCTGTCCTATGACGATGCGCGCACGCTGTTCCATGAATTTGGTCATGCGCTGCACCAGATGCTGTCAAACGTGACCTACGAATCCGTGAGCGGCACATCGGTCGCGCGTGATTTTGTCGAACTGCCCAGCCAGTTGTTCGAACATTGGCTCGAAGTGCCCGACGTGCTCAGCCAATTTGCCACCCATGCCAAAACAGGCGACCCCATGCCGCCCGAGATGCTGGAAAAGGTGCTGGGGGCCGCGAATTTCGACATGGGGTTCGCCACGGTCGAATATGCCGCCTCTGCGCTGGTCGATCTCGAATTCCACGACGGTGCGGCACCTGCCGATCCGATGGAGAAACAAGCGCAGGTGTTGGCCGATCTGGGCATGCCACCCGCAATCACCATGCGCCACGCCACGCCGCAGTTTGCCCATGTCTTTTCCGGCGACGGCTATTCCAGCGGCTACTACAGCTACATGTGGTCCGAGGTGATGGACGCAGACGCCTTCGCCGCCTTTGAAGAGGCCGGTAGCGCCTTTGATCCCGACCGCGCCGCCGCGCTAGAGCAGCACATCCTGTCCACCGGCGGCAGTCAGGACGCGGCGGAACTGTACAAAGCGTTCCGTGGCCGGTTGCCGGGGGTAGAGGCTTTGCTGAAGGGGCGCGGCCTGACAGCAGGCTGAGCGCCTGCGGCTGGCCTGCCTTCGGCGAGAGTTTAAGAGGCAAAATGAAGGGGCGCGCGGCTGCAGCTTCATTTTGCCAAATAAACTCATATCCCGCCCTCGATACGGGGCGGGTCAGTAGCCTTTGGCGCGATCCACCAGATGCAGGAAATCCTCACCTGCTTCGCCGCGGCGGATGTTTTCGACGATGGCCTGTGCAGCGGTTGTCGCGCGGGTTTCAGCGGCGATGTGGGGCGTGACGGTGACCTTGGGATGCGCCCAATAGGGGTGGTCCGCGGGCAGGGGCTCGACACGGAACACATCCAGCGTGGCATGGGCGATCTGGCCGCTGTCGAGCGCTGCCAGCAGCGCGTCGTCGTCGATCAGCGCGCCGCGGCCCGGGTTGATGATACAGGCACCAGCGGGCATTTGCGCCAGCGTCTCGGCATTCAGCATGTTTTCGGTATCGGGCGTGTTGGGCAGCAGCAGCACCGCGATCTCGGCACGGCGTAGCGCATCTGCGCGCCCGGCGTCCCCATGCTGGCAGGTGACGCCCGTGATGTCCTTGGGGCTGCGCGACCAGCCGGTGACGTTGAACCCCAGATAGACCAGAGTTTCCGCCACCGCCGCGCCCAAGGCCCCCAGACCCAGAATAGTGACCTGTCGTTCCTGTGCCAGCGGTGGGGTGCGCGGGGTCCAATCGGTGTCCGTTTTGCGAATATCCGTGTCCAGCCCCAGATGATAGCGCATCACATGGCCCGTGACCCATTCCACCATTCCCTTGGTCAGCCCCGGGTCCACCATCCGCGCCAGAGGGATCTTGAGCGTCTGGTTATTGGTGATGTTTTCCACCCCCGCCCAGAGGTTCAGCACCGCCTTGGCCCGCGTGTAGGGCGTGAAATCCTGCAAGGGGCTGTTGGGGGCATAGACGATGTAGTCCACGTCCTGCGGGGCGATATCCGTTGATAGGTGAGCCGCGATCCCCGCGGCATCAAGCGCTTGGCGCAGCGGCGTTTCATACGTCACCCAGCGTTCGGGGCGCGCGGCGAAAAGGATATTGAGAGGCATGGGCTTCCTATCTGGGGCGGTGGACATGGGCCGATTGTACAAGGCCAAAAGCCAGCAGCAACACCAGCATCGCCGATCCGCCATAGCTGACCAGCGGCAAGGGGACACCGACAACGGGCGCCAGCCCCATCACCATTGACATGTTCACCGCGAAGAACAAAAAGAAGTTCAGCGCGATGCCGAGGGTCAGCAGCGACGAGAAACGGTCCTTGTTGATCAGCGCCGCCGCGACGCAGAAGACGATGATCAGCGCATAGAGACCCAGCAGTGAGAACCCGCCGACAAAGCCGAACTCCTCGGCCAGGGTGGTAAAGATGAAGTCGGTGTGTTTCTCGGGCAGGAAGTTCAGGCGCGACTGGGTGCCTTGCATGAACCCGCGCCCCGTCCAGCCGCCGGAGCCGAGCGCGATCTTGGATTGCGTGATGTGATACCCTGCGCCCAGTGGGTCGGTGCTGGGATCGATAAACGTGTCAATGCGCCGGAACTGGTAATCCTTGATCAACTGCCACGGCGTGCCGCGGGACTGGAACACCGCCGTCACCAGTCCGACGGCGCCGGTGATGACCACGGCGAAATAGCCCCAGTGCACACCGGCCAGAAACATCAGCCCGCCGCCCGCTGCCATCAGCAGGATCGCGGTGCCCAGGTCGGGCTGTTTCAGCACCAGTGCCGTGGGGATGAGGATCAGCAGGACCGGCAGCAACACCCAAAGCGGGCGCGAGGTTTTCTTGGGCGGGAGCCAGTCGTAGTAGGCCGCCAGCATCATCACCAGCGTGATCTTCATCAGTTCGGAGGGTTGCAGGCGGAACGATCCGAGCTCGATCCAGCGCTGCGCGCCCATGCCGACAGCGCCGAAAAGTTCCACCCCGATCAGCAGGATCACGGTCCCGAAATAGGCCACGCCTGCAAGGTTTCGCCAAAGCCAGATCGGCACCATCCCCGCGGCGATCATCAGCGCGATGCCAAGGGCAAAGCGTTTCATTTGCGGTTCGGCCCAGGGGGTAAAGCTGCCACCGGCCACGGAGTAGAGCATCAGGAACCCCACCCCCGAAACAGCGGCCAGCAGGATGGTCAGCGGCCAGTTCAGGTGCAGGATCTTGGCAAAGCCCGTGGGGACATGTTTGACCGTATATTCAAGGTAGCTCATGCTTGGTCTTTCCCGCTGAAGTCCGCTTGGGGCTGGATCGCGCGCAGGGCTTTTTGCTGCTCGGCGATGCGGCCGCGGTCGGCGGTGGGGTAGGCCTCTAGCGGCGGTTCGCCGCCATAGATCGCTTGCAGCATGACATCGCGGGCGATGGGGGCCGCCGCGGTCGATCCGCCGCCGCCGTGTTCCACCAGCACCGATACCGCATAGCGTGGCTTGTCATAGGGGGCGAAGGCGACAAACAGCGCGTGGTCGCGGCGTTCCCAGGGCAGGTCCTCGTTGCGGCTGACCCCGCGCGCGCGTTCGGCCGCGGTGATGTTGCGTACCTGGCTGGTGCCGCTTTTGCCGGCCATGCGCACACCCTCGGCGATGACGCGCGACCGGTAGCCGGTGCCGCGTCGGTCGTTTACCACCGAATACATGCCCTTGCGCACCTGCCGCATGTTGTTTTCGTTCATGCCCAGAGGCTCGCCCGCGCCGCTGGGTTGTTCGACACCGTCGATGGATTTGATCAGCCGCGGGACCACGGCGCGGTTGGTGGCGATCCGCGCGGTCATCACCGCCAGTTGCAGCGGCGAACTGAGGGTGAAGCCTTGCCCGATAGAGGCATTAACCGTGTCGCCGATCACCCATGAATCACCCTTGGTCGCTTGCTTCCATTCTTTCGTGGGGGCCAGACCGGCAGCGACTGAAGACAGCGGCAGGTCGTGTTTCCAGCCCAGACCAAAGCGGTTCGCCATGGCCGAGATTTTCTCGATCCCGACTTTCATCGCCAGATCATAGTAATAGACGTCGCAGGATTGCTTGAGCGAGTTCTCGAGGTCGATCCAGCCGTGGCCTGCGCGTTTCCAGCAGTGGAAACGGCGACCGCCGACCTCTAGGTGGCCGGGGCAATAGACGGTTTCTTCGGGGCCGACAATACCCTCTTCGAGGGCGGCCATGGCCACGACCATCTTGTAGGTCGATCCGGGCGGGTAGGTGCCCTGCACGGTCTTGTTGACCAGCGGGCGGTATTCCGATTGCAGCAGCGGGTTATAATCGGCCGAGGATATCCCCCCGATGAACAGGTTCGGGTCGTAGCTGGGCGAAGACGCATTGGCGACCAGATCGCCGTTCTCGCAATCCATGATCACGACGGCGGCGCTTTCGCTCCCCAGACGGGCCTGCACAAAGTTCTGCAGCTTGGAATCGATGGTGAGCTGCAGATCGGCCCCCGATTGCCCTTCGCGGCGGGCGAGTTCGCGCATCACACGGCCGGTGGCGTTGACCTCGACCTGTTTGGTGCCGGCAGAGCCGCGCAACAGGGATTCCTGTCGGGCCTCGACGTTGATTTTGCCGATCTGGAATCGGGGGATGCGCAGCACCGCATCGGGGTTTTCCAGCGCATCCAGATCGGCTTGGCTCACGCGGCCCACACGGCCGACGATATGCGCAAAGTCCGACCCACGGGGATAGACACGGGTCAGGCCGACCTCGGGGCTGACACCGGGCAGGGCGGGGGCGTTGACCGACACGCGGCTTACCTCGTCCCATGTGACATCATCGGCGACGGTCACCGGCAGGAACGGGGCGGAGCGTTTGATCTCGGCCATCGCGCGGTCGCGCATTTCGGGATCAAGGTCGATGACCTTGCCCAGCCGGTCCATCACCGCATCCACATCATCGGCATCCTCGCGCACGATCACGATCCGGTACGACGGCACGTTTTGCGCCAGCCGCACGCCGTTGCGGTCAAAGATTTCGCCTCGTGCAGGCGGGATCAACCGGATGTTGATCCGGTTCTCTTCGGCCAGCAGGCGGAACTGGTCAGCCTGATCGACCTGCAAGTAATTCATCCGCGCGGCCAGACCGCCCATGAACAGCAGCTGCGCGCTGCCCAGCAAAACAGCGCGGCGGCTGAGCTTGGAGTGGCTGGCTTCGCTATCGGCCCTGCTGCGTCTCATCTTGGTCTCCTCATGAGCGGTTGCCCATACTGTCCAGATCGCCGGGGGCGGATTTGCGCACACCCATCAGCGCATGGGTCACAAACACCACAGCCGGATAGGTCAGGATCGTGACGGCCAGTTCAAACAGGCTCAGCGACCATTGTGGCGGTGGGACCAGCAACAACGATAGCACGATCCGGTTCAGCATCAAAATAGCGATCAGCCATACGGAGACCGCCAGCCATTCCGCGCCAAAGGTGCTGTCGCGCAGGGTACGACCACGTGTTTTCATATTCTCGCATGCCAGCAACGCCAGTAGCGCCCAGAGGCCGGGCGGGCGTTGCAGCAACAGGTCCGTCAGCAGGAAGGCGACGGCAAGCAGTAGGGCGGGGACATAGTCGGGCCGCCGCACAGACCACGCCAGCGCAAAGGCGATCAGCAGGTCGGGGGCGATCCAGATGCGGTCGCTGCCTTGGTCCAGCAGGGCCCGCAGGCGCGCCTCTGCGGGGTCGATGGTGGCCAGGGGGGGCGACAGCTCGGGCGCGAACAGCGCGATCGGCTGGGTATCAAGCGGCAGCAGATGGAAAAATAGCAGCACCACCGTCAGCGCCAGAAACGCCGCGCGCATCAGCCACAATCGCAGGGGCGACAGTTCGTCCATCATTCGGTCGCAGGATCAAAGGGCAGGGGCGCGATCATGCCGGTGGCGTCATCCCGCACCACGGCCGCATCCTCGTTCACTTTTTCGGAGCCATGGTGGCGCAGCACGCGCAGGAATTCGAGCCGCTCGAAATCCGCCGCAAGACGCACGCGCAGCCGCCCGCCGGGGTCGGCGGCGACCTGACCGATCAGGATACCCGCAGGAAACACGCCGCCATCGCCAGAGCTGCTGACCCGATCACCGGGACGCACGAGGTCGGGGTTCTCGAGAAAATCAATCGGCGGCGCGGCAGAGTTGTCGCCCGCAATAATTGCTCGTTGTCCCGACGGCTGGATCACCGCAGGTATGCGGCTAGAGGTATCGGTCACCAGAATGACGCGCGCGGTGTTTTCGCCCACGCCGGAAATACGCCCGACCAGCCCGATGCCGTCCACCGTGGCCCAGCCATCGACAATGCCGTCACGGGCCCCGACGTTCAGCAGCACAGATTGGCGGAAGGGCGAACCGGAGTCCGCCTGCACCACACCGGTAATATGGGTCAAACGCGGATCAAGCCGCACCTTGTTCAGGTCCAGCAAACGGGCGTTTTCCTGTTCAAGCTGCAGCGCGGCCTCTTTCCAGGTCTGCATCTTGCGCAGCTCGGACCGCAGTTCCTGGTTCTGCACGGTCAGACGTTGATAGCTTTGGAAATCGCGGAACAGGTTCACCGTGCCGGTAACAGGGGTCATCGCCCAATCCAGATTGGGGACGATCCGGTCGGTGATCTGCGCGCGAAACCGTTCGACACGGGGGCTGTCGATCCGCCACAGCAGAAAGATGCCCGCCAGCACCAGCACGATGACGGCCAGCAGCAAGCGGCGCAGCGGGCGCCCAAAATCGTTCGAAGAGGATCGGTCGATGGCCATGCGTTATACGTTTCCCACCGCGAGGGCAGCGCCGTCCTGCCGCATCGCGGGCTGTTCTAGCTGCGCTGATTAGCTGTCGTAGTCGATGGCGTGGCGCAGCTGCTTTTCATACTCCAGCGCTTTGCCGGTGCCCAAGGCCACGCAGTTCAACGGTTCATCCGCCACGGAAATGGCCAGCCCGGTCTGTTCGCGCAGCGCCAGATCCAGATCGCCCAGCAAGGCACCGCCACCGGTCAGCATGACGCCACGGTCCACGATGTCAGCCGCCAGATCGGGCGGGGTGGTCTCCAGCGCGGTCATCACCGCCTCGCAGATCTGCTGCACAGGCTCGGCCAGCGCTTCGGCGATCTGCGCCTGGGTCACTTCGATCTCTTTGGGGACACCGTTCAGCAGGTCGCGCCCGCGGATCTGCATCGAGGTGCCGCGCCCGTCGTCGGGCATCCGTGCGGTCCCGATAGAGGTTTTCACCCGCTCGGCGGTTGTTTCACCGATCAGCAGGTTTTGCTGGCGACGCAGGTAGCTGATGATCGCCTCGTCCATGCGGTCGCCGCCCACACGGACAGAGCGTGCATAGACGATATCGCCCAAGGACAGCACCGCGACCTCGGTTGTGCCACCACCTATATCGACAACCATGTTCCCGGTCGGATCGGTGATCGGCATGCCCGCCCCGATGGCCGCGGCAATCGGTTCGGCAATCAGGCCGGCGCGGCGTGCGCCCGCAGACAGCACCGACTGACGGATCGCGCGTTTTTCAACAGGCGTCGCCCCATGCGGTACGCAGACGATGATCTTGGGCTTCGAGAAGGTGGACCGTTTGTGCACCTTGCGGATGAAATGCTTGATCATCTCTTCGGCGGTATCAAAGTCGGCAATCACGCCCTCGCGCATGGGGCGGATCGCTTCGATGCTGCCGGGGGTCCGGCCCAGCATCAACTTTGCGTCTTCGCCCACGGCGAGCACCTTTTTGACGCCATCCTTGACGTGATAGGCGACAACCGAAGGTTCGGACAGGACGATGCCCTTGCCTTTGACATAAACCAAGGTGTTCGCGGTCCCGAGGTCGATGGCCATATCGGACGAGAACAAACCACGGAATTGATCAAAAACGGACATGGGCAGCAGGACCTTGCAAAAATTCATTTTGGCCCGTCGACTCTGACAAGTCACGGGCTAAACGGCTTATAGGCCGATGAGGTCAAAGACGAAAGGGGGGTTGACCTTTGTGGTGGCATGATGCCGCCACCGCGCTATGGTTTGCGGCAAGCCGGACAATAGGGGGAGAGAGAAATGCAGAAGATTCAAGTTATTGGTGTGCATCACATCACGCTGATGGGCGCGGACCGTCAGACCAGTATCGACTTCTGGGAGGGTCTGCTGGGCATGCCGTTCATCTTCGACCAGCCAAATCTGGACGATCCCGACGAAGGGCACCTGTATTTCGATCCCGGCGACGGCCGGTTGATCACCATCTTTACCAATGAAAACCGCAAACCCGTCTACAGTCGCACGCCGACGGATGCGGGCTGCGTGCACCACCTCGCGTTCGAGGTCGATCGCGCCATGTTTGATCAAGTGCTCGACCGGCTCAAGGAGCGGGGGATCGGCAATTCGGGCGTGAAGGATCGCGGGTTCATGCATTCGATCTACTTCAAGGATCCGCTGGGGTTCCTGATCGAACTGGCTTGCTACACCTTCATCCCGCCGCGCGGATCGTCCCACGCGGAAGTGATGCTAGAGGCGCATAAGCTGCGGGTCGCACGCGGAGATCACCATATCGAACGCCAGCATCTGGCCGATGCCACAGTGATGATCGTCGAACGCTCGCGACGGTCGCTGTCAGACGATCGCAGCCCCAAGGACCCCTATCGCTAAGGGGCGGCGGGCACCGGTTCAGGCGGGTCAAAAATACCACAAGTAAACGGATCGTAACGGCGGTTTCGCTTGGGTGTTGCGGGCGGATTCCGCTGCGCCTAAGAGCCATGGTACGAGCAACCGTAAATTGTGCGAAGGAACCAGCATGATCCGTAATATTTTTGTCGCCTCGCTTCTGAGCGTGACCGCAACCGCAGCTGCTGCCGAACTGACCTATGGCACGGCTTTCGCGAAATTCCACGACTTCGACGTTGACGGCGCAGGCACGATCGACGTGAAATCCTTTGGCGGCGGCATCGAATACCGCTACGACAACTTCATCCTCTCGGGTGAGCTGTCGAACATCTCTATCGAGGGCGTCGATATCGATCTGGGCACAGTGGGCGTCGAATACGCGCTGGCCAACGGCTTTAACATCGGCCTCGACTATTCGCGTTTTGACATCGAAGGCTTCGACGCGGATGTCACCAGCCTGTTCGGGTCCTATCAGTCCGGCGCGCATACCTTTGGTGCCGCAATCGGTGATTCCTCTGATCTGGACGACATGACCTTCAGCATCTTCGCCGCTTGGGATGTTACCCCCACCGGCACCGTCGGTCTGGACCTCGTTCACATCGAAGACGAGACGCTTTACGCCGCCTATGCCGATTATGATGTCGCGCAATACAACGTACAGGCAGACCTGCTAAAACTGGATGATCTGAGCGTTGTCGCTGTCGCAGGCGGCTATGAATTCGCCAACGGCTTCTCTGCTATCGGCTCTGTCGGGTTCCTGGATCTGGGCCCCGAAGACGTGCGGTCGATCACCATCGGCGGTCAGTATGAATTCACCCCCGGTGCGAATGTAGAACTGGCCTTGGGCCGTCTGGACTTTGACAGTGGCGAGGACGTGGACCAGCTGACTTTCGGCGTGAACTATGAACTGGGTCGCCGTACCTCCAAACGTCGTTCGCTGGGTAACATCTTTTCAAGCGCGACCGGTACTTTTGCGGGTCTGACAGATTTTTAATCTGCGCTGACAGACCACCAGATACAGAAAAGGCCCCCGACTTCGGGGGCCTTTTTGCGTTCGCGGGGGAAGAGCGGGCGGGTTAACCCACCACGTCTTTATAGCTGATCTCGCGCTTGTCGGTGCCGCCCTTCTCGCGGCGCACCAACAGACGGTTGAGCGCGTGGATATAGGCGCGGACCGATGCGACCACGGTGTCTGTATCCGCCGACTGACCGGTCACGATGCGCCCGTCTTCCTCAAGCCGGACAGAAACGGTGGCCTGCGCGTCGGTGCCTTCGGTCACGGCGTGCACCTGATACAATTGCAAGCGCGCGCTGTGATCGACCAGTGCCTTGATGCAGTTGAACGCGGCATCCACAGGCCCGTCACCGGTTTGCGAGGTAGAGGTTTCGGCACCATCCACCGTCAGCGACATCTCGGCCTTCTGCGGGCCTTCGGTGCCGCAGACGACGGTCATGCTACCCAGCACAATGCGGTCGCTTTCAGGATCGGTGGCGGTGCGCATCAAGGCGATGAGATCGTCGTCGTAGATCTCTTTCTTGCGGTCGGCCAGTTCCTTGAAACGGACAAACACATCCTTGAGCTGGTTATCCCCCAATTCATAGCCGAGGTTTTCCAGCTTCGAGCGTAACGCCGCACGTCCCGAGTGTTTGCCCATCACGATGTTGGTCTCGGTCAGGCCCACGTCTTCGGGGCGCATGATCTCGAATGTTTCGGCGTTCTTCAGCATGCCGTCCTGATGGATGCCGCTTTCGTGCGCAAAGGCGTTCTTGCCGACGATGGCCTTGTTGAACTGCACGGCGAAGCCCGAAACAGCGGCAACGCGGCGCGAGATATTCATGATCTTGGTGCTGTCGATCTTGGTCTGGAACGGCATGATGTCATTGCGCACTTTCAGCGCCATAACGACCTCTTCCAACGCGGTGTTGCCCGCGCGTTCGCCCAAGCCGTTGATCGTGCATTCGATCTGGCGCGCGCCCGCTTCGACGGCGGCAAGGCTGTTGGCGGTCGCCATACCAAGGTCGTTGTGGCAGTGCGTGGCAAAGACGATCTCGTCCGCGCCGGGCACGTTTTCCAAGAGCTTGCGGATCAGATCGGCGCTTTCGCGGGGGGCGGTATAGCCGACGGTATCGGGGATGTTGATCGTGGTCGCCCCCGCCTTGATCGCGATTTCGACGACACGGTAGAGGTAATCAAGCTCGGTCCGCGTGGCGTCCATCGGCGACCATTGCACATTGTCGCAAAGGTTGCGTGCATGGGTCACCGTTTCGTGGATGCGGTCGGCCATTTCGTCCATCGTGAGGTTCGGAATGGCGCGGTGCAGCGGCGAGGTGCCGATAAACGTGTGGATGCGGGGCTGGGCCGCGTGTTTGATCGCCTCATAGCAACGATCAATGTCGCCGAATTGTGCGCGGGCCAAGCCGCAGATGACCGAGTTCTTCGACAGTTTCGCGATTTCGCTGACGGCGGCGAAATCCCCTTCGGAGGCGATAGGGAAACCGGCCTCGATAATGTCGACGCCCATCTCGTCCAGCAGGCCCGCGATCTCGATCTTTTCGGCGTGGGTCATGGTGGCGCCGGGGGATTGTTCGCCGTCGCGCAATGTCGTGTCGAAAATCAAGACGCGGTCTTGTTGTGTGGTATCTGTCATCGTTTGGGTTCTTTCATTCTGCTGTATAAATCCGTGGCGCGCGGCACATCCCTCTGAGCGGGCGCGCCGGATGGCACGCTCAGAGGCGGATTAGCAGCAGTAGGTTGGCACGCAGGAAAGTCGCGCAGCGGCGCGGCAGGATCGCAATATGATCGGCGTGTGTCATGGCGACAAGTTATACCCGTGCATTCGCAAATGGGAAGGGTTTTTCTGCGCCCTTTTTTCCGCGCTTGAAGGGGGGCTGTTTTCCGCTACCTCCCCTTGCATGAAACAGGTTTTGATCATCGGGGCGTCGGGCGGTGTGGGTGCCGCCCTGGCCGCCGCTTACGAGGGGCGTGGCGATACGGTCACGCGGCTGTCACGGTCGGTGGACGGGTTCGACATCACGGACGAATGCAGTGTGGACCAGCACTTGACTGCGCTGAACGGGCCGTTTGATGTGGTGCTGGTGGCCACAGGCGCGCTCGAGATTGACGGCGCCGCACCGGAAAAGACGATCAAATCCATCAGCCAAAAGGCGATGTTGGACCAATTCGCGTTGAACGCCGTGGGCCCTGCACTGGTGCTGCGCCACGCGGGCGACCTGCTGCGGCGGGACGCGCCTTGTGTCTTTGCCGTATTCTCTGCGCGGGTGGGGTCGATCGGTGACAACCGCATCGGCGGCTGGATCAGCTACCGCAGCGCCAAGGCGGCGGTGAACCAGATCGTGCACACCGCCGCGATCGAACTGGCGCGCAGGCACAAGAACAGCATCTGCGTCGCCCTGCACCCCGGCACGGTCAAGACCGCCTTTACCGCGAAATACCTTGCCCGTCATCCCGCTGTCGCACCGTCGGAGGCGGCGGAAAATCTGCTGGCTGTGATCGACGGGCTCACGCCTGCGGACACAGGCCAGTTCTTTGACTGGGCCGGAAAGCCCGTGCCATGGTAGGGCGCTTGGTGCTGGTTCTGGGCGACCAACTGACAGAAACGCTCAGCGCCTTGGCGCAGGCGGATAAGGCACGCGATACGGTCGTGATGGCCGAGGTCGCGGACGAGGCGGCCTATGTCCAGCATCACCCCAAGAAGATCGCCCTGATCTTTGCGGCGATGCGCAAGTTTGCCCATGCGCTGGAACAGGATGGCTGGACGGTCGCCTATACGCAACTGGACGATACGGATAACGCGGGCTCTATCGTGGGGGAATTGCTGCGCCGTGCAGCGCAGACGGGGGCAAGCGAGGTGCTGGCGACAGAGCCGGGGGAATGGCGCTTGATCGACAAGCTGAAATACGCGCCGCTGAAGGTGCACCTGCTGCCCGACGACCGCTTTCTTGCCACTCATGCAGAATTCGAGGCATGGGCCGAAGGCCGCAAAGCGTTGCGGATGGAGTATTTCTACCGCGAGATGCGCCGCAAGACCGGCCTGCTGATGGAAGGGGACCAACCCGCTGGCGGTAAGTGGAACTTCGACCACGACAACCGCAAAGCCGCGCCCGAGGATGTCACCGTAGATGGCCCTCTGCGGTTCGACCTCGATGCCACGACGCGGGAGGTGCTGGAGCTGGTTCAAGCGCGTTTCGGCGATAACTTCGGCGCGCTAGAGCCATTCTGGTTCGCCACCACCCGCGCCGAGGCGCTGCAAGCGCTGGACCATTTCATCGCGAACGCCCTGCCGCGGTTTGGGGACTATCAAGACGCGATGCTGAACGAGAATGAATTCCTGTATCACGCGATCCTGTCGCCCTACCTCAACATCGGGTTGCTGAACGTGACCGAGATTTGCGAGGCCGCTGCCGACGCCTATGCCGCAGGTCATGCGCCGATCAACGCCGCCGAAGGGTTCATCCGGCAGATCATCGGCTGGCGCGAATATGTGCGGGGCATCTATTTCCTTGAAGGGCCGGACTATACCGCCCGAAATATTCTGGGGCATGACCGCGACCTGCCGTGGTTCTACTGGGGTGGCGAAACGCGGATGAACTGTGTGGCCAAGGCCGTGGGGCAGACCAGGACCCAAGCCTATGCGCATCATATCCAGCGGCTGATGGTGACGGGCAACTTTGCCCTGTTGGCGGGGATTGATCCGGCGCAGGTGCATGAATGGTATCTGGCGGTCTATGCCGATGCCTTTGAATGGGTAGAGGCCCCCAATACCATCGGCATGAGCCAATTCGCCGACGGCGGCGTTATCGCGTCCAAGCCCTATGTCTCGTCCGGGGCCTATATCAACCGCATGTCGGATCACTGCAAAAGCTGCCACTATTCAGTCAGCGCAAAGACGGGTGACACCGCTTGCCCGTTCAACCTGCTTTACTGGCACTTTCTGGACCGCCATCGCGACCGGTTCTCGAACAATCCGCGCATGGGCAATATGTACCGCACGTGGGACCGGATGGACGCCGACAAACGCAAGACAGTTCTGGCCGAAGGCGATGCCTTGCTCGCCCGTTTGGACGCGGGCGAGGTGATCTAGCCGTCGTTGCTTTCGGCCGCGTCCGTACTGTCGGCGGGTGCCTTCTGACGGAGTGTCGGCGTCTGTCGGTGCCTCATCCGCGGCGTCAGGCGTGGGTGCCGCCTGTGTATCCTCGGCAGGGGCTGTGCCCGCTTCTTGCAGCGCGCCGTTGACCCACTGGCCCGAGACTTCCTCGCCCGATTTATAGCGCATGGTGCCCTGACCCTGACGTTTGCCGCCCTCGAACGCGCCTTCGTAGATATCGCCGTTGGGGTAGGTGGCGGTGCCGGTGCCTTCGATCTCTCCGCCGGACCACTGGCCGTCATAGGTGAACCCGTCGGGCATGGTGATCTTGCCCGTGCCGTCGCGTAGCCCGTCGACAAAGCCGCCGGTATAGACGGTGCCATCGGGGTAGGTCGCGGTGCCCATGCCGTTGCGTTGGCCGTCTTTCCAGCTGCCGTCATACTTATAGCCATCGGCATAGGTCATCACGCCCTGACCGTCATTGCGCGCGTTCTTGAACCCGCCCTCGTAGACGATGCCGTTGGGGTAGGTCGCGCGGCCTTCGCCTTCGATCACGCCCGCGACCCATGACCCTTCGTAGGTTGATCCGTCGGGATAGGTGATCTTGCCCTCCCCATCGGCCAGATCATCGCGGAAACTGCCCTCGTAGACAGAGCCGTCGGGGTAGGTCACCTTGCCCGTGCCTTCGATCTGCCCGGCAACCCATGATCCGGTGTAGACATAGCCATCTGTGCCGGTGAACGTGCCCTGACCCTCGCGGCGGTCGTCCTCGAAGCCGCCCTCGTAAGTGTCGCCATTGGCATAGGTCACCTTGCCCGTGCCCTGGCGCTGACCGGCGACCAGATCGCCTTCGTAGACATCGCCATTGGGTTGGGTCAGCGTGCCGGTGCCGTCGATCTGCCCGTCTTTCCACTGGCCGGTATAGGTCAGCCCGTCGGGCATGGTCAGCGTGCCCGTGCCATTGCGTTCGCCATCGGCGATGTCACCGTCATAGAGCGCGCCATCGGGATAGGTGATCTTGCCGACGCCCTGCTTGACGCCATCGACCCAGTCGCCCTGATACTCGTACCCGCCGGGGGATTGCATGACGCCCTTGCCGTGATGGTTGGCATTGCGGAACGATCCTTCGTAGCGCACCCCGTTGGCATAAAGCGCGATGCCCTGACCGGTGATCGCACCGGCCTCCCATTCGCCCTCATAGGTGCCGCCATCGGCAAAGGTGATCTTGCCGAAACCGTCCGGTTTGCCCTTTTCAAAGTTGCCTTCGTAGACGGATCCGTTGGGGAAACGCGCGACGCCTTTGCCCTTGATCTCTCCGTCCACCCAGGCACCTTCGTATTCATAGCCGTTGGGCAGCGTATAGGTGCCGGTCCCGTGCTGTACGCCGTCCTTGAACGTCCCCTCATAGACGCCGCCATCGTCGTATTGCTTGCTTTGAACCTCTCCGTCTTGCGCAAGCGCGGTGAAGGGCAGCAGCCCAAGGCAAAGGATCAGCGGGGTCAGGGTCAATTTCGTCATACAGCAACTTTCAAAAGAGAGTGCGGCCAAGAGCGGCGGGCGAGTTTGTTAACGCTTAGCCTATTCAATGGCCTGCAAGGGGGCAATCGTCTTTTGCCCGGCGGTGCGCCTTGGCCTTTCACTTGGCGCGTGATCTGCTACATCACTTGCGTAGATTATCGAAGGACCGCCCTATGACATCGCGTTTTCGCATCACGCTTGGCCAGTTGAACCCCACCGTCGGGGATCTGGCCGGAAACGCAGACCTCGCGCGGGAGGCCTGGGCGCAGGGCAAAGAGGCAGGCGCCGATCTGGTTGCTTTGCCAGAGATGTTCCTGGCCGGGTATAACGCGCAAGATCTGGTGATGAAGCAGGCGTTCCAGCTGGATGTGATGACCCACCTCGAAGCGCTGGCGGCTGATTGTGCCGACGGGCCCGCGCTGGCCATCGGTGCGCCCTGGGTCGAAGGGGCCAAGCTTTATAATGCCTATCTGATCCTCAGAAACGGCAAGATCGCCAGCCGTGTCTTCAAGCACAACCTGCCGAACGAGACCGTGTTCGACGAGGTGCGCATCTTCGACAGCGCGCCTTTGGGTGGGCCGTACGCCGTTGGCGATACCCGCATCGGCAGCCCGATCTGCGAAGACGCATGGCACCCCGATGTGGCCGAAACGCTGGCCGAAACCGGGGCGGAGTTTCTGTTGGTGCCCAACGGGTCGCCCTATTATCGCGGCAAATTCGAGACGCGGTTGAACCATATGGTCGCCCGCGTGGTCGAAACTGAACTGCCGCTGATCTACCTCAATATGGTGGGCGGTCAGGATGATCAGGTCTTTGACGGGGCGAGCTTTGCGCTGAACCCCGGCGGCAAGCTGGCGTTCCAGATGCCCGCCTTTGACGCGCAGATCGCGCATGTCGATCTTGAACAGACCCCCGAAGGCTGGCGCGTGGTCGAGGGCGAGAAGGCGCATATGCCGTCGGACCTTGAGCAGGACTACCGCGTGATGGTGCAGGGCTTGCGCGACTACATGGGCAAGACCGGGTTCAAGAAAGTGTTGCTGGGTCTGTCGGGCGGGATCGATTCGGCGATTGTGGCGACGATCGCTGTGGATGCGCTTGGCGCTGACAATGTGCGCTGTGTGATGCTGCCGTCCGAATATACCTCCCAAGCCTCGCTGGACGATGCTGAATCCGTCGCCAAGGCGCTTGGCTGCCGCTACGACTATGTGCCGATTGCGCAGGGCCGTGCCGCGATCACCGACACGCTGGCCCCGCTGTTTGACGGCACCACCCCAGACCTGACCGAGGAAAATATCCAGTCGCGCCTGCGCGGTTTGCTGTTGATGGCGGTCAGCAACAAGTTCGGTGAGATGCTGTTGACCACGGGCAACAAGTCAGAGGTGGCGGTGGGCTATGCCACGATCTATGGCGACATGGCGGGGGGCTATAACCCCATCAAGGATATGTATAAAACCCGCGTCTTCGACAGCTGCCGCTGGCGCAACGAGAACCACCGCGACTGGATGAAGGGCCCAGAGGGTGAGGTGATCGCGCCGCGCATCATCGACAAGCCGCCCTCGGCCGAGCTGCGCGAGGATCAGAAAGACAGCGACAGCCTGCCCGACTATCCCGATCTGGACGCGATGCTGACGATCCTTGTGGATGACGACGGGTCCATCGCCGATTGCGTGGCAGCGGGCTTTGACCGCGAGGTTGCCAAAAAGGTCGAACACCTGCTCTATATCAGTGAATACAAACGGTTCCAGTCCGCCCCCGGTCCGCGTTTGACCAAGGGCGCGTTCTGGTTGGACCGCCGCTATCCCATCGTGAACCGCTGGCGCGACCCCAGTTGACCGCGCGGGCGACGCTGCACGTTATCTAGACAATGGCGCCGCGCTGTGACAAGCCAGCGGCCAATCAGGAGAACCTAATGACCATCACCCGCTTCGCCCCGTCCCCGACCGGCTATATCCACGTAGGCAACCTGCGCACGGCGCTGATGAACTATCTGATCGCCCGCAAGAACGGCGGAGAGTTCATCCTGCGGATCGACGACACCGATCCGGTGCGCAGCAAGGAAGAATACGTCGACGGTCTGAAAGAAGACCTGACATGGCTCGGCCTGCATTGGGACCGCGTTGAGCGTCAGTCCGAACGGTTGGACAAATACCACGCCGCCGCGGACGAGTTGCGCAAGATCGGGCGGTTCTATGAAGCCTGGGAAACCCCGACCGAGTTGGACCTAAAGCGCAAGAAACAGCTGAACATGGGCAAGCCGCCGGTCTATGACCGCGCCGCGCTGAACCTGTCGGACGCCGAAAAAGCCAAGCTGCGCGACGAACGCGGCCCCGGTGTGTGGCGCTTCAAGCTGGATCAGGAACGGATCGAGTGGAAAGACGGTATCCTGGGCGATATCTCGATCGATGCGGCGTCGGTCTCCGACCCTGTGTTGATCCGCGGCGACGGGCAGATCTTGTATACTCTGGCGTCCGTGGTCGATGACACGGAAATGGGTGTGACCGATGTCGTGCGCGGGTCCGACCATGTGACCAACACGGCGACACAAATCCAGATCATGCAAGCGCTTGGCGGCACCGTGCCGACCTTTGCGCACCATTCGCTGCTCACCGGTCCGCAGGGCGAGGCGCTGTCGAAACGTCTGGGCGTGCTGGCGCTGCGCGACCTGCGTGAGCGCGGTGTGCATCCTTTTGCGCTACTGTCGACAATGGCGCGCCTGGGCTCTTCGGACCCGATTGAACTGCGCACCGATATGGAGAGCCTGATCGACGGTTTCGACATTGAACGATTTGGCTCTGCGCCGACCAAATTCGACGTCGAGGACCTGTTCCCCATGACCGGCCGCTATCTGCAGACCCTCCCGCTTGAGGCTGTCGCAAGCGACATCGCAGCCCTTGGTGTGCCCGAGGATAAGGCCGCGCTGTTCTGGCAGGTCACCCGCGAAAACATCACCACGCTGCACGATCTAAAAGGTTGGTGGCAGATGTTCAGCGAAGGCGCAGAGCCTGTGATCGCAGACGAGGATAAAGAGTTCGTCGCCGAAGCCTTGGCGCTTCTGCCCGAGGGCGAGTTTGACGAAAGCACCTGGGGCACATGGACGGCCGCCGTGAAAGAGCAGACCGGCCGCAAGGGCAAGGGGCTGTTCATGCCGCTGCGTCTGGCGCTGACTGGTAAACCCCACGGCCCCGACATGGGCGCGGTGCTGCCGTTGCTGCAAGTCGTGAAGGCACGCGGGTGAAACGGGCCGGGTTCACGGGCGCAAGTTCGGGAGCCTTCGGCGAGAGTTTATCTGGCAAAATGAAGCCGCTGTCGGCTGACATAGGGCGCGTCCATCATGGTTGATGGGCGCGCCAAATTTTTGTCGGGCAATCTGTTCGGGCATGTCGCCAATATGTCTTTGCTCGCCTCTGTCGGGCTGGTGGCGGTGTTTCTTGTCGATTTCGTCGACATGATTTTCATCTCTATGTTGGGCAAGGCAGAGCTGGCAGCGGCCATCGGCTATGCCGGTGCGATCCTGTTTTTCACCACCTCCTTCGGGATCGGGTTGGGCATCGCGGCGGGGGCCTTGGTCGCGCGGGCCTTGGGGCAGGACAACGCGCAACTCGCACGGGAGAGGACAACTCATGCGCTGTGCTATGGCGCGGTTTTTGGCGTGATCTTTGCGCTTTGTGTGTTTCTGTCGCTGGATGTGCTGGTCGGCTGGGTTGGCGCAGGCGGTGAGACGGCGGCGCTGGCGGTGGATTTCCTGCAGATCGTCGTGCCGTCGGTGCCATTTCTGATGGTCGGAATGATGGGCAGCGCGATCCTGCGGGCCCATGGGGATGCGCGGCGGGCGATGATGGCGACCATCGCGGGGGGCATCGTAAATGCCATCCTCGATCCGATCCTGATCTTTACCTTTGATCTGGGGCTGACCGGTGCGGCCTGGGCGTCTTTCATGGCGCGGGTGGTGATTGCCTATACCGCCCTGATGCCGATTGTGCGCCACTATGGCGGGATCGCGATGCCGCGCCCCGCGGGGCTATGGCGCGATCTGATGCCCGTGTTGTCCATCGCGGTGCCCGCCATTCTGACGCAGGTCGCCACGCCGGTGGGGCAGGCCTATGTCACCCGTGCAATGGCGGCCTATGGCGAGGATGCTGTCGCAGGCATGGCGATTGTCAGCCGCATGATGCCCGTCGCCTTTGCCGTGATCTTTGCCCTGTCAGGGGCGGTAGGGCCGATCATCGGGCAGAACTTTGGCGCGGGCGATCTGGGGCGGGTCAGGCGGACCTATGCCGCGGGGGTCAGCTTTGCCGCTTTGGTGATCGTCGTCATCTCGGCCGCGCTGTTTGCCTTCCGCGCGCCGCTGGCGGCGATGTTTGATGCGCAGGGGATCACCTTGACGTTGATCTATCTGTTCTGCGGGCCGCTGTCCCTGGCGTTCTTCTTCAACGGTGTGTTGTTCGTGTCGAATGCGGCGTTCAACAATATGGGCCACCCCTATTATTCGACCGTGACCAACTGGGGTCGCAACACGCTGGGGATGATCCCGCTAGTCTGGGGTGGCAGCCTGCTGTTCGGGGCCCCTGGTGTGCTGATCGGGCAGGCGGCGGCGGGGGTGCTGTTCGGGGCGCTGGCCTGGGTGCTCGCGCGGCGGATGATCGCGCAAGGCGGACAGCGCAAACGCGCCAAGCCCGAAGCTTTCGCCCGCGACGGGCGGTTGATGTCGCTACTGCACCTGCGCCGATAGGCGGGACAGATGCTGGTCGACCAGCGCAGTTTCCTGCGCGGTAAGCTCTTGCGCGCGGGGGTATTTTGGCGCGGCGCGGTCGTTCAGGATCGGCGTATCCCAGCCCCGCGTCGTGTCAAAGAAGCGCTGCACCCCGTCGATGCCATATTCGCGCAGGAACCCCTGCACCACCACATCAAGATAGCTGAGCAGGATGGTATGGTCGCCCGATGTCACATGGGTGTCTGTGGGCACGGAATAATGCGCCATATCGGGAGCCGGTATGATGTCATGCACCACCGCCCCGTTCGACCCGATGCGATCATAGTTGGTTTCGCGCGTATCCAGCGCCACCCAATCGGCACCGGGGACCGCCGCGATCAACCCGTCGATCACGGTGCCCTCTTCGGGCAGCACGCTCAGGAACACATGCGCGGCGCCTTCGATGCGCACCCAAAGCCGGTGCCAGCCGCGAAGCTGCGCCGGACGGGCGTCTGGATAGGCGTGGGTATTGCGGTTTACGAGGCTGCCGTAGCCGAAGAAATATGGTGTCATGCGGGTGTTTTGGCGCCGCTGCGCGATGATGTCCACATCTTGCGCGCGCCGCACCCGACGTGCTGCCCAATATCGCGGCACCGGATGAAAGTTTTCGCGCCGCCCTGTCAACTTTGCTTGACGCAGCGCCGCGTTCCGGCATAGCACTTGCCCACACCGTTACGGGAGAACCGGCGCAAGCCGGTGCCGAAGGAGCAACCGCCCCGGAAACTCTCAGGCCAAAGGACCGCAACGGGACCTAACAACTCTGGAGAGTGACGCGACAGCGTCCGCCGAAGGGATAACGATCTCAGGCGAAAGGACAGAGGGGGCATTTGACAGGCTGCATTCCTGCGGTCTGCTGGGTGCCAGTATGGTCGATGGCCTTCTGGATAGGGAAAGGCCGCGTGACCATGAGCGATTTGCAACAGACACCGCTATACGATCTTCATCTGGAACTGGGGGGCAAGATGGTGCCCTTTGCGGGCTATTCCATGCCTGTGCAATATCCGATGGGCGTGATGAAAGAGCACCTGCACACCCGCGCCGCAGCGGGCGTCTTTGATGTCAGCCACATGGGGCAGGTGATGGTGACCGGTCCGTCGTGGGACGCCGTGGCGCTGGCGTTCGAGACATTGGTGCCGATGAATGTGCTGGGGCTGGAAGACGGGCGGCAGCGCTATGGGTTCTTCACCAATGACGCCGGCGGGATCGAGGATGACCTGATGTTCGCGCGCCGTGGTGATGACCTGTTCGTCGTGGTCAACGCCGCCTGCAAGGATGCCGATATCGCACGCATGAAAGCCGCGTTAGAGCCAGAGATCACCGTGACCCCGGTCACCGACCGCGCGCTGGTGGCGGTGCAGGGCCCTGCGGCGGGGGCGGCTGTGGCGTCGCTTGATGCCGCCGCGGACGGAATGCGGTTCATGGATTTCGGCACATTGACGCTGGACGGGGTAGAGGTCTGGGCCTCGCGGTCGGGCTATACCGGCGAGGATGGCTTCGAGATTTCGGTGCCGGAGGCGCAGGCCGAAGCGCTGGTCCGCCGGTTGCTGGAGATCGAGGGTGTGGAACCCATCGGTCTGGGCGCGCGGGATTCGCTGCGGCTTGAGGCGGGCTTGTGTCTTTATGGCAATGACATCGACGCGGGCACCAATCCGGTAGAGGCCAGCCTGACCTGGGCGATCCAGAAAGCGCGCCGCGCCGGTGGTGAACGCGCGGGCGGCTACCCCGGTGCCGATGTCGTTCAGGCGGCGTTCGACGATGGTGTCGGCCGCAAGCGTGTCGGTCTGGCCCCCGAAGGCCGTGCGCCGATGCGCGACGGGACACCGCTGTTTGACGCGGCGACAGGGGGCACGCAGGTGGGCGAGGTCACCTCGGGCAGTTTCGGGCCGACGGTAGGCGGGCCTGTCGCAATGGGCTATGTCAGTGAGGCGCAGGCGGGTATTGATACGATGCTGTGGGGCGAAGTCCGTGGCAAGCGTCTGCCGGTGACTGTGGCCAAGCTGCCCTTTGTTGCGGCGAATTTTAAAAGATAATCTAGCGAAGGATGAAAGAATGAAGTTTACCGAAGAGCACGAATGGCTGCGGGTTGAAGGCGACGAGATCGTCGTTGGCATCACCATCCACGCCGCCGAACAGCTGGGCGACGTGGTGTTTGTCGAACTGCCCGACGAAGGCACGACCGTCAGCAAGGACGACGAGGTCGTCGTGATCGAATCCGTCAAGGCCGCGTCTGATATTCTGGCACCGATCGATGGCGAGATCATCGAGGTCAACAGCACGCTGTCCGACAACCCCGCGATGGTGAATGACGATCCGCAGGGCGAGGCGTGGTTCTTCAAGATGAAGGCGTCCGATCCAAGCCAGATGGACGAGTTCATGGACGAAGCCGCCTATCAGAAGTTCATCGGGTAAATCCCGCTGCCCCCGTCGGAGCCTCCGGCGGGGATTTTTATACCATTTGGAAGAGGGGCCCCGCGCCATGGTTTTCAAACCGACCGAATATTTGCCGTATGATTTTGCCAATCGCAGACATATCGGGCCGTCCCCGGCAGAGATGTCGGACATGTTGAAAACCGTCGGCGCACAGAGCCTTGCCGCGTTGATCGATGACACGATGCCCGCGCAAATCCGCCAGAAAGAGCCGCTGGATTTCGGCAAGCCCATGTCAGAGCGCGAAGTGCTGGAATACATGCGCCTGGTGGCGGGCAAGAACAAGGTGCTCACCTCGCTGATCGGGCAGGGCTATCACGGCACGGTGACGCCGCCTGCGATCCAGCGCAATATTTTTGAAAACCCCGCATGGTACACGGCCTACACCCCCTACCAGCCCGAGATCAGCCAGGGGCGTCTTGAGGCGCTGTTGAACTTCCAGACCATGGTCAGCGATCTGACCGGGCTTGAGGTCGCCAATGCGTCCTTGCTGGACGAGGCGACGGCCTGTGCCGAGGCGATGACCATGGCGATGCGCCTATCGAAGTCAAAGGCCAAGGCGTTCTTTGTCGACCGCGATTGCCACCCCCAGAACATCGCCGTGATCCAGACCCGCGCAGCCCCGCTGGATATCGAGGTGATCATCGGCGACCCTGACAAGATGGACGCGAGCGCCGTCTTCGGGGCGCTGTTCCAGTACCCTGGCACCTATGGCCATGTGCGCGACTTTACCGACCATATGGCCGCGCTGCATGAGGCCGGTGCCTTGGGCGTCGTCTCGGCCGATCCGATGGCGCTGACGCTGTTGAAAGAGCCCGGCGCCATGGGGGCCGATATCGCCGTCGGGTCCACCCAGAGGTTTGGCGTGCCCGAAGGCTATGGCGGTCCGCATGCGGCCTATATGGCATGCAAGGATGCCTATAAGCGCGCAATGCCGGGGCGGATTGTCGGTGTCTCGATTGATGCGCATGGCAACCGCGCCTACCGTCTGTCCCTGCAGACCCGCGAGCAGCACATCCGCCGCGAAAAGGCGACCTCTAACGTGTGCACGGCGCAGGCTTTGCTGGCGGTGATGGCGTCCATGTATGCGGTGTTCCACGGGCCCGAGGGGCTGAAGGCTATCGCGCAGCGCATCCATCGCAAGGCGGTGCGTCTGGCGAACGGGCTGGAGGAGGCCGGCTTTAAGGTCGATCCCAAATCCTTCTTCGACACGGTGACGGTTGATGTCGGCCCCTTGCAGGCCGCGGTCATGAAATCTGCGGTGGACGAAGGCATCAACCTGCGCCGCGTCGGTGAAACACGTGTCGGCATCACGCTGGACGAACGTACGGTGCCCGAGACGATCGAAGCCGTCTGGCGCGCCTTTGGCATCCGCCGCAGCGACGAGAAATTCGAGGCGCAGTATCGGTTCCCCGATGATATGCTACGTGAAAGCGCCTATCTCACGCATCCGATCTTCCACATGAACCGCGCCGAGACCGAGATGATGCGCTACATGCGTCGTCTGGCCGACCGTGATCTGGCGCTGGACCGCGCGATGATCCCGCTGGGGTCCTGCACGATGAAGCTGAATTCGGCCGCAGAGATGATGCCCGTCAGCTGGCGCGAGTTTTCGATGATCCACCCATTTGTGCCGCAGGATCAGGCGCTTGGCTATAAGCACATGATCGACGACCTGTCGGCCAAGCTTTGTGACATCACCGGGTATGACGCGATTTCCATGCAGCCGAATTCCGGCGCGCAGGGGGAATATGCGGGCCTGCTGGCGATTGCGTCCTATCACCGTGCCAACGGGCAGGGGCATCGCAACATCTGCCTGATCCCCATGTCGGCCCATGGCACAAACCCCGCCAGCGCCAATATGGTGGGTTGGAAGGTGGTCGTGATCAAGACGGCGGCCAATGGTGACATCGACTTGGATGACTTCCGCGCCAAGGCGGAAAAGCACAGCGAGAACCTTGCCGGTTGCATGATCACCTATCCCTCGACCCACGGCGTATTCGAGGAAACCGTGACCGAGGTGACCAAGATCACCCATGATCACGGCGGGCAGGTCTATATCGACGGGGCGAATATGAACGCGATGGTCGGTCTGGCGCGTCCGGGCGATGTCGGCGGTGATGTAAGCCACCTGAACCTGCACAAGACCTTCTGCATCCCGCATGGGGGCGGTGGCCCCGGCATGGGGCCGATCGGCGTGAAATCACATCTCATCCCCCATGTGCCCGGCCATCCGAACGGCGGTGAAGGCGCTGTTTCGGCGGCACCCTACGGGTCGCCATCGTTGCTGCCGATCTCGTGGTCGTATTGCTTGATGATGGGCGGTGACGGGCTGACGCAGGCGACGCGGGTGGCGATCCTGAACGCCAACTACATTGCCAAGCGCCTCGAAGGGGCGTTCGAGGTGCTGTACAAAGGGCCGACGGGACGTGTCGCCCATGAATGTATCTTTGACGTGCGCCCGTTCGAGGATAGCGCAGGCGTGACAGTGGATGACATTGCGAAACGTCTGATCGACGCCGGCTTCCATGCGCCAACGATGAGTTTCCCTGTCGCGGGCACGCTGATGGTGGAACCGACGGAGTCGGAAACCAAGGCCGAGCTGGACCGTTTCTGCGACGCGATGCTCGCGATCCGTGACGAGATCCGCGCGATTGAAAATGGCGATATGCCGCGCGAGAACAACGCGCTAAAGAACGCGCCGCACACGGTCGAGGATCTGGTCGGTGACTGGGATCGCCCCTACACGCGCGAGCAGGGCTGCTTCCCCCCCGGTGCGTTCCGCGTCGACAAATACTGGCCTCCGGTCAACCGTGTCGACAACGTGCATGGTGACCGCAACCTGATCTGCACCTGCCCCCCGATGGAGGAATACGCAGAGGCGGCTGAGTAAGCCGTTCCCTATATATGTGATCGAACGGGCGCGGGGGAAACCTCGCGCCCGTTTTACATTGGAGGATCAGTCGTCGGCGAGGAAGGCAAAGACCTTGCGCAGGCGGTTCCATGTCGTTTTGTCCGGTGCCACCAGAATATGCCCTGTGCGCAGCGTCGCGTCATAGGGGCCGCCCGACAGCATCTCGACATGGGCACCGGCTTGGGCGCAGATCAACGCGCCGGCAGCGTGGTCCCAAGGGTGCAGCGTCCCGCTGAGCACGAAATCGGCGTGCCCTTGGGCGACAGTACGGTATTCATGCGCCGAGCAACGAAGCGAGTTCACCTTGGCAAAGCTGGGCAGGGTGGCCGCGACTTTGCCCCGCAGCTCTTTGCTGAAGTTCCCCAGCGGAACGAAACCGCTGAGGTCCTCGATCTGTTTGCCCATGCTGACCCGCAGCGGGCGCGACTGCCCAAGGGCGCGTTCAAAGCGCGGCGTGCTGGTGTCATCGCTGATCACCCAGTCGTCATTGACCGGGTCATAGATGACGCCGAAGGCCGGTTTGCCAAAGCGAGTGACCGCAAGGATCATGCCGAAGGTGGACAGCCCGTGGGCGAAATTCGATGTGCCGTCGATGGGATCGAGGATAAAGGCCAGCGGGGCGTCGGCGATCTTGTCCTGCAGGGCGGGGTCGGCCGATACCGCCTCTTCTCCGATGATCAGCGCATCCGGATAGGCCGTGGCGAGGGCGCGGGTGATCATTGCCTCGGCCGCCAGATCGGCAGCGGTGACCAGATCATGGGGGCCGGATTTGGTGTCGATGTCAGCGGGGGCGAGGTTGCGGAAACGCGGCAGTACCTCGGCCCGTGCGGCACGGCGCAGGACATTCACCACATGCGTTTGCTGGGCTGCCGTCAGAACGGGGGGCAGGGGGGCGGGCAGTGTCTGGGTGGTCTGCGTCATTGTTGTATCCCTCTTTCGGTCTATCGGTTCCATCTATTCGCGGGCGCGCAGCACCTGCGCGGGTCTGGCGTTCAAGGCTTTGATCGCAAAGCCAAGCGAGGCAAGGATCGACGCCAGCGCGCCACCGGTGACGATCAACAGCGCCGAAGGCCATACCACGGCAAAGCTGGTGTCCATCACAAAGCGGCTCACGGCCCATCCGCCCAAAATACCTGCCAGCAGGGCAACGGTCCCGGCGAAGAGCCCCAGCAGAGCGGCACGCATCAGAAAGCTGGCGGCGATGCTGCGGCGCGAGGCCCCCAGCGTTTTCAGCAAGGCGGCTTCATAGCGACGGGCATCCGCGCCGGCGGCGGCTGCCCCGATCAATACCAGAAACCCGGTCAGAAGAGTAGCCGCCGCGCCGTAGGATGTCGCCGCAGCCAACCCGCTAAGCACCGCCGCCACGCGGTCGATCGCATCGCGCACGCGGATCGCGGTGATGTTGGGGTAGGCGGTGGCCAGATCACGCAGGATAGGTGCTTCGGCCTCTGCATCGGCGTAGACGGTCGAGATATAGGTATGCGGCGCGCCGGTCAGGGCGGCGGGGTTCATGGTCAGGATAAACCCGATCCCCGCGGTCGAGAAGTCGACCTCTTGGAAGCTGGCGATGGTGCCGGTGATGTCGCGCCCCAGCACGTTGACGGTCAGCGTATCGCCAAGCTCTAGCCCGATCTCCTCGGCCTCTTCGGCGGCAAAGCTAATGAGCGGCGGGCCGTCATAGTCAGGCGCCCACCATTCGCCCGCGGTGATCACGGTGTCGTCGTCGGGGGCCTCGGCATAGGTTAGCCCGCGGTCGCCGCGCACCACCCAGTGATCGCCCGCGACCTCTTTGGCGGGCCTGCCGTTGATTTGGGTCACGACGCCGCGCAGCATCGGCGCGCTGTCGATGCGGCGCACGGCGGGGTCATCGGTCAGCCGTTTGGTATAGCCGTCGATCTGGTCTTTCTGGATGTCGACAAAGAAATACGACGGGGCCACATCGGGCAGGTTGCCCGAGATCGCCTGCCGCAGGTTGCCGTCGATCTGCCCCACGGCGGCCAGCACCGACAGGCCGAGCCCCAGCGAGAGCACCACGGCCCCGGCACCTTCGCCACTGCCGCCAATCGCGGCGAGGGCCCAACGCAGCCGCGGTCGCCCGCGTGCCAGAACCGCGGCGCGTTGTGCGAGGAACCGCACCAGCAGTGCCGCCAGCGTGAGGATCCCGAGCGCGCCTGCGATGCCGCCCAAAGTCCAGAGCGTCAGCCACCAACTGCCATTGAACCACCCCGCCAGCGCGACCAGCAGCGCCACAGTCATCACGATAATCGCCACATAGCGCGGTGCCGGAAAGCGCGCGGCCCCGTCCCATGCATCGCGAAACAGGGTCGCTGCTCGGATATTCTCGCTGCGGGCCAGCGGCCACAGCGTGAAGGCAAAGGCTGTCAGCAACCCGTAAATCGCTGCCTCGGCCAAGGGTGCCGGATAGATGGCAAAGGCCGCAGGGATCGGCAGCCGCGCAGAGATGAGCGGCGCAAAGACCAGCGGGGCCACGGCCCCAAGTACCACGCCAATGGCGACGCCCAGAAGCGATAGGGCACCGATCTGCATGAAGTATGTCTGGAAGATCGTCGCGCGGTCTGCCCCTAGCGCGCGAAGCACGGCGATGACTTCGGTCTTGCCGGTGAGGTAAGATCGCACCGCGGCCGATACGCCCACACCGCCCACAGCCAGACCGGATAGACCCACGAGGATCAGAAACGCCGTCAACCGTTCGACAAAGCGCGACACCCCCGGTGCCCCGTTGCGCGCATCGGTCCAGCGCATCCCGCTGTTTTCGAACCGCGCACGGGCGGCAGAGCGCAGTTGATCAAGGTCGGTATCGGCAGGCAGCAGCATCCGGTATTTGGAGTTGAACAGCGTCCCTTCCGCCAGCAGGCCGGCCCCATCCAGCGCCTCGGTCCGGAGCAGGGTGCGGGGCCCAAGGGCAAAGCCGCTGGCGGCGCTGTCGGGTTCGCGCACGATCAGGGCGGAGAGGCGGAATTCTTTAACGCCAAGCTTGAAGGTGTCGCCGGGGGACAGGCCTAGACGGTCGGACAAGGCGCGCTCCATCACCGCGCCGGACAGGCCGTTTTCCAGCCCAAGCGCCTGCTCCAGCGGCATCGCCGGTTCCAGCACCATCTCTCCCACCAGCGGATAAAGATCATCGACCGCCTTCACCTGCGTCAGCGCACGGTCAGCGGCGGCCCCGTCACCCGCGACAGCCATGGACCGGAACTCGACAACCTCGGACACGGCGCTGGCTTGGCTCTCGATCCAGTCGCGTTCGGCATCGGTGGCGAAACGATAGGTGAAATCAATCTCGGCCGCGCCACCAAGCAGGGCCGCACCTTCACGCTGCAAGCCACCCTCGATCGCAGAGCGGACAGAGCCGACGGCAGCGATTGCCGCGACGCCAAGGGCGAGGCAGGCCAGAAACAGACGGAAACCCCGCAGCCCCCCGCGCATCTCGCGGCGGGCAAAGCGGCCGGCCAGACGCAGGCTCATGCGCCTGTCCCGCTGACGATCCGCCCGTCGGTCAGGGTGACGATCCGATCACAGCGCGCGGCCAATTCATCGGCGTGGGTCACCAACACCAAAGTCGCGCCATGTTTTTCGCGCAGATCGAACAACAGCTCCATGATCGCGGCACCATTGGTACTGTCGAGGTTCCCTGTCGGCTCATCCGCCAAAAGGATCGCCGGACGCGGGGCAGAGGCGCGGGCCAATGCAACCCGCTGCTGTTCGCCGCCCGACATCTGCGCGGGATAGTGGTTCAGCCGGTGCCCCAGACCCACCGCGTGCAATTCCGCCTCGGCCCGGTCAAAGGCGTCCGCGACGCCGTTCAGTTCCAGCGGGGTAGCGACGTTTTCCAGCGCGGTCATGGTAGGGATGAGGTGGAAGGACTGGAACACGATGCCCATCCGCCCGCGGCGGAATTTGGCCAGCCCATCTTCGGACAGGGTGCTCAGGTCTTCGCCCAAGGCGCGCACCGATCCGCCGGTCGCACGCTCCAGCCCGCCCATGACCATCAGCAACGAAGACTTGCCCGACCCCGACGGGCCGGTAAAGGCGACCGTCTCTCCTTGTGCGACGTCCAGGGTGATCCCATGTAGGATGTCGACCTTTCCGGCGTTGCCATTCAGTTTCAGGGATGCATCTTGAAGCTGGAACACCGGGTCGGTCATAGGGCTGCCTTTTGAAATACGGTCCCTGTTGGATATGGAGGTTCGACCATGATGCGCAAGGTTACGACGGCACTTGTTCTGGTATTATCAGGCCCCGCACTGGCGGAACCGCTTGTTATTGCAGCATTGGGCGACAGTCTGACGCAGGGCTACGGCCTGCCCGCCGAGGACGGGTTCGTGCCACAGTTGCAAAACTGGCTGGATCAGAACGGTGCGGATGTGACGGTGATCAACGCAGGCGTGTCTGGTGACACGACCGCTGGCGGGTTGGCGCGGGTCGCCTGGACCATGACGCCCGAGGTCGATGGCATGATCGTGACCCTTGGCGGGAATGACCTGTTGCGCGGGATTGACCCCGCGGTCAGCCGCGCCAATCTGGATGGAATCATGAAGGCCGCCCAAGACGCCGAGGTAGAGGTGCTGCTGGTCGGCATGACCGCGCCGGGCAACTTTGGCCCTGAATATAAAACGGCCTTTGACAGCATCTATCCCGATCTTGCCGCGCAATATGACGCGAGCCTGATGGGCAGCTTCTTCGACGGCCTGTCCGACAATGGCGAGACGCCAGATCTGGCGCAGGCGCGCGGGTTTTTCCAGGCCGACGGGGTGCATCCGAACGCGCAAGGCGTCACGAGAATCGTTGACGCTTTGGGCCCGAAAGTGCTGACGCTGATCGATCAGATCAACGAAAACGAGTAGTTTTGCACAAAAAACGGGCACCGAAGCGCCCGTCGTCAAAAATATTATGAACCGGTTTTGGGCCGGTTAGGCCAATGCGATATTCGCGGCGCTTTCGCGGCCGTCACGGCCCGCTTCTACGTCGAATGTCACCTTCTGGTTGTCGGCAAGCCCGGTCAGGCCAGCGCGTTCAACCGCCGAGATGTGAACAAAGATATCTTTGCCGCCACCATCAGGCGCGATAAAGCCGTATCCCTTTGTGGTATTGAACCATTTTACGGTGCCAGTCGCCATGCCCCGTTTCTCCTCGTGTTTGTCCTGCCCACATTATGCGGCAGCGTGGCTCGGTCAGAACTTGATCGCACCAGCGCCGGAGGGCTGAGGGGTCGAAAGTCTTTCGCGTCGCACCTCTGACTTTGGCGCCAAATAGGACAAAATCAAGAGTTTTTGCCCCGAAACGCGTAACCGGCGGGCATTTGCGCAAGAAATTTCACAGTTATGAAATAATTTTACCAGTTGATAAAAAAATCATTCCGTGGGAGCGTTTCAGCATAAATAGTGACAGCAGGGATAAAAAAATGTCGCAGAAAATCTTTGAACCGGGGGTGGCTGCCGGACGGCTGGACACCGACGCCTATGCCGCGCAGTTTTCCGATTTGCACCCGCCACTGGATGTGCACGAAGCGCTTGTCGCGGCGGACCGATGCTACTTCTGTCACGACGCGCCGTGCATCACGGCCTGCCCGACGGATATCGATATTCCGCTCTTCATCCGGCAGATCGCCACGGGCACACCGGATGCCGCCGCCAAAACGATCCTGAGCCAGAATATCATGGGCGGCATGTGTGCCCGCGTTTGTCCGACCGAACAGCTTTGTGAACAGGCCTGTGTGCGCGAGGTGGCCGAGGGCAAGCCAGTCAAGATCGGCGAGCTTCAGCGCTATGCCACCGACCATCTGCAAGCACAGGGCGCGCATCCGTTCGAACGCGCGGCCTTGACGGGCAAGCGCGTGGCCGTTGTCGGTGCAGGTCCGGCGGGGCTGTCTTGTGCGCACCGTTTGGCGATGATGGGGCATGATGTCACCGTTTTTGACGCGCGGCCCAAGCCCGGCGGTCTGAATGAATACGGGATCGCCACCTATAAGACGCCCGACGGCTTCGCGCAGGCAGAGGTGGACTGGCTGCTCAAGATCGGCGGCATCACCGTGCAGAACAACGCAGCCCTTGGGGCGGCGATGACGCTGGACAGTTTGCGGGCCGACTATGACGCCGTGTTCCTTGGTATGGGCCTTGGCGGTGTGAACGCCTTGGGGGCCGAGGGCGAGGATAAGACCGGCGTGCTGGATGCGGTCGACTTCATCTCTCACCTGCGTCAGGCGAGCGATGTGGCTGCGGTCCCGATCGGTCGTGACGTGGTGGTGATCGGCGGCGGGATGACCGCGATCGATGCCGCCATTCAGGCGAAACTGCTGGGCGCGCTCAATGTGACGCTGGTCTATCGTCGCGGGCGCGACCGGATGAACGCCAGCGTGTTTGAACAGGATCTCGCGGCCTCCAAGGGCGTGCGGATCGTGACCCATGCCACGCCGGTCGCCGTGATTGGCAACGGTGCGGTGCGCGAGATCGAATTCGAATATGTCGACGACCAGATGCAGGGCACGGGTCAGACCCTGCGCCTGCCCGCGGATCAGGTGTTCAAGGCCATCGGCCAGACCCTTCAAGGCGACGCGCTGCCGATGCTTGAGGCGCGCAAGATCAAGGTCGATGGCACCGGACGCACCAGTGTCGACGGGGTCTGGGCTGGCGGGGATTGCGCCAGCGGCGGCGATGACCTGACCGTGACCGCTGTCGCCGAAGGACGCGACGCGGCGATGGACATTCACATGGTATTGATGGGCTAAGCCCCTACAGGAGAACGCAAATGGCTGATCTAAGAAGCGACTTCGTGGGCATCAAAAGCCCCAACCCGTTCTGGCTGGCATCCGCGCCACCCACGGACAAGGAATACAACGTCCGCCGCGCCTACGAGGCAGGCTGGGGCGGTGTCGTGTGGAAGACCCTCGGCATGGAGGGTCCGCCCGTCGTCAACGTCAACGGCCCGCGCTACGGCGCGATCTGGGGCGCGGACCGGCGGCTGTTGGGGCTCAACAACATCGAGCTGATCACCGATCGCCCGCTGGAGGTGAACCTGCGCGAGATGAAAGCGGTGAAACGGGATTACCCCGACCGCGCGCTGATCGCGTCGATCATGGTCCCGTGCGAGGAGGAAGCGTGGAAAGCGATCCTGCCGCATGTGGAGGAAACCGGCGCCGACGGGATCGAGCTGAACTTCGGCTGCCCACATGGCATGGCGGAACGCGGCATGGGATCGGCTGTGGGGCAGGTGCCGGAATATATCGAAATGGTCACCCGCTGGTGCAAGCAATACACGCGCATGCCGGTGATCGTGAAGCTGACGCCGAACATCACGAATGTGCTCTACCCCGCCGAGGCCGCCAAACGCGGCGGCGCGGATGCGGTGAGCCTGATCAACACGATCAACTCCATCACCTCGGTTGATCTCGACCTGTTCGCGCCGGAGCCGATGATCGACGGGAAAGGCACCCACGGCGGCTATTGCGGGCCGGCGGTAAAGCCGATTGCCTTGAACATGGTGGCGGAAATCGCGCGCAACCCCGAGACGGCGGATATGCCGATTAGCGGCATCGGCGGCGTGACCACATGGCGCGACGCGGCAGAGTTTCTGGCCCTTGGCGCGGGCAATGTGCAGGTCTGCACGGCGGCGATGACCTATGGTTTCAAGGTTGTGCAAGAGATGATCTCGGGCCTGTCGGAATATATGGACGACAAGGGGATGACTTCGGTCGATCAACTGGTGCGCCGTGCGGTGCCGAATGTGACCGACTGGAACCAGCTGAACCTGAACTATGTCGCCAAGGCCAAGATCGATCAGGATCTGTGCATCTCGTGCGGGCGCTGCTTTGCCGCCTGCGAAGACACCTCGCATCAGGCGATTGCCATGTCCGAAGATCGCACCTTCAGCGTGATCGACGACGAATGTGTGGCCTGCAACCTCTGCGTCAATGTTTGCCCGGTCGAGGATTGTATCTCGATGGTGGAGCTGGCCCCCGGCACCACGGACCCGCGCACGGGCAAGCCCGTCGATCCGAATTACGCCAACTGGACGACGCACCCCAACAACCCCTCCGCCACTGCGGCCGAGTGACCCTTGCCCCCGCCGCTACTGTTGCGGCGCGGCGGGGGTCAACAACGTCGAGAACATCAGTCGCAGATGGTCCGACGCCTGCTGGTGCTGATCGGCATCGCCGTCCAGCAGCAGCGCGACTTGCGGCGCGAAATCGGCATAGTGTTGCGTGGTCGACCAGATCGAGAAAATCAGATGGCGCGGGTCCATCCGCGCGATCTTTCCCGCCGCCATCCAATCGGAAATAACGGCGCATTTCTCGTCGAACAGCGGTTTCAGATCGCTTTGCAAGCGCGGCTCCATATGGGGCGCGCCGCGTAAAATTTCACCAGCAAACAAGCGGCTTTCACGGGGCAGATCCCGCGCCATATCCAGTTTGCGCTGCACATAATCCAACAGCTCTGTGCGCGGGTCACCATCGGCGTCCAACTCGACCAGCGGGTCGAGCCATGTCTCCATCAGCTGGCTCAGCAGGGTCGTGTGGATTTCTTCCTTCCCGCTGAAATAATACAATATATTCGGTTTGCTCAGCCCCGCCTCGCTGGCGATCTGATCCAGCGTGGCCCCGCGAAACCCGTAGGTCGAAAACACATCAAGCGCCGCATCCAGGATCACACGGCGGTTGCGCCTTTGGATTCGGCTGGGCTTTTTCTTGGCGGTTGTCTCGGGCATGGCGCGTCCCCTTTCGATGTAAGTGCCTGAAAATGCGGCACCCCACTTCGGACGGGTGGCCCTATGGGAAAGCATTTCTTGACAGACTTAACCCTAGCCGCAATCGTGGATTTACCAAATGGTAAAAATTTACGCCTTGCACAAGGTAGAAAACGCAAAGGAAACCGCTATGGCCGCGCCCGGTGAAAACCTGAAGATCAACCCGGATCGTTTGTGGGACAGTCTGATGGAGATGGCCAAGATCGGCCCCGGTGTGGCGGGTGGCAACAACCGCCAGACGCTGACCGACGAAGACGCCGAAGGTCGCGCCCTGTTCCAGAAATGGTGCGAGGAGGCGGGCTGCACCATGGGTCTTGATACGATGGGCAACATGTTCGCGCAGCGCGACGGCACCGACCCCGATGCGCTGCCGGTCTACGTCGGGTCGCATCTGGATACGCAGCCCACGGGCGGCAAGTATGACGGCGTGCTGGGTGTGCTGGGCGGGCTGGAATTGCTGCGCACGATGAACGATCTGGGGATCAAGACGAAACACCCCGTGGTCGTGACCAACTGGACCAACGAAGAGGGCACCCGCTATGCCCCCGCGATGCTGTCGTCTGGCGTTTTTGCCGGCATCCACACGCAGGAATGGGCCTATGCCAAGACCGATGCCGAGGGCTTGCGCTTTGGCGACGAGCTCAAGCGGATCGGCTGGCAGGGCGACGAAGAGGTCGGCGCGCGCAAGATGCATGCTTTCTTCGAGCTGCACATCGAACAGGGCCCGATCCTGGAGGCCGAAGGCAAGGACATCGGCGTCGTGACCCACGGGCAGGGGCTGTCGTGGACCCAAGTCACCGTGACCGGCAAGGATGCGCATACCGGATCAACGCCGATGCCGATGCGCAAGAATGCGGGGCTTGGCATGGCGCGTATGCTTGAAGCGGTGGACCAGATCGCATGGTCCCACGCGCCGCATGCGGTTGGTGCCGCGGGGCATATCGAGGTCTACCCGAACTCGCGCAACGTGATCCCGGGGCAGGTGATCTTTACCGTCGATTTCCGGTCGCCCGATCTGAGCGTGATCGAGGATATGGAAAAGCGTCTGCGCGTCGAGGGTCAGAAGATCGCCGATGACATGGGGCTTGAGGTCGCTTTTGAAAAGGTCGGTGGCTTTGATCCTGTCGCCTTTGACGAAGGCTGCGTCTCGGCCATCCGTTCCGCGGCAGAGCGGTTGGGGTACAGCCATATGGACGTCATCTCGGGGGCGGGTCACGATGCCTGCTGGATCAACGGGGTGGCCCCGACCGCGATGGTCATGTGCCCCTGCGTGGATGGGCTGAGCCATAACGAGGCCGAAGAGATCACCAAGGAATGGGCCAAGGCCGGTGCCGATGTTTTGCTGCATGCGGTGCTGGAAACGGCTGAGATTGTGGGCTGAACCCGTCGGGGGCCTGAGCGGGCGTGGCCTGGGGGCCAGCCCCCAGACCCCCGGGATTTGGACCATTTGGATGACAGATAGGGGAGAGGACAGATGAGCAAGGTTATCAAGGGCGGCATGGTCTGCACGGCGGATCGCACCTGGAAAGCGGATGTGTTGATCGAGGGCGAGATCATCAAGCAGATCGGCGAGGATCTGGTGGGCGACGAATATATCGACGCCGAAGGGGCCTATGTCATCCCCGGCGGGATCGATCCCCATACCCATCTGGAGATGCCCTTTATGGGTACCACAGCGGCCGAGACATTCGAGACAGGCACCTGGGCCGCCGCCGTGGGCGGGACCACGATGATCGTCGATTTCTGTCTGCCCGGGGCGGACGGGTCGATCAAGAACGCGATCAATGAATGGCACCGCAAATCCGCGCCGCAGATCTGTTCGGATGTCGGCTATCACATGGCAATCACCGGTTGGAACGAGAATGTCTTTGACGAGATGAAAGACGCCGTCGACATGGGGGTGAATTCGTTCAAACACTTTATGGCCTATAAAGGGGCCTTGATGGTCGAGGATGACGAGATGTTCGCATCCTTCCAGCGCTGTGCCGAACTGGGGGCGCTGCCGATGGTCCATGCCGAGAACGGCGATCTGGTCGCGGCCCTGCAGGAGAAGTATTTCAATCAGGGGATCACGGGGCCGGAGGGGCATGCCTATTCCCGCCCGCCCGAACTGGAGGGCGAGGCCGCCAACCGCGCGATCACCATTGCCGATGCCGCCGGCGTGCCGCTTTATATCGTGCATGTCTCTTGCGAGCAGACCCACGAAGCGATCCGCCGTGCGCGGCAAAAGGGGATGCGGGTCTATGGCGAGCCGCTGGTCCAGTTCCTGACCCTGGACGAGAGCGAGTATTTCAACAAAGATTGGGATCACGCCGCACGCCGTGTCATGTCGCCGCCCTTCCGGTCCAAGGACCATCAGGACAGTCTATGGGCGGGCTTGCAGTCGGGGTCGTTGCAGGTGGTTGCCACGGATCACGCTGCGTTTTCGACCGAGCAGAAACGCGCGGGCCGCGATGATTTCCGCATCATCCCCAACGGGTCCAACGGGTTGGAGGAACGTCTGGCGGTGCTCTGGACCGAAGGGGTGGAGACGGGCCGTCTGACGCCTAATGAATTCGTCGCTGCCACCTCGACCAATGTGGCGAAGATCCTGAATATCTATCCGCGCAAGGGCGCGATTGTCGAAGGGGCGGACGCGGATATTGTGGTATGGGATCCCAAGATCAGCAAGACGATTTCGACGGCGAACCACCACTCCATTCTGGATTACAACGTCTTTGAAGGCTTCGAGGTGAAGGCACAGGCGCGCTATACCTTAAGCCGTGGCGAGGTCATCTGGGCTTGGGGGCAGAACTCGCAGCCCAACCCCGGACGAGGGCGCTTCGTGCCGCGGCCTGCTTTCCCGTCGGCCAACCTTGCGCTGAGCAAGTGGAAAGAGTTGACTGCGCCGAAACTGATCAAACGCGATCCGCTGAACATCCCTGGGGGGATCTGAACGCGGGACTATCAACGCAGCGCGGCGGTTGCGCCGCGCTGCCCTGAAGAAGAAAGAGGCCAGCATAGATGCGAGCACGTTGTACGGCAGAAGAGGGACGCAGCTTATGAGCACCGCGCCCGTGATCTCGGCCCAGAACCTATCCCTTACATTTGAAACCAACGACGGCCCTGTGCATGCGCTGAAAGACGTGTCGCTTGATATCGAGAAAGGCGATTTCGTCAGCTTTATCGGGCCGTCGGGCTGCGGCAAGACGACGTTCCTGCGCTGTATGGCGGACCTGGAGCAGCCCACGGGGGGCGAGATCACGGTGAATGGCGTCAGTGCTGCCGAGGCACGGCGGGCGCGGGCCTATGGCTATGTGTTTCAGGCGGCGGGGCTTTATCCTTGGCGGACGATTGGCGGCAATATCCGGCTGCCGCTTGAGATCATGGGGTATTCCAAGGCGGATCAGGCGGCGCGGGTTCGCCAAGTGTTGGAGCTGGTGGAGCTGGCAGGGTTCGAGCGCAAGTTCCCTTGGCAGCTGTCGGGTGGGATGCAGCAACGGGCCTCGATTGCGCGGGCGCTGGCGTTTGACGCGGATATCTTGCTGATGGATGAACCCTTTGGCGCGCTGGACGAGATCGTACGCGACCATTTGAATGAACAGCTGTTGCGCCTGTGGGCGCGCACGCAAAAGACCATCGCTTTTGTCACCCACTCCATCCCGGAGGCGGTGTATCTGAGCACCAAGATCGTGGTAATGAGCCCGCGCCCCGGACGGATTGCGGATGTCATCGACAGCCCTTTGCCGAAAGAGCGCCCCTTGGACATTCGCGAAACGCCCGAGTTTCTGGAGATCGCGCATCGGGTGCGGGAAGGATTGCGGGCGGGGCATGCGGATGATTGATCGCGCGCCTGCTGCCGCCCGGCCCTTCGGGGAGGATTTTCGGACCATCTGGAAGCAGGGGGGCGCGCGATGAGGTCGAGCTTCTTGCCTGTCCTGACTGTGGTCGGGGTCTTGTTTGCGTTGTGGTATGCGGCGGCGGTCTGGCTGAATGCGGACTGGACCTATGACAAGGCCACACGGTCGGGCGAGACGGTGACCGCCACGTCTTTGGTTGCGGATACCTGGGCGCAGAAAAAGCCCAAACTGCCCGCGCCGCATCAGGTCGCGTCAGAGATCTGGGACACGACCGTGATGAAGAAAGTCACGTCGAAGCGGTCCTTGGTCTATCATTCCTGGATCACGCTTAGCGCGACCCTGCTGGGCTTTGGCATGGGCACCTTGCTGGGCGTCTTGCTGGCGGTGGGGATCGTGTTCAACCGGGTGATGGATATGTCGGTGATGCCTTGGGTGATCGCCAGCCAGACCATTCCCATTCTGGCGATTGCGCCGATGATCATTGTGGTTCTGAACGCCGTGGGCGTGTCGGGGCTGCTGCCGAAAGCGATGATCAGCATGTATCTGTCGTTCTTCCCCGTCGTTGTCGGCATGGTGAAAGGGCTGCGCAGCCCTGACCAGATGCAGCTGGACCAGATGCGCACCTGGCATGCCAGTGCGGGCCAGACCTTCTGGAAGCTGCGGTTGCCTGCGTCGATGCCGTATTTCTTTACCTCGCTCAAGATCGCGATGGCTGCGTCGCTGGTGGGGGCCATCATTGGTGAGCTGCCAACGGGTGCCGTTGCGGGTCTGGGGGCGCGGTTGTTGGCTGGCAGCTACTATGGCCAGACGATCCAGATCTGGAGCGCGTTGATCATGGCGGCGGCCCTGGCGGCGTTGCTGGTGGGGATCATCGGCTTGATCCAGCGTGTGACATTGAAACGGATGGGGATGGCGCGATGATCTGGCTGGTTTTTGCCGCAGTGGCCTGGGCCTTTGGCATGTGGGTCAACATCCGGTTGGCGCGATTGCGGCCGGCCCGCTGGGTGTCTTTTGCAGCGCCCTTGGTTTTTGGCGCGACGCTGATCGCTGTCTGGGAGGGCATTGTGCGCGGGCTCGAGATTTCGCAGGTCTTGCTGCCTGCGCCGTCGCTGATTGCCCTGCGGCTGGTGTCATCGCTTGATATCCTTTGGGTGGATTTCGTGCAGACCGTGCTGAAGGGCGCGTTGTCGGGCTATGTGCTGGGCTGTGGTGCGGCCTTTTTGATCGCCGTTGCGATTGACCGTTTCCCCTTCTTGCAACGGGGGCTTTTGCCGGTGGGGAACTTTGTGGCCGCGCTGCCGGTGATCGGGATGGCCCCGATTCTGGTGATGTGGTTCGGCTTTGACTGGCAGTCCAAGGCCGCCGTGGTCGTGGTCATGGTGTTCTTTCCGATGCTGGTGAACACGGTGCAGGGCTTGCAAGCCACCGACGCCATGCAACGCGATCTGATGCGGACCTATGCGGCCAGCTATTGGGCGACGCTGTTCAAGCTGCGCTTGCCTGCCGCGATGCCTTTCGTGTTCAATGGGCTGAAGATCGGCACGACCCTTGCCTTGATCGGGGCGATTGTTGCTGAATTTTTCGGCTCTCCTGTGCGGGGGATGGGGTTTCGGATCTCTACCTCGGTGGGCCAGCTTGCGCTTGATCTGGTCTGGGCCGAGATTGTTGTCGCGGCGATTGCCGGGTCCGCATTCTACGGCGCGATGTCATTGTTTGAACGGCGGGTGACCTTTTGGCACCCGAGCCAGCGGAACTAACGCGGAACTAACCAAGACGACCAACCAACCAAGAGGGAGATATAAAAATGAAAAAACTATCAACATATGTCGCCGGGGCCGCTGTGGGCCTGATGGGGACCATGGCCCAAGCGGCGGATGATGTGACGCTTCAGCTGAAGTGGGTCACGCAGGCGCAGTTCGCGGGCTATTATGTGGCGCAGGACAAAGGGTTCTATGACGAAGAAGATCTAAACGTCACGATCAAGCCGGGCGGTCCGGATATTGCGCCGACACAGGTGCTGGCCGGTGGTGGTGCCGATGTCGCCGTTGAATGGATGCCCGCCGCTTTGGCCGCGCGCGAGAAGGGCCTGCCGATGGTGAACATCGCGCAGCCGTTCAAATCCTCGGGCATGATGCTGACCTGCCGCAAGGATGCCGGGATCGAGACCACGGATGACTTCAAGGGCAAGACGTTGGGCGTCTGGTTCTTTGGCAATGAATTCCCCTTTCTCAGCTGGATGAGCAAACTTGAGCTGCCCACCGAAGGCGGTGAGGATGGTGTGACCGTGCTGAAACAAGGCTTTAACGTGGATCCGCTGCTGCAAAATCAGGCCGCCTGCGTGTCGACCATGACCTATAACGAATACTGGCAGGTGATCGACGCAGGTCTGACGCCGGATGATCTGAACGTGTTCAAATACGAAGAGCAGGGCGTTGCCACATTGGAAGACGGGCTTTACGCGCTGGAAGAGAACCTTGCCGATCCGGCGTTCGAGGACAAGATGGTGCGCTTTGTGCGGGCCTCTATGAAGGGCTGGAAATACGCCGAGGAAAACCCCGATGAAGCGGCGGAAATCGTGTTGGACAACGATGCCTCCGGTGCGCAAACCGAAGAGCATCAGAAGCGCATGATGGGCGAAGTGGCCAAGCTGACCGCAGGCAGCAACGGCGCGCTGGACGAGGCGGATTACGAGCGGACCGTGCAATCGCTGCTGTCCGGTGGGTCGGACCCCGTCATCACGGTAGAGCCGTCGGGCGCATGGACCCATGCGATCACCGACAAAGCCTTGAACTAAGGGGCGCTGGACTACGGGGACACGTCCCCGATACAGTGTAGAAATGCGAAGGGGCTGGCAGCGATGCCAGCCCCTTTTGCGTGGTGAATAAAGCCAGCGGCGTTACAGCACCGTGACCTTGGTGCCGATAGGCACACGTTGGTACAGGTCTTTGACGTGTTCATTCAGCATGCGGATACACCCGTTCGAGACAGAGCGCCCGATGCTGCTGGGTTGGGTGGTGCCGTGGATGCGGAAATATGTATCGCGGCCGTTCTGGAACAGATAGAGCGCGCGCGCCCCCAGCGGATTGGACGGGCCACCGGGTTGCGCATCGGTATTGCCGATGAACCGCGCATAGGTCTTGGGCTCCCGTTCGATCATCTCGTCCGTGGGGCGCCAGGTGGGCCATTCCTTTTTGACGTCGATCGTCGCGGTGCCGGTAAACTCCAGCCCCGCCTTGCCGACGCCCACACCGTATCGCATGGCCTGACCGGGGGCGGTCACCAGATACAGGTAGTGGCTGCGGGGCAGGATCAGCAGTTCGCCCACGGCATATTGTGGTTTGATCGACACCATTTGCGGCGTGGGGTCATAGGCGGCACCCGCGGCAAACAGCGCGTGGGGAAAGGCGAGGGCGGCCAAAGAACCTGCGATAAACTGACGGCGGCGCATGGGGGGCTCCTTTAGGATGTGATGCCGGTATTTTGCCCCTTGGGTTGTGTTTGGCAACCCTGAGGACATAAAAAAACCGGCTGTCCCGTGAGGGTCAGCCGGCAAATTCATCCTGCGGGCCTAAGGCCCTGCATGGCTTATGCCAGTGCGATGTTCGACGCGGATTCGCGGCCGTCACGGCCAGCTTCGATGTCGAATGTCACTTTCTGGTTGTCGGCCAGACCGGTCAGGCCTGCGCGCTCAACAGCGGAGATGTGTACGAATACATCTTTGCTGCCGCCATCGGGTGCGATAAAGCCGAAGCCTTTTGTTGTGTTGAACCATTTTACGGTGCCAGTGGCCATATCCGTAGTCTCCTCTAGTATGCCATCCGCGTCGTGCGATGGCTTGGCGTTGTCGGTCTGGATCGAAGTCTGAACGCCGTATGAGGGAGACAGTTGGTCGAAAAAGAATAACGTTAGCCATTCGGATATGGCAGGTCGTGGGGATTCGCGCAAGGGGCTGTCAATGGGCCTTGAAAAACAGGCCGATCCTTGCTGATTCCGGCACATTTGCGCCGTATTCTTCGGAGGGGCAAGGTGAAACCCTAACGCGCATTGGCGGAGGCAGCGGGACAAAGGGTTAACGGATTGGCCGAAATTGCCTAACTGCTGCCAGATTCATCTGCGATTTTGCTCCGAGCCATAAGAGAATTTAACCAGTCCCCCTTCTGCCGACACGACAACGAGTGAGCCACCGTATGAAAATCCTAGCCGTAGATGACGATCCCACCATTCTTGACCTGTTGCGCGACTGTCTGACGCCGTCGCTGGGGTTCGATCTGGTCTGTGCGGACTCGGCCGAGGATGGGTTGGCCAAGATCGACGAACACGGGGCAAGCTTTGACTGCTTTCTGCTGGATATCATGCTGCCCGGCGTTGACGGGATCACCCTATGTGACGACATCCGCAATATGCAGGCCTATAAAAGTGCGCCGATCATCATGATCACCGGCAGCCGGAAACATGATCTGATGGACACCGCCTTCCGCGCCGGGGCGACGGATTTCATCTTCAAGCCCTTGAACGGGATCGAGTTGGGCGCGCGTATCAACATGGCGGGCATGCTCAGCGACAGCCTGCGGCGTGAACGCGAGGCCGCGCATACGCTGGCGGAGCTGTCGGGCCTGATGAAGGTACGGGTCGAGGAAAGCTTTGATCTGAACGTTGTCGGCGTCGACGATTTGCACGGGTTCGAAAACCACATGCTGCGTCTGCCAGAAGGCTGCTATGCCATGAGCCTTTTTGCGGTCAAACTGCCACAGATCCGCAATATCTTCGAGGCCGCAAGCCCGGCTGAGTTCTGTCGCCAGATGGGCTTGGTTGCGCAGGCCACGGTCGCGGCGCTGGCGCATGAGAAATGCTTTATGGGCTATGCGGGCGAGGGGATCATCGTGGGCACCGTGATGGGCCGCCACCGGATCAAGCCCGAAGAGATACAGAAAGACATCGAAGACATCCTGTCCCATGATGGCACCGCCGCACGTATCGGCGGGGATTTCAGCGCCGATGTCACGGTGAAGCTAGTGTCGAACCAGCGGCTGTGGTCGGGGCTGTCTGCCTGCAACACGCTGCGCGATTTTCTGGGCCGTGAAACGGTACCCGACAGCACCAGCACCGACCGCACCGATGGCTATGCCGAGCTAGCCGACGGGCTGTAACGGCACACCCGTGCCGCGTGGCTGCGGCGCGTTGACCACCACATAGAAAGGCCCCCGCAGTTTCCTGCGGGGGCCTTTTTCTTAAAGCTTTCGCCTAGATCAGCGCGAGAATTTTTTGTGCTTCATGCGCTTGGGTTCCATGGCGTCTTCGCCCAGACGACGCTTCTTGTCCTCTTCGTAGTCAGAGAAGCCGCCTTCGAACCATTCAACATGCGCGTCGCCTTCAAAGGCGAGGATGTGCGTACAGATCCGGTCAAGGAAGAAGCGGTCGTGCGAGATGACCACGGCACAGCCCGCGAAATCGACCAGCGCGTCTTCGAGCGCGCGCAGGGTTTCAACGTCCAGATCGTTGGTAGGTTCATCGAGCAGCAGCACGTTGCCGCCCTCTTTCAGCAGACGCGCCATGTGCACACGGTTGCGTTCACCGCCCGATAGCAGGCCGACTTTCTTCTGCTGGTCACCGCCCTTGAAGTTGAAAGCGCCGCAATAGGCGCGGGAGTTCACTTCGGCATCGCCAAGCTTGATGATCTCGGCCCCGCCCGAAATGGCCTGCCAGACGTTGTCATCAGGGTTCAGGTCATCGCGCGACTGGTCAACATAGGACAGATCAACGGTATTTCCGAGTTCGATCGTGCCGGTATCGGGTTGTTCATGGCCGGTGATCATCTTGAACAGGGTCGATTTACCCGCGCCGTTGGGGCCGATCACGCCGACGATCCCGCCTGGCGGCAGAGAGAAGTCCAGCTTTTCGATCAACAGCTTGTCGCCCATGGCTTTGGACAGGCCCTCGACCTCAAGCACCTTGTTGCCCAGACGGGGACCGTTGGGGATAACGATCTGGGCGCGCGTCAGGCGTTCGCGCTCTGAGCTGTCGGCCATCTCGTTATAGGACTTGATCCGCGCTTTGGATTTCGCCTGACGGGCCTTGGCCCCCTGACGCATCCATTCCAATTCGCGCGACAGTGTCTTTTGCTTGGACTTGTCCTCGCGGGCTTCCTGTTCAAGCCGTTTGGCTTTCTGGTCGATCCAGCTGGAATAGTTCCCCTCGTAGGGAATGCCATTGCCGCGGTCGAGCTCGAGGATCCAGCTGGTAATGTTATCCAGGAAGTACCGGTCGTGGGTGACGATCAGGATCGTGCCCTTATAGTCGATCAGGTGCTGTTGCAGCCACGCGATGGTTTCCGCGTCCAGGTGGTTGGTCGGTTCGTCAAGCAGCAGCATTTCGGGCGCTTCAAGCAGCAGCTTGCACAGCGCCACGCGGCGGGCTTCACCACCGGACAGTTTGGTCACATCGGCATCGTCGGGCGGGCAGCGCAGGGCTTCCATCGAGACGTCGATCTGGCTGTCGAGATCCCAGAGGTTCTCCGCGTCGATCTGATCCTGCAAGGCGGCCATTTCGTCGGCTGTCTCGTCGGAATAGTTCATCGCCAGTTCGTTGTAGCGGTCCAGAATGTCTTTCTTGGCCTTCACGCCCAGCATGACATTTTCGCGCACGGTCAGGGCGGGGTCCAGATAGGGTTCCTGTTCCAGGTAGCCGACCTTGGCCCCTTCAGCGACCCATGCTTCGCCCGAGTAATCCTTGTCCTTGCCGGCCATGATCTTCATCAGCGTGGATTTACCCGCGCCGTTGACACCGACCACACCGATTTTCACACCGGGCAGGAAGTTCAGGTTAATGTTGTCGAAACACTTTTTGCCGCCCGGGTAGGTCTTTGAGACACCGGACATGTGATAGACATATTGATAGGCGGCCATTGAGAATCCTCGGATAAGCTGAATACGGTTTGGAACGTGCAATATCGCCACAGGCGGGCAAGAGCAAACATTCAATATATAAGGCCTGTGCCGCGGTTTTGAAGCCCGCCCGTTACCGGGCGATTCACAGGGCGCAGGGGCGAGACGCACAAAGCGCTGATCGCGCGGGCGGCAAAGGCTATTTTCCGATAACTATCCCTTTTTACCGTTTTCGAGCGGTGAACTGGGGACGAATGACCGAATTTTACGCGAAATTCAGTCGAAAAAAATTTTGGACCTCGTTTATATTCGCCTAATCCGGGTGCGTTCAGCGCCCCGGTACAACGCGGCCGCAAAAAGACCGCGTCATACACAAAGGGACAAATACATGACAGCATCCACTATTGTTGTTGGACTGGACGGGGGGGAAGCCGGGGCGCGCGCTTTGGATTTCGCAACGAAACAGGCCAAATTGATTGGCGATTGCGAGCTCAAGCTCGTTTACGTGATTGAATGGTCTCCATTCAGCTTCCAGACCTCGGAAGAGAATGACCAGCGCCACAAGCGGCGCGAAGAGGAACTGGCACTGGCCCGCGAACGTATCGTCGATCCGGCGGTCAAGAAGGTCAGCGAAGACGGCGTCACCGTTCAGGGCATCGTGAAACACGGCGACGTGGCCGATATTCTGGACGATCTGGCCAAGAAGCACGGCGCACAGCAGATCGTGGTGGGCCGTGTCGGTCTGCGCGGCCTGAAAGAGCGTATGTTCGGCGGCGTAACCGGCCGCTTGGCTGTGGCGTCCCGCGTGCCTCTGACGATCATTCCTTGAAAGGTCATATCATGAAAAAATTTCTGACAACGGGTGCGGGGGCTGCTGCTGTCTCTGCCTTGCCCATGGTTGCCGCGGCGCAAGAAACCGTCGGCATGGATCAACGCATCAATGATATCTTCGCGGGTTCGACGGGCTGGTTCGTCAATCTGATCTTCATGTCGCTACCCGGCACCAACTTCCCGTGGATCGTGCTGTGGCTGGTGGTCGCGGCGACGGTATTTACGCTGTATTTCGGCTTCATTCAGGTCAAGGCGTTCTGGCATGCGATCTCGCTGGTCAAAGGCGATTATTCCGATCCCGATGACGCGGGCGAGGTGAGCCACTTTCAGGCGCTTGCAACGGCGCTGTCGGGGACTGTCGGTCTGGGCAATATCGCGGGCGTCGCGGTGGCCGTGGGCATCGGCGGTCCGGGGGCGACCTTCTGGATGATCCTGGCCGGTTTGCTGGGCATGGCCTCAAAGTTCACCGAATGTACGCTGGGTGTGAAATACCGCAATGAATACGCCGATGGCACCGTTTCCGGTGGTCCGATGTACTATATGACAAAGGGCTTCAAGGAGCGCGGCCTGCCTTTGGGCGGGGTGCTGGCGGTGATCTTTTCGATCTTTACCATCGGTGGTGCCTTGGGTGGCGGGAATATGTTCCAGGCCAATCAGGCCCATGCGCAGCTGTCCGGTATCATCGGCGACTACCCTGGCTGGATCACGGGCATCGTCTTTGCCGCAGTGGTCTTTGCGGTCATCGTCGGCGGGATCAAATCCATCGCCAATGTCACCGAGAAAATCGTGCCGCTGATGGGGGTGATCTATGTTGGTGCCGCGCTGATCATCCTGATCGTTGAATACGACAAGATCGGTTGGGCCTTTGGCCAGATCTTTGAAGGCGCGTTCAGCGGCTTGGGCGTTGCAGGCGGTCTGGTTGGCGCGCTGATCCAAGGCTTTAAACGGGCGGCGTTCTCGAACGAGGCGGGTGTCGGCTCGGCGGCGATCGCACACTCTGCCGTGCGCACCAAAGAGCCGGTGACCGAAGGCGTCGTTTCCCTGTTGGAGCCCTTCATCGATACCGTTGTTATCTGTACGATGACCGCGCTGGTGATCACCATCTCTGGCGTGCTGGTGATGGACCCCGAAACGGGCCGCTTCATCCTGAATGACGCAGGCACCGCGATCCAGACCATCGACGGGTCAAGCGGCGTTCAGCTGACATCGGCTGCCTTTGCGACCGGATTCAGCTGGTTCCCCTATGTGCTGGCGCTGGCGGTGATCCTGTTCGCCTTCTCCACCATGATCAGCTGGTCCTACTACGGGCTGAAGGCGTGGACCTATCTGTTCGGTGAAGGCAAAACCAAAGAGATCGTGTTCAAGGTCATCTTCTGCCTGTTCATCATCGTGGGGGCGGCGGCCAATCTGGGCGCGGTTATCGACTTCTCTGATGCGATGATCTTTGCGATGGCGGTTGTGAACATCACGGCGCTGTACTTCCTGATGCCGATCGTGAAGCGCGAGATGAAGAGCTATTTCGCGCGGTTGAAATCCGGCGAGATCAAGAAGTTCGTCGATTAACGCGCGGATAACGCGATTGACAAAGGGGCGTTGCTGCCCTTCTTTCGGCCCCTGATGTATATCGGGGGCCGTTTTCGTTGGGTTATCCATTTCCATATGCGCCCCCGGGGCAGGTGATCGGGCTGCTTGGCGGGTCGTTCGATCCGGCGCACGAGGGTCACGCCCATATCACCCGCGAGGCGATCAAGCGTTTCGGGCTGGATCGGGTGTGGTGGATGGTCAGCCCGGGCAATCCGCTCAAGGCGCATGGGCCGGCCCCGATGGCGTCCCGTTTGACCCGCGCGCGCGAGGTGATGCAGCACCCGCGGGTCGAGGTCACCGATATCGAGGCCCATCTTGGCACCCGCTACACCGCGCAAACTCTTGCCGCGCTGCGGGCCCGCTATCCCGGTGTGCGCTTCGTCTGGCTGATGGGGGCGGATAATCTGGCGCAGTTCCACCTGTGGCAGGACTGGCGGCAGATCATGGAGACAGTGCCCCTAGGGGTGCTTGCACGGCCCGGCCAGCGCATATCAGCGCGGATGAGCCACGCCGCGACGCTTTATGCATCCTACCGGATTTCGGGGCGGCAAAGCCAGCTCTTGGGGCAGGCACCTGCCCCCGCGTGGTGTTTCGTGAACGTCCCGATGGTCGATGTCAGCTCAAGCGCGATCCGGGCCGCGGGCAAATGGTCAGCGCAATCTGGCAGAGGCGATACCCGCCCCTAGGATCATCGCCATGCCGGCCCATGTCAGCGCATCGGGCCATGCCCCAAACACCAGCCACCCCAGCCCCACGGCGGACAGCAGTTGCAGATACACCAGCGGTGCGACCTTGGTCGCAGGGGCCATGCGATAGGCGTATAACATCAACAGGTTGCCCAGCATCGAACACAGCGCGCTTGCGAGGCTTAGCCCCAGGACAGGGCCGGACAGCGGCGGGAAATAGACCAGCCCCAGCGGCAAAAGCAGCAGCCCGCTGATCACCAACTGGCTGAAGGTCAGCGCAAGGGGCGGGGCCAGATGCGACAGCCAGCGCGACATCGTGAGGAACACGCCATAAAGCGTCCCCGCGATCAGCGCCCAAAGCAGCCCTGGACTGGGTTCAAGCCCCGGTCGGACCACGACCAGCACCCCCAGAAACCCCGCTACGATCAACGCGCTGCGCTGAAGCGATATCGCCTCGCGCAGGAAGAGCGCGGCCAGCACATAGCTGAGCAGCGGACCGATAAAGAAGGCGGCAAAGACATTGGCCACGTCCTCGGTCACCAGTGCTGTCTGGATGCAGGTGATGCTGCCGCACAGGATGGCGGCACGGACCCAGATGCGCCAGTTGCCGAACAGGGCGCGCGTTTGCGGCGGGGCGAAGGGCACCAGCAGCAGCGCCCCTATGGCAAACCGCGACCACGCCACAAAAACGGGGGCCACGCCAAGCTGTGAGGTCAGGATCTTGCCCGCGCTGTCGCCTGCGGGAATCAGTGACATGGCGACAAACATGATCAAAATAACGCGTTGCATGTTTTGTCAGTTAGCATGGGCCCCCGCCCATGAAAATGTGATTTGCAAGCGCTTGTGTCGCTCTGTCCTGTCAGGTTTAAGTCGCCCCATGAAAACTGTTTTATCCCGTCGTCTGTTTCTGAGTACCGCTGCGGCGGCTGTTGTGGCTCCAGCGGCCTTTGCGGCCCCGCCAACTGAATCGCTGCGCCCCGTTCTGCGCGGGGACGATCTATTCCGGCAGGCGATCCCCTCGGCGCAAGAGCTGATCGACAAGGCGCGGTTGAACGGGGCTGTGACCTTTAGTCTGGCGGATGCGGAAACCGGTGCGGTGCTGGAACAGAACGGCCCGCTTGACGGGATGCCCCCGGCGAGCGTGACCAAGGCGATTACCGCGCTTTACGCGCTGGATACCTTGGGCGCAGCGCATCAGTTCCAGACGCGCATCATGGCGACCGGTGGCATTGTGGACGGCGAAGTGCAGGGCGATCTGATCCTTGTGGGCGGGGGCGATCCGACGCTGGATACGGACGGGCTGGCCAAAATGGCCGATGACCTCAAGGCGGCGGGCATTATCGGCGTCAAAGGCGGGTTGAAAATTTACGAACGCAGCCTGCCGGTCTTCCCGTTGATTGATGCGGATCAGCCGGATCATGTGGGCTATAACCCCGCTGTGTCGGGGCTGGCGCTGAACTTTAACCGCGTCCACTTTGAATGGAAGCGCGAGAACGGCAGCTATTCGGTGCTGATGGACGGGCGGTCGGGGTCTTATCGCCCTGACGTGGCGATGGCCGCGATGGAGATCAGCGACCGCAGTGCGCCGGTCTTTGCCTATCGTGACGCAGGCACCCGCGATGACTGGAGCGTCGCGAAAAGTGCCTTGGGCAATGGTGGGTCGCGCTGGCTGCCGGTGCGCAAGCCGGGGCTGTATGCGGGCGATATCTTTAAGACATTGGCGGGGGCACAGGGCATCCGTCTGCGCGACATGGCGTTGATCACCAGCTTGCCCGAGGGCGAGGTGCTGGTGACCCGTTCCAGCGCGCCGCTGCGCGATATCCTGCGCGATATGTTGAAGTATTCCAATAACTTGATCGCAGAGATGGCGGGGCTGTCCGCCACGGTTTACCGCACGGGCACGCCCGCGTCACTGCGCGCGTCCGCGGCAGAGATGAACGTGTGGGCCAAGGCCAATCTGGGCATGGATGCACCCGCGCTGGTGGACCATTCGGGGTTGGGCGAAGACAGCCGCGTGACCGCGCAGGATATGGTGACGGCGCTGGTGCGGGTCTATGGATCGGGCACGTTGAAACCGTTGCTCAAGTCGATTTCCCTGCGCGATTCCAAGGGGCGGCCCGTGCAGGATCACCCGATCAAGGTGGAGGCGAAGACCGGCACGTTGAACTTTGTCTCGGCCTTGGCGGGGTATCTGACGGCACCGGACGGGCGGGTGATGGCCTTTGCCGTGTTCACCGCCGATATGCCTCGTCGCGCCACCCTAACCCGCGCGCAACGCGAACGCCCCGAGGGGGGGCGGGCGTGGAACGGGCGCTCCAAACGGTTGCAGCAAGGGCTGATCGAACGCTGGGGGGCGTTCCATGTGGCTGCGGATTCGGCGTCCCTTTGATCGCGGTGACGCGGCCTATTTGACGTGACGGGCGCGGGCACCGCGTTCGATGGCGGCGGCGTGCAGGCGGTCGAGGTCAAGCTCGTAGCGGATTTCTTCCAGCAGACGTAATTCGGCTTCGTCCAACGTGCCGTCGGCGGCGGCCACATCGCAGGCCAGCGCATAGGCCGTTTCGTTCAGCCGGTCGGGCAGCGCGCCCTTGATCAGGCCGAACAGGGCATCCAGCCCGTCTTCCTGTTCGAACAGGTCGAACACCATCGAGCTGACAGAGCTGATGCGGTCCACATCATAGCCGGAAAAGACGGGGAGCATGTTTACAGCCGTCTGGATCTTGAGCAATTCGGTGGTGCGGATGTCCTCGTCTGAGGCGGAAACCGCGATCATCACGGCGACAAGGCAATCCTGCGCGCTGAGGGTGAGGGAGGTGTCGTCATTCATGCGCATTTCCGTTCGGTCATTCCGTTGATCTGCAGATTATTGACGGGCCTACGGGGACGCAATAGGTACGGGCTGCCTGCGCGCATTGGGTGCGGGGTGAAAATGATGGAATTGATGACATGTCGCAGATGCGTGAAGCAGCCCTAACCAGTAAAGCGTGGCCGTTCGAGGAAGCACGTCGGGTGTTGAAACGCTATGCAAACAAGGCCCCCGAGAAGGGATACGTCTTGTTCGAGACCGGCTATGGCCCGTCGGGTCTGCCGCATATCGGGACCTTCGGCGAAGTTGCGCGCACGACGATGATCCGCCGCGCATTTGAGCAGATCAGCGACATTCCGACGCGGCTGGTGTGCTTTTCGGACGATCTGGACGGCATGCGCAAGGTGCCGGGTAACGTGCCCGACCCCGCCGCATTGGAAGAACATCTGCAGCGCCCGCTGACATCGGTGCCCGATCCTTTCGGCAAATACGACAGCTTTGGCGCGCATAACAACGCGATGCTGCGGCGTTTTCTGGATACCTTCGGGTTCGAGTACGAGTTTATCTCGGCCACGGAGTTCTACGGCTCCGGCAAGTTCGACGAGGTGCTTTTGCGCGCCGCTGAAAAGTATGACGAGATCATGGAAGTGATGCTCAAGTCGCTGCGCGAGGAGCGTCGGCAGACCTATTCGATCTTCCTGCCGATCCACCCTGAAACAGGGCGGGTAATGTATGTGCCGATGAAAGAGGTCAACGCCAAGGAAGGCACGATCACCTTCGACGATGAAGACGGCACCGAAATGACGCTGCCGCTGACCGGTGGCAATGTGAAGTTGCAGTGGAAGCCCGACTTTGGTGCCCGTTGGGCCGCCCTTGATGTCGACTTTGAGATGTACGGCAAGGATCACAGCACCAACACGCCGATCTATGACAAGATCTGCCGTATTCTGGGCAACCGCCCGCCCGAGCATTTTACCTATGAGCTGTTCCTTGATCAGGACGGGCACAAGATTTCCAAATCGTCGGGCAATGGTCTGACCATCGACGAATGGTTGACCTATGCCAGCGCGGAATCGCTGTCGTATTTCATGTATCTCAAGCCCAAGACGGCCAAGCGCATGTATTTCGACGTGATCCCCAAGGCGGTCGACGAATACCACCAGCAGCTGCGCGCCTATGAGACGCAGGACGACAAGGGCAAGCTGAACAACCCCGTTTGGCATATCCACGGGGGCGATGTGCCCAAGTCGGATATGGTTGTGCCCTTCTCGATGTTGCTGAACCTCGCGTCGGTCTCCTCGGCCGAGGACAAGTCGCAACTGTGGGGCTTTATCCAGCGGTATGCGCCGGATGCGACGCCCGAAGGCAACCCCGGTATGGATGCGGCGGCCGAGCATGCGGTGCGCTATTACAATGATTTCGTGAAGCCCGCCAAAGTGTTCCGCGCCCCTTCCGAGCTGGAGCGGGAAGCTTTGGAAGACCTGCGGGACCAGCTGAAAACATGGGACGGCGGGCTGGATGCCGAGGCATTGCAAACGATGGTTTTCGCCGTCGGGAAAGAGCGTTTCGACCCGCTGCGCGACTGGTTCACCGCGCTTTACGAAGTGTTGCTGGGCGCCAGCCAAGGTCCGCGTTTCGGTGGGTTTATCGCGCTGTATGGCGTGGATGAAACGGTCGCCCTGATCGACGACGCGTTGGCGGGCAAGCTGACCACGGCGTGAAACTATTGCCCTATGATGTGCGTGGCTTAGGTTAAGTTCAACACATCATAGGGAGCATTCTCATGCGTGGCGCGGTTCTTTCGGCCTTTTTCGGGATGGTTTTGACCTTTGCGACGGCGTTTGGTGCCATGGCGCAGCAGGCGGATATCGAAAGCACGATCAACGGCCAGTTCGAGGCTTTCAAGGCAGATGATTTCGAGGGTGCCTTCGCATATGCGAGCCCCAATCTGCAGATGATGTTTCAATCTACCGAGAATTTTAAACGTATGGTGACCACGGGCTATCCGATGGTCTGGAAACATGCCGAAGTGCGGTTTCTGGACCTGCGCGAGATCGCCGGTGCGCAGTGGCAGAAGGTGCAGGTCACGGACCTGAAAGGATTTACCTATTTGCTGGATTATCAGATGGTTGAGACGCCCGAGGGCTGGCGTATTGCCGCCGTTCAACTGCTGGATGCGCCAAGCGTTTCTGCCTGACAGGCGCGACATCTTTGGTACGCTCATGTGACCGCCTGCGGCGTACGCTGCGGTTAGGCGTGGTTAACTCTTTGTGCATAAATCTTTCCCCCTGCCGGCCAAGCGCCGGAGTTTTGCAATTCATGGGGGGCGACATCGCAACCCAACGAAGGGGATGACGATGAACAAGGCAATCACGGACGGTCTGCTACTGACACCTGCGGCATTTGCGCAAGGCTTGGATGTGTATTCAAGCGGGGATGGCACGGCGGGGTCTGATACCTATGCCAATGCCATAAATGCGGCGTTTATCCCTGCGGATCAGGACTTTGGCGGGGCGCTTGAGCTGATAAAAACGCAATCCACGCAAAAGCTGCGATACATGGGACAGACGCCACTTTTGCCGGGGTGTTATCTGCGGATCACGGCGCGGGTGAAGGCGATCAGTGGGAATCTACCGTCGGTGCGGATCGCGGGGTATCCGGCGCTTGGCAATGGCAGCCGCGCGGGCGGGCTGGTCGAGGCCGGTCCGGCGGTGACGCTGATCAGCTATGGCGAGGTGGTCGAGGTCAGCGCGATTGTCGGGTCGGGGCTGCGCGGCGGGGTCGATATGGTCTGGGGCAACGCGCCGGTCTATGGGCATTTCGGGCTGGACCTGACGGGGCAGAATGGCGGGGTCGTTCGCATTGACGATTTGCAGATCGAGGATGTGACCAGCGTTTTCCTGCGGGACATGCTGGCACAGGTGGATGTGCGGGACTATGGCGCGGTGGGGGATGGCGGCACCGATGATACGGCGGCCTTTGTAGCGACGAATGCGGATGCGCAGGGGCGTAGCGTGTTGATCCCGCGTGGGACGTATCTGCTGAACGGGGACGTGACCTTTGACGCGCCGACGCGGTTTGAAGGGACGGTGATCATGCCCGCCAGCGCGATCCTGCTGCTGCGGCGCAACTTTGATCTGCCGAACTATATCGAGGCGTTCGGGAATGAAGAGATCGCCTTTCGCAAGGCGTTTCAGGCGTTGCTGAACAATGCGGATCATGAATCGCTGGATCTGGGTGGGCGCAAGGTGAACGTGACCGGCCCGATCGATATGCAGGCCGCGACGCCCGAACGCAGCAGCTATGCCACGCGGCGGGTGATCCGCAACGGCCAGCTTGAAGCGGCTACGAATGGCGATTGGGATACGGTCACGGTGACCTCGCAGGCCAGCTATTCGCCCTCGGATGCGCGCAAGCTGACAAATGTGGTGAATGTGGCGAATGTGCCTGTGGGGGCGCTGATTACGGGCATGGGGTGGGGCGCGAGATTTATGTGCGCGCCAAGAACGTCGCCACGCAAGAGATTACCCTGAACGCGCCTTTGTATGATGCGGCGGGGACGCAGAATTTTACCTTTACGCGGTTCCAGTATCTGCTGGATTTCAGCAACTACAGCCAGCTGAGCAAATTCGTTCTGGATGACATCGAATTCCAGTGCAACAACGTGGCCAGCGCCATCAACCTTGCGCCATCAGGGACGATTTTCCATGTGCGGGACTGCTTTATCTCGCGCCCGAAGGATCGCGGGATCACGTCGATCGGGGGGGGCTGTCAGGGGATGTTCGTGGACCGTTGCCAGTTCCTGTCCGCCGAAGATGCGCTGGACGTGCCGGACCGGACCACGATCGCGATCAACTGCAACGCCAATGATGTCAAGATTCGCGACAACCGTGCCACGCGCTTTCGCCATTTTGCGCTGCTGGCGGGGCAAAATAATATCGTCACGGGGAACCACTTCTTTCAGGGGGATACGGTCAAGAACGGCGTCCGCTCTGCCGGGTTGATCCTTGCGGCGCAGCACACGGCGAGCGTGGTCAGCGGGAATTATATCGACAATTGCTTTGTCGAATGGACCAACGAACAAGACCCCGCGCCGGACTACAGCAGCGAGTATTCTTTCAGCTCCCTGTCGATCAGCGGTAATATCTTTTTGTCGGGTGAGGTGGCCCCGTGGTTCAGCTATATCGTGATCAAGCCCCATGGGGCGGGTCATGTGATCAACGGGCTGACAATCAACGACAATCGCTTCCGCAGCATCAACGGGTTTATCGATCGGGTCGAACGGATCGATACGAGCTTTGCCGATATGGATTTCTCGCGCATGCGCAATATCGAGATGACCGGTAACTCGTTTCACGGCATCCACAATCCGGTGTCGAACCCTGTGCAGGTTGAACATAGCGAAGCCAGTCTGGCCAAGACCTGGGTGGTGGATATTGCCGACCGCTTTCCGTTCGGCGGGTGGGCGATTGCGGTGGATAGCATCACGATGGATGGGCCGGTGCGCAACGGATCGAATGTGGCGCAATACAGCGTGCCCTATGTGCTGACGGATCAGGGTGCGGATCGCGATCTGCTGCATCTGGTCTGGAGCACCAGCGTCAAAGGGTCGATCTTCATGCAGGCGCGCATGGATAAACGCTAGAACTCGCGCCAGAGCGAGAGTTTTAGCGCGGGGTTGGAGGTGTCGTTGATCAACGTCTCTGCCCCGATCTGGAAGCGGATGTCGGGGCGGCTTTTCAGCGGGCGCATAACGATAGAGGGCGCGACAGAGGTGGCGCTGGCGGCAGCGGTCGAGGCATAGTAGATTTGCAGCATTCCCGAAAACCGGTCGCCGAAGTTGATGCCTATGGTGCCGTCGACTTTGGCGAGATGCTCTTGCAGGTAGATGTCCCACGCGAGGGAGCTGTCGATGGTCACCCAGCCGTGTTTCTGCCCCAGCGTATAGCCGCGGCCCCAAGACAGCCCCGCTTTGACATTGGGATAGACCGCATCCCCCACCCATGCCGCGCCGAACCCCAGCTCTGCCGACCAGACGTTAGGGCGGTCGCGACGGCCTAAGGGGCGGCGCAGGAAAACCGACGCAAATCCCGATTGCAGGCCGATGGAACTGGCGAGAAAGCCGACCTCTGCCCCAAGGGTCAGGTCGTCGCGCACGCCATATTCCATGAAGGTGCTTTCCGAAATGTCGTAGCTGCGCGTGACGTTTACCGTGGTGGAGGTGAAGCCCGTGCCCTTTTCGCGCAGCCACGCGCCGCCCTGTGCAGGGGTGGGAAGCTGCAGTAAGCCAAGCAGAAGGATCGGCCAGTAGCGCATAGGATACCCTTTCGGCGGGTAGCTTGGCGCGTCATGCTTAACAAATTACTTACAGACCTTTGAGGCAGGCGCAAAAAGGCCCGCAGCAATGCTACGGGCCTTTTGTCAAATCCAGTGTGCGTCGCTTAGACGTTGACGCTGCCGCCGCGTGGGCCAGCGATCAGCCATACGATAAAGCCGACGACCGGGAAGATCAGGACGCCGAGAATCCAGAAGGATTTTCGCAAGCCCCGAGGCGCCGGAGGTGAAGATTTGATAGATCGCGTAGATGTCTGCGATCAGGATAATGAGTCCGAGAAGGCCGAATTCCATTGTAAAGCTCCTGGGTTGTAATCTGCATTACTGTCTGGGGTCACAACTTCCCGTTCGGCCCAGATGTTCCCGAAAATGTTACTGGAACCATTTCCCGCTTCGCCGAGTTGCCCTTGCATCGCCTAGAACGGCAAGTGAATTTGGAAGGAAATACTATGAAGACCTCTACCGCAGTAATCGCAGGCCTTGCCGCAATTCTGGTCATCGCATTCGCGATCTTTTTCATCGATATCGATCAGACTGAAGAAGGCGCGCTGCCGGATGTTGATGTGTCCGTCGAAGGCGGCAACCTGCCCGAGTTTGACGCACAGACCGGTTCGGTTTCCGTGACTGAAGAAGAGGTCGACGTTGAAGTCCCGGACGTTGAAGTGACCACCGAAGAGAAAACGATCACCGTCCCCGGCGTTGAGGTTACTCCGCCCGCAGGTGACTGATATCGTTTGATAGTTTGAACGCAGAAAGCGCCCTCTGATCTGGTCAGGGGGCGCTTTTGTTATCGAATAGGGCTTAATTGCGGGTCAGCTTGGTCGCGGGTTTCGCACCGTTGTCGCCGTCGGAGGCGAAGGTCAGCGTGACTTTATCGCCGGCCATCAGGTCGGACGGGACAAGGGTTTTGGCATCCAGCGTCCAGGATGATTTGTCTTGCAGGACGATGATATTGGCAAGCCGGTCATAGGCAAGGATCGTGCCGGTCGTCTCATCGGCAAAGGCGGGGGCAGAGAGGGCGGTCAGGCCCAGTGTAGCAAGGGCGATCAGGCGCATTTGGGATCCTCCGGATAAAGCGCAGACTCCGAATGTGGGGTGGGTGCGGGTGCAAAGCAATCACCTTGCAACGGGCGCATGAAAATAATTTTGCGCCAAGCCGTAGCAGGGGAACTGCGGGCGGGTGGACGGGTTGTGCCGCTACATCCAACTGACAGGAGACAGCGATGAAAGCCCAATCGAAAGCCCAGCAACGCGCCGCCGGTGCAGCCCTGTCTGCCAAGCGGGGCGAGACCAAGGTCAAGGATCTGCAAGGCGCGTCGAAAGATATGTACGACAGCATGTCAGAGGACGAGCTGGAGGAGATGGCCTCGACCGACCATGACGGGTTGCCGGACGAGGTGGATGACTAGACGCGCCGACTAGCGTTTTTTGCCGCCGTAGCGGGATTTACCACCGCGCATCCCGCCACGACCGCCGGTTGATCGGCCCGACGCCTTTTGCGCGTCATCGACGGCTTTTTCGACAGCGTACTGACGCGCCATCGGATCGTCGGCGATGGCCAGATCGACGGATTCGAGCCGTTTGACCTCGTCGCGCAGGCGTGCGGCTTCTTCGAATTCGAGGTTCTCGGCCGCTTTGCGCATATCGGTGCGCAGCCCGTCGAGCACGGTTTGCAGGTTGCCGCCCGCGAGCGGGTTGTCGATCTTGGCAGTGACGCGGCTCATGTCCACATCGCCTTTGTAGAGACCGGCGAGGATATCATCGACGTTCTTCTTGACCGTTGTCGGCGTGATCCCGTGTTCTTCGTTATAGGCCAGCTGCTTGGCGCGACGGCGGTCGGTTTCGCCAATCGCACGCTCCATCGAGCCGGTGATGCGGTCGGCGTACATGATCACGCGGCCTTCGGCGTTCCGCGCGGCCCGACCGATGGTCTGGATCAGCGAGGTCTCCGAGCGCAGGAACCCTTCCTTATCCGCATCGAGGATCGCCACCAGCCCACATTCGGGAATGTCCAAGCCTTCGCGCAGAAGGTTGATCCCGATCAGCACGTCGAAGGCCCCCAAACGAAGGTCGCGCAAGATTTCGATCCGTTCGATTGTGTCGATATCGCTGTGCATGTAGCGCACGCGGATGCCCTGTTCGTGCATGTATTCGGTCAGGTCTTCGGCCATGCGTTTGGTCAGCACGGTGCAGAGCGTGCGATAGCCGTCGGCGGCGACCTTGCGCACCTCGTCCAGCAAGTCGTCAACCTGCATCTCGACAGGGCGAATCTCGATCTTGGGGTCGATCAGGCCGGTGGGGCGAATGATCTGTTCAGTAAAGACACCGCCGGATTGTTCGATTTCCCACGCGGCGGGGGTGGCCGAGACAAAGACCGACTGCGGGCGCATAGCATCCCATTCCTCGAACTTAAGCGGGCGGTTGTCCATACAGGAGGGCAGGCGGAACCCGTGTTCGGCCAGCGTGAATTTGCGTCGGTAGTCGCCTTTGTACATCCCGCCGATCTGCGGCACCGAGACGTGGCTTTCGTCTGCAAAGACAATCGCGTTGTCGGGGATGAATTCGAACAGCGTGGGGGGCGGCTCTCCGGGGGCGCGGCCAGTGAGATAGCGCGAATAATTCTCGATCCCGTTGCAGACGCCGGTGGCTTCAAGCATCTCGATGTCGAAGTTGCAGCGCTGTTCAAGCCGTTGCGCTTCCAGCAGTTTTCCTTCGGCGACAAGCTGGTCCAGCCGCATCCGCAGCTCTTTCTTGATGCCGATCACCGCTTGGTTCATCGTTGGTTTCGGCGTCACATAGTGGCTGTTCGCATAGACGCGGATCTGGTCGAAACTGCCGGTCTTCTCGCCGGTGAGCGGGTCGAATTCGGTGATGCTTTCCAACTCTTCGCCAAAGAAGGACAGACGCCATGCGCGGTCCTCAAGGTGGGCCGGAAAGATTTCAAGGCTGTCGCCGCGCACGCGGAAGGTGCCGCGCTGGAAGGCGGCGTCATTGCGTTTATACGCCTGCGCGATCAGGTCTGCGATCACTTGGCGTTGGTCATAGTTGTTGCCGGTCTTGAGGTCCTGCGTCATCGCGCCATAGGTCTCGACCGAGCCGATCCCGTAGATGCACGATACCGACGCGATGATGATCACGTCATCGCGTTCCAGCAGCGCCCGCGTGGCAGAGTGGCGCATCCGGTCGATCTGTTCGTTGATCTGGCTTTCCTTCTCGATGAAGGTATCGGACCGCGCGACATAGGCTTCTGGCTGGTAGTAGTCGTAGTATGAGACGAAATATTCCACGGCGTTGTCGGGGAAGAACCCTTTGAATTCGCCGTAAAGCTGCGCCGCCAGCGTCTTGTTCGGCGCGAGGATGATCGCGGGGCGCTGCGTTTCCTCGATCACCTTGGCCATCGTGAACGTCTTGCCCGTCCCCGTGGCCCCCAAAAGCACCTGATCGCGTTCGCCCGACCGCACCCCTTCGGACAGTTCCTTGATCGCCGTGGGCTGGTCGCCTGCGGGTTCGAATTCGGTCGCCAGCTTGAACTTCTTGCCGCCCTCGAGCTTGGGGCGTTCGCGCACGTTGGGCGCGGGATTGGCAAGATAGGCGTCTTTGCGCTCGGGCAGGCTGTCAGAGTGGGCGTAGGCCATAACATCGTCCTTTGGGGGGTGTTCCCTAAGGTGTCATGTTTTCGCGCGGGTTCAAGGGGCACAGCCTTGCGCGACGCGCATATGTCGCTTTCGTCGCAGGCTTATTTGGTCAGTCGTTTGCGGTTGGCGCTGACCTTTTTGCTGACCGGGACCATCGCGGCCGAGAAAATCTGGTCGGGCGTGCCCCCGGCAAAGGCGGCTTTGGTGGCCGCCTGATAGGCTTTGGCCATGGCGGGGCCTTTTTCGTTGACCATGCGGGCGTCCTCTCCGCGGGTCTGGGGAAGGGCACCGGCCATCCCCAAAAGCCTAAGCGTCATAACGGCTTGGGTGTCGATCATCAGCTTGGCGAGGTTGGCATTGAGCGTCATCAGGGTCAGGGGGTTCATGAGAGGTGCTCCGATTGCATAAGGTTAGTCTATGCTGCGCCGCAGCATATGTAACGCGAATTCGGCACAAATCACTGTGATGCCTTGATCCTTGGCCGTATTTGGCTGATAAACCGCCTGATCACAGCGGAGATTCAGCTATGCGCGCGCGTATTTATCAGCCTTCCCGAACTGCCATGTCCTCTGGCACGGCCAAAACCCGTGTCTGGTTGCTGGAATTCGACCCAGAGCACGCGCGCGAGATTGACCCGTTGATGGGCTGGACCTCGTCGAAGGACACGCAAACGCAGGTGCGTTTGCAGTTCGCCACCAAGGAAGAAGCGGTGGAATACGCCCGCGATCACAACATCGACGCGCTGGTGCAAGACCCCAACAAACGCCGCGCGAATGTCCGCGCCGGCGGCTATGGCGAGAATTTCGCCACAGGTCGCCGCGGGGCCTGGACGCATTAACTCTTTCTACGTTTTCTTATGCTAGGCCCGTGACGGGCGGTGTGAGCGATACATATTCACAGGGCGGCCCCTCGCACGGTCGCCCGTTTTCATTTCGACCTGCTGAACAGATGCGCAAAGGTACAGAAACATGACGATCACCCAACTCGTGACCCACTCAGGCGGTTTTCATGCGGATGAACTCCTATCCTCTCGTCATCCTGACACGGCTGTTTCCAGACGCCACGGTGCTGCGCAGCCGCGACAAGGCGCTGATCACACCGGCCGAGGGGCGCATCATCTACGACGTGGGTGGTGACTTTGATGCCGAGGCAGGGATTTTCGATCACCATCAACGTCCCAATCCGCTGCGTGAAGACGGGCAGCCCTATAGCTCTTTCGGGCTGATCTGGGCGCATTACGGGCATGATTATCTGCGCGCGCTCGACGTGCCCGAGGCGGATGTGAATGCCATCCACGACAGTTTCGATCGCGGGTTTGTTCTGCCGATCGACCTGCTGGACAATGGTGCCGTCAACGCGTCAGAGGCGGGGCCGCTGTTTGCCGGTCTGACCTTGCCCGCGCTGTTGGAAAGCCTGAAACCCGTCTTCGATGACCGCGAGGAAGGCGTGGACGACCGCGCCTTTGCCGCCGCCTTGCCCATTGCGCGCGCCTTTGTCGAAGCGTCGATCCGTCGCAAAGCCGCCAAGTTCCGCGCCGAAGCGATGGTCATGACCGCCATTGATGCCGCGGGCGAGGGCCATGTGCTGGACCTGCCCATGGGCATGCCGTTTCGCGGGGCCGTGGTGAAGGCAGGGGCGGATCATCTGTTGTTCGTCATCCACCCGCGCGGCGAGGAATGGACGCTGACAACGATCCGGTCCGGGGATGATACGTTCGAGAACCGCGCTGATCTTCCGGTGGCTTGGGCGGGTCAAAAAGACGCCGCGCTTGAGGAAGCATCAGGCGTCAAAGGGGCAAAGTTCTGCCACAACGGCCGCTTTATCGCCGTCGCCGATAGCCGCGAGGCGATTTTGCAGATGGCCGACATCGCGGTGAAGGAAGCGCTGGCAGCGTAACCCGCGGGGCGGGTGCCCTTGTTAGTCGCCCGCTATTGGCCTGCGTTCCGGCTTGCCCCCGTGGCCCGCGCGATTACACTGCGCGTTCAGCCATCGGGGGGCGTGACGCGTGAACAGCCAGCTTAGACATTTGCCACAGATCGATACGCTGTTGCAGCAACCGCATGTGGCGTCCTTGGTTGCGACCTACAGCCACGACGAGGTGCGCCGCGCCCTGCGCGAAACGCTCGACCAGCTGCGCCGTGATATTCGGGGCGGCGGGGTGGTCGATCTGCCCGATTTCGCCAGTGAACCCTTTGCCCATAGCCTTGTCGACCGAATAAAGGCAGCCCGCCAGCCGAACCTGCGCCCTGTCATCAATGCCACGGGTATCATCATCCACACCAATCTGGGCCGCGCCCGTCTTGCCCCCGAGGCGCTGCAGGCGATGGACCAGATCGGTGCGCGGCCTTCGAACCTTGAGCTGAACCTAAAAACCGGCAAGCGCGGGTCGCGCTATGACCATGCCGAGGCGCTGATCTGTCAGTTGACGGGCGCAGAGGCGGCGCTGATCGTGAATAACTGTGCCGCAGCGGTGGTCTTGGCGCTGATGGGCACCGCCGCGGGGCGCAAGGTGATCGCATCGCGCGGGGAGCTGATCGAGATTGGCGGGTCTTTCCGCCTGCCCGATGTGATCGCGCAAAGCGGTGCAGAGCTGAAAGAGGTCGGTGCCACCAATAAAACGCGGCTTAGTGATTATGCCAATGCGGTGGACGGGGATACGGCGGTTCTGTTGAAAAGCCACACCAGCAACTTTCGCATTGTGGGCTTCACCTCTGCCCCGTCACGCAATGATTTGGCGCAACTGGCGGCGGAGCGGGATCTGATCCTGATGGAAGATCTGGGCAGCGGCGTGCTGATTGACCTTGCCCCCTTTGGGCTGCGCGACGAACCCGTGGTGACGGATATTCTCAAAGCGGGTGTGGATCTGGTCATGTTCTCGGGCGACAAGCTGCTTGGTGGGCCGCAGGCGGGGATCATCGCGGGACGGGCGGATATTATCGCGGGGCTACGCAAGCACCCGTTGCTACGGGCGTTGCGCATCGACAAGCTGTCGCTCGCCGCACTCGAGGCGACCTTGCGTCTTTACCTGCCGCCCCATGATCCGCTGGCGCGGGTGCCGGTCTTGCGCGCGCTCTCGCAGCCTTTGGCAGAGGTAGAGGCGCGGGCGCAAAGGCTCGCGGGTTCCCTCGCTGCGGTGAAGGGGGTGGTTGTTGAGGTGATGGCGTCAGCCGCCTATGTCGGCGGCGGGTCGCTGCCGCAGCAGGATCTGGACAGTTGCAGCGTCGTCGTGGCCTTTGCCGCGCTGTCTACTGAAAGCTTGGCAGATCGTTTGCGGGGCGGGATGGTGCCCATTGTCGGGCGTATCCATCAGGGCAAGCTGTGGCTGGACATGCGCACGGTAACGGATGACGAGCTGCCCGATATCGTCGCGGCGCTGGGCGCGATCGCCGCCACATGACATCGGCCTGTGTGATCGTGATCGGCCATGTGGATCATGGCAAGACGGCGCTGGTGCGCGCGCTCACGGGGATGGAGACGGACCGGCTGGCCGAGGAAAAAGCCCGTGGCCTGTCGATCGCGCTGGGGTTTGCCCATTGCGAGATGGCGGGTGGGACGCTTGACCTGATTGACGCGCCGGGGCACGAGGATTTCATCCGCACCATGGTGTCGGGTGCGAGCGGCGCGCAGGGCGCGATGCTGGTCGTCTCGGCCGTGGAGGGCGTCGCGGCGCAAACGCGCGAGCATGTGCAGATCGCAAGACTGTTGCAGGTGCCCGTGGCGGTGGTCGCGGTGACCAAAGTGGATTTGATCCCCGAGGCAGCATTGCCCGCACGTCTGGTGGAAATTGCGGATGCCCTTGCCGCGCAAGGCGTTACAGGGGCCGAACTGGTGCCCTGTTCGGCCACAACCGCTGGCGGGACGGATCATCTGCGGCAGATCTTGGCGCGGCGGTTCAACGCTTTGCCCGCGCGGGCCGCGCCGATGGGGGCGTTCCTGCCGGTGGACCGCGCGTTCACACTGGCGGGACGCGGAACGGTGGTGACGGGCACTTTGCTTGGTGGCGCGTTGGCGGTTGGCGCGGCGTTAACCGTGCAGCCAAGCGGTGCGGCGACGGTGGTACGTGGCCTGCAAGCACGCGGCGCGGCGCGGGAGAGGGTCGCGGCGGGAGAGCGGGTCGCGGTGAACCTGCGCGGTATCGCGTTAGAGGATATTGCGCGCGGTGATGTGATCTGTACGGGCGGGCAGGGGGCGACGCATTGTATGGATGTGTGGTTGACCGTTTCTGACACGACACCGCGACCGGTCAAACATATGCAGGATTTGCGCGTGCTGTGGGGCACGGCGCATGAGGTCGCGACCCTGCGGCTGATGGGCGGTGGCCAGATCGCGCCGGGGGACGCGGGGCTGGGGCAGTTGCGCTTCAAACGCCCCGTGGTGGGGTTCGCGGGGCAGGCGGCGGTGTTGCGCCAGCTTTCCCCTGCGGCGACGTTGGCGGGCGCGGTGATCCTTGACCCGCAGGCCACGGCAGTCGGGGCGGGCGACAGACAGCGGTTGGCGGTGATGCAGGCGGCACATCAGCAGGATGGAACCGCGCTTGCCGCAGCGCTTTGTGCGCAGGGGCGCGGGGTGGCGCTGTGGTCTGATCTTGTCCGGTTGGCGCGCTGCGATGCGACGGCTGCGCTGCCCACGGGCGTTGTGCGGCTAGCGCCGGAACATATCGCGCTGGCCGACGACCTCGCCGCTGTGCAGACGGCGGTGGTGGCGGCTTTGCAGCGTTTTCATACCGACCACCCGATCAAGCAGGGGGCGGCGCTTTCGATGCTGCAACGGGTGACGCCGCTGCGGGGTTTGGTGCCTTTCGCCCAAACCGAATTGGTTAGGGGCGGAGAGGTTGTTTTGCGCGACGGTTTGGTCAGTCTCGCACGGCATGACCCCTTTGCTGCGCTTGCTCCGCATCAGGTCGCGCGCCTGACCGAGATCGAAGAGAGTATGCGCGCAGGCGGCACCTCCCCCCCGGATGTACGGCAGTTCGACGCGCCTGAGGACGCGGATCTGATCGCGCTGATGGTGGCGCAGGGGCGGTTGGTGTCCTTGGCGAATATCGCGCTGAAACAGCAGGTCGTGTTTCACGCGGCGACCATCGGCCAAGCGCAGCGGAGCCTTGCAGCAAACTTCCCCCCGCCCACGGCCTTTACCACCAGCGCAGCGCGCACCGCCTTGGGCACCACCCGCAAGTTCATCGTGCCACTGCTTGAGCATCTGGATGCGCTTGGTATGACGCTGCGCGATGGTGACACGCGGCAGATCGCGCCGCAGGCGCATTAGGCTTTCGCTTGCCCTGCGGCAGGGCTACGGTGTGGCAACGCGGAGACGACCGGAGTCTGGTGGCTTCCCTGGTCTTCAAAACCATGGACGCGTCGATACGGCGTGTGGTGGGTTCGATTCCCATCCGTCTCCGCCAAGCTGTCTGGACATGCCTGACGATCCCCCACAGTATGCAGCGGCATACTTGGGAGGGGGCGACATGAGTGATCGGAAACCGGAATTTACCCTGAAGGATCTGCAAGGCGCGGCCCATCATTTTGACGGAACCGGCCCTGCGCTGGTCTGTTTCGTGAAAGAGGATTGCGAGACCTGCAATATTGCGGGGCCGGTGCTGCAAGCGCTGTCGCAGGCCTATGGCGATGCGGTGCGGTTTCTGGTGCCGGGGCAATCCGGCGAGAAGAACGGCGATTTCGCGCAGCGCCACGGGCTGACCATGCCGGTGCTTGAGGATGCGGGTTGCAAGACCTCGTTCGACTGGGATTTCGAGATCGTACCCGCGCTCTACTGGATTGATGAAAGCGGCGCTGTCGTGACCCACTTTGAAGGCTTCGTGCGCGATGACTGGCAGGCATTGTCCGACCAGATGGCCCGTGCGACGGGCAAAGCTGCGGCGCAAATCGATTGGGACAGCCTGCCCGCCTGGCGTCCGGGATGCGGGTCGAAACACTTTGACCCCGAGGTCTACGACGCGCTGCGGGCAGAGGCCGAAGGCAGCCGTCTGCGCGCCCGCAAGGTAGAGGTCGCCAGCGGCGATGATATGGCGGAATTCATGTTCGATCAGGGGTTCTCGGACGGGTTGCCCTTGGTGCCGCCGACGCCCGAACGGGTGATCCGCATGTTGGAAGGGACGCATCGTGATCCGCAGGATGTGATTGCCACAGTGCCGCCGAATATGGGTATCGCCACGGTCGAAAAGATCGCGATCAATGCGGTGATGGCGGGGTGTAAGCCTGAATACCTGCCCGTGGTAATCGCAGCCGTCGAAGCCGTCTGCACGGATGAATTCAACATCCACGGGGTCACCGCCACGACGATGGGCGCGGCGACGGTCATGGTGGTGAACGGGCCGATCGTGGACAAGATCGGGCTGAACGGCGGCTTGGGCGCTTTGGGCGCGGGGAACCGTGCCAATGCCACCATCGGGCGCGCGCTGCGGCTGATCATCCGCAATGTCGGCGGGGCGACCACGGGCGGGGTCGAACGGTCTGTCCTGGGCAATCCGATGAAATACACCATGTGCTTTGCGGAGAACGAGGCGGCCTCGCCATGGGAGCCGCTGCATGTGGAGCGCGGGTTCAACGCGGAAGATTCGGTCGTCACCGTCTTTGCCATGACCGGCGGGCCGGTGCATCTGGTGGACCAGACCTCGCGCAAGCCGGACCAGATCGCGGGGTCGTTGGGGCAGGGGCTTGAAGGGGTGTTCCTGCCGAAGATGCATAACCTGCCGATTGACGCGCTGTTGGTGGTCTGCCCCGAGCATATCCAGACGCTGACCGTCGATGGCCCCTATTCCAAAGACCGGCTGCGCGACCGTATCCAAGAGGTCACGGCGCGCCCCTTGTCGGACATGGTGCAGGATGAATATTCGGGCGCAGGTATCCCCGTGGCGGACGCGGAACGCATGGGGCCGGAAAAACTGGCGCAGTTGGCCCCTAAATTTGCGAGCAAGGAATATATCCATATCGTCGTGGCCGGTGGCGATGCGGGCAAATTCTCGTCCGCGTTCCACGGGTGGGCCACGGGCGAAGTGGGGTCGATTTCCGTTTCCAGAAAGATCGATCTAGGCTAGCTTTCACAGCAGAGGAGGACGTGAATGACAATAATTCTTGACCCGACGGACGAACGTGTCCCCGTCGCGCGTCAGATCAGCGAACGGTCCGGTTCGGTGCAGGGGGTTGTCGGGCTGCTGAACATCAGCAAGCCGCGCGGCAATATCCTGCTGGATGAACTGGACAGGTTGTTGACCGAAAACGCACCCGGCGTTGAGATCCGGCATTATACCAAGCCGACTTTCGCCAAACCGTGCCCCGACACGCTGCGCCACCAGATCCGCGATGAATGCGACTTTCTGGTCGAAGGGCTGGCGGACTGAGGATCATGTACCACGTGCAGTATGCACGATACAGTCTGGTTTGAAATCCAGGGGATCCCGTCTGTTTCCATCGCTTCAAGCGTGTTTGGCCAAGCCGCTGAAACGCAGCGCAAGGCCTTAGGCATGGAGGGCGCGCGCTATGTGCTGGTGCCGCATCCTATTCAGGATGCCACGGACGACGAAATGCGCGCCAAGGCGCGTGAGGCGTTCGACCAGATCATCGGGGCGTTGCGCGACGCGTGACTGACGTGAAAAAATGTAAGGCGGCGCGGAGAGATCCGGGCCGCCTTTTTCGTGAGCATGGGGTGGGCGGGCGTTACAGCTCGGTCACCCAGTGCAGCTCTGACAGGTCGTCATTGATCCAGATCATCGCATCGACGCTGTCCGCTTCGGGCGGCTGCGCAAGCAGTTGCGCAGGGATTACTGTGGCACGGGCCAGCGCCCGCTCTAACGGCTCGCCCACGGTGTTGTGCATATAGCGCACGGCTTGCAGCAGGGTCAGATCGGCCCCGGCCAGCGTTCCATCGGCCAGCGTTAGCCGTCCGTCGCGGCGCAGGATCTCGCGGTCGTTGAGGGTGAAGCTGGTGATATCAGAGCCGCCAGTCGCCATGGCGTCGGTCACCAGAAACACCTCTGCCGCGCCGCGATTGGCGGCAAGTGCGGCGCGGATCATGGCCGGATGTACATGCACCCCGTCGGCAATCAGGCCGGATGCCACGCGCGGATGATCAAGCGCCGCCCCCACAAGCCCCGGACTGCGCGCGTTGGCCTGGCTCATGGCGTTGAACAGATGCGTCGCCATGCGGGCACCGGCGTCGAAGGCGCGCATGGCGGTGTCATAGTCGCAATCGCTATGGCCCAGCGATACCAGCACGCCCGCTTGCGTCAGCGCCGCGATCTGATCGGGGGTGGCGTTTTCGGGGGCGAGGGTCATTATCAGGTTCGGGATCCGGGCCACGGCATCGGTCAGCATCGCCATATCATCGTCAGATAGGGGGCGGATCAGGCTGGCGTCATGTGCACCTTTGCGGGCAACGCTCAGATGCGGCCCTTCAAGATGGAGCCCCGCAATACCCGGCATGCCCAGGTGCAACGCCTCTGCCACGGCGGCGATGGCAGCGCGGCTATGGGCGGGGGTGTCGGTGATCAACGTGGGAAGAAATGCGCGGGTGCCAAGCCGTCGGTGCGCGGCGGCCATCGCGCGCAGCGTGTCCAGATCGGGCGCGCTATTGAGCATCACGCCGCCCCCGCCGTTCACTTGCAGATCCACAAACCCGGGGGAGAGGATGCCCCCGTTAAGCCTCCGGGTCTTGGCCCCCGTCGGCAGCGCGGTCAGGGGTGTGATGCGTGGGATGCCGTCGGGGTGCACCACAAGCGCGTGACCGGTCAGCAGGTCGTGCCCGTCAAAAATGCGCGCGCCGGTATAGGCAGTGAGGGGGGCGGTCATGCCCGCGCGGCGCGCAGGGCCAGTGCGACGGCCCCATCCAGTGCGCGACCTTTGGTTTCGACCAGATGGGCGGTCTGCGTGTCGGGCAGATAGGCGGCGTAATGGGGGCCGACGCCGCCGGTCAGGCACAGCGGGCCGCCGGGTTGATGGTCGAGCGCGATCAGGGCGCGGGTCAGGTAGTCGGCCCCGCTTGCCATCAGCGCCCGTCCAATGCTGTCGCCCGCCGCGGCGGCCTGTACCACATCGGGGGCAAGGGTAGCGAAATCGCCGGGCCGCGCCTTGAGGCTGAACTGCACGATGCCCGCGCCACCGCCGAATTTATCCAGCATCTGCTGCGACAGGGGGCTGGCGGGGGTGATCCCGTCAACGACGAGCAAGGTCTGCTCCAGCACGCCATGCCCCAGCCACGCGCCCGATGCCTGATCCGATACCTGATAACACCAGCCGCCGATACAGGTCTGCACGCCGGCCTTTTGGCGGCCCACGATGGTGCCGGTGCCAAGGGCGATCAGGTGGCAGTCCTGCTCTCCGACGGCACCGACGATGGTGGTGGTGGTGTCTTCGGTCACGACGGATTTGGCAAAGGGCAGACCCGCCTGCACGCGCGGGCCCATTTCCGGCCCCGTGTATCCCGCAAGCCCCAGATGAGCCACGGCACGGGGCATATCGGCGACATCCAGACCGGCGCTCTCTATCGCGTTGCGCGTCGCGGTGAGCACGCTGTCGATCGCGGTGGCGCAATCGGTGCTGACATTCGCCCGCCCGCCTTTGCCTTCGGCAAGGATACGGCCATCGGGGGTGGCAATAGCGGCGCGGCAACCGGTGCCGCCTCCGTCAACGCCGATCAGGAAAGGAGGGTCTATTTGTGTCATCCGAATTGTTTAGGGCACCTGTTTTGGCGGGGAAAGACAATTTTCGCCATTCGTTTTACCCATGGTCGCAACGGGTTTGCAAATGGCACATGCGCGTGATAAGTTAGCGCTAACATACTCACGTCTTTGTAGGAAGGCCCTTAGGCCCACCCACGTCACGAAGGAAAGCATGATGTTGAAGGATACCGTAGCCCGTGTCACCGACCGGATCATCGAACGCAGCGCGCCAAGCCGGGGGGCCTATCTGGCGCGGATGCGCCGCGCCGCCGAGGAAGGGCCGGCGCGGGCGCATCTTTCGTGCAGCGGGCAGGCGCATGCCTATGCCGGTGCGGGGCAGGACCAAGCCGCGCTGGCGACGCAATCGGCGGGCAATATCGGGATCATCACGACTTATAATGACATGCTGTCGGCGCACCAGCCGTTCGAACGCTTTCCGACCCTGATCCGCGACACCGCGCGCGCGGCGGGCGGGACGGCACAGGTTGCAGGCGGCGTGCCTGCGATGTGTGACGGCGTGACCCAAGGCACCCCGGGGATGGAGCTGAGCCTGTTCTCGCGTGACATCATCGCCATGGCGGCGGGCGTCGGGTTAAGCCACAACACTTTCGATTCCGCGATCTATCTGGGGGTCTGTGACAAGATCGTGCCCGGTCTGGTGATCGCGGCGCAGGCTTTCGGGCATCTGCCGGCGGTGTTCCTGCCTGCGGGGCCGATGACCTCGGGTATCTCCAACGACGAGAAAGCGATCGTGCGCCAGAAATTCGCCGCAGGCGAGGCCACGCGCGAAGAGCTGATGGCCTCGGAGATGGCGGCCTACCACGGGCCGGGAACCTGCACCTTCTATGGCACCGCCAACACCAACCAGATGTTGATGGAGTTCATGGGCCTGCACCTGCCCGGCGCGTCCTTTGTGAACCCCAATACGCCCCTGCGTGATGCGCTGACCGTCGCGGGGACGCAGCGGGCGCTGGCGATTAGCCATCTGGGCAATGAATACACACCCGTTTGCGATGTGCTGGACGAAAAAGCCTATGTGAACGGCATCGTCGGCCTGCATGCGACGGGCGGGTCGACCAACCTGCTGATCCACCTTGTCGCGATGGCGCGGGCCGGTGGGATCGTGCTGGACTGGCAGGATTTCTCGGACCTTGCCGATGTCACGCCGCTGCTGGCGCGGGTCTATCCGAACGGCTTGGCCGATGTGAACCACTTCCACGCGGCGGGAGGCTTGGGCTTTATGATCGGTCAGCTCATGGCGGGCGGCTTGCTGCATGACGAGGTCAAGACCATCGCGGGCGACGGGCTGTCGCGCTACACCCAAGACCCCAAGCTCAAGGATGGCGCGATCGAATGGGTCGCAGGCCCGACCGAGACGCTGAACGAAAAGATCGTGCGCCCCATTGGCGATCCTTTCCAGCCCACGGGCGGGTTGAAACGTCTGGCGGGGAATCTTGGCAATGCGGTCACCAAAGTCTCTGCCGTGAAGCCGGAGCATCACATCGTCGAAGCCCCGATCCGCGTGTTCCATGATCAGGAAAGCGTGAAAGACGCCTATCGCAATGGTGAGTTCAACGAGGATGTCATCGTCGTCGTGCGTTTTCAGGGGCCCAAGGCCAACGGCATGCCCGAATTGCACAGCCTGACGCCGGTGCTGGCGAACCTGCAGGCGCGCGGGCTGAAGGTGGCGCTGGTCACCGACGGGCGTATGTCCGGTGCCTCGGGCAAGGTATTGAGCGCGATCCACGTGTGTCCCGAAGCGGTGGACGGCGGGCCGATTGCACGTTTGCAAGACGGTGATATCGTGCGCGTCGACGCCCGCGACGGGCAGCTGACGGTCCTGACCCCCGGCGCGATGGAGCGCCCGGTCGCCACGGCTGATCTGTCGGGCAATGAATACGGGCAGGGGCGCGAGCTGTTTGCCACTTTCCGCAACACGGTTGGCGCGGCTGATACCGGCGCCAGCAGCATTTGAACCTGACCAGAGGATGATCCGATGACCCCGCAAGACGCCAGCGCCGCTGCCTATGCCATCTGTAAACGTGCCCCCATTGTGCCGGTCCTGGTGGTGCATGACGCGCTGCACGCCCGCCCTCTGGCCGAAGCTTTGGTCGCAGGCGGATTGCCCGCGCTAGAGGTGACGCTGCGCACCGATGCCGCGCTTGAGGTCATTGCCGAGATGGCAAAGGTCGAAGGCGGCGTTGTCGGGGCGGGCACGTTGCTCACCCCCGATGATGTCAAACGTGCGGTGGATGCGGGCGCGACCTTTGGTGTGTCGCCCGGTGCCACGGATAAACTGCTGCAAGCGGCCGAAGATCTGGGCCTGCCGATGTTGCCCGGTGCCGCCACCGCGTCAGAGGCGATGCGTCTTTATGAACGCGGCTATGATATGCTCAAGTTCTTCCCCGCCGAAGCTGCGGGTGGGGCACCCTTCCTGAAATCGCTGTCCTCGCCGCTGCCTCAGGTGCGGTTCTGCCCCACGGGCGGCGTGAGCCCTGCCAATGCGGAAAGCTACCTGTCGCTGCCCAATGTGGTTTGCGCGGGCGGCAGTTGGGTCGCGCCGGACAATCTGATGCGCAAGGGCGATTGGGCGGCGATCACCGAACTGGCCCGCGCCGCCAGCACCCTAGGCAGCCGCGGCTAAAGCGACGCCGCCGCGCGGCTGGCCTGATCATACTGACCCGAGATCGCGCGTAGCTGCGCCGCGATCTCGCGCAGGTCGTCGCCTTTGATATCGGTGCGCCCCATGCTGTCGATCAGGCAGGTGTTGCGCACCGCGCGGTAGGTCTCTATCAGCTCGGCCCCGCTGGCGGAGGTGCGATAGAACACCTCCTTTCCGCGTTTCTCGGCCTCTAGCAGGCCGGATTTCAGCAGTTTGCGCAGCGCGTAGTTCACCGTATGCGTATCTTCGATATTCAGCAGAAAGCAGATGTCCGTCAGCCGTTTTTCACGGTCGCGGTGGTTGGTGTTGTGCAGGACCAGAATTTCCAGCGGGGTCAGGTCGGCATTGCCCGCCGCCGCCATACAGCGCGACATCCAGCGCGAGAAGGCGTTATAGGCGATGATCATCCCGTATTCGAGCTCGGACGCTTCCCATCCTTCGCCCTCGGCAAGGTGACGGGACGAAACGATACGGCGGGACGGGTGCGATTTTGGGTCTGACATCAGTGCCTCAAGGCTGGTTTTCACTGTCGTTATGTTAGCGAATTGTCGGTATCGCGCAATCCGTCTGTGCGCCAAGGACACGCCCGCCCGAGAAAAATGTACCAAGGATAGCGCGACGCGGCAGGGCGCGGTAGCAAAGGGGCAACGGGTGCCGACCCTTACAGCCATTGCGATAGGAGTGACGATGCTGCGATTTCTTGTGCCGGTACTGGCCGCGCTTTTGCTTTTGCCCGTGGGTGCGCAGGCGACAGAGCGGGAACGCCTTGGCTATGGCCGTCTGATTTCCAATGATTCCATCGGAGAGTTTCGCGACCGCGAGCGCACGGGCTCCTATGTGTCGTCCCGCGTCTGGGGGCCTGAGTGGACGGGGCGCTTGCCGGACCGCTTTGGGCAGTTGATCGAGCTGCGTTTGGGGGTAGAGGTACTGGCACCCGCGAACCTGCGTCGCCCGCAAGCCGGATCGCGCCCATGGGCCGGTGCCCTGTCCGTCGGAATGCACACCCATTTCGAACGCGATGCTGTGGAATATTCGGTCGGGGCCGCGATCTACGCCACCGGTCCACAGACCCATCTGGATGATCTGCAACGGGGGCTTCACGACATCATCGACGCGACCTCGCCCTCTGATCGGGTGTTGGATAACCAGATCGAAGACGGCTTTCACCCTACGGTTCTGGTCGAGATCGGGCGCAGCTTTCCGATGGGCGCGCGGACAAGCCTGCGCCCCTTTGTCGAAGGGCAGGCGGGGATAGAGACATTCGTTCGCGCGGGCTTTGACCTGACCTTTGGCGACATCACACGCGGGGAAATGTTGGTGCGCGACAGCACCACCGGCCAGCGTTACCGCGTGGTGCAGAACCGCGAGGCCACGGGCTTTGGCTTTGTCGTTGGGGCCGATATCGCGCGCGTCAGCGACAGCGTGTTCCTGCCGTCGGATCGTGGCTATGACCTGACCCCGCGCCGCGATCGTGTGCGTGCCGGGGTGCATTGGCAGGGCAAGCGGGCCTCGGCGTTCTATGGTCTGACGTGGCTGGGCAAGGAATACGAGACGCAGCCCGATCACCAGCTTGTCGGCTCTGTACGCATCAAGATCGACTTCTGACGCGCAGGCCCCGTGCAACGGGTGATTCGTTCTTTCCAGCGGGGAACGGTTTTGATAGCCTTGGGGCAATAATAATACGACGAGGCACGAACAGTGGTCAAAACGGGCTTTCGAGGCACGTTTGTCATAAGCTGGTCGCAGACAGAAATAGACGGGCTGGACGCCGCACCGGTGCAATCCCTCAAGGTGGGGGCAGCCTGGGCATGGCGGGGCGATTCAATTCGCGTTGACGGGCCGAATGACGTGTTGCGGCTGGATCAGGCGGACGAGGCAGGGGATCTGCGCAGACGGGCTGCGCGGATGGTGCATCGTTTGGTCGGGGCCGCCCTGGACAGCACCACGCCGCCGCACCGGTCTTTCGCCAGTGACCGCGACACCCCTTTGATGGACAACAGCTTTACCGTGACCGACGGCGCGCAGACCTATCTGGTGACAGTGATCGAGGTCGGTCAGGGCAGCCAGCCGCTGCTGATGTTCCTTGACGCGCTGCCGCCGCGCAATACCGATCTGTGGGTCGTCGCGCATACATTGAATACCGCCGCGGCGGATCGTGCGGCGCAATACAGCAGCGGCGTCATCTGCTTTACCCCCGGCACGATGATCCGCACCGCCGATGGCGCGCGCCGGATCGAACAACTGCGCGAGGGCGATCACGTCCAGACGAAAGACAACGGCCTGCAACCTGTGCGCTGGATCGGTAGCCGCCGGATGAGCGGGGCGCGATTGTTCGCGATGCCGCAGCTGCGCCCCATCCGGTTTCGCGCCGGTGCTTTGGGGGATGCTCAGCCTGACGCGGATCTGCTGGTGTCGCCCAGCCACCGGATGCTGGTGAAGGGGCGCGTCGCGCATGACTTGTTCAACACGGACGAGGTGCTTGTCACCGCGCGGGATCTGGTGAACGGGCGCAGTGTCACCATCGATGCCCATGCGCGCGAGGTGACCTATATCCATCTCCTGCTCGATTTCCACGAGGTGCTTTGGGCCAACGGCGTAGAGACGGAAAGCTTTCACCCTGCCTCTGCCGCGCTAGAGACATTGGACGCGACCGACCGCGCGCGGCTGCTGGACCAGTTTCCACAGATCGCCTTTGATCCGCATACCTATGGCGGCTATGCGCGGCGTAATCTGTCGATGTCCGAAGCGGCGATCCTCGCGCACGCCGCCTGACGCCGCCGGATCGCCTGCTTTCCTGGGGCGGGCCTAGCTGTCTGCCTTGCCCGCGATCAATGCCTGCACGATGGCTTTTGCGCTGTCGCTCGACCAATCCGCATCACCGCGCAGGCGTGCGATTTCACGTCCCTCGGGGTCCATGATCACGGTGATCGGCAGGCCGAAAATGCCCATCTGACTGGCCAGCGCCTGTTTCGGGTCCTGGTGGCGTGGCAGGCTATCGACGCCCGCATCCGCGAAGAACCGTTTGATCCCGTCGGGCGTGTTGCGCCCCGTGGCGATGGTCAGCACCTCGAAATCATCGCCGCCGAATTCCTTTTGCAGCGCGTTCAGCTGCGGCATTTCCTTGCGGCAGGGCGCGCACCATGTGGCCCAGAAGTTGATCAGCACATATTTGCCCTGCCACGCCTCAAGCGTCGTCTCGCCGCCGTCATCCTCAAGCTGGAACGCGACAGAAGGAGGTGGCAACGGGGGAATCGTGCACGACCAGTTTCTTCATATCACCGTCGCGCAGGGGCTTGATGTCGACGCTTTGCCCAAAGCTGGGGTTTGCACCAAGGGCAAGGGCCGTATAAACGAGCGCGAGCATAATCTTTTTCATTTTCCCTCCGAGGGGTTGCCTGATGACCGATACGACTTCGAACAAAATGTGGGGTGGCCGTTTTGCCGCCGGACCAGACGCGATCATGGAGGCGATCAACGCCTCGATCTCGTTTGACCAGCGTATGGCCGCCCAGGACATTGCCGGGTCGCGTGCCCATGCTGCCATGTTGGCTGCACAAGACATCATTAGTGATAGCGATGCCGACGCCATTCGGAAAGGGTTGCTCACGGTGTTGTCAGAGATCGAGGGCGGGACATTCGCCTATTCGACCGCGCTGGAAGACATCCACATGAACGTCGAGGCGCGCCTGAAAGAGGTGATCGGCGAACCCGCAGGCCGTCTGCACACGGGCCGGTCGCGCAACGATCAGGTCGCGACCGATTTCAAACTGTGGACCCGCGACCAGTTCGACGCCGCCGAAAGCGGATTGTTGGCGTTGATCAAGGCCTTGCTGGGTCAGGCAGAGGCCGGAGCCGATTGGGTCATGCCCGGTTTTACCCATTTGCAAACCGCGCAGCCGGTCACCTGGGGCCACCACATGATGGCCTATGTCGAGATGTTTGGCCGCGATCTGAGCCGGATGCGCGACGCACGGGCACGGATGAATGAATCGCCTTTGGGCGCGGCTGCGCTTGCGGGCACGTCCTTTCCGATTGACCGCGACATGACCGCACAGGCGCTTGGCTTTGACCGTCCGGCCGCCAATTCGCTGGACGCGGTCAGCGACCGTGACTTCGCGCTTGAATTCCTGAGCGCTGCGTCGATCTGCGCCATGCACCTGAGCCGTTTCGCCGAAGAGCTGGTGATCTGGTCCTCGGCGCAGTTCCGTTTCGTGACCCTGTCGGACCGTTTCTCGACCGGGTCGAGCATCATGCCGCAGAAGAAGAACCCCGACGCGGCAGAGTTGATCCGCGCCAAGATCGGCCGGATCATGGGGGCCAATGTGGCTCTGATGATGGTGATGAAGGGGTTGCCGCTGGCCTATTCCAAGGACATGCAGGAAGACAAGGAACAGGTCTTTGACGCCGCGGACAACCTGATGCTGGCGCTGGCCGCGATGGAAGGCATGGTTAAGGATATGTCCGCCAACCGCGAAAGCCTTGCTGCGGCGGCGGGATCGGGCTTTTCCACCGCGACCGATCTGGCCGATTGGCTGGTCCGCGTGCTGGGGCTGCCGTTCCGCGATGCGCATCACATCACCGGATCGCTGGTGGCGCTGGCCGAACAGAACGGCTGCGACCTGCCGGACCTGACGCTGGAGCAGATGCAATCGGCCCATGGCGACATCACGGCAGATGTCTTTGACGTTTTGGGCGTGGAAAATTCCGTCAATTCGCGTATGTCTTACGGTGGCACCGCGCCCGCACAGGTGCGCGCGCAGGTGGCCCGCTGGAAAGGGATCATCGGATGAAACCCGTCGCTGCTATTGCCTTGTTGCTGACTCTCGCCGCCTGTGGTGTGGACGGGGAACCCGTGCCGCCGCAGGTCAATAGCACGGTGACGCTGTCGTCGTCGGGCATGTCGGTGGGCACTGGCGTCACCCTTGGCCGTGGCCCGTTCCGGCTGGGTCTGGGGGCGGCGCTGTGATCCGCGCGGCGGTGCTGGCCGTGGTTGCACTGGCGGTACTGGCGGGCTGTGACAGCGCGCAACGCCATGCGCCAAGCGCCCATGACAGCCGCGCCTATCCCCCCGCGACGGATACCGCCAGCCGCAAGCATCGCAGCAACTATGAACCCGGTGTGCATATCTCGGGGCATGTGGATGTGGGCGTTTCCAAGACATTCTGACCGGCGGGGCGGGTGGCGCTGATTGCCATTCCCGCCGCCTTTGGTATTGGGGTAAGCTGTGGTCTGCCGCGATGCCTGTCCCCGCGGTCCGCCGCCCGTAAACGATCGCCGGCAGCTTTCGGCGGGAAAAGCTTAGGAGCCTGAAACTATGGATCATTTCCTGTACCGCGATGGCGCGCTGTTCGCCGAGGATGTCGCCATCTCCGAGATCGCAGCCGCGGTCGGCACGCCCTTTTACGTCTATTCGACCGCCACGCTGCTGCGCCACTTCAAGGCTTTTGACGATGCGCTGGACGGGATGGACCATCTGGTCTGCTACGCGATGAAGGCGAACTCGAACCAAGCGGTGCTGAAAACGCTCGCGCAGGCGGGGGCGGGCATGGATGTGGTGTCGGCGGGGGAATACCTGCGTGCCAAGGCGGCAGGCGTGCCGGGCGACAAGATCGTGTTCTCGGGCGTGGGCAAGACCGTGTCGGAAATCCGGCTCGCGCTTGAGGGCGGCATCCGCCAGTTCAATGTCGAATCCGAACCCGAGATGGAGGTGCTGGACGCCGTCGCACGGTCGATGGACAAGGTCGCGCCGATCACCATCCGCGTGAACCCCGATGTCGACGCCAAAACCCATGCCAAGATCGCGACCGGCAAGTCCGAGAATAAATTCGGTATCCCCATTGCCCGCGCCCGCGAGGTCTATCGCATGGCCGCCGCGATGCCGGGCCTGGAGGTCGTGGGCATCGATGTGCACATCGGCAGCCAGCTGACCGATCTGACGCCGTTCGAACTGGCGTACCAGAAGGTTGCGGAGCTGACAGAGCAGCTGCGCGCCGACGGGCATACCATCCGTCGTCTGGATTTGGGCGGCGGGCTGGGAATCCCCTATGAGCGTAGCAATGCCGCCCCGCCACTGCCCACGGATTACGGCGCAATGGTGCAAAAGACGCTTGGTCATCTGGGCTGCGAGATCGAGATCGAGCCCGGCCGCCTGATCGCGGGCAACGCCGGCCTCATGGTGAGCGAGGTGATCTATGTTAAATCCGGCGAGGGCCGCGATTTCCTGATCATCGACGGTGCGATGAACGACCTGATCCGCCCCGCCATGTACGAAGCCCATCATGATATCATCCCCGTCGTCGAAGCCGAAGCAGGGGCCGAGCAGCAGCCCTATGACATTGTCGGGCCGGTCTGCGAATCCGGTGATACCTTTGCCAAGCAGCGCATGATGCCAAAGCTGGCCGCGGGCGATCTGGTGGCCTTCCGCAGTGCCGGTGCCTATGGCGCGGTGATGGCCAGCGAATACAACTCTCGTGCGCTGATCCCCGAGGTGCTGGTCCATGGCGATCAATTTGCGGTTATCCGCCGACGCCCGACCTTTGACGAAATGATAAATCGCGATACCATTCCTGAATGGCTGTGACCGCGCCTTGCGTGTCCGGCTTTTGAAAGCAGGGCCCGCATGACGTTTTTCACCGCCAAGGATGACGACCACTCGCCCGAGCAGGGTCTCAAGTCGATCCGTTGGCCCCTGCGTCTGACCTGGGCCGGTATCTGGGCCGAGGTGTTGGTGCAGGCGTTCTGGCCGCTGATCGCCTTGGTGCTGGCTGTTCTGGCGGTGCTGATGCTGGGGCTGCACGATAGCGTGCCGATGTCCGTCGTGACGGGCGCTGTCGTTGCGGTGACGCTGGCCGCTGTCGGGGCGCTGGTCTATGCGCTGCGCCATTTACGCATCCCCCGCCGGATAGAGGCGCTGACCCGCCTTGACGCCAGCCTACCCGGACGCCCCATTCAGGCGCTGATGGATGTGCAGGCGATCGGCACGGGGGATGCTGCCTCTGCTGCGGTGTGGCAGGCGCATCAGCGCCGCATGGCCGCCCGTGCCGCCGCTGCGCAGGCGGTGGCTGCGGACTTGCGCATGGCGCGCCGTGATCCCTTTGCCCTGCGCTATGTCGCGCTGCTGGCTTTCGTTACGGCGCTGGTCTTTGGGTCGGTGCTGCGCATCGGGTCGGTTGCGGGTTTGACGGCGGGCGGGGGGGCTTTGGCCTCCGGTCCGGTCTGGGAAGGCTGGGCGGAGCCGCCGCGCTATACCGGCAAGCCGACGCTCTATCTCTCCGATCTTGCGGAGGGGCCGTTGAACCTGCCCGCGGGCACGCTGATCACCCTGCGCATGTATGGCGAAGTGGGGGCGCTGTCGGTGACCGAGACCGTTTCGGGCCAGCCCCAGCCAGAGGGGGACGCCCCCGCCATCGTGCAGGATTTCAAGGTGAGCCAAAGCGGACAGATCGCCATTGACGGGCCGAACGGGCGGACGTGGGACGTGACGATGCTGCCCGACGCCAAACCGCAGGTCGAGATTGCAGGCCCCCCCGAGGTGACCGCCCTTGGCGAGATGCAACTGCCCTTTGTGGCGCGGGACGACTACGGCGTCGAAGCGGGCGAGGCGCGGATCGATCTGGATCTGGCCGCTGTGGACCGCCGCTATGGGCTGGCGATTGACCCTGATCCGCGGGCCGAGATGATCGTGCCGCTGTCACTGCCCATTGCCGGGGACCGCCGCGATTTCGAAGAGAACCTGATCGACGATTTTTCCAAACATCCTTGGGCCAACCTGCCGGTCACCGTCACGCTGAGCGTGCTGGATGCGTCGGAACAACAGGCGACCACCCCGCCGACGCAGATGACCCTGCCGGGACGACGCTTTTTCGATCCGCTGGCGGCGGCCGTTATCGAACAACGGCGCGATCTGCTGTGGGCCAAGGGCAACGCCGACACCCTCGCGCAGGTCTTGCGGGCGGTGTCCTATCGTCCGGGGGATGTGTTCCGCTCTGACACGGCGGCGCTGCGCTTGCGGCGGCTAATTGAACGGATCGAAATTCGCGCCCGCTATGGTTTGTCCGACGAGGTGCAGACCGAGATCGCGGATGATCTATGGGATCTGGCGATTGAACTGGAGGAAGGCGTGCTGGCCGATGCGCTGGACCGGATGCGCCGCGCACAGGAGCGTTTGCAAGAGGCGATGAAGAACGGCGCCTCGGACGCCGAGATCGCAGAGCTGATGGAAGAGCTGCGCCGCGCCACCGACGACTATATGCGCCAGTTGCAACGCCAGCAGGCGCAAGAAGGTGAGAACGGCGACCAGCAGCAAGGCCAGCAGGGCGAGACCATGCAGATGACGCAGGACGACCTGCAACGCATGATGGACCGGATTCAGGAACTGATGGAGCAGGGCCGCATGGCAGAGGCCGAACAGGCGCTGCGCGAGCTGCAAGAGATGATGGAGAACATGCGCGTTACCCAAGGCCAGCCGGGCGAAGGTGGGCAATCCGAGGGTGAACAGGCGATGGAGGGGCTGGCCGATAGCCTGCGTGAGCAGCAAGAGCTAAGCGATCAGGCCTTCCGCGATTTGCAGGACAGGTTCAACCCCAATGCCGATGATGGCCAGCAACAGGGGCAGGACCAGGGCCAGCAACCCGGCCCGCAACAGGAGGGCAACCAGCCCGGCCAACCGGGGCAGCAGCCGGGCCAGAACAACGGCCAGGGCGAACCGGGGCAGGGACAGGGGTCGATCGCCGACCGTCAGCAAGCGCTGCGCGATGAGCTGCGCCGTCAGGAAGGGCGTCTGCCCGGTGGCGGCACCCCGGAAGGTGACGCCGCGCGCGATGCGCTGGACCGTGCGGGCCGCGCGATGGACGGTGCCGAAGAGGCTTTGCGCCGCGACGATCTGGCCGAAGCGATCGATAACCAGTCGCAGGCGATGGAAGCGCTGCGCGAGGGCATGCGCGCCTTGGGCGAGGCGATGGAACAGGACCAGCAGGCGTCCGAACCCGGGCAAGGCACCGCGCAGGGCAGCCGCCGTGCCGAGAACACGGACCCTTTAGGGCGCGAACAGGGGGCGAATGGCGCGCAGGGGTCAGAGGGTGATCTGGCGCTGGATAATGACGCCTATGGCCGCGCGCGTGAACTGCTGGACGAGATCCGTCGCCGCTCGGGCGAGGCGACGCGGCCAGAGGTCGAACGCGACTACCTGCGCCGTCTTCTGGACCGCTTCTGATAGGATTGATGACGCAAGGACGGGGCCGCCAAAAGGACGGGCCCGATCCGTTTTAGCTGCCCGACTGCGACGCCCGTGCATCCAGCCATTGCAGCGTTGATTGCAACATCTCGTCCAGCCATTGGCGCGCGCTGTCCACCTGCGCGACGTAAAGCGCAAGATAGGGGCGCAGCGCGGGAACCGCCTCCGAGATTTGCGGCGAAAAGACGTATAGCAGCACCAGCACAGAGGCGAGCGCGACAATCAGCACGAACCCGCGGCTGAACCCGCTACGCTGTTTCGGGTCCACATGGGTATCGCGCCCGGCGTCTGCGCCCATGTTCGGGATCACGCGCCGTTCTGATCCGGTGCGCAGGGTGGAGTTGATCTCTTCGATATCGGGCAACAATTCGCGGCGTGATGCAACGGCCGCCGCGGCGGCTGTGGTCTCGGCAGCGCTGTGCTGCTCTTCGCCGCGCAGACGCGACATGCGGGCCTTGGCCTGCTGCGCGCGTTCGCTTTCGCTGGGTTGGTCTGCTTCTTCAAGCCCCAGATCAGGCTGGCTTTCAAGGGTCTCTGCCTGACGACGACGGCGGGCTTCTTGTTCCGCCTCGGCCTCTTGCCGGAGAATATCGGCGACCGATGGGTCAAGCTGCTTGCGCGGTGGCGGGGCGGGATGCGCGGGTTCGCCCGCGTCGGGGTCTTCCGCTGCGTCTTCGTCGGGCTCGGGCGGGCTTGCTGGGGCGGGCGCATCTGCATCGCCTTCGCGCGCGACGCCGTCATCCGCATCATCGCGCGCCGACAGAGCGGCGGAAACCGTGCTGATCCTGCCGTCGTCCTCTTCATCGAGAGGGGGGAAATCGGGGTGATGCTGGAACCAGGTCTGGCCACAGTTCGAACATTGCACATCGCGACCGGAAGAGGGCATCACCTCGTCCGGGACCTCGTACTGCGCATCGCAATTGGGACAGATCAGTCTCATGTTGCGCCCCGAACCATTGGAAACCTCTTCGTTTTCACGTCAGATCAACCTTATGTCCTAGAAAACCGTAGGAAAAGTGCAATCTTCATGCAATGGCTGCGCCGGGGTGCATTGAAACCCAAGCGGTGCTGGGGCACAACAGTTCAAACCAAGCGGGATATGCGTGTGATCGAGTTTGAAAACGTGGCCTACAGCTATGGCGGGGGCGAGCTTTTGTCCGATATCTCGGTCAAGCTGGCGCCGGGGTCGTTCCATTTTCTGACGGGTCCGTCCGGCTCTGGCAAGACCACTTTGATGAAGCTCTGCTATGGCGCGCTGCTGCCCACGGCGGGGCATGTGTCGCTGTTTGGCAAGGACGTGCGTGCGATGGACCGCGATGATATCGCGATGATCCGGCGGCGTGTGGGCGTGGTGCACCAGGATTGCCAATTCCTGAACCATTTGCCGGTTGCGGAAAACATCGGTTTGCCGCTGACCGTGTCGGGCCGCCATGCGGAAACCGGCGGCGACGATCTGCAAGAGCTGCTGTCGTGGGTCGGGCTGAGCAGCCGCGCCGACGCCCTGCCGCCAGAGCTGTCGGGCGGTGAGCGCCAGCGTGCGGCGCTGGCCCGTGCGGTGATCATGTCGCCCGATGTGGTGCTTGCGGATGAACCCACCGGCAACGTCGATTGGGAAATGTCGCAGCGCCTGCTTCGCCTGCTGGTAGAGCTGAACCGCATGGGCAAGACCGTGTTGATCGCGACCCACGATCTGGGGCTGATCCGTGCCACCAAGGCGCAGGTGCAGGCGCGTGTCTTGCGTATCGCCAACCGGCGCATCCAGCTGGCGGGGGCGGATCTATGAAGATGCTGCGCATTGCGCTGACCGCGCTGTGGAACGGCGACCGTCAGGCGGACCGTGTGGTGCCGCCGTCGGGATTTACCGCCCAGTTGACCCTGTTTGCCGCGGGAACGATGGCGTTTCTGGCGGTCTTTGCGTTGGCGCTGTCGCTGGCGTCGGGGCGGTTGGCGAATATCTGGGGGCAAGAGTTGGCACGCACCGCGACGATCCGGGTTGTGGCCCCCATCGACCAGCGCAGCGCGCAGACCGAGGCCGCCTTGCGCATCCTCGAGACGACCAAAGGCGTCGCCACAGCCCGCGCCCTCACGGATGAAGAGCAGCAATCCCTGCTGGCCCCCTGGTTCGGTCCGGAACTGGCCATTGATGCCCTGCCGGTGCCCCGCCTGATCGAGATCATCGAAGAGGACGACGGCATGGACGCCGATGGCCTGCGCCTGCGCCTCGCGGCAGAGGTGCCAGGGGCGGTTCTGGACAATCACAGCCGCTGGCGCGCGCCGCTGGTCAAGGCCGCGTCGCGGCTGAAGCTTCTGGGCTGGGTCTCCATGATCCTGATCATCGCGACGCTGGCCGCGATGGTGACACTTGCCGCCAATGCGGCGCTGTCGGCCAACGCTCAGGTCATCGCCGTTTTGCGTCTGGTGGGCGCGACCGACAGCTATATCGCGCAGGCCTTTATCCGGCGTTTCACCCTGCGTGCGCTGACCGGCGCTGCGGCGGGCACGGGGGTCGGGCTGCTGGCGATACTGCTGTTGCCAAGCACCGCTGACGCGGGGGGCTTTCTGACGGGTTTGGGCTTTCAGGGCTGGCACTGGGTTGTGCCGCTGGTGATCCCGTTTCTGTCCGGTGGCGTCGCCTTTGCGGCGACAGGGGCGGCCGCGCGCCGTACATTAAAGGAACTCGCATAATGTTGCAGTGGATACGATCCTTGACCTTCATCGTGCTGGCCACGGTCTATATGCCGCTTTTGGGGCTGCTTTACGCGCCTTGGGCGATGTTCTCGCGGCGGGGGGCCTATGCGGCGTGCAAGGCCTATGCGGCGGGGACCATGTGGATGGCGAAGGTCATCGTCGGGTTGCGGTGCGAGGTGCGGGGCGATGTGCCGGACGGGGCCGTGTTGGTCGCCGCTAAACACCAGTCTTTCCTTGATATCCTGATGATCTTTCACATTCTGCCGCGCGCGAAATTTATCATGAAACGCGAGATCCTGATGACGCCGGTGATCGGGCAATATGCCAAGCGCATGCAGATGGTCGCGGTGAACCGTGGCAAACGTGGTGCGGCGATTTCCAAGATGCTGGCCGATGTCAAAGCGGGCGAGGCCGAACCGGGCCAGCTTGTCATCTATTCACAAGGCACACGCGTCGCGCCCGGCCTGTCGGTACCCTACAAGGCAGGCACTGCCGCACTGTACGAGCAGATGGGCCAGCCCTGCGTCCCCGTCGCCACCAACGCCGGATATTTCTGGCCCCGGCGCGGGCTGTACCGGCGTCCGGGTGTGGCAGTGGTCGAGTTCCTGACCCCCATCGCACCGGGGTTGGAGCGGGCCGCCTTCATGAAACGGCTTGAAGAAACGGTCGAGACACGGTCGGACGCGCTCTTGGCCGAGGCGGGGTTCAAAACCCCTCAACCGAGATAGGTGCTGCCCCTACCGATCGGTGCGCACGACGGTTAGGACACAACGGTTAGAACACAAAAAAGGGTGGGCCAAACGGTCCACCCTTTGTCGTTTCAATACAGGCGGCTGCCTTACATATGGATCGGGCCGTCGCCACAGGCCAGCGCCGCTTCGCGGACCGCTTCGGAGTAGGTCGGGTGCGCATGGCAGGTCATCGCCAGATCCTCGGCAGAGGCTCCGAATTCCATCGCAACGCAGACCTCGTGGATCAGATCGCCGGCACCGGGGCCGATGATATGCGCGCCGAGGATGCGGTCTGTTTCCTTGTCGGCGATCAGCTTGACGAAGCCTTCGCCCGCAAAGACGGCCTTGGCACGGGCGTTGCCCATAAAGCTGAATTTGCCGACCTTATAGGCGCGGCCTGCTTCTTTCAGCTGCTCTTCGGTGGCACCGACATTGGCAACCTCGGGGTGGGTGTAGATCACGCCGGGGATCACGCCATAGTTCACGTGGCCATGTTTGCCCGCCACGACCTCTGCTGCCGCCATGCCTTCGTCTTCGGCCTTATGCGCCAGCATCGGGCCTTCAATGACGTCGCCGATAGCGTAGATGCCTTTGACCGAGGTTTCCCAGGTGTCGCTGACCGCGATCTGGCCGCGCTTGGTCAGTTCGACGCCCAGACCTTCAAGGCCCAGCCCGTCGTGGAACGGCTTGCGGCCTGTGGAGACGAGAACAACATCGGCGTCCAACGTGTGTTCGCTGTCATCCTTGCGCAGCTTGTAGGTCACCTTGGCTTTGGTCTTGGAGGCCTCGGTGCCTTGTACGGCGGCGCCCATGACAAAGTTGACGCCCTGCTTTTTCAGGATACGCATAAAGTTCTTCTGGACTTCGCCGTCCATGCCGGGGGTGATCGCATCGAGATATTCGACAACCGTCACCTCGGCCCCCAGACGCGCGTAGACAGAGCCGAGTTCGAGCCCGATGACGCCCGCGCCGATCACGACCAGCTTTTTCGGGATCTTGTTCAGCGCCAGCGCGCCGGTAGAGGTGACGACGACCTTTTCGTCAACCTCGACACCGGGAAGGGCAGAGGGTTCGGACCCTGTGGCGATGATGATGTTCTTGGCCTCGTGGATCTCATCACCGACCTTGACCTTGCCAGCTTCGGGGATGGTGGCCCAGCCTTTGATCCAGTCGATCTTGTTCTTCTTGAACAGGAACTCGATCCCCTTGGTGTTGGTGTCGATCGTGTTCTGTTTGTAGGTTTGCATCTGCGCCCAATCGACCGAAGGGCTTTTACCCTTGAGGCCCATATCGGCAAAGTTGTGTTCGGCTTCGTGCAGCATATGCGTGGCATGCAGCAGCGCCTTGGACGGGATACAGCCGACGTTCAGGCAGGTGCCGCCCAACGTCTCGCGGCCCTCGACACAGGCGGTTTTGAGGCCCAGTTGGGCGCAGCGGATGGCGGATACATAGCCGCCGGGGCCGGAGCCGATGATGATGACATCGTAGCTGGACATGGAAGGTCTCCTTGGTGGTCGGGAATTGGGGTAGAGTAGAAAGTGTGGCGTTCAGGCATGAAGGGGCGGGGCGTGTTGCGGTCAAGGCTAGGGGGCGCTGCCCCCGTGCGCAAGCGCACGCCCCCGGGATCTATGCCATTTGGAAGATCAAAACAGCGCGGCCAGCAGCATCAGCACCGTAGCACCCAGGCCCACGGCCCAGATCAGCGAGCGTCCGGGACGCAGGCCAAGCGCATAGGCGGGCACATAGGCGACGCGGGCCGCGAGGAAGATCCATGCGAGAATGGCGGTGTAGGTCGTGTTCTGGCCGGACATCTGCAGCACCACGACTGCGACGGCGAAAAGCGCCAGCGCTTCGAACATATTGTTGAACGCGCGGCCCAGACGGGCGGTCCTGTCAGAGAGCGATTTCGACGGTTCTCGGTCGCGCGCGGACATGGTGTAGCCGGGGCCGACCTCGCGGTTGGCAGGGATCGCATAGGCGACAAAGGTCACGACCTGAAGCAGCGCCGCGAGGGTCAGAACGGTGAGTTCGGGTGTCATCTTGGCGGTCCGCTATAGCGCGAGGAAGTAGAGAATGGCGGTGGCGGCAAAGCCCGCCAGCCATGCGAGGGTCCGGATCGCGGGCACGCCAAGCGCATAGACCGGCAGATAGATGATCCGCGCGATGAGGAAGACCTGCGCGGCCAGCAGGGACGTGGCATTGGTGCGGTCCAGCATTTCGAGGATCAGCACCGCCGGGGCAAAGAGCGCCATTGCCACGATGGAGTTGTCCAATGCGCGTTTCAGCCGGGCGGTCATGCCGGTCATCGACCGGTCTTCGTCGCGCGACGAGAGCAGATAGCCCAGGCTGAGTTGTTGCGCACCGCCCAGAACCTGAAGCAAGATTGTCAGCATAACGAGCAGGCCATAGGCGGCGAGGATCGTGGTCTCTGTCATCATTTGTCCTTTCCGGGCGGTGGGTGTGGTGGGTTACAGGTCCATCAGCAGGCGGCGTGGGTCTTCGAGCGCTTCTTTCACGCGGACGAGGAAGGTCACGGCACCTTTGCCGTCCACGATGCGGTGGTCATAGCTGAGCGCCAGATACATCATCGGACGGATCACGACCTGACCATTGATCGCCATGGGGCGGTCTTGGATCTTGTGCATCCCGAGGATACCCGATTGTGGCGGGTTCAGGATCGGCGAAGACATCAGCGAGCCATAGACACCACCATTAGAGATAGTGAAAGTGCCGCCCTGCATTTCCGCCATGGAGAGTTTGCCGTCGCGGGCCTTGGCCCCCAGTTCACCGATTTCCTTTTCGATGTCGGCAAAGGACATCGCTTGCGCGTCCTTGACCACGGGCACGACCAGGCCGGTGGGTGTGCCGGCCGCGATGCCCATGTTGACGTAGTTCTTGTAGACCACATCGGTGCCGTCGATTTCGGCATTCACTTCGGGCACTTCGTTCAGGGCGTGGATACAGGCCTTGGTGAAGAAGGACATGAAGCCGAGTTTAACGCCGTGCTTTTTCAGGAACAGGTCTTTGTATTCGTTCCGCAGGGCCATGATCTCTGTCATGTCGACCTCGTTATAGGTCGTCAGCATGGCGGCGGTGTTCTGGCTGTCTTTCAGACGTTTCGCGATGGTCTGGCGCAGACGGGTCATCTTGACGCGTTCCTCGCGGGCGGCGTCCTGCGGGGCCGATGGGGCGCGTGGCGCGGCGGCGGCAGGCTTTGCCGCGTTCTTGCCAGCGGCAACGGCCTTGGCCACGTCTTCCTTCATCACACGTCCGTCGCGGCCTGTGCCGGTGACCTGATCGCGGCTGATGCCGGCTTCGGCCATGGCTTTCTTGGCGGAAGGCGCGTCTTCGACATCGCCCGAGGGCGCGTTGCCGGGGGCAGGGACCTGACCGCCCGCTTTGGGTTCAGCGGTATCATCGGCGGGTTTGCTTGCGCTGCCGCCTTCGCCCTGGCTGATCACGGCGAGCTTGCCGTTGGCCTCGACCGTGCTGCCTTCTTCGGCGATGATCTGGGTCAGCGTGCCCGATGTCGGCGCGGGCACTTCGACGCTGACCTTGTCGGTTTCCAGCTCGCACAGCATTTCATCGGCTTCGACGTGGTCACCGACGGTCTTGAACCACGTGCTGACGGTCGCCTCGGACACGGATTCGCCCAAGGTGGGGACCATGACGTCGACATCATCGGCAGCGTCGCGGGGTTTCACGTCTTCGGCACCAGCATCGACCGCCTTGGGGGCTTCGGATTTCGCTGGGGCCGCATCCCCTTCGGAGATATTGGCCAGCAGCGCGTCAACGCCGACGGTTTCGCCTTCGGCGGCGACGATGTCGGCCAGAGTGCCCGCCACGGGGGAGGGCACTTCGACGGTGACCTTATCGGTTTCCAGTTCGCAGAGCATTTCGTCGACTGCGACGCTATCGCCGGGCTTTTTGAACCATGTTGCCACGGTCGCTTCGGTTACGGATTCACCCAAGGTAGGGACGCGTACTTCGCTTGTCATGGTTATTTTCCTTCGATGGTCAGCGCTTCGTCAACGAGGGCTGCTTGTTGTGCTTTGTGTTGGGAGGCAAGGCCGGTCGCAGGCGAGGCCGAGGTGGCGCGACCGACATAGGTCGGACGGGTGTGGGTGGCGTCGATACGGCCCAGAACCCATTCGATATTGGGTTCGATGAAGGACCATGCCCCTTGGTTCTTGGGCTCTTCCTGACACCATACCATTTCCGCATTCTTGAAGCGTTCCAGCTCTTTCACAGCGGATTGCGCGGGGAACGGGTAGAACTGTTCGAAACGCAGCAGGTAGATGTCGTCGATGCCACGGGCGTCGCGTTCTTCCAGCAGGTCGTAATAGACCTTGCCGGAACACATGACGACGCGCTTGATCTTGTCGTCCGCCGCCAATGTGGTGTCCGAGTTGCCCTGTTCCGCATCGTCCCAGAGGACGCGGTGGAAGGAGGAGCCGGTGGTGAATTCCTCGGCCTTGCTGACGGCCAGCTTGTGGCGCAGCAGGGATTTCGGCGTCATCAGCATCAGCGGCTTGCGGTAGCTGCGGTGCAGCTGGCGGCGCAGCAGGTGGAAGTAGTTCGCGGGCGTGGTGCAGTTCGCCACGATCCAGTTGTCACCGCCGCACATGGTCAGGAAGCGTTCCAAACGCGCGGAGGAGTGTTCGGGCCCTTGCCCTTCATAGCCATGGGGCATCAAGCAGACGAGGCCGGACATGCGCAGCCATTTGCTTTCGCCAGAGGAAATGAACTGGTCGAACATGATCTGCGCGCCGTTGGCAAAGTCGCCGAACTGCGCTTCCCACAGGGTCAGCGCGTTGGGTTCCGCCAGCGAGTAGCCGTATTCAAAGCCCAGAACCGCGTATTCCGACAGCATGGAGTCGATGACTTCGTATTCTGCCTGACCTTCGCGGATGTGGTTCAGCGGGTAGTAGCGGTCTTCGTTTTCCTGATTGATCAGGGCCGAATGACGCTGCGAGAAGGTGCCGCGGGCGGAGTCCTGACCGGACAGACGGACCTTGTACCCTTCGGTCAAGAGCGAGCCAAAGGCCAGCGCCTCGGCTGTGGCCCAGTCGAAGCCTTCGCCGGATTTGAACATCTCGGCCTTGGCGTCCAGCAGGCGCGCCACGGTTTTATGCAGCGGAAAGCCGTCGGGTGCGGCGGTCAGCGCCTTGCCCACATCCGCCATGGTTTCGGCGGCGATGGCTGTCTTGCCACGCTGGTATTTCTTTTCCTTGGCCTTATCGAGGTGCGACCACTTGCCATCCAGCCAATCGGCCTTGTTGGGGCGGTATTCCTTGCCGGCCTCGAATTCGGTGTTCATCTTCTCTTGGAAGGCGGCTTTCATATCCTCGATCTCGCCCTCGGGGATCAGGCCGTCTTTCACCAGCCGCTCGGTATAGAGCGTCAGCGTGGTCTTTTGCTTTTTGATCTTCTTGTACATCACCGGGTTGGTGAACATCGGCTCGTCGCCTTCGTTGTGACCAAAGCGGCGGTAGCAGATCAGGTCGATGACCACGTCTTTCTTGAACTTCTGACGGAATTCGGTCGCCACGCGGGCCGCGTGCACGACCGCTTCGGGGTCGTCGCCGTTGACGTGGAAGATCGGAGCCTCGACGACCAGCGCGTTATCGGTCGGATAGGGGCTGGAGCGGCTGAAGTGCGGCGCTGTGGTGAAACCGATCTGGTTGTTCACCACGATATGCATGGTCCCGCCGGTACGGTGCCCGCGCAGGCCCGAGAGGGCGAAACATTCGGCCACGACACCCTGACCGGCGAAAGCCGCATCCCCGTGCAGCAGGATCGGCATCACGGAGGTGCGCTCCTTGTCGTTCAGCTGGTCCTGCTTGGCGCGGACCTTGCCCAGAACAACGGGGTTCACCGCTTCAAGGTGGGACGGGTTGGCGGTCAGCGACAGGTGGACGGTGTTGCCGTCGAATTCACGGTCAGAGGACGCGCCGAGGTGGTATTTCACATCGCCGGAGCCGTCGACATCATCGGGTTTAAAGCTGCCGCCCTGAAACTCGTTGAAGATCGCGCGGTAGGGTTTCTGCATGACGTTTGCCAGCACCGACAGACGGCCACGGTGCGGCATGCCGATCACGATGTCCTGAATGCCCAGTTGACCGCCGCGCTTGATGATCTGTTCCATCGCGGGGATCAGGCTTTCGCCCCCATCAAGGCCGAACCGCTTGGTGCCCATGTATTTGACGTGCAGGAATTTCTCGAAGCCTTCGGCCTCTACCAGCTTGTTCAGGATGGCTTTGCGGCCATTGCGGGTGAACTGGATTTCCTTGCCGTAGCCCTCGATCCGCTCTTTCAGCCACGCGGCCTGTTCGGGATCAGAGATGTGCATGTATTGCAGCGCGAAGGTGCCGCAGTAGGTGCTTTTGACGATATCGACGATCTGTTTCATCGTCGCGATCTCAAGGCCAAGCACATTGTCGATAAAGATCGGGCGATCCATGTCCTTGGGCCCGAAGCCATAGGCGGCCGGGTCCAGTTCAGGGTGGGTGTCGCTGTCGCGCATGCCAAGCGGGTCAAGATCGGCGGCAAGGTGGCCACGGATACGGTAGGCGCGGATCAGCATCAACGCGCGGATACTGTCGAGCACGGCACGTTGTACCTGCGCGTCAGACAGTTCGATCCCCTTGGAGGAGGCTTTTTCGGTAATCTTCTGACCGGCGGCTTTCGCTTCGGTCGGGACGGGCCATTGGCCGGTCAATGCCGAGGTCAGATCGTCCTGCGGGACGGGGGGCCAATCGCTGCGCGCCCAGGACGGGCCTGCGGCCTCTGCCTGAACATCGGCGTGGTCATCGTCCATTGCTTCGAAGAACGCCTGCCATGCGCCATCAACCGCATTGGGATCGCTGGCATAGCGGGCATACATTGCCTCTAGGTATTCGCCGTTCTGCCCCTCGAGAAAGGAGGTATCGTGGAACTGGTCGTTTTTGGGTTGGTCTGTCATGGCGATACCTCTGATGAGAGCGCGACGTTTAAGTAAGAGCGGCGGGGCCTGAAAAGTCAGGCCCCACCATCTGGCGTTAGCCTTTGTTGATGGCTTCTTGAACAGCTTCACCCAGCGTTGCGGGGCTATCCGCAACAACGATGCCTGCTTCTTTCATAGCTGCGATCTTGGATTCCGCGTCACCTTTGCCGCCTGCGACGATCGCACCGGCGTGGCCCATACGACGGCCGGGAGGGGCTGTGCGGCCCGCGATGAAACCGGCTGTGGGCTTCCAACGGCCTTTTTTCTTCTCGTCGGCCAGGAATTGTGCCGCTTCTTCTTCGGCAGAACCGCCGATTTCACCAATCATGATGATCGACTGTGTTTCTGGATCGGCCAGGAACATCTCGAGGATATCGATATGCTCGGACCCTTTGATGGGGTCGCCGCCGATACCAACCGCAGAGGATTGGCCGAGGCCAAGATCGGATGTCTGTTTCACAGCTTCGTACGTAAGCGTACCCGAGCGCGAGACAACCCCGCAGGTGCCGCGCTTGTGGATGTGGCCGGGCATGATGCCGATTTTGCAGGCGTCAGGCGTGATCACGCCGGGGCAGTTTGGCCCGATCAAGCGGGATTTGGACCCTTCGAGCGCGCGCTTGACGCGCATCATGTCCAGAACCGGGATGCCTTCGGTGATGCAGATGATCAGCTCCATCTCTGCGTCGATCGCCTCGAGGATGGAATCCGCGGCGAAGGGGGGCGGCACGTAGATGACCGTGGCGTTGGCTTCGGTGACGTGACGGGCTTCGTGGACAGAGTTGAACACGGGCAGGTCAAGATGCGTCTGGCCGCCTTTGCCGGGGGTCACACCGCCGACCATTTTGGTGCCATAGGCGATGGCCTGTTCGGTGTGGAACGTGCCCTGCGAGCCGGTGAGGCCCTGGCAGATCACTTTGGTGTTTTCGTTTACGAGTACGGCCATGTTATGTGCTTTCTTCTCAAGTTCAATTCAGGTGGCGCCGGTCTCAGGGCGCGGTGGAAGGTGCCGCCGCCGCAAGGCGCGGCAGTCGGTATGTCAGATAGATTGCAACAGCGAACATCAGCGGGATGCCCAGTTCGCCGACTTCCTCGATGACGTAGGCCAGATCGATCTGATCCTGGCCTAGCGTGATGCCAAAGGGTTCCAGCTTGCGCGCCAGCCCGTCGGTCAGCTTGTAGACGACGATGAACAGCAGCCCGATCAACACAGCAAGCTGCGGTGCCGCGCCTTTGGCGACCCCACGGATGAAGCCCCATGTCTCGCGGCGCAACAGGATCAAACCGGTTGTGATGATCGCCAGCAGGATGACGCCGGCAACGCCCTTTTCCATCAGGCTGACGCCATCGCTGGAAAATTGCCGCGCTTTCAGCAGTCCTTCGGTGAACGGCTTTTTATCAAGGTCCAGTTCGCGGGCTGCGAACAGGGCCATGAACACCGCAAAGTACCACCGACGCGCCGCCGAAGCCGCGGGCCACAGCACGAACATCAGCAAGATGCATAGGCCATAGCCAACGACCGACAGTGTCTCGAACGGGCCGCCTTCGGCCAGCAGGGAATCCTGCATCGGCATGGGCAGCTGTGCGACGACAGCCATCATTGCGAAGACCAGAACGGTCATCCCAAATACGATGGCCTTGCCACCGGTGACGGTGTTTTGCGCGGACGCAGTCATTGGCTTGCCTCGTTCAGCGGGATCAGGCGTTCGACGCGGGCAAAGGTTTCAACCCCCTGCGCCCCGTCGCGTACCCCCGATTGTACCACAGCCATGCGGTTGGGGTTCAGCATGACGGCGGCGCGATAGGTGGCCCCCGTCGTGATGGGGAACCCCGCGGGGACATCTACCAGATCGGTCAGGTTTTCCTGTGCCAATCCGGTGGCGATCCCCTGTTGCGCAACCTGGGGTGCCGCACCGTCAAAGGACACTTCGCAGCGGCGGTCTGTGCCCGCTGTTGCTGCCGCGCCCGTCACCGGAGACTGCGGCGCCGAGGTAAAGGGACGCAGATCATAGAAATCAACTCGTGCCCCGGTGCTGCCAAGCTGTGCCTGCGCTGTCCGTGCGGTCAGACGCGGGCTGAAACAATGGTCTGCAAAGGCCTGGGCGATGTCGGCTGCGCGCGTTGTCTGTGCCATAGCGTTACTGGCCGCCCCGAAAGGGACAGCCAGCGCGGCAATGGAAAAACAAAAGGCGAGACGATGCATCATCCAAGCTTTCCAGCCAGTTTTAGCCTTTGACCGCTTTCACGATCTTTTGCGCGCCATCTTTCAGGTCGTCCGCAGCGATCACGTCCAGGCCGGAGTTGTTGATGATGGCTTTGCCTTCCTCAACGTTTGTGCCTTCCAGACGGACAACCAGCGGAACCTGCAGGCCGACTTCCTTCACGGCTGCGACCACGCCTTCGGCGATGACGTCACAGCGCATGATGCCGCCGAAGATATTGACCAGAATACCTTTGACCTGCGGGTCGGAGGTGATGATCTTGAACGCTTCGGTCACTTTCTCTTTGGTGGCACCACCACCAACATCAAGGAAGTTCGCAGGCTCGGCACCGTAAAGCTTGATGATGTCCATTGTGGCCATCGCCAGACCGGCACCGTTCACCATGCAGCCGATTTCACCGTCCAGAGCGATGTAGTTCAGGTCGTACTTGGACGCCTCGAGCTCTTTGGGGTCTTCTTCGGTGGTGTCGCGCAGATCGGCAATATCGCCGTGGCGGTACATCGCGTTGCCGTCAAAGCTGACTTTGGCGTCCAGCACTTTGAGGTCGCCGCTGTCGGTGACGATCAGCGGGTTGATTTCCAGCATTTCCATGTCTTTTTCGACGAAGGCTTTGAACAGCTGGCCCATCAGGGTCACACATTGTTTGACCTGCTTGCCTTCCAGCCCCAGGGCGAAAGCAACGCGGCGGCCGTGGTAGGGCTGGAAGCCCGCGGCGGGGTCAACAGAGAAGCTGATGATTTTCTCGGGGGTGGACTTGGCCACTTCTTCGATGTCCATGCCGCCCTCGGTGGAGCAGACGAACCCGATGCGCGAGGTCTGGCGATCCACCAGCAGCGCGAGGTACAATTCGGTTTCGATGCCCGAACCGTCTTCGATGTAGATCCGGTTGACCTGTTTGCCCGCGGGGCCGGTCTGATGCGTGACCAGGGTGCGGCCCAGCATTTTCTTGGCTTCTTCGGCGGCTTCTTCAACCGATTTGGTCAGGCGTACACCGCCTTTGTCGCCAGCGTCGGCTTCTTTGAAAGACCCTTTGCCGCGGCCACCTGCGTGGATCTGTGCCTTGACGACCCAAAGAGGTCCGTCCATCTCGCCTGCGGCTGTTTTCGCTTCTTCAGCTTTCAGCACGACCCGGCCGTCGGATACTGGCGCGCCGTAGCTACGCAAAAGGGCTTTTGCCTGATATTCGTGGATGTTCATAAAAAACGGTCCCGTCTTTGTTCCAGTCTAATCGCGGTATACGATTGAGTCTTGATACTCGGTAAACAGTTTTTCTGAGAAATACAGGGTTTTCCAGATAAAAGCGACATTTGTGATCACACGAATTTCGCGTGTGATCACAAAATAGCGCTAACGGTGGAAAATCTGCGGAATGTTGCCGACGCAGCGGCTGTCGCGCTCGGAAACCCCACGTTTTAAGGGTCGAACGCGACATATTCTTGTTTGTTTTGCGACCGGTCGGCCGTCGTCAAGGGGGCGTCTTACTTGGGAATCAGTGCCCAGTAATCGAGGTCGAGCAGGACATCGGGCAGGTATTTGCCGTCTTCACCCTTCAGCTTGAACGGCTCTCCGCCTTTGGTGGCAACCAAGCGCAAGCGCAATGCGCCGACGCCGGGTTTGTCGGTATCGGCTTTGTCCAAAACCTCGGTCCAGGCGCGGATTGTGTCGCCGGACAGGCAGGGGTTCGCATGGGCCCCGCCGTTCAGCCCCACGATCATCTGCGCATTGGCCAGTCCGTTGAACGACAGCGCCCGCGCCATAGAGATCACGTGCCCGCCATAGATCAGCCGCGACCCGTCGGGGCGGGCGGAGGTGTCAAAGTGCACCTTTGCCGTGTTCTGCCACAGGCGGGTGGCCATCATATGCTCTGCCTCTTCGACGGTGACGCCATCCACGTGGTCGATCATCTCGCCCACGGTATAATCGCCCCAGCGATGCGCCTCGCCCGCGAGGGTAAAGTCGTAATTGCTGAAGTCGAGCGTTTCGGGAATCGACAGATCGTCAACCGTCAGCGCCTTGGGAAGATCGGGCACGACCGTTTCGGGGGCGGGGGCATCGACATCGCGTTTGCGCACCATCACCCAGCGGACATACTCCAGAACTTTCGTGTCGTTCTGGTTGAAGCCGGTGGTGCGTACATAGACGACCCCGGTTTTCCCGTTCGAGTTCTGTTTGAGGCCGATCACCTCGGATTCAGATCGCAGCGTGTCACCTGGCCAGACCGGAGCCAGCCAGCGCCCCTGTGCATAGCCAAGATTGGCGACCGCGTTCAGCGATACATCCGGCACGGTTTTCCCGAACACGATGTGAAAGCTGATCATATCGTCCAACGGGCTGGCAGGCAGGCCGCAGCTTTGGGCAAACTGGTCAGAGGAATAAAGCGCATGACGTGCGGGATACAGCGCGTGGTACAGCGCGCGTTCACCATCCTTGACCGTGCGGGGCACCGCATGATGCAACGTCTCGCCTATTTTATAGTCCTCGAAGAAACGGCCCTTGTTGGTCTTTGCCTCTGCCATCAATGCGCCCCCAGTTTGGTGTCGGGCGCATAGGTGCCTTCGACTTCCTTGGTCACGGCCTGACCGCAACGCATGACATTCGCCTTGGCATCCCATGTCTGCGTGGGCGTGCCGTAAAGCTCCCACCCTTTATTCAGCGCGTCGGTGACCTTGTGGCAAAAGGCGGAAGTGTCCTCTTCGGACAGGAAACGATAGAGTTTCATGGGGGTTCTTTCAGTAACTCAGGAAAAGGGAGAGACGCCAAGCAGGGTATGGATCGCGGTCACAACGACCAGCATCACCAGCGTGATCACCGCAAGGCGGATATAGGTGGCCTTGCCCGCGGGGGTAGGGGGTGTCCAGTTGGTTTCCGCGCGGTTGATCAGGATCACGGAACCGACCGCCCAAGCCAGCATAGTGCCAAACAGCAGGATAGAGGCGAGATCCCCGTTCACCAGTAAATGCGCGACCGCCCAGATTTTAACGGCCATCAGCTGCGGGTGGCGGGTTTTATAGGCGGGCCAGGCCTTTGCCCCTTTGGCCGCACTGGACCCGTAGACCCAGAATGCCAGCACCATCAGCAAGTTGTTCAGATGCGTCAGGAAGGGCGGGGGCGTCCAGACGGGGATAAACTCGGCCCCGCGGTATCCGATAATGATCATGACCAGCGCCGCCACGATGGCAACGGCGATGATGCCTTTGCCCCGTCGGCCCATAGCTGCGCGCTGGTCCGGCATGAAGCGACGGAAATAATGGGCACCGACCCATAAGATCAGACCAAGGATCAAAAGTGCCATCATCAGGTTTACTCCGTTTGCAGGGCCGCGATCGCGTCCAGCTTTGCCAATGTTTCGCGTGCGGTGGCGACATGCAGGTTTTCAACGATGCGCCCGTCCACAACGGCCACACCCTGACCTGTCGCCTGCATTTCGTCAAACGCCTCGATCTGGCGGCGGGCCAGGTCGGCTTCGGCCTCGGAGGGGGAGAATGCCTCGTTCGCGACGTCCAGCTGCGCGGGGTGGATCAAGGTCTTGCCGTCAAAGCCCATGTCGCGGCCCTGATCACATTCAACGCGGTGGCCTTCGTCATCCTTGAACGCATTGTAAACGCCATCGACAATCGCGATGCCGTTGGCCTTGGCTGCCAGTACGCAGAGGCCAAGCCCGGTCATCAGGGGCAGGCGGTCGGCGCGCACGCGGGTTTGCAGGTCTTTGTTCAGGTCGTTGGTGCCCATCACCATACATTGCAGCTTGGGATGCGCGCCAATCGCGGCGGCATTCAGCATCGCACCCGGCGTTTCCATCATCGCCCAAAGCGGGATGTCGCCGGTGATTTCGGCCAGTTCGTCCAGATCGGCGGGGTTGCCGACTTTGGGCAGCAAAATGGCGTCGCAGTCCATCTTCGCCGCGGCGCGGGCATCGTCGGCACCCCATTCGGTGTCCAGCCCGTTGATGCGGATCACCTTATACCGGCTGCCATAGCCGCCGTCTCTCAGCGCCGTGGCGAGTGTTTCACGTGCAGCGGTTTTCTCTTCCGGAATCACAGCGTCTTCGAGGTCAAAGATAATCGCATCGGCCGGCAGCCCGCGAGCTTTGTCTAACGCGCGGTCCTTGGAGCCGGGGATATACAGAACGGAACGCAGGGGGCGGGTGATTTTCGACATTTGCGACTCTCCAAGAAATAATGTTGCGTGCAGGTCTGCATTTTTAGACGAAAACTTCAAGCGTAAACGCGCCGCAGCGCAGCGTCAGATAATTTGCGGCTTTAACGCGGCCTTCAGGTTTTGCTGTCAGAAGGAAAGGCGTCTTGGTGCGTGTGTAAGTGTAAGAGGTGTAGAATGGTAAAACTGTTTAACCTGATCGGGCTGGCAACTGCCGCGGCGGCGGTGGTGGCGCTGACGCAGGATGTCGCGGCGGGACCGCGAACCGCAGGTTGTGACGGATGCCACAAGATTTCCGCAAAAATTTCGCACCCACCGCAGGATCAACAAACTAAGGAGGCGGGCCCCATTTGATATGTCATAGATTATAAAGGCGGCGAAAAAAGATGCGGATCGCCGGAACGCAATCGCCACATCATCGTTGATATCACAACCGAGTGATTATCACCCGGAACTTCTAAAGGAGTATCAACAATGAAACGTATTCTTGGCACAACCGCAATCATCCTGAGCTTGACTGGTCCCGCATTTGCAGATGCACATGCAGCTGGTTTTGGTACCGTGACAGCGCAAGAAACTGACTTCTTCGCGTCCGACCTGATCGGCATGCGTATCTACAATTCCGAGACAGAAGTTGAAGCAAACTCCACCATCGCCGCTGACGGCGAAAAGGAATGGGACGACATCGGCGAAATCAACGACGTCCTGCTGGATTCCGAAGGCAACGTTAAGGCCGTTATCCTCGGCATTGGCGGTTTCCTCGGCATGGGTGAGCGTGACGTAAGCGTCAACATGGACGAGATTCGCATCGTGACCGAAGAAGGTGACAGCGACGACCGTTTCCTCGTGGTGAACACAAGCAAAGAGATGCTTGAAAAAGCCCCAGCGTTCGAACGTATGGACGACGAAGCTGACATGGAAACCGAAGCAAACATGGACGCCAACGCCGACATGAACGCTGACACAGAAATGGCAGCGACCGACATGAACGCCGAAACTGAGGTCGACACAGAGACCGAAATGGAAGCGGATGCCGAAGCACTGGCAAACGAAGCTGAAATGGAAGCCGAAGAAGCAGCCGCTGAAACAGAGCAGGCCGTTGATGAAGCGACCACCGAAATGGCCGAAGGGGCAAACGAACTTGAGCAAGACATGGAACGCCCCATGCTTACAGCCCCAGCGGTTGAGCGTGAAGGCTATGCCAACGCCACAGCTGATGAAGTTGCCGCGCTGACAGCAGAAGACCTTGAAGGGTCCTATGTTTACGGTGCCAACGACGAGACCGTCGGTGAAATCGGTGCCCTTGTTATGGGTGACAACGGCGAAGTTGGCCAAGTTGTGATCAACGTCGGTGGTTTCCTGGGCATTGGCGAAAAGCCAGTAGCCGTTACATGGGACGAGCTGCAAATCATGAAGAACGCTGAAGGCGACGACTTCCGCATCTACATCGACAGCAGCGAAGAAGCGCTGGAAGCACAGCCCGAATACCAAGGCTAAGCGCCACGCCCAGTCAAATTCGGCAATAGCTTGCTGAAAAGCTGACCAAGACGGGATCGTTTCGAAAGGAACGGTCCCGTTTTTTATGGCTCTGCGCGATGTGACGTGATGCCGGACCAAGCGCAACTTGCACGGTGCGCTTCATTTCGGTATCCCGAAGCGAAATGTAACCCTGTCGGAGTATACCACATGGCCAGACCCAAGATCGCGCTTATCGGCGCAGGGCAAATCGGGGGCACGCTTGCCCATCTCGCAGCAATCAAGGAACTGGGCGACGTTGTCCTGTTCGACATCGCCGAAGGTATCCCGCAGGGTAAGGCCCTCGATATCGCAGAATCGGGCCCATCCGCCAAATTCGACGCGACCATGACCGGCGCGAACGACTACTCTGAAATCGCTGGCGCAGACGTATGCATCGTGACTGCCGGTGTTGCGCGTAAGCCCGGTATGAGCCGTGATGACCTGCTGGGAATCAACCTGAAGGTCATGAAATCGGTTGGCGAAGGCATTGCTGCCCACGCACCAGACGCATTCGTTATCTGCATCACCAACCCGCTGGACGCGATGGTTTGGGCGCTGCGCGAATTCTCCGGTCTGCCTCACCACAAGGTCTGCGGCATGGCCGGTGTGCTTGATTCGGCACGCTTCCGTCACTTCCTCGCGACTGAATTCAACGTCTCCATGAAAGACGTCACGGCCTTCGTACTGGGCGGCCACGGCGATACAATGGTGCCCCTGACGCGCTATTCCACCGTTGCGGGTATCCCACTGCCTGATCTGGTGAAAATGGGCTGGACCACACAGGATAAGCTGGACGCGATCGTTCAGCGGACCCGTGATGGCGGTGCCGAAATCGTTGGTCTGCTGAAAACCGGTTCGGCGTTCTACGCGCCTGCGACATCGGCAATCGAAATGGCCGAAGCCTATCTGAAAGACCAAAAACGCGTTCTGCCATGCGCCGCCTATGTTGACGGTGCCTATGGTCTGGACGGCTTCTACGTCGGCGTGCCCACCGTGATCGGTGCTGGTGGCGTCGAACGTGTGGTCGAGATTGCGATGAACAAGGACGAACAGTCCATGTTCGACAACTCTGTGAACGCCGTTAAAGGCTTGGTCGATGCGTGCAAAGGCATCGATGAATTGCTGAAGTAATACCCTAAGGTGCAGCGGGCGGACGTGATCGAGATCACGGTAAACCCCGCCCGCTGCACCTGCACTTGCTATTGGACGATCCCGCGGGATGAAGCCAAAGCCGCTTGCTCCCCCCGCTCAGATCAGTTTCCGCAGGTAGCTAAATCTGCCGCGTTGCAAGTTGAAGACATGCGCATCATGCGGCATGCAAACGAACACTTGGGGCTGAGTTTCGCCCAAACGGCTGCCGAAAAGCCCGATGAATTTGGTTGGCTTTAGCGCTTGTGATCACAGCTGGAAAATTAGTGATCACAAATTGCAGAAATGTCCGGCGCTAACCGAAGGGTTTGGGCAACTGCGCCAATAAACCGCTTCAAATTCACGCCTCTGGACGTGACAGTCCCAAAAATACCGTTATCTATGACCGCAACCTGACGAGAAAAGGAATCCATCATGGCAGATGTGAACCGGGGCAACCGCCCGCTGTCACCCCACCTGACGATCTATCGCCCGCAACTGACCTCCATGACGTCGATCCTGACGCGCATCACCGGCAACGCGATGCTGGTCGCCGCGCTGCTGATCGTCTGGTGGTTCCTGGCGGCAGCAACGTCGGCGGAATATTTCGATATCGCGAACGGTTTCATCACCAGCTGGTTCGGTGATCTGGTCATGTTCCTGTCGCTGCTGGGGCTGTGGTATCACACGCTGGCCGGTATCCGGCACCTGATCTGGGACAACGGCTATGCGCTGGATATCCCGACGGCTGAAAAGCTGGGCTGGGCCGCGCTGATCGGTTCAGTCGTATTGACCATCATCACTGCGCTGATCATCTGAGGGATAGACACATGGCTTATTTGACAGACCGCAAACGCGCTATGGGCATGGGCTCGGCCAAATCGGGCACCGCACATTTCTGGGCGATGAAAGTCAGCTCTGTTGCGCTGCTGATCCTGATCCCGCTTTTCGTCTTTACCTTCGGGTCCGCCCTTGGGGGCACCTACGAAGAGATCATCGCCTACTACAGCAGGCCTTTCCCCGCGATCGTCGCCGCCCTGACGCTGATCGTTGGCTTCAAACATTTTAACGACGGTGTCCAAGTGCTGATCGAGGATTACGTCCACGGGCTGTCGCAGAAAGTTGCGATCATCCTGATGACCTGCCTCAGCTATGGTGCGGCCGCGGTTGGCGTTTTCGCCATCGCCCGCATCGCGCTTTAACACACGCCTACGCTATACCGGAGACCGAGACATGGCTGCATATGAATATGAAACGCATGAATATGATGTCGTTGTCGTGGGGGCTGGCGGCGCTGGCCTGCGTGCGACACTTGGCATGGCAGAGCAAGGGCTGAAAACAGCCTGCGTGACCAAAGTTTTCCCGACCCGTTCGCACACGGTTGCGGCGCAGGGCGGTATCGCGGCGTCGCTGTCCAACATGGGCCCCGATAACTGGCAGTGGCATATGTATGACACGGTCAAGGGCTCTGACTGGCTGGGTGACACCGATGCGATGGAATACCTTGCCCGTGAAGCCCCCAAGGCGGTGTACGAGCTTGAACACTACGGTGTGCCTTTCTCGCGGACCGAAGCGGGCAAAATCTACCAGCGTCCCTTCGGCGGCCACACCACCGAATTTGGCGAAGGGCCCCCCGTTCAGCGGACCTGTGCCGCCGCCGACCGGACCGGCCACGCGATCCTGCACACGCTTTACGGTCAGTCGCTGAAGCATAACGCGGAATTCTACATCGAGTATTTCGCCATTGATCTGATCATGTCGGATGATGGTGTGTGTCAGGGTGTGCTGTGCTGGAAGCTGGACGACGGCACCATGCACCTGTTCAGCGCCAAGATGGTTGTTCTGGCGACAGGTGGCTATGGCCGTGCCTATTTCTCGGCGACATCGGCGCATACCTGCACCGGCGACGGCGGCGGTATGGCGGCGCGCGCGGGCCTGCCTTTGCAGGATATGGAATTCGTGCAATTCCACCCCACCGGCATCTATGGCGCGGGCTGTCTGATCACCGAAGGCGCGCGTGGCGAAGGCGGGTATCTGACCAACTCCGAAGGCGAACGCTTTATGGAGCGGTATGCCCCCACCTACAAAGACCTTGCCAGCCGTGACGTTGTTTCGCGCTGTATGACGATGGAAATCCGCGAAGGCCGCGGCGTGGGCGAGAACAAAGACCACATCCACCTGCACCTGAACCACCTGCCCAAGGAAACGCTTGATCTGCGTCTGCCCGGTATCTCTGAATCCGCGCGCATCTTTGCCGGTGTAGACCTGACCAAGGAGCCGATCCCGGTTCTGCCGACCGTACACTACAACATGGGCGGCATCCCCACCAACTATTGGGGCGAAGTGCTGGCACCGACCGAAGACGCGCCGGACCGCGTGGCACCGGGCCTGATGGCCGTGGGCGAAGCGGGCTGTGCCTCGGTACACGGGGCGAACCGCTTGGGCTCGAACTCTCTCATTGACCTTGTGGTCTTTGGACGTGCCGCCGCGATCCGCGCGAAAGAGGTCGTCGACGCAGAGGCCCCTGTGCCGACGCCGAACCAGAAATCGGTCGATGCCGCCTTTGAACGCTTCGACAGCCTGCGCTATGCCAAGGGCCAAATCCCGACCGCCGAGCTGCGCCTTGAGATGCAGAAAACCATGCAGGCCGATGCTGCGGTTTTCCGTACCGACAAGACGCTGAACGAAGGCAAGGTCAAGATGGATGAAGTCGCCGGCAAGATCGCTGATCTGCACGTGACCGACACATCGCTGGTCTGGAACTCTGACCTGATGGAAACGCTTGAGCTGACCAACCTGATGCCGAACGCGGTGGCCACCATCACCGCCGCTGCTGCCCGCAAGGAAAGCCGCGGGGCGCATGCCCACGAAGATTATCCTGATCGCGACGACGAGAACTGGCGCAAGCACAGCCTCGCGTATTTCGATGGGAACGCGGCAACGCTCAGCTACCGTGGTGTGCACCTTGACCCGCTGACCGAGGAATCCGAAGGCGGGATCGACATGAAAAAGATCGCACCCAAAGCACGGGTGTATTGATCTGAAACCCTGCCTCCGCTTTTGGGGGCAGGGGACCAAACCGGGGGCCATGCCCTCGTCCTGCAGGCGGAGGGCAGGCGACATGAAACAGTTTATCGCTATGACCATGATTTTGGCCGCGTCCGCTTGTGCGCAAGCAACGCAGCAGGTCGACAGCATCGCCCGCGAAGGCACCAAGGGGGTCATCACCGAAACCCTTGCCACGCGCTTTCCGCAGGTGCCCAAGCAGCTGATCACGCCCTTCACCGATTGTATCGTCGACAATGCCGATGCGGCTCAGGTGCGCGTTTTCGCCAAATCCGCCGTGATCGGCGTGGATGACACCACCGTCGCCACCGTGCGCGCGGTACTGTCACGCCCCGAAACCGTGCAATGCTTGTCGCGTTCCGCTGGCAGCGTCCCGGGGTTGCTGGGCTAATGGGTCACCCGAACGTCACGCCGGATACGCAGGGCAAGGATGCAGGCCATATGGCCGATCTGCGCGCGCAATTCCGTGACGGGGACACCAGCGAACGCACCCGCATCAAGGCGCAGCTTGGCCCCACAGAGGTGGAGTTCGCTGACATCCGCATGGTGGTGGACCCGCGCGATAACTACACCGAAACCTGCCTTTGGCTGAACGAATACCCGCCCGAGATCAAATCGCTCGTGGCTTTGGTCGAACTGGTGGAAGACCGCAACATGCTGATCTTTGACATCGGTGCCAACTGCGGGGCCTATTCGATCCCGCTGGCGATGGCCGCGGGCGACGGGTCGCGCGTTGTGGCATTCGAACCCAACCCGCTGATGATTGGCCGGCTTGGCATGAACATCGCGCTGAACAATCTGACCGACCGTGTCCGTATCGAAGGCTGCGCGCTGTCCGACCGCGAGGGCGAGGCGATGCTGAACTTCCGCGGGCACAATTACGGTCAGGCATCGCTGCTCCCGATCGAGGGCAAGCAACAAAACGGCGGCGTGCTGGTGCCCACACGGCCCCTGTCCGCCTTTACACACGCCGCACGGCACCATGACGGCACGATCCTCAAGATCGATGTCGAAGGGGCCGAGGAGGTCGTGCTGAACCCCATCCTCGCGCAGGGCAAAACCGGCGGCTGGCTGCCGGATGCGATCTTGATAGAGGTCCGCCATGCGGATCAGTGGGACGGCGACCTTTGTGCCGAGATACTGGCCGCCGGGTACCGCCGAACCCTGCGCGCCGAGGGAAATGCGCTTTACATCCGAAAGACGTAAGCGCCAGAATTGAAACGAACTGGGCAACTGCCCGACAGACCAGGAGAAGCGATATGGTTCAACTCACGCTCCCCAAGAACTCCCGGATGACGACCGGAAAAACATGGCCCAAACCCGAAGGTGCCAAGAACCTGCGGCAGTTTCAGGTCTATCGCTGGAATCCGGATGACGGCAAGAACCCGGCCATCGACACGTATTTCGTCGATATGGACACCTGCGGCCCGATGATTCTGGACGCGCTGATCAAGATCAAGAACGAGATCGACCCGACCCTGACCTTCCGCCGGTCCTGCCGCGAAGGCATCTGCGGATCCTGCGCGATGAACATCGACGGGATCAACACGCTGGCCTGTACCTATGGCGTGGACGAGGTGAAAGGCGCGGTGAAGATCTACCCGTTGCCACATATGCCCGTGGTCAAGGATCTGATCCCCGACCTCACGCATTTCTACGCGCAGCACGCCTCCATCCAGCCGTGGCTTGAAACCAAAACGGCAGAGCCCGCGAAAGAATGGAAACAGTCGATCGACGATCGTGCCAAGCTTGACGGGCTTTATGAGTGCATCATGTGCGCCTGCTGCTCGACATCCTGCCCCAGCTACTGGTGGAACGGCGACCGCTACCTCGGGCCAGCCGCATTGCTGCATGCCTACCGCTGGATCATCGACAGCCGCGATGAAGCCACAGGCGAACGTCTGGACGATCTGGAAGACCCGTTCAAACTGTACCGCTGCCACACCATCATGAACTGCGCCAAGACCTGCCCCAAGGGCCTGAACCCTGCCGCAGCCATCGCCAATATCAAAAAGATGATGGTCGAACGCACCGTTTGATCCATCACAACAAAACGCGCCTCCCGCTGCCCTATGGCGCGGGGGGCGTGACATGTGCCCCATATGATCCTGATTGCCTTTGCCATCGCTTTTGCGATCGTCGCCTATGTTGCCTACCGTGATAAGTCGGTGCGTGGATGCCGCTGGCGTAAGGACAGTACCCGCGACAAAGGCAGCCTGCAGTTCTACCATTGTGTCGCCTGCGGAGCAGAGGCCTATACCGCCACCCAATCGGCCCCCCGCGACTGCAAGGCCAACGTCGGCGGCCGGCCTCTCTGACGCCGTGCGCGATGGCCTCAGGATCGGACCCGACAGTCAGGAGTTTCCGCTATGACACCGCCCCATGATGCCGACGCCCGCCGCGCTGTTGCGCCCGTGATCTGCTATCCCGTCGAAACGCTGCCCGTGCCTGACATGGCGCTTTACGGACGCGCGCGCGAAGCGCTGACCAAAGTGGACGAGGTCACCGTCGCCCCTCGTGACGCAAGCTGCTTTACCGTGCCTGCGGGGCATTTCTTTCGGATTACCTCGGTCGAGGGGCCACAGGTCGGTGATCTGAACCTTTGGGCGCAAGACGATCTGTCCGAACGGTTCTACTCCGGCAAAACCCGCGCGCTGCATGGCACGCATATCACCACTGGACAGCGCATGTGGAGCAGTTTTCCCACGCTGCGCCCTATGGCGACGCTGACCCATGATACGCTCGACTGGTACGGCATGGATGCCTTCGGCGGCTCGGTGCATGATGTGATCGGCACGCGCTGCGACCCCTATACCAACCAACTGTTGTCGGGCGGGCAATACCACCATTGCTGCCACTCCAACCTGATCCGGGCCTTGGCGGATCATCAGGGCATCTCCTATGCCGAGGCAGAGCCTTTCGTGCATGACGTGCTGAACGTCTTTATGTGCACCGGCTTTACCCGCGACACCGGCCAGTATTTCATGAAGGCCAGCCCCGTGCGCCCCGGCGACTACCTTGAGTTTTTCGCCGAGATCGATCTGCTCGGCGCGCTCAGCGCCTGTCCGGGGGGGGATTGCTCCGCCAAACATTCCTCGGACGTCGCCGCCTGCTATCCGCTGCTGGTAGAGGTGTTCGCCCCCGCCAAAGGCGCGCTTGAGGGGTGGCAAAGCCCGTCCCCCAATGGCTACGACCGCAGCCACGGGGGCTAAGGGATCGGGATAGCGCCTGGCCGTGCTTCCAAATGGATATAAATCCCCCGCGGAGCGTCCGACGGGGGATCATCGCGCATCAGCCGTTGGGGAAAGCCGCCTGTAGCGCGATTTCTACCATATCGCCAAAGGATTTCTCACGCTCTTCCGCGGGCAGCGCTTCGCCGGTTTGCAGGTGGTCGCTGACCGTCAGCACCGCCAGTGCACGGCGTTTGTGACGCGCGGCGAGGGTATAAAGCTCTGCCGCTTCCATCTCGACGCCCAGAATACCGTGGCGGGTCATCTGCTCGTCCAGATCGGGGCGTTCGGCATAAAAGACATCCGAAGAATAGATCCCGCCGACATGGGTTTTCGTGCCTTTCGCCTCTGCCGCGTCCACGGCAGCACGCAGCAGGGACCAATCGGCGCAGGGGGCGTAATTCATCTCGCGGAAGATACCGGAAGAAGGCGAGGTAATTGTCGTGGCGGTCATGGCAATAATGACATCGCGAATACCAACCTGCGGCTGCATCCCGCCACAAGATCCAATCCGAATAAGGGTTTGCGCGTTGTATTCGGAAATCAATTCATTGGCATAAATCGACAGCGAGGGCATCCCCATGCCAGAGCCTTGAATAGTGACGCGGTTGCCATTCCATGTGCCGGTAAAACCCAGCATGCCGCGCACTTCATTTACAAGCTTTGCATCTTTAAGGAATGTTTCAGCAGCCCATTTCGCGCGATACGGGTCGCCGGGCATAAGGACTGTTTCGGCAATATCGCCGGGTTTTGCGCCAATATGGATTGTCATAGGATGCTCTTTATATTTCCAAAGCCAAGAGGATGCGTCAAGGGGACGCAATAACCGCGCGCTGTGCGCATGTCAGTCCGGTTTACAGTTCCAACGTTTCGGGATCGGTGCCGCTGGCGATCAGGTCGCGGAACCAGTTGGGCTGGCGGCCCTTGCCGGTCCATGTCTGGCTGGGGTCTTCGGGGTTGGCGTATTTCGCGGCAGCTTTCGCGGCTTTGCCCTTTTTCGCACCGCCGGATACTTCATCCAGCGAGAACCCGTATTCGGCGGCTGCTTTTTCAGCGGCCTTGCGGGCTTCTACGCGGTCGCGTTCATATGCGTTTTTAATCGCCATCTTCACGTCTTCCAAATGCTGTTCCAGCTGTTTGTGGGACATTGTGCTTAGATCAATACTCATTCTCGCTCATTCCTTTGTCGAAAAGCCAATTAATGCTTTACGCCAAAAGAATGAACAAACAAAGAGTTTTTGAATTGGCCGCTTTTTATTCGGCGGCCACAGTTTCTGGATCGGCGAGTGTGACGATGTCTGCCATAATTGTATTCAATTCAAAGTCTTTCGGCGTGTAAACGCGGGCGACTCCCATAGCGCGCAATCTTTTGGCGTCTTCTTCTGGAATAATACCACCCACGATTACGGGAATGTGATCCAATCCGGCGGCGCGCATTTGTTTCATTAAATCCTCGACCAATGGAATATGTGATCCCGAAAGAATTGAAAGCCCGACAACGTGATGTTCTCCTTCGGCGGCGGCGGAAACAATTTCCGACGGCGTCAGGCGAATACCCTCATAGGCAATTTCCATGCCGCAATCGCGGGCGCGGACGGCGATTTGTTCGGCCCCGTTCGAATGCCCGTCGAGCCCCGGTTTCCCGACAAGGAAGCTCAACCGGCGGCCCAGACGGGTGCTGACGGCATCCACGGCGTCGCGCAGGTCGTCCAGCCCCTCGGTCTTGTTTGACCGGCCTGAAGCAACGCCTGTTGGCCCACGGTATTCGCCGTGCACGCTGCGCATCTGTTCGGCCCATTCGCCGGTGGTAACCCCCGCCTTGGCGGCGGCGATAGAAGGTTCCATTACATTGCGGCCTTCGGCGGCGGCGGCGCGCAGATCGGCCAGCGCCTTGTCCACGGCGGCCTGGTCGCGGCTGTCGCGCCATGCGTTCAGACGGTTGATCTGGTCGGCCTCGACCGCGGGGTCCACGACCATGATGCCGCCATCACCCGTCATCAGGGGCGAGGGTTCGCCCTGTTGCCACTTGTTCACGCCCACGACGATGGTTTCGCCGGCCTCGATCCGGCCCAGACGGTCGGCGTTGCTTTCGACCAGACGGGACTTCATATAGTCAATCGCCGAAATCGCGCCGCCCATATCGTCAAGGTTCGCGAGCTCGGCCCGTGCGCCCTCTTTCAGCGCTTCGACCTTGCGGTCCACGGCGGGGTTGCCATCGAACAGGTCGTCAAACTCCAGCAGGTCGGTCTCGTAGGCCATGATCTGCTGCATCCGCATCGACCATTGCTGGTCCCACGGGCGCGGCAGGCCAAGCGCTTCGTTCCACGCGGGCAGCTGCACGGCGCGGGCGCGGGCGTTCTTTGACAGGGTCACCGCAAGCATCTCGATCAGGATGCGGTAGACGTTATTTTCGGGCTGCTGTTCGGTCAGCCCGAGGGAGTTCACCTGCACACCGTAGCGGAAGCGGCGATATTTCGGGTCTTCAACGCCATAGCGGTCGCGGCAGATTTCGTCCCAAAGGTCGCCAAAGGCGCGCATCTTGCACATCTCGGTGACAAAGCGGATGCCCGCGTTCACAAAGAAAGAGATCCGCCCCACCAGCATGGGGAAGTCCTCTTCGGGGACGCGGGGGCGCAGGGCGTCCAGCACGGCGGTGGCGGTGGCAAGGGCAAAGGCCAGCTCTTGCTCGGGCGTGGCACCGGCCTCTTGCAGGTGGTAGGAACAGACGTTCATCGGGTTCCACTTGGGCACGTTGGTATAGCAATACTCGGCCACATCCGCGATCATCTTGAGAGACGGGGCAGGCGGGCAGATATAGGTGCCACGCGACAGGTATTCCTTGATCAGGTCGTTCTGCACGGTGCCTTGCAGCTTGGACACATCCGCGCCCTGTTCCTCGGCCACAGCAATATACAGCGCCAGCAGCCACGGCGCGGTGGCGTTGATTGTCATCGAGGTGTTCATCTGCTCAAGCGGGATATCCTTGAACAGGCTGCGCATATCGCCCAGATGCGCCACGGGCACGCCCACTTTGCCGACTTCGCCGCGCGACAGGATGTGATCGCTGTCATATCCGGTCTGGGTGGGCAGGTCGAAGGCGACCGACAGGCCGGTCTGCCCTTTCAAAAGGTTCGCGCGATACAGCGCATTGGATGCCTCGGCGGTGGAGTGTCCGGCGTAGGTGCGGATCAGCCAGGGGCGGTCTTTTTGCGGTTGCGACATGGGGCGGCCTTTCGTGAATCGAATGGGTAATATTCTTGCGCTGGTCGATTGATACGTGAAATAATCAGGCGCTGTCAATTCGCTGCATTGCGGCATGGGCGAAAGCCGCTGCGTTACGGTCGCGCGTGCCTTGCCTAGGGGTGCCCTATGTGTGGTTGACTGTTTTATGTTGCCCAGACAGCGCGGGTCCTGCAAGGGTTGGGCGATGACGCAAACGATTGAACTTCCCGTCTGGCTTTTCGCGGTGATCCTGCTGTTCGCGGCTGTGACCGCGCTTAGCCATTTCCTGTTGCCCTCGGTCCGGTGGTTCTTTCGCAGACGGCTGGAGAAAGCTGTCGCACAGCTGAACACGCGGCTGACCCGCCCGATTGAACCGTTCAAGCTGGCGCGGCGGCACGATATGATCCAGCGGTTGATCTATGACCCGCAGATCAGTCAGGCGATTGTGGATCACGCGCGCGCCGAAGGTATCCCCGAAAACGTCGCCTCCGAACAGGCGCGCCGCTATGCCCGCGAGATCGTCCCGAGTTTTAGCGCCTTTGCCTATTTCAGCTTTGGCATCCGGCTGGCGCGGTTTCTGGCGAATGCGCTGTATGATGTGCGCACCGGATCGCGCAACGACGCGGTGATCGAAGGTATCCCGTCAGAGGCCACGGTCATCTTTGTGATGAACCACCGCAGCAACATGGACTACGTGCTGGTGACCTACCTCGCGGGGGAGGCGTCGGCGCTCAGCTATGCTGTGGGGGAATGGGCGCGTGTCTGGCCGCTCAGCCGGTTGATCCGGTCGATGGGGGCGTATTTCATCCGGCGCAAATCGCGCGGCGCGCTGTATCGCAAGGTCTTGGCCCGCTATGTGCAGATGGCGACCGAAGGCGGGGTGACCCAGGCGATCTTCCCCGAGGGCGGGCTGAGCCTGAACGGCAAGTTGATGCCGCCCAAGATGGGGCTGCTTGGCTATGTGCTTGAGGCCGAATTGAAAGACCGCGATGTCGTCTTTGTGCCGGTGGCAATCAACTATGACCGTGTGCTGGAAGACCGCGTGTTGATTGCTGCGGACGCGGCAGGCACGCGCCGCTTCGATGCGCAAATCTCGGTCATTTTGAAATTCATTGTTCGCAAGATCTGGCTGCGTCTGCGCGGCAAATTCCTGCGCTTCGGCGAGGCTGTGGTCGTGTTCGGCACGCCGGTACATTTGCGCGACTATGGCGACGCGCCGAATGTGGACGGGCTGGCGCAGGATCTGATGGGGCGGATCGAACACGAGATGCCACTGCTGTTCGTGCCCTTGCTGGCGCGGGTGCTGCTGCTGGCGGAAAAGCCGCTGGATGGCGTCGCACTGGAACAGGAAATGCAAGGCATGGCCGCGCGGGCCTCTCGACGAGGCCGCGGTCGTGGCGCAGGACTTCGCCGCCAATGTCGCCCGAGCACGCGATCATCTGGTGCAGCGCGGGATGATCACGGCGTCGGATCGTGGCTATGCCCCCGCCGACGGGCAACGTCCCGCCTTGCGCTTCTACGCGAACTCTATCGCCCATTTCTTTGACAGATAGGTCACACAAGCAAAACTCCTGCCGAAATTGCTGCGACTGCAAAGTCATAAAATTACAATTACAGGTCAAATGGTGTTGCATTGTTGCGCGAAGGGTCATATTCCACCAGTAGACGCCGCGATTCTGCACTGCGGCACAAACCTATTCTGACTGTGGAGACCGACATGGCCTTGGACACGAATATCGCGCAATACGACGCACCGGAAAAAGACCTTTACGAGATCGGGGAAATCCCGCCGATGGGCTACGTTCCAAAGCAGATGTACGCATGGACCATCCGCAAGGAACGCCACGGGAACCCCAATACCGCGATGCTCGAAGAGGTCGTGGACGTGCCGACGCTCGACAGTCACGAGGTGCTTGTCCTCGTGATGGCGGCGGGTGTGAACTATAACGGTGTCTGGGCTGCCTTGGGCAAACCCATCAGCCCCTTCGACGGCCACAAGCAGCCCTTCCACATTGCGGGCTCTGACGCGTCGGGCATCGTCTGGGCGGTTGGCGACAAGGTCAAACGCTGGAAGGTCGGCGACGAAGTCGTGATCCACTGCAACCAGGATGACGGCGACGACGAAGAGTGCAACGGCGGCGATCCGATGTATTCTCCCAGCCAGCGTATCTGGGGCTACGAGACCCCCGACGGATCCTTTGCCCAGTTTACCAATGTGCAGGCGCAGCAGCTGATGCCTCGCCCCAAGCACCTGACATGGGAAGAGGCCGCTTGCTACACGCTGACGCTGGCCACCGCCTATCGGATGCTGTTCGGCCACGAGCCTCATGACCTGAAACCGGGCCAGAACGTGCTGGTCTGGGGCGCCTCGGGCGGTCTGGGGTCCTATGCGATCCAGCTGATCAACACCGCTGGCGCGAATGCGATTGGCGTGATCTCGGATGAATCCAAGCGTGACTTCGTGATGGATCTGGGCGCCAAGGGCGTTCTGAACCGCAAGGACTTCAACTGCTGGGGTCAGATGCCCACCGTGAACACGCCCGAATATGCGGCTTGGTTCAAAGAGGCGCGCAAGTTCGGTGCCGCGATCTGGGAGATTACAGGCAAGGGCGTGAACGTCGACATGGTGTTTGAACACCCCGGCGAGGCGACGTTCCCAGTGTCCACCTTTGTCTGCAAAAAGGGCGGCATGGTCGTAATCTGCGCGGGGACTTCGGGTTTCAACCTGACGTTCGACGTGCGCTATATGTGGATGCACCAGAAGCGTTTGCAGGGCAGCCACTTTGCCCACCTCAAGCAGGCGTCCGCCGCCAACAAACTGATGGTGGAGCGCCGTCTTGATCCGTGCATGTCCGAAGTGTTCACTTGGGCCGATCTGCCCGACGCGCACATGAAGATGATGGCGAACGAGCATAAGCCGGGCAACATGTCGGTACTGGTGCAATCGCCCAAGACCGGCCTGCGCACGCTCGAAGACGCGCTGGACGCAAAAAAATAAGTCGGTGGCCCCCGTTCAGGGGGTGCTGACAACCGGCTGACCAGACACCCGCGCACCAATCCATCGGTGCGCGGGTGTTGTCGTATTTGGCATCACGCGGCGGTTTGGCACGGGCTGATTGCGCGAATAGCGGCGATGCCATCTGGCCCCCGGTGCCGCGCTGAATTAGGGTCGCGCCATGACAGTACCTGCCCTTGCCTATTCCGCCGATCAGGCGGCTGCCTTTGACAGCGTGACCGAGATGTTGCGCCACGCGGGCATCGATCTGGATGACAATCTGCTGATGCCCCCTGCGGGCGGGGCGGACCAAGTGCTGGCGGTGACCGGCAAGGCGGGGTCGGGCAAAACACTGCTGCTGGCAGAACTGTACAAGGCGCTGGAAAATGCCGGCGTCGACATCGTTTCGGGCGATTACGAGCGCAAGAAGAAAGACAAGCGCACCCTTGCCATTCTGGCCCCCACCAACAAGGCGGCATCGGTCCTGCGGCTGCGTGGCGTGCCCGCGACGACGATCCACCGCATCCTCTATACGCCTGTCTATGACCCCGAATACGAACGCATCGCGGAATGGCTGGCGGGCAGCGGTGAACGCCCGGTGATCGAGGGGATGAACGAAGTCTCGCTGGACCGCGCCTTCGCGTTCTACGAGAACAACAAATCCATTCCCGGTGCCTTGGCCGCTGCGGGTCTGCGCGGCAGCGATTTCATCACCGGATGGAAGCGCCGCGAGGAACCGCTGGATATCGGGTTTGTCGATGAAAGTTCGATGCTGGACGACAAACAGTTCGAGGATCTGAAAGAGATCTTCCCGACGTTGCTGCTGTTTGGCGATCCGGCGCAGTTGGCCCCGGTGGGGCAGTCGGGCACGATGGTGTTTGAAAAGCTGCCCAAGGAACGGGTGCTGAACCTTAGCCGAATTCACCGGCAGCAGGCCGACAACCCGATCCTTGATCTGGCCCATGCGCTTGCCGACCCTGACCTGAGCTTTGAACAGTTCGAGCGTATGGTCGAAGACGCGTCAAAGAAGGACGACCGTGTCGTCTGGGGCCAGCGGGTCGAAGTGGACTTGATGGCGCGGTCGCCCGTGCTGGTCTGGCGCAATGCCACGCGCATCCGGCTGATCAACGCATTCCGGTCGGTCTATGGCGCGCCCGAAGACGCGCTGCTGGAGGGGGAGCCGCTGATCTGCGACGGGATCGAGCTGCCGTTGAAACACCGCAAGAAACGGCTCGACCTTGAAGCGCGCGGCCTGATCAAGGGCGCGCAGGTCGTCTATCTGGGGGCAGGGCGCAAACCGGGCTTTAGCCGCTTGCATGTGATGGGCGCGGAAGACCCGCAAATCTCTGCCGCGTCGATCGTGAAGATCGAAAAACCGGACGAGGAAGAACCCTTTATCCCTTTTGCTGCGCGCATGGGGGCGACGTTTTTGCATGGGGCGGCGGTGACGATCCATAAGGCGCAGGGCAGCCAATGGGACACGGTGCAGGTCTTTGCGCCCGACCTTTATGCAGCGGCGCGGATGGGCCGGTCAGAGGCGGGGCAACCGCTGTGGAAGCGGCTGGCCTATGTGGCGATCACCCGCGCGCAAGAGCGGCTGATTTGGGTCGTGCGCAACCGCCTGTCAAAACCGTCCGGAATGCTGCGGGTGGACGATCTGCGCGCGGCCCCTGCCGCCCCGCTGAGCCTTGAGACACAGACGGATGATCCGGCCTAGCGGCGCAACGCCGCAAAAAGGCTAGAGGCCCCCCAGCCCGCCGCGATGGCAATCGCCAGCGACAGCAGCCCGTAGACCAGCGCATTTTCCCGCGACAGGTTGAACAGCCAGCGTTCCAGCCCGACCTTGCGCACGTCGATCAACGTCCCGTATTGCGCCACGACGGACCCGCCGCGGGTCAGGAAAATGCGGGTGTTGTAATCGCCCTCGATCAAGGAGGCGGGCAGTTGCACCGTCGCGCGGAACAGGGTCTGTTCGTCCACGGTCACGCCTTCCTCTTCCAGTTGATACTGGTTCGCCTTGCTGCGGATGCGCACAAGCGCGTCCGAGAAGGCGGCGGAATCCTCGATATTCATCGGCGCACCGACCGACCGGATCGCCCGCGGGACAGAGATTTTATAGCGCAGGTCCTCGGTGCGGTTCAGCACGTCCTGCAAGGGGCCACTGGTGGCGACGGCATAGAAGCTGGGGGCACGGTCGACCTCGACGGCAGCGGTGTTCACCCAGATGCCAAAGGTCTTTTCCTTGCGCCGCACCGTGACCGGGGCCGACGGGCCGGACACGGTCACCACGACCTCAAGCTCGGGGCCTTCGGGGATCGGGGTCTCGCGTTTGACGGCCCCGAAGATGATGATCTCGGACCCGTTGAAATTGGTGGAGATAGAGACTTCGCTTTGGTTCAGGCCCAGCACGATCGCCTCATCCGCGGTGGCGGAGAAAGACAGGCAGGCCAGCGCTGCCACCAAAAGGGCACGCAGACGGATCATGAGGTGAACCCGACGGAATAAAGCTCTGCCGGTTGCAGCAACAGTTCCAGCGCCAGCTTGCCGCAGACGACCAGCACCAGAAGCGCAAGCAGGATCCGCAGCTGTTCCGCTTTGAGCTTGGTGCCAAGGCTGGTCCCGAACTGCGCGCCGATCACCCCGCCAATCAGCAGCAGCACGGCCAGTACGATGTCGACGGTATAGTTGGTGGTGGCGTGTAGCATCGTGGTAAACGCAGCCACAAAGATGATCTGGAACAGCGAGGTCCCGACAACCACCTTGGTCGGCATCCCCAGCAGATAGATCATCGCCGGTACCATGATAAAGCCGCCGCCAACGCCCATGATCGCGGCCAAAAGTCCGACAAAGGCCCCGACCAGCAGCGGTGGGATGACCGAGATATAAAGCCCCGTGACCCGAAAGCGCATCTTGAACGGCAGCTTCTGGATCCACGTGTGTTTCTTGCGCGGGGGGCGTTTGCCGCTGCGGGTCTTGTACATCGCGTTCAGTGATTCAATCAGCATCAGCCCACCGATGATGCCAAGGAAAACGACATAGCACAGGTTGACCAGCAGATCGACCTGACCCAGCGATTTGAGGTAGTTGAAGATGGTGACGCCCGCCGCGGCCCCGACCAGCCCGCCCGCCAGCAGCACGCTGCCCATGCGCAGATCCACCGTCTTGCGTTTCAGATGCACCAGCAGCGCCGAGAAGGAGGAGGCAACGATCTGGTTCGCGCCTGTGGCCACAGCGACCGCAGGGGGGATGCCGATAAAGAACAACAGCGGTGTGATCAGAAATCCGCCCCCGACGCCGAACATGCCGGATAGAACGCCCACGATACCGCCCAACCCCAAAAGGAGCAACGCGTTGACCGACAGCTCGGCAATGGGCAGGTAAATTTGCATAGAAGCAGTTAGACCGATCCAAAGGTTGAAATCAATCGTGGATGCTGCGCCGCCGCAATTTGCGACGGCGCGGGGAGCGTTAACGCTCTTTGACGTAGGGCTCGCCGCCGGCACGGGGCGGGATCGCCTTGCCGACAAAGCCCGCGAGGATGATCACGGTCATCACATAGGGCAGGGCGGCCAGCAACTGGCCCTGAACCTTGAAGTTCACCAATGCCTCGATCACGTCGGGGCGGGTTTCCAGCGCGCCGAACAGGCCGAACAGCAGCGTGGCCCACAGCGCGTACCACGGGCGCCACTTGGCAAAGATCAGCGCGGCAAGTGCGATATAGCCACGGCCTGCGGACATATCCTTGATGAAGCCGGCCTGCAGCGCCGTGCTGAGGTAGGCACCGGCAATACCGCAAAGCACGCCACAGATCAGCACCGCGGCATAGCGCAGCCCGATGACGGAAACCCCTGCGGTATCCACCGCCGCGGGGTTTTCGCCCACAGCGCGCAGACGCAGGCCAAAGCGTGTCCGGTACAGCAGCCACCATGTCGCAGGGACCGCGAGGAAGGCGAGGTAGACAAGGATCGAATGGCCCGAGATCAGCTCGGCATAGAGCGGGCCGATGATCGGGGTCTGGGCGATGTCATCGGCAAAGGGCAGGGTGATCGGATTGAACCGCGCCCCGCCGATCAGCGACGGCGTGCGCCCGCCTTGCTGGAACCAGTCCTGCGCGATCAGCACCGTCAGACCGGCGGCAAGAAAGTTGATCGCGACGCCGGAAATCAGCTGGTTACCGCGGAAGGTGATGGAGGCAAGCCCGTGCAGCAGGCTCAGCGCCATCGACGCGGCGATGCCGGCCAGCAGCCCCAGCCAGACGTTCCCCGTCAGCGATGCCACGGCCGCCGAAAAGAAGGCGGCCGCCAGCATCTTGCCATCAAGGCCGATGTCGAAAATACCGGCGCGTTCGGAAAACAGACCGGCAAGGCAGGCCAGCAGCAGCGGTGTGGCAAGGCGCACGGTGCTGTCGAACAGTTGGATGAGCGTGATATAATCCATTATTCAGCAGGCTCCACCGGTTTGCGTTCGGGCTTGGGGGCCCGTGCGGCGCGCAGCGCCAGAAAGATTTTCTCGAGCGGCATACGCACCATGTTGTCCAGCGCTCCGGTAAAGAGGATCACCAGCGCCTGAATGACGACGATCAGCTCGCGCGGGATCGAGGTCCAGAGCGCCAGTTCAGCACCACCCTGATAGAGGAACCCGAACAGGATCGCGGCAAGGAAAACGCCCAGAGGATGGCTGCGCCCCATCAGCGCCACAGCGATGCCGATAAAGCCCGCGCCTTCCGTGGCGTTCAGCACCAGCCGTTCAGCCTCGCCCATGACGTTGTTGATCGCCATCATGCCCGCCAAACCACCCGAGATGATCATCGCGATCATCGTGATCTTGACCGGAGAAATACCGGCGTATTTCGCGGCCGATTCCGAATGGCCGTAGGCACGGATCTCATACCCCAGCCGCGTGCGCCAGATCAGCACCCACAGGAAGATACAGGCCGCAACCGCCACCAGAAGCGAGATATTGGCGGGCGCGGCCTTGGAAAACTCGATCCCCAGCGGGGCAAGGATATCATGCAGCGTCGGCAGTTTGGTCGCGTCAGGAAAGCGTGCTGTTGCGGGGTCCATGCTGCCTTGGGGGCGCAGCATATTAACCAGAATATAGTTCAGCACCGCCGCTGCGATAAAGTTGAACATGATCGTGGTGATCACGATATGGCTGCCCCGTTTGGCTTGCAGGAACGCGGGGATCGCGGCCCAGGCGGCGCCGAACACGGCAGCCATTGCCGCGGCACCGATCAGGGCCAGCGACCAATGGGGCCACGGGATATACAGACAGGCCAGCGCCACGCCCAAACCGCCCAGCATCGCCTGGCCTTCACCACCGATATTGAACAGCCGCGCGTGAAAGGCGATGGCAACGCAAAGGCCGGTGAACATGAAGTTCGTGGCGTAATACAGCGTATAGCCCCAGCCATAGGTGCTGCCCAAAGCGCCGGACACCATCAGTTTGACGGCCGCAACGGGGTCTTCCCCGATGCCCAGAATGACCAGCGCCGACAGGATCGCTGCCAGCAATAGCGAAATCAAAGGCACGAGGACGACCTCGGCCCATTTTGGCATTACGTCCATGTTACACTTCCTTATGCGGATCGCCGCCCGCATGGGCCAGATTGTCTTCGATCTCTTCGATGGAATGGGGCGCATCGGTATCGGTGATGCCCGCCATCAGCAAGCCCAGTTCCTTTTCATCGGTCTGGCTGGCGTCGCGGATGCCCATGACCTGACCGTCGAACATGACAGCCACCCGGTCGCTGAGTGCGAGAATCTCTTCCAGCTCGACCGAGACCAGCAGGATCGCCTTGCCCTGATCGCGCAGGGCGACGATCTGTTCGTGGATGAATTCGATTGCGCCGATATCCACGCCACGGGTCGGCTGGCCGATCAGCAGCAGGTCGGGGTTGCGTTCGATCTCGCGCGCCAGAACGATCTTTTGCTGGTTCCCGCCGGAAAAGTTCTTGGCCGCCAGTTTGGGGTTTGGCGGACGCACGTCGAAACGTTCCATCTTTTCAACGGTGTCGGCCTTGATCGCGGCGTTATCCATCAACATGCCGCTGCGGTAGGCAGGGTCTTTGTGATAGCCGAAGGCGGTGTTTTCCCACGCCTGATACTCCATGATCAGACCTTCGCGCTGGCGGTCTTCGGGGACATGGGCGATGCCGTGGTTGCGGCGGGATTGGCCGTCGGATTTGTTGCCGGTCAGGTCCAGTGCTGTGCCATTGACGCGCACGCTGCCCTTGCCGGTCTGGTATCCGCCCAGAACCTCAAGCAGTTCGGACTGGCCATTGCCGGCCACGCCTGCAACGCCAAGGATTTCGCCCGCGCGGACTTGCAGATCGATGCCGCGCAGACGCTCGACGCCCTTGTCATCAACGACGCGCAGCCCTTCGACATCCAGAATGACCGGGCCGGGGGCCGCGGGTTTCTTGTCAACACGCAGCAGTACCTTGCGGCCGACCATCAGCTCCGCCAGTTCGGCGGGCGAGGTTTCGGCGGTCTTGACGGTGGCGGTCATCTCGCCGCGGCGCATGACCGATACGGTGTCCGTCGTCTCCATGATCTCGCGCAGCTTGTGGGTGATCAGGATGATCGTCTTCCCTTCGGAGCGCAGACGCCCGAGGATGCGGAACAGCTGGTCGGCCTCGGCTGGGGTCAGCACGCCCGTGGGCTCATCCAGAATGAGGATATCGGCCTGACGATACAGCGCCTTGAGGATTTCCACCCGTTGCTGCATGCCGACGCCGATGTCTTGCACCAGCGCGTCGGGGTCCACCTTCAGGCCGTAGTCATCGGCCAGCTTCATCAGCGATTTGCGCGCCTTGGCCAGTGATGGCTTCAACAGCCGCCCGTCTTCGGCACCCAGAATGATGTTTTCCAGGACCGTGAAATTTTCAACCAGTTTGAAGTGCTGGAACACCATCCCGATGCCTGCAGCAATCGCGGCCTGGCTGTCAGGGATGTCGGTCTTTTTACCGGCGATATAGATGTCGCCTTTGTCGGCTTTGTAGAATCCGTAAAGGATCGACATCAGCGTCGATTTGCCCGCGCCGTTTTCCCCGATGATCCCATGGATCGTGCCGGGCATGACGCGGATAGAGATGTCTTTATTGGCCTGTACCGGACCAAAGGCCTTGGAGATGCCTTTCAGCTCGATCGCCGGAGCGGCAGTTTCCTGCCGCTCCGTATGTGTTGCAGTGCTCACGCTTAGAAGCTCAGGCTCGGGCAGCTGTCGTCGGACATGTAGTCATGTACCTCAAGCGACCCGTCTGCGATCTTGGCTGCTGCTTCATCCACAGCGGCCTGCATTTCCGCGGTAACCAGTGCCTTGTTGTGTTCGTCAATCGCGACGCCCACGCCTTCGTTGCCAACGCCCATGACGTTAAAGCCTTTTTCCATGCCGGGACCATCGGACATCGCGTCAAACACAGCATTGTCCACGCGTTTGATCATCGAGGTCAGGACTTTGCCCGGGTGCAGGTGGTTCTGGTTGCTGTCCACGCCGATCGACAGGATGTCTTCGTCGGCTGCGGTTTGCAGAACGCCAACGCCTGTGCCGCCCGCGGCTGCATAGACAACATCAGCACCCTGGCTGATCTGCGCTTTGGTCAGCTCGGACCCTTTTACGGGGTCGTTCCATGCGGCAGGGGTCGAACCGGTCATGTTCGAAATCACGGTCGCGTCGGGGTTCACGGCCAGAACGCCTTGGGCGTAGCCGCAGGCGAACTTGCGGATCAGGGGGATGTCCATGCCGCCGATGAAACCGACAGTGTTGGATTCAGAAGGCCATCGCCGCCATCATACCGACCAGATAGGACCCTTCGTGTTCGTTGAAGACAACGGAACGGACGTTGGGCGCGTCGACAACCATGTCGATGATGACAAAATCGGTATCAGGGTAATCGCCTGCCACCTGGCCAAGCGCATCACCAAAGGCAAAGCCGGTCATCACGATGGGGTTGGAGCCCGCTTCGGCGAAACGGCGCAGCGCCTGTTCACGCTGTGCTTCGGACTGCAGTTCGATCTCGCGGAAGCTTTCACCGGTCTCTTCGGCCCAGCGTTGCGCGCCAGCAAAGGCGGCTTCGTTGAAGGATTTATCGAATTTGCCGCCAAGGTCGAAGATCAGGGCGGGTTCGGCCAGAGCCGCACCGGCACTAAGAGCCGTGGCCGCAGCAGCGCCGAGGAATTTGGTCATAAGGGTCATGGAGTGTCTCCCGGTTTATTGTGTTGGGGCGCAAGCGCGAGGCCTTTGCCCGGTCGCAGTTCCGCGCTTGCGCCCGGTTCCGTCGATCAGATGTACGATACTGCGTAGCCCATGGGTAGGGTCAACCGGATTCTCAAGCGCTTGGGGATGATATTGCCTATTAACCGTGCGTAAACTGACGCGAAAGGATCAATGCATCAACGGATGGCGCATCTTTACGCTGATAATACCCGCGACGTGTGGCCGTCTGGCGAAACCCTGCGGAAGTGTAAAGTGCGATGGCTGCGGTATTGTCGGCGGCGACTTCTAGAAAGGCGGTGTCGGCCTGCGCTTCAAGCCCGTCCATCCAGCGTTGCAGCAAGCGGCGGCCAATACCCTGACGTTGGGCTGCGGGATCAACGGCGAGGGTCAGCAGCTCTGCCTCTCCCGCGAAGAGGCGGGTCAGGGCAAAGCCCTGCGGCTCCGCCAGATGGGTCACAAAAGGGGAGGCCAGCAGATCGGCGATCTCTTGCGCCGTCCACGCACGGTCTTGCACAAAAGCGGCGGCGTGAATCCGCGCCATATCCTGCGGCGTCATGAAAAGATCGCGGGCGGTGTGTCGCGAGCCGGGGCGGCATCGGCGGGGCGCAGATACAGCGGGGCAGGGCGCGGGGTCTGGGTGCCAAGCTTCGTGGCGGCAATGCGTGCCGTTGCCTCTGCCACGGGCATACGAGGGGGCAAGGCGGTGCCGTTACAAAGTGCTGCGATCATATCGGCCTGATGCCCCACACAGACGGGATCGGCGCGCGAGGGCACCGAAGGCAGATCATCCAACCCACACATCACAGGGTCGCGGTCATCCATCGTGCCGAACACCTGCACGAACAGCTTGTCCTGCCGCGCATCGATGCTGCTGATGACAACGCCGTCATGCCCGAAGGCCAGCGCCTGAAGATGAGACACACCTATCGCAGGCACCCCAAGGCCAAGCGCGAGCCCGCGCGCGGCCGAGACCGCGATGCGGATCCCGGTGAAGTTCCCCGGCCCGATGCCGACGCCAATCGCTGTCAGATCGCTATAGGCCACATCTGCGCTGGCCAGCACCTCGGCACATAGGCCAAGCAGCCGTTCGCCCTGACCCTTGTTCATCGGTTCCTCGACGCTGGCGATGATCTGGTCGCCCGACAGCAAAGCGGCCGCACAATGTGCGGCCGATGTATCAAACGCCAGGAGAAGAGGCGTCTTAGGCAACCGGGCGTACCTCGGTTACTTCGGGGATGTAGTGGCGCAGCAGGTTCTCGATGCCCATTTTCAACGTCAATGTGGACGATGGGCAGCCCGCGCAGGCCCCTTGCATGTGCAGATAGACAACGCCGCGCTCGAACCCGTGGAAGGTGATGTCGCCGCCGTCCTGAGCCACGGCAGGGCGCACGCGGCTGTCCAGCAATTCCTTGATCTGGCCGACGATCGCACCGTCTTCGCCGGTATGCTCCGCATGGCCCGACGCGTGGTCATGGCCGGTTTCCATCACCGGCTGGCCGGATTGAAAATGCTCCATAATCGCGCCAAGCAGGGCGGGTTTCAGGTGGTCCCATTCGATCCCGTCAGCCTTGGTGATGGTCACGAAATCGGTGCCGAAGAACACGCCGGTCACGCCTTCGACAGCGAACAGACGCGTGGCCAAAGGCGAGGCGCTGGCGGCTTCGGGGGCGGGGAAATCGGCGGTGCCCATCTCCAGCACGGTCTGACCGGGCAGGAATTTCAACGTTGCGGGGTTGGGCGTGGATTCGGTCTGAATAAACATCACATGCTCCTGAAAGGGTTGATGCAGATATGCGACCTGAGCGCGCGCAAGTCAAGGTTTGGAACGATTCTAAGTTTGCGACGGCCTGCGGTGCCGCCTCAGGTGATCATCTCGAGCCGTTCTTTACTCATGTCACCGGGAACGATGGTGATCGGCACCGGCAGCGAGCCTGCGTTGCGGGAAAGCTGGGTCACCAAGGGGCCGGGGCCAGATTTCTTGTCGGTGCCCGCGCCAAGGACCAGCACGCCGACTTCGGGGTCATCGGCCAGCTGGTTGATGATCTCGTCCACGATCACACCTTCGCGAATAACCAGCGCGGGCTCCACGTTCAGCCGGTCGCGCATCCATTTGGCGAAGACCTCGAAATGCACCTCGATCCGCTCGCGGGCTTCTTCGCGCATGACCTCGGCCACACCGATCCAGTGGTTGAATTCGTCAGGCGGGATGACCGACAGCACCACCACCCCGCCGCCAGAGTTGGACGCCCGCATCGCGGCAAATCGCATGGCGTTCAGGCATTCGCGGCTGTCATCCAGCACAACCATAAATTTACGCATAGCATCCTCCTGTTGAACGGCGGGGGGCGGGGTCAGCCACGGTCAGAGGCCGCCCAATCCCAATACATCTCGCGCACGCGGCGGGTCATGGGGCCGATCTGGTACTGCGTGTCGTCAAACGCTTTGACAGGCGTGACCTTCATCATGTTGCCGGACAAAAAGACCTCGTCCGCGGCATGGAAATCGTCAAAGCTGAGCACTGTTTCGTGCACCTTGATCCCGTCGGCGCGCATGTTCGACATATGCCGCGCGCGGGTGATACCGGCCAGAAACGTGCCATTGGGGATCGGGGTGAACACCTCGCCATCCTTGACCATGAACACATTGGCAGAGGCCGATTCGGCGACATTGCCCATGGCGTCGGCGACCAGCGCGTTGCCAAAGCCCTTGGCGCGGGCTTCAACCATCATGCGGGCGTTGTTGGGATAAAGGCAGCCCGCTTTGGCGTTGACGACGTTGTCTTCAAGCACGGGACGCCGGAAACGGGTCCGTGTCAGCGTCGTGGCCGCATCGGGTGCCGCCATAGGGATCTGTTCTAGGCTGATGGCAAAGCCGGTCGCGTCCTTTAACGGCACGATCCCCAGCTCGTCGCCCGCCAGCGCCCAATACATCGGGCGGATATAGACGGCGGCGTCCTTGGGGTAGCTTTTCAGACCCTCGCGTACCATCTCGACCATATCGGCGGTCTCGACCGTGGGGGTGATCATCAGTGCCTTGGCCGACCGGTTGATCCGCGCGCAATGCGCCTCCAGATCGGGGCTAAGACCGTCGAACAGCCGCGCCCCGTCGAATACGGTCGTGCCCAGCCATGCACCGTGGTCCGCGGCCTTGATGACAGAGATGTCACCCTCGTGCCAACTGCCTTCGTAAAATGTCTTGATATGTGTGCCAGTGGCCATTGCTTGTCCTTTGGTTACCGCTTGGGCGCGGTGCGGTAGATGCCCTCGGGCAGGTTCAGCGCGGCTGTCAGATCGTGCAGCTGTTCGGGCGAGAGGCTGATCTTGCAGACAGAGTTGGTGCGCGGGTCCCATTGCTCGAATGTGATAACGCTGGCAAAGGCGTGCACCGTCACATCTTCACGCAAGGGTGCTTTGCCTTCGTCGATCAGAGTGATCACACTGGCATCGAATTCGTGTTCAATCGTAAACATGAAGGCACAGTATTCTTTCGGCGGTCCAATGCAAGAGCAGCACTGCGCCGTCTGTTCAAATCCGCGCCGCCGCGTTAAAACGGTGGCAGATCTATTCGTTGCCCTTCTGAGGATGCGTTACGTGATGTTGAGATACTGTCTTGCTCTGGCCGCTGCGGCATTTATGGCGGCCTGCGAACCGACGACCATGTCGGGGCCTGTCTCCACCCAACCCGAGCAAGGGCAACCCGCTAGTTTTTCCGCCAATGAATCCGCCCGCAGCTTTATCCGCGTGTTGCAAACGGTCGAACCTGTCGCCGAACGCGAATGTCGCGTGCGGACCTCGCAGGTGAATTGCGATTTCAACATCGTGGTCGATGACCGTCCCGGCCAGCCCGCCAACGCCTACCAAACCGAGGATAAGGCCGGGCGTCCGGTCATCGCCTTCACGCTCGCCCTGATCGCGGATGCGCGTAACGAGGACGAGCTTGCCTTTGTCATGGGGCACGAGGCTGCCCACCACATCGAAGGGCATATCGCGCGCCAACAGCAGAACGCGGTCGCCGGCGCGGTGATCTTTGCTGGTCTCGCCACGCTGAGCGGGGGCGATGCGACAGCGGTCGAATTGGCACAGCGTCTTGGGGCGCAGGTGGGCGCGCGGACCTATTCCAAGGACTTCGAGCTTGAGGCAGACGCCTTGGGCACTATTATCACCGCACGCGCAGGGTATAATCCGCTGCGGGGGGCCGAATTCTTTACCCGTATTCCTGACCCCGGTGACCGTTTCTTGGGCACGCACCCGCCCAATGCATCGCGTCTGGATACCGTACGGCGGACCGCGGCGGGGCTGTAACGGCACCGCATGAAGCAGCTTGGCCAGATACTGACGGACCGCGGGTCCAAATATGCCGTGTCAGGCTGCCCCGCGTCCGATCGCGCCGCCGTGGATGCTGCGCTGAAAGAGCTCAAGCGCGATAAATCCTATGCCAAGGCAACCCACAACACCTGGGCGGTGCTGCTGTCAGACGGCGGCCCGCTGAAAGGCGATGATGGGGAATCCGGTGCGGGGATGGTGATCATCCGGATGCTAGAGCGTGAGGGTCTGGAGGATCACTTGATCGTGGTCACGCGCTGGTACGGCGGGAAACATCTGGGCGGCGACCGGTTCCGCCACGTTCAATCCTGCGTGCGCGCCTATCTGGACGCGGCCTGACACGGGCTTACAAGCTGATAGAGATGGCGGCGAAAAAGCAGATAGAGGCGGCAAGCACAAAGCTGTGCCAGATCGCATTCTGAAAGCGCATGCCGGGGTGTGCAAAGACGATCGTCCCCAGCGTATAGATCAACCCGCCGATGCCAATCAGCGTCAGCGCCGTGGTGGGCAGGCTTTGCCACATTGGCCAGACCAGCAGCACAGACAGCCACCCCATGCCAAGATAGAGATACAGCGACGCTTTAGACTCCGTGCTCCAGAAAGACAGTTTGGCGACCGCGCCGATAATGGCCAGCGCCCAGACCACGGCGAGGATGCCATAGGCGAACCCCGTTCCGATGAGCACAACAAACGGTGTGTAGGTGCCCGCGATCTTGAAGTAGATCGCCGCATGGTCAATCCGCCCCAGCAGGGCGCGGGTGCGATCAAACGGCAAAAGGTGGTAAATCGCCGACGCCAGAAGCGACAGAACGAAGCAGGCCGCATAAACCAGCGTCGGTGTAAGCTGCTCCCCCTGGCTGGCAGCATAGGTTGTCAGCAGGATTGTTGCCGGTATCGCAAATCCCAGACCCAACACGTGGATCGTGCCATCGGCGAGAGTGTCAGCGGTTGGGTGCGGATAAGCCATAGGTCAAATCTAGCACCCGTTTGCAACATTCCCATGTCAGATTTCGTCTAATGCATGGCGCTTTGGTATCTCGACCTATCCATTCGTATAGGAGGTTATGCCGACGCGTGGCGCGCGTCCGGATCAACGGGGTTTATTGCCGTCGATCCAGCGCGACATCATCGTCTTGTCGCGGAAACATTCCTGCGGGATATCGCGGCGCTTCAGGCGGGCGATGCGTTCGGCAAAAGCGACCTGCTTTGACGACGGATACTGCGAAAACGGCCCATCCACCGGCTTGGGCTTATGGGCGTCGATCCATTCAGACAGCGCGGCGCGATCGGTCAACGCCCGTTTTGGCACAGGCGCGCCGGTCTTGAGGCTAAGCGAGGTAGCATAGTGCATCTGCTTCTCCGTCGGCGGCAAAGCGGCGCGCGCGTCGCGGGCTGAAACTTCTGCATGGGCAGGTACGGCCCCGTTGTCGGGATCGAACATGCCAGGAAACTGCGGTTGGTAGGACATTGTGTAGGCCCCCTTGTTCTGGTTGGAACATATATAGAACATCGCGTGCGCCTTTTCAAGGGTTTCACCTCTGATACGCCATTACATGTCTATATGTAGGGTGTGGATTTGCTATTTCCACTACATGGGCTGCGCCTGCAATCGGACCTGCCTATGCGCATACGAACGCCAGGGCGCTCCGATTGTTCCGCGGTTCAGAAGGGGGGAGGGCGGTGGCCTAGACCACGCGCCCCCAAAGATCGTATTCGCCGGCTTCTTCGACTTCGACGGTCACGATCTGGCCAACGCTCAGGTTTTCGAAGCCTTCGTCGATGAACAGGTTGCCGTCGATCTCTGGCGCGTCTGCCTTTGTGCGGCAGGTGGCAGCCTCGTCGTCGATCTCGTCGATGATCACATCCATGCGGCGACCGACTTTGGCTTCCAGCTTGGCGGCCGAGATGGCTTGCGCCTTCTCCATAAAACGGTTCCAGCGGTCTTGTTTGACCTCGTCCGGCACGTGATCGGGGAGCGCATTTGACCGCGCCCCGTCAACGTTTTCGTACTGAAAGCAGCCCACGCGATCCAGCTGCGCCTCGTCGAGCCAATCCAGCAGGGTCTGGAACTCTGCCTCTGTCTCGCCGGGGTAGCCAACGATGAAAGTCGACCGCAGGGTGATGTCGGGGCAGGTGTCGCGCCACGCGGCGATTTCATCCAGCGTCTTTGCTGCCGCCGCAGGGCGGGCCATGCGTTTCAGCACGTCGGGATGCGCGTGCTGGAAAGGAATATCCAGATAGGGCAGTACCAGACCTTCAGCCATCAGCGGGATCAGGTTGCGCACATGGGGGTAGGGGTAGACGTAATGCAGCCGTACCCACGCCCCGAGCGACCCCAGATCACGCGCCAGATCGGTGATATGCGCGCGGTGGCCACGGTCTTCGGCATGTTTGATATCGACGCCGTAGGCCGAGGTATCCTGAGAGATCACCAGCAGTTCGTTCACGCCGTTCTGCACCAGCTTTTCTGCCTCGCGCAGGATCGCATGGGCAGGGCGCGATTGCAGGCGGCCGCGCATGTCGGGGATGATGCAGAACTTGCACTTGTGGTTACAGCCCTCCGAGATCTTCAGATAGCTGTAGTGGCGCGGCGTCAGGCTGACGGCCTGCGCGGGCAGCAGATCGATAAACGGATCGGGCGAAGGCGGCACGGCCCCATGCACCGCGTCCAGCACCTGTTCATATTGGTGCGGGCCGGTGACGGCCAGAATACGCGGGTGATGTTCGCGGATATAATCCGGCTCGGCCCCGAGGCAGCCGGTCACGATCACCTTGCCATTTTCGTTCAGCGCCTCGCCAATCGCGTCAAGGCTTTCGGCCTTGGCGGAATCAAGGAACCCGCAGGTGTTTACAATCACCGCATCCGCCCCGGCGTAGTCCGGCGACACGCCGTAGCCTTCGGCGCGCAGCCGCGTCAAAATCCGTTCGCTGTCGACCAGCGCCTTGGGGCAGCCCAGCGATACCATGCCGATGGTCGGCTGGCCGGGGCGGGACGGATTGCTGATCTGGGCCTTTGGCGCAAGATCGGGGCGTAGATTTGGTGGGTTTGTGCTCATGAACTGCGCTATAAGCCATGCAAAGGGTCTGGGAAAGGCCCCGCATCAGGCAAGGAGACGGGCGATGAAGTGGATTATTCGGGCAATTGGCATACTGCTGCTGATTTTGGTGGTCGCGGTGGGGTCGCTGTTCTTGCTGCCCGCCGACCGTATTGCGCGAATCGCGGCGGACCAGTTGCGCAACCTGACAGGGCGCGAGGTCACGATCACGGGCGATGTGGGGCTGACCTTCTGGCCGGTGCTGGGGGTGACCGCAGGCGGGCTCGAGGTCGGGAACGCCGATTGGGCCAAGGATGGGGCGATGCTCTCGGCCGCCAATGCCGCCATCGGGGTTGATGCGATGGCGCTGATCCGAGGCGAGATCAAGATCACCAACATTGAAGCCCAAAGCCCCACCATCCGGCTGGAGCAACGCCGCGACGGGCGTGCCAGCTGGCAGTTCAGCGACGGCGGCGGCGAGGCAGCCATCGAGACCGCTCCGACCGCGCCTGCGCGCAGCCCGCGCCCGCTGACGATCCAGCGGCTCAATATCACCGACGCCACGTTGATCTATGATGCCGAGGGCAGCGATCTGGTGCGATTTGACGGTGTGGACCTGTCGCTCGATTGGCCCGAACGGGCGGGCGATGCGGTGATCAAGGCCGCCCTGCGCCCCGCGGCCGATCGCGTGTCGATCGAGGCGACGATCAACCGGTTTGACCAATTCCTGAACGGCGATATCCGCCCGCTGCGTGCCCGTGTGGACACCAAAGGGGGCGGCGTCTCGCTGACCGGACGGGCGGGGCTGACCGGCGCTGTCGCGGGGGATCTCTGGCTCAAGACATCGGACACGGGGCGTTTTCTGGCAGCGCTCGGGGTGGGTGACATCGCACTGCCGCAGGGCTTGGGAAAAACGGCGGATATCAACCTTGATCTGACCCTGACGCCGGACCGGCGCTTGGCCCTGCGCGAGGTGGTGGCCGATCTGGGCGGGAACGCCCTGACCGGCGCGGCGGATATCACGCTGAACGGCACGCCCGATGTGAACGCGCAGATCAACGTCGGCGCGCTGGACCTGACCGGCTTTGCAAGCAGCGCCCCCAGTGGCACCGCGCCCGCGTCCAGCAGCCCCGCGCCTGCGTCCCCGACAGGGTGGTCGAAAGCACCGATTGATGCGTCCGCGCTTTCCGCCTTCAACGGCGAGGTCGCGCTGCGGGCAGATAGCATTGATCTGGGCACGCTAAGCTTGGGCGCGACGCGCGTATTGCTGCGCAACGACCGATCGCGTCTGGTCGCCGAGCTGCGCGAGATCAGGGCCTATGCCGGTGTTATCAGTGGGGAGTTTGTGGTCAACAACCGCAACGGCCTGTCGGTGGGCGGGGCGCTGAACGCGACCTCCATCGCCATGCAGCCTTTGCTGCAACAGACCGCAGGGCTGGGCCGGTTCCACGGTACGGGCGATGCAGAGGTATCTTTCCTCGGGTCCGGCGCATCGCTGGACGCGATCATGCGGTCGCTTAGCGGATCGGGCGCGGTGAATGTCGGGCGTGGGCATATCGAGGGGATCGACCTTGATGCGCTGATGGGCAATTTCGACGTCGAGGGGGGCACGACGGTCTTCGATTCCCTTGCCGCGACATTCGACATGGATCAAGGCGTACTGCGCAACGACGACCTGCTGATGCAGCTGCCGAACTTTACCGCCACGGGCACAGGGCAGGTGGGGCTGGGGGCGCAAACTCTTGATTATACCGTCACGCCCAAGGCACTGCGGGTGAACGGTGATCGGGGGCTGGCCATTCCGGTGCGCATCTTCGGGCCGTGGGCCGCACCGCAGATCAAGCCGGATTTGCAGGCGGCGCTGGACATGAACTTTGCCAAGGAAAAGGAACAGGCCCGCCAAAAGCTGAACGAAAAGCTGGAGGAGGAACTGGGCGTATCGCGGCAGGACGGGCAATCGGTCGAGGATGCGGTGAAACAGAAGGTAGAGGACGAGCTGCGGCGCGGGCTGTTCAAGCTCTTTGACTAGCGGCGCGCCATGCAGGCCGTGTATTTCCAAACCCTCAGTTTGGAAAATTGCAATTTTCCGTGGCGTTTTACGGGCGAGGGGCGGTACGGGCCCTTCGCCGCCCCCACCCCGTCTTTACCTGTCGCGGCGGGGGCGTTAAGGCTGGTCGCCAAGCGCAAGGAGCACCTCCATGGACAATGATCTTTTCAACTCTTTCATGACCGGACCTGACGAGAATGGCCGCTTTGGCGATTTCGGGGGGCGGTTTGTGTCGGAAACCCTGATGCCGCTGATCCTCGAACTGGAAGCGGAATATGAAAAGGCCAAGACAGATGACAGCTTTTGGGCCGAGATGGACGACCTGTGGACCCATTATGTCGGTCGCCCCAGCCCGCTGTATTTCGCAGAGCGTCTGACCGAACATCTGGGCGGTGCCAAGGTTTACATGAAGCGCGACGAGCTGAACCACACCGGCGCGCATAAGATCAACAACGTGTTGGGCCAGATCATTCTGGCGCGGCGCATGGGCAAGAAACGTATCATTGCGGAAACCGGTGCGGGCCAGCACGGTGTGGCCACGGCCACCGTCTGTGCCAAGTTCGGTCTGCAATGCGTTGTCTATATGGGCGCGCATGATGTTGAACGTCAGGCCCCCAACGTCTTCCGCATGCGTCTGCTGGGTGCCGAAGTGATCCCCGTCACCTCGGGCCGTGGGACGCTGAAAGATGCGATGAACGACGCGTTGCGCGATTGGGTCACCAATGTGCGCGACACATTCTATTGCATCGGCACGGTCGCAGGGCCGCACCCCTATCCGGCGATGGTTCGCGACTTTCAGGCGATCATCGGCAAGGAAGTGCGCGAACAGATGGACGCCGCCGAAGGCCGTCTGCCCGACACGCTGGTCGCCGCGATCGGTGGCGGGTCGAACGCGATGGGGCTGTTCTATCCGTTCCTTGATGACAAGGACGTCAATATCATCGGCGTCGAAGCTGGCGGCAAGGGCGTGAACGAAAAGATGGAGCATTGCGCGTCATTGACCGGTGGCCGCCCCGGCGTGCTCCACGGTAACCGTACCTATCTGTTGCAGGACGACGACGGTCAGATCCTCGAAGGGTTCTCTATCTCGGCCGGTCTGGATTACCCCGGGATCGGGCCCGAACATTCCTGGCTGCACGACATTGGCCGCGCGCAATATGTGTCGATCACCGATAAAGAGGCGCTTGAGGCGTTCCAGCTGAGCTGCGCGCTTGAAGGGATCATTCCCGCGCTCGAACCCAGCCACGCGCTGGCGCATGTGATGAAGATCGCACCAGAGCTGCCCAAGGATCACATCATCTGCATGAACATGTGTGGGCGCGGCGACAAAGACATTTTCACCGTCGCCAAGGCGCTTGGTTTTGACATGAAGGTCTGAGAATCAGACAAAAGCCTAGACACTGACGATCACGAAGGGGGCGGCGCATCGCCCCCTTTTCTTTTGGCGCTGGCCCTATCGGGTCAGCTCTAGGATATCAAAGTCGCTTTCGACCACCGGCGCGGGAAACATCAGCCGCGCCCGCTGGTTGCTGACACGTTCGAACACCGCGACATCGGGTTGCAGGGTGCCATCTCCGGCAAAACCGGGTGGCAGGGCGTCGTAAGCGGGCGGTACCTCTCCCGCGACATAGCCGACGCCAGCATAGACCGCACGCCCGTCTCGCAGCGTGATGACCCCCGTGGTGCGCTGCGACCCGCTGAGCTTTTCAAACAGATACCCGTTGCCCTGAAAGGTCAGGCGGCATTTGAACGGACTATAGACCACCAGCGCGGGAAGGCCGCCCAGTTTCATCGTGCGGCAGGACCAATCGCCGGCCAGCCCCTCGTCAAAGGCAACCTGCGGTGTGCCGGACAAGGCGCGCGACAGAGCGGCCAGATCATCCGCGCTGCCGCTTTGGAACGCTTGCAGCAGGGCATCGCCCGCCGTTGCCTCGAACCGGTCGAGGCGGAGCTGCTCTTGCGGGCGCAGGGCGTCTTGGGCGATGGCAGGGGCGGCGCAGAGCACTGCGGTCAAGGCCGTAGTCAGGGCAGCAGTCAGGCGCAGCATCAGTCTGCCCCGCCGTTCGGGCGCAGGGCATGGGCCTGCAGGATATTCAGCGGCACGATATCCAAGGCGCGCTGATGGGTTGCCTCAAGATGCACCTTTGGCGCGCAGCCCTCGTCCGCCGCTTGCAAGAAACGCCCCGCACAAAGACACCACGGATCGCCCGCCGACAGTCCGGCAAAGCCGAATTCGGGGCGCGGGGTGCTCAGGTCGTTGCCGACATATTTGGAATAGGCCAGAAACTCGGCTGTCATGATCGCGCAGACCGTGTGGCTGCCCTGATCGGCGGCACAGGTGTTGCACGACCCGTCGCGGAAAAAGCCCGTGACGGGGTCGCTGCCACAGACGGCCAGCGGGCCGCCCAGAATATTGATGCTTTCGTCAGGTGTCATGTGCCCCCCAAGGCTGCGCTGATCTGGCGGAAGATGGCGATGTTCTGATCGCTGACCCCGGCCTCGCGGAACTTGCGGTCGGCGGCATTGGTCGCGATCACCACCCCGTCAGCTCGGTTGATGTAGATATACTGACCATACACACCGCGGGCCATGAATTCACCCTCTGTCGCGCCTTGAGGAATCCACCACTGATAGCCATAGCCGATCTGCCCCTCTGCCGTCGGGGCCGATGGCGCGGTAGAGGCGGCGACCCAGTCTGCCGGTACAATCTGCTGACCGTTGTAGCGACCGTTTTGCAGGAACATCTGCCCCATGCGGGCGTAATCGCGGGTCGTCAGGTTCAACCCGCCCAAGACAAAGGCGACACCCGCGCCGTCCGTCACGTAATAGGGCGCATGCTCAAGACCCATGGGGGTGATGATCTTTTCCGACAAAAGATCGGTGACGGACCGGCCTGTTGCCCCCCGAACGACCATACCGATGACATGGGTGTCGATCGACACATACTGCCACTGGCTGCCGGGCGTGGTGAAAGTATCTTTCAGGCTTGCGGTGAAATCGTCCAGCTCTCCGCCAAGGGCGAGGGCGCGGCCCATCTTGTTGATGTCGGAATCCGGGTCGAGGTAATCTTCGTCAAAGGTAACCCCGCTGGCCATGTTAAGCACGTTTCGCAGCGTCGCCCCGTCATAGGCGGTGCCTTTCAGCTTGGGCGCATAGGTCGTGACGGGGTCGTCAAGCGATGCAATCGCCCTTTCGTCCAGTAGGATACCCACAAGCGCGGAAAGGTAGCTTTTGGCGACAGACCAGCTGATCCGCAGATCATCGGGCTGGGTGCCTTTAAAGTAGTTCTCATAGACAATCTGACCATCTTTCAGCACAACCAAGGCGGTCACATCCCGCGCTTTGATCCAGTCGTTGACCTCGGCAGGGGGGGCGTATTCGGGTCCATAAGACAGCTCTGCCGTGGGGCCATCACCGCGCGACAGAGGCTTGGACAGGAAGGCGTCGTCCATATGGCTGAAGTTATGCACGATCTTGTCTTCGGCAAAGAGCGAGTTCACCGCCAGCAGCCGCGTGATCTCTTCGCGCTTCCACAGGCCGACAACGACCACAGCCACCACGAGAGCCAGTAAAATACGGCCCAGCCATTTCCCGAATGTGCGCATGAAATCCTCCCTGATATGCGGGGATACCCAAGCACGAAGGCTGCGGTGGTGCCAGATAAACTTGGCGTCAGCCGGTGTAGGTCCAATCGATCCAGCGACCGTGGAAATCGACCCGCGCCAAGGGCAGGGTGATGTCACCGGGCCAGAGCCTGAGCGTCAGCGCGGCCCCCTTGAGGCCGGATCCGTCCTGCTCCATCGACAGCCATGCCAGCGGGCGGTTGCGCGTGGCGCGTTTGCCAGCAGCCTCGATCAACGCCTTGCCACGGGCCTGTGCCGCTTTGGGGAAATACTGCCACGCGACGGTGTGCTGGATCAGGTGCAGGCACCCTTCGGGGGATTGGGGCAGGGTGCGCGCCAGCCAGTCAATCGCATCGCCGCGTTGCACCTGCGCCGTCATGACAGAGGCCGCGGTCCGCGTCAGTGTCAGGCGTTCGGGTTGGTCCGCCCAGATATAGGACATCAGCCGCAACAGGTGGTCGGGCCGCGTCGGGTCCAGCGGGTTCAGATCAACGCCGCGACGTTTTTCGACCTGCGGGTTGATCGCCGGTGGCAGTTTGCCTGTCCAGTCAGGCGACAGCAGGATCGTGGACATGTTCGACCCGAAGCGATGCCCCTCGATCTCGAGCACGAAGTGGTCCCACATCAGGTTGAGCCCGCCGCTGGCCCCAAGTTCGGACAGGCGGATCGGCAGGTTGAAATGCTGCGCCGCGACGCGGGCCCCGGCGATCAACGCGGCAGAGCGGCGGACCTCGTTCGTTTGCGGTGCGCTGTCGGTCCAATCAAGCAAGAAGGCTTCATGCGTGGTGATCGCGTCGCGCACGGCCTCTGACAGGGCTCGGTCGCTCGCCTTGTGTGGCGGGTAAACTGCCATCAGCGCAGGCGCTTTGCGTTTCAGCACCAGCGCATGCAGCCCGCCCGCGATGCGCAGGGGAAGGGACGCGCCCGACGGGCCGATATCCCCTTCGAGCGCTGCAAATTTACGGCCAAGGGCTGTGTCGGCGGGCCAGTCCCGCGCCAGCACGCCCATCAACTGCCCCATGAAGGGAGACCCAAGTGCGATGCAATGCCCGGCTTGCTCTTCAAAGGCGGCTTGCAGTGTCACTTGAACCGGTCCAGCAGCTTTTGCATGGCGCTGCGGTCGTCGGTCTGGGGGGCAGGCTCTGCCTTGGGCTGCGTTGGGGCTGGCTGCGCGGGCTTTGGCGCAGCGGCTTGAGCTTTAGCCGCAGTGCCCGCGGGTTTCTTGGTGCCCGTGCCGGATCGTGGCGGGGCAACACGCAAGGCCACGGCGTTCATGAACTTGGCCGTATCGCCGCGCGCCAGGTCCGCAGCACCGTCGCTGATCCCGCGCAATACGTCGTCCAGCCATTCCTGCTCTGCCTTGGCAAAGTCGCGCAGGACATAGCCCGGTACGGCGTCCTTATGCCCCGGATGGCCTACGCCAAGGCGCACACGGTCATAGTCGGGACCGATATGCGCATGGATCGACCGCAAGCCATTGTGCCCCGCATGCCCGCCGCCGGTCTTGCATTTCACCTTGCCGGGGGCGAGGTCGATTTCGTCGTGCAAAACGATCACGTCCGCCGGTTCAAGCTTGTGGAACCGCATGGCCGATTGCACCGACTGACCAGAGTTGTTCATGAATGTCTCGGGCTTGAGCAAGACCACGCGGTCCGCGCCAAAACGCCCTTCGACCGCTAGCCCGTTGTGCTTGGTCTTCCATCCGGCAAAGCCGTGGTCCTGCGCGATGCGGTCCAGCGCCATAAAGCCGATGTTGTGCCGGTTGCCCGCGTATTTGGCACCCGGATTGCCAAGCCCTACGATCAGTTTCATGCGGACCCCTTCAATTGGATAAAAACGTTTGTTTGGCCAAGGATAGCAGACCGCGGGGCCAAACGAAATAACGCCCCAACGAAAAACGGGGCCGCCCATGGCGACCCCGTCTCAACCCATTCGCGCCCGCAGGCGCGACGGATATATCAGTATCAGTCTTCTTTGACTTCTGTTGCGGGCACTTCGTCTGCTGCAACATCTTCGTCTTCATCATCGTCCTGGCTGGCCAGACCGGAAGGCGCGGAAATCTGCGCGATCACGAAGTCACGGTCGATGACCGGCTTGGTGCCGTTTGGCAGCTTCACGCTCGAGATGGTGAGGCTGTCGCCGATTTCCAGTTCGGAAACGTCGATTGTGATGTGATCAGGGATATCGCCTGCGGTCACAACCAGTTCAACTTCGGGACGTACCAGCGTCAGAACGCCACCTTTTTTCAGGCCGGGGCTGACTTCTTCGCCTTCGACTTCAACCTGGATGAAGAGGTTGATTTTGGTGGTGCGCTTCAAACGCATCAGGTCGACGTGCGTTGGCAGGTCTTTAACAACGTGACGCTGAACGTCGCGGCAGATGACGCGGACGTCTTCTTGGCCTTCAACCTTGAGGTTGAACAGGGTCGCCTTGAAGCGGCCTGCGCGCAGTTTGGTCAGCAGCTTGTTAAAGTCCAGGTTGATCGGCAGCGGATCAAGGTCACCACCGAATACGATACCAGGAACCATGCCGTCGCGGCGTGCCTGACGAGCGGCGCCCTTGCCTGTCCCCGTGCGTTCGAAAGCTTCAAGATCAGGAATCTCTCCAGCCATTGTAATCTCCAATATGTTTAGGGCGGACATCCTCCAAGGCTGTATGTCCGCGTGAAGCCGCGCGTATAGACGGGTTTGGGCGTTTGGGAAAGACTAAAACGCCGCTTTTGCGCAAGTTGGCTTTGGTTTGCGACCTATGCGGGGCGGGGCAGGGGCTGCGCGCAGGGTTTCCGCCCGCCCTGACATATCAGCCAAGGCGGGCGTATCATGCGAAGAAGGCGCAGCCTCAGGGCTGCCAGTCGCCTTCAAAACCTTTTGGAATAAGCAGGTTATGCTTGCCCAAACCCGCGACAGAGGTTTCACCGCAAAGCGCCATGGACAGGTCGAGCTCCTTGTGGATGACCTCCAGCGCCGAGGTAACCCCGGCCTGACCCATCGCGCCAAGCCCGTAGATGAAGGCGCGCCCGATATAGGTGCCCTTGGCCCCCATCGCCATCGCCTTGAGCACGTCCTGACCGGACCTGATTCCACTGTCCAGATGGACTTCGATCTGGTCGCCCACGGCCTCCAGGATTGACGGCAGCGCCCGGATAGAGCTGATCGCCCCGTCCAGCTGGCGCCCGCCGTGGTTGCTGACGATGATCGCATCCGCCCCGACTTTCAGCGCCATCCGCGCATCGTCGGCGTCAAGAATACCCTTGAGGATGACCTTGCCGCCCCATTGCTCTTTCAGCTTGGCGATCTTGCCCCAGTCGAGGGTGGGGTCGAATTGCTCTGCCGTCCATGCGCCGAGGTTGGCTGTGTCGTCGACGCCGTGCACATGGCCCACGATATTGCCAAAGCTGCGCCGCTTGGCCCCCATCATGCCGATGCCCCAGCTCCATTTGGTTGCCAGATTGGCGAGCGTTTTGGCGGTCAGCTTGGGCGGGGCGGACAGGCCGTTCTTCAAATCCTTGTGGCGCTGGCCGAGGATTTGCAGATCAAGCGTGATGACAAGGGCCGAGCATTTTGCATCCTTGGCGCGCTGGATCAGCCGCGCGACATAGTCTTCGTCGCGCATGGTATAAAGCTGGAACCAGAAGGGTTTCGTCGTCGCCTCTGCCACATCCTCGATCGAATTGATGGACATGGTCGACAGGGTGAAGGGCACGCCAAAGGCTTCGGCGGCGCGGGCGGCTTTGATCTCTCCGTCGGCGTGCTGCATGCCGGTCAGCCCGACAGGGGCCAGCGCCACAGGCATCGCCACATCCTGCCCGATCATCTGTGTCTTGGTGCTGCGCCCGCTCATATCCACGGCGACGCGCTGGCGCAGGCGGATCTGTTCAAAATCGGTCGTGTTCTCGCGAAAGGTCTGCTCTGTCCAGCTGCCCGATTCCGCGTAGTCATAGAACATCCGCGGCACGCGGCGTTCATGCAGGCGCTTGAGGTCGTCGATGGTGGTGATCACGGGCATGGTGGCAAGTTCCTATGTATTGGTCAGATGATCTAACCAATACGGCCCGTTGAAATCAATTGCTTTACGCCACGACATCGGGCGTCGAGCCGGGCGCTTAGGCCCGATGCGCACCATCCGACAGGGTTTTGACAAAGCTCAGCACGTCTTCGACAGGCAGCCCATCCGCGATTTTCGACACGATGGCAGAGCCGACAACAACCCCATCAGCAACGCTTGCAATGGCTTCGGCCTTGGCGGGAGTGTTCACGCCGAACCCGACAATCACGGGCAGGCCGCTGGCCTTCTGGATGCGCTCAACCTCGGGGGCGACATCGCCCGCATCCGCTTCGGCAGAGCCGGTGATGCCGGTGATCGACACGTAATACACAAAGCCCGAGGTGTTCTGCACAACCCGCGGCAGGCGTTTGTCATCGGTCGTAGGGGTCGCAAGGCGGATGAAGTTCATACCGGCGGCTTGCGCGGGCAGGCAGAGCTCGGCGTCTTCTTCCGGTGGCAGGTCCACGACAATCAGCCCGTCCACGCCGGCCTTCTTGGCGGCCTCAAGGAATGTATCCACGCCTTTGGAGTAGATCGGGTTGTAATAGCCCATCAGCACGATCGGGGTCGTGTCATCCTGTTCGCGGAACGCCGCGGCAAGCGCCAGCGTCTTGTCCAGCGTCATCCCGCCTTCAAGCGCGCGCTGTCCCGCCAGCTGAATGGCAGAGCCATCGGCCATCGGATCGGTAAACGGCAGCCCCAGTTCGATAATATCGACGCCCGCGCCAGGCAGGCCGCGCACCACCTCGAGCGACGTGTCAAAGTCGGGATCGCCTGCCATCACATAGGCGACAAAGGCTTTCTTGCCTTGGGATTTGAGGTCAGCGAATTTGGCGTCGATACGTGTCATGAGGGCGGCCTTTTTACGTTACCCTGCTGCAATGCCGAATATATCGCGGGAAATCAATCCAACTCCGCCGGTGGGCTCGGGCGATTTTCCGGAAAACAGGGGTCAAAGGCACTCTATTTATGCAGGTGCGCATCACATAGTCCTTTAAATCCCGCCGCCTGCGCCTACATTTACCGGATGAATTATGTACTCGCCCTGCTGTTGCCGCCGCTTTCCATCCTGCTGACAGGACGGATCTTCACGGCGATTATCGTCTTCCTGATCTGGATTCCGGCCGTGATCTTTTCGGGTGGGTTGACCCATCCGATGTTCATCGTGCTCGCATGGATCCTGATTTACCAGACGCACGAGGACCGACGCCTGCGCTAAGACTTGCGCAAAGGCGGCCAAAACCCTAGGACAACGCCAACTTATAAAGGATGCTTGTCATGGGCTTTAAGATGGGAATCGTGGGTCTGCCGAATGTCGGCAAGTCGACCCTCTTCAACGCGCTGACCAAAACAGCGGCAGCGCAGGCGGCCAATTTTCCGTTCTGCACAATCGAACCGAACGTCGGTGAAGTCGCGGTGCCGGATTCGCGACTTGATAAACTCGCCGCGATTGCGGGCTCCAAGCAGATTATCCCGACGCGGATGACCTTTGTGGATATCGCAGGCTTGGTCAAAGGCGCGTCCAAAGGGGAAGGCCTCGGCAACCAGTTCCTGGCCAATATCCGCGAGACGGACGCGATCGCCCATGTGCTGCGCTGCTTCGAAGACGGCGATGTGACCCACGTCGAAGGGCGCGTGGACCCCGTGGCAGACGCCGAGACCATCGATACAGAACTGATGCTTGCCGATCTGGAAAGCATCGAAAAACGCCGTTCCGGTCTGGTCCGCAAGATCAAGGGCAACGACAAGGACGCAGCGCAGCAAGACCGCCTGCTGGCCGCCGCGCAAGAAGCCATCGAAAACGGCAAACCCGCGCGCACCGTCGAGGTTGACGCGGATGACGCAAAAGCCTGGCGCATGCTGCAATTGCTGACAACCAAGCCGGTGCTCTATGTCTGCAACGTCGGTGAATCCGAAGCGGCCGAGGGCAATGCCCTTTCTGCCAAAGTCGCGGAAATGGCCGCGGCGCAGGGCAATAGCCACGTCGTGATCTCTGCCCAGATCGAGGAAGAAATCAGCCAGCTAGAGCCCGAAGAGGCCGGCATGTTCCTGGACGAGATGGGGCTAGAGGAAGCCGGGCTTGATCGGTTGATCCGCGCGGGCTACGAGCTGCTGCACCTTGAGACATACTTCACCGTCGGCCCGAAAGAGGCCCGCGCCTGGACGATCAAGGCTGGCACCTCTGCGCCGAAAGCCGCAGGCGTGATCCACGGTGATTTTGAAAAAGGCTTCATCCGCGCCGAAACCATCGCCTATGACGATTTCGTGGCCTTGGGCGGTGAAGGCCCCGCCAAGGAAGCCGGCAAGATGCGCGCCGAGGGCAAAAGCTACACCGTCAAAGACGGCGACGTGCTGCACTTCCTGTTCAGCACCTGATCCAATCCGGCGGGCCGCTTTCCAGGCGGCCCGCCGATCTGGCGCGCGAGCGGCACCTCCCGCTGCCATCGCCCCACGGATGACCCCGGCCAGCGCCGCGCGCATAGCGCCGCAAGCCGTATCCCGCCCCCGATATCCTCCGCTATCCCCGCGATCCCGACATTCCCGGTATTTTCTGAGATTACCGCTTGTGCCCCATGCGTTTTCTTGGATATACGCGTCGACGGAGACGTGGCCGAGTGGTCGAAGGCGCTCCCCTGCTAAGGGAGTAGGCCCGGAAGGGTCTCGAGGGTTCGAATCCCTTCGTCTCCGCCATACACCTAGACATTTATCTACATACTGATCAGGTGTTGCGCGGCCCGAGATGGGGCGCGACGTTGCGCTTGGCTTTCCCCTCCGACAGTTTCGCCGCCACCCGCCTTTTGCAAACCTTGCGCCCATGCTTTCGCGAGGAAACGAGGTGGGGTAGAGGGGGTGTAATACTCAGGAGCGGATCATGGAATTAAAGAACAAGCGTATCATCGTCACTGGTGGAAGTGATGGTATCGGGCGGCATATTTGCCTTAAACTCGCGGCAGTAGGGACGCGTCTGGCCATTCTGGGGCGCGATGCTGACCGGCTGGCTGCGGTAGAGGCTGAATGTATCGCCGCTGGAGCCAGCGAAGCGATCGGCATTCCTTGTGATATCCAGAACCCGGATGCGATCAGCGGGGCGGTAGAGCAGGTGACAGCCGCATTTGGCGGGCTGGATATTCTGATCAACAATGCGGGCATCTGGCACAAAACCGGCCCGCTGGATGAGATCCCGCCGCAGCTTTTGCAGGCGACCGTGCAGACCAACCTGACGGGCTTGATGCAGATCACGCAAGCCACCATTCCGGCGCTGCGCGCGAATGACGAGGGGATCATTCTGAATGTCGTCTCCAAGTCCGGCGTCGTCGCGCAGGCCGGGCAATCTGTCTATACCGCCACGAAATACGGGGTGCGTGGCTTTACCGAGGTGCTGAAAGCGGACGAGGAAAACACCGGCGTGCGCGTGGGCGGAGTTTACCAGTCGGGGACGAACACGGGGATGTTCTCGAAGGCGGGGGAGGATGTGCCCAACCATATCTTTACCGAGCCCGACGATCTGGCTGATGTGGTGGTCTTTGTGCTCTCGCGGCCGCCAAAGCTGTGGATCCACGATATCCGCATCGAATTGTGAGCCGCGGGCGCATCTGTCGCGCCCGCTGGCAAGACGGGTGCCATTCCAAACATCGCGTCACGTGAAACATGGGGGGCGGGGGTAAAGCCCCGCCCCGCCCTCAAGGCATCAGGTGGTTTTCTTGTCGTTGACGATGTTCATCGACGCCACGCCGCTTTCGCCGAGGTCGACCGCGGCAAAGGGGCCACCGTGGTGCATTTGGCCGGGGTCTTTCAGATCGACCGGTGGTGCTTCGGCAAGGATCTTCTCGGCGAACTGCTCTGCGTTGTCTTTCGGGCGATAGCCGAGGAAGGACGCTTTGGCATTGTCCACCGGCGCGCGGTCGTTGTTGGACACGCCGTAGACCACGCTGAAGCCGACCGATGGCGTATCGATGGCGCGGGTGACCAGCTGGATCAGATCGTCATAGGACAACCACGATCCCAAGGCACGGGTGTTGTTGACCTGCGCGCAGCTGAGGATGCGCAGGCACACGGCCTCTAGCCCGCGTTTGTCCCAATACATGGACGCAAGGTCTTCGCTAAAGCATTTGGCGAGGCCGTAGAATGTATCGGGCTTGTGGGGCGCGTCGATGCCGATGAAATCGGATTTCTTGTGCATGCCCACAGCGTGGATGGAGGACGCATAGACGACCCGTTGAAGCCCGTGCTGATAGGCGGCTTCCCACACGTTGTAGGATCCGACGAAATTCGGCCCCAGCAGTTCCTCGAAGGGTTTTTCGTCGACGATGGCGCCGAAGTGGACAACCATATCGGCACCCTCCAGCAGCGGCGCGATCTGGTCATAGACGGCGACATCGGCCTTGGCGTAGCTTTCGCCTTCATAGAGCTTGCCGATGTCATCGACGATGTCGGTGCTGACCAGTTCTTGGCACATTTGGGACAGGGGTTCACGCAGGTAGGACCCAAGCCGCCCTGCGGCCCCCGTCAGAACCAGTTTCTTCATCATGTCGTTTTCCTTCCACTATCGTTTTGCGAGGCCAAGCAAGGCTGCGCGCCCGCACAAAGGGGTGTTGCCTGGCATGGGTATGTCATCGGGGCAGGGGGATCAAATCACCGCCTTTTCAATCAGCGATTGGTTTTCCTCGATCCGGCGGTAGGCGTAGGGGCTTAGGTCCAACGTGCGGTATGCGCCATAGGTGATCCATTCAGCGATGCCACGGCCAAGGGCGGGTGCCTGCTGCAGCCCGTGACCGGAGAACCCGTTCAGGCACAAAAAATTCTCGATCACACTGTGCGGCCCGACAATCGCGTTCTGGTCCAGCGTGTTGTAATCGTAGTGCCCGACCCATTCGTTGATCACCTTGACCTGATCGAACTGCGGGACGCGGGTGGCGATGGCGGGCCACACCTTGTCCTCCCAAAGGCTGTGGTCAAAGGCAAAGTCATCATAGGCGACCGCAGGATCTTCGCGCGGGGGGCAGCCCGCCATGTAGTATTTCCCTTCGGTCCTGAAATGCACGCCGGACGGGTCGATTGTCAGCGGCAGGTCGCGGTCCAGCGGTTTGGCGGCATCGAACACAAAAGTATAGCGTTTGCGCGGCTCGACCGGGAGGGTGATGCCGGCCATGCCCGCCGTCGCGGCCGCCCGCGGGCCAGAGGCGTTGACCACCGTCCCGCAGGCCACCGTTGCGCCGGATTTCAGCGTGACATGGGTGACGGATGTGCCATCGGCGGCTTTGGTCATCGCGGTCACTTCGTCGTGCAGGTATTCCACTCCGTTGCGGCGAGCCATGCGCTTGAGCCAGTCAAACATGGTACCGCCGTCGAAATAGCCTTCATCCACGCGGTTGTGGTTGGCGGCAATGATGTCATCAAGCTGATAGAACGGGTAAGCGGCAGCGACCTCGGCGGCGGTCATGTGTTGCGTGCCCGCCCCCAGTGCCACCTGTATCTGCTGGTTCTGTTGCAGCGTCTGCGCAAACTCTGGCGTGTCCGCGAGGTAGAGATAGCCAAAGCTTTGCAGCGCCAGATGCGGCACCTCTGGATCATCGTCCATAAACCGACGGAAGTTCTTGATAAACTCGGCCCCGAACTGCGACACCTTCACGTTGATGGCCGAGCTGAACTGCTGGCGGATGCAACTGTTGGTATGGCTTGTGGCGGCGTATTCATAGGTGGGGTCACGTTCGACCACCAGAACCTTGCCGTCAAAACCGGCCATCTGGGTCAGCCACCATGCGACAGACGATCCAAAGATCGCGCCACCGATAATGACAACGTCATAGGTGCTGTAATTGGGCTGCGGCATCGCGATACTCCTTCCACATATGGGCCACTTAGGGGCCAGACAGACGGGATGCTGTGCAGCGGTGTACAACGAGGCAGCCCTGCCACGACTAAACGCGCAACACCGGCCCCCGTCCATAGCTTGTGAACGCGGGGGGCCATTTCCGCGCCCGCTTGCCGCGCGATAGATTACCCATTGGCCAACGCGATGCGCCTGGGTTACACAAAACCGTCCAATGACAACGCTTTGCTGGACAAATGTAGTGAGTGCCGTAGGTTTCGGTGTAACGCTGGAAACCCGTTCAGGTGGAGAAAAGGCCCGTGCAAATGGACCGACAAGAAATCGAAAACTTGATTGCCCGTGTCGCGTTGAAAGACCGCGCGGCGTTTGACCAGCTCTATGATCGTGTTTCTGCGAAACTTTTCGGGGTTTGTCTGCGTGTGTTGAACAAACGCGCCGCAGCAGAGGACGCCATGCAAGACAGTTTCGTCAAAATCTGGAACAATGCCGATAAGTATAATGCCAATGGCCTGAGCCCGATGACGTGGCTGATCACCATTGCGCGAAATACCTCTATCGACCGTCTGCGGGCCCGCAAAAAAGGCCATCAGGACGTGAACACGCCCGGTTTTGAACTTGTCTCCCCCGGACCCACGCCCGAACAATACGCCGTTGCCTCGTCAGAGGCGTCGCGCCTGTCGGGCTGTCTTGATACGCTGGAAGAAGACCGTGGCAAAGCCATTCGGGGTGCCTATCTGGATGGCGAGACCTATTCCGATCTGGCTGAACGCTTCGGCGTGCCGCTGAATACGATGCGAACCTGGCTGCGCCGTGGCCTGATCGCCCTGCGGGAGTGTATGAGCCAATGACCCAAACGCCTGAAACACCCCATGATGACGATCTTCTGGCCGCCGAAATGGTGCTGGGCCTGTCGTCTGACGACGATATGATCGCGGCGCGTCAGCGCATTGCGACTGAACGTGATTTCGCAGACCGCGTTGTCTTCTGGCAGGAACGCCTGACCGCCATGACCGACGGGATCGATCCCGTCTCGCCGCCCGCGCGCGTGAAGAAAAAGCTGATGGCGCAGGTCTTCCCGAAGCAGCGGGTGTCGATCCTGCAACGTTTGTGGCTCTGGCAGGGGGTGGCGATGGCATCGCTGCTGTTTGCGGGCTATCTTGGCGTGCAACTGCTTGAGATCAACACACGTCCGGGCGGCGATCAACCGACCGTTCTGGCCGCACAGCTGGTCAGCGACACCAGCCCGTTGCAAGTGTTGGCCGTGGTCGAACCGGTCAAGCACGAGATCGCGCTACGCCGCGTTTCGGGCTCGGCGAACGAGGGGCGTGTGCTAGAACTTTGGGCGATCCTGCCCGATCAGGCTCCGGTTTCCTTGGGCGTTCTGCCCGACAGCGAGACGACGCGGATTCTTGTTCCGGCAGAGCTGCGCAGCCAGGCGGCACAGATCACGCTGGCGATTTCGGATGAACCCGTCGGCGGCTCGCCCACGGGTGCGCCTACGGGCGATGTCCTGGCCGCAGGGGCCATGTCTGAACTGTAATCCGGGTTTTATCGGGGTCGCTGACTTTTCAAACAAAGACTTCGCTCGCTTTCATGTGGTCGAAGTCTTTGTTTCTTAACGGTATTTGAGAAAGTTTAATAAAAACTGCGGTTTTTTGCGTTTTCGGTGAAACTTCTCGTTTTCTACTTCCGTGTATTTCCACAACTCAGGCCGACACTGGTTGCAAGCCCATGTCGCTGAGGGACCGTGCCGTGTTTTTGGCGCGGTTTGGTAACGAGTTTGTTGGCGTGGAACCATGCATTCCGCCAACGGGTTTATCCAGTATCGGCACCTCGCGTGCCTTGTAACGAGTACCGCCGGATGTCAGCGCCACGCGCGACGTCCGGCGGCCCTTTCAACAGACATCCAATCTATCCGCAGTACCGCAACCTTAAGGGGGCATTATGAAACGCCGGAATTTCCTGAAATGCACAACGATGACGATGGCGGCCTTGCCGTTTGGCGTAGGCGCGGCGGCGCAGGCCGGGACCGTGGCACAGGGCGACTTTGAAGTCAGCCGCACCCCTGCCGAATGGCGCGCTCAACTGGGCGATGACGCATATGCCGTCCTGCGCGAGGGGGATACCGAACGCGCGTTTACCAGCCCGCTGAACGATGAGGTCCGCAAAGGCGTGTTCCACTGCAAGGGTTGTGATCAGGCGCTTTATAGCTCCGAGACCAAGTTCAAAAGCGGCACCGGCTGGCCAAGCTTCTTCGCCCCACTGGACGATGCTGTCGAAACCATGCCGGACAAGGGGTTCTTTACTACGCGGACCGAGGTGCATTGCGACCGCTGCGGCGGCCATCTGGGCCATGTGTTCGATGATGGTCCTGCACCCACGGGCAAACGCCACTGTATTAACGGTTTGGCGATGACCTTTACGCCCGCCGCCGCCTGATGCAGCGGGTTGAGAGGATTGCGATTTACACGGGCCGCCTGCTTTTGGCGGTCCTTTTCGTCGCGGGATTTGTACAAAAGCTGGTCGACCCTGCAGCGGCACAGGGTTTGCTGTCGGATCGCGGATTGCCCGTGTTCCTCGTCTGGCCCGCGATGCTGTTCAACGGGGTGGCGGCGATCAGCCTGATCTTCGGTCTCTGGCTCGCCCCCATGAGCGCAGCACTCGCGCTTTATTGTATGGCAACGAGCATTTTCCACTTCATCCCTGACGACCCGTGGCAGATGTCGATCTTTGTCAAGAACTGGGCGATTGCGGGCGGATTACTGGTGCTCGCAGGGCACGCCGCGCAACACCGTCGGGGCTCAGGTGCCGCGGGGTTTGGCCCGTAGCGTCGGATCGGCCTGCGTCGGGTCTTCGGGCCACGGGTGGCGCGGATAGCGGGCGCGCATGTCCTTGCGCACATCGGCATAGGACCCAGCCCAAAACCCCGGCAGATCGGTGGTCACCTGCACGGGTCGCTGCGCGGGGGACAGCAGCGTGATCTGCAAGGGCTGCCCTGCGATCATGGGGTGACGGGTGGTGCCAAAGACCTCTTGCAGACGCAGGGCGATCTGGGGCTGCGTTTCGCTATAGTCAATCGCGATCTTGCGCCCCAGCGGCGTGGTGAAATGCGCAGGCGCGGCACGATCAAGCGCTTGCTGGTCGTCCCAGCTCAGCCGCGCGGTCAGGGCAGGCAGCAGGTCAAACGCCTTCCAGTCGGCGGTGCTGCGGACACCTGCCAGATGACCGGGCAACCAATCCTCCAAGGTCTCAAGCAGGTGATCCTCGCTGAAATCGGGGAAACCATCGCCCATCAGCCGCGCCCGCGCCAGAAACAGCGCCGCCGCTTTGCCGGGCATCAGTCTTAGCTGCCGCACCCCGTCGAGCATGGCCTGCGCTATGTCTTCGGCAGGGGCGTCGGACCACGCCCTGTCGTCCAGCACCAATGCGCCAAAACGTTCCTGCTGCCGCGCCAGCACGCGGCCCTCGCGGCGGGACCAGACGCAGAGTTTATACCATCCGATTTGATCCGCGAAGCTTTCACGCAGATCGCCGTCGGACAGGCGCGCGGCTTGGCGAATGCGTGCTTCTCGCGGGTCGCCGTCAAGATCGGTCGCCACCAGCAAGCGTTCGCCCGCCAGCGGATCGCTCTCGGACAGAATTGCGCCTTTGCCGCCCGACATAACGTATCGCGGGGCGTCGCCCTTGCGCCGCAGTGCTACCCTATCGGGGTAGGCAAGGGCCGCCAGCACCCCCAGCGTATCGGGGCCGTCACCGGTTTGCCCTCTGGCCAGCCGTTTGGCGTCTTGCTTGATGCGTGAAAGGGCAGCGTGGTTGAACTCGGCCGGGACGCGCTTGCCCGCGACCGCATCAAGCCGCAGCGCCAGATCGACAGAGCCGCCGCGCAAGGGGTCACGCTCCGACAGGATCGCGGCCAGCGTCGGGGCGCTGCGCCCGCCTTTGGCGACCATATGCGCCAGACGGGGATGCAGCGGCATCTTCGCCAAGCTTCGGCCATGCTCTGTGATCCGACCCGTCGCATCCAGCGCCCCCAGCATGTGCAGCACGGCCTGTGCTTCGGCCAGACGGCCTGCATGAGGCGGAGTCACGAACTTCAGGTCATCGGCCTGCGCCCCCCAGACTGCCAGCTCTAACGCGAAGGCGCATAGATCGCCGGCCTCGATCTCGGCGGGGGGGTAGGCGGCCAGCGCGCCTTCCTCGCCGCGGGTCCAGAGTTTGAACGCGGCCCCTTCCGACACACGCCCCGCACGGCCCGCGCGCTGCGTCGCTTCGGCGCGGGTTACGCGGTCGGTGATCAGCCGCGACATGCCAGAAGGACGGATCGAACTGTGCCCGTCGTGCGCGGCCCCCGTCCACCACGATCTGCACCCCTTCGATGGTCAGCGAGGTTTCCGCGATAGAGGTCGCGAGCACGACCTTGCGGCCTGTTTTGGCCGGTGCAATCGCAGCGCGCTGCGCTTTGAAGTCCATCGCGCCGAACAGCGGGGCGAGCGTGCAATCGGCGGGCAGCTGTCCCGCCAGCGCGCTTTCGACCCGTCGGATTTCACCTTCGCCGGGCAGGAACACCAGCGCCGATCCCGGGGCGGTATCCAGCGCGTGCAACACCAGATCTGCGACTGCCTGCTCGAACCGTTGCTTGCCTACGGGCCGGTCCAGCCAATGGGGCGTCACTGGAAAGCTGCGCCCTTCGGAGGTGACCACCGGAGCCTGCATCAGCGCAGCGACGGGGGCGGCGTCCAGCGTGGCGGACATGGCGACGATCAACAGGTCATCGCGCAGCGCTTCGGCCACCTCTAGGCAAAGCGCGAGGCCCAGATCCGCGTTCAGGGATCTTTCGTGGAATTCGTCAAAGATCACCGCGCCGACACCGGGCAGGTCGGGGTCGTCTTGCAGCATGCGGGTCAGAATGCCCTCGGTCACGACCTCGATACGGGTGGATTTGCTGACGGCGCTGGCACCGCGGACGCGAAAGCCCACGGTTTGCCCCGGTTCTTCGCCCAAGGTCGCAGCCATGCGTTCGGCAGCTGCACGCGCGGCAAGGCGGCGCGGTTCCAGCATCAGGATGCGGCCGGTGGTCAGCCCCGCGTCCAACATCGCCAGCGGCACGCGCGTGGTCTTGCCCGCACCGGGGGGCGCTTGCAGCACAACGCGGCCCTGGCCGCGCAGCGCGTCGATCACCTGCGGCATCACGTCATCAATGGGAAGGGTAAAAGCCATAAGCGTGGTTATGGGCGAAACCCGGCGCGGGGCCAAGACCCGGCCTGCGGTCTGGACATTTGCGCCGCCGGGATCGAAACATGGGCCAAAGGGCGTGAGAGGCAGAACCTATGAACATCGACGATCTGGCAAAGGGTATCGCAGCAGGGGAGCGCCGGGCGCTGGCGCGGGGGATCACCTTGATCGAATCCGGTCGCGAGGATCACCGTGCGCAGGCGACAGAGCTGCTTGCCGCGCTGCCCAAGGGGCGCGAGGCGCTGCGGATCGGATTGTCGGGGACGCCGGGGGTGGGGAAATCCACCTTTATCGAAAGCTTTGGCATGATGCTGATCGGGCGCGGGCTCAAGGTCGCGGTGCTGGCAATTGATCCGTCCTCTTCGCGTTCGGGCGGGTCGATCTTGGGGGATAAGACGCGGATGGACCTCTTGTCGCGCGAACGCGATGCTTTCATCCGCCCGTCGCCCAGCCAGACGCATCTGGGCGGCGTGGCCCGCCGCACCCGCGAGGCGGTAACCCTGTGCGAGGCCGCAGGCTTTGACGTGGTACTGATCGAGACGGTCGGCGTCGGCCAGTCAGAGACGGTGGTGGCAGAGATGTCCGATGTTTTCATGCTGTTGCTGGCCCCCGCGGGCGGGGACGAGCTGCAAGGCGTCAAGCGCGGCATCATGGAGATGGCGGATATCATTGTGATCAACAAAGCCGATGGGGATCTGAAACCCGCCGCGTCGCGGACCTGTGCCGATTACGCCGGTGCCCTGCGGTTGCTGCGCAAACGGCCGCAAGACCCCAAGGGGTTTCCCAAGGCGATGATGGTCTCAGCGCTGGAGGAAAACGGGCTGGACGAGGCATGGGCCGAGGTAGAGGCGCTGACCGAATGGCGCCGCGCCGAAGGGTTCTGGCAACATGCCCGTGCCGCACAAGCCCGCTATTGGTTTGAACAGGCGGTGAAGCAGGCGTTGCTTGCGCAGTTGGAAAAGCCCAAGGCAAAGGCGGCGTTGACCGAGCTTAGCGATCGTGTGGCACAGGGGCTGGCGGACCCCACCAAAGCCGCGCAGGATTTCGTCACCCAGCTGGACCGTTAACTGCCGCCGCCCGCCTTGGGGTGGGCGCGGTTATAGACATCCATCAGACGCGCGGTATCAACAGCCGTATAGGCCTGCGTGGTCGAGAGCGACGCATGGCCCAAAAGCTCTTGGATCGCACGCAGATCGCCCCCCGCATCCAGCAGATGCGTGGCAAAGCTGTGGCGCAGTGCGTGGGGGGTGGCGCTGGCAGGCAGGCCAAGCTGCATCCGTGCATCCGCCATCACCTGCGATATCGCCCGCGCTGCCAAAGGCCCACCGCGCATTGCGCGAAACAGCGGCGCATCCCGTTCCTTCCCAAAGGGGCAGACGCGTAGATAGGCATCCACGGCATCGCGCGCCGCAGGGAGCACGGGCACCACCCGTTCCTTACCGCCCTTACCGATGATACGCAGCACCTCGGGCAGGGGCGCGTCGGCCCCCTTGAGGCCAAGCGCTTCGGATATCCGCAGCCCGCACCCCCACAGCAGGGTCAGGACCGCCACATCCCGCGCGGCCACCCAGGCGTGACGCGACTGCATTTCCACGCTGTCGATCATCGCCTGAGCGGCATCAATTGCCAACGGGCGGGGCAGCTTTTTGGGAAATTTCGGCGATCTGGTCGACAGCACGGCGGTAGGCTCGAACCCCTCGCGCTCTGCCAGCCAGCGATAGAACGCCTTGACCGCCGACAGCTTGCGCGCCATCGACCGTGGCCCGACATCCCCACTGCGGGTCTGCGCCATCCAGGCGCGCATGTCCGAGATGGTGATCTTTGACAGCGCGCCCAAGCCTTGGCTGTCGCCCTTGTGCAGCGTCATAAACGCAAGGAAATCGACCAGATCCCCCTGATAGGCGGTGATCGTGTTCTCGGCAGCCCCTTTCAGGGCGCGTTGATGGTCCAGCCAGCTTTGCAGGGCGTCCCGCGCGGCGGGGCTGATCAAAAGCGCGTTTGCCCCGCTCAAGACAGCCAGCGGCGCATCGTCCGCTCGAACACGCCAGCGAAGAAGCCCAGCAGATCGGTGCCCTGTTGCGGGCTGAACATATGCGGGTCTTCGGAGCCAAGGATCAGCAGGCCCGGCAAACGGCCCGCGCCAAAGTTCAGTTTCAGGCAGGCTTCCGACCGGATCCAATCCGCCGCGCCGCCGTAGATATGTTCGGGGCTGTGCTGCACACCGCGCAGGGTCACCTGACGCACCGTGCCGCCGCGCCCGTGCGACAGGTAGTCGTCAATAAAACCCGGTTCGGCGACGTTCAGCACATCGCCCAAGCGCTTGATCGCGGGATCATCGTCATTCTCGGCAGATTCCAGCACCAGCCGCACAGCGTCGACCCGCAGGATATCGGCAACCTCGCCCCCGAGATCCTTGAGGAAGGGTTCGAAGTCTACAGGGTCAAGCATGCGCAGGATCGCGCGGTGGATCTGGTTGGTCCCCGCAAGGTTTTCATAAGCCGCGGCGATCACGTTGCGGTGCGTGTCCTCAAGCCGGTCGAGACGGGTTTCCAGCCGGTCCATGGCGATGCCGCGCAGATCGACAATATTGCCCCCCATCGCGCGTTCATTCGCGGCGATCAGGGCCTGCATCACGTCGTTGTCGTCAAGGATGACGTCGGGCTGTGAAATAATCGCTTCCCGAAGGGAATCTTCGATCTTGTGGTTACTGCTCATGCGGGTCTCTTTTTATATTTGGCACTGACATAGCATGCGCGTCAGGCTAAATCTGCTTTTTTCTTTTGGCGTATGGCTGGTTTTTCGGCGTCAAACCGCCCGTTCGCCGCGCATGGACGGGGCAGAGGCTGGGCGAGGCTGGTGCGGTTTTCTGCGAGGGCACGGGCCGATTACGGGCACATGCAGATCGTGGTGGGCACGCGCAGCCTGTGACGCGCGTGCCCCTTTGTCGTCGCCTAAAGGCGGGGTCAGAGGATGTTCTGACCTGTCTTTGCCCAATCGGCCATGAAGGTCTCGAGCCCCTTGTCGGTCAGCGGGTGCGCGGCCAGCTTCTTGATCACTTCTGGCGGGGCGGTCATAACATCAGCACCGATACGCGCGGCATCCAGCACGTGGTTCACGGTGCGGATCGACGCGGCGAGGATTTCAGTCTCGAACCCGTAGTTGTCATAGATCGTGCGGATGTCCTGGATCAGGTCCATACCGTCAAGGTTGATGTCATCCAGACGCCCGATGAATGGCGAGATGAAGGTGGCACCGGCCTTAGCCGCGATCAATGCCTGGTTCGCCGAGAAGCAGAGCGTGACGTTGACCATCTTGCCTTCGTCCGACAGCACTTTACAGGCTTTCAGACCGTCCCATGTCAGGGGCAGCTTCACGGTGATGTTTTCCGCGATCTCGGCCAGTTTGCGGCCTTCGGCGATCATGTCGTCCGCTTTGGTCGCGACAACTTCGGCAGAGACAGGGCCGTCGACCAGATCACAGATCTCTTTCGTGACTTCCAGAATGTTGCGGCCGGATTTCAGGATCAGCGACGGGTTTGTTGTCACCCCGTCTACCATGCCCAGATCGTTCAGCTCGGCGATGGCATCGATTTCGGCGGTATCTACGAAGAATTTCATGTTACGTCCTTCAGGTTGGAATAGGCAGCAGGAATGGCTATGTCTGTCGCCTAGGGCTTTAGCGCATCATCCGCCAAGCTGGAACCCTAATTCCCGTAACCCCGTTCCGGAGCGATTGGTGAAACCGCCAGAATTTTTTCATGCAAATGAGCTGGTGGCCGTGATGACCACCCAGCCGCTGGGCCGTGCGCTGGATTACAAAGCGCCCGAAGGCGGCTGCCATATGGGGGCCTTCGTCGAGGTGCCTTTAGGCCCGCGCAAGGTAATCGGTGTCGTCTGGGGCGCTGGGCAGGGGGACTACGATCTGTCCAAGATACGGTCGGTGATCCGCGTGCTCGATGCGGCCCCCATGCGCGAAGAACTGCGCAGTTTTCTGACCCGTGCCGCCGCCTATACGCTGACGCCGATGCCCGCGATGCTGCGGCTGGCGACGCGTGCGCCGGGGCTGGGCGACCCGCCGTCGATGCGCAAGATTTACCGGCGTGGCGAGGGGGAGCCTGACCGGATGACCGACGCGCGCCGTCGCGTGCTGGAAACTCTGGCGGAGTATGGCGACCTTTCGTTCACGCTCAAGGAACTGGCCGAGATGTCGGGGGTGACGGCGTCGGTGATCAAGGGGTTGGTGACCCAGGGCGCAGTGCTGGAACAGGACAGCCCGCGCGATCTGCCGTTCATGCGCATGGACCCGAGCTTGCCCAGCAAAGAGCTGACGGAGGATCAGGCCTCGGCCTCGGCGCTGCTCGCGGCGGGGGTGGCCTCGGGCACATATGGCACCACCTTGCTGCGGGGCGTGACCGGATCGGGCAAGACCGAAGTCTATCTGGAGGCCGTCGCCGCTGCGCTGAAATCCGGCAGGCAGGCTTTGGTGCTGCTGCCGGAAATCGCGCTGACCGAACAGTTCTTGCACCGTGTGCAGGCGCGGTTTGGCGCAAAGCCTGCGGAATGGCACTCGGGTGCCACGATGACAGAGCGGCGTCGCATCTGGAAAATGGTCGGGCAGGGACAGGCTCAGGTGGTGATCGGTGCGCGGTCGGCGCTGTTTCTGCCGTTCCAGAACCTTGGTCTGATCGTCGTCGACGAGGAACATGACACCTCCTACAAGCAGGAAGAAGGCGTGCTGTATAACGCCCGTGACATGGCGGTGCTGCGGGCGTCCATCTGCGGGGCGCAGGTGGTTTTGGCCTCTGCCACACCGTCGTTGGAAAGCTGGGCCAACGCCGAGGCGGGCAAATATACGCGGGTCGAGCTGACATCGCGCTTTGGGCCGGCGGTGATGCCGACGATGGGCGCGATCGACATGCGCAGCGAAGGCCTGCCGAGCGATAAATGGGTGTCGCCCACGTTGAAGGTCGAGGTCGACAAGCGGCTGGAACGGGGCGAGCAGGCGATGCTGTTCATCAACCGTCGCGGCTATGCGCCGGTGACCCTGTGCCGCGCCTGCGGGCATCAGATCGGCTGCGATCATTGCGATGCGCGGATGGTCGAACATCGCTACCTCAAACGGCTGGTCTGCCACCAATGCGGCGAAAGCAAGCCCATGCCCGAGGTCTGCCCGTCGTGCGAGGCCGAAGGCAAGCTGGCTGCCGTGGGGCCGGGGGTGGAACGTCTGGGCGAAGAAGCCGCAGCGCTTTGGCCCGAGGCGCGGGTCGCGACGCTAAGCTCGGACATGTACGGTTCGGCCCGCGCGCTCAAGGCCGAGATTGCAGGGATCGCCGACGGGGCGGCGGATATCATCATCGGCACGCAGCTGGTTGCGAAGGGGCACAACTTTCCCAACCTCACACTGGTGGGGGTCATTGACGCGGACTTGGGGCTGATGGGATCGGACCTGCGCGCGGCAGAACGAACCTATCAGTTGATGCGGCAGGTGGCAGGGCGCGCCGGACGGGCCGAGGCTCCGGGCACCGCGCTGTTGCAGACCTTTCAGCCGGATCACCCGGTGATCCGCGCCATTCTGGCAGGGGACGAGGAGGGGTTCTGGAAAGCCGAAGCCGGAGAGCGCCGCCACGCCGGCGTGCCGCCCTATGGCCGGATGGCGGGCATCATCCTGAGCGGCCCCGATGTGGCCGCGCTGTTTGATGCGGGCAACCAGCTGGCGCGGCAGGATGCGCCGCTGCGGGCTATCGGCGCGCAGGTCTATGGGCCCGCGCCCGCGCCAATCGCACGGGTGCGCGGGCGCCATCGGGTGCGGCTGCTGGTCAAGGCCGAAAAGGCCGCCCCCTTGCAAGAGGCATTGGCGAAATGGGTCGCACAGCTGCGGTTGAAGAATGATGTGCGCATCGCCGTCGATATCGACCCGCAGAGTTTTTATTAGCGGTGTGACGCGCTTGCCCCTGCGGGGCAAGGGCCTTCGGCGAGGATTTTGGGCCATTTGGAAGCTGCGGTTGCGCGGAGCATGGGCGTGAGGCGGGTGATTTGATCTCGTCAAGGGGCAGGAACGGGGGTAAGGAATTGCCCATGACCCAATATGTGACCCTTGAAGATGCCAAGCATCAACCGTTCTGGCGCCGCCCTGTGGCGCTGCTGTTCCTGATGGCGCTGGCGATGCCCATTGCCTTCAACACATGGTCGGCGCTGCTGAATAACTTTGTGATTGAGGTCGCCGGGTTCGACGGATCAGACATCGGCTTGCTGCATACGGTGCGCGAGATACCGGGCTTTCTGGCGGTCGGCGTGATCGCGATTATTCTGTTCGTGCGCGAACAGGTATTGGGGTTGGTATCACTGGTGCTGCTGGGGGTGGCGACGGCGCTGACCGCGTGGTTCCCGTCGATGGGCGGTATCCTGACGATCACCATGCTCAGCTCTATCGGGTTCCACTATTACGAGACGGTGAACCAGTCGCTGCAGCTGCAGTGGCTCAAGATCGAGGACGCGCCGCGCATGATCGGCTGGCTGATGGCGGCGGGGTCATTGGCGACGCTGGTGGCCTATCTGGCGATCATGGCGCTGTGGGATACCTTGTCGCTGTCCTATAACATCGTCTATCTGATTGGCGGCGGGGTGACGGCGGTGATCGCGCTGGTCGCGCTGCTGGCCTATCCGCAGTTCGAGGCCCCGACACCGCAGGTCAAGAAGATGGTGCTGCGCAAGCGGTACTGGCTGTATTATGCGCTTCAATTCATGTCTGGCGCGCGGCGGCAGATCTTTGTCGTTTTTGCGGGCTTCATGATGGTCGAACGCTTTGGCTTTGATGTGCATGAAATCACCCTGCTCTATCTGATCAACCTGATCGCCAATATGATCTTTGCTCCGCTGATGGGCCGTGCAGTCGGCTTCTTTGGCGAGCGCCGCACGTTGAGCTTTGAATACATCGGGCTGATCATCGTGTTTCTGGCCTATGGCGGCGTCTACTATCTGGGCTGGGGCGTGGTGGTGGCCGCGACGCTGTATGTGCTGGATCATATGTTCTTTGCGCTGGCGCTCGCGCTCAAGACCTATTTTCAGAAGATTGCCGACCCTGCCGACATTGCGCCGACAGCGGCGGTGGCCTTTACCATCAATCACATCGCGGCGGTGTTCCTGCCTGTGGGGCTGGGGCTGCTGTGGCTGATCTCGCCCGCGGCGGTGTTTTTCCTTGCGGCGGGGATGGCGCTGGTGTCGCTGTTGCTGTCACTGATGATCCCGCGCCATCCCGTGCCGGGCCACGAGACGATCTTTTCCAATCCGCTGCCGGCCCCGGCCGAGTAGCACCCCCTGACATAGCCGGACGTCGCACGGCGATATCGGCGATCCTGACGGAGTTTCCCATGCCAACATTCACAGCTTTGACGACCCTTGAAGGACGCAAGCCCGCCTATGCTTTGGGCGAGGCGATGGAGCGGCTGGTGCCGGAACCCACCGGTGTCGGCGTTTTCGAGATGGAAGACGGCTCGGGCCTGTGGGAAGTCGGCGGCTATTTCGAGGAAAGCCCGGATGAGACAGCGCTGGCGGTGCTGGCGGCCTCTATGGGGGCGAAGGAATTTGTCGTGTCAGAGCTGCCGGAAACCGATTGGGTCGCCCATGTGCGCCGCGAGCTGTCGCCGGTCGAGGCAGGGCGGTTCTTTGTCTACGGCAGCCATGACGCGGACAAGGTGCCCGAAGACTGCGAGCCGCTGTTGATCGAGGCAGCGATGGCCTTTGGCACCGGGCACCACGGCACCACATTGGGCTGCTTGCGCGCGTTGGACCGGTTGGCGAACGGCGGCATGGTCGGGCAGAACGTGGCAGATATCGGCTGCGGTACAGCGGTGCTGGCGATGGCAGCCGCGCGCATCTGGCCGAACCCCGTTTTGGCCAGCGACATCGACGAGGTTGCCGTCGACGTGGCCCGCGCCAATGCGGCCGCGAATAATCTGGCCGACCGTTTGATCTGCGTCGAGGCCGCGGGGTTTGACCATCCCGAACTGGCATCGCGCGCGCCCTTCGATCTGGTATTCGCCAACATCCTGAAAGGGCCGTTGGTCGCACTTGCCCCCGATATGGCCGAGGCGCTGGCCTCCGAAGGCTATGCAATTCTATCTGGCATTTTAAACGAACAGGCGGATGACGTGATCGAGGTTTATGCGCGATCCGGCATCAATCTTGTCAACCGAGAGGTGATTGGTGACTGGACCACGTTGACTGTCCAGAAAATGCCATAATCTTTGTCACTTTTCGCCACGAACAAGGTCGAAATGCAGAGAATTTGACACATTCTTGCTTTATTATGATCTTGCGAGAGGTGGGGGCCTTTAGCGACTAGAGGCTGCCATGGTTGATGCTCGTCAACAATTTGGGACACGCGTAAAAAGTTTAGAGAGTAAGAACGTCAAGCTCGCACGGGGCTATTACACCACCATCCGCGCCGACGGGCTGGTTGTCGCGCGGCCGGCGCGGCGCGGCCTGCGGGTGCCGACCAAATTACTGGTCGCGCTGGTGGCCCTGTTCGTCTGCTTCAAAGGGTTCGTTCTGGCGGCGATCGGCCCCACGGCCTATGACAGCAGGCTGGACAGTTTGGCGCAGGGCACCGTGATCGAGCAGGCGGGGGCTTGGGTTTTGCAGGTCGATCCGGTGACGCAAACGCTTGCCCGTAAGCTGGGGCCGGTCTTTCGCGGATAGGGACGCTGCGGGACGGTGGCCTGCACCGTCATATTTCACTGTCGTAGAATAAATGAAGCCACGCAGATCATTCAGATGTGCGTGGCTTGTGCTTTGGGTTGGCAGCCCCTTGGGCGCTATGAAACATCGACCCTTAGCGGATGAAGTGATTCATTGCGACGCGTTCGATGTCGCCACGGACCAGACCGATATCATCGAGTTCACGGTCGGACAGCGCGGACAGGGCGTTGCGTGTGACACGTGCGTCGTTCCATTTGATGATGCTGCCGACAACGTCGCCAAGATGCGCGAAAAAGCGGTTAACAGCCGCGGCGGTGCCGTAGGTGGTTGGGGTATTATAGTAAACAGCCATTGGAGCCATCCTTGAATAAAGAAAAGCCGGATAATCCGGCGGTGCGCTGTGCAATTAGGCAGAATGAAAACACTTCACAACACCCACCGGCGCATGTGTGTTCTGCGTTTGCTGCATAGCAGCATTTGGCGGTTTAGCGCCTATGGATAAGGGGTTTGCCGCTATTGGCGTCGGGGTCGTTTTCAGTGGCTTGAGCGTCGCAACACGTCCCGAAATTCAGGTTGCAGGTTGAATTGTGACTTTTGTGTGGCGCGGTGCAAAAACCTTGGTGGATGTTCGCGTTTCGTGCTACTGCCTTGGAAAAAGAAAATTCTTGAGGATAATGGGCATATGATACGGGTAATCGGCATTGATCCGGGCTTGCGCAATATGGGCTGGGGCGTCATCGACGTGGCCGGCAGCCGCATCACGCATGTGGCGAACGGCATTTGTCAGTCCGAGGGGGCCGATCTTGCCACGCGTCTTTTGTCGCTTCATGCTCAGTTGACGCGCATCATGGTGACCTATCGACCCGATGCCGCGGCGGTAGAGCAGACCTTTGTGAACAAGGACGGTGCCGGGACGCTCAAGCTGGGGCAGGCGCGGGGGATCGCGATGCTGGTGCCTGCGCAGGCGGGGCTGGCGGTGGGTGAATATGCACCCAATACGGTCAAGAAAACGGTCGTTGGCGTCGGCCACGCGGATAAGGGGCAGGTGCTTCATATGGTACGCATGCAATTGCCGGGGGCAGAGATCGCCGGCCCCGATGCCGCGGATGCTTTGGCAATCGCGATCTGTCATGCGCATCACGGGGGGGCCTCGACATTGGCGCAGGCCGTCGCAAGGGCAAGCGCATGATTGGCAAGATCACAGGACGTATTGATTATCGCGCGCCGGATCATCTGCTGATTGACGTGCGTGGTGTTGGTTATCTGGTCTATTGCTCTGACCGGACAATGGCTGCGCTGCCCGGCGTGGGCGAGGTCGTGGCGCTTTTCACCGATCTGGTGGTGCGCGAAGACCTGATGCAGCTTTTCGGCTTTCAGACATTGGCGGAGAAAGAATGGCACCGGCTGCTGACCTCTCGTTCAGGGGGTGGGGGCCAAGGCATCGCTGGCCATTCTGGGCGCGCTTGGGCCAGATGGTGTCAGCCGCGCCATCGCGCTTGGCGACTGGAACGCGGTCAAAGTGGCCAAGGGCGTCGGCCCCAAGATCGCGCAGCGCGTGGTGCTGGACCTCAAGGATAAGGCTCCGGGGGTGATGGCGATGACCGGTTCGCTGGCCGAGGCGCATGGCGAGGTCGAGGCCGCAGCAGAGGTGATCGAAACCGCTGCCCCCAAACGCCGCCCCGTGGCCCCGCCGAACCAGTCCGCGCAGGCAGAGGCGCTGTCGGCGCTTGGCAACCTTGGCTATGGTCCGGGCGATGCGGCAGGGGCCGTGGCGCAAGCCGCCAGAGAGATGCCAGAGGCCGACACCCCGCAGCTGATCCGCGCGGCGTTGAAACTGCTTGCCCCCAAAGGATAGGATGCGCATAGCCGCGTGGCCGTCCGTATGAACCTTGCTTGGATATTTGATGATCGACAGTGACCCAACTTTGCGGCCGGACCCGCAGCCCGGTGATATAGACCGCGCCCTGCGCCCGCAGATGCTGGATGAATTCGTCGGTCAGGCCGAGGCGCGGGCCAACCTCAAGGTGTTCATCCAATCCGCCAAGCAGCGGGGCGAGGCGATGGACCACACGCTGTTCCATGGCCCGCCCGGATTGGGGAAGACCACGCTGGCGCAGATCATGGCACGCGAGCTGGGGGTCGGGTTCCGCATGACCTCTGGCCCTGTGCTGGCAAAGGCGGGCGATCTGGCGGCGATCCTGACCAACCTCGAAGCCCGCGATGTGTTGTTCATCGATGAAATCCACCGTCTGAACCCAGCCGTGGAAGAGGTGCTGTATCCCGCGTTGGAAGACTTTGAACTGGACCTCGTGATCGGCGAAGGGCCCGCCGCGCGCACCGTGCGCATCGAATTGCAGCCGTTCACGCTGGTTGGCGCGACAACGCGCATGGGGCTGTTGACCACGCCGCTGCGCGACCGTTTCGGCATCCCGACGCGTTTGCAGTTCTATACCGAGGATGAGTTGTTCATCATCGTCGATCGCAATGCCCGCAAGCTGGGGGCCCCCGCCGATGAGGGGGGCGCACGCGAGATCGCCAAGCGCGCCCGTGGCACCCCGCGTATTGCGGGCCGTCTACTGCGGCGCGTTGTGGATTTCGCCGTGGTCGAAGGCGACGGCCGCGTGACCCGCGCGCTGGCGGATATGGCGCTGACCCGTCTTGGCGTCGACAAGCTGGGGCTGGACGGGGCTGACCGCCGCTATCTGCGTCTGATCGCCGAGAATTATCAGGGCGGGCCGGTCGGGATCGAAACCATGTCGGCGGCGCTGTCTGAATCCCGTGACGCGCTGGAAGAGGTGATCGAGCCCTACCTGCTGCAACAAGGGCTGATCCAGCGCACGCCGCGGGGACGGATGCTGGCGCAGAAAGCCTGGTCGCATCTGGGGATGGCACCGCCCAAACCCCTAAGCGATTTGTTTGGCTGAGGGCGGGGAAGCCTTCGGCGAGGATTTAAGACCATTTGGAAGTTGAGATGACACCACAAGAGATCGAAGCGCTGTTTACCCGAAGCGACGACAGCTATGCCTTTGCCCGTTGGGGCCGCCCGTTGGCACCTGTGGTCTTTGGCGTGGATGATGCGACGCTGACCGTGGTCAAAAGCGCGATCGAGGCGGTCTGTCAGTTGGCGGGGCACAGCATGTCAGAGACCGACCCCGAGCTTGGCAGCAATCTGATGATGTTCTTTTTCAAGGATTGGGCAGAGCTGTTGGAGGTGCCCGATCTTGACCGTCTGGTGCCTGATCTTGGCCCGTTGGTGGAAAAGCTGGATGCGGCGGGGGCCAATCAGTATCGTCTGTTCCGCTTTGACGAGACAGGTGCCATCAAGGCATGTTTCGTCTTTCTGCGCATGGACGAGCAGCTGAGCGCGATGCCCGCGCAAGCCCTGGCACTGGGGCAGATCGTGCAGTCGTTCTTGCTATGGTCTGATACTGCGTTCCGCGAGGTTTCGCCACTTGCTCTGCACGAGGGGGCGACGATCCTGAAGCCAGAGGTGGCGGCACTGTTGCGTGCGGCCTATGACCCCGTGATGCCCGTGGCAGCGCAAGACCCGTCTCATGCACTGCGTTTGTTCGCGCGGGTGGGGGCGGCGCAATGACCCATCATCTGCCGATCCGCGTTTACTATGAAGACACCGATATGGCGGGGATCGTCTATTACGCGAATTACCTGCGCTATATCGAACGGGCGCGCAGTGACTGGGTGCGCGAGATGGGAATTGACCAGCTGGCCATGAAGGCCGAAGGCGTGGTCTTTGCCGTGCGGCGGGTAGAGGCGGATTACATTCAGCCTGCGGTTTTCGACGATATGCTTGATGTAGAGACATGGGCCACGTCGATCACGCCGGCCCGCATGGTGATGCAGCAAGAGGTCAAACGCGGCGATACGGTCCTGTTCCGGGCGGTGGTCACGATTGTTTGTATCGCGGCGTCAGGCAAACCCTGCCGATTGCCAGCGAAACTTCGCTCAATCCCCGTCTAGCAGGCGGATTGGCCCCATAATCCTAGCAATAGATATTGCACTCGGCTAAGCTTGTGCCAAATAGCGCCTTGGAAAACAGGGCCGTTGAGGCAGATGAAGCCCCTTTTGGGCGCAACAAAAAGAGCAGAACCGATGGAAGCAGAAACGCTGGCGGCGGCAAGCGAGATTGATTTCTCGCTCTTGGGTCTATTTCTCCGCGCAACGATTACCGTAAAACTCGTGATGATCATGCTGATCGTCGCGTCCTTCTGGTCGTGGTCGATCATCATTCAGAAGATGATCCAGTACCGCCACGCCAAAGCCGAGGCAGAGCGGTTTGACCAAGCATTCTGGTCGGGCGAGCCGTTGGACGGGTTGTATGACACGATCGGGCCGGATCCGGATGGGGCCGCAGAAAAGATTTTCGCCGCCGGTATGACGGAATGGCGCCGGTCGCACCGCGAGGATGGCGGGCTGATCCCCGGTGCCACCGCACGGATCGACCGCAGCATGGATGTGGCGATTGCCAAAGAGGCAGAGCGTCTGCAAAAGGGCTTGCCCGTGCTGGCGACCACCGGGTCCACCGCGCCATTTATCGGTCTGTTCGGGACCGTGTTCGGGATCATGAACTCTTTCATCGAGATCGCGGCCCAGCAAAACACCAGCCTCGTCGTCGTCGCCCCCGGTATTGCCGAAGCGCTTTTGGCCACAGGCATCGGCCTTCTGGCGGCTATTCCCGCGGTTATCTTCTATAACAAGCTGAGTGCGGATTCAGACCGTATTCTGGGCGGCTACGAAGCCTTTGCTGATGAATTCGCCACCATCCTCAGCCGTCAGCTGGATAGTTGAGCCATGGCAGGTGGGGTGATGAAAAAGCAGGGCGGGGGTGGCCGTGGCCGCCGTCGCGGCCGTGCGCAGCCGATGGCAGAGATCAACATCACGCCGTTCGTTGACGTGATGCTGGTGCTCTTGATCATCTTTATGGTCGCGGCACCTTTGCTGACCGTTGGCGTACCGGTCGAGCTGCCCAAAACAGCGGCCACCGCCCTGCCGTCCGAGCAGGAGGAGCCGTTGACCGTGACCGTTCTGGCGGACGGGTCCGTGCAGATCCAGAAGACAGAAACCGCGCGTGATGATCTGGTTGCCAAGCTGCGTGCCATTTCGGCGGAGCGTGCGAGCGACCGTGTGTTCCTGCGTGCGGATGGGGCTGTGCCCTATGCCTCGATCATGGAAGTCATGGGGGCGCTGAACGCAGGTGGCTTTAGCAACATTGGTCTGGTGACTGAAACCGGCGGGCCGAAGTTGGACGGCACAGGCGCGTCAGGCGGGTAACCATGCACAAGGGGCATTACATCTCTGGCGCGGGTCACTTGGGGCTCATCGGCTGGCTATTGCTGGGGAATATCTTTACCTCGCACAGCGACCCTGTGGAGATGCAGGAGGTGTCGGTCATCTCTGCCGCGCAATATGACGAGATGGTCGCCGCGGCGCAATCCGCGCAGGCGGAGGCCGCAGCGCAGCCCGAGCCTGCCCCGGAACCTGCACCCGAACCGGAACCGACCCCTGAGCCTGCGCCGGAGCCCGAGCCCGCCCCGGAACCCGAGCCTGTGCCAGAGCCTGAACCCATCGCACCGCCCCCCTCGGAGGACGTGAGCGATCAGGCCCCCGAGCTGCCCGAGCCGCCTGCCGATGTCGCCGTTCTGACGCCAGAGGAAGCACCCGTCGCCGTGCCGCGCCCTGTAGAGCGTGTGGCACCCGAACCCGTAGAGGCCCCGGATCCCGAGGCGCGCACCGATGATGTGCTGCGCGAGGCCGCGACACCGGATGCGCCGGCAGAGAAGGTCGTGGAAGAGGCACAGGAAGCCACCGCCCCCGAAGAGGCGACGACGCAGATTGTGACCGAAGCAACGGAAGCGCCCAAAGCGTCGCCGACCCAATCCGCACGTCCTCCGGCCCGCCGCCCCACACCTCCTGCGCCGCAGGTGGCAGAGGCACCCGCCGAGACGCCGAAACCCGAAGCGCCAAAGCCCGCCACACCGAAGCCGGAAACTCCCAAGCCAGAGGCCCCCAAGCCGACGCCTGAGCCGACAACGGATAAGGACGCCGTGGCAGCCGCGCTCGCCGAAGCCATGGGAGAGACCGACGCGCCTGCAACGCCGGCGGCACCCTCTGGCCCGCCATTGTCGGCTGGCGAGAAAGAATTGCTGCGCGTGGCGGTATCGTCGTGCTGGAACGTGGGGTCCCTTTCCTCCGAGGCATTGCGCACTACTGTAGTGGTGAGTGTCGCAATGAACCAAGATGGCACGCCACAGACCAATTCGATCAAGATGACCAGCAGTTCGGGCGGATCACAGGGGGCTGCCAATCAGGCGTTCGAGGCCGCACGGCGGGCAATTATCCGCTGCGGCGCGCGCGGGTATCAGCTTCCTGTAGAAAAATTCGGTCAATGGCAGAATATTGAGATGACCTTTAATCCTGAAAGGATGCGCATCAAATGATTGTACGAATTCTGAGCCTCTGTCTCGCGCTTATCGGCGGTGTTGCCTCGGTCGCGCAGGCGCAGGATGGACCATTGCGGATCGAGATTACCGAAGGTGTGATTGAACCCTTGCCCTTTGCTGTGCCCAGCTTTCAGCCTGAAAGCGGGGACGCGGGGCAGATGGCCGTTGATCTGGCGCGGGTCGTGTCCGAAGATCTTGTCGGTTCTGGTCTGTTCCGCGAAGTACCGGCAAGCGCCTATATCTCGACCGTAAGCGATTTTAACGCGCCGATCCAATATGCTGACTGGAAGGCGATCAACGCGCAGGCGCTGATCACCGGTGCCGTCAGTGTCTCGGGCAATACGTTGAATGTGAAGTTCCGTCTGTATGACGTATTTTCGGGCGCTGAACTGGGGTCGGGCTTGCAGTTTTCGGGCACGGTCGATGGCTGGCGTCGCATGGCGCATAAGGTGGCCGATGCCGTCTATTCGCGTATCACGGGCGAAGGGGGCTATTTCGACAGCCGCGTCGTCTATGTCTCTGAGACGGGGCCCAAGGATGACCGCGCGAAACGGCTGGCTGTGATGGATTACGATGGGGCCAATGTACGCTATCTGACCGACAGCTCGTCGATCGTGCTGGCACCGCGGTTCTCGCCCTCGGGGGATCGTATTCTCTACACCAGCTACGAAAGCGGCTTCCCGCGGATCTATGTGCTCGACATCGGGTCGGTGCAGCGTCGCGTGCTGGAAAGCGCCGAAGGCACCATGAGCTTCGCGCCGCGGTTCTCTCCGTCCGGCAATACGGTTGTCTATTCGCTGACCCAAGGCGGGAACACGGATATCTACACGATGGATATCAACACCGGCCAGTCGACACGGCTGACCAATACGCCTGCAATTGAAACCGCGCCCAGCTATTCGCCGGACGGCAGCCGGATCGTTTTCGAAAGCGACCGTTCGGGGTCGCAGCAGCTCTATATCATGCCAGCGACCGGCGGCGAGGCGACACGGATCTCGTTTGGCGAAGGGCGCTATGGCACGCCGGTCTGGTCGCCGCGGGGCGATCTGGTGGCCTTTACCAAGCAGAACAAGGGCCGGTTCCACATCGGCGTGATGCGGCTGGACGGGTCGGAAGAACGTCTGCTGACAGCGTCGTTCCTGGATGAAGGCCCCACATGGGCCCCTAACGGCCGCGTCATCATGTTCGCGCGGGAAACCCAAGGGGCAGGCGGGGCGTCGTCGCTTTATTCGGTCGATATCTCGGGCCGGAACCTCAAGCCTGTGCGCACCCAAGAGGGCGGATCGGATCCGTCTTGGTCGCCGCTTCAGAAGTAAACAACAGCCATAGTGCCTTGGTGTTTCCCAATACCAAGGCACTATGGTAACACCGTCACAACAGACACATTAAAATGCTATCGTCAAAAAGGCACAGTCCATGAACCGCATTCTCACCGCAACTCTATTGATCGCAGCGCTGGCCGTATCGGCCTGTACCAACCCTGACCGCTTTGGCGCGGACGGCATGAATAACGGTGCCGCGAATGGCGCAGGCCTGAACGGGGGCATTATCCCCGGCAGCGCGAACGACCCGGCTTCTACGGCATATTTCCAGCAAGCCGTTGGGGATCGCGTGCTGTTCCTGGTTGACCAATCCAACCTGACACCCGAAGGCCAAGCGACGCTGGACGGTCAGGCAGCCTGGTTGAACACCAATACCGATTACCAAGCCGTGATCGAAGGCCACGCGGACGAGCAGGGCACACGGGAATACAACCTTGCGCTTGGCGCACGCCGTGCCAATGCCGCGCGCGAATATTTGATCTCGCGCGGGATCGCCGCCAGCCGTCTTCGCGTTGTAAGCTATGGTAAGGAACGCCCGATCGAAGTCTGTTCGAGCGAGGCATGCTATGCCAAGAACCGTCGGGCTGTGACCGTACTTGCGGGCGGTCTGACCAGCTAAGTCGTCTACGTTAGGTTAGGATTTTAATATGCGGTTTGCTTTGATTGTAGCGCTTGGACTGGCCTTCGGGCCGGTCGCAGCGCAGGCGCAGGATGCGCAGACTTTGGCGGATGTGCGTCAGGAACTGACGGTACTGAATGTCGAGGTGCAAAAGCTGCGCCGGGAACTGTCCACCACGGGCGGCGCGAGCGTTGCCGTGACCGGTGGGTCGGTGCTTGAGCGCGTCAATGCAATGGAAAGTGAACTGCAGCGCCTGACCTCTAAAACCGAAGAGCTGGAAAACCGGATCAACCGCGTGGTCACCGATGGGACCAACCGGATCGGTGATCTGGAATTCCGGCTCGTGGAGCTTGAAGGCGGCGACGTGGGCAGCCTCGGCCAGACCTCTACCCTTGGCGGGGGCGAGATGCCCGCGACCATGGCACCTGCCACGCCCGTGCCCGCACCAGCGGACCCGTTGGCCAATACGTCTACCCCCACCAATACCGCAGAGCTTGCGGTGGGTGAAAAAACAGACTTCGAGCGGGCGAAGGCGGCGCTCGCTGACGGTGACTTTCGCAGCGCCGCAGACCAGTTTGCGACCTTCAATCAGACCTACCCGGGCGGACCGCTAGGCCCCGAAGCCGATCTGCGGCGCGGCGATGCGCTGGACGGTCTGGGGGATACCCGCGAAGCGGCACGCGCCTATCTAGCAAGCTTTAGCGCCGATCCCGCGGGGCCTGTCGCGGCAGAAGCACTGTACCAGCTTGGCAGCTCTCTGGGGGCCTTGGGCCAAACCCAAGAAGCCTGCGTGACCTTGGGCGAAGTCGCATCGCGCTTCCCCACAAGCCCCTTCGTCGCGCAGGCCCAATCCGAACGCAGCGTGCTTGCCTGCCAGTGATCCGATGACCGACCCGCTGGCGCAGAGCATCGCCGCCAGCTTTGACCCCGCGCCGCCGCCCGTATTGGGTGTGGCGGTGTCGGGGGGCGGCGACTCTGTCGCGCTTTTACATCTTTTGAACGACTATGCCCGCAGCCGCGGGATCGCGCTGCACGCAGCAACCGTCGATCACGGCCTGCGCCCGGAGGCCGCCCGCGAAGCCGCGATGGTCGCCGCCCAGTGTCGCGCGCTTGGCGTTCCGCATGACACGTTGAGGTGGACGGGCTGGGACCACAGCGGCAATTTGCAGAACGAGGCCCGCAAGGCGCGTTACCGGTTGTTGGCGGATTGGGCACGGGGGCAGGGCATTGGCGCTGTCTGCATCGGGCATACCGCCGACGATCTGGCAGAGACTTTCGTGATGCGTTTGGGGCGCCGGGCAGGGGTCGACGGGCTATCCGCCATGCCTGCGGTTTTTGACCGACATGGCATGCGTTGGCACAGGCCCTTGCTCAACGCCCGACGCGCCGACCTGCGCGCGCATCTGAAGCAACGCGGGGTGACTTGGGTCGATGACCCCAGCAACGAGGATGACAGCTTCGCGCGGGTGCGCATCCGCAAGGCGCTGGCGGTGCTGACCGACCTGGGCGTTGATTCTGCCGCACTTGCCGATGTCTCGCGCCACCTTGCCGATGCCCGTACCGCGCTTGACGCGCAGATGTTTGCCGCCGCACGCGCCCATGCTCACGTTCAATGCGGTGCCGTGGCGATGGATTGGCAGGCGCTGTGTGCCCTCCCGACAGAGACACGCCGCCGTTTGCTGACCCATACGATCGCTTGGATCAACGGTGCCACCTACGCCCCACGTAGCAGCGCCGTGGCAGAAGTGCTGACGGCGCTTGATGATGCCGGTGCCGCGACCGTGCAGGGGTGCGAGCTGCGTTTGAAGCGCGATAAAATGTGGATTTACAGGGAGTTACAGGCGGTGCGGGCGGTTGATGCACCGGTGGATGCGCTCTGGGATGGCCGCTGGCGTCTGGAACCTTGCGGCGATGCGCCCGCGCCCGACACGCAAACCACGATCCGTGCCTTGGGCGCTAAGGGGTTGCGCAGCTTTGCTGATTGGCGCGATTTGGGCGTGCCGCGCGGTGTCTTGCTGGCCTCTCCGGCGGTGTGGCAGGGCGCGGAACTGGTCGCTGCCCCCCTTGTCGGTCGGTCGCAAAACTGGCAAGCAGTGCTCGAACGCGGCGAAGATGCCTTTTTCGCCGCACATATGACGCATTGAACATGCGCCGATCGTGTCTATCTTACACGCATTGGGCGCTGTGTTTGGTGCCGTCCCCCGGATGTAGGAGACTTTCCTTTGGGTAATATGCGCAATCTCGCCTTTTGGGTTGTATTGATGCTTTTGGTTTTGGCGCTGTTCAATCTGTTCAGCGGCTCGACTGGCGGGCTGCAAAGCCGTGAAATCAGCTATTCCGAATTTGTGACCGCTGTCGAAGCAGGGGACGTGCGCAACGTCACGCTTGATGGTGAACAGGTTCGTTTCCGTCGTGCCGATGGCAGTGACTATGTCACGATCCGGCCCGAAGACGCCGAGGTCACCAGCCTGCTGATGTCCAAGGACATCCCTGTGCGCGCTGAACCCCAGCAGCAATCCGGTTTCCAGACCTTCCTGATGTCGCTGTTGCCCATCCTTCTGCTGATCGGTGTGTGGATCTATTTCATGAACCGCATGCAGGGCGGTGGCAAAGGCGGGGCGATGGGGTTCGGCAAGTCCAAGGCCAAGATGCTGACCGAAAAACACGGTCGTGTGACGTTTGACGACGTGGCGGGCATCGACGAGGCAAAGGAAGAGCTGGAAGAGATCGTCGAATTCCTGCGCAACCCGCAAAAGTTCAGCCGTTTGGGCGGCAAGATCCCCAAAGGCGCACTGCTTGAGGGCCCTCCCGGTACCGGTAAGACCCTGCTGGCGCGGGCGATTGCTGGCGAGGCGGGTGTGCCGTTCTTTACCATTTCGGGCTCCGACTTCGTCGAGATGTTCGTTGGTGTGGGTGCCAGCCGCGTGCGCGACATGTTCGAACAGGCCAAGAAAAATGCGCCCTGCATCGTCTTCATCGATGAGATCGACGCCGTGGGCCGGTCCCGTGGGGCGGGCTACGGTGGTGGCAACGACGAGCGTGAACAGACTTTGAACCAACTGCTGGTCGAGATGGACGGCTTTGAGGCGAACGAAGGCGTGATCATCATCGCCGCGACCAACCGCAAAGACGTGCTGGACCCTGCCTTGCTGCGTCCGGGCCGCTTTGACCGTCAGGTCACCGTGGGCAATCCTGACATCAAAGGCCGCGAGAAGATCCTTGGGGTGCATGCGCGCAAGACGCCGCTTGGCCCTGACGTAGACCTGCGCATTATCGCGCGTGGTACGCCCGGTTTCTCGGGTGCGGATCTGGCGAACCTCGTGAACGAGGCCGCGCTGACCGCCGCACGCGTGGGCCGTCGCTTTGTCGCGATGATGGATTTCGAGGCCGCGAAAGACAAGATCATGATGGGTGCCGAGCGCCGGTCGATGGTGTTGACGCAGGACCAGAAGGAAAAGACCGCCTACCACGAAGCCGGTCATGCCATCGTCGGGATCAAGTTGCCGAAATGCGACCCTGTCTATAAGGCCACGATCATTCCGCGCGGTGGTGCCTTGGGTATGGTGATGAGCCTGCCCGAAATGGACAAACTGCAGATGTTCAAGGACGAAGCCGAGCAAAAGATCGCCATGACGATGGCGGGCAAAGCGGCTGAAATCTTCAAATATGGCGCTGAAACCGTGTCGTCGGGCCCGATGGGCGATATCATGCAGGCCAGCCAGTTGGCGCGTGGCATGGTGATGCGCATGGGCATGTCCGACAAGGTCGGGAACATCGACTATTCGGAAGCGGCGGCTGGTTACCAAGCCAACGGCGGCGCGGGTGGGTTCAGCGTTTCTGCGGCCACGAAAGAGCTGATCGAATCCGAAGTGAAGCGCATCATCGACGAAGGCTACGACCGCGCCTACAAAATGATCACCGATCACGAGGAAGAGTTCGAACGTCTGGCCCAAGGTCTGCTGGAATACGAGACTCTCACCGGCGAGGAGATCAAGCGCGTCATGGAAGGCAAACCGCCCCAAGACCCGGACGGCGACGACACCAGCGGCATGGACAAACCAAGCCTGACCGCGATCCCCAAGGCCAAAGGCAAGAAGACGCCTCCGCCAAGCGGGATGGAGCCTGAGCCAAGCGTCTGACGCCTAGGCATTGATCACCAGAATACGAAAGAAAAGGCCCTGCACCCGCGGGGCCTTTTCTTTTGTCGCGGCTTTGCGCAGGTTACGGACAATGCAGCGCGAAAGGATGCCGGTCATGCCGACGATGAAAGAAACCGATTTTACCGCAACGATCACATGGCTTGGTGTGGTGCCCAAGCTGGCCAAGGGCATCCGCGCCGAACCACGGAGCGAAGCTTTCGCCAGCTATGCCGGTTTCGAGGATGACGTGCACGCGGGGCTGACCCGCGCGTCCTGTGTGCGGGTCACGAACCTCTATCCCAAGGGCACCGAGATCCGGAACGTGCGGCAGCTGTCGATCCTGTCTGCGGAAGAAATGGCCCTGATCGCGGCCGACATGGGGATGGAGGCACTGGACCCCATGCACCTTGGCACGTCTATGGTGATCAAGGGCATCCCCGATTTCACCCATGTGCCGCCCAATGCGCGGCTGCAGGCTGCCTCGGGTGCGACGATCACGATTGATACCGAAAACCGCCCCTGCGTATTGCCCGGGCGCGAGATCGAACAAGACAGCCCCGGCCACGGTCCCAAGTTCAAATCCGCCGCCGAGAACCGTCGCGGCGTGACCGCCTGGATCGAACGCGAGGGGCTGTTGCGCGTCGGTGATACGCTGCGCCTGTTCATCCCCGACCAGCCAGCCTGGCAGCACGGCTAGGCCCAATGGGGCGCGGGCTCACAGCGACCCGCCATGCTCAAATCAGCGACACACCCGCCGGATCGCCGCATCAAGCGCCGGATATGTCGGAATTGCCCCCTCTGCCCATGCCCTCACAGGCGTATTGAGGACATAAGAAACATAGAACGCCGACGGCGCATCAGGGAGGACATATGACCTTTAAATCCGACATCCAAATCGCACGCGAAGCCAGCAAACGCCCCATTCAGGAGATCGGGCAAAAGCTGGGCATCAGCAGCGATGATCTGCTGCCCTACGGCCATGACAAGGCGAAGGTGTCGCAAAAGTTCATCAACTCGGTGCAGGACCGTCCCGATGGCAAGCTGATCCTCGTCACCGCGATCAACCCCACCCCCGCGGGCGAGGGGAAAACCACGACCACCGTTGGTCTGGGCGACGGGTTGAACCGCATCGGCAAAAACGCAGCCGTCTGTATCCGCGAGGCGTCTCTTGGTCCGAACTTCGGCATGAAGGGCGGGGCCGCGGGGGGCGGCTATGCGCAAATCGTGCCCATGGAAGAGATGAACCTGCACTTCACTGGTGACTTCCACGCCATCACCTCGGCGCACAATCTGCTCAGCGCGATGATCGACAACCACATCTATTGGGGCAACGCGCTGGAGATCGACCTACGGCGGGTCGTCTGGCGCCGCGTCGTCGACATGAACGACCGCGCCCTGCGCCAGATCACGGCGTCCTTGGGCGGTGTGTCGAACGGTTTCCCCCGCGAGGCCGGGTTCGACATCACGGTCGCGTCCGAAGTCATGGCGATCTTGTGTTTGGCCAAAGACCTGAACGACCTGCAAAAGCGCCTTGGCGACATGATCGTCGCCTATACCCGCGAGCGTAAACCGATCTATGCGCGCGATATCAAAGCGGATGGTGCGATGACCGTGCTGTTGAGAGACGCGATGCAGCCGAACCTTGTGCAGACGCTGGAAAACAACCCCGCTTTCGTCCACGGCGGGCCTTTCGCCAATATCGCGCATGGCTGCAACTCTGTCATCGCGACCACCACCGCGCTGAAGCTGGCCGATTACGTCGTGACCGAAGCGGGCTTTGGTGCCGATCTGGGGGCAGAGAAGTTCTTGAACATCAAATGCCGCAAGGCCGGGTTGGCACCGTCCTGCGTAGTCGTTGTGGCCACCGTGCGCGCGATGAAGATGAACGGCGGCGTGGCCAAGGCCGATCTGGGCGCTGAAAACGTCGACGCCGTGCAGGCCGGTTGCCCCAACCTTGGCCGCCACATCGAGAACCTGAAATCCTTTGGCGTGCCCGTCGTCGTCGCGATCAACCATTTCGTCACCGACACCGACGCAGAGGTGCAAGCGGTCAAAGACTATGTCGCCTCGCAAGGGGCCGAGGCCGTGCTGTCCCGCCACTGGGAATTGGGCAGTGCTGGCTCTGCCGAACTTGCCGAAAAAGTGGTCGAGACGATCGAGAAGGGCCAGGCGGATTTCGCCACGCTCTACCCCGACGCGATGCCGCTGGCCGATAAGATCAACACCATCGCCACAAAGATCTACCGCGCGGATGGGGCGGTGATGGATCAGAAGATCCTCAACCAGTTGAAAGACTGGGAAGAGCAGGGATATGGCGATCTGCCGGTCTGTATGGCCAAAACGCAATACAGCTTTACCACCGATCCCGAAGCCCGCGGCGCGCCAACCGGCTTTACCATCCCCGTGCGCGAGGTGCGCCTGTCTGCCGGCGCGGGCTTTGTCGTGGCCATCTGCGGTGAGATTATGACTATGCCGGGCCTGCCACGGGTGCCTTCTGCCGAAAATATTCGTCTCAATGACATCGGCGATGTTGAAGGTCTGTTCTAAGCGCGTATGAACAGGGCGCGGAGGGTCGCCCCTTCGCGCCTTCGCCTGCTGTGGCAGGTGATAGCAGCGCCACAACAGACAAAGGACGGTCCCCATGACAGCGACGATCATTGACGGCAAGGCATTTGCAGCACAGGTGCGGGGGCAGGTCGCCCAGCATGTCACGCGGCTGAAGGACGATCACGGGATCACGCCGGGGCTGGCTGTGGTGCTTGTCGGGGCCGATCCTGCCTCCGAGGTCTATGTCAAATCCAAGGGCAAGATGACCAAGGAAGTGGGCATGAAATCGGTCGAACACCGGATGGCAGACACCACATCAGAGGCGGAGCTTCTGACCCTGATCGACACGCTGAACAACGATGACACGATCCACGGTATCCTTGTACAGCTCCCCTTGCCCGATCACCTGAACGAAGACCTTGTGATCAGCGCGATTGATCCGGCCAAGGATGTCGACGGGTTTCATATCTCGAACGTCGGTCTGTTGGGCACGGGGCAGAAATCCATGGTGCCTTGCACGCCGCTTGGCTGTCTGATGATGCTGCGCGACCACCACGGCACCCTGTCGGGGATGGATGCCGTCGTGATCGGGCGCAGCAATATCGTGGGCAAACCTATGGCCCAGCTTCTGCTTAACGACAGCTGCACCGTGACCATCGCCCATTCGCGGACCAAAGACCTTGCCGCTGTTGTGCGCCGCGCTGATATCGTGATCGCCGCCGTGGGCCGCCCCGAGATGGTGCCGGGCGACTGGATCAAACCGGGGGCCACAATCATCGACGTGGGCATCAACCGTCTCGACGCGCCAGAGCGGGGTGAGGGCAAGACCCGTCTGGTCGGGGATGTGGATTTTGACAGCTGCGCCAAGGTGGCCGGTGCGATCACCCCGGTGCCGGGGGGCGTGGGCCCGATGACGATCGCCTGCCTGCTGGCCAATACGGTCACGGCCTGCTGCCGTGCCCATGACCTGCCCGAACCCGAAGGGCTGACCGCCTAAGCGGCGGTTGCCGGAACCGGCACCATCGTGCCCTGAAGCAAGGCGATCAGCACCTGCTGGTCGCCGGTTTGGGCAAAGACCTCGGCCGTGACCACACAAAGCCGCTTGCCCGGTTTCACCACCTTGCCAATCGCGATCAGCCGGTCTCCGCGGGCGGGGGCCAGCAGGTTGATCTTGATCTCTGCGGTGACGACTTCGGACTCCAAGGGCAGTGTCGTCAGCGCGGCATAGCCCGCGGCGCTGTCCCCGATAGAGAACGTCAGCCCCGCGTGGCCAAACCCCTGCTGCTGGCGCGTGCCGGGCAGGATCGGTGCCTCGATCCGGATGAGCCCCTTCGACACATCGCTGAGCTCAGCGCCGAGGGTCTGCATCATCGATTGCGCGGCAAAGCTGTCGCGGATGCGGGCGATTTCTTGAGGGGTCATAGGGGCTCTTTCAACATGGATGGCCGGCCCCGTGGCTGCGCTTAGCGCGGCATGGGGATCGCGGTGGGCTGCGGTCCGGTAAGTATGGCGCAGGCCTGCGGACCCATCAATGCCTGTAGCACCGGCGCGTCACTGTACAAGCCACCGGTATAGGTGCCAAAGGCAGGCATGATCAGCCGTCGGTCGTCATACAGGAAGGCCGGACGCGTCACCGACCGCCCGCTCAGCCGCAGCCGAGCCTTGGGGTGATAATGCCCCGAAACCTCGGCCTGCGCGCTTTCCTGCGCGATATGCCGGAACTGCAAGGGGCCGATCACAAGCTCGGCCAGATGCTCCCCCCCAGTTCGACGGGGCCGGGGTCGTGGTTGCCCTCTACCCACAGCCACTGCCGCCCCGCCTGCAGCCGCGCCAGCGTCAGCCGTGCCGGCTCGGGTAGGGCATGGGCCGCGTGCAGATCGTCGAAACTGTCGCCCAGACACATCACGACACGCGCCGGCACACGATCAAGCGCCGCCGCAAGCCGGGTCAACGTGTCCGTCGTCTCGTAAGGGGGAAGCGTTGTGCCGCCGCGCCGCGCAATCCGTTCGGCTTTGCCAAGATGCAGGTCGGACACGCAGAGCAACCCGTGATCTGCCCACCACAAGGCACCAGAGCCAAGCGCCGTCAGCCGCGCGCCGCAAAAGTCGAATTCATACCCGATGTTCATGCTGCGTTCATCACCAAGTTTGCTCGCGGGCGCAAGGGGCGCTGGCCGATGGACGCGCCTATGGCGGGGCGCAGGAGTATTTAAAAAAGGGTGAAGCGGAAGACGCCCCCGCCTGATCCCGAGGGGCGTGGGGGCGTCTTCACCCTTTGCGGTCATCGGCTCTCCAGCCTGTACCGCGGGGTGATCATGGGGCAAAATACCTAAGCGAAAGTTAATTCACCCTTTCAAAAATACTCAGCTGCGCAGCGATTGCCACGTCTAGCGTCGTTTGAGGGGGGTGTTATCCGGCGCGGGGGTGATCTGTGCGAGGCCGGAGGCTTCCATCAACCGCGCGGATTCCTCGGCCAGCAGACGCTCTTCTGCCTGCCCCTTGACCGGCACGCGGCCCATTTCCAAAAACAGCGGTGCGGACAGCGGGCTGACACGGTCGAGGATACGGTGGTCTATCCGGCCCTTGATACGATGCAGCATTTCCTCGATCCGGCCAAAGTCGACCAGCCCGCGCAGGGCCTCTTCGCGGGTGATGTCGAGCAGGAGGTGATCGGGTTCGTATTTCTGCAAGGTGTCATACAGGATGTCAGAGCTGAAGGTCGCCTGCCGGCCAGACTTACGGGCTTGGGGGGTGTTCCGTTCGATCAGCCCCGCGATGGTGGCGGCGGCGCGGAACGTGCGTTTCATCACCGCATTGCCAGCCAGCCAATGGTCCAACCCGTCATGCAGGGTCGTGGCGTCAACCAGCGGGGCGGGGTCGTCGACTGGATCCAGCCCCCAGATCAGCGTGGCATAATCGGTGGCGACGAAGCCCAGGGGGTTCAGGCCCAGTTCCTCCATCCGTTTTGTCAGCAGCAGCCCGAGCGTCTGCTGCGCGTTGCGACCGGCAAAGCCGTAGAAGACCGTTTGGGCGCGGCCCTCATGGGGGAAGCTTTCGATCAGCAGTCGGCCCGGCTGCGGCAGTTGGCTGACCTCGCGTTGCAGGGTCAGCCATTCGGCCGTGTGGCGCGGCAGCTCGGGCCAGCTGTCTTGGGTGAACATGCGTTGCACGCGGGCGGAGAGCTGGGTCGAGGTGGCGAATTTGGTGCCCATGAAGGTGGCGACGCGTGGTTTCTTGGCGGCGGAGCGGCTGACCTCTACGGTCATTTCCCGCAGCCCCTCGTATTTGACGATCTGGCCGCCGATCAGGAAGGTGTCGCCCGCGCTGAGCGAGGCGGCGAAACCTTCCTCGATTTCGCCCAAAGGGGCACCGCCGCGGTTGCGTTTCATGCGGACCTTCAGCGTGTCCGTATCCTGAATGGTACCGATGTTCATGCGGATGCGCTGGCTGCTGCGAGGGTCGCGCAGGTGCCATTTGCCGTTTGTGCACATCAGACGTTGCCATCTGTCGTAGGCGCGCAGGGCGTAGCCGCCTGTGGCACAGAAATCGAGGCAGGCGTCAAAGGCGGCGCGGCTGAGGCTGGCATAGGCCCCGGCAGAGGTCACCTCGGCATACAGCGCGTTGGCGTCGAAGGGGCCGGCGCAGGCGGTGATCAGGATATGCTGGCATAACACATCGCGGGGGCCGGGGCCGCGCGGGTCGCCGTCAAGATCGCCTGCCAATACGGCGTCGAGGGCGGCGACACATTCGACCACCTCGAACCGGTTTGCAGGTACCAGCAGCGCTTTGGAGGGCGCGTTATAGCGGTGGTTGGCCCGCCCGATGCGCTGGACCAGCCGTTTGACATTCTTTGGCGCACCGATCTGGATCACGAGATCGACATCGCCCCAGTCGATCCCCAGATCAAGGCTGCCGGTACAGACAATCGCGCGCAGATCACCGCGCACCATCGCGGCTTCGACCCGTTCGCGTTGCTGCCGATCGAGCGACCCGTGGTGGATGCCGATGGGCAGGCTATCTTCGTTGGCGAGCCAGAGATTGTGAAAGAAAATCTCGGCCTGAGCGCGGGTATTGTGGAAGATCAGGGTGGTTTTATGCTGGCGTATCTGGTCGAGCACCGCCGGAATCGCATAGGCCGCCCCATTGCCGGACCACGGCGGGGCCGCGTCCGTGCGCAGCATCCGGATGTCGGGCGGCGGGCCGGGATCGGCCAGCAGGATCGGGCAGGGGTCAGGGTGACGCGCCATGAAATGCGCGATGGCGGCGGGATCTTCGACGGTGGCTGACAGGCCCACCCGTTTCAGCCCCGGGCACAGGCGTTGCAGCCGCGCCAGTGCCAGCATCAGTTGGTCGCCCCGCTTGCTGTCGGCCAGCGCGTGGATCTCGTCGATCACGACACGTTTGAGCCCTTTAAACATGCGCGGTGCATCCTCGTAGGAGGTCAGCAGCGCAAGGCTTTCGGGGGTGGTCAGCAGGATATGAGGCGGGTCGGCGCGTTGCCGGCGTTTGCGCGCTTGCGAGGTGTCGCCGGTGCGGTCCTCGATCCGGATGGGGAGGCTCATTTCGGTCACCGGGGTGGTGAGGTTGCGCTTGATATCCGCGGCCAGCGCCTTGAGCGGCGAGATATAGAGCGTGTGCATCCCCTCGTGGCCGCCGTCGGCCAGATCGACCAGCGTGGGTAGAAAACCAGACAGCGTCTTGCCGCCCCCCGTCGGCGCGATCAACAGCAGGGCGGGCGCGTCGGCGCTGTCCAGCATGTCTTGCTGGTGGGGGTGGATGGACCAGCCTTTGGTGGCGAACCAGTCGGAGAACTTGGGGGGCAGGGTCTGCATGGGGTGCAAGATAGGCTGTTTGCACGCGGGGGCCAGCCCCCGCACCCCCGGAGTTTATCTGGCAAAATGAAGAAGATGCCCGCGCCCGTTTCGAGCGCGGTGCTACCTGACGATGGTTTCATCCTCCACGAACATATTGGCCCAAGCACGGTCAATCAGATCAGGGCGCATCTGGTGCGGGATACCTTCGAAATCGCAGATGGAAATCATCTGGTCGATCAGGAAGATCGGCTGATAGTTGGCGAACACATTGTTGATCGTGGGGTATTTTGTTTTCAGCAAATGGATCAGCGTCGCCTCGTCCAGTTTGATGTTTCGTTTCTTTGCTACCATGGCAAAGATCTTGAGGAAGTTTTCCTGATTGGGCCCGTCGATCTTGATCTTGAAGAAGATCCGGCGCAGGGCGGCCTGGTCGAAGATCTCATTGGGGTGGAAGTTGGTGGAGAAGACCACCAGCGTGTCGAAGGGAACTTCGAACTTCTCGCCGGATTGCAGGGCGAGGATGTCCTTGTTTTCTTCCAGCGGCACGATCCAGCGGTTGACCAGCGCCTGTGGCGATTCTGCCTGTCGGCCAAGGTCGTCGACGATGAAGATGCCGCCGGTGGATTTCAGCTGCAGCGGGGCCTGATAGGTCCGTGCGGTGGGGTTGTAGACCAGATCAAGCATATCGAGCGTCAGTTCGCCCCCGGTGATCACTGTGGGGCGTTCGCATTTGACATAGCGGGTGTCAAAGCGCGTCACGCGGCGAAGGGATTTCGGGTCTTGTTTCTCTTCGGAAATGGCGGTGTGCACGATGGGGTCATAGACCGTGATCACCTGACCGGCGTATTCAATCGCGCGGGGGACATAGATCCGGTCGCCAAGCGCGTCGCGAATCCCGTTGGAGATGCTTGATTTGCCATTACCGGGGGGGCCGTACATCAGGATGGAGCGACCGGCCGTCACGGCTGGGCCAAGGTTGCCGATCAGCTCGGACGGGAGCACCAGATGGCCCATCGCCGCTTCGAGCTTTGCGCGGGTGATTTGCATATTGCGCACGGACTGGCGCTTGATCTGTTCGCGGTAGACATCAAGCGGCACGGGCATCGGCCCGAAGTATTCCGATTGCGCCAAGGCATCCAACGCGCGGGCCTTGCCCAGGTCGGTCAGCTGGTAGCCCATTTCGTTACCGTTATTCGCGTTGAGCGTGCCCGTTGCTTCGAGAAGGCGTTGTTCGCGCGACAGATCCACCAGTTCCTGCGTGACCTGAAGCGGCAGGCAGATCGCCGCTGCGAGTTCGCTGACCATGGTGACGTTCTTGCGGAACATCGTCTTGATCATGATGTCGCGCATCATCACCACGGGCAGCTTCATCTCTTGGATGGTGCGCGGCGGAGGGGGGGCCATGACGGCGCTGGTTTGCATATTCATGAAGGCTTCTTTCATGGGGACACGGGCGTGCCCCAAGGCGTAGCGGTTGAATATGGCGAAATCAGGCCCCGAAGTAGGCACCGAGCATTAAATATGCGGCAAGCACAGTTCCAAGGGCGAGACCCATGGGGAATTTCTTGGCTTCGTGCCAGCTGACCCATTGCGGGGCAAGCTTGCGCAGGGGGGAATATTTGGCGGCGCGGTGAATGATATAGGCGGCAACCAGCGTCGCCATGAACAGCGCCATGACAAAGCGCACATCGCCGAGCGCGATAAAGGGCGTGGCGGCGGCGATGAATTTCGCATCCCCCGCCCCCATCAGCCCGCCTGCGTTCATGAAGATGCCCACAACAAGGGCTACCACCATCGCCAGCAGGTGCCAGAGGTAGCTGTCAAAGGGCAGGGTAATCGGGCCGATCAGCACAAACACGGCGGCCAATGCGATCACCGTGACATTGGTGATCCGCATAAAGGCCAGATCGGTGTAGATCGTATAGGCACAAAGGGGCAGCGCGAAGGGCAGAAACCACAGCGCTGCGGAGCTGGTGATCTCCACGCGTTAGCCTGCGTTTTCCAGCGCGCGCAGCGACCGGACGGCGGCCTCGAAGTGCTGTGGGTGGGTACTGATGGCGTCACGCAGCAGCCCTTTACCGGTTTCAACGTCGCCCTTCTTGATCGCGGAGAGGGCGAGGGTGTGCAACAGTTGCGCGCGCTCGGTCTGGTCCATCTCGATCGGGGGGAGGCTGTATTCTCGTTGCGCGCCACGGGCGAGGATCAGGTTGTTCTTGGCGGTAAACAGCGTCGAATCCTGTTTCACAGCCTCGCCGAAAAGGCGTTCGGCAGCCTGATAGTCGCCGCGCGTCAATTTGGAGTAGCCCCAGTTGTTCATGACCGAACCGGGCTTGGTGGTCAGACCAATGGCGATCTCGTAAAAACTGTCGGCCTTGTCCCATTCCTGTTTGCTGTCAGCGACGATCGCCTCAAGCCGGTAGCGGTTGTAGGTTTCATGGGTGGGCGGGACGGAATCCAGCGTCTTTTCCGCTTTGGCCCAATCGCCAGCGCGGATCAGCGCATCGGCGTAATCAACCTTGTCGTCGGGGGTGGCATCCTTGGAAGCGGCAACTTTGCCCCAGACCGATGCGGCCTCTTGGTTGCGTTTGGCGCGGATCAGGGATTTGCCCAAGCTGCGCTGGATGTCGATGCGGCCGGGGTTTTCCTGCGCGGTGCGGGTGAAATAGCTGACCGCCTCGTTCGGGTCGGCCACTGTCAGCATCACATCGTTGAGGTTGCTTTCATCCACGACGTTCACGTCCTGGAAGGCGCGGGTGACGGTATCCTCGCCGGATTTCTTGCCGCAGCCTGCTACTGCGACGACGCCTGCAATGCAGGCGGCCAATAGGATAGGGTGGCGCATTTTTGCGTCCTTTTACTGCTCTGCCTCGTTATGATGCTGGCCGAACCAGATAGTCGCCCGAGCCGCGCCGCACCAATTTATAACTGTCTTCTTGATCCGGGATCGTAACAGAGTTTTCCGATTTTGCGAGTGCTAAGCGCAAATTGTCACGGATTGCGTCACTTTCGCCATTATCGAGCGCATAGGCCTTGCGAAAGGTCAGCTGGGCTTCGGCGAGTTTGCCGCGCTCCATCAACACAACGCCGAGATTATTCCAGACCTCGGGGTGGGTTTCGTCCTTTTCTACAGCGTCGCGCAGCAGCTTTTCCGCCTGACCCAATCGCCCCAGCCCAAGGTTGGCGCTGCCCAGTCCCGACAGGATTTCGGCGTCCAACTGGGAGGCGAGCGCGGCGCGGTTGAAGGCGCGGATGGCCAGTTCGTATTCGCCCGCGCGCATGAGACGGTGGGCGACCTCTACCCCGTCTTCGGCGTCCTTGCGGGTGTTGACACCGGGGGCAAAGGGGTTGTCAGGGCTGGCGCGCTTGCCCCCAAACGCGGAAAGACCGCCTGCAGAGCAAGCGGCCAATCCGGCGATCAGGGTCATACAAAGCGCGAGCCTGAAGGGGTACGCGCGCTTGGGAATGTGGATCATGCAGAGCCTTACTGACCTAGTTTGGTAATGTTCATCACCGATGGCGCGACCAGAATGATCAGCAGCGGAGGAACGGTCAGCATCATTGTGGCAAGTGTCATCTTGGTTGGCAACTTGTTTGCGGCCTCTTCGGCGCGCATCACGCGTTTGTCGCGCATCTCGGCGGCATAGACCCGCAGCGCATCGGCGATGGATGTCCCGAAGGCGGCGGATTGTACCAGCACCGTCACAAAGGACGACACATCTTGCACGCCGCAGCGTTCGCCCATGGCGTTCAGCACGCTGACCTTGTCTTTACCGGCTTTCATCTCATAGGCGACGATTTCGAACTCTTCCGCCAGCGCAGGGTAGGAGGCGCGCAATTCGCGGGCCACGCGGACAATACATTGATCAAGTGACTGGCCGGCTTCGACGCAGACGAGCATCATGTCCAGCGCATCGGGGAAACCACGTGTGATTTCCTCTTTCCGCTCGGCGACGCGGCGGGTCACCCAATAGCGCGGCAGGAAATATCCGATGCCGCCGGGCCCCACGGTATAGAGCATCATCTTGTTGGTGGTCATGCCTTCGCCGCCGCCAAGGAAGTTGATGTAGACGGTGCCGATCACCAGCCCGGCAATACCAAGCGCCATCTGGGCAAAGTGAAAGAACCGTACCGCATCGCGCGAGCTATAGCCCGCCTGGCGCAGCAGCAGCGCCTTGGCGCTTAGCTCTTCCACGTCTTCGGGTTCAAGGAACTTGGCGAATTTTTGCAGCTTCTCGTTGCGGTCCGACTGGCGCAGGCGCTGTTGCTTTCCTGCATCGGCAGCCTCGGTCTGGCTACGCTTGAGCTTGGCCAAAGGGTCTTCGGGCTGGCGCAAGATCATGACAAGCGTTGCGCCCACCATGGTCAGGCCCAATGCGCCCAGAATGGCGATCCAGCCCATGGGACCAAGTGCGGTGTCGAGTGAGTTGAGGAAATTCACAGTGAGGCCCCCTTAGACTTTGATATCGGTCAGCTTGCGCATGACGATGAGGTTAAGCGACAGGAACAGGACAACCGCGATACAGCCGGGGATGAACAGCGGGTGGGTCATGACTTCGTCATAGTAATGCGGGTCACCGAGTTTGATCACGATGAGCGCGAGGATCGGGAAGGCAGACAGGAACTTGCCGGACCATTTCGCCTCGGCGGTGATGGCGCGCACGCGGCGGAACAGGCGGAAGCGGGCGCGGATGACCTTGGCCAACCCCGCAAGGATTTCGGCAAGGTTACCCCCCGATTGCTGCTGGATGGTCACAGCCACCGCGAGGAAGCGCAAATCCTGCATATCAAGCCGTTCGGCCATATCCTTGAGCGCCTCGCCAATGTCGCGGCCATAGGCGGTTTCATCGGCAATTACGCCGAATTCCGACGCCAGCGGGTCCTGGATTTCCTTGGACACGATAGAGATCGCGCTGGTGAAAGGGTGGCCCACGCGCAGCGACCGCACCATCAGTTCCACCGCGTCAGGCAGCTGCTCTTCGATCATGTCCATGCGCTTTTTCGCTTTGGACGAGATCCAGAAGAATACGGCCCCGACACCGATCCCGACAGAGATCAGGATGCGCACGGGCACTTCGGTATTGGTGCCGATGGTCAGCCCCAGAAAGGCGACGACCGAGAGGCCGGCCATGATCATGATCAGCTGTTTCGGCGCAAAAGCGATCGCGGCCTTTTGCGCTTTCTCGGCGAGCAGGGAATAGACCGGAATGGATTTATTATCCATGTGCTGCTGCATTTCCTTGCGCAGCTTGTCCAGAACCTCTTCGCGGCGGGCCCCTTTTTCCAGCATTTCGAGCCGGCGGTTAACCTTGCTGTTGAGGCTGATGGATTTACCGAAAGCGACCAGATACAGCCCTTCGACCAGCACAAGGACACCGACGAAGATCAGGCCATAGATAATGGGTTCTGCACTCATGATTGATAATCCTTACTTGACCACAACGGGTTCATAGATCGACGATGGCAGGTCATAGCCCCACATCTTGAAACGTTCGGAGAAGTGGCTGCGCACGCCGGTGCCGGTGAAGTGGCCGATGATCTTGTTTTCGGGCGTCAGGCCGACGCGCTGAAAGCGGAAGATTTCCTGCATAGAGATCACGTCGCCCTCCATCCCGGTGATTTCGGTGATCGACGTCATGCGGCGCGACCCGTCCTGCAAGCGCGATGCTTGTACGATCAGGTTCACAGCCGACGAGATCTGGCTGCGGACCGCTTTCAGCGGCATTTCGATACCGGCCATGGCGATCATGTTTTCCAGACGGCTGACACCATCGCGGGCAGAGTTGGCGTGGATCGTGGTCATCGACCCGTCGTGGCCGGTGTTCATCGCCTGCAGCATGTCGATCACTTCCTCGCCGCGCGTCTCGCCGACGATGATCCGGTCAGGACGCATCCGCAGGGCGTTTTTCAGACAGTCGCGCGGGGATACCTCGCCCTTGCCTTCAACGTTGGGCGGGCGGCTTTCCATGCGGCCCACATGGGTCTGTTGCAGTTGCAATTCGGCGGTGTCTTCGATGGTCAGGATCCGTTCATCGTTGGCAATAAACGATGACAGCGCGTTCAGCGTGGTGGTTTTCCCAGAACCTGTACCGCCCGAGACGATGATATTCAGACGGGTGGCGACGGCGGCTTGCAGATAGGCTGCCATCTCTTCCGAGAAGGCCCCAAAGCTTACCAGATCATCAATGCCCAGTTTGTCTTTCTTAAACTTACGAATGGAGACAAGGCTGCCGTCCACGGCAATCGGCGGGACCATAGCGTTGAAACGCGAGCCGTCTTTCAAGCGCGCATCGACATAAGGGTTGCTTTCATCGACGCGACGGCCAACGGCGGAAACGATCTTGTCGATGATCCGCAGCAGGTGCTTTTCGTCTTTGAAGGTCACGTCGGTCAGCTGCAGTTTACCCGCACGTTCCACGAAGATCTGTTGCGGGCCGTTAACCAGAATATCGTTGACGCTGTCGTCTTTCAGCAGCGTTTCCAGCGGACCAAGGCCGGTCACCTCGTCATACAGTTCGGAGTTCAGTTGAACGCGGTCCTCGCGGTTCAATACGATGGATTTCTCGGCCAGAATCTCGGTCGAGATTTCGTTGATCTCGCTGCGCAGATCCTGTTCCGAGGCGTGTTCAAGGGCGGCGAGGTTCAGGTTCTCAAGCAGGGCACGGTGCAGTTCGAGCTTGATGTCGCTCATGCGTTGCTTGCGCTTCACGTCGCGATCCTGCGGGGCGACGGTTGCAGCTTGAGCCACGCGGCGCATGCTGGCGGGTTTAGGCGCGACCGCTTCCTCTGGCTGTTGCTGGGGCGCGGGAGCCTTCGCCTTTGGGGCGGGTGTGGCTACGGCAACGTCACCTGGCTTTTTATACTTCGAGAACATCTGAATACTCTTTCTAAATTATCTGGCGCTTGGGCCGGATCAGGCGGCTTTGGCTTCGTCAGCCTTGAGGTCGTGGATAGAAGACGCGAGCTTTGCGATCTCGCGGCGTAGCGGGTTCTTGGCGGCGGTATTGGCGAGCGGCAGACCGTGGTCGTTGGCCTGCGTCACCTGCTTGCCGCCATCAGGCAGCTGCACGTCGATAGAAATACCAAGGCTTTCTGCCATCCGTTTGACCCGCGCTTTGGCGTTAAGGTCGGTAAATTTCGGCGCGCGGTTCATGACATAGCGCAGCTTTTCGACCGGCAGCTCTTCGGATTGCAGCGCGCGTTTGAAACGCAACGCGTTTTGGGCGCAGCGCATATCCAGTTCGAGCATGGCAAAATAGACATGCGCATTGCTCAGCACGGTTTCGGTCCATTGCACCAGCGTCGACGGCATATCGACAACAACGTAGTCGAACTGGTTGCGCGCCATATCCAGAATTCGTGTCACATCTTCCGAGGTGATCAGATCGAGCGGCAGCATATCGGCGGGGGCGGTCAGCACCTGAAGCGTGTCTTCATAGGTCAGCAGAGCTTGACCAAAGCTTTCCTCGTCCATCTCGTCTGTCTCGATCAGCATGTCATAGACGACTTCGCGGCGCGGCAGGTCCAGATAGGTCGCCACGGCCCCGAACTGAAGATCGAAATCCAGCAGGCAGACCTTCGGCGGGTTCTTTTTGTCGGAGGTCGCCAGTTCCCACGCCAGATTAACGGCCATGCTGGTCGCACCGGTGCCACCGGCCAAACCATGTACCACGATCACAGCGCCGTCCTTATCGGCACCGGGTTTCAGCTTGGGGCCTGCCTCGATGTGTTCGGCTTTGGGCTCGGGGCCTGCGCGCAGACGTTCGATGGTCGCCGCCAATTCGCCTTCGGGCAGCGGGTAGGGGACGAATTCATCCGCACCTTGACGCAACAGGGAATGGAGCGAGGCCGGGGACATGTCTTCGGCGATCAGGATCACCTTGATATGACGGGATTTCGCCTGCGAGATGATTTCGGACATCATCGGCAGGTTCTCTTCGTCCTCGGAATCAAGCGCCAGTGCAATCAGCTCGAGCGTCGCCGCTTCGGGCTGGCTGAAAAAAGCGAGGCTTTCAGAAAAGCCGAGATCACCCCAGGCTTCGCCCAAAGCTGATTCCATATCCTCGATCAGCAGGTCAAAGTTCTGTACATCACGGCTGACAGTGCAGGCGATGATCTGTGGTGCGTCAATCTGTGGCATACTGCTGCTCATACCTAAACTTCCCCTTCTTCTCTTTGGGGCGCGGCAAGGGCGGATCGGGCGTCGCCCTGTTCTCTGCCTTGCGGTCCCCTGCGTCAGACCACGGTGGCCGGGCGCAACTGTCCTATTGCAGTGAATATCCCTGCCAAGTTGGGCAAGATTGGGGCTAAATAGTTTCTATTGTTTGGTCTTTTGAAACGATCCGCAGTGATTTGCCGGATTGAAACGCAAAAGGCCCGACCGTCAGCGACGATCAGGCCCTTCTGGAGGTATCTTTTATCCGGTTATTCCGTCGTGGTGCCGGTCGATGTTGCGCCGCCCGATAGCTGAGTCGGTGGCACGGCGCTGGCAACGTAATCGCGATAGATGATCTGCGCGTATTTGCCGTCCAGAACGGTGGGATGTCGCCCGACAAAGCCGCTGACTTCGGTCACTGTGCGACGGTTTGCCCGTTCGCGGCCCTGTGTCACGATCAACGGCTGTGTTTCGCCAAAGGAAACAACGGCCTCAAGACGGCTTCGGCTGATGCCTTGCGTTGACAGAAACGCAACAACGGATTGTGCTCGGCGCAGGCCCAACGCCTTGTTGTAGCTGTTCGAACCGACGGCATCGGTATGGCCATAGACGCGGAACCGGACCTCGGGGAACTGACGGATCCATCCCGCTTGGCGCCGCAGCACAGCCTGCGCGGCCCCGTCCAGCTGGGCCGAGTTAAAGGCAAAGGTCACCGTGGATTCGACTTCGCCGGCAAAGCGGTTGGCCAGATCGAAGGTGTACTGGCGTTCGCCTGTCATCACCAAACGGTTGTTCAGCGTGGCGTTTCCGAAGGTGCCCAGATCGGTCAGGGATCCTGCTTCGCGGTGGAACTGGGTATAGACCGGATCAGGGCTGCTGACGCAGCCTGCTACGGTCATCGCCAAAGCGGCGCATAACCCGGTGATTTTGCCTGTCGAAGGGATCGCTGAAGTCATCTGATCAATCCAATACATAGCCGTATGACCCGCTAAAGTCCTGTTTGGCAACCTCGCCAGCGGCCCCTTTGGTGGGCGCTGTGCTGCCTTTGGACGTGCGACCTGACAGGAACAATTCGCTTTCCGTGGGCGGTTTGATCCGGTCGGTGGGCAGGGCCAAAGCCTCGCCGCGGGTGGGGGTCACGAGATGGGCCGTGATAATGATCACCAGTTCGGACTGGCTGCGCTGATAGTTCGCGCTGCGGAACAACGCGCCCAATACAGGCACATCGCCGATCCAGGGTAGCTGGCTGGAGTTATCGGTGAAATCGTCGGTCAGCAGACCCGCGATCGCAAAGCTTTCGCCGTCGCGCATTTCAACCGTGGTCGAGGTTTCGCGGCGGGTGAAGGCCGAGATGTCGAAACCATTGCCCAAGGACACGCTGTTGCTGGCATCAATCGCCGATACAGCGGCTTTGAGTTCGAGGTTAATCAGGTCTTTATCCACGACACGGGGGATAAAGCTCATCTCTACGCCGAAGGGTTTGTACTGAACCGAAATCTGGTCGCCGGTCTGGGCGACAGGCACCGGGTATTCGCCACCGGCAAGGAACGTCGCCTCTTGCCCGGACAGCGCGACGAGGTTCGGTTCGGCAAGGAAGCGTACGGCGCCCTTCTGCTCCAGGGCTTCAAGCAGCAGGCCGACTTGGGTGGACCCTGCGTTAAAGCCGAACAGTACCGCGCCTGCGTTGCTGTTGGACGCAGGTGTCGTGCCACCAAGAGAGTTTGCAATCGCGCCTGCCGTATTTGTCGTATTGGTCCCGCCGTTGATCGCAAGATCATTGCCCACCAGCCCGTTCAACGCGAGCGACGCGCTTAGGGATTTGGAGACAGATCGGCTCATCTCGGCAAAGCGGACTTTCATCATCACCTGCTGGATGCCGCCGACGCTCATCAGGTTGGAGACGCGTTCCGGCGCGTAGCGTTCGGCCAGATCAAGGGCGCGTTGCAGGCGTTGGGTCGACGACACGATGCCCGACAGGACGATACCGTCGTTGGCTGTGCGCACTTCGATCTTTTCGCCGGGCAGGATCTGCCGCAGGCGTTCCTTGAATTCAGAGACATCCGCCGCGACGCGCACATCCACGTTGGTGATCAACTGACCGGCCGCATCCAGCAGGGTCAGCGTGGTCAGGCCAGGGGATTTGCCCAGCACATAGATGGTGCGATCGGAGAGGGATGAGATATCTGCGATCCCCGGATTGGCGATGCTAAGCTCGGCAAAGGGGATGTCGCTTTCAACCACAACCGCGCGGTTCATCGGGACTTCCAACACACGGTTGGTGCCCTTCTTGACCACACGGAGCGTGTTGGCCTGCGCGTCGATCGGCGCAGTCAATGCAAATGGCATCGCGCCAATGGTCAGTCCCAATAGGGCTGCTTTAATAAACTTATCGATTTTCATGTGACCTGCCTTTGTGATCACGCCTCAAAATAGGGTCTTTGCGCCCGCCGTTTGCGACACTGTGCGGTCCTTTGCGTTTTTTTGCAAGAATCAATGACAGGGGGGGGCGGGTATATGTGGATTAACAGCAACATATCCGAAATGGCAAAACGCCGCGCAAAGTGATGCGCGGCGGTGCTGAGGTCCGTATTTGCCCTGCCTGACTAGCAGATCAGTTGGTGCAGGGGATCGGGATTTCGACCACTTCGGCACCACGACGGGTCCGGATGGTGCAGACTTTTTCTGTGGTTGTTTCGACTTTGACCGTTTCTTCTGTCAGGCCGAGCAGGCGGCGCTGGTCGACTTCGATCTCACCGGCGACGGTGTCATCCTCTGCCCCGACGAGCGAGAGGGATAGGTCACCCGTTGATTGCGCCTGTGCCAATGCGGCAACTTGATAGGGCTGAACGGCAACAGTCACAGTATTCGCAATGGCCGCTTCGCTGCGTTCGCCGCCGGCGCTTTGGTCGATCGCGATGATCTTGACGCCTGCCTCGATCAGTTTGGTCACGTCTCCGGTATCGGCGCGGTCATTGCCGCCCCGGTTGATGCGGCCGGTCCAGTAGACATCGACACGGTCACCGGGGCGCAGGAAGCCCGAGACGCCGCTTGATACATCGACGCGGATCGCGAAAGCACGGCTGCCCCGTTCCAGCTGCGAGGTGAGGCCGGTATCGGCACCGGGTTCGGTCACCTTCACCGCCATAATGGCTTCGTCTTTTTCCATCGCACGCAGTACGACACGCAGGTCATCGCTGTTTTCGGGGAAAAGCGCTGCTTCTTCGATAAACGTGCCTTCGGGGATCGCATTTTCAGGCCAGTTCACCTGCCGCACATCTTCGCGGGTCAGGCGCTGCCCGTATTTCAGCGGCCCGTTGGCCACATATACACCAACCGTTGGCACGATCTGCGCCAAAGCCTCTTGGGCCTGTTGGTTGGCGCGTTGATATTCACTGATGCGGCCCTTTGCCAGATACACAGCACCACCTGCCAAGGCGATACCGGCGAGCAGGACCAGTCCAAAAACCATCCGCATGTTACTTACCTCTCTTGAGTGTGTGCCGGTCCCAGGACGCGGCGCGAAACTTATACCAATGGATAGGCGGTGATTGTGTTCAGACTATGGATAATCCGCGACCAAGCTGGGTCATTATCAGGGTGGCTTGGGTTAGATATCGCTTGGAATATTTTTCGCGATGGTTTCGGAATAGCTTTTAGTCTGAGTGGTTACGGCGACAATGGCCCCTACCGCGATTACGGCAACAGCAGCGGTCAGGATAACCCAGTCCACGGTGACGGCACCGTTCTGTTCTTTGAAAAAAGTCTTGATTTTGGCCAGCATGATAAATGCGCCTTAACTATATGGTGACCGAAAAACGGCTGCGCATCAATGAAAGGGCGCAGCCGTTGATTCAATCTTCGTTGAACGCGAGAATTATTCTTTTTTATCGAATACGCTTTCGTGCGTCTTCATGTGGCTTGCTGTTTTTGCTGTCAGGTCGGACGCACCTTTTTCGATCGAGGAGTAAGCTGCGACGGCCAGGCCAACAACGGCGGCGGTCAGAACAACCCAGTCAACAGTCACAGCGCCGGATTCGTCGTTTTTGAAGTTCTTGATAAAGTTCATCATGGTATGTCCCTCCAAGGATCATAAAGTTTTCAATCTCAACCCTGTCGTCCGTTTCGATGCTTCTCTCTCAATTCCGCATCTGGCTGACTTGGTATGAGCCTATATAGCCTTGTGAATGGGGCACGAATTTGGCGGCAATTGTGACATTTCATTTTTCCGGGCCGGTTTTTGGCAGAATTATTGTAGCCCGCTGATACGAAAAGATTTTCCATCTTCATTTTTTGTTATCCTTGATGGGAAGCGGGGCAGGATTGCATCAATTATGGCGAAATCGCCATGTTCCCTGCCATGTTTGGTTGGTTTGGCGAGGGTTTCCGTGCGAGATTGCTGAAAAAGAGCATTAAATAATCAGTGCAGGCAGCGATGTTTCGACGAATGACCGTATCTTTGATGGTGGGGATGCTGGCGGCCTCGGCTGTCTTGGCAGACGCGCCCAAGCCGTTTCCGAAGTTCGAGGCAAAACGCGTAAAGCCTCCCAAGCCGGGCAGTACCAATCGGATCAATGTCTTTATCGAGCCCAAGGCAGACGACGTCCCCGAGGTTGTCGCAACCAACTCCGGTGCCATCGTGCCAGCGTCACCGGGGCAGTATGATTGGTTCTGGGATCGTGTCTCTCCGGCGGTCGAGAAATCTGGCCCGGGCCGGCTGGAGGCCGCGATGGTCACGCTGGCAACGGCCAGCAGCAAAATCCCCGCGCCACGCATGCAACAGATGCAAGAGATCGCCAAGGCCAACGGGATCGACATCCTCCGCTCTACGATCGGGACACAGGTGTCACCTGCGCTTGTGCTCGCGGTGATCACGGTTAAATCCGCGGGGCGGCCCGATGCCATCAGCGGGGCAGGGGCGCAGGGATTGATGCAATTGATGCCTGATACAGCGACGCGCTTTGGGGTAACCGATAGTATGGTCCCGACGCAGAATATCGCGGGCGGCGTAAAATACCTGGATTGGCTGATGGGCGAATTTGACCGCGATCCGATCTTGGTGCTGGCCGGCTATAACGCGGGCGAAGGGTCCGTGCACAAGCACGCGGGCGTGCCGCCTTTTGCCGAAACCCGTGATTATGTGCCCAAGGTGCTGGCCGCTTTTCAGGTCGCGAAGGGCCTGTGCCAGACCCCGCCCGAGCTAATCTCGGATGGCTGTGTCTTTGCGGCGATGAACTGACACCAGTTCGGGGCCGGATGGAAAAAGGGGCGCGGCCATCGCTGGCAGCGCCCCTTGTTGTTCATCGTGTCAGCAGATTAGACGATTGTCGCTTCGGTCGCGGCGCGCAGTTCGTCTTCCGTAACGCCATCGGCGCATTCAACGATCTTCAGCCCGCCTTCAACGACATCCAGCACACCTAGATTGGTGATGATGCGGTCAACGACGTTCTTGCCGGTCAGCGGCAGGGTGCATTCTTTCAGCACCTTGCTGTCGCCATGCTTGCTGGCGTGGTCCATGACCACCACAACGCGGCCCACACCCGCGACCAGATCCATCGCGCCGCCCATGCCTTTGACCAGCTTTCCGGGGATCATCCAGTTGGCGAGGTCGCCGTTTTCAGCCACTTCCATCGCGCCCAGAATGGCCATGGCGATCTTGCCGCCGCGGATCATCCCGAAGGAGGTCGAGCTGTCGAAATACGAGGTGCGATCCAGCTCGGTGATGGTCTGCTTGCCCGCGTTGATCAGGTCGGCGTCTTCTTCGCCGTCGATGGGGAAAGCCCCCATGCCCAACATGCCGTTTTCCGACTGCAAGGTCACATCCATCCCGTCGGGGATGTAGTTGGACACCAGCGTCGGAATCCCGATGCCAAGGTTCACATACCAACCGTCTTGCAGTTCCTGCGCGGCGCGTGCCGCCATTTGATTGCGATCCCAAGCCATTATGCCGTCCTCACTGTGCGCTGTTCGATGCGTTTCTCGTGATCACCCTGAATGATGCGGTGCACATAAATGCCGGGCAGGTGGATCGCGTCGCCGCCAAGGCTGCCACGGGGGACGATCTCTTCGACCTCGGCGATGCAGATTTTGCCACACATGGCCGCTGGCGGGTTGAAGTTGCGCGCAGTCTTGCGGAACACCAGATTGCCGGTGTCATCCGCTTTCCAGGCTTTCACGATCGCCAGATCCGCAACGATGCCGCGCTCAAGGATATAGGTCTCGCCGTCGAAATCCTTGTGCTCTTTGCCTTCGGCGATCACGGTGCCAACGCCGGTTTTGGTATAGAAACCGGGGATGCCCGCACCACCCGCACGCATACGTTCGGCCAAGGTGCCTTGCGGGTTGAATTCCAGCTCAAGCTCGCCGCCGAGATACTGGCGCATGAATTCCTTGTTCTCGCCGACGTAAGAGCTGATCATTTTCTTGACCTGCTTGGTCTGCAACAAGATACCGATGCCGAAATCATCTACGCCCGCATTGTTCGAGGCAAAGGTCAAATCCTTGGTGCCCGCGTCCCGGATCGCGTTCAGCAGCAGTTCGGGAATACCGCAAAGGCCAAAGCCCCCCGCTGCGATCAGCATGCCATCGTGCAGCACGCCTTCCAGCGCCTCGGCAGCGCTTCCATAGATTTTCTTCATTCCGGCTCCTTTCAAGAGAGGCTCACGGCCCTGTCGTATTATCGTTATACGACTTCTATGACGCGGCGTAACGAACGTGTCAAACCGCCGACGCTAATGTCAGCGGTACCAGTGGAGCTTGCCGGAAAATTCGGGTGAATGTGCGCCCACCCTGCGTCGGGTGGGCAGCTGTCGTTGCGGGGCCAGTGCAGCCCGCAGCGAGGTCAGACGATGCGTACCTGCGTGCCGATGGGGGCAATCTGGTACAGCGCCTCGATCATGTGGTTGTAAAGCCCGATGCACCCGTCAGAGCTTTGCCGCCCGATCTTGCGCGTGTCATGGGTGCCGTGGATCAGATAGGCGGGCCAGCTGAGGTACATCGCATGGGTGCCAAGCGGGTTGTCCGGACCGGGCGGCATATACTTCAGATCGGGGTCGCGTTCGATCATGCTGGGGGTCGGTGTCCAGTCGGGCCCGACACGTTTGCGCACAATGCGGGTGTAGCCGCGTTTGGTCAGCTCGTCGCTGCGGGGCACGGAGGTCGGGTAAATCTTGTAGGTCTCGCCATCGCCGCCCCAATAGTGCAGCGCGCGGGAAGAGGTATCAGCCACGATCGCGGCTTTGCCCAATGTATCAAAGTGGTCCTGCCAGTTCTGGCTGGAAAATCCGTTGGTGTTATGACGCACCGGCGCTGCGATCTCTGGCACCGGCGTCTGTGCGCGCAATAGGGCCGGCGTGAAAAGCGCCGCGCCGGCTGTCAGGATCAACCCGCGTCTTGAGAATGTCTGCTCTGCCATCTTTATGTCCTTCTACCGTGGCGATTGTCACAGGTAAAAGCAGCAAGGGCAGGGCGGGGCAACTCACATATATGTCATTTCATGAATATGTGAGTTGCGCTCTCACTCTTCCGGTGCAGCGGCCGATTTTGCGGGTGCCTTTTTGGCCGCTGGTTTCTTTGCGGGGGCCTTCTTGGCAGCCGTTTTCTTGGCCGGAGCCTTTTTCGCAGCGGTTTTCTTTGCTGCGGGCTTCTTGGTTGCGGCTTTGCGCTTGGCAGGGGACTTCGCCAGCTTTTCCTCGATCAACTCAACCGCACGTTCCATTGTCAGATCGGCAGGCTCGACCTCTTTGGGGATGGTGGCGTTGACCTTTTCCCACTTCACATAAGGCCCGTATTTGCCTTCCATGATGTTGACCTCGCCGCCCAGATCGGGGTGTTCGCCCATCTCGCGGATCGGTTTTGCCGCTTTGCCACGCCCGCCACGGCTGGCGACTTTCTCGGCCAGCAATTGCACGGCGCGGTTCATGCCAACGGTGAACACCTCGTCCAGACTTTCAAGGTTCGCATTGGTCCCGCCACGGTTCGACGTGCTGTCGGCGTGTTTGATATAGGGGCCGTAGCGCCCGATATTGGCCCAGACCATCACCCCATCTTCCGGGTGCGGGCCGATCTCACGCGGCAGCGACAGCAGCATGACAGCGCGTTCCAGCTCCAGCTCTTCGGCGGGCCAGTCCTTGGGCACCGATTGACGCGGCGGTTTTTTGTTCTCTTCGGTGACGGGGCCGCGCTGCACATAAGGGCCGAAGCGCCCTTTGAATACACGAATCTCGTCGCCCATATCCTCGCCCAGCAGTTTGCCATCGGGCGGAATAGCCGAGGCTTCTGCCTCGGGGTCGGGCGGGCCGAAGGGGCGGGTATAGCGGCATTCAGGGTAGTTCGAACAGCCGATGAACGCGCCGCCGGACCGTGCCGTGCGCATGGACAAACGCCCGATCTCGCAGTTGGGGCACAGGCGCGGGTCGCTACCATCCTCATTGGGCGGGAAGAGATGCGGCTCGAGTACCTCGTTGATCTTCTCCAACACCTCGGTGATGCGCAGATCGGCTGTTTCCGCAATCGCAGCCGAAAAATCCTGCCAGAACCGGCCCAGCACATCCTTATAGTCGGCATCCGCCGCGCTCACCTTATCAAGCTGGTTTTCCAGATCGGCGGTGAAATCATAGCCCACATATTTGCGGAAGTAATTCTCGAGGAAGGCCGTCACCAAACGGCCCTTGTCCTCGGGGAACAGACGGTTGCCTTCCTTGCGAACGTATTCGCGGTCCTGAATGGTCGTGACAACGCTGGCGTAGGTCGACGGGCGCCCGATTCCCAGCTCTTCCATGCGCTTGACCAATGTCGCTTCGGTGTAGCGGGGGGGCGGCTGGGTAAAGTGCTGCTCTGGCGTGACAGAGCGTTTGTCCATCTTGTCGCCTTGGGTGATCTGCGGCAAGCGCTTGTCATCCTCGTCCACGACATCGTCGCGGCCTTCTTCGTAGACACGCAGGAAGCCGTCGAATTTCACCACCTGACCGGTGGCGCGCAGCCCGACCTGTTCGTCCTTGCTGCCGATCTCTACCGTGGTGCGTTCCAGACGCGCGCTTTCCATCTGGCAGGCCAGCGTGCGCTTCCAGATCAAGTCGTAAAGCTTGCGTTGATCCGGTTCGGTCAGTTTCAGCGCGTCGGCATCTTTGGTCATGTCGGTGGGGCGCACACATTCGTGCGCCTCTTGCGCGTTCTTGGCCTTGTTTTTGTAGATCCGCGGCTCAGACGGGACATACTCCGCCCCGAACCGGTCCGAGATGGCGTCCCGTGCCATCGTGATCGCCTCGGGGGCCATGTCGATGCCGTCGGTCCGCATATAGGTGATGTGACCGGCTTCATAGAGGCGCTGCGCCGTGCTCATGGTCTGGCGTGCGCCCATGCCGAACTTGCGGCTGGCTTCCTGCTGCAGGGTCGAGGTCATGAACGGGGCCGAGGGGTTGCGGCTCGCGGGTTTCGCTTCGACGCTGGTAACCGTCAGATCACGGCTGGTGATCGCCTGCACCGCCATCTCGGCTTGCGTTTCATTGCCAAGATCAAAACGGTCCAGCTTCTTACCGGCAAGCGTCACCAGACGGGCCTCGAACTCTTGCCCGCGCGGCGTGGCGACCAGCGCCTTGACGCTCCAGTATTCGCGGTTGCGGAAGGCCTCGATCTCCATCTCGCGCTCGACGATCAACCGCAAGGTGACCGACTGTACCCGCCCCGCCGATTTCGCGCCGGGCAATTTGCGCCATAGGACGGGCGACAGGTTGAAGCCCACCAGATAATCCAGCGCGCGCCGTGCCAGATAGGCCTCGACCAGTGGCATATCGACCTGACGCGGGTTCGCCATCGCCTCGGTCACGGCCTTTTTGGTGATCTGGTTGAACACCACGCGGCTGACCGGCGTGTCCTTCTTGATCGACTTGCGTTTGGTCAACGCCTCTTGCAGGTGCCAGCTGATTGCTTCGCCTTCGCGATCAGGGTCAGTCGCGAGGATCAATGCGTTGTCGTCTTTCAGCGCATCAGCGATGGCTTTGACGTGTTTCTTGCTGGCTGCGGCGACTTCCCAGGTCATGTCGAACCCGTTTTCCGGGTCGACCGATCCGTCTTTGGGCGGCAGATCGCGGACGTGGCCGTAGGACGCAAGCACGGTGTAATCACTGCCGAGATACGAGTTGATCGTTTTAGCTTTGGCAGGTGATTCGACGACGACAACTGGCATAAAATTCGGCACCTTGGATCAAATTAATTCGCGTGGCTTATGCTGTGACATGTGGCGTGAAGCGAAGTTTGTCAATCCGCAGAACAGCGCGCCCCCTTTGATACACGGGCTATAAAGCGCCTTTTCGGGGGTGTTTCACGGTGCAATCCGGCCGCGGTTCCGGCTTCCAGATGGTCTAAATCCCGGGGGCGCTTTGGAGGTTCTCCAAAGCGGGGGCTGGCCCCCGATCTGCGGCCGCGTCACGCTCAGTCCGCGCGGGATACCAGCCCGCCTGCATGGCGCAGGATATGCCCGTTCAACTCAAGCTCGACCAGAACAGGCGTGGCGATCCCCGGTGCGACCGCCAGATCGCGCAGCAGCTGGTCTTCGGCAACGGGGCTGGGGCCAAGGCGTGACAATATATCGGTGTGCAGCGCTGCAATGTCGCGCTGGGGCGCGGGGGCGGCTGCTTGGGAAATGGGCGGGCTGGCGGCGGGAGTTTTTGCCGGCCCCAGTTGATCAATCACATCTGCGGCATTGCGTACCAGCGCCGCCCCGTCACGGATCAGCATGTTGCAGCCCGCGGCACGGGCATCGAAGGGATGGCCGGGCACGGCAAGCACCTCTCGCCCCTGATCCAGCGCGTCACGGGCGGTGATCAGGCTGCCGGATTTCGCCGCCGCTTCGACCACGACCGTTGCGCGGCTTAGCCCTGCGATGATCCTGTTGCGGCTGGGGAAATGCCGCGCCATCGGTTGCAGCCCCATCGGTTGTTCCGAAATGCGCAGCCCTTGGGCCGCGATATCTTGGGCAAGCGTCGTATTCTCTACCGGATAGATCACATCGACGCCCCCCGCTTGAACCGCGATTGTGCCGGTGTCGAGCGTGGCCAGATGTGCCGCGGCGTCAATCCCCCGCGCCAATCCCGAGACGACCGTAAACCCCGCCTCACCCAAGCCGGATGCCAAGGCGCGGGCCATGCGCGTCCCGAGCGATGAGGCGTTTCGCGCGCCCACAATCGACACCATAGGGCGGCGCAGCAGCTCGATATCTCCGATTGCCCATAGAAACGGGGGGGCGTCGTCAAGCTCTGCCAGATGAGGGGGGTAGGCTGCGCAATCATGGGCAATCAATCGCGCATTCGCGGCCTTTGCCGCGCGCAGCTCTGCGTGCACGACATTCTCGGGGCAGATGCGATAGTCTTTCACACCTGCGGCGCGGGCGACGTCGGGCAACGCCTCAAGCGCGGCACGCGCGGTGCCGTAGTCGCGCAGCATGCGGTAATAGGTGACAACGCCGACACGGCGCGAGCGCAACAGACGAAGCCGCGCAAAGCTGTCGTCTTCCAGGGTGGGTGGGACCAAGGGGGGCGTGGAAGAGGAAGGAGTGTTGTTCCTGTCAGTCATCCCGCGTCTCCGTCCGTTGCCTCACCAGCTTTAGGCAAAGCTGCTTAACGAAACGTGAACGGCGAAGGATTAATCCGAACTACTAATCCTCTTCGGTGTGCGATCCGGTATCGGATTTCCGGATCACCGGAGCACCTAGGCGCACTCCGGTAATCCGTTTGTACTTAGGCGGCAGCGGCACCGCCGACGGTCAGGCCGCCGATCATCAATGTCGGCTGTCCGACGCCAACGGGCACCCATTGGCCCGCCTTGCCGCAGTTGCCCATGCCCGGATCCAGCGCGGGATCATTGCCGATGGCGCGGATCTGTTGCAGCGCTGTGGCCCCGTCTCCGATCAGCGTGGCCCCTTTGACGGGGGCGCCGACCACGCCATTGCGCACACGGTAAGCTTCGGTGCAGGAGAAAACAAACTTGCCGTTGGTGATATCCACCTGCCCGCCGCCAAAACCGACCGCATAGATGCCGTCCTTGAGGTCCGCGACGATATCACCGGGGGCCACGTCACCGCCCAGCATATAGGTGTTGGTCATGCGCGGCATCGGGGTGTGGGCATAGGATTCGCGGCGGCCATTGCCGGTCGGGGCCACGCCCATCAGCCGGGCGTTCTGCCGGTCCTGCATATAGCCTACCAGCACACCGTCCTCGATCAGCACATTCTTGGCCGAGGGCGTGCCTTCGTCATCAACAGAGATAGACCCGCGCCGATCGGGGAGGGTGCCATCATCCAGCACCGTCACGCCTTTGGCGGCGATGCGTTGGCCCATGAGGCCGGCAAAGGCGCTTGAACCCTTGCGGTTGAAATCCCCTTCCAATCCGTGACCGATGGCCTCGTGCAGCAGGATGCCGGGCCAGCCGGGGCCAAGCACAACATCCATGACGCCCGCAGGCGCAGGCACGGCACGCAGGTTGACGCAGGCAATGCGCAGAGCTTCGCGGGTTTTGGCCTGCCAGTCGGCAGGGTCCAGCAGCCCGTCCAGCCCGACACGCCCGCCACCACCGGCGGTCCCGCTTTCGCGGCGGCCATCCTGTTCGACGATCACCGACACGTTCACGCGCGTCATCGGGCGCACATCGCGGACGGATGTTCCTTCGGGGCGCAGAATCTCGACCTCCTGTATAGAGGCAGAGATAGAGGCAGAAACCTGCACGACACGCGCATCAAGGCTGCGGGCGAAGTCGTCGATCTCGCGCAGGGTGTCGACCTTGACGGGAAAGGCCGCGCCCGCGATTGGATCTTCGTCGGTATAGAGCTTTTGATTGGTCGCGGCTGGCGCATCCGCCCATGTGCCGCCCCCCGCACCTACGGCCAGCCGTGCTGTCTCGCTTGCGCGGCGCAGGGCGGCTTCGGTGATCTCGGTCGAGTGGGCATAGCCAGAGACATCGCCCCGCACCGCCCGCAAGCCAAAGCCTTCGGAGGCATCGTAGCTGGCCGTTTTCAGCCGCCCGTCGTCAAACACCAACCCTTCAGACCGCCGGCGTTCGAAAAACAGTTCCCCGTCGTCGGCACCTGCCACAGCGTCGCGCAGGATGGACAGCGCGGCGTCACGGTCAAGCTGCGCCTCAAAGGGGTTGAAAGGCGGCTGGCTCATAAAAATGTTCCCTGAATCGTGTCATAAAAATCGCTTCGCGTCCGTTTGACGCAAGCAGAAGTCTTTATCTTGAAGTTAGAATATGATTGTAAGCGTACAGATTACAACGGGACAGCTGCCTCCAATTGCGGGGTGCTGCTGGGATTCGCTTATCAATGGTCACAAGATCAGGACGACATATGAAACATCTTCTCTCTTTTTCGGGTCTCATGGCCGCTTTTTCCGCCGTGCCAGCAATGGCGCAGGAAAACCTTCGCATCGACGGGCTGGAAATCATTGGTGAGCCGGTAGACGGCAAGATGGGCTTTCAGCCAGCCGTGACCCGCGTCGCGCAAGACATCCACGATCTGGACCACCTGATCCTGATCATCATCACCTTGATCACCATCTTCGTGACCGGTCTGATCCTTTGGGTGGCGGTCCGCTATAACCGCAAGCGCAACCCCGTTGCCGCGTCCTTCACACACCACACGCCGGTTGAAATCCTCTGGACCGTCGCACCGATCGTGATTTTGGTGCTGATCGGGGCCTATTCGCTGCCGATCCTGTTCCGTCAGCAGGAAATCCCGCAGGCCGACCTGACCATCAAAGCGACCGGCAACCAGTGGTACTGGTCCTATGAATATGTCGACGAGGGCTTCGGCTTTGACAGCTATATGATCGGTGCACCGGCTGTTGGCGGCGAAAACCGCAAAACACCCGAAGTGATCGCGCAGCTTGAAGCAGCCGGCTATACCGAGCAGCAGTTCCTGCTGGCGACCGATACCGCCGTTGTGATCCCTGTCGGTCAGACCATCGTTGTTCAGGTCACCGGTTCGGACGTGATCCACTCTTGGGCGATGCCTGCCTTCGGTGTGAAACAGGACGCCGTGCCCGGCCGTCTGGCGGAAACATGGTTCACCGCCGAGAAAGAAGGCGTGTACTTCGGTCAGTGTTCCGAGCTGTGCGGCAACGCCCACGCCTATATGCCGATCACTGTGAAAGTCGTCTCGGAAGAGGCCTATGCCCAGTGGCTTGGCAACGCGAAAGAAGAGTATGCGGGCATCCCGCAAACTCTGACCGTTGCGTCCAAGTAAGGCACAATTGCTGATGCGGGGTGCGCGAGGCGCGCCCCGGGTTCCTTTTGTATGAGAGATCGCATGACAGATACCAGCACGACACCTGCGGGCGAGTATGAGGCGCAGTTCGGCGATTATTTCGCCCTGATGAAGCCGCGCGTCATGCAGTTGGTGGTATTTACCGCACTTGTTGGCATGCTCGCCGCGCCGGTGTCTGTGCACCCCGTGATCGGTTTTGCCTCGATCCTGTTTGTCGCCATCGGGGCAGGGGCCTCGGGCGCGCTGAACATGTGGTGGGACGCAGACATCGACGCGATCATGCGCCGGACCCAAGGCCGCCCGATCCCGTCGGGGCGCGTGCAGCCGGGCGAAGCACTGGCGATCGGTGTGGCGCTGTCGGGCATGTCTGTCGTCATGCTGGGGCTGGCCGCCAACCTGCTGGCCGCGGGTATGCTGCTGTTCACGATCCTCTTCTACGCCGTTTTCTATTCCATGTGGCTCAAGCGTGCGACGCCGCAGAACATCGTCATCGGTGGTGCTGCGGGGGCGTTCCCGCCCGTGATCGGCTGGATCATCGCCACCGGCAGCTTCTCGGTCGAGGCATGGCTGATGTTCGCGCTGATCTTTATGTGGACCCCGCCGCACTTCTGGGCCTTGGCGCTGTTCATGCGCAATGACTATGACGACGCGAAGGTGCCGATGCTGACCGTGACCCACGGCCGCCGCTCCACCCGTCGTCATATTCTGGCCTATACTGTTTTGCTGGTCATTCTGGCGGTCGGCACCGGCTTCACCTCGATCGGCGGGCCAATCTATCTGGCGACCGCGGGCGTGCTGAACCTGTTGTTCCTGATCGGTGCCTTCCGCATCTGGCAACGTGATGAAGACGACAGCGAAGCCGATGATTTCCGCGTTGAACGCAAGTTCTTCCGCCTGTCGCTATGGTATCTCTTCTTGCACTTCGGTGCCATTTTGCTTGAGGCCACCCTGCGGGGCTACGGCTTGGGAGGCTGGTAATGGGCATTCGCGCTGAACACGAGATTCACACACGCCGCCGCGGGCGCAACCTTGGCGTAGGTCTGCTGCTGGCCGCCTTCGTCGTGCTGGTCATGGCGCTGACCTTTGTCAAAATCACCAATATCGATTTCAACGATCTGCCCGGTGGTGAGCTTCAAACACAGGAGAGCAACTGATGGCCCTGTCCGGACCCGCGAAGACTGTGGTGCAAACCGTCTCTGTCGTCATCCTGATGGGGGGGCTGGCCTGGGCATCGGTGCCGTTCTACGACTGGTTCTGCCGCGTCACCGGCTTTGGCGGAACGCCGGGGCAGGTCGCCGGAGCCGAGGGCGAGGTGCTGGATCAGACGATCAAGGTGCGTTTCGACGGCAGCTTGAACGAAGACATGCCGTGGGAATTCAAACCCGTCGTCAACGAGATGGAACTGCGCATCGGCGAGACCGGGCTGGCGTTCTACGAGGCCTATAACCCAACCGATCACCCCGTCGCGGGGCAGGCGTCCTACAACGTGACGCCCTATGCCGCCGGGGCCTTCTTTGAAAAGATCGAATGTTTCTGCTTTACTGAACAGGTGCTCGCCCCCGGTGAGCGTGTTCAAATGCCCGTCAGCTTCTTTGTTGACCCCGAAATCGTCGAAGACCGTGATGGCAAGTATGTACATACGATCACACTGTCTTATACGTTCTATGAAATTGACCTGCCCGAGGACTATGAAGCCCCCGATCAGGACAGCGAGACAAACCTGAATTAAGAAAAAGGTGAGGGACTGAACCAATGGCCCATGAAAAGAACCATGACTATCACATTCTGCCGCCGTCCACATGGCCATTGCTCAGCTCCATCGCCGGCTGTGTCATGCTGGTTGGTGGTGTCTTCTGGATGCACGATGTAACCCCCTTCGTCTTCTTGGGTGGTCTGGTTGCCGTTCTGTACTGCATGTTCGGATGGTGGTCCGAGGTTGTTGCTGAAAGCCACGTCGGCGATCACACCAACGTCGTGCGCATCGGTCTGCGCTATGGCTTCATCCTGTTCATCATGTCCGAAGTGATGTTCTTTGTGGCGTGGTTCTGGACCTTCTTCAAAGAAGCCCTGTACCCGATGGATGAATTCCCGGGCTCCACATATGTGCAGCCGGATATCATTCCCGTTGACGCCTTCCACCTGCCGCTGATCAACACGCTGATCCTGCTGCTGTCGGGCTGCGCTGTCACATGGGCACACCACGCGCTGGTACATGAAAACAACCGCAAAGACCTGATCGCCGGCCTGTCCATCGCGATCGTTCTGGGCATGCTGTTCACCGCGTTCCAGGCCTATGAATATTATGAGCTGCTGGCCCATGACGACTGGACCTTCGGCGGCGACCTGTTCTTCTCCAGCTTCTTCATGGCGACAGGCTTCCACGGTTTCCACGTTGTGATCGGTACGATCTTCCTTGCGGTCTGCCTGTTCCGCGCGATGAAAGGCCACTTTACCCAAGAGCAGCACGTCGGCTTCGAAGCCGCTGCCTGGTACTGGCACTTTGTTGATGTGGTCTGGCTGTTCCTCTTCTTCGCCGTCTACATGTGGGGCATCTAAGCCCGCAGTCGGCTTGCAAACCGGGCCGCAATCACTAAAAGCAACAGGCGCGCGAGGGGGACCTTGCGCGCCTTTGCATTGCCGCCACCCGTCCACGGGTGCCAACCTCAAGAGAGCTTTATGCGTCGTACGCTATTCCTGCTGATTGTCGGCCTTGGCGGGGCTGCTATCCTGATCTGGCTGAGCGTTTGGCAGATCCAGCGGCTGGCGTGGAAAGAGGCGATCATCGCCGACATCAACACCCGCATCGCCGCCGCCCCCGTCGACCTGCCCCCTACCGTCAACGCCGAGGATGACGCCTATTTGCCCGTCGCGGTGACCGGTTCCTATCACGCAGGCGAGGTGCATGTGCTTGTGTCCCAGAAAGACGTCGGCGCAGGCTACCGCGTCATCGCGCCTTTCACGCTTGAGTTTGGCCGCCGCATCATGGTCGACCGCGGCTTTGTCCGGACGACGGACAAGGACGCCCCCCGCGCGTTGGGCCCCGCGACGGTGACGGGCAATCTGCAATGGCCGCGCGAAACCGATAGCTTCACCCCAGAGGCCGACCTGAAGGGCAACATCTGGTTCGCCCGCGATGTGCCGGATATGGCGCAAACGCTTGGCACCGACCCCGTTCTTCTGGTTGCGCGCAGCAGCATGCCTCAGCCAGCGGGGATCAGCCCGTTGCCCGTCGATACCGCCCGTATTCCCAACGACCACTTGCAATATGCCATCACTTGGTTCTCTCTTGCCGCGATCTGGCTTGGGATGAGCCTGTTCTTCTTGCGCCGCCGCCGCGCGCCCAAAACCGAAAGCTGACCCTTATGCGTTATGTCTCCACCCGTGGTTCCGCCCCCGTTTTGTCGTTCGAAGAGGCGCTGCTGACCGGCCTCGCCCGTGACGGCGGCCTGTATGTGCCCGAAACGATCCCGACGCTAGACACCGATGAGCTGCGCGAGATGGCCACGATGTCCTACGAGGATGTCGCCTTTCGTGTTATGAAACCCTTTGTCGGCGACACATTCAGCGACGATGAATTCAAGGCACTGATCGCCAAGGCCTATGCGGGCTTCAACCACAAGGTGCGCGCGCCGCTGGTGCAGCTTGAACAGGGGCACTTCCTGCTTGAACTGTTCCACGGTCCCACGCTGGCGTTTAAAGACTTTGCCATGCAGTTAATCGGCCACATGTTCCAGGCCGTTCTGTCGCGCAAGGGTGAACGGGTGACCATCGTCGGTGCGACCTCGGGCGATACCGGATCAGCCGCGATCGAAGCCTTCCGCGGGCTGGATAACGTCGATGTCTTCATCCTCTTCCCCCACGGCCGCGTGTCCGAAGTGCAGCGCCGACAGATGACCACACCATCGGAAAGCAACGTGCACGCGCTAGCGCTGGACGGTGACTTCGACGACTGTCAGGCGCGCCTGAAAGACATGTTCAACGACCACGCTTTCCGCGACGGGGTGCAACTGGCAGGGGTCAACAGCATCAACTGGGGCCGCGTGCTGGCGCAGGTGGTCTATTACTTCACGGCAGGGCTCGCTATGGGCGCGCTGGACCGCAAGGTCAGCTTTACCGTGCCCACGGGCAACTTCGGCGACATCTTCGCGGGCTACATCGCGCGCGAAATGGGCCTGCCGATTGCCGATCTGGTGGTTGCGACGAACCAGAATGACATCCTGCACCGCTGCCTGACCACAGGCGGCTACCACAAGGGCGAGGTTCATGCCTCTATCAGCCCATCGATGGATATTCAGGTCAGCTCCAACTTTGAACGCGCCTTGTATTTCGCCTACGGCCAAGACAGCGACGCGATCAATGCGCTGATGGGCGATCTGGCGAAGGGTGGGTTTGACGTGGGCGACAATGCCCTGCGCGACCTGCAAAACACCTATAAATCGGGCCGCGTGTCCGAAGAGGAAACCAGCGAGACGATCAAGACCTTCTACGCCGACACAAACGAGCTTCTGTGCCCGCATTCTGCCATCGGGGTGCGCGTGGGGGCGGCCTTGCGTGACCCGGCGACGCCGATGATCACGCTGGCCACCGCACATCCGGCCAAGTTCCCCGACGCGGTCGAAGCCGCCACAGGCCAGCGCCCGCCGCTGCCCGACCACATGGCCGATCTGTTCGATCGCGAAGAACGCGTGACCCGCGTGCCGAACGACCTTGAGGCGCTCAAGGATATCATTAAAGGGGGCATCGCTCAGTGAGCTTGCAACAACACCGCCTGTCCAACGGCTTTCGTATCGTAACCGAGCATATGCCGGGGCTTGCATCGGCATCTATCGGGGTCTGGGTTTCGGCGGGCGCGCGGCATGAGACGGCCACGCAAAACGGTATCGCGCATTTCCTTGAGCATATGGCGTTCAAGGGCACAGCCAAGCGCACCTCGTTGCAAATCGCCGAAGCGATCGAGGATGTGGGCGGCTATATCAACGCCTATACCTCGCGTGAAGTGACGGCATACTATGTGCGCGTGCTGGAAAATGACGTGTCGCTGGGGCTGGATGTGATCGCCGATATCTTGCGCAATCCCGTCCTTGATAATGGCGAGATCGAGGTGGAGCGCGGCGTGATCCTGCAAGAGATCGGTCAGGCGCTGGATACGCCGGATGATGTGATCTTTGACTGGTTGCAGGAAAAAGCATACCCCAACCAACCCATCGGGCGTACCATTCTGGGCCCGTCCGAACGCGTATCGAATTTCAGCCGCGAAGACCTGTCGGGCTTTATCAGCCAGCATTACGGCCCCGACCAGATGATCCTCGCCGCCGCTGGGGCGGTGGACCATGACGAGATCGTGCGCCTTGCTGAACAGCTGTTCGGCGACATGCCCCCCAAGCCTCTCTTCGACGTGGATGCTGCCAAATTCAGCGGCGGTGAAGTGCGCCAGTTGAAACCGCTTGAGCAAGCGCATTTCGCGCTCGGGTTCGAAGCGCCCGGCTACCGCGCTGATGATATCTATGTCGCGCAGATCTATGCCTCTGCCCTGGGGGGCGGCATGTCGAGCCGCCTGTTCCAGGAGGTCCGCGAGAACCGCGGCCTGTGTTATACGATCTTCGCGCAGGCAGGGGCCTATGCCGATACGGGCATGATGACGATCTATGCGGGCACCAGCGGTGAACAGCTGCCCGAACTGGCGGGCATCACCATTGACGAGATGAAGCGCGCCGCCTCCGACATGTCGCCGGCCGAGGTCGCGCGGGCACGGGCGCAGATGAAGGCTGGGCTGCTGATGGGGCTGGAAAGCCCGTCGAACCGCGCGGAACGTCTGGCGCGTCTGATCCAGATCTGGGACCGCGTCCCCCCGCTGGAAGAGACCATCGCGCAGATTGACGCGGTCACTACAGGTGACGTGCGCGACTTTGCCCAGAATATCGCCTCCAGCGCCCCTGCGGCATTGGCGCTTTATGGTCCGGTAGACGGCGCCCCCACATTGGAAGAACTTCAGGAGCGTCGCGCTGCCTGATGCAACTGCTGAAACGAAAGCTTGCCATTGAAACCGAAAGGCTGACGTTGCGGCCACCGGTGCATGCTGACTTCCGCCCCTGGGCCACCCTGCGGTCGGACAGCATCACCTACCTCACCCCGTGGGAGCCGTCCTGGGCACCGGACCACCTGTCGCGCAAAGCGTTTACCAATCGGGTCTACTGGGCCAACCGGTCGGTCTCTGCGGGGACGGCGCTGCCGCTGTTCCTGATCCGCCGCAAGGATAACATGCTGATCGGGGCGATCACGCTGGATAACATCCGCCGCGGCCCGGCACAGGCGGGCACCTTGGGGTATTGGACCGGCGAACAATTCGCCCGCCGTGGCTATATGCGCGAAGCGATCGAGGCGACGGTGCACCACGCCTTCACCCGTCTGGACATCAGCCGCGTCGAGGCCGCCTGCCTGCCCGAGAACATCGCCTCGCGCGGGTTGCTGGAAAAGACCGGTTTCAAATACGAAGGCGTCGCGCAAAGCTATCTGCAAATCGACGGGCGCTGGCGGACCCATGTGCTGTATGCGCAGTTGCGCGGGGACCGTCGGGGCAAGACCGCAGCGGGGTAGGGGGCTATGATCGCCTATGTCACTGTCGGGGCAGACGACCTTGCACGTGCCAAACGCTTCTATACGGCTTTCCTGCCAGCCTTGGGCTATGCGTTGACCGAAGGTCCCGAGGGCTTGAGCTTTGTGTTGCCACAGGCTTCGGGGCAGCCCGCGGCCATGCCAGATTTCTACGTCAAACCGACCTTTGATGGCGCGCCGGCTTCTGCTGGCAACGGGTCGATGATCGCGTTCGAAGCAACCAGCCAGGCACAGGTGCGCGTGTTACACGCCGCAGCGCTGGCCGCGGGCGGCAGCGATGAGGGCCAGCCGGGGTTTCGCGCCACCTATGGTCCGCGCTTCTACGTCAGCTACCTGCGCGACCCCCAAGGCAACAAGATCGCGGTGTTCTGCGATAATCCGGCAGAGCCGAGCAGGGATGATCCACCCACTGCGCCGACGCGTTGATATGAAAAAGGCCAGACATCGCTGTCTGGCCTTTCGTTACTCTGATGTCCGCAGTGGCTGACTGGCAGCTTAGCGGCGGCGGTCGCGCCGCGCGCTCATCGGTTGGAAGGCGACGCCGACGTGTGCCTCACAATAGGGCTTGCCCTGCTGTACGGGCAGACCGCAGAACCAGAAATCATCCGTTGCAGGGTCACCGACGGGCCATTTGCAGGTCCGCTCTGTCAGGTCCATCAGGCCAATCTTCTTCGACTTTTTCTCGACCTCGCTCACCTTGGCAAGCGCTTCCGGGCTGATCTCGTTCGCGGAGGGCTGCGGTGGCAGCGGCTGACCGGCGGGAATGATCTTGGCGCGCGCGGGCAGGTTGGGGCGGGGCGCTGGCGCGGCCTCCGCCGGTTCCGGCTCTGCGGCTTCGGGGGCGGGTTCAGCCTTGGGCTTGGCGGCCGCGGCGGGTTTCGCGGCAGGCTTGGCCTTGGCTTCCGGTTTGGCAGCCGCAGCAGGGGCGGCGGCGGGCGCTGCGGTTGCGGTCCGGTTGGACAGCCCCAGACGATGCACCTTGCCGATCACGGCATTGCGGGTCACACCGCCCAACTCCTTTGCAATCTGGCTTGCGGATTGGCCCTCGCCCCACATTTTCTTCAGGATCTCTACGCGGTCATCGGTCCAAGACATTTGGCGTCCTTAGCTAACAAGCGGCCCTTCTCAGGACCGCCGTGGAAAAATCTCAAGCCCCTATACTAATCACTGACAGCTTGGGTGCAAGGCGCGAACGGGCGATTGGGACGGCAGCGGGCGCAAACGCTCCCTTAAAACCACAGCAAAGCAGCCCCGGCACCGTTCGTGCGACAGATTGCGGCGATCGCGCGCCAATTTTTGCTTTGCAAGCCGCGAAAAGCTGCTTATGCAAACGGCATGATCAATCGTTCGACATCCTCTTTGCGACGACGCCAAGGCTAATTGGCGACACCGGCCCCTGACACGGGGGGCACGGCATTGATCTTTTGCGACATAAATTGCGTCGCACCCCTTCAAATCTTATTGACCCTCTCCGTCACACATGGCCTTTTGTGCCTTTGATGCGGCCAACCCATAAGGATGATCCTGATGATCCCATCTGTTCTGCCGACCTATTCACGCGCCCCCCTGAGCTTTGTCAAAGGCGAAGGGTCCTGGTTGATTGAACAGGACGGCCGCCGATTTCTGGATCTGGGCGCAGGCATTGCGGTGAACGCGCTTGGCCATGCGCACCCCGCGCTGGTGGCGGCGCTGACCGAACAGGCGGGGCAGCTTTGGCATACCTCGAACCTCTACGAGATCCCCCAGCAACAGGAACTGGCCGACCGGCTGGTCGCGCTCAGCTTTGCCGATACGGTGTTCTTCACCAACTCCGGCACCGAGGCATGCGAACTGGCGGTCAAGATGGCGCGCAAGTATTTCTACGACAAGGGCCAGTCCGACCGGACCGAGATCATCACCTTCTCGGGTTCGTTCCACGGGCGGTCATCTGCCGGGATCGCGGCGGCAGGGTCCGAGAAAATGACCAAAGGCTTCGGCCCGCTGCTCCCCGGTTTCAAACATATCGAATTTGGCGATATGGAGGCGCTTGGCGCGGCGATCACCGATACCACAGCCGCCATCATGATCGAACCGGTGCAGGGCGAAGGCGGCATCCGTCCCGTGCCGGATGCGGACCTCAAACAGATGCGCGCGCTGTGCGAAACACACGGGCTGCTGCTGATCTTTGACGAGGTGCAATGCGGCGTGGGCCGCACCGGCAAGATGTTCGCCCATGAATGGGCCGGTGTCACCCCCGACATCATGATGGTTGCCAAAGGCATCGGCGGCGGTTTCCCCCTGGGCGCCGTGCTGGCTACAGAGAACGCGGCTTCTGGCATGACGGCGGGCACCCACGGGTCGACCTATGGCGGCAACCCGCTGGGCTGTGCCGTGGGCAATGCTGTGGTCAATATCATTGGCACAGACGCCTTTCTTGAGGATGTGAACCGCAAGGCCGGCCTGATGCGCCAAAAGCTCGAAGGGTTGGTCGCCAGCCACCCTGACGTGTTCGAAAGCGTGCGCGGCAGCGGGCTGATGCTGGGGCTGAAATGCAAAGCCACCAACAGCGATGTCGTCGCCGCAGGGTACCGTCACGAGGTCATCACAGTACCGGCGGCGGATAACGTAATCCGCCTGCTGCCCCCTCTCAATATCACCGATGAAGACATCGCCGAGGCCGTCTCCCGCCTTGATCAAGCCGCCAGCAGCCTTGCTGCGAGCTGACCTTCATTTTGCCCTATAAACTCCGGGGGGCCGGGGGGCTGGCCCCCCAACTCCCTAAAATTAAAAGAATACCCCATGAAACATTTTCTCGACATTCACCAAACCGATCCGGCTGACCTGCGCAGCATCATCGACAATGCCGCCACGATGAAATCGTCCCGTCTGGGCCGCCCCCGTGGTGCGCCGGATGATGAACAGCCGCTCAAGGATCACATGGTCGCGCTGATCTTTGAAAAGCCCTCGACACGGACGCGGGTCAGCTTTGACGTGGGCGTACGTCAGATGGGCGGGCAGACGATGGTGCTCTCTGGCGCAGATATGCAGCTCGGCCACGGAGAGACCATCGCCGACACGGCACGGGTGCTCAGCCGCTATGTCGATCTGATCATGATCCGTACCTTCGAAGAGGCGACCCTGCTGGAGATGGCGGAATATGCCTCTGTCCCGGTGATCAACGGGCTGACCAACCGCACCCACCCCTGCCAGATCATGGCCGATATCATGACCTTTGAAGAGCACAGCGGCCCGATCAAGGGCAAAAAGGTGGTCTGGTCCGGTGACGGTAACAACGTCTTCGCCAGCTTCGCGCATGCGGCCAAAGCCTTTGATTTCGAACTTGTGTTTACCGGCCCGCAGACACTGGACCCCGAGGCCGCGCTGAATGGCCTTTACACCACCGAACGTGACCCAAACAAAGCGGTAGAGGGCGCGGATCTGGTCGTGACAGACACATGGGTGTCGATGCATGATCCGCAATCGGCGCGCGAACGTCGGCACAACCAGCTGCGCGGCTATCAGGTGAATGACGCGCTGATGGCCAAGGCAAAACCCGACGCGCTGTTTATGCACTGTTTGCCCGCGCACCGCGACGATGAGGTGACAAGCTCTGTTATGGACGGCCCAAGCTCGGTCATTTTTGACGAGGCTGAAAACCGGCTGCACGCGCAAAAGTCGGTCATGCGCTGGTGCTTGGGGAAATGAGCGACCGGCGGCCCATCGTTGTCGCGGGTGCGGGGGCGATCGGCTGCTTTGTGGGTGGCATGCTTGCCGCCCACGGTCGCGATGTCACGCTGTTGGTACGTCCCCGCGTGGCAGAGCAGATCCGCAAGCATGGTCTGCGGCTGACGGGTTTTGACGGGCTCGACCAACAGGTGCCCGCCGCAAGCCTGACCCTCTCTCAGGACCCTGCCTGTCTTGCCGAGGCGGGGATCGTGCTGGTCACGGTCAAGACCGACGACACCGCCGAAATCGCACGGCTGGTGGCGCAGCACACGCCTGCGCTGTCGACCATTGTCAGCCTGCAAAACGGCCTCGACGCGGCCGAGATCCTGCGCGAGGCCTTGCCGCTGCATGATGTACGCGGGGGCATGGTGCCTTTCAATGTCGTCCCCCATGGCGACGGGCGGTATCACCGCGCGACCAGCGGGGATATTTTCGTCGAAACGGGCCGGATGCCACTGGCGGGCTATCTGTCGGTGCCGGGATTGCAGGTTACGGGGACGGGGGCGATCATCGGCGTTCAATGGGGCAAGCTGTTGCTGAACCTGAACAACGCGCTGAACGCCCTGTCAGGGCTGACCTTGCAGCAACAACTGCTCGATCGGCGCTGGCGACGCGTGATGGCCGCCCAGATGGCCGAGGCGCTTGCCGTGCTGAAGGCTCATGGCATCCACCCTGCATCCTCTACGCCACTGCCCGCACAGCTGATCCCTTGGGTGCTGCGCCTGCCGACGCCGCTGTTCACGCGTGTCGCGGCCAAGATGCTGACGATTGACCCGATGGCGCGGACCTCGATGTCCTATGACCTGGAAGCGGGTAAACCGACCGAGATCGACGCGCTTCAGGGGCGGATCATCGCGATGGGGGCGCAGGAAGGCGTCGCCACGCCGCTGTGTCAGCGGGTCTCTGATCTGGTGAAAGAGGCGCAGGCGCGCGGTCCGGGGTTGCCCGATATGGATCCCTCGGACCTGCGCTAGGCGGCAAGGCCATGCGCCACAGCGCTTAGTTGACCAGCGCGTTCAGCCCCAGAAAGATCATCGCTGACATGGTTGCTGCCGCAGGGACGGTGATGACCCAGGCCGCGACGATGGTCATGAAGTGCGACCGGCGCACGAGTTTTCGGCGGCGGCGTTCCTCTACCGCGATGCGTTTGACCTGACCGGCTTTGGCACCGGGGCGACGCAGGCGGCGCTCCATATGCCATTCGCGGTAGAAGCCTACGCCAAAAACGCCCCCCACAGCGATATGGGTAGAGCTGACGGGCAGGCCCAGCCACGAGGCGATGATCACGGTGATCGCCGCAGAGAGGGCGACGCAATAGGCGCGCATCGGGTTCAGCTTGGTGATCTGGCTGCCCACCATGCGGATCAGTTTCGGCCCGAAAAGGAACAGCCCGAAGGAAATGCCGAAGGCCCCGATCACCATCACCCACATAGGGATAGAGACTTTGGCCTCGAACCCGCCGAACTCCGAGGCGTGGACGATCGCGGCAAGGGGCCCAACCGCGTTGGCGACATCATTGGCCCCATGGGCAAAGCTGAGCAGCGCTGCGGAAAAGACCAGCGGCAGGCCGAACAACACTTTGACGGATTTGTTGCGGTTCTCCATCCCGATCGCCGCGCGGCGGATGACGGGGTAGGAAATGGCATAGGCCAAAGCGCCACAGGCCAAACCGATCAGCAGGGCAGAGCCCATGTTGATCTCGACGATCTTTTTAAGCCCCTTGAGCGCCAGATAGGTGGCAAAGACACCGGACATGACGCCAATCAGGATCGGCACCCAGCGACGCGAAGCTGCGATCTTGTCGTCTTGGTAAAGGATTTGCGACTTGATCAGCGCAAGGAACATCGCTGCGACAGCGCCGCCCAAGACGGGCGAGATGATCCAGCTGAGGGCGATCATACTCATCGAAGGCCAATTCACTGCCGCCATCCCCGCAGCCGCGATGCCGGCCCCCATGACGCCGCCCACGACCGAATGTGTGGTTGATACCGGCGCGCCCACCCATGTGGCCAGATTGACCCATAGTGCCGACGAGATCAGCGCGGCCATCATGGCCCAGATGAACACTTGGGAATCTGCGACCGACGCGGGGTCGATGATCCCTTTCGAGATGGTCGATACCACGTCGCCGCCAGCCAGAAGGGCACCGGCACTTTCGCAAATGGCCGCGATGATGATCGCACCGCCCATGCTCAGCGCCTTGGCACCGACGGCGGGGCCCATATTGTTGGCAACGTCATTGGCCCCGATGTTCACCGCCATATAGGCCCCGAAGGCCGCGGCGGCGATCACCACATAGTTGGACGGCTGCGCGCCAAAGAACAGGCCTGCGACCAGCGCGGCCAATACGATGAAGGCAAGGGCAATGCCAAATCCGACCATGGGCCGCGCCACATAGGTCGCGGCCTGTTCCACCCGCGAGATGCGGTTCAGGTCAGAATCCAGTGTTTTCCACTGTTGGCCTTTGGGTCCGTCGGTCATTGCTGCCTCATTTTCTAAAACCATGCGCTCGTGGCACAGTGAAAACGGTTTCGCAAGGCCGCACGGGGGGCTATCGGGGCGTGGCGACTAGAGGTTCAGAAGGATTTCGCGCAAATCAGGCTCCGCCACCAGTTCGGCGGCTTCCTTCGGGGGCATCCAGCGGCGGGTGCGCATGTCAACCTCGGGGTATTCATCCTCGATGTGACGGACGCGGGTCAGGTAGACCTGTGCGATGACCGGCGTGGTCATCCCTTCGGACAGGCCCTTGTCATAGTCATAATACCCGATCGGCTCGCTTTCGATATCGGCCTTGGACACGCCTGCCTCTTCCCATGCTTCGCGCAGGGCGGCACCGGCACCGTCCAGTCCGTCAATCGGCCAGCCTTTCGGCACGATCCACCGGCCGGTGTCGCGGCTGGTGATCATCAGGACTTCTTTACCTTCGGGGGTTTCACGGTAGCACAATGCGGCGACCTGAATACGTTTGGGGCGGCGCCAGATGGGGAGGATCATACCCTCCCACGCGCGTTTGAGTTCATGTATCATAATTAAAACGTTAACCTGTAACTTCGTTGTTCTTGCTTTTATCCGGTCATCGTAGCTGAAAAAGAGACGAGAATCAATTTCACCCCCGCAAACCCTTGTGCAACGGCGGTGTGCATCCCACTGTTTGATGGACCTTATAGGAGATTTAGCGCGATGGCCGCAGATTTAAAGACCGCAGATATTGGCGTTTATGGTCTGGGGACGATGGGCAGTGCGCTGGCGCTTAATCTGGCCGAGCAGGGCTTCCGTGTGGCGGTCAGTAACCGCGAAGCCGATTGGATCGCGCCCTTTCTGGCAGAGGCCGGACCGCTGGCGGGTCAGCTCTCGGGCCATGCGACGCTTGAGGATTTTGTTGACAGTATCGCGCAGCCGCGCAGCATCTTGTTCATGATCCCGTCGGGCGCACCGATGGATGCGATGATCGACGCGGTGATGCCGCTGCTGGATGAGGGCGACACCATCATTGATGGCGGCAACGCCGATTTCCACGACACCCGCCGCCGCGCCGCCGCCTTTGACGGTACGGGGCGGCATTTTGTCGGCATGGGCGTGTCGGGCGGCGAAGAGGGCGCGCGCCACGGCCCGTCGATGATGGTGGGCGGTACCGATCACAGCTGGACCCAGCTGCGCCCCATGCTCAGCGCGATTGCGGCCAAGTTTCAGGGCGCGCCTTGCGTCGATCATCTGGGGCCGGACGGGGCGGGGCATTTCGTCAAGACCGTGCACAACGGGATCGAATATGCCGACATGCAGATGATCGCCGAAGTCTACGGGCTGTTGCGCGACGCCGGTGGGCAAACGGCACCGCAGATCGGGGCGCTGTTTGAAAGCTGGCAGAAAGGGCCGCTCAGCTCTTACCTGATCGAGGTGTCTGCCGCCGCGCTGCAAACCGTGGATGCCGAGAGCGGGACGCCAATGGTGGATCTGATCCTTGATAAGGCGGGCCAGAAAGGCACGGGCCGCTGGACCCTGATCGAGGCGCTGAAGCTTGGCCAGTCGGCCAGCTCGATCGAAGCGGCCGTCGGTGCCCGTGGCTGGTCCAGCGAGAAAGCCTTGCGGGTCGCGGCGGCGCCGCTCTTGCCGGATGCGGTGACCGGCGGGACGCTGCCAACCGAGGATGAGATGAAATCGGCGCTGCTGGCCGCGCGCATTCTGGGTCACGCGCAGGGGTTCCGCGTGTTGTCTGCCGCCTCTGACGAATTTGGCTGGCAGCTGGATATGGCCCGCATTGCAGAGATCTGGCGCGCGGGCTGTATCATCCGGTCAGCCTTGCTGGACGATCTGGCCGATGCGTTCCACGCAGGATTGCCCGAGGGGGCCTTGATCCTCGCCCCTGCCATCCGCGATATGCTGGGCGATCACCTTGCTGGCCTGCGCAAGACCGTCGCCGCCGGGGTGAGCCTGGGCGTGCCCATGCCCGCGCTAAGCGCGTCACTGGCGTGGTATGACAGCATCCGAACCGCACGCGGCTCCGCGAATTTGATCCAGGCGCAGCGTGACTTTTTCGGTGCGCATGGGTTTGAACGCGGCGATATCGCGGGCGCGCACCACGGGACGTGGAACGCGATCCGGCGCGACTAGGGCGCTGGTTTAGCCGCGGCGCAGGGGCGATTGCGCGAAAGGGTCTGTCTCGTAGGTGACATGCGACAGATACAGACCCTGCGGCGGGGCGACGGGGCCGCAGGCTTGACGGTCCCGCGCAGCGAGCATCTGTTTCACATCGTCGGGCGCAAATGATCCGGCCCCGACGCGTTCAAGCGTGCCCACGATGCTGCGCACCTGATTGTGCAGGAAAGACCGCGCGCGCACGTCGAACTGCACCTCGACACCGCCGCCGACGGGATGCTCTGTCATATCCACGCGGTCCAGCGTTTTGACCGGCGTTTGCGCCTGACAGATGGTCGAGCGGAAGGTGGTGAAATCATGCTCGCCGATCAGATGGGTCGCGGCCTCGCGCATGCGGTCGATGTCCAGCGGCTTCTTGACCTGCCAGACCAGCCCCGCCTGATGTGTCGCCGGAGGACGACGTACCAGCACACGAAACAGATACCGGCGTTCAAGCGCGGAAAAGCGGGCGTGAAAGTCATCATCCACCGCGACGCAATCGACAATCGCAATGGGCAGTGGTTTCAGATGATAGTTGATCGCCTCGGACAGGCGGAACGGGGTCCAGTCACGTTCCATATCGCAATGGGCGACCTGCGCCAGCGCGTGGACACCGGCGTCGGTGCGCCCTGCGGCGGCGATGTTATGGGCGCGCGGTTCGATCTTGGCCAAAGCGTCCTCTATCGCGCCTTGGACAGACGCAAGGTCGATCTGGCGTTGCCAGCCGACAAAAGGTGCACCGTGGTATTCGATTTTCAGGGCATAGCGTTGCATGGCGGGCGTTTACCCTGAGGGTGCCCATCTGGCAATCCCTGACCCGCGTGCCTATGTTAGAGCGTAACGACAGGTGAAGGCGGGCACGGGCTTTGGTACTCTCAAGAATTGCCGATGGCATTTGGCGGCAGGTGGAAAATGTGCAGGACGGGGTGTCCGAGACGTTTTTCGAGCCTGTGATCCGTCTGGGCGTGACCGGTTTGGCGCGCTCCGGCAAGACCGTCTTTATCACCTCGCTTGTGGCGAACCTGCTGGATCGCGGGCGGATGCCGGGGCTGCTTGCGGCTTCCGAAGGGCGGATCGAGGCGGCGTTCTTGCAGCCGCAGCCCGATGATACCGTGCCGCGGTTCGAATATGAAAACCACCTTGCTGCGCTGACTGGCCCTACGCCGCATTGGCCCGACAGCACCCGCGCCATATCGGAACTGCGCCTGTCCTTGCGGGTGCGGCCAAACGGCTTGCTTGCGGGGTTTCAGGGGCCGCGCACGGTGCATCTTGATATCGTGGATTACCCCGGCGAATGGCTGCTGGATCTGGCGCTGATGGATGTGGATTATGCCACGTGGTCGGCGCAGGTGCTGGCGCGGATCGCCAACCGCGAAGAGGCCGCGGGCTACCGCGCGCTGGTGGAGGGGACCGACCCCGAGGCGGCGTTGGACGAACCCGTGGCCCAAGCGCTGGCCGCCAGCTTTGCCGAGTATCTGCAAACGGCACGTGCGAATGGCTATTCCGACTGCACACCGGGGCGGTTCCTGCTGCCCGGTGATCTGGCCGGATCGCCGGTGCTGACCTTTGCGCCCCTGCCGGGCGGCGAGGGGCCGCGCGGGTCACTGCTACGCGAGATGGCGCGGCGGTTCGAAGCGTATAAGCGGCAGGTGGTCAAACCGTTCTTTCGCGATCACTTTGCGCGGATCGACCGGCAGGTCGTGCTGGTGGATGCGCTTGGCGCGATCAATCAGGGCCCGCGTGCGGTCGAGGATCTGCGCGCTGCCATGAGCGATATCCTTGGCAGCTTCAAACCCGGACGCAACGGATTTCTGACGCAGCTTTTGCGCGGCAAACGGGTGGAGAAAATCCTCTTTGCCGCGACCAAGGCCGACCATTTGCACCACAGTCAGCACGCCAGCCTCACCGCGATTATGGAGGCGCTGACACGGGATGCCCGCGACCGCGCGCGCTTTGCGGGGGCTCAGACATCGGCCATGTCGCTGGCGTCTTTGCGTGCCACGACCGAAGCCACAATGACGCACAATGGCGAAACCCTAGAGGTCGTGCGCGGCAGCCTGCTGGATACCGGCAAAGAGGCCGCGTTCTATCCCGGTGAACTACCCAAAGACCCGGCACATCTTCTAAGCCCGGCGCGGGCGGGGGCGGAAAAATGGCTGGATCAGGATTATCAGATCATGCGTTTCGCGCCTGCTCGGCTGAACCTGCGCCCCGGTGACGGCCCACCGCATATCCGTCTGGACCGCGCGGCGGAATTCCTGATCGGGGATCGTCTGTGACCAGTGATGATGTGACCATCGCACCCGCGCGGGTGCTGGATGCTGGTCGCCTGTCAGAGGTGATGGCCTGCGCCAATGCAGACCACGATTGGCTGCCTCAGGCCCACAGCCGCGCAGAAGAGATCGGCACACTGGGTGACATGATCGACGTGGGCTGGGTACAGGTGGCGCGGACCGAGGGGCATGTTGTGGGCTTTCTGGCACGGCGTGCGGCCGAGATTCACGGGCTGTATCTGCACCCCAAGGCCCAAGGCAAAGGCATCGCGCAGCGTTTGCTGAACGGGGCTAAGGCGCAAAGCGACCGGCTCGCGCTGTGGAGTTTCGAGGCGAACCTGCGTGCGTCGCGGTTCTACCGTGCCGCGGGCTTTATAGAGGTGGCGCGCAGCGACGGGGCAGGCAATGATTTCGGGCTGCCCGATGTGCGGTTTGAGTGGATGAAAGGGGCGGCGTGATGGCCAAGGGTCCGGTGCTATTTGATCTTGAAGAAGACACAACCGCGCGGCCTTCGGTGTCGGATGCGCCGCCGGTGCCCGACGTAGGTGCGCCCGCGCCGCAAGGGCAGGCGATGCAGATCGCGGCACGGCTGGCCGCGCGCAAGCCGTCTAAGCTGCTACGCCTGTTCTGGTGGCTGCTGACCACGCTGATCGGCGCGCTGGTGTCCATTGCCGCGTGGAACTTTATCATGGGGCTGCTGGCCAGCTATCCGCTGTTGGGAATGGCGATGACCGTGCTTATTGGTGCGGTGCTGTTGGTTCTTGTACTGCTCTGTCTGCGTGAATTGGCGGCGTTTAGCCGTCTGGCGCGGCTCGACGGCTTGCATCACGATGTGGGCGAGGCGCTGGCGCAGAATGATCTGACGGCGGCGCGGGCTGTGACGGACCGGCTGGTCGGCCTGTATCAGGGCCGCGAGGATACCCGTTGGGGCCGCGACCGTCTGGCAGAGCTGCGCGGCGATCAGTTGGATGCGCAGACCCTGCTGGCCCTGACCGAGGCAGAGCTGTTGGGCCCTCTCGACATCGCCGCCAGCCGCGAGGTCGAGGCGGCGGCCCGTCAGGTCGCGACGGTGACGGCGCTGGTGCCCTTGGCGCTGGCCGATGTGGTCGCGGCGATGACCAGCAACCTGCGCATGATCCGCCGCGTGGCCGAGATCTATGGCGGGCGCTCGGGCTTCTTTGGCTCGTGGCGTCTGACGCGGGTGGTGCTGTCGCATCTGGTGGCGACGGGGGCCGTGGCTGTGGGCGACGACATGCTGGAGCCGATCCTTGGTGGAACGATGCTGGCGAAACTGTCGCGCCGCTTTGGCGAAGGGCTAGTGAACGGTGCGTTGACCGCCCGCGTTGGCGTCGCCGCGATGGAGGTTTGTCGCCCCATGCCGTTCTCGGAGGCGCGCCGCCCCAAGGTGCGCAGCATCATCAAACGCGCGCTGTCGGGGCTGTTTTCCAAGGGCAGCTAGATGCCGCGGCGAGGGGGCTTGTCGGTCGATCTGCTGCGGCCTATAAGGCTGCATATGACCCGGAACTCCGCGATCATTATTCGAATTATTTTCCCGGCGCTCTGATTGACGAGACGCCGGGCAGAGGTGCTTGAGTTTTTCGCACCGCATCCGAACATTCACCATTCCGAAATACCGTTGCCAAAGGACGCCCGCCATGTGCGCCGACACCCCCGAAACGCTTGACTATAAATCCACGCTGAACCTGCCAAAAACCGATTTCCCGATGCGCGCGGGCCTGCCCAAACGCGAACCCGAATGGCTGGAGCGGTGGGAAAAGATCGGCGTCTATGACCGCCTGCGCGAAAAGCAGGGGCGCAAGCCCTTCACGCTGCACGACGGCCCGCCCTATGCGAATGGCAACCTGCATATCGGCCACGCGCTGAACAAGACGATCAAGGATATGATCGTGCGGTCGCACCAGATGATGGGCTTTGACGCGCGCTATATCCCCGGTTGGGATTGCCACGGCCTGCCCATCGAATGGAAGATCGAGGAACAGTACCGCCAGAAGGGCCGCGACAAGGACGATGTGCCGATCAACGATTTCCGCGCCGAATGCCGCAAATTCGCCGCCGGCTGGGTTGATGTGCAGCGCGAGGAATTCAAACGTCTGGGCATCACCGGCAACTGGGCAGACCCCTATCTGACGATGGATTTCCACGCGGAACGTGTGATCGCCGAAGAATTCATGAAGTTCCTGATGAACGGCACGCTCTATCAAGGCTCCAAACCCGTGATGTGGTCGCCGGTTGAAAAGACCGCGCTGGCCGAGGCCGAGGTGGAATACCACGACAAGGAAAGCTTTACGATCTGGGTGAAGTTCAAGGTCCAAGAGAAAAAAACGTCATTCCTGCCAGACCAGTTTGCGAAGCCTGAGCTCTCAGATGAACTCTTGGGTGCCTACGTCGTGATCTGGACCACGACGCCCTGGACCATGCCGTCCAACAAGGCCGTCGTCTATGGAGAAGATATCTCTTACGGTCTGTACGAAGTCACCGGCCGCCCCGAGGAATCCTGGGTCACCATCGGTGATCGCTATCTGCTGTCGGACAGCATGGCGATGGATGTGTTCGGGCGTGCGCGTCTGGATGACACCATGGTGCGCCGTTTGCGGGATGTGACGCAGGACGAACTGGCAAAGATCAAGCTGCAGCACCCGCTGGCGGGGGCCGAAGGCAGCAATGGCGAATGGGACGATCTGCGCGACTTCCGCGCCGCTGATTTCGTGACCGACACCGAAGGCACGGGCTTTGTCCATTGTGCGCCGTCGCATGGTCTTGAGGAATATGAACTTTACCGCGGTCTGGGGATGCTGGATCAGGTGATCACCTATAACGTGGTCGAAGACGGGTCTTTCCGCGCCGATCTGCCGTTCTTTGGCGGCAAGAAGATCCTCAAACCCAACGGCAAGGAAGGCGACGCCAACACGGCCGTGATCAACAAGCTGGTCGAGGTCGGCGGGCTGCTGGCGCGGGGCAAGATCAAGCATAGCTACCCGCATTCCTGGCGCTCCAAGGCTCCGGTCATCTACCGCAACACGCCGCAGTGGTTCGCGGCGATCGACCGGCCCGTTGGTGACGGGCAGGACACATTCGGCAAGACCATCCGTGAACGCGCCCTGACCGAGATCGACAACGTCAACTGGGTGCCCAAAAAGGGCCGCAACCGTCTGCACTCGATGATGGAAGCACGCCCCGACTGGGTGCTGTCGCGTCAACGGGCCTGGGGCGTGCCGCTGACCTGCTTTACCAAGAATGGCGCGCTGCCAACGGATGAAGACTTCTTGCTGCGCAACCCAGAGGTCAACCAGCGCATCGTCGAGGCGTTCGAGGCTGACGGTGCGGATGTCTGGTACGAAGATGGCGCAAAAGAGCGGTTCCTTGGCGGCATCGTGAACCCTGACGACTATACCCAAGTATTCGACATTCTGGATGTGTGGTTCGATTCCGGTTCAACCCACGCCTTCGTTCTGCGCGACCGTGAGGATGGCTCGGAAGACGGTATCGCGGATGTCTATATGGAAGGCACGGACCAGCACCGGGGCTGGTTCCATTCGTCGCTGCTGCAATCCGTGGGCACCACAGGCCGCGCGCCTTATCGTAACGTCGTGACGCATGGGTTCACGCTGGATGAGAAGGGCATGAAGATGTCCAAATCCATCGGCAATACCATCGTTCCCGAAAAGGTCGTGCAGCAATACGGCGCGGATATCCTGCGTCTGTGGGTGGCGCAGACCGATTATACCGCGGACCAGCGGATCGGGCCGGAAATCCTGAAAGGCACCGCCGACAGCTACCGCCGTCTGCGCAACACCATGCGCTATATGCTGGGCGCGCTGTCGGACTTTACCGATGCCGACCGGACCGAACCTGCAGATATGCCAGAGCTTGAACGCTGGGTGCTGCACCGTGTGGCAGAGTTGGATCAGATCGTGCGCGAAGGCTATGCGCGCTACGACTTCCAAGGCGTGTTCCAGGCGGTGTTCACCTTTGCCACGGTTGATCTGTCCGCGTTCTATTTCGACGTGCGTAAGGATGCGCTGTATTGCGACGGCAACACGCTGCGCCGCCGTGCTGCGCGCACGGTGCTGGATATCCTGTTCCACCGTCTGACGACATGGCTGGCCCCTGTGCTGGTGTTCACCATGGAGGAAGTCTGGCTTGAACGGTTCCCCGGCGACGAAAGCTCGGTTCATCTGACGGATATCCCTGAAACGCCCAAGGCGTGGCTGGATGCCGATCTGGCGGCGAAATGGGCCAAGGTGCGTGCCGCGCGGCGGGTTGTGACCTCGGCTTTGGAAGTGCAGCGGGTCGAGAAGGTCATCGGGGCCTCGCTTGAGGCCGCACCTATGGTGTTTGTTGCCGATGACGCTCAGCGGGCGGCGCTTGAAAGCGTTGCGTTCGAAGACGTTTGCATCACCTCGCAGATCGCCATCACCGGCGATGACGCCCCGGCAGAGGCGTTCCGTATGCCAGAGACCGACGGCGTGGCCGTGGTGTTCGAGAAAGCGTCGGGCGAGAAATGCGCACGCTGCTGGAAGGTACTGCCGGATGTCGGCACCCATGATCACGCGGGCGTCTGCGCCCGGTGTGACGAGGCTGTGTCCTAAGATGGTGCCGCGCCGCTTGATCCGGAAACTCGGGTGAAGCGGCGCAGCATCCCCACGCGCTTTGGCACCTTGGTCGTGACCGAGGATGCGGGCGCGATTACCCACCTGCATTGGGGGCAGGATACCCTACACCAAGACAAAAGCGCGCTGCTGGATGAGGCCGAGGTGCAGCTGCGTGCCTATGATGCGGGGCGGCTGACACAGTTCACTTTGCCACTGCGCATTGGCGGAAGTGCAACGTTGCAAGCGGTCTGCGCCGAGATGTCGGCGATCCCCTTTGGCGATACAGTGACCTACGGTGACATCGCGACCAAACTGGCGATCCCGGCGCAAGTGGTGGGGCAGGCCTGCGGGCAGAATCCTGTACCTGTCATTGTGCCGTGCCACCGTGTGATGGGGGCCAAGGGGCTGACCGGATACTCGGGTGCTGGCGGGGTAGAGACCAAGGTCGCCCTGCTACGCCACGAAGGGGCGGCAGGGTTGCTGATCTAGGTTAGAGGTTTCGTGCCGCTGGTTTGGACCTGCGCGCCTCTATCAGGCGTTGCGGTCGTAAAGATACTGCTGCGCGACACCGGCAAACATCAGATAGACGCTGGTGATAATCAGGCCCCAATGGGCCCAGCTTTGCGGGTGAAAATCGACCCACGCGGCCCAACCGGCAAAGAACGTCCAGCCCAATGCCATGGGCAGGGTGACCATGCGCCAACGCTCTGTCCGGACGGGATGCACGAATTTCAGCGGGGCGAACATGGTAATGGCCAAGACCGTGACAAGCACCAGCGACACCCACCATGGCGGCGAAAGGGCAAAGAGCACCAGCACCAGCATGTTCCAGCATCCGGGGAAGCCCCAGAAGGAGTTATCCTTGGTTTTCATGCGTGTGTCGCAGAAATACATGGCGCTGGCGAAGGTGACGATGATGATCATGACCCAACCGCTCCACCCGTCCATGAGGCCGGAATGGAATAGCGCAAAGGCCGGAATGAACACATAGGTGAGATAATCGATGATCAGATCAAGCAGCACGCCATCGAATTCGGGCGCATTGGTCCTTACGTCGTATTTACGCGCCAGCGGCCCGTCGATCCCGTCGACAAAGAAGGCGACAACCAGCCAAAGGAACATCATATCCCAGCGTTCGTCGGCGGCAGCAAGCATGGCCAGCATGGCGAAAATCGCACCCGTCGCAGTGAACAGATGGACAAGAAGGGCACGGGAATGAATATTCATATGCGACAGATGACAAATCTTTTCGACGGATGCAAAAGGAAAAGCGTGTGTTGCCGCGCAGGCTTGGGTTGACCCCGCTCGCGATTCCGCCTAAAGCCAGCAAACCAATTTCAGGGTTTGCCGTAGCGCGGCCCATATGGGTATTGCACCGGATCGCCGGAAATGCCCCGCAGCAAAAGGATAGACCCATGTCGCGCGTTTGCGAATTGACCGGAAAAGGCCCGATGACGGGCAACAACGTAAGCCACGCCAAGAACCGTACACGTCGTCGGTTCTTGCCAAACCTGAACGATGTCACCCTGCAGTCCGAAGCACTGGGCCGCGGTTTCAAGTTCCGCATCTCGGCAGCTGCTTTGCGCACTGTTGACCACCGCGGTGGCTTGGACAAGTTCATGGCGAAGGCAAAGGACACTGAACTGTCCGTCAACGCGTTGAAAGTTAAGAAAGCAATTGCAAAGTCCAGCGCCACAGCCGAAGCGCTGTCGTAAGACTTTCCAATCGTTACGATGTTGTAGCCCTGGCCTTTGGCCGGGGCTGCGTCGTTTTGGGCTGGTGCTTTTTCAAGCGCTTCGTCTAGGGTGCGGCCCATGACCCTGCGTTCCCTTTCAGCTTTGGTTCTGGCGTTGATGCTGGCCCTCACGGGGCAAAGCATGGCCGTCGCGCGCGGGGCCTCTGCGGCGACGGGGCAGATGGTGCTGTGCACCGGTGCCGGCCCTGTGGCGATTTATGTGGATGCGCAGGGCAAGCCGACCTCGGCCCCGCATATCTGCCCCGATTCGGCGCTTAACGTTGCAATGGCAGGCACGGTGGTTCTGGCGGCCGCACCGATGCAGATCGTGACCTTTGTCGCGCCGGCGGTGCATGTCCTGACTGCCGATGTGCCGCGACGTAAAACGCGCCACGACCCAAGGGCCCCGCCTGTCGCTGTCTGAGCCACACCCTTCACAGACATTTTGAATATGACGACAGGATATATCAATGACACCTGCTTTGCTGACCCGCGCTGTCTGCGCATTGTTTCTCTTTTCCGCCCCTCTCGCTGCCGAAGGCATCATGGTGGATGACGCCTACATCCGCAGCTCGACCGCGAAATCCACCTCCGGTGCGGCGTTTATGGTGGTGATGAACCACTCTGGCGCGGATGACCGTTTGATCGGGGCGTCCTCCGACGTGGCCGACAAGGTCGAACTGCATTCCCACACCTCTGACGACAATGGCGTCATGCGGATGGGCGAGATCGAAGGCGGCGTGTCCATTGCGGCGGATAACATGCACGCCTTCAAACGCGGCGGCGATCACCTGATGTTCATGGGCCTGAAAGGCCCGCTGGAGCAGGGCGCGATGGTGCCCGTCACACTTGAGTTCGAAAAGGCCGGTGCGGTCGAGATCGAGGTGATGGTCGATCAGGACCGCAAGCCGAACCATGGCAAGATGAAGCATGACCACGGTGATATGGATCACACCGGTCACGAGATGCCAAAAGACTGAGCCTTTTCGCCCCCATGAATGGTAGCGGCCCGATCTGTGTTAAAACGCGGGCCGCTGCTGGGGTGGGCTGCTCAAGAGTTCCTCCACCCAATCTGTGACCACACGTGTCGCCGGACCGGTGCGGTGTTCGGCGAACTGGTTCCCCACGGCAGAACGTTCGAGGTTCAGCTCTACCGTATGGGCCCCGTTGCGCCGCGCCTCTGCCACGAAACCGGCGGCGGGGTAGACGTTGCCAGAGGTGCCGATGGCTGCAAAGATATCGGCCTCGGCCAGATGGTCAAAAATCTCGTCCATGTCATAGGGCATTTCGCCGAACCAAACGATGTCGGGCCGCGCGGCTGGGGCATTGCAGGCGGGGCAGGGATCACCGACGGCCATGACCATAGGTGCGTGCCAACGGTGGTCGCAGGCAGCGCAGAGCGCTGAATTCAGCGCGCCGTGCATATGGATCACCCGCGCGCCGCCCTGTTCGTGCAGATCATCGACATTCTGCGTCACAATCACCACCTGTCCGGCATAATTCGCCTGCAGTCTGGCCAGCGCTTGATGCGCCGCGTTCGGTGATACCTCTGCCGCCTGTTTGCGGCGACCGTTATAGAAATCCACAACCAGTTGCGGGTCGCGGGCAAAACCTTCGGGGGTGGCGACGTCCTCGACCCGGTGCTGCGCCCAAAGCCCGTCTTCGGCGCGGAAGGTATCAATGCCGCTTTCCGCAGAAATGCCCGCGCCGGTCAGAATGACGATCTTGCTCATGTCAGCCCCTTTGTTTTACGCGCCAAGTGAACCAGCCGCGCAGCTTTTGCGCAAGCGGTCAGCCCTCTAACGCCTCGAAGCTGGAAGAAAGCCACGGCAACTGCGCCACCGTCGGCGCGATCATGTGGGACCGAAGCAGTTGCCGCATCGTGTCGGCAATATTCTGGGGCACCGGCCCCGTCCAGTCTGACCCCGCAAACAGCGAGATCTGTCGCGTTAATCCGGGCGTGGGGAGCGGGTGCACCGCAAGCTGCTGGTGAAACCGCTCTGCGCGGCAATAGCCGAAGGGCGTCGTGATGGCCCAGCCGATGCCCCGTGCCACCATCGCCATCAGGGCGAGATGGCTGCCGATCTCGAATTGCGAAGGCAGGGTGATATTGCTGCGCGTCAGATGGTTGTTGATCTGGTCGGCGATCAACTGGTCCGCCGCGTATTTAACGAAGGGCAGGGCGGATCGCCCCGTCATCAGTGCAGCGCTGTCGCCGTCAAAGCTGGCCGGGGTGACGATAACAAAGGGATCGCGGGCCAGCGGAATCTCGATCAGCCCGCTTTTTGCATCCCCGCTGGTGGCCGCAATGGCGACATGAAGCGATTTGTCCTGCACCGACTGGATCAGCCCCTTGCTGCCGTCGGTCACCATGCGAAAGCGACAGCCTGCCATACTGTCGGCCAGAAGGGTCGCCAGACGCGGGGTGACATCGTTGTCAAAGTCGTCAATCACGCCAAGGCTCAGGTCGCTGAGATTGGCAAGATCCATGACCGTCAGCTCGGATTGCGCGAGCCGGATATGGGTCAGCGCCGCGCCACTGTGCCGCAGAAAGCTTTCGCCCGCCGCGGTCAGACGCATGGGGCGTGTGCTATGGTCGATCAGGGCGGTGCCCATGGCGGCTTCGAGGTTGCTGATCTGCTGGCTCACGGCGGGTTGGCTTAACCCTGTCAGCGCGGCGGCCTGTGCGACCGAACCACGGCTGGCCAAAGCCTCGAACACCTCTATACCGCGCAGGGTGATGCCCTTTTTGATCATGGTGCTCGCCCCCTTCGTTCTTTCCAATTTTGTGAAGCATGCCCGATAAATTGGCAAGGTTGTCGCGGATCATGTGCCCATAGTTTCACAAAAGTGAAATGAGCCCTGGGGTGGGGTGGTGGTACTTGAAGCTTGGCTGCGCGCGGCGCACCATAAGGGAAATCACGCACCGGAGGCCTCATGAAAATCGCAACCGCCGCATACCCGCTGGATGTCCTGACCAGCTGGGCGCAATATGAAGACAAGCTTGCAGGCTGGGTCGCAACGGCGGCCGCCAGCGGGGCAGAGCTGTTGGTTTTTCCCGAATATGGCGCGATGGAGCTTGCGACGCTCGCCGGCCTTGACGTGGCGGGCAATCTTGAGGCGTCGCTGTTTGCTGTCTCTGGCCGGTTGGCGGATGCGGATGCAGCGCATCAAAAACTGGCGGCGGAATATGGCGTGCATATCGTTGCGGCATCGGGGCCCGCGGTGACGCCTGCCGCCGCGCGTCCGGTGAACCGCGCACGTCTGATCACCCCTTCAGGTCAAGTCGGGGTGCAGGACAAGCAGATCATGACCCGATTCGAACGCGAGGTCTGGGGCGTCGTCGGCGGGGAGCCTCTGCGCATCTTCGAGACCACATTGGGCAAGATCAGCATCCTCATCTGCTATGACAGCGAGTTTCCTCTGCTGGGCCGTGCTCTTGCCGATTGTGACATCATCGCCGTGCCGAGCGTGACCGAGGCGCTGGCAGGCTACTGGCGTGTCCGCATCGGATCCATGGCGCGGGCACTGGAAAATCAATGCGTTACGGCCATGTCATCCTGCATCGGCCCTGCGGATTGGTCAGAGGCGCTTGGCACATCCTACGGGGCGGGCGGCATCTTTTGCCCGCCGGATGTGGGCTTTCCATCCACCGGAGTCCTTGCCGCCGCAGAGATCAACGTGCCCGGCTGGACCTTCGCCGAGGTCGACATCGCCCAGATCAGCCGCGTGCGTGCAGACGGGGTGGTTTTGAACCGAAACCACTGGGAGGATCAGTTCGGGCGTGACGCAACGGCCATAAACGTGCCTTTGATGTGAATACCCCTTGAAAAAAGGGAAAATTGCGCCCATTTAAGCCTGCGTCCTGAAATTGCAGGGCAAAGTGTTCAAGGAGAGACCATGGCCAAGGAAGACACGCTCGAATTCCCCGGTATCGTGAAAGAACTTCTGCCGAACGCGACGTTCCGGGTCGAGCTTGAAAACGGCCATGAGATCATCGCACATACGGCAGGAAAGATGCGCAAGAACCGCATCCGTGTTCTGGCTGGCGATAAGGTACAGGTGGAAATGACCCCCTATGATCTGAGCAAAGGCCGGATCAATTACCGCTTTAAATAATACGCTTTTCCGAGAATCACCTAGTGGTTTTCGGGCAGCGATCTAGGATCGCATATGAGTTTTATCCTCGGATCAGGAAGTCCGCGCCGCAAGGAATTGCTGGCGCAAATCGGCGTTGTGCCTGACGATATTCGCGCGCCCGATATCGACGAAACCCCCCATACCGCCGAACTGCCGCGCCCCTATTGTGCGCGTATGGCCCGTGAAAAAGCCGCCGCCGTGCAGGCGGGGGCCGATGATATCGTGCTGTGTGCCGATACCACCGTCGCAGTGGGGCGGCGAATCCTGGGCAAACCCGCGGATGAAGCAGAGACGATCCGTTTCCTGCGCCTCATGTCGGGGCGTCGCCACAAGGTTATCACGGCCGTCGCGGTCAAGCGCGGCGACAAGCTGTGGCAGCGCGATGTGGTCAGCACCGTCCGCATGAAACGACTGTCAGACACCGAGATCACAGCCTATCTGGCAACCGGTGACTGGCACGGCAAAGCCGGCGGCTACGGTATTCAGGGGCCGGCTGGCGCCCTTATCCCGTGGATCAGCGGATCATTCACGGGCATTGTCGGCCTGCCACTGGCCGAAACCGCAAACCTGCTGCGTGCTGCAGGATATGTTTTCGCAGGAGAGACCTCATGAAGGGCCGTACGATCGTTCTGGACCATTTTGGCGACATCGAAGCCGCCGCGCTGATCGTGGACGGCAAGCTGGATGACCTGCTGATAGACAGCGACGGCCCGCGTCCCGGCACGATCTACCGCGCCATCGCGGATCGTCCGGTCAAGGGGCAGGGGGGGATGTTTTTGAAAACGCCCGACGGCTCTGCGTTTCTGCGCCAGATCAAGGGGCTCGCACCCGGGCAACCCATTCTTGTGCAGGTATCCGGCTATTCTGAACCCGGCAAGGCCGTTCCCGTCACCCAGAAGCTGCTGTTCAAAAGCCGCTATGCCATCGTGACGCCGGGCGCACCCGGCACCAATATCTCGCGCAGTATCCGCGACGAGGAAGAACGCGACCGGCTGCTCGAAATTGCGCATGAAGCGTCCGACGGGGCCGCACATGGCCTGATTCTCCGGTCCTCTTGCGCTGGCGCGGATGCCGATGACATCGCCGATGATATCGACGCGATGCTGGCGCTGGCGGACAAGGTATTGGACGACCCATCCACCGACATGGAGGTTCTGTCCGAAGGTGATGGTCCGCATATTCTGGCTTGGCGCGACTGGGTCGAGCCCGCCGACGTCGTAACCGACCCCGGTGGTTTTGAAACCCATGGCGTGTTGGACACTGTCGACAGCCTCTCGCAGCCGCGTGTCGCGCTTGACGGCGGTGCCTTTCTGTTTGTGGAGCCCACCCGTGCGTTGGTGGCCGTTGATGTGAACACCGGTGCGGACGTGTCCCTTGCTGCCGGGATCAAAGCGAATATGGCCTGTGCCCGCGCCTTGCCCCGTGCTCTGCGTCTGCGCGGGTTGGGCGGGCAGATCACGCTTGACCTTGCGCCCATGCCCAAAAAAGATCGCCGCCCCTTCGAGACCGCGTTGCGCCAGGCCTTCCGCGCCGACGACGTGGAAACGACGCTGGTGGGCTGGACCCCGCTGGGCCACTATGAACTGCAACGCAAACGCGCCCGTATGCCTTTGGCCGAGGTGCTGAAGTGACCTGCCCGATCTGCGACCGTGAAACCTCTCCCAAGTATCGCCCCTTCTGTTCCGGGCGCTGCGCTGACGTGGATCTGGCCAAGTGGCTGAACGGCAGCTACGCGACCCCCAGCCGCGACCCCGAGGATATCGAGGCCGCAATCGAAGCCACCGAGGCCGCTTTGAACGCCCCCGACAAGCCGCATTAGAACTTTCCGAAAAAACCTTTGCCAAACATGGCAAAACCCTCTGGACACCCCCGCCGCAAACTCCTAGAACCCGCACACCCGACCACTACGGTGGTCTCCGGTGCCCGGGTAGCTCAGGGGTAGAGCAGTGGATTGAAAATCCTCGTGTCGGTGGTTCGATTCCGCCCCTGGGCACCATTTAAATCTCTGAATATAGCTGATTGGCCCGAGTAAATAAGGGTATCTTGCGGCTTTCTTCCCTTGAAGAGGCCTGATTTGCTACAGGACGCTACGGTTTCCGAGCCTGCTATTGCGGCAAATAAGGGGCTTTATGGTCGCCTTTCGAAATGATGCTGCTAAGTAGGTTCGATAGTGCCAGCCCTTCCGAGAACGATGCGCGAAGGATGCCATGTTTTGTGGGTGATGCGAGCGGCGCGGATCATTTCCGGCAGCTCTTGGATCCCGTCATCGGTCAGTGCGGCACCGATTGCAGTGACGAATGTCTCTTATGGGGCGCTTACGTCTTTCGATAGGTAGGGCGGATTGCGGAAGTTCGCTGCAATTGCGCTTCTATGGCAGAGCATCTTGGAAGCCGCTATTGAAATACAGCCAGTGGCAGGCACTCAGTGGCACCGCAATTATGGCCAGCCGGTAGACCGAACTCTGAACCGCACAGGAAGCAGTGTCGCACGCACGATTGTGGAGCCGGTATTGAGAGACCGCCGCACCCCTATGGCTGCGGCGGTCTAAAGGGTCGTCAGGCGAAATCTACACCGTTTTCGATCATCGGCAGGTGGGTCACCAGATCACGCCCGGAGGCTGCGATTGCGTTGGCGAGCGCTGGACCCGCCGGCGGTGTGCCCGGTTCACCAATGCCTGAGGGTGCTTCGTTTGTCTTGACGATATGCACCTCAATGGCCTTGATGTCGCGCATCCGCAGCGGTTCGTAGTCGGGGAAGTTTTGCTGCACTACGACGCCGCCATCCAGCGTGATCTGATCGCGCATGATGTGACCGACGCCAAAGCCGATCGCCCCTTCGACCTGGGCTTTGATCACATCGGGGTTCACCGCCACGCCACAGTCGACGGCTGCGGTGTATTTCTCGATCTGAACATAGTCATCTTCGTCGATCGAGATTTCGCAGATCTGCGCGCAGTAGGTACCAAAGGATTTGTGCACAGCCACACCGTGGAAATGCCCGTCTGGCAACGGCTTGCCAAACCCGGCGTTCTCGGCAGCCAGTTTAAGGACGTCAGCTTTGCGTTTTTGATCGGCTGTGTCGCCGGGCAAATACGCAAGACGGAAGCTGACGGGATCCTGACCGGCTGCGGCGGCGGCCACATCCATCATGGTTTCCATGACATAGGCGTTATGGCTGTGACCGACGGAGCGCCAATAGTTAACGGTTGTTGCCGGGGCCGCGTCCGTCAAGCCGATGTGCATTCCGGGGATCGCATAGGGATTTTCTGCCGTCCCTTCCACCGAAGAGATGTCCACACCGTCTTTGACATAGAAAGCGTCAAATGGCCCATCTTTTGCAATGGATTGACCCGCCACGCGGTGATCCCAGCCAACAATCTTGCCCGCATCGTCCAGACCCACACGTACCTTGTGCGCATAGGCCGGGCGGTACCAGCCGCCAGACAGGTCATCTTCGCGGGACCAGACCAGCTTTACCGGGCGGGTCTGGTCGGTCATCGAAAAGGCCAGTGTCGTTTCTACGATATAGTCCGCACCCGCGTTGAAGCGACGGCCAAAGAACCCGCCTGCATAAAGGGTTTTGACCTAAATCTTGTCCATCGGGATGCCAAGGATCTGGTGCATTGTGGCGTGGTTCATGGTTGGACCCTGCGCGCCGTCATACATGATCACGCCGCCGTCTTCGGTGGCTGCGATGGTGGCCGACAGGGGCTCCATCGTTGCATGGGCCAACATCGGCAGGAAGAATTCGCGCTCTACGACTTGGGCGGCACCTTGCAGCGCTTCCGTCGCTGCATCCAACGTCGTCTCGGATGCCTGCCACTGCGGATCAGTGTTCACAGCTGCCAGTAGCTGTTGCTTGATCTCGTCGCTGCTGCGGGTTTCGGCCTTGCTCAAATCCCACTCAACCTCGATCGCGTCACGCGCTTGAAACGCGGCCCAGGTGTTTTCGGCGTAGGCCACCACGCCCGCACCGTTGGGCAGGGCCTTGGCCATGATAAATCCCGTGACGTCCTTGGCGAGACTATCGTCGAACGAGGCAACAGTCGCGCCGTATTGCGGAATGCGTTTGATTGCGGCAACCATCTGGTTATCCAGTTGGATATCCATGCCATAGATGCCTTCGCCGTTAACCTTGTCATGGCTGTCGCGGCGCGCTTTTTGGGTGTTGCCGATCTGGGTCCAGTTTTCGGGGGCCTTCAGGACGGGCTCGGCCGGCACCGCGATCTGCGCAGCGGTGGAGATAAACTCACCGATCTGGCCCTCTTTGCCCGCGCCTGAAATGACGCCATTGGCAAGTGTCAGCTCAGAGGTGTCCACGTCCCAATCCTTGGCCGCGGCTTGCAACAATACGTCACGCGCGGCCGCGCCTGCGGTGCGATATTGCATGAACGAATTGGCCATCGCGGTCGATCCGCCCGTGCCTTGCAGCGCGCCAAAGAACAGGTTGTTGTAAACGGCGGTATCCGACGGGGCCATTTCGAAGGTGATATCGCTAAGCTCCATGTTCAGCTCTTCCGCGATCAGCGTGGACAGGCCCGTAGAGGTGCCTTGCCCGCCTTCAAAGTGCTTGATGACGGCTGCAACCGTACCATCGGCATAGATTTTTACGAAGGGCGTAATGGCTGTGCCAGCCTCCGACGTCGACGCGGCAAGCGCGCCCTTGGGGTCAATGCCAACGGCCAGAACGGCAACGGCAGCACCTGCACCTTTGAGGAAACCGCGGCGGGATGTGTTGATGGTCATGGCTTAACCCTCCACGATTTCTGAGGCGCGCTGGATACCGGCGCGGATACGTTGATAGGTGGCACAGCGGCAGGCATTGCCGTCCATGTAGGCGTCAATCTCTTCCAGCGTTGGCTTTGGCGTTTCTTTCAACAGGCCCACCGCAGACATGATCTGACCAGACTGGCAGTACCCGCATTGCACCACGTCGAGCTCTTTCCAGGCTTGCTGTACCGCGGCACCGATCTTATCATCGCCAATCGCTTCGATGGTGGAAACCTCGGCGCCCTCGACGTCTTCGATATAGGTCTGGCAGGACCGGGTCGGTTCGCCGTCGACATGCACGGTGCAAGCGCCGCACGACGCGACGCCGCAGCCGAATTTGGTGCCGGTCAGCTTCAGTTCGTCCCGGATCACCCACAGCAATGGTGTGCCCGGTTCTGCTTCGACAGAGCGTTCGGCCCCGTTAATCTTTAGCTTGATAGTCATGGTCAATCTCCATCTGGCAATACGATTGGAATGTGGGTAAACTGGTGGGTATACTTATATGGCGTCAAGGGTCACAGGTAAACCCGCAAGTTTACCGAGCCGAAAAAATTGGCAATTCCTGGATGTGGTGTGTAGACCGACAGAATGAGTGAAGTGGCTGAAAATTCGGTAGATAAACGTGACTCGATCCTGCAAGGCGCGTTTGATGAATTCTGCGAGAATGGGTTCCTTGCGGCCAGCATGGACCGAATCTCCAAGCGGGCCGGTGCGTCCAAGCGCACCGTGTATCGGTATTTTGAAAGCAAGGAAGTGCTCTTCCAAACCCTGATGCTGCGCCAATGGAGGGTCATCGCGGACAACTTGAAGGTCAGCTACCAGCCCGGCATGGATATCCGAGAGCAACTGATTGAGATGGGCCGCGCGCAGGCGCGACTTTACACGTCGCCCGAAGTCATGAACGCCAACAAGATGTTGATGACTGAGATCCTGCGGGATCCGGAACTTGTCAGGGAAATCCAGAATGAAGTCGACTATACGGCATCATTTGAACAGTTGTTCAAAGAGGCCGCCGCCGACGGGGTGCTGACGATCCCAAACCCCCGACAAGCGGCAGAAGAGTTCATATCATTGTTGAAGGGCAAGGCGTTTTGGCCGTTCATGTTGGGGGCACCCTTGGTCAGTCCTGACGAAATGGACGCCATGATTGACCAGTCGGTTGATATGATGATAAATCAATATGGCGCCTGAGCAATCAGGTCTCATGCGATCCGCCACAGCAGGAAATCCAGCACCGAACGACCTGTGACGCGAAGAGACCCAACGATATAGATCAAACTGACCAAGCCGTCGAACAATACAAAGGCGTATTGCGACGGATCAGCCAACCCGTTTGGCACAGCGTAGAGCACAGCCGTGATTGCAGCCAAACGCGATATAGCGCTCCAGAACACAACGGGTGCGCGCGCGACAAGATCGCGGGTTGCCCAGATCAACAATGATGCGGCCATGATGAAGAAACCCGCAAGCGTGAAGGAAAACACGAAATTCGCGGGGTTGGGCATTTGCACAGCCTGCCCGATGATCATTGGCGCAAAGAGCAAGTTCAGCAACGCAGTGCCGATGATGAATTTCTTGAACATGCCGGTGGCCCTTTGTGTCTTTCAGTTATTTGGGAAAACCTGCCGATGATTTTGGCAAATCAGCTGCGAGAGTTGCAGCGGCAAGCTCGGCTGCCGCTGCAGGCTCATCCGAGCCATTGTTTAGAAAGCCGACTGTTGCGGCGGTCGAATGCGATCCGCGCCCGGCGCAACTGGTGGGGTTACAGGCTGGCGTGCCAATCCCGCACGGCTACACCGATCTCGTCCGGGGCGTCTTCCTGAATGAAGTGCAATCCGGGCACTGTGACTTCGGTGATGTTCGGCCAACTGCGCACGCGGTCCCGTACCGCCCCCGTGATCAACACGCCGGGGTCCGCATTGACGAAGAACTTGTGAATTGATGTCTTGCCGAGCCAGTCGACATAGGCATCGACGATTTCGGTCACATCCGCTGGTTGCCCTTCAATCGGGATCTGACGCGGCCATGTCAATGTGGGGCGACGGTCTTCGCCCGCGTTGGCGAAGGGGCGGCGGTATTCGTTCATTTCTTCTTCGGTCAAATCCCGCAGGATGGAACCGGGAACCAGCGCTTCGACAAAGAGGTTCTTTTCAAGAACCATCTCCTCGCCAGCAGGCGAGCGTAGGGCTTGGAACATTTCGCGGGCGCGGTCGGGAAACTGGTCCCAGCGATCACGGGTTTCGACGATAGCTTCCATGAAGGCAATGCCTTTGACGGCCTCGGGATGCGTATGCGCCCAATGGAAACCCAAACCGGAACCCCAGTCATGGATGACCAGTGTGACGTTGTCGGTGACGCCCAATTGTTCAAGCAAAGCAAACAGATATTTGCGTTGTTCGACGAAGGTATAGCTGTCCGGGCCAGAATTATCGAGCTTGTCACTATCGCCCATGCCAATCAGGTCTGGCGCGATCAAGCGTCCCTTGCCTGCAAGGTGGGGCATCACATTGCGCCACAGATAGGACGACATCGGGTTGCCATGCAGGAAGACAATCGGATCGCCGGTCCCTTCTTCGATATAGGCCATCTGCTTACCATGGACGGTGGCAAATTTCTTTTTGTCGCGGAAAGACGTAGTCATGCGAGCACCTCGGGCTTGTGTTTGAGTCGGGGAAGATGTAGAAGAACGATCATTCTAAAACAAGGTCAAAAATGCCAAGAACGAAATCTCAATCCCGCGAAAACCTGTTGGACAGTGCGCTCAATACGTTCTGGAAGACTGGTTTCCACGTTGTTTCCATGGGCGATCTGGTGCGCGAAACCGGCGTGAGCCGAGCTGGAATCTACAGCGATTTTGGTGGCAAGGAAGATCTGTTCCATGCCTGTCTCGACAGGTACCAAGACACCGTCGTCACCCCCGCCTTTGCACCGGTCGAGGCCGAAGGCGCGGGAATCGAGGGCATTCAAAAGTATTTCGATAACCTTCTGGCGCGTTTCGAGGACTCGGGCGGCTTTGGTAAGGGATGCCTTGTGGGCAATACGCTGTCCCAGATCCCCGAAGATGCGCAGGAAACCCGCCAAAAGCTGCGCGCGCATAGCGATCGCCTGACGGCAGGCTTTCGCAAGGTGCTGACCGTTGAGAATGGGGATCATGGTCCATTGAGCGATGCCGAAATCGAGGCGCTTGCGCGCTATACCATGATCTCGGTGCAGGGCATTTGGTCTTACTCCCGTCTGACAGGGGATGTCGCGGAATTGCGCGCGGCGTCTGACATGCTCATCGCTGTGTTGAAAGCCCGGCTTCGGGGAACACCGGATTGATGCTGCCTCTGCCCGTAGGTGATTTCCAGTTCATTGCGCTGGATGTCGAAACCGCCTGTGGTGACAGCGCCAGTATTTGCCAGATCGGGATCGCCTGCGTTGGCTTTGATGACAGCATTCTTACATGGTCTACCTATGTCGACCCGCTTATGCCGTTCGCGCCCTTCAATGTTGACCTGCACGGGATTGGGCCGGAGACTGTGCGCGGCGCCGGAAGCTTTGCTCAGATCTGGCCCCAAATCTGGCCGTTGCTGTCACGCCACCCGATGGTGCAGCACAGCAGGTTCGATGAATATGCGATCAACGCCGCGTGCAAAGCGCAGGGCCTTCCGCGACCACGTCTGACATGGCACGACAGCGTGACCATCGCGCGCAGGGCTTGGCCCGAATTGAAGGGCAACGGCGGCCACGGTCTGGCCAACCTGAAACAGGTGCTGAACCTTGACTTTCACCACCATGACGCAGGCGAAGACGCCCGCGCCGCTGCGATGGTGGTTCTGCGGGCGCAGGCCACGACCAAAGACCACCGGCTGTTCAAACCCGTGCAACTGTCACTCCCATTGTAAGGGCGGCTCATCCGCCGTTTGCCTCAGCCCCAGCCATAGCTTCCGATCTTTCGGGTCCGCCAAGGCGACGCTCAGCGGAACCGAAACCATTTGAACTACCATCCAAGGTTACACCCATCACGAGCATCCGGATGCCGGAGAGGAGATCTAGTTTAAGTGGCTACGTGGCAGCTTTGCCCCGCGTTGGGTCAGTTCGGCCCGCATCACGTTTTGCTCTTGCAGCAAAGGTCGGCAATGTGTGCTGCAACCGCCGCATCGAAGGACTTGGGCGAATGTCGGCTTTGGGCCGTTCGTATCGACCGACATCTTCGGCGGGAAGCGGTCATTTGCTGCAAGTGCAAAGTTGCTCACAAGGTGAATAGCCCCTAGTTCCCTAGACACCTTCTTGGTTCACATTGAACTGTCTGTTTTCGAAGTCGACAGGCGACAGCATACCGTTTCTGACATGTTTGCGTTTCGGGTTATAGAACATTTCGATGTAGTCGAAGATGTCCTGTCTGGCCTGCTCGCGGGTCTTATATGTTCGACGCCGGACACGTTCCCGTTTGAGCAGGTTGAAGAAGCTCTCAGCGACCGCATTGAAGCTCCTATATTCGTCAAGCCTTGATCCGTGTGGATCAGGACGCGTCGCTTAGGTTTGCGTCGCCAGACAGCCATCAGAAGGGCCTGCAGCACGAGGTCTAATGGTTGCCGCGATTGTGTCGCCCAGGTCAGTATCAGCCAATGGGCCAATGATGATCTGCCCGACACAGAGGCCGAGGAAGAAAATCGAAAGCGAAAGTTCAGCCGCCGTATGGGGGGCGTTCATCGAGGCCGCGAGCTCACCGAGTGCGGCGAGGTACATATCGGTGGCCAATGGGGGAAGAGGGACAAAAGGCCCAAGGTGGCGGTAACGGCAAAGGCCCGTTTTGGGGTAAGGGAAATCTGTGACAGCTCGGCTCCGGCGATATTATTAGACGGCGGTCTATTTTCAATTAGTGGACGGCCGTCGAATAATCAATCACGGACTATTCTGCATCTATGAACAGGCTGTGCATGTCAGGAAAAAAGCCAAGCGGGCGGCCCGCAAATCAAGACGCCAGCACGGCATTGAAGGCTGTGGCTCTACGTCTGGTTCGGGAACTTGGCTATGAGAAAGTCTCGGTTTCGGAAATCATCGAGCAGGCTGGCGTGGCGCGCCAAACGCTATACAACCGCTGGAATACGAAGGCTTACCTTGTTCTCGAAGCCGTTTTTGAGCGGACCAACACCTATGCCGCCGAACGTTCTTGGGACGGGGCAGAGGATTGTCGGACCTTGCTCGAAGGTTTCCTGATCCGTATTTTCGAACACTTGCGCATCGACGGGGACACCCTACGAGCTCTGATCACCGCTGTGCTCCGCCGGGCGCAGGACCGCGGAGAGCTTTCGTCGGGGCGGAACGTGGAGACACTGTCGGCCTTGATACATGGCGCGTTCTGGTATCGCTTGCTGAACCGCGGGGTGTTGGACGCTGGGTTCGCGAAAGAAATAGTGGCGGAAACCTTCGCCTGATCGTTCGGCACCCGGACTGCCTTCGGCAAAGGGTTGTCGCCGAAATCAAACTCCTTCGCCCGAAGTGCCCGAACGTAACGCTTGGAAAAATCAGGACGGCGGCGTCAACAGGGCCGCCGCGGCGATTGTTCCTTCCCAAACCGTGTCTAAGGCAGCACTCAGTGATATTCCTTCCCCGTGCTCCCAGAGGAAGATCGCCCTGCCCACGGCGTCGGTAGTGTGGCTTGCTAGCGCGGCGGCGGCTTGGGAGTGCTCGATGCGGTGGCTCAGGCATTCTGTAAGCTCTCTGCGCTCCATCATGAGGAACCCTTGCAGAATACCTCTCGCTCTTTCGTTTGAACGCAGAACCGTGCCGATCATCTTGAGAATGGGTTCATCATTGGTCAGCGCGGCGAAGTGTTGATCCAAGAACATCTTGAGATCGTCCGCGAGCGGTCCGTTTCCGCTGCGTAACGCTTCTTTCGCAGCCTCCGAAAAGGGGGGCGGAGCCCCAACCGCAGCCGTTTCCTTGTTGGTATAGTAGTTAAAGAAAGTCCGCGTACTGATGCCAGTTGTCGCAGCGATCTCCTCGGTCGTCACATTCTCTAACCCTTTTTTAACGGCCAGATCCAGCGTCGCCAGCTGAATGTCACGCGCCGTCTGCTGTCGTCTTCGCTCTCGTAACGAAACTGTCATGTCTGAATTCCTTGCGCACTGTGCAACTTCTGCCTACAAGGCATCAAACCTGCTGGATAGTCAAGGATCGAGAAGCACATGAAAATCGGCGTTTGGAAGATGTTTGGCGCAGCGCTTGCGTTTGCGGGGGCTGCCACAATGGCGAGCGCGCAGGGCGGCCCTCCCGATGGCATGCCTCCCGCGGGGCCGCTTGAAGTAGGTGTGATCGACATGCAGATGCAGGAAATCCCACGCATTGTGACCACGCCGGGCCGGGCCGTTGCGTTTCAAGACGTTGAAGTGCGCCCGCGTGTCGGCGGTGTGGTCAAAGAGATCCTCTACACGCCCGGACAATTGCTTGAGGTCGGGGATCCGCTTTTCCGGATCGACGATGCCTCCTATCTCGCGGCTGTCGCGACAGCCCGTGCCAATCTGGCCACTGCCGAAGCCAACCTGCCTGTGAAGCAGGCGGCCTATGACCGCGCCGAACAACTCTCCGGCCGCGGCTACACCGAGGCGGAGGTCGAAGCGGCGCGTGCCAGTCTGGCCGAAGCAAAGGCCACGCTTGATGCAAACAAAGCGGCGGTTGAATATGCCGAGACCGAACTGTCGTGGACGACGATGACCAGCCCGATCGCCGGGCGTGCGGATGTTTCAACCGTTTCGGTTGGGGATTTGGTCACGGCTGGGCAGGCCGACGCTTTGACGAGCATCGTCACCTCCGATCCGATCTATGTGGATATGATGGAGGCAAGCGCGCGTATCCTGTCGGTACGCAGCGCCATTGCCGAAGGTGATCTGCAACAAAACGACACCCTTCAAGCGACATTGACGTTAGAGAACGGCGACATCTATCGTGGAACCGGGCAGTTGGTCACGCCGGGTAACAATGTCTCGACCTCCACCGGAACCGTGACCATCCGTTTCACCTTTGACAACCCTGACCACATTATCCTTCCGGGCATGTTCGTGCGGGGGGAAATCGTGCTTGGCACGATGCAAGCCTACCTTGTTCCGCAGCTTGCAGCGACGCGTGGCAACTCAGGTAAACTGACTGCGTATGTTATCGGTGAAGACGGCCAGGCCGAACAGGTGACGCTCGAAGATGACGGCACCTATCAGAACGCATGGATCGTGCGTGAGGGGCTGAACGATGGCGATCGGCTCGTCGTGGACGGTCTTTCATCCGTCCGCGCAGGGCAAGAGGTAAGCCCCGTGGCCGTGACGATCGACGAGGATGGCGTTTCTCGGGATATCGCTGCCCCCGCGGCGGAGGATTGATCTATGGCGCGTTTCTTCATCCATCGCCCCGTTTTTGCTTGGGTTCTGGCGATTGCCACCATGTTGCTGGGCGCTTTCAGTATGACGGGTCTGCCGATCTCGCAGTATCCTGATATCGCGCCCACCACTGTTCGAATTTCCGCCACTTATACCGGGGCCTCGGCCGCAACTGTGGAGAATTCGGTCACCACTGTCATCGAGGACGGGCTGACGGGGTTGGACGGGCTCACCTATATGACCTCATCCTCCAGCGAAGGGGCGGCGAGTGTATCGCTGACCTTTGACGATAGTATCGATCCTGACATGGCGCAGGTGCAGGTCCAGAACAAGCTGCAACTGGTCGAATCGCAGCTGCCTGACACCGTGACAAGCCAGGGCGTTTCCGTGTCCCGCTCGACCGACTCGGTCTTGATGGTCGGGGCGCTTGTCAGCGAAGACGGCAGCTATACCTCGCTTGAACTTGGTGACATGCTGAGCAGCACGATTGAAGACCCGGTACAGCGCACGGCGGGGGTGGGGTCGATCAATGTTTTCGGCACCGAATACGCAATGCGCATTTGGTTGAACCCCGAAAAGCTGTTCCAGTATCAACTGACATCTTCGGACGTGACCACCGCCGTATCCGAGCAGAACACGAACGTGACGGTCGGCAGTCTGGGTGAGCAGCCGGTAGTGAAAGGTCAGCAGTTCACGGTCTCCCTGTCGGCGCAGTCCCAGCTTGAAACGGTTGAGGACTTTCGGAACATCCTACTGAAGACCAACTCGGACGGGTCGGCCATTTACCTTGCCGATGTTGCCACAATCGAACTCGCCGAAGAGGACTACGGCAGTGTAAGCCGCTTTAATGGTCATCCGGCGGCGGGCTTTGCGGTGAACCTTTCCACCGGTGCCAATGCGGTGGATACCGCCGAAGCGGTGCGGGACGTGGTGGGCAATCTTTCTTCCGCGTTGCCCGAGGGCGTAGTGGTCGAATATCCCTATGACACCTCGCCCTTCGTCGAGGAATCCATCGACCAAGTCTATGATACGTTGCTCGAGGCGATTGTCCTCGTCTTTCTTGTCATCTTCCTTTTTTTGCAAAGCTGGCGGGCCACGATCATCCCGACCATCGCCGTGCCGGTGGTGTTGTTGGGCACCTTTGGCGTTTTGTCCGCCTTCGGCATGTCAATCAACACCCTTTCCATGTTCGCATTGGTCTTGGCCATTGGTCTGTTGGTCGATGACGCGATTGTTGTTGTCGAGAACGTCGAACGGGTGATGGAAGAAGAGGGGTTGGACGCCGTCGCCGCCACGGAAAAGAGCATGGGAGAGATTTCCTCGGCGCTCATCGGGATCGTGATGGTGCTTTCTGCTGTGTTCCTGCCGATGGCCTTCATGGATGGGTCGACGGGGGTCATCTACAAACAGTTCTCGGTCACGATCATTTCGGCGATGGTGCTGTCGCTTTTCGTCGCCCTGATCCTTACGCCTGCAATGTGTGCGCAGCTTCTCAAACCGAACCATGACAAGAAGCCTCTGCTTCCGCTGCGCTGGTTCAATGGCGGGCTTGACCGTCTGACGGGTGGCTATGCTTCGCTTGTCGGGCGGTTGTCCATGCGGCCTTTCCGTATGGTGGTCGTCTTGGTTCTTGTCGGATTTGGCGCCTATTGGGTCTACGACCGTCTGCCGTCGTCGTTCCTGCCTACCGAAGATCAGGGCGTGCTTATGACCATGATCGAACTGCCTCAGGGATCGACAGTTCAGCAGACAGCCAACACGATTGAACAGATCGAGCAATACCTGCTGACCGAAGAGACCGAAATGGTCGATGGTGTCTTTGCCAATGTCGGCTACAGTTTCGGGGGGTCTGGTCAGAACTACGGGATGATGTTCATCAGGCTTAAGGACTACGAAGAGCGTCCCGGGCTTGATGCGGCCGATCTGATGATGCGGGCCAACGGCAAGTTTTTCCAGTCCCGACTAGGCAGTATTTTTGTCCTTCAACCCCCTGCCATTCCGGGGCTGGGTACCTCTTCAGGTTTTGCAATGTACCTCGTCGACCAGTCAGGCGCGGGTCAGGAAGCATTGAGTGATGCCGCAGATAAACTGGTCGAGGCCGGGCTTGCTGACGGTCGCGTGACCAACCTGCGCGGCAATGATGCCGCGACGGAGCCTTCGTTGAAATTGCGTATCGACCAGCAAAAGGCCGAGGCTTTGGGCGTGTCATTGTCGAGCGTGAACACCATGCTCGCGACCGTGTTCTCCGGCACCTATGTCAACGACTTCCCTCTGGGCAACAACCTGCGTGAGGTCATTGTACAGGGCGGTGCAGACTGGCGCATGCAGCCTGATGACATTGACCATTGGTATGTGCGTAACGACAGTTCGGAGATGGTACCACTGTCGGCCTTTGTCAGCCGCGAATGGGAAACCATCACGCCCAAGCTGTCGCGCTATGGCGGCACCCGCGCACTGGAGCTTTCCGGCGAAGCGGCAGCGGGCATCAGTTCGGGCGATGCGATGGAGGTGATGGAACAGCTTACCGCTGATCTGGACGGGTCCTACGCCTCGGCCTGGACAGGGCTGAGCTATCAGGAACGGTTGTCCGGCGATCAGGAAGCCATTCTCTATACGATCTCGGCGCTGGTCGTCTTTCTCTGTCTCGCCGCCCTCTACGAAAGCTGGGCCGTGCCCTTTGCGGTGATGCTTTCGGTGCCCGTGGGCATTCTGGGGGCGCTGGTGACAACGTGGTATTTCGGACAGTCGAACGACGTCTATTTCAAGGTAGGCTTGCTGACCACGATCGGCCTTGCGGCGCGAAATGCCATTCTGATCGTTGAATTCGCGGAATCCCTTCGGGCGGAAGGCAAAGTATTGCTGGAAGCCACCGTCATGGCAGCGCGCCAGCGTCTGCGCCCCATCCTGATGACCTCCCTTGCCTTTGGTTTTGGCATCATGCCGCTGGTGCTCGCCTCCGGGGCAGGCGCCAATGCGCAAAAATCAATCGGGACGGGGATGCTCGGCGGGATCATCTTTTCGGCGGTCATCGGGATCGTGATGGTGCCGGTCTTCTACGTCGCCGTAATCCGAACAACAGAAATTTTCCGTAAGCGAGTGGAGAAAGCTCAGTGAAACCTTACTATCTCGTACTGGGTCTGCTTGTCGCGGGCTGTGCTGTCGGCACTGATTACCAGCGCCCCGAAGTGGCCATGGAAACCCGGTTTGTCGGTGGCAATGCAGAGCAGATCGGCGCGGTAGCCACTCAGCAGTGGTGGCTGAACTACAAAGATTCGAACCTCACAAGTCTTGTTACGCGCGGCCTTGCCCAGAACCTTGATGTGATTGCCGCGGGTGAGCGCATACGCCAAGCGCAAGCGGAGTTGCGCACAACCGGGGTAAACGCTGCAGTGGACGGATCGCTGACCGGATCCGTGACCACATCCGGCGGCGACGGCACCAACGGTACAAGCACCGTCGAAAGCGGGACATTAGGCGCCTCGCTGGTGATTGATCTCTTCGGTGGTATCCGGCGCGAGCGAGAGGCCGCTGTTGCCTCGCTTACTGCCGCCCGGGCGGAGGAAGAGACCGTTCGTCTTGCATGGCTGGCCGAACTTATCGCTGCCTATTCCGACGCGCGCTATTACCAAGAGGCGATGGCCTTGACGCGCACCGCCATCGCTACGCGCGAAGAGACGGTGAGCATCACCCGAAGCCAGTTTAATGCCGGCGCGGCCACCGAATATGAAGTGGCCGAAGCACAGGCCTTGCTTTCGACGGCGCGCGCCGATTTGCCGCAATTCGCCGCCTTGTTTGACGCAAATGTCTACGCCATCGCGACACTGCTGAACGAACCCGCGGGACCGATCAAGGCACAAATGCAAAAAGGCGCGCCTCAACTCTCCAGCCCCGGGGGGGCGCGCACCGGCGTACCGGCAGACCTGCTTCGCAATCGCCCCGATGTGCGCAGCGCCGAAGCCGATTTGGCCGCTGCTGTTGCCAACGTGGGCGTCGCTGAGGCCGCGCTTTACCCGGCCTTGTCCCTGTCAGGAACGGTGGGCCGTACGGACGCCTCAGATGCGTGGAGTTTCGGGCCGCAATTGTCCCTTCCAGTATTTAATCAGGGTCTCTTGAAAGCCAGCCGTGACGCGCAACTCTCTGTCGCACGGCAGGCCGAGATCGCATGGCGGGCCTCGATCAACGAAGCGGTCGAGGATGTTCAGGTCGCACAGTCCAACCTCACCCGCGCGCGCCAGAGGGCGCAACTGCTGCGAACCGCCGCCAGCGACTACGGCCGCGCACTGTCATTGGCACAGGAGAATTATCGAAACGGTGCCATCACGCTGTTGAACCTGCTGGAAACCGACCGGAATACCAATGCCGCAAGGATCTCGGCAGCCTCGGCCACGAACGAAGCGGCGCAGGCTTGGGCCACGCTGAAGATCGCGACAGGAGCAGGGGCGGCGGTGACTGGTCAGCCGAGTAACTGAGCACATATTAACGCTGGTCGTGAAAGGCCGAACACATGAAACATACTGGAAAAATTGCCGCCCTAATCGCCGTTGCTGGGTTAATTTGCGTTACACTGACCTTGTTCGGAGCGCGCATGGGGCTTTGGGAGCCGATCGTAGGGTTCGGGCTGTACCGGAGCTACTTCAACGCAATCGGCGCGGGTATCTTCAGCTGGGGGCTGATCGCTTTGGCCATCCATCTTGGCCGGGGCGAAAAGGGATAGGCAGCGGTCGGCGGCGTGGTCACGCTGCTTGGGCTGGGGATCCTTTTTCCCCTCGTCTCAAGCACTGTGAACCCCCAACCGCGCGCCGCGCCAATCCATGACATCACGACTGATACCGCCAATCCCCCGGCCTTCGAGGTGCTGGATGACACCCGCGCGGGTGCGCGCAACACGCTCGAATACGGCGGTGTAGAAGTGGCAGACCAACAAGCGACGGCCTATCCCGATATTGCGCCACTTGAGACCGGCCTGAGCACGGATGCAGCCTTTGAGCGGGCATTGCAGGTGGCAGGCGAAATGGGGTGGGAGATCGTTGCGACCGATCCAACCCGCCATCGGTTCGAGGCCACCGCGCGCACATCAGTCTTCTATTTCGCCGACGATATTGTCGTTTCAGTTACCCCTGCCGAGAACGGAAGCCGCGTGGACATGCGCGGCGTTTCAAGGGTGGGGCGCAGTGACCAAGGCGTCAATGCAGCGCGCATTCGTACCTTTCAACAACAGTTCCATAAGGAATGAGCAATGAGATTTCCAAGCTCAAACTTGGCCTTTGCCGCGCTGATCGTATTGGGCCAAAGTATCCCATTCTCGGCTCATGCGGAGGCACCAACCCTCCAGACCGACGGGCCCGTCATTCATCTTGCCGATAACCTTGACGAGGAGGCGTCGCTCGGCTGGTGCATCGATACTGAAGGGCGCGGTCTGAGCGATCAGCTTCACGCCCATTCATGCAAACCGGAAGGGGACGACGTGTTGTTCACCTATGCAGCAGAGACGGGCACGATCGCGTCGGCGACCTATGATGGTCTGTGCATGGCGTATAATGATCCTGAGAATGCCGATAACCCATTTGGTCTGATCTCCTGCGACAAGTCTGATCCCACACAGCACTTTGTTTATGACGACGCGAGCATGGAGATGTGTTTGGCCTCGGACCCCGCGCAATGCGTCACCGTTGCGGAGGAAATTGACGATGCGGGCCCATACCAGTCCCGCGACCTGATCCTCGCGCCATGTGGCGCATTGGAGGCCAGCTTCAAACAATGGGTCATTCAAAGGTAAGAAGCATTAACGGTAACGCATATCGGGAAGCACCTAGTTTAGTCGGTGAAGACTGTAGCGGGAAAGCTTGTGTTTTATAGCCAGAAGTCTCTGAAGGAGACTTTCCTTGCCCGCCGGCCCAAGGTCCGGTTTGGGCCGTTCGCTGCGTCCGACACGATGGGTGGCTTATGTATTTTGACGGTAGGTGCGAAGATTCCCTATAAAGGTAGGGAGATCGGCTATTAAGCTTTAGATCGCCGAACGAACGGAGAATTTGCCCCGCAACCCTTCGCTTACGTCATCGCGCGCTGGCGGCGGCGTTGTTGGGTTGACCACAGACGGTACACCTCAAGAGCGGTTAAAGGCGCAAAATGCACCAGAGACGCGCCGACGCCGCCCCAATCGTGCAGGGCAGCCCAGTGGATGAGGGTTAGTATAGCCGCAGCATAGACAAACTGCTGTAGCTTTTTCCACGACCGCCCAAGGCGGTGCACCCATGCGTCTGTCGACGTAACAGCCAATGGCACAAAGATAAGAAAGGCGATCCAGCCGGTCCAGATGTACAGCTTTGATACCTCGCCGCCAGTGAAGGCTATGGCACCTTCATCAATGAGGTAAAGCACTGTGTGGGCCAGCGCGTAGAAGAATGCGGCCACGCCAAGATAGCGCCGACGCTTCATCAGCCAGCGCGGCCAGCTCGCATCGCGAAAAAGCATCATCAGCGGGGTGATCATCATCGCGATGATCATGAACCGCGCGGCGAATTCACCGGTGGGATGCAAAAGACTGCTGACCGCGTCCGGCGCGCCGGAGGTCAGGCCAAGGGTCATTGGAATGGCGGGGAGGCTCAACAGCGCCCAGAAGGTGAGGGGGTGATTCCATGTGGATTTCAGCACGCAGATATCTCCGAAAGGTTGGTCGTTCTACGCGGGTCGCCCCGCGTATCTGTGGCGATCAGCGTAACAGCGAGGTGAAATAATCTTCCCAGCTTTGATGCGGGCGTCCGGTCGCGGTTTCATAATCGCCGGGGGCGTCAAAGGCACCGCGGCGGATACCGTCGTAGATGCCGCCGATAATCGGGCCGATAAAATCGCCAAGCTCGGCGGTGCGGTCAGCGACATAGTCTTCGGCCGACATGCTGCGATAGGTAAGCTCTGTGCCATATACGGCGTTCATGTACTGCGTTAATTCCGCCTGAGTGATCGGCGTGCCGTTCAAATCAAAGGTTTGACCGTTCAGCTCGTCCCGCGTCAGCAAAGCGGCATAGGCATGGGCCAATTCGGAACGGGTCGTGTAGCCGCATTTGCCGTCCCCCGCGCTGTTGGCGATCTCGCCCTTGGCGCGGTAGCTGTCGATATATTCAACGTCAGGCTCGATGTAGATGCCGTTGCGACCGATGGCCCAGTCCAGACCGCTGGCGCGGATGTCGGCCTCGGTCTGGCGGTTGCTCTGCACGACGGGTGAGAAGGCGGTCCCGACTTCTGGTCCTTGAATGCTGGTGTAAACGATCTTGCCCACGCCGGCGACCTTGGCCGCCTCGATCACGTTGCGGTGCTGGCCGATGCGGTCTTCGGGCGGGGCCATGCCTGAGACGAGCACAAGGGCTTCAACGCCTGCAAGGGATGTTCGAAGCGCGTCCGGTTGGTCATAGTCGCCGGGGCGCACCTCGATCCCTAACTCGGTGACATTGCCCGGCGTCCGGGCGAGGCCGATGACCGAGGCGTGATCTGTTCGTTCTATGAGTTTGCGGGCAATTTCTTGACCGAGTTGTCCTGAAACGGCGGTGACAGCATAGCGCATCGGGCTCTCCTTTGACTGGGGTCCCGCTGGCAGGGCCTGACGGGCCCTGCCATGTTGCGGATATTAGCCGTGGTAGGCTTTGCTGACGGCAAAGCTGTCTTCGAACCAGTGCCACAGCACCACCTGACCATCGCGGACCTTGGCACGCAGGGCAAAGGTGAAGGGGCCAGTCTCTTTGCCGGATTTCGTGGTGATGCCGCTCATCTTTCCAAAGACGGCAACGGTGTCGCCTGCGGCAAAGGCATCTGTGTTGTCCCAAGCGGTTGTCTGAAAATTCTGGCCAAAGACGCCAAGAAAGTCGAAGATTGCCTCCTTGCCGCGTGCCTCACCGATCCACGGCAAGCTTTCGTCGCCCTCGTTGTGCCAGACCATATCGTCGGCCATCAGGGCCCGCATTTTCTCCATATCGCCCGCCCCCATCGCGCCCATGAAGGCCATTACGGTGTCAAAGCTCTCTTGTGTAACTGTGTCCATGTCTTTTGCTCCTGCGTGTTGTCCGAGAAGGATGGCCAGAGATGCGCCAAGTGACGTTTTCAGAAGGGTTCTGCGTTTCATGTGTCGCTCCATATCGGGTGCCCCGAAGGAATGGGGCCTTGGTTAAGTTCAAGATTTCGGGTGCCACTCCGCGCGGCACCCGAAAAGTTCGGGCCAGCTCAGCTCTCATGCGGCGTAGGTCCAGGTGAGCTTGGGGTCTTCGCGGAAGGCAAAACGCTCGAGGTGGCTGGTAATGACCTGCACGACCTTATCGAGAGCGGCCCGGTCATCGGCTGTCGCGCTCAGTGACAACTGGCCCTTTGTTGCGGCCAGTTCACATGCCCCGAAAGGCAGTTCGATATGGCCGTTTTGGCGCGTGTGGGTGACGGGCACCTTATGGCCGAAATGTTTGCAGAGCGTGCCTAGATAACGCTCTGCGCTTTCGGTGTTGAGATGAGTGGTCGCTTTCATGGCGGTGTTCCTCGTGTTGCAAGGAACATCTATTCCCGGCGCATTGATCGGGGTATTCATGGAATCCAGAAGTGATAGTTCCGGCAGGCCGAACAATGATCGATCATCTAAAGCATATGGCCATCTTCGCCCGGGTGGTGGACGAAGGCTCGTTCCGGGCCGCGGCGAAAGCCCTTGGCGTCGCACCGTCGCGGGTGAGTGAAACCGTCTCCGAACTCGAAGATTTCCTTGGCGTGACGCTGCTTTACCGCACAACCCGCAAGATCGCGCTCAGCAACGAAGGGCGGATGTTCTACGCCCGGGTGACCGACATGCTGCGGAGCGCCGAACGCGGATTGAATGACCTCAACGCCCTGTCGTTGGAGCCTGTGGGCGCGCTTAGGGTGTCGATCCCTGCCTTTATGTCGTCATCGACCCTGTCGACGGCGATCGCTGAATTTTCCCGTCTTCATCCGCAAGTCGCTCTGTCGTTGGCTTTTTCGGATCAGAGGATGGACCTTATCAACGATGGTTTTGACGTGAATATCCGCGCGGGCTGGCTCGACGACAGTGCGATGATGTCGCGCAAGCTGGGTGAAAGCGCGCGCGCCTTGGTGGTTGGCAGCGACTATGCCGCAACGCGCCCGGCTCCCGCACATCCTTGCGATCTGGAAGACTGGGACTGGGTGCGCTACCGACATCGCTCAGACTATACCCGCCTTAGCGGCCCCGGCGGGGAAGAGGCGAAAGTTCTGGGCCAAGCCCGGCTGGAAGTGGACAGCGTGGATGCCCTCTACCATTTCGCCTGCAACAACCTTGGCGCCACGGTTCTGCCCGAGCATCTCGCCGCCCGGGGGGAGGCGGAGGGCAAACTGAGCCGCCTGTTCCCCGATTGGCGGCTGAAACCGTTGGGAATTTTTGCCGTCTGGCCAGACACCTCGCGCCGCGAGAACCTCACGCTTCTGTTCGTTCGGTTTTTGGCAAAAGAGCTCCATCAATAGGACGGTGCCTATTGGGCCATTTGGCCCCGTATGAAGGGGGCATTTGCCACGTCGCCTTAGGTTCCCTCATGGTGCGGCCAAATGAGCCTTTCGCTGAACGAAGCCCCGGTGCAGGTGGCTGAACGCAAGGCCAAAAGATACGATCTTTGCCGGGTCCTCGCTCCTTCGGACAAAGATGCTCAGATGACGGCCCAAGTTCCGAAGGTCAGCGCACTTGGCGGGTCGCTCACGATCAACGGGCCTTCCTTTCAAATTCTGAGGCGATGATTTTGTATGTCATCGCAACCCTTTCGCAAGGTGATCAAGCAACAGCCGGACCTTTGGCGAAAGATGCCGGTTCTGCGGATAGATCGCCCAGATGCCATCGTCCGGCGCGCGATACGTATCCAAAACAGAGACCAACCGACCGGCCCTCAGCTCCGCCTCGACATAATAATCCGGCAGCTGGATGATCCCGAGGTTCTTCAGCGCCGCATCGACCAGCGATGCGCCGCTGTTGCAGCGGAGATTGCCTTTCACCCGGATGTGGCGGGTGGTTCCTTTTTCCTGAAACCGCCAATAGCCCAAAGTGCCTTGCAAACAGTTGTAGCCGTCAAGTTCGGACAGGGTGTGCGGGGTTCCGTAAGCGGAAAGGTATTCGGGTGCCGCGCAGGTGTAATGCCTGCGAGAGGCCAGCCGCTTTGCCATCATGGAGCTGTCTTCCAACTCTCCCAGCCGGATCGCGAGATCGTAGCTTTCCGCTACAAGATCGAGCAGCTGATTGGTCAGCCTGAGGTTGACCTCAAGATCAGGATAGCGCCGCACGAAGTCGTTGACCAAAGGCGCGATGCGGTTCTCGCCATATGTCACCGGGGCTGTAAGGTTCAGCCGTCCCTTGGGGCTTTGATGCAGATCGGTGATCGCGCGCTCGGCTTCGGCCAGCCCATCAAGCACCTGCCGGCAATGGTTGTAATACACCTGACCCGTCTCGGTGATCGTGACCTTGCGCGTGGTGCGGTAGAACAGCTTGGTGTCCAATCGCGCCTCAAGTGCGCCGACTTGGCGGCTTACCTGAGCCGTAGAAATACCCAAGCTGTTGGCAGCAGCTGTAAAGCTTTGGGCTTCAGCGACGGCCACAAATTCTGATACCCCCTCCCAACTCAGCATGATGTTCCTTTCAATCTTAATGGCGGAATAACTATTGCTAATAGGTAACGGTGTTTTGCGGTTATCCGGGATTATCGCCAGTGGGAAACAGTGTAAATGACAGTCCCTACAACGTCACCCGCCAAAATAATCCTAACCGCGAAGCGAGACCCATGACCGATATCATCAAATGCAAAGCGGCCGTCGCCTGGGCCGTTAACGAACCTCTCTCGATCGAGGAAATCGACGTAATGCCGCCTAAGGCTGGCGAAGTGCGCATCAAAATTATCGCCTCGGGCGTTTGCCATACCGATGCTTTCACTTTGTCGGGCGAAGACCCCGAAGGCCTGTTCCCGGTCATTCTGGGCCATGAAGGGGGCGGGATTGTCGAATCCAACGGCGAGGGCGTCACCAGCGTGGCGGTGGGTGACCATGTGATCCCGCTCTACACGCCAGAATGTGGCGAGTGCAAATACTGCAAATCCGGCAAGACCAACCTCTGCCAGAAGATCCGGGAAACCCAGGGGCGCGGTCTGATGCCCGACGGCACCAGCCGGTTCTACAAGGATGGCCAGCCCATCCTGCACTCCATGGGCTGCTCGACCTTCTCGGAATACACAGTGCTGCCCGAGATATCGCTTGCCAAGGTGAACCCCGATGCGCCGCTTGAAGAGGTTTGCCTTCTGGGCTGCGGCGTGACCACCGGCATGGGGGCTGTGATGAACACCGCGAAGGTCGAAGAGGGGTCGACCGTTGCGATCTTCGGTATGGGCGGCATTGGCCTGTCCGCCGTGATCGGCGCGACCATGGCCAAGGCCAGCCGGATCATCGTGATCGATATCAACGAAAGCAAGTTCGATCTTGCCCGCAAGCTGGGTGCCACCGATTTCATCAACCCCAAAGATCACGACAAACCCATTCAGGACGTGATTGTCGAGATGACCGACGGCGGCGTGGATTATTCGTTCGAGTGTATCGGCAACGTCAATATAATGCGCTCGGCGCTGGAATGCTGCCACAAAGGCTGGGGCAAATCCGTAGTCATCGGTGTCGCAGGGGCAGGGCAAGAAATCTCGACCCGTCCGTTCCAGTTGGTCACGGGCCGCGTCTGGCGGGGGTCGGCCTTTGGCGGGGTCAAGGGACGCTCCGAGCTACCTGACTATGTCGAACGCTATATGAACGGCGAGTTCAAGCTGAATGATTTCATCACCCACACCATGGGGCTGGAAGAGATCAACGAAGCCTTCAAGCTCATGCATGAAGGAAAAAGCATCCGCTCGGTCATCCACTTCGGCGAATGATCGTCTCCCGGTCGCGCCGTCTGTAGGCGCGGCCGGGGTGATCTGGAAGCGGTGCTGGAAAGCCTAAAGTCAGCCCACCTCGCGCCGCTGTGCATCCCTGACCAGCGCTGCCATTCGGTAGAACCCATGCGCCATCTTGGTGAAAGGCGTGAGCAGGAAAAACGCCAGCACCGCGCCGAGATGTATGACCAAAAGACCCGGCATCCAGCCGGTACCGCCCGCCGCATAGAGCAACAGCCCGCTCAGCCCGACAAACCCCAGCAACCCGGTAAAGGCTATTTCGCCGCTAAAAGCGTTGGTCGCACCGAGCGATTTGTCCGACCGCAGCTTGAGCCAGACCATCTTGCCACAGCCCAACACCAGCAGAACACCGCCGGAAAGGCCGAGGATCTTGGGGGCGGAAAACAGCCCGTAGGGGGCAGGCATATCGAGCAGGTAATGCATCAGCGTCGCCACGCTGGTCGAAGCGAAACACAGCAGAAAGCCATACATGATTGCCTGATGCGCATAGCGGCGGGCATGGGTGAAGCGGTCTTCGTCTTCAAAGTTGCAGCCGTCGCCGTGGCCGCCTTTGAGATTGCGCATGTTCGCGACAGAGGCGATGGCCCCGCGCAGATGCGACAGGCGCACCGGGGCGCCGCCCACGGTTTGCCAGTAGCGGCGCAGGCCGATGGCGATACTGAACAGCGGGAATAGAAAAGCGGGCAGGAAGATCGCGACCATCGCATTGTGAGACAGCACAGCATAGAATCCTTCGCCTCCTGCGGCGGCCAGCGCACGGGCGGCCCAGAAGAGCAGGGCAAAGCCCAAGACAGTGGCGAGCACGATGGCGAGGCCGTTTTTCTGGAAGGCTTTCCCGGCGGCACGTGGAAAGGCAAACTCTTCCCAACTGTCTTGGCGCACATCGGCCAAGGCTTGCGGCAGGTTCAGGTCAAACTCATGCGGGGCGGTGTATTGGCAGGCATAGTAGCAGCCCCGGCAATTGTGACAGAGGTTCGCCAGTTGAGTCAGATCCCCGTCCGAAAAAGCGCGTTCGGCTTGCAGGGCCGGGAACACTGAGCAGTACCCCTCGCAATAGCGGCAAGCGTTGCAGATTTCGGCCTGACGGCGGGCCTCTTGGAGTAGATCAATTTGCATGGGCTGCGGCCTCCTTGCCTGCGATACGTCCGAATACGGTGCCGATGGTCATGCCGAACCCGGCGAGGTAGCCTTGGCCCAGAATCGACCCGGCCATGGTTTCGCCCGCAGCCCAAAGGTTGCTGACAAGGCGGTCGTCGATGGAGCATTGCGCGTTTTCATCCACCTTCAGCCCGAGATAGGTAAAGGTGACGCCAGTGCGCAGCGAATAACCGTAGAACGGCGGCTCGGTGATGGGGCGGGCCCAATTGGTCTTGGGTGTCAATCGCAGAGTAAAAGTGGGCCAGGTCGCGGCATAAAAAGGGGCCACTGCGTTTGATGTTGTTTTGCGCTTTGGCGCGCGTGCTCTTCACAAAGCTGAAGCGGGCCAAAGCGCATGCTGGCCCTTGGGCCAGCATTTTCCTGTCTTTGATTGTGGGTGGATTATTGTCGGTTTTTGCGACTGTGTTTGAGCCGGTAGCTTTCGCCATTCATCTCGAGGATGTGGACGTGATGGGTCAAACGATCCAGCAACGCGCCAGTCAGGCGTTCTGATCCAAAGACCTCGGTCCATTCATCAAAAGGCAGATTTGAGGTTATGATGACGGATCCGCGTTCGTAGCATTGCGATATGACCTCAAAGAGCAATTCTGCGCCGGATTTGCTGAGGGGCACAAAGCCCAACTCATCAATGATCAAGAGGTTCTGGCTGGTCAGTTGTTTTTGAAGACGCTGCAATCGCCGCTCATCTTGGGCTTCGATCAGATCATGAACCAAGGCTGCCGCCGTTGTGAAGCGTACTTTCAACCCGCGTTGACATGCAGCCAATCCAAGTCCCAAAGCGATGTGCGTCTTGCCCGTGCCTGACGGTCCAAGGGCGATGATGTTTTCCTTGCGATCAACGTAATCACAGCGTGCCAGCTCCATCGTCAGCGGCTTGTTCAAGCTGGGTATGATCTTGAAGTCAAAGCTATCCAAGCTCTTGGTACTGGGGAACTTTGCCGCTTTGATGCGCCGCTCAATCATCCGGCGCTCGCGATCAATCAGTTCCATCTCACACAGCCGTGCCAGGTAGTGCACATGGTCTTTGTTCTCGGCCGCACAAAGCTGCGCTTGTTTGGCATACTCGCCTTGGAACGTTGGCAGTCGCAGCTTTTTGAGATGGTGGTGCAGAAGGATTTGAGGCGCGTCAGTCATGCTGCTGTCCCTCCGATCAGACTCATGTAGCTGGATGGCCGCGTCATGGCGACATTGGCCTTGGGCAGATACGGATAGAACTCTAAATCCAACCTCGGCGGTCGTTTCTCAACCCGGCACAGCACGAGATGCTTTACAGCGTCATAGCCAATTGCACCCAGATCAATGGCATGACTGATTGCGCCCTGTACAACATCCATGTCGAATGTTTCCAACAGACGCAGGACCTGAACGTATTCCCGCTTGCCCGGTTTGCCCATGCGGGCTTCGAGCAGGCGGTGCAGGGTCGCGAAGACGTCCGGCAGTTCCCAACCCTGCAAAGGCGCTGCCTGATCCAAGGCCCCAACCTTCTGCTCAATCAGCGGCAAGAAGTGCAGCGGATCAAAGATCATATCCGCGGATGCGTAAGACCGCTGGTGCCGTGCGATCACCTCATTGCCGCAACCGATCAGTACCTCGTGTACAAAGCCACGCACATGAACGTCATGGTGTGCATAGGCCACCGGTACCGAGTAATCATTGCCTTTGTAGCGCACCATCGAGATCGATGTGGCCCGTGTGCTGACGTGATCGCAGGCTTCATACTCCGCAACGGGCAATCCCATCAGCGCATCCAAATCAGATATCAAGCGCTCGCCGATGGTTTTGTCGTGGCCACGAAGTGTCTCGCCCTGTCGGGCCAGGCACTTCGCTTCAAGGTGCGCATTGAGATCATCAAAGCTGTCAAAGCGTGGCGCGGGCACCATGAAGTTGCGGCGGGTGTAGCCAACCATCCCCTCAACATTGCCTTTATCGTTGCCTCGCGCAGGCCGCCCAAACTTGTCATCAAACAGGTAATGCGATTGCAACTCTGTGAACCGCTGGGTCCGGACGCGGGTTTTGTCCCCCAGAATGCGGGCGACTGCGATCTTCGTGTTGTCGTAAAGAATGGACTGCGGGATGCCGCCAAAAAACGCAAAGGCTGACACGTGGCCGTCACAGAACGCCTCGGTTGTCTCGGCGGGATATCCCTTCACAAACACCGCATCCGAATGGGGCAAGCTCATCACAAAGAAGTGGATCTTGCATTCCACGCCGCCAATCACACCCAGCGTCTCGCCAAAATCTACCTGCGCATGGCCCGGAAGATGCGACAACGGCACAAACACCTCTTTGGTCCGCCGCTTTTGCTCACGAACGTAATAGGTCACCGTCGTTAAGCTGCCCGCATATCCATGTTCGTCGCGCAAACGCTCGAATATGCGCTTTGCTGTGTGTCGCTGCTTTTTGATCAAGGCTTTGTCAGTGCGAAGGATCTCATCGATCACACCAACAAACCCATCAAGCGTCGGGCGGCGTGGCGGTTCTGAACGCTGATAGCCGGGCGGCAGCTCATGGCGCAGCATCTTGGCAATCGTCTTACGATCTTTATTGAAGTAACGCGCGGCCTCCCGCGCTGACATGCCGTCCTTCAAACACGCGCGGCGCACGCGGCTATAAATATCCACAGAATACATCTCCCGCCCTCCGCATAAACGAAGGGCACAAACTGGCGGACTTTTACTCCGCTACAACTGCAAAACGCAGCCGCTTCCGTGGCCCAATATTGCTCCGCGTTTTACACTAAAAAGCTGACCTGCCGAAAGTCGACAGATCCACGTGCCGGTTTGTTCGATTTCAGAAAAGCAGGCGGATGCACGATACAGGAGCTTGCTATTTTCTTTGCCAGTGGACCGCGATCGCTTGAACTTGGGATTAGAACCATCTTTCAAACGACCGCGGCACTGCGATTACTTCCCGGTGAAAGTATATTTGCCTTCTGCACGCACATACAGCATGCAATCATCTTCGATCTGGCAAGACAGATCATATGATCCGCCTGTTTCGGAGCCAAAATAGCTGCCGGGAACCAGATCGCTTTCTGTGGAACCTTCCGGGACGGTTAGGTCCGTTTTGCCAGAGATTGTGACAGCGCGGAGCAATCCAGCATTGCTTTCGAGCGTGCCGGAAGTTCCTGCCGGAATTTTCAGGAATGTTGCATTGGTTGCGCTGGTCTCTCCCCAAAGGTAGGCGAGCTGCGGGGCGGCGGTGTTTTCCTTGGCGGCTGGCTGATCGATCCATGTCACATCACCCGTGCTTAGCCAGACAACGTTGCTTGAATCCAAATTCACTGGAAGTTCGTGGTTGTCAAAAGCCTCTTTGGTCGGCCGGACCAGATATGGCCCTTCGAGGATCTCCAAAAAGATCGTTGCGCCGCCCTCTGCCGCCGCAGATGTGATGTGAGGCTCACCCGCCGGCTGTGACCAAAAAGAGCCCGGCCCCATCCACATGTTTGCGGCATCGGGATCATCATTGTGGCCAGCACCTTCGATAACGATGCCCCGATAGGTAATGTTGTGAATATGGGGCGGCGAAGAAAAGTTCTCTCCGAATTTGATAATGGCACCGGTGGGCACGTCTTTGGCGATTTCCCCCCAGAGCACGCCGGCCTGAGGTGCTGCGTCTCCGCGTGCTGGGTTGAGCGGCTGATAAGTAACATCCGAAAATTTCACGATCTCGGTGGCTTCTTGTGCAAAGGATTGCTGCGAACTTAGCGACAGGGCTATTGCGGCTATGGGCAGAACGGAGTGTTTCATCATGTCATATACTTTCGTGGTTAAAGCGTCTTGGCTCGTTGCCGGGAGTGAGATACTATGAAGTCAATGAATGATAATGGCTTCAAAAAGTAATATACTATTTGGCTATGACAAATAATGATTAACGATCTGAAATTGCTGGAATTGTTCGTTCGGGCAGCGCGGTTGGGAGCTATAGGTAAGGCCGGTGCAGAGTTTGGTTTGTCGCCGGCGAGCGCGACGCAACGCATTCAGGCACTCGAATCCGAAGTGGGCGCGCAGCTTTTGCACCGGACAACTCGAAGCGTCAGTGTGACGCTTGAAGGGGAGCGCTTGCTGAAACATGCAGAGCGGATTTTCGAGGCGGTGCAGGACGCCATGCTTGACGTAAGTGGCGAAAATCAAGTCCTGCGCGGCACTCTAAGATTGGCTGGCCCTGCCTCATTCGGGCGGAAGTACATTGCGCCATTTGTGACGGAATTCTTGTCGATGCATCCGGGTTTGACCGTGCAACTCCACCTTAGTGATACGGTTTTTGACATCGTGGATAACGGGTTCGATTGTGCTATCCGGTTGGGTGCTCTGGAAAGTTCGAGCCTCAAGGCGCAAAAGCTTAGTTCATGTCCACGTATTCTGGTTGCTGCGCCAGACTACCTAAAGGCGATGGGTACACCACAAACGCCACAGGATCTGGTTCATTTTGACTGCGTAATTCGCGATGCATTGCAGAATTGGAGGTTCAAAGGGCCTCATGGGGAGGAAGATGCCGTCAAAGTCGCGGGCCGTTTTGTGACCAATCTTGCAGAGGGTGTTACCGAAGCTGCCATTTCCGGCTTTGGCATCGCGCGCAAATGTACATGGGAAGTTGCCGAGCATCTTGAAAGTGGTGAACTGGTAACCGTCTTGGACAGATATATCGTAGCGCCGGAGTGGAACATTCACTTCATGCGCCCGCCCGGCGGGATCGAGCCGCTTAGGGTCCGGCAATTCAGATCGTTTATCAAACAAAAGATGGCGCAGGTGCCGACTTTGGGGCAGTGAAGCGGTTTTTACAATGACCGGTAACTTGCGACCCACGACCGAACAGCGCCGTTTTGGATTATGGTGCCCGATATACACAGCAGTGCATATATGGCCGGATTGGATTGGACTGGGCGTGAGATTGACCTCAAGGCGTTCGCCAACAACCGTCTCATTGTTTCACAAAATGAGACACTTACATTTGTGAAAATGTTCGTGTTTCGCTATGCTTTATAAGCCTAGTTCAGCACGTCAGCCCATTCGGGGTGTTTCCGAAACTCTGAGGCGGCGAAAGGGCACAGCGGCACGATTTCTTTGCTTTGCTCTCGCATGTCAGCGACAATTCGTTCGATAAGCATCTGCCCGTACCCGCGACCCCGCAAGGCGTCGTCGACTTCGGTGTGGTCGATGATGACGATCTTATCTCCAGCTTTGGAGAAGGTCGACACGGCCTCACCATCCTCGGTTCGGAGGACATAGCGTCCCCCTGTTTCTCCGTCTTCAAAATCTACGTGCATGAGGGGCTCCGTCAAGTTTTCAACTGGGGTTCAGCTATTCAAATGGTTCCAGACTTCGCTCATGACGACCGAGCCTTCGCCCACCGATGACGCCACTCGCTTGACCGAGCCGGACCGCACGTCACCAACTGCAAAAATGCCGTGGGTCGATGTTTCAAACGGCGATCGGCCACCGTTTTCGGTGCCTGTCAGAACGAAGCCCTTATCGTCCAACGCGGCGTGCCCAGCCAACCACTCTGTATTGGGTGCCGCCCCCGCCATGATAAAAACTGTGCGGCTGTCATAGCGATGATGCGTGCTGTCGGCTTTGTTTTTCACCGTCACTGCGGTTAGCTTGTCATCGCCATGCAGATCGGAAATTTCTGCTTGGTAATGGATTGTTATCCGTGGATCGGCCTCAAGACGCGACGACATATAGTCCGACATAGACGCGGCAAGGTTGCCGGAGCGCACCAGAAGATGCACATGCGCAGCTGTGCGGCTGAGGAACATGGCCGCTTGCCCCGCGGAATTGCCACCGCCTACAACGATGGCTTCCGAGTTGCGGCAAAACCGAGCTTCCATTTCTGTGGCGGCATAATAAACGCCGACGCCCTCGAATTCTTCCAGTCGCGGGATCGGCAGCTTGCGATACTGAACACCCGTAGCCACCACAATCGACCGTGCGCAGAGTTCGCGTCCGTTTGAACAGGTCGCGTAAAAGCGGTCGTCGCGATAGGCTAATGCCTCGATCCGCAATGGCATGGCAAATCGGGTGCCGAATTTCATCGCTTGGACTTCGCCGCGCCACACAAGGTCTCCGCCTGAAATTCCCGTTGGAAATCCCATGTAGTTCTCGATCCGGCTGGAGGTGCCTGCCTGCCCACCAATGGCGATATCTTCTGCGACGACGGCAGATAGTCCCTCGGCACCAGCATAAACCCCTGCGGCTACGCCCGCAGGCCCGCCCCCGACAATCAGGACATCGACCACTTCGCCGTTCGGGATCACCAGCTCAAGCCCCAATGTCCGAGCGAGCTTTTCCGGCGTCGGATCGTAAATCACCTCACCGCCAAAAATCACCGCAGGGCCACAACCTTGTAGATCACAGCTTGTGCGTTCCGCGTCGGCCTCGGCGCTTTCAAGATCAATCAGTTGCGCCGCGATCCGGTTGCGCTGTGCAAAGACGGCGATCTTCTGAATATCTTTATCAACATCCGCGCCGATCAACTTGAGCTCGGTTTGTCCATGCTCGATGTTTCCGCGGCGTCTGGCGGCAAAAACAGTCAAAATTATATCGCTCATCTCGGGGATGCGGGACATCAGTTTAATCAGGTCTGCGTTTTGGACCGCGATCACTGTCGAGGTTTCACACGCCCTCATTTGGATCATCGACACCGCACCGGACAGCGTCCCGATTTCACCGGTAAATTGGGATGGCCCCATCGTGGCAGCGATTGTCCGCTCCTGCGTAATCGGATGCACAACCTCTATCTCGCCGCTTTCAATATAAAGCAATTCCTCCAGCGGATCACCGGGTCGAATGATCGTGTCGCTTGCGCCATACGTCCGTATCGTTCCAACCTCTCGTAGCGCTTCGACATGGTCCGCATGCAAGGGCGTCCGCTGCATCTGACTAAGATCGTTGGCAAAGCTTTCCATGCTTGGCATCCCTTTTCGCTATTTGTTGGTTGCTCTCGGCGCGTCGCACCCCCGTTGATGAGAATAAACGCATGATGCACAGGCGCTAATGAACCTTATGTTACAGGCATGCAGCACGTTATTTCCGTCGCATATCTGGGCGGCCTGAACCGCCCGAATATATCGCTATGTCAAGGGACAACCCGGCCTTAGAACGGCGCGAAATTGTCAAATTCTTCCGTTGGTACGGACCACCTGTCCTTGGCCGAGATTTGCGGCGTCGGGGTGCTGCCATGCGGAATTTGTCCGTGTTGACCATACAGCCACAGAACAAAGTTATAGCGTTCGCCTTCAGTGATCGGCTCGGACGCGTGGGGGACGCTGCCGTGGTGGATCAGGGCGGTGCCGGGTTCAAACGTCAGTTTTTCAACGCGGCGTGAAACCGGATCGATGAAGCTGACGGCCGAACCGGAGTACCCTTCGCCGGGCAGGTTCAGGTTGATATTTAGTGTCACCGCAGAGGCATCCGAATGAGGGCGCAGGGACGTATCTTTGCTGGCCTGCCACCGGATAGAGAACCCGAATGTTTGTGTGTCGTAGCCTACAACGTCAGGAAATAGCAGACGAGACACGGGCCGCATGTAGGCGTCCATCATCTCGCGGTAGAAGCCCTGAAACCCGGGCGCGGCCAGATACCCTTCGGAGCGCGGGTCAAGCATGGCGCCACCACGGTTCAGCACGATCCCGTAAGGGGGGCGCAATGGGATGTCCGCATCGGCAACGCCGTCAAGGTATTCACGCAGGGCCGCAAGGCGTTCGACATCAAAGAATTGCGCGCGATAAACTCCGGGGAAGACTTCTTCCCACAGGTCCTTGACCGCATCTTCGGCTGTCGGATCTACCCAAGCTTGCTCCACAGCCGCGCGCAGTTTCGGATCGAAAATAGAGCTGTCGAGCTGAGGCAGCTTCGCCTCGTTCTCCGTCTGCCATTCTGACCAAGCGCGTTCAAACAGATCGCGGTTCTGGTTCCAGAATTGTTGGACAGAGAACTCGCGGTTGAGCATTTGTTCCCGGCTTGGGCGCGCAATGGCACGGGCTTGTTGAAGAGATGAAAGGGTCATTTAGAAGCATCCTTCTTATGTTGGAGCAGGTTTGATAAGCAACACTTATTGATCCCCCTTCGATTGATAAACGGGCATATTATGTAATCAAAATTCGGTTAATGGATATAATCATCCGTTCGGGTTGGGACGCAGTTTTTCTTCAAAATCCTATTTCGGAAAAACGAATGGCGCGGCGAGCCGAAGCCCGCCGCGCCATGCCGAACGCGCCTTGTGGTGCGTTATACGTCCACGACTACCTTGCCGATTGCCTTTCCGCTGGCAAGCCGGTCATAGGCTGCACCGACTTCTTCAAGGGTAAACTGGGGCTCATCCACCACCGGTTTCAATGCGCCGCTATCAACCAGCTTTGCCAGTTCGGCCAAGATTGCACCGTGGTCTGCGCGGTCTTTGTCGTGCAGCATCGGGATCAGCATGAATACGACATGCAGTGAGGCACCCTTCAGGTGGGCGGGGGACAGGTCAAGCTCTGCCAACGCGAGCGTCGTCGCCACTTTGCCGTTCAAGGCGACCGCGTTGAACGAGTTCGTCAGGTTGCCAGCGCCGACTGTATCCAGCACCGCGTCGAAACCTTTGCCACCTGTGTGTTTGGCGACATAATCCTCGACGGTTTCCGCCTTGAAATCGATCGCTCCGGCACCAAGGTCGCGCACAACAGATAGGCGTTCGTCTCCGCTGTCGGTGGCATAAACCTCTGCCCCCAGTGACCGGGCCAATTGCACGCCGATGTGCCCGACACCGCCAGAACCGCCATGCACGAGTACCTTCTGACCCTCGCTTACGCCGGCCCGCTTGAGCCCCTCATAAGCGGTGATCCCGACCAGCGGGATCGCGGCTGCTTCACGCATGGATAGGGATTTCGGCTTTTTCGCGATCAGCCGTGCATCAGCCGGCATGTATTCCGCCAGAGCGCCCTGAAGGTTGGCCAGACCACCGGCGCAGCCATATACTTCGTCGCCCACGGCGAAACCGCTCACACCCTCGCCGACTTCTTCAATCGTACCAGCAAAATCCATGCCCAAAACAGCAGGTGTAGCGGGGGCAAAGCCAAGGTCCGTGCCCATATTGCGGATCATCATGTCGATTGTGTTGATACTCGTTGCTTGAACGCGAACAATCACATGACCGGTGTCTGCGGTTGGTTTGGGCAGCTCGGTCAATGCAAAGGGGGAGTTGGGTCCGTATTCGGAGAGGGCCATGGTTTTCATCGGATCTTCCTTTCGATGTGTTTGTTGACACAGAACTAACACGTCTGAATATTTGGGTAATCGGTGCAATTCGGAGTTCAGTTTTCGGATTCCGGAGGTAATGCTGTCATCTGCACGTGGACGGCGACCAAATAGAAAGAACCGCACCGTGAATACGGGCGCGGTTCTTGAGTAGTGCCCTTAATAAGGGGAGTTTAGTTGATGTCTTGAACCTTCATGACCAGATCGCCCCAATTGCGCTGGTTCTCGATGTCGTGCTCAAGCCCTTGTTCGTCAGCCACTGTGAAACGCTTGATGGCCGGGGTTTTGCTGGTTGCTTGATAAAGCCAATAGGCCTCTGCCTTCAGGGCTTCTTCAATTGGTTTGTCGATGGATTCGTAAACCATCTGCTTACAGGCGTTAATCGAAGCCGCGGGAAATTTGGAAATGCGCTGCGCCAGTGCATCAACGTAGGGGCCGATCTCATCGGGCTCGAGCGCCTTGTTGATTGTGCCGAACCGTTCCGCATCATCTGCGTCGTAATCATTTGCGCTAAGGATAATTTCCAACGCTTTGCCCAAACCGGTTTGACGGGCCATGCGCGACGCGCCGCCTCCACAGGGCAGAATGCCCATGCCGACTTCCATTTGCATGAATTTGAATTTTCCGCGTGCGGCGAACCGCATGTCGAGCGCCAGTGCCAGTTCATGGCCTCCGCCACGTGCAAACCCTTCCAGCTTCGCAATGGTCGCTTGCGGCACCCTGCTAATCCGTTCGCATACCATTTGTAGGTCAAGCAATACCGCGTTTTCGCGCGAAACGGCTTCGATCGCCATATCTTTAAGAAGTTCCGTATCGTAATGCGCCACCCAGATTTCGGGGTGCGCCGACTGGAAGATTACAACCTTTGTATCGCGGTCCCGCTCAAGCCGCATGGCAAGGCTGTTCAGGTCGGCGAGCATCTCTTGTCCCTGAACGTTGACCGTTCCATAATCGAACGTCACGGTAGCGATGGCATCTTTGACATCGACGCTAAACGTTGTGAAATTCTCGTACTTCATAGCATCTCTCCGTTGTGGTGCCCTGTTTTGCGCAGGGCTTGAGTTGTGAGCCGAAGCTCTTTGTCGTGCCCCTATGATGAGATGATCCAAATTTTGGATAAACGGGGGTGAAGTTAGCTACAGAATTCGGATTTTGAATATAAACTGCATAACGGCTTTAATGCTGAGTCGATGTCCGTTTTTCTTCGACGCGCAGACCAATTCCTGCTCAAGGTGCGCCACACTCTGGCTCAATGTGTCTCAAACTGTCTCACGGTGAGACAGTTTGCGCGATCAAGCCCCGCGTGGGCTTCAGCGTCATTGTTCCGCAGCCCAACAGGTTCAATCCTACTTCCAGCGTTCATGCGGCAGGGAGAGGCCGCGCACATGGGAGGAGGAATTCATGTCACCAACACGCGAAGAACAGCATTGGATGTATCGCAATATGGTCACGAGCCGGAGGTTCGAAGAGGCCATTGCGAAGATCTATTTCGAGGGTAAATCACCGGCGTTCAACATGGCCAATGGGCCGATCCCGGGTGAAATGCACCTGTCCGACGGGCAGGAGCCAGTGGCGGTGGGGGTTTGTGCGCACCTGACTCCCGAGGATGTGGTCACAGCCACCCACCGTCCACACCATCAGGCCATCGCCAAGGGCGTTGATCTGGATAAAATGGCCGCCGAGATCTTCGGTAAGAAAACCGGCTTATCCGGTGGTCGCGGCGGGCATATGCATCTCTTTGATGATAATGTGAACTTTGCCTGTTCTGGCATTATCGCGCAGGGCATGGGCCCCGCCGTGGGGGCGGCGCTCAGCCGCAAGATGCAAGGCAAGCCGGGCGTCGCCGTTGCCTTCGTCGGTGAAGGCGCGGTGAACCAAGGCGGCTGGCACGAGGCGATGAACCTCGCTGCCGTTTGGAACCTGCCCTTTATCTGCGTGGTCGAGGACAACGGCTGGGGCATTTCTGTCGCCAAAGAAACCGCCAGCAGCATCGGCAGCCATGCAGACCGCGCGGCGGCTTATGGCATCCCCGGAAAACGGATTGAGGGCAACGACCCCTATGCCATCTTTGAAGCAGCAGGCGAGGCGATTGCCCGAGCACGAGCGGGTGAAGGCCCATCGCTGCTGGAATGTGAAACCTACCGTTTAGCGGGCCACTTTATGGGTGACGCCGAGGCCTATTGCCCCGAAGGGGAAAAGGACGCGCTGTTTGAAAAAGATCCGATCCCCAAAATGAGGGAAAGATTGCTTGCCGAAGGTGCTGCCAGCGAGGCGGAACTGAACACGATCGAGGAAGAATTTGCTGCGCGCGTTGATGCCGCGATCAAGTTCGCCCGCGAAAGCGATGATGCAGCCCCCGAAGATGCGCTGACGCGCGTGTTCGCAGCATAAACGGGAGGGAGAGACATGACCAAATCGAACGAGAGAAAACTGACCATCGCCCGCCCTATGGCCGAAGCCACCGCACAGGAAATGCGCATCGATCCCTCCGTCTTTGTGATGGGCGAGGACATCGGTCCTCTGGGTGGCGTCTATGGCAATACCCGTGGGTTAATCGAAGAGTTCGGGGCGGAACGCATCCGCGACACACCGATTTCGGAAACTGCCTTTATCGGTGCCGCTGTTGGTGCGGCGCAGGATGGTATGCGTCCGGTGGTCGAACTGATGTTCGTCGACTTCTTTGGCGTCTGCTTTGATGCGATCTACAATCTGATGGCCAAGAACATCTATTTCTCCGGCGGCAACGTGAAAGTGCCAATGGTTCTGATGACCTCAACCGGTGGTGGCTATTCCGACGGCGGCCAGCATTCGCAGTGTCTGTACGGCACCTTTGCTCACCTGCCCGGAATGAAGGTTGTGGCCCCATCCAATGCCTATGACGCCAAAGGGTTGATGACGGCCGCCATGCGCGACGACAGTCCGGTGGTTTACATGTACCACAAGGGGCTACAGGGCATGGGGTGGCTTGGTACCGAGGCGGGCGCGACTGTGCATGTGCCGGAAGAGCCCTACACGCTGGAAATCGGCAAGGCCAAGGTCGTGCGCGAAGGCAAGGACGTGTCGATCATCAGTGTCGGAATGGGCGTTCACAACGCGCTGAAGGCGGCAAAAAAGCTTGAAGAACAAGGTGTCAGCGCCGAAGTCGTCGATCTTGTCAGCCTTGTGCCGCTGGACCGTGACACCATCCGCGCCAGCGTCGCCAAGACCGGCAGGCTGATCGTCGTGGACGAGGACTATATGAGCTACGGCCTCTCGGGCGAAATCATCGCCTCCGTGACCGAGCATGATATCTCGGTTCTCAAGGCCGCGCCGAAACGCGTTGCCTTCCCCGATGTGCCGATCCCATTCGCGCGGGTGATGGAGCAGTTTTGCCTGCCCAACCCTGACAAGATCGTCGCCGCTTGGGACGAGATGCAAGCGGTCTGAGCCGAACCAAAACCAACAAATCACTAATCAACGGGGTCGCATGCAGCGCGACCCCGAACAGGAAAGGACACTTCAAATGGCAACAGATATCGTCATCCCATCCGACCTCTGGGAAGAGGACGAAGAAACAGTGATCACCGGCTGGCTTGCTGATGATGGCGCGACCGTCGAAGAAGGCGCGTTGGTGGTCGAGATTATGACCGCCAAGGTGCAATACGAGATCAACGCACCAGCCTCTGGCACCCTGCGGATCAAGGAAGAGGCCGATGCCGTTGTGCCCAAGGGTGCCGTCATCGGGTCGGTCGAATGACCAAGGTCGTCCCTCTCAAAGGCGTGCGCGGCAGGATCTGGCCACGCGGGCCAAGATCAACAAGCTGACCGTGACAGAAATGACCGGCGGCACATTCACCGTCTCCAACCTCGGCCTGACGCGGGTGGAACATTTCACCCCGATCATCAACGCAGGGCAAATCTGCATCCTTGGTATCGGGCGTTTTACGGATCGCGCGGTGCGGGGCGAGGATGGCGGGATCGAATTGCGCCCCCATGTGGGCCTGTCGCTGACCTTTGATCATCGCGCGCTTGATGGCGCACCAGCGGGTGATCTGCTGACTTCCATCTGCGAAGAGATTGAAGGGATGGCGGTGTGAACGCACCTCTCACATATGTGGAGCGCGTGGCCGAGGGGCTTGCCCTTGAGGCAGCGGCCTTCGCGGCGCAAGGCGCTGTAACCTGTCTCTGGAGCCCACGCCGCCGCGCGCTTGTCTGTCCGGCAAGCCTGAGGCTCAAGCCCGGATTTGAAACGGCGAAGCGTAGTTCAGCCACGCGCGGCTGGCCGTTGTATCTGCGCCCCACGGGCGGCGGCGCGGTCCCCCAAGGTCCGGGGGTGTTAAACCTCGCGCTGGCGTTTACCGCTGATCGGACGTTCTCCATTGAGGATGGTTACCGCCTGATCACACGGATCATTCAGAATGCAATCCCCGCCGGTTGGGCGACGGGTGCGACCCCGAACAGCTTTTGTGACGGCGCATGGAACCTGTCCTTGAAGGGCCGCAAAGCCGTTGGCACCGCGCAGCGCATACGTCCTGTTGGCAACGGGCAGCGCCGCATTCTGGCGCATGCGCTGATTTTGGTGGAGGGCGATCTGGCCGCCGGGGCAGCAGCCGTCGATGCGTTTCACCGTGACCTTTCCCTTGGCCCAATTGACGCGGGGGTTCACACGACGTTGGACAGGGCCATCCCGTCGCAGCGTGATCCGATGAACGCATTGGCGGCATCACTCAATGAAATAGCACAGCGCGACATCGGACGCGCAACACAGCATTTAGGTCGCCGAGCGGCCTGAACCCGAACCCGCGCTCACAACAAGGGTAATCGATACCAAAGAGGAGGAACCAATCCATGACAGCCTATTCAGTTTTGGCCGTGACACCCACCGACGACAGCTGGATACCCGGCTATATCGAGCCGGTCGGCAAGATCATCGCCAAACATGGCGGCAAGTATATTGCGCGCACAACCAGCCACGAACAGGTCGAGGGGGAAGACCAGCCCGCAGCCCTGCGCGTGATCCTTGAATGGCCGGATGCGCAAGCCGCCCGCGATTTCGTGAATGATCCGGACTACGCGCCTTATCTTGAGGCCCGCCATAAAGGATCGACCAGCGTTCATTCCATCATCGACGGCAAGGACGAGCTTGCCTGAGAACCTTAAGATACCCAGCGGTGTCCTTGCGAATTCCGCTACTGCCGACGGCCTGTGAGGACGCCAAGAAAAGCCTAATAGACCCACAATGTGAGTGTGATCTGTACTCTATCACACCTCGCACGTGAGGCTCGGCAAAATGATGCACACATGCCTTCTGACCGCCTTTGACAGGCGGTCCTTTTTTACGCGACGGTGGGCCGGCCTGCTTCAGGTCGGCCGCCGGATCTCGTACATTTTCAGTTTCCGGTTAATCGTTGCGCGCCCCATTCCAAGTATGCGAGCAGCTTCGCTGACATTCCACCGACTGTTGCTGAGCGCATCAAGGATCATGCTGCGTTCGTCATAGGCGGTTACCGGACTGGCGGGTACAATGGCGCAAACCGGTTTCGGTATCGCAGAGGCCAGAGGAGCGCCAACAGAGGCTTGTTGCAAATCAAGCAGGTTGATCCGGTTGTCCTGTGCCGTTGCCAATGCGTTCTGAAGCGCGCCGCGCATTTCGCGGACATTGCCATGGAACGGTAGGCGACAAAGCGCATCTTTGGCCTCGGCGCTGAAGGTGACGTTACAACCGGTCAGCTGCGCGCACAGGGCCTGTGCCAAAACCTCTGGATGTTCACGTCTTCGAAGCGGGGGCAGGAAGACCTTTGAGCCTGTTAGAAGATAAAATAGGTCGTCTCTGAAATGCCCCGCGTTGACGGCGTCTATCAAAGGTTTGCGGCTGGTGGAAACCACACGCAGGCGGCTGTCATGCCCATGATCATCCGTTTGGTGGCGGTGTTCTTCCTGTTCATTCAGGAAACGTCGCAGCTCTGCCTGCGAAGTGCGCGGCAACTCGTCCACATTGTCAAACACCAAGGTCGCGCGGACGCCCTTGCCATAGGACATTCTTGACACGACGCGGGCTTGCTCAATGACCCTGCGCAAATGGTCTGTGTCGGCGTCACTCTCGCCAAGCGTCGCACAATCCAGATCGAAAACCGGTGCGTCAGGGGCATCGGTTTGCAGCAATGCGGCCACAAGCGCGGATTTCCCGGTTCCGGTTTCGCCTTCCAGATGCAGCATGGCTGTGTCTTCCAACATGGTTCGCGCACGGCGACAGGCGGCAGCCATGCTATGACTTCCGGTCGCCAACTGCTGTAGCGATGGTGGCAAGCGCGGTTTGCGCGCAGGGCCGGGCGGCAGCGGCTTGGACACCCGTTGGGGTGCGGCGGTCTTTGGCAAAGCAACCGTCAGGTTCACGGCGGCCCCATGATTGGCTGGAATTGAAACTACCCTCTCGGGCACATTCACCAGCCGATTGCTGTCGACGTGAAAGATCGCCTCGAACGCCTGCCCCCTCAGCGATGCAGCGTTTGCACCGTCAAGGCAGGCGGAAACGGTCGAAGTGGCACCGATAATCATCCCTGCCTCGTTCACGGCGACCAGTGCATCTTCGGAGAGGACGTGATCACGCCCCACACGCGAGACCGTCACAAGCATCGCGTCGTTGAATTGCTTTTCAAACAGGTTGCGCTGAATGCGATGCGCGGTCTTTGCCAACAGCTGCTGTCCAAACAGATAATCGGCGCGATTGCCCCGATCGACAGAGACAAGATTGATTGCACCAATCATCCCCCCGTTGGCATCCAGCACCGGAACGCCGGTACAGGCGAACTGTCTGAGCGTCGAAAAGTAATGATCCGCACCGCGCACAGTGATTGCGTGCCCCGTTCGCAAGGCCATGGATACGCCGTTTGTACCGGCCACGCGTTCGTCCCAACATGACCCAAGGGCGATGCCGTTCCATCCGTCAGAGCCACTCGTCGCCCCGCTATGCTCGATCCGCACAGAGACGCCATCGGCGTCGGTGACAACCAGACGATGACCGATTTCGCCCGCGACCGAAGCGAGATGTTGAAAGAAGCCCTGCCTGCCGCCGGTGCTCTCGACAATCTGTTCAAGTCGGGGGGGGGCAACTTCGGAGGATTGGAGGCGCATGATAGGCCGCCCGGTATCGTGCCGCAGGTTATACTGCCGCGCACACCGGTCCCAGGACGCGGCAATCGCATCCGTTTGATTTGAGGTAATGAAACCTCTCATCACGTCTCCTCCCGACTCTTAGCTTAATGCGCAATCCCCTTGATCGGCAAACGTTTTGGGACGCCTCAGGCGCCAGCCAGCTCACGAATAGCCGCCATCAGTTGCGCGACATGTGCGCGGTCGGCGGCTGCGGGATGGGGCCGTACGATGCGTCCGGCATCGTTGTCGTAATACTGCCCCGAGGCGTTGGCGAATTCTTCGGACACTGCCGCACGGCGCAGGATGTCCGCCCCGATCCGCAGGTCATTGCCCGCCATTCCATAGGATTCCTTGACCATTTTTGTGGCAAGAAGAGACCCCGGGTTGACCGAGACAAACACCGGCCCGTCGGGGTGTTCGCGCGCCAATTCCTGCGACCAGATTGTCAACGCCAACTTGCTTTGCGCGTAGGCTTCATTGTGGCCAAGCTGTTGCTCACCGCGCATGGCCTTGATGTTGACGGGCGCTTGTGCTGCTGAGGAAAGGCTCACCACGCGACCGTCTTTTGGGATGATCGGCAGCAGACCAACGGTCAAAGCCCAAGGCGCGATTGCGTTGACCATGAAACGCACATCCAGCCCGCTGTCTGTCTGTGTGTTGGGAACCTTCAGAACCCCGGCATTGTTGATCAACACATCCAGGGTGTCATGTTTGGCACGGACATCTGCCACCAAGGCGTTAACATCCTCCAGCAGCGAAAGGTCAGCGCGGTAGGTTTCCGGAGTGCCCCCGACCTCGTGTGCCGCGGCTTCCAACTTGTCCGTACTGCGGCCGTGCAACAGGACGTTGTGGCCCTCGGCAGTCAGCGTCTTGGCTGTCAAAAGGCCGATCCCGTCCGTCGCGCCGGTGATAAGAATTGTCTTGGTCATGTGAATGTCTCCTCAGGTGTGCAAGGCGCGGGTGGGCGCTCTTTAATAGCGAAGCAACGTACGGCTCTCGATGCTTTGGCGGGGCGTCGTGACTGTCGGGTCCTCGATCAGATCAATCGCACTGTGGCCAACGCAGGGGCGGCCGGAATTGTCGTAGATGTTGAAAAACGCGACCTCGTCCGGCGTCATCCGTGAGCGGTAAACCCATTCGTGCGCGTCGTCTTTTGCCAACCCCATCACCTGGCCCTTGCGATCGGGGTAGATCAAGTCAATCACGATCCAATCTGCGTCTTTAACAGTTGAGGGACGAACGAAGCCAAGCGGAGCCGAATTGATCGGGTTCGCGATCGGGCGCCAGACGTTGATAAAGGCATAATGACCCTGCGCCCATTCATCGGCCTGTCCAGGGCCCAGAATATCCACAAGACGCCTTTCCGCACCCTCGCGGCTATAATCGCTGTGGACGTGGCGGGCCGGGCGGCGCTTGGCCTGCGGATCATCGATGCGGACTGTATGATCAAAGGTGATCACCTCTTTTGCGCCAACTTCCTGTTTCAATAGATCGGCCAGTTCGGCATCATATAGGCTTTGCCAATTGCCACCTTCGAAATCCAATATAGCCGTTGGGGAGTTGGCAAAAGCAAAGCCATCCTCTGCAAAATCCGTGACGGCCTCGCAGTTCCGTTGATCCTTCACTGCGATCTTGGCAGCGAAAAACTCCGGCTCGATGAGGTTGCCAGCAACGCCATCCACATCAATTTCGAACGCCTGCCGAAACGGCTTGTGGACGTGATAATTTACGGTTCCGGTCTGTGTCATCAGAGCCTCCTTTCCATCATGATCGGGCCAGTCTGCGCGGCGGATTACCCCAAAAGCCTTGAGTTGATGTCATCCTTAGGATGCGAATTTATACCTTGTGCTTCACGCAATAAGCTGCCGAGAGTGGAGTTCACTTTCTTGATTTTGGGTATAATTGATGGACGCCGATCACCTGCGATTATTTGTAATGGCAGCAGAGCGGCTCAATATCAGCGCTGTGGGTCGTGAACTTGGCCTTGCACCTGCAGTGGCAAGCGCCCGCCTCGCCAAGTTGGAAGCCGAGCTTGGGGTGGAGCTGCTACGCCGCACCACCCGCAAGGTTTCATTGTCACTGGAAGGGGCGGATTTTCTACCCTATGCTCGCGAAATTCTCGCGCAGTCAGAGGCCGCACAGGCGGCGTTGGGCGGCAAGGGTGTCGGTGCCCATGGCACCTTGCGCTCTGCCGCGCCCAGCAGTTTCGCACAACTGCACATCATGCCACTCTTACCCCAATTCCAAACCCTTTTCCCCGATTTGACGCTGGACCTTTGAATAGCCCCTAGATTTGTAGACGCTTTCTTCCCTAACTTTGAGGCAAGGCGGCCGTTATGAGAAGCCAAATTTCAGTGAAGATTTCAAGCGCGATGCAGTCCATCAGATAACAGTGCGGGGGTATGCCGTTCGCGAGGCTTCGGAACGGTTCGGCGTTAGTACATATTCGCTCTACAAATGGATGAAGCTCTGCGCAAAAGCTGGGTCACAGACATCATCTAGTGACCGTGAAGCTGAGAACCGCAGGCTCAAGCGTGAGTTGGCCCGTTTGGCCGGGATCCGCGCAGAGATCGGGTACAAACGTAAGCCGGGCAAGTATGGTGGAAGGCCGTCAGTCGTCGTCGACAACACGTTAGACCGGCAGTTTGATGTGACAGCGCCAGACACCGCCTGGGTGTCCGATATCACTTACATCAAAACCTATGAGGGGTTTCTCTATCTGGCGGGTATCATCGATCTCTACTCACGACGTGTGATCGGCTGGGCGACACAATCGCGGCAACCAACAGACCTCGTGCTGCAAGCCCTTCTGATGGCTGTCTGGCGACGCAAACCTAAGCGACGCGTCCTGATCCACACGGATCAAGGCTTGACGAATATAGGAGCTTCAATGCGGTCGCTGAGAGCTTCTTCAACCTGCTCAAACGGGAACGCGTCCGGGAAACCCAAGCTGTCCCTGGGCACCATTTAAACTCTCCCTTGAAAAATTCCCCGCCGTAGACGCCCGCATTGACACCTTCCGCTTCCGATGACCCTCCGGCTTGCAGTTTCCGCTTCTTGGCGCGAGGCTGCGATCGTGGGCGTTCGCTTTGGGAGAGGCGGCGTGGACAGCATATTGGGGGGAGGACAGACCGATGGCGGTTGATGCGGGGCGGTTGACGGATTTTGCGACGGCTATTTTGGCGTATGCAGGGAAGGATGCAGGGCGGGCGGCGAAGGTTGCGGCGCGGTTGGTGGGGGCTAATCTGGCGGGGCATGACAGCCACGGGGTGGGGATGATACCCGCCTATGTGGACGGTATTCTCGCAGGGCAGTTGGACGCTGCGGCCGATATCGAGCTGGTGCAGGACAAGGGGCCGTTCCTCTTGGTCGATGGCAACCGTGGCTTTGGCCATATCGTGGCAGAGCAGGCAATGACGCTGGCGATTGATCGTGCGAAGACCCACCATTTCGCGACGCTGTCCTTGCGCAACAGCTTTCACCTTGGGCGGTTGGGCGACTGGGGCATCATGGCGGCGGAGGCGGGGTTTATCTGCATCCTTTACGCGAATGTTCAGTCCGCGCGCCCCCTGGTGGCACCGTTCGGCGGCAGTGATGCGCGGTTTGTCACCAATCCTTATTGCACGGCGATACCGGCGACCGAAAAGCATCCGATGTTTGTGCTGGATATGGCGACCAGTACCATCGCCATGGGCAAGGCGCGTGTCGCTCAGCTTAGCGGCAAGCCTGCGCCCGAAGGGGCGTTGATTGATGCGCAGGGCAATGCAACGCGCGATCCGTCGGTGGTATTTGACGGTGCGGGCGGGGCGTTGACGGCCTTCGGGCAGCATAAAGGGTTCGGGCTCGCCTTGCTGGGGGATATCTTAGGTGGATCGTTCAGCGGGGGCGGGGCCTATGCACCCGAGCGCGAGGTGCCCGACCGGATCGTGAACAACATGATGGCGATCTTGATCGATCCGAATGTCTTTGGTCTTGCGCAAAGCTTTGGTGTGGATGTGGACCGCTATACAGATTGGGTCAAGGCATCCCCGGCGGCGCCCGGAACGGCGGGGGTGCAATTCCCCGGCGACCCCGAAAGGCGCTGCACGGCAGAGCGATCGGCCAAGGGTATTCCGCTGGATGCAGGCACATTGGCGCAATTGATGGCGGCGGCGCGCAAAGCGGGCGTTCCCGCGTCAGAACATCTCTGGTCTACCTCTGATTGATGTCACCCTGCGCAACCGCGCCTCTCGCGGTCTTTTGTTGACTTAAGGAAAGGCGCGCTCTTATCCTTTTCCACAGGGCGGAACCACGTTTCACAAGAAAACGGGCCGCTAACCTTGCAGCAAACGCGAATGTTTTGCGCCGCAGGAATTTCTGGGAGGAAAGATATGAACGTATTGAAGACGACGGTCGTGGCATTTGGGTTCACGGCTTCCATGGCGTTCGCGCAGGATCTGGACCTGCCGCGTCAATTGAGCTGGACAGCCTATGACACCGGGTCGGCGGGCTATAATCAGGCCGTGGCAATCGGTGCTGCGTTGCAAGATGCCGCGGGGGTGAACCTGCGCGTGCTGCCGGGCAAGAACGACGTGTCGCGCACAGAGCCGCTGCGTCAGGGGCGGGTTGAATTCTCGGCCACGGGTGTGGGCGGTAGTTTTATGGCGCAGGAAGGTGTGTTTGATTTCGGGGCCGAAAACTGGGGCCCGCAGCCGATCCGCGTGCTGCTGGCGAACAACGGTGGCGCGATCAACCTTGCGGTCGGTGTCGCGGGCGATCTGGGGATCGAGACCTATGCCGACCTCAAGGGGAAGCGTGTGTCCTATATCGTGGGTGCCCCTGCGTTGAACGTGAACACCGAAGCCTATCTGGCCTATGGCGGCTTGACCTGGGACGATGTGGAGCGGGTTGATTTCGGCGGGTTCGGGGCCAGCTGGACCGGCCTGATCGAAGGGCAGGTCGATGCGGCTTTTGCGTCGACCAACTCGGGCAAGGCATATGAGGCCGAAGCGGGGCCGCGCGGGCTGTTCTGGCCGCCGATTGATCCCGACGACACCGAGGGTTTCGCCCGCATGCAGGAAATTGCCCCCTTCTTCACGCTGAACAAAGCCAAGGTCGGGGCCACCATCGACGGGACCGACGGCTATCAGGGCGCGGGCTATGCCTATCCGGTGCTGACCTCGATTGCGGCCACGGACGAAGCGCTGGTCTATAATATGACCAAGGCGATGGTAGAGCTGTTCCCGAAATATGACGGCAATTCCCCCGGCATCGGTGGCTGGGCGCTGGACAAGCATAACATGGAGTGGGTGGTGCCCTACCACGAAGGGGCGATCCGCTATTTCGAAGAAGTGGGCGCTTGGTCCGACACCGCGCAGGCGCATAACGACAAACTTGTGAAACGCCAAGAAGCGCTGGCCGCGGCATGGGAAGCGACGAAAGCGTCCAACCCCTCTGACTGGGAAGCCGCTTGGTCCGAGGCGCGCCGCAAGGCCTTGGCAGACGGCGGGTTCTCTGTCGTTTTCTGAACCTTTCGAAAGTTCGGGGCGGGCTGGTCATGGTGCCGGCCCGTTCCTGCTGTGCCGCTTACCGGCCCGTACCCCCTAATATGAAAGCGTTTTTATGACCGATCCCGATACATCGCGCACCCCGCAGCCGAAGTTCGAGGAGGTGGCGATTGACGGTGCCACCCCGGCAGAGCGGATCTCGGGGGTGGCACGTTGGGTCGTGGTGATCACCACGCTGCTGTCGCTGGTGCTGGTGGTGAACCAGCTTTTCAACCTTCAGCTTTTCGGGATTGTGCTGATCGACGGGCGGTATCTGTATATCCTCGGGGGGATGTTCCTGGCGTTGACGTTCCTGATCTTTCAGGCCCGCGGCGGCAAGGGGGGGAGCCGACGCTGCTGGACTGGGTGCTGTTTGCCGCTTCGGTCGGGACCACGGGCTATCTGGCGCAGACCGCGCAGCAGAACCTGTCGCAGGGATGGGAATATGCGGCCCCTGAAACGGCGCAATATGTCTCGGTCATATTCTTCTTCCTGATCCTGGAGGCAACGCGGCGGGCAGGGGGGCTGGTGTTGTTCCTGATCGTCACCCTCTTTGCGTTCTATCCAACCTTCGCGGGCCACGTGCCGGACCCGTTTTCGGGCTTTCAAAGCACGTTTCTGCAAACAGTACCTTACCATATCTATTCCGCCGAAAGCTCTTTCGGCATTCCGATGAAGGCCTTCGGCGGCGTTGTCATCGGCTTCATCCTGTTCGGCGCGGTGCTGCAACGGACAGGCGGCGGGCAGTTTTTCAATGATCTGGCGCTTGGCCTTGTGGGCGGCTACCGCGGGGGCGCGGCGAAGGTCTCTATCTTTGCCAGCGGCTTTATGGGGTCGATGTCCGGCTCTGTCATTTCGAATGTTTTGACCACGGGGGCGGTGTCGATCCCCGCGATGCGCAAGACCGGATTCTCGGCCAAGACCGCCGCCGCGACCGAGGCCTGCGCCTCGACTGGCGGGGTATTGATGCCGCCGATCATGGGGGCGACGGCGTTTGTCATGGCGTCCTTCCTGTCACGCCCCTATGTCGAAATCGCGCTGGCCGCCGCCATTCCGAGCATTCTGTTCTACTGGGGGCTTTTCGCGCAGATCGACGCCTACTCCGCGAAACGCGGGCTGCGTGGTTTGCCCAAGCCTGACCTTCCGCGCCTGCGTCAGGTGATGATCGAAGGCTGGCCCTATATCTTCGTCTTCGCGCTGCTGCTGTATATGATGATCGGGCTGCGACAGGAATCCTCTGCGCCATTCTATGCGACGGCGCTGCTGTTGGTTGTGAACCAGTTCCGCGCGAGCCATCGTCTGAACCTGAGCCGCCTTGGCAATATGATCGTCGGTGTCGGCATGGGGCTGTCAGAACTGACGGCGATCCTGCTGGGCGTCGGGCTGATCGTGGGGTCGTTCTCTGCTACAGGGCTGGCGGGCACATTGGTGAACGAGCTGGTGTTTCTTGCTGGCGACAGCACGTTGATCCTGTTGCTGATGGGGGCGATCACCGCCTTTATCTTCGGCATGGGGATGACGGTGACCGCCTGCTATATCTTCCTTGCGGTGGTGCTGGCCCCCGCGCTTGAGGCCGGCGGGCTGAACCAACTGGCAGTGCATCTGTTCATTCTCTACTGGGGCATGGTCAGCTATATCACACCTCCGGTAGCGCTTGGCGCTTTTGCGGCCTCGACCATGGCGGGGTCCAACCCGATTGCCACGGGGTTCGAGGCGATGCGCCTTGGCGGTGTCATCTATATCGCGCCCTTCTTCTTTGTGCTGAACCCTGCGTTGATTGGTCAGGCTCCCGCGTGGGAGGTCGTCGTCGCGCTTAGCTGTGCGATGGTCGGAGTGACCCTGATTTCGGCGGCGCTGCAGGGTTACATCAGCCTTGTCGGCCCGATTGAAGGCCGTGGGGCGCTACCGATGCGGGTGGCGCTGTTCTTTGGCGGCGTTCTGATCGCCATGCCGCAGAACGATCTGGCCGGTTTGGGCTACAGCCTGTCCTTTCTCATCGGGGTCGCCCTTTGTGCGCTGCCGATGTTGCGGGCGTGGCAGGCGACCTCCGCCGCGCGCGTCACCCCCTAAGGCGAAGGTGCTGGCGCGCGCTTGTCGCGCGCCTTTCCCCGCAGCCGTGTGCCTGCCGGTTACATTTTAAGCGATCCCGATCTTTGGTGCCAAAAAATGAGGCGCGGCTAGGGGCGTGTCCTGTGACATGCCATTTTTTCTAGCGACTCCGCCACTGCCCTAGGCATCTTGGCCTTGTGCCGACACAGGCAACACCGTCGCACGGCAAGCGATCCTGGCAGATGTAACAAGCCATGCGACGATCACAACAATATGCTGCGCCTCCTGTCTAACGTGCTTGGGGGCCCCGGAAAAGTGCGTTCTGACGCGCGGGGTAGCAGCGCCAACAGGGGATAGAAGATGACAACATTCACCAAACTCGCCGCCTGCGCGACCGCTGCATTGATGGGCTCCACCTCGCTGGTGATGGCGCAGGACTGTGCCGATCCGGTCAAGGTCGGCGTGCTGCACTCGCTGTCGGGGACCATGGCGATTTCCGAGACGACGTTGAAAGACACCATGCTGATGTTGATCGACGCGCAGAACGAAAAGGGTGGCGTATTGGGCTGCGAGATCGAGGCGGTCGTGGTTGACCCTGCCTCCGACTGGCCCTTGTTCGCAGAGAAGGCGCGCGAGCTGCTGACCGTGAACGAGGTCGACGTGATCTTTGGCAACTGGACCTCTGTGTCGCGCAAATCCGTGCTGCCCGTGATTGAAGAGCTGAACGGCCTGCTGTTCTACCCCGTGCAATACGAGGGCGAGGAATTATCCAAGAACGTGTTCTACACGGGTGCCGCGCCCAACCAGCAGGCGATCCCTGCGGTTGATTACTTCCTCGAAGAGCTGGGGGTCGAGAAATTCGCCCTGCTCGGGACCGACTATGTCTACCCGCGTACCACCAATAACATTCTGAAATCCTATCTGATGTCCAAGGGCATTGCCGAAGAAGACATCTTTGTGAACTACACCCCGTTTGGCCATTCCGATTGGGCCACGATCGTGGGCGATGTCGTGGCACTGGGCCAGGACGGCAAGCAGGTGGGCGTTGTGTCGACCATCAATGGGGACGCGAACATCGGTTTCTACAAAGAGCTCGCCGCGGCGGATGTATCGGCGGATGATATCCCCGTCGTTGCCTTCTCGGTGGGCGAGGAAGAGCTGTCGGGGCTCGATACATCGAACCTTGTCGGGCATCTGGCGGCGTGGAACTACTTTATGTCCGCAGACACCCCTGCAAACGCTGAATTCATCGAACAGTGGAAAACATCCATCGGCGACGACAAACGCGTGACCAACGACCCGATGGAGGCGCATTACATCGGCTTCAACATGTGGGTGAATGCGGTTGAACAGGCTGGCACCACCGATGTCGATGCCGTGCGCAGCGCGATGTACGGGCAGACCTTCCCGAACCTGACCGGCGGCACCGCCGAGATGCTGGTGAACCACCACCTGTCCAAACCCGTGCTGATCGGCGAGATCACGGCAGACGGTCAGTTCGACATCATCAGCCAGACCGATCCGGTGCCCGGCGATGCCTGGACAGACTTCCTGCCCGAAAGCGCTGTGCTGACCTCCGATTGGAAAGATCTGGAATGCGGCATGTACAACACCGAAACGGAAACCTGCGTTCAGCTGACCTCTAACTACTGATCCTGAACGCCGGGGCGGGCAGGCTGACTGGCCGCCCCATCACCTTATTTCCCAGACTTACCACAAGGGTTCCCTATGTTCCGCCACCTGTTAATGCTCCTCTGTTGGGTGGGCATCGTGGGAACGGCACAGGCGCAAGATTTGCAGCCCGTGCTTCAAGCTCATGCCGATGAAATTGCCAAACCCTCGCGCAGCTCTGTCTCTGTCGCGCTGGATGATCTGGTTGCCTCCGGTGCGCCGCAGGTCAGCGCGTTTCTTGAACGTTGGCAGGACAAAGGGGTCTGGCAACGCGACGCGGATGGTGTGTTCTTTTTCGGCACCGAGACAGGCGACACGCTGGCCTTGCGCGATATCGACAGCGATGCGGAAAGCACGGCACCGGCAAGCGGGTTTTCGCAGCTGAAACCCAATGGCGGAGTGCGCCGCCTGATCGGCACCGCGCTTGTGCAGTTCCAACTGACCGACCCTGATCTTGCACGCCGTCAAAGTGCCGTCGATTCCATCGCCCGCCGCCCAGAGGCGGACCAACTGGCCCCCCTGCGCGCCTCGATCGAGGCAGAGACAGACGCGGCGCTGAAGGCCCGCAAGATCCAGTTGACCAACTTCCTCTCTGCCAGTTTTGGCGACACAGCCGCCGACCGCATCGCCGCGATCACATCAATGGCGAGCGATACCTCGATCGAGGCGCGGGCGGTGATGAACCAAATTCTATCGACCAAAACAGCGACGCCGTCTGAAACACCCAGCGGCAACGTCGCGCGGGTGCTGACACCGGGAGAGGATATTTCACCCGATGCGGCCTATGCGCAGCTTGTGGCGGCTGATCTGGCCCCGGCGCCTGTGCCCCCCGCCGCGATCCGCGACGCTTTGGCGGCGAACGTTGTCAGTGGGCGTGTGGGTGGCATCCCGACAGCGCGGCTGAATACCGATGCGGCGCGTGCGACCGCCTATGCCGCACTCGCCGCTGCGGGCACCGTGCCGCCGCTGGTGACTGCGCGGAACCAGCAAGATGCCATCGCGGGCATGACGTTCTACGAGGTGTATGACGAGCCCGACAGCGCCGTCACAGACGCCGCGCGGGCCACGCTCGACAGCATCGAGACCCGTGTCGCCGCCGCGCAAACCGTTGACCTGACGCTGGATGCGCTGTCGCTCGCGTCGATCTATTTCCTTGCGGCTATCGGCCTTGCCATCACCTTTGGCGTCATGGGGGTCATCAACATGGCCCATGGCGAGTTTATCATGATGGGGGCCTATACCGGCTATGTCGTGCAGCTGTTCGTGCCCGATTACACGCTGTCGATCATCATCGCCTTGCCGCTGGCCTTTGCGGTCACATTCGCCGCCGGTGTGATGATGGAGCGGTTGGTGATCCGGCACCTCTACCACCGTCCGCTGGAGACGCTGCTGGCGACTTTCGGGATTTCTATCGCTTTGCAGCAACTGGCCAAGAACATCTTTGGCACGCAGGCCCGACCGCTGACCTCTCCGGCTTGGCTGGACGGGGCGTGGGTGATCTCGGATGTGATCCAGATCAGCTATATCCGCATCGCGATCTTCGTGCTGGCGCTGCTGTTCCTAGGGCTGATCCTGTTTGTGCTGAAACGCACGCGACTGGGGCTAGAGGTGCGCGCGGTGACGCAGAACCCCGGTATGGCGGCCAGTATGGGCATCAACCCCGACCGCATCAACATGATGACCTTCGGCCTTGGCTCAGGCATCGCGGGGATCGCGGGGGTAGCCATCGGCCTTTATGCCAAGGTCACGTCCGAGATGGGGGCCGATTACATCGTGCAATCGTTCATGACCGTGGTCGTGGGCGGCGTCGGGAACGTCTGGGGCACGCTGGCTGGGGCCTCGCTCATCGGGTTCCTGCAAAAGGGGATCGAATGGTTCAACCCGTCCAATACCCTCGCGGCACAGACCTATATGGTGCTGTTCATCATCCTGTTCATTCAATTCCGTCCCAAGGGCATCGTTGCCCAAAAGGGTCGGGCAGCGGCGGATTGATCCATGCGTAAAACATTCATTTCTGAAAACCCTTCCGTCCTGTGGTTCATTGCGCTGTTGGGGCTGTTTACCCTCGCGGTCGCCATCGGGTCAGAGGCGACAGGCACGGGCCTCATCTCTACCTCTATGGTCAAGACCTTGGGCAAGACGCTGTGCCTGTGTCTCATCGCCATCGCGATGGATGTGGTCTGGGGCTACTGCGGTATCCTGAGCCTCGGTCATTTCGCTTTCTTCGGCATCGGCGGTTATGCCATCGGCATGTGGCTGATGTATGCACGGACCGAAGGCATCGTATTGTCCAGCCTTGAAGGTCAGGTGATCCCGCCCACACCGCAAGAGGTGCAGGACGCCATCGGCAACCAGATCTTCGGCGTCGTTGGCAGCTCTGACTTTCCGTGGCTCTGGGCCTTCTCCGACAGTCTGTTCCTGCAACTGTTGATGGTGGTGATTGTGCCGGGTCTGCTTGCGCTGGTCTTTGGCTGGCTGGCGTTCCGCAGCCGTGTCACGGGCGTTTACCTGTCGATCCTGACGCAGGCGATGACGCTGGCGCTGTCGCTGTGGCTGTTCCAGAACGACAGTGGCCTGCGCGGCAACAACGGGCTTTCCGGTTTGCAGAATATTCCGGGGTACGAAGACACCTCGCAGGCGACCATCAGCCTTGTGTTCTTTATGGGATCGGCGCTGGCGCTGGCGCTTGGGTATATCCTCTTTGCATGGGTGGTATCGGGCAAGATGGGCAGCGTGGTGCAAGGCATCCGCGATAACGAGGCCCGCGTCCGCTTCCTTGGCTACCGTGTGGAACGCTACAAGCTGTTCATCTTTACCCTGACCGCCGTGATCGCGGGTATCGCCGGGGCGCTTTATTACCCGCAGGCCGGCATCATCAACCCGGCTGAGATCGCGCCGATTGCATCGATCTATCTGGCAGTCTGGGTCGCGATTGGCGGGCGCGGGCGGCTTTACGGCGCGGTGATCGGGGCGGCATTCGTATCCTTGCTGTCCAGCTGGTTCACGGGCGGCGGTGCCCCTGCCATCAACCTCGGGTTCTATACAATCCTATGGACCGACTGGTGGCTGGTGCTGCTTGGCGTATCCTTTGTTTGCGTCACCTTGTTCTTCCCCAAGGGGATCGGCGGCCTGTTTGATTATCTGGTGAGGAAACCGTCATGAACGATACCCTGTTAGAAGTCTCCGGCGTGTCGAAATCCTTTGACGGGTTCAAGGCGATCAACAACCTGTCGATCCAGATCGCAGAGCCTGAGCTGCGCGCTGTGATCGGGCCGAACGGGGCGGGCAAGACCACCTTTATGGACATCATCACCGGCAAGACGCGCCCCGATAGCGGCCATGTCGTCTGGGGAGAGCGGAATATATCGCTGCTAGGTATGTCAGAGGCGGATATCGCGAACGAAGGGGTGGGGCGCAAGTTTCAGAAACCCACCGTCTTCGAGGCGCAGACCGTGCGGCAGAACCTTGCCATGGCGCTGAAGAATCCGCGGGGGCCGCTGGCCGTCCTGCTGCACCGCAAGACCCCGTCCAACGCTGCGCGGATCGAAGGCATCGCGGCAGAGATCGGCCTGACCGACAGCCTGACCCGCATCGCCGGAGAGTTGAGCCACGGCCAGAAGCAATGGCTTGAGATCGGGATGCTGCTGGCGCAGGAGCCGCGTCTGCTGCTGGTCGACGAACCCGCCGCCGGCATGACGGTTGAGGAACGCGAAAAGACCACCGATATTCTGAAACGTGCCGCCAAGACCCGCGCCGTGGTAGTGGTCGAACATGACATGGAATTCGTGCGCAGGCTCGACTGCAAGGTCACGGTGCTGCACGAAGGATCGGTGCTGGCCGAAGGCAGTCTTGACCACGTGACATCCAACCCGAAAGTGATCGAAGTTTATCTGGGGCGCGGCCATGCTTGAAGTTGAAAATCTGGACCTGCACTATGGTCAAAGCCGCATTCTTTACGAGGTGTCCTTTCAGGCCCCCAAGGGGCAGATCACGACCCTGATCGGCAACAACGGGGTCGGCAAGACCTCCACCCTCAAGGCGATTGCCGGGCGGCATCCGGCGTCGGCGGGCACGATCACGGTTGACGGGACTCTCGTGCGTTTAACCACGGCCTTTCAGGCGGCGAATGCGGGCATTGCCTATGTGCCGCAGGGGCGCGAGGTTTTCCCGATGATGACGGTGGAGGAGAACCTAGAGACGGGGTTTGCCTGCCTGCCCAAGGCCGACCACCATATTCCCGATCACATTTACGATCTGTTCCCTGTCTTGCGGGATATGAAAGCGCGGCGCGGGGGGGATCTGTCGGGCGGGCAGCAGCAGCAGCTTGCCATCGCACGGGCGCTGATCACGCGACCGCGGGTCTTGTTGCTGGACGAACCGACTGAAGGTATCCAGCCCAATGTGATCCAGCAGATCGGGGATGCGCTGCGGTTGCTGCGCACCCAAGGCGAGATGGCGATTGTGTTGGTCGAACAGAATGCCGATTTCGCCTATGCGCTGGGCGACAGCTTTATCGTGGTCGAAGGCGGGCGCAACGGGCCGCGCAAGCTGAAGGCCGATTACACCAAGGACATGTTGATCGCCGATCTGGCGCTTTAGGCCACCATCGCCACGTCGGGGTCTTCGGTCGAGGGGCAGGTGAACCAGAACACGGTTTCCTCCCCCGGCACACTGTCGAACCCGATTTCCCCGCCCATGGCCTCTACCAGATGGCGCGAGATATTGAGCCCAAGCCCGGTGCCACCGCGCTGTCGCGTGTTCGATGCCTCGGCCTGCGAGAACGGCTGGAAGATGCGTTCGCGGAACTCCTCTGAGATGCCGTTACCCAGATTGGTGACAGAGATTTTGGTCATGTCGCCCACTGGCGCTGTGGTCACTGTCACGGCGGTTTCGGGGTAGGCGAACTTGCAGGCATTGGACAAGAGGTTGGTCAGCACCTGCATAATGCGATTTTTGTCGGTCAGCACGTGGTGATCGGGATCGGGCGTGTCTACGTCGATCTCGACCTTCCATTCGCTGGCATAAGGCTCTACCTGCTCGGCGGCGAGGGTGACGATATCGCCCAGCTTCTCCGGTTTCGGCACAACGGTCATACTGCCTGCGTTGATCTTTTCCATGTCCAGAATGTCATTCACCAACGCGACAAGCCGGTCGCAGTTGGCCGTGGCGATCTGCACCAGACGCACCGCGCCGGCATCCGGATCGTCCTGTGTCTGGGCCTCAAGCAGCCCCAACGCCCCCTTGATCGAGGTCAGCGGCGTGCGCAGTTCGTGGCTGACGGTGGCGACAAAGTCGTGCTTCATCTGTTCAAGTTTGTTGCTTTCGGTGATGTCGATCTGGATACCCAGCATCCGCAGGGCGCGCCCGTTCTTCGCCCGCTCTACCACGACCGCATCCGATTTGATCCAGCGCCAGTTGTCCTGACCGACGCGGATGCGAAAGCGGGCCTCGGCGCGGTCGGTCATCCCGTTCAGACAGGCGAGTTCGATCTTCTTGACCACCGCCGCATCGTCGGGATGCACATGCTGCATCTTGTTATAATAGGGGTTCTGACAGGCGGGGTCAGCGGGGTGGTGCATGATGTCGCGCCATGTGTCCGACACCACAGATGTGCCATTTTCCAGATCAATGTCAAAGACCCCGATATGTGCACTGCTGAGCGCGAGGCTCCACCGTTGTTCGGTTTCCGCAATCTTGAGCGTGCGGCGTTCGCTGTCGGTGATATCGCGCAGCATCAAGGTGATACGCGTCTCTGCGTCGGCGGTAAGCCAGGTGTTCTTTTCGACCTCAAGTGTGCGAGGTTCTGTCGTACCATTGTGGGGCGGAACGACGACCTTCGCCCCGCCGTCGGCACGGTGGATGTCGACCTCGGGCAGCAGGTCTTGCACGAAGTCGCCCGTCGCGTCCTTGCGGTGCCCGGCCGCGATCAGATGCTGTCGCGCGGCATCGTTCAGATGCAGTATTTCACCCGATTGCCGGACCGAGATAATCGGCAGCATCGCGTTTTCGAGGATCGATCGTTTCTCTTGGTGCTGGGTCTCAAGCTCGCGGGTTTTGTCGGCCACCGTCTGGTTGATTGTCAGATTACGTTTCAGGATCACCGACTGGATGATCAGGATCAGCGCCGTGATGGTCAGCGACAGCGCCAGCACGATCCATTTGGCGTTGTTCGGTTGCGCGGCCTCGAACGCGGGGGTGCTGGCCCAGAGCAGGGTCATGTGTTGGCCATAGCCCGTATGGTCACGCGAAAATTCAAAGGCCGGGGCGGGGGCATCGCTGGTGACGGTCGGGTGGTGCTGGAACGGGGTGCCATTCTCATCATAGAAGGACACATCCAGCGTGATGAGGTCATTTTGCGCGGCGAAGAGATCGCTAAAGATTTCGTCCACATCGACCATCGCAAAGGCGACGCCCAGAAACGCCGCATCAGGATCGCGGGTGCCGTCAGAAGCGGCGGCAGGGCGGAAAATCGGTTTGATCAGCAGGGCATGGCAGTTTTCACCGTGGAGCGCAGGGGTTGTCGAAAGCGTCTCGCCGCTTGCATAGGTGGCGAGGGCCGTGGCCAGAAGATCTGCGTTGCTTGAAAACTCGGTCCCGACCATGCCGACGAAATCTTGTGACGGCGTGGCGCGCTGGATCACGAAATCCTTCAGCGTGCCGTCGGTTTCGTCATACACAGGGACGGCGAAGCCGATGGCGTCCAGCACGTAGGAACCGTCTGCAATATGGACCGACGTGGCGTAGGTCTCCATATCCTGCGCCGTCACCTCGTCAGAGGCAGCGACAAAGCCCGCGACACCGTCGAGCGTCCTGCCGTATTCGTCGGCGCGCCGCCCCATTGACGACAACCCTTGGCTGACCAACGCGTGAAACCTGTCCTGCGCTTGGACCTGCACAGTATTGCCCGCCACAAAGAAGAACAAAAAGGAAAGCCCGATGCAGACGCAAAGGGTAAACAGTTGAAAGTAGGCTAGCTTGCGCGGAATTGTCATCGTTGCCCTGTCACTCAGTCCTGCACAGAGGGTCGTACGCTCTGCATCTCTCGAATTTCTCTGCCATCGTTAATGGTTTCTGAAACTGGCGGAATTATGGCGCTGTTGCTCATTTCACACAAAGCGCTTGCGGCCTTGGACGTGTTTGCAGCGCATATACCAAGGGTGTTTCGGGAACCCGCCGCTGTTTCGGGTCGTTTGTCTTGGGGATGTGATCAAATAGCCACGTGAGAACGGGCCTTTTGTGCTCCCGCTGATTTAGTAACGAGTAAGGAAGAACCCATGGAAGAAGTCGACGCCAACCCCGGCCTGATTTTCGATAAACTTGACGGCTGGTTGGACGGCTTTTTCAGATTGCTCCCGAATATCGGCGTCGCGCTGGTTGTGGCCGTGGTGTTCTGGTTTCTGGGAATGGGCATCGGCGCGCTGATCCGCAAATCCGCCGGGCGCCGCGGACGCGAGAATTTGGGCGACGTGGGCGGGGCGCTGATGCGGTGGGCCGTGACGATCATCGGCTTCATGCTGGCGGTGACCATCGTCGCCCCGACGGTCACACCGGGGGATCTAATTGCCGGTTTGGGCGTCAGCTCTGTCGCGATCGGCTTCGCGTTCAAGGATATTTTGCAGAACATGCTGGCAGGTATCCTGATCCTGCTGCGCCAGCCCTTTGAAGTCGGCGACCAGATCGTGTCGGGCGGGCATGAAGGCACGGTCGAAAAGATCGAGACCCGCGCCACGATGATCAAAACCTATGACGGTCGCCGCGTGGTGATCCCGAATTCGGACATTTATACAGACAGCGTGGTGGTCAATACCGCCTTTGACACGCGCCGGTCGGAATATGACATCGGCATCGGCTGCAGCGACGACTGGGATACCGCGCGCAAGGTCATGCAGGATGCCTGTGCCAGCGTTGAAGGTGTAGAGACCGACCCAGCCCCCGAGACGATACCGGTCGAACTGGGCGATTCCGCCAACATCGTCCGCTTGCGGTGGTGGACGAAGTCGGACCGTGCGTCGCAGATCCATACCTTCGGGGCGGTGCTGCAGGCCGTCTATAAAGCGCTGGATGAAAAAGGGATCGATATGCCCTACCCAACACAGGTGCATCTGTTCCACGACCAGACCGAAGCGACCGACGGCGACCGCCGCGCGCAGCGCGAAGGGTGGCCCGCAGGCGAAGGCGACGTGCCGAAATCGCGTGCTCAACAACGCGACGAGAAAGAAGAGAAAGCGCGTCGATCCGACGCCTGATCAATCCAGAGAAGAAGGGATTATATGTTTTTCGACAATACGGTACTCGATGTTCTGGCCCGCGGCTTCGTGCTCAGCGGTGTGGCGCTGATCTGGATCATCCTCATGGTGCGGATCGTCGGGCTCAATTCCTTCTCCAAAATGACGAACTTCGACTTTGTGACCACCATCGCCTTCGGCTCTTTGCTGGCGGGGGCGGCGCAAGCGTCGGATTGGAAGGCGTTCTTCCAGACCTTGGTCGCGACGGCCTGCCTGTTCCTTTTCCAGTTCGGCCTATCCTATCTGCGCCGTCGGTCTGAAACCGCTTTGCATACCATCCAGAACGCGCCGGTCTATCTGATGGAGAATGGCAAGATTTGTGAAGAGGCGATGCGGGTCAATCGTGTGTCGCGCAGTGACCTGATGGAGAAGCTGCGCGAATCCAACGTCATGCGGCTGAGCGATGTGCGTGCCGCCGTGTTCGAGACGACGGGCGAAGTCTCTGTTCTATGTGGGGACGAGGTTGATGACGCGATGCTGGAATACGTCCAACGCGTCTAACCGATATACCTGAGTATTTAAGTCGCTTGTGGCGGCGGGCGTTTTGCGCGATCTGTGGGTTATGCCTGTGACCTTGTCAGATTTCGAAGCCTCCGCCCACGCAACCCTTGCCGCTGATGTGTTTGCCTACCTTGAAGGCGGCGCAGAAGGGGAGCTGTCGCTGCGCCAGAACCGCGCCAGCTTTGGCCGGATAGGAGTTTTGCCGCGCCTGTTGGCGGACTGCGCAGGCGGCCACACGCGCACAACGATATCAGGGCAGCCATCGGCGCATCCGATCATAGTCGCGCCGATGGCGTTTCAACGGCTGTTTCACACGGAAGGGGAAACTGCGACGGCACTGGCCGCTGCCGCTCAAGACGCGGTGATGGTGGTCAGCTGCCAGACCAGCACGGCGCCCGAAGACATCGCCACCATTCCGGGGCGACGCTGGTTCCAACTTTATATGCAGGCGGATCACGATAGCACGATGACTTTGGTCAACCGCGCGGTGGACTGCGGGGCAGAGGCGCTGGTGGTGACGCTTGACGCGCCGATCAACGGCCTGCGCGACCGCGAGGTTGCCGCGGGCTTTGCGCTGCCGGATGGCGTGCGCCCCGTGATGCTGGACCCGCTGCCACAACCACCGCGACCGCAGTTGCAAGACGGGCAGAGCGTGGTGTTCGACGGGATGATGGTCTTTGCCCCCACATGGGCAGACCTGACGCGGCTGATCGCGGACAGCCCCGTTCCGGTGATCATCAAAGGCTGTCTGCGTGCCACGGATGCGCGGCGGTTTGTCGATGCCGGTGTTGCGGGGATCATCGTGTCAAACCACGGGGGCAGGGTGCTCGATACTGTTCCGACCCCCGTCACGCAGTTGGCCGCCGTGGTGCAGGCGGTGGGGCAGGATGTGCCGGTCTATCTGGATGGCGGCATCCGGCGCGGGAGCGATGTGTTCAAGGCGCTGGCGTTGGGGGCCGAGGCTGTGCTGGTCGGTCGCCCCGTGATGCACGGGTTGATCGTCGACGGGGCACGCGGGGCCAGTCAGGTGTTGCGTCGCTTGCGGGACGAGCTGGAAGTGACGATGGCCCTATGCGGCTGCGCAACGGTTGAAGACATCACCCCCGATATGATCACAGCCTTCGGCGGCGACCCGATCAGCGAAAGCGATAGCTGATCGGGATTGCCAGATTGAACGGGCCGGCACCCATGGCAGAGGGCGGGCGCGGCAGTGTTTGCAGCCGGTCAAAGATATCCAGCGCCGCCTGATCCAGCACCGGCCAGCCTGACGACTTGGACACCTCGCGCGCTTTGATCTGACCGTATTGATCCAGCGTGAAGGCCACGGTTGTGGTCCCCTCGGCGCGGGCTTCGCGGGCGCGGCGGGGGTAATCCTTGGCGGCATTCAACGCCAGAACCAGCGATTTTTGCCAATCCGTGATCTCTGCCCGTTCGGCATCTGTCAGCCCCTGTTCCTTGGCCGCGCTTTGGTCCTGTTCGTCCTGACCCGCGCTTGCCTTGGGGGCGGCAGCCGTGCTTTGCGCGGCGTTCTCGTTTTCGGTCTCTTCCTGCAACTCGGTCGGCGTTTCGGTCGCTTCCTTGTCGGTGTCGACTTCCTGATCGGGGTTGGCGATCTTGAACTGCAGTTCGGGGTCGTCCGGCGTGTGCGGTATCTGTGCCAGCAGCGGATCGTTTGACGCTTTGGCTTCCTCGCGTTCGGCGGGGCTTTCGAGCGTGGCTTGGCTATCCTCGGCGGGTGGCCCGTCGGGGAGGTCGGTTTCAGGTGCGGCCATGATCATCTCGACCTCGGCCAGATCGATCAGCTCGCGGCCCTGAATGCCTGCTTCTTCCGGTGGCTCATAGGCCGCGGCCTGTGTCAGCCAAAGTGCCACCAGCGCGCCATGCACGCCGATGCTCAGCCCGGCCCCCAGCATCAACCCGGCACCATATCGCGGGGCGTAGGCAAAGCTCATTCTGCGGTGACCTGTGCAGCGGGGGCAGGGGGAGCGGTCGCCACGTCACCTGCCGCCGCAGGGGCGGCCCCGCCCTCGTCCTCAAGCCCGACGAGGCCGATCTTCAGATAGCCTTCGCTGCGCATGCGGTTCATCACGGCCATCACCTCGCCATAGGGAACCGAACGATCGGCGTTGATATAGATGCGCGTGCCCAGATCCAGACGAGTCAGGATGCCAAGCCGCATGTTCAGATCCCCCAAGGATACCTCTTCTTCGCCCACGCTCAGGCTGAGGTCCTGATGGATGGTGACAAAGACCGGATCATCGGGGCGCGGCGCGGGTTTGCCGGTGGCGACCGGCAGCTCTACGTTGACGTCCACAGTGGACAGCGGGGCCGCCACCATAAAGATGATCAGCAGGACCAGCATCACGTCGATAAACGGTGTGATGTTGATATCCGCATTGGGGGCAAGATCGTCGCCGCCGTCAGAAAGTCGCACGCCCATCGGGGTTACTCCGCTGCCAGTTTGGTGGCGATATCAGGGGTGGTATGAGGCACGTCTGCGGTACGCTCTGCACGGTCCAGATCACGCGACAGGCAGCGCTCCACCAGCGCCGCGGCATCCCCCACACGCGCGCGGTAGCCGGTGACGACGCGGGTGATGTGGTTATAAAGCAGCACGGCGGGGATCGCGGCGACCAGACCGATGGCGGTGGCCAGCAGCGCTTCGGCGATACCGGGGGCGACGACTGTCAAGCTGGTACTGCCGCTTTCAGCGATGCCGATAAAGCTGTTCATGATGCCCCAGACCGTGCCGAAAAGCCCGATGAACGGTGCCGTCGACCCGATGGAGCCCAAGATCATCGCACCAGACTGCATCGCGCGCGCGGCCCCCGCCTCAATCCGCGAAAGCTCGGATGCGACGCGTTCCTTGATGCCCGCCTTGTTCAACCCGTCAGAGATGTCGATCTCGGCCAAGGCGGCGCGGATCATGGCGCGCATGGGGCCGGAAAAGGATTTCGCCTGCGCGCCTTTAACGGCCCCTGCCTTGGCAAGCTTGCGGTAGGACCGGCGCAGCCGCGCGTTGGCCCAGCTAACCTGCAGGATCTTGCCCGCCCACACGGCCCAGCCCAGAACCGAGGCGATGGCCAGCCCGAACATCACCGCCTTCACGACGATATCGGCCCCCATGAACATCGCCAGCGGCGAATGGCCGCCCTGTTGCGCGGCGACGCGCATCGGCTCGGACAGGGCAGGGCCGATCCATTCGTCAGCCCATGTGATCAGCGCGATATTGACCGACGCAGTGTCGGCTGCGGCCAGTTGCGGCGTCGCGACAAGGACGGCCGCCAGAAGGATGCTTGGAAATTTCATATCAGGTCTCTGCCCATTGTCGGATGAGGTTGTGGTAGATGCCGGTCAGGCGCACAGCGGTCGGGTCGTTCAGACCCGCGCTGGCCGACAGCTCTTGGATGGATTGATCCAGATCGAAGAGAATCTCGCGCTGGCCGCCGTCGCGGATCATCGACTGTACCCAGAAGAAGGACGCAACACGCGCGCCACGGGTGACAGGCGTGACCTGATGCAGCGAGGTTGACGGATAAAGCACGCAGTGCCCCGCCGGCAGTTTGACCGACTGGGTGCCGTAGTTGTCTTCGATGACCAGCTCGCCGCCGTCATAGTCTTCGGGATCATTAAGGAACAGCGTGCACGACAGGTCGGTCCGCAGGCGCTGGCCGGTTTGCGGGTTCACGCGGATGGCGTTGTCGACATGCACGCCGAAGGTCTCTGCCTCTTCGTAGCGGTTGAACATCGGGGGCAGGACATGCAGCGGGAGCGCAGCGGAAACCCACGTGGGGTTGCCCATCAACCGCTGGAGCACCAGCGTCTGCAGATCAGGCAGAACGGGGCTGTCGAGGGGAATTTGCTGATTGCGCTTGGTTTGCGCCGATTGCGCGCCGGCGGTGTTGCGGCCGTCGTCCCATCGGGCCGTGTCGATCACAGATCGGATATGGGCAACTTCCTGCGGTGACAGGATATTTTCGACGCAAAGCAACATGGTGTATCCTTTCGAGGGGATCGGCTGGCGGCGCGGGTCTGCGCCGCCAGCCTTGGTGTGTGGTTTAGAACTTCATGCTGACCGAGATGGATGCAGAGCGACCCGGTGCCACATAGACGAACGGCGTGCCGGAGCGGTACAGCGCGTCATAGTAGGTTTCGTCCAGCACGTTATCGATGCGGAAGTTGACCGAGGCATCATCCGTGATGTGGTAATCCGCCATCAGGTCAAAGCGCCAGTAGCTGGGCAGCTCGTTGCCGTTGGTGGCCGCGAATGTGCCGCCCTGAACGCTGCCGCGCCATGTGGCTTGGCCGCCAAAGCTCCACTGGTCGTTATAGTCGTAACGGGCCAGTACGTTGAACTGTTCGTGCGCGATATTCGCGAACTCTTCGCCAACGTTGTCGGGGTTGCTGCTTTTCAGCACTTCGCTGTCCATCAGGGTCGCACCGCCGAACAGGCTCAGCTTTTCGGTGATGTTGCCGCCAAAGCCCAGCTCGATCCCGCGGACGCGGTATTCACCAGTCGCGGTGGTCACAACAGGTGCGCCGCGGCCGCCTGTGCTTTCACGGGCATTGTCCTTGGTGGTTTGGAACAGCGCAGCGGTGGCGGTCAGATTGCCGAACTGCCATTTGGTGCCCAGTTCAATCGCGGTGTTTTCTTCAGGCTCCAGCAGCAGGTTCGAGGAATCGATCCCGTTGTAGCTGCCGCCGCCTGCGTCCAGTTCATCCCCGACAGGATTGGTGGAGGTGGCATAGGACAGGTAGATCGACCCGTTGTCGCGGGGTTTCCAGACAACACCGGCATTCCAGTTGAACATAGTGTCATCGCGCGACAACGTATCGGCACCGGCTTCCGTGGTGGTCCGGCTGACGCTGTAGTCATCCAGACGGGCACCAAGGTTCAACTGCCACTGCGGATTAAAGGTCATCGTGTCGTTCAGATACAGCGACCGTGTGGTGACATCGGTCAGCGTCGCATCGGCGCTGCGGACAGGTGTCGCTGTGGAACAGCCGCTGACATCGGGGTTGTAGATCGCGACAGAGCACCCCTCGAGACGGTCCTCGGCAGTGCCGCCCCCCACTTCGGAGGATAGGCCGACATAGCCGCGCTGGCTGATCTCTTCACGCGAAAGCGCGAAGCCCGCAATCATGTCATGGCGCGCCGACCCGGTGTTGAAACCAAAGGAAAGCTCGCTGGTGTTCGACGCCACTTCGTTGACCTGATACCGGCTTTTGGGGGAGGCCGTCAGCGTCCAGTTCTGCGGATCGGCATCCGAGGTGTCAGGGCGCTCAGGTGCCGACACGATATAGTCGTTCTCGGTCCGGCTGAGACGGGAGCGGTTGGTGAAGGTCATGCCCGGGGTGATTTCAAAGGTCGCGCCGAAGGTGGCAACGCTTTGTGTCGCATCGTGGAAATCGCGGTCTGGGTTGCCGTAGAAGGTGTCACGGTCCAGCGTCGGACGGCCTGCAGCGGATTCGGTGAAGGGTACGCCGTTGGTGCCATCCCATGGCACGCCCCAGTCTGGCATCTGTTTCATTTGCAGCTGGTAGGCTTCGAAATCCAGTGTCAGACGGTCGGTCGCCTCGTATTCGGCAGCGATGGACAGACCCAGACGGTCGTCTTTGCTCCCGTCGCGGCCGGCAACGTCGCTGACTTGGGCGACGGCACCGATGCGGGTCTTGAAGCGGTCGTTCCAGACCTTGTTCCAGTCGACTTCCTGACGCGCCAGATCGGCGGTGCCAAAGGTCGTGGTGGTTTTGACAAAGTCCGTATCCTGCGCCTTTTTGGTCACCAGATTGACCGCGCCGCCGGTGGTCGAGCGGCCACCGATGGAGCCCGACGGGCCTTTGGTGATCTCGACCTGTTCGGCCATGAATGTTTCGCGCACGGCGACACCGGAATCACGCACGCCGTCGATGAAGACGTCGTTGGAGGACCGGAAGCCGCGGATGAACAGAACGTCGCCGAATGCGTTGCCGCCTTCGCCGGTGCCCAATGTGATGCCGGGGGTGGTGCGGGCGAGCTCACGCACCGATGTCGCGTTCTTGTCGCGCAGCACTTCCTGGGTGACTGCGGTAACGGTGCGTGGTGTATCGACCAGCGGTTGCGTCAGCAGCGAGTTGCCCGATTGAACGGCCTGATATCCGGCTTCGGGGTTGGCGTAGGGCGACAGACCGTTCTCGCCAGCGACGGGCGCGGCGGGGGCAGCAGCAACGGGGGCCTCGGCCACGACGGGTGCAGGGGCGGGTGCCGGTGTCGCGCGGGGGGCAGGGGCCGCCGCGGCGCGTTTCTTGGCGGGTTGTGGCTTAGGCTTCGCGGCCTGCGGCTCGGAGGTTTCAACCTCGATGCCGGGAAGCAGCAGCGGCTCGTCGCTGGATTGCGCATAAAGTGCTGCAGGAGACGTCGCGCCGATGGCGGCGGCCGTCATCATGCCGATGCTGCGGCTGGCCGTGTGGCCACGCAAGCTGTGTGGTGTTTTCGTCTGAGTCATATCGCCCTCGTCATTGCCCATTCGGGCTGTTTTTAGGGGGCTGGTCTGGACGATTGGCTACCTATTCACGGGCGGGTTACTAAGGCTGATAAAAACAATCAAGTATTAAACTTCGGCAACCTTACAAAAATTTCAATGGGTTGTAGCGTTGCACATAAGGCGTCAATCGGGCGCGGGAAACGCCCGTTAATGGAGTGTCGGTGCTGCTTCCATTTGCGCGACCTCGCTTGGTGCGCTCAGGCGCATCCGTTTGAGCGCCAGCCCGAAATCCGCAGCAAGCGATGCCACCAGCGGGGCCATATCGGCGCGGACCAGCAGGGTCGCGATCAGCATCGCGTCTTCGCGCTGTCCGTCCGTGGCTGTCGCGATGAAGTTCGCAAAGCAGGATTCGTCCGATCCCAGACATTTGCACGTGACCGAATGGCGCATCAAAGGCCGCCGCCCGAACCGTGCACAAAGCGAGCATAGCTGTTCAAACGTAGCGAGCGCCTTGCTCCCGTTGGTATGGCCGAGGACGCTTGCAAAATCGCTGCTGACTTTTTCCTGTGCGTCAGGCCCGTCACACCACATCCGCAAATAGATGACCGACGCGGCCTGAAGGCTGTCCAACTCTGTGATGAACCCTACCGGGGCACCGCCGGGGTGCTGATGTGCGTCATTCATTTGGTCAGGATCAATTTGCCAGCGCGTGTGATTCGCAAGGTGTAGGTCTGGGTATCCAGCACGATTTGGGCCAGATCTCCGCCTTCGGTCAGGTCGCGGGCAGAGTAGGTCGCCAGCGCGTTCATCGGGGCTTGGGTCTTTGGGGGGGCATGAAATGTCATAGGGCTGCTCTATCAATGGTCATGGAAAAGGAACGTTGCACGCGGCACCGATCATCAGGCAGCCCTGCGGCTTGGTCCTGACGGTGAACGGCAGTTTGCGTTCTGGGGAATGGTCTCATCGTGGGACTCCTCACATCATATGTGTCGGGCGTCCCCGTGATCGCACGCGGGGTGGCTAGACGTTTCCATAAACCTGATTGAAATTATAGGGTATGTCAATCCGACAGTTTTAGTCGGAATACTTTGGTCGTGGTTTTGTTTGTCTGTGTCGTGCAAAAGAATACCCCCCGCAGCACCGGGCGGCGGGGGGTATGAGGCGCTTTGACCGGCAAAGCACAAAGGTCGGTTAGGGGTGCGTTATTGCGTCTTCATCTCGGCGCGCAGGCCGCGGAAGATTGCGTAGCACAGGAACAGCAGCACCACAGTAAAGGGCAATCCGGTTGAGATAACCATCGACTGAAGCGACTTGAGCCCGCCTGCAGACAGCAGCAATACGATCGCTACGGCACCTTCGAAGATGCACCAGAACACGCGCTGTGGCGCAGGTGCGTCGACCTTGCCGCCTGCCGTGATCGTATCGATCACCAGCGAGCCGGAGTCAGACGAGGTCACGAAGAACACGATGACCAAGACGATACCGATCAGCGATGTGATCCCGGCAAGTGGCAGCGCATCCAGCATGGCGAACAGCTGGCGTGGCAGCTCGGCTTCTTGCGCGGCGGTGTAGCCGTCGCTGATCACCTGATCGATTGCCATGCCACCAAAGACGCTCATCCACAGGACGCAAACGAGGCTCGGGATCAGCAGAACGCAGGTCAGGAATTCGCGGACCGAACGGCCACGGCTGACGCGGGCGATGAACATGCCGACGAAAGGGGACCAGCTGATCCACCATGCCCAGTAGAACGATGTCCAGCCCTGCATAAAGTTCACGTCTTCACGGCCAACGGGGTTGGACAGACCGGGCAGATATTCCACATAGGCCAGCAGCGATGACCCGAAGGTCGACAGGATCGCCAGCGTCGGTCCGACCAGCAGCACGAAGGCCAGCAGCAAAAACGCCAGACCCATGTTGATCTCTGACAGGACTTTGACCCCGCCATCAAGGCCGCGCAGCACGGACACGGTCGCAATCGCGGTGATGCCGGTGATCAGCAGAACCTGTGTTGTTGGACCAACCGCCACACCAAAGAGCTCGTTCAAGCCCGCGTTGGCTTGGGTGGCACCCAGACCAAGCGATGTCGCCAGACCAAAGAGCGTTGCAAATACGGCGAGAATGTCGATCACGTGACCGGGCCAGCCCCAGACGCGTTCCCCCAGGATCGGGTAAAAGGCAGAGCGGATGGTCAGGGGAAGACCCTTGTTATAGCTGAACAGCGCCAGCGCCAGACCAACAACGGCATAGATCGCCCAGGGGTGCAGGCCCCAGTGGTAGATCGTGGCCGCCATACCCAGACGAACGGCTTCGGCCTGATCGCCCGCGGCCGCGCCCAAAGGAGCCCAATCGGTGCGCAGGCCGTCTTCGCCAACAGCAGTGCCACCCATGGAGCTCGAGAAATGCGATAGCGGTTCAGAGACGCCATAGAACATCAGACCGATGCCCATGCCCGCCGCGAACAGCATTGAGAACCATCCAAGGTAGGTGTAGTCGGGGCTTGCTTCGGCCCCGCCAAGACGCACACGGCCCAAAGGCGTGATGATCAGGAACAGGCAGAACAGCACAAAGATGTTGCCGGCAGAGATAAAGAACCAGTCAAAGCCCTTTGTCACCGACGAGAACAGCCATGTGAACAGCGCGCCAGACTGTTCGGGCAGCGCGAGTGTATAGAATACAAAGGCAACAATACACACACCCGAGATCGCGAAGACCGGGTTGTGAATGTCGAAGCCGAAGGGCCCCACGCTGCCTTCTTTGTTGTCTTGGCCGATCTCGTAATCCGTGTCGATTACGGCAGCGGCCCCGTCGGGTGTCGGGATACCCGGCGACGTTTCATCTGTCATTAGATGCTCTCCATTTTATGTATTTGCGACTAATCATAGCGCAACTCCGACAAAACGACCACCGCTGCGCGGGAATTAAGTAAATGAATATCATGGCTTAGCCCCCGGATGCGGGCTTGACGCCCCGTTTGCGGGTCGCGGGCTATGCGTTTTTTCCGTGTTTTACCGCGAATCCCCTCTTTGGATTCGGGTGAAACACCGGGGCGGATCCGCGTGCCGCAATGCCCAAGCCCGTCTGAACGGAGGGGGCAACCGCACCGCGGGATAGCGCCCTATCCCAAAAGATATGCCGTCCTATCCGTCCATGGCCCCGACCCACCTGCTTGCGCAAATGAAAGCGCGGGCGTCTGCGGTCACCATGGTCCCATGACAAATTTTTTCATCATGGGGGATGATATGAAAGTTACTTGCACACTACCGATTATCGCAACCGCGGCACTTCTGGCCGCTACCACTGTCAGCGCCGAAGGGTTCAGCCTGTCCGGTGCGCGCTCTGCCATGCAAAGCGACATCTCGTTCAACGTCATGCAGTCCGCAGGGCAGGGCCAGATCAAGCTGCGCCATAAGATCCAGCCCAAAGCGCAGGTCCGGTCCAAAACCGTGAGCAGCCGCAGCCGGTCTTTCCAAGAGCTCAGCGGGGTCAGCACTGCCGCGGACCTCAAAAGCCTCATCGCTTGGGCCGAGGCGGGTCCAAAGGGCTATGACGCCGTGCAATACGGGGCCAAACGGCTGCCGCCACAGCGTCCGACGCAAATGACCATCGGCGAGATCTACCGCTGGATAGACCGCACGCCGGGCCAACCGCATGCCATCGGTCGATACCAGTTCATTCCATCCACGCTGCGCAGTCTGGTGCGACAGGCGGGGCTAAGCAAGAATGACCGCTTTACCTCGGCGGTCCAGGACGGGCTGGCGGATATCCTTTTGGTCGATGCGGGGTTTAACGCGTTCAAGAAGGGCAAGATCAGCCGCCACCGCTTTATGGAAAACCTCGCACGTATCTGGGCCGGTTTCCCGACCTCTAACGGGCGATCCTATTATCACGGCTATGCAGGCAACAAGGCCGTCATCTCGTGGAACGAGTTCGACGCCGTAATGAAGAAGATTTTCGCAACCAAACGCGGCTGATCCCCGCGTTAGGGCTTGTTCCGGGCGGACAGCCGTGGCCCAATGGCCGGGTCTGGTGTCCGCCTCGCGGAAGAATCGGGAAGCTGGTGAAACTCCGGCACGTGCCCAACGCTGTAATGGGGATGGTTTGCGCATAGGCCACTGGACTATTCCGGGAAGGCGCGCGGACCAGACGACCCTAAGTCAGAAGACCGGCCAGACAGTACAGCTTGCCCCGCATGGACAGCGGGATTGGCGCATAAACGTATTGTTGGGGACTGAACAATGCCGATACCCTCTGCGCTGGCACCCGCCGCGCCTTTTTCAGATGCTGAACGCGACGCCGTCTACAAGGCAATCTTTACCCGCCGCGATGTACGCGATCAGTTTTTACCCGATCCAGTGGCCGAGGAAGTGTTGCACCGCATACTGACCGCCGCGCATCACGCACCGTCCGTCGGGTTGTCACAGCCGTGGAATTTCATCGTCATCCGGGATCAGGCCGCACGCGATCAGGTCTGGCAAGCCTTCAACCGCGCCAACGAGGAAGCCGCCCAGATGTTCGAGGGCGACCGCCAGACAAGCTACAGGTCGCTGAAGCTCGAAGGCATCCGCAAGGCACCGGTCAATATCTGCGTGACCTGTGACCGCAGCCGTGGCGGCAAGGTCGTGCTGGGGCGCACCCATAATCAAAACATGGATCTTTATAGCACCGTCTGCGCGATCCAGAACCTTCTGGCTTGCCGCCCGCGCCGAGGGCATCGGGATGGGCTGGGTCAGCGTGTTCCGCGATGCCGATCTGCGTGACCTGCTGAAGATACCCGACCGGATAGAGATCGTCGGCTACCTCTGTCTGGGCCACGTGGACGAGCTTTACCAGACGCCCGAACTTGAGGTGAAAGGCTGGAGCAAACGGCTCCCCGTGGACGAGATGATCTTTGACGGTACGTGGCAGGGCGACCCGTAGTCACTGCCCGTCCCGCTCACGTTGTCATCTCCCGCAATGCGGGTAATTTGCGCGGTCAGCGGAACTATGCCGGTTCCCTGACGTTGCCTTTGTGAAGCCAGTGCATCCCGCGTCTGGCACGCAAAGAGGAAATATTCAAAATGGGCGGTATCATTTATCTCGTTGGTCTTGTGGTCGTGGTTATGGCGGTGCTGTCGCTGGTCGGCTTGGCGTAATCAAACGCCGGGGAGGCATTTACATGAACACGACACTTACTGAAAAAACTGCCGATGGATCCTATGTCGACTGGCCCGCAATTTTCGCGGGCACTGTTGTCGCTGTGGCGATCGGCCTCTTGCTGACCACCTTCGGCGCGGCACTTGGCCTGTCGTCGATTACGCTGGACGGTACCGACAATTCATCGACGCTTGAACTGGTGTTGACCGCGCTGTGGATGGTGATCACGCTGGTCGCCTCCTATTTGGCCGGTGGTTATATCGCGGGCCGCATGCGCCGCCGCGTCGAAAGCGCTACGGATGATGAAGTCACTGCACGTGACGGGATCAACGGTCTGGTTGTTTGGGGCCTCGGCTCTGTGATCACCGCCGTGATGCTATCCAGCGCGCTGAGCTTTGCAGCCAATACCGCGGGCAATGTTGCTACGGGTGCAGGCAAAGCGGCTGGTACGGTCGTCGAAGCTGCGGGCTCTGCCGTGGGAGGTGCTGCCTTCGGACTGGCTGATGCGGCGGGTGCTGCAATCCCGGATGAGGCCAAGAATGATCCGACAGATTACCTGTCGAACCAGCTTTTGCGCCCCAATCAGGTCGACCCCCTGACAGCCGACCCCGAGCAATTGGCAGAGCAGACCGCCAGCATTGTCGCCAATATCTACCGCACGGGTGAGGTGAGCGAGGAAGACCGGACCTATCTTGCCGGCGCTGTTGCTGCACGCACCGATCTGACCCAGGCCCAGGCGAAAGAGCGTGTGGATCAGATCGTGACCCAGGCGCAGGAAGCACGTCAGGAAGTCGAAGACGCTGTAGCCGCTGCCAAGGCCGAGGCTGAACAAGCTGCAGCAGAGGCGAAAGAAGCAGCGGTTGAAGCTGCGCAAACCGCGCGTAACGCCGGTATCCTGACCGCCTTTGTGCTGGCCGCCGCGTCGCTGATTGCCGGTGTGGCATCTGTCGCAGGGTCGGTCCACGGGGGTCGCCACCGCGATCAGGGCCGTCTGTTTGCCGGTCTGACATATCGCGGCTAAATTGCTTCACGTGAAAATCAAAACCCCGGCGGCGCAAGCGGTCGGGGTTTTCTTATGCCATCGTGATTCGGGATGTTTCGGGGCAGGGGGCGCTGCGACGACTTCAGGCGCATCCATGGCACATGCCAAAACCGCAACGCCAGATAAATAAGGCATCAGGGCAAAGCGATATGTTTAAAGGGGGGATCTGGTGCTGAAGGGGAGGATTGAACTCCCGACCTCGTCATTACCAATGACGCGCTCTACCACTGAGCTACTCCAGCACTGTGGGCGGGTGATTAGACCCATTCGCAATATGGTGCAAGCGTAATCTGGACCATATCGGTCCGCTGCGCTAGACAATCGACATGTCAAAGGATACCGCCCCACAAAAGCCGCCAAAACCCAATGTATTGCGGGAAGACAGGCTGAAAGCCGCGCTGAAAGCCAATATGGGCCGACGCAAGGCGCAAGCGCGTGCGCGCAGCGACAAAAGCCAAAGCGACGACACGCAAAATAATAACGCGCAGACAGATAACGGGCCGACCGGCCAAACCAAGGAAGGCTGAAGGATGGATTCGATTGTGGTCAAAGGCGGCGGTGCGCTGTCGGGACAAATTCCGATTGCGGGGGCCAAGAACGCCTGTCTGACGCTTATGCCCGCGACCCTGCTGTCCGAAGAGCCGCTGACACTGACCAACGCACCGCGCCTGTCCGACATCCGCACCATGACCGAATTGCTGCGGTCCCTGGGGGCAAAGGTGACATCGATGCAGGACGGTCAGGTTCTGGCGATGTCGTGTCATGGCGAGATCAACACGCGCGCCGAATATGACATCGTTCGCAAGATGCGTGCGTCGAACCTCGTGCTGGGGCCGCTGCTGGCCCGCGAAGGGCACGCGCAGGTATCGCTACCGGGCGGCTGCGCGATTGGTGCGCGTCCGATGGATATTCACACCGACGGTCTGGCGCTGATGGGCGCAGAGATCGACTTGCGTGATGGTTATCTGCACGCCAAGGCGCAAGGCGGGGCATTGAAAGGTGCGGTCATCGACTTCCCCTTTGCCTCTGTCGGCGCGACCGAGAACATTATGATGGCTGCGACCTTGGCCAAGGGCACGACGGTGATCAACAACGCCGCGCGCGAGCCCGAGATCGTGGATCTCGCGGATTGTTTGCGTGCTATGGGCGCGCAGATTGATGGCGACGGCACCAGCCGGATCGAGATTCAGGGCGTTGACCGCCTGCATGGGGCGACCCACCGTGTTGTGACCGACCGGATCGAACTGGGCACCTATATGCTCGCCCCGGCGATGTGTGGTGGCGAGGTTGAATTGCTGGGCGGGCGCATCGACCTGCTGTCGGCTTTCTGCGAGAAACTTGACGCGGCAGGGATCGACGTGACCGAGACGGACAAAGGTCTGAAAGTCGCGCGGCGCAATGGCGTGATCAACGCGGTGAATGTCACGACCGAACCTTTCCCCGGTTTCCCCACCGACCTGCAAGCCCAGATGATGGCGCTGCTGTGTACGGCGGACGGTACCTCGGTGCTGGAAGAAAAAATCTTCGAGAACCGCTTTATGCACGCGCCCGAGCTGATCCGCATGGGGGCCGATATCGAGGTCCACGGCGGCACCGCGACGGTGCACGGCGTCAAAAAGCTGAAAGGTGCGCCGGTGATGGCGACCGATCTGCGCGCATCGATTTCTCTGATCCTTGCCGGTATGGCCGCCGAAGGCGAAACGCGCGTCAGCCGTGTCTACCATCTGGATCGCGGGTACGAACATGTGGTGGCGAAACTGCGCGGCGTGGGCGCAAATATTGAACGGATCAAAGACCAATGACCGAAGATGCACGTTTCGAAGACGGGCGCGAAGCCCCGCTGAACCTCGGCGCGCTGGATGCCGATGACCTCAAGGTGATCTCCTCGCTGGCGCAGGATGCTGTGTTTCCGGGATCGGAAATGCGCTGGCTGCAAAAAGAGGGGCGCTTTGCCCTGCTGCTGAACCGCGTGCGGTGGGAAGACGCGGGCAAATCGCGCCACGCCCCGGAACGCGTGCAAACAATCTTGATGTTCAGCAACGTGCAGCGCGTGTCCAGCCAAGGCGTGAACAAGGGGGATGCGGATACCATCCTGTCGCTGTTGCAGATCGAGTTCACCGAAACCGATGCGCCCTCGGGCGACGTGCTGCTGACCCTCGCGGGGGACGGTGTGATCCGGCTGACGGTCGAAGCGCTGGATGTGACCTTGAAGGATGTGACGCGCCCCTATGTGGCCCCGTCGCGCAAGCTGCCGGAACATCCGGCCTAAGCGTTCTTCCACATTCTTTGCCGTGCGGGTCGCCCGCGTGGCATCCCTTCAAAGCCCATTGCACGTTGCAAAGGACATCCGATGCCTCAATTCCTAGACTTCGATCAGCCCGATTTCGAACAGGCGTTCACCGCGCTGCTTTCTGCCAAGCGTGAAGACAGCCCCGACGTGGACGACACGGTGGCCGAGATCATCGCACAGGTGCGGTCCAAGGGCGATGCCGCGGTGATCGAGCTGACCCAGAAGTTCGACCGCATCGCGCTGACCCCCGACACCCTGCGCATCAATGCTGCTGAAGTTGACGCCGCGGTTGCCGAAGTCTCGGACGCGGATCGCACAGCGCTTGAACTCGCTGCGGCGCGTATCCGTGCCTATCACGAACGGCAGCTGCCCGAGGATGCGCAGTGGCAGGACGACGCCGGTGCCACGCTCGGCTGGCGGTGGAGCGCGGTATCCGCCGCAGGGCTTTATGTGCCCGGTGGTCTGGCAAGCTATCCTTCCTCTGTCTTGATGAACGCGATCCCGGCCAAGGTCGCAGGGGTAGAACGGCTTGCGATGGTCGTGCCAACGCCGGACGGGGTGCTGAACCCGCTGGTGTTGCTGGCTGCGCGGCTGGCAGGCGTCGATGAGATTTACCGCATCGGTGGGGCGCAGGCGGTGGCGGCGCTGGCCTATGGCACCGACACGATTCCCCCCGTCGACAAGATCACCGGCCCCGGCAATGCCTATGTCGCTGCCGCGAAACGGCGGGTGTTTGGCAAGGTGGGCATCGACATGATCGCGGGCCCGTCCGAAATTCTCGTGATCGCGGATGGGGACAACGATGCTGACTGGATCGCGCTTGATCTGCTCAGCCAGGCCGAACACGACGAAAGCGCTCAATCGATCCTGATCACCACGGACAAGGCGTTTGGCCGCGCGGTGTCGGATGCTGTGGATGCGCGGTTGGAAACGCTGGAACGGCGCGCGATTGCGGGCACCAGCTGGCGCGAGAACGGGGCAATCATTACCGTGCCGGATCTGGCGACAGCCGCCAAGCTGAGCAACCGTATCGCGCCTGAACACCTTGAACTTTGCGTCGCGGATGTGGATGCGCTGAGCGCGCAGATCACCCACGCGGGGGCGATCTTCCTTGGGCAATGGACGCCCGAGGCGATTGGCGATTACGTCGGCGGGCCGAACCACGTGCTGCCCACGGCACGCTCTGCACGGTTTTCCAGCGGGCTGTCGGTGCTGGACTTTATGAAGCGCACGACACTGGCACGGATGACGCCGGACGCGCTGCGCGCGATCGGCCCGTCGGCGGAACGACTGGCGCGATCCGAAAGCCTTGAGGCGCACGGTCTGTCGGTCACCGCAAGGCTGCGCAAACTGAACGACTGACGCAACGGCCCTTTGCCCGGCCCGCCGATGTCAATTGTAGAACCCCGCCGCCCGGTCTAAGGTCGGCGGGATAGACACTAAATGAGACGTCCCCATGTCCCGGATCACGCATATCGCGCTTGACGACGCGAACCTGCCCCCGCCCACGCCCGAGATAGAGCAAGAGCGCAAGGTCGCCATGTTTGATCTGCTGGAGGACAACGTCTTTACCCTGCCGTCGCGCGATGATCGCCCGGTGCCACAAGGGCCGTACCATCTGGGCCTGTCGATCCGTGACAAACGGCTGGTCTTCGATGTGAACACCGAAAGCGCTGAAAAGGCGGCGGAATTCCATCTGTCGCTGGGGCCGTTCCGGCAGGTTGTCAAAGACTATTTCCAGATTTGCGAATCCTATTTCGAGGCGGTCAAGAAATCCGCCCCCTCGCAGATCGAGACCATCGATATGGCACGGCGCGGGATCCACAACGAAGGCTCTCGGGTGTTGCAAGAGCGGCTTGAAGGCAAGGCCGAGATCGATACAGACACGGCCCGCCGCCTGTTCACCCTCATCTGCGTTCTGCACTACGGCGGCTAGATGACCCAGAAACTGCCCCAATCGGTGCTGTTTTGCTGCGATCACAACGCGGTGCGGTCGCCTATGGCCGAAGGGTTGATGAAAAAGTTCTACGGCACGGGCACCTATGTGCAATCCGTCGGCGTGATGAACGATCTGGAAATCGATGGTTTCTCTATCGCGGTGTGCCAAGAGCTGGACGTGGAACTCTCCCGCCACCGGTCCCGCAGTTTCGACGAGATGGAGAATTGGGGCGATGATCTGAGCTCTTTCGATCTGATCATCGCGCTGAGCCCCGCCAGCCAACGCCGCGCGCTGGAACTGACGCGGTTCTATCATCTGACTGTGGAATATTGGCCGATCCTCGACCCGACAGGGCTGGGGGAGACGCGCGATGCCAAGATCGCGCAATACCGCGCCGCCCGTGATCAGATCAAAGACCGGCTGATTGACCGTTTCGGCCCGCCTTCGCGGCCACAGATTTAGGGCAGGGGCGTGCCCCTGCCGCCGGTGTCACGGTCTTAGGTGGCGCTGCACAGGGTCGATGCTGTCTGGCCATAGGCTTTCCATACAGCCCAGAAATCATTGTCGCTTTTGCGGTCGGACTGGCGCGCCTCTTGCAGGCTGTGAGGGTCCGAGAAAACGCGTACGCCACGGCGCTGTTCTGACGAAGAAAGCTCTTTGTCGGCAACGGCCTGGATACAGCCGCAGCGCGCCGCGCTCGCCTGTTTGCGCCCCGATTTCATGCAGGCGTTGTGGATCGGCCCGGTGGCGAACAAGACAGCGCCCCGGCCAAAGCCGCCGCTGGGGTTATAGCCGCGCGGTCCGCCGCAAGCGGCCAGCGTGCCAACAACACAGATCATCGTGAAAAGTCGTACCATCGTTTTGCCTCATCTCTCGGACGCCGGGTTGATCCCGAGGCTGCCCTAACTGCTGCTGGCATTTATGCCGGAAAACTGCAGATTGAGCAATTCACGATTGAGGGCGCAAAACGGAAATGCCTTTGCCCGAACAGGTCGGGCAAAGGCGTGTGTTGCTTAGAACTTCCAGCGCGCACCAACGAAGGTCACGTCCAGATCCTGATAGGAGGCCGACGGATCGTCGAAGTCATAGGTGCGGTGTGTTGCGTAAAGCTCGGTATTGTATGCGTCGAGGCGCTGAACAACGGCGACACCCACGGAAGAGGTGCTGGACCCTGCGACAACAAAGTCGTTCCCGTCGTAGTAATCAACGGAGAAGGATGTCGAACCCGCTGCGATGTAATCACGGGTGATGCCCGCTTTGATGTAGGCGTAGTCTGCGTCACCCGCAACGCGGCGACCTGCGGAAACCGCGAGGTTCAGACCGGTAGGTTGGTGCAGAACAGCGGCGGAGCCCATGACCAGATCGTTGCTGGTGTCGCGGAACGAATAGCCCAAGCGCGCGTCGACCGAATAGTCGCCGTAGTCTTGAACGTAGCGTGTGCCGACATCGGTGTAGTCGTTGTCATCGCCCGAGCTCAGGACTTCCTGACCGTAGGAAACCGATGCGGAGAAGCCGTTGAACACAGGTGTGTCATAGCGCACGCGGAAACGGCGGCTGCCGTCGAAAGAGCCGTTGGTGTTCCCGATTGTGACGGTGGACAGGGTGCCATCCGCGAAACGCAGTTGCTGGCTGCCCGCGATGTCGCTGATGCCCACATAGGCGGCAACACCGGTGCCCGAGAAGTCAGCTTCGGCCGAGCCATCTGTCGACGTGCTGCCTTGACCAAACGAGAAGATACCCGCGTTTGGCGTGCGGTATGTCAGGTCCAGTTTGCGCAGTTCGGTGCGGTGGTAGTCGAAATCCAGGCTGTCGTCGTCGCCATTGATGGCGGAGGACCCGGTCAGGCCAAGGCCTGCTTCGAAGGTCAGACGCAGTTCGGACCCGTTTTGCAGCGCTTGGGTCATGGTCAGACCAACGCGGCTGTTGGAGTTGTCGTTGTCGATAAACGTGGTGTTTGTGTCTTCACCATCGTCAACGCTCAGAATGCCAAAGTTCAGTTGGCCGTAAACGTCCCAGACGGGGCCTTCTTGGGCCTGTGCCAGTGCGGGAAGCGACGCCAGACCAAGGGCTGCAACGGTCACTGTGCCAAGCGAGTGTTTCATCTTCATCTCAAAATTCCTTATTCGCCCGATCTGCAAGGGTGCAGACCATTTGAGAAGGCCGATCTAACGCCGCCGCCCGCGGGATAAAACCATAAGGCAGCCATACGAAATGCCGGTGTTGCAACATTGCTAAAGGGGGCGGTACCGCGCAGTACCGCCAAGCGCCTTGATATATTGGTGCTGGCGGCGGTATGCGGTTTCTGCATGGCAGGTAACCGCGAAAAAATCGCATCCCCCCTTTGACGTTTGCGATCAGAATGCAGGTAAATCCGCCGACGTGCGTCAAATGCCCTAAGGATCAAGGGGAACAGGCGATCCAGCCCATTGACCAGCGCTTGAATCCGCACCATATCCTTGCCTCATGACACCACTTTCACATATCCGCAATTTCTCCATCGTCGCGCACATCGATCATGGTAAATCCACGCTCGCCGATCGCCTGATCCAAGAGACGAACACCGTTTCCCTGCGCGATATGAAAGCGCAGATGCTCGACTCGATGGATATCGAGCGCGAGCGCGGGATCACGATCAAGGCCCAGACGGTGCGGATCAACTACACCGCCCAGAACGGCGAGGAATATATCCTCAATCTGATCGACACCCCCGGTCACGTCGACTTTGCCTACGAGGTCTCTCGCTCCATGCGCGCGGTCGAAGGATCGCTGCTGGTCGTGGACAGCACCCAAGGCGTAGAGGCGCAGACGCTCGCCAACGTGTATCACGCGATTGATGCGGATCACGAGATCGTGCCGGTTCTCAACAAGATCGACCTGCCTGCGTCCGACTGCGACCGCGTGGCGGAACAGATCGAGGATGTGATCGGGATCGATGCTTCCGAAGCGATCCGTGTTTCAGCCAAGACAGGTCAGGGCATTGTCGAAACGCTTGAAGCCATCGTGCATAAGCTGCCCGCACCAAAGGGCACGCAGGACGCGCCGTTGAAGGCGATGCTGGTCGATTCATGGTACGACAGCTATCTGGGCGTCATCGTTCTGGTGCGGATCATGGATGGTCAGCTGAAAAAAGGCGACCGTATCCGCATGATGCAGAACGGGTCGGTGCACCACGTCGACCGTATCGGCGTTTTCCGCCCCGCCATGACCGAGATCGACAGCCTCAACCCCGGCGAGATCGGGTTTCTGACCGCATCGATCAAACAGGTCCGCGACACGCGGGTCGGGGATACAATCACGCACGAGAAAAAGGGCACCGAAACCCCGCTGCCGGGCTTTAAGCCAGCGCAGCCCGTGGTGTTCTGTGGTCTGTTCCCAGTGGACGCCGCCGAGTTCGAAGACCTGCGCGACAGTATCGAAAAGCTGGCGCTGAACGACGCGTCTTTCAGCTTCGAGATGGAAACATCCGCCGCCCTGGGTTTCGGTTTCCGCTGCGGCTTCCTTGGCCTGCTGCACCTTGAAGTCATTCGTGACCGGATCGAGCGCGAGTATGACATCGACCTGATCACCACCGCGCCGTCGGTTATCTATGACATCCACATGAAAGACGGCACGGTCGAGCAGTTGCACAATCCCGCCGACATGCCCGACCTGACCTTCGTGGACCACATCGAAGAACCACGCATCAAGGCGACCATCCTTGTGCCGGATGACTATCTTGGTGACGTGCTTAAGCTGTGTCAGGACCGCCGCGGCATCCAGATGGACCTGACCTATGCGGGCAGTCGCGCGATGGTTGTCTATGATCTGCCGCTGAACGAAGTGGTTTTCGACTTCTATGACCGGTTGAAGTCGGTGACCAAGGGCTATGCCTCGTTCGACTATCAGATGATCGGCTACCGTCAGGATGCGCTGGTCAAGATGTCTATTCTGGTTAACGACGAACCTGTCGATGCGCTGAGCACTATGGTGCACCGCGACCGCGCCGAAATGCGCGGCCGTGCCATGGTTGAAAAGCTTAAAGATCTGATCCCGCGTCACATGTTCAAGATCCCTATTCAGGCGGCCATCGGCGGCAAGGTGATCGCGCGCGAAACCCTATCGGCAATGCGCAAGGATGTGACCGCGAAATGCTACGGCGGCGACGCCTCGCGGAAACGCAAGCTGTTGGATAAACAGAAGGCGGGTAAGAAGAAAATGCGCCAGTTCGGCAAGGTCGACATCCCGCAAGAGGCATTTATCTCTGCTTTGAAGATGGACAGCTAAGACGATTATTCCAAAAGGGGCGCTTCATGCGCCCCTTTTCGTTGGAACGACACCAAAGGTCAGGGCAGCCTTGTCATCTGTGCAGGCACCGCCCCACCGTCCAGCAGCCGCGCCAGACAAGCGTGGGTGAACCCCCAGATATCTTCGTCATGCACCAGGTGGTGGGTCAGAAATCCCAAGGGTTCCTGCGGGTCAGTCAGCCCTTTGCGGCGGTCCTGCAGCAGTTTGGTGATATCCGCAATCAGCGTGTCCGGCGGGACAAGGCTGCGGGTGCCGCGCCAGAAAATCGGATCGATATGGGTGTTGATCTGCACCAACCCGGGGGCGGCAATCCGGTTGTTCCGCGGCAGATAGGTCGACACCCCGACATAGCCTGCGTCTGCCAACACCGGCAGCAACCCATCGTCCAACCGGTTCCACGGCGGCACAAAGATCGACAACAGCTCGTCGCCAAACAGCTGTTGCATCCGGTTCAGCGCTTGGGCGAGCTCGTGGGCCGCATCGGGGCGCGGGTGTCCGAACTCTGCCTTTTTGGCCCCGTCGGGCGCGTGGCTGATATGCTGCCAGCCATGCACCAGCGGACGGATCAGCGGACGGTCCTTGCTATAGGCGGCAAGCGCGGGTTCTGCATGTTTAGGGATCACGGCGATATGCACGGGCAGGGTCAGATCCTCGGCCAGTGCGGCAAGGCGATCCAGCGCGGGGGTTGGGGCGATGGCATCATCATCGCGCCACCAGATCGGCAGGTGCAATCCTTCTGTGCGCCATATTGCAAGCTCGGCGTCAAGAGCGGTCCAATACACGGTCATCGCGTGCCCTTTCGCATCGCCTCGGTCAGGGTGACCGTCCTCGTGGCCCCGTCAAACCCGTCTGTCTGCGCAGGCCGAGTCGGGGCGGCGTGCAGAGTTGCCAATGCGGATAGCAACCTGTCCGGTGTCAGATCAGCGCTGCGCAGCACCTCGATCCCCGGTAGCGCGGACAGCGCATCGGCGCGCAGCCCTTGTTCCACCTCGTTACCGGCGTCAAAGGGCACAAACAGCGCGCGCACCCCGCTTTGCAGCACATCCAGCGCGGTATTGTAGCCGCACAAAGAGACAGAGGCGGCGGCGTGATACAGCATCTGGCGGAATTCGGGGCGCGCCGGTTCGATCACCACATTCGCGGGGGCATCCTGCATCAGCGCGGCACTGCGTGCGGCCGCATCCTGCCCCCCTAGCAGCAAGCGCCAGACCCGCCCCGCATCACGCGCGGCCGCGGCGCGGCAGGTGTCGAACACATGCGCGCCCACATCGCCGCCCCCTGCGCTGACGATAATCTCGCCCGCGCCAAGCCGGTCGGGATGGGGGCTCGCGGGGGGCGGTGCAACGAAACCGGTATAGCGCAGCTTGCCCTGCATCGCGTCCGACACCGGCCAGCTGAGCGAGAGCGGCGTCACGGCCTCGTCCGCATGGACCAGCACCGCATCGTAATACTGCGCAACCAGATCATCGGCCAGCTGCGCCTTGGCGGGTTTGGATGGCGGCGCGAGGATATCGCGTACCGATGCGCAGATCAGTGGGCGCGTGGGCAGGGCATCTGCGGCGTCAAGCAGGGCCAGGAACTCTGCCTTGAGGGTGCGGCGCCCAAAGGGGAACAGTTCGGTGATCAGCAGATCGGGCGCGCGGGTCTGGATGTGGGCGATCAGCATCTCGCGCCGCGCGGCCTTCAACGCTTCAGACGCGACCGCACCATGTTCATCCAGCAGCCGTGCGAAATCCACACCGTCAGAGCGCAGCGGCGGCAGTTGCACCACGTCAACGCCGTCGCTGTTCAACTGCGGTGCGGGCATCCCGCCCGAGACGACCTGCACATCATGCCCCGCCGCCCCATAGGCGCGACCAAGGGTCAGGGCGCGGGCCAGATGGCCGGTGCCCAGCAGATGCGTGACGACGATGCTGACCTTCATAAGCGCGGCTCCAGTCGGATGGGATCAGGGTGGGCGGTCCAACCCTTGGGTGAAATATCCAGTAGATATAAGCGGTTGCGCTTGATCTGAAAGGGGGCGGGGCCAGCGAAACCCCAGCCGGTCGCATGGGCCAGCAAAACACGCATCACGCCGATATGGCAGACGGCGACAGTATCGCGCGTCAAGCTGTTGGCCCAAGGGATCAGCCGTTCGCGCAGGCTGTCGGGGCTTTCGCCGCCGGGTGGGGTGTAGCCCCAGCCCCAATCCTCGATATCGCGGAACCCGCTGGTGGGGTCTGCCTTAAGGTCCACGCCGTGCAGCCCTTCCCATTGGCCCCAGTCCATCTCCATCAGCGCGGGCGCGGTTTTCGGCGCGCGGTCTGCGACCAGTCGGGCGGTTTCAGCGGCGCGAGACAGGGGGCTCGACACAAGATCGGCACGGTCCCAAGGCGCGGGCAATGCCAGCGCCGCCAGACCGGCGCGGGCGTCATCATCCAGCGGGATATCCGTGCGCCCCTGAATGCGGCCCGCACGGTTCCAGCTTGTATGCCCGTGGCGGAGCAGGGCAAGCCGGATCACGGGCGCACCCCGCAGCTTTCTAACCCCGCCAGCAAGGTCGCGGTGGCAGTGGGAAGCAGATGATGTTGCGCAACAAAATCGCGGGCGGCTTGGGCGCGTGTGTGGCGTAGGGTGGTATCCGACAGCAGCGCTGTGATCTGTGCGGCAAGCGGGGCAGTGCCGCTTTCCGGCGCGGGATAGGAGGCAGGGGCCAGCACATCGCGCACGCCGGGGCGGTCTTGGGCCACGACGGGCAGGCCCGCGGCCTGCGCCTCCAGATAGGCGAGGCCAAAGGCTTCGTTCACCCCGGGCCAGAACAGCAGCGATGCATGGCGATAGGCGGCGGCCATGGCGGTCGCATCAAGCTCCCCAAGAAACCGAACCGCATCGCCAAAGGGGGCCATCATCGTCTCTATCTCGGTGCGGGCGGGGCCGTCACCCGCGATATCCAACCGCCAGCTGTCTGTTGGCAGCAGCGCCAGCGTCTCCGCGATGATCTGATACGAGGCGCGTTTGTCCCCGTCGCGCAGCATACCCACAGCCAGCATCGGGCCATCCAGCGCGGACGGCAGAGGCAAAGCGCCCTGTGCGAGAAACGGCGGCAGATGCACCAGCCGCTGCCCCGCGGTCTGATCGCGGCGCAGCGTTTCGGCATCGCGGTGCGTGAGGTAAAAGATCACATCCGCCGCGTCGCTTGCGGCCTCGGCGGCTAGGGCGAAACCGGCCCACGGGCCTGTCAGCCGTTTGCGCGCACGGCTGGATTCGACCAGCAGATAGGGGATGCCAAGGGCGCGGGCAACGGCGGGGCCGATCAGGTCGGGGGCCTTGTAATAGTTATGATAGGTGATCCATGCCTGCCAGTCTTCGGTACGTCCGCGGGCGGTGGCTTGGGTCACTTCGGCCTCGGCAGCATTGAACAGCATGGCCTGCGCCGCGCTGTCGCCCGCCCCGTCGCGGCTGCGCAGGGTGCTGGCGACTGTAACCGTCGCGCCCCCCCGTTGCAGCGCGGCCATCAATCCACGCGCCATCGCCCGATCCCCCGAGGGTACCGGATGATCAGGCGACTTTAACGGAGCGTAGAACGCAAGCCGCATCAGCCGCCCTGTGCCAGCATGGCCGTCAGCCGTTTGTGTAGCTGGCGAATGCCGGGGGCCATGGTGAACTCTGCATGCAGCCGGTCGTGGGCGGCTTCGGCCAGCCGAGGGCCAAGCGATGGATCCTCCGCAAAACGCTGCATCGCCTCGGCAAGGGCGGCGGGGGCATCGTCGCTTAGCACGCCGGTGGTGCCGCTGGTGATGAATTCGGGGATGGCGGATACGGGCGTGCTGAGCAGCGGAAGCTTCTGGCTTGCCGCTTCCATCAGCACATTGGGCAGCCCGTCACGGTCGCCGTCCTTGGCAATGCGCGAGGGCAGCACGAACAGATCGGCGGCGCGCATCGCCGCGATCACCTCTGGCTGGTCGCAGGCCCCGCGCCAAGTGATCCGGTCGTTGATCCCGTGCGTTTCTGCGCGTGCTTTCATCGGTTCCGACAGGTCCCCGCCGCCGATATGGGTCCAGTGCCAGTCAAACTCATTCGGCAGCAGCGCCAGCGCGTCGATCAGGTTGTCAAAGCCCTTCTTCTCGACCATGCGCCCGACAGACATCATCTGGAACGGATCGCTTTTGGCGCGTTGGACCCGGGTTGGCGGTTCGGGGAAACGCGCCAGATCCAGCCCGTGATAGACCAGATCAATCCGGTCCGGGGCGGTGCTAAGACTGCGCAGATGTTGCGCGTTAAAGTCTGTGCAGGTGGCACCAAAGGCGGCACCGTGGCTGGCGGGGTCCAGCTTTTCGCGCAACTCCCATTCGGGCGAGGTCCAGATGTCCTTGGCGTGGGCAGAAAAGCTCCACGGTAGTCCGCGCAGGATCGCGGCATAGCGCGCGACCGAGGACGGGGTGTGCAGGAAATGCGCATAGATGCCGCGGGTCTCGGCGGGGAGCTCATGTGCCATGACGCAGGCCTGCCCAAAGCGGCGACGGCGGTTCGGGGTGTCATCGCGGGCAAGGTCTTGTTGGAAAACCTCCCATGCCGCGTCGTAGCCGGGCATGGCTTTCGTGGCCTCTTGTGCTGCGGCCACACGTTCGGGATCGTCGCGCAGGTATTCCGGCAAATAACGCACGCGCGCTTGTAGCCGGTCGTGCAACGGGTGGGTTTTCGTATCGGTCGGGTGGCGCAGCGACCAGATGTCGAACCGCAGACCAGCTTCTTCAAGGGCGACAAGTTCTTGTGCGATGAAGGTCTCGGACAGGCGGGGCCAGCCTTTGACCACAATGGCGAGGGGGGCGGGGGCGAGGGGGGCAGGGGTGTCGGTCATGCGCCACCGCCCATCAGGGCGCGGCCCCGTTCAACCACCACGTCAAGCCCGTCCAGCAGCCCGTCTGCACCGGCTTGCGAGGGTTTGTTCTGATGCGGCAAGTTGCGGATTGCGGCGATCATCGCCTGCGGCGTCATGCCATCACGGGTTTCTTCCAGCATTCGGACAAGCCCAAGCTCTTCGGCGCGGCTGGCACGGATCCATTGTTCCAATCGGGGCACGGTGCGCGGCACGATGACGGCGCGTTTGTCAAAAGACAGCACCTCGCAGAAGGTGTTGTAACCGCCCATGCAAACCACGCCCTCAGCCCCGACATAAAGCTGTTCGATCCGGCTATCAAAGCCAAGCGCGGTCACCCGTCCGCCCAGCTTGGCCACCCGCGCGTCAAAGGCGTCGCGGACGTCGCCGGACAGGAAGGGGCCGTAGATCAGCTTGGCATTTGGCGTCAGGTCGGGGTCTTGCTCGTAGGCGTCCAGCACCAGCGACACCATCGCGGCACCGTCCCCGCCGCCGCCGGGGGTAATCAGCACATAGGGCTCTTCGGCGGGGGGTGTTTCGTCCGGGGCCTCGCGGCGCAGGTAGCCGGTCCAATGCATCCGGTCGTGGGCCGCCTGCGACAGGGGCAGCCCCTTGGTCGGGTCATAGACATCTCGCATGCCGTAGACCCAAATCTCGTCATAGTATTTCTCGGTCGCCTCAACCGCGCCCTTGCGTTCCCATTCGGCGGCCAGCACCTCGGGTTCGTCCAGCACGTCGCGCAGGCCCAGCACGACTTTGGTGGTGCCATTCTCGCGCAGCCAGTCAAGGCTGGGCAGCAGTTCCCCGCGAAAGCCCGTCGGCTCTTTATCCACGATCAGCAGATCGGGGGTGTATTCCTCGATCGCGGTGCGGATCAGACCGGCCCGCAGGGAGGTAACCTCGTCGATATCAAGGCCAAGCGTTTGCGCCACATAGCTGCCGTCGGCAAGCTTCGTCACGCCCGGAAGGCGGATGTGGTCGACGCCTTTGGGAAAGGTGAAACGCCCCGCGACGGGCGATCCGGTCAGGATGATGGCCGAGGCATCTTCGTCGCCGTCCATCAAGGCGGCAGCCAGTGCGCGCGACCGCCGTAAGTGGCCCAATCCAAAGGTGTCGTGGCTATAGAAAAGCACCCGCCGCGCTGGTTTGCCATTGCGGGCGTTGTTCGAGACCGTTTGGCGCATGGGCCGATCCTAACTTAGTCAAATATCCTTGGCCGCACCTATCAGTCTGGCGGCTAGAAAGCGTTTATTGTCGAAGGCAGGTGAACCCGTCCCGCCCGATGCACCCAGAAACCGAATACACTCACATCACCTTGGTCTGCCGGTCGAACAGCCCAATAGGAATACCTTAGGCATCTATGGTGAACATGTCATGCATTTCAGCTCCTTCCGCCGTCGGCGCCCTTGAATAGGCTGCGAAAACCGGCGTTTGAGCGGGCCAAGCCCGTGGGAAGATGCGGCGCGTGTCATATTCGGCGTCCTTCGCGGTTCATCGTCAGGGGGAGTAGGTGGGGCCGGGGGGTTAAGATTGCAATGGCACGGGGGGTGGCTTAGCGTTCTGGGACTGCGCCCCAAGGCCATGAGCGAGGACATATGCGGCATTTCATCTTCACCCTTCTTTTGTCGCTGTGGGTCTTGCCCTTTGCCAACGCCGCGACGGCGCAAGGGGTTCTGTCCCTTTTGCCAACAGCGCAGGAAACTGCCGTCAGCGGTGCGGAAGGCGACGCCGCACGTCTGCAAGAGGTCATCAGACAAGCCGCTGAAAGCGGGGTGAGCGTGGTGGTCGTCGATAGCGCGGGCCAGTTGTTGAACCAGCCCGCATCTGCCCAAGCGACCGAGGGCGACCGGCAAGAGGCGGCGCTGGCCAAGGAAACCTCTGCGCTGATGCACCTGCAAGAACGGGGCAACCAGTTCCGCACTGCCTTGATCGAACGCATCGTTCAGTTGCCCGACGCGATCAACGAGGTGATCTATATCCTGCGGGCCGCCAGCCCGGATGGCACGCTTTGGGCCTTTGGTGAGACGCTGCTGGTGGCGCTCGCGCTGTTTGGCGTCGGGGCCGTGGTCGAGGTAGAGCTGTTCGGCAAGCGAATGGCACGCGGCTTCGTCACCGCCAAAGTGCAGGCGAACCCCGTCGGCTATACCGAAAAGATGCCGTTTCTGGTGTTTCGGTTTTTCATGGGGGTCATCGGCGTTCTGGTGTCGATGGTGGTGGCCTATATTCTGGGCACGCTGCTGTTTGGACCGCTTGAAGACACGGCGATCCAGTTCACTGTCACGCTGATCAACATCGGCTATTTCGTCTGTCGCGTGGCCGCGGGCCTGTGGCGGATGATCCTGTCACCCTTCCTGTCGCAATACCGCATCCCCGTGTTCAGCGACCGCGACGCCAAACGGCTGCACCGCTGGCTGTGGATGATGGCAAGCCTTGATACCGTCGCGATCCTGTTCGGTATCTGGATCGCTGAACTGGGGCTGAATTATGATGTCTATGCTTTCATCGCCTCCCTGATGTCGGCGGCGATCGTCGTGGCGAATATTCTGATGATCTGGGTCAACCGCCGCCCCATTTCAAACGCGCTGCGCCAGGGCAAGCCCGCGTCGGAATGCAGCGCCGTGGGGCGCTTTATGTCGCGGGCCTGGGCACCGCTGGTGGTGGCCTACGCGATTTTTGCCTGGTTCGAACTGACCTATGATCTGGTGCTCGAGAACCCAAGCTCCGTGCCTCTGATCGCGGGGGCCTATGGTATTCTGGTGTCGATTATCGTGGTCTACGGCGTGATCAACTATGCTATTGAACGCGGCTTTGCCCGCGCGCGCATGATACGCCGCCTGAACGAGCTGCGCCGCGAAAAGCGCGCTGATGCCGCCCTGGACGAGGATGCGCCCGAGGCCGCCGGCACAGCGCAAGCGGATGATACCATGTCGCTGGACGAGGCTGACAGACAGGCCGCAATGGTGCCACGCCAAAGTCTCACCAGCTTTGAAGGTCTGGCGCGGCGCGTGGCCGGTATCCTCGCCTTTGTTACGGGGGCCTATGCGTTCTTCTATATCTGGGACACAGAAGCAACGTTGATGGTCGAAAGCCACGCGGACAAGCTGCTGGACGTGATGGTGATCCTGTTTATCGGCTACGTCGTCTATCACGCCTTCCGCATCTGGATCGACAGCAAGATCGAGGCCGAAACCGCCGACCAGCCCGAGGCGGAACTGGGCGACGAAGGCAGCGGCGCGTCCTCTGCCAGCCGGTTGGCAACGCTGCTGCCGCTGTTTCGCAACTTTGTCCTGATCGTTCTGATCGTGACCATCGCCCTCATCGTGTTGATGGAATTCGGGATCAATGTCGGCCCGCTGTTCGCCGGTGCGGGGATCGTCGGTGTTGCCGTCGGCTTTGGCAGTCAGGCACTGGTGCGCGATATCTTTGCCGGCGCGTTCTTTCTGTTCGACGATGCTTTCCGCAAGGGGGAATACCTTGATGTGGGCGGCGTGAAGGGCACGGTCGAGAAAATCTCGGTCCGGTCGTTCCAGCTGCGCCACCATCTGGGCGCGCTGCACACTATTCCCTTTGGCGAGCTGCAGGTGATGACCAACTACAGCCGCGACTGGGTGATCATGAAGTTGCCGTTGCGGGTGACCTATGACACCGATGTCGAACGCGTTCGCAAGCTGATCAAAAAGCTTGGAATCGCGCTGCTGGATGATCCGGTGATCGGCGACAACTTTATCCAGCCGCTGAAATCGCAGGGCGTGATTGAAATGCAGGATTCCGCTATGATCATCCGGGTCAAGTTCATGACCAAGCCGGGGGATCAATGGCTGGTGCGCAAGAAGGTCTATGAGGAAATCCGAGCCTTGTTCGAGCGCGAAGGAATCCGTTTTGCCCATCGGGAGGTCACTGTGCGTCTGGCCGACGGCAAGGTCAAAGACCTGAGCGACGAGGAACGCGACGCGGTGACCGCAGCGGCGCAGGCATCGCTGGAAGAAGAGGCACAAACCGGCCCGGAACCGGGCGGCGACGACCGATAGCCGCGTCTCGCGCAGTTGTGACATTGAAACGGCGGCGGCGGGCGCTAGCATCGTTGTTACCTGCAACAGGAGAATTCCCATGAAACAGTCCAGACGCCAATTCCTGACGACCACCGTCGCCACCGCCGGGGTTGTGACGCTACTGCCTTATGCCGCGCAAGCCGCGGCGCACGGTGGTAATATGTTCCCCATGACCGGCGGCGAGGTCAAAGTGCACCCCATCGACCACGCGTCCTTTGTGATGGAGACGCCAGCCGGCGTGATCTACTGCGATCCCGTGGGCGAGGTTGCCAATTACAACGATTTTGCCACCCCCGATCTGATCCTGATCACCCACGAGCACGGCGATCACTATAACGCCGAAACACTGGCCGGTGTGGTGGGCGAAAACACGCAGATCCTTACCAATCCTGCGGTCTACGACATGCTACCCGAGGCACTGAAGGCCAAGGCGAATGCGCTGGCCAACGGCGAGCAGGCGATGTTCAACGAGGTCTCGATCGAGGCGATCCCCGCCTATAACACCACCGAAGAACGCAAGCAGTTCCACCCGCAGGGGCGTGACAACGGCTATATCGTGAACCTCAGCGATTTCCGCGTGTATATCTCGGGCGATACCGAAGCGACGCCGGAGATGCTGGCGCTAGAGAATATCGATCTGGCGTTTGTCTGTATGAACCTGCCGTTTACCATGGACGCGACCTCGGCCGCGGCTGCGGTGTCGACGTTCAAACCCTCTTTTGTCTACCCCTACCATTACCGTGGGCGCGACGACGGCACGCAAGACCCCGCCGCCTTTGCCGCCATGGTCGGCGAGGGGATCGAAGTCAAAATGGGCGACTGGTACTGATCCGGCGCAGCGGGGGGCCAGCCCCCCGCACCCCCCGGGATTTAGACCATTTGGAACTGAAGGCCCCAGCGGGTCAGGATTTATACGGATCAAGACTTGCGCGCAGACCATCGCCCAGGAAGTTGAACGCTAGCACCACGACGATGATCGGCAGCATGGGAATGGCGGTCCACCAGTAGATTTCGATGCTCGCCAGATTTTGCGCGTCATTCAGCATGACGCCCCAGCTGACCGCGGGCGCGCGTAGACCCAACCCGAGGAAGCTAAGCGCGGTTTCCCCAAGGATCATCGCCGGGATCGATAGGGTCGCGCTGGCGATCAGATGCGACATGAAATTCGGCAACAGGTGTTTGCGGATCACCCGTGCGGGCGACGCGCCCATCATCTCGGCCGCTTTGACGTATTCCTCTTCACGCAGGCTCAGGAATTTTGACCGCACCGCCCGCGCCAGGCCGGGCCAGTCCAGAATGCCGAGGATGATCGAGATGATAAAGAACACCGACACCGGCCCCCAGTTCGACGGCACCGCCGCCGAAAGCGCGAGCCAGAGCGGGAGCTCTGGCAAGGACCGCAAAATCTCGATCGCGCGGTTGACCAGCCAGTCCGTCTTGCCGCCGAAGTAACCGGCCAGCGATCCAAAGAAGATCCCCAGTACAAAGCTGACCGTGATGCCGATCAATCCCACCGTCAAGGACAGCTGCGCGCCATAGAGGATGCGGCTGAACACATCGCGCCCCAACCGATCCGATCCCCAGAGAAATACCGTCGCCCCGTCGGGCGCACAAAACAAGTGGGTGTCGCTGGGGATGACAGCGAAGAGGTGGTAGGTTTCACCCTTACAAAAATACTCAATCTTGCGCGGGTTGCTGGTTTCGGTGTCGTAGACCCAGCGGAAATTCACCAGATCCGCAGTGCCCTTCGTCTCGTAGACAAAGGGGCCGATGAAACTGTCCTCGTGCCAAAGGTTGATGCTTTGGGGTGGCGCGTAGATGTGTTCGGCATTGCGCTCGTTTGGTGTGTAGGGCGCGATGAACCCGGCCACTGGCAGGATCAGATAGCAGAAGGCCAGAAACAGCCCGGATACCAGCGCCAGCTTGTGCCGCCGGAACTTGCGCCACATGAGCCGCGCGACAGAGGCGTCCATCTCGGCGCGCTCAAGCGCGGAAAGATCGGCGTCGTCGGTCCAGGGGGTGGTGTCGACAAAGCGGTTGTCCGGCTGGATGCTCATGAGCTGCGTGCCCCGTAACGGATGCGCGGATCAAGCAGGACCAGCAGCATGTCAGAGATCATCGTGCCGATCAGCGTCAGCAGGGCCACGAACATCAGGATGAACGCCGCGAGGAACTGGTCTTGGGACTTCAGTGCCACCAGCAGATAGGGCCCGATGGTTTGCAGGCCCAGCACCACCGATACCAGCACAGAGCCCGAGACCATCGCAGGCAGCAGGTTCCCGATATCCGCGACAAAGGGGTTGAAGGCCACGCGCAACGGGTATTTCGACAGCAGACGCGCGGGGCCCATACCCTTGGCCTTGGCGGTTTCCACATAGGGTTTATCAAGTTCGTCGAGCATATTCGCTCGTAACCGCTGCATCATCGCGGCGGCTCCGGCGGTGCCGATCACAAAGGTCGGTACGATCAGGTGCAGCAGGACGGAGCGTACTTTCTCCCAGGACATGGGCTGGCCCTCAAGCTCGGGGGCCATAAGCCCGCCAATCGGCAGGTCAAAGTATTTATGGCCATAGTAAAACAGGATCAGGGCCAGCAGGAAGTTCGGTGTCGCCAGCCCGAGGTAGCCCAGAAAGCCAGCGGTATAATCGACCCAAGTCTCGGATTTGGCTGCGGCGAGCACGCCAAGCGGCAGGGCGATAAGATAAACGAATAATACGGCGGCGAGATTGACCAGCACCGTCATCCATAGCGCATCGCCGACGATTTCGCCCACGGGGCGGTCAAACTCGAACGACCAGCCGAAATTGCCTTGGATCAAGCCGGCAAACCCCTGCGGCCCCGGCACCATGCCGACCCAGATCAGGTATTGTTTCCAGATCGGTTCATCCAGCGCGTATTCGTGACGCAGAAACTCGGCCTTGGCGACGCCTTCGGCCTGACCCGTCGCGCGCAACTCGGCGATCTGGTTCGACAGATAGTCGCCGGGGGGCAGGTTGATGATGACGAAGACCAGAAGCGAGACCACCCAGAGGGTCAGTAGCATGGTGATGAAACGCCACACGGCGTATCGGAGGAAGATCATCGGCTTACCTGCACATGGGGGTCTTGGAAGTAGAATTCGTCGATGCGGTGAATGCCGAAATGCGCGCCGGGATCAAAGGCCCAGATTCCATGCTCCGGTACATTCATCAGGTCGTTTGAGGCGACGACGGGTTGCGGGGCCTCGGCCAGCACGCCGATGGCGAATTGCTGTTCGGCGTGGATGGCGAGCATCCGCTTCCAGATGTCTTCGCGCACCTGTGGGTCGTCGGTGTGGTTCCAGTCATTCGCCAGCAGCATCAGCCGTTTCGCGGGCTGCATATCGGGGGGCGACCCGGCCTGTCCGACTGTTTGGTAGTATTGTCCCCACATCGGCCAGGCAAAGAATTCCTGATTGGTGGGCGCCAGATAAGAAGGAGAGGTCGACGGCCCCGGAAGCCCGTTGTCCCAGCCGAACCATACCGAGGCCATGGTCCGCCCCGCATAGATCCGGTTGCGCAGGATATCGCGGTCCAGCGGGCGCATGATCAGGCGGATGCCCAGCTCACGCCATGTGTCCGCGATGATCGCCAGCGCGTTTTCTTCCTCGCTGCGTTCGCCGGCGGTTTCGATCACGAATTCCATCGGGCGGCCATCGGGAAGCTTGCGAAGCCCTGCTGGGGTGCGGTCGGTCAGACCCATATCATCCAACAGCGCGTTGGCGTGGGCGAGGTTCATCATGGACCACGCATGTGTGTTGTCGTCGTTGTAAAGCGCGCTTTGCGACAGGGCGGACATGCCGCCTTCGCTGGCGAGGCCAAAATAGAGCGCGCGGTTGATCATGCGTCGATCGATGCCGAGGCTCAGGGCGCGGCGAAAACGCACGTCGCGCATGACCTCGCGCCACACGGGGTCGGCGAAGTTCAGGTTGGGATAGATGGCGATCTGGCTGGCGGCACCGTTGGCCCAAAGCAGGGTACGGTATTTGCCGCCGTCCGCCTCGCCTTTCTTGAGGATCGCGACATCGGGGAAATCGAGCCCGCGCGCCTGCAGGTCGACCTCGCCCGCGTTGGCCTTGGCCGCGATCAGCCCTCCGCCGACCACGGTCATCTGCACCACATCGATATAGGGCAGCTGCACGCCCCGGCTGTCGATACGGTGGAAATAGGGGTTACGCACAAAGACCTTGCGCGAGCTGTCCTTGTCCGAGGAGTTGATCCACGGCTGCAGGGTCGGCAGCGCGGGGTTGTCGAACTTGTACATATTGTCGCGCTTGTTGTGCAGCGCGGCCCAGCTTTTGACCCGCGCGGCTTTGACCTTTTCGACCAGGGCATCGGGATCGGCGAACTTCTTATGGAACTGCGACAGGTAGTGGGCGGGGCGATAGATGAACGGTGGGCTTGCTTGCGCCAGCAGCGGCAGGAAATTCGGATTGGGGATCTGCCATTCGAACACGACCGTATGTTCATCGGGGAAGGTGACCTTTCCCAGGCGGTTGTCCACGATCATGAAATCCGGCGGCCCGCTGGGGGTGATGTCCGGGTCGTTGGCAACATTTTCCCACCAGTAACGGAAATCATCCGAGGTAAAGGGCATGCCGTCCGACCAGCGGTGACCGGGGCGCAGGTGAAGCGTGAATTTGCGCCCTTCTTCCACGTCCACCGCGGCGAGGATATCGGGGGCAAGCGTGTAGTCAGGCTGATACCCCACCAGCCGCGCGTAGCCGTAAACGACCATCTGCCGCACGTCCTTGGTGCGCGAGATCAACGTGCGTAGCGTCCCGCCCTGACGCCCAAAGCTGCGGCCCTTGGCTTCGAGGTCGACGACCAGAGGCTCTGACGGGATGCGGTCCTGAACGTGGGGCAGGTTGCCGGCATTGACCTCTTGCGCCCAAAAGCTGCTTTCTTGCAGCACGGGGCCGTCGCTATGCGCGGCAAGGGGCGCGAAGGCAAGGGTCGCGGCGAGGGCAAGGAGGAACTTACGCATGACAACGTACCTTATGGCCGGGCTCAAGCTCGCGCAGGGCGGGGGCGTGATGGCCTTCAAAGCGGAACTGTTCGGGCCAGAGCATGGGAGAGCCCGCGCCCTTGGCGACCAGATCAAGATCGATGGGCCGGCTGATGTCGGGTTCGGGCTGTGCCGCGATCAAGGCGCGGGTGTAGGGGTGTTGCGGATTGTAGAACAACGTGTCGGGCGGGGCCTGCTCGACGATCACGCCAGCGCGCATGACCGCGACCTCGTCCGCGATGCGGGCAACGACCGCCAGATCGTGGCTGATGAACAGATAGCTCAGGTTGGCGCGGTCGCGGATGTCTTCGAGCAGGGTCAGAATTTGCTCTTGGACCGAGACATCCAGCGCCGAGGTGGGTTCGTCGCAGATCAGCAGCTTCGGATCGAGCGTCAGCGCGCGGGCAATGGACAGCCGTTGGCGCTGGCCGCCTGAAAACGCATGCGGGAAACGGCCAAGCATATCAGGGTTCAATCCGACCCACCGCAGCATTTCGGCCGCCTTTTCGCGGCGGTCTCGGGCGGTGCCGATGTTGTGCACCTCCATCGGTTCGGTCAGGGCTTGCTGCACGCGCATCCGCGGGCTGAGCGAGGAATACGGGTCCTGAAACACCATCTGCGCTTGCCGTTGAAATGCGGTGCGTTCAGTGGGCGACAGATCATGCACGGCCAGCGGTGCGGCGGCGGGGTCGGGGCGAAACAGCACTTCGCCGCCGGCATCGGGACGTTCGGCCCCCATGGCGATGCGGGCGCAGGTGGTCTTGCCCGATCCGCTTTCGCCAACAATCGCCAGTGTCTTGCCACGGGGTAGTTGCAGGTCAACGTGCTGGCAGGCGGATACGGACACTGGCTTGCGCCAGCCGCCTGCCCGCATGGTGTAAGTCTTGGACACGTCGCGCAGATCAAGGATCACATCGTCTGCGGGCTTCGTGGAAGCGGGGGCAGGGGCGGCCACGGCGGGGATCATCGGGGCGGCGGCGAAAAGCTTGGCGGTGTAGGGGTGGGCAGGGCTGCCCAACACCTCTTGCGCATCGCCCCGTTCCATCACGCGGCCCTTGTTCATCACCACGACGCGCTGCGCCATATTCGCCACGACGCCCAGATCATGGGTCACAAGGATCACACCCATACCGGTTTCTGCCTGCAACGACCGGATCAGCCCGAGCACCTGCGCCTGTGTCGTCACGTCCAAGGCGGTCGTCGGTTCGTCCGCGATCAACAGCTCGGGCTTGGCGACCATGGCCATGGCGATCATCGCGCGCTGGCGCATCCCGCCGGACATCTCGAACGGATAGCTTTTCCAGGCGCGCAGTGGATCGACAAAACCGACCTTCTCAAACTGTTCGAGCACGGCACGTTTAGCCGCCGTTCGTCCCATATTGCGGTGCAAACACAGCACTTCGGCGACCTGATCCCCAAGCCGGTGCAGCGGCGATAGCGACCGCATGGGCTCTTGAAAGATCATCGAGATGCGATCCCCCCGAATGGCGCGCATCTTCTTTTCGGGGAGGGACAGCAGGTTGACGGCACCCTCGGCCCCGTTGAACCGGATCGACCCGCCGCGCAACTGTGCCGCATCGGGCAGCAATCGCAAAACCGACCGGCAGGACAGCGTTTTGCCGGACCCGCTTTCGCCCACCAGCGCGAGGGTCTCGCCCGCGTTCAACGCAAAGCTGACGCCGTCCACGACCGACGGGCCGTTGCCGAAACCGATCGATAGATCATTTACTTCAAGAAGGGGGGCCATTGTCATCCCAAGCGGGTCAGAGCGATCATTACCTATCGAGTGAAGCCGATAAACACCCAAGCGTCTAGGGGGCAGCGCAAAAACCAAGCGTCAGCGGTACACAAAGGGGGGCGGCGTCCCCATGTTGCATCAGTACGACCCAACTCGAAGGAGAACCGCGATGAGCCGCCTGGACATTTTTATCGACCGTATGGTGTCACAGCGTGCGTGTATCGACCATGCCGCCGCCCTGACGCAGACAATGACGGGGCCGGTGTTCGAGCTGGGATTGGGCAATGGCCGTACCTTTCACCACATCCGTGAAACGATGCCCGACCGCGATATCTTTGTGTTTGAGCGCGCGGTTGCATCGAATCCCGATAGCACGCCCGAGGACCATCAGCTGATCCTGGGCGATGTGCACGAAACCCTGCCTGCGGCACTGACGCGCTTTGGCGCGAATGCGGCTCTGATTCACGCGGATCTTGGCGGGCATAACCTTGCAAAAAACGATGCTTTCGCGCGTGAAATCTCGCCTTTGATCGAGCCGTTATTGGCCGTCGGGGGCATCATGGTGTCCAGTGACCGGATGTATTTCGACAATTTGATCGAAATCCCCTTACCACCTGAAGCTGTGGAGGGGCGCTGCTTCATGTACCGCCGCGAGAAGTCGTGATCTGAATTAAGTACTTGATACGTAATGGTTAAATATTAAGCGGTGCCGGTATTCCGGCGCCGCTTTAAGTTTCGCTTGCACGTTCCAAATCCCCTCCCTAGTGTGCGCCCGAGACATAGTGAAACGATGTTTCGCATGGTAAAACAATTCTTGGGAGGGAATTACATGTTCTTTTTGAAAAACCTATCTTTCGCTGCTGCAATGACTGTGGCGGCTTCCGTTGCCGGTGCTGAAACCGTGCTGATCCACGGCGAAGCAGGCCCGAATCGCGGTGCCCGTGCAGACGCGTTGCAGTGGTTCGCCGATCAGGTTGCAGAGCGGTCGGAAAACGATCTGCGCCTCGACATCCAGTGGGGCGGCGCGCTGTTCAAGGCGAATGCGGCCGTACAGTCCATCGGTGACGGTGTGGCGGATATGGGGTCGGTGATTGCGGTGTATTACCCGCAGGAAATGGCCGCCTATGGCATCGCTGACCTGCCCGTAAACAACCCGGACGCCTGGGTCGGTATGCGCGCCACGGACGAGCTGATGCGGTCGAACCCCGCGATTGCGGAAAATCTGGCTGAAAAGAACCTCGTGTACATCGGCACATGGACCACCAGCCAGGTGAACATCGGCTGTAAGGGTGATGCGATCCGTTCGGTTGCCGATATCGCCGGCAAGAAAGTACGCGGCACAGGGGCCTACGGTAAGGTCTTTGGTGACGAAGGCGCGAACATGGTCAACATGTCGATCTATGACGCGTACCAAGGGCTCGACACCGGTCTGATCGACTGTAGCCAAGGGTATTCCTACGCTGTTGCCGCGCTGAAGCAGGCCGAAGTCATGGACAACTACACCCTGTTGAACTGGGGCCAGGTTGGCGGCGTCGGCATCTTCATGAACAAAGACATGTTCGATGCGCTGTCCGAAGATCAGCAAGCTGTGCTGCTGGAAACCGGTGCTGATCTGTCCGATGAATTCGGCCGCATGATCACAACCGCGAACGACAACGCCATTGCCGCGATGAAAGAGCAAGGCGTCGAAGTGTTCGAACTGCCCGCGGAAGAGCGCGCCAAGCTGGTCGAAGGCGGCGAGAAGTATCTGGCCGAGTGGGTCGAGACAGCCAACCGCACCGGTCTGCCGGGCGAGCAACTGCTGGAAGACTACAAGGCGCTGATCGCCAAATACACGCAAGAGCGCGACGACAACGGTTACCCTTGGGCAGCTGACAACAACTAAACACAAGCTTTGGGAGGAGCAGGGACCATGTTGGTACCACTTGAGAAAATCCTGTTGGGGTTGGGCGCGGCTGCGGTCATCCTTTTGGGGATCTTGATCACGTCCAACGTGGTCGCACGCGCCGTCTTCGCATCTAGCGTACCCGATAGCGTCACTTTGGTGCGGGAGCTGATGGTTGCGGCCATCCTCCTGCCCCTTGCGGCAGCGACCGCAAACCGCGCTCATGTTAGTGTGGCTTTTGTGTCCGACCGGTTCGGGCCCAAACTCCGGTCCTGGCTTATTGTGCTGGGGTCGGTCATGGGGATGATCGCCTTGGGCGGTCTGATCTATTCCGGCGGCCGCGAATTCCTGAGCGTTTGGGAAAAGGGCAGCTTTTTCTACGGTGACCTGAACCTGCCCAAATGGCCCGGACGTCTGTTGTTTGTGGTCGGTATCGCCGCCTGCTGGCTGCGTCTGGCGGAATTGGCGATCCGCGATGTGCGGACCATCCTGTCCGGGGGCATCGTTTCGGACGAAGAAAACCACACAATCGAGCTCGTTGCCGAAAAAGAGGTGCTGTAATGGATGCGTCGACCATCGGGCTGATTGCCTTTGCTGCCGTTCTGATCCTGTTGGCGCTGCGTGTGCCGATTGCCTTTGCGCTGGCCAGCGTCGCGACGATTGCGACCTTCTTTATCTTTGCCTTTCGCACCGGCACTTTCATGCCTGAACGTGCCATCCGTGCGACAACGTCGATGGTGTTCTCGAACTCCTTTGACCTGATACACTCCTACGATCTATCGATGATACCGCTGTTTGTCGCCCTTGGGCACATCGCCTATCGCGCGGATATCACGACCAAGATCTATCACGCGGCCAAGGTCTGGCTGACGCGTCTGCCCGGCGGTGTTGCCATGGCAAGTGTCATGGGCTGTGGCGGATTTTCGGCCATTACCGGCAGTTCTATCGCCTGTGCCTCGACCATGGGGAAAATTTGTACGCCCGAGATGCTGCGCATGGGCTATGACCCGCGTCTGGCAACAGCGTCGGTCGCGGCAGGGGGCACGCTGGGGTCGCTGATCCCGCCGTCGGTTTTGTTCATCATCTACGGTATCTTCACCGAGACCTCGATTTCGTCGCTGTTCCTCGCGGGTGTTTTGCCGGGGCTGCTGACGCTGGCGGGCTTTATCCTCGTGATTGCCGTCTGGGTCTGGCGTTCGCCCGAAATCGCCCCTTCGACAGCGACACGCTACTCCGCCAAAGAACGCTTTGCGGCGGCGGCTGAAAGCTGGCCTGCGGTCATGTTGTTCGTGTTGATCATCGGCGGTATCTACGGCGGTATCTTTACGGCGACCGAAGCGGCGGCTGTCTGCGTGGTCGCGGCGACGCTGATCGGTTTTGCGCAGCGCAAGCTGACCTTGCAGGGCTTGTGGGACGCGGTGAAAGAGACGTGCATCCAGACCGCGGCGATCTTCTTTATCGCGGCAGGGGCCAAGATCTTTGTGGCCTTTATCGCCCTGACCAACGTTGCCCCGATGATTGTGAATGTCGTGGCCGAGGCAGAGCTGTCCGTCGTGGTCCTGCTGCTGGCGATTGCCGCGATCTATCTGCTGCTTGGCATGTTCCTTGATCCCATCGGCATCATGGTTCTGACCCTGCCACTGATGATCCCGCTGGTGGAAAGCTATGACATGAACCTGATCTGGTTCGGTGTTGTGGTGATTAAACTGCTGGAAATCGGGCTGATCACGCCGCCTGTCGGGTTGAACGTCTTTGTCATCGCCAATGTGGTGGGCAAAGAGGCTCCGATCGACAAGATCTTTGCCGGTATCACGCGCTTCCTCAGCGTTGACGTGATCGTGCTGGTGCTGATCATGTCCTTCCCGATGATCTCGCTGCTTATTCCTATGGCGGCGCGATGAGTGGGGACACCACAGACAGGAAGTTTGCCAACACTCTGGCGCGGGGGCTTGCTGTATTGCGGGCCTTTCGCGCCAGTGACAGCGGGCTGACCCACGCGCAGATTGCCGACCGGACGGGGCTGCCCAAGCCTACGGTGTCGCGGCTGACCTATACGCTGTGCGAATTGGGCTACCTCAGCCACGGCGGGCGCAATGACCGCTTTCGGCTGGGGCCATCGGCCATCGCGCTTGGCTCTGTCGCATCGGTGGCGGTGAACTTTCTGGATTTGGTGTCCGACGCCATGCAAGAGCTGGCCGATAAAACGGGCACGCTATTGCTGGTTGCCGTGCGCGACGACGAGAAAATGATGCTGGTGCGCACATGGCGGCCACAGAATGCTTCGACCATCTGGCTGGAGCCGGGGCACCGGATTCCCGTGTTCGGATCGTCGTCAGGCATGGCCGTCGTGGCGTCACTTGGCGAAGAGCGCTTTGAGCAGTTGACGCCCGAAGCGGATATGCGAAGGTTCCGGGCGGAGGGATATTCGCAATTGATAGAACAAGGGTTCGCCTACGCGTCGGAGGGCACACGATATGCCAGTACGATCAACGCCGTAAGTGTCCCCTATTTTGCCGAAGAGTTCGGCGAACCGGTATCGTTCACCGCCGGGGCCATGCCACATGATTTGCCCGATTCCCGTATCGTGCAAGAGGTCGGCCCCGCGTTGCGTGAACTGGTGCGCGCGCTTGAGCAGCGCACCGGGCGCACCCCCGCGCTCAGCCGCCGGGACTGAAACAAGACTAGACCAAGGAATATGCTAAATGACTGACAAGATTGGATATACCCGCAAAGGCGACGTGGCCGTACTGCGGATCAAGAACCCCCCGGTCAATGCGTTGTCCCATGCTGTTCGTGAAGGTCTGGTGGCCGGTATGGCGCAGGCCGAGGCCGATGACGTCGTCAAAGCCGTGGTTATCGTCGGCGAGGGCCGCGCCTTTATCGCCGGTGCGGATATCACCGAATTCGGCAAAACGCCGCTGGAACCTTTCCTGCCGGATGTGTGCAAACGGATCGAGGATTCTCCGCTGATCGTTGTCGCCTCCATGCATGGTGTGTCCTTGGGCGGCGGGCTCGAGATCGCGCTGTCGGCGCATTACCGCGTGGCGCAGCCGTCGGCCAAAGTGGGCCTGCCCGAAGTGCATCTGGGCCTGATCCCCGGTGCCGGTGCGACCCAGCGTTTGCCGCGTCTGATCGGCGTGGACCCCTCGCTTGATCTGATCACCTCTGGCCGTCAGGTCAAAGCGGCCGAAGCCGAAAGCCTTGGCATCGTCGATCAGGTCACCGAGGGCGACCCCGAGGATGTGGGCGTCGCCTATGCCGAGAACCTGATCGCCACCAACGCACCGCGCCGCCCCGTCAGCGAGATGGCGGCACCCGCGCCGATCGACTGGGATGCCGCTTATGACGGGACGCTGAAAAAGGGGCGGGGGCAAATCTCTCCGGCGCAGGCGGTCCGCGCTGTTCAGGCCGCGGCAGAGTTGCCCTTTGACGAAGGCATGCTGGCCGAGCGCAAGATTTTCATGGAGTTGATGGAGACAGACCAGCGTCAGGGCATGATCCACGCGTTCTTCTCTGAGCGTGCGGTAGGCAACCTGCCGGAACTGAAAGGCGTCGAACCCCGCGCGTTGCAATCCATCGGCATCATCGGCGGCGGCACCATGGGCGCAGGCATCGCCACGGCTGCGCTGTTGGCAGGCTTCAACGTCGTGCTGATCGAGATGAAGGAAGACGCCGCTGAGGCCGCGCGCGGTCGCATCGCGGGCAATCTTTCCGGCGCGCTTAAGCGTGGCAAGATCACGCAGATGAAATACGACGCGATGACCAACACAGCACTTGAGGTGTCGATCAACTATGACAGCCTCGCCTCGGTCGATCTGGTGATCGAAGCCGTGTTCGAGGACATGGGTGTCAAGAAAGAGGTGTTCGGCAAGCTTGATGCCGTGTGCAAACCCGGTGCTATTCTGGCGTCCAACACATCCTATCTGGATGTGGACGAGATCGCGGCCAGCACTTCGCGCCCTGCGGATGTGATCGGGCTGCACTTCTTCTCGCCCGCGCATATCATGAAGCTGCTCGAAGTGGTCGTCGCCGAAAAGACCGCCCCCGATGTGGTCGCCACGGGCTTTGCCCTTGGCAAGGCGCTGAACAAGATTTCCGTGCGCGCCGGTGTCTGCGACGGCTTTATCGGCAACCGTATTCTGGCAACCTACCGCACCGCTGCCGATCACATGGTGCTTGATGGCGCATCGCCGTTCCAGATCGACAAGGCGCTGGTGGATTTCGGCTTTGCCATGGGCCCCTTTGCCGTGGGCGATCTGGCCGGACTCGATATCGGCTGGGCCACACGCAAGCGCAAGGCGGCGACGCGCCACCCTGCCGAACGCGTGCCGACATACCCCGACAAGATCTGCGAAGCGGGCAACTTTGGTCAGAAGACCGGCAAAGGCTACTATATCTATGAGGCCGGATCGCGCGGCGGCGTGCCGAACCCCGAAGTGTCCGAGCTGATCGCCGCCGAACGCGCCGAGCGTGGCATCACCCCGCGTGACTTTACCGACGCAGAGATTGTCCGCCGCTATATGGCCGCGATGGTCAACGAGGCGGCAAAGGTCGTGGGCGAGGGTATCGCAAAGCGGCCCTTGGACGTGGATATGGTCCTGCTCTTTGGCTACGGCTTCCCGCGCTACTGGGGTGGCCCGATGAAATGGGCCGACCTGCAAGGGCTGCCTGCGCTGCTGGCCGACATCGAAAGCTACGCCAAGGAAGACGCCTGGTTCTGGGAACCCGCGCCGCTGCTGAAACAGCTGGTGGCCGAAGGGCGCAGCTTTGACGACCTGAACAAACAAGCCGCTAAGTAAATGAACAAGGGCGCAATGCCCGACAATGTAAACCGGAGGAAGACAAATGGATCTGAGCTATAGCGACGAAGAAAAGGCTTTCCGCGCCGAAGTGCGGGCCTTTCTTGAGGAAAAGCTCCCCAAGGAAATGAGCGACAAAATCCGCAAGGGTGAAGAGCTGGGTAAAGACGGTCAGGAACAGTGGCATGCTATCCTGAACGCCCAAGGCTGGCTGGCCCCGAACTGGCCCAAGAAATTTGGCGGTGCGGAATGGAACGCGGTGCAGCGTCACATTTTCGAAGAAGAAGCTGCTGCCGCCTATGCGCCGCGCATTGTGCCTTTTGGCCTGTCGATGCTGGCCCCCGTGCTGCAAAAATTCGGCTCGCAAGAGCAGAATGACTACTGGCTGCCCCGCATCCTGTCGGGCGAAGACTGGTGGTGTCAGGGCTATTCCGAGCCGGGTGCGGGGTCCGACCTTGCCTCGCTCAAGACCGAAGCGGTTCTGAACGACGAAGGCACGCACTACATCGTCAACGGCCAGAAGACCTGGACCACGCTGGGTCAGCACGCGAACATGATCTTCTGCCTTGTACGCACCGACAAGACGGTCAAGCAGCAAGAGGGTATTTCCTTCCTGCTGATCGACATGGACACCCCCGGCGTCGAAGTGCGCCCGATCATCCTGCTCGACGGCACCCACGAGGTGAACGAGGTCTGGTTCTCGGATGTGAAAGTCCCGGTCGAAAACCTTGTCGGCAAAGAGAACGAAGGCTGGACCTACGCCAAGTACCTGCTGACCCACGAACGCACCAACATCGCGGGCGTCGGGTTCTCGCAAGCGGGTCTGACCGCGGTCAAACGTATCGCCAAGGCAGAGATGTCCGGCGGCAAGCCGTTGATGCAGAACCCGCATTTCGCGGCACGTGTGGCACAGGTTGAAATCGACCTGATGGCGATGAGCACCACAAACCTGCGCATCGTCTCTAAGGCGGCAGCGGGTGCGGCACCGGGCGTTGAATTGTCCATGCTGAAGGTCAAAGGCACGATTATCCGTCAGGAGATCAACGACCTCGCACGTCGTGCGGCGGGTGCCTATGCGATGCCATTTGCATCCGAAGCGATCGAAGGGTCGAACCTGGCCCTGCCTGATCCGTTGAATGCCGGCCCCGTCGCCGCGCAATATTTCAACAACCGTAAACTGTCGATCTTTGGCGGCTCGAACGAAATCCAGCGCCAGATCATTGCCAAAACAACGATGGGAGGTGGAGCATGAACTTCGACCTGACAGAAGAACGCCAAATGCTGCAAGACAGTCTGCGCCGTTTCCTGCGCGACAAATACGATACAGCAGCCCGCAACAAGATCCTTGAAAGCGACACCGGCTTTTCCGCCGATATCTGGAACGGTCTGGCCGAACTGGGCGTCATCGGCGCGCTGTTTACCGAAGATCAGGGCGGCTTTGGCGGCGCTGGTTTCGACATCGCCGTCGTGTTCGAGGAACTGGGCCGCGCAGGCGTGGTCGAACCCTTCCTTGATACCGCCATTCTGGGCGGTGGTCTGATTGCCGACCTGGGCAATGACGACCAGCAGGCCCATGTCGAAGAACTGATCGGTGGCGCGTTGCAGGTGGCTTTTGCCCACGGCGAACCCACCAGCCGCTATGACCTGAACCAGGTGACTTCTACAGCCAAGGTTGATGGCGACAACGTGGTGCTGAATGGTCGCAAGGCCGTTGTGGTCAACGCTGAAAACGCCGACATGCTGATCGTTTCTGCCCGCGAGAGCGGCGAGGCAGGCGACGAAAACGGGATCTCGCTGTTCCTCGTGCCGGCGGATACCAAGGGCATCACGCTGCAAGGCTATGCGCTGCTGGCCGGTGGTCGTGCCGCCGAAGTCACGCTGGATGATGTGTCCGTCCCTGCCTCTGCCCGTCTGGGTGAAGCGGGCAAGGCGTTCAAGGCGATCGAGGCGCGCGTCGCTGCGGCCAATGTCGCGATCTGTGCGGAAACACTGGGTGCGATGGAAACGGCAACCCGCCTGACCCGCGAATACCTGATGACCCGCAAGCAGTTCGGCAAGCCCATCGGCACGTTCCAGGCGCTCGCGCACCGCATGTCCGACCTGCTGATCGAGATGGAGCAAGCGCGCTCTGCCGTGATCGTTGCCGCGGGCAACCTCGAAGCGGAGTACAAGGCGCGCGAGACGCATATCTCTGCCGCCAAGAACCTGCTGGGTCGCGCGGGCCGTCTGGTTGCCGAAGACAGCATCCAGATGCACGGCGGTATCGCCATGACGCAAGAATACGAACTGGCCCATATCGCCAAGCGTATCATCATGGCAGACCACCGCTTTGGTGACACAGACCACCATCTGGAGCGTTTCATTGCCCTTGCAGCAGCCTGATGAAAGCCTGCTGATCCGGGACGAGACCGGCACCCAAACCCTGGTCGGATATGTCGTCGACATATCCGATCCGGCCCACGGGCGCTGCTTTCTTGATCTGGGTCCGCAACACTTCAACCGCCATGGGGTTCTTCATGGCGGTATTGCCGCCACATTGCTGGACAACGCCTGTGGCATGACCGGATCGCTGAGCGTGGATCCCACCGGCCAGCACCCGTTCCTCACGATCTCGTTGACGACGCAGTTTCTGGCCGCGGGGCAGCCCGGGCGCGTGACCGCGACCGGCACGATCAAGGGCGGTGGTCGCAGCCTGCTGTATATCGACGCTGAACTCGTCCACGAAGACGGCACGGTCATTGCGACATCCACAGGCGTGTTCAAGCGCGTCCCACAGGAGAAACTGAAATGAGCGCTCGGATCGAAGACAAGGGTGACCGGATCGTCATCTGGAACGGAAACGCGCACAAGCGGGGGGCCCTGTCGCCCGAGCTTTACGCTTGCATCGGCCAAGCGATTGAAATGGCCGCCGAGCCGCGTATTCGTGCCGTGATCCTCACCTCCGAAGGGGATTTCTTTTGCGCGGGCGGCGATCTGAATGTCCTGATCGCCCGCCGCGACATGCCCAAAGATGAACGTCGGGGCAAGATCAACGAATTGCACAGCCTGATCCGCGGGATCCGGTCCTGTCCGGTGCCGGTGATCGCCGCCGTCGAAGGCGGTGCCGCGGGCGCGGGGCTGTCTTTCGCGCTGGCCTGCGATCTGATCGTTGCCGCCGCCGGTGCCAAGTTCACCGCTGCTTACGTCAAGGCGGGGCTGGTGCCCGACGGGGGGCTGACCGCCTCGCTCGCGCGTGCGCTGCCGCGGCAGCTCGCGATGGAGATGTGCTTGCTGGCGCAGCCCGTCACCGTTGAACGCATGCATGATCTGGGCGTGGTAAATGCCGTCACCGACAAGGGCGGCGCGTTCGAGGCCGCGATGGCGCTTGCCGACCGCTTGGCCGCAGGCCCCCGCGAAGCCCAAGGGGTGATCCGCGGGCTGGTGGCGCAGGGCTATGACGTGTCCGAGGCCGACCAGCTTGAAGCGGAATGTGACGCCATGGCCCATGCCACCGGCGCAGATGAAGCCGCCGAAGGCATCGCCGCTTTCCTCGAGAAGCGCACACCGAATTACGGCGGCTGACCCTCGGCCACCGATTTATTGACCCAACCCGCAGCCAGACGCGCTGACCGGGTTCTGAAAGACTGCGGGGAGGCAGAGAATATAATGGTACGTGTAGAGCAATTTCTGGCGGATCAAGTGGCCGCACGCGGGGACGCGCCCGCGCTGAGCGACAGCACAGGGGTACGCTGGACGTACAAGATGTTCGACAAGGCAAGCGACGACATCGCGCAGGCGCTCAAGGATGCCGGTGTGCAGCCCAACGACCGCGTGCTGATGCTGTCGGAAAACTGTGCCGCCGCCGTGGCCACTGTGTTTGGCACGTGGAAAGCCGGCGCAGTCATCATCCCCGTCAATGCACGCCAAAGCGCGGGCGAAATCCAGCGGATCATTGACCACGCGGCGCCTGCTGCTGTGCTGATGACCTGCCACGCCTCACCGGATGCGACAGCCCATGCGGAACGGCTGGGTGCCGCAGAGATCACCGGTGCCTTTGGCGCGATGCATCTGGCCACGCCGATCGCCAGCAACCCCGATGGGGATCTGAGCGATGTGGCGGTGCTGCTGTATACCACCGGCACAACGGGCGACCCCAAGGGCGTCATGCTGACCCATGCCAACGTGCGCTTTGGCGGCAATGCCTCGGCGACGCTGCGGGGGATCAATGCAGGCGATGTGGTCTATGGCGTGTTGCCCCTGACCCATGTTTTCGGGCTGTGTTCGGTTATGACCGCCTCCTGCTGCGCCGGTGCCGAAATCCGGCTGGAGGCGCGTTTCTCGGCTGAAAAGCTTTATACCGCGCTGACCACGGGGGTGAACTTCCTGTCGGCCGTGCCGCAGATGCACGCGCTGCTGATGCAATACACGAAAGAGCAAGGGCTCACGCAGCTCAACTCCGAAACGCTGCGCTATGTATCTTCGGGGGCAGCGCCGCTGGACCCCACGTGGAAGCGCAAGGCCGAAGCCTTTTACGGCGTCGCGATCCAGAACGGCTATGGCATGACGGAATCCACCGCCGGTATCTCGGCCACCAGTAACCCACTGGGATCGCCTGATATCTCGGTCGGTCCGTCCTTGCCCGGTGTCGAGACCAAGATTGATGATACCGTCGAAGGCGGCAGCAATGGCAAGGGCGAGGTCCTGACCCGTGGGGCCCACGTCATGAAGGGCTACTACAAGAACCCCGAGGAAACCGCTAAAGTCCTCGGCCAGGATGGCTGGCTGCGCACCGGCGATCTGGGGACGTTCGACGAACACGGTCATCTGCATATTCTGGGCCGCTCGAAAGAGCTGATCATCCACGGCGGGTTCAACGTCTACCCGCCCGAGGTAGAGGCCGCGATCAACGATCACCCGCAGGTCATTCAGGCCGCCGTGGTGGGCCGGTCCACCGGCAATGATGAAGAGGTGCTGGCCTTCGTCCAGATCGCCGAGGGCGACACGCTGGACCCGCAAGACCTGAAGGCCTTCGTCAAGGATCGGCTCACTGGCTATAAGCGCCCCAGCCAGTTTATTATCGGAACGGCCCTGCCTGCGGCCCCCACGGGCAAGATCCTCAAGCACAAGCTGATCGAGACATTCAAGGATCAGTTGGCCTGATTGGCTTCTGATTGTTCCCTGTGCGGTGTCAAGCAAAAGGCCGGTCCCCCGTGGTGGGGGCCGGCCTTTTCCTTTGTCGCTGGTGTGCGGCTGGCGCTTAGACGTAGACGCCTTCGGCAGCGGCGCGGATAGCGCGGATGTTTTCGCCGTAGGGGGCAGGGTTGCTGACAGACCCGCCACGGAACACGGCGGAGCCTGCGACCAGCACATCAGCCCCCGCCTGCGCCACGCTGGAAGCGGTGTTTACGTCCACACCGCCGTCAATTTCGATATGCACCGGACGGTCACCGATCATCGCGCGCAGGGTGCGGATCTTGTCGCTCATGTCGATGAACTTCTGCCCGCCGAAACCGGGGTTCACGGTCATCACACAGACCAGATCGGCAACGTCCAGCAGATGCTCTACCGCTGCGGCAGGCGTGCCGGGGTTCAGCGCGACACCGGCTTTGGCACCGGCACCGCGGATCGCTTGCAGCGTGCGGTGGATATGGGGGCCGGCTTCGACATGGGCCGTGATCACATCGGCACCGGCTTTGGCAAATGCATCGATGTAGGGATCCACGGGTGCGATCATCAGATGCACGTCCATCACGCCCTTGAAATGGGGGCGGATCGCGGCGCAGGTGGTTGGGCCAAAGCTGATGTTCGGGACGAAATGCCCGTCCATTACATCGACATGTACCCAGTCCGCGCCCTGTGCTTCGATGGCGTCGCACTCTGCCCCGAAATTGGCAAAGTCGGCAGCAAGGATGGAGGGGGCAATTTTGATCGAACGGTCGAAGGTCATGGGATCGGGCCTTTTGTGAAAGGGAGGGGGCTGATGCAGCGGTGACGCCCATATAGGCAATGTCGTACGCGCTGGCAATCTGGGGAGCCTTCGGCGAGGATTTAAGGCCATTTGGAAGCGGGCGAGGCTGGGCGCCACAGGCGGTGACGCTTCGTTCTTGAGGGTGGTTTTCGGGGGGCGTGCGCTTGACACTACGTCATGCCACGACCCATTGTGCGCGCAAATTCAAGGGGAGGATATCATGACCACATTCAACCGCCGCCAGACATTGGCGACCATGGGGGCCGCTGCCGCGGTCGGGCTTGCTGCACCGGCTGTTGCGCAGGGCAAAAAGATCACTCTGGGCGCGCTGCGTTTCACCAGCCACTCCGGCACATTCGTGGCCTATCAGCGCGAGTATTTCAAGCAGGCCGGTCTGGATGTCGAGCTCAAGTTCTTTCAGGCCGCCCAACCTATGGCCGTGGCGATTGCCAGCGGGGATGTCGACTATGCCGTGACCGCGATCTCGGGCGGGCTGGTGTCGCTGGCGGATAAGGGTGCGATCAAGGTGATCGGCGGTGCCTTGTCTGAAGAGAAGGGCATTGACGGGCAGAAGTTTCTGGCCTCGGACGCGGCCTATCAGGCGGGTGTGACCGCGCCTGCGATGCTGGACGGAAAGAGCTTTGGCATGACCACGGCGGGATCGTCGTTCCACTATATGGGGTCAAAGATGGCGCAGGCCGAGGGGATCGAGCTGTCGTTCAAGCCGTTGCAGAAGGTGGGTGCCATCATCGGGGCGCTGAAGACCGGCCAGATTGATGGCTGGTCCATCGTGCCCCATATCGCCAAGCCACTGGCGGGCTCGGGTGCCGTGCATATTATCGGGAACGTGTCCGATTATCTGCCCGACTATCAGGTCACCACGGTCTTTACCTCGACCAAGAACGCGCGTGAGGAAAAGCAGCAGACGCAGGATTACCTTGCGGCCTATGCAAAGGGCGCGGCTGACTACAACGCAGCGATGATCGAACAGACCGCCGGTGCGGAAGGCGTGGCCGAGATGGTCAAGCTGATCCACAACTACGTCTACACCGACAAAACGCTCGAGGCCGCGACGCCGGGGATTGTCAACGGCACCATGCGTCTGAACGAGGGGGCCGCGTTGAACGTCGCCTCTGTGCGTGACCAGCTGAGCTGGTTCCAGTCCGAGGGGCTGGTGGATGCGGATATCACGCTTGAGACGTTGATCGACACGTCTTTCGTCGACACCATCGGCGCCTGATCGCGCCATCTATACCAACGACAGGTCGGGCAAGCTTTGCCCGGCCTTTGATATTTCAGGACGTTTCTCATGGATCTTAGGTTAGCGAGGGTCAGCCATACCTATGGCGAGACCGAAGTGCTGCGCGATATCAACCTTGATATCCCGTCAGGGCAGATTGTCTGCATCGTCGGGCCTTCGGGCTGTGGCAAGTCGACCCTGCTGCGGATGCTGGGCGGGCTGGAGCAGCCGACTTCGGGCGAAGTGCTGCAACTGGGCACGCCCCCAGCCGGCTGTCTGAACCCGCTCACCTACGTATTTCAGGATTTCGCCTTGCTGCCTTGGCGCAGCGTGCGCGGCAATGTGGCGCTGGTGCTGGAGGATCACGGTCTGGACGCCGCCGCGCGGGCGCGGATCATCGACGACGTGCTGGCCCGTACCAAACTGACCGAATTTGCCGATGCCCTGCCCAAACAGCTGTCGGGCGGGATGAAACAGCGGGTGGCCATCGCACGCGCCTTGGCGGTGAACCCTGCGGTGATGTTGATGGACGAACCGCTGAGCGCCTTGGACAGCCAGACGCGCGAGCTGTTGATGGACGATCTGATCAGCCTGTGGACCCGCCAGCCTTTCACCGCCGTCTATGTCACCCACAATCTGGCAGAGGCCGTACGGCTGGGGCACAGGATCGTGGTGCTATCTCGCCGCCCCGGGCAGATCCGCGAGGTGGTTGAACTGACGACACCGTTGGCAGAGCGTGCCTATGGCGATGCCGCCCTTGAGGCGCAACAACAACATTTGTGGGGGCTGATGCGCGAAGAAGCCGCCGCCGCCGATGCGGAGTTGATCCATGTCTGATGCAGCACATACAAACAGCCGCCCCGTCGCCTTTCGTGGTGGCGGTTTTGCCCCCAAGCAACGACGGGGCATGGGGGTCTTGGTCTTTGTCCTGCTGATCCTGCTGGCCGAATGGGGCACGCGCAGCGGCTTTATCTCTAACCTAACATTGCCGCGCCCCTCGGATGTGGCGATGACCTTTGTCGAACTGTGGCAATCGGGGATGCTGTTCAAACATCTGGCCCCCTCGCTCAGCCGCTTGGCTGTGGGGGCGACGCTCGGGGCTTTGGTTGGTGTCGGCGTCGGGGTGATGATCGGGCTGTTCAGCTATGTGCGTGCCGGGCTGGTGCCCCTGGTTGCGGCGCTGTTCCCGATCCCCAAGATTGCGCTTTTGCCGTTGTTCGTGATCTGGTTCGGCATTGACGAGGGCAGTAAATACGCGCTGATCGCCTTTGGGACATTCACGCCGACGGTCGTGGCGACCTATGCTGCGGTGGACAATGTGGACCGCGGATTGATCCGCATGGGGCAGAGCTTTGGTCTGTCGTGGTGGTCGATCGTGCGCAAGATCGTACTGCCGGGGGCGATGCCGGGCATCCTGTCGGGGCTGCGCATCTCTTTGGCGATTGCAATCATCCTGTTGGTGGCAGCTGAAATGCTGGGCGCGGAATATGGCATCGGGGCTTATATCCTTGAGGCCGGCAGTCTTTATGATCTTGAACGTCTGTTTGCGGGGGTGGTGATCCTGTCGGTGCTTGGGGTTTGCGTGAGCGCCGTGATTGCCGCCATCGAAACCCGCGTGCTGCGCTGGCGGGTCTGACCGGAGGGAACCCGTTTCGGGCATAGATCGTTATCCTTTCACACCAAACAGTGCGGAGGGGACGACGATGTCAGGCATATCCAAGGGCACCAAGGTCAAATGGGACTGGGGGCAGGGCACTGCCAGTGGCAAGGTGACGGAACGCTTTACCAAAAGTGTGACCCGTACGTTGAAAGGGTCCGAAGTCACGCGCAACGGGTCCGATGATGATCCGGCGCTGCTGATCGAGCAAGACGACGGGGATGAGGTGCTCAAGCTGTCGTCGGAAGTCGAGGCCGCCTGACATATGGGCGGCGCGGGGCTGACCTATTATGGCGATGACCGCCCCGGCATTTCGCGTCAGCGGCGCGGGCGCGGGTTTACCTATAAGGCACCGGACGGCACTACCATCGCCCGCGGGGAGGAACGCGCGCGGCTGGAAACGATGGCGGTGCCGCCCGCCTATGAAGACGTGTGGATGACGCCATTGGTGAACGGGCATTTGCTGGCCACGGGGCGCGACACCCGCAATCGCAAACAATATCGCTATCACGAAAAATGGTCAGAGGCGCAGGCAGAGACGAAATTCGCGAGCCTGGTGGATTTTGCGCATGCTTTGCCGCGTCTGCGCCGCTTTGTCGCCCGCGATCTCGATCAGCAGGCAGGCCAGCGCAGCTTTGCCTTGGCCAGCGCCGTCACGCTGATCGACCGCGCGTCGCTGCGGGTGGGGAATCCGGACTACACGCGCGAGAATGGCAGCTATGGCACGCTGACCCTGCGGTCGAAACACGTAAAGCTCGACGGGAATGTGATCCGGCTGCGCTATACGGCCAAAGGCGGCAAGAAGGTGCGGCGGCAGATCAACGACCGGACGCTGGCCAAAACGCTGGAGAAAATTAACGATCTGCCGGGGGCGGAGCTGCTGACATGGGCCGATGCGCAGGGCGAGGTGCATCAGTTGAACTCAGCCGGATTGAACGCCTATATCGCCGAAGCATCGGGGTGCGACGACTTTACCGCCAAGACCTTCCGCACATGGGCGGGCACCGTTGCCGCCTTCGAGGCCGCCGAGAAGGGGCAGGCCACCATCAAGCAATTGGCCGAAGCCGCTGCCGCGCAGTTGAGCAATACGCCAACCGTGGCGCGTAACAGCTATATCCATCCGGCGGTGATTGATCTGGCGGGCGAAGCCCCGCCCGAGATCAAGGTCGGGCGCAAGACCGGGCTATTCGCCTCGGAAGCGCGGCTGCTGACGTATCTGGAGCAGGTCTGAGCCGCGTTTACCCGTCGCTGTCCGGTTTGCAGAACATATCATAGACGACTTCCATGATCTTTTGCGGACGGTCATCGGCCAGCCGGTAATAGATCGTCTTGCCGTCGCGGCGTGGCGTTACCAGGCCTTCAAGCCGCAAGCGTGACAGCTGTTGGGATACCGCCGCCTGACGGGCTGACAGTAGCTCTTCCAGCTCGGTGACGGATTTTTCGCCTGCAGAGAGGTGACACAGGATCATCAACCGCCCCTCGTGGCTGATCGCCTTGAGGAAGTTAGAGGCACGTGCGGCGTTTTCGGCCATACGGTCCCGATCGGCTTGGCTCATCTCTGTGTCGGAACCGGGGTTACCCACTGGTTAACATCCTTGGCTGAATAAAAGGGGATTGGCGTGCGCATATCGCAGGGGGCGCTAGCTTTTGGCGGGGTATGGCATCAATTTGGCGTCGGATAGCATTTTTTCCAGCACGCCCCAAAAGAAATCTTCGCCCGGGTAGCCTTCGATGCGCGACACCTCATGGCCGTCGACCATCAACACGAACGTCGGCGTGTAATGCAGGCTGCGGGCAAAGTGCAGATCGGCGGGTTTGTCATCGTTGATATCAACGCGGCGCAATGGGGCTGCCTTGCCCGCTTGGGTCTTGGGATAGATCGGGGCGATCTGGTCATCCCAACGGGCACACCACACGCAGCCCTGTTCCTCGACCATGATCAGCGCGGTCTGGGCCGCTGCGATCAGGGGGGAAACCGCAAGGCCTGTGGCCACCGAAAGGGACAAGAAAGCAGTGCGCAACCGCATAGGGAATTCACCTGTTGATTTCAAAATACTTAATGTGAATATGTGAATGGCACAAGATAAAGGCAACCTGCATGCTTGAAATCACCTTTCTGGGCGCGGCATTTGCCGGGCTTTTGTCCTTTTTGTCGCCCTGCATCCTGCCGATCGTGCCCTTTTATCTGAGCTATCTGGCGGGCGTCGGCATGAACCAGATCACGGCAGACGGGCCGGTGGATGCCGCCGTGCGCCGGCGTGCGGTCATCGCGGCGCTGTTCTTTGCGGCGGGGGTGATCACGATCTTTGTCGGGCTGGGGGCGGTGGCCACGACCTTTGGCCAGATCGTGCGGGACTATTTCGATATTTTGCGATGGGTCGCTGCGGCTGTTATCATTGCGATGGGGCTGCATTTTCTGGGCGTGATCCGTATCGGTTTTCTATATCGCCAGTTTCGTGCGGATGCGGGGAACACGACGGCGACCAGTTTTCTGGGGGCCTATGTGATCGGGTTGGCCTTTGCCTTTGGCTGGACCCCTTGCGTCGGGCCGGTGCTTGCGGCGATCCTGTTCACCGCCGCGGGGGCCGAGACGGCGGGCTCGGGTGCGCTGTTGCTGCTGACCTACGGCGTGGGCATGACCGCGCCTTTCGTGCTGGCGGCGCTGTTCATCGGGCCGTTCATGCGCTGGATGGCGGGGTTCCGGCAACATCTGGGCACGGTAGAAAAGGCGATGGGAGTTCTGCTGATTGTCTTTGGCCTGCTGATCGCCACCAACTCGATCAACTATATTGCGCAGTGGATGCTTGAAACCTTCCCTGTTTTCAGCGCCATTGGCTAACAACCGGAGGGACTTTTGATGAAGATGATCCGAAACGCTTTGGCCGCGCTGGCGGCTGTCGCTTGTATGGTGACTGCGGGCAGTGCCGCGACCTTGGGTGATGACGGTTTGCACAAGACCGCCTGGATGCGCGAGACCTTCAAAGATCTGCGCGACGATCTGGCCGAGGCGACGGAGGAGGGTAAGCGCCTGATGGTCATCATCGAACAGCGGGGCTGCATCTACTGCAACAGGATGCACGAAGAGGTTTTCCCGCTGCCCAAGATCGATGCCTACCTGCGCGAGAACTTCTTTGTCGTGCAGATCAACATGTTCGGCGATGTCGAGGTCACCGACTTTGACGGAGAGACATTGCCCGAGAAGGACATGGTGCGCAAATGGCGTCAGATGTTCACGCCGACGCTGATGTATTTCCCCCAGACCGTGGACGAAGGGCAGACGGCCGTTGAAGCGGCGGTCGCGACGGTGCCCGGTGCCTTTGGTCCGGCGACGACCTTTCACATGATGAACTGGGTCGTAGACAAGGGATATGAGGGGGACGAGACGTTCCAGAAATATCACGCGCGTATGCTCATTGAAGAGCAGGAATAACGGCGGTAGGATCCGCTAAATGCCGTGCTGCTATAAGAAATTCAATAAATTGAATTTATAGTTGCGTCATTTTGGCGCGGGCAGTAGGGTTTTCAAAATAGATGTCTGTGGGAGGACGCATGAAAGTTTCCGTATTTGCCCTGGTGGCCTCTGTCGGCTTTGCCGCGGCGGCGCATGCGGCCGACGTGGCCCCCGGTGACGTGGTCTATGATGAGTATGGCGCGGTTGAACAATCGCTGACCGGCACCCCCGGCAACCCCGAAGAGGGGGCCAAGATTGTGGGTAGCAAAAAGCTTGGCAACTGCATCGCCTGCCATCAGGTCAGCGCTTTGCCCGATATCCCGTTCCAGGGCGAAATCGGCCCGATGCTGGATGGCGCGGGGGACCGCTGGACCGAGGCTGAATTGCGCGGCATCGTGGCCAACGCGAAGATGCTGTTCGAGGGGACGATGATGCCCGCGTTCTACAAGGACAGCGGCTATATCCGTCCGGGCAAGGGCTATACCGGCAAGGCGGCTGACGACACGCTGGGGCCTATTCTGGCCGCCCAGCAGATCGAGGATGTCGTGGCCTATCTTGCCACGTTGAAAGACTAAGAACCCCACCCAGCGGGATCTGATCAGGAGTGATGATAATGGAATTTACACGACGTAGTGCGATTGCGATGGGGGCAGGTGCCTTTGCCGCACTGTCCTTGCCCAAGCTGGCCGTGGCCGCTGCCGGGGATGACGCGATTGCTGCCTTCACCGGCGGTGCAGAGATGGCTGATACCGGCGTGACCCTGACCGCCCCCGAGATTGCGGAAAACGGCAATACCGTCCCGATCGAGGTCGACGCCCCCGGTGCCACTGAAATCATGGTGCTGGCGCTTGGTAACCCCACGCCGCCTGTGGCGAACTTCAAGTTCGGCCCGCTGGCAGCAACGCAGCACGCCTCCACCCGTATCCGCTTGGCGGGCACGCAGGATGTGGTGGCGATCGCCAAGCTGGGCGACGGCTCTTTCGCCAAGGCGACCAGCACAATCAAAGTAACAATCGGCGGCTGCGGCGGCTAAGGCGAGAGGAAGAAAAACATGGCATCTGGTGTAAAACCCCGCGTCAAAGTCCCCAAGTCAGCAGCGGCTGGCGAGACCATCACGATCAAGACCCTGATTAGCCACAAGATGGAATCCGGCCAGCGCAAGGACAGCGACGGCAACACGATCCCGCGGTCGATCATCAATCGTTTCACCTGCGATTTTAACGGCGAGAATGTGATCGATGTCGCGATGGAGCCCGCGATCTCGACCAACCCGTATTTCGAATTCGACGCCACCGTGCCCGAAGCGGGGACATTCACCTTCACGTGGTATGACGATGACGGCGATGTCTACGAGGAAACCAAAGACATCACGATCAGCTAAGCGTCCGCATCCTTGGGAGGAACAGGAATGAGCAATTTCACAAAAGGTCTGGGCGCGTGCCTTGCTGCGGCGCTGATGTCGACGGGGGCCTTCGCCGATCCCGTGGATGATACGCTGGTGATCAACGAAGAGATCGACATCGTGACCCGCACTGCCGCCCCCGCGCATATGGCGGACGCGGTAGACGAGGTCATGTCGGGCTGGCTTTTCCGCGGCACCGAGACCCGCGCGATGCAGGCCGATGATTTCGACAACGCGGGCATGATCTTTGTGGAACAGGCCGAAGACGTCTGGAACACCGCCGACGGGTCAGAGGGGAAGTCCTGCGCGGATTGTCACGGGGCCTCGGCCGAGATGGCAGGCGTGCGTCCGGTCTATCCGAAGTACGTCGAATCTGCGGGCGAGGTGCGCACGCTGGAAATGCAGATCAACGATTGCCGCGAGAACCGCATGGGGGCGGAAAAGTGGAAATACACTGGCGGCGACATGGTGAACATGACGGCGCTGATCTCCTTCTGTCTCGCGGGGGATGCCGGTGAACATCGCCATCGACGGTCCGGCCCAATCCACATGGGAGCAGGGCAAAGAGATCTACTATACCCGTTTCGGCCAGCTTGAACTGTCCTGTGCCAATTGCCACGAAGACAATTATGGCAACATGATCCGTGCCGACCACCTGAGCCAGGGCCAGATCAACGGCTTCCCGACTTACCGTCTGAAAAACACCAAGCTGAACGCGGTGCAGGCCCGTTTTAAAGGCTGTGTACGCGACACCCGTGCCGAGACCTTTGACCCCGGCAGCCCCGAGTTTGTCGCTCTTGAGCTGTACGTCGGCTCGCGCGGGAACGGGCTGTCGGTCGAAGGGCCCTCTGTCCGGAACTAACCTGAAAAGACCCGTTTCGCCGATGCGAGGCGGGTCTTTTTATCATATTATTATTCAAATATGCGCATATGAATTGCGCGTCGAAAAGGCCAGCCTATGATCTCTCGTCGTGATTTCCTTCAGGCCAGCATGGCTGCAACGGCTTTGTATGGTGCGTCGTCCTTTGGCAACTGGGGCAAGCTCGCCGCGCAGCAGGCGTTGACGCAGGACAAGTTGCTTGAATTCGACACCTTCGGCAACGTCAGCCTGATCCACGTGACCGACATCCACGCGCAGTTGAAACCGATCTATTTCCGCGAACCTTCGGTCAACATCGGTGTGGGCGAGAACCGCGGGAAGGTGCCGCATCTGACCGGCGCGGATTTCCGCAAGCTTTACGGGATCGCGGACGGCAGCCCCTCGGCCTATGCGCTGACCTATAACGATTTTTCGGCGCTGGCGCAGGGCTATGGCAAGATGGGCGGTCTGGACCGTGTGGCGAGTGTGATCAACCAGATCCGCGCGGACCGGCCCGATGCGCTGCTGCTGGATGGCGGCGACACATGGCACGGCAGCTACACCTGCTATCACACGCAAGGTCAGGACATGGTCAACGTGATGAATGCGCTCAAGCCTGACGCCATGACCTTTCACTGGGAATTCACGCTCGGCTCTGACCGCGTGGCAGAGATTGTCGAGGGGCTGCCCTTTGCCGCACTGGCGCAGAACATCTTTGACGCCGAATGGGACGAACCGACAGAGCTTTTCCCGCCATACAAGTTCTACGAGACAGGCGGCGTTAAAGTCGCGGTGATCGGGCAGGCTTTCCCCTATATGCCGATCGCCAACCCCGGCTGGATGTTCCCCGAATACTCGTTCGGTATCCGCGACGAGCGTATGCAGGAAATGGTGGACGAGGTCCGCGCTAAAGGGGCTGAACTGGTCGTCTGCCTAAGCCACAACGGCTTTGATGTGGACAAGCAGATGGCGGGCGTGGTGACGGGGATCGACGTGATCCTGTCGGGCCACACCCATGACGCGCTGCCCGAGCCTGTGCTGGTGGGCGAGACGATCATCGTCGCCTCGGGGTCGAACGGAAAATTCGTCAGCCGCGTCGATCTGGACGTGCGCAACGGCCGCATGATGGGCTTCCGGCACAAGCTGATCCCGATCTTCTCTGACGTGATTGCGCCTGATCCGACGATGACCGCGCTGATCGACGCACAACGCGCGCCCTATCTTGACCAGCTGACAGAGGTGATCGGCAGCACCGCCGAAGACACGCTGCTGTACCGGCGCGGCAATTTCAACGGCACCTGGGATGACCTGATCTGCGACGCGCTGCTTTCCGAGCGCGAGGCGGATATCGCGCTGAGTCCCGGTGTGCGGTGGGGGCCGTCGATCCTGCCGGGGCAGGAGATCACGCGCGAGGATATCTGGAACGTCACCTCTATGACCTACCCCGAAGCCTACCGGACCGAGATGACCGGTGAATTCCTGCATGTCGTGCTCGAAGACGTGGCCGACAACCTGTTCAACCCTAACCCCTATTACCAGCAGGGCGGTGACATGGTGCGCACAGGCGGGCTTGGCTACCGCATTGACGTGACCCAGCCCCAAGGCAGCCGCATCACTGAACTGACCCTGCTGAAAACCGGTGAACGTATCGATCCGGCGAAGACCTATCAGGTTGCAGGCTGGGCCAGCGTGAACGAAGGCACCGAGGGCCCCGCGATCTGGGACGTGGTCGAAAGCCACATCCGCAAGCAGGGCAGCGTGTCGCTGGACCCCAACACCAGCGTCATCGTCAAGGGCGCGTAACAGGGCAGCATGAAAGGCAAGGCCATGGCACCACGGAAGACAGCGAACAGACGGGCCTTCTTGCGTGGCGCGGCGACTGCTGGACTAGGGGCGATGGCGGCTCGTAGCGCTGCCGCGCAATCGCCCGACCCCTTGATCGTTGAGCCGCAACCCTGGGCGCAGGGCTTGGGCGATGGGGTCGATGTCACGCGCTACGGTCTGCCAATCCGGTTCGAGCAAGACGTGGTACGGCGCAATGTGCCTTGGTTGACGGCGGATACCATCAGTTCGATCAACTTCACCCCGATCCACGCGCTGGACGGTACGATCACCCCGCAGGGCTGCGCCTTTGAGCGGCATCACTCGGGCGCGATCGAACTGTCGAAACAGGATTACCGCCTGATGGTGAACGGGCTGGTGGACCGCCCGCTGGTGTTCACCTACGCCGATCTGGAACGTTTCCCGCGCGAAAATCACGTATATTTCTGCGAATGTGCGGCCAATTCGGGAATGGAATGGGCGGGCGCGCAGTTGAACGGGGCGCAGTTCACCCATGGCATGATCCATAATATGGAATACACCGGCGTGCCCCTGCGGTTGCTGCTGGAGGAAGCCGGCTATGACCCCGCGGGCAAATGGGTCTATGTCGAGGGCGCCGATGCTTCGTCGAACGGGCGGTCGATCCCGATGGAGAAGGCGCTCGACGATGTGCTTGTCGCGTTCAAAGCGACTGGCGAGGCGCTGCGCAAGGAACACGGCTACCCCGTGCGGCTGGTCGTGCCGGGGTGGGAGGGCAACCTCTGGGTCAAATGGCTCCGCCGGATAGAGGTCACGGACGCGGCCGTCGAAAGCCGCGAGGAAACGTCGAAATACACCGATACGCTGGCCGATGGCTCCAGCCGCAAATGGACGTGGGCGATGGACGCAAAATCCGTCATCACCGCACCAAGCCCGCAATCGCCGGTGCCCCATGGGGCGGGGCCTTTGGTGATCACCGGGCTGGCATGGTCGGGGCGCGGTGCGATCACCCGCGTGGATGTATCGACCGATGGTGGCGCAAGCTGGCAAACCGCGCGACTGGCCCAAAAGGGCACGCCGATGGCGCTCACCCGCTTTTACCTCGATGTGCAGTGGGACGGCACAGAGATGCTGCTGCAATCGCGTGCGATGGATGACACGGGCTATGTCCAGCCGACCAAAACGCAACTGCGCGCGGTGCGGGGGCTAAACTCTGTCTACCACAACAACGGCATCCAGACATGGTGGTTGCACGCGGACGGGAGCGTTGAAAATGTCGAAGTTTCTTAACACCATTGCTACATGCGTCATCGCCACGGCCACGGCTTTGCCCTTGGCGGCGGCCCCCTTCGGTCTAGGCCGCGCCGCGCTGCCGGAAGAGATCGCGGCCTGGGATGTGGACGTGCTGCCCGATGGGCGCGGTCTGCCCGAGGGGCAGGGCGATGTGCTGACGGGCGAAGCGATCTTTACCAAAAAATGCGCCGCCTGCCACGGGGACTTTGCCGAAGGCCGCGGGAACTGGCCTGCGCTCGCGGGTGGGCAGGACACGCTGGCGGATGCTGATCCGGTCAAGACGGTCGGGTCCTATTGGCCGCATCTGTCGACAAGCTTTGACTATATCCGCCGATCCATGCCCTATGGCGATGCGGGAACGCTGACGGCGGATGAGGTCTATGCCATCGTGGCGTATATCCTGTATTCCAACGATCTGGTGGCAGAGGAATTTACCCTGTCCAAAGACAACTTCGCCACGGTCCGGATGCCCAATGCCGACGGTTTCCTTCGCGATGACCGCGACACTACGGAATTGCCGGGCTGGCAGATCGATCCGTGTATGGAGGACTGCAAGGAAAGCGTGAAAGTCACCATGCGCGCGCTGTCACTGGATGTGACACCCAAGGACGCCGCCCCCGCGACTGTGCCGCAACAAACGCCCGTTGCTAATGTCGAGCCAGCGTCAGAGCCTGCTGCCGACCCTGCCTTGCTCGCCGATGGAGAGTTGGTGTTCCGTAAATGCAAAGCCTGCCATCAGCTAGGCAAACGCGCCAAAAACCGCGCGGGCCCGGTCCTGAACGGGATCGTCGGTGCGCCTGCCGGTGGGGTCGAGGGGTTCAAATACTCGCGCGCCCTGATGGCGCAGGCAGAGGATGGGCTGATCTGGACACCCCAGACGCTGGACGCTTTTCTGGCATCACCGCGCAGCTTCATGAAGGGCACCAAGATGGGGTTTTCCGGCTTGAAAAGCGATGCCGAGATCAAGGCGGTGATCGCCTATCTTAACAGCTTTCCGGCCCCGTGACGGTGCGCATGATTGGCGACGCGCGGCGAGGGTGATAGGATAGGCCCGCGCCCGTTTGTGAAAGGACCAAGGATGAGACCGTTACAGATTGCCGCAGCACTGTGCCTTTGTGCCGCGCCGCTCGCCGCTCAGGATCAGGCCGTGACCTACGCCTATGACGGGAGCTTTGACGATGCGACCTTCGCGGTCGAGAACGCGATTGTCGGCAAGGGGCTGGTGATCGACCACGTCAGCCACACGGGCGAGATGCTGGCCCGTACCGCCAGCGATGTCGGCAGCGATGTCGAGATCTTTCGCGCGGCAGATGTGTTTCTGTTCTGCTCTGCCGTGGTGTCGCGCAAGGTGATGGAGGTGGACCCGATGAACATCGCCCATTGTCCCTACAGCATCTTTGTCACCGACATTGATGGCGCGGTCTCTGTCGGGTATCCGACCTACCCCGAGGGCCCCATGCAAGAGGTGCAGGCTCTGCTGGACGAGATCACGCAAAGCGCGCTGGACGGGTTTTGAATGCTGCCGCTGTTGCGTAGAAAAGGCGGCAGGCACAGGACGCTTTGTCGCGGCGGCTGTGGCGGTCCGGCAGCACAATCCGCTTCCTTGATAAAAAATTCCATAGTATGAATATGTTCGACTCGACGACGGGGCGCAGGCTTCAGATGTCGGGCGAAAAAAGCGCAAACGGAGCAGGTGACCATGACTGAATACCCCGTGAATATGGATGTCGCCCCCGATGTCTCGGGCCACTTTGATCCGGTGACCAATACGATCAGCTATATCGTGCGGGATCCGAGCTCCAACGCCTGTGCGATCATCGATTCCGTGATGGATATCGACTATGCCGCCGGACGGATCACCTATGACCACGCGGACAAGCTCATCGCCGAGGTCGAAGCGCAGGGGCTCGCGCTGGAGTGGATCATCGAGACACACGTCCACGCCGACCACCTGTCTGCCGCGCCCTATATCCAGCAAAAGTTGGGCGGCAAGATCGGCGTCGGAGAGCAGATCATGACCGTGCAGGACACTTTCGGGAAAGTGTTCAACGAGGGGACAGAATTCCAGCGCGACGGGTCGCAGTTCGACGCCTTGTTCAAGGATGGCGATCGCTACCGTGTCGGGGGCATGGAATGTTTTGCTATCTACACCCCCGGTCACACGCCCGCATGCATGGTGCATGTCATGGGCAACGCTGCCTTCACGGGCGATACACTGTTCATGCCCGACGGCGGCTCTGCCCGCGCGGATTTCCCCGGTGGCGACGCCGGAGAGCTGTATGACAGCATCCAGAAGGTCTTGTCGCTGCCGGACGACATGCGCCTGTTTATGTGCCATGACTACGGGCCCAATGGGCGCGATATCCAGTGGGAAACCACCGTGGGCGAAGAGAAGGCGCATAACATCCATGTGGGCGGCGGCAAAACGCGCGAGGAATTCATCGCCTTTCGCACTGAACGCGACGCGCAGCTGTCGATGCCGAAGCTGATCATCCCGTCGCTTCAGGTCAACATGCGCGCCGGGCATATGCCGCGTGACAAAGACGGGAACCTGATGCTCAAGGTGCCGGTGAACGGGTTGTAATCGGGTGCGTATCCCTGCCGCTGCCCGCCGCTATCTGCCCGTCCTCGACTGGGGGCGCGACTATGACAAGGCGGCCTTGTCCAATGATCTGATCGCGGCGGTGATCGTCACCATCATGTTGATCCCGCAATCGCTGGCCTATGCGCTGCTGGCGGGGCTGCCGCCCGAAGCGGGGCTCTATGCATCGATCGCACCGATCCTGCTTTATGCCGTCTTTGGCACCAGTCGCGCGTTGGCGGTGGGGCCGGTGGCGGTGGTGTCGCTGATGACAGCCGCCGCCTTGGGCAATATCGCCGATCAGGGCACGATGGGCTATGCCGTCGCCGCGTTGACGCTGGCCTTGCTGTCTGGGGTGATGCTGCTGGTGATGGGCGTTTTCAAGCTGGGGTTTCTGGCGAATTTCCTGTCCCACCCTGTGATCTCGGGCTTTATCACCGCCTCTGGCGTGATCATCGCCGCCAGCCAGATCAAGCATATTCTGGGCATCGATGCCTCTGGCGGCAATCTGGCAGAGCTGCTGATGTCGATCTGGGCCAATCTGGGCACGGTGAACGGGACGACGGTGGTGATTGGTGTGTCCGCTACGCTGTTTCTGTTCTGGGTGCGCAAGGGGCTGAAACCTTTCCTGCGCGCGCGCGGCGTGGGGCCGCGGGCGGCGGATGTGGCGACCAAGGCGGGGCCCGTGGCGGCGGTGGTTGTCACCACATTGGCGGTCTGGGCCTTTGATCTCGCGGGGCAGGGCGTCAAGATCGTGGGGGCCGTGCCGCAAAGCCTGCCACCGCTGACCCTACCGGACCTGTCGTTCGATCTGATGGGCAGCCTGCTGCTGCCGGCCTTTCTGATCTCTGTCATCGGGTTTGTTGAATCCATCTCTGTCGCGCAAACGCTTGCCGCGAAACGGCGTCAGCGGATCAATCCGGATCAAGAGCTGATCGGTCTGGGGGCGGCCAATATCGGCGCGGCCTTTACGGGGGGCTATCCGGTCACGGGCGGGTTTGCGCGGTCTGTGGTGAATTTTGACGCAGGGGCGCAGACACCGGCGGCGGGGGCCTATACCGCCGTGGGTCTGGCCGTGGCCGCACTGGCGCTGACGCCGCTGGTCTTCTTTCTGCCGCAAGCGACCTTGGCCGCGACGATCATCGTGGCCGTGCTGACACTGGTGGATTTCTCGATCCTGAAAAAGGCATGGGGCTATTCCAAATCCGATTTCGCTGCCGTGCTGTCCACCATGCTGATCACCTTGGGCAGCGGGGTCGAATTGGGGGTGACCTGCGGGGTGGTGCTGTCGATCTTTCTGCATCTCTATAAAACCACGAAACCGCATATTGCCGAAGTCGGGCTGGTCCCGGGCACCGAACACTTCCGCAATATCAACCGCCACGAGGTAGAGACCTGCCCCACAGTGCTGACCCTGCGCATCGACGAGAGCCTGTATTTCGCCAATGCGCGGTTCCTGGAGGATTGCATCTACGACCGGCTGGCGGGCAACACCTGTCTGCGCCATGTCGTGCTGATGTGCTCTGCCATCAACGAGATCGACTTTAGCGCGCTGGAATTGCTTGAAGCGATCAACGCAAGGCTGCGCGACATGGGGATCAAACTGCACCTGTCCGAGGTCAAAGGCCCTGTCATGGACCGTCTGAAAAAGCAGCATTTCATCTCGGATTTGACAGGCAGCGTGTTCCTGTCCCAGCATGCCGCCTATGTTGCCTTGGGAAAAGCTGCCGCATAGTCACCCATCGTTTGCAAGTTTCTGTTTGATCGTTACAACTGCTGTCAGGGGCTGCGGAACGGCGTTCCGCAGCGGGGAGAGAACTATTTCAGGACAGTGATATGATACCGATCAATCCGCCGGCACCGGCGACGACACCCACGAAAACCATCGTCGAGGTCGTGCGCGACAACGCCAAAGCGCATCCGGAAAAACTTGCGCTGGTCTGTGACGGGCAAACCGTCAGCTGGGGGGCATTCGACCAGCGCATCAACAAGATCGCCAATCTGCTGCTGTCGATGGGGGTGAGCAAGGGCGACAACATCGCGATCATCTCGCCCAATTCCATCCCCTATGCAGAGCTGTTTATGGGCATCTTGCGGGCAGGGGCCTGCGTGACGCCGCTGTCGACGATGGCCTCGCCCGATGCGCTGCAAAAGATGCTGTCCGACTGCGGCGCGCGCGCGATCTTTGTCGCGGCGCAATATCTTGAACTGGTCGATGGCTTTATCGCCGATCTGGAACTGGCGCGCTTTGCCATTGATTTCGACCATCCCGCATTTCAGCCTTATGGCGCTGCGGTTGACGGGGCTTCGGACTCCGACCCCGAAATCCAGATCGAGATGTCGGATGCGTTCAACCTGATCTATTCCTCGGGCACGACCGGCACGCCCAAGGGCATCTTGCACAATCACTGGATGCGGTCGGCGCAGATGGACCGCGTGTCGCCCAACGGCTACGACGATAATGCCCGCACGCTGCTGTCGACGCCGCTGTATTCCAACACAACGATCGTGTCCTTCCTGCCGACGCTTTACGGCGGCTCGACCGTCTATCTGATGCCGAAGTTCGACGCCCGGGGGTACCTCGAGATCGTGCAGCGTGAAAAGATCACCCACACGATGCTGGTGCCGGTACAGTACAAACGCATCATGGATGTGGATGACTTTGACGCCTTCGACCTGTCATCGATGCAGGTGAAATTCTCCACCTCCGCGCCGCTGCGGGCCGAGGTCAAGGCGGATGTGCTGGCGCGCTTCCCCGGCAAGCTGCTTGAATACTACGGTCTGACCGAAGGCGGCGGGGTCACGGTGCTGAATTCTGCCGAACACCCCGACAAGCTGCACACGGTGGGACAACCCGCGCCGGGCAATGAAATCCGCCTGATCGACGAGACCGGTGCAGAGGTTCCCAAGGGCTCCGTGGGCGAAATTTGCGGCCGCGGGCCGACGATGATGGCGGGGTATTTCGGGCGCGATGACCTGACGGCTGACTACATCTGGCGCGACGCAGCGGGCAACGTCTTCTTCCGCTCGGGCGATATGGGCCGTTTCGACGAGGACGGCTTTTTGATCCTGTCGGACCGCAAGAAAGATATGATTATCTCGGGCGGGTTGAACATCTATGCCGACGATCTTGAACTGGTGCTGCTGGCCGACCCCGATGTGACGGATGCCGCCGTGATCGGCGTGCCCTTCTGACGCTTGGGGCGAAACGCCTTACGGGTTGGTGGTGCTGCGCGAGGGGGCGACGCGTTCGGGCGATGATATCTGCGCTGACGCCAACGCCAAACTGGGTAAAAGCCAGCGTCTGTCGGCGGTGGAACTGCGCGACGAGCTGCCGCGCAGCTCTATCGGGAAGATCCTCAAGAAAGAATTGCGCGCGCCCTTCTGGGCGGCGGTGTCTGCGTGAACAAGGAAGATGACATGAGCAACCAAGACGATACAGACCAGATGAACGGGGCCGATAGCCTTGTGCAGACGCTGCTCGATAGTGGGCTTGATACCTGTTTCACCAATCCCGGCACGTCGGAAATGCACTTTGTTGCCGCGCTGGATCACGTGCCCGGCATGCGGTCGATCCTTGTCCTGCAAGAGGGCGTGGCGACGGGGGCGGCGGATGGGTACTACCGTATGGCCGGCAAGCCCGCCTGCACCCTGTTGCACCTTGGGCCAGGGCTCGCCAACGGGTTGTCGAACCTGCACAACGCGAAAAAGGCAGGCTCGGGCGTGGTGAATATTGTCGGCGAACATGCGGTCACCCATATCGAGCTGGACGCGCCGCTGACCTTCTGACATCGAAGGGATCGCGCGGCCCGTGTCCCATTGGGTGCATACATCCATGTCGGCGGCGGATGTGGGCGCGGATGCGGCCCGTGCGGTGCAGGCGGCAAATGTGGCACCGGGGCAGGTGGCGACGCTGATGCTGCCCAGTGACACCGCCTGGAACGAAGGCGGCGCTGTCGCGCCCGCGCGAGAGCCTGCACAGCGCCCTGCCTTTGACGAGGCGGCGTTGGAGGAAGCCGTCGCCGCGCTGTCCGGCCCCGACAGCCTGCTGCTGTTGGGCGGTGCCGCGCTGAGTGCCGAGATGCTTGAGATTGCGGGGCGGATCGCGGCCAAGACGGGCTGCAAACTGCTAAGCGAATGGGCCAATGCGCGGCAGGAACGCGGGGCAGGGCGTGTGGTGGTCAACCGCGTGCCCTATCCCATCGATCAGGCGCTAGAGACGCTGGCCCCGTTCAAGCGCATCGTTCTGCTGGGCGCACGCGCACCCATCGGCTTTTTCGCCTATCCGAACAAGCCCGCGATCCTGACCGCCGAGGGCACACAGATCACCAACCTGTGCACCACTGCGCAGGATATCGCAGGGGCGCTGGAGGCGCTGTGCAGCGGTGTGGGTGCGGCGGACACTCCGCCCGCCCATGTGGCCGAAGCCGCCACCGCCGACAAACCCAGCGGCCCGTTGGAGCCGGGCGGCATCGCGCAAGCCCTAGCGCGCACCATCCCCGAGGATGCGATTGTCATCGACGAGGCGATCACCACAGGCCGCGCGTTCTTCCCCGCAACAGCAGGGGCCCCGAAGCACACTTGGGTGAACAACTGCGGCGGGTCCATCGGCTATGGCATGCCCGTGGCGATTGGGGCGGCCGTGGCCTGCCCTGACCGCAAGGTGATGGCGCTGATCGGAGATGGCAGCGCGATGTACACGGTGCAAGCGCTTTGGACGATGGCCCGCGAGGGGCTGGACATCACCATCGTGATCTTCGCCAACCGCGTCTACAAGATCCTGCGCGGCGAGCTGACCAATGTCGGCGTCAGCAATGCGGGCCCCAAGGCGATGGATATGCTGTCGCTTGACCAGCCGACGCTTGAATTTGCACAGATGGCAAAGTCGATGGGGGTAGAGGCAACACAGGTCACAGATTGCGAAGCGCTTGAGCTCGCGATCGAGACAGGGCTGGCGCACAAAGGTCCGTATCTGATCGAAGCGGTGATGTAGCACCCGCGCCAACCACCCGAACCAAAAAGGCCCCCGATCAGCGCTGATCGGGGGCCTTTTTGTATTTCAGTCATCCGCGTCTGTTAGCGGTCTGCACCACCGTCGCCGTCGGCATCATCGCTGTCCGGCACGTCGTCCGCCTCGATCGGCTTGGACACGGTTTTGGTCTGCGGCAGGCCTGTGTCCTGCGCGGCGGGGCCTTCGATCTTGAACGGCTGGGTGGTGCCGTCCTTGTTCTCGCCCAGCCATATGGTCTGCTGCGGGAAGGGGATCTCGATCCCGCGCTCGTCAAAGACCGTCTTGAGGTATCCGTTATACATACGCCCGATGCCCCATTGCTTGCCGGGATCGGTCTTGATCCGCACACGCAGTACCACGGCGCTGTCACCAAGGGATTGCACGCCGAACCATTCCAGCTCTCCCATGATGCTATTGGCGATGTCTGGTTCGTTTTCCATCATGCGGTCGAAGGCGTCGAACATGGCCTGCTTGGCCTCTTCGACATTCTCGCGGTAGGCGATGCCCATGTCACAGACCGTGTAGGAGAAGCCGCGCATATAGTTGCTGACCACATCAACGGTAGAGAAGGGGATCATGTGGAATGCGCCTTGCACATCGCGCAGCGAGACAGAGCGCACCGACAGCTTTTCGACGGTGCCAGTGGTGCCGCCCACGGTGATCACATCGCCCACGTTGATGACGTTCTCGAACTGGATGAACACACCGGTGATGATGTCTTGCACCATCTTCTGCGCGCCGAAACCAATCGCCAGACCCAAGACCCCGGCAGAAGCGAGCAGTGGCCCGATATCCAGCCCGATCTCGCTCAGCACGAACATCAGCGTGAGGATGATCAGCGTAATGGTCGCCGCATTGCGCAGCAAGGTCAGCAGGGTGGTTTCCCGCGAGGTTGGCACAGCCCCGTATTCTGGGTTCAGTTTGTAGTCGACAAAGGATGTCAGCGCGAGCCAGATGCCGAAGGCCACCGTCAGGATCAACCCGACAGAGATCAGCGCCTTGGTCACTGCCAGCCCGACCTGCCCCTCAAGCCAGCTGCGCATGTCGATCGTGCCGATCACGTCCAACGTAAAGAACAGCACGCAGATCAGCAGGAACAGCCGCAAGGCGCTGAAGGCGCGGGGGACAAAGGTGTTGATGCGACGTTCCAGCAGCGGCAGCTTGGCGTTCACGTCCTCGGGCAGTGAAATGCCGCGGTGCACGGCCTGTGCCAACCAGCCGGACAGCAGGGCGGCGATGATGATCGCGGCAAGGATCTTGCCCGACCCGACAATTGCGTTCAGCGTGACCTCGGCGGGCTGGGTCATAACCACGATGAACATCACCGCGATATAGGCCAGCGCGAACCAGTGCCAGATGCCTGCCAACCCGTGCAGCGTGCGCGCGATAAAGCCGCGCCGCGCCTCTGCGATGGTGGCCGGATCGACACCCTCGGCGGCTTGCGCCTCGCTGGGGTCAGCCTCGCTTTGCAGCCAGCGGGTGACGGCCTTGCGACGGCGCAGCACGATGTAGACAAAATAGAGCAGCACCAGAACCGACAGAAGGGCCGACACGCCAGCGCCCGCGGCCGTGTTGACGCTTTGGTTGACGATTGGCACGACCAGCAGTTGCCCGTAGCCCAGAACACTGACCACGATGCTCAGATAGCGCGTCAGCGCCGCGGCGGCCTTGTCACCGACGGGCACCAGACGCAGACCCGACGCAACCGGCGAGAGGAACGACCGGATGACGACTTTGGTCATTTCGACCAGCAGGAAGGCGTTGAGATACATCGACTGGCGGATGCCGATCTGCCCGACTTCGCCAACAGCGAGGATGGTGATCAGATAACCAGCGGCCCAAGCCACAACAACGATAAAGGCGTCCAGCAGGTTCGACCCCAGAAACAGCCCGATAGAGCGGAAGAGGCCCACATGTTCAGCCGTGCGCCCCATGCGCGCATACAGCCCCCGCGCAAGGTAGCGCAGCACCACAAAGAGCGCGACGGTGATCGCAATGACCGCAAGCAGGCCGGGGATCGCTTCCAGCAATACGGTCAGCTCCGCGCCGCTGAGGCCAGAGAAGACCTTGCCGCCGCGTTCGAACCCGTTCCAGAAAGAGGTGAGCGTGCTGACCGTGTCTTGTCCGATCTGCTGGGTGATCAGGGCGATTTGTCGCCCGACCGATACGCCTTCGGCATCCGCGGCTTCGGTGATCGTTTCAATCGCGGGGTTTTCATCACCCGCAGGGTCGCCCGAGGCATCCAGCGACTTTTCAAGGTCCGCGATCAGCGCGGCGCGCGCGTCGTCGTCTTTGAGCACCTCAAGCAGGGTATCCAGCGGTGCCTTCGCCTCTGCCTCGGGTGTCGTTTCGGTCGTTTCCGTGTCGGAAGACCCGCCACCGGTGAACAGCGATTGCGCCTGCGCCGCGAAAGGGGCGAGCGTCAGGAAGAGTGCCACCACAAGCCCCGTCAGTACGTAGAGCCACCCTTGGGTTGGCATCGCGATCTTTCCGGTTTTTGACATGGGGGCCTCTTTCAACACACTAAATTACACTACGAGATAGGGGAACATTCCCTATTTCCACTGTTTTTCGCTTATGGGCGGTCTTGGACGTAAAGAAAACCCGATGGCAGGGCAAGTCTGCGCATCGGGCGGTCTTTCGGTCATGGCGAGAACGGGCTTGTTTACGCCGTGGAACTGCCGGTGATCACCTCGGCCCGCGGTGCCTCGGCTTTGGTCGGGGCGGGCTGCTTTGGCTGCGGCTGTTTGCGGGCGGCTTCGGCCAGCAGGGCGGCGGCATAGCACACAGCGATGGCGGCCAGCGGCAGGGTCCACGGCAGGGCGGTGACCGTAGGTTCGATATCCATCATGATCTGTCCGGCCAGTGCAAGGATCGTCCCTAGCCCAAAGACCAGCAGGCCGTGGCTGCCCATCAGACGCAAGGGGGCCGCATAGCGGTGCGCGCAGATGCGGGTCACCACGGGAAGGCAAGAAAGCACATAGACCAGCGCGAGGATATGCACCAAGCGCGGCAGCGCGAGCATCGATTTGTTGTGCGTCGTGATGTTGCTGGGCAGGCCAAGCCCGCCAAGCTGCGCCATCTTGTGATTCATGAACGATCCCAGACCAGGCACGTAGCGCCAGGCAAAGATGAACAGCAGCAGACCGAGCGCCAGCTTGAGCAGGATCGGAGAGGTGCGGACCAACCGTTCGTCCTTGCGATGACGCACGCCAATGGCAAGGCCGATGACAAAGATGAACTGCCAGGTAAGCGGGTTGAAGAACCAGCCGCCGCCACCGGGGTGGTTCGGGATGGTCAGTCGGGTGGCTCCTGCATAAAGCCAGAACGCCCCCGCGACGGCCAAGGTCGTGCGCGGCGCGTAAAGTACAGCGGCGATCAGCGCAGGGCCTGCCAGCAGCAAGACGGTATAGGACGGCAGAATATTCACATAGCCGATCTGGTATCCCAGCGTGACCAGCCCCGCCATTGCAGCACCGGTCTGGTCATACAAGAGGGCAAGGTTGTGCATCACACGAAATTCCGAGCGCACAAACGTATCTGCCGCCCAGGCATAAAGACCGATGGCCGCGACCGTCAGCACGATATGCACGATATACAGCTGCCACGCCCGTCGCCACAGCGGGGCCATCGCATCCCAAAGACGCAGCTCGCCCGACATCCAGCGGCCAATGGCGGGGGAATAGGCGATGCCCGCCGCGATGCCCGACATGATAAAGAACGCCTCTGCCGCGTCGGAGAACCCGATATTGCGGATGGTCAGATGCTCCCACGGGTTGCCGGGCATGTGGTCGATGATGATCATGATCAGCGCCAGCCCGCGAAACGCATCGATGCGCGGATCACGCGCGCGGCGCGGCAGGTCGACCCCGCGCCGGATGGGAATAAGCTGGGCGTCAGGCCGGTTGGACGATTGTGTCATGCGACGATCCTTCTGGGGCGGCACCCGATCTCAGGTTGTCGCGATAAGCTGCAATGACGGCGGGCGTGGCCCTTTCTTGCGGCGTGGTAAAGACTTGGCCGGTGCTCTCGTGCGAGGTCACGGCGATCAACAGCGGCGCGATGGACATGGGCAGCGTCACCGGCAAGAGCCAGAAGATCAGGTTCGGCACCCAAAGATAGACGGCAACAGTCACCGCGACCCCGAACAGCGATACCCAACGGCTGGCACGCCAGCTTTCGGCGAGGGTAAGCCGCCCTTCGCCGCGTGCGGTTGCAGGCCAGCCGCCATCCTTGCCCGCAAAGACCTCGGCGACGGCGCGGCTTTGATACATCAGCATGACGGGCGCAATCAGCGCGGTCAGCAGGATTTCAGACAGGACAGAGCCAAGCGCGCGCAGCGACCCGCCAAACCCCTTGGCGCGGCCCGTTGCAGCCGCTTCGCCAAAGATCGCGAGCTTGGGCAGCAACAGCAGCCCACCGATCCCAAAGGCAAGCGCCACGATCTGGAAGGTCTTGTCATCGGGGAAGACGGGGAAAAGCTGATAGGCGTTGGGGAAATAATCAGGGCTGGCATTGGTCGCAGCGGCCAGCAGCGACACGATCAGGAAGGCCCCCCAGGCGACCGATACCAGATAGGCCATGATCCCCTGGACAAAGACGAACCGGCTCCACCCGTGCAGCCCGGGGGCACCGACCAGACGCATGTGTTGCAGATTGCCCTGACACCAGCGGCGATCACGGCGCGCAAAGGCGAGCAGATTGTCGGGGCCTTCCTCGAAGGAACCGGCGATGCGGGGGTCCATCTCGACGCGCCAGCCGCCGCGTACCAGCAGGGCGGCTTCGACATAGTCATGGCTCAGGATGGTGCCGCCGAAAGGGGCGGGGCCGCTGAGTTCTGGCAGGCCGCAGCATTGCGACAGGGCGCGCACACGGGCGATGGCATTATGCCCCCAGAACGGGCCCGCGCGCCCCTGCATACGGGCCAGACCGCGTGCAAAAACCGGCGAATGAAAGCTGGCCGAGAATTGCATCGCGCGGCCAAACAGCGTCCCCGCGCCAAAGATCTTGGGCAGGGTTTGCAGCAGGCCAAGGCTCGGGTCTGCCTCCATCCGTGCGACAAGATGGCGGATCGTGTCGCCCTCCATCAGGCTGTCGGCGTCAAGGATCACGACGTATTCATAGGCCCCGCCGGATTTGCGGATGAAATCCTCGACGTTGCCCGCCTTGCGGCCATATCGGTCAGTACGGTTGCGGTAGTAGACCGGGTTCGCAGGACTTTCATCGCCCAAGAGCGGGGCCAGCGCCGCGCGCTCTGCGATCAGGGCGTCGGGGTCAAAGGTGTCGGACAGAATGGCGAAATCAACGGGCACGTTCGCGGCCTGCATGGATTGGCGCATTGCCATAATGCGCGCGCAAACCTCTGTCGGGTTTTCGTTGCAGATCGGCACAAGGATCGCCGTCGGGGGGAAATCCGCGTTGCTCAGGTCCAAATCCGGAAGGGGATCGAAAGAAGGCACGCCCAAAAACGCCTGCCCCGCCCCCCAGGCCAACCAAGCCGTCGTCAGCGCGATAAGCGCCACGGCGAAGCCGTCCCAGATATCAAATCCGGTATTAAGCCCTGCCTGCGCCAGCGTCGCGGCTGCCGCTGTTGCGCAGAGCAGGGCAAAGCAAATGGAGCCAACGCGGCTGACCCGCGTGGCACCATCGCGTAAATAAGAGGGCATGTCAGGCATTACGCATGAAGATGCGGCTCACCACCTCGAACAGGGAGGGGCGGGCATCATGCTCTAGCACCTGCCGCGGCATATCCAGCGGGGCAGGGCGAGGCGCATAACGGTCAAAGTCGGTCATTTCTTCGGTGGTCGCAGGTGATGTCACAGACGTATTCATTCTTTCAGCCATTGGTATACCCAAGTCTCGGTCAAGCTACGGTCGCCCGCGACCAGATCGGCGCGCAGTTCAACCGTTGCATCAGTTTCGGCGACGACCTCTAGAACCAGTCGCCACATGTGATCGTGGCCGTCGATCTGCTGCAGTACTTGTCCTGCAACTGTGCCGCCGGCGATGTTTACATTGGCTTCAACAACGTTCTCGGCGTTTGGTTCCCCTAAAGTTGCACCTTCGAAGTCGATGACAAACTTTCGGCGATCATTGCGCGGTTTTACGCCCGCGATGCCCCCATTTCCGGCAAGAGTGCGCGATACTTGGGCAAGTGTCGAAGACGCGCCGGGCGGGTTCATCCCCCAGTTCAGACGGTAGGAAATGCTTTTGCTATCCCCCGCCGCGAACCCGTTCTTGTAGGTCCAGAAGGCGACGATATTGTCGTTCCCCTCCAGATCCGACGGGATCTCGATCAAGCGGACCATGCCTTCGCCCCAGTCCCCTTTTGGTTCGACCATCAGCGTCGGGCGCAGCTCGTAGTGGGCTTCGGCGTCCAGATAGTCGTCAAAGGCACGGTGGCGCTGCACAAGGCCAAAGGATTTCGGCGATTGCGCCCCAAAGTATGAATTGGCGAGCTTGGGCGGGTTGTTCAGCACGCGGAACAGCGTGTCTTGGCCGGTGTTGACCACCAGCGCCTCACTGTCGTGGACGCGGGCACGGTAATCGTCAAAGCCACCCTGATCGTTCAGGCCGAACAGATACATCGATGTTAGCGGCGCGACGCCCAGTTGCTGCACGTCCTGACGGAAGAACAGTTCGGTGGTCACATCCATCGTGGTGGTGGCACCGGGGGTCACGGTGAACTTGTAGGCCCCCACGACCGACTGGCTTTCCAGCAGGGCGTAAAAGGTCATCTTCGTCTCGCCGGGTGCGGGACGCTGCAGCCAGAAGGCGCTGAAGCGGGGGAATTCCTCGGGTTCGGAGGTGGCAGTGTTCACCGCAAGCCCGCGCGCGCTCAGGCCATAGCGGTTGCCCGCCCCCAAGGCACGGAAGTAGCTCGCCCCGAGGAAAGACACGATCTCGTCGAACTGCTGCGGATCGTTCAGCGGCGCATTCATGCGAAAGCCCGCGACGCCGGGGAGCTCGGTACCGGTCGGGATCTTTTCAAGCGCTTTGGACTGGTAGATGAAATCATCCGAGGTAAAGCCAAGCGGCTGCGCCTTGTCATTGACGATCTCGTAAAGCGACACGGTGCCGTCAAACAGCCAGCCGGGGTGATAGGCATGTACCACCGCCTGCGCCGCAGGGCCTTTCCAGATCGCGCTGTCCTCGCGGAAGCGGATGTTGCGGTAATCGTCATAGTCCAGCGTGGTAAAAGGCTCGCCCAGTTGCGTCGGCGCGGTGTACTCCTCACCCGCGAGGCTGCGTGCCCGTTCGATCAGAATATCAAAGGAAAAAGGCTCCGCCGTATCACTGGCCTGCGCCCAGGCAGCAGTGTCTTGCAAACCGGTTGCAGCGGCAAAAGCCAAAGCGGCCCCCCCTGCGCGCAATACTGACCGGCGAGACATCGGGCGGGAGCGAGACAAATGATGCATCAAAAATGATTCCTGTTCGTTGCTGCATTGCAGAATTCATATAATTACGCGGGAAGTTCAATAACATGAAGCATGATGCGCAAAATTTTGCTGCACAGTGCGGGGTTTACGCGAAAATTGCGAAATCAGCGCGGCATCATCCGGCAATATTTGCAAAGACATAGCGCCCCTGAGTGCAGGTTTTGTCTAGCCTCTTTGAAATACAGCGGAAAATTGCCGGAAATTACGTTCAATCGCCCTAGAATAAGATTGGTTGGCATCACAGGCCCGCAATGCCACCCTAAAGGGAATCTGTGTGTGTATCAGTAAACAAGAATACAAAAACGAGGACAAAATGGACAATAAAGACCTTCCATCGCTCCCGCTGGCGCTGCTGCCCGTCGTTCTGACGCTTGGCCTTCTGGCGCTGCAACTTTTCTACTATGGCGACTTCACGCCGCATATTCCCCTGATCCTCGGATTGGCCATCACGTCCCTGCTGGGTGTGTTTCGCGGTCAGACGTGGATGGACATCCGCGAAGGCGTGTTCCACGTGATCCACGTGTCGATGCCGTCACTGGCGGTGTTGATCGTGGTCGGCATGATCGTCGGCGTCTGGATCGCGTCGGGCACGGTGCCTACGCTGATCTATTACGGGCTGACCTTGCTGACCCCGTCGATCTTTCTGGCAGCCGCGATGATCCTCTGTGCTGTGGTTTCCCTGTCGTTGGGGACCAGCTGGGGCACAGTCGGCACCATTGGTCTGGCGCTGATGGGGATCGGTGCGGGTTTCGGTATCCCGGCCTATTGGACCGCCGGTGCGGTCGTGTCGGGCGCGTTCTTTGGCGATAAGGTATCGCCGCTGTCGGACACCACGAACCTCGCGCCTGCGGTGACGGGCACGAATGTATTCGACCACATCAAGAACATGCTGCCCACGACCGTCCCTGCGATGATCATCGCACTGGTGATTTATGTGGTCGTCGGCTTTATGCTGATCGAAGAGGGAGCAGGCGACGTCAGCAGCATCAATCAGATCACAACCGGTCTGGAGGAACGTTTTAGCCTCGGGATCATCCCGCTGACGCCGGCCTTGATCGTGATTGTGCTGGCGCTGATGAAAAAGCCGCCGCTGCCGTCGCTGTTTGCCGGTGTGCTGGCCGGAGGACTGGTGGCGATTTTCTGGCAGGGTGCGGGGCTGCATGACGTGTTCGCCTTTGCGCAGTCGGGCTATTCCATCGACACGGGCATCGCCGACATCGACAGCCTGCTGAACGCGGGCGGTATCCAGTCGATGATGTGGACCATTTCGCTGATGTTGATTGCCTTGGGCTTTGGCGGCGCGCTAGAGCGCACCGGCTGTCTGGAGGCGATCATTCTGGCGATCGTCAGCCGCGTGAAAAGCTTTGGCGCGGTACAAAGCTCGGCCATCGGGACGGCCTTTGCGACCAATATGGTTGCTGGTGATCCTTATATCTCTATCGCGCTGCCGGGCCGTATGTACGCGCCCTTGTACCGCGGGATGGGCTATTCGACCCTGAACCTCAGCCGCGCGGTGGAAGAGGGCGGCACGCTGATGAGCCCGCTGATCCCGTGGAACGCCGGTGGTGCCTTTGTGATCTCGGCCCTGGGGCTGGGGGTCATGGACGGTAACCTGACCAACCTGCTGTATATCCCGCTGGCCTTTGCCTGCTGGACGGCACCGCTGATCGGTGTGTTCTATGCGGTGACCGGTCTGTTCTCTCCCAAAGCCACGGACGAAGATCGGGCGGAGTGGGACAAATCCGGCGAAGACATCATGGACCTTGGCGACCATGAGCTCGCCTACGAGCAACCGGCCACGACCTGATCGCGCCTGCACCGACACAGATGAAAGCCGCAGCGCCGATGTGCGCTGCGGCTTTTTTTCATGCCCTCAGGCCTGCGCCTTCAGCCTGTCGCGAAGCGTGTTCTTGACGATCTTGCCATTGGCGTTGCGCGGCAGGGGATCGGGGTCGAATGTCGCGAAATCTGGCGCTTTGTAGTCCGCCATCTTGGTGCGTGCGAAAGCCTTGATCGCATCAAGATCCAGCGCGGTGTCGGTGGTGTGGATGAAAACATGCATCTTCTCCCCCAGCACCGGATCAGGGCAGCCGATGGCGGCACATTCGATCACGGAGGGGTGGGCGGTCAGGGCGTTTTCGACCTCGGCGCTGTAGATGTTATAGCCGCCGCGAATGATCATATCCTTGCGCCGGTCGTGCAGACAGATGAACCCCTCGGCGTCGCGTGACCCCATGTCGCCGCTTTTCCAGTAGCCGTCGTGAAACTCGGAGGCGGTGCGGTCTGGGTTGTCCCAATAGCCGGGCACGGTCATCGCGCCCTTGATCCAAAGCTCCCCATGGGTGCCGTCGGGCACGTCGTTGCCCTGAGGATCGACGATGCGGATGTCGGCGCAGGGCACGGCGATGCCGATGCTATCCGCGCGTTTGGTGCCGAACCCCATAGGCAGGATCGTCACGGCAGAGGTTAGCTCCGTCGCGCCATAGGCGTTCATCAGGCAGAGGTTCGGCAGCTTTTCCGACAGCTCGGTGATGGTGGATTGCGGCATCGGCGCGCCGCCGTAGCCCCCGATCCGCCAGTGTTGCAGGTCGTAGTCATCAACGTTACAGCGCAGTAGGAACAGGTTGTACATCGCTGGCACCATCAGCGTCTGCGTGACCTTTTCATCGGCGGTCAGCGACAGGAATTCATGGGCACCGAAGACCTCCATCATCACGGTGCAGCCTGCGGTTTGCAGCATGGTAAAGACGGTGGCGACCAACCCGGTCACATGGCTTGCGGGCACGCACAGCAGCGACCGTTCACCGGCCCCCAGCTCCATACAAAGCTCGAAGTGCATCGCGGAATGGACGATGTTCAGATGGGTCAGCGTCGCCCCTTTGGGCTGGCCTGTGGTGCCGGAGGTATAGAGGATCACCGCGATGTCATCCTCGTGCAGCGGCACGGCGTCGGTCAGCGGGGTCTGCGCGGGCAGCGTATCAAACGCGTCGGACCCCGCCACTGTGCCGCCAACGCAAAAGCGGTGGGTCAGCCCGGGCAGATCGGTGGGTGCGGGCAGGCGGTCGGCGACATCCATGCCATGCACGGCGATCTTGGCCCCGCATTGACGCAGGATAAACGCCAGCTCTGGCGTGCCTTCGCGGATGTTGATCGGCACGGCAATCGCGCCAAGCCGCAGACAGCCCATCATGGTCGCGATGAACTCCCAGCGGTTCGACAGCAGCAGCGCAACGCGGTCGCCCTTTTCGACCCCACGGGCGCGCAGCCCTGCGGCGATGCGGCCCACGTGCAGGTCAAGCTCGGTATAGGTCAGTCTGGTCTCGCCGCTGACCACGGCCTCTTGATCGGGGGCGCGGGCAAGGGCCGCGGCGAGCATGGCGTTCAGGTCGGCGGGGCGATCCTTGAAGCATTTGATCTCGCGACCGTCAAAATGGGTTTCTGTTTGTATGCGATCCGTGATCGCCTGTGACCAATGTGGCATCTGCGCTCCTCCCGTAGCTTGGGGTAGTCATTGCGCAAACAATCAGGGGCTGCAACGCCCAAGCGCCGTGTTAGCGCCCGCATTATGCCCCACCTGTGGGGGCCGGTTCGCCCTGCGAAACAAGGCGAACCGGGGCGTTTATCCCAGCACGGTTTTTACCGCATCCGCGGTCGCGGCGACGACGGTATCGACCTCGGCACGGGTGATGCAGAAGGGCGGGGCAAAGCCGGTGATGTCGCCTTGGGGCATGGCACGGGCGATCACGCCGCGTTCCAGCATCGCGGCAGAGATCGCGGCCCCCACCTTGGCAGCAGGATCAAGCGGGGTGGCGTCTGCATTGTCGGCCACATACTCAACCGCGCACAGCAGCCCTTCGCCACGGATGTCCCCCACATTCGGATGATCGCCAAGCGCCTCTTTCATCGAGGCGTTCAGATATCCGCCCACCTCGGCCGCGTTGCTGACAAGGTTCAGATCGTCGATGAGCTTGAGGTTCGCGACACCCGCCGCGGCACAGATCGGATGCGCCGAATAGGTCCAGCCGTGACCGATGGGGCCGTTCTCGTCCGTGCCCTGTTCCAGCACCTTCCACATCCGGTCCGATACGATCGACCCCGACAGCGGCGCATAGGCCGAGGTCAGACCCTTGGCGATGGTGATCAGATCGGGTTTCAGCCCATAGTGATCCGACCCGAACATCGTCCCCAGACGGCCAAAGCCGGTCACGACCTCATCCGCGATCAGCAGGATGTCGTGGCGGTTTAACACCTCTTGGATCGCGTCCCAATATCCGGCGGGCGGGGGCACGATGCCGCCGGTCCCCAATACGGGTTCCCCGATAAAGGCTGCGATGGTGTCCGGCCCTTCGGCTTGGATCAGCGCCTCAAGCGCGTTGGCGCATTGCGCGGTGAATTCGGCTTCGGACTGGATGCGGTCCTTGCGACGGTAGTAATAGGGCGCGTCCGTGTGGATCACGGGGTTCATCGGCAGGTCGAATTTATCGTGGAACAGCGACAGGCCGGTCAGCGATCCGGTCATCAGCCCCGACCCGTGGTAGCCGCGCCAGCGCGAGATGATTTTCTTTTTCTGCGGGCGACCAAGGATGTTGTTGTAGTACCAGACGAGCTTGATGTTCGTTTCATTCGCGTCCGAGCCGGACAGACCGAAATAGACCTTGGACATATGCGCCGGTGCGCGGTCCATGATCATCTTTGCCAGCGTGATAGACGTTTCTGTGCCGTGGCCCACATAGGAGTGGTAATAGGCCAGTTGATGCGCCTGTTCGGCGATGGCGTCGGCGACTTCGGTCCGGCCATAGCCTGCGTTCACGCAATAGAGCCCGGCAAAGGCGTCCAGCATCCGGTTGCCATCGCGGTCCTCGATATGGACGCCCGACGCCCCTGTGATCACCCGCGTCGCGGATTCACCCCGCGCATGCTGTGATAAATGCGTAGAGGGATGGAAAAAGTTTTCGCGGTCCCATGTGGCGAGTTGATCATCATTGCGAAGCATAGGTCAGGCTTTCTGTTTAGGAGAGTTTCAGGTGAGTTCGGTGGCCAGCACAGCAAGGCAATCGCCCGGCTGTGCCAGTCCGGGGTGGTGGCGGGCGATCACGATGCCCCCCATCTGGGCGCGGATTTCACGCGGGGGCAGGCCCGTATGCTGGCTGTCCCATAGACGCGCGATCAGGTCGCCTTCGGCCACTGTGTCGCCAAGGGTGACGTTGAAATCGACCAGCCCACCGTGGTTGGTGACGTGAAAACAACGGTCGTCGTCTTGCGACAGCATGCGCGACGGCGCGGTGACGGGCTGGCCTTGCAGGATACCGGCGTGGATCAGCAGATTGCGCACCCCTTTGCGGGCGATCTGCGCGGTTTCAGGCGTGGCAGTGCCGCCGCCGCCCAATTCGGTGGTGACGAATGTCTTGCCCATCACCTCGGCCGCGTCGTCATACATGCCAAGCGCGTCGATCTCGCGCATCTCGACACTGAAAGGCGCGTTGAACGCATCGCGCGCGGCGCGGCAGCGGGCCTGCTGGTCCGCATCCTCCAGCGTGTGACAGGCGGCGAAGGGCAGAAAATCCAGCGTCTTGCCACCCGAATGGAAATCAAGCACGACATCCGCCAGCGGCAGCAGCACCCGTTGAAAGTAGTCAGCCATCTTCTGGGTGGGGGTGCCATCGGGGCGGCCGGGGAAGCTGCGGTTCATGTTCACCCCGTCCAGCGGAGACACCCGCGTCCCCGCCATAAAGGCGGGGTGGTTCATGAAGGGGAGGATGATCACGCGACCCGTGACATCCTTGGCCTGCAAGGTCTGGGCAAGCTCGACCAAGGCCAGCGGCCCTTCGTATTCGTCGCCGTGGTTGCCCCCGGTCAGCAAGGCAGAGGGACCGTCGCCGTTTTTCACTTGGGTCACCGGAATTTGGATCGCCCCCCAAGCGCTGTCATTGCGGCTATAGGGCAGGCGCAGATAGCCGTGCTGCACGCCGTCGCACTCGAAATCGATGGTGGCCGAGATAGGATTGTCCCGCATGGCGCTATTCCTTGATCACAAGCGCACGCGGGGTGGTGCATAGGCATTCGACACCGGTTTGCGTGATGACAATCGGCTCTGTGATCTCGATCCCGCCGTCGTCAAGCCAAAGGGCAGGCATGAAGTGGAAGGTCATGCCGGGTTCCAGCACGGTGGTATCTCCTGCGCGGAACGACATGGTGCGTTCGCCCCAGTCCGGAGGGTAGGACAGGCCGATGGCATACCCGCAGCGGCTGTCTTTCTCGAATCCGCGGTTGCGCAGGGTGGTGTTGAAGGCGCGGGCGATGTCTTCGCAGCGGTTGCCGGGTTTGGCCTGCTCTAGCCCGGCATCAATCGCTTCGAGCACGGCATTCTCTGCATGCAGATACTTCTGCGGAGGCTTGCCCAAGAACAAAGTACGCGACTGCGGACATTGATAGCGTCGGTGCGCGCCCGCGATTTCAAAGAACGTGCCTTCGTTGTTGCGCAGGGGGGCATCGTCCCATGTGATATGCGGCGCGGTGGCATCCAGACCCGAGGGCGTCATGGGCACGCAGGCGGGGTAGTCGCCCCAATGCCCTTCAGCTCCGCTGACGGAGGCGTGATAGATATCCGCGATCAGATCGTTCTTGCGCATCCCGACCTCGGCCTTTTCGCGGATCACCTCGTGCATCCGTTCCACGATCCGCGCAGCGCGGCGCATATATTCAAGCTCGGTCGGGGATTTCACCGCGCGTTGCCAATTCACCAGCGCCGTGGCGTTCTGGATATTGACGCCCGGCAGCCGCGTTTGCAGCGTCAGGAATGCCGAAGCGGTAAAGTAATAGTTGTCCAGCTCGAACCCGATGCGCGCATTCTCTAGCCCGCGGTCCGCGATGAGACGGGCGAGATCCTCCATCGGGTGTTTGTCGGGGTTCTGGACGTAGGTGTCATCGTAGCCGACGATATTGTCATCATCCAGATAGGTGGTGCGCTGGGCACCGGCGCTGTCCATGGCGCGCCCCCACCAGACGGGCTGGCCTTCGTGGGTCAGCAGCACGCCTTGATGCACGTAGAACGACCACCCGTCATAGCCCGCCAACCACGCCATATTGGACGGATCGGTGACAAACAGCGCGTCCAGCCCGCGGTTGGCCATTTCGGCGCGTGTTTTCGCCAGACGTGCTGCATATTCGTGCTGTGTAAAAGAATGGTCGATCATGTGGGGATTCCTGCCAGGGTATTGTGCGAGTTTAGCTTTTTCGCGCTGTGCATTTATGCGAATAATGCGGCTAAGCGGGTAAAAGCTGCAAACTTTTGTAAGATATGGGGAATTTGGGATGATTGACGCGATAGACCGGAAAATCCTGCATCACGTGCAACGCGACAATCTGCTTACCAGCGCGCGCCTTTCCGAACTGGTCGGGCTGTCGCAAACCTCGGTCCAGCGGCGCCTTGCGCGGTTGCGTGCAACCAAGGCGATCGAGGCCGATATCGCCGTCGTCTCGCCCGAGGCCGTGGGCCGTCCCCTGACCATGCTCATCGCGGTGGAACTGGCGCGGGAACGGTCCGATATCATCGACCGTTTCAAGCGGGCGGTGCGGGAGCGGGCAGAAGTGATGAGCGCCTACTACGTGACCGGAGAGACGGACTTTATGCTGATCGTCAGCGCCAAGGACATGCAGGATTACGAGGCGTTCACCCGCGATTTTTTCTACAACAATCCCGATATCAAAGGGTTCAAAACCACCGTGGTGATGGACCGGATCAAGGCGTCATTCACCTTGCCGGTCTGATCACCACAATGGGTTGGTGGGCTAGGCGCTTTCTGCCTGCTTTTGCGACCATTCGGGCAGCGGAAAAAGCGTGTCGTAGATCAGGTTAAACACATAGGAATAAACGAGGTAGAATGCCGCCAGTGCGATATCCAGCACGAAGGCATCCCACAGGCTGATCCCCAGATACCACGCGATGAAGGGCAGCAGCACCATCAGCAGCCCCGCCTCGAACGCCAGCGCGTGCAGCACCCGGACGATGCGCGATTTCAGGGTGGTTCCAGTCAGCCGTTGCAAGGCCAGGTCGAAAAGCACGTTATAGCCAAGGTTCCAAAGCGTCGCGAGCGTGGCACTGACAATGCCCACGACACCAAAGTCATGTAGGGGCACGTCAAACAGGATCGCGCCAGCGGGGATCACAAGGATCAGCGCGATGATTTCAAAACTGATGGCGTGGCGAAGACGGTCAAATGCAGAGCGCATGTTATACCTCATTGAAGGGCCGGGTCGTCCCGACAGTTTTCCATTCAGGGGAGGTCGTCCTCACACTGCCATAGGTGGCAAAACCGCACGGCTTTTTCAAGAGCAATCGGGCCGCCGCCCTTTTTCCGAACAGTCCCGCGGGGCATCCGGCACTCTGGCGTTCTATCGATACAAATCGATTTGCTTGAATATACATCATTGCGTAAAATACGGCGGATACATGGGCCCACTGCTGGAGTAAGGGCACCGTAAGAGTATGATACGAGTGGGGTGCAAGTAATGGGCGATCGTACCACTGGGGCGGCGCAGACGCGGCTGTCGACAGGGACGTCTGGTTTGGATGATGTGCTGTGTGGCGGGTTGACCCCGCATCGGCTGTATCTTGTCGAGGGGACGCCGGGGTCCGGCAAAACAACGCTTGCGTTGAAGTTCCTCATGAATGGTCGCGAAAATGGTGAGCGCGGGCTTTATATCACGCTTTCCGAAACGGTTGATGAGCTCACGGCTGTCGCACAGTCCCACTCCTGGACGCTAGACGATATTGATCTGTACGAGCTGGTCGCGGAAGACGAGTACAGCTCTGATCGGGAGCAATCCTTACTGCACCCAAGCGAAGTCGAACTCGGGGAAACCGTGCGTGGTATCATCAATCTGGTGGAAGAGAATAATCCGACCCGTGTCGTTCTCGACAGCCTGTCAGAGCTGCGCTTGCTGGCGCAGAATCCGCTGCGCTACCGTCGTCAAATCCTGGCGCTAAAGCACTTCTTTGCGCGGCGTAATTGCACGGTCTTGATGCTGGACGACCGCACGGCTGAACCGGGCGATCTACAGCTTCACTCCATCGCGCATGGCGTCGTCTCGCTTGAACAACTGGCCAATGATTTCGGGTCGGAACGGCGCCGGTTGCGTGTGATCAAGATGCGCGGCCTGAAGTATCACGGCGGCTATCACGATTTTACCATCGAAAAGGGCGGGCTGTGCGTCTACCCGCGCCTGATCGCGGCGGATCACGCGCGCGATTTTTCGGCTGATGCGGTGACAACGGGGCTGGACGAGCTGGACGCTTTGCTGGGCGGGGGGCTTGTGCCCGGCACCAACGCGCTGCTGGCCGGTCCTGCTGGCGCGGGCAAGACAACGACGGCGGTGCGCTGCATGCTGGCCGCGCTGAACCGAGGCGAGAAAGCCGCGTATTTCCTGTTCGACGAGCGGCTGTCGACGTTGCTTACCCGCTCGCGGGCGCTTGGCATGGATGTGCAGCCGTTCATCGACAACGGGCAGTTGGAAATCCGGCAGATCGATCCGGCGGAACTGTCGCCCGGTGAATTCGCCAGCGCGGTGCGCACCTCGGTTGAAAAAGACGGGGTAAATGTTGTCGCGATCGACAGCCTCAACGCCTATTTGCACGCCATGCCAAGTGATAATTTCCTTGTGCTACAAATGCATGAACTGCTCAGCTATCTCGCGCAGCAGGGCGTGGTGTCGCTGATGATCCTCGGGCAACATGGTGTCACAGGGGAGCTGCGGACCGACATCGATATCAGCTATCTTGCCGATACCGTCATGATGCTGCGGTTTTTCGAGGCCGAAGGCGAAGTGCGCAAATCCATCGCGGTGATCAAGACCCGTACGTCTGACCATGAACGCAGCATCCGTGAATTCAAGATCGACGCGACTGGTATCGTGATCGGCGAACCTATCCGCAGTTTCTCGGGTGTGTTGTCAGGGACGCCGGTGTTCACGCAGCGCACAGACGCGCTTTTGCAGCTCGATCCTCAAACCAGCGACGGTGCCAAGTGACACCACAAATGGCATCGTCATCCGAGCCAGAGACCCCGGATGATGCGCTTTTGGTCTCTGTCGGTATTCTCGCGCCACGCGGACGGGATGCGGCTGTCGCCGGGCAGTTGCTCGACCAGCATGATATTGCATCGACATCCGTCGCCTCCCTTGGGGAGCTTGCAGGCCTCATCGGGCGGCAAATAGGCGCGGTTTTGGTGACCGAAGAGGCGCTGGCAGGCGTCGGGGTCGATACCTTGCAAGAGGCGTTGGCCGCGCAGCCCCCGTGGTCGGATGTCCCGTTTATCGTGCTGGCCAATGGCACGTCCTCCAGCCGCAGCAACGACGCAGCGGCAAGGATTGACCAGCTAAGCAACGCGGTGCTCTTGTCGCGCCCGTTGCACGCAGAGGAGCTGGTACGCTCGGTGCGCTCCGCGCTCAAGGCGCGGCGGCGGCAGCATGAGGCGCGCAAACATCTGGAGCAGCTTGAACTGCGGGAACGTCAGCTGTTCGAGAGTGAGGCAAAGTTCCACGCGATTGCGAATTCGGTCGATCAGATGATCTGGTCCACTTTGCCGGACGGGTTTCACGATTATTACAACGACCGCTGGTATGAATTCACCGGTGTGCCCGAAGGATCGACCGACGGCGAGGGCTGGAACGGCATGTTCCATCCCGACGATCAGGAAAAAGCCTGGGCGCGTTGGGGTCACAGTCTTGAGACGGGCGAGCACTATGAAATCGAATATCGCCTGCGGCACCGCACGGGGCAGTATCGGTGGGTGCTGGGGCGTGCCCAGCCTGTGCGCGACGAGGCCGGACGGATCACGCGCTGGTATGGCACCTGCACGGATATACACGAGATCAAGGTCGCCGAAGAACAGCGGCAGTTGATGCTGGGCGAGATGAACCATCGGGTGAAAAATACCCTTGCGATGGTCAATGTCATGGTGTCGCAGACGCTGCGTCAGTCCGAAAACCTGAAGGATGCGCAGGTCGCTATCCAATCGCGGATTGGCATGATGGCGCAGGCGCATGACCGTTTGATCAAGGCCGCATGGGCACAGACCCGCATCCTCGAGGTGATCGAGGCCGCGTTGGCCCCTCATCGGACGGGTGAGGGACGGTTCGCGATAGAGGGGCCGGACGTGCCCATCGGGTCCAAACAGGCGCTGGCCTTGACGATGGCGTTGCACGAACTATCGACCAACGCCACGAAATACGGCGCTTTGTCCGGTGACGGGGGCGACGGCAAGATTGCGGTGCGGTGGAAGGTCGCTCGGGCAGGCGATGGGGCAGAGGAGTTTCACCTTAGCTGGACCGAAAGCGGCGGCCCATTGGTGACATCGCCAAGCCGCAAGGGCTTTGGCAGCCGGATGATAGAACAAGCGCTTGCCGGATATTTTAACGGATCGGCGGAACTAAACTACGCGCCAGAGGGTTTGAGCTTTATGCTACAAGCTCCACTGGCAGGTTTGACGATCTAAGAATGGTGCTCTGCAAGCCCATTGATCATTAATGAAAGCTGTCCAAACGTGGATTATCAGAACCTACCCGCCGTGCTGATCGTAGAAGATGAACCGCTGATCCGTATGGGGGCCGTCGATATGATCGAAGAGGCCGGCTTTAAGACCTATGAAGCCGGATCGGCCGATGAAGCCATAGAAGTGATGCAGACGCATTCTGATATTGGCATCCTATTTACCGATATTGATATGCCCGGCACCATGAACGGGCTCAAACTGGCGGCCTATGTGCGCACAACCTGGCCTCCGGTGGTGATCATGATCGCATCGGGCGTGATCGAGCTTGACGAAGCGGACGTGCCAAGCGGGGCTGCCTTTGTGCCCAAGCCCTATGCCACGAACCATGTGACCAAGATGTTGCACGAAGCCACAGGGCAGGTGGGGGCCTGATCTTGCGGTCACAGGCGTCTGGCTGCACGAATTCCCCGGATCAAAACTGGTAGAATGCGGCAGCTGCACTAGCTCAGTCACAACCCCGACATGTCACGTGATTTCGTGACGCCGGAATGGAGAGTGATTTGAGCAAACTACGATACCTCGCGGGTCTGATGGCCACCCTTTTGATCTTTGCGGCACCGCTTTGGGCGCAGGAGGAAGAGGAGGCCTGCGATACCGCCCGCTGGTATTGCGTCGAGGCATTGAACAGCGGTCTGCCCGCAGTCACGCCGGAAATCGACCGCGAAACACCCCGTGCAACGATGGAAAGCCTTGTGCGGGCCGTGCGCCGCGATGATTGGGTCGGTGCCGCGCATCTGCTTGACCTGTCCGATATTCAGCAGGATCGCCAGCAGGACGTGGGGACATCGCTGATCCGACAGCTTGAAACCGTGATCAGCCGGAAAACTGTGATCAACTGGGACAACCTGCTGGACCGGCCCGATGCGCTGGATGCGACATCCACCTTCTGACACGGCGATGGCGGGCACGCCGCGCAAATCGCTGTTGCTGTGGACGCTTGATATGGACGACTACCCCGCGTCCATCCGCCTAAACCGGATCAAGCCCGAAGGGGGCGACCCTGTCTGGGTGTTCTCGCGCCACACGGTGCAGAATATCCCGCGGCTCTACACCCGTTACGGGCCGGGTCGGCTTGAAACCATGCTGCCCGATGTGCTGACAGAAAACACGGTCGTTGATCTTGCGCTGTGGGAACTCATCGGCCTGCCGGTGCTGATCGCGCTGGCGATCTACGTGGCGCGACTGGTCTGGTTGCTGACGGGGTGGATCGCGGAGCGTGTGCCGTCGCAGCTGGCGCGGCAGATATTCCGATCGGTGCGCGGCCCCGCCTGCGTGGGCGTGTCGACCCTGTTTGTGATGGTGGTCGAGGCCAAGATTTTCTCTTTCTCGGCAGAGCTTACGACAGTGCTGGTCCCGACCGCATGGCTGGGGCTGATCGGGGCGGGGCTATGGTTTGTGGTCAATTGCGTCGAGGTTATCCTGGATCACCTGACGCAGGTCGAGGAAACCGATCTGACCCTCAAGGAAGAGGTGCACAAACGTACCACCGCAACGCGGATCTCGGCGGCGCGTCGGGTTTTTGTTGTAGCTGTCGTGCTGGTTGGCGGCGGTATATTCCTGTCGCAGACCAATGTGTTCCAGAACCTCGGGCTGACATTGCTGGGGACAGCTGGGGCGGTCACCCTTGTCTTGGGCTTTGCCGCGCGCAGCATATTAAGCAATATCATGTCGTCGTTGCAGATCGCCTTGAACGGATCAGCCAAGATCGGTGACCGTATCGTGTTCAACGACGCGCTATGCCACGTGGAGCGGATCCATTTCACCTATGTGCAGTTGCGCGACTGGGATGGCACGCGGCTGGTCGTGCCGGTGACCGAATTCGTCTCTACCCCGTTCAAGAACTGGACCATGCAGGAGCCGGAAATGTTGCGCATCGTTAAGATCAAACTGTCTCACACCGCAGATGTGGATGCGTTGCGAGACGCTTTCGACAAGGTGATCGACGCGCTGGATGAGAAATACGTGGGCAATCGGGATGATGTATGCGTGCGGGTCGCGGGGCAGGACGTACTGGGCAAGGACGTCTGGTTCCTCGTGCCCTGTGCCGACCCCAACACCTCGTGGGAGGCCGCCTGCGACGCGCGTGAAGGCATCATGGCAGAGATCCACAAGCTCGCCGAGAAAGAGGGGGTCGATTACTTCCCCCAAGCGACCGCGGCAGAGGCGAGCTGAAGTCGCGTAACGGTTTGTTGAAATAGGCTAACATGAGAAAAGCCCCGCTGATCCAGCGGGGCTTTTGCACATTGGTTGGGGGCTACGCCCCAACTGCCGCAAACTTAGGCCGCGGCTTTGTTCACGCCACCTGTCGCGATGTCTGTCATGCGGCGGTCACCGTCATAGGTCTGGTCCAGACATTCCTGCAGGATGGCACCGTCTTCGTCTTTGCCCAGACGGTTGGCAAAGGCGACAAGGCAGCCGTATCCGGCCAGCGCGTAATGCACCATGCGCTGATACTGCGTGATGATCATGGCGTCGCGCACGTCGTCGTCGCCGAAATCCTCTTCCAGCGCGTGGGCCTTCGCCTCGGCCACAAGCCCTTCCATCCCTTTGCAGTGTTCACCAGTGGGCGAAATACCGTGGGCATTGCAAATCTCGGCAATCTTTTCCATGCCGTCGCTGATGCCGTTCGATCCGGCGATCAGAGCTTCGGAAAGCTCTTTATCCTTGGCGGCACCGCCCAGGGCGACGACCACATCCAGCGACTGTTTATTCGCGCTGTACAGGTCTTGGAGTTGGTCATGGTACACGTCTTTAAGGCTGTTCATCGGCATATCGATCTCCTTTGCGATGTGATTTGTATTCCCTGACCAACGCGGCGATGCGCCAATGCGTTCCACGCTGTTTGCGTGCTCGGCGGCTCCGCGCGTACCTTTATATGCACCCCAAAATCACACCCGTTCCGACCCAAGTTTTATCGTCCCCAAGGCCGGAAGCGGGGAACGAAATTCAACTCTGACGGTTGGGTCTTCAATAACAGGAACGTGACAAAAAAGGAGAAATTGAATGCATGGAATTTTCTACCTCATCGGCCTGATCGTGGTCGTTCTCGCCGTTCTCAACCTCATCGCCTAACAAAAGGAGCGCATCATGACTGATACGAAAAATAGCAATCCTGCCGGCGCGCAGGACCTGAATGAAAAAGTAAAAGCCACCGCCGCTTCCGCTACGGATGAAGCCAAGGCGCGGGCGAAAGACGTGGCCGACACCGTTGCCTCCGATGCTGCGCGCTATGCAGACGAAGCCAAAGGTGCCGCCGCGAGCGAAGTCAAAGGCGTGGCCAGCGCATTGCGCACCGCCGCCGACGAACTGCGCAGCGGGTCGCCGCAAGAACGCACCTTTAGCCAGCTTGCAGACGGGCTTGCGGATGCTTCTGACTCCATGCGTGACAAGGATCTGGGCGAGATGGTCGGCGCGGTAACTGACTTTGCCAAACGCAACCCCTTCGTCTTTTTGGGCGGGGCTGCCTTGGTCGGCTTTGCCGCGACACGGTTTGCCAAAGCGTCGAACACTGGCGCACGCGGCGAACGCTATGCCTACGAGGGCCGCGAGATGGAACGCCCCGTACCGGCAGAGCGCGCGCATAACCTTGATACAGGTGATGTCGCCAGCCCCGCCGTAAACACCACACCAAAAGGGAGCACAGTATGACCACCGATCCCAATAAATCCACCGGCAGCCTGCTGAGCGATGCGCTGACCCACGTCAGTTCGCTGGTCCGCAGCGAGGTCGATCTGGCCCGTGCCGAAGTAAACGAAAATCTGAAATCTGCTGGTGCGGCCATCGGTCTGATCGTCGGCGCTGTCGTTGTTGCCCTGACCGCATTGAACGTGTTGTCCGCGGCATTGGTCGCAGCCCTCACCGAAGCAGGCATTCCTGCGGGGTGGTCAGCCCTTATCGTTGGCGTTGCCTTTGCACTGATCGCCTATGTGATGGTCAACAAAGGGACCAATGCGCTAAAGCTCAGCAGCTTGGCACCGACCCGCACCACCAAAAACGTAAAACGTGACGCGCAAGCCGTGAAGGAGGTTTACGATGACAAGTAATAACCGCAGCCCCGAAGAAATCGAACGCGAGATCGAGCGCGAGCGCGCCGGACTGACCAGCACGCTGGATGATCTGCAAGACAAGTTCTCGGTCGAAACCATCGCCCGCCAATTCTCGGATCAGTTCCGCGAACACGGGGGAGACATCGGCCGCTCTGTCACCGATGCGGTAAAGCGCAATCCGATTGCGCTGGCGCTGACCGGTGTTGGTCTCGCGTGGTTGATGGCCGGCGACAAGATGCCTGGCCGCGACCGCTATGTTTCGCGCGATGATCGCGATTATCGCGACACCCGCGGGCGTGCAAACTATTACGGTGTCCGCCACGACGACCACGACCTTCCGGTCAGCGCAGAACAGCATGGCGTTGTTCCAGTGGGCCAGCGTCGTGATCTGGGGCCACAGCCCGGCGATCCGTCCAAACCCTATTACTCGGGCGATGTTGCGCGGACGGGCGATGTGCCCTCATGGGCGCTTACCGAAGATGATGATCAGCCCGGTATCGCACAGCGTGCAGGCGACGCGGCATCGCGCGCCGGTGACCGTGTCTCGGGCGCGGCGTCCAGCGTAGCGGGCTCCGCACAAAACGCAGGCGCGGCCGTGGCGGACAAAGCCAAGGGTGCCGCAGGTGCGGTGTCTGATGCTGGTCATTCCGTCGCATCGGGGGCCCGCGACTTTGCATCCTCCGCTTCCGAACGCGCAGCGCAGTTGCGCCGCCGTCTGGCCGAGGGCACCGAAGACCTGTCAGAGCAAGCCCGCGAGCGCGTCATCGCCGCCCGTGAAAGCGCCGTTCGCGCCCGTGCGAGAGCCGCCTCCTATGGCCGCGAGGGTCGGGATCGTGCCGTCGATATGTACGAAGAACAGCCCCTGATCGCCGGTGCGCTTGCGCTCGCCGTTGGGGCCGCCATCGGCGCCGCACTGCCCCGCAGCCGGACAGAGGACCGCTACATGGGTCAGCATAGCGACCAGTTGATGGCCGACGCTGAACGTATCTTCGCCGAAGAAAAGGCAAAGCTCGGCAAGGTTGCTCAGGCGGCCTCTGACGAGGCGAAGAAGGTGTTGCGCGAAACCAAAGAGGACGCGGACGCCGCGGCCCCGGGTGATACAGCGGCAGACGCGATTGTCGAGAAGGCCAAAGCCTCCGGCCAACGTGTTGTCGACGCTGCCGAAGCCGAGGCTGATAAACAGGGTGTCGGAGACGTCAAGAAGTCCTGAGTATCTGCAGATGACTGACAAAAGCCCGCGCTTCATCGCGCGGGCTTTTTTTGTGCCTTGTTGCTGGCGAACGGGGCGGAGGTTACCACGACCGCCCCACGGATCGGGATTGGTCGATGCGCTACCTGCGTGCCGGATATCTTGCCGAGAAATGGCCAAACACAGACAAAAGCCCACAAAAAAAACCGGCGCAAGCTTTCGCCGCGCCGGATGCTTTGTTTGCGGATGCAGCCGGTTACATCTCTGGCAGGCCCGACAGGATCTTGTCCATCGTCGCGGGCAGGTCACGCACCCGCACACCGCAGGCGTCGTAGATCGCATTGATGATGGATGCGCCTGCGCCGCAGATGCCCAGCTCTCCGATGCCTTTGGCCTGCATGGGGTTCGCCCAAGGGTCACGTTCCTGCACGAAGTTCACGGTCAGCTGTGGCACATCAAGGTTTACCGGCACGTGGTATTCAGCCAGATCGTTGTTCACCAGATGGCCGTCGCGTTTGTCGAACATCAGTTCTTCGGTCAGCGCCATGCCGATGCCAAAGGTCATGCCGCCCAGACATTGCGAGCGCGCTGTCTTGGCGTTCAGGATGCGACCGGCGGCGAAGCTGCCGTGCATCCGGCGCACGCGCGTCTCGCCGGTCACGCTGTTCACGCCAACCTCGGCAAAGAAAGCACCGAAAGTGGCTTGGCGACGGTCGGTCTGGGTGTCACCCTTCTTGATCGTGCCCTTGACCGTGAGCGGGCCATCTTTGGTGAATTCCGGCAGATCGGCGCGACGATTGTTGGCGGTGGCGACACCATCTTGCAGGGTCAGGTCGCGTTCCTCTACGCCCATAGCTTCGGCGATCTTTTTGCGCAGGGCTTCGCAGGCGACAAAGACCGACCCGCCCGAGGATGCGGCCCCCCAGCTGCCACCGGATCCGGCGGCTTTGGGCAGGCTGCTGTCGCCCAAACGCACTGTCACACGGTCCGAAGGCACGCCGAGCATTTCGCCCGCAATCTGGGTGAGGATCGCATAGGTGCCCGTGCCGATGTCGGTCATATCGGTCTCAACGAGCAGGCTACCGTCCTGGTTCAGGGTCACGCGGGCGTGGCTTTCGCCCAGCATATTGACGCGGGTGGCAGAAGCCATGCCGTAGCCGATCAGCCATTCACCGTCTGTCTTGCCAACCTCGCGGCTGTCCCAGCCAAAGGTCTTGGCCCCATCATCCAAGGCCTCGGCCAGTTTGTGGGACGAGAATGCGCGCCCGTCTGACGGGTCGACATCCGGAATGTTGCGTTTGCGCAATTCGACAGGGTCGATGCCACTTGCGACCGCCAGTTCGTCCATCGCGATTTCAAGCGCGGTGATCCCGACCGCTTCCCCCGGCGCGCGGACGGAGCCTGCACACATGCGGTTGATCCGCTTGATGTGCATCCCGATCTCGCGGTTCTCTCCGCGGTACAGGAATGGCGTGGCCTGGGCTACCGGCTCTGCAAAGCTTTCGTCCATCAGTTGCGACACGGTGGAATCGTGGCCGATACCGGTCATGCGCCCGTCGGCATCCGCGGCGAGCTTGATGTGCTGCACGGTCTCGGACCGACGCATTGTCGCCTCTAGCACCTGCTGGCGCGTCAATACGACAGCCACCGGTGCCCCCAGCTCGCGCGCGGCAAGCGCCGCGGCCACGGCCTCGTGGCTGATCCCCAGTTTGGAACCGAAGCCACCCCCCACGAACGGGGCCAGAAGATGCACATTCTCTGGGTCGATCCCAAGAGCGTCGGCCAGTTCGTTCACATTGTATTTGAGCATCTGGTACGACCCGCGCAGGGTCAGCTTGTCGCCGTCCCATTGCGCGATCGCGGCGTGGGGTTCCATTGCCGACGAGCTATGCCCGCCGGTGCTATAGGTTTCGTCCACGGTGTAGGCGGCTTGCGATAGGGCGGCGTCCAGATCACCTTGGGAGGATTGTTTTTCCTTCGGTGTCTCGATCTCTGCCGTTTCCAGGTCGGTGACCGCATCGTCGGGCGTGATCTGAAGCTCGACCATATGGGCCGCATGGCGGGCCTGCTCGAACGTATCGGCGACGACCAAACCCACGGGCTGACCGACATAGGAGATCTTGCCGTCCGGCTGCACCGGTGCTTCGTTCGCGGTGCCTTGTGCGGGATTACGCAGGAAGGTCTTACCGTGGAACACACCGCGCACCCCATCCAGCTTGCGGATCGCCTCGGCGTTCAGGCCGGTGACCTGACCGCCCGCGACAGTGGCACGCACCAAGACGCCGGTCATCATGCCCGCGGGCTGATCCTCATGCGCATAGGTGGCGCGGCCTGATACTTTCAGCGGGCCGTCAGGGCGGTCCATGCCAGTGTGGATCAACCCCTGAACCGTGGCATCCAGCCGGTTGCGGTCATCGGGTTCATCCATCGTCAGTTCGGCGGTCGAAATATTGCTACCGTCGGTCATTGCTGTACCCCCGTGAGTTCCTTGAGTGTGGCGATGAGCGTGCGCCGTGCCAGCGGCACCTTGAATGCGTTGCCTTCTTTCGGTGCGGCCTCCGCGACCAGAATATCGGCAGCTTTGCCAAACACCTCACGCGCGGGTTCTTGCCCGATCAACGCGTCCTCGACCGCCGGATCGCGCCAAGGCATTGAACCGATACCGCCGCAGGCAATCGCGGCTTGGGTGATCTTGCCATCCGTCACCTTGATCCGCGCCGCGACCGATACCATCGCAAAGGCGTAGGACGCGCGGTCGCGTACCTTGCGGTAGGTCTGGCGACCCTCGGCGGGGGCGGGGAGGATCACGGCGGTGATCAACTCGCCGGGTTGCAAGACGGTTTCGACGGCGGGGTCGGTGGGGATCAGATAGAAGTCGGACAGCGGCACAGTGCGGGTCACACCATCGGTGGTCTCGATCTCGACCTCGGCCCCTAACATCTGCATGGCCACCGCCATATCGCTGGGGTGGCTGGCGATACATTCGTCGGTCACACCAAGGATCGCGTGCAGACGGTTCGCCCCCTCCATCGCACTACAGCCGGAGCCGGGGTCGCGTTTGTTACAGGGCTGATCGGTGTCGTAGAAATAGTAGCAGCGGGTACGTTGCAGCAGGTTGCCACCCGTGGTCGCCTTGTTGCGCAACTGGCCGGACGCGCCCGCCAGCAGGGCGGAGGAGAGTGCGGCATAATCCGACCGTACCGTCATATCCGCCGCCAGATCAGAATTGGTGACCAAAGCACCGATGCGCAGCCCGCCGTCGCGGGTTGGGGTGATTTGTTTGAGGTCCAATCGCGAGATGTCGACCAGCCGGTCCGGGGTCATCACCTCCAGCTTCATAAGGTCCAGTAGATTGGTGCCCCCGGCGATGATCGTGGCATCTGGGGTGCCGGTGACATCGCTATTGGCACCGGCGCGGATGTAATCGAACTGTTTCATGACTGCCCCTTCGCCGTTTCGCGGATCGCATCGACAATGTTGGGATAGGCGGCGCAGCGACAGATATTGCCGGACATCCGCTCTGATATCTCGTCGTCGGTCAGCTCGGGCGAGGCTGTCAGACTGCCGGATACGTTAGAGGGCCAGCCGGCTTTGAACTCTTCGAGCATGGCGGTGGCTGAGCAGATCTGACCCGGTGTGCAATAGCCGCACTGGAAACCGTCGTGTTTGACAAAGTTCTGCTGCATGTCGGACAGGTTGCGTTCGTCGCCCAGACCCTCGATCGTGGTGATCTCGTCGCCGTCGTGCATACAGGCGAGCGTCAGGCAGGAATTGATGCGGCGGCCGTTGACCATGACGGTGCAGGCGCCGCATTGGCCGTGGTCGCAGCCCTTTTTGGTGCCGGTGAGGTTCAGGTGATTGCGCAGCGCATCCAGCAGCGACGTGCGGGTGTCGGCGTCAAGACTATGGTCTTCGCCGTTAACGGTCAGTGTCGTCTTCATGAGGAGGGGGCCCTTTGTCTTGTGACATCTATGAAGAAGAACCCCCGCCAGCGGGTCAGGGTTCCGCTATGGGAAGGTTGCTTTCGTCGTTTGGCGTTAGGGCGGCCTCTGCCACGTCGTCGCGGGCGCGGCCCAGTAGCCAGTCGCGGACATGGGCGGCACCGCTTGGGGAGCCTTGCCGTGGGGACAAAAGGTAAAACCCGCTACCACCGCTCAATGCGCCTTCGATCGGTTGCACCAGCCGTTTCGCACGCAGATCACGCTGGACAAGAAACCGGTTGGCAAGGGCGATCCCCTGGCCAGCAAGCGCCGCATCAAGGCTAAGCGTCGTCTGGTTGAACCGCAGACCGCGCGCCGTCGGGACATCGCGCCCAAAGACCGTTTTGATGAACTGCGGCCAAAGATCGTGCGTGTCATGCAGCAGTGTCGCCTCTGCGATACCTGCCGCGTCCATCGGCGTGTTCAGCGCTTCTGCCAAATGGGGGGCGCAGACGGCGACGATCTGCTGCTCGAACAACAGATCAGCGCGCAGGCTCGCCCCGAACGGCGGATTGCCCTGCCGCACGGCAAGGTCGATTCCATCCGCGTGAAAGCTGGACACTCTTTCGGTCGCGGTGATGCGCAGATCGATGCCGGGGTGAGCTTGGGTAAAGGCTGCCAGTCGCGGGATCAGCCATTTCGACGCAAAGGTGGGGGTGACACTGATCGTGACGTGGGACGGCGCGGTGCGCAGCGCATCTGTTGCATCGGCCATTTGGTCGAAGGCGCGGGCAATCGCGATGTGATAGGCGCGACCTTCTTCGGTAAAGGCCAACCCGCGCGGCTCTCTGAGGAAGAGACGCAGGTTCAGATGGTCTTCTAGCCCGCGCACCTGTTGGGCCACGGCACCTTGGGTCACGCCCAATTCATCAGCTGCGGCGCGAAAGGTAAGATGGTGGCCCGCAGCTGCAAAGGCGCGCAGCCCGTTCAGAGGGGGGAGGTCGTTCGAGGTCGGCACAGTAGAAATCCTATCGTCATGCAGCAGTATGTCTGGCTGGTCGAAGCGTTGCAAAGGGCTTACCTGCGTTGAAGCAGACGCGATAGCGCTGTTTAACACATAAAGGAGGCAAACGTCATGAGTGTAGAAAAAGTAGCGTTAATCACAGCGGGCGGTAGCGGCATGGGGGCAGGGGCTGCCAAAAAGCTTGCCGCCGATGGGTTCAAGGTCGCGATCCTGTCGTCCTCTGGCAAAGGCGAAGCACTGGCCAAAGAGCTTGGCGGCTTCGGTGTCACCGGCACCAACCAGTCGGTTGATGATCTGGCGCAATTGGTCGATGGCGCTATGGAACGATGGGGGCGCGTGGATGTGCTGGTGAACTCGGCCGGTCACGGACCCAAGGGCGACATCTTGGAGATGACGGATGACGACTGGCATCAGGGCATGGACGTGTACCTGATGAACGTGATCCGCCCCACGCGACTGGTGACCCCGATCATGGCAGCACAGGGCGGCGGCGCGATCATCAACATCTCTACCTTCGCGGCGTTCGAGCCCGACCCTCTGTTCCCCACATCGGGCATTTTCCGCGCGGGGCTTGCAGGGTTCGCCAAGCTTTACGCCGATCAATACGCAGGCAAGAACATCCGCATGAACAACGTCTTGCCGGGGTTCATCGACAGCCTGCCCGAAACAGACGACCGCCGCGCGCGCATCCCCATGGGCCGGTATGGCACCGAGGCAGAGGTCTCCTCCCTCATCGGGTGGTTGGCGTCCGACCAAGGCGGCTATGTCACCGGTCAGAACTGGCGCATCGACGGAGGGCTGACCCGTGCCGTCTGATCTGATTGCCTTGCGCAGCAGCACCCGACTTGCGTTCTGGATCAAATGGGCCGCATCGATCGTGCAGATCCTCGGCTACGCCGCAACGGGATTCGGCTGGACGCCGTGGAACCTCTATCTGTTCATCGTCGGCGTCATCGGTTGGTTCATCGTAGGCACCCTGTGGAATGACAGGGCGATCATGCTGATCCACCTTGTCGCACTGGGGTCGATGATGGTTGGCATGGCCAGCCAATAGCGCGTTTGGCATCGCCCCTGCTGGCCGCATCGCCACCTGAGTATGTGAAGCCGTTTGGGACATGCCTGCTACACAGACTTCAGAACCCACCCCAAGGGTTCTTTATGCTGCCGCTCGGCCACCTTGGGTGGCTGGGCACGGCAGGGACCTCGAGGGGGGCGGGTGCCCCTGATCTCTCTCGCGTGCCTTATCGCGACCAATGCCTATCCCCGGCAGCTCTCATCATCTCTGTCTCCGGTCGAGAACCAAGATTAACCTGCTTGAGTATCGATCACGCTGGGGCGGAAACGGGGGCAATAATACCGCCACCGGATGGGCCGGGTGCTTATGCTATTCATCTAAAGTGAAGTGGCTGGGATGGTAGGATTTTCTGCCATAATATCAGTATCTTGATAACATTTTGCGGTTTGTCTGGATTGTTGTTGTGAGAATAGGTTTGAGTCGAATGTGTGTCACAGTCAAGCATGTTGGCCGTCATCCGCTATCACTCTCGTTGTAGACGGGGTGTTAGATATGCGGTGACGGCTGAACGCTCGAGGTCAGCGTTAGCGAAACCAATCCTCTCAGGGGGAAAAAGTTTAACAATCTCGGGTAGCGGTTCTCATGGGAAACGCAATTCTGCCAAACACGATACGCTAAAGTGGGCTTGCCGTATCGCTCAGGGAACCAAGTCAGATATCGCATCATAACAGTAGTCTGAAATAGCACCGCTTGTCGTCAGCCATATCTGGTCTTGGTACGAAGCGATATGAGACAGTGCCCGGCGTAAGTGTCTAAGCCTATAGGGCTGTCCGACCAAATAGGGATGCAAAGCGATGCCCATGACAAGTGGTTGCCGCGAAGACTGTTCAAGCATTTCGTCGAAGTTATCGATGATCATATTCGCGAATTCGGCCGCACTATCCTTGCGTGCGACTATAGAGGGAATGTCGTTGACCTCTTGCGGATAGGGGATCGACAAGAGACGACCGTGGCGTGTTTCCATCCAAACAGGTTGATCGTCCATGCACCAGTTTAGCGTGTATTTGTACCCGGTCTCTGAAAGTAGATCTGGCGTATTCAAGCTTTCCGAGATCCATGGAGATAGCCAGCCCATTGGCTGTTTACCTTCGGCATCGTGGAGGACTTTCGTAGCTTCGGAGATCAGCTCGGCTTCCCTCTCCGTCGTCAGGTCGCTTTGACGTTCGGAATTCGTTCGCCCGTGTCCAACGATCTCGTCACCGCGCGCGCTGAAAGAGGCCATGAGGTCTGGTGCGTATTCATACATTTCACTGTTGGCGAGCACACTGGCAGGCAGCCCTAATGCATCAAACAACTCTAACAGCCGCCATGCACCAACGCGGTTGCCATAGTCGCGCCAAGCGTAGTTTAGGACATCTGGTTGCGGGCCCCCAGGTGCCAGTTCGGCACCAAGTCCAGAGCCAAAGGAAAAATGTTCGAGATTGAGTCCTATGTAGACTGCAAGCCGTTTGCCTTCAGGCCAGCTGTAGTCGGCGCGTTTAGAGATTGGAGAGTAGTCGTATCTACCATGATGAGGGAGCATAATTCAGAGTTCCGCTTCCGCTAAGCCAGCCTTGTGCAATATTATTTCGGCACTGTCGTTCCAGACGTCGGTGCTGACAACCTTGCCGTGGCGAACAACGAACTTATCCAAATACCGGTTCGTTTCGAATGTGGTCCCGTCCTTCCACGCCCCGTAAAGATAGCCGGTGTTGTAGACATGAACGTCCCCTGTCGCCTCGTCGAGCGCGGCATCGGTGCGTAAGAATTTCTTCTTGACCCAGTCATATCGTTTTGCGTTGAAGGCGGCGCTCTCTGCGGGGCTGGCGAAGATGCGTCCCCCGGTAAACACCAATTTGAAATCGTCACTGACATAGGCTGCGGCCCCTTCAGGATCTGGCACCATCGACCGTTCAAGATAGCTTTCTACAATTGCTTTTGCTACGGCTACAGGGTCTGTTTGCTGGGTCATGGCGGTAACTTTCATCTTAATTGGGGTAGGGGTGCGCGCAGGTCGCGCGGCAGAAGCTTTGCACGACAGCGGATGCTGCTGCGTTCATTAAACGTGTTTGAGCGTTTGTCTCATTCAGCCGTGTAGCGGCATCCGCGGCGCGTTTAGCAAGGCTTGGCTCGTCGAGGGTCAGCACGCGGTCATTGGCGAATACATACTCACCCGCAATCATCACTTCGCGCAAGCCAGCACCGTTTTCTGCAAACACAATCTGGTCGAGCGGGGTACGCAGTGGCGTATAGTGGCAATAGCCCGCATCCAAGAACAGCATGTCCGCGGCCCATCCTTCGGCGATCATACCAACATTCTTGAGCCCCATAATCCGCGCGCTGCCTGTCGTTGCCATGGCAAAAGCATCACGGGTGGATATCCATTCTTCGCTGTTGCTTGTCTGTGACCGACTTAGCGTCGCCGCAAGACGCATGGCTTCGAACATACATTGGCCGTCACTGGTATTTGAAGCATCCGTTCCGACCCCCAGAGACACACCGCTGTCCATAAGTATTCTTACGGGTGCAATACCAGAACCAAGCCGAAGGTTACTAAGGGGGTTGTGGCAGATACAGGCGTCGTGGGCCGCAAGGAGGTCGGCCTCTGATTGCGATAGCCACACACCATGCGCGCCGCTGAATCGCGGGCTTAGCACCTGTAGATGATCCAGACGTGCGGTAAGGCTGGTGCCATATTTCTGATGTGCGATGACCTGTTGCAGTCGCGTTTCAGCCAAATGGGTTTGCAGCGGTATTTCATGCTGTGCGGCAACGTCTGCGCACGAGGTAAGAAAAGCATCTGAACAGTGCAGCGGGATCGTTGGTCCTATCCCGGGTCGGACACGTCCATCTGGTATGGGCCAAGTCGCGAAAGCCTCACTGCATACTGCGATAATGTCTTGCCAGTCCGGCATCGACAAGGCGACAACGATGTCACGCAGGGGCTGGTCAAATTGCTCCAGCAGCCCGGGCAAGGCCTGATAGATGGTCTTGTCTGCGATCATAGGGGCAACGACTGCGCGTAAGCCTGCACCTTGATACGCCTCGGCAACCGCATGGATACCTTCAACTGTCGGGCCTGGTAGTTCTATGAACAGGTCAAAGCAACTTGTGCAGCCTTTGCGGATCAACTCAGCTGCCGAAAGTTCTGCTGCGAGGCGCAGATCATCGGTACTTCGTGACGCATTCAGCCAAGCTGATCCCGCAAGGAACGGTTCAAGCGTCATGTCACCAGCGACGCCACCACGCCCAAGCGCACCGTGTGAGTGGGTGTGGCCGTTCACGAGACCGGGAATAATAAGGCGGTCGCTGACATCAATGCGCTTCGCATCTTCCGGGCCGTCGCCGTCTGCGAGTAGGGCCGTAATTATGCCATCCGTCACAAGGATCGAAACGCGCTCGAAGGTTTCATTCTTAACAAGAACGAGCCCACCACTGAGCAATAACCGATGCTTGGACATATAGAGTTCCGCGAACAAGTTGGTGGGAGAAATTTTCAGGATACCTCACTGCGGCAGGCGATCACCTGCCGCAGTGAGGCGAAGCGTTAGTTAATCGTTGTCTCAAAGCGGCGCTCATCAACCGAAGGAAGGAAGGACCGGTCAAAAATCTCTGAAGCTTCAGGCAGACGCTCCAGATCATAGCCCTTCGCGACGATCTCGATCGAGCGGGTCAGACGCTCGTCTACAAGATCACCCATGCCGATGTCCGTGACTTCAGGGGCGTTCATCAGATTAGTCAGCGCAAATTCCAACCGCGCGCGTTCCAGGTCGGCATCCACCAGATTGTCATATGCCATGATCGCCTCGACCGAACTGTCTTGATTGGCGGACACCTCCATCGTAGCTTTGTTCACCGCGCGCACCAGCCCTGCAACGGCTTCGGGGTTTTCGGCCAGAAGTTCACGCGACACCATCATGCCGTTGGAATACAGATCCATGCCGTAGTCTTCGAAGTTGAACCAGTTGTAGTCATTTGCCGGGTCTTGGCGGTTTGCAATCAGGTTGAACCAGCTTGTCGAAGTGAACACGAACGCGCCATCGATATCCCCGCGGATCATCATCGGTTCCTGCAGGTTAGGTGCCATGTTTTCTTGGGCGACTTTATCAAGGTCAATGCCGTTGATTTCGGCGAAAACAGGGAAGAGCCGTGTCGTCGGCGTGCCCTGAGCGCCCCCAAGTGTCTTGCCTTCGAAATCTTCAGGATTTTCGATGCCTGCCGTCTTAGGTGTCACAATCGCGAAAGGGGGACGATTCCACAGTTGATAGACCATGACAGGTGCCTCACCCGGGCGTGCCGCAGCATTCTGAATGATTGCGTTGATGTCGCCAAAACCTGCGTCATAGGCACCACCCATGATCCGCGTCACGGTCGCAGCCGAGCCTTCGCCCTGGTCAATGGACACATTCAGCCCTTCGTCTTCAAAGTAACCCTTGTCCAGCGCCAGAAGGAAAGGCGCATCAGAGCCCTGCGTTTTCCAGCCCAGGGTGAACCGGATGTCGGTCATTTCGGCAAACACTGGGGCTGCGCCAGCCATTAGCGCGAAGGTGGCACCCACGAGAACATTCTTCATTTTCAGCTTTCCTTATTTCGATGAGGGGAGGGTTGATTAGGGCATTGCGATGTCATTGCCGCGGGTTGCCCATCCTGTGACGCGCCTTTCGAGAAGCGAAAACAGGGAGTAGAGGGCCACACCAAGCAGAGCGAGAATGATCAGCCCTGCGAAAACAAGCGACACTTGGAAGTTCGATGAGGCGGTCATCATCACGTTCCCGATCCCGCGGTTGGAGGCCACGGTTTCGGACAGTACGGCACCAACAAAGGACAGCGTGATCGCAACCTTCAGCGCCGCAAAGAAGTAGGGCATGGTGCGCGGCAGCCCGACATTCCACAGAATTTCTCGCTTTGACGCGCCAAGCGTTTTCAGCACGTCTTCAAGGTCGGGTTCTGTTGTCGCAAGTCCAGTGGCGATATTGACCACAATCGGGAAGACGCAAATGACCATTGCGGTTAGTACCGCTGGTGTCGTGCCCGATCCGAACCAGAGCACAAAAATCGGGACTACTGCGACCTTAGGAATGGATGAAAAACCAACCAGCAGTGGCGAAGCGACGGCGTAGGCGACTTTGGATGTACCCACCATGACACCTAAGGCTGTTCCAATCGCGACACCAAGAACAAAACCGGTGAGCGTTGAATACAACGTCTGGAGGATGTGGGGCACCAAAATCGGGAACTTGATCCACAGCGTCACGAGGATCTCGGACGGGCGCGGCAGAACAAGGTCAGAGACATCCAGCAATACGCAAAGAACCTCCCATATCAGAAAGAAGCCGAAGATCAGGGAAAAGGACAGCATTCTGATGCGATTTTTCTCGGTCATAGCACTTATCCTATTTACGGACCTGTGCGATCAGCTCGCGCAGGCCTTGGGTCATTTCGACAAATTCGGGGCTGTAAATCATGCCAATGTCCCGGGGCTGCGGGATGTTGACGGGTTCGTCTGATATGACCCTGCCGGGTCGTGCACTCATCACGCAGATACGTTTTGCCAGAAAGCCGGCTTCGCGAAGATCATGTGTGACCAGTAACACCGTCGGTTTGCGGTCCAGATACAAGTCTTGAAGGATTTGCCAAAGTTCTTCGCGCGTGAACTGGTCCAGCGCTCCGAAGGGTTCATCAAGCAGCAACAGATCGGGTTCGTGGATGAGGGCGCGACAGAGGTTTGATCGTTGCAACATTCCGCCGGACAACTGCCATGGATAGTGATTAGCAAAATCCTGAAGGCCGACCTGTTTTAGCAAACGATGTACGCGGTCTCGGTAAGCCCCTTTACGATCCTTGTGGAATGTCGCCTTGAATGGAGCCACGATCTTGAGCGGCAGCATCACGTTCTGCTCGATCGTTAGCCACGGCAGCATAGTGGGGTTCTGGAACGCCATACCGATGCGCAGTTGTTTGGCTGAAGCTTCTCGCCCGCCAACAAGGACTACACCAGACGACGGCTGTATCAGATCGCTGACCAAGCGTAGGATAGTAGACTTGCCGCAACCAGACGGGCCGACAAGCGCCACGAAATCACCTGCATCCATTTTCAGAGAGGTCGGTGACAGTGCTGTAACAGCAGCATCTCCCTTGCCGAAAACAACAGACGCCGTCTGTAGTTCCACTGCGTAGCGATATGGCACCGACCCTGCTTGAAGGGGGGTGCCGGTGCTTTGTTCATGATGATTTAATATGTTCATGCAGTCATCAAACTGCAGAGCCATGAGCCTATAAATAAAATTAAGTAAAAAATTTTAGAATTAAATTACTCCGCTCAAGAAAGAGGCGCGGTTTTGGTCGCTGGCGCGAAAAGACAGCACTCAATGTTCCCTTAATGGGGGAATTTAGGTTTCACTCTCGTTTGATTAACGCCACGCGCCGTTTTTACAGGACAACAGCGCTAATGATTCTGGATGCCAAGGTAGCTCAGAATGACGTCCTTTGCGTGTTGCCGACGCTCTTCTTGCCACGCATCGTCGTGCAGGTTCTGACCAACAACAATGCCAAGCGTGGCAGCGTTGTTCAGGTGGTGGGCTGAAAGGGCGACAATACTAAGATAAAGCTGGGCGGGATCAGGCTTTCGACTGAACACTCCGCTTGAATATCCACGCTCTACGAGATTCCGAATTGCTACGATGAGAGGCTCCGACATGTCACGCATCACCGCTGAACGCGCGATGTACATCCCGTTCAAGGCGTTTTCATTGCGCGTCATTTTGCGGAAATCGGCGTTATTTTTAAAGTAGTCGAAGGTGAATTCTACCAATTCTTTCAACTTCGTCACAGGATCCCCTACGCTAAAATTTAGCTGCGCTTCTTGGTCTCGGATCTGTTGAAAAATGTCTTCAAGAGCCGCGATATAAAGCTGCTCTTTCCCACCGAAATAATGGTAGATCATACGCGAGTTGCACTTGGCAGCCTTTGTGATGCGATCAATCCGTGCGCCGTGGAAACCGTGTTCGGCAAATTCGTCTATAGCGACAGCCAATATTTCGGCTTGTGTCCGCGTCGCATCGCGACTTCTGAATTTAGGGGATTTTGTTGGGGCGTTAGGACTACCACCACATTTTGCCGCCATAATTTCCCCGTATCGACCGTTGTTCTTATCTACCACATCTTCTCAGGCCATCTAATCGGTTCGAAACCGGATGGTAAAGCTGGCGTGAAAGTCCCTTAAGCTGACGGTGAGCCCAATGAGAGGCGGTAAATTGAAGAGATAATTTGGGGTTCAGATACCGCAAGCTGCCGATATTTTTGCATGCTGAACCCCCGTAGATCGCAAGAAATTATTAAAATCCCAAAGCCATTCCGTCTTTTCTTGAGTCACTACCACCTGTCAGCAAGCCTGTATCTGGGTCGATATAGATTGCCTGGCTCCCACCTATCGGGGATTCTTGCAAGGCCAGCACGTGCCCGCGCGCCGTCAAATCTTCGCGCACCTCCAAGGCAACACTCGGTTCAATATCCAGCACACCATCATGGGCAAAGCTGCGCGGTGCATCCATTGCTTCTTGTATGTCCATTCCCAAGTCCAGCACGCCAGACAGAAAGGCAGCGTGGCCAGCCGCTTGATAGTGCCCGCCCATGACGCCGAAGGGCATCACGGCGACACCATCTTTGCAAAGCATGCCAGGGATGATCGTGTGCATGGGGCGTTTGCGTGGCGCAATGGCATTGGGATGGCCTTCATTAAGCCGGAACGACGCACCCCGAGAGTGAAAAAGAACACCTGTGGTTGGATCTAAGCGCGTCGAGCCAAAACCGTGGAAGATTGAATTGATGAAAGACAGCGCATTTCCCTGTGCGTCAACGACGCTGAGATAGATCGTATCTTTATGCTCTGGCTCATTCCAAAGCGTAGGGGGCATAGCGCGACGCATGTCGATCCGCGCGGCCAGTGCGTCTACGATCTCGTCAGACAAGAGTGTTTCGACAACATCTGGGCAGTCTGCAGGATCTGCGATCAAAGCATCGCGGTGATGGTATCCCAGCTTAGTTGCCTCAGCGTGAAGATGGATGCGGTCAGCGTCGGAAAGTCCCTTACCCATGTCAAAGCGCGACAGGATGCGTAAAATGAGAAGGGCCGCCAAGCCTTGGCCGTTCGGTGGACATTCAAAGACGTCATGATCTCCGTAACGCGATGAAATCGGTTCAACCCAGTGCGCTTGATCCCGACCTTCGTGGAAATCCGCTTCGGTGTGCAGCCCACCAAGAGATTGCAGATGTGCCGCCATTTTCGCTGCAACGTCACCTTCATAGAAACCTGCAGCGCCTTTTTTTGCTATGATCCGCAGACTTTGGGCGAGCAAGGGTTGTGCGTGCATGTCGCCCGCTTTCGGCGCTTTACCGTCGGGCAGAAACAGCTTTGCTGCGTGTTCGTCGCCTGCAACTAAATCTGCGTTCGCAGCCCAATCCATCGCGACGCGCGGTGTTACAGGGTAGCCGTTTTCGGCGTATTTTATCGCGCGTGCGAATAACTGGTCCATTGGCAAAGAGCCATGATCCTTGTGTAATAGGCACCACCCCGAAATGGCACCTGGGATCGTGACCGAATGTGGACTTGTTTGGGGGATCTCATCCGTGAGACCTGCATTTCTTAGAGCTTCGACCGTTGCAGCAGCTGGCGCGCGTCCCGACCCATTCAGGGCCTTCACCTTACCGCCTATTGGCGCATAAAGCGCAAAGCAGTCTCCACCTATACCCGTCATCAAAGGGTCGACGACACACTGCACAGCCACTGCCGCAATCGCCGCATCTACTGCATTGCCCCCTTTGGTCAGGATCTCATGGCCGGCTGAGGTTGATAACGGATGAGAGGTTGCGATCATCGCTGAAGACGCGAGCGTACTGGGGCGGCGAGCAGAGAAGAAGTCAAACATTTCGGGTTTCCTGTAGTTAGCACCACTTGCCATGGGCTCGCGATGATCTTGTGTTAGCTGAAGAGGAACGACTATTTTGAGACCAGTGGATGCAGACACGCGACTGCGCGTTGAGTGCTGAGCTTTCCCAACTGCGGATCCTTCAGTCGGCAATCGTTCTGCGCGCTTGGGCAACGTGTCGAAAAACGGCACCCTTCTGGCAAGTTGAGAGGGCTTGGGATCTCCCCGGGCAATGGTTCTGAAAGCGGCTCAAAAAATTTGGGTGCAGCGGCACGAAGAGCCGCAGAGTAGGGATGAGATGGCGCATTAAGAACAGCGTCGGTCGGGCCAGTTTCGACGATACGGCCAAGATACATGATCGCGATTTCTTCGCAAAGGAAGCTCGCGACTCCAAGGTCGTGCGTAATGAAGATGAGCGTCAGGCCCATGTCTCGCTGTAACGACTGCAGTAGAATTAATAGCTGTGCTTGCGTCGACACGTCGAGCCCTGAAACAGCTTCGTCTGCAACCAGCACTGTAGGCTCCGATGCCAATGCGCGTGCGATAGCCACGCGTCGCACCTGTCCTCCTGACAACCCCGATGGATAGCGCTCAGCAGCGTCTGCAGGCAATCCGACCCTATCAAGCAGTTGCGCAACACGTGAGGCTTCGTCTTCGCGCGATACGATATTGAAGTGCCGAAGCGGTTCTGCAATCAGCGCGCCAATCGTCATACGAGGGTCGAGTGACCCACGCGCATCTTGATAGACCATCGCAACATCGCGTGCAAAGTCGATACCAGTCGCGCGTCCTTCCAGAATGGGTTTGCTGTTATAAAGCGCACGCCCCCCGCTTGGTCGGTCCAGCCCCAGCAGGACCCGAAGCAGGGTAGACTTACCCGAACCGCTTTCTCCGACGACTGCAAGGGACGTGCCTTTGCGAATATTAAGCCTAACCCCATCCAAAGCACGAAGACCTACCGTTTCGCGGCTAAAGATGGAGCGCCCTGGTTTGGGGACTTCGAACACCTGCTCAACTTCGATCAGCTCGAAGATGGGTTGCTCGGGGACAGTCGTATTGGTTTCGGCTAAGGTTTGCACAGTCATTCGGGGTTCCAACACGCAATATGGTGATCAAGCGAGCCTGTCGCGGTCTGCTGGGCTGGCACAAGAGGGGGTGCTTCGTCCGCGCATCGCGTCACTGCGCGTGGACAGCGCGTGCAAAACCGGCAGCCGTTAGGCATTTGCCCGTGAGACGGCACAGTTCCTTCGGGAACAGGTAAGTCTCTGGTACCGATTTCGAGCACACAGGATTTTAGTTGCTTAGTGTAGGGATGGCGATGTCGTTCAAGTACATCGCGTGCTGGGCCGCTTTCGACGACTTGTCCCGCATAGAGCACCGCGATCCTATCACAAGCCTGACTGGCAAGGGCCAGATCGTGCAGCACAAACACACAACTTGCGCCACGTTCACGGGTCAGTTGCAGGATCAGTCGGACAATTTGTGCTTGAATCGTGACATCCAGAGCCGAAGTCGGCTCGTCAGCCAAAAGCAAATCCGGACTACCTGCCAATGCGATAGCAACCATGACCCGTTGCTGCATGCCTCCAGATAATTGGTGCGGGAAGGCAGACATTCTACCTTCGGGATCATTGATGCCAACAGAGGCAAATAGCGCAACCGCTTGTTCTCGGGCGTCAGCCTTCGACAGCCCGTGGATGCGTTGCAAGGTCGTGCTCAGCTGACGTCCGACTGTGTATGACGGGTTCAACGCAGTACCTGCATCTTGGAAGATCATAGACAAACGTCGGCCGCGAAGCTTCACCATCTTTCGCTCAGATAGCGTGAGAAGGTCACCTTCGCCAATCAAGGTAGCGCTTCCGCTGACCCTCGCATTTTCAAGCAAGCGCATGATCGCAGTGGCGATAGTCGATTTTCCAGCACCGCTTTCGCCGACCAAAGCCATTGTCTCTCCCTGTCCAAGGGCAAGCGTGACACGATCCAAGATTTTAGCGGCACCTCGAAAGACGGTGAGGTCCTTGATCGACAAGACATGATTCACGGTCATATCGCTCATGACTCTCTCCGTAGTTTTGGATCGAATTCTTCGCGCACTCCGTCGCCGACTATCGACAGGGCGATCAGCAAAAGAGCCAGAGCAAAACCTGGCATCGCAGACATCCAAGGTGCAAAGCTGACAAAATCGCGTCCTTCAGCGATCATGAGGCCCCAATCAGGTGTCGGGGGCGTGACGCCGATGCCCAAAAACGAAAGGGATGAAGAAACCAGAATGGCCTCTGAGACGCGTATTGTGACCTGAACGGCGAGCGGGAAAATTACATTTGGTAAAACATGACGTAAAATCACACGCAGGTATGAAATGGACATCAGTTGCGCAGCTTCGATGAAAAGCTGGACGCGTACCTGCATCACATCACTGCGCACCGTTCGCGCAAAGGGCCCTATCATGGAAAGGCCAACTGCGATGACGACCTTGTCTACACCTTGCCCCAGGATCGCGATGAATGCGACGGCGAGGATCAGCGACGGCAATGCAAGGATGGCGTCGATCAACCGCATTAGGCCCCATTCTGCCCATCCACCCGAAAGACCTGCGGCGAGCCCAATGATCAGCCCGCCAACGGCACCAATCATGACAGAGAAAATGCCGATAATAAGCGCATATCGTGCGCCGTATATGACCCGCGAAAAGATATCTTGGCCGTAGCTATCTGTGCCCATCCAATGCACCACAGTGGGTGCTTTCATCATGACGTTAAAGTCCTGCTTAACGGGATCGAACGGGGCGACATAGGGCGCGAAAATCGCGGCCAGCACATAAGCCGCTGCAACAAGCAAAGCTGCGGTGAAGAAAGGCCGCCGTATGAAAACAGATCGACGGGATTTCGCAGCGGGTGAAGGGGTGTCCACAATCGGAACCGCGGCGACGCCCTTGGTCATTTGAACGCTCATTTGCTGGTCCTCAGTCGTGGATCAAGGAAGGGGTAAGACAGATCGACCAGCAGGTTCACGCCGATGAACAAAACTGCCGTCATCATAACGCCGGCCTGAACGACGAGGTACTCACGCCCCAAAACAGCAGAGGTTAGCATTTGGCCAACGCCAGGTAGGTTGAAAACTGTTTCTGTAAGGACAGTCCCTTGCAGCAGCACACCCAGTTGCAAACCAAGAATTGTAACAAGCGGCATGGCGATGTTGCGTACACCATGCACCCAGACGACGCGCCAATTGGGTTCACCGCGTGCGCGAGCAGCTGCAATATAAGGTTGCTCCAGCACTTCAATCAGTGTCGCGCGGGTAAGGCGGGTAATCATCGCAATGAAATAGGTCGAAAGCGTAAGACCAGGCAGGATCATGTGGTAAATGCCCTGCCAGAAGTTCTCCCACGGGGAGACGTAGCCCATGACGGGAAAAAGTTGGAGCTTCACCGCGAAGAACCAGATCAGCAAGATGCCCAGAAGAAACGAAGGAAACGCCGTGCCTGTCAGGGCCAGTACAGCCGACCCGGCGTCAAATATCGTGTCCTTCTTTATGGCTGACAATACGCCTAAAGGAACACCAACAAGAATTGCGAAAAGAAGAGAGAAGGAGGCGAGGGTCAGCGTGACAGGCAACGCCTCCTTAAAGGTATAGGTGAAAATCTCTGCGCGCGCGACATAGGATGTTCCCCAATCGCCCTGCACAAACTGGATCGCCCAATTCGCGTATTGGACAAGGAATGGTTGATCCAACCCCAGTTCGGCTCTTAGTGAATCGTAGCTCGCTTGAGAGAACTCTGACCCGAGCATGATCTGAATTGGATCGCCCGGTGCCAGCTTCAAAAGTCCGAAGCTGGCGACCGACACGACGAATAGGACAACGAATGTCTGCGCGATTTTCCCCAGTGCCTTAACGAGCATTAGCCAATACTCACAGTGTGTAGGTTCACAAGGTCAGCTGGGATATATTGGAACCCCTTAACTTTGGTAGAGAAGACTTTGTAAATCGGCATGTGGGCCATGACAGCGATGCCGGCTTCGTCCATCAGCAAGTCTTCTGCCTTGTTGTACAAAGCGCGTCGTGCTGCTGGATCCAACTCGACCTGAGCTTGTGCGCAAAGGTCGTCAAAGTCGGTGTTCACCCAACCGCCAAAGTTCCATGCCCCGTCCGATTTAAATTCGGGATAAAGCGTTTCATCGGGGTCAAGATCAGCAACCCATTCAAAGTCATAGAGGTCAAAATCGGAGGCGTTGCGGCGCTTCACCCAAGTTGCAAACTCCACAAGTTCCAGCTTTGCTTTAATGCCGATTTCGGCCAGCATCGGGGCGACAGTTTGAGCCACTCGTGTCCCAACAGGACCGCGTTCTGCCATCATATAGACGGCTTCCACCTCACCTTGGTTAGCCGCCTTGGCGCGGAAGGACTTGGCCTTTTCCAGATCATACCACTGACCGCGGCCGCTGGACGCAATGTCAGGATCAAAGAAGTCGGTCATCGGAGGCGAAATAGGGGTATACGCTTTCTGCGCACGACCAAAGTACGCCTGTTTCACGAGGGTATCTCGATCCAGAGCCCAAGCAACAGCGCGACGCAGGTTAACGTCGTCAAATGGACCGCGTTTGCAGTTCATCCCGACAAAGGTGTAGTTACCCTCGATCTCTCCGTACAGGTTCGCATTCGGAAAAGCTTCGACCTGATCGACAAGCTGCATCGGGCAATCGGTCATGCCGTCGATTTGGCCGGACATTAACGCCGCAAGCGCAGTCGAGGCCTCGTTCATCAGAACAAATGTCGCACGCTCAAGCTTTGGCAATCCCGGTTCGAAATAATCGGGGTTTGCTTCCAGTTCGATTGCGTCGTTTTCTTTCCAGGAAACAAACTTGAACGGGCCTGTTCCAACAGGATTCCGCCCATAGTCGGCACCATACTTCTGCACTGCGGCAGGGCTAACGATCGTGCCCGCACGTCCGGTCGAACCGTTCAGCGCTACGGGCAAAAAAGCGTATGGTTGCGAGAATGTTAGCTTCACGGTCAGCGGGTCGACGACCTCAATATTGTCCAGCAGAGCTAATTTCCACGCGTGTGGAGACTTGGGTTCCCCTTCTTTGACACGCAGTAGCGAGAATTTGACGGCTTCGGCATCACAGGGTGTCCCATCGTGGAACTTGACGCCGTCACGCAGCTTGAAGACGTGAACTTTGTCATCCTCGATGTCCCAGCTCTCTGCCAAGTCGGGTTCGAACGTGACGTTCTTGCCATCATAGGCGATTTTGAGAAGACCGTTGTGGATATTATTGATGATCTGAATGGACGACAGAAACCCAGTGAAGTGGGGATCCAAGGTATCAATGACCTTGATGGACGCGATTTTGATGTGACCGCTTTGTTGTGCACGTACAAGAGACGGTGCGCCGGCGGTTGCAGCTGTTAGCATGCCTGCGCCAAGGCCCTTAAGTACTGTTCTACGTCCGAAACGTGCGGACAGACGTTCGGCAAGAACTTTTTTGTGATCGATCGGTTTCATATTTTGTTTTCCCTGTTGGCATTGTCTCCTCCCTTGATCGTTTTGACCGACAAGTATTTGCGCTGGGTTTGTCCCAGTTCGCCGGCCTCGCGTCGGTTTTGAGGCATTCTGCTACCGAACTCTCCGGGTTGTTCGGCATCATGTAATTAAAGCTTGCAAGCACATGTATACAAATGGAAGCTAAAAGAGCACAAAACGACGGGATTGGATGGCTGATGATTATTCGTGCAGCAGATTGCATCTTTGAAAGCCTGATAGAGACTATCATGGTCGGCGAATTGGCCGCGGGCGAACCACTTGTCGAAAAGTCACTGGCCGAAAAATTCGGTGTATCGCGTACTCCGGTAAGGGAAGCCTTGCATCGGCTGGCCCAAGCAGGCCTCGCCGAGCGTGGGTCCCGGCGCGCCTACTTTGTACGCGAGATGGCACCCGAAGACCTTTCTGAACTATTCGAAGCCACTGGAGAGATAGAGAGCGCTCTTGCCGCTCTCGCAGCCAAACGTATGAGTGAAATCGAGCGCCGTCATCTTATGTTGATTGTTGACAGTGGCGATGCCTGCGACGACCCGACCGCATACAGCGATATCAACAGGCAATTTCACGAGGCTATAAAGTCGGGTGCTCGGAACTCAACACTCGCCTCTACCTTGGACGAGCTCAGCATGCGAACCTTTGCATGGCGAGCTGCCAATTTCCGAGAAGACAGTACGCGACTGGCGTCTTCTCGAAGCGAGCATCGTCAGATCGCTGACGCGATACTTAACTTAGATGTAGAAATGACGCGCAGACTGGTTTGCAGTCACGTCGCGTCATCATATCTTGTGTCGTCCGACATCCTTGCGCGCCGCAAGATGGAGTTACCGGTTAAACCGAACGCGTAGAGCCAAGTTTGTCCGGCGCGCAATTCTTTATAGTTGAGTAGCTTTGCGCTTCGTTGAATAACATCAGTCAGCCGTCACCTGCTAAGATAGTGAATAAGCTGATGACGGCAGTTTTATGTGTCTTAGGAGCGGTAATCCCCCCTAAAATTAGCGGTGTTCAAAAGTAGAATTTTCTCGGCAAGATATCTGAGGAGATTTACGATGAAGAACGGGCGATTTAGCGACGCGCAAATTATGGCAGTGTTGAAGCAGGCGGAGGGCGGTGTGCCGGTTTCTGAGCTGTGCCGCGAACACGGAATGAGCAGCGCCAGTTTCTACAAGTGGCGCGCTAAGTTTGGGGGCATGGATGCGTCTTTGATGTCTGAGATGAAGGATATGGCCGAGGAAAACCGTCGTCTGAAGCGCATGTATGCCGAGATGAGCATGCAAAACGACCTGCTGAAGGAAGCGCTTGGAAAAAAGCGCTAAGGCCGTCTCAACGACGAGAGATGGCCATGAAGGTGGTCGCGGTGCATGGGGTCAGCGTGGCGCTGGCTTGCCGCACGTTCCAGATCAGCGAGACCTGCTATCAATACAGCCCCACGCTGAACGACGAGAATGAGGAGATCGCCGATTGACTGGAGCGTCTTACCACGAACAAGCGCACCTGGGGCTTTGGTCTGTGCTTTCTGTATCTGCGCAATGTGCAGGGCTATAGCTGGAACCACAAACGCGTCTACCGGATTTACTGCGAGCTTGCGCTGAACCTGCGGATCAAACCCAAGAAACGGCTGAAGCGCGATAAGCCTGAACCGTTGGCGGTGCCTGATAGGCCCGATGAGACCTGGTCGATGGATTTCATGGCGGACCAACTCGCGGATGGCAGGTCGACCCGGACATTGAACGTGCTGGACGACTTCAATCGCGAGGGGTTGTGCATAGAAGTGGACTTCTCGCTGCCTGCAGAGCGGGTCGTGCGCAGTTTGAACCAGATCATTGAATGGCGCGGTCAACCTCAGGCAATTCGCGTCGACAACGGACCCGAATATGTCAGTGGAAAGCTAATGGAGTGGGCCGAGAAACGCAACGTTCGGCTGGAATACATCCAACCCGGCAAGCCACAGCAGAACGCTTACATCGAGCGCTACAACCGCACCGTTCGTCGCGAATGGCTGGGGCAATACATCTTTGAAACCATCGAGGAGGCACAGGACCAGGCAACCGAATGGCTCTGGGCTTACAACAACGAGCGACCCAACATGGGCATCGGCGGCATGACACCCGCCATGAAACTGAAAACGGCTGCGTAAATCCTACGGCTGGACCCCATTAAAAATGGGGGGATTACCTGATGTAGCGCGAAGAAAATGTTGGCAGAAAAACGAAGCTTATTTGTCAGCAACTTTCCTCTAATACTATTTGACGCTGGGCAACTTCTAGCTTGTAGCAGTCCGACGCTCCCGGAACGACGGCATGACTGGCGGGGTTCCTGAAAGTTCATCATCTTAGCCCTAGATCCGATTTCCACGGATCGGCAGCATCTTCTGACAGGGTGTGATCTCAGCTAATTTCCGACAGACACATGACGCAGAAGATCAAGGCTGCACAACCGTTCGGTCCAGTGAACACTCCAAATCATCGTTCTATACCGCCCACTTGAAGAATAGAAGAGAAGTAGAGTGGCGGATAACTTCGATGACACAGCGGGTTAAGCTTCGTCAATCACTCCATCTTGATCGATTTCACTGATAAATTCGGACCGCCAGACTCTGCCAATAAGAGTATCTTCATTTTTTTCGTTACGTAGGCGACCAGAATACACACCCAGAAATCTAGTCGCTATGTTAGATCGCCCACTATTAAAGTTTATCTGTCGACCGGGTACTCCGCTTATCGGGATCACTTCAGAGCATCGGGCGATCACCGGAGAGCCTGACATACCGGTCTGGGTGCTCGCATCTAAGAGATAGTAGTCGAGCAAACCCTCCTCTGTAACTCTTGGCTCCGCAGCAAGTGTCCCACGTTTCCATATCGTAACAGGCAAAATCTGTAATTTAAGAGGGAATCCCAATATAAATGCTTCGTCGGTCACTCCCAACTGAAAATCTGTGAGCGGCAGATGGTTCGCAGCGTTAATCACCACATCAGATGGCATACGAACAGGAAATAGCGCCACATCGATCCGCCTATCCTTGTCTCGATGAACCCACCACGTTGGTCGATCATCACTAGTCCAGATATCAAATAACAAAGTAAAAACTGTTTTGTCGGCTCTCCCACATAAAACGGCCACCTTATTTGGTATTCCTAGATTAGTATGCAGAGCTTTGCCTGTCTCGTTGTCGCGACCCGTAAAGTTGTGCCTGTTAGTTACCAAGAATGTGCCCGTAGTTCCCTCCCAAAAAAATCCAGTACCTCTACTGAGCAAGGTCTCATTGAAAAAGAACTCTAGATAAACTGGCACTTGCGTCCAAGGGTTCAAAATACTCTCCTGCAAAATGAAGCGGCTCAGGTTCCCATACAGCAAATAATAGATGAAAACTTAACGAGAAAGACCAGCAGCGCTACCGGATATCCCTAGATATCAGAGATCTGAACCAATCCTATCTGATCCGTCACTGTCACTTCAATCTTCATTTGATCTTCAAAAGCAGCACCGAGGCTAGTCTGGTGGGAGATCAATCGGCAAGGGTTCGTCCCCCGATGTCGGTTTTACTCTATTGGCAGTAAGTGTGGATCAAGTAATAGAACACGGCGTCCGCTATATAGGCATAGCCAACAGCTGCTGGATGGACGTAATCCGAAACACCCGTCAGCGTATTTGCCGATCGCGCCGAAACTGCCCTAGAGGTAGTCGAATAAGCCGTCTCGGCATCGAAAACATGGCTGATCTGTAAAAACTCAGTGTTCGTTTTTGACGCACACACATCCTTATATGCCTGACCAAACTGCTTCACGACGGTCTCGAACACTTGCCGTTCCGACACAAACCGATCCCCGGTGAAGGATTTGAAGTTGGTCTGCGGCGCAGGGTTCAGACCCAAAACGATAATATCTGTATCCGGATGTGTCGCATGGATTGCGTCGATCAGATCGGACAAGTCGATTGCTGATTGCTCCGCACCGTCGCCATAGACATCGTTCCAGCCAAGCAAGATGATCATAGTCAGGTTAGAACCTGTCGCGTTCACCCCGTTTGTCGGATCGCCTGTAAGATCAGAGCCACTCTCAGCCAGATAGTATGCAAGATCAAAACCACCTGTGCCACCGTTCGCGGCGGGGTTCCAGAAGGCATTGGTAACCCCACCGACTCCGGCGCTGTTCAGATAACGATTTGCATCCCAGCCGCCGCGACCTTCATGCAAGACAGCCTGATCCCCGCGCGTTCCGCGAAAGATCATGTTCGACAAGTCAAGGGCGGCTGGAGACTGGGCACCGCTCAACAACGCCGTTCCGGTCCCATTAAGTCGGCGCGACAGCTCATTGACATAAGCGCCCTCGATCCCCGCTTGCGAGACGCCTTCTGTTAGACTGTCACCAAAACAGATGACGTTGCGCGCCGCTGACGGGTTCAAAGGTGTGTCAGCGACTTTGATAAGGAATTGTGCCGCTGTCTGTTTTCGATTGTCAGGTCCGATAACCTCAAGCTTGACCGGAATATCAGCCGTGGTTGTCGGCAAAACCTTGCAAATTCGCTCATTTGCTTCTGAAATATTCCATGCCAAATCATATGCGCGATCAGCGACAATCCCTCGCGCATTCAGATAAATGGCCTCGTCCTTCAAGGCATAAGCCTCGCTAGGTGAGAAGGAAGACACATCTGCCGGTTTGGCGAAGATCGACCCAAACAAGCTATAGTCGCCTGTGGTCGCCGCAGAGGCCCGGATGAAAGCAACATCACTGTCGAAGATGGTATACGTGGCATCGGTGATCAGAGCCGACGCCGCCAAGGCACCAAGGTAGTTTCCGTCGATGTCGAATTTTGAAACTGACGCGACCAGGGCCGCGGAACCAACGCCAGTGTAAGTGAACTTCTGCCCTTGGATCACGGGAATTAGGCCAGTCGTTCGCCAGTTTGACGATACCGTCAAGACGCCTGTATCCTTGTGAATATAGCCTTCCTCGACGCCATCTTGAAAGTAATCGATGCTGGTGACTTTCGCCAAAACTTCCGCCAGCCCCTCGATGGCACCGTAGACAACCTGACTTTCAACAAAGAGCGTAAACACTTCTGTCGTTGGACCGGCAGCACGGATAAATTGGGCCGTCGGATAGGTTTCAGCGATCAAAACGACCTGTTCGAACGAGACAACATTGGCAAACCCCAAATAGACCTTTGCAGCGTCGTAAAATGCAAGATTGCACCCCGCGCTGGTGGCATTTGCGAGCGGTGAAGCGTCTGTACGGATGAAGTCCGTTGGCTTTACCGGAATAAAGCCCGTGCGCCGCCATCCAGTGCTGGCCGCCTCAGTGCCGTCCGCCTTAGCAATATACCCGTTCTCAACGATTGCTGCCTTGTTCGCCGGGTTCCCGATAAAGTAATTTACCTCAACCGGCGTTGCTGTCGCCGCCGCGAGGACGCTGTCTAATGCGTCTGCCGTCGGGATGTGACTGATCTGAGTAGCAACTGGCCCTGTCTCAATGAGGTAAAGCCCTACATAGTCAACGTCCGACGCGGATGCAGCAAATGTGTCGCCGACAGCAAGGGCCGCAACGCCCTCCGCTTTGGCGGCGTCAATTGTCGCATCGAAATACGCCCCCTTCACCGCGGCGATCAACGTCGTTGCATCCTTCGCGGCTTCTGCAGCGGCCCTATCAATTCCTGTTTGGATCACGTCCGCCCCGGTCGCCAGACGGTCCAAAGCCGTTTGTTCCTTTGCTAAACTGATGGCCTGAGCCAGTGGTCCAGACCCGAGCATCTGCTGTGAGAGCGCTTCGACAGTTGCAGAAACCGTTGATTTGTTTCGATTGCCAAGCACTTCATCAAGCACCGGTGCATTGAGCAAGTTGGTCGTGTTTACGCCGTTCTCTGCCATTTTCTATCTCCTAGAAAATCACGACAACAAACGGCCCCGAAGTCGGGCCCGCTATGTTCTCGCTGTTTTGAGGTTCAAAATAGTAGTCCCACGAACCGGCATCGACACAGGTTTCAGTTTCGCGGAAAACTACTAGTTCATCGACTTTGCCGTCGAACGCGGAGGTCGCGTCGAGAGCAAATTCAGTATTCCCAGTGACCGCTGCAAATCGGTCCAAAGCCAACCCATCAGCTGTGACAGCCGAACCACTGACGGTGGTTCCACCAATGAGGCTTGCTGTGACGCTGCCAGCCACATAGTCCGACAACGTGAACGCTACGCGATAGGTCGTGCCTGCCTCCAGAATGAGAGCCTGAGACAAGAGGCCAGTGTCGCCTGGCGTATGTTCTGCGCGTCCACCTGCGATGGCCCAGCCATCACCTTCCGTCCAATCCGTGATGTTCGCAAAGGTACCATTTGAAATCAGATTGAACCGGGTACCGTCGCCATCGGTATAGGAGACGGTAGAGCCCGCAGCAACAAGGAGTGGCAACCCAATCGCATGTGTGTCGCGGTCAAGGGGGTTGCCCGCCGGGACACGGTAGATCTGGATCTGAGAGGGCGCGTCGGCTGCAGGAACAGCGATTGTGATCGCTGCATAGCCCAGCAAGCCCATCACCATGACGGCGTCACTTCCCAAAGCTTCTGGAATAGCGGGGTCTTCTGCCCCGACGGTGATCGATGCGACGTCGGTGTAATCTCCCGGCGTGGTCGAGGCCAAGGCCCGCGCTCGAAGCTCAACCTGATCGGTGGCTGAATAGACGTCCAAGGATGCGCCCGCAGCAGCGGCAGGGATTGTCACCGTCACCCAAGTCGATGCTCCCTGAAGGCGATGATCAAGCTCAAATTCCGTGACGCCTGCCGTAGAGCCGGTTCCGGGACGCAGGATAACTTCGAGGCCATCCGGATCCCCCGTCCCAGCAACGCCACTGGAGATCGAGACAAATACCGGGACCGCCGGAACCGCAGCTGCCAAATCAACCTCAGCGCCCACACGGCCATCCCATGTGGGTGGCTCTTCCGCATCTGTCAGAGTATCAATTTCTGGCGCTGCGGCGACCATCAGGACGCGCGCCTGGAAGTCTTCTGCGGCCTCTATGCCTCTCACCCGCAACGCGAGACTTTCCGTCGAAATCGGGCCAATGTGGATGGCCTCACCAACACTTGGCAGTGGTCCGGTACCTGTCAGCAACAAAGCACGGGAAAGCTCGGATGAACTAGTGATCGACCTTACGACCGAGGCCCCGATGACGTCTTCCGGATCAGCAAACGTCCAGAACCGAACCCCAAAGCTTTCTCCTGCAACGACCTCCTCATCGATCTCTACCAGATTGCCGGAGACTGAGGTGACACGCGCCGCCACCAGTGTCCGACTGAGCACGTCGAAGCTGCCCATTACCAGATCTCCGCGCGTAACGACGCGGGCACGGCCGGACTGCATCGCAGAGAAACTGTCTGCGCGATACTGCAGCTCGTACATCCGGCGGCGCGCTTCAATCCAGATTTCATCCGGATCCGTCTTGCCGGGCAGCTCAATCGCTTCTGTCAGATTGACCGGGCCTTCGTGACCAGGCCAAGGCACAATCCGCTCGGCTTGCACATAGTCGTTTGTCTCATCTAAGAACGTGATCCGCATGCCATCGGGTGCATCGAAGTAGGATCGGGACCATTCGAACTGGTCGCTATTGCGCGGGTTGATGTGGTCGATGACCAATGTCTCTGGCCGGTCGATCACGACACCCCATTTGATGCCATCATGGCGGGGCGTCGCGCGGCCAGCAGCACAGATCGCATTGAGCATCTCGCCCAAGGCTTCCTGCGTGTCATGAACACGATCGTATTTCAGTCCCTTTGAGACACACCAGTCGTGCCAATCGGCTATCTGATCCATATCGATTTCAGTGGTCGATGCCGGATATGGGTTCTGTGGGCCCGTGAGCGCAACCAGATAGGCTGTCGCCGGTGTTCTTCCGTACCCCAGTTCCCACTCACCATCGATACGAACCTGGGCTTCCCGTTCGATCAGCGCGTTGAACGCATTGAGAGGTCCGCTCAGCTGATAGGTTGCGCGCACGCGGATCGCAGCGAAGGCAACCGGCTTATCAAGGTTGATCGGATATTCGGGTCGGACCGACTGGACGGCAGACAGCACGACCTTGTCAGATACCTGCGTGCTGAGGTTGTCCTCAGAAAGACGGGTCACTTCAATCTGCCAGCGACCACGTGTCGGCAAAGTCCAGCTGTGCTGGCGCAGAAAGCTCTCCTGCTTTGCCGCGTTCACGTTCAGTGTCACGACATCCGTCCAGACACCGATACCGTTCAGCCGCGCCCTGATCCGAACCGAGACGTTGTAGCCGTTCAAACGCCCTTTATCGTCGATTGAAAAAAGCCCGCCTGGGAAGCCGAGAATGACCGAGGCCCGCGCGGCATTGGTCGAGGTGAAGCGAATGACCGGGGTCTCTATGCTGGGGCCTGGCACGACTGCACCATCCACACCGCGAGGCAAGGGCCTGACAAGCTCGGCCCCGTCGTTTTCCTGAAGGACCTGCTCCGGATAAAGTGTCAGCGGGCCGTCGCCTTCGCGGCCTTCCCGGATCTCGACATCGATGTCCTCAAAATCTTCGATCGACGTGTCGCCGATCCGCAGGTCGGAGATCCGCAACGGACCATATCCAAAGCAGAACAGCGCGCGGACGTACTGATCATCCCCAACCACTTCGGTGTAGGTCTGAGCCGCAAACGGCGGCGCATAGCGATGCTTGCCCACAGCGAAGGGAATGGGGGAACCAGGGCGCAGCTCGTTGCGCCATCCTTCAATCCGGTAGACATTTCGTTTCTCGAGTGCATCCGGCGTTTGGACCGGAATGAGGGCGTTGACCAGCAGCTGCCCCACGATACTTAGACCGGCACCGACAAGTGCAATCCCGATCTTGCTTGTGACACCAAGAAAGCCTGCAATAGCGGGGGCAAAGGCCAGAGCAGCAACCGAGACGACCGCCAAAAGGACAGATCGCAGAGCGTTCTTGCCTGGAATGGCACGGATCACCACATGCGTGCCCGCCGTTGGCCTCATCTGCGACCAGTATTTCTCCTCCGCAACGGATGCCCCGCGATCGTTGACCAGGATGACGCGCAACAATCCGGATGCCGGACGAGCATGCGGCAAAGCCCGCGTGACAATCTCGTGGATGGTCAGACCAGGTGGCACGTCGAACGATACCCGCGCAATACCGGGATCGAAGAGCGGAGCTGCCATCACAGAGACGTTTGAACCGCTCATGAAGCCTCCTTCAAACCGGCTGCAAACCGGAATATTCCTGCGAGACGACGGTGCCAGCGGGGCGAGAGGTAGTCCTCATGCTTGGCCTGATCTTCGGTTGCCATGTGAAGCATCACACCGGGCCGCACGTAGATCCCCACGTGGCTTTCAAGTCGGCCGTGCCGGAACAGCAGAATGTCGAACGCCACCGGCTCTTCAACGAGTGACCAGATCGAGGTTGCGGTCTCTTTGCCGATCAGCGAAGCGACCTCGGCCTGCTCCTCGGCGCTGACGTATCCATCCCGATAGTCGGGCAGAGTCAGACCAAGTTCCGCCTGATAGACGACCTTGGCCAGCCCCCAGCAATCGCATCCGGTGACAGACCGGCCGAGGTCTTGGTAGGGAATGCCGACATATGTGTTTGACCAGCTCATCGAAACAGTCCCGGAAAGCGGTCTTTGGTGAAGCGATCCATGGGAACGCTTTCTTCCTCGACCGGCGCACGGCTCACCTGAAGGCTGACCGAACCCGCGTTGCCATCAGCCGAGACCATCACCATCCCGCGAAACTCCACCTCAACGAGATCCGGAGACCCTGCCAGGACAACGGCCATATGGACGGTCGGACGGTCCGTAAAAGAACGAAGCAGCGCTGCGATGTCGCTGTCCACATTCTCAACCACAATGTTGGCGGCCGCCGGTGCGTCTTCGAGGTCGCTTGGAATATCCGTCGACGCGAGAATGAACAGAAAGGGCTCATTGGCTGGGTCACTGTCCATCCAGGTGGAGCGCGTCCCATACATCAACGGCTCGACCGACAGCCGCTCGCTTGGATCCGTCGAAAGGCGGACAGGTGCGTCAAGCTCGGGATGCTCGATCATGATCAGCGCAATCTCGATCTCGGCCGTGGAGGGAGCATCAAAGGCCGTGCGCGCGTTCAGGGACACCCGTCTCATGGCATCACCGTCACGGAAAAAGCTATGACGAACCGGATGCCCCGGATGCTTTGCACCGGCGTCTCTTCTCCGAAGAGGCAGAGCCATTGGGCCGACAGCAGGATTGGGGAGCCGTCGTCGGTCAGCAAAGGGCTGCCAGACGCGTCAAGCAATGGCCAGCCATCGGTCATGGGATCGGGCATCCAGAAGGGCAAGCTGCCGAACTTCGTCTCGTACTCATAGAACCCGTCGAAGACGGCTTTGAGGCTGCGCGGCACGTCGATCGACAACGTGACTGTGCGCGCGACACTGGACCAGCGCCGACGATAGCCTGGGGGACCTGTCTCGGTCGGCTTGCGCAGACGGGGATCGTTGATCTGGACCTGAAGGTCTTCCCGCTGGGGTCTGGGCAGGTCGATTGGCCATGTCGGAACGCTCATCTCAGCGCCCCTTTTTGCCGCAGACCGAACCGGTTGCTCAGCACCCGCTTGGCACCGCCGCCGGACTGGGTCATTGCGTCACCGACTGCGTCTGCCAGGACAAGCTTGGTGCTGCGTCGCCCTTGACTGTCTACACTCTCCTGACGGGTTTGCGTGATCGGGGCGCTTGAGTGGTTCTCGATGGTGATCTGCGGGCGCATGTCGATGCCACCGAACCCACCGGATGTGCCGCCAATCTGCCCGCCGTTTGCAAATCCGGGAATGTCAGCCCCGGCATTGATCAACTCCAACAGTGTCCGGTTTTTCGCCGTCGCTTTGGCATTGACCATGTATTCGCCGGGGGACCCCCAGAGCGGCACCTGATCCGACTTTCCGCCGCCGCGACCATAGACCATACCGCCGACGGCAAGCTTTTGACCTGCTGGCTTTTGACTGGGGAAAATGGCACCGAGGGCCAGATCAATCAGGCCGCCCCCGCCTGACGTCCCGAAGAGTTGAGCCAACGGGCCTTCTCCCAACAAGAGCGCCTGAAACGCCATGTCCTGGATCTTGCCCGATAGCGTGTCCAGTACGCCGCCAAGATCGCCACCGCTGCGACGCAGATCCTCAAAGGTGCCATAGGCGACGTCGCGATAGCTGTCCCACGCTGCCTTCTGCTCATCGACGGCGGTCTTTTCGCGGTTGCGGGTCGCGATCAGTTCGCTGATCTTGGCACGCTCGGCTTCAGTTGCCCCAGCAAGCTTTTCTCGGTGGCGCAGCATCTCTTGCTGAACCGGGTCGGTCTCGCGCAAAATCGCCAGCTCGTCTTCCAGACCGCTGATCAGATCCGTGACGGCTTCGCGCTCTTTCTTGAGAGCATTGGCTGCACTGCCGCCACCGCCTCCGGAGCGCGTCTTATTGACAATGGGGTTGTTGTTCGCGTCCAGGCGGGGACCGGTATAAACGAAGCGGCCGTCGGTCTTGTCGGTCTCACCTCGGCGGGCGCGTACCTCAGCCATCCCGTCGCCGCGCCCACTGTAGACAACACCGGCCTGCATGTTTTGCAGCGACAGCGCCTCGTTCAACGCAATGCCGAGGTTTTGGGCAAGGGCTGCAGCCTGTGCCACCGCCGGGGAAATGCCTGCGGCGATATCGACAAGCGAGAGAGCGTGGGCCGCATCCCAGGCAGCCATGATCTCATCTTTCAGGGACTGGGACATATCCGCAGTCAGCCGTGTCCGTTCAAACACCTCTCGCTCTGCAGCGATCCGTGCCTCGGCCACCTGACGGCTGTTCTGTCCATGGCGGGCCACCAGAGCTTGCATTTCGGCTTGCTGTGTCAGCTGATCAAGAAGCACCTTACCTTGTGAGGCGGCAGTATCGGAAGCCTGTCGGGAGTTGGCATACGCGCCATAAATTCTGCCTTGAAGCTCCAGTTCGTCTCTCTTCTGCTGAAGAATTTTTTCGTTCCAAGCGATCTGGCGTTCAAACGCTGGTTCAATCGCGCGCCGACCTGATTGCAGTTGGTCCTCAACGGCGACGAGTTTGCCGCTTTCTTCCACCAAGGCTCTTACCTGGTCGGCAATCGCCAAGAACTGTGCGGGGATGTCGTCTGCATTGCCATATAGCTCGAATAGCAAGCTGCTTAGCGCAGTTGCCGCGTTGATCGCATCCTGTGGACCGCTCGCGTTTCCGAGTTTGGAGACGGCGTCATCAAGCGCAAATGCTTCCTCTTTTGTCAGCTGGTACTCCGAGCGAAGGCGCTCGATTTCAGGGAATTGATTACCAAAGAGATCGCTGTTGAGGTTGGCTTTCTGCCTCTCAGTCAGAATTTGCATTTCGCCAGCTAAGGCGACCACGCTGCCGCGAAGATTATCAAGGGCGTTCGCCCGGTCGATCTTTTGCTGGTTTTCAAAGTAGGATTGAGCGGCTGCCGAAGCGCTCCCAAACCCTTCAGCCATCTCGCCCGTCGAATTGTGTGCAAGTTCTGCCGAGCTCGCGTAGCGATCGACGGAGTTAGCCAGCTTGTCGACGCGATCTTCCAGCTTTTCAGCTTCAGGGCCTGCATCAGTCAGCCATCCGACCATGGCCGCACCCGCGGCAATCGACCCGATCGTGATCAAGCTGACCGGGTTAAGCATCCCCAAAAACGCACCGCCAAGTGCCTTCACCGCACCCGCCGCGCCCATAGGGCCGATGACCTGGCTGATCTGAGTACCTTGCTGAAGCGCGAGGGTCAGCGGGTTCTGCCCGGCAGCCATCATCACGCCAATGTCGTTGAACTGCGCGACCAGGTTGCCCATCTGGCCAGCAGCCGCATTGTTTGACTGTCCCATGATCTGGGCGCTTTGACCGGTTGCCAAATACTGGGCTTCAGCCAGCGCGAGGACACGGTTCGCTTCGGCTTGTGTTGCAGCGCCGGCCGCGACTGAGCGACGGGTTTCATCGACGACGGCTTCGTACTGCATGGAAGCGCGATAGACCGGATCGATCGACATGCGCATCGCATCGAAGCTGGCTTTGTTCTGATCGAGCGTGCCGCCAAATGCTGCCGCACTTTGGCGCGCACTGTTGTTCGCGGCACCGTAGCCGGTCAGGCGCTCGATGCGTTGCTGGACGGCGGTGTTGGATCTCGTGACGGCCTGCTGAACCGCTTTCTCGCCGGTCGCAAAGTTGCTGTTTTCGTTCGCCGCGGATCTGGTCGATTGATCCAGCGCGGCGGTGCTTTTGTTCAGACTGTCTGTAGCCTTCTGGGTCCCGCCCAATGCGGAGGTGGTCTCGGCCAGGGCTTTCTTCGCCCCGGTCGCATCCCCTCCGACATAAAGACTGGTCTTGAAGCCGCTCACATCATTCTCCGAATTTCAGCCAAAGCACCTTGCTCGATGGTTCTGATGTCGCCCCACATGTCCGCGTCGACGGTGAGGCCTGCCAGCTGCAGCCCGGACTGGGCTGCCGTGTAGTCGAGACCGACGGGCATGATACGGGCACCGACGGCAACCACCCGCCATTGCGAGCAGATGGTGAAGAACGCTTCGAGTGCCTCAAGATGCCAAGGCCACAGCTCAAGCTCTTCGGTTCCGGTGTTGTCCTGGTACTGCCCCAGATCGATCCCGAGCAGTACGGCATCCGAATTCGCATCATCTTGCCGCGGGGTCTCATTGGGCGATCCTTTTGCCCATGCAGCCCCCGCGGCCTTCAGTTTCCCAACGTGCCCTTGTGCAGCCCCTTGAAATATCCGCTGACCAGACCGAGGCGGACATAGGCCTTGTCCAGTTCCTGACTGATCTGTTCCGGTGTCGACGGGACATGATTGTCGTCGTCATCGACCAGATTGTCGAAGCTCACGACGACGGCCTTCAGAAAACCGAGCGTGCCGGTACCTGTGCTGAGGTCGAACCCGTCTGCTTCGGAAATCGGCATGGCGCGGAAGGTGGTTTTCAGCTCCGCTTCGGTAAAGCCTTCACCATCGGGGATCTGGATCGACACATCGCGGGTGAATGTCGGGGATTGATTGATCTTGAACATTGCAGCGTTCCTTTCGAATTACGTGAGGGTGAGGGACCACTGGTCGTTGCCAACCGTTGGGATCGGCACCAGGCGGAGCGGCCACTCCACGATGTTCTGGGCATTCTCGAGGCCCTGAGGGCGCTGCATCTGCGCTTTCGTGATCGCGAGGGTTGCGATGTTCCCAGGGGTCAGTCCGTGCACAAGGTTGATTGCTACGTCTGTCTGATTGGCCGCCATCGTGAACGGGTTGAGCGTACCGAGCGGCACCGCTTCCACCTTCGTCTCGACGCTCTCTTCCTTGTCGGTGATCAGAATACCTTCCGACCCGACCAGAAACCGTGGCTCAACCGCATTTCCGAGATTGAGCATCAAGGACCGCATCACGAGCGACACACCGGCCAGCGTGAATGTTGGCGTGTTGGCCTTGGTCACAGCAAGCGGCTTTTTGAACGCCGTCAGCGTGGGGTTCACCCGTGTCTCTTCGGTCGGTTGGTTGAACAGCCCCCAGTACTCGAACTTGAGATATGGAATGGCCGAGGTCGTGAAGTCGATCGTGCAGTTACCGCGCGCGCCGGTCAGCACGAACTGGGTGCCCTCGATCAGAAAATAGACCGACAGGCTTTCGTGATCATCACTGACAGGGTTGTAGGTGACAGACGTGTCGGCCGTGATCGTCTCGGCCACGGCACAGCCGCGCATCAACGGTCCCCAAGCGGGTGGGGTACCGGCGACACCTGATCCGGCGAGTTCCACGTTGAAGGTCAGTTTGGCATGAACATCGATCGGTACTGAACCCTGACCACCCAATGTGGGGATTTCGAGATTGCGGCTTACGTCGCTGCCTTCCATTGGCGTCAGCGTGATATCAGTGGCAAGGATGCCGTCGGCAGCTGCTGTCGGCTCCGCGTCGATGTTGTAGGTGGTTTCCAGCTTCGCCAGAAGGATTTTGGATTTCCATTTAAGGGCCATTTAAGCCTCCTTTTCCGATGTTTCTTCAGCAGGCGCTGCGGCCTCTTCGAGAGGCTCTTGAGCCACCGGACCCTCCTTGCGGATGAGCTTGCCATTCTTGCTGCGGGTGTAGCTGCCGCCACGGGACGGAAGGGTTGGATTTTTCATCAGAGGATCCTCAGCTGGTCTGTGATGGCAAAGTCGATCTGGTAGACGACGGTGCCCTTGGAGGCGTTCAGAATGGAACCACGGGTCAGGCGAAACACGCCGATCTCATCAGACGGGGCCCAACCGGCGATCGCGTTGACGATCGCGAAGATCACATCGCGCAATTCCGCCAAGGCCTTTTGGCCCGCCGGCGTGTGATTGCGGATGGTCAGGATAACCGCGATGGCCTCTTCGATCCCTTGGGTGAAGGCACCGGCGCCAGCGTCTGCCTGACGGCCGATCAATCCCAGAGGCAGCACATGCGCTGCCGGAGTGTGCTGGGGCAACGCATTGCGTTGCATCAGATCGGCGAAATTGCCAGCGCCTTCGACCCGATGCTCGAGGATGGCGACCTCCGATGAGAGACGCGAGATGATGCTCTCGATCATCAGATGAAGCCCTTCATGCTGGCTTGCGTAAGGGGACGCTCTCGATCAGTCAGCCGCGCGCCGGAGCTTCCCGTACCAGGCGCATCGGCCCCGGCGATTGGCAAGCGGACGCCACCGCCCGAAATATCCCGCAAGGTGCGCAAGGCGGCCTTGTAGTCTTCTTCGATCTTGGGATCGGGGCTGGCGACATGGAGGTTGTAGATCGTGATCGCGAGCGCAAGGCTTCCGATCAGGGGCGGCGTGGTTTCCATAGGCAGCGCGTAGCGGACACCGACGTAGCCATCGATCATTGCGTCCGCATCGGCCAGCGCCTGGTCAATCACATCCGTATCGATAGCGTCAGTCGCAACATCGCCACGGTCTGTCAGGGAGATCAGCATATGTTCGCCAAACTTCGCAGTCAGTTTTGCAAGGGATGTATAGGGCACGGGGAAGCCATCCGAATTGAATGTGAGAAGACCGGCGGCGACAAACCCGCCGCCGGTCAAAGGTTGAGCTGTTGCCGCCTTACTCGACGGCGTCAGCTTTCATCAGACTGATCGCGAGCTTTGGCTCGTTGCGCAGCATCGCAGCCTCTTCAACGCTGAGCTCGGACGCCAGGATGCGTGTCGGTTCGGGTGTAAAGTGCCGACCCGCCCGCCAGAAACCACCTTTGGGGCCGATGACGACCACGATCAGATCTTCCTCATCCCGTGGCTGCAACGCTGCCGCCAAAGATCCCACCGCCTCAGCACGGGTCTCCGCCGCAGGGGGAGCTTTTGTGTCAGAGGTCAGGGCTGCCGAAAGCCCTTCAAGATCAGTGGCAGGCACAGACGACTTGGCCTGATCATGGGTTTTTGACACCTCGGTCATCTGAGCGACTTCAGACGCTTGATCCGCCGCAAGGGATAGAGGCTTGGCAGCTTCAGTCGACTTGGTCTCGCCCGCGCCGTTTTCAGGCGTGGGCTGCGAGGCTTCAGAGGCGTTTTCGACTACCGGAGCCGCTGATTTTGCGGCTTCGGCTTCTTTGGTCTCGCTGGCCTTGCTGGTGGGTGTTTTTTTCGAACGTGTCATTCGATCAGCCCCTTATGCCAGCCACGGAACGATGAGCAGCTCCGCAGTGCCTTTCCAGACGTTGGTGGCACCGGCAGCGTCGCGTTCGGCATTCAGCAGCTCGAGCGCTGCCTGCTCCATCGAAGGCGGTACAACCAGCAGGTTTGGCTTGATGCCCAAGGGACGCCCATGGTCGCCCTTCATGCCCTGCAAAGCGGAGCGAGCGGCGGCGTAGCGTGTGGCGTTCAGGGTCTGCTTTGACCCCCATGCCATCTGCCAGAAACCATACCCCACGTTGTAACGGGCATCGGTGCCGTACACGAATTCCTTGTTCATGAAGACGTTGTGGTCTTTGGGATTGTCCTTGGCCACGAACATGGGTTTTTCACGATCCTGGAAGATCATCGGCTTCAGCGACCGGTTGGTCGAGAGCAGGAACCACGGCGCGCCGGAACCGCCATCAGTATTTGCGACCGTGCCCATCGAGCCGTCTTCGTTGATCACGGGGTGGTCCGTGTCGAAGAAATACTGGCCGTCATAGCATTCGGTTGCAAAGCCGCCTGCCAACGCACCAAAGGTCAGCAGATCAGGGTGAGCAGCTGTGCTTTCGCCCATCTCGACGAACATGGGCTCATAGATCCCGAGGTTGTCGTCCTTGATGTCGTTGCGATCGACGCCGATAGTCAGTTCGAAATCCTTGTTCTTGATCGCGTAGTCATGCTCGGAGAGACCTTGGATCAAACGGGGACCAAGCCATTCGCGCATGTTGGGCATCTTGCCGAGCCAGCCGTAGCGGCTTTCACGCGTCGAGGAGGGGACCACAGTGGCGATCCGCGTGTACTGCGTCTCAGCCTGTCCGAGACCCCGCTTATAAGCGGTATTGAAGCCGACGCGGATGGCCTCAAGATTTGGAGTGTTGATGAGCATTGAATGGTCTCCTTACGCCGTAGCGATTTTGGTGAGGACTTCGTCAAAGCGCACCCAGACGCCCAGGGCATCGACATTGTCGACGAACCCGGCCGGAGAGCGCGATGCCGTTGCATCGGTTTTGGCGACGGTCTGATCATCAACCGCGAAGACCACATCACCGATTTCGGCGACGGTGATCTCGTCAGCGCCAGCGGAGTTCGCAAAGCGGAAGACGCCGGGACGGTAAAGAACGGCTGCGTCACCATTGCTGCCTGCGGAATTGTCGCCAGCGTCTTCTGCGCGGCCAATGCCCACAAGGCCTGTGGCGGTCGCACCTTTGACCACAAATCCAGCAGCGTTGCGCATCAGAAGCGATCCTGCAAAAACCGACGCAGAAGCGGCTAGAAGACCATTGCGGATATCACCGGCGATCTGGGGCGTATTGCGCCCTGCAGTCAGTGCGGTCATCAGTTGTCCTCCAGTTGGGCCTGCTCTTCAGCGAGCGTGGCGGCATAGTCTTTGGGATCCTGCCCCAGCATCTTGGCGATGCTCAGCTGCTCGGAGTTCAGCGAGAGCTCGCCGTCCTTGCCGGCAGGTGCGATGATCGAGGTGCCAGAGCCGCTGAGCACGGGCATCGCGCCGATCAGCTCTTCGGTCCCCGAAGCATCCTTCATGTGCATGGAAATGTAGCGATCGCGCATTGGCTTGACGCCCACGCGGCCTGCCTTGATTGCACCATCGACAAAGGCCGTGGCGGCGGTTTTGGCACCGGTGTCGCGCAACTCATTCAGCGAGGTTGCCAAGGTGGTGATTTCGGCCTGCAGCGCGACGATGGTCTCGTCCGCGGTCTGGTCAGTCACGGCGCTCTGAGCTGCCACCAGAATATCGGCGGGGGCACTGTCCGCACCGAGGCCGAGCGCTATGCCGATCTCCGACAATTGGGATTGTAGCGCAGGCTTTTCATCGCCACCGGACATCTTGCCTTTCAGCGCCTTCTTGATTTCCTCGTCGGTTGCCATCTCCGGCAGGCCGAGCATGTCGGCCAGAAATTTCGTCCAATCCATTGGGGGAGTGTCCTGTTGTTGATGAAGCGCAGTCAGCCCGCGCAGGTTGGGTTTGTTGACCAGGCTGACGCATTCGATCGAGGTGACCGTCTTGTCTGCCGTGTGACGAATAACGGGACTGATGCCCCGGTATGCCCGTGACGTGACCAGCTCCGCGCCAGCTGTTGTCCACTCTGCCTTGCCCCAAAGTCCGTCTTCACGGGCCTGCATCGCCACAATCCAGCCGAACGCCGGGGCTTCTTCCCCCTTGGGCGCGCGCAGGTGGATTGAGTGATTGATGTCGATCGGCAGTTTTGGGGTGTGGAGGAAGCTCTCGGAAATGATCTGCTCGAAGTTCGCAGCGAGATAGGGACCGCGCTTGTCGCCAGTCTGGATCAAGCCTGCCGGCAGCAGGTGGATCCATTCGGGCGCACCGCCAAGAACTGCAACATCGGGCAGAGCCTGGCCACTCATAAGCGCTGTGAATTGAGGGGCTACGTTCATGCAGCGATAATTGCCGCAGGAGGACGCGGCAAAACATCCGCAAGCGCTTGCGGGTTGGTCAAGGTGATGTTGGGATTGAGGTCAGACTAGGCGCGTGGGGCGGCTCCGGTCAATCCTCTACGATGCCCTCGAGCCATTCCTCGACGGTCGCGTCTATGTTGAGACGGTCCTGATCTGAGATGCCAAGAAAAGGACGCGCAGGGATATTTCCCCAGGGAATGGACCCGCCACGCGCGTTTGTTCCGAACGCACCCTTGGCAGCGCCGAACTGCATGACGGCCGAGTAGATCTTGTTGGTGCCTACTTCGACAAAGTCGGGACCATAGTCGCGAAAGAAGCTTGAGCGCAAAGGTTGCCCATCGACATTGGGACCAAACAGCGGCCGCACGTCGACGGTCTGGCCGCGTCGTTCATAGGCCGCGATCGTGATCGGGGATTTTGGGGCCCATGGCGTGCCGTCCGGAGCGGCACCTTCTTCGAAACGCTTTACTGTTTCGAACTCGAGCTGCTCACCGATTTCATTCATGACCTCGGACATGTCAGAGAGGCTCGCGGAAAGTCTGGCGAGGATGCGCTCGACGTCTGCGTCTTCCAGCTCGACCGTGATCATCTCATCACTCCCGCTGATTGAGCAACGGCGCGAGACGCCGGTTTGCTTTGACCTGATCTTCGGTGAGGCGGCGGAAGCTGGTCAGGTACAGCTCTCCGTTTCGAACTGTGGCCGTTAGAACCAGAACATATCCGGGTTGGTTTGTATCGGGTTGCAGGAAGATCAGCGTATTGCCACGCACCGCAACATTCTGGCTCGCTCTGTCAATAACGGTCTGCGCCAGTTGATAATCGCGTGGTGTGATGTCTGGGTAGCGACGGCCCTGTCGCGCAATAGTTTCCGCCGACACCCACGCGACCGGATTGACCAGGTTCAACTGCTCTGCATTTTTGACCGGCAATCTGGCTAGCGGCCAGAAGTCGATCGGATCTTTAATCCAGCTTTCAAAGCCCCGCCCTGAGAGCCAATCTTGGATGAGGTTGATTGAGGGCTGGCGTGGGAGATCGGACAGCTTTGGTTTGAGGGCAGTCACAATATGGCTGACCGATGCGCCCGGCGCATAATCCCATCCCTTGCCAACTCCGCTCGGAGTGCCCGTGCGCGGATCGATTGTCTGCCAGTCATCCGGGAGGGTTTTCGACGGATCACCACCGACACGGATCGCACCGGCCAAAGTGCGGGCCCCACGAACGCGGCAACCGCAACCCCAGCCATTGGGGGGATAGTGAGTTGCCCAGAACGGATGGTCAGCGGGCAGGATAAGTCCATTCCACGACAGGTGATCCAAACGCGGATGTGCCGCGCCACTGTGCTCATAGACCCAGAACTTGAAATCGCCGTCGATGAGCTGCGCATGGCGGCCGGCTGCCATCGTCGTCAGCATGTTGGTTTGATAGATGACCTTCGTGCGCCAAGCTTCGCCTTTCGCAGTGCCTTCACCCGTCCACCCATGCCATCCGTTGCGCTCCACGATCTGGCGAAAGTCGCGGCGGAACTCTTCCAATCCGGTCCCCTGCGAGATCGCCTTGTCCACGGCAGCCCCAAGATCTGCCAGAAGATCGGCTTTCACAGCACCTGCGACCATGAAGGCCCGATCATGCTGAGCCTTGGAGATATCATCCCATCTGGATGTCGGAACGAGATCCCCGAGCCTTAACCGGAACGCGGCGACCTGTTCCTTGAACGGTTGGCGAAAGGTGGCGCGGACCTCATCAGCCACTTGTGGTCTCCGCGAGCGCCCGCCCACCTGCATCTGCTGCCACCATTGCATCGGCAATTGCATTGCCAAGAGCGCTGGCGTCCAGATTGGGATACGCCGCGAAGAACATCTCGCGCAGTTCCTCGATCGATCCCGCACTCTCGAGCATGATTTCGACCTGTGCAATCATCTCTGCCATGGCGGGCTGCGCGGCCTCCTGAAGCCGGGCTGTCAGCGCGTCTACCGGTTCAGCGCCAGAAATCGCCTCTGAGGGCGATTGCTCCGCCTGAGGGGCAAGGACGCCGGATTTGGGCGGAAGGGTATTCAAACGGTATTCAAATTCGCTCTGAGGGGCGGTTTCGGTCGCAGCGGTCCCAACCGTTGCGGCTGGTAGGGTGACATCAGGCTTGGGCGCCATCAGGATCCGGTCGCCGGGCTTCGGGTCCGCAAATCCGAACTTGGCGCGGATCTCGCTTTCGCTGACCTGCAACCCGATTGGAACGAGCACGCCGAGCGCATCGGCAATCTGTTTCAGGTCTTCTGGTTCCGGCCGTCCGATTTTCAGCCGCGGGTACCGCTTCTGTGGGCCGTGCTCGAGCTGGATCCATGGCCGGATCAGATCCCGGTTGAGGATCGCTGCCAATGCATTGGCATCTGCGCGCTCGATATCCTCCTGGACCTGACGATGCTCCTTGCCTGAGCCAAGGCCACCCGTGACGGCATCAGTGGTTGCCGTTTGACCCAGCACCGCTTTCGAGATCTGCTTGTCCAGCCAGTCGGCGCGTTTTTCGTAAAGATCAGCCGAGGCTCCGACATTGCTGGTTTCCACAAAGTCGATCGACATACTCTCGGGAATAATCGCCGCGCAGTCCCCTGCGATATTGGCGACGGCATCAAAAAGCGTGTTCTTGTCCGCTTCGCTGGCACCGGCCCCCCATTTGCCCAGGCGCAGCGGCTGACCATAGGTCTGGCTGAAGATGGCCCAATCACGCTGCGTGAAGGCCTTGAACATCCAGCCCCACATGGCGACCCGCGCAAGACCAGACCGCAAAGCAAGTCCGGACTTGGCCTTCACGTTGGCATAAATGAACTTGAACGCCTCGAGCGGAACCTCTTGGCCGTGGTCATCAAGCTTCATCGGGGTGGCCAGATTGACGCGGTCAAACCGGAACCAGCGCGGGTCGCGCCACTCCAGGCGCGAAGGCTGCCACTGGCCCTCCGATGTGTCCCAGATGATTTCTGTGAACGAGTAGCCCTTACCGATGCTGTCCAGAATATCGAAGAGCTCATCACTCAGCTCGTCACGATCCAGCCATTCGCGCACCATGTTGGCCAACTCGACATCGAAGGTTTCGTCCGAGGCTGCTTCGACCGTGATCTCGATCTGACTGACCGACCTGCGGCGTGTGCCAAGCACACCAAGATAATGGGGGTCGCGCTCTTCGATCACCTCTGCCAGCTCCAGATAGCGCACTGGGTCGCCCTGGTCCGCTTCGCGCAGGATGTTCGCCAGGCGAATAGGGTTCAAGCCGTCGCCTGGATGACCGGACAGCGGTGACCGCACGCCACCGAGTGTGGCCGCGGCAACTTCTTCGGTCAGGGCGGCGCGCTTGACGGGCTGGCCCCAGCGGTCGAGTAAAACAGGCTTATTTGCCATTTGAAGGCTCCTTGAAATAACCGGGGCTATGCGGAGCCCCGGTGTTCTGTTTTTGGGCACTTTACCCGCCAAGACCTGCAACCAGACTGCAGCGGCAACATGTGCGGCTCCCAAACCTGTCTGTCTCCGCATAGCGCACCGGTCGAACAGGCAAACCGTATGCTGAAGAACTCAATGGAGGCGGCCGAGCCTTGTGGATTAATCTGATCAGTATCCATATGGCGGCGATGAACCGCAGCATCAGACACTCCCCCTTAGTCTTGCCCCAAGTGGACCATCAAAGGCGTTCCTGCGACCCAACCCGTCATCGTTGCTGGGCGTATCACGCATGCGGCCTTCAGCGCGTTGGTGCCGCAAGCCCGAACTGGCGGCGCGGTAGCCGTATTCAACCCACCGCATGCGCGCCGCAAAGTGCGCCAAGGCAAGACCGATGGCATAGTCGCCGTGCCGTTTCTTGCCCTTCTTGTCCTTCGCCTCGCCCTTTTCGTTGGTCCGGATAGCAGGGACGCGGGGAATGCCACGGACGAGCTTGACCGAGCGCAAATCGCTCAGATGGTCCTCGTCGGCACCGATGGCGATCATGTCGTCTTCAAAGGCCGTTTTGAGGGGCGGCATGTTGATCCGGTACCAGTCCTCTGTGAACTTGATCGCCCAGATGAGACCTGAGCCGTCCTCTGCCTCACGCAGGCCGAACTTACGCCCCATGTCTTCAGCCACGGTCCAACCCATGCCAGTGGCGTCGAAGGCAGCGCCCAGCAACCGTTCACGGAGCTTTTCCAGCACCATGCCCACGATCAGCTTTTGCTCGTCTCCGGGGACGTTGCGCATCTCGATCGAGAACACTTCACGCCGCTTCAGATTCTGCTCGATCGCCAGCACGGGCATGACGCTGAGATCCGCAACCCGCGCAAAGTCGAACCCGGCCGCGTAACGCAGATCCATGTCGATCTGCCCCAGCACCTCCTCGAGTTCTTCGAGGAATGGGGCCATAAGCGCCTTTTGCTGCAGGTCGCTCATGTGCAGATAGTCACTGGGCAGCTCCAGGGGCAGAACCGGAGCCGTGGCGGTCATGCGCGCCTCAATCAGCGGGGCGGGCAACCAGGCACCAGAGCTGAGGGACGGAATGCAGAACAGTTCTTCATCGGCACCATCGCCGTAGAAGTCGATCAGATCCTGGCGCCATTGCGCTTCGCCCTCTGGCGACCAGGCGTTGCCGCCCACAAGGCAGATCCGCTCATAGAGGCCATCGGTGAGCGCATCATCCAGATCGATGCGCAGGTGCTCATAGGGCAGACGGCCGCCAAGAATGTCCTGGACGTTTTCGTTGAAAGGATTGTCAGCGCCATCATGTGTCGAGCACACGATGACCTGACCACCCCAGATCAGGAAAGCCATTGCGGCCTTGATCAGTTCGCCCAGGCTATCGACGAATGCGGCCTCATCGATGATGATGACGCCCTCTTTGCCGCGCAAGCCACGCGGTGCCGAGCTGAGTGCCTTGATCTGGTAGCCGGAGGCAAAGCGAATGCGGAAGGTCTGGATGGATTTGTCGCCGTCGTCGTCGCCTTCTTCGAACAATCCGTCCTCGATGGCGGAAGCCGCGATGTTGAACGCGCGGGCCCACATTGCGCAGGCATCCACGAATTCGCGGGTCATTTCTTGGGAATAGGAGATATACATCGCGTCCATGCCGCGCGCTGACTTCGCCCTTGCCGCTCTCAGCACAGCATAGGCTGCCAGCGCCCATGTCAGCCCGATCCGGCGCGACTTCTCGACGAACAGCACCTTCGTCGACACCGTGTCGAGCAGGCCGACTGTCCTGGCCTGATAGGGCAGGAGAACCTTTGGCAGGCCAACGCTGCCCACCAGCTGAGGCATAACATCGGTCGCCTCGCGCCGCTGGCGTTCCCAGTCAGTTTTGGAGATAGGCGCGGTCATTTGAAGGCCTCCGCGCGCAGCTGCTGCAAAATCTGCAGGGCTCGATCAAAATTCGGTGCTGCCGCTACCCTGCCAGCACGGTAACGATAGATCAGATCAATCAGCCGTCGATGCAATCCGTAGTAGGTGCGCCCATCTACGTGCTGCCCAGCAAGAAACATCCGTATGACCCGCGCGGCATCGTTGCAGGCCTCAAAGGTCTTGCGGTCACGTTTTTGCCAGTAGTCAGCATGTGCCGCCATGTCGTTGGCAATCTCAGCCGGAGTAGCCATCAGCGGCGCGCCTCCGCCCAGGCAACAGCATGTCGCGCCTGAATTCCGTCCTGACCATCATCATTGCCCAACAGGTCCGGACAGAAATCATGTTTCCCAAGCCGCCAGAGGTGGCGCATGTTGCGCGAATTTACGACATCGGCTTGCGCCGGGTAGATCTCAATTGCCCGGATCTGCTCGCCCCAGACCATGTTCTTGATGTGTTGCAGATCGTCCCAAGTGATCGCACCGGTGTGATCGACGCTGAGAAGACCAAGCATGTCATCGACGTGAACCTTGAAACCTCGGATTTCATCGCTCTTGAAGCGTGGCAACGTCATACTGACCTCCAATAGCCATCGGTCAACCAGCCATGCCAGTGCCCCTTGTGATGGACCGAAGGCGTCAGCGTCGGTTCAGTCGTCGAGACGTTCCAATTCCAGCTAGGGCTTTGTGGTGGCTTGAAGTTTGCGCCGACCGTGATGGGTGCGATCACGCCGCAGCCACAGGGGCAGCAATAGCAGAAGAACCATTCTCCACGCGCGTCTCCGGGAACAACATGGTAGCTTCCGGGATGCCGGTGCTTCTTGAACGCATCAAAATCCACTATGTTGATTGCGCGCAGTGAACCGCTGGCTTTTGCCGCAGCCGCCTTCAGATCACCCATTTGAAACCCCCAGGATATCGGCTTTGATCTTCTCGGCCGTCTCTGAGGACATGCCCGCCTGCCGCGCAGCCTTGACTGCGGTCTCTGCCGCATTGGCGCGTTCTTCCTTTGCAATGCGCAGACGCTCATCAGCCGTCAGTTTTTCGCGAATGCCGGAGCTGCTCATCACGTCCTTGAGCATCTTGCCCAGGAAGTGCAGCTCCTTCGGATCGATATCATCGCCCTCCTTCAGCATCGCCGACTTCATGACCTTGAATGCAAGCGTGGTGATCATCTGAAACAGCACATTGTGGCGCTTGGCCTCTTCCTCGAGACCATTTCCCTCCATCCAGCTCACGGCCCAAGCGGATGCTTCTTCCTGCGCGCGCGCCATCTGCTCGTATTCCTGGCCAAAGGAATGGACCGCCGATTTGCCCACGCGCATTTCAAGACCGGCATCTTCCAGCCAGAAGTTCAGATCTTCGGTTACCGCGACATAGTCAGAGAAGCCGCGCTCCTTCAGCAGGTCCTGAAGGCGCAGTCTGATCTCCTGCGGGATGAGGTCGATCTTGCGGGGCGGCGGCATGTCAGCGCCGTGCCGTTGGACGTTTGACGCCAGGATGCTGGACAAGGCCGCGCGCAACTTCCGCGCCACGCACGGTTGCGGTCGCAATGACGACGTGGCCGTGATCGGTCATCTCGATCAACTCCTGTTCATCCAGCCAAGCCAGCGCCCCCCGGATCTGCGCGTCCGAAGATGCGATGCCGACGCCGCGCACGACATCGATCAGGATTGACGCATTGGATGTGAACTCGGACGATCGCTCAAGATGCTTGAGGATCGAGAGGCGACGATGTTCGGTCTCGGTGCTGTCTGCCATGGGTCAGGCTCCAAAGAAGGTTATGGGTCGGGACGGATTACGCCGGGCATGCTGGTCGCGCCGGTCGCGACCTCACGGCCCTTGTTTGTAAGGCGTGCGATGGGCTCGCCTTGATAGTCGCGGGTCGTGACCAGCTCCATTTCGTCAAGCCACGCGATTGCCGCGACTGCTTGATCGGCATTGGTCGGCACACCGATGCGGCCGCAGTGCAGACGCATGACCGAGGCGGCGGCCTCATAGCCGGGTATCCCCGCCAGATATTGAAGCATCTTCAGGCGCCGGAATTCGGTCTCGACGGTTTCGATTGGCCAGGCTTTGAACATCACTTGTCTCCGCCTTTGCCTGCGCGCTGGGCGGCCTCATAGAGCATGCGCACCATGTTGCCCTGGGCTTCCTGGCTGGCACCTATACGCGCCACCAGAATGGCGAGATCATGCTGCTCTCTTGCGGTGGCAAGCAAATCGATCCGGGCCTCGATTGTCGACATGCGAACACGAACCCGGCCAAGATCGTCGTTGACCTTCCCCAGACTGCCTTCGACCGCGACCAAACGCTTTTCGATGCTCTGATGACCCACCTGCAGACCCGACATGCCATCATTGACGCGTGTCGAGACACGGCCCCAGAACCAGCGCCCCAAGGCCGCCAGAGAGGTGACGACCAGCACGACAAAGCCGAGGAGCTTTTGGCCCTCCGAGAGCCACGACAACCAGTCCATTACCAAAGCCCCCAGGAGAGGAGCGTAAAGAAAGCCAGCATCGTAGCTGATTGAAGTATCAGTGCACGCTGCGCCCCAAGTCCGCCGATTTCGCCCATCGTTCGGATTGAGATCGCCAGCCAGAACATGCTTGCCGCCAGCATGAACGCAAGGACTGCCGGTGCCGGATGCGCCTCCCACAGGTTCAGGTCTGTTTTTACGAACAGTCTGGCGCAGACGTAGTAGCTGCGCTCCACCATCAGAGCGGCGGCAATCGCGAAGATTGGGCTTTCCAGACGTTCAAACACACGGAGTGAAGGCTGCGCGACCCAGAACCTGCGGACCGTGATCGCGTTCAGAAAGGCGAACACGGTCGCAAGGACAAGGCTCGCGTGGCTTGCGAGCGTAACAGCGGACCATTCCAGGCTCATGGAGAATTAACCCAGCAGCGAGACGCGTTTGGTCGCACGGATCCGGCCAATCACGGCGATCAGACCCGCAGCGGATGTGATCAGACCTGTCACGGCCGTGCTAAGATCAGCGGCGTCAGCGGGTGTGACCGCGTAGCCTGCGATCTGGGCAAGACCGGTGATGATGGCACCGCCGCCGCCGAGGACGCCCAGAGACAGGAAGGGGGATTTCGTTTCTTTAAACATGTTGAGTTCCTCAGAGTTTCAGTTGGATTGGGTGATCGGGTCGGCGTGAGATCTGACGATCCAGCCCTCAAGTCCGCCATGCCGCACCTTCAGCCAGGCACGACCGTCGAAAATGCCTTCACGAATGACGGGTACAATCACACCGTCGCCGATGGTCGAGATCACGTTGGGATTGAACGATGGCCAGCGGCGCATGTTCAGCGTGCTCCCGGGCACGTTGATCGCGACCATTTCATCTTCCTGGTGTGCTGGCGCGGACGCCTCATCCGCCTCCGCCGATTGAACATCGTCACGCCCCAAGACCCGCGCACGCATCTGCGCCAAGGGAAACAGCGGATTGGTGTCGACCTTGCGACCTGGGGAGATGTACCAGTGGCTGGTGATGTCGGTCAGGGTGGGAATGTAATCGAAGAGGCCATTCAAAAGCGCTTCGCCTGCCTCAATTTGCGCCTCGGTATAATCCATCCAAAGCCCGCTGCCATGCTCAGGAGTGGTGACAGCCTGGATGCCGAACTCAGAGATGTCGAATTCCTGCTTGTACCACGCACGGGCTTTCCCGTTGCCCGCATCCGTCATCCGACCAGGATTGACGATCTCGATACCGATAGAGAAATCGTTGACACCATCTCGCCCGTGGTAATGCGATGTCCCGGCGTGCCCGGCACGGCGGTTGGTGGGCACCTGCTGAGAGATTGAGCCATCACGCTCGAGAATGAAGTGAACCGACACGCCACGCGGGGCGGTCCGCAGGTAATTGGCAGAGTTGCCATGTTCCAAGCGCCCAGCAGTGTCATGCAAAACCACGATAGTTGGTTTGATCACGCCGCCAATGTTCTGTGCGCGATCAAACGGGATGCCCTGGGCAATGTGATTTTTGAATTTCATTGTGGACCCCAATCGCGAAGCACGGGCGGCGCGCTACCTTGTGGGGTCTAAAATGACGTTTGATGCCTGTTCAAAACATCCGCAAGCGCTTGCGGGGTGGCGTCAGAACAGCTTCATTTGTTTGGAAAAGGTCTCTTCGGATGTGAACTCGTCCGCAAGATACTTTCGCACGGTCACATCGGTCATGTGCAATTTGCGTGCAATTTCTGCAACGGGCAAGCCTTTTGATTTGAGGACCTGAGCGATCCACCTTTTCGCGGTCGGAATGCGGGCCTTCATGGCGTGCGATGCATCGGCCAATGCGCGGGCCTTTTCGATCCCGACCAGCTGAGCAACCTTCGATCCACCCTTTGGATCGGTGGGCATGTAGAGCTCCGCGCCGCCAAAGGTCAGGAGGAACTCGACTGCGCCATCCGTGCCGAGAATGTCTTCGTAGACCTGGATGTTTGCAGGGGTCTTGGGGGCCTTTGTCATTTGTGGCGCGCCCTCCACCGCTGACCGCGTCTTGAGACGGTGTCATTGCAGCCATAAAGAGTGGTGACTTTGCCACTCTTGCTCAAAACATAATGGACGCCGCCGCTGTTGACCGCATTCGCGCCCTGGTCGCGGCCTTCTCGCGTCACCAGCTCGATCCGGCGCTTCAGGGACTTCACGTCCACGCCGTATACCCGCTCAAGATAACGGACCACCGCGTGATCAGTGACGATGTCAGAGCGGCGGCTCATTTCCGTCCACTCCAGTTAAAATCGATGCCGGCGCGTTTGCCCCAGTCCTTCAAAGCCGAGATCACTGAATCGATCTGCGAATGATCCCGCAACATATCAACGTCGGCAGGCACCATTTCCCATGTTTCCCCGAAACGTGCCCGGATAAAGGCGTTCAGACCATCGCGGCCGGGCCTGTCCAGAACGCCTGCAGCTCCAAGCTTTCCCCAGAGCACATGGATCAGTCGCAGATCCGCCCGGGACGCCGCAGGGCGCTTTTTCGGGCCGGTTGAAGCACCCTTGAACCCGTCGTTCTTGAGGCGCTCGAGAACCTTTTTCAGATCGGCGGCGGTCATGTCCGACATGGATGTTTTACCGCATACCTCAAGCTGAAGTGCGCGCCGGTCATCGCTCTCGATACCGAGTTCCCCGCAAGCGACATGGATGGTTCTCTGCAGCGCCCGGCTCATTCTGTGGTGCCTATTCTGGACCGAAACACAGGCTCTGACTTGGCTCGCCGGGTCTGAAACGGCGCAGCACGCACAAACGTAAGTGAGTGTGGTGATCCTTGCTCCAGTGCAAAGCGGATATGGTTTTTTGCGACCTGCATTTCCAACGGCAATTTGCGCTTCAGACCTGCAATGATTGTCGTGTGATCGCGATTGGCCATGTACCTGCCGATCCGTGCCAGACTGGCATCCGACATTTCGCGGCAAAGCTGATAGCAGATCGCCCTGCGGTTGACGAATTCGCTCTGACGCGATCGTGCCAGCAGCTCTTCCTCGGTCACTCCAAAATGACTGGCCACGTGAGAGCGAATGTCCTGTACCTGGACGTCTCGAGGAGGTGATGATCGCTCGTGAAACATCGCCTCAAGCCTTGGCCAAGTCGATCGTGATTGCCTGCCACGGCGCGTCGTGGCTGTCACGCTTTGAGCAGCGCACATAGGTTTTTGATCCTACGACGCGAATGGCATCCTTGATGGCGCGCATCGCTTCCTGCCAGCGGGCATCCGTGATTTCGAGACGCAGCAGCATGAAGATCTCGGCGCGATTGATCTGACCCGCCTTGTCCGTGTTGAACGCACGGGTCACGATTGAGCGGATCTCCGGACGGCTCTCGGCAGACCATTCATTGAGGCACTCATCGACCAGCTGCTTGGCAATCTGCAGCTCAGGCCCGAAGTTGATCTGATCTGCAATCCGGACCTCAACCTTGTAGAGTTGATCCACAGTCATCAGTGTCTTGTTGCCCTTCTTGCCGCCGAAGGTCGCTCCGTATTCTTGTGCCAGGATTGCCTCGAAAGCACCGATGTCATCAAAGGTGTGCTCCTTGAACCGCGCCACCTGGTCAGACAGCGGAATGGCGTGGCCGATGATTTTGCGTGTGGTTTCATCCTGAAGCAGATCACGCGCGGCGATATTCTCAATCGGCTGCAGGCCGCCCTTGCCGTCACGCATGAAGACGTTGCCGTCGATCTCCTTGCGGCCGTCGGTAAGTGCTGCCGGTTCAAAATTCGTCATGGAAGTTCTCCTGTTTGGATTTTGCGTTGAGGGCGTCTGCGATCGTCGCGGCCACAATCTCTGGAAAAGGGACGTTGGGGTGGGCAGTGCAGATCTCGAATACGACCCCGTTCTCGGCCAGAAACTTCACGTGCCGCCCTTCGGCGAAATGCATTGGGTCGATCATCGGATGCTCCCTTCGACTTCGACAAAGTAGGGTTGGCGTGCCGGATCGGCCGGATGCCCTGGCAAAACGCCTGCTGCCACGATCATGGCAGCCATCGCCTCGATTTCATCCATTGTGCAGAGGGTCGTTCCGCGCGGGCCCAGAAGATCCACCTTGGCAACGCCGCTGGCCGCAAGCCGGACCATCTCGACTTCTGAAAACCGTTTGACATGATCCGTCATGCCTTCACCGTACCCAGAAGGGCTTTCTCCAGCAGCCGCTGTGCCGCTTCTGTTGGGGTGAGGCCGCGCCGGTCTGCTTCGGTCGTCAGCAACGAATACAAGCGTACCGACACCACGATTTGCTTGGTTGATGGCGACGCCTCGGTCTTCTCTGACCTTTCCACATGTTCAGATCCGCCAGCAGCCCCCTTTGAAGTGGCCTTGAACGTGGGAATAACCTCCCCGGCTTGACGCGCTTCCCTGATCCGCTGGTAGACAGTGTTGGGATGCACGCAGAGGCGCTGCGCAATGACCATTGGCGGTACGCGCTGCAATGCCAGCGAAACGATTTCAGCGGCTAGATTGGTCATGACTGCTCCTCTCCGATGTAGCGGGGACACTTTCTGCAGGCGCGAAACATCCGCACCCGGTGTGTGTTATGGGTTTGCAAGCGATTGGCCCGCTGTCGCCACATCTGGCAAACATCCGTCGGCAGATCGCCAAGGACCGGGCATGAGATGACGGCCGACATGAAGACGCCGCGCACCCGCTCTTCGATGGCCTCCATGTTGCCTGGATATTTCTTGCGCAGCACCGTGCTGACCAAGGAAGCTGATCTCCCGAGATCCTCGGCTACGCGGTTCTGGCTGGTAAGAGCGCACGCCTGGGCCAAAGCGAGCACCCAGTCCGGCAGGTCATCGCCCCAGGCGTCTCTTGCGATATCGACGGGTCCGTTCACGATTGCCCTCCCACCGGATAGGCTTTCCGCGTGTTTGGATCGAACACCTGCTGGGTCCGCTGGATCATCGGTGGCTGTGGACCTGTATTCCGGATCAGGCGATACACTGCCTGTTTCGCTGGGGGTTGGGCCTTGCTGACAACCTTCAAGAAGCCCGCCTTCAGCAGCTTGGTGCAATAGGCCTTCGCCGTGTTGTCCGTAACGCTCACGATGTCGGTCGTGGCATGTGCTGCGATATCACGGGGTGTGAACTGTCCGATCATGCGCATTGTCCGCCACATGTTTTCGACGCCACCGCCCTGCGAGACCGGCTTGCCGTCCCGGTTCAGGCGTGGAGCGTGATACGGAACAGGATCCGCGATGATCCGGAACTTGATCGCGGCGTCCTCGCGGATAGCGCCTTCTTCAGGTTCGATGCGCTCGACATAGTTCGCCAGCGTCAGAGACTTGAGATAGCTGCGGATCGTGTGGCGGTTGATGTATGTCTGATCGAAGATATCGGTGATCGTGAACGGTTCACCGTTGAACTTCACCATCTCATCCCAGAGCGGCTGACGGCCTTGTGGCTCACGGGACGTGGCCGCTTCGGTTGCTGAAATCCTGCTCATTTCGGAGCCCTCCGCGGCGTGGGTGCTTCGCCAGTGAAGAAGGGACGATTGTCCCAATCCTTCCGGCCGACGGTCTTGAGGTTCCGGGTCTGGGCGAATTCTTTGACCCGCTCGAGGTTGATGGAAATACGCCGGATCGACCGATGTGATTCCTCCAACACCTGAAGCTTCAGATCCTCTTCCAGCAACACACCGGGGCAATAGATCGCGGCGAGATAGCCCACATCGTCGATCTGACCTTCTTCAGCAGCGACCCAGTCAAGGATGCGACCGTGCACCCGTTCCCAAGCCATCAGCTTGCGCGGCAGCTTCTCTTCACCAATCAGGATGATCGTGGCACCGGAGCTTTCGTGAATGTCGCGTACGATCTCGATCATGTTGCGGTCGACCAAGTGATCGATTTCATCGATCAGCAGCGGACGGCTATTGCGGGCGAGCTCCTGGGCGATCTGGTCAACCATATCCGAGATGGTCTTGGCGGGCAGTACGCCCATGTCGCGCAGGATCTCGGTGCAAAGCTTCTTCTTGGTCCAGACCGATTTGACTTCGACCTGATACGCCCGAAACTTGTTCGCCGCATACACTGCCGCTGTCGTTTTGCCGTATCCGGACCATCCGTAGAAGACGCCCAGCCCTGGAAGCCCCGGACCACGCTGATTGACCCGCTCGATCAGTTCCACCAAAGCCACGACATTGCGCAGCGGTGCAACAGAGTTGTTATGCCTGAATTCTTCTGTCATTCTATCCTCACTTCGTTATCGCCCCCGGTCAGCCTGCAACGTTGCCGGGGGCACCTAAATCAGCCGAACATTGCCCAGCTGAAATCCTCAAAAATCTTCATGTGCCCGATGTACTCAGGCTGCCGCTGGTAGGCCGCGAGCGCCTTCTGCTCTTCGGGCAAGACGCGCTCGCCTGCCTTGATCCGCTGCTCCAGGACAAGGAAACGACGGAACCGTTCCTTGGGCGTCTCCGGCTTGATCACCACCTCGGCCGTGCGCTCATGCTCGGCGCGCATCGTTGCCAAACGGTCATCGGAAACACGGCTTTTGGGGGCTTCCTTAGGTGCCAAAACCGATGCGTCTCTGGCAGCTTCCAAAGCCGGTGTGGTGTAGACTTCGCGCGCCCTGGGGAAGGCGACCATCACGCCAGCCTTTTCGGCGGCATCACGGCGCATCGCATCTGCGACATCGCGCTTGCCGATCTTGCGGCTGGCGCGGCGGATATCCGTAAGCTTCTCGTCCTCATAGGCGCGCTGCATTGCTTTGGCCTTGGCGATCACTTCGGCAGGGTTCAGCCCGGCCAGATCAGCGTTCAAGGCTTCGCCCAGATAGGCCTTCTGTTTCCGGATGGAAGAGCATGACACGGCCCATATCGGCTGGGTCCATCCGAACCAGAACCTCATCGCCTGGCATCGCGGACATGGGCAGGTAATATGCACCATCGACCCGCACGCCTTGCTTGGTTACCGTCCGCATGCCGCCGTTGGACGCGATCGGCGCGAGCAGCACATCCAGCGCGGCCTCATGCTCAATTTTGCGGATCGGGCCTGCATAGGCCGCTGCAACCTCGAAGGGGGTCCGCTTCTTGAGTGCAGAATGCTGATCGCGCCCGTACATGTCTTGGGCCCAGATGTCGCTCCACTCCTGAAACTCGGCGAAATCCATATCGACATCGTAGAGCGCCTCATCCGTGGCACCGAGGCGCTTATCGAATGCCTTGCGCTGTTCAATGATCTTGCGATCAGCAACCGAGTGGCCAATGAAGCCAGGGCAGACCGCGATATCGCGCTGGTAGGTTCCAATCGTGCGCTCGACAATCCCCTTGTCGGTAGGCTCATAAGCGATGCTGAGCTCCACCTCGATTTCCAAGGCTGCAAACAGGCGCTTCGTCTGCTTTGCGACAAAATCCGACCCATTGTCAGTATGGATCTTCTCGGGCACACCCCAAGCCATGATGCACTTGCGGACCAACAGGCCAACCGCAGAGGCGCGGGGCGTCTTGCTGACCAAGACGATGGCACGGCGAGAGTAAACATCGACGGCCATATAGATCGAATGGCGTCCACCCTTGAGCATGACATCTGCAGGCGACGCATCAACCTGCCAGACCTCGTTCAGGCGCTGCGCACGCTGGCTTCCAGTCGCGGCGAAGCGGACATGGGAACGGTATCCATCCGGGTTGGTCAGGCGCATCAGCTCGTTGCGATACTCGGTCTTCCAGCGCGTGATGACGGTCTGGAACATACGGATGGTGGGCAGCGGCGCTGTCTTGATTTCACCGCTCTTGGCGCAGGTGACGTCCAGCGTCTTGCCGAACTTGTCCTTCACCAGGATCCGCAGATGCTTGGCGGAAAGGAACGGCTGCTTTGCGATTGCGGCCAGCATCATTGCGCGAACCTGCCCATCATGCGCCACGTCCAGCACGCCAGACCCTTTGGGACGCCCCCTGCGGGATGTCGCCGTGCCCTCGTGCGCCGCCTTGCGCCATCTGGCAATCGACCGCGCTGACACAGTTGGAACAGCCGCTTTAATCCACGCTGGAAGGTCGATTGAACCGCCCGTAAACATCTCTGCGAACATTGCATCCGCAGCGGTTTGAGGAAGGGCGTTGTCCGCCTGAAACTTGTGAACGAGGGTCAGTATCAGCGCGCGGGCGTCAGCTGACTGATCTACAGGGGTATCCGCAACGACAGGCCGAAGATCCCGAGCGCCCAAGGTTAGATGACTGGCCAGCCAGGCAGCGCGGGCGGGCGCTGGCAGGGCATCAACATGATACTCGAGCCCGCCACCGCCTTCCCGACCTTCACGTACCCGTGCCAGTCCGGTTTCAGCCCAGCGTTCGCGGGCGGCAAGCGCATTCACGCCCCGCTTGGACGTCGGCAGACCAGGCATAAGCCCCGCCGCCGCTGCATCCGCAATCTGCTGTGCCGAAACCCAAAGCATCAGAGGCTCCACCCCTGTGCGCGCGCATGCTCGAGGATCTCGCGCTTGTGCTCATCGATGAACGCACGGCGGCTTTTGGTGGAGAGGCGTGACCAGGTGGCCGTGACACGGTGATAGTGCTTATCGTCATTGCGGGGCAGCGCGCGGCCTTCTGCCAGCAAAAGGGCATCGGCGACACTGGTGGCTTGGGGCGGATCGGACAGCAGAGCATCGCAGGCACGCTCCTGCACTTCCGCGGCGACCTTGGCCAGAGCCTGCAATCCCGCCTGATGGTCGGCAATCCACGTTTCGCGGATACGGTCTTTGGTTTTGGGGAAAAGGCCGTTGGATATCTCGAGTGCATTGAAAAATGAACGTCTCGAAAGCCCGACTTTCTCGGCAATGTCAGAACAAAGTGCAAAAATTGCACTTTGATTTTTCTCAGCGTTTTCAGCATCTTTCACAAGGCGCACATTTGCACTGCGCCGGTCACCACCGTGACGCGCTGCCGGGTTCATGTCTTCCCATGTGGCTTTCAGCGCCGCCAGATGTTCGGCCCGCTCCAGCTTCGTCAGCTCTTCGCGGTTTATGTTCTCCATGATCTCAGCAAAGCGCAGATCGGCTGGGGGCGTGTCTTCCGGCAAGACGGTGACCGGCACTTCGGCCCAACGCAGGGCACGGATCGCTTCCAGACGCTGAAGACCAGCGATCAAACGGTACTTCTGGCCCTTGCGCACCACCAGCAAGGGATGGGTCAGGCCGTTGCAGTCGATATCCTGCTTTAGCACCTCGATCCGATGGGCACGCGCAGGGCGCAACCGCCCTTCGACTTCGATCAAAGCAACCGTGACGCTGCGCAGATCATGGGTTTGGCTTGAGACAGGGGGCGTCGGAGTATCAGTCATACGTCATCCGTGAAATCTAGGGTTTGTTCGTTCTCTGGTGCGTCATCCGGTGGGGTGAGCATCGTGTAGAAGAAGATGAACTTGCCGTTGATGTGCTGGCGCTCACAGACGATCTCGGCCCCAAGCTGGCGCAGCTCGGCCACGCAGCTGTTGATCGCGCAGACATGGGCGCGGCGCATGATCTCACGGGTGGAGTGCGGCTTGCGATCGGACAGCAGCTTGTTAACCCGGCGCAGCCGATCAGAGGACATCGTGGCCGCGTGCATCAGCTGGGCACCCCATCATAGGTCGCAGCCAATAGCGCTTCGATATCGCGCAGCGCATCCTCTTGCTGAACCAGCTCTGAAAATGCCGCCATGGCGAGATTGGCCTGATCATCCCACTTGTTGACCAGCCCCACCTCTTGGCCGAGCGTGTCATCATCCATGGCATCATTCAGCGATACCATCTGGGTCAGCGCGTCCTTGAGCGCCGCAAAGGATTGGACGGGAGAGCGGCTCATGTCAGACCTCCCCAGGCAAGAAAGTATCCGGCCACGCAGATGACAACGAATGCGACGCCTGCGATGGCATCTTCGACGATCGTCGGGGGCAGTCGGTACCGTGGACGGGCACTCTTCACTGGCTTCTCTTCGGTCACACGCATCTGCGCATCTCCTCGTTGAAGAACTGAACTCGGGTCAGATCTTGGGCCACGGTGCATGCGGTCCGCTCAAGGCGAACCAGATGGAAGGTCGACGCCGGGTCTGACGCGCCGATGGTGATTTCGATGGCCAATGCCAGGCGCTGAGCCTCGGTCAGCTGACCAAGCGCTGCGCGGGCGACTTCGACCCCGTTCAGCGAAAGTGGAGGATGATCACGCATCATGCGGCGTCCTTCTTTTTACGGGGACGGGGAATGTCAGCAGGCCATTCAAGGTCTGCTGGCCAGTTTTCGCTGAACCAAATCATCGCCCTCTGGGCGGTCTGGATCGTGCAGCCCTTACCGCCACGCAGCCTCTCAAAGAGAGTGGCGTTACCGGCTGCTTTATTTGACAAAGTTGCTTCCGACCTCCCGATGTGGGTGGCCATGGTCTCCGCCAGTTCTGTGAGTTGCTCGCTAATCATGATCACTAAAGTAATTATTTGCACTGCTAAGTCAATCATAATTTGCACTGAATTGGAAATAGTCCGTTTCCAACCACGCTCTTGTGCGGGAGCGTGGTTTTAGTGTAATTCTGCACTGTTTTGGAAACGCATGAGATATACGAGCTTATTGAAGCACGCCGAAAGGAACTCAACCTTTCGCAGTCTCAGCTTGGCATGCTCGCACTCGGGCAGGACAACAGCTCTGTCATCCAGGCAATAAAGCGAGGCTCATCCCCATCAGCCCACAAACTCGAAGCCATCTGCAACGCGCTAGGCTTGGAATTCTACGTGGGCAGAAAGCGAAGTGACGGCGAGACACAAAGTAGCAGCAACCAAGAGGGTAGTGAGGTGCCTAACGACTTCGCATTTGTTGAGCGCTTTGATGTCAGCCTCTCAGCTGGTCCAGGCACGAGCGGAGAAAACGCTAAGAAGCTTGCTCCTGTAGCATTCAGGCTGGACTGGATGCGAGAGAAGAGATTGGCCCCCGAAAAATGCGTTGTTTGCGGTGTGCGAGGCAACAGCATGGAGCCATTGTTATTTGATGGCGATTTGGTCTTGCTAGATAGACGACAAACGGATCCTCGGGATGGGCAAATCTATGGTGTCGTTGATATTGAAGGCGATACAAGGATTAAGAGGATCGAACTCATCGACAACGGGCTTTTGCTCCGATCTGAAAACCCAGAGTGCCGCACAGAGCTAAGGCACGGCGAGGATGCCAACCGCGTTCAGATAATCGGTTCTTTGGTTTGGTCTGGGCATAGCTATGATGCATCTAGTCAAACCCTCATCTCACAGAAGCCCCGTAAAAGCACAATGAATCATGAATGGATTTTACCACGATGACAAACTGTATCCAGTGCGGAAAATCACTAACCGTCTGGAACAAGGTTAGCGAAGACAAATGCTATTCTTGTGTGAGCGGCAACGAAAAGGCTGCGCGGGAAAAAGCCGCTGAAAAGACGAAGCACGGTAGTGAGGCGGAGGCTGCTCTGCGCAAAGCCCGAGATGCCTCGATCGAAGCGATCATGGTCACGACCGAAACCCACCCAAGTATCGGAATTTCTCAGCGCCTCGGCATTGTGACGGCAGAATGCGCTTATGGGATGAATGTCTTCAAGGACGTTTTTGCGGGCATACGAAACATCGTCGGTGGACGTTCAAAGGCCGTTCAACAGACAATGAGAGATGCGCGTGAGACTGTGCTCTATGAGTTGAAGCAGGAAGCTTCTCTGCTTGGAGCAGATGCAGTCGTGGCCGTTGACCTGGACTATGTGCAGATCGGCGACGGCGGATGGAGCATGGTCATGCTGGTTGCGTCTGGAACGGCCGTTAAGATCGAGCAACCAGCAGCCGCCTAAGTCTTCCCTTCAGCCCGGCGCATCCTGCGGATCGCGCGCATCATGATCGTGCGGCGTTCGGCTATATCATCGGCCAGAATGCATTTTCGGCGCTCAATCCGCGTTTCCAGGACAGTAAGCCGTTGTTCTTCAACGTAATTTGTAAATCGCTGCCATTTTGCGTGCAGTTTTCGCCGCTGTACATTGCCGTCTAACATCTCTGAAAACCCATATAATGCTGGGTTATGCATACATCATATGGCGCTGCACAGCTAATGGTTTGGCTGCTTATCCTCGCGAAGACATTGTGATCTTCGCTCTCAATCAGGCCTTAACTTTCAAGATCTGATCAGTCTGAGGCACCCTAAACGTTTTTTCATCAATTTGAACGACCTCGTGGCCATTCATAAGAAATGCATATCGCGAGCTGGAGGTGCGAACTTTGCCGCTCATCAGCGACTTGCTCTCGCTGATTATCGCATGCTTTCCCACGGTAACAGATGTCCCATTCTGATCTTGGCACTCAATTTTTTCGAACGGGTTTGGGTCAATATTCTGCATGGCGATTCCTTCAGGGGCACTTCAAGCCGGGTTCCCAGCCAATGATATCTATGCGAGAACTTTCGTAAAGGAGAACATCATGGGCGCGAATTCAAAGATCGAATGGACGACGCATACGTTCAATCCCTGGTGGGGTTGCACTAAGGTCTCCGAGGCTTGCAAGCATTGTTATGCCGAAGCATGGGCCAAGCGCGTTGGTCAGAATGTGTGGGGACCGAAGCCCGAGCGCCGTTTTCTTAGCGATAACCACTGGCGACAGCCCTTGAAATGGAACCGCGAAGCAGAAGGTGCAGCCGAGCGGCCGCGCGTCTTCTGTGCCTCCATGGCCGATGTGTTCGAGGACCGCGACGAACTGCTCGAGGCACGGGATCGACTGTTCGATCTGATCGAAGCAACACCCAATCTTGACTGGCTCCTTCTCACGAAGCGCCCACAGAATGTAGCACGCCTTGCGCGGTGGACAGATAGCTGGCCCGATAACGTCTGGCTTGGAACGACCGTGGAGTTGCAGACACGCGCTGATGAGCTGTTGCCGTACTTGGAGAGTATTCCTGCCAAGGTCCGGTTTATCTCGGCAGAGCCTTTGCTAGGACCACTTGATCTGAAGAGATGGCTTGGCTCAACAATTGACTGGGTTATCACCGGCGGCGAAAGTGGCCCGAAAGCGCGGCCGGCATCTCCACAATGGTTCACAGAGCTACACGCTCAATGCATGAGAGCTGAAACAGCATTTCACTTTAAACAGTGGGGGGATTGGGCTCCAGGTGATGGGATAAATCTTCTAGCACATAAAAAGGCTGCAAAAGCCACCGCTGCTGATGGAACTGAGATGCTCCGGGTTGGCAAGAAGATTGCGGGTCGTACTTTGGCCGGAAAAGAATGGGACCAACTGCCCACGCAAACTGTTGCCCGCATAGGCTGATAGTGCGTTACTGAACTCCCGCGATAATAGGGATTCGGTGATGACGGATTTGTACTTCGGACGAGAGCAGAGTGAAGCGAAACACCAGATATTGGCTCGTTACCTCACACCGTTTGCCAATAAAATTCTAAGCACTTGGGCAAGTATTGATTTTATCGATGGCTTTTCTGGTCCTTGGGAGCACAGGGATACGGAGCACCTAAGCGACACATCGATTGGGGTATCTCTGAAGACACTCTCTGATGTCGCGGAGGCGCTCGGACACACGCCCGAAGATAGACGGATCAGATGCATCTTCAACGAGGCGAAACCTTCCTCATATCGACTGCTGGCCGAATACGTTTCCCGAGTTCGTGAAAAATACCCCTTGCTTAAGATCGAAACTTTCCAAGGCGAGTTTGCGACTAATGCGCCCAGTATACGTGCTGCAGCGGACCACGCCTTTCAACTCCTCTTTGTTGATCCCACGGGATACACGGGGTTTCCTCCTTCAGCCCTCAAGCTTTTTAATGGGCGTTCTAGTGAGGTAATTGTCAACTTCATGCGTTCCTTTATGGAGAGGTTCGTCTCAAGCGATCACAAGGACAGGGAAAGCGCTCTCGTTGGTCTGTTGGGCGAAAAGCGAGCGAGATACCTGATAGATACCGGCGTCACGATTGAGCTTGTTGAAGCTGAGTATCTCAAGATGCTCAGAGCTGATTTGAAATATAAATACGCTGCCTTTTCGCCGATCCATAACCCTGACAAGAATATGATCCAGTTTAACTTGGCATATGCCACTTGGCATCACGAAGGTATGGAGGTCATGCGGGGAGCAGAGTTCACAGCCCTTTCGTCTCACGATCGAGCCCGGTTCAAGAAGTCTAATACTCAGCAGCATGCCAGTCTTTTCGATGCGGCAGGGATGTCAGACGATCTCGAAATTCGGGGTCCCTATCTCAAAAAACGACAAGAACACCTTGAACGGGCAGATCAGCATTTGACGTCCCTCTTGGACGAGCACCCCAATGGGATCGCCTTTGCGAAGTTTGCTGCGATCGCCCAGCAAGATCTGTTTCTCAAGCGTAGCGAACTTGGAGATGTTGTTGTTGCGATGGCCAACAGGGGAAAATTGCAGCGGACTTGGAAAACAAGAAGTGAAAAAGCAAAAAAGCCGAACCGTGATGATATGATCACTCGGGTGTAGGACACGTGATTGCGATTATCTTTGAGCCAAAATCAATTCTGAAAACGTCCCACCTTATTCTGAGATGATTGATCGCTACCAACTGTTGAAGCGATGTTTAACAGGGGTTTGAACAAGGTGGGACGTTTTCAATCGAAACGGCTAGCTCCGTCCCACCTTGTGAGATCGATTTCCTTATTTTTATGGCTCATTATTTTCTGGCCATAGACTTTTGCACAATAGGTGCGAAGCTTATTTGGCAGCGCTGTAATCACATAATTTTAGGTGATCTCGCACCAACCCTCTTATTTTTAAGGCTGTACAGTCATCCGGCTTCTTCCGGGCACATCTAGGGTCTTCCGGATTAAAAGCCCTGTTTCTGCCAGCATTTCCTTCGCTCTACACCTGAGCAGACGTTTACGGAAATAGAACATCCGGCCTCTACGCATCAGGTAGGGGCCGGCTCGATATTTAGGTTTTTGTCGGTGGTTTCGACGGGCTGAAACGCGATGCTGTTGGGCATAGCGCGCAAGGCCCTGTGTCACACTCTGTGTTACAGTCTCAGAATGCCGTGACACAGACGTCGTACCAGACTTGGTTAAGTCTTTGTTATTTCGAGTGTGAGAAAGAAAGTTGGCTGGGATGGTAGGATTCGAACCTACGGTACACTGTACCAAAAACAGTTGCCTTACCACTTGGCTACATCCCAACGTGTGGGCGTAATTAGTCCGGAGTGCGGGGGGGTGCAATACCTTTCTGGAGAAAAAGTGGGGAGAATCTCGGAATTTATTCTTGAGCCGTGTTTGGGGCAGAGCAGGCTGTGTTCTATTGGGGAGGATCAGCGGTGCCGCTCTGCCTCAGGGGGCCTATTGCCGCTGTATGTCTTGCTGCTGATATCCTGCGTCCGAGCGAACACGTGATCGCGCGAAAGGGGGGACGTGGGGGCGCACCGCGGCCGTCCCCCTCGCTTCAAGGGTGCAGTATGTGTCGCGTGCTAGGACTGTCAGCCCTCGCAGTTGATCAAGATCGCACCGGCGCGGGCACCGGCTTCGACGGCTTCATGGGCTTTGACCGTGTCTGACAGCGCGAATGTCTGCTCGACCGGGCAGTGCAGCGCCCCTTCGGCCAAGGCTTGGTGGGTTTTCTTGATCGCGAGGGCACGTTCGGCCTCGGTCAGCAGGTAGACGAGGATGATGTCGATGGTCACCGCCTTAAAGAGCAGGGGCAGGAAGGGGAGCGTCGGCTCCATCACCTTGGCAGAGCCATAGGCCGCGATGCGCCCGTTGGGTTTGATCACCTCTGCATCCAGCGCGATATTGGCCCCGAATTCGACCTCGATGATCTGGTCGACGGGGGCACCACCGTTGGCATCAAGCACCTGTTGCGCCAGATCGGAGGCGCTATAGTCCAGCACGACCTGCGCGCCTGCGGATTTTGCGCGCTCGGCCCCACTGGCTCCGGTGGTGGCGATAACGCGCGCCCCTGCCCAGGCGGCGAATTGCACGGCGAGATAGCCGACGGTGCCCGCGCCCCCCTGGATAAGCAGCGTTTGCCCCGCGACATCACCGCCGTTGAACACGGCGTGGGCCGCGGTCAGCCCGGGTATGCCAAGGCTGGCGGCAGTGTCAAAGCTCACGTCATCGGGCAGCGGGACGGCCTGCGCTTGTGGCAGGACGATATGGGTCGCGGCAGTGCCGAAGGGGCGCTGCCATTGCCCGTTCCAGATCCAGACGCGCTGGCCCACGCGGGCTTGGTCCACACCGTCGCCCACGGCCTCGATCACGCCGGCACCATCGCTATGCGGGATCACAGTCTCGAAGGGCGGATGGGTCATGCCGGGGCGCCCGCGGCGGGATTTCACATCGGACGGGTTGACGCCCGACACGGCCAGCCGCACCAGCACCTCGCCCGCAGCGGGGGCAGGGGTTGGCATCTCGGTCAGGGTCAGCACGTCGCGTGCTTCGCCAAGGGTGGAATAGGTGACTGCGCGCATGAGAGCTCCTGATCATGGGGACGGTGTTGTGTCACCTAAGCCCAAGACCGCGGCATGTGCAATTGCGCGGTCAGTCGCGTAGCTCTTTCGGGCCCACGCCCCAAAGCCGTGCTTTGGGGGCCCAGCCTTTATAGCCGCCGACCCGCAGGAAACACCATTCAAGGTCACAGGCCCCGAGCCGCGCGATCACGCCCAGTTCAAGCTCTGCCTCGACGGGGGCCTTGGGGTCGGGGCGGACAAGCAGCTGCAGACGGTCTTGTTCCACCAGAACGGTGCGCGTGCCCGACAAAAGCGAATAATGCACCCAGCCGCCCATACCGTCGCGGTCTTCGACGCGGCGCCAATGGCCATGCTCTGCCGTGATGCGCAGGGGCAGGTCGCGATGTTTGAACACCCAATCGATCCGGTGCGTCAGCGAAGGCCCGCGCCGCACGTTCCCCTCGCTCGCTTTCATGGACACGAAACGGGGCACCGGCAGGTTGGTCACCTGGCCGACCTCTTGCGCGAAAACCGGGGTGGTGCACAGGTGAACGGCTGCAAGGGCGCCCAAAAGGACGGAACGTAACATCGGTTTCATGACTGCCTGTCTGGTCTGTTGCCGTTGATTTAATGCAGTTTTGCCCTGCGAGGTTCTTGTGCCTCGTCTCTGCTTGGGACACCATGCCACCAAGCACAGTGCAAAGCCATATTTGGGAGGCCCACAATGTCAAAGCAACCGCTAAGTGTTGTAGTCACGCGACGGTTGCCGGAAGTCGTCGAAAAGCGATTGACGGAACTGTTTCATGTGACGTTGCGCGCGGATGACACGCCGATGACCCGCTCTGAACTGGGCGAGGCGATGAAAACTGCGGATATTCTGGTGCCCACCGTGACCGATGAAATCGACGCGGCACTGATCGGGCAGGCGGGGGACCGGCTGAAACTGATCGCGAACTACGGGGCGGGTGTCGATCATATTGACGTGATGACAGCGCGGCAGCGCGGGATTCTGGTGTCCAATACGCCCGGCGTGCTGACGGAAGACACCGCCGATATGACCATGGCGCTGATTCTCGCGGTCACACGGCGCATGTCCGAAGGCATGGCGCAGATGCAAAAAGGCGATTGGCAGGGCTGGGCCCCGACTGCGCTGCTTGGCGGGCGCGTCAGCGGCCGCCGTTTGGGTATTCTGGGGATGGGCCGCATTGGTCAGGCCGTCGCACGGCGCGCGGCTGCCTTTGGCATGCAGGTCCACTACCACAACCGCCGCCGTCTGCGCCCCGAGATCGAAGAGAGCCTTGGCGCGACCTATTGGGAAAGCCTTGACCAGATGGTGGCCCGCATGGACGTGATGAGCATCAACTGCCCGCACACCCCCAGCACCTTCCATCTGATGAACGCCCGCCGTCTGAAGCTGATGAAGCCCGACGCGGTGATCGTAAACACCTCCCGGGGGGAAGTGATCGACGAAAACGCGCTGACGCGGATGCTGCGCGCGGGCGAGCTGCAAGGCGCAGGGCTGGACGTGTATGAACACGGCACCGACATCAACCCGCGCTTGCGCGAGCTGACCAATGTCGTGCTCTTGCCGCATATGGGGTCTGCGACGCTCGAAGGGCGGGTGGAGATGGGCGAGAAGGTCATCATCAACATCAAGACCTTCGAAGACGGGCACCGTCCGCCGGATCAGGTCGTACCCTCAATGCTTTAGGTGCAGCGCCGGTGCGGTTCAATTTGCGCTGGCGCTAAAAACAAGTAGGTTGACCCCGAGCACCGGAACGGGGAGGGGACCATGCTTGCACATCACATCGTAAAGTACATCGGGCGGACCTGCACAGCCATCGCCATAGGTGGTTTTGTAAGCGGGGCCGCTTTCGCGCAACAGGCCGCCGATAGTGTCGCGCCCGAAGGTGCCAGCCAAGGCAGCTTTACCGGCATGTCGCCGCGGATCACCGCCGCCTTCGAGGCTAAGGATGCGGGCAAACCCGTCATCGCCCGGAACTGGATGGTCGCCGCCGCCAACCCTCATGCGGTTCAGGCAGGGGCGGATGTGCTGGCACGGGGCGGCACCGCTGCCGACGCGCTGGTCGCCGTCCAAGCGATGCTGGGGCTGGTGGAGCCGCAAAGCTCTGGCCTGGGTGGCGGGGCGTTTCTGGTCTGGTATGACGCCGCATCGGGCAGGCTGACCACGCTGGACGGGCGCGAAACCGCGCCGCTGGCGGTCACGCCGCAATTGTTTCAGGACGATCAAGGTGTGCCGCTGGGGTTCTTTGACGCCGTCGTTGGCGGGCGGTCGGTCGGTACGCCGGGCACCCCTGCGTTGATGGCCGCAGCGCATGAGAAATGGGGCAACCAGCCGTGGGCCGAGCTGCTGGCCCCCTCTGTCGCCTTGGCCGAGAAGGGCTTTGCCGTGTCCCCACGTCTTGCGGGGCTGGTGGCTGATGACGCCGAACGGCTGGCAACGTCGGAAACGACAGCATCCTATTTCATGCCGAACGGCACGCCGGTTCAGGCAGGCGATACGCTGAAAAATCCTGACTATGCCCGCACGGTTGCAGCGCTGGCTGAACGCGGGGCGAAGGCTTTCTATACCGGCGACATTGCGCGCGACATCGTGGGGGCTGTCCAAGGGGCCACCAACCCCGGTGTGCTGTCAGAGGTCGATCTTTCGATCTATCGGGTCAAGGAACGCGACGCCCTTTGCGCGCCCTATCACGGGCATGAGGTCTGTGGCATGGGGCCGCCGTCCTCCGGTGCGTTGGCCGTTGGGCAAATACTGGGGCTGCTGGAAAATGCGGACCTGAGCGCCGGACCGGCGTACGCAGATTTGTTGCGGCTGATCGGCGATGCCTCGCGGCTCGCCTTTGCGGATCGGGGGCGCTATGTAGCTGATACCGATTATGTGCCGGTGCCGGTGACCGGTATGCTCGACCCATCCTATCTGGCGGAGCGCGCCAAGCTGTTGCAGGGCGACGATGCGCTGCCCGAAGTCACCGCGGGCGCGCCCGCTTTCGACCATGCCCTGAACTTTGCCGATGATATCTCTATCGAGCTGCCGTCGACCTCGCATGTGTCGATCGTGGACAGCATGGGTAACGTCGCAAGCATGACCACCACCATCGAAAACGGCTTTGGGAGCCGCCTGATGGTGCGCGGGTTTTTGTTGAATAACGAGCTGACGGATTTCTCTTTCCGGTCGCATACCGATGGCGTGCCGATTGCCAATCGGGTCGAGCCGGGAAAACGCCCGCGCTCGTCGATGGCACCGACGATTGTGATGAAGGATGGCGCGCCGGTTCTGGCCGTGGGCAGCCCCGGTGGCAGCCGCATCATCGGCTATGTCGCGGGCGCAATCATCGCGCATCTGGATTGGGGAATGGATGTGCAACAGGCCACCGCACTGCCCCATGCGATCAACCGGTTCGGCCCCTACGACCTTGAGGAAGGCACCGACGCCGCCGCGATGGCCGATGCGCTGTCCGGCCTTGGCTACGAGGTGAACACCCGCGCGCTGACCTCGGGGTTGCATATGATTTCGATTGGCGATGACCTGCGCGGCGGGGCTGACCCGCGCCGCGAAGGCATCGCCCTTGGCGAGTGATCGCCCATTCTGAACCAAAGGAAAGACCACATGGCACAGGCCACCGACATGCCCCGCAACGAGACCGGGATCGACACCGCTTTGGGTATCCTCAAGCAGCAATTCGGCGAACGCTTCCAGACGGGGGGCGCGATCCGCGAACAGCACGGGCATACGACGACCTGGATCAGAAATCAGGCTCCCGATGCTGTGGTTTTTGCCCGCTCGACCGACGATGTCGCGGCTGTGGTCAAGGTCTGCGCCGCGCATAGGGTGCCGGTCATCGCCTTCGGCACCGGCACCTCGCTTGAAGGGCATGTGAATGCGCCCGCGGGGGGCGTGTCGATCGACGTCACGCAGATGGACGCTGTGGTCGAGGTCAACGCCGGCGATCTGGATTGCCGCGTGCAACCCGGCGTCACGCGCGAGGCGCTGAACACCCATTTGCGGGATCAGGGTCTGTTCTTTCCCATTGATCCCGGGGCCAATGCCTCGCTTGGCGGGATGACGGCGACGCGGGCCTCGGGCACCAATGCGGTGCGCTATGGCACGATGAAGGACAACGTGCTGGCGGTCGAGGCGGTGATGGCCGATGGCACGGTGATCCGCACCGGCGCACGGGCGCGCAAATCATCCGCCGGATACGATCTGACGCGTCTGATGGTGGGCTCTGAAGGGACATTGGGCGTGATCACCGAGATCACGCTTAAACTGCAAGGCATCCCCGAGGCGATCAGCTCTGCCCGCTGTTCCTTCCCCTCGGTCGAGGCGGCCTGTGAAACCGTGCAAAGCGTGATCCAATACGGGCTGCCCGTCGCACGGATAGAGCTGCTGGACGCGATGGTCGTGCGCGCGGTGAATGCCTATGCCAAACTGTCGCTGCCCGAAACGCCGATGTTGCTGCTGGAGTTTCATGGCTCTGACGCTGGTGTGGTCGAACAGACCGAGACATTCGCAGCGCTCGCCGATGAAAACGGCGGCACCGACTATCAGGCGACCACCACGATGGAGGAACGCAACAAGCTGTGGCAAGCGCGCCATGACGCCTATTGGGCGATGCTGGCCCTTCGCCCCGGCTGCAAGGCGGTGGCGACCGACGTTTGTGTCCCGATCTCAAGGCTGGCCGAAGCGGTCGGCCGCGCGAACGCCAAAGCGGCGGAGCTGGACCTGATCGCGCCCATCGTCGGCCACGCAGGCGATGGCAATTTCCACGCCTCGCTGCTGCTGGATATGGACGACGCGGATGAAGTCGCCCGCGCCGAGGCGTTCATTAGCTGGCTCAACGAGCTCGCGATCTCGATGGAGGGGACATGCACCGGAGAGCATGGCATCGGACAGGGCAAACGCCCCTATCTGGTCAAGGAACTGGGAGCGGCAGTGGGCGTCATGGGCGCGATCAAACAGGCGCTCGACCCCGATAACATTATGAACCCGGGCAAGATTCTTCCCGAATCCCTGGCGTAGTCGGGGCGGCGCGCGCGGTATATCGATCCCTGCCACCGGCAGGGATGCGATGCCTCCGGCGGGGATTTTAACCATTTGGAAGCGGCCTGCGCGCGAGTTTTTCGACGTTGGTCGCATTTGTGCTGTCTTTGGTCGGCTGGGTTCTGCGTTTTGCGCGGGGACTGCTAAATGTCGCTAAGACCTATTCTGGCGGAGCATTGGATTCATGAAAACTCAAGTCAAAGCACTGGTTGTGGGCGGCGGCGCCGTTGGCACGTCGATTGCCTATCATCTGGCCCGCGCCGGATGGGATGATGTGATGTTGCTTGAGCGGGACGAGCTGACCTCGGGGTCTACATGGCACGCGGCAGGGTTGTTGCCCTATTTCAACATGTCCTATGCGACGACCCACATCCACGACTATTCAATCAAGTTCTACAAGACGCTTGAGGAAGAGACCGGCCTGAACGCGGGCTTTGCCGTGGTGGGGAACCTGCGCATGGCGCAGACGGACGAACGCATGGACGAATACATGCTCTATGCCTCCACCGCCGAGACCTGCGGCGTGCCCTATACTTTCATGACGCCGGACGAGATCAAGGCAAAATGGCCGCTGATCAAGACCGACGATCTGAAAGGCGCGCTGTATCACCAGACGGACGGCTACATTAACCCCGCCGATGTCACCATGGCGATGGCCAAGGGCGCGCGGCAGCGGGGCGTGGCGATTGAGCGCAAGTGGCAGGCGGATGCCTTTCACTGGAATGGCGCGGCGTGGGAAGTTACCATCACGAAGATGGTCGAGAAGGGCGGGAACCTTGTCCCCTCGGACGAGCAGGTCGTGATCACCGCCGAACATGTTGTTACCGCCAGCGGCAACCACGCGCAGCGCACCGCCAAGATGCTGGGCATCAAGATGCCCGCCATTCCGGTTGAACATACGTTTATCGTGATGGATCAGGACCCCGAGCTGGTCAAATGGCGCGCCGACGGCAATCCGGAGCATCCGGTTGTGCGGGACGCCGACAATGAATCCTACGCCCGCGAAGAGCGGGGCGGCTGGATTTTGGGAATCTACGAGCGCGGCGCGCCTGCGCGGTTCGAATATGGGGTGCCGGACAGCTTCCGGGCCGATCTGTTTCCGCTGGATCTGGACCGGATCGCGGATCAGTATATGGCGATGGCCGAACGCGTTCCGTCTTGTGCGGACTCCGGCCTCAAGGACGATTTCAACGGGCCGATCTGCTATACGCCCGACGGCAACCCGCTGGTTGGTCCGGCACCCGGCCTGCGCAATATGTGGCTGGCCGAAGGGTTCTCTTTCGGGATCACGGCTGCGGGGGGCACGGGCTACTATCTGGCGCAGATGATGGTCGAGGGCGAGGCCGAGATCGACATGGCGTCGCTGGACCCCAAACGCTATGGCGACTGGATGACCACCGAATATGCCGCGCGCAAGAACGAAGAGGCCTACGAGCACGTCTATATCCTGCACCACCCGGATGAGGAGCGCCCCGCCTGTCGGCCCTTGCGCACCTCGCCCGCCTATGACCGTCAGGCCGCCCGTGGCGCACAGTTCGGCCATGTGAACGGGTGGGAACGCCCGAACTACTTTGCGCCGCTGGGGTTCAATGACCATGACAGCCGGTCCTTCCGGCGCGGCGGCTGGTGGCAGCATGCGGTCGATGAGGCCAAGGCGATCCGCGAGGGCGTGGGCCTGATCGATGCGACCGCCTTTACCAAACATCTGGTCAAGGGGCCGGGGGCCACTGCCTTTCTGGATTGGTTCACCTGCAACAAGCTGCCTTCCGTCGGGCGCATCAACCTGACCTATGCGCTGACGATCAACGGCACCACGCGCACCGAATATACCATCGTGCGGCTCGCTCAGGATGAATACTACCTTGTGTCCGCCGGGGCCTGGACGGCCTATGACAGTGATTTCCTGCGCAAGGCCATCGCCGATAAAGCGCCCGAATTCGGGTATATCGAATGTCATGACGTGACCACGCAATGGGGTGTCTTTGCCATTGCGGGCCCCAAATCGCGTGATGTCCTGAAAGAGGTCATCAAGGATGCGGACCCCGAGACGGTGCTGAGCAACAAGCGGTTCCCCTGGTTGACCATGCGCAATATCGAGCTGGGGATGGTCCCTGTCCGCGCCATCCGCGTCGCCTATACCGGAGAGCTCGGCTGGGAGCTGCACCACCCGATCGAGATGCAGAACCACCTGTTCGATCTGCTGGAGAAGGCGGGTGAGAAACACGGGATGAAACTGGTCGGCGCGCGGGCACAGAACTGGCTGCGGCAAGAGAAATCCTACCGTGCTTTCGGCAATGAACTGGGCCGCGATGCCACCCCGCTAGAGGCCGACCTGCCGCGCTTTGTCGACCTGTCCAAGGACTTCCACGGCAAGGACGCAATGCAAGCCCATGGCATTCGCAGCAAATGTGTGACCTTGCTGATCGACGGGCCCGACGACGCCGACCCTTGGGGCCGCGAAGTGCTGTATCACGGCGACACCCGCGTTGGCCGCCTGACCTCGGGCGGGTATTCGGTGGCCTTCGGGAAATCCATCGGCATGGGCTACGTCAAACCCGACATCGCGGAGGTCGGCACGAAGCTGAAGGTCAAGATGTTCGACCAGCTATGGGACGCCGAAGTGGTAGAGGACAGCCCCTACGACCCGAAAAACGCAACGATCCGCGTGGATGGGTGACGCAGACATTTACTCTGACACATACAGAGCCCCGCCAACCACATGTTTGGCGGGGCTTTTTTCCTACCGCACCTGACGCCGCGAAAGCCAGTTGTCCCAGCTGCTGGGGCTACCGGCATAGACGTTGATGTCGATGTCGCCGGCGGCTCCGGGGACGCGGCCGGTGCTGGTGTATTGCCAGAAGGTCCAGCGCTCGTCGGGGTATTTCTCGGACGGGTGGGCGGCGGTGGAGCGGAGCCAGAATTCAACACCGCGCAGACGCCCCATGTCATTCTGGGCATAGAACTCCGGCGTGGTGTAGACGACGGGCTGCTGCCCGTAATGCGCGCGCAGGATGCTTAGAAAGTTCTGCGCGTTGCGCCGGACGGTATCGGCGGGCGGGCGCAGGGTGCAGGTGGGGGAAAAGGGGTTCCACTCCAGATCCAGCACGGGGGGCAGCATGCCCGGCGCTTTGGGCACGTTTTCGATGAACCAGCGGGCCTGTTTCTCGGGCGTCGTGCAGAAATAATAGAAGTGATAGGCCCCGCGGGCGACACCGGCGCGGCCGGCACCCTCCCAGTGGTTCTGGAACATCGGGTCCAGTAGATCGCCGCCTTCGGTGGCTTTGATGAAGGCGAAGTTCACGCCGGAGACGCGGGCCTCGCCCCAGTTCAGCGATTGCTGGAAGCGCGCCACATCAATGCCGTGCACCGCATAGCGGTCGGGGCTTTGGCCGGGCCAGTCGAACGGCTTGCGGTCGCCGAAATTGGCCGCCGTCACATCTCCCACAGGGACAGAGAGTTGCGGCGCACCACAGGCCGAAAGGGCAAGGGCAGAGAGGAGGGCAAGAACGCGAAGTCGGGGCATAGGGTCACGGCTTTCGTGCGATAAAGGCCAGATTATTGGCGGGCATGTCGATCCTGTCGATCGGGCTTAGTGCAGCATCGCTGAGCCAACGCGTGATGTCGACCGTATCCTTGTACCCGATGGCGGGATCGGCGGTGCGCAGCTCGGCCTCGAATTTCGCATCTCCGTCGGAGGTGAGCACACCCTCGCGGCGGAACGGACCATAGAGGATCAACGTGCCACCGGCGGCGAGCGCAAGCGCGGCTTCGGCGATGACCTGCTGCGCGGCCTCTGTCGGGATCAGATGCAGCAGGTTGGCGAGGAAGATCAGGTCTTGCGGTGGCAGTGGCTTGTGCCAACCCGCCGCTGCTGCATCCAGCGGGGCGGCGGGGGCGACGTTGGTCAGCCCGGCTTCGGCGATATAGGCGTCGATGCTGTCGCGGCGGTCGGGGGCAGGCTCGGTCGGCTGCCAGTGCAGATCGGGCAGGGCGCGGGCGAAGGCGGCGATATGCTGCCCCGTCCCGCTGGCAACCTCGAGCGCGCGACCTGTCTGAGGTGCATGGTCACGCAGCAGGTCACACAGGGCGTCTTTGTTCCGGTCGGCGGCGGGGGCGTGCAGCATGGCACCGCGGGTGGGCAGCGCGACGCTGGCGCTTGGGGGAAGCTTGGCTGTCATGCGCGCAGCCTATCGGGGCGCAGTGCCTCGACCACGGGATCGGGCAGCGACGGCGCATTGCCAAGGGTCAGATCGGCCACCAGTTGCGAGGCGGCGGCGCTGGTCTGGAAACCGTAGCCGCCTTGTCCCGCGCTCCAGATAAAGTCGGGCTGGGCGGGATCGGGGCCCAGCACCAACGTGCGGTCCACGGCAAAGCTGCGCAGCCCCGCCCATGTTGCGATGGGTTTCGTCAGCGGCGCGGCGACCATGTTCTGATACCGCTCCAGCCCTTCGGCCAGCACCATGTCGTCGGCCCATGCGTCCTGCGGTTCGGTCGCGTCCTCATCAGCGGGCGAGATCAGCAGCGCGCCCGCATCAGGCTTGGCGTACCATGTTTCGCCCACGCCAAAGAACATCGGCCAGCGCGACAGGTCATGCCCGCCCGGTGCCGCAATGCGGGCCATGGACCGGCGGTAGGGGGTGATGCCGATGGGAGGCACACCGGCCAGAATGGCAATCTGGTCGGCCCAAGCCCCGGCGGCGTTGACCAGTTTTGCGGCGTGATAGATGTGCGGGCCTGCGGTGACCTTCCACGAATTGCCCGTGCGGGTGATGGATGTGACGGGATGCCCGGTTTCGATCCGCCCGCCATTGCCGCGCAGTTCTTTGGCGAAATCCTGCAGCAGACGGTCGGTATCAATATCATGGGCGTCAGCGTGGTAGCCAGCAAAGGCGATGCGCTCGGCGGCCAGGATCGGCACAAGGCGGAGCGCATCGTCGGGGGTGATCTGTTCGACCCCCATATGGGCGAGATCGCTGTGAAACGCCTCTTCCTCGTGGCGGTCGGCGATGATCATGAGGCCGCGCGGTGACAGGTAGCCGCCGTCGCGCAGATAGCCGACGGTGGCCTTGTTCAGCGCCTGCACGGAGGGGGCACCGTAATTCTCTTCGATCAGCGCGGCCGACCGGCCAGAGGCGTGATAGCCAAGCGCTTTTTCCCCTTCGATCACCGTGACTTTTGCATCACCAGACAGGCGCGCCGCGGCCGAGATGCCCGCGATGCCGCCGCCGATCACAAGGATATCGGATGTGTTTTCTGTCATAGCTGCCCCCTGTCCCTTGCACTGGTTTCACGCAGGCCCGTCCCGCCGGCCCCAAGCTCTTTGCTTATGGGTGACATGGGCCGGTGGGACGTGCAACCGCGCGGTTAGGCATCGGTCTTGCCGCGCGCGGTGGCGCGACCATAGGCGGGGCGCGCGTGGATCATCTCGACAAAGCCAGCGAGTGCGGGATAATCCTTGGCGCGGCCCTGCTGCATCGCGATCTCTGCCGGAAAGCTGAGCATGATATCCGCCGCCGACAGCGTATCCTGCACAAAATGCCCCGAGGCCCGCACGCGGCTGTTCATGTAGCTGTAGTGGTTGTCCAGTTCAGACGCGATGCGCGGATGCAGCGGTGCACCGGCGTCGCCCAAACGGCTGACATAGAGGTTCAGCAGGATCGGCGTCATCGCGGACCCTTCGGCGAAATGCATCAGTTCAAGGTGCTGCAGATAGGCGGCGCTGTCACGATCGGGGATCATCTGCGGCGCGAAACGGGTGCAAAGCACCTCGGTGATGGCCGCGCTCTCGGCGATCAGCGTGCCGTCGATCTCGACCATGGGGGATTTGCCCAAGGGGTGCACGAGCTTTAGCTCGGGCGGGGCGAGGTTGGTCTTGGCATCGCGGGTATAGGGAATGACATCATAAGGCGCGCCGATTTCTTCGAGCAGCCACAAAATGCGATGAGAGCGGGACCGGTTCAGGTGGTGGATTTTGATCATGACGCTGATGATAGCGTGTTGCAGGCGGATGGGTAGTGGGCATGCATCCCCCGCGCCGTATTTGACAAGCGGCGCGGGGGCTTCAGGTCAGGTCAGACGGTGGCGCAGCGCGGGTAGGCGCGACAGGATCAACACATCGACCGCCAGCACGCTCAGCAGCACGGCCCCGGCCATGGGAAAGGCCATCGACACGAACAGCCCGACCAGCACGGCACCCTGCCACAACGGCAGCTCTGACGGCATGGGCGGGGCGGACAGGCGGCCAGCGGCGGTAGGGCGACGCTTCCACCAAAGCACCAGCGCACTGACGCAGAGGAACAGCACCGACAGGCAGACCAGCGTATTGGCCAGCACGCTCAGCAGCCCCAACGTGCCCATGTGCAGCGCAATCCCCACTGCCATGGCTTTGCCCGCAAGCGAATAATCGGCATAGCGCACATCGGCGAGGATATTGCCGCTGTGCTGGTCGATATGCACGGTGCGGTCCGACATCGGGTCGGTGCTGTCGGTGTTCATGGAATCGCGGCTCAGCGTCCAGACGCCGGTATCGTTCTGCGGCAGGTTCATCTGATAGCGCGCGTCAAAGCCGATCTCGCGCGCCAATGCATCGATGCTGTCAATCGTGACGGCCCCTTCAATGCCCGCCTCCCCAGCCGCGCTACCAGAGGCAGGCATCGGCGTTTGTTCCAGCGCCCAAGGAACCTCGCGGCGGTGGTGGTTCATGCTGGCGTGGATGTCGTCCGAGAGGGGCACGGCGTCCCATTTCTCGGCGGGGAACTGGCTCCAGGCTTGCACCATCTTGCCGCCCCAGATGCCCGCCCAGGACAGGCCCGAGATCAGGAACAGCACCAGAAAGGCCGATACCCAGATGCCCACAACACCATGCAGCGATTTCCACATCGCACGGCCCTTGGTGAAACGTGGCAGCAGCGTCCCGCGCCAGCCTGCACCACGCGGCCACCACATATAAAGCCCCGTGGCAATCAGCACCAAGGCGATCGAGGCCGCGGCTTCAATCATGCGATCACCGGTCACCCCCAGCATCAGATCACTGTGGATGCCATCCGCGAAATCGTACCAGCCGGACCGACGCGGAAAGCTCTCGATCACCTTGGCCGTGTAGGGATCAACCGCAACCATCACCGCATCCCCATCGTGGTCCACGCGGAACAGGGCCGCCAGATCAGGCGCGCGGGGGGCCACATATTGCACCAGCGTGCCGCCGGGCACGGCCTCGACCGCGGCTTGCGACTGCGCCGAGACCGACAGGACGGTTTCCTGCACGGTCACCGGGGTAAATTCACCGTCGCGCCCGTCAATCCAGGCGATCCACAGCATTGCCATGCCGGTTATGGCGAGAACCGACAGAAAGGGCAGCACGAACAGCCCCGCATAGAAATGCCAGCGCCATGCAGCAAAGTAGAGTTTGTTCACGCCGCCGTCGGGTTGCGTGGTTTGGGTAGGGGTCGTCATATGAGGGCTCCAAGCCTAAGGGCCTGCATCATCGGCAGGCGGAAAGAATGAACAGATGGGATAGATGTTCAGACTTGGGGCGGGGCGCGGGTTAGCCGGCTGGGGTCAGGCTTGCGTGTGTGCAGCAGCCGTTTCGCCACAAAGCGCAGGGTTTGCGTTTTCTCAAGCACGGGAACGGGCAGGCCGGTGACCGCTTCGGGCAGCGCCATGGCACCGATCAGGCGGCAGGTCTTGCAATCGGCCATATTGCCTGAGTGCGGGCTATCACCGGTGCCGCATAGGTCCGCCAGCGCGCCGCCATTGGCAACATAGGCTTGCAGCTCGGGCGACAGGTCTACGGGCGCGAAACGATGCGCAAACCCCGATGTCGCAAGCGACAGCAGCACCAGAACGGTGGCAAGCAGTTGGCAGGGGAAGGCGGGCAGAAAGCGCATGTACCTACTGTAGGCAGCTTGGTCGCCCCACACCAGACGCGTTTTGTCGCAAGACGGGGCACCGCGCTGATTTCGCAACAAAAAAGGCCCCGCGGATGCGAGGCCTTTGATCGTGTCAGGTCAGTGTCCGGCTTAGTTCGGAATGTCGCCCTTGATGCCTTCGACATAGAAGTTCATGCCCGCCAGCGTGCCGTCATCGGCTGTTTCGCCTTCCGCCAGGAAATCGGAGCCGTCCTGCTTTTTCAGCGGGCCGGTGAACGGGTGGTAGGACCCATCCGCGATCGATGCTTTCAGCGCCAGCGCTTCTTCTTTTACGTCAGCAGACACGGCGTCCGTAATCTCGCCGATACCAACCATGCCGGCACCGATGCCGTCCCATGTGTCTTTGCTTTCCCATGTGCCATCCATGACCGCTTTGGTGCGGGCGATGTAATAGGGGGCCCAATCGTCAATGATCGACGAGACGCGCGGCTTGGGCGCGTATTGCGCCATGTCGGACGCCTGACCAAAGGTGATCACGTCGCCCGCTTCTTGCGCCGCCGCCTGAGGTGCTGTGGAATCGGTGTGTTGCAGGACAACATCCGCACCCTGTTCGATCAGAACCTTGGCCGCATCTGCTTCTTTGGCGGGGTCAAACCATGTGTAGGCCCAGACAATCTTGAACTCGACATCGGGGTTCACCTTCTTGGCGTGAATATAGGCCGAGTTGATGCCACGGATCACTTCGGGGATCGGGAAGGACCCGATATAGCCGATGATGTTCGATTTGGTCATCTTGCCCGCGATGTGACCCTGAATGGCGCGACCTTCGTAGAAACGCGCGGAATAGGTCGACACGTTGTCGGCGCGCTTGTAGCCGGTGGCGTGTTCGAATTTCACATCCGGGAATTTGCCCGCGACGTTGATGGTCGGGTCCATATATCCAAAAGACGTGGTAAAGATCAGGTCCGCGCCGTCCAGCGCCATCTGCGTCATCACACGCTCGGAATCGGGGCCCTCGGCCACGTTTTCAACAAAGACGGTTTCGACAGCGTCGCCGAATTCTTTCTCGACTGCGAGACGGCCCTGGTTGTGTTCATAGGTCCAGCCGCCATCGCCGACGGGGCCAACAAAGACAAAACCGACTTTGGTCTTGTCTTGGGCATATGCGCCGCCCGCAAGCCCAAGCGCCAGTGCCGCGCTGGCCATAAGTGTGGTGAAGTTCATAACGTAGTCCCCTGAGTAACGCGCCTTTTATCCGGCGCTTGAAGATAGGCCCCTAGTGAGAGGCGTGGAAAGTGCGGCCCAGCGATGCCGGAGCAGCGCTTTTATCCGCGGAAAGGATCACCAGCACAAGGATGGTGATGATGTAGGGCGACATTGCCAGATACTCGACCGGAATGGCAACGCCCGCGCCTTGCAGATTCAGCTGAAGCTGCGTGATACCGCCAAAAAGATAGGCACCCAGTAACAGCCGCCAGGGCTTCCAACTGGCAAAAACCACCAGCGCAAGGGCGATCCAGCCCACACCGGCGGTCATGCCTTCTGTCCATTGGGGCACACGGATCAGGCTGATGTAGGCCCCGCCCAGACCGGCACAGGCCCCGCCGAACATGATCGCCAGCGTGCGGATGCGCACCACCTTGTAGCCAAGAGCGTGGGCCGCCTCGTGGCTTTCGCCGACAGCGCGCAGGATCAGCCCCATGCGGGTGAATTTCAGCACTGCCCAAACGGCGACGACCAGCGCAAAGCCCAAGTACAGAATAATGTCATGGGAAAAGAAGATCGGCCCGATGACGGGGATGTCATGCAGCGGGCCAAAGTTCACATCCGGCAGGCGCGGTGGTTTGATCCCGACATAGCTTTGCCCCAGCAACGCCGAAAACCCCAGCCCGAACAGCGTCAGCGCCAAGCCCGATGCGACCTGATTGGCCAGCGTAATCTGCGTCAGGAAGGCGAACAGCAGGCTCAGCAACGCGCCCCCCACGGCCGCGGCGGCAAAGCCCAATAGGGGCGATCCGGTTTCAACGGCGGTCGCAAAGCCGCAGATCGCGCCGATGATCATCATCCCTTCGACCCCAAGGTTCAGCACGCCGGATTTCTCGACCACCAGCTCGCCCAAAGCGGCAAAGATCAGCGGCGTTGCCGCCACCAGAAAGCCCGCGACAAAGAGCACCGGATTGATTGCAGACAGATCCATTACGCGACCTCCGTCCGGCCAAGGCGCAGCCGGTAATGGGTGAAAAGATCAAAGGCGAGCAGGAAGAATAGCAACATCCCCTGAAACACCTGAATGGCGGCGGCAGGCAGTCCCAACTGGCTTTGCGCGATGTCGCCCCCGATATAGGTCAGCGCCATCAGAGCACCGGCCAACAGGATACCCACAGGATGCAACCGCCCCAGAAAGGCGACGATGATTGCGGTGAACCCGTAGCCCACGTTGAAATCGATGGTGATCTGCCCCGCAGGGCCCGCGACCTCGAACATCCCTGCCAGACCGGCCAGCAGACCCGACATGCCCATGCAGAACAACACCAGCCGCGTCGGGTTCACGCCGGAAAACCGCGCCGCCCGCGGTGCCTCCCCGGTCACACGGATGGCAAAGCCCAACCGGTGCCGCGCCAATAAGACATAGGCAAAGATCACCGCGATCAGCGCGGCAACCACCCCCCAATGCATCCCCGATCCCGCGATCAACTCGCCATTATGGGCCGATGCATATTGCTGCAGGTTGCGGCTGCCCGGAAAGCCGAAGCCTTCGGGGTTTTTCAGCAATCCTAGGCTGACAGAGGCGAGGAATTGTTCCGCCACATAGACCAGCATCAATGACACGAGGATCTCGTTCGTCCCGAATTTGACCTTGAGCACGGCAGGAATCATGGCCCAGACCCATCCGCCAAGCGCGCCTGCAAGCACCATCACCGGAAAGATAAAAACACTCTCTGCGGGGTAGAAGGCCAGACCTGCACCGGCACCGCAAATGGCCCCCATGATGTACTGGCCCTCGGCCCCGATGTTCCAGATCCCCGCCTTGAACCCCAGCGACAGGCCAATGGCGATCAAGACCAGGGGTGCTCCTTTCACCAGCAGTTGCGGGCGATAGTAAAAGGCGAAATCGCCGAACAGCGGCTCCCAGAAAATGGTCATGATCGACGCCACAGGGTCTTTGCCAAGCACCGCGAACAGCGCGCCGCCAAAAACCATCGTGGCAATCACCGCCAGAACCGGCGTTGCATAGGAAAACGTCCGGCTGGCCTGCGGCCGTTTCTCAAGCCGCATCATGCCGCGCCCCAGTTCTTGTCATCTGCTTCATTTTGCAAGGTAAACTCCACGGGGGTGTGGGGGTGTGAAACCCCCGCAAGCAACGCGTCAAACATGCGCCACCTCCATCCCGTGGGCCCCGCCCATCATCAATCCGATCTCGTCCACCGTCAGCCCTGCCGCGGCGCGCGGCTCCGACAGGCGGCCCTCGTTCAGCGCGGCGAAGCGGTCCGAGATTTCCATCAGCTCGTCCAGATCCTGACTGATCACGATCACGGCTGTGCCATTCTCGGCCAGATCCAGCAGCGCCTGCCGGATCGCCGCCGCGGCAGAGGCATCGACCCCCCATGTTGGCTGATTGACCACTAGCACCTGCGGATTTTGCAACACCTCGCGGCCGATGACGAATTTTTGCAGGTTCCCGCCCGACAGCGACCGCGCGGCATTGCCGGGGCCGGGGGTGCGCACGTCGAAATCCGCGATGATACGTTCGGCAAACCGTTTGGCGGCGGGCCAGTTCAACATGCCGCGCCGCTCCAGCTTTTCGCGCACGGCACCGGTCAGCATCGCATTCTCGGTCAGGGACATATCAGGGGCGGCGGCATGGCCAAGCCGTTCCTCTGGCGCGGTCAGGATACCCAGACGGCGGCGCGCGGTGGGGCCAAGCTGGCCCACGTCCTGACCCTCGAACCCGATCATGCCAGCGGCGGTCGGCAGCTCGCCCGACAGGGCCGACAGCAATTCATCCTGCCCGTTGCCCGCCACGCCACCGATGCCCAGAATCTCGCCCGCGCGGACTTGCACGGTGATGTCACGCAGCGGCATGCCAAAGGAACTGGGCGAGGGCGCGGACAGCCCCCTCAGGTCCAGCTTCACCGCGCCGGGGGTCTTGCCCGCGCGGGTCGGTGTCTTGAGCGTGCTGCCCACCATCATTTCTGCCATATCCCGTGCCGTCGTCTCTGACGGGGTGCAATGGCCTACCACCTTGCCCAATCGCAGGATCGTGGCGCTGTCACACAGGCTGCGGATCTCTTCGAGCTTGTGCGAGATATAGAGGATCGCGGTGCCCTCGGCGCTGAGCTTGCGCAGGGTTTTGAACAGGATTTCAACCTCTTGCGGGGTCAGAACGCTGGTGGGTTCATCCATGATCAACAGTTTGGGGTCTTGCAGCAGGCAGCGGATGATCTCGACCCGCTGGCGTTCACCGGCAGAAAGGTCGCCGACGATGCGGTCGGGGGCCAGCGGCAGGCCGTAGGCCTCGGACACATCGCGGATCTGCTTGCTGAGGGTGCGTAGTTTGGGCGCGTTCTCCATCCCGAGGGCGATGTTTTCGGCCACGCTGAGCGCGTCGAACAGCGAGAAATGCTGGAACACCATGCCCACACCGGCGGCGCGTGCGGCGCGGGGCTCGTGCGGGGCGAAACTGGCTCCGTGCATCTGCATCGTGCCGCTATCGGGTTTGACCAGCCCATAGATCATCTTGACCAGCGTCGACTTGCCCGCGCCGTTTTCCCCCAGCAGCGCGTGGACCTCGCCCGGCGCGATCCGCAGTGACACGTCATCATTGGCGACAACACCGGGGTAGGCTTTGGTCAGCCCGGAAAGCGCCAGAAGGGGCGTGTCGGTCATGCGCAGCGTTCCTTTTGTGTCAAACGAACCTGTTTATTCGTGCGGGCGGGTTCAAATTGCAAGAGTTGCGTGGCCACCCCAAGCGCAATCGCTTGAGGATGCTTGCCAAATTGCCGCGCGCCGATGGGGCAGGTGATGCGGGCGATCTGTTCGGGGGCATGGCCAAGGGCGGCCAGACGGCTACGAAACCGGGCCCATTTCGTGTCTGATCCGATCAACCCGCCAAAGGCGAAATCGCGTTGCAGCAAGCGGTGGCACAGGTCCAGATCGTCGTCATGGGCCGGTGTCATGATGAAATGCGCAGCGTCATCTTCGGCGCTGTCCAGCGCGGCACCCCAAGGGCCATCGGCACCGCTGACGCCCTCTGGCAGATCATCCAGATACCCGGGGCGCGGGTCGGCGAGTATGACGCGAAACTGCGGCAGCGGGGCCAGAATACGCGCCAGCGCGCTGCCAACATGGCCCGCGCCGTGAATGACCACTTGCCGCGAGGGCTGCCACAGCGGCTCTGCCAACCAGCCGCCGTGCAGGGTAATGGCCAGCGGTGTCGTGCCGCCACTGGCACGGTCGATCTTGGCGCGAAAACTGTCTGCAAGGGGCGGGGCCGCCGGATCAACAGCGCGCAGGTAGATGTCGGGGTAGGTGTCGGGCAGGGCTTCGACTGTGGCGGCGTCGAAACGCTCTGTCACCACCGTCACCGCCCCGCCGCAGCATTGGTTCATCGCGGGGCCAAGGGCGGCGCGGGTCAGCTTGCTGCGGGGGTCGCCCGCCAGCATGGCGGCGGCGTCGCGCATCGATTGCAGCTCAAGCTGGCCGCCGCCGATTGTGCCGGATGCACCGCCCGCCCAGACCAGCATCGACGTTCCCGCCGGACGCGGGGCAGAGCCTTTGACCTGCACCAGAACGATGCGCGCCACCGTGCCATGCGCGGCAACGGCCTGCGCTAGGGCTGCGCGGTCAAAGGGCATTGCGGGCCTTCCCGATGGCGGTCAGCACTGCTTCGGCCGTGGCGGGTGTTTGCAGGTCGCCAAACCCGTCGCCACAGGCGCTCACCGCATCCGACAGCGCCATGAAGGCCGAGATGCCCAGCATCAGCGGCGGCTCCCCCACCGCTTTTGACCGGTAGATCGTCTGCGCGGGGTTGGGTTCGTCCCAAAGCGCCACGTTGAACACATCGGGCCGGTCCGAGATGGCGGGGATCTTGTAGGTCGACGGCGCATGGGTTTTCAGCGTGCCTTTGGCATCCCAGACGAGTTCTTCGGTCGTGAGCCAGCCCGCGCCCTGCACATAGCCGCCTTCGATCTGGCCGATGTCCAGCGCGGGGTTCAGCGATGCGCCCGCGTCGTGCAAGATGTCCGCGCGCAAAATGCGGTTCTCGCCGGTCAGCGTGTCGATCACCACTTCGGTGACGGCTGCGCCATAGGCAAAGTAGAAGAACGGGCGGCCCTTGCCCTTGATGCGGTCCCATTCGATTTCGGGTGTCTTGTAGTAGCCGGTGGACGACAGCGACACGCGGTTTTCATAGGCAGAGGCGGCGGCCTGGGCAAAGCTGATCTCCTCCTCCCCGATATGAACCTGGCCTTGGGCAAAGCGTATCTGGTCTGCGGTGGTCTGATAACGCTCGGCCAGATGGTCGGCGATGCGGTCGCGGATCGTGTCGCAGGCCGCTTGCACCGCCATGCCGTTCAGGTCCGTCCCCGAAGACGCCGCCGTAGCCGAGGTATTGGGCACCTTGCCCGTATCCGTCGCGGTGATCTTGACGACCGAGATGTCAACGCCAAAGCGACTCGCGGCGACTTGCGCGACTTTCTGGAACAGGCCCTGACCCATTTCCGTGCCGCCGTGGTTCAGGTGGATCGACCCGTCCTGATAGACATGTACCAACGCCCCCGCCTGATTAAGGTGGGTGAGGGTGAAAGAGATGCCGAACTTGACCGGCGTCAGCGCGATGCCGCGTTTCAGGACCGGCTGCGTCGCGTTCCAGTCGGCAATGGCGGCGCGGCGTGCGGCGTAGTCTGATGTCTGGGCCAGCCGGTCGGTCAGCGCGTTGATGATACAGTCCTGCACCGGTTGGTGGTAGGGTGTGGTTTGCAGTCCCGTGGGCTGGGGTGGCGTGCTTTCCTGTGGTGCGGGCGGTGCCCCGCGAGAGGCAAGATCCGCCTCGGTATCATGGGGCAGGGCGCGGTGGTCATGGGCCTGTCCGGTTGCGTCAGGCTGCATCACATCGGCGTAGAAATTGGCCCGCCGCACAGCCAGCGGATCAAACCCGAGTGACTGCGCGATATGGTCCATGACCCGTTCGATCCCCACGATCCCCTGTGGCCCGCCAAACCCGCGAAACGCCGTGGCGCTTTGCGTGTTGGTGCGCAAGCGGTGCGAGGTGATGCGGATGTTATCGAGGTGATAGGCATTATCCGCATGCAGCATCGCACGGTCGGCAACGGGCAGGGACAGGTCCATCGCCCAGCCACAGCGGGTGTAATGGGTGAAATCCAGCGCCGAGATGCGGCCAGTGGCGTCAAACCCTACGGTATAGTCGATGCGGAAATCATGGCGTTTGCCTGTGACGACCATATCGTCATCACGGTCATAGCGCATTTTGCAGGGGCGTCCCGTGCGGGCGGCGGCGACGGCACAGGCCACGGCGAGCGCATTGCCCTGACTTTCCTTACCACCAAAACCACCGCCCATGCGCCGCGTCTCTACCCGCACGGCGTGCATCGGCGTGCCAAGCGCCTCTGCCACCTTATGCTGGATCTCGGTCGGGTGCTGGGTGGAGGTATGGACGACCATGTCGCCATTGTCTTGCGGCAGGGCGAGGGCGGCCTGACCTTCGAGGTAGAAATGCTCTTGCCCGCCGATATTGATCGTCCCGCTCAGAGTTTGGGGGGCGGTGGTCAGCGCGGCGGCAGCGTCGCCCTTCTGGTAGATGCGGGGGCCATCCTCGAACCGAGCATCGGCGGCCAGCGCCTCTTCGATGGTCAGGATCGGGGAGGTCGGGGTGATGTCCACCGCCCCAAGCCGCGCGGCGTGGCGAGCGGCAAGGTGGGTTGTCGCGATGACCATGAACACGGGCTGGCCCGCATAATGTACCGCGTCGGTGGCCAGCAGGGGTTCGTCATGGTTTGACGGAGATACGTCATTGTCAAACGGCAGATCTGCCGCCGTCAGCACCGCCACCACACCGGGGGCAGCAGCGACATCGCGCAGGTCCATGCCGTTGAGCGTGCCCGAGGCCACCGTGCTCAGTCCAAAGGCGATATGCAGCGTTGTGGCCGGTGTCGGGATGTCGTCCACGTAACGCGCAGCCCCCGTGACATGGAGCTTGGCTGCATCATGGGGGAGGGGTTTGGCAACGCTCATGCTGTCACCTCGTGCAGGTTCGTGGGCAGGCCGTTCACGTCATGCAGATAGCGCAGCAGCAGGTTCTGGGCGGTCAGCAGGCGATACTGCGCCGAGGCGCGCATGTCGGTCATCGGCTGATAATCCAGCGCCAAGGCATCCATCGCGCGGCGGATCGTCGCCTCGTCAAAAGGTTGGTTGATCAACAGGGCTTCGGTCTGGCTTGCCCGTTTCGGCGTGCCTGCCATGCCGCCAAAGGCGATGCGTGCGTCTGTGATCACATCGCCGGCGCGGGTGATGTTGATACAGCCGCACAGCGCCGAGATGTCCTGATCGAAACGTTTGCTGATCTTGTAGCAGCGCAGGGTGTCGTCGCTGCCGGTGGGGAGTTTCGGGACGGTGATCGCCTCGACAAATTCTCCGGGGGCGCGGTCCTGTTTGCCGTAGTCGATAAAGAAGTCCTCAAGCGGCTGGCTCCGGCGGGTGTCGCCGTGACGCAGGTGCAATGTTGCCCCCATCGCGATCAGCGCCGGAGGGCCGTCCCCGATGGGCGAGCCATTGGCGATGTTGCCCCCGATGGTGGCCGCATTGCGCACCTGCGCGGATCCGTACCGCCGCAGCATCGCGCCCAAGCTGGGGTAGAGCGGGGCAAAATGCGCGGTGAGCGTGGCAAGGGTGGTGGCTGCGCCGATGCGCCAGTGATCCCCGCCATCGGCGATGCCGCGCAGGTCGGGGATCTGGTTGAGAAACACGACCGGCCCCAGATCGCGGAATTGTTTGGTGACCCAGAGGCCGACATCCGTTGCCCCCGCAATCAGGGTCGCATCGGGGTGATCGGCGTACCAACGGGCCAGTTCATCCGTGGTCGTAGGGCGCGAGGTCGCAGGGGGCTGTCCGCCCCCGACCGGCTGCGCCGGCCCCCCCGAGGATTTAAGGCCATCTGGAAGTTTGAGGTTGCGCAGGTGCGCAGGCACGGGGGCGGCCTCGGCGGCTTTGGCGGCGCGGATGATGGGCGCGTAGCCGGTGCAGCGGCACAGGTTGCCGGCGAGCTGCGTGTCGTGGTCCGTGGCCCCGTTCAGATGGTCGGTGGCCATGGTGACGGCAAAGCCCGGCGTGCAAAAGCCGCATTGGCTGCCGTGATAGTCGACCATGGTCTGCTGCACGGGATGCAGGCTGCCGTCAGGTGCCGAGAGCCCTTCGACGGTGGTGACGGATTTGCCGTTGATCTGGGGCAGGAACAGGATGCAGCCGTTCAGGGCGCGGTGACCCTGATCGTCGCTGATCATAACGGAACAGGCGCCGCAATCGCCTTCGTTGCAGCCTTCCTTGGTGCCGGTCAGATGTCGGGTTTCGCGTAGCCAGTCCAGCAGCGTCATGGTGGGGGAGACGCCGGTCAGTGACACGACTTCCCCGTTGAGGAGAAAAGTGATGTCCATAGGGTTCGTTCCGCCGCGGTACCTCAGCCCCTGATCTGCGCGGCGTTCGATGCGACGTAGAACGCGGCGCGGGCAAATGTTGAACGAGGCTAGGCGGGGGCAAGGGGGCTTGGCAAGAGATTTCGTGGCGTCCTGCGCTCAAGGGCGTGTCGTGTTGCTGGAAAAACGGGCGCGGGGTGCCGGTGGGACTGGTGACTGCGGGTGGGCTTGGGTAAGTTGGCCCCATGGCACAAGCACCCCGATTCATTCACCTGCGCACGCACTCCGAATATTCGTTGTTGGAAGGGGCGTTGCGGCTGAAAAAGCTGCCTGATCTGTGCAAGGGGGCCGATATGCCGGCGCTGGCCCTGACGGATACCAACAACATGTTCGCCGCGTTGGAATTCTCGGTCGCCATGGCAGGGGCCGGTGTGCAGCCGATCATCGGCTGTCAGGTGGATCTGGCTTATGTGAAGGTGCAACCGGGGGAAAAACCGCGCGATCCGGCCCCTGTGGTTTTGCTAGCCCAATCCGAGGCCGGGTATGAAAACCTGATGAAGCTGAACTCCTGCCTTTATATCGACAAGGGCGGGGCGCTGCCGCAGGTCACCTTGGAGGAGCTGGAGGCGCTGAACGGTGGGTTGATCTGTCTGACAGGCGGAGCGGGCGGCCCCGTGGGGCAGCTGTTGCAGGGCGGTCAACGTCCCGCGGCAGAGGTATTGATGGCACGGCTGCACGGGGCTTTTGCCGACCGGCTTTATGTCGAGTTGCAGCGCCACCCCGGCGAGGATGGCCAGCCCGTAGCCGAACAGCTGACCGAGCGGGGCTTTGTCGAGATGGCCTATGACATGGGCATCCCTTTGGTCGCGACGAATGACGTCTATTTCCCCAAGGCCGATATGTACGAGGCCCATGACGCGCTGATCTGTATCGCGGATGGGGCCTATGTCGATCAGCAGCACGAACGCCGCCGGCTGACCGCGCAGCATTACTTCAAATCGCAGGCCGAGATGGTGACGCTGTTTGCCGATCTGCCCGAAGCCATCGAGAACACGGTCGAGATCGCCAAGCGCTGTGCCTTTATGGCGTATCGCCGTGATCCGATCCTGCCGAAGTTTGCGGATGACGAGATCGAAGAGCTCAAGCGGCAGGCGCATGAGGGGCTGAAAAACCGGCTGAGGGTGATCCCCCATGCCACCACCGTCGAAGAATATGAAAAGCGGCTGGATTTCGAGCTGGGCATCATCGAGGGCATGGGGTTCCCCGGGTACTTTCTGATCGTTGCCGATTTTATCAAATGGGCGAAAGACAATAATATTCCCGTCGGGCCGGGGCGGGGCTCGGGCGCGGGGAGCCTCGTGGCCTATGCGCTGACGATTACCGATCTGGACCCGCTGCGCTATCAACTGCTGTTTGAACGGTTCCTGAACCCCGAACGGGTCTCGATGCCCGACTTTGACATCGACTTTTGCATGGATCGCCGAGAAGAGGTGATCCAGTATGTGCAGCGCAAATACGGGCGCGACAAGGTGGGGCAGATCATCACCTTCGGGGCGCTTTTGTCCAAGGCGGCGGTGCGTGACATCGGACGGGTGTTGCAGATGCCTTACGGGCAGGTGGATCGCCTGTCCAAGATGATCCCCGTCGAGGGCGTGAAACCTGTCAGCATCGAAAAGGCACTGGCGGATGAACCACGCCTGCGCGAGGAGGCCAAGAACGAGGAAGTTGTCGCGCGGCTGTTGAACTATGGCCAGCAGGTCGAGGGGCTGTTGCGCAACGCATCGACCCACGCGGCGGGGGTTGTGATCGGGGATCGGCCGCTGGACGCGCTGGTGCCGCTGTATCAGGATCCACGCTCCGATATGCCCGCGACCCAGTTCAACATGAAATGGGTCGAACAGGCGGGTCTGGTCAAGTTCGACTTTCTGGGCCTCAAGACCCTGACCGTCATCCAGAACGCGGTAGATCAGATCAAATCCTCGGGCCGTCACCTGCATGTGGCCGCCGACGGGACAGAGCTGTTCGAGCCGCCCGAGGGGCTGATCGACGATATCGCCACCATCCCGCTGGACGACGAGGCCTCTTACAAGCTTTATGCCAGCGCCAAGACGGTGGCGGTGTTCCAGGTGGAATCCAGCGGCATGATGGATGCCCTCAAGCGGATGAAGCCGACCTGTATCGAAGACATCGTGGCCTTGGTCGCCCTGTACCGGCCCGGCCCGATGGAGAATATTCCGGTCTATTGCGAGGTCAAGAACGGCCAGCGCGAACGGGAATCCGTGCATCCGTCGATTGACCACATCCTCGAGGAAACGCAGGGCATCATCGTCTACCAAGAACAGGTTATGCAGATCGCGCAGGTCATGGCGGGCTATAGCCTTGGCGGCGCTGACCTGCTGCGCCGAGCGATGGGTAAAAAGATCGCCGAGGAAATGGCCAAGGAACGCCCCAAGTTCGAAAAAGGCGCGATGGCCAACGGGGTCGATAAGAAAAAGGCGTCTGAGGTTTTCGACCTTCTGGAAAAATTCGCCAACTATGGTTTCAACAAATCCCACGCCGCCGCCTATGCGGTGGTCAGCTATCAGACCGCATGGCTCAAGGCGAACCATCCGGTCGAATTCATGGCCGGCGTGATGAACTGCGATATCCATCTGACCGACAAGCTGGCGGTCTATTTCGAAGAGGTCCGCAAACGGCTGGAACTGCCCTGGGTGCCACCTTGTGTGAACCGCAGTGATGCGACGTTCAAGGTGGTCGAGGGCGCGTTGGTCTATGCTTTGGGCGCGCTGAAAAACGTCGGGGTGGAGGCGATGAAGCTGATCACCGAAGGCCGCAAGGTGGACGGTGTGGACAAGCCCTTTGCCACGCTTTTTGATCTGGCGCGGCGGGTTGATCTGAAACGGGTGGGAAAACGTCCGCTGGAAATGCTGGCCCGCTCCGGTGCGTTCGACCAGCTGGACAACAACCGCCGCCGCGTCTGGCAGTCGCTGGACGGGTTGGTCAGCTATTCCGCCGCAATCCACGAGCAGAAAGCCTCTAATCAGGTGTCGCTGTTTGGCGAGGCGGGGGATGACTTGCCAGAGCCGCGCATCGTGCCTTGCGACGATTGGGAGGCCGCCGAGCGCCTGACCGAAGAGTTCAAGGCCGTGGGCTTCTATCTGTCGGGCCACCCGCTGGACGATTACATGGGGCCGATGAAACGCAAATCCGCTACGGGCGGTGTGCCGTTCCTGACGCTGGACGAGCTGACCGAGAAAGTCTCGGTCAAAGGGGCGATGAATGCCCGTTTGGCAGGGATCGTCGCCGGACGGCAGGAACGTAAATCAGCGCGCGGCAACCGCTTTGCTTTTGCGCAACTGTCGGACCCGACGGGCGCTTACGAGGTGACGCTGTTCTCGGACACGCTGGAACTGGCGCGCGACCACCTTGAAACAGGGTCGAAGGTCGTGGTCATGGTCGAGGCGACGATGGAAAGCGACCAGTTGAAACTGCTGGGCCGGTCGGTGGTGCCGATCGACACGGTGGTCGAGGATGCGGGCAACATGGGGCTGCGGATCTTTGTGGATGATGCGGGGGCTATTCAGGCGGTCGCCGATGTGCTGGCCGGTGCCCGATCCGCGGCGCGCAGCGCGGGCAAGGGGCCGGTACAACTGTGCCTGATGGACCCGACCCTGCCCGGCGAGGTGGAGGTCGATCTTTGCGCCGAATACCCTGTCACCCCCAAGATCAAGGGCGCCATCCGGTCCCTGACTGGCGTGATGGAGGTAGAGGAAATCTGACGCGGCCCATCGGGGCGACGGCAGCTTCCTGGACGAGGCTCCGATCAATAGTGCGGCGGGCGTTCGTTGCCGATAACAACCCCTTCGGAGCCCGCTGCCTCGCGTTCGCCCTCGCGCTGCATCAGCATATGAACCCGCCGTGTCAGGGTCGCGATCTCTGTCTCCTGACGGGCGACGACATCGGACAGGTCATCCACCGTACGGATCAGATGGGCCATTTGTTCTTCGAGCTTATCCATGAGGGCACCTTGCAGCTTGCGCGTTTGCCGTCCTCCTAACAGGTTGTATGGCGTTCGATAAGGGGGGATGCGTGCCGCGGCGGGGCCGCGTCGCTTGCCCTTGGCGGGGGGTTGGGCTAGACGCGAAGCGCGATATTCAGCCCACAGGATGTGATCCAATGGCCAAGCCAAAAAAGACCCCCCGCCCCAAGGCCGAAACGCCAAAGGGGTTTCGTGACTATTTCGGTGCAGAAGTAACACAGCGTGCCGAGATGCTGCATAAGATTGCGCAGGTCTATCATCGCTATGGCTTTGACGCGCTGGAAAGCTCCGGGGTCGAGACGGTGCAGGCTTTGGGCAAGTTCCTTCCCGATGTGGATCGCCCCAATGAGGGCGTCTTCGCGTGGCAAGAGGATGCAGAGGCGGACAAGCCCGGCGACTGGCTGGCCCTGCGCTATGACCTGACCGCACCGCTGGCACGCGTCTATGCTCAACACCGCAACGATCTGCCCACGCCCTATCGGCGCTATGCGATGGGGCCGGTCTGGCGCAACGAAAAGCCGGGGCCAGGGCGTTTCCGCCAGTTCTATCAATGCGATGCCGATACGGTCGGCGCACCGTCGGTCGCGGCGGATGCAGAGATCTGCGCGATGCTGGCCGATTGTCTGGAAGAAGTCGGGATTGATCGCGGCGATTACATCGTGCGGGTGAACAACCGCAAGGTGCTTAACGGTGTGATGGAGGTCGCAGGCGTGCTTGACCCTGCCAACCCCGACAATTTCGCCCACGAGCGCGGCATCGTGCTGCGTGCGATTGACAAGCTCGACCGGCTGGGACTGGACGGGGTGCTGGATCTGCTAGGTAAAGGTCGGAAAGATGCTAGCGGAGATTTCACTGAGGGAGCAAATCTGAGTGTTTCACAACGACAGAAGGATCTTAAAGTTCCTCAGCGCAGGGAGTGATGCTCACAGGGATGAATTTGCGTTTGGTTCTGGCGGTGTGGATGAGGATCCAGAAGAATTTGAGAATTGCGTTCGGGGAATTCACCTCTTCTCTGACGGGAACTACGATGACGCAATTTCGGGGGGCAGCTATAACGAACGTGTACTCGCCACCTTGGACGCTCTTACAGAGGGTTCGAAAACAGGCGCAGAAGGTGTTGAGGAACTTCGAATGATATCTTCACTGCTCGCTGCGCAGGGGTACAACGCTGACCGTATCGTTATCGACCCCTCCGTGGTGCGCGGTCTTGGCTATTACACCGGTCCGGTGTTCGAGGCGGAACTGACCTTCGAGATCCAGGACGAAAAAGGCCGGCCCCGCAACTTTGGCTCTGTCGCAGGGGGCGGGCGGTATGACGATCTGGTCAAGCGCTTCACCGGTCAGGAAGTCCCTGCAACGGGCGTCTCTATCGGCGTCGACCGGCTGCTTGCAGCACTGCAGGCCAAGGGCCGGATGTCGGCGCAGGCCGAAGGGCCCGTGGTGGTGACCGTGATGGATAAGGCGCGCATGTCCGACTATCAGGCGATGGTCGCTGAACTGCGTCAGGCAGGCATCCGGGCCGAGGTTTATCTGGGCAACCCAAAGAACTTTGGCAACCAGCTGAAATATGCAGACCGCCGCGCCAGCCCGGTGGCGGTGATCGCGGGCGGGGATGAATTCGACAAGGGTATGATCCAGATCAAGGACCTGATCCTTGGCGCGAAAATCGCTGAAAGCGCCACGCTGGAGGAATGGAAAGACCGCCCCAGCCAATATGAAGTGGCGCGTGGGGATCTTGTCTCTAAAGTGCGCGAGATACTGGAGCTGAACCGCTGATGGCTACACGATCCGACATCCTCGCCAAGGCCGCAAGCCTGCGCGCCTTGTTCGAGGCGCAGGGGGCCGCGGTGGTGGAACCGCCGATCCTGCAACCCGCCGAGACCCTGCTGGACCTTTATGGCGAAGACATCCGCGCGCGCGCCTATGTTACCTCGGATGCGATGCGGGGCGAACAGATGCTGCGCCCCGATTATACCTTGCCCGTGGTGCAGATGCATATGGCCCATGGCGCGGACCCGGCACGCTACACCTACGCGGGCGAAGTGTTCCGCCGTCAGGAACGTGACCCCAACCGCGCCAATGAGTATATTCAGGCGGGCTACGAAGTCTTTGACCGTGGCGATCCCGCGGCAGCCGATGCCGAAGTCTTTGCCCTGATCCAGGGCGCGTTGGAGGGGCTTCCGGTCACTGCCGTGACGGGGGATATCGGTATCTTGATGGCTGCGGTTGCGGGGCTGGATACATCGGCATCGCGCAAGGCGGCATTGATGCGGCACATCTGGCGGCCCCGCCGGTTCCGTGCGCTGCTTGACCGCTATGCTGGCAAAACGCCGATGCCCGCGACGCGCGCGGCGCTCTTGGCCAGTGACGGTGCGATCACCGCACCACTGATCGGCCTGCGCAGTCTGGACGAGATTGAAACACGCATCGCCGCCTTGCGCGCCGACGCCACCGAACCGGCCCTGTCGCGGACGCAGGTGTCCTTGCTGCTGGCGCTGCTGGATGTGCGTGAAACCATGCCCAATGCGATCAGCCAGTTGCATGACCTTGCCGTCGATATGCCCGCGATCTCGGATGCGGTGGACCGTGTCGCGGCGCGGGAAAAGGCGCTTGCCGCCCGCGGTGTTGATACCGATACCCTGATGTTCGAAGCCAGCTTTGGCCGCGTGTCGATGGAATATTATGACGGGTTCGTCTTCGGCTTCCGCGCGGCGACGCGGCCCGACCTGCCCACCATCGCCACAGGCGGACGCTATGACGCGCTGACACGGCGGCTGGGGCAGGGCGGCGAAATTCCCGCGGTGGGGGGCGTCATGCGCCCCGGACTGATGCTGGAACTGGAGGCAGGCCAATGACGATCAAACTCGGTGTGCCCTCCAAAGGGCGTCTGATGGAGAAAACCTTTGAATGGTTTGCCGCGCGCGGGATCACCTTGCAGCGCACAGGCTCCGAACGTGAATACGCGGGGGCCGTCGAAGGCATTGAGGGCGTGTCGTTGATCTTGCTCTCTGCGGGCGAAATCCCCCGCGAGCTGGCCGCTGGCCGTATCCATCTGGGCGTCACCGGCACCGATCTGGTGCAAGAGAAACTGGCGCTGTGGGATCAGCTTGTCGCCCCGGTAGAAGAGCTCGCCTTCGGGCATGCCGATCTGATCATCGCGGTGCCTCAGGCCTGGATCGATGTTGATACGCTCGATGATCTGGATGCCGCCGCCTCGGCCTTCCGCGACAAGCACGGGTTCCGGCTGCGCATCGCGACGAAATACCACCGGCTGGTGCGGGAATTCCTGCGCAGCACCGGTGTCGCGGATTATGCGCTGGTCGACAGCCAGGGGGCGACCGAAGGCACGATCAAGAATGAAACCGCAGAGGCCATCGCCGACATCACCTCGAGCGGGGAGACATTGCGCGCCAATCACCTCAAGATCCTGTCCGACGGGCTGATCCTGCGGTCACAGGCGACGCTTTGGCGCAGCCGGATGGCAGAGATGGATGATGCGGATCGCGCGACGATGACGGCCCTGCTGGCGCGGCTGTCCTGACGCGCATGCGCGCGGCATCCTGCGGATGCGCCTCCGGCGGGAGTTTAAGGGCAAAATGAAGAGGCACGCGCGGCCCTGCTTCATTTTGCCAAATAAACTCAAATTCCGCGGGGGATGCGTGCGCAGGCGCTGCTGCTAGAGCACGCCGATCTCGGCCAGCGCGCGGTTCAACTCGATGGGCAGAGGCTCTTCGTGGTCGCGGCCTTCGGGCAGATCGGCAGGGGCATCCTGCGGCGCAAGGTAGCGCCACCCCTGAAACGGGCGTTTGAGGCTGCCTTGCACGCGGATGATCTTGGGGTCCAGCACGATCGCGCAGCGGCGCACGCCGTCCGCGCCCGACGTCTCGTCCAGACGCAGGATTTTCTGACGACACTGGATCACACCTTTGATAACCCAGAAGATCGACCCGCCGTTCAGAATCTCGGGTTCGCGTTTGGGCCACATGCGCGTCACGTGACGGGGAAAACCGTCCTCGGTTTGCACGCGTTTTTTTTCCTGCCATGCGGCCAGGTCATCGACGGTTTCCGTGCCGACGGACAACTTGATGAGATGTATATGATTTTTCACAAAATCCTCCTGCGTCCGCCTGCGTCGGACACGACATAATGTAGACGTAAGTGCCGCAGCTTCAACCTGTTGTGCTTGCGCTTTGATTTGGGGTATGGTGAACACCTTCCCAAACAGCCCTCAAGGAATTGAATATGTCACGATTTGCCGCCCCCATTGCCGAACAGATTTGGGACATGAAATACCGTTTTAAAGATGCCGACGGCACGCCGCGCGATGTGACGGTAGAAGACAGCTGGCGGCGAATCGCCCGTGATCTGGCGCAGGTCGAAAAAGCACCGGAAAAATGGGAAGAGGCATTTTACGAAGCGCTGGAGGATTTCAAATTCCTCCCCGCGGGCCGCATCACTGCAGGGGCAGGTACTGCGCGCCGTGTGACATTGTTCAACTGTTTCGTCATGGGCACCGTGCCTGACAGCATGGCCGGCATCTTCGACATGCTCAAAGAAGCCGCTGTGACCATGCAGCAGGGGGGCGGGATCGGCTATGACTTTTCCACCATCCGGCCCCGTGGCGCGGATGTGCTGGGGGTCTCTGCTGACGCCTCCGGCCCGCTGAGCTTTATGGATGTCTGGGATGCGATGTGTCGGACGATCATGTCCGCCGGTTCGCGCCGTGGCGCGATGATGGCCACAATGCGCTGTGACCACCCTGATGTCGAAGACTTCATCGCCGCGAAATCCGACCCCGCGCGGCTGCGGATGTTCAACATGTCCGTGTTGATCACAGACCCTTTCATGGATGCGGTCAAGGCCGATGGCAGCTGGGATCTGCAGTTCAACGGCAAGGTCTATCGCACCGTTCAGGCCCGTGACCTGTGGAACCGGATCATGAAAGCCACGTACGAGTTCGCCGAGCCCGGTGTGATCTTTATCGATCGCATCAACGAGGCCAACAACCTGAGCTATTGCGAAACCATCGCCGCCACAAACCCATGTGGGGAACAGCCGCTTCCGCCCTATGGTGCCTGTTTGCTGGGGTCGATCAATATGGCGCGGATGGTATCCGATCCGTTTGGCGACAACCCTCAGCTGGATGTCGAGGCGCTGAACAAGCTGGTCGCGACCGCTGTGCGCATGATGGACAACGTCGTTGACGTGTCGAAATTCCCGCTTGATGAACAGCAGGCAGAGGCGAAAGCCAAGCGCCGCATCGGTCTGGGTGTCACCGGTCTGGCGGATGCCTTGTTGATGGTCGGGCTGCGCTATGGCTCGGACGCGGCGGCAGAGCAGACCGAGGCATGGCTCAAGGCGATTGCACGGGCGGCCTATCTGGCCTCCGTCGATCTGGCGAAGGAAAAGGGGGCCTTCCCGTTGTTCGAGGCGGACGCCTATCTGGCTTCCGGCACCATGCAGCAGATGGATGAGGATGTGCGCGACGCCATTGCCGAAAACGGCATTCGCAACGCGCTTTTGACCTCGATTGCGCCCACAGGCACCATCAGCCTTTATGCAGGCAACGTCAGCTCGGGGATCGAGCCGGTCTTTGCCTATGCCTACACCCGCAAGGTTCTGCAAAAGGATGGCAGTCGCACCGAGGAAGAAGTCGTCGATTACGCCGTACAAATGTGGCGCGATCTGAAGGGCGATGCGCCCTTGCCGGACTATTTCGTTAATGCACAGACGCTGGCCCCTCTGGATCACGTCAAGATGCAGGCCGCGGCACAGAAATGGGTCGATAGCAGCATCTCGAAAACCATCAACTGCCCCGAAGACATCAGCTTTGACGCGTTCAAGGATGTTTATATGGCCGCTTGGGATCAAGGCTGCAAAGGCTGCACGACCTATCGTCCCAATGACGTGACCGGATCGGTTCTGTCGGTGTCGGAAAGCGCCGATACAGCCCCGGGCGAGGTTGCGGCCCAAGCCACCGCAGAGGAAGGCGGCGAGGTCGTTTATATGTCCGATCCGCTGGACCGTCCGGAAGAGCTTGAGGGCTCCACCTACAAGATCAAATGGCCCGACAGCGAGCATGCGCTGTATATCACCATCAACGATGTGGTGATCGGCGGGCATCGGCGTCCGTTCGAGGTCTTTATCAACTCCAAGAACATGGAGCATTTTGCCTGGACGGTCGCGCTTACCCGCATGATCTCTGCCGTGTTCCGTCGCGGGGGCGATGTGTCCTTTGTCGTCGAAGAGCTGAAGGCCGTCTTTGACCCGCGCGGCGGAGCCTGGATGCGCGGCAAATACATCCCGTCGATGCTGGCCGCTATCGGGGGCGTGATCGAACAACATCTGATCGCCACCGGCTTTATTGCCGGCGAAGGGCAGGGGCTGAAATCCGACCCGCAAGCCAAGGTCGTCGGCCTGGACGCCCCCCGCGGCAAAGCCTGCAGCAGCTGCGGCCAATACGACCTGCGCATGGTCGAAGGCTGCATGACCTGCGGCAGCTGCGGCCATAGTAAGTGTGGCTAATTGGAGTTGTTGGGTGAGGTTTGTCGGACCCATGAAATAATGTCCATTCTTGGGTTTTTTTGACCTCTTGACACAGATCAAATGACCACCGGAAGCGTTGCTTTCGGTGGTTTTCTTTTGCGATCAGTGACTTAGGGGGCTTAATAGGTTCTGCATCTGACCGATGTTGAGACGAGACAGACTTTCGTCACCGGCTTGATCTGCCGGGCTTTTTGTTCCCTATGTGTTTCCAAGGTTCCGGAGCTTTTCATCCCCGTCTTTCAGGCCCGGCCGGCCCGAGAGCACCGCCGCGGTCTCTGCGCCGCGCCTTGAAAGGACTCCGCCATGATACGTGCAACAGCCACGATCCCGTTCAGCAACATCAGAATTATCGACAAGATTCCGCGTCTGTCAGATCTGACCGAACGCCTCACGCACAAGCTGCGGCAGATCCGCATGGAGCTGAATAGTCGTGAACCCCACAGGATGGCCAACGGGACACCACAGAGCTCTCACGCCCTGATCACCGACGCCGATACGGCCAGGATCAGGCGGCGGGCGATGCGGTACCTCGAGCAGCTGCACAATGCGACCGGGACCCAGCATCTGCCTCAGCGTGACGAGGCCCTGCTGACGCCGTTGCAAGGTGGTCTGCCGGTTGCCCGGATTCTGACCGAGCACGAGGCGGACGAAATCGCGGCTGCGCTTCACGCAGAAAAGCCCTGGATTGCCCCGGCGACGGAAGTCGTCTGTCAGGGCCTGAGAGCTTCCGTCCGCAACGGGCTGTCCGGCCTGCGGTTCGATCCGCTGGTGCTGGTCGGCTCTCCTGGGATCAGCAAGAGCTTTTGGGCGCGCCGCCTTGCGCACCATCTTGAGGTGCCCACCACGTCCATTGATGCCACCGGTGAGCCAGCAGCCTTCTCCCTGATCGGCGCGCGACGCGGCTGGGGCAGCGCGCGCCCCGGCAAGCTGATGCAGACCGCTCTGCGCGAGTGGCATGCCGGGTCATGTGATTAAGCGGTTCAGGCACCGCATGAAGGATGGTACGTGGTTGAGCAGCCATTGTGATCTCCTATCGATCATTGTGGTTAGCGTCGGCGTTGGAGTTGCAGCTCCGGTGCCGACGTGTTTATATATGATACTAAGAAATCATGACGTCAATAGGTAATATTATGAAATCACGCGGCAGGCCCCGGGTCGACACACAGCCGATTATGGTTCGGATGCCGACTGAACTGATAGAAGCCTTGGATGAAGCGCGCCGGGGTGAAGAAGACCTCCCCAGTCGACCAGAGCTGATACGGCGTATCGTAGAGGCGTGGGCCGACGGCAGGCGCGGTCAGTAACGGTGGTCCATACCGTCAGCGCTGACATGAGCGCTCAGCTCAGCGCTGATGTTGATTGGCCTGCGGATGTGCCCGTTCATGTCATTCAATGCACCGCGCATGGGCGGTAGAGCGATTGGCGGCGCGGCGTTTGATTACGCTTGAAGCAAGCACAAGGTAAAAAGATCTGAAGGAGCTGGCAAAAATGGGCAGAGTAGAAAAACCCGAAGACAACGCCAGTGGGCGGAAACAGAGCGGGCCACCAACGGTTTTAAAGCTTCATGCCAGTCATACTGTGCTCAAAAAGATATCAACCGCGTTACGGGTCCGTATCGAGCTGAGCATGGATAAACTTGGTCCGTATGTTGTCATTGACGGCGTGACGTCAGCAGAAGTGTTGGTTATCTCGCAGATATTAGAGGCAGAGCAGGGTTAGGTTCTGGCAGTCCGGGGCGGACTGCGGACATTCGCTGCGTCAACCACCGAGGTCTGCAATGCGGACAAAGCGCCATTTTGCTGCGGCTGCGCAAATGGCTGCTTTAGGCCTGGCGCACCAATAGAACATTGCAGCAGGACACGTCGGTTAATCCGTATAGCTTCGGCAGGCATCGACCCCTACGGCTGTCGAGGCAAGTAGTTGATCTGCGTCGCGGATGAGATCAGCGATCCGCCTGTCCGCAAGGCGATACCGGACGAACCGACCTTCGTTCCTGCGACTGACCAGACCGCAATCCAAAAGGCAGCGCAGATGGTTCGAGACATTGGGCTGACCAAGCCCTGTTTGGGTAACGATTTCCTGCACGCTGCGTTCGTCCGACAGTAGCGCATCGAGGATCGCAAGACGGCTGGGGTCGCCGAGACCCCGGAAGAGCTTTGCCCGCGGCTCAAGGGTGTCAGCTGCCGAAAGATCGTCTTGAATGTTTTGCAATGTCATATCATTATCCACTGATACGTTAGCGGCGACTTCTTTCGCACGCTACCTTCAAGAGGATCGCATATGAGCCGAGCAGATAACACCACATTGCCTACAACGTCTTTGCCGATCCGGATGCGGGTGCATGGCATGGACTGCGCCAAGGATGCCGCCGAGATCGAACGGGCCGCTCGGTCTGCGGGCGTGGCTGAAGGCGATGTGAAGGTGTCTGCCGCAACCCATGTCATGACATTGCGGATCGCCGAAGACGACTTGCCGAAAGTGCGTCCAGCACTGGACGCAACCGGCTATGGCTTTGAGCTGATCAAGAGCGGGGATACAACGTCCGATCCGGCTTACAAAGACCCGAGCTATCGCCGCGCGCTCTGGATCGTGGTCCTGCTCAATCTCGGCTACGGGGTGATCGAGATGTTCGGCGGGTTCCTGTCCGGATCGCAAGCTTTGAAAGCTGTGAACGGCGGAGCAATACTCGGCCACGGTAGCGACGGCATAGTGTTGTCGCGGGCGGCGTAAAAGTCGTCCACTTTTGCCCTTTCGGATTTCGGGAGGGCTTGGGGATATACACCGTGGACTTGTATTTGAAGGTGCGTCACGCTCATTTCCAAGATGGATTGAGCGGGCGTCAGATTGCCCGGGATTTTGGGATCAGCCGGGACAGTGTTGCGAAGATGTTGGCCTATTCGGAACCGCCGGGATATCGGCGGACAGCGCCGATCAGGCGCCCGAAGCTGGATGCGTTCACCAGCCAGATGGACCAATGGCTTGCTGAAGACAGGAGCCGCCCTCGCAAGCAGCGTCACACCGCCAAGCGTATTTTCGAGCGGTTGCGGGACGAGTGCGGTTTTGATGGCAGCTACACCATCGTCAAGGATTACGTTCGAGACCGTAAGCGGACCGGCAAGGAGATGTTCGTGCCGCTGAGCCATCCGCCCGGTCATGCACAGGCCGATTTTGGTGAAGCGCTTGTCGTGATCGGCGGCGTCGAGCAGAAGGCACACTTCTTTGCCCTCGATCTGCCGCACAGCGACGCATGCTACATCCGGGCCTATCCTGCGGCCAATACCGAGGCGTGGCTTGACGGCCATGTCCATGCCTTTGCGTTCTTCGGCGCGGTTCCCCAGTCGGTTCTTTATGACAATGACCGCTGCCTGGTAGCCCGGATTCTGCCGGATGGCTCCCGGCAAAGAACCCAGCGGTTCAGCGCGATGTTGTCGCATTACGTGATCCGGGACCGCTATGGCCGTCCCGGCAAGGGCAATGACAAAGGGGCCGTGGAGGGGCTGGTCGGCTACGGACGTCGCAACTTCATGGTGCCGATCCCGTCCTTTCCGGACTGGCACGCGTTCAACGCTCACCTGGAAGAGCAGTGCCGCAAGCGCCAGGGTGATGTTCTGCGTGGCCACAAGGTCAGCATCGGGGAACGGCTGAAGGCCGATCTCGCGGCGATGCGGGATTTGCCCGGCACCCCCTTTGAGGCCTGTGAGTTGCAAAGTGGCCAGGTCACATCGACATCGGTGGTGCGTTATCGCGGCAATGATTACTCGGTGCCGGTTGCCTACGGCCACCGTGCGGTCTGGATCAAGGGCTTCGTGACCCGGGTTGTTATCGGCTGCGGCGCCGAGGTGATCGCTGAGCATTCGCGCTCCTATGACACCGGCGACATGGTGTTTGATCCACTGCATTACCTGGCGCTGATCGAACGCAAGATCATGTCCTTCGATCAGGCCGCGCCTCTGCAGGGCTGGGAGTTGCCCGAAGCGTTCAAAACCCTGCGCCGACTGCTGGAAGCCCGGCAGGGAAAGGCCGGCAAGCGCGAGTATGTGCAGGTCCTGCGCCTTCTGGAGCGCTTCGAGATTGACGTGCTGCATCTTGCCGTCAAAGATGCCCTGCGAATGGGAGCGGTCAGCTTCGATGCAATCAAGCACCTGATCTTGTGCAGGGTCGAGCAAAGGCCTCCGAGGCTGGATCTGGATGTCTATCCCTTCCTGCCCAGAACCAACATCACCACCACCTCCGCCGCATCCTACATGAGCCTGCTGGCAGGAGGTGGGGCATGACGGATGCACCCGAACTGCTGCTGGCCCACCATCTCAAAACGCTTCGGCTGCCCACGTTCTTGCGTGAACATGACAAGCAGGCCCGTATCTGCGCCGCTGAAGGCGTAGATCACGTGCGTTACCTGGCCCGGCTGACCGAGCTGGAACTGATCGACCGGGAACGGCGCATGGTGGAACGCCGGATCAAGGCCGCAAAGTTCCCGACCATCAAAAGCCTGGACAGCTTCGACTTCAAGGCGATCCCGTCGCTCAACAAGATGATGGTCCTGGAGCTGGCGCGCTGCGAATGGATCGAACGCAAGGAGAATGTGATCGCGCTCGGTCCCTCCGGCACCGGCAAGACCCATGTCGCCCTCGGGCTGGGACTGGCTGCCTGCCAGAAAGGATTGCCTGTCGCCTTCGTGACCGCCGCAGCCCTCGTGCACGAGATGATGGAGGCCCGCGACGAAAAACGCCTCCTGCAACTCCAGCGCAAACTCGCCAAGGTCAAACTGCTGATCATCGACGAGCTGGGATTCGTCCCCTTGAGCAAAACCGGCGCCGAGCTTCTGTTCGAGCTGATCTCACAGCGCTACGAGCGAGGGTCGACCCTGATCACAAGCAACCTGCCCTTCGAGGAGTGGACCGAAACCTTCGGCACCGAACGCCTGACCGGCGCGCTGCTGGACCGGCTGACACACCACGTCAACATCCTAGAGATGAACGGCGAAAGCTACCGCCTCAATCAAAGCCGCGCCCGCCTCGCCGCCGCTAACAAATGAACCTCACAGAATTGGCCTGACGGCCAATGCGCCTTGGACCGGGCTTGCTATATGAGGGCCGCACGCTCCAAGGCGCTCGCCCCAAACTGGCCGACTTTTGCTCCGCCACAATGGCCGAATTTTACTCCGCCGTTGACACCAGCAGTAGTCACAAGAAACTTCGTAAAAGCGCTTATAGCGGGGCGAAAACGTAACCCCCCGAAAAATAGAACCTAAGCTCGCCATAAGATTGCAATCATCATATTCTGAATTGCTCAGTAGAAGATTCCCGCCCCCACAGCTTCTATGTACTCGACGACTTGCTCTGCTTTGCCTGCCTGAACGAGTTGCATCGCAGTTTGGCCACCAAAGCCCGTCAGTGATTCGGACCTATACCACTGATAAGCCATGACCGGTGTAGCGAACCGGGGTCCCACTTTGTTCAGTACATCCACAAGGTTGTTTAATCGGTTCTGCGTCTCATCCGACATCATCTGCGGGCCTTGCAATTCCTCCAGGTCGACCCCGGCTGCTACGGCTAATTCAGTGACGGAGGTCCGCAGGATGAACGCGACTTTTCGTGCATCAGCTTGTCCGTGGTGGTTGAAACAATCAATTGGGTGCATCGCAATCTACCTTCCGACTAGGACGTTTCTACAGCTGCGTCCTTTCTTTCTTCGTCTTCGACTTGGGCAGCGTCCTGGTTCTCAGGCGTCTGAATTGCGGCAAGTCGTTCCAAGGGGGCCGACTCGACGAACCGCCTCACGAGGTCCATGTCCGGGCCAGTGCTTTTTGCCGAGAGGTGGTAGGCGCGCCAGGATACAAATAGAGCTGCGCCGCAGCCGATTATAGCTGTGATTGAAAAAATTGCCTGGGGGCTCAGGAAGGTGTGGGTCTGATCTGCGCTGTAAACCAGACAGTTTTCGATGTGACCTTTCAAGTATCTTCTAAGGCTAAGCATCACTGAGCCCTGCGGAAACTTGGTCTGCTTTGATGTAAGCTTGGACCTCGGACGGGGTAAGCATAAGGGCGTCTGCGAGACCAACCCTGCCATAGAGTATTGAGCCCAGTTCTTGCTGGTTTGCACGATCACCCAAACGGTACCATCGGGTCGACGTGCGGGCCCGCGCACCCTCTGTGTCCAACCTACAAAGCCGAGACGTATTAATGAATTTACCCCGCAGTGTCGGGTGTCCAACCTGCGCTCCGATTAGGATCGCGCCTCCGTATTTTGGATCAAGGATGGAAGACCATGGGGAGAGGGTTGGCGCTAGATCAAGTTCGGCAGTTGACGGCCCCAACTTGCTGAGTTCGAGGGACCGCCGCGTCATGCGTGTCATAAGCTCGACTATCAGCTTCTCCCTGCACGACATCCAATTCGCTACTGGGAAACAGGGCCTGTCGCCCACGTCAACTCTTGTCACGGTCAAGTTGAGCTGTCCGACCGCTTCATAAATCTCGGGCGGGATGGTGTCGGCTACGGCATAGGCAGCGTCATCAGTATCAGTGATTACAAGTGGGGCGCATCGCCTTATAGTCTCAAGAAACTTGAGGTCAGCCCAATTAGGATCCATCGTGGCTCACCCAAAGACCTGCTTCGAACAGATATTCACTCTCTGGCCGAGGGAACTCCCGACGATATCCCACGCTCACGTTCCGAACGTCGGTTGGTCCAACCATGGCCCGTAGCCGGCGATGTGAATGGCCAAAGAACCATGCTGATGGGGCAAACCCTTCAATTAGGTCTGTTAAATCAGAGTGGAATGCAGGTGTAAGGCCATCCACTGGCCCTGCGACCGACAGATGGGGCCCATGATGGGTCACAACAACCGTGCGACCTGCCTTCCCCCAAGGGTGGGGGGACATCAAGTTGTCCTCAAGCCATGTGCGATGGTCGCGGTGAACTGCAGGCGTGTCCGCGGGCTCAATATCGGTCGCTGAAGGTTGCCACGTGATCCTGTCTCCCTCATCTGGAATTGCAGGGGGGGCTACCCATATATGGAAGTAGTCCCGCATGACGCTTCCCGCGATGCCCATCGCTGTTTCAGCATCTCCCAACAGATCGAAATCCGTCCAGAGCGTACAACATAGGAACCGTGTGTCGCCGTGGTGCAAGTCTTCTTTCTGCACGGAATGTGCGCCGACGGAACGTGTGTATCTAGCAAGGAGATAGTCATCCGAAAGAGTACCGCCGTAATAGTCATGGTTTCCGGGCATCACGTAGATGCGTTGCGGCGCTATATGCGGCGTCAGTTGAGCGAGCCCCTGGACCCACCTCGGCGCAGGTCCATCCGTAAGGTCCCCGGCGACGATAGGCGCATCGAGTGTGTCGTTCACGACGGCATGGAGGCCCAATGACGTAATAGGATCAGTCCCCCTGTACTCGTATGTATTGGCATGCAGGTCCGAGAGGATCGCGATGCGGCCACTGTGGTATGGGATTGTCAGTGGCATGCCGGAAGCCTCTATCCTTGGGAAGCTGATTTGTCTCCCATGTGGCCGTCAGTTGATGATTCGAGTCAAGCTTTTGTTTTAAAACGATTTCTTTGATAGTCTTGCGCAGTTTTCATTATTCGCAACTCCCCAAACCGAGAATTTACCGTCCCATATGCAAATCCAGAAGGAGGTTTCTGCTGGTTTGTGCAGTTCTGGCATTCTTGAATAGCGTTGTGTGTAGTTAATTCGCAAAAAGGGTAGATACTGGTAAGCGTGGATCGAGGGGCGGACGCTCGAGCGGCTCAAGCTTTTACTTTTGGCTCCAGACGTCATCCGCAGCTTCGAACTGGACCTGTCGCGCTTTCGTGCCGACCCAAGTGCTCGTTTAAGCCATCTGCCGTTCGAATGCACGTCAGGCCAGCACAATGCAAACCTTATGCCGTGCGACCGCATTCATGTGGCCATCTCTCGCCTATGAGACGACCTTAACGCCTTTTTCCAAGCGCTTCCTTAAGCAGGCCGTATTACATGCCCATCTTGGCATACATGCGCTGAAGGTGACGATTTTCTTCCGCAATATCCTTCATCTCTGAAGTCAATGACGCATCCGTGCAGCCGAACTTCGGCCACTATTTTTTAATACTTGAGCTTCTCAATCCATGCTCCCGACAAAGCTGGGAAACCGGAACACCGCCCTCTGCCTGCTTCAACACCGCCATCAGCTACGCGTCGCTGTATCGTTTGTTCTTAATCGTAAATCTCTTCAGATATCTTGCCGAGAAATTTTGCTTTTGAACACTACTTATTTCAGGGGGGATTACCCTATCGCCCCGATTTTCAGCGTGCAGAGAACGACAAAGCGGGCTTAGGTCTAGGCGTCTGAACGTTTAGAACCAAGCCAGCTTCTCGCCCAAGAAGAATAAAAAATATGACATACATGTAAGGCGAAACTGGTTAAGCGCCGCAAATTTGCCCCATTTTTCGACAAAGATAATTCCGACTAACCGAGTAGAAGGAGATATTTATGCTTAACTACAAAGTTTTTGGCGCTACGATCGCTGCTTACCTATCAATGATGCCCAATTTAGCTTTTTCTCAAGTTATTCTGACAGTCACAAACCAGGAAGCGTCTACCAAATTTACACACGAGGAGCTGAGCTCGCTTCCTCAAGTAGTGTTGCTTACAGCAAACGATTACGTTGACCAACCGACGTCGTTCCAAGGCCCACTGTTGCGTTCAGTTTTAGAAGCATCTGGAATAGGTCGGGATGCTAAACTTAATATGATTGCTCTAAACGATTTCACATCAACGGTGCCTGCATCGGACGCCTTCGATTATGACGTTATATTGGCAATTCTACGAGAAGGCAAAACAATGCCGGTGCGTGAAAAGGGGCCAGTTTGGGTCATATATCCTATGGATGACAATCCGGAGCTTCGCAACGACCTATATAATGATCGCTTGGTTTGGCAGCTCAAAGAGATTTCCGTCGAGTGAGAAGAGCAAAATTAGTCCGATCCACTCTTCTTGCATTATTTGTTGGAGCGGTTGCTTTCGGAATTGGCGTAATTTTGAACCTTAGTGAAAGGGTTGAAAATATTCAAACTGCAGAACAAAGCGACCCCCTATGGGTAGGATCTCAACTTCAGTTTGAAATGCTTCGTCTTGAGAGAGAACTTAGCCATGCCGCGTTGGGGATAAAGCCTACGAGCGATGTCGCGTTGCGGTTCAACATCGCGTGGAGCCGGATTTATGTCCTCCAACAAGGTAAACTAGCAAAAATAGTCGAACAGTTTGATGTTGATAAAAGCGTGCTTCACGCACTTGATCGCAGGTTCCAAGAACTAGAAAGCCATATAATAGAATTTTCTACTCAATACATGACCGATGTAGTGAGAAGGAGAAAAGCCGAGATGATAGTACATCAGCTCGAAGGCTATGATTTTTCTCTTAGGAGCTTTTTACTAGACCTAGCACAAGCGAAAACCAGTTCTCTGTCAAACTTTCGAAGTGGCTTGCTCTCTCTTTCGCACACGATCGCCTACCTCGGCATGACCATTCTAGCTATTTTCGGTATCTTTATGTCTTTGTTAATGGTCGAGTTGCGGCTATCTGGGAAGAGGGAGCGCGAAATGGAAATACTTGTAGAGGAAGCGAATTCTGTATCACGCATGAAATCGAATTTCATGAGCGTAGTCAGTCACGAATTACGCACGCCACTTACGTCCATTATTGGTGGCCTAGCGCTACTCCAAGCCAAAGTCGACACTATAATTGACGACAAAACGGTTCACCAATTGCTAGATGTTGCGCGGCGAAATGGTGATCGCCTTCTCACGCTTGTAAACGATATCTTGGATGCTCAAGCGTTGAGCGAAGGAAAAGTCTCTATCAACAAAGTGACTACTGACCTTAATCAAGTTGTGAGGGACACCGTGGAAAGTTGCCAACCCTACGCTGTCTCACGGGGGGTGAGTTACGATGTGCTTATTCCGCCTGACGAAACTTTAGCAAATACGGACGGTCCGCGTGTATCTCAAGTTTTAAATAACTTTCTTTCTAACGCTGCAAAATTTACTCAGTCCGGAGATGTGGTTGAGGTGAGGCTAAGGCGACTGGGTGATAAAGCGCGTGTTGAAGTGTCAGACAATGGTATCGGAATTCCGGTGAAAGCACAGAACGATATTTTTAACGCCTTCCAGCAAGTCAATCCCGGCACTACGGGCCCAAAAAAAAGTAGCGGTCTCGGGTTGAGTATCGCAAAGCAACTGATGGAGTTACTCGATGGCAATGTCGGGTTTCGATCTATTGAAGGAGAGGGATCAACTTTCTGGTTGGAAATTGATCTTGTTTCTTAGCAAAACGATTTTCCTGCTATGTTGAAATGGTTGGGATTCTACGGTTAGGTTCTAAGCTTTACGTCGTAATGTTCAATGCAATCAAGGTTGTTCTGCAGGTCGTGCAGCTGATGTGAAAATGTCTATAAGTTTACGGGGGTGAGTTAATTGCATGAGTAGATATTGCGAGTATCCAATATATTTCCAAACTATACTTTTTCATATTTGTTTGCTTCGAGTTTCTGCCTTACAAAATTCATACCGCTAGTTTCAGAAGGAATTTAGTATGCCAACTGGCTCTGTTGCACAAATAGGGGTTTGAGCGGACTGCCCCTTTCCCCAGACGGACTTATCCTACGGGCTCTGTGATGGGTATGCCAAGGGCCGTGTAGCGATTGAGCACCGCGATCCGGACTTGGAGCTCCGCAACCTGCCGATCGAAGTCTCGCGCCATGAGACCTTGGCCGAGGAGTTTGACGCAGTTCATCTTCGTCTCTGCGCGGCTTCGGCGGTGATAGCCGGTCAATTTTCTCCATAAGGCGCGACCGAGATATTTGCAGGCCCTCACGGCTTCGTTTCGCGCGATAGCGCCCGCTGTCGTTGGCTGCCAAAGCTGCGCATTCTTGCGCGGCGGGATGACGGCGGCAGCTCCGCGAGCGGCAATCGCATTGTGGCATCTGCGCGTGTCATAGGCCCCATCGGCAGTGATCGTGGCGATCTCTTGATCCGGTGGGATTTGTTCCAGCAGGTCGGGCAGCATCGGGGCATCGCCGACATTGCTTGTGGTGACCCCGACCGCGCGGATCTCCAGTGTTTCCTCATCCATTCCGAGGTGAAGCTTGCGCCACAGGCGCTTCCTTGGACCGCCATGTTTGCGTGCGTTCCACTCTCCTTCACCCTCGGCCTTGATCCCGGTGGCATCGATCAGCAGGTGGAGAGGTCCCGATCCGCCACGGTAAGGGATGGCGACGCTCAGCGTCTTCTGACGGCGGCACAGGGTGCTGAAGTCCGGGACTTTCCAGTCCAGCCCGGCCAGACGAAGGAGGCTTTCGACGAACCCGGTGGTTTGCCGAAGGGGCATGCCAAACAGCACCTTCATTGTGAGACAAACCTGGATCGCGGCGTCGCTGAACTCGGGCTGACGCCCCCGCTTGCCTGTCGGCGGCGCATGCCACGACATCTCAGGATCAAACCAGATTGATAGCGAACCGCGCTGCTTCAGCGCCGTGTTGTACGAAGGCCAGTTCCTGGTCTTGTACTTGGTAGGGGACCAACTGCTCATGCTCGCCAGCTACCACGCTGGATTCACACAGGGAATCCCTCACCCCATTTGTGCAACAAAGCCATGCCAACTGCATCAAAGCTACCGATTAACACAAGCGCTACGGCGAATGATATGGCGGAAGCAATGTTTGGGAACGGGATTACTGTCGTTTCCGCGAGCTATACTGGTGCTGCTGGCGCATCAGGTATCTATTCAGATGGGGATTCAACCTCACCAGAGCTGACTCCTTCCGACACCGGAGTGATCTTATCTACTGGGAATGCCGTCAATGTAACTAACGCCAGCGGTGATGTTAATGTCTTACCTTGGACGTCTACTAACCACGGTACAAGTGGCGATAGTGATTTAAGTTCTGTCTCAGGACAGGCAACATTTGACGCTGCTGTTTTTGAAGCGGAGTTTGTGCCCCAAGGTAGTATTTTGACAATGCAAATTGTGTTTTCGTCAGAGGAATACTTAGAATATGTTAATTCAGGATTTAATGACGCAGTCGGTATATGGGTGAACGGTGTTCAGGCGGAATTGACGGTTGGCACTGGTGATATCTCAATTGACAATATTAACACTGGGTCGAACGAAAACCTCTATTTAGATAATGCCAGATCAGACGATACCTACAACACTGAGATGGATGGATTCACAGTAACCCTTACCCTGAAGGCCCCGGTGAATGCAGGAGCCACCAACACAATTAAAATCGGCATCGCCGATGGCGGGGACGGTGTTTACGACAGTAATTTGTTAATTGCAGGTGACTCTGTGCAAACGGCGCTTGTTGCAGGTGATGATGACATTTCAGTTCGTGTCGGCCAAGAAGTCGACGTCGACGTGCTTGCAAACGACCAAAGCGCAAGCGGTGGGCTGTTGACAATTACGCACATCAACGGGCAACCTGTTGTAGTAGGTGATACTATCACACTCCCCACGGGAGAAATGATTGAATTATCAGAGAACGGCATTGTTATTGCAACGGCGAATAACGAAGCCGCTGAGAACGTATTCACTTACACTGTGCAGGATGAGAATGGCAATTCGGACATTGGCTTTGTTACGGTTACGACTACGCCATGTTTCACTTCGGGTACGTATATTTCTACCCCTGAGGGCGACCGTCTGATTGATACATTATCCCCGAATGATTTGGTCGAAACATTGGATAACGGCCCCAAAGCACTTCTCTGGGTAGGGCGATCAGAACGCTATGTCGCAGTTAATGAGGCACCAATCAAAATCAGTAAGGGTACACTTGGCGCGAAAAAGGACACGTCTGTTTCCCCGTTGCATCGTATCCTTATCCGAGATGCCAACGCAATGTTGCTCTACGGTTCCGATGAAGTCTTTGTTGCGGCTAAGAACTTGGTGAATGGAGATACAATTTGCCGTTCCGAATCTGCTCAAAAGATAACATACTTTCATTTATTATTTGAAAACCATGAGATTATATTGGGGGATGGGGTTCTGAGTGAAAGCTTCCATCCGGGTAAGGAAACTCGAGAAAGTTTCGACCCTGCGCTGAATAGTGCGTTGGAGGATGTAGTTGAGCAATATAATTTAAAAGGAATGCGGTCGGCACGACCAACCCTAAAAGGATATGAAGCTGGGCTTTTGAAGGCGACACCGAAGGAGGATAGGTTCGTGCGAGTGTAACCGGTTTGACCTGCCTCAGAAACCTCACTCGTTGTGATGTAGAGTTTGTTTGGCCTCTCGAAAGAGCAAACAGATGCGAAAGGGTCATTTCATCGTATGATCAAGCAGAAGCAAACCAAAAATGACTACCTCGCAGGTGTGCCCCAAGCAAGGCCTGAACCGAAGACATTCTGAATTTCAAAACGAACAACGGCGATATGCGACTGTCCGACGCCTGTAATCGGTTGGCCATGAGAATGCAATGCTCTAACGCCTGCTGAATAGCGGTATCTTGGACATTGTCTTGCAAAAATAGCTTACTGGACTGACCTGATGGTTAACCATTGATGCAGCATTGGTTCGAGCGCAATGTCTGACGAATATCAGGCGAGAGGTAGTACTGATTGCAAACCGGGGTCATGACACCTCACAGCATCGAGCCTGCCGACTTGTCGATGCCGGTCTATAGACGATTATACGTAAACGTTCATCGGATAACTCAGAGACGAGCCAGGGGATGAATGCATCCACACCCGGCGTTCTTGCCCAAGTCGACGATCAGAATCGGTAAGCGCGGCCCGAAGTCTCTCGTTATGAACGTGGGAGCCCCGGGGGAGGGCAGGTCAAAGGTACTGCAAGAAATTTCGCTAATAGAGATCAATCAGTTCAAAGGTCAAATTATCGTCAACATTAAGCTATAGCATTGCTTTGAATGGAGGATGATATGCGCTTATTATTTGTTCACGAGAGCCGTCTTACAAGAGACGCAATCGCAATGATCATGGGCGTTAATGGAACAGTGGATGTCATAACGACCGGTCACCCCAATGAGGCATATAGCTTAATTCAGAAGGATAACAGTTTCGATCTCGTCTTATTGGGATGTACATCTTCAGGTTTCTCTGTGGTGAATGACTTTGCGAATTTACGGAAGATCTCTAACATGTCTGGAGGGCAACGCGTAGTAGTGTTGTTGGAGAAAAGTAGTGATGCTCTTTTGAAGCGCGTTCAAGCTCACGGAGCGATAGGATCAGTTTCATATGAGATGTCTAGTGCCATCCTTTATCGAAGCCTGATAGATATGGCATCAGAGGAACTTGAGCCTAATATACAAAAAGGAGTGAATGATACCTTTTCGCTGGTTAGAACCCGTTTGAATATGTTGACGACGCGTGAGATAGAAATGCTGGAAGGGCTTTGTCTAGGACAATCCAATAAGGTAATTGCGAGCCGGCTATCAATCAGTGTCCCTACGGTTAAGTTCCATATGAAATCTCTTTATCGGAAGCTTGAAGTTAAAAACCGTACCCAGGCAGCTTTGTACGCATTTGAAAGCTGCCTGTTTTAGCTAGGTTTGCCCGCAATCAAATTTGATTTAAAATTTAAGTTGTCAAAATATCGTTTCCGACATAGCTGCCAAATTAAAACCTACTTTTAATAGAGGGTGCGTTTGTTTCTCAGCGGGTCGTTGTCGGAGTACTCTGCTCAGCCATTTCTGACCTTAAGTATTTCAATAAATCATCGCGCAGCTCTTCACGTGCCAGCCCGAAGGACACGGTCGCCTGCAGGAAACCGGATTTGGAACCGCAGTCGAAACGCTGGCCCTTGAAGCGGTAACCATAGACATCGTTGCCTTGGGTCAGCTCTGCTGCGATGGCGTCGGTCAGCTGGATCTCCCCGCCCGAGCCGGACTTCAGCTGGTTCAGGTTCTTCAGCACGTTCGGCGACAGGATATAGCGGCCGATGACGGCAAGGTTCGACGGCGCGTCCTCGGCTTTGGGCTTTTCGACCATGCCCTTCACCTTGACCAGTTCACCATCGGTTTGGCCCTCGTCGATGTCCAGCATCCCGTAGGAGGAGGATTTTTCAGGGTTCACTTCCATCGCCGCAACCATGTTGCCGCCGGTCTCGTTATAGGCTTCGATCATCTGCTGCAGGCAGGGTTTGTCGGCAGCGATTACGTCATCGGGCAGCATCACCGCAAAGGGTTCATTGCCGATCAGACGGCGCGCGCACCATACCGCGTGGCCCAGGCCAAGCGCTTTGTGCTGACGGATATAAGCGATAGCACCGCTGTCCATGTTGGTGCTTTTCAGGATCTCCATCAGCTCTGTCTTGCCCTTGGAGCGTAGTTCCTGTTCCAGCACGGGAGAGTGATCAAAGTAATCCTCCAGCGCGCCTTTGCCGCGGGAGGTGACAAAGATGAATTCCTTGATGCCCGCCGCGCGGGCCTCGTCGATGGCGTATTGCACCAGCGGGCGATCGACCAGGGTCATGATCTCTTTGGGGACAGATTTCGTCGCGGGCAAAAACCGAGTTCCCAAACCAGCCACCGGAAAAATCGCTTTTGTTACTTTCTTAACCATTGAGCGTCCTTATCTGGTTTTGTTAGATCACATTTTTGGTCCTGAACCTTGTGCCGGAATTTAGCAAAGTCCTTCCTGAAAGGATGGTGTGCGAGTTAGGCTTTTTTAAGGCAGGAGCCAATACGTTCTAACCGCAACACTAGGCGATAGGTTTGCGAAAACTAATTCAGCCAACAATAGCGGCTTACATCTTGCCGCATTATATTCTTCTACAGATAATTTCTTTAGGTTAGATACTACGAAATACTTGTCCAATTATTGTTCTAAGATCGTTTTTATGGGCGCTATCGATAGAAGAGTTCTCATATGAAATTTTTGAAGTGTTGACTTCATATGCGTCCGTTCTGATCTTGAATAGCATACCTAATTCGGAAGATTGTCGCTGAGCCATTGGTTGACTGCACCAGGACCTTGCCCCCAACAGGGCTTGCTCACGCTGATAACATAGAAGTTATCATCAGCGTCTAAGTTTTTCGATAGGTTATCGTAAACTTCTGTAACCTCCGCATCTGTTGAGATTATATATGCGGAATCTCCGATTTTTGCCCAACTTCCGTATGCCTTGATATCGTTTGAAATACTAAACCGCGCGTTTTCGACCGCTGAATTGTAGGCCACGAGATAGCAAGCCATGCTTAGTTCTCCTTCAGTACAGTATTCACCTTACAATAGTGCAAATTCGATCATACTGAATGCGAGTTCTATTGTAGGATGTATTGACTTCGACAATATGTATCGTATGACATATTTACATTTTGACAACTGGTAACGTGTTATCTAAAACCTTCGATGCAATTGACTTGCTTTAGTGCATTGATGGCTTGGGCCAAATTCATTTCAACTGCAGAATTTCCGAGTACTTCTATAAGAGCTTTTCGTGTTAGTTTGCCGACACTGCCATCTATCGGCCCTGGGTCAGAACCAGCCTCCACAAGTAAACGTTGCAGTTGAAAACCGTCTACATCGTGCCGGTCATCATTAAGTAAGCACTTTTCTTGATCGTCAGCCGAAGCTTCCTTGATGGGTTCGTTAATACTTTCATGGGATGCGATAGATTTCGGTTCCGAGATACCTTTACTTGGGGATGCTTTTCCCAAAACGCAGGAGGTCAACTCTGCTAGCTGCTCCACGGCTTCTTTGGGGGGGGGTGCCACCCAAGGTTGTAGTGCAAGAATCCCTCCCACAGGAAAAACTCATGTGCCAGTCTTCCGATGAAAAACTGGGTTTTAGATAGCCTTCGCCGTTCGAAAATATCGCATAGGGTAGACCATTAATTAAGCCTTCTTGCCATACGCTAGGGAAAAGGGGGGACGGGACGTCGGCGTAGTTCATTATAACGTTAACAGCGCCTGGGAGTGGCACATCGAACGTCGAAGAAATACAGGGAGCCGCTAAGGTTTCGCGCCCATAGATCACGACACTGAAAAGTATAAGAATTACGAAGTCCGTTCTCATGGAGATACGCGAATTAACGGACCATGACGTCTAAATGCAAGCGCTGCGAGTACAGTCGCATTGGTATTAGCCGTAATTGATGTGTTTGTTGATCCGTCTACTTCGTAAATGCCTTCCGGCCATCCACGTTCATAGTTCGCGGTGGGGGCGATTGCAGAAACCAGTTTGCGCGTATATTCGGTGCCAAACAACGCGTCCATTGCGAAAGAAACTTTCGTAGTAACAGTGCGTTTGCTGTCTAAGCGGTCCCCTTTAAACGTCATTACAGCCCAAGGCGCACCTCCGCCCCATATTGATGAATATACAAAATAAGGTGCTTCATCTAGGTGGGACTCACTTACGGCGGTCAGAATGCCGGTCTCCGTGAAGCGGGCCTCTTGTGCATGGTATATCGCCGTTGCAAATCGATGGGACCGATCATCAAAGCCGAACTCTAGACCATCGAAAATGTACGGCTCGCTGACGGTAAAGGCAGGGGTGACGTTGCGGTGCAAGCGAGTATCAACGGGTACGGGGTGGCCTAGTACGTCTTTCACCATCAAATGATCTTCTACACCGTACGCGTTTACCATATCGTAACCGAAGAGCATCATGGCTTTAGCGGCATATTGTTCATAGCCGACGCGTCCCTCCTGATCGCGACGCAGTTTATCGTTCGCAATATTGCCGCCGATCAGTTGCCCACCTTCGACCATCTGAGTGAGGTGCCATTTGTCGAGCAGAGCAGTTACCTGCGGCGCTAGCTCGGGATAGCGACTTTCAACCTGAGCCAAGGCACCGACCATACGTGCAATGTCCAAAGCCGACCAGCCTAGGCCACGTTCGACTGGTCGATTGCCGTAGTCTACAAGTTCGGCTGTCTGCACGTTATAGGCTTTGTTGGGTAAGAGGTCGTCGAACAAACGCAAATTGCTGAGCGTTTCTAAAGCCAACAATAGTCGAGATTGTGCTTCGTCTGGGTCAATTATTTCGAGTAATTCAGCAGATATTACGGCAATAAAGTATGATCCCGTTTCCCACATCGTTGTCGATGGGTACTTGTCTGCAGAATTCACCAGCCCCGTAGTCTTATGCGTGTTATTCTCGAAGTAGCGCCAAGCGATCCGCGCATAATCAAGGTCGCTTTCGCTACTTTCGCCCGTCATCGCTAGTGGCAATGGCGTGACGGCCTCAAAGGCGGCGAGGGGGGAGCGCTGTTCCACGGCGGAGGACTCCATCAGTTCTGGGTCACGTGTTGCGCGTTTATCGATGGTGTTTTCTAAAAACACAACCAAGGCCAGGCCAAAGCCCAATGCCACGAGGAATGTAATATGGCTGCGGGCCTTTATCAGATTAGAACGAAAGCTCATGCGTTCAGCTCCTCTTGCGATTGTTCGGGTTGCCATAGGGCGGCGCGGATCATTCCGGCCATGGCGAGGCAATTGTTAAGTCCCCACAGAATATTCGCCACGACACCGCCCGCTGAATGCCCGGAGCCGCCATAAATCAGTGCCCCGATGCCCCAGAGTGCCCCAAGGACGGTAAACAGGATCACGGCCATCTGCGGGCGGACAAGCTCAAGGAAATTGCCTGTCTGTCGAGTTTTAGGGGTGACCTTGAAAGAAATCCTCTCGCCCTTGGCGACGGCCAGCAGGGCTTTCATGCCCAATGGGAAAAAGGCGAGGTAGCTGCTTTTAGCGGCATATCCCGCAATCCCCCAAGTGCCGATCATTATTGCCAGCTCCAGCGTGACGAGAAAGGGGATCAGACGGAAAAAAAACTCATTCGAATATGCGGAAACGGGCGAAGCGCCGGTAAAAAGATACACGACAGGGGCAAAGAGAAAGATGATGTTCCACAACGGTGCCAGATAGGAATAAAACGTGGTGCCATACATAAGCCGTTGGCCGATCGACAAGCCCCGGCGAAACAGAGGATTGTCGTTCTTGAGAATATCCAAGCTACCGCCAGCATATTTGAAGCGTTGCACGGTCCATGTCAGCAGATCTTGAGGTGATAGCATTTTGCTTTCAACCATCGGATGCTGCTTTGACTTCCAGCCGCGCTCGCTATCCGAATGCAGGACGATTGAAGTATAGATGTCTTCGGAGACGTGGAATCGATATGGCGTCAACACCTCTGTCGCGGCGGATTCCGTGCGGATGGCTGCCATCAGATCGGGGGCAATCTCGCGCTCTTTGCTGGAGACGGTAATATTTTCTTCGACCGCGAAAGACCGTTGTTCGACCTTTTCGCCGAAGCTGCGCAGCGCAGCCTCCATCACCGCCTCTCGGCGATGGATAGAACCAGCGCCACAACAGAATGCGGCATTTACCCAGTTCCGACGGCGTAGGATGATATCGTAGAACATCTTGGGGTCGTTCACGAAGGGATCCGCGCCGTAAACCACAGGCCCAATCGTCCGCTCGGCCGCTCGGCCGATCTTGCCGCCAAACTGACCGAAACGGCGTTGCAACTTGTCAGTCAGATGCTCTCCGGCGGGCAGGTCGTAGAACCACTGGGGCGTTTGGACCCAGGCCATCTTCTTGTCTCTAAAATAGCCCATTGTGTGTTCAAGAAACGTTGGGAAAGGGCGGGTGTCTGCGTCGCAGATCACCATGAAGTCGCCCGAGGTCTGCTCCATCGCGTTGCGGAGATTGCCGGCTTTGAAACCTTCGTTCGTGCTGCGGGTGATGTAGTTTACCCCTTCCGCTTCGGTAACTGCGCGCATTTCGGGGCGACGACCATCGTCGAGAATATGGATGCGTATGTCGATCGGGTGGGGGTAGGTCATTTGCTTCGCATCGAGGATTCCGAGCCTCACCAGTTCGGGGTCTTCGTCATAGGTGGCAAACATCACATCGACAGAAATTGGCCGATCCCCCTCGGGATGGCCATCAACGACATCTGAAAGAACCGCCGGGGGGCTCTCGATCTTGAGCGGATCGTCTTTCCACAGATTGAAAACGAACAGCAACATGCCGAAATAGGCACAGGTTTCGGCCACCACCAAGGGTAGCGCAAACCACATGGCGTCAGGGTTCAGCGAGTGGGCCCATCGCCACCAGATGTACCAGCCCCCGACAACCAAGGCGATTGTCGCAAGGAATTGCCACAGCATTTCACGCAGTGGCGAGTAGGGTAGAGGCGGCTCCGGCAGGCGGTCTTCGAACTTGAGAAAATAATCGTCCATTCTATGCACCAGCCAACGGTTTGGCCTTGCCCCGTTCCCAAGGCAGCGGCCCAAGGCCGATCGTCCAAGCCACCAAGGCCCCCTTGGAAAGCCCGTAGGCTACGGCGAAAGACAGCGGCAGCGCGAAGGCGTAGCGGGACAGGACAAGCATCCACGGTTGCATCATCTGGGACAGGCCCGTTTTGAACACGAAGATATCGAAGAGGTCGATCACAAAAGGATGAACTAGGTAGACGCCGAAACTGAACCTCGCAAAGAGCGACCACTGCTTTGACCACGGTAAGAACTGCCCGCCAAGAAAGACAAAGAACACGAAGACCGGCATCAGAAAATGCCCGTAATAATCCCAATTGTTTCGGATGCCCCAGCCGCCGGTTTCATAGGCGATGGCGAAGAAGGGTAAGGTGGCAATATAGGCGAGGGCCACGAAATAGAACGCGGCGCGTCGGATCAGGCGAGACTCGCCTCTGGGAATGCCGTCCTTCCACAAGCCATAAATCGCGAAGGCCGCCAGCCCGTATCCGACATAGCCGAATATTTTCAGCGCGCGAACGATGTAGTCGCGGTAGAAGGGGTCGATCCCTGTGCTCCATACAAATGCCTGCGCGCTGTTCATGACGCCTATGGTCACTAATACGGCAAATCCGAACATGGGATAGCGCATCGCGACGCGCATCACCGGATAGAACAGGAAGAGGGCAAATAGCGTGGGCAAAAAGTGCATGTGGTACTGGGACTTGCCCAAGATGAGATAGCCCGCCCAGTTCTTCAAGTCGGCGATCTGATCCCAGATATAGGGCGTGTAGCCAAACGCCTCTGCCTTCGCCAAACGGAAGAACACATAGAAGAGCGTCCAAAAAGCAAAAGGCACCAGCAGCCGTTTGGCTTGTTGTCCGATCGCCGTTCCGTAGCCTGGCATCTTCCTGTCGACCCGCATCGCCATCAGGAAAAGCGAAAACATAAAGAACATTTCGGAGCCCGAAAATTCGCCGATTGATCGCAAGAACACCGGAATAAGACGCGCTGCAGGTTCCGCATCGGCAAATGGCTGCCCCGAAAAATCCGTGGTGGAGTGGATCAGCACAACGCCCATCGCCGCAAAAACCCGGTTTGCGTCAAACCACAACAGTCTTGTTTTGCTGCTCTGGTTCATGGGTTAGCAGCGGGGATCGGGCAGGATTTCGGTAGCACTTTACGCACTTTGGGTGGCGGCATCTTATGTTCGGTCGGCTGGCATTCGGTCGCCCCGATTTCCCCGCCTGTCAGAACGGGGCGGCAATAGGTGAACTCCTCCACAGGTATCACGGGATCGACGCGGTTGGGGTTCGCGCAGGCACAGCAAGGCACCTCTTTGATCATCTTGTTCGGGTGGCATTTGTTGTCGCGCAAATCAGTCCCGATATTTGCCATATCCCAGGTCTGCGTATTGTTGTTTACCTTTTTCAGGATCGGCCCTTGGACCTTGTACAAAAGAGCCGCGAGGATGATGCCGTTGTTGTTCGACGATTGAAGCGGGATATAGCCATTGCCGTTCTCATAGAGCCCTTCGTAGAATCCTAATTCGGGCTCGGACAGATCGGCAACGCTTTCGAACAGAAGGTCCGTATAGTCCGTCTCCCACAGCGCCCACATGCCGATTGCGGCTTTGGCGGCGATGGCGGCGCGGTCGGGTTGGTATTCTCCCGTAGGATCAAGCGTATTCCAAGGATAACCATCGGCAAAGATCGTGTCATACACAAAGTAAGGCTTGCCGTTGACCTGATGCTCGGATCGCGCGGTCACGATGCCTGTCTGTTCGAACCGGCGCTGTTGCACCAGATAAATGCGGTTGGCGAATTCCGCCCGCCAACCGTGGCTGGCAGTTTCGCCGTCACCGTCTGTGTCGGAGGGAATGTCCCACCCTAGTTCCAGACCGTCCAGAATGTAGCCTTCGGTTAGTACGTAGTTCTGGTTCTTGAAAATGCGGGGATCGCGACCGTCGAAAGGCACTTTGACGTCATAGATCGTGGTATAGGACAGCGGTTCCGGCGATAGGGCGCGGTCGACATCGAAACCCCAAAGCGCAAAGCCTTTTGCGGCGTATTCTTCATAGCCTAAACGCCCCTCCTGTACATAGCGTGTGGACCCGTCACCACGTTTGAATGACCCGAACATCCGGCCATCCTCATTGATAAGATTGCAGAAGTTCCACCGCATCGGAACGTTGTCGACACTGTTTGCCAGGTGCGGGTGGCGTTCTTTCAAAATGCGAAGCCACACAAGCATCCGGCCGATATCAAGCGCAGACATGCCGACTTCGCCAGATTCATTTGCATAGTTCACTTTCTCGCCGGTCTTGGCATTGTAAACCTTGTTGGGGGCTTCACCTTGGTACAGGTCAAGATTGCGCAACGTATTGAGCAGTTTGGTTGCGCGGGTGTCGAAATCCCGTTTGTCGATTACGCAAAGCTCATAGGCTGAAACCAAAGCGCTGATATAAGAGGCCGTGTCCCATAGGGTGGTGGAAGGATAGGCACCCACGGCATTGACCAGTCCCGTATCCGGTTGAAAACGCTTCTCAAAATAAGACCAAGCGGTCTGCGCCATCGCGTACTCGCGGTCTGTCAACTGGCCGTTGCGGCCAAAGTGTCTTTCCTTGTCAAATCTCGCCCCGCGATTGCATTCATTTCGAGCACTTCCATCACCGTTGAAATCGATGATCAAAGGCGCTGTTGAGCGGATGGTCATACTGTCGTAAGGCGTTCCTTCGACAATGATATTGCCGATCGTGACCTTTTCGGCCTTAGCTTCTGCCTTGGCCTTAGCTTCTGCCTTGGGCTTGGCTTCTGACGTGTCTTGGGCCTGAACCAGCGGCGCGGTGGCCAAGGCGACAAAAGCTGCTGCAATGCAATTTACGAATTTTAATGACATAGGGTGCCTCATTCGCACGCTCCTTCTGCGGGGGGCATGGTGGTACTATCGGGTTCAATATCCCGAAATGCTAACAATAGCCTGCGGCCGTTGCCGGATGGGCCGTATTCGACCTCATTCGCGAATTCCATAATAAGGCCAAGCCCACGGCCGCCTTCGGACATTTCGTCAATTTGCGACAGATCGGTTGCCTTTTCGCGCAGATCGAATGGCTCTGCGCCGGCGGGGTCGAATATCTCTATCGATATTGCTGCGGGCTGGACTGTAAGTTCAATATTGATCTCTGCCGCGGATGGTATTGGACGGGCGTGGATCACGAGGTTGTTCAGCGCCTCCGAGATGCAAAGCTCAAATTTGAACCGTGTCGTATCAGATAATGATTGCCCGACCGCAGCGCTTAAACGCTGGACCATCGGATCCACAGCCTCAAGGGCGTTGGACATCGTGTAGCATTGGCTCTTCACTGGCGCTCTCGCAGCGACTGGAGCGCTGCATCGACGTTTCGGTGAATGGGAAGCACCCGATCCATGCGGCAGATACGGAACATCTGTTCCACGTCGCTGTTAAGATCAGCAACCAGCAAGTCGCCACGATGCCCAATTTTTTTCAAAACCCCGACCAGTGCCCCCAAACCAGAGGAATCCAGAAAAGAAACCTGCGAAAAATCGACAATGATTTGGCTGTTGCCCTGATCAATCAGTTCGACGACTTCGTTTTTGAACCCGGTCGCGTTCTGCGCTGTCAGCCGCTCTACGCCGGGGCGAACGACAGTTATGGAATCGTCATGTTGTGTCGTATAGATCATTCTCAGTTCCTATTAAGAGCGACAACGGTCAGGTCGTCTTCCAGTGTGTTCCCGCCGCGCCAATCGGTCAATGACTGGACGATCGTCTCAGGCATTTGCTTTGCGCCGACGAATGGCATTGTGGCGACCATGCGTTTGAGACGATCAAGTCCGAAGGAGGTGCCCATCTCGTTCTCGGCCTCAGTCACCGCGTCGGAGCAGACGACCAATGTGCATCCTTTGGCAAGGTGGATCGTGTTGTTTTCGTAGGTCAGGCTCGGCAGCATCGCGACGGGAAAGCCGCCGTCGCCCACCATGTCTACGGCACCGGATTCATCAACGTAACAGGGCGATGGGTAGGCGGCCTGACAATAGGTCAACTCGCCGCTTGCCGTGTCGATAACGCCGCAGAACATGGTGAAATATTCGTCGTTCTCCGGGCTGAAGAAGCGGTCGTTCAGATTGGCGACCAATGCTGCCGGATCAGGGGGCTGGCCTTCTCGCAGCGCAAATGTTCGAAAAAATTCTGGCGTGATGAGATAACCCAGTGCAACCGAAAGAAGCGATGCGTGAACGCCGTGGCCGGATACGTCTATCATGTAGAAACCGAGCGTATCGTCGTTTAAAGGAAAGCAGCCAAACATATCGCCCGAAACAAAGGATGAGGGGACGAAAGCCGAGGAAATGTCGAAGCCAGACATCTCTTCCTTAAAATCAGGTAAAAGCCGGCGCTGCGCTGCGGCGGCGGCGCGCAGGTCTGCCTGAATACGGTCGTTGGATTCCTTAAGAATCCTTGTCCGTTCGGCAAGCTCATCCGCGTGTTGAATCAGTCGCGTCGCCGCACGGATACGGGCATTCAGACTCATGGGGCTGCGTGTTTTAGCAAGAAAATCATCGACCCCGGCGTCTAGCGCCTTGGATCGAAGTTCTTCGTTCTCGCTACCGGTAATCATAATAATGTAAACGTAATGGTCCAATTCAAGCGCGCGCACTGCTTGGGTCAGCTGAATGCCGTCCATATTGGGCATCTGATAATCGCTGATGACAATTTGTATTTTCGCTTCAACTAGTTGCTGGATCGCAGCACGACCATCGTCGACGGGAATTGCCTCATACCCTAAACTCTCGATCAGTTTTGAGAGGTATAGCCGTTGAACTGCATTATCCTCTGCAACGATGATTTTCAGCCGTTCTACCATCCCGCGTTTGCTAACCTCAGTTTATAACGTCCACCTGCTGATTCCTACTTAATAGCCGAACTTTGTCATTTGATTGGCGGGATATTGTGAAAAATTGTGAAAATACCTTGATTTTGACAATTTTCAGGTGGGCTCCTCTGATAGGTAAACAAAGGGTATAGGTTAACAGGCTCGGGTCCCAAGAGACTGACACTGTCTTCTGGAAGGGTGGAAATGAATGGTCTGATATATGTGGGTTCCGCCATAACCATCTTGTTGAAGAGGGAAGGTTAACATTTATGAAAGTGGGGCGATATGAAGGGTACTATTTTTGTTGAACTAATCAAAATGGCCGAAGATGCGTTTGGCGAGGATGTCGTAGATATTGCGTTAGATAACGCAAATCTCGACAACGGCGGCGCGTTTACCACGGTAGGAAATTATCCTTGCTCAGAACTTATCAAAATTGTGACTGCATTCAGCGAGTTATCGGGTATTAGCTCGGAAAAGCTACAGCGCATGTTTGGGCACTGGATGATGAATCACTTCGTCGAAAACTTCGGCGGATCGTTTGAGGGCAAGGCCGATAGCTTCTCGCTTCTTGAAGCTGTCGACGGCCAAATTCACGTCGAGGTTAAAAAATTATACCCTAGTGCCGAGCTTCCGGCGTTCTCCACGGATCGCATAAGCGATGACCGCCTAGTGCTTACCTATTCTTCTCCACGTCCATTGGTCGAATTTTGCCATGGTATGGTCGAAGCTTGCTTGGAACTTTACGGCCAAACGGCAGAGATTGCACGTAGCCCCGCCCCGCATCCAGCAAATGCTACGAACTTCGATATTCGTTTGAATGGATAACCATTGGTATCGTTTGAGGTAAGTTTTGAAATGCCTAATGAAGTCTCATCTATCAATACTACAGTTTCTCGGCGGCGCTATCAGCGCGAGCAGGCGGCCCGAGCTGAAGCGGAAAACCTGTTGGAGCAGAAAAGTCGTGAACTATTTTTGGCGAATGAAAAGCTTAGTGCCTATTCATCGGAGTTAGAAGAAGCGGTGCGGGTGCGCACTGAAGAGTTGGAAGAAGCGCTGAAACAGGCCGAACTTGCAGGAAAAGCAAAAAGCAGATTTCTAGCCACGATGAGCCATGAGATACGGACGCCGCTTGGCGGTATGCTGGGCATGATTGATCTGTTGGAGATGGACGAAACAGATCCTGAAAAGAAAGAACTCCTTAGGCTTGCGTCCACGGCGGGCATCAGTTTGGGAAGGATCGTGAATGATGTTCTCGATTTTTCAAAGATGGAAGCTGGTGTATTTATTCTTGAGAGAGAAAACGTTGATATTCGTGCGTTGATTGAGAGCGTATGCGTGCTTGCGGGGAGCAATGAAACGACCCGACACCGCAACCTGAAGATCGAGGTTACCCACGACGTACCCAAGATATTTTTCGGGGACGCAACGCGCATCCGGCAAGTCATCTCAAACTTGGTTTCTAACGCTTTGCGGTATTCCACCGAAGGGCCAATCCATATTCGTGCCTCGGCATCAAAGCATCCGAAAGGATGTCTACTTCGAGTTGAAGTTGAAGATTCGGGTATTGGCATTTCGGATGCTGCCAAACTCGATTTGTTTAAGGACTTTTCACAGGTATCCAACTCTTTGACCGCCGCGGCTCAGGGTACGGGCCTCGGCCTAGCCATCTGTAAACGAATTATTGAGGGCTCAGGTGGTGCGATTGGTTTGATTAGCGAGGTCGGCGTTGGATCTACGTTTTGGTTCGAGCTTCCTGTCGAAACCGGTGAAATTACCAATGTCGCTTCTGACACGGAGAGGCGGGATCAGCCCAATGGTAACGCTCTCGACGGGAAGCGGGTGCTTATTGCCGAAGATAACATAGTCAATCAAAAACTTTTGCTAGCCTACGCTGATCGTTTAAACCTTGTAAGTGACCTTGCAGAAAATGGTCGTGTTGCAGTGAAAATGTTTGATCCCAAAAAGTACGATCTAGTACTAATGGACGTCGCCATGCCTGAAATGGACGGACTAGAGGCCACGCAGCGTATTCGTGAGAAATGGGGCGCGTTCAGTTATCCTCCAATCATCGCACTCACAGCGCACCTGATGGATGCTATTGAAGAAGAAGCCAAAGTAGTGGGAATCGAGACTATCTTATCTAAGCCTATTCCGTTCCTAGAACTTAAATTCGCGCTAGAGATCGCGTTATGCGGGCAAACACCTAGCTCAGACAAACAAGCAAGTTTGGTGGCGGAGGGAGCTTTGGGTACTAACGTGCAAAGTGCTTCGATACTTGACCGGATGTCCGATCGCAGCTTGAGTGACATTCGAGAGCTTTTTACCGAAGAGAAATTGATCCAGCTTGCCCACAAGTATGTGGACGATTGTTCCAGGCGTTTCGAGCGTTTGGAAACTGCGTTTGAAGAGGGCGATGCAAATACGGTGAAAGCTGAAGCTCACTCAATCAAGGGTTCTTCGCTGATGCTGGGATTCAACAACATCGCCGAGTGGGCAAAACTTCTTGAGGAAACGCCTTTGGGTAACGGAAATCCGCGAGATTGCGTTAATAATATTCGAAATGAACTCGCGGATCTTCGGACGCTCGCATGATACATTACACAGTAGAGGTTAAAAGTTAAATTTGTAGGCTACAGAGATAGTTCCGCCCCAAATACCCTCACCGGAATTTTGACTTTGGTTCCAGAAAAAGCGATTGTTTGCATAATTGCTGTAGGTCACACTCCAATCATCGCTGATCTTGTAGCTTATCCCGTAAGCAAAGTCCGGATCCCAGGGGTCTTGTTTTCCGGGCAGATAGGCGTAGGCCGTCCCGCTGATGCGCAGCCGGTCTGTTACGGCGTAGCTGCAGAACAAGTTCAGGGAGCCATACTCAAGGTCCAGCAAGTTGACGCTTGTGGAACAGCCTATGACCTTCTCATTCGGCAGTTTAATTTTCGGCAAGCTATAACTGGCGCGAAGCGCTCCAGATATGAGTGAGCCAAAAAATGAGGCGTTGGTGCCGTCGAAGCGGCCAGAATAATTTGAGTAACTCAGCGTGATATTTTTAGTGGCCTTATAAGATAAAGCATAGGTGAACTCTGCATCGGATGGCGACTTCTCCTTGGTGTCAGCATACCCGATCACGGACGCACGTAGCGAGAGTTTTTCGGACAATCGCGCCCCACAAGACAAACTAGCGCGTGGTTTGCCAAACCGCTTCGCGCCTGTGTCGTGGTGCTTGTAGCGGAGTGTCACACTTCCGGTAATAGAACAGGCAAGGTTGATCCGTTTGAAGAAAGTTTCCTCTCCCGACGGCGCGAGGGACGGATCTGACCCTCGAGTGACAACATTGGCCCTCCGAGGCGAGGTCTGTCTTGCCACGGATGAAGATGCCGTTTTGACCTTCTTTGTCGTGGTTTGAACCGCTTTTATCGCATTCAATTTCTCCAGCTGCGGCTCGCTGCAATCCACATCCGGATCCTCGATTGTACACGGTAGATGAGCGGGTTGCTCTAACGGTACGAGGAATTGGGTATCCGCCTCGTCTGTAATCCCCGCCGGAGCGACCGGCGCGGCTTCTGTCTCTGACCCCGCCGTTCCAAGGGCGTTCTGGTCGCGCGGTACTGCAGTCACTGCCGCCGTTTCTTTCCCAGCATCAGCGGTGCCGTCGGCGGAGTTTGTGGATTGAGGGCTTTGCACCTGGGCTACGCGTCTTTCATCGATCCGCTGCGGGGGGGGCGCGATAGGCTCTGAGATAGGAGTCCCGGTTCCGGACAGGATCCACTCGGATAGGTACTGTGCTAACGCTTTCCCCGAGGGAGCCGGAGGCATGACAGGCCGCGGGCCACCGACGGCGGGAACCACAAACGTATCGCCATCCGCGCCATAGACGGTGCAAGCGACGCCCTTCTTACACGACAACCGAAACAGGGCACTGCTCAGTTGCTTTGCGTGCATAACCTTTCCGCTTCCATCTGGAAAAAGGACGTAGCGCAGTCCGTTGATCTCGCCCCGTTGGTGGCGCGATAAATGCAGCGCGCTTGGCAGGTCTTGAACGACTTCCCGTGCCGAAGGAATGGCAGGATCCGTGGTGTTAATAGTGGTGACACTAGTTACGGGGCCGGTCGATAGTTCGGAAACGGAGCTTTCAGCCAGTGGCTGCGCCTGAATCATCGTTGCACATCCCAAAGAGATTGAGCACACGAATGCACCGCCATTGCAGAGGCTCGAGATCGATACTCGATGGAACAAGCTTTGACGGCGTTGCGATGCACCGGACGTCACGGTTTCTGACTGATCGACTGGCATGCTACTTTGCCTTTAACAGTATTCGAGGTTTTCCCTATCGCACGGGTATTTCTGTTTTGGAGGATGGTGGGCGGCGGACACCAATGCAACTTACCAAAGTACAATAATGGCTCAAAGACGTGTTTAGCCAGAGTTGCTAGTTATAGCTAATAGATCACGTTACTTGAGGCGATGCGTTTTTATTTGTCTCATGTCCATCATGCTGCCACTTTTCCATAGAGAATTTAGCAAGGCTGATGGCAGAGAAATAATTTGCCATACTGAATAGGATGACCTGATAGGATGTCGCACGCATGAATGTACAAAAGGCTGCCAGTTTGATCTGTCACAGTATCCTTCTCTTGCTAATGGCAACTGTTGCGATACCTGAAGTGCGATTTGAGAACGCGGTAGGGAGTGATAATTTTGCACGGCCTGTAAATTACTCGCTGTATCTTCCTCCGGGGTACGAAACGGACAACCGCTCCTACCCTGTGCTTTACCTTTTACACGGGGGTGGAAGCGGCCGGCCAAGTGACTGGTTCACGCTCGCCGGTCTGGATCAGCTATTAGATCGGTTGATTTCTGAGGGAGCTATCCGGCCATTCATTGCGGTGGCACCCGACGGTCGTAGAAACGAATCCAACAATGTCGCGACATATTTCCTAAACGATCATGATGGCGGGTTGAATTGGGAGACGATGTTCTTCGAGGATTTTATCCCTGCGGTCGAGAAGCGACATCGAGCCCTGGGTACCGGAGATGCGCGCGCGGTCCTTGGTATCTCCATGGGCGGCGTAGCAGCCACTCTATATAATTTAAAAAAACCCTATGACTTTGCTGGAAGCGCGGCCCTGAGTGTTGCGTTTCGAACGAAGGATCAGGTTCTTGCGCTGTCTCCTGAAGCCTATGAAAGCCGGTACGCGGGAGTGTTGGGGCCTAGTCTAAGCGGCGAAGATCGGCTGAATTCGAGTTGGCAAGCTATCTCCCCCTCAGTGCTCGTGTCTGCCGTGGACAAAAGCAACTTTGGTCGTATCCCGCGCTTGTATTTTAATATGGGCGCAGATGATCCGTTTTTTCAGGGCGCGGCCGAATTGCACATCACTTTGCTAGACGCTGGCATCAAACACAGATTTTTGGTTAGCGAAGGCAGTCACGATTGGATTTTCTGGAGACAATCACTTGAAGAGGCAATTTTTCACATCGATGCTGTTTTTACGCGGGGCTATGGTGAGTAGCCCACGCGCTTAACGTTGATCTCAATATAGCGATTTCAACAAAATCCTGAATGGCCGGCTTACAGATGAGTGTCTTACTTGAACGCCGTTTGGCACATTAAGAAACGTCCGTGAAACGCTGGAAGATTGGCAAGTGGGATGAAGCGCGTTTAGAATCTGGCAGGCTAACTCCAGATTCTTTCAAAGGAATATGTCTGTGAGCGGTACATGAGGTGTGAACCGCCCCGGTTTTACCGGAGACTGTTTAGTTCTTCTTGCCCTGACGGGCTGACTTGTCTTCTGCCTCGAAATGCTCTTTCATCAACCTGAACGCCAGCCGGAAGCCGTTCACCTGGCTCATCCGGTGGCTGACGCAGAACTCCTTGAAGTCCCACCGCTCGTCCTCGGTGATCTTCAGGTTCAGGTTGGCCGGTTTCGATTGCTTATCAGGCATTTCTCGTGTCCTTTGCCACAGACTAGGGTGCTTTCCTCCATCCTGCAAAGGAAGAAGATATGAGAAGCCGACAAAGATGTGGATTTCGGGCGAGATCGCGACGACGCGGAGGTCTGCTACAGAGAGAACGGGTCTGCCGAGAAGCCATGAGATGATCAGGATCGACACCAAAGAAGGGCCGATATTCGCAGAGGCGGAGATCCAGGGGATCCCGATAAATCCACTGCAGCCGCCGTTCATGGGCCACATTGACCCGATCCGGCGCTGGGAGAGCCAGGCCCAACGCGTTTGGGTGAGACAGCCTTGGATTGCCGAAACAGGAGAGAGTCGCGAGATATTTTACATCGGACCAACGGATACCCGCCCTAAGTCTTGGGGCGAGTTTGCAACGCGTGAGGGCGCGGTTGAGTATGTGCTGAACCCGCCTTTGCAGACGGCTCAAGATAAATTATCCGATGACGAGTTGAACTTCTAAGGGGATGAAAACAAACGTATGTTTGCCGAAAACTCAAATTGGTCTCTCCAGAAGCGCAACCACCGGATTTGCAAGCCTCAAAGCCTTGCCGAAATCACCCGCTCCTTAGGCCCGCTGCGGCATATGCCTCTGTCTTTCGTGACTTTTGCGGGGAAAACAGTGTAATGCTTCGGATCAGTGATGATGAAGTTGATATCCAGCACTGGCGTGGCCTAAGCGCAAATCTCCAACCGGGCAAAGTTGCCGATCGATACTTGACGGAAGAAGACTGTGAGGAAGTCCTATTCCAAACGATCTGGAAGCTTGGGTATCGATGCCCGAAGTGTGATTTCGAAGGTGACATCTGGATCATAAAGACGCGACGTAAATATGAGTGTCCGAATTGTCGACACCAATACACAGGCAGATCTGTCAGCCAGATGTACGGAAAGCGGGCGTCCTTACTTGGTTGCTTCAAGGGCGCCGAGTTTATTATTGAAACCATGGCGGGCAACAAACCACACATCCAAACGATCAGTCGGTTCGCAAAGCTTGTTGGCCTCAGTTATCGGCCCGCCCGCACGCTGCGTTTGGAAATGTTCGAGGAGCTGAAAAAACCGATGGGTGGCTTTTGGGGAAGCTTGCTTTGCAATGAAGACTTCGACGAATACCTCTACAACGGCGACCGTCTGGAGGATCTCCTGAACTACTATGATTTCGAGGATCTTAAGGACAGCTCGCTAAAATTTGGTAAGTAAGCATGATGCTGAATTTCCCTCCGCATCAAGCGGGCGCTCAACTTAGCCTGAGAAGATCCCGTGTTCTCACATGTCTCGCCGCCAGTTTCGCACGCCGATCATTTCAGTGCGTGGGCTACAACGAACTAGTCGGTCGCAGCACTACTGGCAGGCTGGCGTATCGACCTGTTTCAAGTGCATAAAAACCTACCGCCCAACCTGACTCAAGTGAACAAAAACAAGCCCGGCAGCACTTCCAAACTCGATTGAGCACTTCTAGCTTTATCGAAACGCACCAAGCCAAAAACAAATGGCTTGCCTCGTAGAAAGGAAGACAATGCCAGGGAACGGAACACATAGGCGGAAAGCTGAACGATCGCTACCTTTCTGCTGTCCACTGAAAAAGCTGAACCATCGGTTGGTGGTTACCTGCGAATCAGAGCCAGATCAGCGTACCTCCAGAGCTTCGTTTTCGAACATTGATGACCGCTCATGTCGCGGAAAAAATTTCTGACTGAAAAAGTCAGAATTATTTTCGCATGGTTAGATGGAATGGGCGAAGAACGATATGACGCAGCATTTCGCAAATCCATCTTCGAACGGCACAAACCTGGTTACTGTGCCATATGCGAAAAATGGACTTATAAGCGTTGTTTAAGGCGCTGATTTAAAACAGAAAAAAGTATTCGCAAGCCACAGTTTGAGATACCGTTAAGCCCAGCCAACGACGAAAACCAAACACCTGAAAGGAACAACAATGACTTGGCCCTAAAATTAAAATCGCGGCCTGCGCCAACAGACCGCGACTTACCTCGAAAGACCGAAGTCCTCCTGTCTTCATCGTGAACGTACCACCTACGGTCGGTCGTTTCAAGGACATCGGTTTTTCGACGCATGACGGTAAACCTCCGCCGAGGGCCGTCTGGCTGCTGAGCTGTGAGATCGTTTATCGAGTGTCCTTATGGACGCACACGAAGACACCCCCCGCATTCAAGTTTTGTCAGTCTCTGATACCGGCCGCCGCCGGCGTTGGTCTGATGACGAAAAAATCCGTATCGTTGAGGAAAGCTTTGGCGACGGCGTGACAGTGGCGGAGGTAGCACGACGCCATGAGGTATCGCGGTCTCAGCTTTATGATTGGCGTTATCGCCATAAGAATGGATTGCTTGGTTCTGGCCCGCAATTTTTGCGCGTTATGAAGATCGAAGATGCTTCTGATGGCACTGACACTGCGCCAGCGCCGCAAGCTCCTGTCATGACTATTGATCTCGGAAAGCGGTGTCGTGTGGCGATCCCGTCAGGTTTTGACATGGAAGCTGCTGCGCAGCTGCTTAACGGCTTGATGGTGCGGTCATGATCGCGTTTCCGGCTGGAACGAAGGTGTGGATTGCAGGTGGTGTGACGGATATGCGCCGAGGCATGAATACTTTGGCGCTGACAGTGCAACAGGGGCTTGGGCGTGATCCGCATGCGGGCGAGATCTTTTGCTTCAGAGGTCGAAAGGGTGACCTGGTGAAGCTGCTCTGGCATGACGGGGTGGGCATGTCGTTATATTTGAAGCGTCTTGAGGCGGGGAAGTTCATCTGGCCGGTGAGCCAAGACGGGACGGCTGTTGCGATATCTGCGGCGCAGTTGGGCTATCTTCTTGAGGGGATAGATTGGCGCAATCCACGCTGGACGCAAAGGCCCAACGCGGCTGGATAATTTATGCTGAAGCGCCTGTTTTTATTGGTATTTAGCGGCTTCTGTGGTAAATATTTGCGATGTCCGACGCCGCTTCCGAAATTGCCAGATTAAGCGCTGCACTTGCCGCGCAGACCGCCCGTGCGCAGGCTGCGGAAACCGAATTGGCGCAGGCTCGCGCTCTGGCCTCCTGCACAGACGCAATGATCCAAGAATTGAAGCTGGAGATCGCCAAGCTTCGGCGTGACAAATATGGCATCACCTCCGAGCGTCGCACGCGGCTGATTGATCAGCTGGAATTGCAGCTTGAGGAATTGGAAGCGGCCGCAACCGAGGATGCGCTGGCAGCTGAGCATGCTGCGGACAAGGCGAACGCCGTGCGTGTCTTCACGCGACGCAAGCCCGTGCGCAAACCGTTCCCCGATCATTTGCCTCGCGAGCGGGTCGTCGTCGAAGCACCTGCCGCCTGCACCTGCTGTGGCTCGGACCGGATCGTAAAGATGGGTGAAGATGTCACCGAGACGCTGGAGGTGATCCCCCGCCAGTGGAAGGTGATCCAAACGGTCCGCGAGAAGTTCACTTGCCGAGCTTGCGAGAAGATCAGCCAACCGCCGGCCCCGTTCCACGCCATTCCGCGCGGTTGGGCAGGGCCGCAACTGATCGCGATGATCGCCTTCGACAAGTATGGACAACATCAACCTTTGAACCGGCAATCCGAGCGCATTGCACGGGAGGGGATTGATCTGAGCCTGTCCACCTTGGCTGATCTGATCGGCCATACCTGTGTGGCGCTGGCCCCCATTCATGCGTTAATCGCGCGCCACGTGCTGGATGCTGGCCGTTTGCATGGTGACGATACCACCGTGCCGCTACTGGCGCGTGGTGGCGCAAAAACGGCGCGACTGTGGACCTATGTGCGCGACGATCGACCGTGGGGTGGGGGTGCGCCACCTGCCGCACTCTTCCACTTCTCAACAGATCGCCGGAAAGAACACCCGACACGGCATCTGGCCGAATGGCACGGTGTTCTTCAGTCGGACGTCTATGGCGGCTACAATGATTTGTATCTCGCAGATCGTAGCCCGGGCCCGGTCCGTAGTGCGCTGTGTTGGAGCCACGCAAGACGCAAGTTCTTTGAACTGGCCGACATCAAGGCCATAGCCCGCAAAGGTAAAAAGGTAGCAAAAGAAATCTCGCCCATCGCGCTGGACGCTGTGACGCGGATCGATGCGATCTTTGCGGCCGAGCGTAACATCACCGGCCTGTCAGATGCAGCGCGTCGTGAAGCTCGCCAGCAGTGGGTAGCGCCGATGGTCAATGATCTGCATGATTGGATGCAGGCCGAGCGGGCTCGGATGTCAAAGCACAACCCAGTTGCCAAGGCGATCAACTACATGCTCGAGGGCACAGGTCGCTGGGAGGCCTTCACCGCATTCCTTGATGACGGGCGTCTCTGCCTCACGAACAATGCCGCCGAACGGGCGCTCAGAGGGATCGCATTGGGCAGAAAGTCATGGCTTTTTGCAGGGTCTGAACGCGGTGGCGACAGGGCAGCCTTCATGTATACCCTCATTGTCACAGCAAAGATGAACGACATCGACCCGCAGGCATGGATGGCAGACGTCTTGGCGCGACTGCCCGAGATGCCTGTGTCACGCTTGCCAGAGCTGTTACCCTGGAATTGGAAGGCCGCCATAGGATTGAAGAGGATTGCTGCATGACGCTGGTCGCGCGCATCAAGGTCACATTGTCCGATGTCGAGCCTCAGGTGCTTCGACGCTTTGATGTGCCCCTCAAGATCAAGCTGAACCGCCTGCATGATGTGATCCAGGCTGCCATGGGATGGACTGACAGTCACTTGTATGAGTTCAGAGCCGGTGGCAGCGGCTGGGGCGTGCCAGACCCAGATGGTTTTTACGATGGCCCGATGCCCGCCAGCAAAACCAGCCTGCTTGACGTGATCGAAGATGTGGGAACCAAGACCATCCATTACATCTATGACTTTGGCGACAACTGGCACCACGTGATCAAGATCGAGAAAATCGATGGCTCTATCGCGGGCGCCGCATATCCACGCCTTGTCAGGGCTATCGGTGCTTGCCCTCCGGAGGATGTGGGTGGCTTCTCCGGCTACGCTGACTTCCTCGATGCCATAGCCGACCCCAAGCACGAAGAACACAGCCAGATGCTGGAATGGTATGGGGGGCAGTTCGACCCGGATGAGGCAGAGATCGGCCGCATCCTCGATAACTTCGAGCGTCTTGCAAAGAAATGGGCCCCGAAACCGCGCAAACCAAAAGCCGCACCCAAACGCCTCTGATCAATACGGCGCGCCCACGGCCTTCGCCGAATGCTTACGCATGACGGATCCCACCCAAATGATTTTCGGATCGGAACGGGAGAGGCATGTCTTCATCCGTGTCGTAGTCGGCGCTTCGCGCGTTCGGTCGACCTGATGAGCGGCAGCTGGGATCAACCGCCTTCCGGCTTCTCCGGGGGAGCGCTCCCTTTTCCATGTTCGAAAGAAAGAGACGATCATGTCCTATCACTTCTCCTCTGGCGGTATCCGCCTTCCCGAATTCAGCCGCGGCAACAGGAATGAATTGCCCCGGATTTACCGGAGACCTATAGCTTCATTTCACGCGACCATATCGAGCACGTCGTGCTGTGCATAGAAGTTCTGTTCAGCCTCTGCTGGCGGGATGTTTCCGATGGGACCAAGTAGACGCCGGTTGTTGAACCAATCGACCCAGCCGAGGGTGGCCAGTTCCAGATCCTGCATGTTGCGCCACGGTCCTTGGCGATGGACCAGCTCTGTTTTGTAGAGACCGTTAATTGTCTCAGCGAGGGCGTTATCATAGGAATCCCCGACGCTGCCTACCGACGGTTCGATGCCAGCCTCAGCCAAACGCTCGGTGTAACGAATGGACAAATATTGACCGCCGCGATCCGAATGGTGAACCAATCCACTTTTCTGGACCGGCCGTCGGTCATGCAGGGCCTGCTCCAAAGCATCGAGAACAAAGTCCGTTTTGGCGGATCGTGAGACCCGCCATCCGACGATGCGATCAGCAAACGTATCGATGACGAAGGCCACATAGACAAAGCCCTGCCACGTCGACACATACGTAAAATCGCTGACCCAGAGAAGGTTCGGAGCTGGTGCTCGGAACACGCGGTTCACCTTGTCACGCGGACAAGGCGCTGACGTGTCAGGCACGGTTGTTTTGACCACCTTGCCCCGCACAGCCCCACGGATGCCAATCTGTTTCATCAACCGTTGCACCGTGCATCTTGCAACCTCAAAGCCCTCACGTTTCAACTGATGCCAGGCCTTGCGCACCCCGTAGACCTGATAATTCTCATCCCAGACACGTTTGATCTCCGGGCGCAGCTCTGTATCCCGCTGATACCGGGCAGAAGCTTTGGCCGGATCAGCGAGGCATGCCAGACGATGGTAATAAGTTGACGGCGCAATCGGCAACACCCTGCAGATTGACTCGACACCGTAAACAGCCCTTTGATCATCAATGAAGCCGATCATCGCTTGAGTGGGCGGTCGAGTTCCGCCTGCGCAAAATAAGCTGATGCCTTGCGGAGAATTTCATTCGCTTGGCGCAGCTCACGGTTTTCCCGTTCCAGCGTCTTGATGCGATCACGCTCTTCGGTTGTCACTCCGTCGCGCATGCCGCTGTCCTTCTCAGCCTGCTTGACCCATCCGCTCAAGGTTTGGGGAATACAGCCGATCTTGGGTGCAATGGCCGCGATCGCGCCCGCCTGCGTTTCGTAGGAGCCTTGATGCTCGAACACCATTCGGACCGCGCGAGCGCGGACCTCTGGCGAGTAGCGATTTGCCATTTTGCTTTTTGTCATAACCATCATCCTTACTTAAGTTGATGGTCTCCGACAAACTCGGGGCGATTCAGAAGACGCAAGTTGGCTCAACCAAGCATTTCACCGGTGGCCTCGTCTTTGGTGAAAACGAAGGCGTGCGCCTTGGCACTGAAAGCCATCTTGAGACCAACGCAGCGCTGCTGCTCAGCTATCGACCGACAACGCTCGACCTCGTCGAACAGGTGCAGTTCTCCTGGTATGATGAGCATGGCGAGTATTTTGACCACTTCATCGACCTCGTCGTCACACGGGTTGATGGCGCCGTCGTCGGTTACGCCGTTCGCCCTACGAGCCGGGTTAGCCATGCTTATCAGTGTAAGCTTGCGCGTATCAAAGAGCAGTCCATTGCCCAGTGCTTTTTGGACGATTTCCGCCTGTTCACTGAAGAGAATGTATGCCCGATCGAGTTGCACAATGCGAAGCTGTTTCACTCGGTCCGTCGTCCAGATGACTTCGCCGATCCGGTTGTTCTGGATGCGTTGGCCGATGCTGCCATCGTCACAACAGTTGGTGATCTGGTAGATCGAACCCGCCTCGAAGGGATGGGTTTTCGGGCGGTCGTTCGCCTGATCCGTTCCGGGCACCTCCAGATGCTGCGCCATGAGCGCATTGAGCGCAGCACGGAAGTCATCCGGACACGCATGATCTGATCGTTCTCTCGGAAGGTCGGCTAGCGCTAAGCGAATTGGCGTAGCCGATCTTCACCCCCCCCTTTTCCTGAATCCACCGAGGCGACCTTCGCCTGGGTTTGACCTCTCTATGCCTGATGAAAGGACACAGCATGACCTGCATTTTGTATGATGCCCCTTGCGCCATTGAGCCGATTGGCGACCAGACGCCTGATTTTGCCAGCGGTTTCTACCGCGCGCGCCATCCGCTGGAGCGCGTGGAGTTCGACGCATGGTTCGAGGATTTGTCCGAGACCCTTCCGACAACGCTCTGAGGTCTCAAACCTACCTACGAGTTCATTCGCTTGCCTACGCAGGCAGCTTCCCTGCGGCCTCATGCCGTCCGATCCCTTGAAAGGAAATTCCCATGGATCTCTCGTTCACTAACGAAAACGCCCACTACGCCTTTGGTAAATTCGATCGTGTCACTGTCGAAGGCGTCGGGTACCGGCTTCATCAAGAGACGGAAGTCGGCTTTGTGTTTGTCCGCGATGACGAGTCCCAGCTTGCGCAGCAATTCACGCATAAGGACATGCAGCGCCTCGGCAATGCTCATGCAATCCGGGTAGAGCGCGGGTATTTTGACCCGCACTTTGCGGTAAAGCGCCATTTGAGAATGACCGTCGCAGATGGTTGCCTCGTGGGTAGCCATAAAACGCGGAAGTCTAAACGGGAGGCGTATTCTGAGGCTCTCTTGGAGATGCACAGCGAGGGCTTGCTGAAAAAAACCGATCTGTCTCTGAAAGCTAATGAGCCATTTCTGGTGGCACGGGCAGTTCAGCTTGCGGATAATCTTAACCCCTCGGGGAAGGCGAAGCTGCCTAAATCCGAGGATTTCAGCATTCCTCCGTCGCCGCGAACATTGCGTCGTTGGTTGAGTGCGATGGAAGAATTTGGCCGGGGCGGTCTGGTTGATCGGATCGACAGCCGCGGAAACCGGTCGAACCGGATGGGGCCGGAGGCGATCGGACTGATGATGAAAGAAGTGCGCAAGTACCTCTCTCCTGAAAAGCCATCGATCAAGCATATTCATGAGGAGGTTCAGCTCAGTTTTCGTGATCGCAACGAGCAACGCGTGGCGAACGGGCAATCCCCGCTTACCATTCCGAGCCGTGAAACCGTGCGCCGTGCCATTCGGGCGCTCGATCCCTATCAGGTCGAATTGGCTCGCAACGGGGAAGCCGCTGCGCGCAAAAAGTTTCGCCCGGTTATGAACGGTATTTCAGTGACACGGCCTCTGGAGCGCGTGGAGATCGACGAATGGACCGTCGATGTTATGACGCTGATGCAGACCAGCGGAATGTACGACCTTTTGGAGGACGACGAAAAGCGTTCTCTGGGTTTGCATGTCGAGGGAGAGGAAGACGAGTCCGGGAAGAAGAAGCGCAAAAAGGCCGCACGCTGGACCCTTACGGCTGCAATCTGTTGTGCCACGCGCTGCATCGTCGGCATGGTGCTGAGCCGCAATCCAGGGGAGGAAGCGGCCGTTCAGCTTCTCCAAATGATCACGACCAACAAAGGCGCGTGGACGGATGCTGTAGGTGGCATGACGCCTTGGGACATGCATGGCACGCCTGAACTGATCGTTTTCGACGGCGGCGCAGCCTTCAAGTCGCAGCGGTTTCGCATGTCGGCTAGCGATCTCGGCGTCGCGTGGGAAATGGCGATGAACGGTGTGCCGGAGAACCGGGGTATGATTGAGCGGGTGTTTGGCACAGTCGCCAGCGATTTCGCACCGCGATTGGCCGGCCACACCTTCAGCAGCATTCTGGAAAAAGGTGATGCCGATCCGGAAAAGCGGGCTGTTCTTACCCTGGATGATTTCACCTTCGCTCTGATCCGCTGGGTGACAGACATCTATCACAACACGCCCCACGGTGGACTGGGCGGTGAGACCCCGGTCAAGGCATGGCGTCGATTGAGCAAGGAATACGGGGTTCTGCCTCCGCCGGACATGGAGATGATGCGCCTGTGTTTCGGGCAGCAGCGTCAGTATCGCCTCGACAAGACCGGAATCACGATCCTCGGGGTCCGCTACCAGGCTGAACACCTACAGACCTATATGCGCCGCAAGGATCCGCACATGGTTGATGTGCGGTGGCACCCTAAAGATATGGGCGCGATTTCGGTCCGGTTGGGCAAGGAATGGTTCGAGGTTCCGGCCCTGGATACTTCCCTTAAGGGGGTAGCTGCACAGACCTGGCTGACGGCCATTCGGCGCACACGTTCCGCGAACCCGACCTCGAACCGGTTGGACAACGTGGCGGTGCGCGAAGCCATCAAGGCCATCAACGACCTCAATGAGCAAGCCAAGCAGGCATCCAGCCTGAACCTTGAAGATTGGTCTGAGGAGCGCATGGAGCGCGCCGAGCGGGATCTGTTGGCAGGGGTCGAGTTCTTCGAGCGCAAGGCGCCTTCGCAGCAGAAGGGCGAACTGGGCCATCACATTCCGTCCACGGAAGAATTGACGGGTGTTCCCATGGATCACAACGCGCCGAAGAAGCCGTCTGGCGGTGCGACAATGACCGGGGACCTGCCCGCCAAGCCAACCAACATCACGATCGAGGAGGACTGATCATGAAGGATTTCGTCAACAAGGACGCCGCTCTGGACGCGGTCCGCAAACTGCACATCGGGTTGGATTGGGATGCTGAGGCTGCCCTGCATGTCAAGCGGCTCCTCGCACGGGACGGGGAGGGCCATCTCCTCCCCACAGCCCGCTTTTTCACCAAGACTGGGGAGACCCGTGGAATGATGTTGGTAGGGGATCCCGGCAGTGGGAAGTCGCACCTGATGGACCGTACGCTGAAGAAGATCCCGGAACTGGCTCCGGCCGAAGATGGGGTGCCGCGTGTCATTGCATGTCCTGTGCCCAGTCCTGCAACCTTCAAGAGCATGACCCTCGCGCTGCTGGAACGGTCCGGATATCCCGATGCAAATCCGCGGCAAGAGGCATGGTCTCTCTGGCAGCTCTTTCGCCATCGACTGAGCAAGCTGGGCGTCGCTGTACTTTGGATCGATGAGGCCCAGGATCTGTTTTGCGCGGATCGAAAGGCCATTCTGCGGGCCCTCAAGTCGCTGATGCAGGGCGATGATGCTGTCGCCGTCATTCTGTCTGGCACCGAAGATCTTGCACAGGTCATTCGGACCGACCCCCAGGTGAAACGTCGGTTCACCGCGATGGTTTTGCCGGAGCTCACCGAGGCGGCGCACGGAAACATGTTCCGCACGGTGTTGGCGGACTACTGTGCGCGGGTCGATCTTGAGCCGCCGGTGGAAGCCGACCTTGTTGCACGCGTTTTCCATGGCGCACGGTATCGCTTTGGCCGCGCTGTCGAGCTCTTGCTGGTTGCCATGGAGTTTGCGATTGCCCGCAATGCGGAGCATTTGACGATCGACGACTTTGCCTCCGCCTATGCGATGAACGAGGCATGTGTCGCATCGCAGAATGTCTTCTATGCGGACCACTACCTGCTTCTCAAGCCGGACGCGGATGATGAGGCTGTTGCCTTTCCCAAGCGCCGTTCAGGCAAGGGGCGCACTTGATGAGTGCGCTGTTTCCGAAGATCGCGTTCCGTATCGGTGAAACGCCGATGTCATGGGCATCGCGGCAGGCGGCCTTCCATACGGGAGGCCGTGTTGTACCGTTCCTGAACGATCTGGGGATCCCGGTTGCCGATCTTGCGCGTGGCAAGCGGGACGCAGTGGAGAGGCTCTGTGCGAAGGCTGGCGCAGATCCTGCAGAGGTTATCCGCGACAGTATCGTCGCGGTCGGACATCGTCGCTTCGAACTTTGTGACGAGGAATTCTCAGCAGAGTTCACCACGGGGCCGGTCACTCGGTTTTGTCCGCTCTGCATTGCTGAGGACGTCGACGGCCATCAACATCCCGGTGAAGCGATGCGTCACCGGGTTCAATGGCGGCTTGCGCCATATCGGACCTGTCCGAAACACAATCTGCCAATGAGCGACATCCGCATGGGAAAGTGGAGCGACATGATCCACGAGCTTCAGGCCGTGCCGGAAGCACTCGCGGAGCAGCTGGAGGTTGCGAAGAAACGTGCCCGGAGAGAGCCGTCTCCTTTGCAGACATATTTGGAACGCCGGTTCGCGGGTGAGACTGGCCCTGCCTTTCTGGACGGTCAGAGGGTCGACCAAGTTTGCCGTGCCGGTGAAATGCTGGGTGGCCTATTGCATTACGGGCCCGCCACAAAGGCCGCCGAGATGACGGAAGACATGTGGGACGCTGCGGGCCGCACCGGTTGGTCATTGTTGGAGAATGGTCCTGAGGCAATTCGGACGGTTCTGGCTGAAACCCTCACAGGCTGTCTCCGTCAGAACGGGCATCCGAGCCCACGCAGCGCATTCGGCATGCTCTACGGGTGGCTGTTTGCCAGCCGATTGACCAAAGATCCGGGGCCAATCCGCGACATCGTTCGAGACGTCATCGTCGAACATGTTCCCCTGGTCCCGGGCCAGATCTTGCTCGGCAAGGCAGTGGAACATCCGCGGTTGTCGAGCATCACGTCGATCGCGAAGGCTGAGGGATTGCATTCGAAAACACTGGCCAATGTCCTACGCGTCGCCGGGGTGATTGAGGTTGGAGAGGAGCAGAAAAGCGCTCGGAATGTGGTTGCCGACTATGCCAAGGCGAAGGTCCTGATCGACAGGGCAAAGCGCGCGGTACCGGTGACACAGGTGCCTGATATGCTCTCCGCGTCCCGCCCGATCGTGGCTGAGTTGATTTCACTAGGACAGCTGACGAGAATACAAGACCACGGTCAGCTGCAAAGCAAGCTGGGGAAGTCGATCGACGGAATGTCGGTTCAACGGACGCTCAAGTTCATCGAAGGTTTCGGCCCGCTTGTAGAGGAGCCTCCCGAAACTCACGTCCACCTAGCCAAAGCTGCTGAGAAATCCCGGGTCACATTACGGGCAATTCTCGAAATGCTATTTGGCCAATTCCTGCAAACGGTCTATCGGCTACAGGGTTGCCACGGGTTCGAAGCAGTCTTGGTTTCACCGGATGAGATCATGGTATGCATCGAAGACCCGCCGCCCGATGCGTCTGACGAGATTCGGTTCTGGATGGGGTGAGCGGGCTTCAGTGGCTTGAAAGCCACACGCTTCTCCAAAATGCCGCCTGCGGGCGGCTTTTTTTCGGACTTTTGATGGCCATTTGATCTGTGCAAAAGGTCATCTTGGCCGCCGGTGGACAAAAATTATCCAATGAAATCAGCGCCCGAGAATGATAGAATGGTCACGTTTTGCTATGTCGCCACAAGGTTTCAAAACCTCACCCGTATTCCTCAAACCACTTCGTCCAATTTTCGGATCCCCCAGATCTGCAGTTGAATGCACAATCAAGGCCGCGGGCCTGTGTGTGCTGTTGCTTCGAGTTAGCGTTCAAGACCCTCACCGAACCCGCTGGATTTGCGTCTCACGATAACGGTCACGCAAATCCAGCGCGCTTGGCCTTTGTTACCAGTTCGGTGACCCTCTCGGCATTGTTTGCCGCGACTTGTCCGTCTGCGTTCAAGCGGTTGTTCTCGAACCCGATCCGGGTCTTGCCGCCGTGGCGCATGGCCTCGATCAGGCAGGCGGTTTCTTCTGGCCCGAAGGCGCAGGCGGCCCAGTCTGCGTCCGGCAAGGCCGATTTTAGCCTTTGTGCCAGTGCTGCGACTTCCGTGGGTGTGCTGGTCTGGCCGTTGGTATAACGCCCCAGAACGATCAGGGTCTTCAGCCCGTCGCAGGGGACATCGCCTTGCGCGACAAGCCGGGCAAGATGGGCAATATCCGCGGCGTCATAGAGAATGTGTTGAACGTCGATCTTCGCTTCGGCGCACATGGCAAAGAACCGTCGGGTGACGGCATTGTCTTGATTGGCCGTGATCTCGCGCAGCGCGACCGACACGGCGCGCGGTTTCAGGGTTTCGACCAGATGGCGTTGTTCAGCGGGGGTAAAGCGGCCCGCGGCCTCGCTGGTGATCTGAACATAGAGGTCAGGGGCGCGCTGGCCGAGCTCGCTCAGAAGCTCGGCATAAAGCCCGACGTCCAGAACATGCCGTTGCTTGGTATCGCGCACATGCGCATGAAGGCCATCGGCACCCGCGGCATGGCAGGCCAGCGCGCAGGCGACCGTCTCTTCTATGGTGACGGGGAGGGCGGGGTGGTCCGCCTTGGTCAGCCGCGCCCCATTCGGCGCGACCATAAATCTGGGCAATGCGGTCATGCGGCAAGCGCCTTGTCGATGGCCGTTGATAGCTTGCCCACCAGCTCATCGATCTGCGCATCCTCGATGATAAACGGCGGCGCGAGCAGCACGTGGTCGCCGTATTGGCCATCGATTGTGCCAGACATCGGATAGCAGATCAGACCGGCGGCAAAGGCCTCCTTCTTGATCCGCGCGGCAAGGCCACGGGACGGATCGAACGGTGCTTTGGTGCTGCGGTCGGCAACCAGTTCGATCCCGCGGAACAACCCGCGCCCGCGTATATCGCCGATGTTGTCATGATCGCCGAACTGCGCCCTTAGTGCTGCGTCAAGCTTGTCGCCCTGGGTGGTGACATGGGACAGCAGGTCGCGGTCCAGAATTTCGCTAAGCACGGCATTGGCCGCCGTGGCCGCCAAGGCGTGGCCCATATAGGTGTGGCCGTGCTGGAAGAAACCGGTGCCCGCCGCAATCGCATCATAGATGGCGGCCGAGGTCAGCAGCGCGCCGATCGGTTGATAGCCCGCCCCAAGACCTTTGGCGATGGTGATCATGTCCGGGGCGACGCCGTCCTCGGTGCAGGCGAACAGTTTGCCGGTACGGCCCATGCCGCACATCACCTCGTCCAGGATCAGCAGCACGCCATATTGGTCGCAAATCTCGCGGATGCGCTTGAGATATCCCGGCACGGCAGGTACCGCGCCCGAGGTCGCACCCACCACAGGCTCCGCGAGGAAGGCCATCACCGTATCAGGGCCAAGCCGCAGGATTTCGGTTTCCAGCTCATTCGCCACGCGCAGGCCGTAGGCCTCTTGCGTTTCGCCGTCCTGCCGGTCGCGGTACTCATAGCAGGGGCTGATATGGGTGGTGTCGGCAAGCAGGGGTGCGAACTGGGTACGACGCCACGCATTCCCCCCAGCTGCCAAAGCGCCCAATGTATTCCCGTGATAGCTTTGGCGGCGGGCAATGACGCGGTGGCGCTTGGGCTGCCCGATTTCCAGAAAATACTGCCGCGCGAGCTTGATCGATGCCTCGACCGCTTCGGAGCCCCCAGAGACGAGATATACCCGATCAATGCCCGCCGGCGCGTTCTCGACCAGGCGATCGGCCAAACGCTCTGCCGGATCGGACGTGAAAAAGCCGGTGTGCGCGAAGGCAAGCTGGTCAATCTGGGCGTGGAGGGCAGCGCGGACAGCCTGATTTGAATGCCCCAGACAGGAAACAGCAGCGCCGCCCGAACCATCAAGATATCTGCGTCCGTCCGCATCGATCAGATAGCAGCCATCCCCCTTGGTGGCGACCGGCAGCGCGCCTTTGGTGGATCTGCCGAAGATATGACTTTTCATGACTGTAGTCCTTGCTTGAAGACGCGCTTTGGGTGACGTGACATCAGCACTTGTCTGCGCGATGATGCGTTTGTATTATTTTATTGCCATAGATTAAGCAAATGTATTTTTACTGTGCATCGGGTGTGACAGGGGCGTGAACCCCGGCACGCATAAACAAAAGGTAAGGGTTTGATGAGCAACGATGAAACGCTGAAAGACCGCTTGTCACAGGTAAGTGCGCAAGGAACGCCCGCGCTTCGGTCCTTTGCGCGGTGGCTTCTGGATAACCTTTCTCTCGTGGCCTTTAGCTCGATTCGCGGGCTGGCAAAGCAGGCAGGGGTCAATCCAAATACCGTGACCCGTATGGCGAAGGAGCTTGGCTATACCAGCTTTGACGCCTTCCGCACGGATGTGCAGGCAACGATCCAGACACCTGCGCCAAACTACGGCGCGCGTGCCCAGACACTAAGACACGAACATCGCGACAGCGCGTTTGCCGCGCTCATGGAAGCGCATGGTAAAAACACGGCGATGCTTTTCTCGGCAGATATTCTGGACACGCTTAACGCGTGCATCGACCCGTTGCTCGGGGCGCGCAAAGTCTATGTGGTCGGCGTGCGCAGCTGCTATGCGATCGCGCATTATTTCTCGTATGTGGGCGGGATGGCGTTTCCGAATTTCGTAGACGTGCCGACCCTGCCGGGGGGCATTGTCGATGTACTGTCTCAGGCCACGTCCGAGGATATTATCGTCGGGATCACCTATGAACACTACGCGGCAGAGGTGGTTCAGGCCTGCCAGATCGCCCAGTCCCGCGGCGCGCGGGTTCTGGCGCTGACGGACAGTCATGCCTCCCCGATCGCGGTTGGCGCTTGGAAAGTGGTACCGCTGCCCATGGCCGGACCCCATTTCCTGCCGTCGCTCAATTCGGCGTTTCTAGCGGTGGAGATGCTGCTGGTCGGAATGGCCGCGCGTTCGGATGACGCGGCAGAGCGGGTATCGAGCTTCGAGGACCGTATCCGACAGTATGGCGGCTACGACTTTTGAGGTGTCTTGCGCGGATGAAAATCATCCGGCAGGCCCAATGCCACGGCAGAGCCACCGGTGATCAACCCCGTGGACCGCAGGTCGCTTTCGTCCAGCGCGACGATGACCGCATAGGATAGGCGTTGTGCCAGTCCGCGGCATGAGTGACGGTTATACCGATAACGGGCGTGTTGTGGGCGCGGGTCTGGCTTCTACGCGCCCCATTCTGCATGTGGCCCAAGATGCGCGATGAGAAAGTCGATCAGGATGCGCGTCTTGGGGGTAAGCACGTTTGAGCGCGGGTACATCAACCACAAGACCGAACTGTCGTTCAGCTTCCATTCCGGCAGGACACGGATCAACCGGCCCGAGCGCAGCTCGTCCGAGGCGCTCCAGAGGGAATTGATCGACAGACCGGCCCCCGCAAGGGTGGCCTCACGCTGAGCGTCACCATCGTCAACGATAGTCCGGCAGATCATCTGGGCTGGGTCAAGCGGCGCGGTTTCGCCCTCAGGGCCGATCAATTCGCGCGGCTCAAGGTCGATCCATGCCAGAAACCGATGTCCCCGAAGCTCTGCCGGTGACTGCGGTACGCCGTGTTCCTCAAGATATGCAGGAGAGGCGCAAAGAACGCGGGTATCATCCGCCAGCTTGCGCCCCTTGAGGCTGCTGTCGGTCAGGGGAGCCGCGCGCAACGCAAGGTCAAAACTGCCCTCGATCGCGTCAAACCGTGCGTCAGACAGGCGAAGTTCAAGCGTAAGGTCGGGGAACGCCGCGTGAAACTGCGGCAGAAGCGGCATGATGTGGCGCTGCGCGAAACTGCTTGGCGCGGCAAATCGGATGGTGCCCTTGGGGCTGGTTTCATGGCTGCCAAGAACGGCCTTCGCGGCCTCTGCCTGCGCCAGAATCTCCCGCGCGTAGGGAAGGAAGTCGGACCCTTCAAGCGACAGCGACACTTTGCGGGTGGTCCGTCGCAGCAGCTCTACGCCAAGCTCTTGTTCCAGTTTGGCAAGGCGGGCGCTGGCGACCGCAGGGGCAAGACCCAGATTCCGTCCGGCAGCAGAGATATTCAGCCGGTCGGCGGCCATCACAAAAAGGCGCAGGTTGTCAGTATCCACCGCTATTATCTCCGTTATCCGAATAATCAAATCGGAAAAATGCCGGTTTTCTACCGTTTCACAAGACCTATTTTTCAGCGACACAATGAAGGAACAAAGAAATGAAAGCCATTGGCTATAGCGCGGCGGGCCCTGCGGACACGCTCGATATGATTGAAATCGACCGGCCCGCGGTGGGACCGCGTGATCTGCTGGTCGCGGTGAAAGGCATCTCGGTCAATCCGGTCGACGTGAAGCTGCGCGCCGCCGCCCAACCCGAAGGCGCGGCGCGCGTCCTGGGCTTTGACGCGGCAGGCGTCGTGGCCGAGGTAGGCGCGTCGGTCACCGGCTTTAAGGTCGGCGATGAGGTCTTCTATGCGGGCGACGTCACGCGCGCGGGCACCAATGCGGAATTCCATGCCGTCGATGAACGGATCGTCGGGCGCAAGCCGGCCAGCCTCGACTTTGCCGAGGCGGCGGGGCTGCCGCTGACCTCGATCACCGCGTGGGAGATGCTGTTCGACGCATTCCGCCTGACCGAAGGGGGCGGCGCGGGGCAAAGCTTGCTGGTGATCGGTGGCGCTGGCGGTGTCGGCTCTATCCTCATCCAGTTGGCCAAAGCGCTGACCGGGCTTACCGTCATTGCGACGGCCTCTCGACCCGAGACGCAGGATTGGGTGCGCAAGATGGGGGCGGATCACGTGGTTGACCATCGCGGTTACCTACCCGCGCAGCTGGCAGAGCTGGGCCAGACCCCAAGCTATGTCGCCGCGTTGACGGCGACGGATCAGCATTGGCCCGCAATCATCGACTTGATCGCGCCACGCGGCCAGATTGCGCTGATTGACGACCCCGAGGCGCTGGATATCAAGGCGGCCAAACCCAAGGCGTTGAGCGTCCATTGGGAATTCATGTTCACCCGTTCGATGTTCGAAACCGACGATATGGATGCCCAGCAAGACCTGCTGAACCGCGTCGCAGCGATGATCGACGCAGGCACATTGCAGTCGACAGTTACCGAGCGCGGCGAGGCGCTGACCGTCAAGGCGCTGCGCGCGGCGCATCTGCGGCAGGAAAGCGGTCGCGTGATTGGCAAACAGGTGCTTGGCGGACTTTAAGTAATAGAGATCACGCGGGGGCGTCGTGCCATGTTCACGCCACGCCCCCGCGTCCCTTGTGCCTTTGAAGGGGCGCGCAGATTGCCCATAGGTTCGCGCAAGCGCAACGGGTTGCACATCAGAGCTTGACCTGCGTCCAATGAATCAATAATTCCCGATATATGGATAAGAACAACGCTCTCGACGCTTTTGCGGCGCTCAGTCAGGTCACCCGCCTTGATGTCTTCCGTCTTCTCATCACAGCCGGAGAAGGGGGGATGTCGGCAGGCGATATCGGCGACACTTTGGGGGTGCGGCAGAATACGATGTCGACCAACCTCGCGATTTTGGCGCGTTCTGGCCTTATTCGCAGCAAGCGCGAAGGGCGAAGCATTCGTTACTTTGCCGATATGGAGGGGCTGCGCGGTTTGCTCGCCTTTCTGATGGAGGATTGCTGCGGCGGGCGTCCGGAACTCTGCCAACCCATCATAAACGAGCTCGCCTGCGCCTGTTAGGCGCGTATGGGGGAGGTGCCGCATTGGTCCTGTAACATTCCTGTGCTGACATCGGGCAACCACATATTCACGGCCAAGGGGCTGCAATTTTTGAAGGTTCGACATGACTGATACGACACTTCCCGCGGCGGCGGGTCTGGGCACGTTTGAAAAATGGCTGTCCGTTTGGGTGGCGCTGGCGATTGGCGCGGGGCTGCTGCTTGGCAATCTGTTCCCGACGGCGTTTGGTATGCTTGCCGGGCTTGAGGTGGCGTCGGTGAACTTGCCCGTTGCGGTGCTGATCTGGGCGATGGTGTTCCCGATGATGGTCGGGGTGGATTTCGGAGCCTTGCGTCAGGTGGGGGACAAGCCGAAAGGGTTGGTTGTCACGGTGGTGGTGAACTGGCTGATCAAACCCTTCACCATGGCCGCCCTTGGCGTGTTGTTTTTCAACTATTTTTTCGCAGGCCTGATCCCGCCGGATGACGCGCAGGCCTATCTTGCGGGCGTTATCCTGCTGGGGGCCGCGCCCTGTACCGCGATGGTTTTCGTCTGGTCGAACCTGACGCGGGGGGATGCGACCTATACGCTGGTGCAGGTGAGCGTGAACGACGTCATCATGGTGTTCGCCTTCGCGCCCATCGTTGCCTTCTTGCTGGGGGCCACGGATATCATTGTGCCTTGGGATACGCTGCTGTTGTCCGTGGGCCTTTACGTGATGCTGCCGCTTTTCGTGGGGTATCTGACGCGCCAGCGGCTGATTTCGCAAGGCGGCGAAGCGGCGGTGGATCGGTTCAAGTCGGGTGTGCAGCCGTTCTCGATCATCGGTCTGCTTGTGACGGTGGTCTTGCTTTTCGCGTTTCAGGGCGAGGTGATCCTGGACCGGCCGCTGGTGATTGCCCTGATCGCTGTGCCGCTTCTGATCCAGTCCTACGGGATATTCTTTCTGGCCTATGGGGTCGCGCGGGCTTGGGGTATCCCCTTCAACGTCGCGGCACCCTGCGCCTTGATCGGCACTTCCAACTTTTTCGAGTTGGCGGTCGCGGTTGCGATCAGCCTTTTCGGGCTCGGATCCGGTGCGGCATTGGCGACGGTGGTCGGTGTCTTGGTCGAAGTGCCTGTCATGCTGTCGCTTGTCGCTTTTGCAAACAGAACTCGCCACTGGTTCCCTGCCTCGGAGGGGTCAGCATGAGTGTTGTCATTCACCACAACCCCGACTGCGGCACGTCCCGCAATGTGCTGGCCATCATAAAAGCATCGGGCGTGGAGCCAGTGGTGATCCCCTATCTTGATACCGGCTGGACGCGCGGACAGCTTCTTGGGCTTTTCGCGGCGGCGGGTCTGACACCGCGCAGCGCTTTGCGGGTAAAGCGATCTCCGGCAGAGGCATTGGGGCTGCTGGATCCCAACGTGGGGGACGAAGCCCTTCTGGCAGCCATGCTGGAACACCCCATTCTGGTCAATCGCCCCATTGTCTGCACACCCAAAGGCGTCCGGCTGTGCCGCCCAAGCGAGGCCGTGTTGGACTTGCTTGACCACCTCCCACAGGGGCCGCTGACCAAGGAAGACGGCTCTTTACTGATTGACGCGGAAGGAAACCGAGTTGCCTGATACCCCGAACCTTGATGACACCCACTTCAAAGCGATTGATGCGGCGCGTCTGCTTGAGCCCGCAGCAGACACGGATCGCCCGCGTATCCTGTTGCTTTACGGATCATTGCGGGACCGGTCGTTCAGCCGGCTCATGACAGAGGAAGCCGCGCGCATCCTGACACGGCTGGGGGCCGAGACGCGTACCTATTCGCCGTCTGGCCTGCCGCTGCCGGATGATGCCGACGCCAGTCACCCCAAAGTGCAGGAGCTGCGCGATCTGGTCACGTGGTCGGACGGTATGGTCTGGTGTTCACCCGAACGCCACGGGGCCATGACCGGCATCATGAAAACCCAGATCGACTGGATTCCGCTGTCCTTGGGCGGTGTGCGTCCGACGCAGGGCAAAACGCTGGCCGTGATGCAGGTCAGCGGAGGGTCACAAAGCTTTAACGCCGTGAACCAGCTGCGCATTCTTGGGCGTTGGATGCGGTTGCTCACGATCCCGAACCAGTCCTCCACCCCCAAAGCCTTTCTTGAGTTTGACGACGCGGATCGGATGAAGCCATCGCCATTCTATGATCGGGTCGTTGATGTCATGGAAGAGCTGGTGAAGTTCACGGTGCTGACCAAAGACAGGAAAGACTACCTGCTGGATCGCTATAGCGAGCGGAAGGAAAGCGCCGCCGAGCTGTCGAAGCGCGTGAACCAGAAGTCGATCTGACCGATTTGTCGACCGCAGGGGCAGGAATATCCGTATGTTGAACGGGACGCGGCTTGAATGATTTGCGCGACAGCTGCGCTGGATGGTCTGTTAAAGCTTCTTCCAGCGCAGTTGCTTGCCTAAGGTGACCGCGCAGCGGCTGCATATAATGATCGTGATATCGCCAGAGACAGAGGCATTTTGTGACACAACTATTTGATACACCAACCCGTTACGGCACCGTAAGCCGGCTGCTTCACTGGGGCATGGCCGCATTGTTTGCGGCGCAGTTTATCTCGGCCGCGGCGCATTGGGCGCTTCCGCGAGAGAACACCCTGCGCGAGCTACTTTGGGGCTACCATACGACGCTGGGGGTGACGCTGTTTGCGCTAATCTTGGTGCGCGGTCTGTGGGGACTGGCGAACATCCAACGGCGGCCTGCGCATGCCGGTTTGATGGGGCAGGCGGCTGTCGCGGGTCATGTGGTTCTATATGCCTTGATGGTGATCGTCCCGGGCGTACGGCTCTTGGCCGCAGCGGGCGGCACCCGTGGCCTGAGCTATTTCGGGGTGCAGATATTCCCGCCCCAAACCGCCGAGGCCGCCTGGATGCAAGCGCCCGCGGAATGGCATGGAGAGCTGGGCTGGATCCTTGCCCTTGTGGTGCTTGGGCATATCTTCATGGCAGTCGTTTGGCATCGCCTGATCCAGCGTGATGATGTCCTGTCCACGATGGCGGGGCGGTAAGACGCTGAAAATAGGGAGCTTGGGTCTTGCCCGAGGCCAACGGCCACGTCTTCGGTTTTACTATGGGGCGTTCGAAGGGTAAGACAGGCCAACGGCCTGGCTGCTTTACACCACTTTCAACAAAGGCTTTCCCATGGCCACCAAAACCAACCTGCACCCCCGCAACCTCCACAACGAGGGGTATGATTTCGCGCGTCTGATTGCGGCCCTCCCCGAGCTAGGGCCGTTTGCGACCCCCAATCCGGCGGGGCAGACCACCATCGATTTTCGGGACGTGGCGGCTGTGCGTATGCTTAATCGGGCGCTGCTCAAGGCGGACTACGGCATTGATTTCTGGGACATCCCGCCGAACTACCTTTGCCCGCCCATTCCGGGGCGCGTCGATTATATCCACCATTTGGCCGATCTGCTTGCGCGCAGCAACAACAACCAGATCCCGCGCGGGCCGCAGATCAAGGCGTTGGACATCGGCACCGGCGCAAGCCTGGTCTACCCGCTGACGGGGCAAAGCGCCTATGGCTGGCAGTTTACCGGTGTCGATATCGACCCTGTGGCCATCAAGTCTGCGCAACAGATTGCAAAGGCCAACGCGCTGGACGTGGACCTGCGGCTGCAAGAGAACCGCGAGGATATTTTCGACGGGGTGATCCATCCTGACGACCGTTTCCACGTCACCCTGTGCAACCCGCCCTTTCATGCCTCAATGGAAAGGGCGACGAAGGGCACGCAACGGAAATGGGCGAACCTTGGCAAAGGGCGTTCAGGCAAGCTCAATTTCGGCGGGCAAAACGCCGAGCTCTGGTGCCCCGGCGGCGAGATCAGGTTCATCGCCAGCATGGTCGACCAAAGCCGCGCGATTGCGGGGCAATGTCTGTGGTTTACGTCGCTTGTGTCGAAAAAGGACAACGTGCAGACGCTCTATAAAATCCTGAAAAAGGCCAAGGTCGCCAACTGCGATGTGGTCGAAATGGCGCAGGGACAAAAAACCAGCCGGTTCATCGCCTGGACATTCATCAAGAAAGACCAGCGTGCGTCCTTTATGAAGGGATCCGCGCGCTAGATCCGCCATGCACATGTTCGATGCCCCGCGACATTAACCACCCGTATCGCCCTTCGTCTCGATCTTGAGCGTGGTGCCGCAGTGTTTACAGTGAACGGCGTCCGTCTCGTGACGGTTGAGGCCACATTCGGGGCAGGTGTGCTTGATCTTGGAGGGTTGGAAAATCGTCCGCGCCAATTGCACGAACAGCGCGACCCCGACCACCATGATGAACACCGACAGCAGCTTGCCACCCGTTGTCGTCATCGTGATGTCGCCAAAACCCGTTGTCGTCAGCGTCGCCACTGTGAAGTACAGCGCATCGACATAGCCCGCGACGCCCGCGTCCTCTTCAAAGGTCAGCACAAACACCAGCGATGTGATGACAAAGATGAACACCAGCAGGTTGACCGCCGCAAGGATCGCGTCCTCGTGTTTGCGGAAAAACGCGCTTTCGCGCCGCAGGTCGTGCAGCAGGTGATAGGCATGGATCAGCCGCAAACCGCGCAAGACCCGCAGGAACGCAAAACTTTCGGCCATAAGCGGTGCCAGCACCAGCGATATCACCACCACCAGATCAGCAAGGGTGTAGATGCGCGTCAGCTCTTTGCGCAGGTTCGTAGAGATCCAAAGACGCGCGGCAAGGTCGAACAGGATGAACAGACCAAAGAACGCATTGACCGCCGTAATCACCGGCGTGGACGGCAGCGCGGCGGTGGCGATGAAATAGATGATCGTCAGCGAATCAAACAGGATCAACCCGTAGCGAAACCGGCGCGAGCGCGTGTTTTGCCCATCGTATAAAGCTTTAATCGTACTGCGTAGACTGTTCATTGATTGGACATACCGCTTCCCTCAGGGTCGTCATCGTCAACAACCGCTGAGGGTCAAGATGGCGCAAGGCGCGCCAATATCAATGGTTTGCGTAGTCCGGCAGGATTACTCGGGCGTGGGCTCGTCTGTCCGGGCCAAGCGGCGCACAAAGCTGACGCCCGTTTGACGGCGCAGCATGCGACGGGATTTATGCTTTAGGCCGACTTCTTCCAGCACCTTGGGGTTGCGGTAGTGCACCGTGAAGATATCGCGATCTTCGGGCAGGGGCTCCCCCCGTATCTTGCCGCCCAGGATATAATGTTGCTCTTCCGCCAGCGGGTTCCATGTCAGGCCCGCACGGCGGATGGCGACAGGAAGGCTCATCTGATCCAGATAGGGGCGTCGCTTTTCCAGCGTGTCAATCTCGTCAATCCGTCGGGCCGTCTCGTACCAGACATCGGTAAACCGGCCCTGTGGTCCTTCGGCTTCGGGGAAAAGGACGAAACCGGACGAGAAATAGGGCACTTTGGGGCGGCGCGACTGGCGCATCAGGTACACGCGCTCTTCCGGGATCTCCATATCGAAGGCCCCGTAGATCAGGTCCCAGATGTCTTTCTGCGCCCAATACATACTGGCCGCGACAGAGCAGGAAACATGGCCGGATTTCACGATATTGTCGATTGTATTGGGGCGGATAAACAAGACGTCGGAATCCACAAAGGCGGAAAACTCGCTCTCGCGGGGCTGCATCGCGGCGATGATCTTGTTGCCGTGGGGATAGGGCTCGCGCCACATGCCTTCCGTTTTCATCGGGCGTAGCTCCGCCCCCATTTTCTCGTGTGCGATAAACACCGAGGGGTGGACGTCGTTCATGCGATGTTCGGGCACATAGCCGATGCAGGCCACGTCTTCGGAAAACTGCTCGCGGATAGAGGCAAGCAGGCTACAGGCCATGATGTCGTAAGAGGGCGGTTCCACGATATAGGTGAGCGTAAGTCTCGGTTTCGCCATTAGTCTGCTTCCCTATCTACGGTGCCCGTCCCGCCCGGGCGGTCGGCTCCGGCGGGGCTGTCGCGCAATGCTCGCTTGCACGCCCCAACTGTTTTTCAGGAATGTCTGGTTCTGTCTAGGTTTACGTGACCGGTGACCCACCTGCGCCTTAGCGCAGACGTTGTTCCGTGTTGGCGTCAAACAGCATCGCCCGCTCTGGCGGGATTCTCACGCCAACCTGCGCCCCTTCACGAGACCGGTCGTCGCCGCGTTCCTCGACGATGATCTTGGCACCGGTGTCGGACAGCAGGTGAACATAGGACACGCCGCCAAGGGCCTCGGTCATTTCGACGGTGAAGCCTTTGCCTTGGGGGTCAATTTCGATGTGTTCCGGCCGGATGCCGAGGGTGATGTCGCGGCCGTCTTCGGGTGGGGTCACGGGCAGGGCATAGCTGCCGTCCAACCCGTCCAGCACGACCTTGCCGCCGCTGGTGGTGCCATCCAGAAAGTTCATCGCGGGAGAACCGGTGAAGCCGGCGACAAAGCGGTTGTCAGGATCGCGGTACAGGTCAAGCGGTGCGCCGACCTGTTCGATCCGGCCCTTGCGCAGCACGACGATCTTATCGGCGAGGGTCATCGCCTCTACCTGATCGTGGGTGACATAGACCATCGTCGCCCCGATTTCCTTATGCAGGCGGGCGATCTCGACGCGCATTTCGACACGCAACTCGGCGTCGAGGTTGGATAGCGGTTCGTCGAACAGAAAGACTTCGGGGCCGCGTACGATGGCGCGCCCGATAGATACGCGCTGCCGCTGGCCCCCCGACAGGGCGGCGGGCTTGCGGTCAAGATACTCTTCCAGCTTCAGGATCCGCGTCGCCTCGGCCACCTTCTGGGCGATCTCGGCTTTGGGATGGCCGTTCATTTTTAGGCCGAACCCCATGTTGTCGCGCACGGTCATATGCGGATAGAGCGCGTAGGTCTGGAACACCATCGCGACCCCGCGCTCTGCCGGGTCCATGCGGGTCACATCCCGGTCGCCGATGCTCATGCTGCCTTCGGTGGTTTCTTCCAGCCCGGCAATCATGCGCAGCAAGGTCGACTTGCCGCAGCCTGACGGGCCGACAAAAACGCAAAACTCGCCATTTTCGATTTCAAGGTCGATCCCGTGTATCACCTGAACACCGCCATAGCGTTTCACGACATCTTTCATGACGACACCGGCCATATACGACTTCCTTTTATGAGGGGACAGAGGGGGACTGCCAGGACTGCGCCTCGGCCCCGATGCGGGTGGCACAATCAAGCAGGGCAGGGCGGAACGCATTCAGACCGTCCAGCGTATGACGGTGTGTTGCAGTTGCAATGGATACGGCACCCACGACGCGGCCTGCGTCGGTCAGAATGGGGGCGGCGATGCTGATGATGCCGGCCTCGTGTTCCTCGCGGTCAAAGGCGATGCCCTCGGCGCGGATCTGTTCCAGCTCGCGCACAAGGGTCTCGGTGCTGGTATGGGTCGCATCGGTATATTTCAAAAACGCCTGCTGCTGTAGCGCCTGCGCCTGTGCCTCGGGTTCAAGATGCGCGAGAATCGCCTTGCCGACTCCTGTGCAATAGGCAGGGGCGACCTGACCGGTGCGCGCCAGCGTGGCAAAGCGGCTGCTGGCCTGACGCTTGTCGACGAATACGACCTGACCGTTGTCGATTTGCGCAAGGTGGATCGCCTCGCGCAGGCGTTCGCCGAGGGCGCTGATATAGGGGGCGGCAATCGGTGCAAGCGAGGCTTGCGACCATGCGGAATGTGCAAGGCTGACCAGACGGATGCCCGGCGCATAGGTCTGCTGATCCTTGTCATAGCTTAGCATACGTTGACTGGTGAGCGTCTGAAGTAGCCGATACAGCGTCGGTTTTGGAAACTCCGATGTCTCCAGCAATTCGCGCATGCGGACGGGGCGGCCCATTGCTGTCACCTGATCCAGCACGCTCAGCGCCTTTGCAACAGTCCCGTCGCTGTTCACCACATTCATATCGTTCTCCGTCCCTCAGGGCGCTGCATCCTGTGGGGTCTTTTGACTGACCCATCCCCCATGCAGCGCACCAAACTGTTGACAAGGCTAGCGAGCCTGATCTTATATATCAATATACAAAACTAAGTTTCAAATAATGAGACAGTTTTGGATTGCGGAAGCATCAGGGAGGATACCATGCATTCCATTCTCAAGAGGTCACTCGCGGCCTTTGTCGCTGCGGGTTTTTCAACATCGTTTGCTGTCGCGGACGAAAGTCAGCTTTCAGGGGAGCTCAAGATCACCTTCTGACATGTCGAACCCCGCGCCGCGCGCGGTGATGGAGAGTTTGGCAGCCGGTTTCGGAGAGCTGCATCCGGACGTCGATATCGAACTGACGATCGTCGACCGCGAAGCGTGGAAGACGCAGATCCGGAACGCCTTGGGGGCGAACCCGCCCGATGTGGTCAACTGGTATGCCGCGAACCGCATGGGCCCTTATGTCTCTGCCGGGTTGTTCGAAGACATCTCTGATATGTATGCCAACGGCGATCTGCCCGGGCTTGAGTTTGTCAAAGGTGCGCTGACCATCGACGGCAAGCAATATGGTGTGCCCTATACCTACTATCAGTGGGGCATGTACTACCGCGAAGATATCTTCAAGGAACTGGGACTGACCGAGCCTGAAACCTTTGAGCAAGAGCTTGCGAACTGCGAAAAGATCGTTGCCTCGGGCCGTGCGTGCTATGCCATCGGGACCAAGTTCCTGTGGACCGCTGGCGGCTGGTTCGACTATCTGAACATGCGCACCAACGGGTTTGATTTCCACATGGAACTGGCCCGTGGCGAGGTGCCCTGGACCGATCCGCGCGTCCGCGAAACCTTTGCCAACTGGCGCAAGATCATCGACATGGGTGGCTATGTCGCCGATCACCAATCCTATTCCTGGCAGGAAGCGTTGAACTTCATGATCGAAGGCGAGGCGGTGGCCTATCTGATGGGGAACTTCGCCGTCGCCGCGATGCGCGAAGGCGGCCTGGACGACAGCCAGATCGACTTCTACCAGTTCCCGAAGATCGCGGATGTGCCACAGGGCGAGGATGCCCCGACCGACACGTTCCACATCCCGTCAGGTGCCAAGAACAAGGAAAACGCCCGCGCGTTCCTTCAGTATGTGACATCGGCTGATGTGCAGACCAAGATCAACGCAGGCGACGCCTTGGGGCAGCTGCCCATCAATTCTGAATCCTCGGTCGATAAGGACGAGTTCCTCGAGCAGGGGTTCGAGATGCTGAACACCAGCGCCAAGGGCGGTGTGGCCCAGTTCTTTGACCGCGACTTCAGCGCCGAGATGGCCAGCGTCGGCATGGAGGGGTTGCAGGAATTCATGGTGGTTCCCGACAACCTCGACGACATTCTCGAACGTCTCGAAGAAACGCGTCAGCGCATCTACGAATAACGCTAAAGCGTCGCGTCCTCCCGCATCGGGGGGACGCAACCCACCGCCTCAATCCATTCGCAAGCCCGCCGACGGCCGGTTTTCGCATGTGTTGATTTACCGGAGACCACGGCATGGCAGCAACAACACCGCCCCCCGCGCGCAGTTGGTACAAACGCAACGAGATCGCGCTGACGCCGTGGCTTTTCCTGCTGCCGGCGATGCTGTTCTTTGCGGTCTATGTGATCATTCCCATCGGCCAAAGCGTCGCGATCAGTTTCTACCAGTGGGACGGACTGGGGGAAAAGACCTTTGTCGGCACCGCGAACTACGAAAGGTTGCTGGGGATCGGCGACCAGAAGATGGACCGCAAGTTCGAAATTTCGTTCTGGAACAACCTCAAATGGCTGGTGCTGTATTTGCTGGCGGTGCCCGCGGGGCTGTTCATCGCCTTGTTCCTGAACCAGACCGTGCGTGGTATCCGTATCTACAAGTCGTTGTTCTTCTTTCCTTTTGTCATTTCTCAGGTGGTCGTCGGACTGGTGTTCTCGTGGTTCTACCTGCCACGCGAAGGGTTGCTGAACGCGATGCTGGCGATTTTCGGGGCAGGGCCGGTGAATATCCTGGGCGATCCGTCTACGGCAACCTACGGGATCATCGCGGCGGGACTGTGGCCGCAGACGGCCTATTGCATGATCCTTTATCTAACGGGTCTGAATGCGGTGGATCCCGAGCAGATCGAGGCCGCGCGACTGGACGGGGCCAAGGGGCGCAAGATGCTGTGGTACATTATCCTGCCCCAGCTCAAGCCCGCGACGTTCATCGCCTTTGTCGTCACCATCATCGGCGCGCTGCGGTCGTTTGACCTGATCAGCGTCATGACCAACGGCGGCCCCTTCGGATCGACCCGCGTGCTGTCGTTCTACATGTTCGAAGAAGCGCTGTCCGAGTTCGGCTTCCGCATGGGCTACGGCTCTGCCATCGCGGTGATCCTGTTCCTCATCATGCTCGGGTTCATCGCCTATTTCCTCTATGCCATGTGGCGCGAAGAGCGGGAGGCTCGCTGATGTTCCCTACACCGATCGCCAAACAATCGCGCAGCCGCCAGCTGACCTATCAGACGCTGCTGCCCGTCGCGCTGATCCTGTGGCTCTTGCCGCTGATCGCGGTGGCTCTGTTCTCTATCAAGCCGGGGTCGGATTTCGCCGCCGGGAATTACTGGGGATGGCCGTCCAGCTTCGAGGGGCTGACGAACTACGGCAAGGTCTTCTTTGAAAGCAATATGCCGCGTTACCTGATGAACTCGGTCTTTATCACGCTGCCCACTGTGCTGGGGGCGATTGCGCTGTCCAGCATGGCGGGGTTCGCCTTGGGGATCTATAAGTTCAAGGGCAACCTGCTGATCTTCTTCATGTTCATCGCGGGCAACTTTGTCCCGTTCCAGATCCTGATGGTGCCCGTGCGCGACCTGACCATATCGCTGGGGATGTATGACAGCATTCAGGGACTGGTCCTGTTCCACGTGGCGTTCCAGACGGGCTTTTGCACGCTCTTCATGCGCAACTTCATCCGCGCATTGCCCTTCCCCTTGATCGAGGCCGCCCGCGTCGAGGGCGTGGCCGAATGGCGCATCTTCTTCTTTGTCGTGCTGCCACTGATGAAGCCCGCGCTGGCTGCGCTGGCGGTATTGGTCTTTACCTTCATCTGGAACGATTATTTCTGGGCCGTCGTGCTGACCCAAGGGCCAAGCGCGCAACCTGTCACCGCGGGCATCACCGAATTCAACTCGCAGTTCCGCGCAGCCTATCACCTGATGAGCGCGGGATCGATTGTCGCCGCCTTTCCGCCGGTCGCGATGTTCTTTCTGATGCAAAAACACTTCATCGCCGGTCTCACGCTTGGCGCAGTAAAGTAGAGAGTTATGACACAGACCTACCGCCTTGATGACGGGCACCAGACGCTTGTTCTGGCCTCTGCGCACGACCGCCTGCCGCAGGTGGTCTATTGGGGCAGCCCGCTGCCCGACGGCGAAAATCTGGAAGAGATCTGCGCCGCCTATGCCATCGACGTCACAGGCGGCATGTTGGACAAGACCCCTGATCTGTCGCTGTGCCCCGAAGCCGGGCGTAGCTTTCCGGGGCACGCGGGGATCGCGGTTGCGAGCGCCGATGGCACGCCGCTGCGCCCCGTGTTCCACCTGCGCAACGTGGTGCAGGATGCAGGGCTGCGGTTCGTCTGCGCGGCACCAGACGAGGGGCTGACGCTGACCTTTGACTTTGCGGTTGATGCAGCAACCGGCGTGACCACCTGCCAGACGACACTGGAGGCCGCGCAGCCCGTGCGCCTGCACTGGCTGGCCGCGCCGGTCATGCCCGCGCCGCAGCTGAGCACAGAGATGATCGACGTCTCGGGCCGGTGGTGCGGTGAATTCCAGTTGAACCGCACCCCGTGGCGGGCAGGCATCCACGCGCGCGACAACCGCACGGGTCGCACGGGCCACGAACACTTCCCCGGACTGCTGATCCCGACCACGGGGACCACAAACACCCAAGGGACGTGCTACGGGTTCCACTATGGCTGGTCGGGCGGTCATACAATGATCGCCGAAGAGCTTCAGGACGGGCGGCGGCAGGTGCAATGGGGCCATGCGGCTGGCACCCAGGACGCCCCCGCGACGCGGTTCCAGACGGCACCGCTTTATCTGACCTATTCTGACACCGGCCTGAACGGCTGTGCCGTCAGCTTTCAGCGTCATCTGCGCGACCGCATCGTGACATGGCCCAAGCCCGACACCCCGCGCCCCGTCCATTACAACTGTTGGGAAGCGGTTTATTTCGACCACGACTGGTCTGTCCTGACCGATATCGCCAACCGTGCTGCCGCTTTGGGGGCAGAGCGTTTCGTGCTGGATGACGGCTGGTTCGGACAGCGCGACGACGACACGAGCAGTCTGGGCGACTGGATCATCGATCCGCGCAAATACCCCAAGGGGCTGACCCCGCTAATCGACCATGTTCAGGGCTTGGGGATGCGTTTTGGCCTCTGGTTCGAGCCCGAGATGATCTCGCGCGATAGTGACCTTTACCGTGCCCACCCCGATTGGATTCTGGGCCCGCAGGACCAGATAGAGGGGCGTCAGCAGCTGGTGCTGAACATGGCGCTGCCGCAGGTCCAAGAACTGCTTTACGACCGTATCGCCACGGTGCTGCGCGACAATGCCATCGACTATATCAAATGGGACCATAACCGCGTGTTGCCCGCACCCGACGCGGCGCAGACACGGGGCGTCTATGCGCTGCTTGACCGGTTACGCGCCGATTTCCCGCTGGTCGAGATTGAAAGCTGCGCGTCAGGCGGAGGACGGATCGATTTCGGGATCATGGCGCGGACCCAGCGGGTCTGGCTGTCGGATAGCAACGACGCGCTGGAACGGCTGCGCATTCAGCATGACGCTGCCTTGTTCCTGCCCGCTGCCGTGACCGGCAGCCATGTCGGGCCCCGCCACTGCCACACCTCTGGCCGCACGCTGGACATCAGCTTTCGCGCATGGGTCGCCGCGCAGCGCCACCTGGGGTTCGAGATGGACCCGCGCGAGCTGGACGCCCGCGAAACCGATGTGCTGAAACAGGTCACTCAGTGGTGGAAGGACAATCGCGGATGGATGCGCACCGCGGATATCCTGCGGCTCGACAGCGCTGATCCGGCGGTGATCGCAGAGCAGCAACAGGCCACCGATGGGATGCGTTTCGTGGTGTTCGCGGGCAAGGCCGCGACCTCGGCCCAGATCTCACCGCGCCCGCTGCGGCTGACCGCACTTGACCCGCAGGCGCGCTACCGGATCACGCTGGCAAACCGCGACGAGGCGGTCGCGCTGTCACGGGGTGATGCCGCGCTCAAGACCCGCGATCTGGTGCTGTCGGGCCAGTACCTCATGAACCATGGCGTGACCCTGCCATGGTCGTTCCCTGAACGCATGTGGGTCATTGAAGGAACACGGCTATGACAAAAGAGAAACGCAACCGCGCTTGGTACGGCAAGAATGATCGGGACGGGTTCATTCACCGCAGCTGGATGAAAAATCAGGGCTTTCCCGACCACGCGTTTGATGGCCGCCCCATTATCGGTATCTGCAATACATGGTCCGAATTGACCCCGTGCAATTCCGGCCTGCGCGATCTGGCCGAAGGGGTGAAGCGCGGCGTGTGGGAGGCAGGGGGCTTTCCGGTCGAATTTCCGGTGATGAGCCTTGGCGAGACCCAGATGAAGCCGACCGCCATGCTGTTTCGCAACCTGCTGGCGATGGACGTCGAAGAAAGCATTCGCGCCTATGGTATCGACGGTGTGGTTCTGCTGGGCGGCTGTGACAAGACCACGCCGGGTCAGCTGATGGGCGCGGCGAGCGTCGATCTGCCGACGATCGTTGTCAGCTCAGGCCCGATGCTGAACGGCAAGTGGAAGGGCAAGGACATCGGCTCTGGCACGGATGTGTGGAAGTTCTCGGAAGATGTGCGCGCGGGCGAGATGACCTTGCAGGATTTCATGGCCGCTGAATCCGGCATGAGCCGGTCCAAGGGCGTGTGTATGACGATGGGCACGGCCTCTACGATGGCGAGCGTGGTAGAGGCGATGGGGATGTCACTGCCCACCAACGCCGCGCTGCCTGCCGTTGATGCGCGCCGCATGGCGCTGGCGCATCTGACCGGCAAGCGCATCGTCGAGATGGTCGAGGAAGATATCAAGCTGTCGCAGGTCGTTACCCGCGCCTCTATCGAGAACGCCATTCTGGCCAATGCCGCTGTCGGCGGGTCGACCAATGCCGTGATCCATCTGCTGGCCATCGCGGGCCGCGTCGGCATCGACCTGACGCTCGATGATTTCGAGCTTGGGTCGGATATCCCGCTGCTGGTCAACTGCATGCCCTCGGGTAAATATCTGATGGAAGATTTCTGCTATGCGGGCGGGATGCCCGTGGTGCTGTCCCATCTGCGCGACAAGCTGCGGCCCGCGCAGACCGTCATGGGCGGGGATATCCTTGCCTACGCCGAAGGGGCTGAATGCTACAACGAGGATGTGATCCGCCCGCTGGATAATCCGCTGCGCCCTGCGGCCGGGTTGAAGGTCCTACGCGGCAATATCGCGCCCAATGGGGCGATCGTGAAACCCTCGGCGGCGACGGACACATTGCTGGAACACGAGGGCGAGGCATATGTCTTCGAGAATATCGAGGATATGAAAGCCAATATCGACCGCGAGGATCTGCCGGTGACCGCGGATACGGTTCTTGTGCTCAAGGGCTGCGGCCCAAAGGGGTATCCCGGTATGCCCGAAGTCGGCAATATGCCGATCCCCGCGCGTCTGGTCAAAGAAGGCGTGCGCGATATGGTGCGCGTGTCCGACGCGCGTATGTCCGGCACCGCCTATGGCACCGTGATCCTGCACGTCAGCCCTGAATCCAATGCAGGCGGCAATCTGGGGCTGGTACAGACGGGCGACCGTATCCGGCTGTCGGTGGCGCAGGGCACATTGGACGTGCTTGTCTCTGACGAGGTGCTGGCACAGCGCCGCGCTGCCTGGGTACCCGAACCGCCCCGATACGACCGCGGCTATGCCAAGCTCTATACCGAGACGGTGTTGCAGGCAGACAAAGGCGCGGACCTTGATTTTCTGGTGGGTAAAGACACCCGCCCCGTCACACGGGAGAGCCACTGATGACCCTGAACGCAACATTTCCCGATCTGCGCGGCCGGTCGGTATTCATCACCGGCGGCGGCGCGGGGATCGGTGCCTTTCTGACCGACGGCTTTCTGGCGCAGGGGGCCAAGGTCAGTTTTGTCCAGCGCAGCGACGCCACCGCGTTTTGCAACGAGATGGAAGAAAAACATGGCCAGCGCCCCTTTGCGCAGACCTGCGATATCTCGGATATTGCTGCACTTCGGTCCAGTCTGGCCGCAGCCGCCAAGGAACACGGCCCGGTCACGGTTCTGGTGAACAACGCCGCCAATGATGCCCGCCACACCGCCGAAGAGGTCACCGAAGACTTCTGGGACCAGTCGCAGGCGATCAACCTCAAGTCCTATTTCTTCGCCTGTCAGGCCGTGGTCGCAGGGATGCGCGTCGCGGGTGGCGGGGCCGTGGTGAACATGAGCTCGATCTCGTATATGATGGGGAATGCGGGCTATCCTGCCTATACGACCGCCAACGCCGGCATCAATGGGATGACCCGTTCGCTGGCGCGGGAATTCGGGCCGGACAAGATCCGCTTTAACGCGCTGGCACCGGGGTGGGTGCTGACGGAAAAGCAGATCGAACAATGGGTCACGCCCGAAGCACTGGCGGCGCATATTGACCGGCAATGCCTTAAGGATACGTTGAAGCCGGAAGACATCGTGGATGCGGTGCTGTTTTTATCCTCTGCCTCCAGCCGCATGATGACGGGGCAGTTGATGGCCGTCGATGGCGGCGTTGTGGTCACCGGATAGGAAGGGATACCGTGCAACACTACGCTGAATGGATCGCTGTCGATTGGGGCACGTCAAACCTGCGGGTCTGGATGATGGGGGCCGATGGGCGGCCCTTTGCCGCTGACAGGTCTGACAAGGGGATGGCGGGGCTGACGCAGGACGGGTTCGAACCTGCCTTGCTTTCGTTGATAGACCCCTACCTAAATCCGGACCATGTGACCCCAGTGATCTGCGCGGGTATGGTGGGCGCCCGCGAAGGCTGGCGCGAGGCCGCCTATGTCGCCACGCCCTGCGCGCCTCCGGATGCGCGGGCGGCGGTTGCGGTACAAGCCCATGACCCGCGGATCGCGGTCCACATCCTGCCCGGCGTGAAACAGATGGCTGCCCCTGACGTGATGCGCGGCGAGGAAACCCAGATCGCAGGGGTGCTGCACAGTCAGCCGGAGTTTGACGGCATCCTTCTGTCTGCCCGGCACCCACACCAAATGGGTCCACATCAGCGCGGGCGAGATCGTGAGCTTCCAGACCTGCATGACCGGCGAGATCTTCGCGCTGCTGGCCAGCCAGTCGGTACTGCGCCATTCGGTCACCACGGAAGAGTGGGACGAGGACAGCTTTATCGACGGCGTCACGCAGGCGATGGACAGCCCACAAAGCTTCGCCTCCAGACTGTTCGGTTTGCGTGCAGGGGGGCTGTTGCAGGGCACACCTGCAGGGGCGGCGCGGGCGCGGCTTTCAGGGCTACTTGTCGGGCTAGAGCTGGCCGGCACGCGCCCCTATTGGCTGGGCCGCCATGTCGCCATTCTGGGCGCAGACAGCGTCGCCGCGCATTACCGGTGCGCATTGGCCGCACAGTGTGTGCAGGCCGAAACACTGGATAACGCGGGTCTGACGCTGGCGGGCCTGACCTCTGCCTATCGTTCATTGAAAGGGCCCCTTGTATGAGCCGCAATATCATCGCCATTCTGCGTGGCATCCAGCCGCATGAGGCCGCCGACATCTGCGCCGCCTTGATCGACGCAGGCATCACTCGCATCGAGGTGCCGCTGAATTCGCCAGAACCGTTGAAATCCATCGAAACGATGGCCCAAACCTATGGGGCCGACGCGTTGATCGGCGCGGGCACGGTGTTGGACGTTGAAAACGTCGCGGCGGTGGCGGCTGCGGGGGGGCGGATGATTGTCTCTCCGAATGCGGATCCTTCTGTTATCACGGCAAGCAAGGCGGCGGGCATGATGTCCTATCCCGGTGTGATGACGCCCACGGAATGTTTTGCCGCGCTTAAGGCCGGGGCCGATGGGCTCAAGCTGTTTCCGTCGTTCCTGCTGGGGGTCGAAGGGCTCAAGGCGATCAGGGCGGTGCTTCCGGCGCAGACCGAAACCTATGCGGTTGGCGGCGTCGGCCCGTCGAATTTCGCGGAATGGCTTGCGGCAGGGGTGACGGGCTTTGGGCTTGGGTCCAGCCTCTACAAACCGGGGCAAAGCGCGGCTGATGTGGCACAAAGCGCGCGCGCGGCGGTAAGCGCCTATGACAAGGCGACGCTCTCTTGAACGCCACACTCTTTGATGCGCGGGCGTGCGCGTTGGGCGAAGGGCCGCTGTGGCACCCCGAACGCGGCCAGCTGTTCTGGTTCGACATCCTCGGCAAAACCCTGATGTCGCGGCAGGGCGACAAAACGCTGTCGTGGCAATTTGACGAATGCGTCTCTGCCGCCGGGTGGATCGATAGGGATACCCTGCTTGTCGCGTCGGAAACCGCGCTGTGGCGGTTCGACCTCAACGGAGAGAAGCGTTCCCTCGTCGTGCCGCTTGAGGCGGATCAGCCGCTGACCCGGTCAAACGACGGGCGCGCCGACCCGTGGGGCGGTTTCTGGATCGGGACAATGGGCTTCAACGCAGAGCGGGGGGCGGGGGCGATCTACCGCTACTACAAGGGCGCGCTGCGACAGCTTTTCGCGGAGATTACCATTTCGAACGCGATCTGCTTTTCGCCCGACCGACGATTTGCCTATTTCACCGACACGCCCACGCGCCAGATCATGCGCGTGCCCCTTGATGCAGCAGACGGCTGGCCCTCGGCCCCGCCAGAGGTGTTTGTCGATCTCAAGAAAGACAAGCGTAACCCCGACGGCGCGGTTGTCGACAGCGACGGCTGCTTTTGGAACGCGCAATGGGGGGCCGGGCAGGTCGCCCGCTACAGCCCCGATGGCACCTTGTTGCAGACCGTTGATGTTCCAGCAGCGCAGGCCACCTGTCCGGCCTTTGGCGGTTCGGATCTGCGGACGCTCTTTGTCACCTCTGCCGCGCAGGGCCGCGACGGGGCGGAGGATGGCCAGACCTTCCAGCTTGCCTCGGACGTGCGAGGCCAGCGGGAACACCGGATAATTTTGTGAGGCGTGATGAAACGAACCCTAGGGACTTGCTATTACCCTGAACAATGGCCCGAAGAGATGTGGGAAGCCGACGCCCGCCGCATGGTCGAAGCGGGCCTGACATGGGTGCGCATCGGCGAGTTTTCATGGAGCAAACTAGAACCGCAACCCGGTCAATATGACTGGGCGTGGCTGGACCGCGCGATCGAGGTTTTGGGGGCTGCCGGTTTGCGGGTTGTGCTGGGCACCCCCACCGCCACCCCGCCACGCTGGATGCTGAAACGCCACCCCGATATGCTTGCCGTGGATATTGAAGGGCGTCCGCGCAAATTCGGGTCGCGCAGGCACTACTGTTTCAGCCACGAAGGCTATCAGCAGGAATGCGTCACGATTGCCACGTTGATGGCCAAACGCTATGGCGCGAACCCCCATGTGGCGGCGTGGCAGATCGACAATGAATACGGCTGCCACGACACGGTGATCTCGTATAGTGACGCGGCAGCCCATGCCTTTCGCGGCTGGCTGGCAAAACGCTACGGTACCCCCGCCGCGCTGAATGCCGCGTGGGGGAATACGTTCTGGTCGATGGACTACGACAGTTTCGACGATATCGACCCGCCCAATCTGACCGTGACCGAAGCCAACCCTGCGCATCGTCTGGCGTACCGGCGGTTCAGCTCGGATCAGGTGGTGGCATTCAACCGGCTTCAGCTTGACGTGATCCGCCAGCACAGCGCCGCCCCCGTGAGCCATAACTACATGGGCCGGATCACTGACTTTGACCATTTCGCAGTGGGTGAAGATCTTGATATCGCCACTTGGGACAGCTACCCGCTGGGCTTTCTCGAGGATCGGGTGGGCGCGGATGCGGCGCAGCAGCACCGCTATGCGCGGCAGGGTGACCCTGACTTTCAGGCGTTCCACCACGATCTTTACCGCGCCGTGGGCAAGGGGCGCTGGTGGGTGATGGAACAGCAGCCCGGGCCGGTGAACTGGGCCCCGCACAACCCTGTGCCACTGGCCGGTATGGTGCGTCTGTGGACATGGGAGGCCTTCGCCCACGGGGCCGAAGCGGTGTGCTATTTCCGCTGGCGACAAGCCCCCTTCGCCCAAGAGCAACTGCACGCCGGCTTGCTGCGCCCCGACAGTGCCGACGCCTTCGCGATGGCGGAGGTCCGGCAGGTCGGCGCAGAGATGGCCAAGGCTCCGGATGTGCAGCCCGCGCAAGCACCGGTCGCACTGCTGTTCGACTATGACGCGGATTTCGCATGGGCAACCCAGCCCCATGGCGCGGATCTAAGCTATTTCGGGTTGGTCTTTCACACCTACAAGGCGCTGCGGCGTCAGGGGCTGTCGGTTGATATCCTGCCCGCCACCTGCCGCGATTTTGACGGCTACGGGCTGGTGATGGCACCGGGGGTGATGCACATGCCGGACGCTCTGAAACAGGCGCTGGCGCGCAGCGCGGCGACGGTCGTCTATGGCCCCCGCAGCGGCGCGCGCACGTCCGAGATGGCGATCCCCGTGCCGCTGCCCCCCGCAATCGACGGGTTGGACGTAACGGTCACGCAGGTCGAAAGCCTGCGGCATGACATCTTCGTGCCGCTGGAGGGCGGTGGGAAAGTGATCCGCTACCGTGATGTGCTGGACGGCACGGCAAAGGTCATCTTGCAGACCACTGACGCAGAGCCGGTTGCCATGCGCGACGGGCAGCAGATCTATCTGGGGGGCTGGCTGGATGAGGGCACGCTCGACCAATTCATCAGCGGGCTGTGCGGCGAGGCAGGGATCGACGTGCTGCCGATGCCCGAAGGGGTACGTACCCGCACGACGGGGGGCGAACGGTTCTGGTTCAATTATTCAGATGCAGAGGTTGCCTGTCACGGTGTCGAACTACCCGCCGCGGGCGTTCTGCGTGTGCCGGTCTGACCACAGGGGCGCGGCTCAAGAGACCGGATACCGCCGCGTCATTGGCGGTATCCGGTGCGTCACTTTACCAAGATGTGATGACGGTCCCGTGGTAGCTTTCATCGATGAAGGCTTTGATCTCGTCCGAGTGATACGCCTCTAGCAGGGTCTTGACCCAAGGCGCGTCTTCCTTGCCCTCTTGCACAACGATCACGTTCACATAGGGGTTGTCGGCGCTTTCCATCGCGATGGAATCCTCTTTGGGGCTAAGGCCCGAGGCGATGGCGTAGTTGGTGTTGATCAGCGCCGCATCCAGATCGGCCAGCGAACGGGGCAGCTGCGCCGCGTCAAGTTCTTTGAACGACAGGTCTTTGGGGTTCTCGGTGATGTCCAGAACGGTGGGCACCAGACCTGCAGCAGGATCGACCTTGATCATGCCAAGCTGTTGCAGCACCAGCAACGCGCGCCCGCCGTTGGTGGGGTCGTTCGGGATGCCAAAGGTCGCGCCTTCTTCAAGCTCGGCGATATCGGTGATCTTGTCCGAATAGATGCCCATCGGCGTGGTGATCGTGTTGCCCACAACCGCCAGCGCAAAGCCGCGGTCTTTCATCTGTGCTTCAAGGTAAGGCACGTGCTGGAACGAGTTCGCCTCGATATCGCCATCGGCCAGCGCCTGGTTCGGCACCACATAGTCAGAGAATTCGACAACGTCGATCTCAAGGCCCATCGGTTCGGCCACACGGGCGACCTCTTCCATGATCTCGGCGTGCTCGCCGGGGGAAACGCCGACTTTGATCTGCTCTGCCATCAGCGATGTCGCCATAAGCGCGAGGGTAGAGGTCAGGGTCGCAATGCGTAGCATGTATATGCTCCTTTAACTGGGAAACGAAATTGGGAGGAAAGGGCGGAGGGCTATTGCCCGCCGCTTTTGGTGGCGCGTTTGTCGACAGCCGCTGCGATGCGTTCGCCGATCGATTGCACAAGCTGCACCAAGACGATGAGGATGATCACGACAACCGCCATAACGTCGGGCATAAACCGTTGATACCCATAGCGAATGCCCAGATCGCCCAGACCTTCGCCGCCCACGGCACCGACCATGGCGGAATAACCGATCAGGCTGACAATGGCGAGGGTGAGGCCAAGCGTGATACCGGGCAGCGCTTCGGGTAGCAGCACCTTGCGGATGATCTGCAACGGGGTCGCCCCCATGGCGCGCGCCGCCTCGATCAGGCCGGAGTCAACCTCGCGGATCGCGTTTTCCACCAGACGCGCGATGAAGGGCACGGTGGCAATCGTCAATGGCACAATCGCGGCTGTCGTGCCGATCGACGTGCCCGCAACCATCCGCGTGAAGGGGATGATCGCGACCACCAGAATGATGAACGGCACCGACCGCGTGGCATTGACCACCAGCCCGAGCACCTTGTTGACCCACGGGGCCGACAGCAGCTCGCCGCGCTGCGAGGTCGCCAGAAACAGCCCCAAGGGCAGGCCAAGCAGCGTCCCCAGAAGCGCCGAGATGGCGACCATATAAAGCGTCTGGCCCGTGGCCTCGATCAGTAGGTTGATAAGGTTAGCCGACATAGCCAAGCACCTCCGTCATAAGCCCGTGGCTTTCCAAAAATGAACGCGCCTCTGCGGCTTTGGCCACAGGCAGCGATACCAGCAGGTTGCCGAAGGGGCGGGTGCCGATTTCCTCGACCGCGCCGGCAAGGATATTGACCGGAATGCCCATGTCCTGCGTGAGCCGTGCCAGCATCGGGTCGGTGGCGTGCTGGCCCGCAAAAGTCACGCGGATCACCTCTTCGCCGCCCTGCGCGGGGGCGTTTGGGAACAGACGATCCTTGACGAAAGCGGGCAGGGTGACGCCGGTCACCCCCGACAGGAAAGACCGTGTGGTCGCTTGCTGAGGCGCGGTGAATATATCGTAGGTCTCGCCATGTTCGACGATACGGCCCCCGTCGATCACGGCGACGTGGCTGGCGATGTCCCGGACCACGGCCATCTCGTGGGTGATCAGCAGGATGGTCAGCCCCAGGTCGCGGTTGATGTCCTTGAGCAGCGACAGCACCGTTTGCGTCGTTTCAGGGTCCAGCGCGGATGTCGCTTCGTCCGACAGCAGCACTTTGGGGCCGGTGCCCAGTGCCCGCGCGATGCCGACGCGTTGCTTTTGTCCGCCCGACAGCTCTGCCGGATAGCGTGTGGCGTGCGCGCTTAGTCCGACCCGTTCGATCAGGTCGGCCACACGGGGTTTGATTTGCGAGGACGGCACACCGGCGATTTCCAGCGGCAAGGCGATGTTGCCCGCCACGCTGCGCGAGGCCAGCAGGTTAAAGTGCTGAAAGATCATCCCCACATCGCGGCGGATCGCACGCAGCTTGGCCCCTTTTGCAGCCCCCACATTCTGCCCGCCCACGAGAACCGCGCCCGTCGTAGGCCGCTCGATCCCGTTGACCATGCGCAGCAGCGTCGATTTGCCAGCCCCCGATCGTCCGATGATGCCGGTGATTGATCCCGGCTCCATCGCCAAAGAGACGCCTTCAAGCGCCGTGACAGTCGTGCCGCCGGATTTGGAATAGGCTTTGCCCACGTTTTCGAACGTGATCGAAGCGCCGTTGGGTTCTGTCATGATCGGTCCAGCCTGCGGTCGGTTGCGGTGGCGCCCGTAGACAGAAAGGCAGGGGGTATTGCAAGCGCAGTTTTCGCATACCCGCCCTGACTTTACCGATGTGCTGAACGCTAAGTTTTTACAGGTCCAGCACCAGATGCCCACCCGCTGCCGCCGCGCGCGACTGGCAGGTGATCAACGTGGTTTCACGCTGCGCCTGTGACAGCACATAATCGCGGTGATCGGCGTCACCCTCGACCAGCCCGCAAGCGCAAACCCCGCAGATCCCGTCGGCGCATTTCACATCCAGGGGCACGCCTGCCTCTGCCAGCATATCTGACAGGCTGCGGTCGGCGGGGACGTGGATGTCTTTGCCGGTCTTGGCTAGATGGACCGTAAAGCTGTGATTCTCGCGCGGGGGGGCTTCGGGGACGGCGAAATATTCGATGTGACACTGATCCTCGGCAAAGCCCGCGCGGGCGGCGGCGGTCATTGCGGCCTCCATATAGGCGGGGGTGCCGCAGGCGTAGGCGTGACTGCCCGCAGGATGGCCTGACAAGATCGTGTCAAACTCTGCCCGACTCCCCTGATCGCTGACGTGCAGCACGGCATGGGCGGCCCAGTGGGCGGCAGCGATCTCGTCCGCAAAGGCCAGATCAGCGGCGGTGCGGGCTGAATAATGCAGCGCGAAGTCGCGGCCCAAATGATGCAGGCGGTGCGCCATAGCGATCATCGGGGTGATACCGATGCCACCGCCCATCAACACGCTGAAGGGGGCGTCTTCGGTCAGGGGGAAATGGTTGATCGGGCGGGCGGCGAAAATCTTGCGCCCCTGCGTGAAGATACGGTGCATCAGGGCGCTGCCGCCGCGGCCCTGATCCTCGCGCTGGACGGCAATGACATAGCGCGACCGGTCCGAGGGATCGCCGCACATGGAATATTGGCGCAGGTACTCGGGCGCGATCACCACATCCAGATGCGCGCCTGCCTGCCACGCGGGCAGATCGGCCCCGTCGGGATCGCGCAGTTCATAGCGCGTGATGCCGTCGCTCAGCACATCCGCGCGGGTGACGGTCAGCGGCAATACCGGACTATCCGCCAAGGGCTTGAGCGCAGGGACCAGCCCTTGCGTGTCTCCGCTTGCGACACGCGCGCGGTGTGTGGCGGCGGGGATCATCGCGCCATAGGCGCGGATGCCGGCCTCGCGGTCCATCGGGTCGGGGTAGGGGTAGGGATGCGGGGCAAGCGGCGCAGGGTAGACGGCCAGCGTCTGGTCCTGCGCGCGCAGCTTCAGGTCTTTTTGCAGACCGCGGGTGTTCACCGGCTTGTCCGTGGGGCGGTAGCCACCGTCGTCCTGCACCTCCAGATCCCACCACCATTTCTTGACGGGGTTGATGTCGCCACGGTCCAGCAGATCGTCGAGCTTGGCCAGCGCTGGCGCGGTGGCGGGCAGCTTCATCGCGGTCCAGCGCCACACGCTGTCGGCCAAGATCCCCTCAAGGTTCCAGGGGCAGGTCTTCATGCAGCGCCCGCACATGGCGCCGCCCTCGGTCGTGATCCGGTATGTGGCGCATTTCTGGCTGTCGGATTTCCAGATCTCGTAGCCGTTGAACATCAGCTTCGGCCCCGCCGTGATCGCCCCCGAGGGACATTCCCGCGCGCATTTCTGGCAGCTTTCGCAGAATTTCTGCAGGCCGAAGTCGATCGGCTTGTCATGGGTCATCGGCAGGGTGGTCGTCACCGCGCCCGATTTCAGACGCGGGCCGAGATAGGGGTTGAGGATGACTTCGCCGATGCGGCTGACCTCGCCCAAGCCCGACAGCAGCAGCAGCGGGGGTTGCAGCACATCGCCATCCATCACCGTATGCGCCTTGGCCGGATATCCCAGATCGCGGATCAACCGCGCCAGCACGCCGCCCACAAGGCTGAACCGCAGATAGGCGCGCATGGATTGCGCCACGCTGATCCAGTCATCGCCCGAGGCCCCCTCCATCGTGTCGAAACCCTGATCAATAACGAGGCTGATCGCCTGATCATGGGGCGGGTCGATCGCGGTGCCGGTGGCGTCGTGGCTGTACCATGCCCAATCGGGGCAACGGCTGACGCCCACGGCATCGGCCCCAAGGAAATAGGCAACCGCCTTGACCATCTCTGCCGCCTGTTGCGGGGCGAGGGCGGTTTGCGTTTCGGCAGCTTGCCCGTCTTGCAGCAGACCAAAGGCCCCAAGCGCGCGCCGCTGCGCCATAGAGGTCGGCGTCTTGCGGATGTAGCGCCCGCCGGTGGCCCCGTCTTGCAGCTTTTTGCCCATGTCCCCGAACAGCGCACGGCTGAACATATCGGTGCGTTTGGGCAGGCGCGGGATGCGCGGTTCGTCCATATAGGTCGTGGGGCTGTCCACGCGCTTAAGCTTTTCGAAAGGCTGCGCGCCATCGACAAAGCGTCGATGTGCATAGGCGGGCGGCGTGCGGGGCAGGGCGGCGGCGGCCAGAGGGCGGTCACAGGCCAGATCCATCGCCATGGTGACGGCGGCCAGCGAAAAGCGCGTGCCGACAAAAGGCGCGGTCAGCTGACCGTCTTGGGGCAGCGCCAGCCCCGCCGCGACCGCCAGCTTGTTCAGGTCCACATCGCTTGCCGTCATGGTATGCCCGCGCGCCGGACGCCCCAGCAGGCGGATGTAATTCGACAATACCGCCGCCGATTCCGCGGCCAGTAGGGACGACCGGTGATCCTCCATCCCTGTGATCCATAGCGCACCGGGTTCATCCTGTTCGACCGCGCGGGGATGCGCGACAAGCAGCACCAGCGCGTGGGTATGGCCTGCGATATCCGTCTCGGGTGCGGTGACGGAGTCGCGCAGGTCGGCCATGATCGCATCCACACCAGAGGCGAGCGTCTTGACCTGACGCGTCTGCAAATCCTGCGCCAGCCGCGCCACATCCGCATTGCGCAGAGGCTGTGCCAGATGGTGGTCGGGGGCAAGCTTGCAAATCCCCACCATCGTCGCATCGTTGAAATGGGCAAACGCCTTGAGGTGCTGCGCCCGCTCGGTCAGATCGGCGGGGATCTCGGCCAAGGCATTGTTCACCAGACCCTCGCGGATCGCATCCAGCATGGCGCGGTGATCCCGCGTCGCTTGGGCCAGCGGACGCGCGTCGCCCGTCACCCCCAAGGGGGTGAAGGCCGGCACCGGCCCTGCAACACCCTCCGCCCGCCGCAGCTTTTCAGTCGGGTAGGCACCCATATGGATGGGGCGGTTTTTGCGGGAACGCAGCCGTGGGGTCATGGGTATTGCCTCTTAATTCGGTGCCATAGTTGTCCTAGATCAACTATTTTGCAAGCAAACAGTAGCGGTGCGGCAAAAATGAAGTATTCATGCCTTATGACCGGACCCGAGAACACCTCTGCCCCTGCCTCCTATCGTCTGCATGACAGGCTGGGCTTTCGCGTGTCGCGGCTGGCCGCGGTTATGCGTGCCAGTCTGGATGCAGAGCTTTCGCAGCTTGGGCTGACACGGTTGGAATGGTGCGTCTTGGCCAGTATCGCACTGGAAGGCATCACCGCGCCCTCCGGTATCGCCGAGAATATCGGCATCACCCGCCCCACGGCGTCGCGGACGTTCAAGCAGATGCGCGACAAAGGCTGGCTGGTGCAGAACCTGACAGAAGGCGACGGGCGCGCCCGTGCGATCACGCTGACCGAGGCGGGGCAAGACCTGTTGGCGCGTGCGCGGGTGCTGGTTGACGCGCATCAGGCGCGGTTTCTGGGTAAGCTCGACTCCCAAGCGGCGGCGCATTTCCTATCTGCGCTGGATACGCTGCTTGAAGGGGTTCAGGACCGGTTCGACGATCCGTAGGGGGTTTCAGGTCACCACGGGAAAGACGTTCGACTGCTTCAGCACGCCATAGGCAAAGCTGGAATCAATCGACGCGATGCCGGAGATATTGTGCAGCTTGTGGCGCACGAATTCCTCGTAGCTTTTCAGATCCTCGACCAGCACGCGCAACAGATAATCCTCGCTGCCGGTGATGACATAGCAATCGAGGATCTGTTCCGTCTCGTGCACCTTCTTCTCGAACAGTTTCACCACGTCGCCCGTGTGGCTGCTTAGCCGGATGCGCACCAGCGCGGTCACGGGCAGCCCGTAGGCGCGTTCATCCACAATCGCGGTATAGCCCTTGATCACGCCCTTTTCCTCAAGCGCGCGGGTGCGCCGCAAACAGGGTGAGGGCGACAGATTCACCTGAGCTGCCAGATCTTGATTGGTCAGACGCCCGTTACGCTGCAGCGCTTTGATGATCTCGCGATCTTTACTGTCCATCTTGGCCCTCTAAGGGCAGAATATGCCCGAAATTCATAATCTCGCGCAATCATTAGCAAGCATCTGCCCGTGGTTACAGCGTAAAACAGCGCAGATACAACGCGCAGGACGAATATGCTCAGCTCCCCCTCACTGCCCGCCGCGCATGGACTTGGCCCGCGGCAGATCCCCCTTCGGCCCTTGGTTGGCTATCTCGCGATTGCGGTGACCGTGCTGGTCTGGGCGGGGTTCGCGCTGTCCACCCGTGCCGTCAGCGGGGCGCAGCTGACGTTTGGCGATGTGGCGCTGATCCGGTCGGGTATTCCGGCGCTGTTCTTTTTGCCCTTCCTGCCAAAACGTATCGCCGTGTTAAGGCAGTTGCCCGCGCATCGCTGGCTGATGATCGCGGCGGGGGCGGGGCTGCCGTTCTTCTGGCTCGCGGCTATGGGCGGGGCGCAGACCTCGGCCACGCATGTGGGGGCGTTGATTGCCGGGACGACACCGGTGTCGGTGGCGGTTCTGACGTGGGTGATCTACCGCCAGCGCCCCGCGGTTCTGCTGCCGCTGGGGATCATCCTTGTGGGGGTGGCGGCGCTGATCGGTGCCTCGGGCAATCTTGCGGCAGGCAGTTTGACCGGCGTGGCGCTGCTGCTATCGGCCAGCCTGTTCTGGGGGTGCTATACGCTGGGGCTGCGGGGCAGCGGGTTGGACCCGATTGGCTGCGCGCTGGTGCTGGCGCTGCCGTCCACGCTGGTGCTGCTGCCGCTGCTCGCCACGGGGGTGCTGCCCAGCAATCTGACGCAGGTGCGACTGGCCGAGGCGATGCCATTCATCCTTGCCCAAGGGGTCGGCGTCGGCCTTGTCTCGAGCCTGACCTATGCCATCGCCATCGCCCGTCTTGGTGTCGCGAAATGTGCCGCGATCGGGTCGCTCGCCCCTGCGATTGCGGCGGTGCTTGCCGTGCCGCTGCTGCACGAGGCCCTGACGTTTGGCACGATTTTGGCCGTTCTCATCATTTGCGCCGGCGTCATGCTGGCCAACCGCCCCAAGGAGTAACCCCGATGCTCGACGCGCTTGCCGCCCTTCCCGAAGACCCGATCTGGGGTCTGACCTCTGCCTTTCGCGCCGATCCGCGCGCCCACAAGATCGACATGGTCATCGGCGTCTACCGCGATGACAAAGGGGCCACGCCGAATATGAAGGCGGTGCGCATGGCCGAGCGCGCCTTGGCGCAGGACAGTGCGCCGAAAACCTACCGCGCTTTGGCGGGCAATGCGGTGTTCAACGCAGGCATGGCGCGGCTGGTCTTGGGCGATGCGCCCGCGCGGATCGCGCGCAGCCATGTGATCCAGACGGTCGGCGGGACAGGCGCCTTGCGCGTCCTGGGGGATATGCTGGCCAGCCTGCGCCCCGACACCACGGTCTGGAGCACGGACCCCGGCTATGTGAACCACCGTCCGATATTCGAGGGGGCCGGGCTGACGCTGCAGCTGTATCGCTGGCAGGCCAAGGGCGACGCACTGGATCTTGACGGCGTGCTCGCGGATCTGGCGGCGGCAAAGCCGGGGGATGTGGTGCTGCTGCACGGCTGCTGCCACAACCCCACGGGCATCGATCCCGATGCGAACATGTGGCATGCGCTGGCCCGATTTTGCGCGGCGCGGGGGCTGATCCCGTTGATCGACATTGCCTATCAGGGCTTTGGCCGCGGGCTCGACGAAGATGCGGCGGGGCTGCGGGTGATGGTCGATGCGGTGCCGGTGGCGATGGTTGCGGCAAGCGGGTCCAAGAACATGGGGCTATATTGCGAACGTATCGGGGCGGCGATGGTGCTGGGGCCAGATGCGGCGTCCATCGCCCATGTGGGCCGCCACCTAGAGACATTGACCCGCGCGAATTATTCGATGCCCCCCGAACATGGTGCCGCTGTCGCCTGCCATGTCTTTGACACCCACACCATCTGGGAGGAAGAGCTCAACAGCATGCGCGCCCGTGTCCAATCGCTGCGGCAGCAGTTGGCGGATGCGCTGGCCGCGATTGATGCGGACCCCGCATTTCAAGCGCTGCGGCACCATCAGGGGATGTTTTCGCTGCTGCCCCTCGCGCCCGACCAGATGGAGAGCTTGCGCCGTGACCACGCGATCTATGGCACGGCCACCGGTCGGATCAATATCGCCGGTCTGCGCAGCACGCAGATCGAACAGGTCGCGGCGGCGCTTCGGGAGGTGTCACAGGCGTGACACTGGCCCGCCCCTTGGGCCAGCGTCTGTAGGCCTTAGCGGGGGGCGGCGTCGAGCATCCCCAGACGCGGCTCTGTCAGCGAGGTCACGGCAATGCGCCCGTCGGGCAGGGTCACGGCACCCGTGGTCAACGCATAGTCCCCTGCCGGATCCTGAAGCGTTTCCAGCACTTTGCCCGAGGCATCCATTCGCAGGACAAAGCCATAGCGCAGCGGCGCGGGTTTCATCGCGTCGGGCAGGCGCATGATCACGCGGCGCAGGAAGGGGCTGTTTGCCAGTTGATCCATGACGGGGTTGCGCGGGCTGACGAGACCGACCCAGAATGTGCCATCGGGGGCGTTGTTGATATTGTCTGGAAACCCCGGCAGGTTCTCCAGCACCACCGTGCCTGCGCTGCCGTCCATGGGGAAGCGCCAGACGCGGTAGCTGCCGGTTTCGACCACAAATACCGCACTGTTCGCGTCATCCACCGCCACCCCGTTGGCAAAGTTCAGACCGTCGGCAAAGACAGTCGTTTCGCCCGATGCGGGGTCGTATTTCAGGATGCGGCCGTTCGACGAATGCTCCACCAGATCCAACACCGACGCCGCCAGTGTGCCGCCGTTATCCTGCGCACCAAAGCGGGTCGAGGCATCCGAGAAATAGACGCTCCCATCGGCGGCGATATCCACATCATCGGCGTAAAGGATCGGGCTGCCGTCCGTGGTCGTCTCGGCCAGCAGGGTCACCTTGCCGCCGCGGTCCACCGACAGCAGGCCCGATAGGCGTCGGCGACGTAAAGCGTGCCGCTGTCGTCAAATTCGATCCCAAGGGGGCGGCCCTCGGTCTGCGCAAAGACGGTGATGGCCCCGTTCTCTTCGATCCGCAGGATTTCACCATCATGGGTGGCGACATGTACCTGCCCGTCCGGGCCGATATCGGCATCCTCCGGCCCGCTGCGGCCCTCAAGCTCGACGATCTTCAATGCGGTCAAACGGTCGTTGACCGCGAAATCACCGGTGTAGCCCTGATCCGGCGGTGCCTCCCACGCGACGGGGGCGACGGATACGGGCCAGAACGCGAGGTAGGCAAGCAAGGCCAGCAGGGCGATGCCCAGAAGTGTAAATAGTTTTTTCATCGGTGATCTCCTCCCCAGGGCTCGCGCCGAAGTAGTGACGCACAGCGTAGGGTTGCCGATCCCTCTGGCAGGTGCAAGAGGCTACGCCGCGCGATTTATGTCAGTCGCTTTGGCCCGCGCCGAGGTCGCATCCCCCGCAGTGGTGAACACCGCGAGGGGGTGTTGCTTAGCTCTCTACCTGAAACGTCAGCCCTGCATTGGCTGTGAGCCGGTCGATGATCGCACCACCAAAGGCAGGGGCCGCCGTCAGCACGCCGCCGGGGGTGTCGGCGGCTTCCTCGATCAGACACAGCGCCGCTTCGGTCAGCATTTTGGAGGTGGAGCCATAGCCCGGATCGCGGTCGCCCTTGACGCCAACGGTCAGCCGCTCTTTGTCTGCGGAGGTGCCGGTGAACATCAGGTCATAGCTGCCGTTGTCGCGTTCTTCTTTCGACGGGCCTTCGCCGGGTTTGATATCATCGTCGCCCATCGGGTTGGATTTGGCGATGCTCTTGGCGATCGCCTCGCCTTTCTCGCCCTTGCCGGTGAACATCATTTCTTCATAGGTGAAATCCGTGCCGTAGGGGTGCCCCATCAGCATATTGGACCGGTGCACGTTCTTGGTATTGATCGACGCCATCACGAAAGGGGCGACCCATATGCCGAAATCGGGGTCTTCGTAGGGTTTGTTGCCGTAAGGCTGTGTCGGCCCCTCAAACCCCGGTGTCAGCGCGAAGGACGAGACCAGGCGTTTCATCACATCGGGATCCCCCATGGCCAGCTTCATCGTCTCTTTGCCCGACGCCGCCGTCCCGCCCGAGAACGTACCCTTCATCCCGCGCACACGTCCCTTGACGTCTTTCAGCGGCGCGCCAAAGCGTTTTTGTGCCTCTTGCTGCAGGAAATAGACGCCCATATCGAAGGGGATGCTGTCAAAGCCGCAGGAGTGTACGATCCGGGCCCCGCTGGCCTTGGCGGCATCGTTGTACTTTTCGATCATGTCCCACATGAAGGGCGGCTCGCCCGACAGGTCGACGTAATCGGTGCCCGCCTTGACACAAGCTGCGACCAGCGGCTCGCCATACAGCAGATAGGGGCCGACCGTGGTGATGATAACCCGCGCCCGCGCGACCATCGCGTCAAGCGAGGCCGGGTCAGAGGCATCGGCCTCGATCAGGGGGGTGTCGGCGGGCAGGCCCATCTCGTCGCGCACCTGCGCCAGCTTGGACGCGCTGCGCCCTGCCATCGCCCAGGGTCGGTCCGGATAGGTCGCGTGGATGTATTCCGCGACCAGCCGCCCCGTAAACCCAGTCGCGCCGTAGATGATGATATCGAATTCAGCCATGTGCCGTTCCTCCCCGATTGGTTGCATGTCTTTGCGCCGACTATGGGACAGCGCAGACGGTATTGACCATTACCGAGTTTCAGAACGCTGCGTCGGGGGGCAAAAGAAACGGGCCGCAGCAGATGCTACGGCCCGTCTCGAATTCAGGTAAGATGCGTCCGGATCACTCTGCCGGGAGCTTCCATGCGTCGCGGTCGATATCCAGATCGGCATAATCGTCCGGGTTCAGCACGGGGCGTTCGACGCCTGCCTTTAGCTGACGACGGAAGTCGCGCAGCAGGCGCATGGCCACGGGGAAGAGCATCATGATCGCCAGCAAGTTGACCAACGCCAGAATACCCATCATCGGATCCGAGAAGAAGAACACCGCAGTCGCCGCCGGTGCTGTCGCACCCAGGAAGACGATCGCGATGATTGCGATCCGCAGACCCAGAATACCCAAGGGGCTCTTGGTCAGTACCGTCATCGCGTTTTCACCCAGATAATAGTTGTAGATGATCGACGAGAACGAGAACAGCAGGATCGCGCCGCTCAGGAAATACTGCACCCATGTGCCCAGATGCGACACCATGCTTTGCTGTGTCAGCGCCACGCCGTCGATGCCTTCGGCACCGGGGACATAGACATCGCCCAGCAGGATCACGAAAGCCGTGCACGAGCAAATGATGATCGTGTCGATAAAGACCGAAAACGACTGCGTGATGCCTTGGCTAATGGGGTGACGTACCTCGGCGGTGGCCGCCACGTTCGGGGCAGAACCCAGACCCGCCTCGTTCGAGAACAGACCGCGCCGCAGGCCTTGCGCAACCGCAGCACCCATACCGCCACCAACGGCTTCTTGCAGGCCGAAAGCATTGGTCACGATGTCATAGATCACGCCGGGCAGGCTGGTAATGTTGAGCAGGATCACGATCAGCGCCATTGCCAGATAGCCGATAGCCATGATCGGCACGACAACGTCCGACACTTTGGCAATGCGGTGGATGCCGCCAAAGATGATAAAGCCCGAGATGGCCGCCAGCGCGATACCGGTCCACAGACGGTCAATGCCAAAGCTGTCCTGCATCGAACCCGCAACCGTGTTGCCCTGGAACGCGTTGAAGCCCAGACCGAAGGCCGCAATCAGGCAGATCGCATAGATCACTGCCAGCCAGCGGTATTCCTTGCCCAACCCGTGGATGATGGCCGCTGCAGGGCCGCCGCGGTAGCTGTGCTCTCCGACTTTGCGTTTGAAGAGCTGTGCCAGTGAACATTCGACAAGGCTCGTGGCCATACCGACCAACGCGATGGCCCACATCCAGAAGACCGCACCCGGGCCGCCAAGGGTGATCGCAACCGCGACGCCCGCGATGTTGCCGCCACCGACACGTCCACCGACCGACACCAGCAAGGCTTCGCGCGCTGAAATCTGGTTGGAATCATCCGCGTTGTTCTTGTTCGACAGCACGCGGAACATGCGGCCAAAGTATTCGATCTGCACAAAGCCGGTGGCAATGGTGATGAAGATACCGAAAATGACGAGGATCGGGATCAGCGACCATCCCCAGGTGAAGTCTCCGATCCAGCCGAAGAGCGTTTGTAGAAATTCCATATACATGTCCCTTTGTTTTGCCGCGTTTTACGGTGTTCTTGGCCAAAGCGTAAAGCCGAATGACGCAGCGCGAAGCACGCAGCCCCTGTGCGACATCTAGTGCGTTGATCCTTATACAGGTTATTTCGCAATTCAACTCTTACGGGTTGGCCCTTCGCGCGTTAATCGGCCATTTCTCCGCATTGATCCGCAGCCAGATAGTCGTGTTGCGCGTCAAACTCCGCAAACCAGCTCAGCGCGAGGTGGATTTTGACGAAGGCCGCCTCGGCTGTCATCTGGCCGCCGTCGACCACCCCGCTGTCGCGCAGCGCCTTACCCGCGGCGTAGGTGCCGATCTTCATGCCGCCCTCGGCGCATTGGCTGACGGCCACCACGGGAACGCCCTTGCCTTGCGCCTTGCCCAAGGCGGCACGTAGGGCGGGGCTGTCGGGGACCGTGCCCGCGCCAAAGCAGCGCAGAACGATCCCGTCGCAGGTGGTCGCCGCATGATCCAGCAGGGCGGCGCTGAAACCGGGGGTGACGGTCAGAAGGGCAATCTCGTGGGGGCGCAGGGGGCTGAGCTGCGGGTCGGGGGCGGTGACACGCGGTGCCCTGTCGGTTGGCGCGGCGGTAAAGGCGTCCAGCGCCTGCGAATGGGCCTTGCGCACCCGCCCGCCATGCAGCCGTTTGCCGCCGAATTGCACCCAGACCCCCGCCGGTGCGGTACGCGCTGCGGCAAGCGCATCGATCAGATTGGCCGTGCCGTCCGTGTCAGCCACAGTCAGCGGTCGCATCGCGCCGGTCACGATCACAGGCTGCGCCAGACCGGGCAGCGCAAGGCACAGGGCGGCGGCGGTATAGGCCAGCGTATCCGTCCCGTGGGTCACGACGAAGCCGTCAAAGCGGCTCCGATGGTGATGGATGGTCTGCGCGATGCGCGCCCAATCCTGCGCCGTGGCGAGCGCGGAATCGATCAGCGGATCAAGGCGCAGCACGTCGACCTCTCCGGTGACCTTGCCGCTGGCCACCAGCGCTGCGACCGCATCTTCGACCACCCCGTCGCGAGGGGCGAAACCGTCGGGGGTCTGGGCCATGCCAATCGTGCCGCCCGTGTGGATCAAGAGTGTCGCCATGCTGCGCCCTTTGTGTTGATTGCCGCCCAATATGCCCCGTCAGGAGCCCTGCTAAAACTGCCGCAGGCGGACCAGAAGCGCCCGTCGCTGTCAAGCCTGCTGACCGTCGGCGCATGGGGCCAAAGCCGCCATGACGTGACGTCCGGCTTGACGGGCAGGGTGCGGCGGCGCGTATATACGCCCGACACGACCGGAAGGCCCCCTGATGCGCACACCGACCCGCCGCCATTTTATCGCCCTTGCCAGTGCGGGTGCCGTCGCCGGATGCGGCGGGCAGGGCGGGTTCTCTGTCGTTGATCCGGACCACGCCAGCGCAGGGGGCGGGGCGGATGTGGGCGCGGGCGTGCAACAGCTGCTCGTTGCGACCACACGCACCGCCGATCCCGCGCCGATCGCCTACGGTGCGGGGCGGGCCAAAACGCTGGATTTCGCGCGGCTTGCCATCTCGATCCCGCCGAACCACGAGGTCGGGCAGATCGAACGCAGCCGCGGTTCGCGGGCCGACCCCGCACGCCATTTCGCCCTCACCGGGGCAGAAACCTTGCCGGATCTGGAGGCGCTGGTCTTTGCCGCCCGCGCCGCGTCGACACCGGGGCAAGAGGCGGTGGTCTTTGTGCATGGCTATAACAACGGCTTTGCCAAAGCCGCGTACCGTCATGCGCAGGTGGCGTGGGACTATGAATTGAAGGGGCCGCAGATCCACTTTTCGTGGTCTTCAGCGGCGAACCCGTTCGAATATACCTATGACCGCGACAGCGTGCTGATCGCCCGCGATGCGCTGGCGACTTTGCTGCGGCGCCTGCTGCGCGAGGACGGGCTGCGCGTGTCGCTGGTGGGGCATTCGATGGGCGGGCTGCTGATTATGGAGACGTTGCGACAGATCGCGCTGAGCGGGGACCGCGCCCTGCTGGATCGTTTGTCTGCGACGACGCTGATCTCGCCCGATATCGATATGGATCTGTTCCGCGCGCAGGCCCATGCGCTTGGCCATTTGCCGCAGCCCTTTACCGTGGCGATCGCGCAGAACGACCGGTTGCTGCGCCTGTCGTCGGGCTTGTCAGGGGGCGCTGCGCGTTTGGGATCGGTAGAGGATCTGGACCAGCTTGAAGGGCTTGGCGTCTTCGTGGTGGATATGACGGGCATCGCGGACACGGGCAGCAATCACTTCCTGCCGGGCACTTCGGCCTCTGCCATCGCGCTGATAAAGGGGTTGCGAGACGCCGATGCGCTGGCCCCGCAATCCCTGTCGGTCGGACCGGTGAGCATCAAGCTCGGCGGGTAGCCTCGTCGCCGTCCAGGCTCGCCGCTGAAATTGCTGCCCGAAGCGCTGTGCTAAAGCGCGCCATCATCGCGCCATCCTCTGCCAAGTTGCGGCGCAGGGATCGGGGCAGTTCCAACTGCACGCCCGCGCCGCTGCGGGTGCGGTTGCAGATGTTGCTGGGGTGCACGCCGGGCAGGGCCGTATTCAGCGCGGCCCCGAAGCCCGCCGCGCGCAGTGCGTCGCCTACAGCATCCCGCAGGGTTTCGTCACGCCCGCCCAGCCAGACCGTGTCGGAGCCATCATCCTTGCGCCCGTGAATGGCGATCGACGTGTCCGCCCCAGCCACCAGTGCCAGCGCCCGAGGCTCATCAAACCGATGCGAGGTGATGTGGTAATCGCCATGCGCCCCGGCGTGCAACGCCTCGAACAGGTAGAACGACAGATCATCCCCGGCGACAGCCCGTGCGATGCTTGCCGTTTCCGGTTCGATCGTCCCCCCGTGGGGCGCAAGGATCACGACGCGCGTGCCGCGATCCTGCACGGTGATACGGTAGTCCCGGTCCTGCTCATGCGCCGCGGCGAGCGTGGCGAAATCGGGGTAGCGGTCGGCCATCGTCTATACGTCCAGCTCGGTGATCGTTTTGCTGATCTTGCCGTCGACGCGACGCAGGCTCACCATCTCTCCGAAGCGGATGTGCAGCCAGTCTGAGCCATCCTCTGTCAACGGTTCCGACGCGAAAATGGCCGAAGTCGCTTCGCCCTCGGGGCTGGCATCGACCTTGTAGCTGTCGGCGTAGTCCTCGAAATTCTCGCCCATCAACAGGTACATCGGTTCAAGCAGCATCGACAGGGCGTAGTCATCGGTGCCGGGGCCGGCTTTGCGCAGCTCTTTCCAGTCGCCTTCGGGTGCGGTTTCGCCTTTGTGGCCGGCCCCATAGTTCACGCCGATGATCCGGTCGGTGGATACCAGAGCGATTTTCAACTTAGTCAGGGCGACCAGATCTAGCTTGCGCATCGCCTGCAATACGGCATCAAGCAGCTTCTCGAACGCCGCCTGCACGTCGTCATCGCTATCGCCTTCCAGCAGGGACAGCAGCAGCACGTAGAAGAATTCCGTGTCCGTCGTGCCTTTCATCTGCCGTAGGAAATCGTCTTTGCACAGGGGCAGCAATTCGCGCTGCAGCAGCCGCCAATGGGGCAGGGCTCCGTTCTGCGCGATGATCCACGGGGTGCCCTTGAACGAGAACGGGTGGCAGTTCTCGTCCGCCAGCACGTTGCGTGCATCATAGGCCGCAGCGCGGACATGGGCGAGCATGGTGCTGGCCTGCAAGCTGGGGATGATGCCGGGGGCGTTGTCATCGTGGAACGCGGCCATGGGGCGGTGATACAGCAGCGGTTCCTCGGGCTTCAGCAGATGCGCGCTCCATAATCCGAAGCCCCAACCGGCGAGCTGCAGGTTCGGGTGCAGCTCGGGGTCAAGGCTTTGGTTGATCAGACTGTTTTCCGGCTTGATCAGCAGGCTTTCAAGCGGGATTTCAGGCCCGATATAGGCGAGAACGCGGCACATGGCTTTCCTATCACATCAAGGGTCGATCACGGGCACCACCAAGCGGCGGCATCCCGTATCATTCTGTCAGCTCAGGTAGGGCGGCGCGGGCCAAAGGCCAGATCAGCGGATCAGAGGGGGCGAACACCTGCGCATTTGGCAGGGCCGTCCGGCATATGCAGACGGTCGCGGGTCAGCGTGTTGCGCTCACAGCGCGATAGGTGTTGTTTTGCGGCATCCGTATCGCCACTGAACCGCTGCAAGGCGCGCTGCCACGCCCGCAGCGCAGAGCGTGCGGACCAAGGCAATGCCGCTTGGGCCAGCCAGCCGCGCAGTTCCGGCGGCAAGCGGTCATAGGCGGCCATCGGGTCCTGCGTGCGGCGGCGTGCGGCAAGGCTGCTGCGGCAGTTAGGCTGGCGAAGGGTGGTTTTCGGCATGGTACTTTTGTCGCTGGAAGCAAGGGGTGCGCCGCCACCGTCAAGGCAGGCAGCGGCGCAGGATGTCAGTGCGCCTGCATCTCGGCAGAGATGTCAGCGGGGCTGAGGGCCGCGGGGTAATATGTCGGCCAGTTGGTGACCTCTTTCAGCAGGGCCGCGCGATCATCCCCCCAATAAAGGTGATAGTGATCTGCCTTGGCGGGCGCGATCTTGTGGTCGCTGAACTGGAAGAACATCGGAGCCTCGGCGTCACCGCTGACCTTTTCAAAGATATAGCGCACACCGCGATTGCCCTTTTCATAGGTCAACACCTCGAAGCCGTCGCTTTCATACCGCCCCTGCACCGATGTCTCGCCCGTGTAGAAGGTTGCGGTATCGCCCGAGAATACGATCCGGTCGACATCGGTGGCATAGCCGGTGGCGTAATAGGCTTTGTATTCCTCGGCGGTTTTGTCACCCTTGGCCGCCTTATGCGCCATCACCGCATCCAGATCACCGCTTTGCAACAGCGGGTAGACGGACTGCCAGTCGCCCTCCCAGTCGGCCAGTGGGCGCGGTTTGATCTGCGCATCGTCGAAGTAGCCTTTGTAGATGTCATCGTCGCCGTGATCGTTTTTGTGATCATGGTCGTGGCTGTGATCATGGTCGTGATCATGGGCTTCGTGGTCATGCGCCTTGTCTTTGGCGTGATCCGCAAGGGCGGGCAGGGCTGTGGCGGCAAGAGAGGTCGCGGCCAGAGCGGAAAGAAATGCGGTGTGGATGCGGGTCATCATGGGCTCCATTCAGGGTCGGTAGAGAAGTGATTCGTTATGTTATAACGTAACTCTTTCCCTACAGGCAAGCCACGCGGAGAGCAATGATCAGAATTCTTGATTAAATCAGTCAAGGCAGTAAGGTCGGGACACGATTGCCGGTAGGGAACTTGAAAAAGGGCCGCGCAGTCGCTCTGGGAGGAGAACAAAATGAAGACTAATAATACTATTAATCGACGTTCGTTTTTGACCAAATCGGCAGTCGCTGGCGGGGCTGCGGCTGGCAGCATGCTGGCGGCTCCGGCGGTTCTGGCGCAAGCGCCATTGGTTATCAAAATGCAAACGTCATGGAATGACGCCAACATCTGGCAGGACTTCGCACGCGACTATGCCACCCGCGTCGAAGAAATGTCGGGCGGACGCGTCAAGGTCGATGTGCTGCCTGCCGGCGCGGTTGTTGCGGCGTTCCAGGTGCTGGACGCTGTGAATGACGGCTTGATCGATGCTGCGCATTCGGTGCCTGTCTATTGGTACGGCAAGAACAAGGCCGCGTCGCTGTTCGGCACAGGTCCGGTTTTCGGCGGCTCCGCAACGACGATGCTGTCGTGGTTCTACGAAGGCGGCGGCCAAGAGCTGTATAACGAGCTGACACAGGACATCATGGGTCTCGACGTGGTCGGCTATATGGGCTTCCCGATGTTCGCGCAGCCCTTTGGCTGGTTCAAGGAAGAGGTGAATTCAGTCGAGGATCTGCAAGGGTTCAAATATCGCACCGTGGGTCTGGCGGCCGATCTGATGGCCAAGCTGGGCATGTCCGTCGCTCAGCTGCCGGGCGGCGAAATCGTGCCTGCGATGGAGCGTGGCGTGATCGACGCTTTCGAGTTCAACAACCCCTCGTCGGACAAGGACTTTGGCGCGCAGGACGTGGCCAAGAACTACTATCTGTCGTCCTATCACCAGGCGTCCGAAAGCTTCGAGTTCCTGTTCTCGCGGACCTTCCTTGAGGATCTGGACCCGGACCTGCAGGCGATCCTGAAATATGCTGTCGAAGCGGCCTCTACCGCGAACACAGCCAAGGCGATGAACCGCTATTCCGCGGATCTTCAGTTCTTGCAGGATGAAGCAGGGGTCACCGTGCGCCGCACCTCGAAAGAGATTTTGGACGCACAGCTGAAGGCATGGGACGAACTGATCCCCGAGCTGGAAGCCGATCCGTTCATGAAAAAGACCCTCGACAGCCAGCGCGAGTGGGTCAGCCGCGTGTCGTATTACGAGCTGATGAACTCGCCCGACTACGGTCTGGCCTACGAGCATTACTTCCCTGGCAAGATCAAGCTCTGATCCCGCTGACAGGTAAAGTACAGAACCCCGGCACCTTTGTGTGCCGGGGTTTCAGACGAGGCATGGGGACATCATGATTTCATTTATACGGTTCGCCGACAGCCTGTCGGCATGGTTTGGCAAGTCATTCGCGTGGCTTATCCTGCTGATGTCCATCGGCACGGGCTACGAGGTTTTCGTACGCTATGTGCTTAACAGCCCGACGGCCTGGGCGCTGGACGTTTCCTTTATCATGTACGGCACGCTGTTCATGATGGGCGGGGCCTATACGCTGTCGCGTGGCGGGCATGTGCGGGGCGATTTCCTGTACCGGCTGATGCAACCCAAGACCCAGGGCAAGATCGATATCGTGCTGTATATCGTCTTCTTTTTCCCCGGTGTGCTGGCCCTGATCCTGTCCGGCTGGAAATACGCCGCGCGGTCCTGGCAATACGGAGAGGTCTCCGTCAACAGTCCCGCGGGTGTGCCGATCTACCAGTTCAAAGCGGTGATCGTGGCGGCGGGCATATTGCTGTTTATCCAGGGGATCGCGCAGGTATGCCGCTGCATTATCGCGATCCGGGACAATTACTGGCTTGAAGCGGACGAAGACGTTTTCGAGACCGAAGATCTTTTGATCCAGAAGGCCAACATGGCCGAGAAAGACCATATCACATGACCGATCCGCAAATCGCCCTGATGATGCTTGGGCTGTTCATCATCTTTGTCTTCCTGGGCTTCCCGATCGCCTTTACCCTGATGGCCATGGGCATCGGCTTTGGCTACTACGCCTATTTCGATGCGCGCCGCATGTGGCGCGGTTTTGACCGGCTGGATGAAACCGCCGGACAATGGGAACAATGGTCGAGTTGGATAGAGGGATTCTATAACAACCGAATATTTGACCTCTTCGTGAACCAGACCTTTACCGTGATGTCGAACGAGGTGCTGACGGCTGTGCCCTTGTTCCTGTTCATGGGCTATATCGTCGAACGCTCCAACATCGTGGACCGTTTGTTCACCACGCTGAACATCGCGTCCAAGAATGTCCCCGGCTCGATGGGGGTGGCGGCGCTGATCACCTGCGCGCTGTTTGCCACGGCGACAGGGATCGTGGGCGCGGTTGTGACCTTGATGGGCCTGCTGGCGCTGCCGGCGATGTTGAAAGCGCGCTATGACCCGTCCTTTGCGGCGGGCATCATCTGTGCGGGCGGCACCCTGGGCATCCTGATCCCGCCGTCGATCATGCTGATCGTCTATGCGGCGGCGACCAATGTGTCGATCGTGCGCCTTTATGCGGCGGCACTGCTGCCGGGGCTGACACTGGTGGGGCTGTATCTGGTCTATATCATCGGGCGGTCTTTGCTGCAGCCATCGTCGGCACCAAAGCCCACGGCGGATGAGGTGCCAGATATGCCAATGGGCAAGCTGGTGATGATGATCATCACCTCTTTCGTGCCACTGGCTTTCCTGATCTTTGCGGTGCTCGGGTCGATCCTTTTCGGTCTCGCCACCCCGACAGAGGCGGCATCCATCGGTGCATTGGGCGGTATCTTCCTTGCCTTCATCTACCGCGCGATGACATGGCAGCGTTTGCGTGAAAGCGTCTATCTTACCGTGCGCACCACGGCGATGGTCTGCTGGCTGTTCGTCGGCTCCTACACCTTCTCTGCCGTGTTCTCCTATCTCGGGGGGGAGCATGTGATCTCGGAGTTCGTGCAATCCATGAACCTGTCGCCGATCCAGTTCCTGATCATGGCGCAGCTGATCATCTTCCTGCTGGGCTGGCCGCTGGAATGGTCCGAGATCATCATCATCTTCGTGCCGATCTTCCTGCCGCTGCTCGCGGTTTTCGAGATTGATCCGTTGTTCTTCGGTATCCTCGTGGCGCTGAACCTGCAGACCAGTTTCCTGACCCCGCCGATGGCGATGTCGGCCTATTACCTCAAAGGCATCGCGCCGCCGTCGCTCCTGCTGACGCAGATCTTCAAGGGGGTCATGCCGTTCCTCTTCTGCGTGATCCTGTCGATGGTGCTGATGTATGTCTTCCCGCAGATCGTCTTCTATTTGCCGGATCTGTTTTATGGACGGTAATCGGATGTCGGGTCACGGGGTGGACGGCACCCCCAGCGTGACGCTGCTGCGCGACAGGCTGGCGTCCGGCGCGCTGGACGCGCTGGCGCTGGTCGACAGCTATATCAAGCGGATCGAGGCGCGCGAGCCGCAGGTGGGTGCATGGGCGTGGTTCGATCCCGAATTTGCGCGCGCACAGGCCCGCACGCTGGATGCGCATCGCCGGGCAGGGCGTCCCTTGGGGCGGCTTCACGGGTTGCCGGTTGCGCTGAAGGACGTGATCGACACCCAACGCATCCCCACGGAAAACGGCTGCGCGCAGGATGCGGGGCGCGTGCCCCTGCGCGACGCCTTTGTGGTAGAGAGGCTGCGCAAGGAAGGGGCGATCCTGATGGGTAAGACGGTCACGACCGAGCTTGCCTTCATGCAGCCCGGCAAGACCGCGAACCCGCATAATCTGGCGCATACGCCCGGCGGATCGTCGCAAGGCTCTGCCGCGGCGGTGGCGGACGGGATGGTGCCGCTTGCCATCGGCACCCAGACCGGCGGGTCGGTGATCCGCCCGGCGTCCTTCTGCGGGGTGACCGGATATAAACCCACCTTCGGCGCGATCCCGCGGCGGGGGGTGCTGACGCAATCGCCCTCGCTTGATACAATCGGGGTCTTTGCCAGCGATCCCGCAGGGGCAGCACTGCTGGCCGAGGTGCTTTTCGGGCAGGATGACGAAGACAACGCGACCACGCTTTGCGCTGCGCCCGCCTTACATACGGCGGCGACCTCGGCCCCGCCGCTGCCGCCCGTGTTCGGCTTCATCCGCCCGCCGGGATGGGAGGATGCGGAACCGCAACTGCATGAGGCCTTTGCCGAGCTGCTGGACGCGCTTGGCGATCAGGCGTTCGAGCTTCCGTTGCCAGCGGTGTTTGACACGGCAGCAGACCAGCGCAAGCTGATCAATCTGGCCGAGATGTCCTATCACTACTACCCCTATTGGCACCGGGGCGCGGACACGCTGGGGCCGATCACCCGCGACGCGATAGAGCAAGGCAACGCCGTGCCCGCCCGCGATTACCTGTCTGCCCGCGACATGCCCAAGGTGCTGAACGCCGCGCTGGACGAGATGTTCACCCGCTGCGATGTGATCCTCTGCCCCTCGGCCCCCGGTCCGGCCCCCAAAGGGTTGGAAACCACGGGCGATCCGGTGTTCAACGGGCTGTGGACCTTCTGCGGCACACCCTGCATCAACCTGCCGCTTTTCACCTCGACCGAAGGGCTGCCCATGGGCGTCCAACTGGTCGGCGCACGCCACAATGACGCGCGGTTGCTGCGCACGGCACAATGGCTGACCGACTGGGCCGCCGGTGCCTCTGCATAAAGGATATCTGATATGAACCGACTTCTCGCACTTGTGGCCTTTGCGACCATCACCGCCTTTCTGCTGATCCTGGCCGTCAAGGTGCCCAGCCCCGATCTGGTGATCATCGTGGCGATCACGCTGGCGTTCATCGCCTTTGATCTGTTCACCTCCAGTCGCAACAAGAAAGACTAGCCGATGTCCAAACCCGTGATCTGGATCACCCGCACCCTGTCGAATGCCACGCTGGAACGCGCCCGCCGCGACTACGAGGTGATCTGGAATGCCGCCGACACCCCCGGCAGCGCCGAGGATATCATCAGGATGAGCGCATCCGTCGACGGGATCATCCCGTGCCACTCCGAACATTTCAGCGCAGATGTCGTGGCGCAGCTCGACCCGCGGCTGAAAATCGTCGCGAACCATTCGGTCGGGGTGGATCATTGCGATCTGGACGCGCTGCGCGGCAAGGGGATCGTCGTCACCAACACGCCCGATGTGCTGTCGGACGCCACGGCAGAGCTGGCGATGATGCTGATGCTGGGGGCTGCGCGCAATGCGGTCGCGGGGGACCGGACTGTGCGGTCCGGCACATGGGATTTCTGGTCGCCGGCCTTTCTGGTGGGCAAACAGCTGACCGGCGCGCGGCTGGGGATCGTGGGGATGGGCGGTGTGGGCCGTGCCTTTGCCCGCAAGGCACGCGGCTTTGACATGGAGATCCACTATCACAACCGCAGCCGTCTGTCGCCCGAGGATGAAGCGGGCGCGATCTATCACGAGACACTGGAAAGCCTGCTGGCGGTGTCCGACTTCCTGTCGCTCCATTGCCCCGCGACGCCCGAGACGGTCGGGCTGATGAACGCCGACCGTTTGGCGCAGCTGCCCAAAGGGGCAGTGCTGGTCAACACGGCCCGCGGCAATCTGATCGACGAGGCCGCTTTGGTCGACGCCTTGGATGCGGGGCATATCGGAGCGGCGGGGCTGGATTGCTTTGTCACCGAACCGGGGGGCAATCCGGCCTTCGCGTCTTATGACAACGTGATGATGATGCCACATGTGGGCAGCGCCACGGTGCAGACACGCGATGCGATGGGGTTCAAGGCGCTGGATAATCTTGACTCGTTCTTCCGTGGAGAGTCTCCACCGAACGCGCTCTAGTCTAGGAACGGTCCGAAGAACTCAATGCGGACCTACGCTGAAAAAAATCGTATACGATTTACATGATCGTATTTATTTGTCATGGTGTGTTTCGAAAGGGGCGCATCATGACACTTCGGCAATCGAAATCGGACATTCTATTCGACCGGCTTCGCCATGATATCCTGTCGCTGGATCTGCCACCGGGCATGGCGCTGCGCCTACCGGCCCTGTCGGAACGCTATGCCATCGGCCTGACGCCGCTGCGCGAATGTCTGAACCGGCTGGCGGCTGAAAAGCTTGTCGTGCCCGAGCATAACAAGGGCTTTCGCGTCACCCCGCTGACCCGTGCCGATCTTCTGGATCTGGAACGCAGCCGCGATGCCATCGAAGGCGCGATGCTGGCCCATTCCGTCAGCCACGCTGATGACACGTGGGAGGCAGGGGTGATCGGCGCCTATCACCATCTGTCGCAAACGCCCGTGCCCTCGGTGATCCATAATGACGAGGCACTGGCCCAATGGACGCGGCGGCATCTGGCCTTTCATCAGGCATTGGTGGCTGGGGCGCGGTCAGAATGGATGGCGCGGTTTGCGGGGCAGTTGCAGGACCAGCTGGGGCGCTACCACCGTTTTATTCAGGCGGGCCTGCGCGATCTGACCCAAAGCGCGCCCCCGCTGGCGGCCAAAGCGGCAGAGGTATTCTCTGCCGGTATGGCGCTAGAGCCGCATCGCGCGCTCTATCAGGCGGCACTTGATCATGATCCGGCGGCGGCGCTTGCGGCCTTTCGCCATCACACCGGCCTGAGCATCGCCGCGTTCGAGGAGCTTTCGACGCTGATGCCGGCCCATTCACCCTTTGCAAGAACCCTCGGCCCCCAATCGGAGCACCCCGCATGACCGGCTACAACCCCGCTGACGAAGGGGCGCAAATGTCCTTTGCCAAGGATATGTCCTATACCGACTACCTGTCGCTCGACCCGATCCTCGGGGCGCAGAATTGCAAATCCGACGCCCATGACGAGATGCTGTTCATCATCCAGCATCAGACCTCAGAGCTATGGATGCGCCTGTGCCTGCACGAGCTGTCGTCGGCGCGCACCCATCTCGCGGCGGGCGATTTTGCGCCTGCGATGAAAATGCTGACCCGTGTGGCGCGCATTTTTGAACAGCTCAACAGCGCGTGGGATGTGCTGCGCACCATGACCCCCAGTGAATACAGCGATTTCCGCGACGACCTTGGCGCGTCCTCGGGGTTTCAGTCGCATCAATACCGGCTGATCGAATTCATCCTCGGCAACCGCAACCGCGCGATGATGAAAGTGCATGAACATCGCCCCGAACTGCACCGCATGCTGACGCAGGAACTGGGGACAAAATCCCTGTACCATGTGGCGCTTGATCTGCTGGCAGAGGCAACGGGGCAAAGCTTTGATCCACAAACCTATGCGATGGACACGCCTCATGCGGCGGATGATGCGGTGATGCAGGCATGGGTGCGCGTCTACCAAGACCCGCGCGCCCATTGGCAACTGTATGAGCTGGCCGAAAAGCTCGTCGATCTCGAAGATTATTTCCGCCGCTGGCGTTTCAACCATGTGACCACGGTGGAACGCATCATCGGCTTCAAACGCGGCACGGGCGGCACGTCGGGGGTGAAATACCTGCGCCGGATGCTCGAGGTCGAACTTTTTCCCGAACTCTGGAACGTACGAGGTGCCCTGTGACCCGATTGCCGATGAAAGACCGCTTTTCCCTGCCCGAGGGCATGATCTACCTTGATGGAAACTCGCTTGGGCCGCTGCCTGTGGGGACGGCCGAAAAGGTGCAGGATGTGGTGCAGGCGCAATGGGGCGCGCATCTGATCAAGGGCTGGAACCTTGACGGCTGGATGGCGCAGCCCGCACGGGTCGGCAACCGCATTGCCCGCCTGATCGGCGCGCCCGAGGGCACGGTCACCATGGGCGACACGCTGTCGGTCAAAGTGTTTCAGGCCTTGTCTGCCGCTCTCAAGATGCGCCCCGACCGGCGGGTGATCCTGTCGGACAGCGGCAACTTCCCGTCGGACCTGTATATGGCCGAGGGGCTGATCCAGCAGTTGGGGCAAGGCTACGAGCTGCGCATTGTCGCCCCCGAGGATGTCGCCAGCGCCATGACAGATGACGTGGCTGTCGCGATGATCACCCAAGTGGACTACCGCACGGGCCGCATGCATGACATGGCGCAGGTGACTGCGGCGGCCCATGGGGCTGGGGCGGTAATGCTGTGGGATCTGGCCCATAGCGCAGGCGCGGTGCCCGTCGATGTGGCCGCCTGCAACGCGGAATTCGCCGTCGGCTGCACCTATAAATACCTCAACGGCGGGCCGGGAGCCCCTGCGTTCATCTATGCGCGCCCCGATATCGTCGCGGACATCCAGCCCGCTTTGGCCGGATGGCTGGGGCATGATGCGCCCTTCGCCTTCGAGACCGGATACCGCCCCGCTGCGGGCATCGAACGCATGCGCGTCGGCACGCCCCCCGTGATCCAGATGACCGCGCTGGAGCATGCGCTTGGGCTTTGGGACGAGGTGGATATGGCCGAGCTGCGGGACAAGTCTGTCGCGCTCGCTGAGCTGTTCATCGCGCTGGTCGAAGAAAAATGCCCCGAGCTTGTGCTGGCCAGCCCACGGGATGCAAACCAGCGGGGCAGTCAGGTGTCTTTCGCGTCAGAGAACGGGTATGCGGTGATGCAGGCGTTGATCGCACGCGACGTGATCGGTGATTTCCGCGCGCCTGACATCATGCGCTTTGGCTTCACGCCCCTGTACATCGACGAAGCTGACGTACGCGGCGCGGTCGACATCCTTGCCGACATCCTAGCGACCCGCAGTTGGGACCGGCCCGAGTATCACCAGAAGCGCGACGTGACCTGAAGGGGCAAGCGACATCGGGACGCAGCGCGGTGGCGGTGCGTCTTGGTGATGGTGGTCCGCGCGAATGAACGCTATGATCGCGCCATGCTTGATCTTCAGTCGCGCCCGAAATGCAGTGAATGCCCGATCCGCCACCGCGCCGTTTGTGCGCGGTGCGATGATGATGAACTGCTGATGCTGGAGCAAATCAAGACCTATCGGTCGTTCAAGGCGGGTGATCCGATGCTTTGGCGTGGCGACGGGCTGACCTATGTTGCGTCGGTCGTGTCGGGCGTCGCGAGCCTTGGCAAAACGATGGAGGACGGGCGCACCCAGATGGTGGGGCTGCTTTTCCCGTCGGATTTCATCGGCCGTCCGGGCCGCGCGGCGATTGATTTCGATGTGGTCGCCGTTACCGATGTGACGCTGTGCTGCTTCCAGCGCAAACCCTTCGAGGCGCTGATCGAAACCACGCCGCATATCGCCCAACGGCTGATGGAGATGGCCCTCGATGAACTGGACGCGGCGCGCGACTGGATGCTGTTGCTCGGCCGCAAAACCGCGCGCGAAAAGATCGCGACCTTCATTGAAATGCTGGCGCGGCGGCAGCAATTGGCCAATGCGGATACCCCTGGGCAAGAGCTGGTCTTGCCTCTCACACGGTACGAGATCGCCAACTATCTGGGGCTTACGCTTGAAACGGTCAGCCGCCAACTTGGCGCGATGAAGAAAGAGGGTATCCTGAGCTTTGTCGACCGTCGCCGTTTCCGCGTGGCCGATGTGGACGCGCTGCACGCGGCCTCGGGCGATGATTGCGACTAGGGAAATATTCCCTTTGATTTGATCTGTATCAACGCCGCAGGGCACCCCAAGGCGTTCCCTGTCTGCACCTTCATAGGAGAGTGCAGCATGTACAAGAATATCCTGATCCCCGTTGTTTTCGAGACCCCCGAGATCACCCAGACCGCCTTTGATGCGGCGCAGGCGCTGGCGGCACCGGACGCCAGATTGACCCTGCTGCATGTGATAGAGGCAGTGCCGGTCTATGTCGCCGAATACATCCCCACCGACATCGTGACCTCCACGCGCGAGGCGGTACAGGCGCGGCTGGATGCGCTGGCGCTAAGGGTGCCGGGGGCCGCGACAGCGATTGCGGACGGGCGCGCCGGGCCACGGGCGACACGCTGGGCCGAGGAAAACGGGACCGACTGTATCGTGATCGCGTCGCATCAGCCCGCGTTATCTGACATCCTGCTGGGGTCGGTCGCGCAATATGTGGTGCGTCACGCCAAATGCGCGGTGCATGTGGTTAGATAGGTCGGGGCACCGCCAACGCGCTATTGCAGCCCGAGTATGCCGTCGGCGGTGGCGGCAACGCGGGCGAATGCGGCGCGGTCTTTACGTGCGATCAGCCAGAGGTCGTGAAACCGCCGTTGGGGCAGGGTATGCACCGCCAGCGCGTCGCGGTGCGCAAACCCCTCCACCCCTGATCGCGGCAGGATAGTATAGCCCAGTCCTTGGGCCACGGGCAGGGGGATTTGCCCGATCTGGTTGATAAAACTGCGCAGCCGCAAATGCTCTGCCCCGCGGTAGTCATCAAAGTTGCGCCCGAGAAGATCATCGGCATAGGCATTGCCATCGGGATGCGCGATGAACCCCAAGTCATCAAGCTTCTGCAGTGTCAGATCCGTCGCGTTAAAGGTGGCGGGCAGCACGAGGCAAAGTTCCTCTTGCGATAGGGGCGTGGCCTGAACGCGGGGCATATCGGGCACCGCGGTCACCACGCCCAGATCAAGCGTCCCTGCCAGTATATCCGCCAGAATACGCGCCTGCGGCGCGGCGCTGAGGTGCATTTCCAGCTTCGGGGCCTGCTCCATCCGCGCGATCAGATGCGGATACAGCCGTAACGCAAAGCTGCCAGAGCAGCCGATCCGCACCGTGCCGGATAAAGGATCATCGCGCTGCATCCTTTCGCGCAAGGCGCGCTCCTCTGTCCGGCGGGCACGGCCGATCGACAGCAGCTCTTCTCCGGCGGGGGTGAGGGTAAAGGACTTTCCCTCGCGCAGGATCAACGGCTGGCCGACCTGTTGTTCCAGCTTGCGGATATGCTGCGACACCCCCGGCTGGGTCATGGCCAGCCGGTCTGCGGTGCGGGTGAAATGCCCGATGTCACATAGGGTCGTGAAAGTTTCGAGCCATGAGGCGTTTAGCACGCAGATCATTCCATAAAATTATCAATTTAATTCCATATGATAATTTTATGTTTGTGCGTGGTCCACCTAAATCACGGGGTATCACAGAACAAAGGATAGACCATGACACCGACACCACGCAGTTTCTCTCATATCGGGCTTTCCGTGCCCGATCTGGACCAAGCCGTAAAATTCTACGCCGACGTGCTGGGGTTTTACGTCATCATGCAACCGACAGAGGTTGTCGAAGACGGCAGCGATATCGGGCAGATGTGTACCGATGTCTTTGGCGAAGGCTGGGGCCGCCTGCGTATCGCGCATCTTGCCACGGCAGACCGTATCGGGATCGAGCTGTTTGAATTTGACGGCAACCACGCGCCCGCAGACCCGCTGAATTTCCGCCAGCACGGCACGTTCCATTTCGCCATTCAGGATCCCAACCTCGAAGACCTGCTGGCCAAGATTGTCGCGGCGGGGGGCAGGCAGCGGATGCCGGTGCGCGAATACTTCCCCGACGATAAACCCTATCGCATGGTCTACGTCGAAGACCCCTTTGGCATCGTGTTCGAGCTGTACAGCCACAGCTACGAGCTGACCTATTCCGCCGGTGCCTATAGCTAATCCCAAGTCTGTTCTGCGGGCGAGGGCAGGGCTTTCGCCCGCAGTTATAATGACAAGATATGTCAACTAATGCAGGTCGGCGGGAACCCTCCTGCGCGGGAAGGCGGTTTTGTTGTCATAGCAACATCACGAAAGGTCTTCTCATGTCATACTGGCGCTTCTTTGCAATGATCATCACCTCTACCGTGGTGATGTTCGGCTTAATGTATCTGAACACCTACGCAATCGATCACGTGTTCTTTAGCGAAACCCGCAGCTATATGGCGCTGTATATGGGCGCGGTGATGGCGGTCATCATGCTGGCGTTCATGCTGGGGATGTACAGCAACCGTGGGGTGAATATCGCGATTTTTGCAGGCAGCGCGCTGGTTTTTGCGGTGTCGCTGTTTCTGGTGCGTAGCCAGTCCACAGTCGATGACACGGCGTGGATGCGTGCGATGATCCCGCACCATTCCATTGCGATCCTGACGAGCGAGCGTGCCAATATCTCGGACCCGCGGGTGCGCAAGCTGGCGGACGATATCATCGAAGCGCAACGGCTTGAGATCGACGAGATGAAGGCCTTGATCGCGGATCTTGAAGGCGGGCCAGCCGCAACACCAGAAATCGACGGGAAGTGAGGACACAATGACGCAACAGCAGACACAACCGGCAAAACTCTACCGTATGGTGATGCCCGACCACACCTGTCCCTACGGTCTGAAATCGAAAGACCTGCTGGAGCGTCAGGGCTTCGAGGTCGAGGATCACCACCTGACAACGCGCGAAGAGACAGACGCGTTCAAGGCGAAGCATGATGTCGAAACGACGCCGCAGAGCTTTATCGGCGGGGAACGGATCGGCGGCTATGACGATCTGCGGGTCTATTTTGGCCTGGACAAACCCAAGGATCAGCAATCTGACACGTCGTACCAGCCGGTGATCGCCATCTTTTCGGTCGCCTTTCTGATGGCGCTTGGCCTGTCGTGGTTTGCCTTCGAAAGCCTCTTTACGGTGCAGGCGTTCCAGTGGTTTATCTCGATCTCCATGTGTTTCCTCGCCGTGCAGAAATTGCAGGATATCGAGAGTTTCTCGACCATGTTCCTGAATTATGACCTGCTGGCAAAACGCTGGGTGCCCTACGGCAAGATCTACCCGTTCGGAGAGGCCTTTGCAGGCATCGCCATGACCGCAGGGGCGCTGCTGTGGCTGGCGGCACCGATCGCGATCGTGATCGGTGGTATCGGGGCGATCTCGGTGATCAAGGCGGTCTATATCGACAAACGCGAGCTGAAATGCGCCTGCGTGGGCGGCAGTAGCAATGTGCCGCTTGGCTTTGTGTCCCTGACCGAGAACGTGATGATGCTGGGCATGGGGCTTTGGATGCTTGTACGGCTCTTCGGGTGATATTCTGGCACCTGCTCAGCGGAATTGAAGCCTATTCCTATTGCAAGTCCCCCCGCGCCGCATCCGCGGTACGGGGGGATTTTCGTTCGTATGGGGCGCGGGCAGCACCCCCTTCCGTGCCTGACAAGCGCCGCCTTAGGGGGCGATCCGCACCTCAAAGGACACAGACCCCGTTGCACCCGGTTCATGTGATCCGGTGCAGTCCCATTGCAGCGCCCCCGCATAGCCCGCCGTATCTGCCCCGGGCGTGGTCATCGTGCAGACCACATCGCCGCCGATGGATACGGGGCTTGGGATGGCGGATGCCAGCTCTGTGTAGGGCGGCGTGCGGTCGTGGATCACGATGTTGGTCGCGGGCAGTTCGCCAGGGTTGTCGAGGAAGATGCGATATTCAAGCACATCCCCCGCAGCGGCACCGTTGCTGACGCCTTCGGGCGTGCCTTGGGTCACATTGCGGACCGTCTTGCGCAGTTTCAGTACCCCTTCGGAGGATTCTACCCGCACTAGATCGGTGTTTCGGTCCTGCTCGGTCGCGCCGGTCGCGCCATAGGTCGTGTCGGCGACCACATCAAAGGCGATGGTTGATCCCGGTGCCGCCGCACCCGAGGCGGCGACACGAGCCACCAGACAGATACGCGTGTCAGGGGTCACGGGCAGGGCGGTGGTGATGGGGCTGGTGGCCGTCCCGTCGCAGGCGGCATCCTCGAACAGGGCGACGGAAAAGAGCCCCGGCGCGGTGATCGACTGGATATCGATGTCAAACACCACAGAGCCTTCTGCATCGGCAAGATATTCATGCCGCAGGGTCACCACCTGTGCCGGACGGATCGCGCTTTGCTGGCTTTCGCTCAGCCGAGCGTCCTCGATCAGGCCGACATCCAGATCTGGATAGGATGTCCCCGCCACAGGGGTGAAGGTAAAGGTGCCATCGCCGCTGGCCGGGTTGACCAGGCCGGGCAGGGCACCGGGGTTTTCGGACACGGTGAGCAAGCCGTTGTCCGGGACCACGGTGATGGTGACGTCATCGGCAAAGCCTTCGGGCAGGGTCAGGCTCCAGCTGCCATCGCTGGCAACCTGCGGCGACCCGATCAATGTGCCGCTGCTATCGGTGATCCGGACTTCCGCCGCACCGGTGTCGGCTTCCGAGGCCCCTTGCAGCGCGTCATAGGCTGTGTCGGAACCTGCACCATTGTCGATAAAGACCTTACCAGACAAGCTTGGGCCGGATCCGGCAAAACTCACGCTCACGGCGGCTTCGTCGTCATCGCCAACCCCGTCGCCCAGATCGTCTGTCAGCGGGCCCACGAGCGGATCGCTATCGGGATCCGGCAGGTCAGAGGCGATGATCTCGGCCACGTTGGTATGCTCGCCTGTGGCGTTCATCGTGACCCGCACGGTCAGGATTTCGCTCGCGCCATTGGCCACCTCGCCGACGTCCCATGTACCGGTGTTGGCGTCATAGGTATCGGTGCCATCCGCCGGTGTGGCAGAGACAAAGGTGAACCCGTCGGGGATCAGATCACGGACCCGCACACCGGTGGTGCCGTCAGGGCCGTCGTTTGTCACCGTGAGCACGAAATCAAGCTCTGTGCCCGGGCCCGCTTGGGTCACCGGCTGGCCGCTGGTGTCGAACACGCCCTTGGTCAGGGACAGGTCCGCCGTCGCCCCGCCGTTCACAAACCCGAAATCAAGGGTGCGCACGCTGCCGGCGGTGATTGATACGCCCGTCTGTGGGTTCACGGTACCGGCCACAAGCCCGGGGGGCATGTCGGGATCGGCTGCGTCGACCTCTACGCGGTAGGTCGCTGTGGCAGACAGGTCAGAGAAGAGATAGGTGCCGTTGCTGGCTGTCTCTACGCTGGTCAGGAACGTGTCATCCGCGGTGTCAGCTGTGCCACTGTCGTCGTACAGGGACACGGTCACGGCGCTGAGCACGGTTTCACCGGGCTGGTAGCTGTCCGAATAGTTGGTGTCGCGGTAGACGACGCCGGACAGGTCACCTTCGGGCGGCAGCGGGCCAAAGCGCGAAGGGCAGGCGGCACCGTCGTTCAGGCCACCCTCGCCGACAGGCACCGTATTGATCAACTGCCCCCCGCCCGAGCCGGAGCCCTGAAGTCCCACGTCGGCCTCGTAGACCTCGTTTGTGGCGTTCTGATTGATGTACATGCGGCCGTAGAAATCGAACCACACCGTGCCATAGGACCCTGTCCAAGCGGTCGGGCCGAATTCAACCGGCGCGCGGGTGCCAGACGTACCATCCGCAGGGTCGATATAGAACAGGCGGTCAGAGGCCTCGTTGACGCCGTACAACATGCCGTCGTTCGGATTATAGGCGATGTCCGACGGTTCAACGGCAGCCGACAGCGTGATCAGGCCCAGATCAACGGGGGCGGACGGATCGGAAAGATCCAGCAGCTGCAACGCGTTGGCCCCGTTCACACGATAGACCATCACCCCGTTGGGCAGGATGTCGCCCGCGGTGGAGCCCACCGCCGCCGACGCGGGGAGGGTCGAGACGACCTCGTAGTTGCCGGTGGAGTCCAGGCGGATCAGCTCGCGCGTTGCACTGCGCACCCCGTAGAACAACCCGTCGAGCGCATTATAGCCCCAGCCGCCGTCATACTGCACGCCCGCAGGGGCACCGATGTCGGTCGCGGTGATGCTGTACACGCCAGCGCTTTCCGCGAAGCTGAGCCGCTGCAGCTGCGTATCCGTCTGCGTCACACGATAGAGCGAGCCATCGCAGGTAAAGGGCACCGCCCCGGCCGAGAGGATCACTTTGTAGTCCTCGACCTCACCGTCGAAATTCAGACCATCAAAAGGGTCCGCCGCGACGGCGCTGGAGGTCGACCAGCGGATACGTGCATGGGTAAAGCCGCTGCTGATATTCGCAGGGACAGGAATGTTCAGCGTGATCTGGTTGTTGAACACCCCATCCGTATCGCCCGCGCCCCCATCACGGTAGTCGACCGCGATGTGTTCTGAGGGATCGAAGGTGCCGCTTTGGTCAAAATCGACCCAAAGCTGCAGGTTTGTGATCCCCGCGGTTACCGGGATGCCCAGGGCAAGTTGAGCGCTCAGCGTTTCATGGGTCACGATGGTCAGGGGCACGGTTGTGCCGGCCTCCAGGATGGGAAAGACGGCGATGGAATCCTCATCGTCAAAGCCCGACAGGTCATCCGCATCGGAATCGGGGCTATGCTGAGGGGTCTGTTCGGTGTCGGGTTCGCCGGCACCCAGATAGATGTCCTCCACCACGATGTGACGCGGATCGCCATAGGTCGCGGGCGCGTCGCCGCGGTCGGACAGATCAGCAGCCGCAATGACCAGCGAATAATCCTCTACCTCGCCATCCACGGCAAAATCCGATGTGCTCAACCCCGTCTCGGAGCCGTAGCGGAAGCGTGCGTAGGTGGTCGATGTGGTCGCATCCGACGGCACGGTAACGTCGATCTGGATCACGCCATCGCCCGCGACATTGTCGAATTGCGTGCCGTCATCCTTTAGGTCAAGCGCGATACGCTCGCCAAGTGTCTCTTCGAACAGACCGTCGCCGTTGAAATCGATCCAGGCCTGCAGGTTACCATTGCCTGTTACGGTCACGTCGAGAGTGCTGATCGTGCCCTGGGTCAGGACGGGAAAGGTGATCCCGTCTTCGTCGTCGGTGCCGATCAGGTCATCCGCTGTTGCCGTCGCATCCGATTGTGCAACCAGTTCGATATCCGGCTCGATCAGGCCCAGATACACACCCGGAGAGGCATCAACGCCGTGGGTCGGTGTGAGGTAGCTAAGCGGTGCATCGCCAAAATCCACACCCAGCCCGGCAAAGACCGCCACCGTGACCAACGCGCGGTCACAATCTGCGGGGTCCAGCGCATCGCAGAGCTGGTATTCGATGGTATAGACACCAGCGGGAACGCCCGCGGGCACGATAACGCGACCGGCTTCGGCACCGGCTGTTTCCAGAACCGGCACAGGATCGCCCGTGTTCTGCGGCACCGCTTCGGTCAATACCGTCAGCGTCGCGGTCGGGAAGGCGGCGGGCAGGCCGTTGATTGTGTCATTCGCCATGACTTCGCCTGCGGTGCCGCCCAGCAAGGTGTTCACGGGCGACGCGGTGTAGTCGTCGTCTTGCGCCACAATATCGGGCGAGGTGTTCGAGATTGCGCAAAGCTGGATACCGGACCCGCGCGTCGCGCTACGGCTGGATGACCCTGTGTAGCCGTGGATAAATTCAGCTTCGACGAAGGTGTTGAATTCATAGGTGGCGTAGTTGTCAAAGCTCGATTCATTCGGCTCGTCCACCCAATCAAGCGGGTTGCCTGTCTTGGCAGGATCCATCGCGATCGCGTTCGGCCCGGCGGGAAAGGAGGATAAGGGCGCGGTGTTGAAGAAAGAGGTCACCGTCGGGTTGGTGAGCGAGCCCACCACATCCGAAGAGTCATCGCCCGTGCCGCGGCTGTCGACATCCGTTTGCTGGACAATGACACCGTTAATCCGGCTTTGGTCAATGGCCAGACCTTGCGGGTTGGCCGCTGTGGCCGTGCCATCCTGGACCAGCCGCAGACGGTAGGTGATGTATGCGTCGTCCTCTGGCGTCATGCGCGCCTCGAGGGATGTATCGAGGGTAAGCGCGGTCGCATTGTTGATGCTCGTGACCTGCATGACCACATCGATCGGGTTGCCGTTGATATCGGTTGTCACGTCGTCGAACAGGAAGATGTCTGACGGGGTTACATTCGTCGGGCTGCCGGACCCTGCCAACTGGGTCGATGGCTGGCGGAAGACGGACTGAGGCGTGCAGCTTTGCGAACCGGTCTCGCCTGACAGCACGCTGCTGACGATGGACAGGGATTCAGAATTCGACTGCAACCGTGAAACAAAAGGCTGGCCGATACGGCCAATGCCCGCAACCGCGTTGCTGTCCACAGACCCCGTCAGCACATCGGCCGCCTGAATGGTGTAGTCCTCCTGACAGACGACCGTTCCACCCGGGGCGACAGGCGTGGTGATCGCGGGGCAAAGCACAGGCCCCAGCAGATCGTCGTCAATCACAATGTCCTGCCCGGTGTTGAACGGCAGCGCGCCGGTGTTTGTGACCGTGTAAGTATAGGTCACAGTCTCACCCTGCGTCCCTGTGCTGGGGCTGGCGGTACGTGTCAATGAAATGCTTTGATCCACATTGAACGTTGCCGCACCAAACATCCCGATACCCCGCGGGGCGGGGTCATAATTGGTGAACTGGCTATAATTGCGCACGTTGCCGATCGTTTCATCATACCAGAAGGTGACCGTCGAGGTGCTGTCAGGGAAGGTCGCCCGCACGGTGCCAGTGTCATCATTGTTCGATGTAGGCGAGGCCCCGAACCCTTCGACATAGATACATTGCGCCTGGTTCGCGCCGATGGTGCCGGTGAAGCCAGATCCGGGACCGGGACCGACAAGCACCGCGGGTGCGGCGCTTACAGGTGCGAGCGTCGGATTGCCGTTGTCACCAAAGGCGGTTACAAAATCGCAACGGTCAGACCCGGCGTTGCTATCGCTGGCGTCAATATCCAAAATGTCGATCTGCAGATTGTCGATCGGAAAGGCGACCCCGCCCGAGCTGGTGGAAATAGAGGAAGTCGTCCGCGCATCCCCGAAACGCCCGCGGTTTGGCGGCGCGTTGGAAATGACCACGAGCGATTCCACATTGCCGCCAAAGATGGTCGAATTGTTGGGTGTCCCTTCGCCGCTGAAGCCGGTGTAGTTGCCTGTATGTTCAAAGGTCAGGTCAACCTCGAACCCGTATTGGTCCCGCAGGGTGCGTGTCAGTGGGCCAAGATTGCCGCCGGGCCAGTCGTATGTGCCCCAATCAAGTTCGAACTCGCCGGCATCAGCTTGGCCGGAGCCTGTAACGACCAAAGCCGCCAAAGCGGCGGCACAATTCAGTGTTGTAAAGGTTAACTTTGAAATCGACATCAGACGGACCTCTTGTTGCGGTGTCCCAAACACCTTGTACATTGGCCGGAGACGACCTCGCCGTCTTTCCTGCCCCCCGGGATATGTCTAAAGTTCTCATACGAGGTTAACGCGAGCGACAATGCGCAGGTACAATCCCCCTGCCTTCCAGAATAGCGCCCTATACTTTCGAGAGCGTCCCACCCAGAATTGGTAGGCGGTGCGATGCGGAAAAGCCTTTAATCCATAGGCCCTTGCTCTGTTGCCGTTTGCCCGCGGATGGTGAATATGTCGGCACCAATTCTCTCGCGCCGCACGAAAGCCAGTATTTTGCAGACAATTTTCGACAAATCAGGAGCGTCTGCAGAAACTCCACCTGTTTTCGGTCACTTCGGTGAATGGGTGCAGGGGCGGTTGGGGCCGGAGGGCCCTGTGGTTCTGGTCACGATGCTGTGCCGTGCACATGGGGTGCGGGCGCGGTTTACCCGCGGGGGGGCATTGGGCCTGACGCAGGATGAACCCGCAGCGGTCAGCCTCGCGCAGCTTCGACAGCTGCTAGAGGCCGCAGGGGAAGATGCGGGCAGTTTTACCTTGTCTGGTAACCTTCCTGTCGGGGTTGGGGCAGGTGCATCCACTGCGGCGCTGGTGGCTTTGGCGCGGGCTGCGGGTATTGCTGAAGACCGTTTGCCGTCGCTGTGTCTGGCGGTGGAAGGGGCCACCGATCCGTTAATGTTACCGCATCCGGACCGCGTGATCTGGGCCTCGCGGTTGGCGCAAAGCAAGGGGGCGCTGGGCGCGCCGCCACGGGCTGACATCATCGGCGGCTACTTTGGCGAACCGATCCGGACCGATGCGGCGGATAGCGGTTTTGCGGATATTGCCGACCTGTTGCCAGCCTGGGAAAGCGCCGTGACGCAGGGTGATTTGCCTCAGGTGGCGAGGTTGGCGCGCATCAGCGCAGACCGCACCACCGCGTTGCGCGGCCCTTCTGGACGACCCGAGCACGATACTGGCGCAGCGGCTCGGTGCTTTGGGCTATGCGCGTGCGCACACAGGGTCCGCGCGCGCGTTCATCTTTGCGCCGGGCACTGTCCCGGATGATGCTGAACATCTGCTGGCCGACCACGGGCTGACCGGTGCGATGCGGTTCACAACCGGAGGGGACGCATGATCGGCGCGGCGGGCATCCTGCTGGGGTTTGTGATCGAGGCGGCTTTGTCCTGGCCTGCGCCTCTTTATGCGAAAATCGGCCATCCGGTGTCCTGGATCGGCCGCGCCATTCGCATGATCGAGGCGCGGTTGAATAGCGCCGATACATCGCCCGCACGGTTGCGCCTGTTGGGCGGTGTCGGGGTCTGCCTCGTGCTTGCGCTTGCCGTCTTGCCTGCGATTGTGGTTGCCGTGTTGCTGCCCTCTGGTTGGGCGGGCTACGTTGTCGGCGGGCTGCTGGCGTGGCCCTTTCTGGCACCGCGGTCGCTGTTCGACCACGTTCAGGCCGTGGCGACGCCTTTGATACAGGGAGATATTGCAGGGGCACGCTATGCCGTCTCGATGATCATCGGGCGCGATCCTGATCAGCTGGACGCTGCCGCGATTGCCCGTGCTTCTATTGAAAGCCTTGCCGAGAATGCCTCGGACGGGGTGGTGGCTCCGGTGTTTTGGGGCGTGCTGCTGGGGCTGCCGGGGCTGGTGGCCTATAAGGCAATCAACACGATGGATTCGATGATCGGGCACCGGTCCGCGCGCTACCGTCACTACGGGATGGTGGCTGCGCGGCTCGACGATCTGGTCAACCTGATCCCGGCGCGGGCTACGGGGCTGCTATTCGTGATCGTCTCGGGCCAGCCACGTCGCGCCGCCGCCGTGATGCTGCGCGATGCGCGCCACCACCGGTCCCCCAATGCCGGTTGGCCCGAAGGGGCGATGGCCGGTGCGCTGAACGTGCGCCTGTCCGGCCCGCGTGTGTACGGCGAAGAGATCGCGGATGAACCGTGGCTCAATGCCGAAGGGACCGAGGCCGATGCAACCACCCTGCGACGGGCGCTGACGCTTTACCTTCGCGCCATGTTCGTATTAGCAGTCGTGTTGGCGCTGGTGGCGCTGATCTGACAGGGGCAAGTGATGCGGGACCACGGCGGCAATCTGGATGGGGCGATCAAGGCGTTCGGCGGCGACCGCGCTGATTGGATCGACCTGTCCACGGGGATCAACACGGTGCCCTATCCGGTGGGGCCGATCTCGCCAGAGGCATGGACCCGTCTGCCCGAACGCAGTGCCCTTGGCGCGTTGGAAGACGCCGCGCGGCGGGCCTATGACGCAAACTGTGCTGTTGTGCCTGTGTCAGGGGCGCAGGCGGCGATCCAGCTGGTGCCGCGCCTGATCGCGCCGGGACAAGCCGCGATCCTGTCGCCCACCTATAACGAACATGCCGCCGCGCTACGGGCCGAAGGCTGGCAGGTCACCGAGGCCACGGATCTTGCCGCGCTTGAAGGGTATGCCCTTGCCGTGGTGGTCAACCCCAACAACCCCGACGGGCAGCGCCACGCCCCAGACGCCTTGCGCGCGCTTGCCGAAACGGTCGAGCTTTTGATCGTGGATGAAAGCTTTGCCGACCCCGATCCAGAGGTGTCGCTGGTCCGCGGCGGGGCCGAACTGCCGAAAAATATTCTTGTGATGCGGTCCTTTGGCAAGTTCTACGGGCTGGCGGGGCTGCGCTTGGGTTTTGTGCTGGCGGCAGAGCCTTTGGCCGAAAGGCTGCGCGCGATGACGGGGCCATGGCCGGTTTCCGGCATGGCGATAGAGGTCGCCTTTCGCGCGCTGAACGACACTGAATGGGCGGCACAGACCACCGCGCGCCTGCAAGGCGAGGCGGCGCAATTGGATGCGATGGCGGCGCGGGCAGGGTGGGCGCTGGTCGGCGGCACCCCGCTGTTTCGCACTTACGCGACGCCGGATGCCAGGGCTGCGCAAAACGCCTTGGCCGCACATCACATCTGGTCGCGGATCTTCCCCTATTCCGACAGCTGGATCCGTCTGGGCCTGCCCGGACCGACCGGTGATTGGGCCCGGCTCAAAACCGCGTTGAAAGACGGCGCGTGATCCGGCGGATCGCTCTGACAGGGCGGCGGGTGCTGCTGGGGCTGGTGGCCGCCCTGATAGCCGTCACGCCAGCCAGCGCGGCAGACCTGCCCCGTGTGGTGTCGATGAACCTGTGCACGGACCAGATGGTACTGCTGCTGGCGGATCCTGATCAAATCACCTCTCTCAGCCGATTGGCGCGCGATCCGCGATCGTCGTCGCTGGCGCAGGAAGCATCGGCACATCCGCAGAATGCGGGCGGTGCAGAAGAGATATATCTCTCCGCGCCGGATCTGGTGTTGGCGGGGCAATACTCCGACAAAGCGACCCTCGCGATGCTGCGCCACCTCGGCCTGCGGGTAGAGCAGATGCCGATCACCAAGGCGCTTGACGATATTCCCGCGCAGATCCGGTGGATGGGCGACCTCTTGCAACAGCCCGCGCGGGCAGAGGCGATGGCCCGCGACGTCGAACAGACATTGGCCGCGCAGCCCGCCCTGACCCCCGATGCCCCTGTTGCGGCGTTCTATTACCCGAACGGCTATTCGCTGGGGGTGGATACTTTGGGCCACGACATCGTGACCACCGGCGGACTGCGCAACCTCTCGGAGAAACTCGGACGCCGGACCAGCGGGCGTCTGGCGCTGGAAGACCTGGTGATGAATGCCCCCGATGTGCTGGTCACCACGACACCCTATCCCGGAGGTTCCCGATCCGAAGAGATCATGCTACATCCTGCGCTCGCACAATACGCCAAGACCGGCCGGATGGTGTATAGCTCGCCCGATTGGGTCTGCGGCACGCCGCTGGCGTTGCGGGCGGTGCAAGACGTACGCAGGGCAGGCAACCAGATACGCCACGAGGAGAGATAACAGATGACCGACAGCACCCCAGACCAGAACAAGCGCCACGCCGAAAAGATGGCGAAGGTCCAGACGGCCCGCGCCAAGATGATGGCGGAAAAGACCGTGACCAAGGGGTTGATCATCGTCCACACCGGGACTGGCAAGGGTAAAAGCAGCTCTGCCTTCGGGATGATCATGCGCTGCATCGGGCACGGGTTCCCCTGCGCGCTGGTGCAGTTCATCAAGGGCGCACGGGTGTCCGCGGACCGTCAACTGCTTGAGGACCGCTTTAGCGACATCTGTCAGGTCTATGTGATGGGCGAGGGCTTTACCTGGGACACGCAAGATCGCGAACGCGACATCGCCGCCGCCGGACGCGCATGGGAAAAAGCCAAAGAGCTGATCCGCGACCCCAACAACCGCATGGTGCTGCTGGATGAGCTCAACATCGCGCTGCGCTATGGCTATATCGAGGTGCAGGATGTGGTCGATTTCCTGCAGGCCGAGAAGCCGCATATGACCCATGTGGTGATCACCGGCCGCAACGCGCCCGACGCCTTGATCGAGATTGCGGATCTGGTGACCGAGATGAAGGAAATCAAACATCCTTTCCGCAAACAGGGTATCGCCGCACAGGCCGGTGTGGAATTCTGATCGCCACCGGGGCAGGGCATTTGCCCGCGCCCCGCTTGGCAAAGGGCGGATATCATGGACAAGATTACGCTGGTCACCGGCGGTGCAAAATCGGGCAAGAGCCTTTTTGCCGAAAACCACCTGCGCGCCTACGGGCTGCCGTTGGTCTATATTGCCACCAGCCAGGCCTTCGACCCCGAGATGGAGCACCGCATCGCCGCACATAAAGTGCAACGCGGTGACGGTTGGGACACGGTGGAGGAGCCCCTTGATCTATGCGGCGCGCTGAAGCGCACCGATGGGGCGGGCGCGCGGCTGGTCGATTGCATGACGCTGTGGCTGTCCAACGTGATGCATGCCGAACGCGACTGGCAGGCGGAGCTTGAAAAAGTGCTGGACAGCTTGCGCGCACAGTCCTCTCCGGTGGTGTTGGTCACGAATGAGGTGGGCGGGGGCATCGTGCCGATGTCCGCGTTGGCTCGACGCTACCGCGATGCCTCGGGCCTGATGAACCAGCGCATTGCAGCGGTGGCGGGGCATGTCGTGTTGGTCAGCTGTGGTCTGCCCCTGACGCTGAAGGGCAGCGCGTCGGCTCCGGCCTCGCTTGCCTGACCCATGATCCCGACATACGATAGATTTCCAAACGAAAGAGACCCCTTTGCATGGCGCATGTGACTTTTCCCCTGACTTCCCTGTCCGACCTTGACGCGCTGACCCGCGATTTGCCTCAGGCTGATGCCGTCGCTCAAGACGCCGCGCGCGACCGGCAGAATGCGCTGACCAAACCGCCCGGATCACTGGGCCGGCTGGAGGAGCTGGCGGTGTTCATGGCGGGGTGGCAGCAACAGGCGGTGCCGCAGATCGACATGGCGCAGGCCCTCGTCTTTGCCGGTAACCACGGGATCTGCGCGCAGGGGGTGAACCCTTTCCCGCAAGAGGTGACAGCCCAGATGGTGCAGAACTTCAAGGCGGGGGGCGCTGCGATCAACCAGTTGTGCCGCACCAATGACGCGCAGCTGTCGGTGATTGATCTGGACCTTGACCGCCCCACTGCCGATTTCACGCAAGGCCCCGCGATGACCGAGGCGGACTGTGTCGCGGCTCTTAACGCAGGGGCGGCGGCGCTGCATCCGGCGGCCAGTGTCTTGATCCTAGGCGAAATGGGGATTGGTAATTCGACGGTCGCGGCAGCGCTGACGGCGGCGGTCTTTGGTGGGGCTGTGCAAGATTGGGTCGGGCGTGGCACCGGTTCGGACGACGAAGGTCTGCGCCGCAAGGTCGACGCCATCACCCGCGGACTTGCCCGCCACGCCGCCACCCCGCAGGACGGGGCGTCTATCCTGATGACCTTGGGCGGGCGCGAGCAGGCGGCGATCTGCGGCGCGGTGCTGGCCGCGCGGCAACGGCGTATTCCGGTGATCCTTGACGGGTTCATCTGCACCGCCTTCTGTCGCACCGCTCTTCGCGCTGGCCCCTGCGGCGCTGGACCATTGTCTGATCGGGCACCTGAGCGTCGAGCCCGGGCATAAACGTCTGCTGGATGCGATCGGCAAGACGGCCGTGCTTGATTTCGACATGCGGTTGGGCGAAGGATCGGGTGCTGCGCTGGCGCTTGGTATCCTGCGCTCGGCGCTGGCGTGCCACAGCGGCATGGCGACCTTTGCCGAAGCCGGCGTGGCGGACGGCTGATGCTGCGCGCCCGGGTGGCAGAGGCGCGGCTGGCGATGCTGCTGCTGACCCGTATCCCCGTGGGATATCTGCGCGATCCGATCCCCGCGACAGGAGCCTCGGCCTGGGGCTGGCCTTTGGCGGGGGCGGTCGCAATGCTGCCTGCCGGTCTGATCTACTGGGCGCTGCACGCGGCGGGCTTTGGCCCGACAGTTGCGGCCCTTGGTCTGATCTTTGCCACGACACTACTGACCGGCGCGATGCACGAAGACGGGCTGGCCGATATGGCCGACGGGTTCGGCGGCGGGCAGACCCGCGCGCGCAAGCTCGAGATTATGCGCGACAGCCGCATTGGCAGCTACGGGGTGATGGCCCTGATCCTGACGGTGGCGCTGCAGGTGGCGCTGATCACACGGCTGGATCATCCTGCACTGGTCGTGCCTGCCACTCTTGGTCTGTCAATGGCCAGCCGCGCGATGCTGCCGTTCTGGCTGGCGCGGATGCCCGCCGCGCGGGCCGACGGGCTGGGGCACGGCGCGGCGCAAGTGCCGGCGGCTTGCGTCTATATCGCGGTCGCCTTTGGCTTGATCGGGCTGCTGCCCTTGGGCTTTGGCGCGGCGGCGGTGATCTTTGCGGGGGTCGTCGTGGCCACCGCGCTGGTGGCCGCGCTGGCGCTGCGGCAAATCGGCGGGCAGACCGGCGACGTGATCGGCGCGATGCAGAAACTGGCCGAACTGTCAGGCTGGGGCGTCACCGTCTATCTCTTTGCCTGACGCGTCCGAGCCGCGCGCCCCCTTTGACCGGCCGCAAATCCGATGTAGCAAGGGCCCATGTCGAAAAAGACCCTGAACACCGCAAATCTTGCCGCCCTCGGGGCGGAGCGGCTGGCCGAACTGTTGATCGAGGTCAGCACCGGCAGCGCCGATATGAAACGCCGCCTGCGGCTTGAGTTGAGCCACAACCTCGGCCCCGCTGAACTGGCGCGTGATGTGCGCAAACGGCTGGTCACGATCCGGCGGGCCAAAAGCAATGTCGGGTGGCGCAAGCGGACGGCGCTGATCAAAGACCTGCGCACCCAATCCGCGATGATCATCGACAAGATCGCCCCAGACGCCCCCGCCGACGCCTTCGACCTGCTGTGGGAGTTTCTAACGCTTGCCCCTTCGGTCATGGATCGAGTGGACGACAGCAAGGGGGACGTGGGGGCCGTTTTTGCTGACGCGCTTGCTGAGATCGGCGAGATTGCCGCCCGCGCCCCGCTGGACCCGATCGCGCTGGCGGAACGCACGTGGGAGGCGGTGCAGGGGAATACGGATGGCGCTTTTGATGGGATTATCACGCGCATGGCCCCGTCCTTGGGCGACAGCGGGCTCGCATATCTGAAGGGGCTGATCCAAAGCTTTGACGCGGCACCACTGGACGCGACAGAGGATCACCCCGCCTTGCAATTCCTGCGCGAGCTGCGCGGGCGCAATGCAAACTACGCCGCACAACGCAAGAAACGCTTTGTTCAGATGCACCTGCGCGAGGTGGCCTTGGCGCAGGGGGATACGGAGACCTACATCTCGCTGTTCTCTCCCACCGATTTGGCGCGGCCCACCGTCGCGGTCGAGGTGGCGGCGCTCTGGTCGGCTGCTGGCAATCACAATGCCGCGCTTGATGTTCTTGAGGGTGCGCGCCCCAAGGGGAAAGAGGCGGGGCGGCAGGCGTGGGACGCGGCCTATATCCACGCGCTGATCGCATCGGGGCGCGAGGACGAGGCGCAAGCCCACCGCTGGCGCTGTTTTACCGAAACGCTCGACCCAGAGATGCTGCGGGCGCACCTCAAACAGCTGCCGGATTTCGATGACCTTGAAGTAGAGGAGGCCGCCAAGGCCCATGCGGCCACGTTCAAGGATCTCAACGCGGCGATCGCCTTTTTCCTCGCGTGGCCCGACCTGCGCGGGCTTGCAGCGATGATTGAAGCACGCGCCGAGACGTTGAACGGCACCCATGTTGCCCCACTCTCTGGTGCCGCCGATGCGCTGCGGGCGCGCCATCCTCTGGCGGCAGCGCTGTGTTGGCGCGCCATGATCGAAGCCGCGCTGTGGGAAAGCGCCAAGTCGCGGTACGCGCAGGCGGCAGATCACCTGATGGATTGCGCCGCCGCGGATATCGAGATCGAGGATTACGGAGCTTTCGAGAGCCACGACGCCTTTGTCCGGCGCCTGCGCAAACGCTATGCCCATAAGGCGGGGTTCTGGACGCGGGTAACCTGATCTGCGCGTGCTGGGTCTTTTCTTGCGGCGACGTGGGAACCAACAGGCACGTCGCGCGTATGGATGCATGAGTATTTTCAAACGCGCCGCCTTCGCCCCCATTGCCGCCCTTGGCTTTGCCCTTCCTCTTGCAGCTACCGCTGATGTGGTGGGCAATGTCGATGTGGACTGGCTGGGCAATGACATCGTGGTAGAGGCGGTCCAAGACCCCGAGGTCAAGGGGGTCACCTGCCATCTGGCCTATTTTGAACGCGGCCTGATCGACCGGCTGCAAAAGGGCAATTGGTTCGAGGACCCGTCGAATTCTTCCATCTCTTGCCGCCAGACCGGCCCGATCGAGATTGGGGACATCTCGCGCGATGACGAGGGCGAGACGGTGTTCAGCGAGCGCCGGTCCGTGATCTTCAAGACGCTGAAGGTCAAGCGGATTTTCGACGAGGAAAACAACACTTTGGTCTATATCAGCCACGCGCGCGACGTGCAGAACGGGTCTGCCAAAATGTCGATGTCGACTGTGCCGCTCTACGTACCGACCAAATAGGCAAAGCTTTGCCAAGGCGTATCATCCGCTTTGCCCGCCCCCGTGCTTCGGCTATTCTATGCCGAAGTCATAACAAACAAGGGCGCGGGCAGTATGAGCATTTCTCGAAGAAGTTTCACCGTCGGAGTGGCAGCATTGGGCCTTGCGGCCTGTAGCACCGGCAACAGGGCAGGCAGCTTTGCGCCGCGCAGCGATGCGGCGCTGGCACCGGACCTGCAACCCCAACCGAATGCGGGCTATGACGCGTGGGTTTCGGCGTTCAAGTCACGCGCTGCGGCGCAGGGCATTTCCGACAGCACGCTGCGTCGCGGCTTTGCGGGGGCGGGCTATCTGCCGGGGGTGGTCAAACGCGACCGTAACCAGACGGAATTCAGCCGCTCGCTTGAAGATTACCTTGCCATTGCGGCATCGGACGAGCGTGTCACCAAAGGGCGCGCAGCATTCGCGCGCCACCAGGGCGTGCTGCGCCAGATAGAGGCGCGCTACGGCGTGCCTGCCGAAGTCGTGACCGCCGTGTGGGGGCTGGAAAGCTTTTACGGGGAACGGCGCGGGAATGTGCCGGTCGTGTCGGCGACATCGACGCTGGCCTATGACGGTCGTCGCGGGGCCTTTTTCGAGAAACAACTGATTGCGGCGCTGCGTATCCTTGAGCGCGGCGATGTGTCGGCTGCCGGTCTGACCGGAAGCTGGGCAGGTGCAATGGGCCACACGCAGTTCATCCCCACCTCCTATCAATCCTTCGCGGTAGATTTCACCGGCGACGGCAAACGCGACATCTGGTCTGACGACCCGTCGGATTCGCTGGCCTCCACCGCCGCCTATCTGGCGAAGTCGGGCTGGAAGTCCGGCCAGAAATGGGGCGCAGAAATGGGCACCGCGGCGGCAAGCTCTGCCACGCCGGTGCAGATCCTCCAGCCGGATGCGGGCGGGCCGCGCTTTGCGATCTTTAACAACTTCAAGGCGATCAAGCGCTATAACAACTCGGACAATTACGCGATTGGCGTCGGGCATCTGTCGGACCGTATCGCAGGGGGCGGGCCTATTCAGGCCAGCTTCGGCCCCGATAAATACGGGTTGACCATTGATGATCGCAAGGCGTTGCAAGAACGGCTGACCGCCCGCGGTTTTGACACGGACGGCACCGATGGTGTGATCGGCCCGAACAGCCGCAAGGCAATCACCGCCTATCAGCAAAGCCAGGGGCTGCCCGCAACCGGTGACCCGTCGCGCGAGCTGCTGGCGCGGTTGGGCTGATACCGCGATGAAACGATGATCCGCCCGCTTAGCTCGGGCGGATCAGATCGGCGATTTCGGACAGTTTGCTGGCCAGCGGGCTGGTCTTGCGCCAGATCATCCCCACACGGCGCGTCGGTTCGGGCGCGGGGAAGGCGTTGACCGCCACCTGCGCCGACCGCGTTTCCACGGCGACGGCCATTTCGGGGATCAGCGTCACGCCGATGCCCGCGCCGACCATCTGCACCAGCGTGGACAGGGAGCTCGCATCCAGACCCTCGCGCGCGGTTTCCGACTGCATATCGCAAAACGACAGTGCCTGATCGCGAAAGCAATGTCCTTCCTCAAGCAGCAGTAACTTCATCTCGTTCAGATGTGCGCTGCTGGGGATCGGCTTGCCGCGATCAGCCTCGGGGCGCACCAGCATGAATTTCTCGTCAAACAGGGTGACTTCGGTCAGGGAGGGTTCTGATACGGGCAGGGCGACGATGGCGGTGTCGATGCGCCCCTCCGTCAGCTCGGTGATCAGCCGCGGTGTCATGGTTTCGCGCACGTGGATATCCAGCGCGGGGTTCATCTGGGTCAGCTTGGTGATGATCGAGGGCAGCAGATAGGGGCCGATGGTGGGAATGATGCCGATTCTCAGCCGGCCCATCAGCCCGTCCTTGGAGGCGCGCGCCATGTCCTGAAGCTCGTCCACCCCCTGCAGGATCGCCCGCGCGCGCGGCGCGAAATCGACGCCAAAGCTGGTCAACGTGATATTCCGCCCGCCGCGATCAAAGAGGGGCGTTTGCAAGTTCTGCTCCAACTCCTTGATTTGCACGGATAAGGCGGGCTGCGAGATCGCGCAGGCCTCGGCGGCGTGGCCAAAGTGACGGTGATGGGCAACGGCCTCGAAGTAGCGAAGCTGTTTAAGGGTGATGTTGGTCATAGTTAATTATTATCAAACTGATAGGAAATGCCAACTTAAACTAATCAATAACTGCTGTTAGAACAATTCCAGAAAGACGGGGCAGACTGTATCGCGCCCCCGACATCCATCCCCCGTGACGCGGTGCAAAACCGCGCACCAGACAGATAATATCGGAGACCACCATGGACGGAAATGACGTCGAAAACATCAGCAAATGCCCGGTCGTCGGCAGCCACGGCCGCAACTCAAAGCGCGGTGCGCGGTCGTTGAACGAATGGTGGCCGAACCAGCTGAACCTCAAACTGCTGCACCAGAACACCATCGATTCGAACCCGCTCGGGCCAGACTTTGACTATGCCGAAGAGTTCAAGAAGCTCGACGTTGACGCGGTCAAGGCTGACCTGCATGCGCTGATGACGGATTCGCAAGACTGGTGGCCTGCGGACTATGGTCACTATGGCCCGTTTTTCATTCGTATGGCATGGCACGCGGCAGGCACCTACCGGACAGCGGATGGCCGTGGCGGGTCCAGCACGGGCACGCAGCGTTTCGCGCCGCTCAACAGCTGGCCGGATAACGCCAACCTCGACAAAGCGCGCCGCCTGCTGTGGCCGATCAAGCAGAAATACGGCAACCAGATTTCCTGGGGTGACCTGATCATCCTGTGCGGCAATATCGCGCTGGAATCGATGGGGCTGAAAACATTCGGCTTCGCCGGTGGCCGCGTGGACCGTTGGGAACCCGAAGAAGACGTCTACTGGGGCCCCGAAGACGAATGGCTGGGCAACAAACGCTACAGCGAAGAGCGCGCGTTGGAAGACCCGCTGGCCGCTGTGCAGATGGGCTTGATCTATGTGAACCCCGAAGGGCCGGACGGCAAACCCGACCTGCAAGGGTCGGCCAATGACATCCGCGACACCTTTGGCCGGATGGCAATGAACGACTATGAAACCGTCGCGCTGATCGCGGGTGGTCACACCTTTGGTAAGGCGCATGGTGCCGTGGGCGGCGAGAATGCCGGTCCCGATCCCGAAGCCTCGCCATTGGAAGCACAGGGCTTCGGCTGGACCAACAAGCACGAGACAGGCCACGGCATCCACGCCCTGACCAGCGGGCTTGAAGGCGCATGGTCGCAAACGCCGACAAGCTGGGACATGACCTATTTCGACAACCTGCTGGGGCTCGAGTGGGAAATGACCAAAAGCCCTGCCGGTGCCGTACAGTGGACCCCAAAGAACGGCGACGCCGCAGGCACCGTGCCGGATGCGCATGATCCGTCCAAACGTCACGCGCCTATCATGTTCACCTCTGACCTCGCGCTGCGCGAAGACCCCGAGTATTTCAAAATCTCGACGCGTTTTCATGAGAATCCCGAGGAATTTGCCGACGCATTTGCCCGTGCATGGTTCAAGCTGACCCACCGCGACATGGGGCCGATTGCCCGCTATCTGGGCAAGGACGTTCCCAGCGAAGAGCTGATCTGGCAGGACCCGATCCCCGCCGTGACGCATACGCTGGTCGATGACGCAGATGTGGCATCGCTGAAAGCCAAAGTGCTGGAGTCGGGGCTGAGCGTTCAGGAACTGGTGGCCACCGCTTGGGGCTCTGCCGCGACCTTCCGCGGGTCCGACAAGCGCGGCGGTGCAAATGGCGCGCGCATCCGTCTGGCACCGCAGAAAGACTGGCCGGTGAACGAACCCGATCAGTTGGCCAAAGTGCTTGGCGTGCTGGAAACGATCCGCGCAGACTTCAACAACGCGCAGTCGGGGGACAAAGAAATCTCTGTCGCTGACCTGATCGTGCTGGCCGGTGCCGCCGGGATCGAGAAAGCCGCCAAGGACGCGGGCCACGACGTGACCGTGCCCTTCGCACCGGGTCGCGGCGATGCCTCGCTTGAACAGACCGAGGTTGACTCCGTTGCCTATCTTGAACCCGTCACCGACGGTTTCCGCAACTTTGCCAAGACCCGCTATTCGGTCACCACGGCAGAGCTGCTGGTCGACCGTGCCCAGCTTCTGACGTTGACCGCGCCAGAGATGACGGTTCTGGTTGGGGGGATGCGTGCACTGGACGTGAACGTGGGCCGCGCCAAACACGGCGTGTTCACCGATGCGCCCGGCACGCTGAACAACGACTTCTTCACCACGCTGCTGGATATGGGCACCGTGTGGTCGAAGGCGGACGAGACGGCGACGGACGACATCTATGAAGGCCGCGACCGCGCCACGGGTGAGCTGAAGCACACCGGGACCGCTGTTGATCTGCTTTTCGGGTCGAACTCGCAACTGCGCGCGATTGCAGAGGTCTATGCAGGTGATGTCGCGAAAGACAAATTCGTGACCGACTTCATCGCCGCCTGGACCAAGGTGATGAACCTCGACCGTTTTGACCTCGCCTAAGGGTAGGTAACGAGTGCCAAGGGCGCGGCCGGTATCCGGTCGCGCCCTTTTTTATGTCGTGGTGTCAATGTAACGGGGCTTAGCTGCCCGCGTGGCGTAGCAGATGGGCCTGTGCCTGCTCTGCCGTGGGCGGGGTGCTGCTGCCCAGCAACAGCAGATGCCAGTAGAATTGCACCTCTGCCGGATCGGTCATCAATGCGGCAAAGCTGTCATGGTGCCACTGCACCGCCTGTGCGTGCGCATTGGCGACACCGGGCAGGGCGTGCAGGCGGGTGACCTTCTGCCATCGTTGCGTCCAGCATCGGGTCGATCATCGTGTCAGCGGCGGTGTTGAAATTACGCTCCGCCCAGTAATGCAGATCCAGCCGCTTTGTCGTCCGGTTGGGCAGGCCACGCCCGCGCTTGACCATAAACTCGCCCGCCGAGCGCAGGGAATAGTGGTTCAGCCGCGCCTGTGCTTGGGCTTGCATCACGCCGAACAGGTTGATCCGGTTGTCATTTTCGGCAAAGCCCCCGGGGGCGGCCTGAACACCGCCGAGATTCCACAGCGGGCTGACACCGCGCTTTTTCTTGGGCCGATGCACGCCGAGCTTCTGAAAGGCCGCGGGCCGGTGCAGGGTCTTGAAGAAGCTTCCCGCAGGCAGAAAGAACGGATCAGGGGCCGCATGGCGAAACCGCAGCGGGGTGAGCGTATCTTGCAACGCCTCTTGCCCGTCCGCGCCGAAAAACCGCCACGGCAGGGCAATCGCGTCGGTATCCGCGGGGACAGAGGCGATCAGATCGGGCAGCCCACGCATCGGTGCTGCGAGGGTTAGAAACTCATCCGCGTCAAAAAACAGCGCCCAATCGGCCTGTTTCATCAAATCATGGCGGTCGGCCAGACGCATGGCCTGCCATTGCACCGATGTGTCGCCCTCGGGGGTGAAGGGCACATGGGTCACATCATCCAGCAGGGCCAGCAGGGCCGGCGTGCCATCGGTGCAATCATGGGTAAAAATCAGAAAATCCGTCACCCCCGCCGCGCGGTGATGCGCGATCCATTCAAGGCAATAGGGCCCTTCGTTGCGCATGCAGGTTACGGCAAGGATACGTGTCACGGGCGGGCAGTCCCTTGGGTCAGGATATCAAAGGTTGTGCAAATGACTCTCATGCGGGTCAGGGCAAGTCAATCTTTGCCACAGGCGATGCCGCGTCGGCTTAGGATTGTTTACAAGCCGGGGTCGGCTAAGCTATCGTTCTGCCAATGTATTTGAAACCACCACGGTGCATTTCAGCCCCGCGTTTCGCGCCACCAGAGAGGCCCCTTATATCATGAACACCCGTCGCCCTGTCGCCTCCCTTTGGATTGGCGAAAAGCTTCATTATCTGAACCAGCTTTGCCTCAAGTCCCATGTCGTTGCGGGTCATAAAACGATCCTGTATTGCGCCGATAAAGTGGACAACGCCCCCGAAGGGGTCGAGGTTCGCCCCGCGTCCGAGATCATGGATATTGACCGCGAGCTGGTCGCCGCGACCAGCGCGTCGTTCCTGTCGAATGTGTTCCGTTACAAGATGATCCAGAAGACCGGCGCGATCTGGATCGACTGCGACGCTTTCTGCCACCAGCCTTTCCCCGAGGATCAGGAATATATCTTTGGCCGCCACGGCATGTCCGGCGCGCTCAACTGTGGTGTGGTGGGGTTGCCGCAGGAATGCGAGTTGATGGATCAACTGCTGGATTACTACGATAACCTGCCGGACTATCCCGCATGGTGGAACAAGAACCAGCGCAAGAAATACGACCGGCAAGACCCCAAACTGACCCATGCGCACCGCATCTATAATGCCGAGCGTACGGCCTTTGGCCCGCAGGCGTTTACCTATTTCGCCAAGCAGACCGGCCAGTATGAAAAAGCCAGCGAACGCGAGGTGCTTTATCCGGTGCCGTTCCAGTTGAACGACATCTTCTATGACCCGCATGGCCGCGTCGAAGGGCATTTCACCGACAAAACCCTGTCTGTGCACCTTTATACCAATGGCACGAAACCGTGGTGGGAAAAGAACGAACCTCTGCCCGGTTCCTATGCCGCGCGGATGTGCGAAAAGATCGGGATCGACCCGTCCAAAGCGCTGCGCTAAGCCGCGTTACGAAGGGCCTTTGCCATCAATCTGAAACCGCACACCAGCCGGCACGGCAAGCTGCTGGCCATCTCTATGATGAAGGACGAGGCACCATTCCTGCTGGAGTGGTACGCCCATCATCTTGCCGTGGGGTTCACCAAGATACTCGTTTACACAAACGATTGTTCCGATGGCACCGATGACATGTTGATCCGGCTTGAAGAGCTGGGTCTGGGCTACCACCGGCGCAACGACATCCCCGAAGGTGTGAAGCCGCAGCCATCTGCGATGAAATACGCGCAGGCCGAACCCAAAGTCGCCGAGGCCGACTGGATCTTGATGTTCGATGCCGATGAATTCCTCTGCATCAACTATGGTGACGGCACGCTGGACCAGATGCTGGACGCGGCAGGGGATGCCAACGGCATCGTGATCACCTGGCGCATCTTCGGCTCTGGCAATGTGGTCGACTGGTCCCGCGATCCGGTGACCGAACAATACCTCTATGCGGCACCGCCGACGTGGAACAAGGGCTGGGGCGTCAAGACGCTGTTCAAGTTTGACCCTGACAAGTGGAAGATCGGCATCCATCGCCCGTCGATCAAGAACAAGCATCTGGAGACCGGCTTTCCCGACACTGTGAAATGGCTCAACGGGTCGGGTCAGCCGATGGAGGATTACTTCAAGTTTCGCGGCTGGCGGTCGATCCGGCGCACCGTGGGCTATCAATGGGCGCAGATGAACCACTATGCGGTCAAATCGGTCGACAGCTATGCGATCCGCAAGTTTCGTGGCAATGTGAACAACAAGAAAGACAAGTATAACGCCGACTATTGGTCATTGCAGGACCGAAACGAGGTCTATGACGACAAGATCCTGCGCTATACTGAACGACGCAAGCAGATCATGGAGGAGCTGCTGACTGATCCGGTTCTGTCGCGTCTCCATTATGCCGCCATTGAAAAGGTCGAGGCGCGGCTTGAAGAATACCGCGCGACCGACGCCTATGCGGAACTGAAGCAATCGCTGCTTGCGGCATCCGAGGTGCCGATCACGCAGATCGTGGCCAAGCCGCCCAAGGCCCGCGACCCCGAAGAGATCGCCAAGCTGATGTCTCAGGTCGAGAAAAACGTCGCCGACCGCCCCGCCGAGGAACGTCGTAGCGTGCCGGAACCTGCGTTCGCGGATGTCGCAGAAGGCGGCGACGGGTTCGTTCCGGGCGACATTGACGTATCGGTTCAAACGGCAGTGGACTGGGTGCCCAACCACGACATCGCCCTGCCTGCGGATGTGCGTATCTTTGCGCAAAGCACGCTCGAGCTTGTGATGCGCGGCAAATACCAAAGACGCATGGCGCGCATGACCGGGCGTATGGTCGAGGATGGCCAAAAGGTGCTCGACCTTGGTGCGGGGATCGGTTTTCTGTCGATCCATGCCGCGCAAACGGTGTCAGGTGCGACGGTTTTGGCGCAAGAGGATAACAGCTCGCGGTTGGCGATCATGCGCGACGTGCTGGACCATAACGCGCTTGAACTGGGCGACCGTTTGTCCATGATCAACGCGCCGGTGATCTGCGACAACGATGCCGAAACCCTTGCGCGGGTGAACCAGATGATCGCGGACCATCAGCCGGATGTTCTGCGCATCAGCTACGAGGAACTGGGCGGCAAATTGCTGAGCCGGGTGACGCTTGGTCCTGTGACGCGTGTTGTGTTGTTCGGGCCTGCCGTGGCCGCGTTCCACGCCCAACGGAGCAAGGTCAAGGACCCGAGCCTTTCGCCCGACCAGGACCAAAGCATGCCCGAATTTGTTATCATCGAGCCAAAGCAGGCTGCCCATGCGACCTGAGACGGCTTTCCCGAAGGGGATGGAGGCTGCGGTGCTTTTGCCGCCTCGGGGATGGTGACATAAACGATGCTGAAGGGGGCGCGAAACGGCGCCCGACCCGCCAATAGGAACGTATCAAATGCCAGACCACGCCCCCAGTAAACGCGGTGTCCTTCTTCGGGCAAAGAACGGCGACGTGATCGGCTTTGACGAAACGGGCCTGCGCCTGAACCTCTCGGACAGCGTCATCGCGGATATCCACCGCCGCCTGCCTGCCGGAGGGCAGGTGCTGCCCGTCGATGCGGCTGTGTTGGGCGATGTCGATGCGTGGAACCTTCGAGAGCAGGGGGAATGGTACGTGTTTGACGCGAACCTGCCCGGTGCCCAAGGCACGCGGCAATTCCGCCGCAAGATCACCGCTGCCCCGGACGCCAGCGCGCCTGATATCATTGCCGACACGTCGGGCGCGGTCTTTGGTGTTCTGGCCATCGGGGGCACGCGGCGGGCGGTGACTGCAGATGAAACACTGTCCTTCCCCTACCACGTGGTGACCACCGGTGATGACCTGGGGCCCGCAGGGGCTGCGGGGACAGAAACGCTGGCACCCACTGACCTGATGCAGCGCCTGACTGAACAGACCCGCGACAGCCTGATCGCCGACGAAATTCTGCGTCGCAGGTACGCGGAGCACCGGGCCCTGCCACTGCTTTATGCGCGCACCGAAACCGACAGCAGCGCCAGCATCACCGCGTTGATCGAGGGGGCCGCCTTTACCAGCTTTCATCAGACTGTCGCCAACCTTTGTGGCGCCGCGCGCGCATTGGGTAAACCGGCCAAGGTGCTGTCGGTGGGGCTGGATTTCACGCTCGAAGATGTTCTGAGCACCGGACCCGAATGGTGCGCCGCCATGCACGCGCTGATGCGCCGTATCACGGATATCTTCGCCGACCACGGATTGCGCAAGCCGCTGTTTACGGCTGTCTTTGATGCAGGGACGCGGGATGTATCGGACTCGGACGTGCTGCGCGCGCAGTGGGATTTGGCATGGAACAAGGGCGGGCACGATCACGTCTACGCGGCACCGGGCTATATGTTCGCGCTGGATGAATTTGGCCGGCCCACAGATGTCGCGCGGCTGCAAATGGCCGAGATGGAGGCCTGCGCGATCGAGGCGCGCAACAGCGACCAACCGTGGAACTGTCCCGTTCTTCTGCTGGCAGAGCGTGAGCCCGACAACCCCAGCGTGATCCGTTGCCGCGGGGAGGGGATGGGCTCCTTTGTGCTGGATGCCGCCGACCCGCTGAATGCCGGTGGTGCCTGTGGTTTCCGCCTTGAAGGGGACAGTGCCGGTGCCAAGATTACCAGCGTGCAAGTTGATGCCAAAGACCGTAACGATCTGCTGATCACCTGTGACAAGCCTCCGGCGGGGGAGGGGCTGACGCTGTGTTACGCCATCGGGGCCGCACCCAGCGACGACGGGATGCCCGCCAATCGCGGGGCGCTGCGCGACGGGTTCTGCTATGCCAGCCGAACCGGAGAGATGTTACACCGTTGGGCGCTGCCAGCCGCGCTGCCGGTGCACTGATGCAAGATTTTACGCCCCTTTATGTCGATATCGACCTGCCCGAAGGTGCCTTGTTGCGCGATGACGCAGCGCAGGCCAGCGTCGTGGACGCCTGTCACCCCAATGATGCGCAGGCGATCTGGTATCACGCCCATGCCCCCGCCATGACCTTCAATGCGCAAAAGGCGATGACCCAATGGGCCGCCGAGAACGGACTTGGCTCGCCCGCGCGCCCTGTCGATCCGAACGACGACAATGGCACACTGCTGGAGCGCGGCGGGGTGGCATTCACGCGCGGGGTGAATTGCGGCTTTGTCGTTGATGCGGCATTGGTCGAGCAGGACTGCTTTTGCCTTGCCATCCGCGTCACTTCGCCCGACGCAGAGGCGCGTAGCCTCCTGACGGTGAACCCCGACGCCAGCGACAACTACCTGTTTCTCAGCGAAAGCGAGGGCCGGCTGATCTGGCGGGATGATGCGGGTATGGTTGAGGTTTCCATCCCCGCACCGGGTAAGGACTATTGGGTGCTGGCAGGTTTTGACCAAGGGCAGTTGCATCTGACCGCCGCACCGGTCGGGGATGTGTTTCCGATCCCGCAGAAGAGCACCCGACCAAGCGCTGAACTGGCGGCAGAGTTGAACGGTGTGGCTGATCTGTTCATCGGCTGCCGGTCCCACCGCAAGGGGATCCTCAAGACCCTGGGCTCATCGGTGGTGCATGATGTGCTGATCTGGCTTGATCATGGCGCCAGCACGCCCGTCGCCCTTGAACAGGTCGCGCGCGCTTGCCGCTATGCCGAAGCGCCCCGAAACACAGGGGAACGCGCATGAGCTTTACCAGAACCGACACCGCTGGCGGCAATATCTGTGTCATCTGGATCGATGATATGATCGATATTTTCACGTGGCGAACGGCCTTCGGGCTGCAGATCAGCACGCCCAATATCGACCGCTTCATGTCCGAGGGGACGCGGTTTTCCAACGCCTATGCCACCGTGCCGCTTTGTGCGCCGTGCCGGGCGGAACTGGCGACGGGGCTGTCACCGTTTCGCACGGGGCTGGTCGATCTCAACCGGTTTTGGCGCGATATCTTGCCGCCAACGGCGGGCTGGCAATACGATTTGCGCCGCAACGGGTTTCGGACGTTCACGACGGGCAAGGTCGACAGCAACTACAAACCCATGCCCCATGAATATGCGCGCATCCTCTTTCATGAACAGCCTGAGGCAAAGGATGCGGGGCGGCGATCCAAGGTCAAGAAATACCTCGACAAGGGGCCGGGGATCGCGGGCGTGAACCATCCCGATGACGATGGCAGCCAGGATGACCGCTTCTACGACAATAGGGTGGCGCAGAACGCCATCGACTATCTGGATCGGGCGGACCCTGCGCGGCGGCACCTGATCCAGCTGGGCTTCAAGCACCCGCACTACAACTTGCAATGCCCCGACCGCTTCTATCAGCAGTATGATCCCGACCAGATTGTCTGGCCCAATTCTGCCGCGCCGGAAGATTATTTTGGCCCGCAGGAGGGCATGGCCGTTTACGAGGCCGCCTATATCGCCAACGGTCCCTGGACCCCGGAGAAGGCGGGCGATCATGCGTGGCGACAGGTTGTACGCGCCTATTTCGCGGCCATCAGCCATGTGGATGCGGAAATCGGCCGCTTCATGGACGCCTTGCGAGGCTCGGAGCTGGCGCAAAATACCACCGTCCTGTTGCTGTCAGACAATGGGTTCAACCTTGGCACCCACGACAGTTTCCACAAGATGAGCCAGTGGGACAGCGCCGCCCATGTGCCGCTGGGGATCTGGCACGCAGGCATGACGCAGGGCCGCGTGGTCGAGATGCCCGTATCGCTGCACAATGTGCCCAAGACGATCATGGACTTGGCGGGGCTGCCATACCGCCCCGACTGGACGTCGGGCCAAAGTCTGCTGCCGCTGATTGATGACAGTTTCGGATCGTATGACGACAGCAAGTCTCCGGTGACGAGCGTTTTCGGCACGCTCTCCGTGCGCGCCGCCGATCCTGATCTGAGCCAATACCGCTACTTCCGCTACCCCAACGGCGAAGAGCATATCTATGATCTGGTCGCCGACCCCGGCGAGACGACAAATATCGTGGAAACGGCCCCGCTCGACGCGTTGCGCCGCACGATGGTGGATAATGCGCTCGACCTCGGGCTTGACCTGCGCGGGTTCGAGAACCCGCAGCGCGGGGTCAATGCGATGATGGCGCTGGACGGCTCTGTGGTGCTGGCGGGGGGCACGGCGGATAATGATTATTGGGCCTATGGGGCCAATGCCGAAAAGATTTCGGAAGATGAAGACGGCGGCAATGACACGTTGTGGTATATGGCGGGGCCAGATGACTATGTGCTGCACTTGCCCGCCTATATCGAGAATATCCGCATCGCCACTGTCGTCGCCCGGGAAGAGCAAGACCCCTCGAAGGGCAAGCCCATTGCGGTCGTGGCGCATCCGGATACCCCGATGAACTTCGAAACCTCCGAAAGGGTCGCGGTGAACGTCCAGGGAAGCCGCGGGGCCGATATGATGATCGGTGCAAAATACGCGGGCGCGACCTTCTATGGCGGTGCTGGCGACGATATGTTGATCGCCAAATCAGGACGCGGCAAGGATGTGCACCTGTTCTACGGCGGCGCGGGCAATGACACGCTGATCGGCGGCAATGGGCGCGACATCCTCGACGGGGGCGCGGGCAACGACGTGATCCGTGGCGGGGCAGGGCGCAGCAAGATCTACGGCGGGCCGGGCAATGACGATATTTCCGACGGCGAAGGCGGGTCCGAAATCCACACCGGCCCCGGCCGTAATCGTGTGAAATCCGCAGGCGGGGATGATACGATCTATATCGGCAGCGGGCACAACACGATTGAACCCGGCAAAGGGCGTGCGACCTTCCACGTGGCTTATGGCGGCGTGACGACGCTTACCGGATGGGAGGACGACTATACGCTCGACCTATCCGACTGGCCGGCCGCCCCGACCATCACAATCGACGAAGGCCGTGGTGCGGAACTGAGGCTCGGCGTCGCCGTCGTGCGGATCAACGCCGCCGTCAGCGCCAGTCAATTACAGTCGCAAATCCAGCAAAGCCGATGAAAGCGCTGTCGCCCGCCGAAAGCCCGGGGCGACAGCGGATGTCTTAGGCGCTGCGCAGGCCCAGCATGTCGCGCGCCTGCTGCCAGGTCGCCACGGGGCGTTCGTATTTCTCGCATAGATCCGCGGCGCGTTTGATCAGCGCCGCATTGGATGGGGCGAGCGTGTTGCGGTCCAGACGCACGTTGTCTTCCAGGCCGGCCCGCGTGTGACCGCCCGCTGCAATCGCCCATTCGTTCACGACGATCTGGTTCGGCCCGATCCCAGCGGCACACCATGCGGCCTCGGGCGCGCGGGCCTTCAACTGCGCGACGTAGAAGTCAAAAACCTCTTTATCCGCTGGCATGGCGTTTTTCACCCCCATGACGAATTGCACATAAAGCCGCCCGAACAGCTTGCCGTCCTTGTGGTGCTGGATCGCCTGCAGGATGTGGCTCAGATCGAAGGCTTCGATCTCGGGCACAACCTCATGGGCGCGCATTTCGGACGCCAGCCAATCCACCAGATCCGGCGGGTTCTCGTAGACGCGGGTGGGAAAGTTGTTCGACCCCACCGACAGCGAGGCCATATCGGGCCGCAGTGACAGCATGCCGCCGCGCGCCTTGCCCGCACCTGACCGCCCGCCGGTCGAGAACTGGATGATCATCCCGGGGCAGTGTTTCTCCAGCCCCTCTTTCAACCGCGCGAATTTTTCAGGGTCAGAGGAGGGCGTCTCGTCTTCATTGCGCACATGGGCGTGGCAGATGCTTGCCCCGGCTTCAAAGGCTTCATGCGTGCTTTCAATCTGCTCGGTGATCGTGACGGGCACGGCGGGGTTGGCGGCTTTGGTCGGTACGCTGCCGGTGATGGCAACGCAAAGAATGCATGGATCAGACATCTAGGAACACTGTTTCTTTCTCGCCCTGAAGGTAAATATCAAACCGATAGACGCCATCGGTTTCTTTCTCCGCGATCAGGGTCGCAACGCGGTTTTGATGTTCAATACGGGTCAGCAGCGGGTCGGCGCTGTTATCGGCATCGGGGAAATACATGCGTGTATTCAAGCCGATATTGATCCCGCGCGCGACGATCCACAAGCTGATATGCGGGGCCATCATACGCCCGTCGGGAAAGGGCACGGCACCGGGGCGGATGGTGTCGAACTGCCATTCGCCGGTGTCATAATCGCCCGCCTTGCGCCCCCAGCCGGTAAAGTTCGGATCGGCGGCCCCACGGGGGTCGTTGCCCGGATACAGCCCCGCCGCATCGGCCTGCCAGATCTCGACCAGCGCGTCTTTCAGCGGCGTGCCGGTGCCATCATAGATCGTGCCCTTCACCGTGATCCGTTCGCCTTTGGTCTCGGCATTGACCATACGCGCGCCCAGATCCTCGGGGTAGACGCCGGTGATGTCGCAAAAATTCGGCACGCAGCCGATATGCACATAGGGCCCCGCGGTCTGCGACGGGCTTTCTTTCAACTGGGTCAGCTCTTGCATCAGTTCCCCTCCATCCGGTTTTCAAACATGGTGGACCGGCGGCCCCTGAGCACGATGTCGAATTTATAGGCCCGCGCATCCATAGGCACGGTATTGTCCATGTCCAACGGCGCGATCAACTGCTCTACCGCGGCGCGCGACGGGATCGTCTGCACGATGGGGCATTTCCAGATCAGCGGGTCACCCTCAAAATACATCTGCGTGATCAAGCGCTGCGCAAAACCCTGTCCGAAAACGGAAAAATGGATATGCGCCGGGCGCCAGTCATTCACCCCATTGGGCCAGGGGTAGGCACCCGGTTTGACCGTGCGCAGGCTATAGCCGCCGTTCTCATCGGTCACAGTGCGGCCACACCCACCAAAATTGGGGTCGAGCGGGGCCAGATATCCCTCTTTCTTGTGGCGATAGCGCCCGCCCGCATTGGCTTGCCAGAATTCAAGCAACACACCAGGCACACCGCGCCCGTTCTGGTCGAGCACACGACCATGCACGATGATCCGCTGGCCAATCGCCATCTCGCCCTCGGCGGCGTAGTTGAGGATCAGGTCATTATCCAGCGCCCCCAGCATATTGTGGCCAAAGACCGGGCCGGTCTGCTCGCTCAGCGTGGTATTCATCGAGATCAGCGCCTTTTGCGGCGACCGCACCACCGATGTCTTATAGGCCGGTGCCAGCGCGGGCGGGTGCCAGCTGCGGTCACGGTGAAAGAACGCTCCGTTCTGATCGGTCATTCGGCGGCTTCCATTTCCTGATAGGTCTGTTTGGCGAGTTTAAGCGCATGGTTCGCCTTTGGCACCCCCGCATAAATGGCAACATGCTGGAACGCCTCGATCACATCGGATTTGCTGGCACCGGTATTGGCGGTTGCGCGGATGTGCATGGGGATTTCCTCGAAATTGCCGGTCGCCGCCAGCAGGGCTAGCGTCAGCATCGACCGTTCGCGGTGGCTGATCTTGTCGCTGGCCCAGACGGTGCCCCAGGCCGCTTCGGTGATCAGACTTTGGAACGGCGCGTCCAGCTCGGTCTTGGCGGCTTCGGCGCGGTCCACATGGGCATCGCCCAAAACGGCGCGGCGGGTGGTCATACCGATCTCGGTTCGGTCGGCCATGTTCTTCTCCTCGGTCACGGTGGGTGTTCATTGTCGCGCTGCCGATTGGACAGGAAAAACACGCGGCGCGCAAACGCATATCCGCCCTTCCAAATGGATGAAAATCCCGGGGGAGGGGCCGCAAAGCGGTGCCGGGGGCAGCGCCCCCTTATGCCTGTCCGGCCTCCCCCTGACCTTGACATCGCAGCGCTTTTTCGTCCTTTTGGCCGAAACAGCAAAAGGACGCTTCTTATGATGAAAACACGCGCCGCCGTCGCCGTTGCCGCAGGGCAACCGCTTGAAGTGATGGACGTAAATCTCGAAGGCCCCAAGCGGGGAGAAGTCCTGATCGAAATCAAGGCCACCGGCCTGTGCCACACCGATGAATTCACCCGTTCGGGCGACGACCCCGAAGGGATTTTCCCGGCCATTCTGGGCCACGAGGGCGCAGGCGTCGTGCTTGAGGTCGGCGAGGGCGTCACCACGCTCGAGGTCGGCGATCACGTGATCCCGCTTTACACGCCCGAATGCCGCGAGTGTGAGTATTGCCTATCGGGTAAAACCAACCTCTGTCAGGCGATCCGCGTGACCCAAGGCCAAGGGCTGCTGCCCGATGGCACCACGCGGTTCTCGATGATGGATGGCACGCCGATCCACCACTACATGGGCTGTTCGACCTTCGCCAATCACACGGTCATCCCTGAAATCGCCCTTGCCAAGGTCCGCAAGGACGCGCCCTTTGACAAGATCTGCTATATCGGCTGCGGTGTGACCACGGGCATCGGCGCGGTGATCAACACCGCCAAGGTAGAGATCGGCGCGCGCTGCGTGGTCTTTGGCCTGGGCGGCATCGGGCTGAACGTCATTCAGGGCCTGCGCATGGCGGGGGCCGACCAGATCGTCGGCGTCGATCTGAACGACGACAAGGAAGAGACAGGCCGCTACTTCGGCATGACCGACTTTGTGAATCCCACCAAGGTCGAGGGCGATATGGTCGCGCATCTGGTCGAGCTGACCAAAGGCGGCGCGGATTACACCTTTGATGCCACAGGCAATACCAAGGTCATGCGGCAGGCGCTTGAAGCCGCGCATAAGGGCTGGGGGGAGTCGATCATTATCGGTGTTGCACCGGCGGGGGCCGAAATCTCGACCCGTCCGTTCCAGCTGGTCACGGGCCGCGTCTGGAAAGGCACGGCATTCGGCGGGGCCAAGGGCCGCACCGATGTGCCCAAGATCGTGGATTGGTACATGAACGGCAAGATCGAAATCGACCCGATGATCACCCACAAGCTGACGCTGGATCAGATCAACGAAGGGTTCGAATTGATGCACAAAGGTGAATCCATTCGCGCCGTCGTTGAATTCTAGGCGCGCATTCGTAAAACTTGCGACAAACGCCGTCCTCACGGGGGCGGCGTTTTATGTTTTCTGAAACCCCTCGTGACACGATGTTTTGACGTGAGGGCACGAAGGGATGCGGGACAGATTGGGTTTACCACCCCGTTCCCGCTGGTATTTATAGAGTGAACGTCGGGAGACAAGGCATGAAACTTACAGTAAATGGCGTGACACATGATGTGGACGTCGAGGAAGACATGCCCATGCTCTGGGTCTTGCGCGACGTTCTGGGGATCACCGGCCCGAAATACGGCTGCGGGATCGCGCAATGCGGGGCCTGCACCGTGCATATGGACGGGATCGCGGTCCGGTCGTGCCAGTTGGCCGCGGGCGATGTCGAGGGCGAGATTACCACCATCGAAGGATTGGGCTCTCCGGCGGTGCGCCATGCGGTGCAGGAGGCCTGGATCGACCTGCAGGTCGCGCAATGCGGCTACTGCCAATCGGGGCAGATCATGCAGGCGGCCTCTTTTCTTGAGCTGAACCCGACCCCTACGGATGACCAGATTGACGCCGCGATGAGCGGGAACCTTTGTCGTTGCGGCACCTATCCCCGTATTCGCGAGGCGGTGAAATCCGCCGCGATCAAGCTCAAGGCGGTGTGATATGGGACGTGTGAAAACAATTGCGCGCCGCAGCTTCCTGATCGGCTCTGCCGCTGTTGCAGGCGGCGTCGTCTTTGGCACCTATCTTTACAAACGCGAGGGCGCGAACCCGCTGCTCGACGGGTTGAAACCCGGCGAAACCGCGATCACCCCCTACGTCAAGATCGACGCTCAAGGGATCACGCTGATCACGCCGCGCGCGGATGTGGGGCAGGGCGCGTGGTCGATGCAGGCGCATATGATCGCCGAAGAGCTCGACATTGATCCACGCAGCGCCAAGCTGTCGCCCGGTCCGGCGGATGCGATTTACTACAACGGCGTTGTCGGGGCAGAGGCGCTGCCGATTGCCGCGACCTCTGACACGATGCTGGCACGCGGCGGGCGCGGTGCGGTTGATGTCATGGGCAAGCTGATGGGGCTGCATATCACCGGCGGCTCGTCCACCGTGCCTGATATGTATGATCGCCTGCGCATGGCCGGTGCCGTCGCACGCGAGACGCTGATCAAGGCTGCGATGAAGCAGACCGGCCTGCCGCGTGACCAACTGGGGACAGAGAACGGCTGCATCGTGCTGCCGGATGGGTTGAAGATCGAATACATCGACCTTGCCAGCATCGCCGCTGAGATCGAGCCGGTACAGGATGTCACCCTGCGTGATCCATCGGAATGGCGCTATCTGACCAAGCCGCAGAAGCGGACCGATATCGTGGCGAAATCCACCGGTCGGCAGATCTACGGCATCGACATGCAGATGGACGGTATGGTGATCGCCACGACCCGCACCAATCCGGCGATTGGCGGCGGGCTGAACGGTTTTGACGCCGAGGCGGCACGCCAGATGCGCGGGGTCAGCGCGGTCTTGCCCATCACCGGCGGCATCGCTGTGGTGGCGGATAACACATGGCGCGCGTTTCAGGCGGCTCAGGCGGTTGAATGTGACTGGGGCCCGTCGCCCTATATCGGTGACAGCGCCGACCAGTTTGCCGCTGTGGCGGCCTCTTTCACCGACGATCACCGCGACAGCCGGTTCAAGGATGAAGGCGATGTAGAGGAGGCGTTGCAAGATGCCTCGGTGGTCGAGGCGGAATACCGCATCCCCTATCTGGCCCATGCGCCGATGGAACCGATGAGCGTCGTGGTCAAGCTGACCGAGGGGCGGCTGGATATCTGGACCGGCACGCAAATCCCCCGTTTCGTCAAGGCGAATATGGCGCGGCTGACGGGGTTGGACGGGGATGACATCCACGTGCATGTGCTGATGTCCGGTGGCAGCTTTGGCCGGCGCCTTGAGGATGATTATATCGCCCAAGCGGTCGAGATCGCGATGCAGATGCCGGACACGCCGATCAAGATGATCTGGCAGCGCGAGGAAGACTTCACCCATGATTTCCCCCGCCCGCTGGCCATTGCGCGCGGGCGCGGTGCTGTGGCGGATGCCGGTATCGCGGCGTTTGATCTGTCTATCGCGGCCCCTTCGGTCGCTGAATCCTCGCTCGCAAGGTTGAACCAACCCGCCTTCGGCCCTGATGTCGCGATTGTCGCGGGGGCCTGGGACCAGCCGTTCCAGATCCCCAACTACCGCGTCACTGGCTACCGCACGCCAGCGATGGTGCCCATCAGCTCTTGGCGGTCGGTCGGGGCGTCGGGCAACGGGTTCATGCACGAAAGCTTCATGGACGAGATGTGCCACGCAGCGGGTGCAGACCCGTTGCAAGAGCGGCTGCGCCTGTGCTGGCACGACGCATCGCGCAAGGTGCTGGAGGCGGTGGGCGAGATGTCGGAGTGGGGCAGCGATCTGGGGCCGAACCGGGGCCGGGGGCTGGCCTTTACGCTGGCCTTTGGCGTGCCCGTGGCCGAGGTGGTCGAGGTCACCAATACCCCAGACGGCATCCGTATCGACAAGGTGTTCGTCGCCGCCGATGTGGGCCGCGTGCTGGACCCCGTGAACTTTGAGGCGCAGCTGCAAGGCGGTGTGATCTTTGGCCTAGGCCACGCGATGAACTGCGAGCTGACCTATCGCGACGGCGTGGCAGAGCAGGATAACTACCACGCCTACGAAGGGATGCGCCTGCACCAGACGCCTCAGATCATGGTGCGCGGGCTTGAGAATGGCGACAAGATCAGGGGCATCGGTGAACCCGCCGTCCCCCCCGCAGCACCTGCTTTGGCCAATGCGATCTTTGCCGCGACGGGGCAGCGTATCCGCGAACTGCCGCTGTCCAAGTCGATCGACTTTGTATGATCTCCCTTCGCGGGGGGATCATCGGCGGGATCATTGCGCTGGTCTGCGCGGGCGGTGCTTTTGCGCAAGAAGCACCCGATCGCGCAGCGGCGCTGGCGGCGTGGGATGATATCCACACGGTCGTTTCGCATCCGCGCTGTACCAATTGCCACGTGGGCCCTGCTGGCGTGCCGCTCTGGGAGGGGTTGGGCCACGAGGAGGCTGGCGACCAAGCGCCCGTGCACGGCATGAACATCCTTGCCGATGAAAGCCGCATCGGGGCCGAGACGATGCCTTGCCGCACCTGTCACATCAGCGCCGCGTCGGAAAATACCGTCCCCCACGCGCCACCGATGATTGCGGACGCATGGCGGCTTCCCCCGATAGAGATGGCGTGGAAAGGCAAGACCAGCGCCGAGATATGCGTACAACTGCGTGACCCCGACAGCAACGGTGCCTTTGCGCCCGAAGACCTCTCCGATCACCTGCGAACGTCGGCCTTTGTGGCATGGGGCTTTGACCCCGGCGCAGGGCGCGCGGCGGCCCCCGGTAGCATCCCCGAGATGCAGGAGGCGCTGGCGATCTGGGTGGCAGGCGGCACGCCCTGTGTGGGCGACCCGCACCCGTAGTCAGCCCTTGAACAGATCCGCATAGGTTTCGCGCAGCCGGTTCTTTTGCACCTTGCCCATCGTATTGCGGGGCAGGGCATCAACCACCACCAGCTTGCGCGGACATTTGAACCGCGCCAGCGATTGCGCGACGGTCTGCGACAGCGCCTCTAGGTCCAGATCACGGCTGCCATCGGCGACCAGCACACCAACCGGTGCCTCGCCCAGATCCCCATGAGCCACGCCGATCACGGCGCTTTCCAGCACGCCGGGTTGATCGTCCAGCACCTGTTCGACCTCTTTGGGATAGATGTTATAGCCGCCGGATATGATCAGATCCTTGCCGCGCCCGACGATCTGCACATAGCCGTCTTGATCAATCAGCCCCAGATCGCCGGTGATAAAGAACCCGTCAGCGCGCAGTTCAGCGGCGGTTTTTTCGGGCATCTGCCAATAGCCTTGGAAAACATTCGGCCCGCGGACCTCGACGACGCCGATCTCTCCCTGTGGTAGGGTTTCGCCGGTATCGGGGTCGCAAATCTTGAGCTCGACCCCCGGCAGGGGCGTGCCGACGGTACCGCCGCGCCGCGGCCCGTCATAGGGGTTCGAGGTGTTCATATTGGTTTCCGTCATCCCGTAGCGTTCCAGAATACGGTGGCCTGTGCGTTCCTCGAACTGCTTGTGCGTTTCGGCCAGCAAGGGGGCAGAGCCCGAGATGAACAGACGCATATGCGCCGTCAAACCGGCGGTGAAGTCATCAGAGCCCAGCAAACGGGTGTAGAAGGTCGGCACGCCCATCAACGCGGTGGCCTGCGGCATGAAACGGATCAACTGATCGATATCGAGCTTGGGCAGGAACACCATCGCGCCACCGCTGAGCAGCATGATATTGGTCGCCACGAACAGCCCGTGTGTGTGGAAAATCGGCAGCGCATGGAGCAGCACATCAGCCTTGGTAAATTGCCAGACATCGACCAGCGTTTCGGCGTTGCTCAGCAGGTTTCGCTGGCTCAGCATCGCGCCTTTTGATCGGCCCGTGGTGCCCGAGGTATAGAGGAAGGCGGCCAGATCCTCGGCCCCGCGGTCGACGGCCTCGAATGTGTCGGGCAGGGTGGCTGCCAGATCGCGCAGCGTGCCACGGCCGGTGTTGTCCATCGTCTCTACCGCAGCACCGGCGGCGGCAGCGACCGGCGTGAGTTCGGTAACATCGGCAGGATCGCAAACCAGCAGCCGCGCGCCCGAGTTGCCGACGAAATAATCCACCTCGGACGCGGTGTAGCCGGGGTTGAGCGGCAAGAACACCAGCCCTGCCTGCACGCAAGCGGCATAAAGCGCCAGCGCATCCGGCGATTTGCCGACCTGCACCGCGACACGGTCGCCCGCTGTCAGCCCCTTGTCCGAAAACGCATTGGCATAGCGCGCGGCAGAGCGGATGAATTGGTCATGGGTGATGGTGCGCCCGTCCGGCAGGATCAGGAACGGCGTGTTTTGCCCGATGTGGCGACCGAATAAAGCGTCGTAAAGCGGGTTGGGCATCGTCGTCTCCTTCTGACCTTTGGTAGCGCGGAATTTGCGCCATCGGCAGGGCCAGGTAAAGGGCGGCAAATGGCGCATTTTGATCTTTGCTGCATTTCGCGCGTGCAGACGGCCTTGACGACCCGCAGCGTATGACTTACCCCTCCTCCCGTAGCGCGGGCGTTGTGTAATGGTAAGACCTTCTGCCTTCCACGCAGAAGACGCGGGTTCGATTCCCGCCGCCCGCTCCACTCCTTTCCCGACATCCTTTTGATTTTGGCTATTTGCGCTGGATCAATGCGCTTTTGTCGCAAGCGCCTTAGGGGTGCAGCCCTTGACCCCGCGCGATGTGCGGGCGATGACACGGCAGCACTCCAAAGGATATCTCATGGCACGTACCCCGACGCCCGGCCCCGGCACCGAAGAACGCGAAAAATCGCGTGAGTTGGGGGCCCTGCGCGCGCTGCTGCCGTTTCTTGCGCCCTATCGCGGGCTGATGATCGCGGCCATTCTGGCGCTGGTGCTCACGGCGATGATCTCTTTGACGCTGCCGCTGGCCGTGCGCCGCGTGATCGATAACTTCGGCACCGGTGAGGCCGAACTGCTGGACCAGTATTTCGTTGCCGCCCTGATCATCGCGGCACTTTTGGCTGTGGGCACGGGGCTGCGCTATGCGCTGGTGACGCGCTTTGGCGAACGGGTCGTTGCCGATATCCGCAAGTCGGTGTTCGATCGCGTGATCTCGATGAGCCCGGCGTTCTACGAGAACCTGATGACCGGCGAGGTGCTGAGCCGGATCACCACGGACACCACGCTGATCCTGTCGGTGATCGGGTCGTCCGTGTCCATCGCGCTGCGCAATATGCTGATCGTGACCGGTGGGTTGGTGCTGATGTTGTTCACCTCGGCCAAGCTGACGGCGATGGTGTTGTTGATCGTACCGGCGGTAATTGTGCCGATCCTTGTTCTGGGGCGGCGCTTGCGGGTGCTGAGCCGCGAAAATCAGGACTGGATCGCGGCCAGCTCGGGCAATGCGTCCGAGAGTTTGGGCGCGGTGCAGACCGTTCAGGCTTTTACCAACGAAGCCGCCAGCCAGTCGCAATTCGCACAGATGACCGAGGCGTCCTATGATGCGGCGCAGCGTCGGATCAAGACCCGCGCGCTGATGACGATTATTGTGATCTTTCTGGTATTTGCCGGCGTCGTGGGCGTTTTGTGGATGGGCGCGCGGGATGTGCGTGCCGACCAGATGACCCCCGGTGCCTTGGTGCAATTCGTGATCTATGCCGTGATGGTGGCAGGCGGGGTCGCGGCGCTGTCCGAGATCTGGGGTGAACTTCAACGCGCCGCCGGTGCCACCGAACGTCTGGTAGAGCTGTTGCGGACCGAAGACACCGTGCAAGATCCCGCTGCGGCCATCGCCTTGCCCAGCCCTGTCGCCGGTCGGATTGGCTTTGAGGACGTGCATTTCAGATACCCTGCGCGCCCCGATGTGCAGGCACTGGACGGGGTCAACCTGTCGATCAACCCCGGTGAAACGGTCGCGTTCGTCGGGCCCTCGGGTGCAGGCAAGACCACGATCATTCAGTTGATTCTGCGGTTCTATGACCCTGCTTCGGGGCGGATCACCCTTGACGGGGTCGATCTGCGCGATGTTTCGCGTGCGGCCTTCCGCCGGTCGGTCGCCTTGGTGCCGCAAGATCCGGTGATCTTCGCCGCCTCTGCCCGCGAGAACATCCGCTTTGGCCGCCCCGACGCCACAGACGCCGAGATTGACGCCGCCGCCGAGGCCGCCGCCGCCCACGGGTTCATCAGCGCATTGCCCGACGGCTACGACAGCTATCTGGGCGAACGCGGGGTGATGCTGTCGGGCGGGCAAAAGCAGCGTATCGCCATCGCCCGCGCCATCCTGCGCGACGCGCCGGTGCTGCTGCTGGACGAAGCCACAAGCGCCTTGGATGCAGAAAGCGAACGCGCCGTGCAGGCCGCCGTGGATCGGTTGAGCGCGGACCGCACCACCCTGATCGTTGCGCACCGTCTGGCGACGGTGAAAAAGGCCGACCGCATTGTCGTGCTGGAAGCAGGGCGGATCGTCGATATGGGCACCCATGACGAGCTGGTCACCAAGGGGGGGCTCTATGCGCGCCTGGCGCGGCTGCAATTCACCGATGGGCGCGCGGCCGTATAAAAAACCTTGTGAATTTTACGGTTAGATGGAAACAATCACACCCGAATGGATCCAGAAGGAGAACAACATGGGTTTGTGGAGTTTCGTAAAAGACGCCGGCAAAAAAGTATTTGGCGGCGGTGATGATACCGAAGTCACCGGAGCCGCGCTTCAGGATGAATTGAAAGACCTCGGGCTTGACGCCGAAGGGCTCGATATTTCTGTCGAAGGCGACAAGGTCAAGGTATCGGGCAAGGCGGCGAGCCAAGAGATGAAAGAAAAGGTCATTCTGGCTGTGGGGAACGTCGAAGGCGTTGCCGCGGTTGAAGAAGACATGGACGGCGGCGAGGGGGACGGCACCTTCCACACCGTTGAAAAAGGCGACACGCTTTGGGCCATCGCGGCCAAGACCCTTGGAAATGGCGCGCGCTATGAAGAAATCTTTGAAGCGAATAAACCCATGCTGACCCACCCCGATAAAATTTACCCCGGTCAGATGCTGCGTATTCCTGCCAAGTAATCGCACTACACATAAGGGGTGTGCCACGCGCTTTTACCCCATAAAAGAGAGCGGCAGGCGGCGTCTGCCGCTCTTTTTCGAGCCTTCCGTTGGGTCAGTGGGCTTGAACGCAGCGTTTGAGCGCCTGCAAATGCTTGCGAAAGCTGAAATTAGCAATCATCTTTGACAACAGGGAATAACGGGATGCGGGCAAACCGCACCACTAAGGGAGGAAAATAATGTCATTTGCCGGTGTAGAAGACCGTAACGCAATCGAAGCAGAAATGCCGTGGGCTGACCGCGACGTGCCCAAAACACTTTGGAGCATGTTGAGCGAAACCGCCGGGAAGTTTCCAAGCCACGACGCAATCAGCTACCAGATTTTCTCTGGGCCGAAAGATCACGCGGAAACCCTAAGCTGGTCGCAGCTGCGGGGGCAGGTGGGTCGTGCGGCCAATCTGTTCCGGTCGCTGGGTGTGGGGCCGACCGATGTGGTCGCCTATGTCCTGCCAAACTGTAACGAGACGGTCATCACGCTTCTGGGCGGTGCCGTCGCAGGGATCGCGAACCCCATCAACCCGCTGCTTGAGGCAGAGCAGATCGGATCGATCCTGCGTGAAACCAATGCCAAGGTCGTTGTGACCCTGCGGCCTTTCCCCAAGACGGATGTGGCCGAGAAAACCGCCGAGGCGGTCAAGCTGGCACCGAATGTCACGACCGTGCTCGAAGTGGACCTGTGCCGCTATCTGACCGCGCCAAAGTCGTGGATCGTGCCGCTGATCCGTCCAAAGTTGAAGGTCACCAATCAGGCGACCTACAAGAATTTCAATTCCGAAATCGCCAAGCAACCGGCCGAGCTGACATTCGACGATCCGCAAGAGGATCGCGTCGCCTTCTACTTCCACACCGGCGGAACAACGGGCATGCCGAAAGTGGCGCAGCACAAGTATTCCGGCATGGTCTATAACGGCTGGCTTGGGCACACGCTGCTGTACACGGAAAACGACAACATCATGTGTCCGCTGCCGTTGTTCCACGTTTTCGCCTGCCACGTGATCCTTATGGCCGCGGTGAAATCCGGTGCGCATGTGGTCTTCCCGACGCCTCAAGGCTATCGCGGGGACGGGGTGTTCGACAATTTCTGGAAACTGGTCGAGCGCTGGAAAATCACTTTCATCATCACCGTGCCTACGGCGATTTCCGCGAAGATGCAGCGCCCGATCAACGCTGATATCTCGACCGTGAAAACCGCCTTCTCCGGCTCGGCACCCTTGCCGCTGGAACTGTTCCGCCGCTTTGAAAAGGCCACCGGCATCACGCTGATCGAAGGCTACGGCCTGACAGAGGCGACCTGCCTTGTGTCGTCGAACCCGACGGACGGCGTGCGCAAAGTGGGCAGTATCGGCATCACCTTCCCCTATACGGATGTGAAGATCGTCAAAAGCACCAGCGACGGGCTGGTCGAGGCAGAGGTCGACGAGATCGGCGAGATCTGTATCTCGAACCCCGGCGTCTATGCGGGTAACACCTATACCGAAGCCGATAAGAACAAGGATCTCTACTATCAGGGCACGCACCTGCGCACAGGGGATCTGGGCCGTATCGACAGCGACAAATACCTCTGGATTACAGGCCGCGCCAAAGACCTGATCATCCGTGGCGGTCACAACATCGACCCCGCCGAGATCGAAGAGGCGCTTCTGGGCCACGAGGCGGTCGCCTTTGCCGGTGCCATCGGCCAGCCGGATGCCCACGCGGGCGAGGTGCCTTGCGCCTTTGTCGAACTGGTCGCAGGTGCGTCGATCACCGAAGCCGAACTGCTGGAGTTCTGCAAAGAACACGTGCAGGAACGCGCGGCGCAGCCCAAGCATATGACCATCATGAGCGAACTGCCCAAAACCGCCGTCGGTAAGATCTTTAAGCCCGACCTGCGCAAAAACGCGATCACGCGCGTCTATGACGAGACGTTGGAAGCCGCCGGTCTGCCCGCGCGTGTTGCCTCTGTCACCGATGACAAGAAACGCGGTCTGGTTGCGCAAATCGCCATGAATGGCGCAAGCGAGGCTGATATCGGCGCGTCGCTGGACGTCTTTACCTTCGGTTGGGAGGCCGCGTGATCCAACCCGACTACCGCGTTCTACTGGATGAAGAGATCTGGGCCTATATGGACCGCTCGGACAGTTTCTATCCACCGGACGCGGTGTCACTCACCATCGACCAGCAGCGCGCTGTCTATAACCGGATGTGCGCTGCTTTTCACCAACGCCACCCTGATGGGGTCCGCACATGGGACGTCGCCTTCGGCGGCGTCCCATGTCGCGTTTACGAGGCCGACACATCCGATATCACGGTCGTCTACTATCACGGCGGCGGGTTTGTTGTTGGCGGGCTCGACAGTCACGATGATGTCTGCGCCGAAATTTGCGCCGCGACCGGCTACCGTGTGATCTCTGTCGACTACGCGCTGGCCCCCGAGGCCGTCTTTCCCGCTTGCTTCAACGACGCATGGGCCGCGTTTCAGGCGATTGCAGCCGCATATGACGGCGGGATTGTATTGGCGGGGGACAGTGCGGGCGGCAATCTTGCTGCCGCCGTCGCCCATACCGGGCGAGCATCTTTTCAGGGGCGCATAGCGGGTCAGGTTCTGATCTATCCCGGACTGGGCGGGGATCGCAGCAAGGGCAGCTATATCACCCACGCCAACGCGCCGCAGCTGACGGTTGCGGATATGGAGTTTTACCAGCAGGTGCGATCCGGTGGGGCACCGCCTGTGGACGATCCACGCTACGCCCCGCTGCACGATACCGACTTTACCGACCTGCCGCCTACGGTGATCCTCACGGTCGCCTGTGACCCGCTGTCGAGCGACGGGGAAGCCTATGCCGCCGCGATCAACGGGGCAGGCGGGCAGGCCCATTGGCACGAGGCCGCGGGCCTTGTCCACGGCTGTCTGCGCGCGCGGGTGATGTCACGCAAGGCAGGGGCGTTCTTTGATCAGGTGACAGCGGCGATCGGCGCTGTCGGGGCAGGGCAGTGGCCTGCGATCAGCACGGGCTAAGAAACGGCATCATTTCAGGAAAGACTGCGCCTTCATGGTATCAGCAACCGGCGCACCCAGACGGCCAAGGATCGTCGGCGCGAGCTGCAGCTGGTCGATCACCGTATCTTCGGACGGCCCTTCGGCATCGCCAAAGTAATACAGCGCGGTTTCCTGCTGCAACGCACTGCGTCCGCCGTGGTGCCCGCGTTCGTCCTGCCCGTGATCCGCTGTAACGATCACCTCATACCCCAGGGCGCGCCATTTCGGGATGAAGGGGGCCAGCATCTCGTCCATGACGGCGCAGGCGTGGTCCATTTCCTGACAATCGTGGAAAAACCGATGCCCCATGCTGTCCAGCGTGCAGGTGTGCAGCATCCCGTAGTTAAGCCCGAACCGCAGCGCCAGATTGGTGAGGGAGCCAAACAGATCCACATCCGAAGGGGTCATCTGGTTCACCAGCCCGTAGCCGGTCATCGTGTGAAACCGCCCGTGGTTGATCGTGTCGCTATCGGGTTCGTCGTATTCCACATCGCGCACATAGTCGAAGGGGTGGCGGTTGAAGAATTGCGACCAGAAAGAATGGGCCACGGCCCCTGTCACACCGCCCGCCGCACGGGTCTGGGCGAAGACGTCCTTGTGCCTTAGCCGGAACACATTGCCGTTGCCCGTGCAGCCATGTTCAGCCGGTGCCACACCCGTGTGGATCGAGGCATAGCAGGAGGCAGAGATTGACGGCAGCACCGCACGCTGGGTCCAGACCCGCGCCTCGCCACTATCGACCCAGCCTTCCAGATTGCCGAACAGCCGACGGAAATTGCGGTAGGGCACACCGTCGAGGATGATCAAAAGCAGCTTGTTCTTCATGTCGATACCTTTTCGGCCGGCCACAGCGCTTGTATTTGTCCGATACAAACCGCTGTGTTGCCCACAGGCTTAATTGCCAGCACTTTCCATTTTGCGATGTGCGATGGTTTCTTCCAGCCAGCCGATCTTCATCTCGGGGACAGAGCTCAGCAGCAGGTCGGTATAGTCGTCAAAGGGCGGTGATAGCACCTGACTTTTGGTGCCATACCGCACCACTTCGCCCTGATACATCACAGCAATACTGTCTGCGATGGCTTTTACCGTCGCGAGGTCATGGGTGATGAACAGATAGGCGACATCCTCGATCTTTTGCAGGTTCAACAGCAGCTTGAGGATGCCATCTGCCACCAGCGGGTCCAGCGCGCTTGTCACCTCGTCGCAGATGATCAGCTTGGGCTTGGCGGCCAGCGCACGGGCGATACAGACACGCTGTTTCTGCCCGCCCGACAGCTCTGCCGGATAGCGGTCCTGAAACCCGTCGCCCAATTCGATCTCGTCCAGCAGTTCCTGAATACGCTTCTGCTTTGCCTTGCCTTTCAGCCCGAAATAAAACTCGAGCGGGCGGCCGATGATGGTGCCCACGGTCTGGCGCGGGTTCATCGCGGTATCAGCCATCTGGTAGATCATCTGCATCTCGCGCAGGTCTTCGATGGGGCGTTGCGCCAGGGCGGGGGCAAGCTCGCGCCCGTCAAAGGTGATCGTCCCGTCGCTTGGGGGCAGCAGGCCGGTGATTACGCGGGCCAGCGTGGATTTGCCCGAGCCGGATTCCCCCACGACAGCCAATGTCTGGCCCGGGTGAATATCGACGTTGATCTTCTTGAGCACGTCAAAATCCGTGCCAGCATAGCGGGCGGTGACGTTTTCGACCCGTAGAACAGGGGTATCGGTCGGCGTTTTTTCCTCGTGGCGGATCGACCGGACTGAAACCAGCGCCTTGGTGTAGTCTTCCTTGGGCGCGTTGATGATCTGATCAACGGTGCCGTATTCGACCATATCCCCTTGTTGCAGCACCATAATATGATCGCTGACCTGTGCCACAACCGCGAGGTCATGGGTGATATAGAGCGCGGCAACGCCGGTGGCGGCGATGGCTTCTTTGATGGCGGCTAGCACGTCGATCTGCGTGGTCACATCCAGCGCCGTGGTGGGTTCGTCAAAGACCACCAGATCGGGCTGCGGACACAGTGCCAGCGCGGTCATGCAGCGCTGCAACTGCCCGCCAGACACCTGGTGCGGGTAGCGGTTGCCGATGGTTTCAGGGTCAGGCAGACCAAGCTTGCGGAACAGATCAACCGCGCGTTCCTCGGCCTCGGCCTTGGTGAACTTGTTCTGATAGATCGCGGCTTCGGTCACCTGATCCATGATCTTTTTCGCGGGGTTGAAAGACGCCGCCGCGGATTGCGAGACATAGGTCACCTCGGCGCCGCGCAGGCGGCGCACGGCGCGCAGACGCTCCTTGAGGATGTCGCGCCCGTTGACCCAGACCTCGCCGCCGGTGATCTCTACCCCGCCGCGGCCATAGGCCATCGCGGCCAGCCCGATGGTGGATTTGCCCGCGCCGGATTCCCCGATCAGTCCCAGCACCTTGCCGGGTTGCAGATCAAAGTCGACGCCGTGCACGATCTTGATATCAATCGGCTTTTCGCCGGGCGGATAGGCGGTCGCGCCGATTTTCAGGCCGCGTACCTTGAGGAGTGGCTCGGTCATCCGCGGCCCCCTTTCAGCGATGTGGTGCGGTTCAAAATCCAGTCCGCAACAAGGTTGATAGAGATGCAAAGCGTGGCGATGGCATAGGCAGGATAGAGCGCCGCCTGAATACCATAGTTGATGCCTTCCTTGTTCTCTTTCACGATGCCGCCCCAGTCAGCTTGAGGGGGCTGTACGCCCAGACCCAGAAACGACAGCGTCGACACAAAGAGCACCGCAAAGATAAACCGCAGGCCCATCTCGGCGATCAGCGGCGACAGCGCGTTCGGCAGGGTTTCACGGAAAATGATCCAGCCGATCTTCTCGCCGCGCAGGCGTGCGGCCTCGACATAGTCCATCACGGTGATGTCCACGGCCACAGCGCGCGCCAGACGGTAGACACGGGTGCTGTCCAGCAGACCCATCAGGATAATCAGGATCGGCACGGTGGTCGGCATCACCGACAGCACGACAAGCGCAAAGATCAGCGACGGAATTGACATGATCAGATCGACAAAGCGCGAAATGGCTTGGTCGACCCAACCGCCCGAGACGGCTGCGAAGAAGCCCAGAATGGACCCCAGCGTAAAGCTGAGGATGGTGGCTGCAGTGGCGATAAAGATCGTGGTGCGCCCACCGTAGATCATACGCGACAGCAGATCGCGCCCGATGCTGTCGGTGCCCAGCAGGAACTCCGACGACGAAGGCTCCCACACATCGCCGACGATTTCAGCCATGCCATAGGGGGCGAGCCAGGGGGCAAAGACGGCCATGATGAAATAGACGCTGGTAAAGAACAGGCCGATCATGGCGGAGATTGGAATGTTTTTCATGGGTTCGCTCCCAAACAAATGAATGGGTCAACGTCAGGTGGCGATACGGGCTTGCGGCAGGGGGCCGCGTTGATGCGAAGCTGAACTGCGGCCCCGTGCGTCGCGCATTGCCTCGGGGGGAGATGCGCGGCGCTCATTTGGGATGCCTCAGGCGCGGGTTGGCAAGGATCGACACGATGTCGGCCACAAGGTTCAACCCGATATAAACGGCGGCAAAGATCAGACCGCAGGCTTGCACCACGGGCACGTCGCGCTTGGAGACGTGATCGACCAGATATTGCCCCATGCCGGGATAGGCAAAGACGACCTCTACCACCACGACGCCGACGACCAGATAGGCGAGGTTCAGCATCACCACATTGACGATCGGGGCGATGGCGTTGGGGAAGGCGTGCTTTCGGATAATCTTCAGCATGCCCAAGCCCTTAAGCTCGGCTGTTTCGATATAGGCCGATTGCATCACGTTCAGGATCGCGGCGCGGGTCATGCGCATCATATGCGCCAATACGACCAGCGTCAGCACCATCACCGGAATGGCAATCGCGTTCAGCTTGGCGCCGAGGCTCATGCTGTCGTTGATGATCGCCACCGACGGAAACAGCCGCCATTTGATCGCCACCCAATAGATCAGCACATAGCCGATCATGAATTCCGGGATAGAGATCGTGGTCAGCGTGACGGCCGAAATGAGCTTGTCCGGCCAGCGGTCTTTGTAGCGCACAGCCAGCAGACCCAGAAAGATCGCCAGCGGCACAGAGATTGCAGCAGCCCAGAAGGCGAGGAAAAGCGTGTTCTTCAGACGCCCGCCAACGCTTTCTGCGATATCACGGCCATTGGTCAGCGCGGTGCCCAAGTCTCCTTGAAGCACGCCGCCCAGCCAAGCGAAATAGCGGGTCATGGCGGGATCGTTCATGCCAAGCTCTCGGCGCAGGTTCGCAAGCGCTTCGGGCGTGGCGGATTGACCTAGGATGGATTGTGCCACGTCGCCGGGCAAAATCGAAGTGCCTACGAAGATCAGGATCGACGCGGCAAAGAGGAGAAGAAGGCCCAACGCTAAGCGTTGGGCGATCAGTTTGACGATGGGATGCATAAGCTGGGTTTACCTTATGCGTCTTTGACCCAGCATTTGATCCCGGCTTTGTTGTTGGACAGTTCCGCGTTGGGATCTTCGACCCAGCCGCCGACATTGTTGGCGACACCATCCACAAAGTCGTTGAACATCGGCAGGATCAACCCGCCTTCGTCGCGGATCATCTGACCCATCTTGGAGTAGGTCTCTTTGCGCTTGGCCTCGTCTAGTTCGGCGCGGGCCGACAGCAGCATCTCGTCGAACTGGGGGCGTTTCCAGCGGGTGTCGTTCCAGTCCGCGGTCGACAGATAGGCGGTCGAATACATCTGGTCCTGTACCGGACGGCCACCCCAGTAAGAGGCGCAGAACGGCTGTTTGTTCCAGACCTCGGACCAGTAGCCATCGTTCGGCTCGCGTTTGATCTCCAGCGGGATACCGGCGGCTTTGGCGGATTCCTGGAACAGCGATGCCGCATCGACCGCACCGGGGAAGGCACCGTCTGCAACGCGCAGGATGATCGGGCTGCCATCGTGACCGGAGGCGGCGTAATGCTCTTTGGCCTTCTCGATGGAATGTTCGCGCTGCGGGATCGATTCATCGAACAGCGGATAAGAGCCATTGATCGGCATGTCGTTCCCGATGGTGCCGTAGCCGCGCAGGATCTTGTCGACCATTTCCTCGCGGTTGATCGCATATTTCAGCGCCAGACGCAGGTCGTTGTTGTCGAACGGTGCGGTGTCGACATGGGCGATAAACACATAGTGCCCCCGACCGGCAACGGATTTCACCGTCAGGTTGGGCGCGCGGTCCAGCAGGGCGGCAACCTTGGGATCAACGCGGTTGATCATGTTGACTTGACCCGACTGCAGCGCCGCGGTCCGTGCGGTGGCATCGTTCAGCACCAGCACTTCGTTATAATCGGTGTGGCCGCGGTTGTCGGCGTCCCAGTAGTTTTCGTTGCGCTTGAAGCCGTGGCGCACGCCGGGCTCGTCGACTTCCAGTGTGTAAGGGCCGGTGCCGATGCCCGCGCCGGGGTTGTCCATGCCGCCATCGGGCTGGATCATCAGGTGGTAGTCGGCCAGCAGGTAGGGAAGGTCAGCGTTGCCGACGCCCAGTTCAACGATGAAGTTGTCGCCATCGACCTTCATGTTCTCGATACCGCGCATGATGCCCAAGGCGCCGGATTGGCTGTTTTCATCCGAATGGCGCTGCATGGTTTTCAGCACGTCTTCGGGTGTCATTTCCTTGCCGTTGTGGAACTGGATGCCCTTGCGGATCTTGAACGCCCAGGTTTTCGCATCGGCCGAGGCCTCGTAGCTTTCGGCCATGCGGTTTTCGATTTCCCCGTTGGGATCGACCTCGACAAGGCTTTCGTACAGGTGGCGCAGGTTGTTCAGCGGCACTTCGGAGGCGGTCAGCGCAGGATCAAGCGTATTGGTGGATTCACCGCCCGACGACCCGATTTTTAGTGTGCCACCGCGAATTGGTGCTTCGTGGGCTGCAGCCTGCGCGTGGTTCGCCAGCATCGAGTTGGCGACGGCGGCTGTCACGCCCAAAGCAGCGGCACGCCCGACGAATTCGCGGCGTGTCATAGTGCCCTTGGCCACTTGGCCGGTCATATGTTTCAGTTGATCATCCATGATGAGAACTCCCTGTTTTAGGTGATACTTCCACGCATTGGTGCGCAGGTTTTTTTATTGACTGGTGGCACAACGTTAAGCATTTCGGCCCGTGTCGCAAGTGGTAATACCGGCGGCCATGTGACGAGTTTGTTACATAAAGTGTCGCTTAATGTCTTCCGTCACGTCGCGTTCATAGATCAATTTGTCGTTTTCGTACGCTTCAAGACGGGCCGTCAGATGAAAATGGGTCGCGTCCGACCACATCTGCGACCGGGTTTCTGTGCGCAGGATGATGTCGTCCCGCTCCAGCTCTTCGGTCCAGTGACAGGTGCCTTTTGCGGATAGCGGATCGTCGGGGTGAATGCGCCACACCTCCCGCGCGACAGAGCCCGCGATCAGCCCGTGATCGGCATCGCGCAGCTTGCCGAAGTCATCCTCGATGATCAGAGAGACGATGCCCGTGACGCGGTCGATCTCTTGGCGGCGGATGTGGTTTTCGGGGCGCAGTGTCTCTGTCTCCCACGGGGCGGCAGAGGTGGGCGGGGCAAAGCTGTATTCGTCCCCGCCGCTGGTCGGGCGCTGCGGCAGGTCGATCTGGCCGGACGACAGCGTGACCTCTGCCGCTTCGGGCGCAGGCCAGAGCAGGGGCCAATAGGCGGTAGAGATCGACACCCGCAGCCGGTGCCCCTTGGGGATGCGATAGGCGATGTGGTCAAGGTCCAGCGTGATGTCGGTCATGGCACCGGGCGCCATCGCCTGCGGATTTTCGGCGCTGTCGCGATGGGACAGGTTCAGCACGCCATAGGTGATCCGCGCCGAGGCTCCATCAGGGTGGATATGGTTCAACCGCACCGCGATCTGGCCCTGTGGCTTGTCGCAGGCCAGACGCAGGCGCAGACGCGGCGCGCCAAGGATATCCATCTGCTGCGCCAAGGGCCCGCTGTCAAAACAGACCGATAGCGCATCGTCTTGCCTCTGGTCGCCGGGCATTTCGGGGCCAAGCCAGATCGCACAATATTCCCCGCCATCCGCGCCGCAATGCGCGGGGGAGGCGACGCTGCGGTCCAGCGGGGCAGCTGTGTCTTGCAGGCCCTCATCCGTCAGATGCAACGTCTTGACGGGCAGATGCGATGTCGCGCCCGTGGGTTCGGTGATCCAGCGGCCGGGGCGTTCATGGGTCCAGGTGGCGGGGCGCATGCCGTCCATCAGATACGCGCGATAATCGGGGTCGTCCTCGACGCCCGTGTCGATCCCCTTGAGCCACCTATCCCACCAGCGCAGCGCCTCTTGCAGAAAGCCGATACGGGGTTCAGGGATGGCGAAATGCGGGTATTTATGCACCCAAGGCCCAACGATCCCCTTCGCACCGGGCAACGCCTCGACCAGCTGAGGGACCGCGTTCTTGTAGGAATTGCCCCAGCCGCCAATTGCCAGCACTTTGGCCTTGAGCGCGCTATACTCCTGGATCACCGACCCTTGCTTCCAATAGGCGTCGCGTGATTGGTGGCGCAGCCAAAGCGCGGGAAGAAACGGTTCTGCCTCTAGCCGCTCCAGCCACATTTCGCGCCAGTCGGGGCGCAGGGCAGGGTCGGGCGCGCGGCTGGAATAGGCCCACATCGTCGCCCCCCAGCCAAGGTTCTCGTTCAACAGGCACCCGCCCTTATAGTGGATGTCATCAGCAAAGCGGTCGACGGTGGAACATAGCGTAATCACCGCCTTAAGCGGCTCTGGCGCATGGGCTGCGACCTGCAGCCCGTTAAAGCCGCCCCAGCTGATGCCCATCATGCCCACCGTTCCGCTGCACCACGGTTGCGCGGCAAGCCAGTTGATCACCTCTATGCAGTCGGCCTGTTCCTGGGGGGTGTATTCATCCTCCATCACGCCATAGCTGTCGCCATTGCCGCGCATATCGACCCGCACGCAGGCATATCCGCGTTGGGCAAACCAAGGATGGGTCAGCGCATCCCGTGCGGTGGTTCCGTCACGTTTGCGGTAGGGGAGATACTCCAGAATCACGGGCACAGGCGCGTTATCGGAATTTTCAGGCCGCCAGACTCGTGCGGAAAGCCGGCATCCATCCGAGAGGGTGATGCCCATGTCGGGGTCTTCGATCAGTGATAGCGGGGTGTTCTGGGCGGTATCCATGCCGCGAAGGTCAGGGGGGAGCCCGGTATTGTCAACCGTTTGCAAGGGCTTGCGGTGTGGCACCTATGGGGTTTTTCCTGAGTGAAATGAGGCGGTTAATTATCTGGCAACGTTAACTATTATTAACGCTTTCCCGCAGTAGTAGAAACTGTGGCCGTGTTGCACTGTTGAAATAAGGCAAGAATGTGGCGTTCCACTTTAACCTTGGCTTTTATGTGTCTAAGCGGCTACCTTCTGCCTCAATAATACGTTTCGTTTTTTACGACGGACATAATCAGGCGGCTGCACGATGCGATCAACGCGTTGGCGGTCATAAAATTTCTCAGGTGTCGCGCGCAGAATGCGCACCGAGGTGGAGCAGATATTATGAAGACGATAGATTTCGTCGTTCGCGATCAAGCGGGCGCATTGCAGCGTGGCACGGTTGCGGAAAACGCAAACTTCCATGTTATCCAGGCGACATCAGGTCAGGAAATCTCGCTGAACCTGCGTCAGACCGATTTCCAGTCGCATCAGCGGTCGGGCAACGACCTTGTGCTCACGCTGAATGACGGGTCGGTCATCACCATCGAGAATTACTTTAACGAAACCGGTGCCGCGAACCGCCTGTTCATTTCGTCGGATGGCTATCTGAACGAAGTCGCATTCGTCGAGGCCGAAGGCGGCGGGCTTTATGCGCAATACGGCCCGACCGAGCAGTGGGGCAAATGGAGCCCCTCTGACGATCTGATCTATCTGGGCCGCAGCGATGTGGCGTCTGTGCCGGGCGGTGTCATGCCGGGCGCGGGTGACGACGAAGTGTCGATGTTGGCGGCACCCTTGCTGGGCGGCGTCGTTGGCGGTGGTGGTGCCGCGGCAGCAGCCGGTGCGGCGGTTGTCGGCGGGGCAGCTGTCATCGGTGGTGGCGGCGGTGGTGGCAATGGCGGCAGCCCTTCGGTCGCACCTCCGTTCGTGAATGAACCCGACGCAACCGGCACGGTCGGCGGCGACGGCGCGGTAGAGCAGGTCGTTGTCACCGGCGGCGGCGAGCCCGGATCGGATGTCGTGGTCACCATCGGCGATAAAGAAGTCACAACAACAGTTGGCGACGACGGCACATTCGAAGCCGTGTTCGAAGGCGATAACTTCCCCGACGACGGCACCTATGAAGCCGAGGTCGTCGTGACCACGGACGGCAATGAGATCGTGCTTGACGGGCCGAGCTTTGTCATCGACACCACAGCCCCCACGGTCACCATGTCCGAAGGCACGCAGAGTGTCGGCGACTTCTTTAACGGCGAATCCTTTGCGAATGGCGTCACGCTGACCGGGAACGGTGAAGCGGGCGCGACCGTTGACGTGACCGTCGCGGATGTCACACGCAGCACCACCGTCGGCGAAGACGGCACATGGTCCGTCACATTCGAACCCGGCACGCTGCAGGGGGGCGAATACGAGACAGAGGTTCTGATCAAGACCACCGATCAATACGGCAATACCTCCACCACCACCGAAACGCTGGTGGTTGATACCATCGCACCGACTGTCGCTGTGACATCAGGCACGCAATCCGTGGGCGACAGCTATAATGCCGCCTCGTTTGGCAACGGTGTCACCCTGAACGGCACGGGTGAGCCCGGTTCGACTGTGCAGCTGACCATCGGTGGCATCACCCGCACCGCAACTGTGGGCGACAACGGCACATGGTCCGCGACATGGCAGGCGGGCACCTTGCCCGAAGGCGAATACGTCAGCGATGTCACCATCGTGACCACCGACGCTTTCGGCAACAGCTCCACCTCGACCGAGCAGCTGGTCGTCGATACCGTCTCTGAAGTCGCGATTGCGGCGGATACTGTCGAAGTTGACGGCGTGATCAACGCGGCAGAGCGTGGCGACGGCGTCACGCTGACCGGCACATCGCAGCCCGGGTCGACCGTCCAGGTCACCTTTGGGGGTGTGACCCGTGACGCGGTGGTTGACGCAAACGGCAACTGGTCCGCGGATTTCGCGGCCTCCGAAATCCCGACGGGCGAGACGACGGCGACAGTGACCGCAGTCGCGACCGATGCGGCGGGCAACACGGCCACCGCAACCGGCCAAGTCGATGTCGATACTTTGGTCAACAACCTTGCCTTCACCGGCCAGACCGGCGGCAGCGACGGGGTCGTGAACGCGGCAGAGGCGGCGCAGGGTATCGTGATGACCGGCACGGTTGAACCCGGCTCGACTGTTATGGTCCAGCTTGGCCAGGTGTCGCGTGCGGCCACGGTTGCGGCGGACGGCACATGGACCGTCAGCTTCGCCCCCAGCGACATCCCCGCAGGTACCTACACCAGCACAATGACCGCCACCGCCACAGATGCGGCAGGCAACGTTGATAGCGTATCGCAGTCTGTTTCAGTCGATACCGAAGCCGGTTCGCTGACCATCAGCCCGCTGCCGATTGAGGGCGACGACGTGGTCAACGCGGCCGAGGCAAGTGACGGTGTGGCGATCTCGGGCACCGCCGATGCGGGGGCTGTTGTGCAGGTCACGCTGGCGGGTGTCACCCATACGGTTGTTGCAAATGGCAACGGTCAGTGGACCGCCTATTACGCCGCGGGCGAGGTCGCCCAAGGCGTTTATACCGCCGACATCACCGCAACCACGACCGACGCGGCGGGCAACAGCCGCAGCGCCTTCTGACAGCGTGCGCGTGGACACCCGCGTCGACAATCTGTCGCTGAACACCGTCGAAGGCGATGACATCGTGAGCGGGGCAGAGCGTCTGGCGAATGGCGGCGTTCTGGTCACCGGCACCTTCTGAAATCGGCTCGTCTGTTGTCGTGTCGCTTGGTGCGGCATCGGTGAACGGCGCGGTGGATGCGAATGGCAACTGGTCCGTCACCTTTGCGCCGGGTCAAGTGCCCGAGGGCACGATCAACACCACCGTTTCGGTCAAGGCAACGGATGCCGCGGGCAACTCTGCCACGGCAAGCCACGCGGTGTTGATCGACACGGTCGTTGATCCGCTCGACATGAACCAAGCGGGCGGCAGCGACGCTGTGGTCAGCGCACGCGAAGCCCAGACCGGCATTGATCTGAACGGTCAGGTCGAGGCGGGATCTAGCGTTGTGGTCAACTTTGACGGCACCAACTACACCGCCTTTGTGGACGGTGCGGGCAACTGGTCGGTCACGATCCCGCCTTCGGAAATCCGTCAGGGCACCTATGACGCCGACATCTCTGTCACCGCGACGGACCATGTGGGCAACATCGCGTCGATCTCCGACACGCTCGCAATCGATACCTATGCGCCCGAAGGCCCCGTCATCGCGTCCTATACCCGCGACGGCGACGGTATCCGTGGCATCTCGACCGAGATCAGCCCCGATACGCTTGAGGTGCATCAGGTGAACGCAGACCGCTCCATCTCGGAAGTGGAATCGACCAGCTTTGACATCGACGCCATCGGCGAGCGTAACTTCCAGTTCGAAAGCAATGTGCCAGACGGGTCCGACCTGATTGTCACAGCCACTGACGCTGCGGGAAACTTTTCCGGCACGTATCTGGCGCTGGATGATGAAGCGGCGAACACGCAGTTGACCCTGACCAACCCGAACCTGGGAAACTACAACATCGAAACCGTTGATCTGCAGTTCGCCGAAGAGGCGCATCTGACGATCACGGAAACCGCGCTGGTCAACCTGTCGAGCAATACGAACGAACTGATCATCGACGGGCATAACGACGACACCGTGACGATCACAGGCGCGGTACGTGGCGGTTCAGAGGTGCGTGGGGATCAAACCTATGACATCTATACACTGGGCGACGAAGCCACGCTGATGATCGACAACGATATCAACGTCATCGTCTAAAGATTGCACCGCGCCCTCTGTTCAAGGGGGCGCGGTTGGCACACGCAGGCGGCAACGACCGCAGGCGTTTCCAGAATAAAAAACCGGCACGTTAAGGGCAGGATAATGAGGCAGAGTGTAAAACGGGCAGGGGGCATGTGCGCAGCAGCGCTGGCCCTATCCGGCTGCATGTCGGATTTCGGCAGCGGTATGATGCCCGGTGACCTGATGCAATCTGACATCGTTACCCGGTTCCGCACCCCCGATGCCTCGCAGGCGATCAAACCCACCTACGCCGAAAAAATCACCGCAGACAGCCAGATCATCCAGGGTCTGGCGCTGCGGTCTTCTGTTTTGCCCGATGACACCGTGTCGGATCAGGTGGCCTCTGCCGTGTTGGCCGCCAACAGCCGCACCGCCGAGGCAGAGCTGCGCGCCGCCACCCTCCGCTCTGAAGCGGCAAGCAAGAACTGGTTGCCCAAGATCGGGCCGCAGGTCAGCCTGACATCCTTGGGGTCGCTGGCGGCCAATCTGGTGGTGGATCAGGTGCTGTTTGACAATGGCCGCCGTGCGGGTGAACGCGCCTTTGCCGTGGCCGATGTCGAGGTCGCTGCCGTGTCGCTGGCGCAAGATACGAATGACCGCGTGGCGACCGCGCTGAAGCTCTACACCAATGCGATCGAGGCGCGCGATACCGCCGCGCTGAACCGTGTCGCGCTTAAGGATATGACGCATTTCGAATGGGTGATGCAGGAACGGGTCAAAGGCGGCGTGTCCGATGTGTCCGACCTGACCATTCTGCGCCAGAAGCTCCTTGAAATCCGCGCCACGCTTGATGCCTCCGTCGAACGCGAAGCCACGTCGATGTCCGAGCTGAACGCCATGTCGATCCGCCCGCTGGATACGCTGCACGGCTTGCCCGAAGTGCCCGTGAACAGCTTTGCCGGTGCGCCTTTGTCCGTGGTGCGTGCCGAGGCCGAAAAGACCCGCGCCATCGCCGCCGCCAAGGTGGAACGCGCCGGATTGCTGCCGGGGTTGTCGGCGGGTGCGACCATCGGTGAAGGGGGCGGCGCAGGGCTGAGCCTTGAATCGGATCAGCTGCTGGGTCTGGGCACCAAAGCCTCGCTTGATGCCTCGGCCATGGCCGAGGAAACCGCGACCCGCAAGGTCCGGCAATCGGTCGAGGATGCCAACCGCGCGCTGCGCCGTCTGGAAAAGCAGCTGAGCGCCAAGACCCGTCAGGCCGCCGAAGCAGCGACCCTTGCGGCACAGGCCAAACGCAACCTTGACCTGTTTCAGGAACAATATGACGCCGGTCAGCGTCAGGTTATGGATGTCGTCGGCGTCTACGAGACCTATGCGCGTCAGCAGCAGTCGCAGATCAGCCTCAAGTACGAGGCCGTGCGTCTGAAGATCGAGATGGCGCAGATACAGGGCGTGTTGGCGGACGGGAGCGCGATTTGACCCAGAAGCCGACCTTTACGCTGACAATCACCAACGGCAATCAGGGTCGGATGGCGGCGGCGGATGCAGCCCGGCCCAAGGCAGAGAACGCCAACCGCCCCGAAGACCGTCTGATGGCGCGGGCCAAACTGGCCGCGACCTATGCCGGATTGCTGGGCGTCACCACCGCGCCACGCGACATCTTTGAAATCGTCGCCACCGCCCCCTTGCAGGGCAATGATCCGCAGGTAGAGGCCGAAGCACTGGCCCGCGGGATGGAAAGCGCCGGACTGGTAACACAAGTCAGCCGTGCGCGGGGGATCTCTAAGGATATGTGGCCTGCGCTGGCCTATATGACCTCGGGGCAGGTCTTGCTTGTCATGGGGCAGCAGCGTGGCGATCTGATCTTGTATGACACGACGTGCACCGACAATCGCGCGATGGTGCCGATCAGCGATTTCAAACCCTTCTTTGCGGGGCTGATCCTGCGGGCCGAAGCCTCGCTGAAAACGGTGGCCGAAACCCATAAGACCGATGGCGCGCCTGCGCATTGGTTCTGGGGGCAGTTCCCGCGCTTTCGCCGCCAGCTGATAGAGGTCGCGACGGGGTCTTTCGTGGCCAACCTGCTGGCCGTCGCTGTGGCGCTGTTTTCCTTGCAGGTCTATGACCGCGTGATCCCGCATCAGTCCGAAGCGACGCTTTGGGTGCTCGCCGCCGGTGCGGGGCTCGCGTTGCTGATGGAAGCTTTCCTCAAGATGGCGCGGGCGCGTCTGATGGATGGGGCAGGGCGGCAGATCGAGCTGTCAGTGCAGGACATCCTGATGCGCCGGTTGCTGGGGATGCGGTCCGACACGCGCGGCCAAGCCCCGAACCAGCTGTTTTCCGCGATGCGCGAATTCGGATCGGTGCGTGAATTCTTTACCGCGTCGACCATTGGCACGATCGCGGATATCCCCTTTATCTTCGTGTTCCTCTTCCTCGTGGCCAGCATTGCGGGGAATGTCGTCTGGGTGCTGGTGCTTGGCGGTATCCTGATGCTGGTGCCGGGGTTCTTTCTGCAAAAGAAAGCGATCCAACTGACGCAGGAGACCCAAGGCGCGTCGACCAAATCCTCGCGGCTGCTGCACGAGGCGATATTCGAGCTTGATACGGTCAAGACCCAAAGGGCAGAGGACCGCGTGCTGCGCCTGTGGACCGAGCTAAACACCCTGTCGTCCGTCAAATCGTCAGAGCAACGCAAGCTCGCGTCCTTCCTCACGTTCTGGAGCCAAGGGGTTCAGCAGGCCACCTATGTTGCGGCGGTCATCGTGGGCACCTATCTGGTATTTGCGGGGGAATTTACCGTGGGGTCGATCATCGCGGTCGGTATCCTGACGGGCCGGACGCTGGGGCCGCTGACGCAACTGTCGGGCACGATGGCGCGGTGGGGCAATGTCAAAGGCGCGCTTGACGGGCTCGACACGATTGTCGCCGCGCCGCAGGACACCGCAGAGGCGCGCACCTATCTGCGCCGTGAAAAGCTGAAAGGCCAGTTCGAACTGCGCGATGTGATCTTCCGCTACGAGGATGACGGCGCACCGACAGTGGATATCAAAGCCATGTTGATCCAGCCGGGGCAGCATGTCGCCGTGCTGGGGGCCAATGGATCGGGCAAATCGACATTGCTGAAGATGCTTAGCGGGCTTTATGCCCCGACCGAAGGGCGCATTCTGGTGGACGGCACAGAGCTGGGCCAGATCGAGCCGCGCGATCTGCGCCGGCTGATCGGCTATCTGGGACAGGACGTACGCCTGTTCTCGGGCACGCTGCGCGACAACCTGAACCTCACCATGCTGGAGCGCGACGACGACCGCCTTCACGCAGCCCTTGATTTCGCAGGGCTGGGGCCGTTCGTGCGCAACCACCACAAGGGGCTGGACCTAGAGATCAAGGACGCGGGCGCCGGCCTGTCCATCGGGCAGCGTCAATCCATCGGCTGGGCGCGCCTGTGGTTGCAGGATCCGGCGATCTGCCTGCTGGATGAACCCACAGCAGCGCTGGACCAAAGGTTGGAGGCAACGCTGGTCTCGCGGTTACAAAGCTGGATGGCAGTGCGCACCGCGATCATCGCAACCCACCGCGCCCCGATCCTTGCGCTGACCGAACGCACGCTGGTGCTGCAGGATGGCCGCATGACCATCGACGGGCCCAAGGAAAAAGTGCTTGCCCATCTGGCGGGACAGAAGGGGCACGTCGCATGAGCAGTCTCAGCACCACGCCACTGGGCGCGCAGATGACGGGGCAGATGCGCGGGCCATCCATGGTGATCTGGCTTTGCGGCGCGTCGGTGCTGGTCTTCCTGCTGTGGGCTGCCTTTGCATGGGTCGACGAAATCGTGCGCGCCGAAGGGTCGATGATTTCCAGCTCGCGACCCCAGATTATCCAGAACCTTGAAGGTGGTATTCTGGCAGAGCTTGCCGTGGGCGAGGGCGATCATGTGGAGAAGGGCGACGTGTTGGCCCGTCTGCATGGCACCCAGTTCCAATCCGCAGTGGACGACCTGCGCGACCAGATCAGCGCCTTTGAAATACGCCGTCTGCGCCTGGAGGCAGAGCTGGCCGGACAGTACGACTTTGACGTGCCCGACGCCTATGCCACGCGCACGCCCGATATCGTCGCCTCTGAACGGGCATTGCTGAAAGCGCGGCAATCGGACTTTGTCTCGCGCTCCGAAGGGGCGGGGCGGGTGCTGACCGAAGCCACGAAAGAGCGTGAGCTGCTTGAGAATATGCTCAAGAAAAAGATCGTTTCGCTGATCGAGGTGACGCGCGCGCGCAAGACCCATGCGGATGCGCGGATCAAACTGGACGAGATCGTCACCGGCACAGAGCTGGAGCGTGCGCAGGAATATTCCGATGTGCTCAAGGAACTGGCGACGCTGAAACAGAACCTCAAGGCGAGCACGGACCAGTTGAACCGCACCGTCCTGGTCAGCCCCCTGCGCGGCATCGTCAACAACCTGAGCGTGACCACCATCGGCGGCGTCGTGCGCCCGGGCGAGGAGATTTTGCAGATCATCCCGTTGGACGAAGAGCTTTTCGTCGAGGCCCGCGTCAAGCCCGAAGACATCGCCGGCGTGCGCCCCGGCCAAGAGGCGACGGTCAAGCTGTCGGCCTATGACTATACGATCTATGGCACGTTGAAAGGCACGGTCAAATTGATCTCGGCCGATACGTTCAAGGACGAACGATCCCGCGCGCCGGATGGGGATCCGCACTATAAGGTCACGTTGCAGGTGGACACAGAACACCTCACCCCGCGGCAGGCGTCGTTGCAAATCCGACCCGGCATGCAGGCGAGCGTGGAGTTGCACACAGGGTCAAAGACGGTTCTGCAGTATCTGTTGAAGCCGCTTTACAAGTCCAAAGAGGCGTTTCGGGAGCCGTAGGCGGGACAAGGGGGGCTGTCTGCCCCCCGACCCCCCGAGGATTTTGGACCATTTGGAAGATCAGGGGTTTTCTGTGTCGAGCCAGAGGGTGACGGGGCCGTTGTTGGTGAGCGCGACGGACATATCGGCTCCGAAAGAACCGGTTTGGACATGAATGCCGAGGGCGTCGACGCAAGCGATGAAATCTTCGTATAGCGTTTTGGCCTGATCGGGCTTGGCGGCCCGCGAGAAACCGGGGCGGGTCCCGCGGGAGGTATCGGCGGCAAGGGTGAACTGGCTGACAATCAGCGCGCTGCCGCCCGTATCCGGCAGGCTGCGGTTCATTTTGCCAGCATCATCCTTGAACAGACGCAGCTTGGCGATCTTCTGTGCCAGCGTCTGCGCGGTCGCATGTGTATCGTCGGGCATGGCGCAGACGAAGATCAGCAGCCCGTGTTCGATGTGACCGATGATCTGGCCGTCGACAGTGACCGAGGCGTTGCTGACGCGTTGTAGGAGTGCGCGCATATCAGGATTTCCAATCGATGATGTCTTCAGGGGTGGCCCGCTGCGTGCGGAACCGGTTGATCGGTGCCGCGTCATCCGCATAGCCAAAGGAAATCGCGCAAAGGATCAGGCGGTCTTGCGGCAGGTCGAAATGCTGTCGCACGGTGGGCGCATAGGCAGCGATAGCGGCCTGGGCGATGGTGGCCACCCCAAGCGCCGTTGCCGCCAGCGTAAAGGCCGTGACAAAGCCGCCGCTGTCCATTGCCCCGTAAGCCCCTAGCTCAGCCGGGGCGGTCACGATCGCCACATGGGGCGCGTCAAACAAGGCATAGTTCCGCATCATCTGCGCCATGCGGCCCGCATGGTCCGATTTCTCGACCCCGACGGCGTCATACAGCTGGAACCCGCAGGTCCGCCTCCGGTCGCCGTAGACGCCGCTGTAAGAGGTCGGCCAGTCCAGATCGGGGGTGGGGGGCGTGCCTTTGGCAATCTCTAGCGCCAAGGCGTCGCGGAAGCGGTCGGTCGCGGCCCCTTTGGTGATGGTGAGCTGCCAAGGCTGCGCATTGCACCACGACGGCACGTGGCGCGCTGCGTCGACGATACGGGTGATGATCGCGTCGTCGACCGGATCGGGGCGAAAGGCGCGGCACGAAGAACGCGCGCGCAAGATGTCGGTGAATGTATCGATCTGGGTCATTTTTGGAGCGCCATAAAATAGCCAACGACCCCGGCGACAATCAGGCCAAGGATCACGGCAAAGGTGATTTTCACAGCGGAATAGGGGCGTTCGCCCTGTACGCTGCCTGTGCGGCCGTTGACCACAAAACGATAGGTCTTGCCGCGGTACTTGTAAGCTGCCAGCCAGACCGGCAGCAGGATATGTTTGAACGTCACATCGCTGACCTGCGTCTGGATATTGTGGATGCGCTGACGGTCGCCGCCGATATCAAAACGCACATCGCGCTGGATCATCGCGTCCATCACCTCGCGTGCCTGTGCATAGCCTTCATCAAGCGTCACCGCATAGGCTTCGGCGCGAAACCCGGCGAGGTATTCCGGGGCATAGGGTTCAAGGGCCGCCAGATCCCACGGGGCCAGCGCATCGGTGAACCTTTTGGGGAGCGATTTCGACGCCAGCACCAGCACATCATCAAAGAACCGCGCCACCCGACCCGAGGTCGCCCGCCAGCGGATTTTCGGCACCTGCTGCTGCACCCGTTTGCCGTCGCGCATGACGGTCTGGGTGACGTAATAGACCGTGCCCCTTTCGCCCGAATAGCTGGAGCGCGTGTCGGCGTCATAGGTCCAGTAGGGCACATAGATGCCTTGCATCTTGCGGCCCTTGCGCGCGTATTCCTGCAGGCCATTGGGGGCAAACCACAGGCTGCCCAGCCAGTCGGTCATAGCATCGCGTGCTGTATCCTCGGTCAGGCCAAAGGGCAGCACGGCACGGGGTTTGATATGGCGGTTCACCCCTGTATCGATCACAACAGGGGTCGCGCAGAACGGACATTCGGTGGCGTGTTTGCCGGGGTCGAACTCTACCTGTGCGGCGCAGTTGGGGCAGGTTGTGACCCGTGTATCCTCCATCTGCGATTGGGGGAGAGCGCTGGCCAGAGCGGCCTGGAAATCCAGCTCGGCGATCGGGTTATGCACGCCGCGTGTGCCTGAAATCTCTTCGGTATTGCCGCAGTGGTCGCAGACCAGCAGATATCTTTCAGGATCAAACCGCAGATCGGACCCGCAGGTGTCACAGGGGAACCGGTGTTCCTCGGTCGGTGTGGGGGGCAGGTCGGGGTCGTCAAAGCCGGTGCTGGCGGGCATAGAGCTGTCCTTTGGTCAGGCCTGCCCCAGACATAGGGCAGTGCGCCCCCTGCCGCCAGAGCAGGGTCACAAAAAACGGTGCAGCACTTTCGGAGCCATGATGCGCAGGGCGTTGTCGTGCAGGCGAAGGTGACGCCAGATGTGAAACGCGGCATGGGCCAGTGCGATGCCTGCAAGAGCGTAGAATTCGATGCTGTGGATCAGCCCGACGAGGTCGTTGGCGCGCGGCATATCAAGGGGCACGGCAATCGGGACAATCCCACCAGCCCAAAGCTGAACGGTCGAGGTCACCCCGATCAGCAGCCCTGTCAGGGCGACGCCAAAGATACCCCAGATCAGGGTCTTATGCAGCACCGGATGCATCCAACGGGCCCAGCCCCGAAGCTTGGGGCCGGGGCGCCCCAGCAGGCCGCGCCGCATGTAGGACACCCACCACAGCAGTGCCGCGCTGACAAAGACCAAACCCATGACCGAATGGAACCGCACCGCCGCAGGCCCGATCCGCGCCACATCCGCCGGCTGCACCAGCAGGAACCAGATAAACAGCGGCACCATGCCCCAATGCAAAAGCTTTATCAGGGTCCGACGGTGGGGCAGCAAGGGGCGACGGCGTGGGGTCATAGCCTAGACACGCGCGTTGCCCGTTCCAAGTTTCACAGAGCCTTACGCAGGCGGCGGCGGGGGCGGCAGCACGGTAAAGAGCTGCGCCAGCTCGGCCACATCGTCTGCTTTCAGCCAGCCATCCTGACCGGGGGTCCAGACATAGGTCTCGCGGGTCAACCCGCCATCCGTGGCCATGCGGCCCAATGCGGCCTTTGAAAACGGGCCCTTGGTTTGGCCGTTCTCTGCCAGATGCCAGACCTTTTCAGGTTGCGGCGGGGGCGGTGGCGTCTGTGCAGCGGGGGCCGCAGCCGCGGGGCGCGGGCCCCACGGGCCTGCCTGCGCGGCGGCGGCCTGGCCCATCTGCATGCCCAATCCGGCGCCCAGACCGGTCTGCATTGCTGCGCCCGCAGCGCCCTCGCGGCCCAATGCCTCTGCCGCCTGGAACTGCGTGAACTTGTTCAAATCCCCGATCACCCCCATCGACGACCGTTTGTCCATCACCTCCTCCACGGCGGGGGGGAGCGAGATGTTTTCGATGTAAAGTTCGGGGATGGTCAGCCCGTATTCTGCAATGGTGGCCGAGATTTCGGTGCTCACCAGTTTGCCCAGCTCACGGGTGTTGGCGGCCATATCCATGACCGGAATATTGGACAGCGCGATGCTGCGCGAGAATTCCTGCACGATGATATTGCGGATTTGATAGCTGATCTCGTCCATGGTGAATTCACCATCGGTGCCCACGATTTCGGTCAGGAACCGCGCGGGGTCCGACACTTTGACAGAGTAGGTGCCATATGACCGCAGGCGCACGGGGCCGAATTCAGGGTCGCGCACGATGATCGGGTTCTTGGTGCCCCATTTCAGATCGTTGAAACGGGTGGTGTTGACGAAATAGATCTCGGACTTGAAGGGGCTTTTGAAGCCGTGATCCCAATGCTGCAGCGATGTCATGATCGGCATGTTGTTGGTTTCAAGCATATAAAGGCCGGGCGTGAACACATCGGCCAGTTGACCTTCGTGGACAAAGACAGCGGCTTGCCCTTCGCGGACCGTCAGCTTGGCCCCGTATTTGATCTCGTGGCCTTCGCGCTCGAACCGGGACACCATCGTGTCGCGGGTGTCGTCCGTCCAATGGATAACGTCGATGAATTGGCCAGAGAGAAAATCGATAATACCCATGTCTTGGTCCTTTCGGGGGAGGTCGGTGGCGGGTTAAACGGGCCCGCCGATCAGTTCGAACGCGATCTTGCGGGCCACGGGGGTTGCCTCTTCGGCGGTCATGCCGGCGTGCAAGCGCGGGTCATAGAGCATTTTCAGCAGCAGCTCGTCGTGACGGGTGAGCAGCGCGAATTCATCGTCATCGTTAAAGATCGACGGGCGTGCGGTCGGGCTGTCGTTGGCAAGGCCAAGGCCCTGCGCAAGTTCTTCATGGATACACGACAGCCGCATAAGCGAGGGGTTCTCGGCACGGATGACGGCGACGGCAGCGGTATAGGTGCTTGGGTCCGCGCCACCGGCATAGGCGGCGACGATGCAATAGGTATCGCGGCGCAGATCGCTGAGCGCGGCAAGGCTTTCGGCGGTCACACCGGGGATGCGTTCGGCGGCTTGGGCGAGGGCGGCAGGGCGGTCATCCTCGCCCGCGATAATCACCATAAAGTTCGGCTTGCCGCCCACGGTGATGGAATGCTGCGTCGTGGCGGCGAGGCGGGTGGCATAGTCGCGGATCGAGGCCGCATCGCGGTCACGTTCGGACGGGGGAACGCTGTCGCCAAAGACGACCTCCATCCGGACGGGGCGTTCCCAGCGGCGCATGGGGGTCTTATCGCCGCGTCCGGTCAGGGTGGCGTTATATTCGTTGTAAAAAGCGATCTGTTCAAAGTTGCGCACCAGCATGTCGGCGGTAAAGGGCGTATCCTGCCCGCCACCATCCCGGCGCAACAATCCCTGGCTCAATTGGGCCTGCTGCACCTGGTTGAAATAGCTGCGCAGCTTGGCGCTTTTTTGCGACGTGGGTTTGGCCACCACGGGGGGCGGGGCCGGCGGTGTGTCGGGGCGCGCGATGGGTTTCAGCGTCGGTTCAACAGGGGGCTGCGGGGTGCAGGCGGCCAGCGCGGCGACCACAGCCACCGTGCCGATCCATCCTGTTCGCCCCAACCGTTGCCATACCATATCGCGCGCTCCAGGTTGTGACGGGGTTATGCCGCAGGGGACGCGGGCTTGGCCGCTTTGGCAGAGGCCAGCGTGTCGCGCAGATTGGCCTCCATCTCTTGCAGGTCTTTCTCGGCAGAGGCACGGCGCGCCTTGCCTTCGTCGGCGATCTGCAGCGATTCCTGAATGGTCCCGATCAGGTCGGCATTGGCCTGTTTGACGGCTTCGATGTCGAACACACCGCGTTCCATCTCGGTCCGGATGACCTTGTTGCTTTCGCGCAGGTTCTGCGCGTTAGAGGTGAGCAGCTCGTTCGTCAGGTCATTGGCGTCACGCACGGCGGCGGCGGCTTCGACGCTGCGCTGGATGGTGACCGCCTGCGCCAGCTGGGTTTCCCACAGCGGCACGGTGTTCACGAGGGTCGAGTTGATCTTGGTCACCAGCGACTTGTCGTTTTCCTGCACCAAGCGGATCGAGGGGAGCGATTGCATCGTCACCTGACGGGTCAGTTTCAAGTCATGCACACGGCGTTCCAGATCGTCCCGCGCGGCGCGGATATCGCGCAGTTCCTGTGCGACCATGACCTGATCCGCCTCTGGTGCGGCGTCGACCTCTGCCTGTTTGGCGGGGATTGTGGTCGCGTCAAGCTCTGCCAGCTTGGCCTCGCCCGCAGCGATATAAAGCGCGAGCTCATCATAGAACTGCAGCGTCTTTTCGTACAGCATATCAAGCGATTTGATATCCTTGAGCAGGGTATGTTCATGGGTCAGCAGCTCGTCCGTGACGCGGTCGATCTGACCCTGTACCTTTTCGAACTTGGCGGTGAATTTGGCAAAGGGGGCCGCGCGGCCCAAAAGGCGTTCCCACCAGCTGCGTTCACGGCGCACGTCCAGCTCGGACACGGAAAAGCCGCGGATGGTTGTCACGATCGTGCGCAGGCTGTCACCGGCAGGGCCCACATCCTTGTTGCGCACGTCCTGCAACATCGCCTGACTGATCTCCTGCAGCTCGGCCTGTGCGCCGGACCCGAAACCGATGATCGACTGCGTGTCGCCCATGTCGATCTCTGCCATGCGGCTTTTTATCTCTGCCGATTGTGGCGCATCGGCTTTCTCAAGCGAGACGACGGCATCCGCAGGGGCGGGGTCGGGCAGGATCTGCGCGTTGACCTCTTCCACCAACGCTACGGATTGGGTCGCTTTGTCACGAACGGTATCAGACATGTTTCAAGTATTCCTATGCTCTTGGGGCGGGGCGCGTCAGTCGAGACGCACGCCTTCTCGGGAAAGCCGCTCGCGCAGCACGTCGATTTCGATGTTCAGGTCGGTCTTGTCTTCCAATAGCGATTTTTGGGTGCGCGCGGCAAAGTTTTTGTCCAGATCATCCAGCAAAGCCAGATAATCGGCGCGTGCCTGCGCATCGCCGGTGCTAGCGTAGATATCCGCAAACTTGATTGTCGCGTCACGCGCGCCCAGCAGATAGACCGACAGGTATTTACGCGCACCGGTCAGATCACGCGGATCATCCTGCACGGTGCGGATCAGGGTGCGCGCGGTGTCCTGAAACTGCGCCAGCCGGTCGCGCGCCTTGCGATCGCCAGCGCGTGCAATGGCGGTGTTCATCGCGGCAAGGTGCTTTTCGGCCTCGTCCACGACACGGGCGACGCGGTCTTTCTGGAAGCTGTCCACGCCCTCCATCCCCTTGGATGTCAGCGGATCGATGCCAAAGGCCGACACATGCAGCCCCATCGCGGCCAGCGCATAAAGCACAGGGGCCGCCAGTCCGGGGTCATTCTTGTAGGCTGCAAGCGCCACGCCGGCACCGGTCAGCAGGCTGGCGATGATCTTGCGCGGCAGGGCGGGGCGTTCGGCGACCTTGCGCGCGGTATAGGCGGCTTCGGCTTTCAGCCCCTCGCGCAGCATCCACGCGGCACCGGTCAGCGTCGCCGCCGCCAGCAACCCCAATGCAAGCCCCTGCGCCCCGTCGTTCAACGACATGAACACAAGCGGAATGGCGGGGATGAACAAAATTTTGGCCCGCCCGCTTGCGGGGTCGACCTCTATCCGTTTGGCACGGGTGCCCTGCGGGGGCGGCGTGCTGCCGTTCGTGTCATGATTGCTGTATTTACCGCCAAAGCGCTGCGCCATGGATCAAAGCCCCCCGAGCCAGCCGGTAGAGACACCGAAGAGCAAGACGACAAGCGCGGCATAGGTGATTTTCTGAAACGGTGTCGGTGCCATGGGGCGATAAACCTCCTGTCCATGCGCTGGTGTCGATGCACGACGGCCCGCGTCCAGAATCCTTGCGATGATTGTCACCAAAACGGCGACAAACGCAACAATCAGCGCCAGCGTGGCGACAAAGACAAGCAATCGACCCATCGGACCTTCCTTTGCACGACATATAGTCGCAGTGCCCGCCACCCGCTAGGGTCACGCACGCAAAAGTAGCGGCCAAAGGGCCGTAAACCCACAGAAATCAGGGTTTACGGGTGGATTTTACGCGGGTGCCGAACTTGCGCGGCGCGGGGTCGGACGCGGGCCGTGCGGGCTTGGACTTGCCATAGCCGGGCTTGGGCTTGCCGGGGATGGTCTTGCCTGTCGCGGTCTTGTCACCGGGTTCCTTGGGCAGGCCTGGGCGACCGGGGCCCGGCTCTCCGGGTTTGCGGGCCTTGCGCTTGATGATGCGCGCGGGCTTTTTCTTGATCGCGGTGCCAGTGGTATCGGCAATCTCGAGGCCCAGCTGGTCACGGACCACCTTGCGCTTGAGTTCCTCGACCTCGCCGGTTTTCAGCTCGCCAAGCTGGAACGGGCCATAGCTGGTGCGGATCAGCCGGTTCACCGACAGGTTCACCGCCTCCATCGCGCGGCGGATCTCGCGGTTCTTGCCTTCGCGCAGACCGACGGTCAGCCAGGCGTTCGCCCCTTGTTGCCGGTCCAGCGTGACCGTCATCGGCTGAAAGTCCTCGCCATCGACGGTGATGCCCTTGCGCAGCGGTTCAAGCATATCGTCGGTGGGGCGGCCATTGACGCGCACGCGGTAGCGGCGCAGCCAGCCGTTCGACGGCAATTCGAGGCGGCGCTTGACCTCGCCATCATTGGTCAGCAGCAGCAACCCTTCGGAGTTGAGGTCAAGCCGACCGATGCTCATGACGCGGGGCATGTCTTCGGGCAGATCGTCAAAGATCGTGCCGCGGCCCTTTTCGTCGCGGTTGGTGGTGACCAGCCCCGTGGGCTTGTGGAACAGCCAGACGCGGGGCGGTTCGGGCTCGCCCACCGGTTTGCCGTCGACGGTGATCGCGTCCGAGGGCGTCACGTTCAACGCAGGCGAATCGATCTGCGCACCGTTGACGCGCACGCGACCGGCCTCGATCATGCGTTCGGCCTCGCGGCGGCTGGCGATGCCGGCACGGGACAGGACTTTGGCAATGCGGTCACCGGGAGGGGTGCCGGATTTCGGGGGCTGGGAGGGTGTATCTGCGCTCATACTTCAGCGCTTACCCTGTTTCCCGCGCTTGCGAAAGGGCGGCGTTTGCGGGCAAGAGAGGTGTATGAGCTTTACGTCCTATATGTCCCAAGCGCTGGAAGAGGCCCGCGCCGCCGCCGCCCGCGGTGAAGTGCCCGTGGGCGCGGTCATCGTGGCACCCGACGGACAGGTCGTCGCGCAGGCGGGCAACCGGACGCGCGAGCTGAACGATCCCACCGCCCATGCCGAGGTGCTGGCGATCCGTGCTGCCTGTGCGGCGGCGGGGTCCGAAAGGCTGGGCGGGCATGCGCTTTATGTGACGCTGGAACCCTGCGCCATGTGTGCCGCCGCGATCTCTGCCGCGCGGGTGGCACGCTTGTACTACGGCGCGTCAGACCCCAAGTCTGGCGGTGTGGCGCAGGGGGCGCGGGTGTTTTCCCACGCGCAATGTCACCACGCCCCCGACGTCTATGACGCCATTGCAGCGCCCGAAAGCGAAGATCTGCTGAAGGCGTTTTTTGCAGAGAAACGAAAAGGATAGACCCATATGGCCCAACGGGACGAGCTGAGCATTTTCGTGCGCGACGCCTTGGCCGCGGGCAAGTCACGGGCCGAGATCACAGCCGCGCTGACCCATGCCGGTTGGCGCAGCGCCGAGGTGCAGGATGCGCTGAACGGCTGGGACGAGATGCCGTTCTCTCCGCCCATTCCGCGGCCTGTGGCGACGGTGTCTGCGCGGGACTTCTTTACCTATGCGCTGACGTTCTGCGTCTTGATCCTTGGCGCGTTTAATCTGGTTGTCGTATTGCAGGCGCTGGTCGATGTGGTCTTTGCCACGGGCGACGGCGGCAGCGACCGGTCGATCCGCTGGGGTGTTGCGGTGTTGATCGTGACCGGACCGATGTATCTGTGGCTGACCTTGCGCGAGCGGCGGAAACTGGCGCGCGACCCTGCGCTCTACCGCTCTGCGATCCGCAAATGGATGATCTACATCGGCCTGCTTTTGGCGGCGCTGACGATGTTAGGGGATTCGATTGCCACCATCTATGCGCTGCTGACCGGTGACCTGACGGCGCAATTCCTGCTCAAGGCGCTGGTGGTGCTGGTCGTCGCCGGGGGCATCTTTGCCTATTATTTGCGCGATCTGCGCGAAGAGGCCCCGTCGTGAACAGGTTGCTGCTGATTTGCATGTCTGTGTTGGTCGGCGGTGCCATCATCGGCGGCCTGGTCGTGGTGGGCGGCCCGCAGCACGCAAGGCTCGCCCAGCAGGACAGTCAGCGCCTCAGCGATCTGCGGACCTTGCACAGGCATCTGATGTGCCTTGGTCACCCGCGCAAACCATTGCCGCAAGCGCTTGCGGATGACAGCTATTGTCCCGGCATGCGGCCCGGATTGCGCGATGTGCTGACCCAAGGCGACCCTGCAACGGGCGCGCCTTACGCCTATCACCGCGTCAGCGATACCGCGTTCGAGGTCTGCGCCACACTGGCGCTTGATCCGGCAGAGGCGCGCAAAGCTGCGTTTGACCAAAACACCATCGCCCTGCGCGCCAACGACACCCTTTGTTTCATCGGGGATCGCGCCGGTTCTGTTAACTAGACCGTTTTACAGGCTGATCGGTTTAAGCACCTCGGGCTCGATCACATCGACGCCGGGCAAGCCGTCGATCAGTACCTGTGCCGATTGTTCAAGCGCGTCGAAGGTACGGTAGTGGCAGGGGATGACGGTCTTGAAGTCAAAATACCGTTTCGCCGCATAGGCCGCACCGGCCATATCCATAGTGAAATGGCCGCCCGCGCTGAGGATGCCGATATCGGGTTTATGGTAGTCGCCCATCCAATCCATATCCGCCATAATATCCGTATCGCCCGAGACATAGATCGTGCGGCCTTCGCCCTTGATCATAAAGCCGATCTCGGCCCCCATATAGACAGGCCCCGCGTCCCCATCGACGGAAGAGGAATGCGACGCAGGGACCATGGTCACATCGACCTTGCCGCAGCGGATGGTGCCGCCTTTGTTGAAGCCGGTGGTGTTCTCCACGCCCTGCGCGCTGAAATAGCCCATCAGTTCGACCATGCCTGCAACCGGCGCGCCGGTTTTCTCGGCCACCATCTTGAGGTCCTGAGTGTGGTCGAAATGCCCGTGGGTCACCAGGATTTGCGTGACGCCTGCCAGTGCGGCCTCGTGCTGCGCGTCGTCCAGCATCGGATTGCCGGTGAGCCAGGGGTCGATCAGCAGAATCTGATCCTCGATCTCGATGCGAAAGCTGCCGTGGCCTAGCCAGATGATATCCATTTGGGTCTCCCTTATTCCGTGTCTTTAGCGGACTGTAGCGCGTGATGCCGCTTTGGGGAGCCTCCGGCGGGAGTTTATTTGGCAAAATGAAGGATCAACCGGCGCGATTGCGGGTCAGAGGCAGCCCCCAGACTTGCGGGGGCGGGCAGGGGGCGATAAACGGCACCCAATCAGATGAAGGAGCGCCCATGTCCATTGACGAGTCCACAGCCGCGCGGGTGGCGAAACTGGCCCGCATCAAGGTCGAACCCGACGCCTTGCCCGCGCTGGCGCAAGAGTTCAACAATATCCTCGGCTTTATCGAGCAGTTGAACGAAGTCGATGTCGACGGGGTAGATCCGATGACATCGGTCACGCCACAGGTGTTAAAAAAGCGCGAGGACGTGGTGCGCGATGGCGACCAGCAGGCCAAGGTGCTGGCCAATGCGCCCGACGCGCGCGAAGGATTTTTTGCGGTTCCGAAGGTGGTTGAATAATGGCTGATCTGAATAAACTGGGCCTTGCCGATGCACGTGACGCGCTGCGCAAGGGGGATGTGACCTCGGCCGAGCTGACGGCGGCATGTCTGAGCGCGATCGAGGGCGCGGGCGCGCTGAATGCTTTTGTCCACCACACCGGTGATCTGGCGATGGATCAGGCCAAGGCCGCCGATGCGCGGATCAAATCCGGTGAAGCGCCTGCCATGTGTGGTCTGCCCATCGGCATCAAGGATCTTTTCTGCACCAAAGGGGTGCCGTCGCAAGCTGCATCGCGCATTCTTGAAGGCTTCTTGCCCGAGTATGAAAGCACCGTATCGCAGAACCTGCTGGATAGCGGGGCCGTCATGTTGGGCAAGCTCAACATGGATGAATTCGCGATGGGATCGTCCAATGAAACCTCCGTGTATGGCAATGCCGTCAACCCGTGGCGGCGTTCGGGCGATGAGACAGCGCTGACACCCGGCGGATCTTCGGGTGGGTCGGCGGCAGCTGTGGCGGCGGATCTTTGTCTTGCGGCCACCGGCACCGATACCGGCGGCTCGATCCGCCAGCCCGCGGCCTTTACCGGCACCGTGGGGATCAAGCCGACCTACGGCCGCTGCTCCCGCTGGGGCGTCGTGGCCTTTGCCTCGTCGCTGGATCAGGCGGGCCCGATGACCAAGACCGTGCGCGATGCGGCGATCATGCTGGGTGCCATGGCGGGGTATGACCCCAAGGACAGCACCTCTGCCGAGCTGGCGGTCCCTGATTTCGAAGCCGCCTTGACCGGCGACATCCGTGGCAAGAAGATCGGCATCCCGCGGGAGTACCGCATCGACGGTATCCCTGCCGAGATCGACAAGCTGTGGCAGGACGGTATCGCCATGTTGCGCAACGCCGGGGCCGAGATCGTTGATATTTCCCTACCGCATACGAAATACGCCTTGCCTGCCTATTACGTGATCGCACCGGCGGAAGCCTCGTCGAACCTCGCGCGCTATGACGGGGTGCGCTATGGTCACCGCGCCAAGCTGGACCACGGCGACGGCATCACCGAGATGTACGAAAAGACCCGCGCCGAAGGCTTCGGGGCCGAGGTGCAGCGCCGTGTCATGGTCGGTACCTATGTGCTAAGCGCGGGCTTCTACGACGCCTACTACAACCGGGCGCGCAAGGTCCGCACGTTGATCAAGAAAGACTTCGAAGACGCCTTTGCGGCCGGTATCGACAGCATCCTGACCCCGACCACGCCCTCGGCGGCCTTCGGTCTGGGCGAGATGACGGATACGGATCCGGTGGCGATGTATCTGAACGACGTGTTTACGGTCACCGTGAACCTCGCGGGGCTGCCCGGTATCGCATTGCCCACCGGCACCAGCGAGACCGGCCTGCCGCTTGGCTTGCAGCTGATCGGCCGCCCATGGGAAGAGGCCGATCTGCTGTCTACCGCCTATGCGCTGGAGCAGGCGGCGGGCTTTGTAGCCAAGCCGCAGAAATGGTGGTAAACCCCCGCCGATAAACCAGAGCAGATAAAGCAGGTCCGATGATGATACGTTGTTCAATTGTTGCAGCCTTGGGGCTCGCCCTGGCGGCCTGCCAGCCCGCAATCCCCGACAGTGGACGGGGTGTCGGTTTTGACGGGTCGTTCGACGCCGCGCAATCCCAGCGGGATACAGCTTTGGCAGGCGGGGCGGTGGCAACGATGCCAGCACCCGCCACGGTGGACGCCACGCCGCTGGACGCTGTCGATGATGGCTCCGCTGCGGCGACGGCTGCGGAAACGGCACGCATCCTGGATGCCACGCGCCCCGGTGGGCTTGGCAATGATGCCGCGACCAATTCGGGCGTGGCCCCTGTGAACGCCAGCCCGTCCAACCCTGCGCCACCGGTGCTGGGGGCAGGGGGAATCTCGCAAGAGAACAACTTTGACGCCGTGGCTGACGAGCGCAGCATCGAAGGCGACGCGGCCCGCATCGCGGCCAATCGCGCGCAATACCGTGTGGTGCAACCCGAAGCCCTGCCGGACCGCGCCGATGCCGGGCCCAATATCGTGGCCTATGCTTTGCAGAACAATCACGCCGTCGGCACCCCGATCTACACCCGTCGGGGGTTCAACAAGCAGCGCAAATTCGCACGGGCTTGCGCCCAGTATTCGCACCCGGATCAAGCGCAGATCGCCTTCCTCAGTGCGGGCGGCCCTGAAAAGGACCGCTCTGGCATGGACCCTGACGGCGACGGATACGCCTGCAACTGGGACCCGAGCCCCTATCGCAAAGGGGTGCAGGGCTAGGCCCCATGGCAGACGCGCCTGACCGCTACCTTTCCCCGAACCATGGGCCGCGCCGCAACGGGCTGCGGCCCTCTTTGATCGTGCTCCACTATACCGCGATGGACAGTGCAGAAGCGGCCTGCGCGCGCCTTTGCGACCCTGCGGCCGAAGTCTCGGCCCACTATCTGATCACGGGCAAGGGCGAGACTGTACCACTCGTCCCGGAAGACCAGCGTGCCTGGCATGCCGGTGCAGGGGAATGGCGGGGTCAGGATGACATCAATTCACGCTCTATCGGGATAGAGCTGGATAACCGCGGCAATCACCCCTTTTCCGAACCGCAGATGGTCACGCTCGAAACCCTGCTGCGCGGGATCATGGAGCGGTGGTCAATCCCGCCCGAAGGGGTTATCGGCCATTCGGATATGGCCCCCGGACGCAAGATCGACCCCGGACCGCGATTCGACTGGCCACGTCTGGCGCGTCAGAACCTTGCCGGCAAAGGCAGTCGGTACGCGGAAAACGACTGCATATCCGACCCCACGCCGGCTGCCTTTATCGCGGCGGCACATGCGGCAGGCTACACCGCCACCGATGATATTGACCTCCTGCTGCACAGCACGCGTCTGCGGTATGCCCCTTGGCGCAAGGGGCCCCTCTGCGCCGCGGATATGACCCTCGGGCATGATCTCTAGCACCACACCCTTTTCCAAATGGTTAAAAATCCTCGCCGAAGGCATCGCGGCGGGTGAAACTGATTGACCCCACCTGAAGTTAGGCGCTAGGCGTGCAGCGCGCGGAAGGCTGGATGGCCGCGGTCTTGGCGACAAGGTCGAGGAAAGTCCGGACTCCCAGAAGAAACGGTGCCGGGTAACGCCCGGGCGGGGTAACCCGACGGAAAGCGCCACAGAAAACAGACCGCCGCTTCGACGGGTCGGGCAACCGATACCACCGGGGAGGTAAGGGTGAAACGGTGCGGTAAGAGCGCACCGCGGAGGTGGCAACATCTCTGGCAAGGCAAGCCCCACCGGGAGCAATGCCAAATAGGGACCGCGCGCCGCGTCTGGCAACAGGCAAGGCGGGGCCACTTCTGCCCCAGCAGGTCCGGGTTGGCAGCTGTAGCTGTGCAGGCAACTGCATGGTCAGAGGAATGGTCATCCCCTGTCGCAAGGCGGGGACAAAATCCGGCTTATAGGCCTTCCGCGCATAATCATGGTCTTTATCCCTGTTCTTCGGGGGCTTGGTCCGGAAAACTTCAATTTTTCCGGTTCGTTTGGGCCATGGGCAGGAAATAGCGGTTGACTCAGGCGCAGGCGTGACTAGAACCCAAAACTCAGGATTTCACGAGCGGTCGATCAGCGGCCTGCTCGTCGTTGCAGGAGAACGACTATGGCGAAGCCAACCACGATCAAGATCCGTCTGAACTCGTCCGCGGGCACAGGCCATTTCTACGTAACCAAGAAAAACGCACGTACCATGACCGAGAAAATGGTCATCAAAAAGTACGACCCCGTTATTCGTAAGCACGTTGAATACAAAGAAGGCAAGATCAAGTAAGATCTTACCGTCGACGCGATATGAAGGCCGCGCCTCGTGCGCGGCCTTTTGCGTTTTTCTACCTCGGACATGGGAACAGCCCTGCTGTCGCGGCTGAGTACCGGATGTGATCGCAAGGAGACGGGCAATGCCCAAAGAAGGCCATTACATCAACCGGAGCAACTGGTTGCGCGCCGCTGTACTGGGGGCGAATGACGGGATTGTTTCCATCTCTAGCCTTCTGGTCGGCGTTACCTCAGCGGGGATGGCGACCGGAAATGTCGCCCTGACCGGTTTCGCCGGATTGACCGCGGGCGCACTGTCCATGGCCGCGGGGGAGTATGTCTCTGTCTCGGCGCAGGCCGATGTCGAAGCCGCGGATCTGGAGCGTGAGCGTATCGCGCTGGAGGAAGACCCGGACTACGAGCTGGAAGAGCTTGCCGAAGGGTTGGAGAACCGCGGCGTCGATGCCGCGCTCGCCGTTAAGGTTGCCACGCAGATGACCGACCACGACGCTCTTGGTGCGCATGCGCGCGAAGAGCTCGGTATGTTTGGCCTGGCAGGGCAGGCTAATCCGCTGCAGGCCGCCGGGGCTTCCGCGCTCGCCTTCGCTCTGGGTGGGGCCTTTCCGTTGATTGCGGCACTTGTCGCCCCTGCCGGGTACGCTTTGATGGCGATTGCCGTGACCGCTGTGCTCGCTCTGGCACTGCTTGGCGGCGGCGGTGCGCGGCTTGGCGGTGCGCCCATGCGTTCGGCGACTATTCGTGCGGTGGTCTGGGGCGCGCTTGCGATGGCCGTGACCGCTGCGTTGGGGCAAGCCTTCCACGTTGCGGTTTAGCTTGTTGGGGTGAGCTGGCGCCTAAGCTGAGACCTTTGAAATCATCACTTCTGTGAGCATTTCAAGAGGAGGTTCGCTCCTCTGCGGGGGTGCTTTTCTGCGCGCCCGACTGGAAGACGTACAGTCGCAAGGTCGTGTCGGCACGCTTGTAGAACCGAATGTCACTGAACGGACTGCTTAAGGGGGATCGCAGTTATACGGACGCGTCGCGGGCAGATTAGGTAGTCGGGCCGACGGTCGTGATCCCGCCTAGGACAAAAGAAAGCGCCCACCGGACGGATGTCGATGGGCGCTCGATCTTAGGTATTTCCCCGCGTCGTGGGGCAGTCTGTTATTCGCGGTTGCCGAACAATTGCAGCAACATCATGAACATGTTGATGAAGTTCAGGTACAGGCTCAAAGCGCCCATGATACCGGACTTCTGCAGCCATTCTTGGTCACCGTGATGTGCATGTGCCAAGTAAGTGTTCTTGATGTTTTGCGTGTCATAGGCGGTGAGGCCAGCGAAAATCAGAACACCGATAGCCGATATCGCGAACACAAGGGCAGGGGAGGCGAGGAAGATGTTCACGATCGACGCAACAACCAGGCCAATGACGCCCATGATCAGGAAGCTACCCCAGCCAGAGATGTCCTTTTTCGTGGTGTAGCCCCAGAGCGACAGGCCCGCGAAAGCGATCGAGGTGATCAAGAAAATCTGGATGATCGAATAGCCCGTAAAGACCAGAAAGATCGAGCTGATCGAAACGCCCATGACGGCAGCGAAAACATAGAACAATGTCTGCGCAGTCGCGGCCGAGATCTTATTCATCGCGGCACCCAAGCCGAAGACAAACGCCAAAGGTGCAAACATCACAACCCATTTCAGCGGCGACATATACAGCGCAGAGCCGAAGGAAGTCAGGTATTTGTCCGTGCCAATCTGCGCAACCGCGCCGGAAGGATCGGTCGTCACGGCCAAGCCGGAAATGGCCCAAGCCGCTGCAAAGGTGATCAACATGCCAATCGACATGGTGCCATACACCTTATTCATATGGGTGCGCAGCCCTTCATCGATAGCGGCGGCGCGGGATCCGGCCGCAGACCGGATTGTGTTCACGTCGGCCATGAATATCCTCCAAATAATAGACGTGTTGCAAAGTCGGTTCTCCGACCTCGGTATTGGGTCAAATATCGGCACACACGTCTTTGTTTTCAAGAGCTTTCGCATCCAATTCTAGCGCAGCGGGCACTATTGGCGTTTTGCTTTGCCAAATGTGGCGCAACATAGGCATTTCTACCGTCGAAACACGCAGCCTTTCGGTTGCACATCTGCGTGTCCGTGATGAATGAGCTAAAGAAGAGATATGAAGATTTGCCTAACGCGTTTGCGAATTTTGCGTCGCGGCGGTTTGCTGCGTCGTTCTCGCGGCTCTGAACGGTATTTTAAGGTTTAGACTGCAAGCCTTTTGCCCATGAAAAGGATGATTCTTCCCTGTGATATGCGCAATTGTGCCGTAACGTTTTCGTTATTAGCGCTAATCAGGCGGTATTCAGGTGCCGTGAGCAAAACATCGCGCACCCGCGCAGAATGTAGTGGCGAAGCTGAGGGACGGGGCTATCTTACTGACAAATATGGTATTCTTGAGCGTGAGAGGAGCGGGTCTCAATGTGTTGAAAATGCTGACACACAGCATTGCGGCGAATTTATGGTGCTCGGCTCAGGTAAAAAGTTTTGCGAGTTCCCGAACGCTTGCTACGTTCAATTCGCGTATAAGGGGTATTTTTCTCGCGGAAACAACGCTTGATTAAGTGCTGGCGCTGATTGGAATGATAACTGAACGTATGTCCATTTTCATTTTATTTGCGCATAGTGAGTATATTTGCAAGTAGCACGTTTTGTCGGAAATGACCACGTGAATTGGTCACTTCCTCTCCACAAATACAAGCGTCGAAATTATGGGCGCTGAGTTAGAAAGAAGATCGTGATGCCTCATAAAGTAGATGTTCATGTTGGTCAGCGAATACGGCAGCGCCGTTGGCTGACAGGCATGACACAGCAGCGCTTAGCAGAACTTGTTGGCATAAAATTCCAGCAAATCCAAAAGTATGAAACCGGTGCAAACCGTGTCAGCGCGTCCAGACTTTGGGACATCGCCTTTGCCCTGAACGTGGACGTTTCGCATTTCTTTGAAGGTCTGGAAGCCGAAAAGCCGCAGCCCGAAAAGGCCTTGGACAATATCCCCGCCGATCTGAGCGGCGATAAAGAGGCGATGGATTTGATCCGCTCTTACTATGCGATCCCCGAAAACCAGCGTCGCCGCCTGTTCGAACTGGCGCGTGTCCTCAGTGATGTGGCTTAACCTTTAGCGGGAAGTGTTATCTTGCAAGGATCTGGCGAAAGTGTCAGATCGGTAGCTATGATACCAAATATGCACTCCGATCCCGATATATTGCGTGTGGGCCATTTGCTGGCGGACGCCGCCCGTGCCGCGATACTTCCCCATTTTCGTCAAGCAGATCTGATTGCGGACAACAAATTCCAGTCGGGCTATGATCCCGTCACTGAAGCCGATCGTGCGGCCGAACGGGCCATGCGCGATATCTTGGCACGCGAACGCCCCAACGACGCCATCCTGGGCGAAGAATATGGGACTGCGGAAGGGACCTCCGGGCTCACCTGGGTTTTGGACCCCATTGACGGCACGCGGGGTTTTGTCTCCGGCACGCCGACCTGGGGCGTGTTGATCGCGGTCAGCAATGCGGATGGGCCGTTTTTCGGGATCATCGACCAGCCCTACATTCGCGAGCGTTTTGTTGGGCATAGCGGCCAAGCCGAGGTGTCGGGCCCGTCTGGCGTTCATCCGCTGCGGACGCGTGGGGCGCGTGCACTGTCACAGGCGACCGTTTTCACTACTTTTCCAGAAGTCGGGACGACATCCGAAGCGGCCGCCTTTGCCGAGGTGGCGCGACACGCGCGTTTGGCGCGCTTTGGGATGGATTGCTATGCTTATGCTTTGGTGGCCTCGGGGCAGGTCGATCTGGTCATCGAAGCGGGCCTGCAACCCTATGATATTCAAGCACCAATCGCCCTTGTCCATGCAGCGGGTGGCATCGTTACCGACTGGGATGGCGGCCCCGCCCATCATGGTGGACGTGCCATCGCGGCGGCCAATGCCGATATTCACGCCGAAGCTTTAGAGTTTATTAGGAATTGTCCGATATGACCGAACTGCTGATACGCAACGCTGATTATCTTTTGACGATGGATGAGACGCGGCGCGAATTGGTATCGGCTGATGTTTTACTGCGCGATGGGGTTGTCGTGGCGGTGGGACAAAACCTGACAACTGAAGGGGAGGTGATAGAAGCATCAGGGTGCGTTGTGACGCCAGGGTTGGTGAACACCCATCACCACCTTTATCAAAGTCTGACGCGGGCGGTGCCGGGGGGGCAGGACGCGCTGCTGTTTGGCTGGCTTAAAACGCTTTATCCGATCTGGGCGCGGTTTACGCCGGATCACATGTATGTCTCGGCTCAGGTGGGGTTGGCAGAGCTTGCCTTGTCCGGATGCACCTTAAGCTCGGACCACCTGTATATGTATCCGAACGGCAGCCGGTTGGAGGATACGATACACGCCGCGGCAGAGATCGGGGTGCGGTTTCAGCCCACGCGCGGCGCGATGAGCATCGGGGAAAGCGACGGTGGGTTGCCACCTGACGCTTTGGTGGAACGCGAGGCTGCGATACTGGAGGATTGCATTCGTGTGATCGACGGTTTTCATGACCCATCGGCCTCTTCCATGTGTCGGGTTGGGATCGCGCCCTGTTCGCCCTTCTCGGTAAGTCGGGACCTGATGCGGGACGCAGCGCTGTTGGCGCGGGACAAAGGCGTGATGCTGCATACGCATCTTGCCGAGAACGAGGAGGATATCGCCTATTCATTGGCGCAATTCGGCTGTCGTCCGGGTCAATATGCGCAGGATCTGGGCTGGGTCGGGCCCGATGTCTGGCATGCCCATTGCGTGAAGCTCGACCCGAGCGAGATCGCGTTATTCGCGCAGACCAAGACTGGCGTTGCACATTGCCCCTGTTCGAATTGCCGCTTGGGCTCGGGGATCGCGCCCCTTCGTGCGATGCGAGATGCCGGAGTTCCCGTAGGGCTCGGGGTCGATGGATCCGCAAGCAATGACGCCGGTAATCTTGTCGCGGAGGCTCGGCAGGCGATGCTTTTGCAGCGCGTTGCAGGCGGGGCGGATGCGATGAGCGCACGCGAAGCGCTTGAGATTGCTACGCGCGGCGGTGCAGACATCCTGGGCCGCCCCGAATGCGGGCGGATCGAGGTGGGGGCGCGGGCAGACATCGCCATATGGGACGTGAGCGGGATTGAAAGCGTCGGGAGCTGGGATCCGGCAGCACTGTTGCTTGCGGGGCCGACAACGGTCCGCGATTTGCTTGTTGAAGGGCGCAGCGTCGTGCGGGATGGGCAGGTCGTGACCATAGATCTACCCGCGCAGATCGCGCAGCAAAACAAGCTCGCGCGGGCGCTGCGGGACGCGATATAAACACGCATAGCTCTATCTCGGGAGGAGGTAGAGGCGCGGGTAGCGCGAAGGCGGGGGGGAGTTGACAGTATGAATATTCTGCGAAGGCTGGCTTTGGCCGTGGCTCTGTTGATTGCCGCGATATCGCCTTTGCGCGCCGACCCACAGGCGGTTCAGATGTTGAATGCCATGCGCGCGCAGCAGGGGGTGGCCCCGCTGTCCTATGCACCGCGGCTAGAGGCCGCCGCACGGGCACATACGCTGGACATGGCGCGGCACGGATATTTCGCGCACACGGGACGCGATGGGTCTGGTGTTGGTGATCGGGTGCGGGCGCAGGGCTATCGCTGGTGCTATGTGGCCGAGAATCTTGCCAAGGGGCAGGGGGATCTGACGCAGGTCATGCGGGGATGGGCGCAGTCGGCACCGCATTATCGCAATATGATGAGCCGGAATGCCACGGGTTTTGGCCTGTTTCAGGGGCCGGACCGGATTTGGGCAATGGTTCTGGCCGCACCCTGTTAGGATGGGCCCGAAACCGTGCCGCAAGGCGCGCCTGCGGGACGCGCCGCGGGGAGTTTAAAGGCAAAATGAAGGAGGCTGGCGTCAGCCTCGGCGCACCCCGTTGACCCAGACGTCGCTGATAGCGCGGTCATCGCCCATCATGATTGTGGCGAAAAGCTGATCCCATATGCTGTGCGCATTGTCGCTGCGCTGCTTGATCGCGGGGGTGGAGGCGAGGTCGAGCACGGTGATGTCGGCCTCGAAGCCTTCGGCGAGTGTGCCGATCTTTTCGTGCAGATGCAGGCTGCGGGCAGAGCCGGCGGTGGCAAGCCACATCAGCTGCGCCGCATGGGTGGGGGTGCCGCGCAGCTGGCCGATCTCATAGGCCGCAGCCATTGTGCGCAGCATCGAGAAGGACGACCCGCCGCCGGTGTCCGTGGCCAAGCCAATCGGTATCTGCTGCGCGGCGATATGCGCCATGTCGAACAGTCCCGATCCGATGAAGGTGTTCGAAGTGGGACAATGCACCACCGATGCGCCGCTGTCGGCAAGGCGGTCGATCTCGCGCGGGGTCAGGTGGATGGCATGGCCAAAGACGGCGCGATCACGCACCAGCCCGTGTTCCTCGTAGGTGTCCAGATAATCGCGGGCGTGGGGTACAAGGTCTTGGACCCAAGCAATCTCGTCGATCTGTTCGCTCAGGTGCGTCTGCATCAGGCAGTCGGGGCGCTCCGTCCAGAGCGCACCCAGGGCCGCGAGTTGCTCCGGCGTCGAGGTCGGCGTGAAACGGGGCGTAATCGCATAGCTGGCGCGGCCTTTGCCGTGCCAGCGGTCGATCAGCATCTTGCTGTCGTCATAGGCCGATTGCGCCGTATCGCGCAGCCCGTCGGGGGCGTTGCGGTCCATACAGGTCTTGCCCGCCACGATCCGCTGACCACGCTCTGCTGCCGCGTCGAATATCGCGTCGACGCTGGTGGGGGCGATGGTGGCGAAAGAGCAGACAGTGGTCGTGCCGTTGGCCAGCGTTAGATCCAGATAGCGCCCGGCGATGTCGCGGGCATAGGCGGGGTCTGACAGGCGCATTTCCTCGGGGAAGGTATAGCTGTTGAGCCAGTCAATCAGCCGTTTGCCCCAGCTCGCGATGATGGCGGTCTGCGGATAATGCACATGGGCGTCCACAAACCCCGGGCAGATCAGCCGCTCGCCATAGTCCTGCACCGTCGCCTGCGGGTGCGCCTTGCGCAGGTCGGCGCCGCGGCCCACGGCCTTGATCTGCGCGCCTTCAAGCAGCACGCCACCGTCGCTGTCGATATGAACCGTCTCCTCCCACGGGTCAGAGAGGGGATTGCCCGTAAACCGGAGCGTTTGGCCGAGGAGGAGTGTTTGTGTTTTCATGCCGCCTGTCTAACCGCAGCCCGCCGTGCCGACAATCCGATAGCGCAGGGTTCCGCGCCATTGTATCCGCGCTGTGGCACGCTTATGGTCTGCGCAAAATCGCAAGTGGGGGCAGCCATGGTTGACGACGCACAGGAACTTGAACTTTCCCCCGACGCCGAGGATGAAGGCGAGGCATATCGGCTGAACAAGAAGGCCGTGGCGTCCATTCTCTATGCGGTGGAAATCGATGACGCCGCCAAGTTGACAGAGCTGATGGAGCCGCTGCACGCGGCCGACATCGCCGACCTTCTGGAACAGATCAGCGCCTTTGAACGGACCAAGCTGATCCGGCTCTATGACCGCGAGTTCGATGGCGAGATTTTGTCGGAGCTCGACGAATCGATCCGCGAGGAAGTCGTTGCGATTCTGACGCCCGAGGTATTGTCGGACGCCGTGCGCGACATGGACAGCGATGATGTTGTCGATCTGATCGAAGACCTTGAGGATGCGCAGGCCGAGACCATTCTGGGGGCACTGGAAGATGCGGACCGGGTCGCTGTCGAACAGGCGCTGACCTATCCCGAATATTCCGCTGGTCGTTTGATGCAGCGCGAAGTTGTCATGGCCCCCGAACACTGGACCGTGGGCGAGGCGATTGATCACCTGCGCGCCACGCCCGAGGAAGACCTGCCGGACCAGTTCTATCACATTGTCATGGTCGATCCGCGGTTGCACCCTGTGGGCAATGTCACTCTTGGCAAGCTGATGCGGTCCAGACGCGCCACCCCCATGCGCGACATTCTGGAGGATACGTTTCAGGTCATTCCCGCCCTGCGCGACGAGGGCGATGTCGCCTATGCGTTCAACCAGTATCACCTGATCTCTGCGCCCGTTGTCGATGACGAGGGGCGTTTGATCGGGGTGATCACCATTGATGACGCCATGTCGGTGCTGGACGAGGAACACGAAGAAGACATCCTGCGTCTGGCCGGTGTTGGCGAAGGGTCGCTGTCTGACCGTGTGATAGAGACAACCAAGCAGCGGTTGCCCTGGCTGGCGGTGAACCTGGTGACGGCCATCGCGGCCTCTATGGTGATTTCGCAGTTCGAGGCGGCGATCGCGCAGATTGTGGCGTTGGCGGTGTTGATGCCCATCGTGGCCTCTATGGGGGGGAATGCCGGTACGCAAAGTCTGACCGTGGCCGTGCGCGCCATCGCGACTCGGGATTTGACCGGATCGAACGTCTGGCGCGTGATCCGGCGTGAATGTCTTGTGGGGCTGGTGAATGGCCTGATTTTCGCGATCATCATGGGGATCGTCGGGATCCTGTGGTTCGGGTCACCCGCGCTTGGCTATGTGATCGCGACGGCGATGGTGATCAATATGGTCGTGGCAGGGCTTGCGGGGACGGGCATCCCGATCCTGCTGGAACGTTTCGGCGTGGATCCGGCCCTTGCCTCTGGTGCTTTTGTGACGACGGTGACGGATGTCGTGGGCTTCTTCGCCTTTCTGGGGCTGGCGGCGGCGGTCCTGCTGTGATGGATATGGCGGCGGTCAAGGCGGCAGCGCGCAAGGCGGCCTTCGCCCGTCGCAAGCCGCTGTTTGATGGTGCCAACGCCGCGCAAGCCGGCTATCTGAGCGAAGTGCTCGCGGGGTATCGCGGCGTCCCGCTGTCCGGTTTTCTGCCCATACGCACAGAGATTGACCCGCGCCCCGCCATGGCCGAGGCGGCGGCCCATGGCCCCGTGGGCGTGCCGGTGATCATGGGCGCAGCGCAGCCTTTGCGGTTTTCTCGCTGGACCCCGGATACCCCTTTGGTGGACGGTGCCTTTGGCGCTCAGATCCCCGCTGTCGAGGATGTCTTTGACCCTGAAATCGTGATCGTACCCCTGCTGGCGTTCAACCGCGCTGGCGGGCGTCTGGGGTATGGCGGCGGGTTTTATGACCGCACGCTGGAACAGCTACGTGCGCGGCGGGCGACCTTGGCGATCGGTTTTGCCTTTGCGGGGCAAGAGGTTGACGACCTGCCGCTTGAACCCACCGACCAGCCGCTTGATCTGATCGTGACAGAGACGGGCGTGATCGAGATCGCCTAGGCGCGCCCGCACCCCGCGCGCAAAAACCGCAGCTCCGCCCCTTGCCCTCGGGCGCTGCGCAGCCTAACGCTTGGGGCATGAAAATACTCTTCCTCGGCGATGTCATGGGCCGCGCGGGCCGTCGCGCAATCAGCGAAAACCTTCCCCGTCTGCGGACGGAATGGAAGCTGGATTTTGTGGTGGTGAACGGTGAAAACGCCACCTCTGGCATGGGACTGTCTGGCAGCCACGCCAAAACGCTGCTGGACGCAGGGGCCGATTGTCTGACCTTGGGCGACCACGCCTTTGACCAAAAAGACATGCTGAGCTTTATCGAACAGGAGCCGCGTGTCATCCGGCCGCTGAATTTTTCGAAAAACGCACCGGGCAAGGGCGCGCGTCTGTTCACCGCCAAGAACGGGCGCAAGGTGCTGGTCACCCAGGCGCTTGGTCAGGTCTTTATGAAACGCCCCTTTGACGATCCGTTCTCGGCGCTTGAACCTGTGCTCAAGACCCACCCTCTGGGCGGCATGGCATCGGCGGTGATTGTCGATATGCACTGCGAGGCGACTTCGGAAAAGATGGCGATGGGGCATTGGTGTGATGGCCGCGCCAGCCTTGTTGTGGGCACGCATACCCATGTGCCCACGTCTGACGCGATGATCCTGCCGGGCGGGACGGCCTATCTGACAGATGCAGGCATGAGCGGCGATTACCATTCGGTGATCGGCATGGAGAAAACAGAGCCTTTGCGCCGCTTCATCACCGGCATGCCCAAAGACCGCTTCACCCCCGCCAACGAAGAAGCGACCCTATCCGGCGTCTATATCGAAACCGACGACCGCACCGGCAAGGCGACCCGTATCGTGCCCGTGCGTCAGGGCGGCAAGCTGCAGCAAAGCGCGCCCTGACCTCGTTGCGGCTGGCACGCTTTAGACCCGTATCCGGAATAGCGCAGGGCAGGCGCATCTGACGCTTGCCCCAAGGCGACGCTTGCCGTGGACGTTGCAATCAACGACACTGCAGTTTGATTTTCATCTGCCCAAGGCCGGATATACCTGAATGGACTTTCTAAACCTGTCGGATAGCACCTCTGCCATCCTGGCATTGACCGTCGTTGTGATCATGTTCGTCATGTTCCTGCGTGAATCCCTCCCGACCGAGGTCGTGGCCCTGTCAGGGGCGGCCATCATGCTGGCGCTTGGCATCTTGCCCTATGACGATGCGCAGGCGGTGCTGCAGAACTCTGCCCCCTGGACCATTGCCGCGATGTTCATCGTGATGGGCGCGCTGGTGCGCACGGGCGCGCTGGATGTGCTGACGCGCATGGCCGAACGCTATGCCAAGACGCATCCGAAAACGGCGGTGGTGGGCGTGATCGTGGCGGTCATGGCGGCCTCGGCGGTGATGAACAACACGCCCGTGGTGGTGGTGATGATTCCGGTCGTGGTGCAGCTCAGCCAGACGCTTGGCACCAAAGCCTCCAAACTGCTGATCCCGCTGAGCTATGCGGCGATCATGGGCGGCTCCCTGACGCTGATCGGGACATCGACCAACCTTCTGGTGGACGGTGTCGCACGGTCGCAAGGGCTGGAGCCCTTTGGCATTTTCGAAATCCTGCCCATCGGTCTGGTCGTCTGCGCCTGGGGCCTGATCTATATGGCCGTCTTCGCGCCCAAACTGCTGCCCGCGCGCGACAGTATGGCGAATATGCTGTCGGACCGCTCCAAGATGAAGTTCTTCACCGAAGCCGTGATCCCGCCCGACTCCAACCTGATCGGGCGCGAGGTGCTTGACGTGCAACTGTTCAAACGCGAAGGCGTGCGGCTGATCGACGTGGTGCGCGGCGATCAATCGTTGCGCCGCGATCTGGCCAGTGTCGAACTGCGGGTCGGCGACCGCGTGGTTCTGCGGACCCAGATGACAGAGCTGCTCAGCCTTCAGGCGAATAAAGAGCTTAAGCGCGTCGATCAGGTGTCGGCGGTGGAAACCTCGACCGTAGAGGTGCTGATCACGCCGGGCTGCAAGATGGTGGGCCGCACACTCGGGGCGCTGCGTCTGCGACGGCGCTATGGGGTGTACCCTTTGGCGGTACACCGGCGGAACCAGAACATCGGTCGTCAGCTTGACGACCTCATCGTCAAGGTCGGTGACACGCTGCTGCTTGAAGGCGCGATGGAGGATATCCAGCGCCTTGCCTCGGATATGGATATGGTCGACGTCTCGCAGCCGTCGGCACGGGCCTTCCGGCGGGGGCATGCCCCGATCGCCATCGCGGCGCTGGTGGGAATCGTGGTCTTGGCCGCGCTGAATGTCGCGCCGATCCTGCTACTGGCCGTGCTAGCCGTGGCGTTGGTCCTGGTCACGGGCTGTATCGACGCGGAAGAGGCCTTCAGCTTTGTCGATGGCCGTCTGCTGGCGCTGATCTTCTCGATGCTTGCGGTCGGGGCAGGGTTACAAAACTCCGGCGCGATCAGCCTGATCGTTGACAATATCGCGCCCTTCCTCGGCACGCTGTCGCCCTTCTATGTGATCTTCGCGGTGTTCCTGCTGACGACAACCCTGACAGAGATCGTGTCGAACAACGCGGTGGCGGTGATCATGACACCGATTGCCATCAGCCTCGGGTCCGCACTTGGCATGGACCCGCGCCCCTTGGTCGTGGCGGTGATGATCGCGGCGTCTTGCGCCTTTGCCACTCCCATCGGCTACCAGACCAACACGCTGGTCTATGGGCCGGGCGGCTACCGTTTCACCGACTTCATGCGCATCGGCATTCCGCTCAACCTGTCGATGTCGCTGCTCGTCTCCATGATGATCCCGCTCTTCTGGTAGCACCGTTCCCGCGCTTCCAAATGGCAAAAATCCCGGGGGTCCGGGGGCTGGCCCCCGGCTCCTTCCCTTAGCTCTGCCCCTAAAGCGGCCAGAATACCAGAATAGCCGGAATGGACACCGCGACGACGATGATCTCAAGCGGCAGCCCCATACGCCAGTAATCGCCAAAGCTATAGCCCCCGGGACCAAGGATCAGCGTGTTGTTCTTATGCCCGATGGGCGTCAGGAACGCGCTCGATGCGGCGACGGCGACCGCCATCAGGAACGGGTCGGGAGAGACATCAAGGCTTGCCGCCATCTGGATGCCCACGGGGGCGGCGACGATGGTGGTGGCGGTGTTGTTCAGCACATCCGACAGGGTCATGGTGACCAGCATCAGCACCGTCAGCACCACCCATGCGGGCAGCCGTTGGGTCAATCCGACAAGCGCGCCGGCAATCAGCTCCGTCCCGCCAGAGCTTTCGAGCGCCGCCCCCAACGGGATCATCGACCCCAGCAAGACGACGACCGGCCATTCGATATGGGTATAAAGCTCCGACAGCGGGACGATCCGCGCCAGCACATAGGCGATGACGACCAGCCCCAGGGCGACGGGCAGGTAGATCAACCCAAAGCTCGCCGCCGTGACCGCGCCGCCAAACAGGCCGATGGCCAGCCAGACCTTGTGGTTTTCGGTCACTGCCAACCCGCGGTCAGCAAGGGGCAGCACGCCCAGCCATTCGACCACATGGGACGCGGTATCGCGCGGCACGAGCAGCAGCAGAATATCCCCCACCTGCAGCTCGGTCTTACGCAATTGCGAGGTGATGCGTTTGCCGCGCCGCGATACCCCCAGCAGCACGGAGCGCTGCCGCCACGACAGGCCGACCGCCTGAGCCGACCGGCCGTTCAGTCGGGAATCGCTGGTGACCACGACCTCGATGATCTCGACCCCTTCGCCATCGGCGCGCAGGCGGTCTTCGCGGTCGGCGTCGGCGACATGCAGGTCCAGCGTGCTGCGAAATTCGTCCAGCGCGTCGGGTGTTGCCTCAAGCACCAGCGCGTCGCCTGCGCGCAGGGGCAGGTTGCGTGACTGGCCGTAGCGGCGCTTGCCGTCCCGGATCACCCCCAGCATGGCGACATCGGCCTTCTCGGCCGCGTCCTGAAGCTCTGCCAGACGTTTACCGATCTGGGCATTGCCTTCGGGGATCGTCAGCTCTGCCAGATAGGGGGACAGGTCTTCGGGGCCCAGCACGTTGTTTTCGCGCTGCGGGATAAAACGCCAGCCGATCAGCGCGACAAAGGCCAGCCCCGCCGCCGCTGCAATCCCGCCGACAGGGGCGAAATCGAACATGCGGAACGGTTCGCCAAGGGATTCCTGTCGGATCGAGGCGATGATGATATTGGGCGGCGTCCCGATCAGCGTCGCCATGCCGCCAAGGATCGTGGCAAAGCTCAGCGGCATCAGGCTCAACCCCGGGGATCGTCCGGCTTTGCGGGCGGTCTGGATGTCGACCGGCATCAGCAGCGCGAGGGCCGCGACGTTGTTCATGAAGGCTGACAGCACCCCGCCGATAACCCCCATCAGCGTGATATGCCCGCCAAGGCTACGCGAGGCATCGACCAGCGTGCGGGTGATCAGCAACACCGCGCCAGACCGCGTCAGCCCCGCCGATACGATCAGCACCAGCGCGACCACCAGCGTCGCAGGGTGACCAAAACCCGCAAAGGCATCCTTGCTGTCGACCACCCCCAGCACCACGGCAACCATCAGCGCAGCAAAGGCGACAAGGTCATAGCGGAACCGCCCCCACAAGAGCATGCCGAACACGGCGGCAAACAGGGTGAACAGGATGATTTGATCGGTGGTCATGAGCGTACCTTGCGTGAACTGCGACCAAAGCCCTAGCAGCCGCCCGCGCGCCTGTCTGCCCCAAACCCGGCTATACCGCGCGCGTGCGCGGTGGCTTGTTCAGGCGCGTGGGCTGCCGTATAGAGAGCCAACCGAGAATTTTAGCATGTGAGGTCACCATGGCAGGTCACTCAAAATGGGCAAATATCCAGCACCGTAAGGGCCGTCAGGACAAACTGCGCGCCAAGGTGTTTTCCAAGCTCTCCAAAGAAATCACCATCGCGGCGAAGATGGGCGAACCCGATCCGGACAAGAACCCGCGTCTGCGTCTGGCGGTGAAAGAGGCCAAGGGCCAGTCCATGCCCAAGGACAACATCGAACGCGCGATCAAGAAAGCCGTCGGCGGCGAGGGCGAGGATTACGAAGAAATCCGCTATGAAGGCTACGGCCCCAATGGTGTTGCCGTCATCGTCGAGGCGATGACCGACAACCGCAACCGCACCGCGTCGACCGTGCGGTCCACCTTCACCAAGAACGGTGGCAATCTGGGCGAGACAGGCAGCGTCGGCTTCATGTTCGACCGTAAGGGCGAAATCACCTATCCCGCCAGCGTTGGCGATGCCGACACCGTCATGATGGCCGCTATCGAAGCCGGTGCGGAAGACGTCGAAAGCTCGGATGACGGGCATGTGATCTGGTGCATGGATACCGACCTGAACGATGTCAGCACCGCGCTAGAGGCCGAGTTGGGCGAATCCGACAGCACCAAGCTGGTCTGGCGTCCGACCACCACGACCGAAATGGATCTGGAAGGGATGGAAAAGCTGATGAAGCTGATCGACGCCCTGGAAGACGACGACGACGTGCAGCGGGTCACCGCGAACTTCGAAGCCTCTGACGAGGTGATGGAGCAGCTGTAACATCTACGCCCCGCCGTTGACCCATGTCGCTGCGGGGCTTTGCTTTGGCGGGGGGCGGTTGCGTCACACGCCCGCGAGACACAAAAAAAACCGCCCCTGGCTTAGCTGCGGGGCGGTTTTTTTGTGTCAGCGTTTGGGGCCGAATTTATCCCAAAAGGCGCGCCATGCGAAAAAGACCACCCCAGGCCGGTTTGGTCGTGGTGTCGCGCACGCGCTGCTGCGAGATAGAGGCGAGGACGCGTTTGACCTCGTTCAGGTGCCCCAAGGCCTTTGATCCGCCTGCGCTTGCCTGAACGCTCAGGATCTTGGACTGTGTGTGCAGGGCTGCTTCGATAAGCGCCAATTCATCTTGGCTGATTTCCAGCTTCTGTTTGTCGTCGAACATGACATTATTCCTTGGTTGTATGCGGGTCAGATAGGCGCTGTATCTGTGGTTCGCTAGTAGTAACGGGCCCAATCACGCAAATGTTTCGCGGCCGCAACAATAAAGTTGGGGTTGCAGGGGATGAAAATTTATTTTTGGGTGGGGTCCGGCGGTGCATCTTGCCCGAGACCGGCCCAGATTCCCGACGGAGCTTTTGACATATGACCGCCTTCTTTCCCGGCTTTGCCTTGGGCCTGACCTTGATTCTGGCGATCGGGGCGCAGAACGCCTTTGTCTTGCGCCAAGGCTTGCGGTTGCAGCATGTCTTTTGGGTCTGCCTGACCTGCGCCTTGTCGGATGCGGTGCTGATCGCCGCAGGGGTGGCGGGGTTCGGTGCGCTGGCCACGGCGGTGCCGTGGTTCGAAACGTTGATGCGCTACGGCGGGGCGGCGTTCCTGATCTGGTACGGTTTCCAGAACGCGCGATCGGCTTGGCAGGGCGGCCATGCGCTGGCCGCTGACGGGGCCGCGCAAACCAGCCTGCGCCGCACGATCCTGACCCTGCTCGCGCTGACCTGGCTGAACCCGCATGTCTATCTTGATACCGTCGTGCTGCTGGGGTCCATCGCCGCGCAATATGAAAGCCGCCTTGCCTTCGGGGCAGGTGCGGTCACGGCGAGCTTTGTTTTCTTTTTCAGCCTGGGCTATGGCGCGCGCTTGTTGGGGCCGTTTTTCAGTAAGCCGCGCAGCTGGCAAATTCTGGATGGTGTGATCGCGCTGACCATGTGGGCGATTGCTTTGAAACTTCTGCTGATGTGACCTTGCCCTTGGGGAAGGGTTGGGGAATGTTGCGCCCATGACAACTGCACATCCCCAACGCCCCGTCACCGGTATCTTCTGGATGGTCGTGACCGGCCTGTGTTTCATTTGCGTGACCGCTTTGGTCAAACATATGGGCCCGCGCCTGCCGTCCTCCGAAGCTGCTTTTATCCGTTATGGCTTTGGCTTGGTGTTCCTGCTGCCCGCGATTGGCGCGCTGCGCGAGGCGAAGCTGTCGCGCCGCCAATGGGCGCTGTTTTCGGTACGCGGCGGGCTGCATGGGGTGGGCGTTATCCTGTGGTTCTACGCCATGACCCGTATCTCTATCGCCGAGGTGACGGCGATGAACTATCTTGCGCCGATCTATGTCACCATCGGGGCCGCGCTGTTTCTGGGCGAGAGCTTGGCCCTGCGCCGGATCATTGCGGTCGTGCTGGGGCTGGTCGGGGCCGCGATTATCCTGCGACCGGGGTTTCGAGAGCTGACCGGCGGGCATTTCGCGATGCTGATCGCAGCGGTGGTGTTTGGCGGGGCCTATCTGCTGGCCAAAGTGCTTGCGGATGAGGTGCGCCCGTCGGTCGTCGTCGCGATGATGTCGCTGTTCGTGACGCTGTTTCTGGCCCCCTTCGCGCTTGCCAACTGGATCACCCCCACGTGGGAGGAGATCGGAATCCTCGCCGCTGTCGCGTGTTTTGCAACCGCAGGCCACTACACCATGACGCTTGCCTTTGCCGCGGCACCGCTGACGGTGACCCAGCCGGTGACCTTCCTGCAACTGGTCTGGGCCACGGCGCTAGGTGCTGTCGTTTTTGCTGAACCCATTGATATCTGGGTCGTTCTTGGCGGGGCGGTAATCCTTGGGTCGGTGACGTTTATCACATGGCGCGAGGCGATGCTGAAACGCCAGATCACCCCCGCCACGCCGGCGACGAAATTCTAGCAACGCCGCCGGCTGGAAAATGACTAAACCCTGAGTTGATCCGCTCTCAGGTTTTTATTGACTTGTCAGTCAATGAACGTAGGTTTGATGGCCAGACGCTATCAAACCACTAAGGATTCTTTATGCCCAAAGTCGGAATGGAGCCTATTCGCCGCGACGCCTTGGTCAAAGCGACGATTGCCGAAATCGGTGCTGCCCAGTCACTGGATGTGACGGTCGGCCAGATCGCGCGCCGCGCGGGGATGTCCTCGGCGCTGGCGCATCACTATTTTGGCGGCAAGGATCAGATCTTTCTGGCGGCCATGCGCTATATCCTGACGGAATACAGCGCCGAGGTCCGCCGCGAGCTGCGTCTGAACAAATCTCCGCTGGGACGGGCCGAGGCGATCATCCGCGCGAGCTTTGACGAAAGCTATTTCGATCCGGCAACGGTCAGCGCCTGGATGACGCTCTATGCCTCCTCGCGGACCAATACCGAAACCTACCGTTTGCTGGTGGTGTATCAAAAGCGGCTGCGGTCGAACCTGACCTATGCGCTGCGCCCGATCTCGGATGATCCGGCAGGGGATGCCGATACGCTGGCCGCCCTGATCGACGGGCTTTACCTGCGTGCCGCCTTGTCGGACGAGGGCAGCGCCCGCGCCGCCAGCGACCGCGCCCTGTCGGTGCTTCATATGCTTGTGGGGACCAAAGAATGACCCAGCCCAATATCCTGATCCTGATGGTCGACCAGTTGAACGGCACGCTGTTTCCCGACGGCCCAGCTGACTGGCTGCATGCTCCGAACCTCAAAAAGCTGGCGGCGCGGTCGACGCGGTTCAAGAACGCCTATACCGCCAGCCCGCTGTGCGCGCCGGGGCGGGCGGCGTTCATGTCGGGGCAACTTCCGTCGGCTACGGGCGTCTATGACAACGCGGCAGAGTTCGCGTCGAGCGTGCCCACCTACGCCCACCATCTGCGGCGTGCGGGCTATCAGACCTGCCTGTCGGGCAAGATGCATTTCGTCGGCCCCGATCAGCTGCACGGGTTCGAGGAACGCCTGACCACCGATATCTACCCCGCCGATTTCGGCTGGACGCCGGACTACCGCAAGCCGGGGGAACGCATTGACTGGTGGTATCACAATATGGGGTCGGTGACCGGCGCAGGTGTGGCGGAAACCAGCAACCAGATGGAATATGACGACGCCGTGGCCTATGAGGCGACGCGCAAGATTTACGACCTGTCACGCGGTCTGGATCCGCGCCCGTGGTGCCTGACCGCCAGCTTTACGCACCCCCATGACCCCTATGTCGCACGCAAGAAGTACTGGGATCTGTACAACGATTGCGACCACCTGCTGCCCGAGGTGCCCGATCTGGGGTATGAAAATCAGGACAACCATTCGAAACGTATCTTTGACGCGAACGACTGGCGCAGTTTCGACATCACCGAAGACGATATCAGACGTTCGCGTCAGGCTTACTTTGCCAACATCAGCTATCTTGACGACAAGATCGGTGAGATCCTGCAAACGCTAGAAGACACGCGCCAAGAGGCGATCATCGTCTTCTGCTCGGACCACGGCGATATGCTGGGCGAGCGGGGGCTCTGGTTCAAGATGAGCTTTTTCGAAGGGTCGTCCCGCGTCCCGATGATGATCGCCGCCCCGCAGATGGCACCCGGTTTGCAGACCACGCCGGTCAGCAATATCGACGTGTGCCCGACCGTTTGTGATCTGGCAGGCGTGTCAATGGACGAGGTGATGGAATGGACCACGGGGCAATCGCTGGTGCCCATGGGGCAGGGGGTGGAACGCACCGAACCCGTCGCCATGGAATACGCGGCAGAGGCGTCTTATGCGCCGATGGTCTCACTGCGCTACGGCAAGTGGAAGTTCAACCGCTGCGCCCTTGATCCTGACCAACTGTTCGATCTGGAAGCCGATCCGCACGAGCTGACCAACCTTGCCGAAGAACCTGCCCATCAGGGCACGCGGCTGACCCTGTCGGCCAAGGCCGACGCCCGCTGGGATCTGGCCGCCTTCGATGCCGATGTGCGCAAAAGCCAGGCCCGCCGTTGGGTCGTCTACGAGGCGCTGCGCAAGGGCGGGTACTATCCGTGGGATCACCAGCCGCTGCGCAATGCGTCAGAGCAATACATGCGCAACCACATGGATCTGAACGTGCTGGAAGAGAATAAACGTTTTCCGCGCGGCGAATAGAACGACTGCCCAAGGGGTGCGGGCAACCAAACCAATAATGCACCCCCAACACGGAGGGACACAATGTTAACGACCATCATTTCGTTCGGGGTCATACTGGCTTTGGGCTTAACTATTTTCTGTACGATCAAGTGGTGGAACCTGCCGCTGACCGGCGTGACGCCGGTGCCGCTGTTCACCTTTATCGCGATCCTCTTCACGTCGGGGCTGGATGTGGGGCTGATCATGTTCCCGCTGGCCTTCGACTTTCCGCTTTATGCGGATACGGCGACCGAGCCGGCCTATGGGTTCACCAACCCGCTGGCGCTTGAATTCGGCTTCTGGGGCTTTCTGATCTGGACGTTCTACTTCCTGACGACCTTCTATTTCTGCGCCATCGAGCCGCGGGTGAAGTTCTTTGAGATCCCCGCGATCAAACTGCTGAACAACATCGTGATCATCACCACCTGCGCCTTCACCGGTGCGTTGTTCCTGATCTATATGCCCTATTACATCGCCGAGGTCGGCGACGGAGAGACGATCCTGCCGGTCTTCTACCTGATCTGCTTCCTCGTGATCCTGATTGCGGCTTTCAGCTCCACCGATCTGAAGTTCGTGCGTGTGCTGTCGGTCAGCTCGACCCTGCTGTTTCTGGCGCTGATCGCTTACATGTGGCTGAATGCCGGCATGGGATTGGGCGAATTTGCCTCTAGTGCCAGCAACCTTGGCGGCTATTTCGCGAATATCCACAAGTTCATCATCCCGCTGACGGATTACCACGAATTCTACCTGTTCTGGTGGTTCGCCTGGTCGATCATGATCGGGCAGTTTGTCAGCCGCTTTGTTGGCGGGCTGAAGACATGGCAACTGCTGGCATCCTTGCTGGTATTCCCGTCGATCCCCTTGGGGTTGTGGTTCTCGGTGCTGTATTACTACCACCTGAACGGCATCGGCACCGCGGGCTTCCCGAATTGGGCCATGACCATCGTGGGCATCGTGTTCGTGATCAACTCTTTCGACAGTCTGATCCGGCTTTACACCGATAACCTCAACTTCACGACCGAACGCTTTGGCACGGTGTCTTACGTGCTGGCCAACGCCATCGGCCTGTTCGTGCTGACCCTGCTGTTCCAAAGCCAATGGCTGCAGATCCAGTGGGTCGGGACCATCGTGATCGGCATCTACCTGCTGGCGCTTGGCTATATGTTCTTTGTCAAACGCCGTCACCTGCACGGGCTGGATGGCAACGCCAATATCCCGGCCGAATAACCCTTAAACCTAAGAGGCCCCGCCATACGGGCGGGGCCCAACCGAAAAGAGAGACCTATGCAAACGCAACCCATCGCCAGCCATTTCATCAACGGCGAATATGTCGAAGATACCAACGGCACCCCGATCGAGGTGATCTATCCGGCAACGGGCGAGGTCATCGCGACCGTCTATGCCGCCACGCCGGAAATTGTGGAAAAAGCCATCACCGCCGCGCGGGACGCGCAGGCTGCTTGGGCCGCGATGACCGGCACCGAACGGGGCCGTATCCTGCGCCGCGCCGCCGACATCATGCGCGAACGCAATCACGATCTGTCGATCCTCGAGACCTATGACACCGGCAAACCCTATCAGGAAACCTCGGTTGCGGATGCGACCAGTGGTGCCGATGCGCTGGAATATTTCGGCGGTCTGGCGGCCTCGTTGACGGGGGAGCATATCCAGCTGGGCGAAGACTGGGTCTATACCCGCCGCGAACCGCTGGGGGTCTGTGTTGGCATCGGCGCATGGAACTATCCGACGCAGATCGCCTGCTGGAAAGGCGCACCGGCGCTGGCCTGCGGGAACTCGATCATCTTCAAACCGTCCGAGACGACGCCGCTTTGCGCGCTGAAAGTCGCGGAAATTCTGGTAGAGGCAGGGCTGCCCGCCGGTCTGTATAACGTTGTGCAAGGCATGGGCGAAGTGGGGGCCTCCCTTGTGACCGACCCGCGCGTCGACAAGGTCTCGCTCACCGGTTCTGTGCCCACGGGCCGCAAGGTCTATGCCGCGGCCGCGGAAGGCATCAAGCACGTCACGATGGAACTGGGCGGCAAGTCCCCCATGATCGTGTTCGAGGACGCGGATATCGAAAACGCCATCAGCGGCGCGATCTTGGGCAATTTCTACAGCTCGGGCCAGATCTGTTCGAACGGCACCCGCGTCTTCGTGCACCGCGACATCAAGGAGGCATTCCTGAAACGCTTGGCCGAACGTCTGGACACCGCCGTGATCGGCGACCCGATGGACCCTGACACCAGCTTTGGCCCGATGGTATCGAAACGTCAGATGGAGATCGCGCTTGGCTATGTCGAAAAGGGCAAGGCCGAAGGCGCGCGTCTGGTCTATGGCGGGGCAGCAATCGACCGCGACGGATTTTACATGCAGCCCACCGTCTTTGCCGATGTGACCGACGACATGTCCATCGCCCGCGAAGAGATTTTCGGGCCGGTCATGTCGGTGCTGGATTTCGAGACCGAGGCAGAGGTGATGGCCCGCGCCAATGCGACCGAATTCGGTCTGGCCGCCGGTGTGTTCACCAAAGACCTGTCCCGCGCGCACCGCGTCGCGGCAGGGTTCGAGGCGGGTACCTGCTATATCAACACCTATAACGACGCCCCGGTCGAAGCCCCCTTTGGCGGCATGAAAAATTCGGGGGTGGGGCGCGAGAACTCCAAGGCGGCGATTGATCACTATAGCCAGCTGAAAACCGTCTATGTGCGCATGGGCGATATGGAAGCGCCTTTCTAGGGCGCTGATCCAACGCTGCGCTGACGCGTATGCGATAGATGGGCACGCATCCGGCCCAAGCTTTCCTTCGGCAACAAAGGGGGCTTTGGCAGGGCGTGCGGGAATATGCTGAGAGGTGCTTGAGGGATCGGTCTGATCCTCAAGTCACCTCGTCAATGTTGGGATGCGAGTCTTGCGCGCGTCATGGACAAGCCGCGCCGGGGGCGCGGGGCCTGCGGCCTCCTTGACCCGCGCAAGAACTCACGGAAGGAAGGCGATAGGATGGAAGCTGAATTTATTATCGTAGGGGCGGGCAGCGCGGGCTGCGCGATGGCGTACCGCCTGGCCACGGCAGGGCGCAAGGTGATGGTGATCGAACATGGTGGCAGCGATGCGGGGCCGTTCATCCAGATGCCGGCGGCGTTGTCCTATCCGATGAACATGAAAACCTACGACTGGGGGTTCCAGTCCGAACCCGAACCGCATCTGAACAACCGTCGGCTGGCGACCCCGCGTGGCAAGGTGATCGGCGGATCGTCGTCGATCAACGGGATGGTCTATGTGCGCGGGCACGCGATGGACTATGACCACTGGGAAGAGCAGGGGGCCGACGGCTGGGGCTATGCCGATGTGCTGCCCTATTTCAAACGCATGGAAAGCTGGCATGACGGCGGCCACGGGGGCGACCCCGACTGGCGCGGCACTGACGGCCCGCTGCATGTCAGCCGTGGCCCACGCGAAAACCCCTTGTTCGAAGCCTTTGTCGAGGCGGGCAAGCAAGCGGGCTATGAGGCGACCGACGATTATAACGGCGAGAAACAGGAAGGCTTCGGCCCGATGGAGCAGACGGTCTGGAAGGGCCGCCGCTGGTCCGCCGCCAACGCCTATCTGCGGCCCGCGCAAAAGACCGGCAACGTCGAACTCGTCCGCGCCTTGGCGCAGCGGATCGTGATCGAAGATGGTCGCGCTGTCGGGGTCGAGGTGCTACGCGGTGGCAAGACCGAGGTGCTGCGTGCCACCAGCGAGGTGATCATCGCGGCGTCCTCCATCAACTCGCCCAAGCTGCTGATGTTGTCGGGCATCGGCCCCGCGGCCCATCTGGCAGAGCATGGTATCGAGGTGATCGCGGACCGCCCCGGTGTGGGCCAGAACCTGCAAGACCACCTTGAACTGTATATCCAGATGGCCGCCAGCCAGCCGATTACGCTGTACAAGCACTGGAACATCTTTTCCAAGGCCGTGATCGGCGCGCAGTGGCTGTTCACGAAAACCGGCATGGGCGCGTCGAACCAGTTTGAAAGCGCGGCTTTCATCCGGTCGAAGGCAGGGACTAAATATCCCGATATTCAGTATCACTTCCTGCCGATCGCCGTGCGCTATGACGGTCAGGCCGCCGCCGAGGGGCACGGGTTTCAGGCGCATGTGGGGCCGATGCGGTCGACCTCGCGCGGGTCTGTCACGCTGGCCTCGGGCAATCCGGCCGACGCGCCGAAGATCTTTTTCAACTACATGTCGCAAGACAAGGATTGGGAGGAATTCCGCACCTGCATTCGCCTCACCCGGGAGATCTTTGCGCAGGACGCCTTCAAACCCTTCGTCAAACACGAGATCCAGCCGGGGGCCGATGTGCAAAGCGACGCAGAGCTTGACGCCTTCATCCGCGAACATGCCGAAAGCGCCTATCACCCCTGTGGTACCTGTCGCATGGGCCGCGCCGATGACCCTCAGGCGGTGGTCGATCCGCAGGGCCGTGTGATCGGGGTAGAGGGGCTGCGCGTCGCCGACAGCTCGATCTTTCCGCGGATCACCAATGGCAACCTGAACGCCCCGTCCATCATGGTGGGCGAGAAAATCTCGGACCATGTGCTGGGGCTTGATCCATTGGCCGCGGCGAATGACGTGCCCTGGATCCACCCCGACTGGGAAACCGCGCAGCGCTAAGGGGCTGCCCCTCCCTTGGTCGAGAGGCCACAAGTGTCAACGAAAGTTAACCTTGGTTAATATCTCTGGTTGATTGAGGCGTGAAAACGCCCCAATCAACGGGATATGAAAGTCCTCCTTCATTCATGTTTCGCCGCGGCGCTGGTCGCCGTTTTCACGCAACCCGCTGCGGCGGTCGAACCGCGCCTGACGGGCGAGATCCGGGTGATCGACGGCGATACGATCGCATTGGGTGAGACGCGGATCCGGCTTTTCGGCATCGATGCGGTCGAAGGCGACCAGCCTTGCCGTGCCACGGATGGGCGCGTGTTGAACTGCGGCGCTTGGGTGACGGCGCAGGTGCGTGCCACCTATGACGGCCAGCGGGCCGACTGCCAGCGAGTGGATACCGACCGCTATGGCCGGATTGTCGCGCGTTGTGCCGCCTTAGGGCAGGATATGGGGGAAGCTTTGGTCGCGGCGGGGCTTGCCTTTTCCTACGCGCGTTACAGCCGCGCCTATGTCGCAACCGAAGCGGCGGCCAAGCGGGCGGGACGCGGGGTACATGCCTATGAAACGCAGCGCCCCGATGCCTATCGCAAAGCCTCTAAAGCAGCGCCAAAGCCCGTCGCCTCGACAGGGCCGGGCGGCTGTGTGATCAAGGGGAATGTCAGCAGCAAGGGCACGCGGATCTTTCACGTGCCCGGACAGCACGACTATGACCGCACCGTGATCCGCACCGACAAGGGCGAACGCTGGTTCTGCACCGCGGCGCAGGCGCGTGCCGCGGGATGGCGGGCGGCCAAGCGGTAAGCGGTCAATCCACCTGATAGGGCAGCACGTCGCGCAGGTTCGGGTCCACCACCAGCTGGCGTTCCAGCGGCGGCACAGACCGCTGGTGGCAATGTTTACGTTCGCAAATACGGCAAGATATGCCGATGGGTTCAAATGCAAAGGCGCGGGTGGTGTCCATCCCGTCTGCATAGACCAGCGCGGGCGCATGGCGCACCTCGCACCCCAGTGAAATCGCATAGCGCCGCACCGGCGCGCCAAACCGCCCCGCCGGCTTCGAGATGTCCCGCGCCAGCGAGATATAGCGTACCCCGTCCGGCGTTTCGGCCAGCTGACGCAGGAAGCGGCCCGGCGTTTCAAAGGCGCTGTGCACGTTCCACAGGGGGCAGGCCCCGCCAAACCGCGCGAATTGCAGACGGGTGGCCGAATGGCGTTTTGTGATTGTGCCCGCCTGATCCACACGGACAAAGAAGAACGGAATCCCCTTTGACCCGGGGCGTTGCAGCGTCGACAGCCGATGCGCGACCTGTTCGATCGACGCCCCGAAATCAGAAGGCCAGCACCTCGAGGTCGTGGCGGCAGCTTTGGGCGCGCTCCAGAAACCGGGCGTAGGGCATCAGCGCGGCCCCGGCAAAGTAGTTCGCCAGCCCCATCTTCGCGATGTCACGGGCCGCAGGGCTGTTGAAACGCGCGAAATCCAAGGTTGCCTCAAGCAGGTCGTTCTGGCGCACAAGGGCGACCTGCAGCAGCATCTGGAACGTCTGTGTGGCCTGCGAGGCGCGGGCCGAGACATGCAACACGCCGCTGGCCGGATCATAGCGGCGCAGGGCATCTGTCTCGTCGAAGGCGACGGTGATGCCTGCGCTGGACAGCGCCTCTAGCGTGGTGTCGCGCAGGCTTTGGCCGGTGCCGGTGTCGCGGGCGAAATACTCGGCGGCGCGGTCCACGGCATCCAGATAGTTGTCGCAATAATGGAAGAAGTCGCGCACCTCTTCCCACGGGCTGGGGGAGGGGCGGGCATCTTCGCGGCCCAAGGCTTCGTCCAGATAGGCCAGCCGTTCCTGGGTCTGGCGGTGGCTTTGGTGCAGCTTGATGAACGCCCGCGCCAATCCCGGCGCGTTGGAGGCCGCAAGCTGCACATCGGCCAGTGGCAGCACATCGCCCTCGAACACCGGATCAGACAGGACTTCGCGCATGTCGCTGACCAACCGTTCGCTGTCCCCGCTGGACAGTTCGGTGACGTCCATCCCGAATTCAGACGCCAGTGCCAAGACGACCGTGGTGCTGACGGGTCGGTTATTGTTCTCCATCTGGTTAAGGTACGGGAGGGATACGCCAAGCCGCGCGGCGAATTCTTTTTGGGTATGAGCCAGATTGGTGCGCAGCTCGCGCAGTTTTGCGCCAGCGTATAGCTTTTGGATCGCCATCGGGGTGGGCCTTTGCAAAGTTACCGGTTCTGCAAACCGTATCTTTGCAAACTAACGGCGGCAAGGCCCGTCAGGCAATGCCAAGCGCCCGTTCACGGCGGATCACGACCAAGATCGACGCGACGCCCGCCACGGCGGTAGCCAGCATGATCCAGAGCAGCGGGTAGGCTCCGGTCTCCTCGCTCAGCAGGGCGCCGGCCAAAATGCTCAGCCCCGCACCACCGCCAATCATGATCGCGCCGCCAAGCCCGGATGCCGTGCCCGCCAGATGCGGGCGCACCGACAACAGGCCCGCGGTGGCGTTGGGGATGCACAGCCCGTTGCCAAGGCCCACCAGCGTCATCATCCCGAAGAACGACAGCGGCGATCCATAGCCCAGCAGGAAGATCATCATCGACACCGACCCGCCAATCGCATTGGCCAGACAGCCCCAAAGCACCAGCGTGTTGACGCCGACCACGGTCGCTTTGCGGGCCGTGATAAAGTTGCCAAGGAAATAGCCCACGGCGGGCGCGCCGAAATAGATGCCAAGCTCGGCCGGTTCCATGCCGAAAACGACGCTGCCCACAAAGGGCGCGCCGCCAAGGTAGGCGAAGAACGCCCCCGAGCAGCAGGCCGCCGCCATCGAGTACCCCCAGAACCGCGGAGAGCCGAGCAGCTCGGGGTATTCGGCGAATTGCTGGGTCAGCGTGCGCCCTGACGCGACGTGGGTCTCGCCAAGGTCGAACCATGTGATCGCCAGTACCAGCGCCCCGATCCAAAACATCGCCCAGAAGGTCGCCTGCCAGCCGAAAGATTGTTCCAGCAACCCGCCCACAGCGGGGGAGATCATGGGCACCAGTGCCATGCCCATCGTGACATAGCCGATCATCGAGGCGGCTTTATCTTGGGCGAACATATCGCGCACCACTGCACGGCTCAGCACCATCGACACGGCGACGATGGCCTGCACGCAGCGGAACGCAAGGAACACAGCCGTCGTGGGGGCGTAGATACAGCCCACCGTCGCGACCATATATATCGCCAACCCCCATAGCAGCACATTGCGGCGGCCCAGATTGTCCGAAATCGGGCCGATCAGCACCTGCAGTACCGCGCTACACAGCAGATAAAGCGGCACGGAAAGCTGCATCACAGCGTAATCGGCGTCGAAATATTCAGCCATTGCGGGAAGGCTTGGCAAGAACATATTCATCGCCAGCGCCCCGATCCCCGACAGAAGGATCAGCGTGGAAATATGCGGGGGGGATGTTTTATCCAGAAAACGGACGGGGTTATCCTTGATCATTGCATATCAGTATGCCTGCGGTTGCATCTTGTCTATCCAGAACCATACGGTAACCGAACGATTTGCAAGTTTTCAATTAGCAAATGGGTGGGTGTATAGTTTTTGCAAATTTGCAAAAATGCACTTTGGTTCGCGCGGGGGCGGCGTTACGGTGGCGGAAATCTTATAGAGGTGCGTGATGAAAGATATTCTGGAACAGCTTGAAACCCGCCGCGACGACGCCCGACTGGGCGGAGGGCAAAAGCGCATTGATGCGCAGCACGCCCGTGGCAAGCTGACCGCCCGCGAGCGGATCGACCTGTTGCTTGATGATGGGTCGTTTGAAGAATTCGATATGTTCGTCACCCACCGCTGCACCGACTTCGGGATGGAGCAGCAAAAACCCGCAGGTGACGGCGTTGTCACCGGTTGGGGCACGATCAATGGCCGTCTGGTCTATGTTTTCAGTCAGGATTTCACGGTCTTTGGCGGGTCGCTGTCCCAGACCCACGCGCAGAAGATTTGCAAGATTCAGGATATGGCGATCCAGAACGGTGCGCCTGTCATCGGGATCAACGATTCCGGCGGCGCGCGTATTCAGGAAGGCGTCGACAGCCTCGCGGGCTATGCCGAGGTGTTCCAACGCAATATCGAAGCCTCCGGTGTGATCCCGCAGATCAGCGTGATCATGGGGCCATGTGCGGGCGGGGCGGTCTATTCCCCTGCGATGACCGACTTTATCTTCATGGTGAAAGACACGTCCTATATGTTCGTGACAGGCCCTGACGTGGTGAAAACCGTGACCAACGAACAGGTCACCGCAGAGGAATTGGGCGGCGCGACGACGCACACGCGCAAATCCTCCGTCGCGGATGGCGCGTTTGAAAATGACGTCGAAGCACTAGCCGAGGTGCGTCGTCTGGTCGATTTCCTGCCTGCCAACAACCGCGACCTGCCGCCCGTGCGCCCCTTCTTTGACGAACCCGACCGGATCGAGGCGTCGCTTGATACATTGGTGCCCAGCAACGCCAACACGCCCTATGACATGAAAGAGCTGATCCACAAGCTCGCGGATGAAGGCGACTTTTACGAAATTCAGGAAGACTTCGCCAAGAACATCCTGACCGGCTTTATCCGTATCGAAGGGCGCACCGTGGGTGTGGTCGCGAACCAGCCGATGGTGCTGGCGGGCTGCCTTGATATCGACAGCTCGCGCAAGGCGGCGCGGTTTGTGCGCTTCTGCGATGCGTTCGAAATTCCGATCCTGACGCTGGTGGACGTGCCCGGCTTTCTCCCCGGTACGGGGCAGGAATATGGCGGCGTGATCAAACACGGTGCCAAGCTGCTGTTCGCCTATGGCGAAGCGACGGTGCCGATGGTGACGGTCATCACCCGCAAAGCCTATGGCGGCGCGTATGACGTGATGGCGTCCAAGCACCTGCGGTCCGACTTCAACTACGCGTGGCCCACAGCCGAGATTGCCGTGATGGGGGCCAAGGGCGCGACAGAGATCATCCACCGTGCCGATCTGAACGACCCCGAAAAGATCGCACGCCATACCGCCGATTACGAAGAGCGTTTCGCGAACCCCTTTGTCGCGGCAGAGCGTGGCTTTATCGACGAGGTGATCCAGCCGCGGACCACGCGCAAGCGCATTGCCCGCGCCTTTGCCTCTTTGCGCAACAAGAAAGCCGCGATGCCTTGGAAAAAGCATAACAACATCCCGCTCTAACGTCGTTTAATCCATATCCCTCGCGGGGCCTTTGCGGGCACCGCGAGGGGCAGGAGACCGCTTTGGTTACCGATCACCCCTCTCTTTCCGCGTCATTGCCCTTCGGGCTGCATCCAGCGGGTGCGGCACTGAAGTGGCTTGCGGTTTGCGCAGCTTTCGCCACGGCCTCTGCCGCGGCGCAGCCGGTCGAGGTGCCGTCGGGCGAAAGCATCGAATTGCAAGAGGTGCTGATAGACGAGGTGGGGGTGCAGACATGGCTGCGCTTCCGTTTTGTGGCCCCTTATATCGCGCGCGATACGGGCGCTGTGGACTTTGCGCAGGTTGGGGCCGATATGACCTATCTGTGCGACGCGCTGGCCATTCCCTACATGGCGCAACATGCGCTGGACGGAGAGGTCATCGTGATCTCTTTGGCTGATCGCGTCACGGAATTCGGGGTGTCCGACCCCGAGGCCACACAGTTTTTCGAGGCATTTCGCCTGAGCAACGACACCTGTATCTGGGAGGGCCTTTGATGCACCCACAACATCTTGCGAGCGCTGCGGCACCAGCGCGCCGAACTGCGGCTTTGGCGTCACATCTGGCCGCATTGGAAAGCACACCGTATGCAACGCCAATGAACTGCGATAATGTCGCGGCGGGGAATACCGACGTATTTCTTACTTTAACATCGGGGTCTGATTGGCATGAGGCAGTGCCGGGCCCTTTAAACAGTGACAGGAGACTTAGATGTCCAAGAGCATCACAATGCTGGCCGCATTCGGCCTTATCGCAGCCGTTGCGGCATGCGCACCCAAGCAGCAAGAAGAATATGTCGTGGTCGCACCCGAGCCCATCTCGGTTGAGCCCGTGTACACAGGCAAGTACAAGTAATGCTTGTCGGGGACAGGCCTTTGCGCCTGTCTCCAACCCCTCTGCGGCATGTAACGCAGGGGTAGCACCGCGCATCGCCCTCGCAGTCTGGGGGGTATCATGCTGAAACATCGCGGTTTTCCGGGGCGTATGCCCGGATCAGACTATCAATTCGTTATCCGTCGCGCCAACCCGCGTGGGGTCACCCCGCTGACCCGTCGCGAACGCCGTTCCGACCGCAAGGCGGCGGACCGTCGCGTTGACACGGCCTTTATGCGCGCGCTGTGGGAAGCCTTTGGCGACCAGCCGTTCGAAAGGGGCAATCTGGACGCGGGGCGTTTGTCTTGGCTCTTTGGCCGCGAGGTCGTCGCGGTAGACGACCCCTTTGATCCAGCCGACTATGACGCGATGCTGGTCATCAACGAAGCCCTTGCCCGGGCGTCTTTCCCCGACGCGTTCGAGGATTGATCATGCGCGTCGCCCCCTTCCTTTCGGCTGGTTTTTGCCACATGCGCGGCATGTTGGGCGGTAATTTGCCCGTCGGGGCAGGGGCGCGCGCCGTTATTCAAACCGCGGTGGAACCTTCTGCGAAACCATGCGTTTATCAGTATCACATCACGAATAACGCACGATCAATAAAAGGTTTAATCCCATGTCCATCAAAACAATTCTTCTCGCCGTTACTGCCTCCGCTGGCCTCGCTGCATGCGGTGACACACTGGGCGAACAAGCGCTCGGCGGTGGTGTCGTGGGTGCCGGTGCTGCAGCCGTCACAGGCGGTAGCCTCGCGCAAGGCGCAGCCATCGGTGCCGGCGCAAACGTACTGGCGTGCCAATCCGGCGCAGTACGCTGCCAATAATCTGACATCTGCCGCGGCCTCCGGTCGCGGTAGCTGCAGTGCCAAAGATTTTGCCCCGCTCAGCCGCGTGCTGATGCGGGGTTTTTCCGTTCACTCAAGACCAAAAGGGACAGTCGATGTTCAATAAGATCCTGATCGCCAACCGCGGCGAGATTGCCTGCCGCGTTATCAAGACCGCCAAGAAGATGGGCATCGAAACCGTCGCCGTCTATTCCGACGCTGATGCGCAGGCGTTGCACGTCCAGATGGCCGATGAGGCGATCCACATCGGCCCGCCTGCCGCGAACCAGTCGTATATCGTGATCGACAAGATCATGGACGCGATCAAGCAGTCGGGCGCGCAGGCCGTACACCCGGGCTATGGCTTCCTGTCCGAGAACGCGAAATTCGCCGAGGCGCTCGAGGCCGCTGGCGTCGCCTTTGTCGGCCCCCCTAAGGGCGCGATCGAGAAGATGGGCGACAAGATCACCTCCAAGAAAATCGCGCAGGAGGCCGGTGTTTCCACGGTCCCCGGCTATATGGGGCTGATCGAAGACGCGGATGAGGCGGTGAAGATCTCGAACGAAATCGGCTATCCGGTGATGCTGAAGGCCTCTGCCGGTGGGGGCGGCAAGGGGATGCGTATCGCGTGGAACGACGAAGAGGCTCGCGAGGGGTTCCAGTCGTCCAAGAACGAGGCCGCCAATAGCTTTGGCGATGATCGTATCTTTATCGAGAAATTCGTCACCCAGCCGCGTCACATCGAAATTCAGGTGCTTTGCGACGCCCACGGCAATGGCATCTATCTGGGCGAACGCGAATGTTCGATCCAGCGCCGCAACCAGAAGGTCGTGGAAGAGGCCCCGTCGCCTTTCCTTGACGAAGCCACCCGCAAAGCCATGGGCGAGCAATCCGTCGCCTTGGCGCAGGCCGTTGGCTATACCTCTGCCGGTACGGTCGAATTTATCGTGGACGGTGACAAGAACTTCTACTTCCTTGAAATGAACACCCGTCTTCAGGTGGAACACCCCGTGACCGAGCTGATCACCGGTGTCGATCTGGTCGAACAGATGATCCGCGTCGCCAATGGCGAAAAGCTGACCATCACCCAGGACGACGTGAAACTGACCGGTTGGGCGATCGAAAACCGGCTCTATGCCGAAGATCCGTACCGCGGCTTCCTGCCCTCCATCGGCCGTCTGACGCGCTACCGTCCTCCGATGGAGATTGCGGCCGGCCCCTTGCTGACCAACGACAAATGGCAGGGCGATGCGCCAGCGGGTGACACGGCTGTGCGCAACGATACCGGTGTCTACGAGGGCGGCGAGATCTCGATGTATTACGACCCGATGATCGCCAAGCTGTGTACATGGGCACCGACCCGCGCCGAGGCGATTGAACGCATGCGCGTGGCGCTGGATAGCTTCGAGGTCGAAGGCATCGGGCACAACCTGCCGTTCCTCTCTGCCGTGATGGATCATCCGATCTTTGTCGAAGGCAACATGACCACCGCCTTTATCGCCGAACAATACCCCGACGGCTTCGACGGGGTAGAACTGCCCGACGCAGAACTGCGCCGGATCGCGGCGGCCACCGCAGCCATGCACCGCGTCGGAGAGATCCGCCGGACTCGCGTGTCGGGCCGCATGGACAACCACGAACGCAAGGTCGGCACCGCTTGGAACGTCGCGCTGCAAGGCCAGTCGTTCGATGTGGAAATTCAGGCCGACCCAAAGGGCGCGACGGTGACCTTCGACGACGGCACAGCGCTGCGCGTTGCGGGCGACTGGACACCGGGCGACCAATTGGCCGAGATGACCATCGACGACGCACCGCTGGTGTTCAAGGTCGGCAAAATCTCTGGCGGGTTCCGCGTGCGGGCCCGTGGCGCGGATATGAAAGTGCATGTGCGCAACCCGCGTCAGGCCGAACTGGCCCGTCTGATGCCCGAGAAACTGCCGCCCGACACATCGAAAATGCTGCTGTGCCCGATGCCGGGTCTGGTGGTGAAAATCGATGTAGAGGTTGGCGACGAGGTGCAGGAAGGCCAGAACCTCTGCACCATCGAGGCGATGAAGATGGAAAACATCCTGCGCGCCGAGAAGAAGGGCAAAGTGTCCAAGGTCAATGCCGCAGCGGGTGACAGCCTCGCTGTGGATGATGTCATCATCGAGTTCGAATAAGCGCCATGCCAGCCGTTGCCATCATGGGATACAACACGGCGCTGCGGGGGATCCCTTCGCAGCACCGGCCCATATTGCAGCGGCTGCTGGCTGTTCAGTCGAAGATTTTACCTGACTTTTCCTTGGCTTCGCGAATTTCGCGTTGCCGGATGGTCATTTTGTCGATGCTGCGGGTGATCTCGCGCACATCCCAGGGGCGGGGCTTGCGCAGCTTGATCCCGCCGTCTTTGCCCACCAGCACTAACATGAACCCGCGCGGCCGCATCCGCAGCCGCAACGGGCTGCGCGCGCCCGGATCGGTATCGGTCAGGACGATCACGTCACGTTCGATCAGGTCTTCGGGCTGCTCGCGCAAAAGCTCCATCTGGGATTGGAAGGCGGGGTCATCCTCGCTGTCCGCAAAGACCAGAACCGGTCTTTTTTTCCAGTGGAATTCACTCAAATCTTCCATATCTGCGGGCAGGAACAAGCCGGGAACCTCGGGTTCCGTGGCCGTTTGCGCCCCCGCCGAGACCGCAAACAATCCTGCAAAAACAAGGGCTATCACTGGTTTCATTTTGTCTCCTGTCCGTACAGATATAAGCTTGCGCGACGCAATTGCGATGCACAACCGGACATCTGCGCATATTAAGCACTCTGCAACAGGTTTGCGGGCATGACTGTGGCTCAAACTCTTAGTGGGCCACAGTGGCTGGCCCCCGTTCAAGGATTGGGCAAGCAGATCATGGATATTCTTCTTCACGTCGGTGCGCACCGTACAGGAACCACCAGTTTTCAACGCTATCTGGCGGATCACGCCGACCCCATTGCGGCGCAGGGGACCTGCGTCTGGGGGCCGCGCCAGACCCGTGGCGGGCTGTTTGCGGGGCTGTTTCCGGCGTCGGGAATGCTGGCCTCGGGGCCGAATTTGGTAAACGGGCGCGTGTCGCTGCTGATGGGCAAGGCGCGGGACCTCGGGGCGGATCAACTGCTGATCTCGGACGAGAATATGATCGGTTCGGCGCGCCATTCGGTGCGCAGCGGGCGGCTGTTTCCGGCCATCGGCGAACGTATGGCGCGGTTCGGGGCCAGCTTTGGCGGGCGCGTGACGCAGGTGGTGCTGACCATCCGGCAGACGGACCATTGGTGGGCCTCTGCGCTGGCCTATACCGTGGGGCGCGGGCATCCCGTACCGGACGCCGACCAGATTGACCGCATCGCCCATGACCGGCGCGGCTGGCGCGATGTCATCACCGATCTTGCCTGCGCCTTGCCCGAGGCGAAGATCAGCATCGCCCGCTATGACGACTACGCGGGCCGCCCCGATGCGCTGTTTACGCAGCTCACCGGTCGCGCTGCCCCCGCCACCACCCAAGGCTATTGGCTGAACCGCCGCCCGGACGAGGCCAGCCTGCGTGCGCAGATGGGCCCCGACGCGGCAGGGCTGCGCAGTGACGGGCTGGGCAACTGGCACCCCTTTAGCGACGCGCAGGCCGCGGCCTTGCGTGAAACCTATGCGGACGATCTGTTCTGGCTGATAGCCGGTGCGGATGGTCTTGCCACCCTGACAGAGACATCAACCGCCCCAAGAGCCGGCACAAGCTGGCCAGACGGCGATAGAAGAAAAGGACACCACCATGACAGCGGACAAAGAAAACTGGCGCAATCTGGCTGAGGCGGAACTGCGCGGGCGTAGCCTCGATGACCTGACGTGGCACACGCTGGAAGGCATTGATGTAAAACCGCTTTACACCGCGGAAGACACCGAAGGGCTGGACCATCTGGGCGGCATCCCGGGCGAGGCACCCTTTACCCGTGGGGTGAAGGCGACCATGTATGCCGGCCGCCCGTGGACGATCCGCCAATACGCGGGGTTCTCTACGGCAGAGGAATCGAACGCCTTTTACCGCCGCGCCCTTGCGGCGGGGCAGCAGGGGGTATCGGTGGCCTTCGATCTGGCCACCCACCGCGGCTATGACAGCGACCACCCCCGGGTAGAGGGCGACGTGGGCAAGGCGGGCGTGGCCATCGACAGCGTCGAGGATATGAAGATCCTGTTCGACGGCATCCCGCTCGACAAAGTATCGGTCTCCATGACGATGAACGGCGCGGTGATCCCGATCCTGGCGAATTTCATCGTCGCGGGCGAAGAGCAGGGGCATGATAAATCCGTGCTCTCGGGCACCATTCAGAACGACATTCTGAAAGAATTCATGGTCCGCAACACCTATATCTATCCGCCCGAGCCCTCGATGCGGATCATCGGGGATATCATCGAATATACCTCGGACCACATGCCGAAGTTCAACTCCATCTCGATCTCGGGCTACCACATGCAAGAGGCGGGCGCGAACCTTGTGCAGGAACTGGCCTTTACCCTTGCCGATGGCCGCGAATATGTACGCACGGCGATTGCGGCGGGCATGGATGTGGACCGGTTTGCACCCCGGCTGAGCTTCTTTTTCTGCATCGGCATGAACTTCTTTATGGAGGCCGCGAAACTGCGCGCGGCGCGTCTGCTGTGGTCGCGGATCATGGATGAATTCAAACCGAAGAACCCCAAATCCTCGATGCTGCGGACCCACTGCCAGACCTCCGGCGTGAGCCTTCAGGAACAAGACCCCTATAACAACGTGATCCGCACCGCCTACGAGGCGATGAGCGCGGTTCTGGGCGGCACGCAGTCGCTGCACACCAACGCGCTGGACGAGGCGATTGCCCTGCCCACCGATTTCTCCTCGCGCATTGCGCGCAACACGCAGTTGATTTTGCAAGAAGAAACCGGCGTTACCAATGTCGTCGACCCGCTGGCTGGCAGCTACTATGTCGAGAAGCTGACCGCCGATCTGGCAGACGCCGCATGGAAGCTGATCGAAGAGGTGGAAGAACTGGGCGGGATGACCAAGGCCGTCGCCTCCGGCATGCCGAAACTGCGCATCGAAGAGGCCGCCGCCACGCGTCAGGCCAAGATCGACCGCGGCACCGAGGTGATCGTCGGGGTCAACAAATACCGCCGCGAGGTCGAGGACGAGATCGACATTCTGGATGTCGATAACGTCAAGGTGCGCGACAGCCAGATCAAGCGTCTCGAAGCGATCCGTAGCGCGCGTGACGAAGACGCCTGCAAAGCCGCCCTGGCCGAGCTGACCCGCCGCGCCGCAGAGGGCGGAAACCTGTTGGAAGGGGCGGTCGAAGCCGCCCGCGCCCGCGCCACCGTAGGGGAGATCAGCATGGCGATGGAAGAAAAATTCGGACGTCACCGCGCCGAGGTCAAGACATTGGCCGGCGTCTATGGCGCGGCCTATGAGGGCGACAGCGGCTTTGCGGAAATCCAGAAATCGGTCGAGGATTTCGCCGAAGCGGAAGGCCGCCGTCCGCGTATGCTGGTGGTCAAGATGGGTCAGGACGGGCACGACCGCGGGGCCAAGGTCATTGCGACGGCCTTTGCCGATATCGGGTTCGACGTGGATGTGGGGCCGCTGTTCCAGACCCCCGCCGAGGCCGCGCAGGATGCCGTGGACAACGACGTGCATGTCATCGGCATCTCGTCCCAGGCGGCGGGTCACAAAACGCTCGCCCCGCAGCTGATCAAGGCGCTGAAGGATCAGGGGGCCGAGGATATTCTGGTCATCTGCGGCGGCGTCATTCCGCAGCAGGATTACAAGTTCCTCAAAGACGCGGGGGTCAAGGCGATCTTTGGGCCGGGGACCAATATCCCCAATGCCGCGCAGGATATCCTGAAACTGATCCGTGCCGCACGCAGCTAAACGGGCGCGAGGGGGCTGTCTGCCCCCTCACACTCCCCCGAGGATTTGAACCATCTGGAAGCAGGACCAATGATTGAACTGGACCATCTTGCCGTCGCGGGCGAGAGCCTGAAAGCCGCCTCAGACCTGGCCGCGCAGGTGCTTGGGGTGCCGTTGCAACCGGGCGGCGCACATGCGGTGTTTGGCACGCATAACCACCTGCTGGGGCTTGGCGATGCGCTGTATCTGGAGGCGATTGCCGTAGACCCCGACGCGCCTGCGCCTGCCTATGCGCGCTGGTTTGATCTGGACCGGTTCAACGGCCCGGCGCGGCTGTCCAACTGGATTTGCCGCTGCGATGATCTTGAGGCGACGCTGGAAGCCTTGCCCGAAGGCTATGGCGCGCCGGTGGCGTTGCAGCGTGGGGATCTGCGCTGGCGTATGGCGGTGCCGGACACCGGTATGCTGCCCTATGACAATTGCGCCCCTGCCTTGATGCAATGGGAAGGCGAGGCCCATCCGACCCAGCGGCTTGATGCCTCTGGCTGTCGTTTGGTGACATTGACGGTCCAGCACCCGCAGGCAGAGACGTTGGCGGCAACGCTTGCCCCGATCTTCAGCGATGCGCGCGTCGTGTTCGAGGTCGGGACACCGGCGCTGTCTGCCCGGTTTGATACGCCTGCGGGCTGCGCTGTGCTGGCGTGATCATCCGACCTGCAAAGGGCAGTGACGCCGGTGTGGTGGCGGCCCTGTGGAATGTGATGATCACCCAGACGCTGTTCACCTTCACGTCGCAGCCCAAGACCGATGCAGAGGTCGCGGCGCTGATCGCCGGTCGCGCCGGGCAGTTCTGGGTGGCCGACGCGGAGGGTGTCACCGGTTCCATCACCTACGGGGCCTTTCGCAGCGGGGTGGGGTATCGCGATGCGGTGGAGCATTCGATCGTGCTGGATGCCGCAGCGCAGGGCGCGGGTGCCGGGCGTGCTTTGATGCAAACCGCCTGTGATGCGGCCGTCGCACAGGAGCGGCGCGTCATGGTGGCGGCGATCAGCGGGGCCAATCCGGGTGCCGTTGGCTTTCATGCAGCGCTCGGGTTTGACCACGTGGGCAGGATGCCGCGCATCGGGCAGAAGAACGGGCAGCAGCTTGACCTAATTTTGATGCAGAAAATGCTGACGCCCCGCTGACTTCCCCGGCGCTGCCCCGTATGGTGGGCGTCATGTCTATTTGGTCTCGCATCACCGAAGCTTTGTCAGCGCTCACCGCCGGTGAGGGGCTGTCGGCTGTTTTCGACCGTCTGCGCACCCCGCCAGAGCGGTCGGTGGCCTTTACCATTGCGGTGATCGCGCTTGGGGCCAAGATGGCCAAGGCCGACGGGCAGGTGACCCGCGACGAAGTTACCGCCTTTCGCGAAGTGTTCCAGATTGCCGAGGCCGACCAGCAGGGGGCGGCGCGGGTGTTCAATCTGGCCCGGCACGATGTGGCCGGGTTCGAGGATTACGCCGCGCGCATTGCGCAGATGTTCGCGGACCAGCCCGAGACGTTGCATGACCTGATCGAAGGGTTGTTCCACATTGCCATGGCCGATGGCATGTACCACCCGAACGAGGATGCGTTTCTGGTGCGTGTCGCGCAGATCTTCGCGATGGATGACAGCGATTTTGCCTCGCTTCGGGCGCGGTTCGTGCCCGATACCTCGCCGTTGCCCCATGCGGTTCTGGGCATTCCGCCCGATGCCTCGCTTGAAGAGGGGCGCGCGGCGTGGCGCAAGCTGGTGCGGGCCAATCACCCCGACGCTTTGGTCGCCCGTGGCCTGCCACAAGAGGCCATCGCCATGGCCGAAAAACGCATGATCGACATCAACCGCGCGTGGGAGACCTGGTCAGGCAAGGCGCAGTAATGCGGATCGCGACCTATAACGTTGAATGGTTCACAGGTCTGTTCGACGATGAGGACCAACTGTTGCTGGATGACGGGTGGTCGGCGCGCCACAATATCACCCGCGCGCAGCAGGCGCAGGCTTTGGGCACCGTGTTTCGGGCGATGGATGCCGATGCTGTGATGGTGATCGAGGCCCCTGACCAAAGCCGAAAACGCGGCACCGTGGCCGCATTGGAACGCTTTGCCGCGCATTTCGATCTGCGCACCCGCAAGGCGGTGATCGGCTTTGCCAATGACACGCAGCAGGAAATCGCGCTGTTGTTCGATCCGGACCGGCTGTCGGCTACCCATGCGCCCGGTGGTTCGGCCGGGCAGGGGGATGCGCCACGCTTTGACGGGACGTTGGACATTGATCTGGATATCGACGCGCGCGAGGATCATGTCGTCTTTTCCAAACCGCCTCTCGAGCTGGATATCGTTACCCGCGAAGGGGTGGCGTTTCACATGATCGGCGCGCATCTGAAATCCAAGGCCCCCCATGGGGCCAAGACGCCGCAGGATGCGCTGCGCATCGGCATCGCCAACCGACGCAAGCAGTTGGCGCAGGCGATCTGGCTGCGTCGGCGGATCGATGCGCAGCTAGACGATGACACGCCGCTGATGGTCTTGGGCGATCTGAACGATGGGCCGGGCCTCGACAGTTTCGAGGATCTTTTTGGGCGGTCCTCGGTCGAGATTGTGATGGGCCACCGGCAAGATCGCGCGCTCGTCGATCCCCATGCGACCCGCGCCTTGGGCCAGCGGATCGGGGCGATGCCCACCACGTCACGCTTCTGGATCGCGCCCGAAAAACGCTATCTGCAGGCGCTGCTGGATTACATCATGATCAGCCCGGCCCTGACCGCGCATCGGCCGCACTGGCGCATCTGGCACCCGTTGGACGACCCGGGATGCTGGGGGGATGCCGCGTTGCGCGACGCCTTGATCACGGCGTCGGATCACTTTCCGGTGACGATTGATCTGGACCTGTCGACGCGCCTTTAATCCCGCTTTCATCACAAGATGAAATAGGGCAGTCTTCACCGCATGAGACAGTTTCTTTTGACCACCACCCTGATCTGCCTGTCCAGTGTCGCCGTGGCGCAGGAGCAGGAAAACGACGGCTCCGGCTTTTCATTGATGGAACGCGGGGCGCGGGATTTCTTTGACGGTATGAAGAAAGAGATGGCCCCCGCGCTGGAAGGGCTGGGCGAGTGGGGGCGCAAGGCCAGCCCCGCGCTGCGGAATTTCATTTCCGAGATGGGGCCCGCCTTTACCGATCTTCTGGAAGAGGTCGAGGATTGGAGCGTCTATGAGCCGCCCCAAAAGATGCCCAACGGCGATATTGTGATCCGCCGCAAGCCAGACCCCGCGCCGGAAGATGACATGCCCGAAGACAAGACACCCGAGGAAACGCCGCCCCCGCCCGCGATCTATCTGGACGAGGTGCCGCAGATCGACCTGTAAGACAGGCTATTTCTTGCAAGTCTTAAGCTGGACCTCGGCCCCCAGGGATAGGGCGAGGGAATTCAGTCGCGCTTCGGCGACCTCTCCGAACAGGGGCATCATGTCGTCGGTCAGCCACAGCTCCAGCAGCTTTTTCTTGGGGAACCAGCGCAGGTGGCCGCGCTCTTCCTCTGGGTTCATCCAGAGCATCGCGCCAAAGCGCATGGCCTTGCCCAGAATCTCGGCCTCTAGCCGGGTCTTTTCATCGACCATTTCATAAAGGTCTTCGAAACGGGTATTCTCGCGTTTGTTGGAATAGCGGTGCAGCAGGGCCAGCCCCAGATAGATCCGTTCTGAATGTTTCAGCCCGCCCAGATTTGCCCGCGTTGCATTGTCGAAACAGACTTCGGCGCGGTAGTCGGGATGCGCGCGCCAGCTGACATCGTGCAGCAGGCAGGCGGCCTTGACCAGACGTTTGCGCTGCGGCGGCGCGGATTTATAGAGCGGTAGGATAAAGTCGAACAGCGCTTTACCGAACCCCGGTGTGCGCGCGTCCTTGGCTTCGGCAAAGCGGCAGGCCTCGATCAGAGGGTCGCGGTCGCGCAGGCGTTGGGGCATCTGTTCATACAGCATCCCCTCGCGGATCCCGTAGCTGGAGATCGCGATATCCTTGGGTTTGAAGGTCTTGACCAGCCGCGACAGCACTTCGGCGGCAAAGGGCACCAATGCCATCCGGCTGGAGGAGACGCCACTGATCTTGCGCAGCTCTTCATGGTCGCTGGTCTGGATGTGTTTCACCGTCTCGCGGACGGATTTCGGGGTCATCCGGTATTCATGAAGCACGTGCAGCGGGTAGCCGCGGCGCACCATGTCGATGCGCGCGATGGCACGCCATGAGCCGCCCACCAGAAACAGACGGTCGCGCTGTGCGCCCATCTTTTCGGCCAGCTCTTCGATCACTGTCTTGATCTGCGCCTGCCGTGCCTTGGCACCGCCCTTGATGTCGCGCAGTTTCAGCGGCCCAAGCGCCGAGGTCACCCGTTTGCCCACGCGCCCGCCCGAGATTTCTGCCAGCTCCATCGACGACCCGCCGATGTCGCAGACCAGACCAAAGGCACCGGGCCAGCCCAGCAAAACACCCTGCGCTGACAGCCGCGCCTCTTCCTCGCCGTCGATGACCCAGATCTTCAGGCCCGTCTCGCGCTGCACCTCGTCGCAGAAATCACGCCCGTCGCTGGCATCGCGCACGGCGGCGGTGGCGACGACGGTCAGCTCGGACAGGCCCATGCCCTGTGCCAGCTTGCTGAAGCGGCGCATGGCAGAGAGAGCGCGGACCCGGCCTTCGGGCGACAGGTGGCCTGTTTCGGCCATGCCCGCCCCAAGGGCGCACATGATCTTTTCATTGTAGAAATAGGCTGGCGACCGTGCGGCCCCGTCAAACACCACCAACCGGACAGAGTTCGACCCCACATCGACCACGCCCACACGCGCCAGCGCACGGGCCGAAGGGTCTAGGAACAGGGGTTTGCCGAACAGGCCCAGATCAGCGACGCCCGTTTCGGGGACGGGAGAGGGCGGAGGGGTGTCGGTTTTATCTGCCACGGACGCTCCTGCGGGGGCCTTTGTTTGGGGGGCAAGTTGGCCCAGCCGGCCCGCCGCGTCAATCGTTAACGCAAACGGGCACGTGAAAAACCCCGCCGCGTTGGGGGGATACAAACGCCAGCGGGAACGCAAGCGGACAGATGCGCCTTCGGCGAGAGTTTATAGGCAAAATGAAGCGGTTAGTCTTCGGTATGGGTCAGTTTCGGGACGTCGGATGCGCCCGCCGTGCCGCGCCCGGAGAGAGAGGGGTTCTCCATGAAGAAGCGGTGGCAGTTGAAGGCGAAGGTGCCTTCTGCAATCTCGGGGCGGGCAAAGCTGCCATCGGGGGACATGACCCAGCTTTGCGCCACATCCGCAAGATTGGCCGCCATGACCTGACTGGTGATCTGCGCCTTGACGGTGGGGTTCTCGATCTCGACCAGGGTTTCGACGCGGCGGGTCAGGTTGCGGCCCATCCAGTCGGCGGAGGACATGAAGACCCGCGATTTCTTATGCGGCAGCCCGTAGCCATTGCCAAAGCAGACGATGCGTGAATGCTCCAGAAAGCGCCCGACGATGGATTTCACGCGGATGTTTTCGGACAGCCCCTTGATGCCGGGGCGCAACCCGCAGATGCCGCGGATCACCAGGCTGATTTTTACCCCTGCCTGGCTCGCGGCGTAAAGCGCGTCGATCACATCCGCATCCACGATGGAGTTCATCTTGGCCCAGATCTCTGCCGGTTTTCCGGCTGCGGCATGGTCGGCCTCGGCGGCGATCATCGCCAGCAGGCGCGGCTTCAACGAGATGGGCGAGATGGCGAGGTTGTCCAGCGTGTCAGGTTGCGCGTAACCCGACAGGTAGTTGAACACTTTGGTCGCGTCGCGGCCCAGCTTCTGGTCACAGGTGAACAGCGACAGATCGGTATAAATGCGCGCGGTGATCGGGTGATAGTTGCCCGTGCCATAGTGGGTATAGGTGACCAGTTGATCGCCCTCGCGGCGCACCACGGTCGAGATTTTTGCGTGGGTCTTGAGGTCGAGAAACCCATAGACGACATGTGCGCCCGCGCGTTCCAGCCGGCGTGACTGGCGGATGTTGGCAGCCTCGTCGAAACGCGCCTTGAGCTCGACCAGCGCGGTGACGGATTTCCCGTCTTCGGCGGCTTCGCACAGCGCCTCGACAATGGGGCTGTCGCGCGAGGTGCGGTAGAGCGTCTGTTTGATCGCCACCACATCAGGATCGCGCGCGGCCTGTGCCAGAAAGCGGACCACCATATCGAAGGTCTCGTAGGGGTGGTGCAGCAGCATGTCCTTGGACCGGATCGCGGCGAACATATCGCCCTCGTGGTCGGTCACGCGTTCGGGGATGCGCGGGGTGAATTGCGGCCAGAGCAGATCGGGGCGGCTGTCGGTCACCAGCTCGGACAGGTCGTTGATGCCGATCATCCCGTCCAGTTCGATCACATCCTGCGGGCGCACGCCCAGTTCGGCCATGACCACGGATTTCAGCTTTTCGGGGGCACCGGCGGAATGGGTCAGGCGCACGACCTCGCCGCGGCGGCGGCGTTTCAGGGCGACCTCGAATTCGCGCACCAGATCTTCGGCCTCTTCCTCGACCTCAAGGTCGCTGTCACGCAGCACGCGGAATTCGAAATGCGCCTTGAGCTTGTAGCCCGGAAACAGCCCCGGCACCTTGAGCACCAGCAGATCTTCAAGCGGCAGGAACCGCAGCGAGCCTTCGGCGGCGGGCAGAGCGACGAAACGGTCGATCTGCGCCGGGATCGGCAGCAGCGCCTGAAGGGGGCGTTTGTCGCTGGTGCGTTCCAGTTGCAGCGCCAAGGCGTAGCCGGTGTTGGGGATGAAGGGGAAGGGGTGCGCGGGGTCAATCGCCAGCGGGGTCAGAACCGCAAAGACACGGTGCAGGAATACATCGTCAAGATAGGCCAGATCGGCCTCGTCCAGATCAGCGGCGCGTTCGAGCATAATATTCTGGTCGTCCATCTCGGACATCAGATCGACCAGCACGCGCTGTTGTTCGGTCATCAGCTTGCGCGCGTCTTCGTTGATCAGTACCAGTTGCTGGGCAGGGGTCAGCCCGTCGCTGGCCGGGGTGGTGTTGCCCGCCTGAGCCAGCTCGCGCAGGCCCGCAACACGCACGGTATAGAATTCGTCGAGGTTGCCTGCCGAGATCGACAGGAAGCGCAGGCGTTCCAGCAGCGGCACGCGGGGGTTCTTGGCCTCTTCGAGAACACGCCAGTTGAACCCGAGCCAGCTGAGCTCGCGGTTATAGAAACGACCGGGGCCGGTGATGTCCAGATCGGGCATATCCTGCGGCGGAACGAAGGCGGATTCGAGAAAGTCAGCGTTTGTCATGACGGCCTTATGGCGTTGCATTGTAATGGGTTTGTGACGAAATCTGAGAAGACTATCGCGCGGCGTTAAACCCATTGTCCAGCACTTGTGCGGCCAGCGCCCGTGTCACCGGCTTTTGTTGCGCCAGACTGGCGGCATCCAGTGCCGCGACCAGATCACCGGCAGCTGCGAAAGATCGGTCCATTCGCAGCAGCAGATAGGGGATCACATCGGGTTTGGGGGTCAGTTGGCGGTCGGCCAGCAGCTTGGCCATGACGGCCGTGAGCAGGCTGTCATCGGGCGCTTCAAGTGCGGCCGCCGTCGCCGCGCGCATACGGCTGGTCAGGTCAGGCAGATGCAGCCCCCATTGGGGCACCGCCGGGGTGCCGGTCAGCAGCAGGCTATGGCCTTCGGCCAGCACCAGATTGTGCAGGTGGAAAAGATGCGTCTCGGCCGCATTGTCGCCTGCGATGTCGGGCACGTTCTCGACCGCCAGCGGGCCCTGAGCCAGCGCGGGGATATCGCCCGTGGCAATGTCGCGCGCGTCGATGATGCCTGCGCCGGACAGATTGGCCCAGACATGCGCCAGATGGGTCTTGCCTGATCCGGGCGGGCCGGTCAGCACCATCTTGCGCCCCGCCCAGGCCTGCCAGCCCTCGATCATGGCCACGGCAATCGCGTTGGACGGGGCGACGAAAAAGTCGTCCCGTCCCAGTGCGGGGCGGCTGGGAAGGTCAAGTCCAAGCTGTTGTGCCATCGTGTCAGTCCGCCGTTTCGTCCAGGGTCTTGCGCTGCGTGCCCTGATATAGCGAGCTTTCGACATATTGCTCGGTCGCGAAGCGTGCAACCACTCCAAGGGCGGCGGCAATCGGCACGGCGGCCAGCATGCCGACAAAGCCGAACAAAGAGCCAAAGACCGACAGCGCGAGGATCAGCCAGACCGGATGCAGGCCGACCGAATTGCCCACCAGCTTGGGGGTGAGGAAGTTGCCTTCAATCATCTGGCCAAGCACGAAGATGCCCGCCACCATCCCGATCGAGAACCAATCCCCCCAGAACTGGAACAGCGCCAGACCGATGGCCAAGGCACCGCCCAGAACCGCGCCGAGATAGGGGATGAAGGTAACCAGCCCCGCGATAAAGCCCACCACAAGGCCGAATTGCAGCCCCACCAGCATCAGCGCGATGGCATAATAGGCCCCTAAAATCAGGCAGACGGTGCCCATGCCGCGGATGAACCCCGCCAGCGTGCGGTCGATGTCACGCGCAAGGCGACGGATCACCGGCGCGTGGTCGCGCGGCAGCAAACGGTCGATCTGGGCGACCATTCGGTCCCAGTCCAGCAGCAGATAGACGGCAACCACCGGCACGATCACAAACAGCACCATGACGTTCAGCAGCGACGCCGCCGAGGAGATCGCCGTGTTCAGCACCTCTCCGCCGCGTTCCTGAATGGTCGACCCGATAGAGTTGATCGAGCTGCGCAGGGTCGATCCTTCGTCCAGCAGGGCGGGGAAACGTTCGGTCAGGAAATTGGTGAAATTGCGGGCCAGCTCGGGGGCGACCTCGAACAGGTTGACGGCCTGATTGATCAAGGTCGGGATCACCAGCAGCGCCATCAGCACAAAGATCAGCAGGGCGACAAGCGTGATCACCATCGTGGCCATCGCGCGGCTCAGCCCCACGGCTTCAAGCCGGTCGGCCACGGGATCCAGGAAATAGGCAATCGCCGCCCCGATCAGAAACGGCAGCAGCACGTCACCGGTGAACCACAGGAACACCAGAAAAAGCGCCCCCGCGACACCCCAGTATTTCATCTGATCTCTGATAGGCAGGCCCATGCCGCATCCTCGCATTCTGGTTTCGGTCGACATTGCGCAACGGGGCCGGTTTTTCAAGGCCCGTGGTGAAATGGATCGGCAGCACCCGCCGATAGGGCAGGTGCCTTCGGCGAGGATTTAGAGCCATTTGGAAGCGGTCGTGGCGCGGTCAATGCAAGCGGACACCCTGATCTTGCAGGGTTTTTTGCACGCGCTCCAGCGGCACGGCGTCCAGCGGGCAGCCCGAAGCCAGCGCGATGGCCGCCGCGACGCCCGCGCCTTGGCCCGCCACCGTGCAGCACGCCATATTGCGCGTGGCGGCATGGGCGATTTTATCGCCGCCGATGGCGCGGCCCGCGACGAGCAGATTCTTCACCCCTTTAGGCAGCATCGCACGGTAGGGGATATGCATGTAGCGCCCCGTGGTGGGGATGATCAACACGCCGTAGCCGTCGATGAACTCGGGGTAGATGCCGATACTGTCGTCAAAACGGGCCTGCTGGCGCACGTCGGTTTCGGTCATGTTGTAAACCGCGTCGATCTTGCGCGTATCGCGGATGCCGATGCTCATGCCGAAATTGCGCAGCCGCGCGGTCTCGCAGCCCGGCGTATAGGCCTTGAGCGCGTCAATCGCGTGCATCGCCTGCGCGCGGCCCTCGATCTCGAAGCGCGTCATGCTGTCGGGGTCGGTGCCGTCGCATTCCGCAAGGTGGACGAGGTTCATATAGGTCATTTCGCCACTGTCATGCACAGCGCCCCATGTGCCCCCGATGGTATTGAGGTTGGCGGGCATACGCCCGTCGCGGATGGCCTGGGCAAAGGGTTTGGCCAGAAACGGAGAGAACATCGCGTCTTCCTTGCCATCGGTTTCGACCACCCATTCGCCCGTGGACCAATTGGCGTAAGTCTGCGGGTCGGCCTTGACCCCCGCCATGAAGGCCGCCTTATCGACGCCCGCGATGTGGAACATGACCGAGGCGGCCTGCATCTCCTCGACCGGGGTCTTGTAGGTCGGCGCACCTGCACGGTGGGTGACATCGGCGTCGCCCGTGGCATCGATCACGATTTTGGCGAGGATCGCCTCGCGGCCCGCTTTTGATTCGACGATGACGCCCCGGATCGTGTCGCCCTCCATGATGGGGGCTACGAACTGGCGGTGCAGCATCGGGTGGATCCCTGCTTCGGTCACCAGCCGGTCGGCGACAAGTTTGAACCCCTCGCTGTCCAGCTCGTAGCTGAGCGATTGGGATTCAGGGCTGGCAGCCCCCATCGCCTTGGCGCGTTCCTCGAATTCCCAGCCGATGCCGCCGGCCTCTATCGTCTGTTCATGGCGGTACCAGGCAAAGCCTTCGACCCCGACCACGGTGATATTGCCGCCAAAGCAGCCGAACCGGTCGAGCAGCGTCACCTCTGCCCCCGCGCGGGCGGCGGCAAGGGCCGCGGCCAGACCACCGGGGCCGGAGCCGATCACCAGCACGCCGGTCTCGTGGATCACAGGGGTTTCGCGCGCGGGCTCTAGGATCATGGTCATGGGGCGTCCTTTTTGTTTTGTGCCGCTGACAACAAACGCGTCTGTGCGCCGAGGGTCAATCGGTTGCGGGACGCGGGACCTGGTGCCCCGCTTCTTGATGCCCCGTCTGTTGGTGATTGTCTCGGCGCGGGGATTATCATAGTCAGGTGCCAATTCACTCTGAGAGGATCATCATGCGTCTGTCCCGTTATTTTTTGCCTGTGCTCAAGGAAAACCCCTCTGAGGCGCAGATTGTCAGCCACCGGTTGATGCTGCGGGCGGGCATGATCAAGCAATCGGCGGCGGGGATCTATTCGTGGCTGCCGCTTGGCTTTAAGGTGCTGCGCAAGATCGAAACCATCGTGCACGAAGAACAGCAGCGTGCGGGCCACATCCCGATGCTGATGCCGACGTTGCAATCGGCGGACCTGTGGAAGGAATCCGGCCGCTTTGACGCCTATGGCCCCGAGATGCTGCGCATCAAGGACCGTCAGGACCGCGATATGCTTTACGGCCCCACGAACGAGGAAATGATCACCGATATCTTCCGCAGCCACGTCGGGTCGTACAAGGACCTGCCGATGACGCTGTACCACATCCAGTGGAAATTCCGCGACGAGGTCCGCCCCCGTTTCGGCGTGATGCGGGGCCGCGAGTTCCTGATGAAGGACGGCTATACCTTTGATCTGACGAAAGAAGATGCGCTGCACGCGTATAACCGCCATCTGGTGACCTATCTGCGCAGCTATGAACGCATGGGGCTCCAGGCGATCCCGATGCGCGCGGATTCCGGCCCGATCGGCGGCGACGACACGCATGAATTCCTCGTGCTGGCGGAAACCGGCGAATCCGAGGTGTTCTATGACAGCCAGATCACCGAGCTGAAGTTCGGCGATCGCGAGATCGATTATGATTCCGTCGACCAGTGTCAGGCGGTGATGGAGGAGTTCACCTCGCGCTATGCCCGCACGGACGAGACCCATGACGAAGCGCTTTTCGCCGAAGTCCCCGCCGAACGCCAGCGCAGCGCGCGCGGGATCGAAGTGGGGCAGATCTTCTATTTCGGGACGAAATATTCCGAACCGATGGGGGCGACCGTACAGGGGCCCGATGGCAAGCCTGTGCCGGTGCACATGGGGTCGCACGGCATCGGCGTCAGCCGTCTGCTAGGCGCGATCATCGAGGCATCGCATGACGACAAGGGCATCATCTGGCCCGAGGGCGTGACGCCGTTCCATGTGGGGATTGTGAACCTCAAGCAGGGCGACGAACAGGCGGATGCGGCCTGTGAGGCGCTGTATGCCAGCCTGCAGGCTCTGGGTCTGGACCCGCTGTATGACGACACCAAGGAACGCGCGGGTGGCAAATTCGCGACGATGGACCTGATCGGTCTGCCCTGGCGGATCACCGTCGGGCCGCGGGGGCTGAAAAACGGTGTGGTCGAGGTCACCTCGCGCCGCAGCGGCGAAAGCGAAGAGATGACGCCCGAGGCCGCGGTCGAAAAGATCGCCGGGATTTATCGCGGTATCGCTTAACCTTTAACGAGGGGCCTTGGAACGTGGGGCCTTGAAAAACGGGGGCGGATCATGAAGCGCTGCACAACGGACCTTTGGGGCGTTTCATGATCCTGCGGGCGCTGACCCTTGCTGGCGGTGTGGCGGGCGCGGCTGTGACCTCGCAATTCCCCGAATACTCGCAGCAATATCTGCAACGGTTGGGCGGGGCGGTCGATGCGCTGCACGAGGTCGTTGCCGATTTCGATGCCAGCGCCCAAGCGGTCGGCCTGTCGCGCAGCGATGCCTTGGCGCAGATGACCGGCACCGCGTTTATGGAGCGTCGCCGCGCCGATATGGCCGCGACCTTTACCCGCTACGAGACATTGCAAACCGCCCTGACCCGATTGCAGGGGCAGGGGCCTTTCATGCGCGCCTACCACCTGCCGCAGATGTCGGACCCGCAGATCGCGGCGGCGGCGTGGCAGGCGTTTCAGCCCGCCGTACCGTTGAACTTTGCCGGGGTGGTGTTTGCTGGCGCGGGCTTTGTCGCGGGCGGCTTGGGGCTGGGGGTGCTGCTGCGACTGTTACGCGCCCCGTTCCGGCGGCGCGGCGCCCGCATACCGGCGCAGGGCCGCTGACACGCGCGGCTTTACCTGCGGTACAAGCTGCCGCGCGACCACTCCTCGCTTGACCCGATGCGCCGAAACCGCGAGGTTGCGCGCGATTGATCCCAGATCGGAACCATCCCTTGGCCAAACCAGTATCCTCGACACCGCCCTTCGCCCCTTTTGAATGGATGATCGCCTGGCGCTATCTGCGTGCGCGTCGCGCCGAAGGCGGCGTGAGCGTGATGACCTGGATCAGCCTGATCGGGATCACGCTGGCGGTCTTTGCCCTGATCGCGACCCTTGCCGTGCGGTCGGGCTTTCGGGCTGAATTCGTCGATACGATCCTAGGGGCCAATGCCCATGTGACCGTGTATAATATGGCGTCGGTGGATGAGAACGGCGTGTCCCAGACGGGGATACCCGATTACACCGAGATGGCCGCGCGTGTGGCCCAGGTGCCGGGCGTGACGCAGGTGGCCCCTTTGGTGCGCGGTCAGGTGATGGCCAACAAGGGGCAGGCCAACGCGGGGATCGAGATTTTCGGCATTGAGGCCGCCGATCTGGCCAATATCCCGCGCATCGCCAACCCCGAAACCGCCGACGGCGATCTGGCCGATTTCGAACAGGGCATCGCCATCGGGTCCGGCGTGGCACAAGCACTGCGGGTCGGGTTGGGCGACACGATCAAGATCATCTCTCCGAACGGGGTGAAAACCGCCTTTGGCACATCGCCCCGCGTGAATGGCTACGAGGTGACCTATATCTTCTCGGCAGGGCGCTATGACATCGACCGCACCCGCGCCTATCTGCCTCTGGCCGAGGCGCAATCCTTCTTCAATCGCGAAGGCGTCGCCGATGAGCTTGAGGTAATGGTCGAAAACCCCGATAGCGTGGATGATCTGACCGTGCCGCTGCTATCCGCTGCGGGGGAACGCGGCCTGATCTGGACATGGCGCGATGCGTCGGGCTCGTTTTTAAGCGCGCTGGATATCGAGGACCGCGTGATGTTCGTGATCCTCAGCATCCTTGTGCTGATCGCGGCGATGAACATTGTCTCGGGCCTGATCATGCTGGTCAAGAACAAGGGGCGCGATATCGGGATCCTGCGCACCATGGGGCTGAGCGAAGGGTCGATCCTGCGCGTGTTCTTCATCTGCGGGGCCTTCACGGGCATCATCGGCACCGCGATGGGGGTGATCCTTGGCTGTCTCTTCGCGCTCTATGTCGATCAGATTTTTGCCGTCGTGAACTACATCTCGGGGGGCAACGCATGGGATCCGTCGATCCGCGGCATCTACTTCCTACCCGCCAAACTGCAATTCGGTGACGTGATGTCGGCCATCGGCCTGTCGCTTGGCCTGTCATTCGTCGTCACTATCTTTCCCGCGCGCCGTGCCGCGCGCATGAACCCAGTCGAGGCGCTGCGCTATGAATGATCCTGTTTTGCGGCTCTCGGGGATTGGCAAATCCTACAACCCCGGCCAACCGAACGAAGTCAACGTGCTGCGCGGCATCGACCTGACCGTCGCCGCCGGAGAGGTCGTCGCACTGGTCGCCCCCTCTGGCGCGGGCAAGTCAACGCTGCTGCATATCGCGGGTCTGCTGGACACGCCCGACGCGGGGACGGTCGAGATTGGCGGCACCGATATGACAGGGCAGTCCGATCGCAAACGCACCGGCGTGCGGCGGCGCGATGTGGGGTTTATCTATCAGTTCCACCACCTGCTGCCTGAATTCTCCGCACTGGAAAATATCGTCCTGCCGCAGCTGGCAAACGGTGTCTCGCAGTCCGAGGCGCAGACCCGCGCGCTGTCACTGTTGGACGAGGTCGGTATCGGCCACCGCGCCGACCACCGCCCGGCGGCGCTGTCGGGGGGCGAACAGCAACGGGTCGCGTTCTGTCGTGCGCTGGCCAATGCGCCGCGGCTGCTGCTGGCGGATGAGCCCACAGGCAACCTTGATCCGACCACCTCGGATCAGGTCTTTGCCGCGCTGATGACGCTGGTGCGGGGCACGGGGCTGTCGGCGGTGATCGCGACCCATAACCTCGAGCTTGCCGCGCGGATGGACCGCCAGATCCGGCTTGAGGCAGGGCAGCTCGTCGCGCTTTAAGGCAGTTGCCTTAATTTATCCTTACCCAGACCCAACTGGTGCCACGAGCAGGGGGCAAACTGTGTCAAAACAGGATGCTGCCATGTCACCTTTGCTCGTCATGCTCTTTGCCGCTTTCGGCCCCATGCTGGCCGTGTTTGACCCGTTTGGTGATGACATGGAGGATGAGGTCGGGGACGAAGAAATCCCCATCGGCATGCCCGATATGGGGACGACCACGGGCGCAGGCATGGACGACGCGCTGACCCCCGACCCGGCAGCGCCTGAAGCTGACGCCTCAACCGATCTGCCGACCGAGGAGGATTCCGCGGTCGAGAATATCGACGACACCGAGCAACCCCCCGAGGATGACGCACAGTCGCAAACCGGCACGGCGGGCGATGATACATTACAAGGCACCGACGGGCGCGACATCCTGTTTGGCGGGCAGGGCAATGACACGCTTTCGGGCGGGGTCAACGCCCAAGACGGCAGCGACGACGGGGTCGCGGACGAGCTTATCGGTGAAGACGGTGACGACAGCCTGCGATTGGGCGCGAATGACACCGGCATCGGGGGCACGGGCGCGGACAGCTTCACCGCGATCTACGGTGCCACGGGCGGGATCACGGTCAGCGATTATGACGTGGGCACCGACGCGCTGATTGTCGAAACCGACGATGAAAACGCCTCTGTCACCGATCAGACCGTCGCGGATGGGGAGTTGACGGTCACGCTCAGCACTGGGCTCACCATCACCCTGCCGGGGGTCGAAAACCCCTTGGCGGAGGATGAAATCCTCTTTGTGCTGACCAGCCCGCTACAAGACGAGGCCTGATCGTTCTCAGGCTTGCTGGGTCAACCAGACACCGGCACACATCAGGGCAATGCCAGCCGCCCGCGCGGCCCCCAAGGGTGCCACCTGCGCGCCGAACAGCCCGAAATGGTCAATCGCCGCGGCGCTGAAAAGCTGGCCCACCAGAACAAAGAACACCGCGTTGCCGACGCCAAAATGCGGCGCGATAAAGGTGATCGACAGGATGTAGAAAGCCACCAGAAATCCGGCCAGCAGCAGATGCTTCGGGGCCGCGGGGATCTGCGCAAACCCTTGCCGCCCCACCAGCATCGCGACCAGCAAGCTGACGGTGAACGCCACCACAAACAGCACCGTAGCCGCTGCCGCAGGGGATCCGATCCGGCTGCCAAGCCCTGCGTTCAACGCGGCCAGAACGGGAATGCCAACCCCGGCCAAAAGCATCACAACTGCATAATGCGCCATGAGTATTCCTAATCTTTCCCGTTTCTTGATCCAGATCATGGCGAAGACCCCCGCCAAGGGCAAGCATCCCCGTGACCTACCGGAGGATCATATAATGAAAACCACAATCGCCCTCGGCGTGCCGCTGTTCCTGGGGCTGGCCGCCTGTATGCCCGCACAGACCCGGCCCGACGCCCCCGACCGCGCGGAAGGGGCGGCATTTTTTGCCGAAAACTGTGTGCAATGCCACGGGGTGAACGCCCAAGGGGCCGGTGCCGCGGCCAAGGGCCTTCGCCCGCAGCCCCGCGACCTGACCCTCCTGGCGCGGGACAATGGCGGGCGTTTTCCGCAGACCAAAACGCTGGCCTATATCTACGGCGACCCGGCGGGCGATGCCACAGACAGCCACCTGCAACGGGTGATGCCGCAGTTTGGCGAGGGCATGGCGCTGGATCTGGTGCCTGTCGATCTGGATGGCCAGTTGACGCCCACACCACGGGTGCTGGCGGGGCTGCTGGTCTATCTTGAAAGCATCCAGCGTTAACTACAGATCCCGTTCACCTCGACCCCGTCCCAGGGCATCCGCACCGCATAGGGCCGGCTTTGGGGCAGGGGTGCTACGGGCATCTCTTGCGAGATCAGCGCATGCAACCGTTTGGTGCGCGGTGCCTGCGGGTCCAACGCACGACAGCAGACGAATTCCTCGACGATAGAGCCTTGTTGTTCAAAGGCAAAATCCAGAAACTTCGGGTCGCTCTCCAGATCAAAGAGATACGGGTCCGCCCCGCCGCCATGTTCAAACGCCGCACGCAGCGGCGAATAGCCCGTCGTCTTGCGGTTCTGCCACTGCCAGATATGGGTCAGCTCATGGGCAAAGATCATCGCCGCGATCAGCCCGATCCGGTCGGGATAGTCGGGCAGGTAATCGTCCAGATACCAGTCTTCGTCAAACAGCACCGTATTCCACAGCGCCACGGCAGCGGGCTTGGTAGTGATCACCTCACCCACCTTTTCGGGCGGCAGGATACGTTCGCGACAGGTCGTGCGCGGCCGCGCCTTGCGCGTCATCGTCACCCCGCGCGAGGGCGACCCGTCATGCAGCCGCACCTTGGGGTAATTGAGCGTATCCCCCATGATGTCGCCCGCGAATAGCAGCTCATTCTGGGTCAACGGCCGCCCGCAAGAGGCCAGAAACATAAGGAGGATGAAGGCTCGGATCATGCCGAAACGTTGAGTGAAAGCGCAGGGCGGATCAAGCGGTATTTTTCACGTGAGACCCGTGTTGAAATCTTCCGAGGGAAGGTTTCAGGGGCGAACGGGCGGAGCGGATATCCTGCGGAACAGATGTTAAGGGTCGCGCCCGACCCTGGGGCGGAGGCCGTCTTGCAAACTGTCCGGGGGACAGTTTGAGGCTGGAGCGGTCGAAGACCAGGGGGCACGAAGTGCGCCCTCCCGTCGGGAGGGTCGGGCGCGGCCCGAGGCGGGGCCTCGGGCGAGAGACACAAGTCACCACCTCAAAAGGGGCAAAGACGTTTATGCAATCGAGTTTAATGCCGGAATTATACGGTTGAGGGGTAAAAAATTGAAAGCCGTGCGGCTTGCCTCTGTTAAAATACCTGCGAGAAAAAGCTTCAACAGCGTCCCCTCCATTCTTACCGCAAAAACTGGGGAACCACTCATTCCAGACGGTTCAAAATCGATAGGAGAAATAGGCGAGAACGACAATCGGCCCACGATTCGAGGTTCTTTTTCAAAACCCCATACCGCATTTGGCCCTATCGGGTAGGAGCTGCTTTCATAGTCGATATGGTTTCGGTAGGATGGGTATCCTACTGTACATATTATGATCGGCTTTGGTGTTGAGTATCCACGTGATTCCTATGGGATTTGATACCAGACGTCACTTGGGATTCTTCCAGATCTTACTAGGTCGGTAAACTCGTAAACCAGACAGTCGAAAGAATATTCATTCTCACCAACTTCAATTGGAAAGACGGCCCTATGCCCAGAATAGTATCTGCTTCGTTCTCGATTGGTGACAACCAACTCATCGTAGTCATAGTCAGCAAGTTTTGACTGATGATGACTCGTTAGCGCGAAGTACCTGCCTTTGTGAGCTACCCTCGCTAGTGAACCGGATTTGCTTAGTTGATACTCTTTAAGACCGTGAGCGTGGTAAAGGCCAGGATCGCTAAATCTCTGTATATAATGAGAAAGAGAGTTAATTGGTACTAACAAGCTGCCAGTATCTATCGAAGTGTCAATCCGAGAGCCGATTATCGTTTTCATATCCCTCAAACATCCAGCTCCTCCACAAACTGGGCGTTCTCCTGGATATACTGGTAGCGTAGCTCGGGTTTCTTCCCCATCAGACGCTCGACCAGATCGCCGGTCTCTCCGGGCATGTCTTCGTCGACGGTGACGCGGATCAGCTTGCGGGTGGTGGGGTCCATCGTAGTCTCTTTCAGGTCTTTCGCGTCCATTTCGCCCAGACCCTTGAACCGTTGCAGATCGATCTTGCCTTTGCCGCCCAGGCCTTTCTCAAGCCACATGTCCTTTTCCGCATCATCCGCCACATAGACGCGCTTGGCCCCTTGGGTCAGGCGGTAAAGCGGCGGACAGGCTAGGTAGAGGTGCCCGGCGTCGATCATCGGGCGCATCTGGGTGTAGAAGAACGTCATCAGCAGCGCCGCGATATGGGCCCCGTCGACATCCGCATCGGTCATGATGATGATCTTGTCATAACGCAGGTCATCAAGGTTGAACTTCGTGCCCATCCCGACGCCAAGCGCCTCGCATAGATCGTTGATCTCGGCATTGGTGTTCAGCTTGCTCGACGCGGCCCCCAACACGTTGAGGATCTTGCCCTTCAGCGGCAGCAAGGCTTGCGTGTTCCGGTTGCGCGCGCCCTTGCCGGACCCACCGGCGGAATCGCCCTCCACGATGAACAGCTCGGTGCCTTCGCGGGTCTTGGAGGTACAGTCGGTCAGTTTGCCGGGCAGGCGCAGCTTTTTCGTGGCGGTCTTGCGCGCGGTCTCTTTTTCCTGACGGCGGCGCAGGCGTTCTTCGGCGCGCAGCACAAGGAAATCAAGGATCGCCCCGGCACTTTTGGTATCCGCCGCCAACCAGTTGTCAAAGTGGTCGCGCACAGCGTTTTCCACCATGCGCTGCGCGTCCACCGTCGCCAGACGGTCCTTGGTCTGGCCGACGAATTCAGGCTCGCGGATAAAGCAGGACACCAGCGCACAGCCGCCGGTGATCAGATCGTCGCGGGTGATGGTGCCGGCCTTCTTGTTGCCGACCAGTTCGCCGTAGGCTTTGACACCCTTCAGGATCGCGGACCAGAAGCCCGCCTCGTGGGTGCCGCCTTCGGGGGTGGGGATGGTGTTACAATAGGACTGGATGAAGCCATCGCGCGACGGCGTCCAGTTGATCGCCCATTCGACCTTGCCCGGTGCGTTGAACTTCTCGCGGAAGTCGACGGTGCCGCCAAAGGGGTGCTCGGCGTAGGTTGTCGACCCTTTCAGCGTTTCGTTCAGATAATCCGACAGGCCGCCGGGGAAGTGGAACGTCGCCTCTTGCGGGGTGTCGCCGTCCTGCTGGCCGCATTTCCAGCGGATTTCGACGCCGGAAAACAGATAGGCCTTGGACCGCGCCATCGCGAACAGCCGCGCGGGCTTGAGCTTGAGCGGGCCAAAAATCTCTGCATCGGGGTGGAAGGTGACAGCCGTGCCGCGCCGGTTCGGGGCCGCGCCGATCTTTTCAAGCTTGCCTTGAGGGATGCCGCGCGAAAACTCCATCGCGAACAGCTCGCGGTTGCGCGCGACCTCGACCCGCAGGTGATCCGACAGCGCGTTGACCACGGACGACCCCACACCGTGCAGACCGCCCGAGGTCTCGTACGAATTGCCCGAGAATTTGCCGCCCGCGTTCAGTGTGCAAAAGATGATCTCCAGCGCGGATTTGCTGGGGTCTTTGGGGTGCGGATCGGTGGGGATGCCACGCCCGTTGTCACGCACGGTGACATGGCCGTTTTCATGCAGTTCCAGCTCAATCCAGGTGGCATGGCCCGCGACGGCCTCGTCCATCGAGTTATCGATGATTTCCGCGACCATATGGTGCAGCGCGCGATCGTCTTTGCCCCCGATGTACATGCCGGGGCGCAGGCGCACGTGCTCCATATCCTCAAGAACCTGGATCGAAGAGGCATCATATTCCTTGGCGTTGCTCTGCGCACCGGAAAGAAGATCGGACATGTAGGGGCCTGCCTGTCTGTTGCTTTTGTTGAGCCTCCCACTATGCCAGAGCGCTATGGTCGGGGGAAGGGCGGATGACGTCGCAATGCGGTGTTTCCTGCGGCTGTGCCTTTGCTATCATCGGGGCAGGAAACCGTTGGAAGGCTTGCCATGACGTTTGACACCGCTGCCCCCACCACCCTGCGCGATGTGCCCGACTGGCGCTATATGATGCAGGAATGTGACGAGCTTTATCGCTACCTGCCCGCGGGCGGCAGCGACCGGATCAAAAGCCATCAACGCAAGGCGCGCGAGGCCATCGCTAGGCTGCTGCGGGGCAATGCCGAACTGCGGTTACAGCCGCGAGCGGAAAAGCCCGTCACCGCCCATTTGCGCCGCGCGCTGGACGAGGGCAAGCAGGGGGCCTTGGCCCCCGCGGTCCGGGCGCTGGATGCCGTGGCCCATGATCTCAGCTGGCAATACGGCTACGAGAAAGTCCCCAAGGGGCTGACCAACAGCTATGCCTATGCCGAATTGGCAGGGGCGCAGGGGCCGGTGGTCAGCCATGATATCATTCTGGGTGTGGTGCTCTTCGCGCCGGGCTGCACCTATCCGGCCCATGCCCATAAGGGGATCACCGAAAGCTACGTCTGTCTGTCAGGCGCGGTGTCCGAGAACCATCAGGGCGTCTATGTGCCCGGTTCGATGATCTTTAACCCGCCCGAACATCTGCACCGCATCACCGTGGGCGACCGCGAACCGGCGCTTCTGGCCTATGCGTGGATGGGCGATCCTGCCGATCTGCACCAGCAGAAAATGGTCTTTACCCGCGCCCGCCCGCGCCCGTAAGTAACGCGCGGGACGGGGCAGGGGTGGCCTAAAGCCAGTTCAGAATGGCCTCCGCCACCTCTTGCGGTTTTTGGTGGTGCAGCCAGTGATCCGCGCCCTCGATGGTGACGCGGGTCAGGTCGGGGGCGTAGTCCTCAAGCCCGCGGGTCGTCTCGGGCAGCAGCGCGGTATCATCGGAGCCCCAGACCAGCAGATGCGGGCAGCGGACCTGCAACCGCGCCGGATCAAAGCTGAGCGCGTCGTCAATCGCCTCGCCCTCGGCCCCCAGTTTCAGCGGAGAGGCGCGATACCAGTTCACCATCCCGCGCAGCCCCGCCGCATCGCGCCAGGCGTCCTTGTAGCCCGCCAACGTCTCGCCCTCTAGCCAGCTCATATCCATATGCGCCGAGAACAGCCCCATCAGCTTGTCGAAATCATCTGCGGCCAGAATATCCTCTGATCCCTCACGGCGCAGGAAATGGATGTATTGCGAGGCATCGGTCTGCGCGCCGCCCTTGGCAAGCTCGCGCTGGAAGGGGGCGGGGTGGACGCCGTTCATGATGATCAGCTTCGATACCAGATCAGGCCGCCCGATGGTCAGCGCATAGGCGACAGAGGCCCCCCAGTCATGGCCCAGCAGGATCACGGGTTCGTCCCCGATCAGCGCGGCCATATCCGACACCAGCTTCGATGTCTTATACTTCTCTACCTCGGCGGGTCGCCAGCTTTGCCCATAGCCGCGCTGGTCGGGGGCAATGCAGTGGAACCGCTTTGCCAGCAGCGGGGCCAGATCGTTCCACGCGCCCGAATATTCGGGAAAGCCGTGCAGCATCAGCAGCTTGGGCGCGTTCTCATCGCCCCAGTGGCGAATAAAGAAAGGATTGCCGTTGATCTGGCGGGTTTCGGTCCAATGGGCGGTCATATCGTCTTCCTTTTCGGTTTGTCCGGGGCGGGGCCGGCGGGCAAATGCTCCAGTCGCAGCCCTGCGGCGGAGCCCGGGGCGAAACCGGGCCAGTCAGCCCCGTCCAGCATCCCTGCGGTGTCGTCACCGCGCAGATGCATCCCCATAAAGGCCGCCGCATAATGTTGCGCGATGTTGTTCATGCGCAGCGTGTCCCAGACCGGATCGGCATAGTGCTGGAACGGTGCCCACCCCAGCAGATCCGAATGCGCCCAGCTTTCCAGCGGAGCAGGGATCGGCGCGGCGGCATTATGGCCCGCGTTGATAAAGCTTAACAAATAGCGGTCGCTGGCGCAGTCGGTGAAGAGGCGGCGCATCGCGGCATAGTCTGATACATCATCGACGGTGCCGGCCATCATGAACAGCGGCGTGTCCATCTGCGCCAGCCCATCGGCATCCCACATCGCCTGCCCGTTGCCCCAAGGGCCGATGGGCATGATCGCGCACAGCCGCGGGTCGCGCAGGGCGGCGTGGGTCTTTGACCCCGCAAGATGCCGCGCAAGGCTGCCGCCCTCGGGCGCGCGCGGATGCTGCAACGCCGTCTCGGCCAGACCCGCCCCGCCAAAGATCATCGCCCCGTAGCCGCCCATGGAATAGCCGATCAGCCCGACGCGGCGACAATCCACCAGATCGCCCAAGGGGCCCGTCAGCGCCTCCATCGCGTCAATCACCGCGCGCTGGTCCAGCGGACGGTTCAGCAACGTCACCCCGAAGGCTTGCTGATCCTCGTAGGTACTGCCCGCGTGATCCGGTGCCGCCACGACAAAGCCTTGGCGCGCGAGCAATTCCGCCAGATGGCTCAGCAAAAAGCGGTTGCCGGGATACCCGTGCGAGATCACGATCAACGGCGCAGAAAAGCCCGTGGCGACAAAAGCCTCGCGGCAGGCCGACCCGTGCAGGACAGTCGGCGTCACCCCGTCGCGCAGCAAGGTGGCATACGATGTCCCCGCACCCGTGCCCTCGGCCGCCGGATACCAGACCTCTAGCGTCAACTGGCGCGTGTCGGACACAGGGGCGGTCAGGGTGGTCACGCCGACGGGATGGGGGCCAGGCTGCGCCAGCGCTGGCGCGTCGGGGCGCAGCAGATCGATGCGGTTGTGCAAGGCGGTGTCCTCCCAACTTCGGTGTCGCGACTGTGGCGCGGCCAGCCGCAGGGTGCAAGCCCGCCCGACCACGCAGACCGCCGCGCTGCCTTCCCCTAGGTCATCGGCTCTTTCCCTTGCGGGCGCGGCGGCGTAGGAAAGGCGCATGACACAGCAAATGACATATCCGGGCCACGCCCGAGCCATCACCGTGATGGGGCTTCCGCTTGTAGGCGGGCATCTGGGGCAGATCGCGATCGGGGTCTCCGATACGGTCATGGCGGGCTGGTACAGCGTAGAGGCGCTGGCCGCTGTCACCCTCGCCAGCACCTATTTCTTCGTGCTGCTGATCTTCGGGTCGGGCTTTGCATGGGGCGTGATGCCGCTGGTCGCGGCCTTTGACGCCGAGGGCGACGAGGTCGGCCTGCGCCGCGCCACCCGCATGGGCATGTGGCTGTCGATGGGCTTTGCCGTGCTGGCGCTGCCGCTGATGATCTGGTCGCGGCCGATCATGGCGTTGATGGGGCAGGATCAGGCGCTGGCCGATATGGTGGACGGCTATCTGTTCATCGCTGCCTGGGGCATCTTCCCCGCGCTGATGGTCATGGTGCTCAAAAGCTACCTCGCCGCGCTGGAACGCACACAGGTCGTGCTCTGGATCACGCTGCTGGCGGGCGTTGCGAATGTGCTGGCCAACTATGCGTTCATCTTCGGTAACTGGGGCGCGCCAGAGCTTGGTGTGCGCGGTGCGGCCATTGCCTCTGTCACGTCGCACAGCGTGTCGCTGGTCGCCGTGGTGATCTATGTGCTGTGGAAAATGCCGCAACACCAGATGTTTGTCCGCCTCTGGCGCCCCGATTGGGAGATGTTGGCCCGTGTCTTCCGCCTTGGTCTGCCCATCGGCTTCACAGGGCTCAGCGAGGTCGGGCTCTTTGCCGCCAGCGCCGTTATGATGGGTTGGCTGGGCACCGTAGCGCTGGCCGCCCACGGCATCGCGCTGCAACTGGCGTCGATCACCTTTATGGTGCACCTTGGTATCAGCAACGTGGCCACGATCCGCGCAGGCAATGCCTATGGCCGCCGCGACCCGGCGCATCTGGCGCGTGGCGCGATCACCGCGACGGTGATGTCGGCGCTGGTCGCAGTGTTGACGATCTTTGTCTTCGTGATGTGGCCCGAACCGCTGATCAACCTGTTCATGCAACGTGACGAACCCGCGCGCGACCAGATCCTTGTGATCGGGGTGGGGCTGCTGGCGATGGCGTCACTGTTCCAGCTTGTCGATGGCGCGCAGGCCGTAGCCTTGGGCATTCTGCGCGGGGTGCAGGACACCACAGTGCCGATGCTCCTTGCGGGCTTCAGCTATTGGATCGTGGGCATGCCCGCGTCGTATCTGCTGGGCTTTGTCTTTGACCTAGAAGGGGTCGGCGTCTGGCTCGGGCTGGTCTTTGGCCTTGGCGTGGCAGCGATCCTGCTGAACGCGCGCTTCTGGGGCAGCGTGCTGAAACGTCTGGGGCCAACAGACCCCGCAGCCGCGTAACACCACCTGCTGACTGGCAGCCGCCTAGGGCAGCCGGTCGGCCTTCTTGCGTACCAATGTGCTGCGCAGATCATGCATCGCCAACAGCAGCGCGTCCGTGACGGCATCAAGCTGGTCGTCCGTGGCCTTTGACTGCACCCACTGCGTTGTCAGGTTCAGATAATCCACCGCACGGTGGATATCGTCGATGTCGCGCTGCGCCAGCACCTGTGCGCGCTCGGTCATCCACTGGCGGATACGCTCCAGATCGCCGTCCGACAGCACGCGATCGCCTTGGGGTTTGATCTCGCCGTTGCGGATGTTCACAACGGCGATCTGGTCCATCTCGATCCGCCGCTGGCGGTTCTCTGCATCCACGCGAAACACCGCCGCGCCATTCTCGCGCACGCGAAAGTAATACTCTGGCAGGTCGCTCGCCATGGGGGCTCCTTTACGGTCTGGCTTAGCTCAGCGCGGCGCAGAACTGCTGCAAACGGGTGCAGGCTTCTTTCAGCGCCTCGTCCGAGGTGGCATAGCTGATGCGGAAGTTCGGGCTCAGGCCAAAGGCCGCGCCAAAGACGACGGCAACACCGGTGTCTTCCAGCAGCGCGGTGGCAAAAACCTCGTCATCGGTGATGGTGACGCCCGACGGGGTGGTCTTGCCGATCAACCCTGCGATGGACGGGTAGACATAGAACGCGCCTTCGGGTTTGGGGCAGACGATGCCGTCGATCTCGCTCAGCATATCCACCACCAGATTGCGACGGCGGGTGAACATCTTGTTGTTCTCGGCGATGTAATCCTGCGTGCCGTTCAACGCCTCCACCGCGGCCCATTGGCTGACGGTGCAGGGGTTCGACGTGGATTGCGACTGCACCTTGCGCATCGCCCCGATCAGCTTTTCCGGCCCCGCCGCATAGCCGATGCGCCAGCCGGTCATGGCATAGGCTTTGGACACGCCGTTGACCGTCAGCGTCCGGTCATACAGCGCGGGCTCCACCTGCGCGGGGGTACAGAATTTGAAATCATCATAGGCCAGATGTTCATACATATCATCGGTCATCACCCAGACATGGGGGTGACGCATCAGTACATCGGTCAACGCCTTCAGCTCATCCCAGCTATAGCCCGCGCCCGTGGGGTTCGAGGGCGAGTTGAAGATGAACCATTTCGTATTGGGCGTGATCGCCTCTTCCAAGGCCTCTGGGGTCAGCTTGAAATCATTCTCAAGCGTCGCGGGGGCAATCACCGGCGTGCCACCGGCCAGCAGCACCATATCGGGGTAGCTGACCCAATAGGGCGCAGGGATCACGACCTCTTCACCGGGGTTCATCGTGGCCATCAGCGCGTTGTACAGGATCTGCTTGCCACCGGTCCCGACGCTGACCTGAGACGGGGTATAGTCCAGCCCGTTGTCACGCTTGAACTTGGCGCAAATCGCCTGCTTCAGCTCGGGGATACCGTCCACGGCAGTGTATTTGGTCTTGCCCGCGGTGATCGCGGCGATACCGGCGTCCTTGATGTTCTGCGGCGTGTCGAAATCCGGCTCTCCGGCACCCAGCCCGATCACATCCTTGCCTGCGGCCTTCAGCTCGGCAGCTTTTTGGGTCACGGCGATGGTGGGCGACGGTTTTACGCGCGCAAGGGTCTTGGACAGCAGTTCCATTTCGGCCTCAGTTTGATATGTGTGCAGCACCCTCATAGGGCGCACCCCCGCACCGATCAAGCCAGATCGGTCCAAACAGGAGAGACGCAATGGCCGAGAACGAAGACTGGTACGCATCCGACGTGGCAACCTTTGGCGACCGGGTCGCCGCCGCGCGCGAGAACGCGGATATGACGCAAGCCGCGCTCGCCAAGCGGTTGGGGATCAAGCAATCCACCCTGCGCGGCTGGGAAGACGACCTGTCCGAACCCCGCGCCAACCGCCTGTCCACGCTCGCCGGGGTTCTGGGCGTGTCGATGATGTGGCTGATCAACGGCGAGGGCGAAGGCATCGACGCCCCCGATGACACAGCCGCCACCGACGCCAATATCAAAGAAGCATTGATCGAACTGCGCGACATGCGCGCCGATCTGTTGAAACGGGCCGAACAAATGGGCCGTCTCGAAAAGAAACTACGCCGGATTTTCAAAGGGAACACCCATGGCTGAGCTGCACGAACACAAGGTCAAACGTCTGCATATGCGCTCCATGCGGCGAGGTATTAAGGAAATGGATCTCATTTTACCTTCTTATGCCGCAACCCGTCTCGCGACGATGGATGACGCGGCATTGTCCCTCTATGACGATATGCTGAGCGAAAATGATCACGATCTTTATCAATGGGTTACGGGGCAAACACCTGCGCCCGAACCCTTTACCGCGCTGATCGCGGACATCCAGATTCATCTGGCTGCAAACCCGCTTTAGGCGCGGTTTCCCCTGCGGATGTCGGCCCCCGCGCGCCGACATCCGTCCGGTTTAACGATATATTTTATTTTTATCTTCAGCTTCCGCCCCAATCGCAATGTCGGAGTTGAATATGAGTATCCAAAACCCCATCCCCATCCCCCCGTCAGAGGCGGGATTCATGCAAAGCTACCTCGATGCGCTCGGGCTGGTTGAACGGCTGCACCGCCTGTTGCTGGACGTGATCAAGGATGAATTCGAACGCGTCGGCGTGCTGGACATCAACGCCGTGCAAGCGCTGCTGCTGTTCAACATCGGCGACAATGAAGTCACCGCCGGAGAGTTGAAAAGCCGCGGCTACTATCAGGGCAGCAACGTCAGCTACAACCTGAAAAAACTGGTGGATATGGGCTATATGCACCACCAGCGCTGCCAGATCGACCGCCGCTCGGTTCGCGTGCGGCTGACCGGCAAGGGGCGTCACATCAGCGGCGTCGTGTCAGACCTGTTTGGTCGCCACGCCAGCGGTCTGATGCACAAGGGCGCGCTGGGCGCATCGGGCATGGATGACATCACCCGCGCGCTCAAACGGATGGAACGCTACTGGACGGACCAGATCCGCTATATCTACTGACCGCGCAGGGCGGGCAGGGCGGGCGGGGCTTCGTCAGCCAGTTGCGCCAGCGACAGCACCGCCAGCTCGCGCAGCAGCTTGATGGTCATGGCGGATTGATAGGCGTCAAACCCCGCGGCGGGCAGGGCAAAGGCACCGGGGCCGGTGATCACCTCTGCCATGAAATACCCCGTCAGCGTGCTGTCCTCCCCCGCCGCTTCGACCACCAGCGCGTTCACCGTCAGATCGCGCCCCGCCAGCTGTCGTTTCACGTCACGGGGGCGGGGCCCAAGGTTGGATATCCCGTCGCCCGAGATATCAAGCGTGTGCTTCAAACATGCAGGCCGCTGCGCCAGATAGGCCGCCCCCGCCGCCATCGCCACGCCTAGCGCGGTGCCGGGCGACGCGGCCGCGCGCTCCACCTGCCGCAGCCCGTCGATCAGCTCTTGCAGGGCGGCGGCATCACTGATCGACCGCCATGGCGCAATAACGCGCTGGTCTGTCGGGCCGCTCCATTCATAGACCAACAGGGACACCGGTGCCTCCGGTGCCGACAGGATCGCCGCACGCACCGCCGGATCGTCCAAGGCCCCGGCAACCCCGTCCAATTGCAAGCGGTACTCCCGCGCATCGACGGACCCCGACACATCCAGCCCCAAGGCCAGGGCCTGCCGACACTCCGCCACGCCAGCCGACGCCCAAAGCGTTGCGCCGACAAGGGCCGCGACCCCGGCGCGGATCATCCGGCGTCCTCGGCCAAGGGCAGGCTGCCAATCGCAGGGGGCGTCAGCTCGCGTTCCAGCTTGATCCGCATGGCGCGTTCAAAATCCTCGAACCCGTTGGCGATCACCAGAAACGCACCGGGGCCGTGCAAGACCTCGCGTTTGTAAAAGGCGATCAGCCCTGTCTCGGCCTCGAAATCGGCGGCATTCACCACCAGCCCGTTGACCGTCACGTCGTCAAAATCAAACGAGCGATAGGCCAGCGGCGGGCCAAAGCCTTCGTTATTCTGACCGTCCCCCGCCAGATCAATTGTCTTGTATAAACAACGCGGTGCCCGCGCCATGACCGCCGCACCAAACCCCAGCGCATAGCCCATGGCCGTGGGGAAATCATTATGACTGCGCTGGCTGCCTGCCACCACGCCCGCCGCGCGCGTCAGATCGTCGGGCGAGTCTATCATCTGCCAGTCCAGCACCATCTGCTGGTTATAGCGCCCCGACCATTCATAGACGGCCAGCGCCACCGGCAGATCGCTGGCGAAAAACGCCCGCCGCACCGGGTCTGACAGCAACGCGGCGGCGGTGCCGCCACGCTGCAAACGGTCCTCGACCGCATCAACCGAACTGGACACATCCATCGCCAGCAGCAGCGCCAGCCGACACTCCGCCGCCGCTAGGGCCGCGGGTGCGACGCCCAGCGCTGTGGCAAGGAAGGCCGCCCGGATCATCGGCTTACCAATGGCCGGTGTTTTCCATGCTGGCCCAAGGTTCCTGCGGCTCCAGCCGGTCCCCTTCTTGCAGCAATTCGACCGACACATTGTCGGGGGACCGGATGAACGCCATATACCCGTCGCGCGGAGGACGGTTGATCGTGATCCCGTTCTCTTGCAGCATCTTGCAGGTTTCATAAATGTTTTCAACGGTATAGGCGAGGTGTCCGAAGTGACGGCTGTCATCGGGCAGCGCATCATCGCCGTCCCAGTTATAGGTCAGCTCCACATCCGCATGGCCGTCGTCCTGCCCGGGAGGGCACATGAAAATCAGCGAAAACCGCCCATCCTCATTGTCGATCCGGCGGCGCTCTTTCAGGCCCAGCAGCTCGTAGAAGGCTTGCGATTTCTCCAGATCCTTGACGCGCACCATCGTGTGCAAATATTTGATCGGCATGGGTTGGCTCCTTTGCTTTCGTCTTCGGCCTGCAGGGTAGCACGGCTGGCGGCGGTTGCCAGCGGGCAGGGGGCCATAGCCTACACAAAACCTTGATCAGAAGGCAGATTTAATGCCGATGCTGATGCCCACACGGTTGATGTCATACAGGTTGATATTGCTATCCGTACGCGAGGCTTGCAGCGTGGCCGACGGGTTGAACCCGTAATAGTCAAACTGTTGGAACGTGGCGGTGATATCGGCAAAGATGCGTTTATCCTGTCGGCCGTCCGCGCTGTGGCGCGATACATCGTAATCGCGCAGTTCCACGCCCATCCCCAGTTGCAGCGCGGCCCCCGCCACGGGCTTGCGAAACACATAGGCCCCGCGCAGCTCTACCTCGTCATATTCGGAATTCGCATCGGGCGAGGTCGCAACCGTTGCCCCTAAAGACAAATAGGCCAGATCGCCCGAGCTTAGATTCTGCGTGAACGCGCCCGAAATACTGGTGGTCTCCATATCGACGGTGCGTTGGCCGTCCTGCAGCTCATGTTCCAGCGACAGCATGGCTTTCTGGCGCGGCGCGATTCTGTAGCTTTGCGAGATACCCGCCCGCATACGGGTCGCGTATTCGGCCCCGCCATACCAGCTTTGCCCCAGCTGGGCAAAGCTTTGAAACTCGCCCCGCGCGTCCAGATTGATCTGCCGGAACCCATACCCCAGCATCACCGTCCCAAAGGCAAAGTCGCCCCCGTCCACCATCGGCGCATCCGCCTTGGCACTGTCGCTGAGTGAGAACGTCCGGTACGACAGCCCCAGCGTCAGATCATGCGCCCGCGTGGCTGTCTGGTGGAAGCGATAGCGTGTGTTCAGCCCAAACCCGTATTCGATCCCCGATAGCGCCTGCGCACTGCCCGACAGGACATATTCCACCGGCCCGCCAAACAGGATCTCGCTCACCACATAGTTCAGCTCTGATGTGTCGCGCGCGCTGCCATTGTTGATGTTCGAATTGGGGGCCAGCGTGAACGACAGCTGGGTCTGCAGCGCGTTGGTCTGGCGCACATAGGTATAGTGTTGTTCTACCTGTTTGCGGGCGCGGGGGCCGGGGGCGTGATGTGCCGCCCTGCGCAGCCAGAATTGCGCCCGCGTCTTATGCCCGGCAGATGATAGCGCCTGCGCCATGATCATCGCGCTGGCGTATTTCTCTGTGCCGCTGTCGGCCATGCGCCAGGCGGTGCGGCCAGCGGCAATCGCCTCGTCCGTCCGGCCCAGATCACGCAGCGCACGGGCCCGCAGCACCTGCGCCTTGAAATCCCCCGCATCGCGGTGCAGCAGCGCATCGGCAAAGCGCAAGCCCTGCGCCGCGGCCCCTGTCTCTACACTGCGCACGGCGGCATTGCGCAGCTGATCGGGCGACAGCACCACCTCTGGCCACGCCGCGCCACTCGCCGCCGCATAGATCGCGGCGACCACGGCCAACTGCCTTGCACCCTGAGCCACCCGTGCCACCGCGCTTACGGTGTGACGGCCGTCGGATCGCGGTAGATGATGAATCCGCTGGTATCGCGCGCCGTCACGCCCTGCGCCTCTGCCGTGTTCTCAAGCACCAGCACGCCCACGATCTCCTGACTGTCGTCCCCCGCCATCACGGCGTAATAATTCCCGCTCTCATAGGCGACCTTGTCGCCCTCGTTGTTGACAAAACTGCTGTTGATCGACCCGATGATCTCTCCGTTGGCATCCAGCACACCGGGGCCGACCTCGAACAATGCGGCCGGCAGGCTGGTCAGCGAGGAGTCATTCTCCGCGTTGATATTCGCCACCACATCCGACGTGACATCCCGACCGTTCACATCATAGATCCGCCGGTCCGAAAGCCTGCCAGACACACCATCCCCGACCGACCCGTCAGCATCGTTGAAATCGCCGAAATCCACCTGCACCGTCAATGTCCCGGTGGTGTATTGCATCCCGCCCGCGCCGCTGAAATCGCGGATACCGGCGGTGGAGCCCGTATAGATCCCCTGCGCGCCTTCCGCACTCTCCAGCGTCACACCGCCGGCGCGCTTGTAGATGAACCCGCCGAAACCATAGTCCGCATATTGCCCCGTGCGCACAATCGCGAATTGGGTCTTGGGCGTCCCGCTGGCATCGGTGTTCTTGCTGACGCCATAGATCGCCCGATGCGCGAACTGCCGGATCGGCTGGCCGGTCTGGCTGTCGTTGACCGTCTCTGCGGCTTCATAGACCGCATAGGGCCCCAGATCGGCCACCTGCGTGCCGCGCGCATAGACATTGTTCCCGTCAAAGGCGAGCCCATCAACCGTGAACGTATCGTCCCCAGCGTTATAGGTATATCCCTCGGCCTGACCATTGCCATTCTCGTCCTCGGGCTCGGTTCGGGTGATGTCGCTGTCGGGCGTCGGGTTCTCGGTGCCCGGTGGCAACCCCTCCCGCGAGGTAGAGCCTGCGCCCCCATCGGTGCTGCCGTCTGTGTCGTCCGTCTCGCCGTTAAACGGCGTCCCATTCCCACATGCTGCCAAAAATACGCACAGCGCCAGCGCTGATGTCCCAAATTTCATAACTGTCTGCCTCGAAAATTTCTTGTTGATTGCCGCGACAGTCGCCAATCGCGCGCCCTGCTGTCAACGCTCCACCGCGTGTCGCGTGCATTTGCCGCCAAAGTGCTACCCAAAAACAATACCGCATATGGCGGTTCCGGTGGCCTGCTGCCGCAGATATAGTAGACCCCGAATCCACGCCCATATGACAGGACGCCCCCCATGCCGATCAGCCCCGACCAACAAGCCGAAATCGACGCTCTGCGGGCAGAGCCGAAACAGACCCTGCGCGCCGTCTCCGAAGGGATGGAGGCCCATCTCTACAAGGCCATTCCCGTGCTCGACCACGGCTTTGTGCGCGTCATCGACTATATGGGCGACGATGCGGCGATCTGTCAGGCGGCCCGCGTCAGCTATGGGCGCGGTACGAAATCGGTGCAGAACGACGAAGGGCTGATCCGCTACCTGATGCGCCACTGGCACTCCACCCCCTTCGAGATGTGCGAGATCAAGCTCCACGTCAAACTGCCCGTCTTTGTCGCGCGCCAGTGGATCCGCCACCGCACCGCCAACGTCAACGAATACTCCGCCCGCTATTCGATCCTGGACCGCGAATTCTACATCCCCGAGCCGTCCCATGTGAACGCCCAAAGCGTGGTGAACAATCAGGGCCGCGGCGGCGTTCTGGAAGGGGCAGAGGCCGCCCGTGTGCTCGAAATCCTCAAGTCCGACAGCAACCGCGCCTATGACAATTACGAGGCGATGATCGCCGAAACCGGCCCCGACGGGGAACCGCAGGACGGTCTGGCACGAGAGCTGGCGCGGATGAACCTGCCGTCGAACATCTACACGCAATGGTACTGGAAGGTGGACCTGCACAACCTGTTCCACTTCCTGCGTCTGCGCGCCGATGCCCACGCCCAATACGAGATCCGCGTCTATGCCGATGCCATCTGCAACGTCGTCGCCGACTGGGTCCCCGCCGCCTACCGCGCCTTCGAGGATTACCGTCTAGGTGGCGCAACCATGTCAAATACAGCTCTTGAGTGTATCCGCCGGATGGTGAAGGGTGAGGAGGTCACGCAGGAGAATAGCGGTATGTCTAAAGGCGAATGGCGGGAGTTTATGGGAGTGATTGATGGGTGAGGAAGATAGCGATCACACGCTTCCAAGGGTAACTATAAAGAAACGTCAAGGTGCTGGAAGCTTTGGGATAAACTTTCGACTGAGCAACGATATATCGGACGATTCAGACCCGATTGTGAGAAAAATGTTGCGTCTAGTCGATGACTGGACATCCTATTGCATAACGTCACTGCAGTTTATTCCTGGGATGTCAGAAGCTGGGTTTTTCTTTGTTAATCATACGCTTGAAGAGGCGGATATTGCTTTTTTTTCCAGCTTGGCAATAGCAAAAGAAGAGAGGCATGATGAGGCTAAAGAGGAGACTACTTTTAGCTTTATTTTTCACGATGACGACTTGAGTGAAGTTGCAAAGAGAATGGAAACTACTTCGCAGATGCTCAGAGCTGCGCAAACGGTGCAGCGTTCAACACTGAGTTCTCTTATTGCAGAGTTTGATTTCTTCTTCTCTAATTTTCTTGCTTTGTGTGCCAAAAAATTTCCTGATCGGTTTTACGACCTGACTGAAAAGATTGCTTTGAGCGATTTGGCTAAATATAGCACTATGGAGCAAGTTATTGAATCTAGGATAGAGAAAACTATATCTAGAAAGCTTCGTGGGGCCCACTCTGATTACATTGAATGGGCGTTCGATTTACTTGAGCTTGAGAAGAAGGGTAAATCTTATACTAGTTCTCAGCATTACAAAGAGTTTTTAGAAGTTTGTCAGCGACGGCACATTATGACCCACAATGGTGGTGTCATTAACGATGAATATGTCCAAAAGTGCAAGACGGCTGGTCTAAAGGAATCTGAAATACTAGAAGTAGGTGATGCTGCGCAGATTGATGCCAGATATCTGAAAATGGCGACCGCGCGCGTGTATCTTGTAGGGTACTATGCGGCTCAACTCTTTTTGCAGAATCATTACCCTAACGATAGTGCCGCGTGTTATGCAAATATGTTATCAACGTCGCATTCCTTTTTGGAAAGCGATCTGTAAAACGCGGAGCAATATTGGGCCACGGAAGCGGCTGCGTTTTGCAGTTGTAGCGGAGTAAAAGTCCGCCAGTTTGTGCCCTTCGTTTATGCGGAGGGCGGGAGATGTATTCTGTGGATATTTATAGCCGCGTGCGCCGCGCGTGTTTGAAGGACGGCATGTCAGCGCGGGAGGCCGCGCGTTACTTCAATAAAGATCGTAAGACGATTGCCAAGATGCTGCGCCATGAGCTGCCGCCCGGCTATCAGCGTTCAGAACCGCCACGCCGCCCGACGCTTGATGGGTTTGTTGGTGTGATCGATGAGATCCTTCGCACTGACAAAGCCTTGATCAAAAAGCAGCGACACACAGCAAAGCGCATATTCGAGCGTTTGCGCGACGAACATGGATATGCGGGCAGCTTAACGACGGTGACCTATTACGTTCGTGAGCAAAAGCGGCGGACCAAAGAGGTGTTTGTGCCGTTGTCGCATCTTCCGGGCCATGCGCAGGTAGATTTTGGCGAGACGCTGGGTGTGATTGGCGGCGTGGAATGCAAGATCCACTTCTTTGTGATGAGCTTGCCCCATTCGGATGCGGTGTTTGTGAAGGGATATCCCGCCGAGACAACCGAGGCGTTCTGTGACGGCCACGTGTCAGCCTTTGCGTTTTTTGGCGGCATCCCGCAGTCCATTCTTTACGACAACACGAAGATCGCAGTCGCCCGCATTCTGGGGGACAAAACCCGCGTCCGGACCCAGCGGTTCACAGAGTTGCAATCGCATTACCTGTTTGATGACAAGTTTGGGCGGCCTGCGCGAGGCAACGATAAAGGCAATGTTGAGGGGATGGTTGGCTACACCCGCCGCAACTTCATGGTGCCCGCGCCACGCTTTGACAGCTTTGATGATCTCAATGCGCACCTTGAAGCGAAGTGCCTGGCCCGACAGGGCGAGACACTTCGTGGCCACGACAAAACCATCGGCGAGCGCTTGATATCTGATTTGGATGCGCTGATGGGATTGCCCGTTGCGGAGTATGAAGCCTGCGATCACGTCAGCACACGGGCCACATCGATCTCGATGGTGCGCTACAAAGGCAATGATTACTCGGTACCGGTGGCCTATGCACACCATGACGTTCATGTGCGTGGCTTTGTACACGAGGTACTGATCGGTTGCGGCAATGAGGTGATCGCACGGCACCAGCGGTCTTACGCATCCGCGGATATGATCTTTGATCCGCTGCACTTCTTGCCGCTGATTGAGCAGAAGGTTGGGGCCTTGGATCAGGCAGCGCCTTTGCAGGGTTGGGAACTGCCGGACGTCTTCGCGACCCTGCACCGCCTGCTCGAAGCCCGCATGGGCAAACCGGGCAAGCGGGAATACGTTCAGGTCCTGCGTCTGTTGGAAACATTCGACATGGATGTTGTACAGGGCGCAATCAGTCATGCCATTGATCTGGGTGCAATTGGCTATGACGCTGTAAAGCATCTCGTGCTGTGCCGGGTTGAGAAACGACCGCCGAGGTTGGATTTAGAGTTCTATCCGTATCTGCCCAAGGCCAATGTCGCCATGACGCGGCCATCCAGCTACATGAGTTTGATCGGAGGGACAGCAGCATGACTGACGCGCCTCAAATCCTTCTGCACCACCATCTCAAAAAGCTGCGACTGCCAACGTTCCAAGGCGAGTATGCCAAACAAGCGCAGCTTTGTGCGGCCGAGAACAAAGACCATGTGCACTACCTGGCACGGCTGTGTGAGATGGAACTGATTGATCGCGAGCGCCGGATGATTGAGCGGCGCATCAAAGCGGCAAAGTTCCCCAGTACCAAGAGCTTGGATAGCTTTGACTTCAAGATCATACCCAGCTTGAACAAGCCGCTGACGATGGAGCTGGCACGCTGTGATTACGTTGATCGCAAGGAAAACATCATCGCCCTTGGACCGTCAGGCACGGGCAAGACGCACATCGCTTTGGGACTTGGATTGGCTGCATGTCAACGCGGGTTGAAAGTACGCTTCACAACGGCGGCAGCCTTGGTTCATGATCTGATCGAAGCCCAAGATGAGCGGCGATTGCAGCGTCTTCAAAAACAACTGACCAGCCAGAACCTCTTGATCATTGATGAGTTGGGCTTTGTGCCCCTCAGCAAATCCGGCGCAGAATTGCTCTTTGAGGTCATATCGCAATGCTACGAACGCGGATCCGTCATCATAACCTCAAATCTGCCTTTTGATGAATGGACCGAGGTCTTTGGATCAGAACGCCTGACTGGCGCGTTGCTGGATCGTTTGACCCATCACGTCCACATCCTCGAGATGAATGGCGAAAGCTACCGGCTCAAACACAGTCGCAAAAACCGACAATAATCCACCCACAATCAAAGACAGGAAAATGCTGGCCCAAGGGCCAGCATGCGCTTTGGCCCGCTTCAGCTTTGTGAAGAGCACGCGCGCCAAAGCGCAAAACAACATCAAACGCAGTGGCCCCTTTTTATGCCGCGACCTGGCCCACTTTTACTCTGCGATTGACAACAAGAAAGTTTGATCACGGGCTGCGATTAAAGTTTGGTATAAATAGAGCCCTAGCGAAGCTATTCGATCCAAGTTTAGAGAGAAATCAGCAAACTGCGCTCGCAAAGACTGAACTCGAAAAATATGATTGGTCGGTTAGAGATCCAATATTCGAGTTGGCTATCGCTGCCGTCAAACGAGATTTTGAAAATATCAAAGAATTGGCAAGTCTCGCCGCTCAAAGCGGTTTAACCTACTCTGAAGCAAAAACTTTCGTGGTGTTTAGGGAGGTAAGAGAACTACCCGGATTTATGGAGTGTTTCCCTCGAAAAGCACTTCAACTGGCTGATAAACGCGAGAGCGAAATGCAAGACCAAAAGGCTTGCTGATACGTAATTGAGGCGCACGTTTCGGACGATACGTCTCTCGCGCGCATTCCGCGTTCGGCCCTTTGAGCCGTCCACCAGACTGCTCAGTCCAACCAAGCCGGACCATGCCTCACACCAGCGAACGCACGCCACCGCACGCTAACATAACCAAAAATAAACCAACAATAACAATTACTTAAGTTACCCATGGGTAACCCGAGCCCCGCTTCGCAGCCCGTGCCTCTGCCGGTACGCCGTAGCAGCAACACACCCCTGGGGGGCAAAAAGGCTAGACTTGGCCGCTGACGCGGGGCAAATTAAGGGAAATTGAAAATAACGAGGGATATTATGCGTCTAACAACAGGAATGATGGCCGGATTGGGTCTGATGGGCGCGGTTCTGCTGCCCGCGCAGGTCTCGGCAGAGCCCAAGATCTATGCCTATCCGTCCTCGGCCAACTATTGCCCCGCAGGGCTCCAGCCGATCACCATTTCCGGTGTCATCTGCTGCGGCACGCCGAACACCAGCACCAGCTATCAGCAGATGATGGCGCACCCCGCGCCGAAAAAGCACAAGGTGCGGCGCTATACGCCGCGTCCCGTCACCTATTCCTGCGTGCCGGGGGAAAAGGGCTGCCGCTAAGCCGCAGCCCCGCGTGCCTCTGCCCGCATGACGACCAGAAAACCCGGTGTCCCTTGGGCATCGGGCTTTTTTACAGCAGTTCCAGATCCGTCGCCATCTGACGGCCATCGCGGCCCTCGGACATCTCGAAGGACACTTTCTGCTCGTCCGCCAGTCCGGTCAGCCCTGACCGTTCCACCGCAGAGATATGGACAAACACATCCGATCCGCCGCCCTCCGGCGCGATGAACCCGTATCCTTTGGTGGTGTTAAACCATTTGACTGTACCCGTTGGCATTTCTCAACGCTCCTCATTAATCGCTGTCACAGCGTCGAAAAATTGCTTTCGCCGCCTTACGCGATAAAAGGTTGTTCACCCGCGCCGGAAATCAAGAAATTTCGCGCTGCCCGATTATCTTAGGACATATGAAACTCCAAAAAAGTGAGGTGAGAATGCTGATCTACGGTCTGAAAAACTGCGATACCTGCCGCAAGGCGATCAAGGCGCTGCCCGACGCGCAGCTTGTCGATGTGCGCAAGGACGGTGTCCCCGCCGACGTGCTGGCCCGCGCCTACGCGCAATTCGGCGCAGCACTGGTCAACACCCGGTCGACCACATGGCGCGGTCTGGACGACGCGGCGCGCGGTGCCGATCCGCTCGAATTGCTCGCGGCCCATCCCGCCTTGATGAAACGCCCCCTGATCGCGGTGGGGGAGGATCTGTTCCTCGGCTGGAACGACGCGACAAAGGCAAAGGTCAACGCCGCGCAGTAACCCTCAGCGGCGGCGCGCCAGCAAGACGCGATCCAGCGCAACCGGCCCGCCGCCCTTGACCACCAGCACCACCAGCAGCAGCACCCAAAGCCCGCGCTGGTCCAGAATGGTCCCGTCCGGCAGTCGGTCAAACCACTGACCAAGCGCGCTCCATTGCCCGTGGCCGTATAGATCGGTGAGCGATTGCAACACCACAAAGCCGATCATCCCCAAGGCCGCAAACCGCGTGAACAGCCCCAGCACGATCAACGCGGGCAGCACGAACTCCGCCAGCGTCCCCGCATAGGCCACCAGCCCGTGCCACGCCGACAGCGCGGTCGCGTCATAGCCCGCCTCCTCGAACGCGCGGGGGAAGATCTGGACATAGGCACCGGTGCTCAGCGTGAACAGACCGTCAAGCTTCGTCAGGCCAGAGGTAAAGAAATACTGCGTCAGCACCGCGGCGAACAAAAACCGCGCCAATGTGGGCAGCAGCCAGTCTTGCGCGGTGATCCAGCCGGTCGCGCGATCGTAAAGGGTGAGAGTCTTCAGCATCTTATCCGCCGTTCTTTGCGCAAAACGCGCCGGTTGCAAAGCACAGCCCCAAAGCCGCGCCAAGGTCGAAATCGGGGTGCGTGGCCAGCGCGGTGTCATGGGCCTGATCAAGTGTGGCACCGCCGGCCAAGGCGGCGAACCAAGCGCCGCCGCCGGGGGGCAACAGATGCGGGGCGGGGTCGAAGTCGGGACGGGTGATCAACACGTCCTGCGCCTGCATCTGCGGCTTGGGGGCATCCGCCTGCATGTTGAACCGCCAGATGTCATACAGCGGCCAGTCGGAGCGGAGCAGCACCGTCGCGGGGGCGGGGGGCAGCTGCGCCTGCATCATCGCGTCGGGCGCAATCTGCTGGAAGGCGGCAAGGTCGAAGGGCGCGCTGTCGGCGGCGTGATAGGACCGGCGGAGTGCGAGGTCGAGACGGGCGCAATCGGGCAGGTAACGCATCTTTGACAAAGGCGGTTGCGCGGCAAGAAACTGCGGAAAATCAGCGCCATAGTGCATCATTAACGGAGAGCTCGGCGGATGCGCACGCACAAAGGCGGGGGCGATCTGGTCGAAGTTCTGCGTGCCCAGAATCTTGACCACCAAGGGAAAAGCGCTGTGCAGCGCGCCGATCAGCGAATGGGTGACGTTGTTGCGGTAGACGTCATAGCGCGTGTCAGCGGGCGCGCCAGCAGCACCGCGCAGCCCTTCGGGGCGGTCCTGTGTCGGGTCCAGCAGGGGCGTACGAAACTGGTGCAGCGTGGTCATTGGGCCAGCACATCTGCCGCACGCTCTGCCTCGGCGCGCAGGGTCGGCCAATCGGGCACGTCATTGTCCCATTCCACCAGCACGGGCTTGGGGCCGGTACGGTCCAGCGTATAGGCCAGCAAATCCCAAACGGGGTCGACCACGGGGCGGCTGTGGCTGTCGATCAGCAGCGGCTGGTTGAAACCGACGCTGTCTTCCTCGTGACCGCCGACGTGAAGCTCGCCCACGGCGTCTACCGGATAGGCGTCGATATAGTCGCGCGGGGAGAGGGCGAGGTTTTTCGCTGAAATGAACACATTGTTGACATCCAGCAATAAACCACAGGAGGTCCGGTGGGTTAGCTCGGCCAAAAAGTCAGTTTCAGACAAGGTGGATTCATCAAAGGCGAGATAGCTGGAGGGGTTTTCCAGCAACATTTGACGCCCGATCGTGTCTTGCACCTGACTGATATGATCCGCCACGCGGGACAGGGTGGCTTCGGTATAGGGGAGGGGCAGCAGGTCGTTCAGGAATTCGCTGTCATGGGTGGACCATGCAAGATGTTCAGAGAAACTGGCAGGGTTTGCCCAGTCACAGAGCTTTTTCAAACGGGCGAGGTGGTCGCGGTCCAGTGGCATTTCGCCACCGATGCTCAGCCCGACACCATGAACGGAGAGGGCAAATTTTTCGGACAGGGCGCGCAGCTGTGCCAGCGGGCGGCCGCCATCGCCCATGTAATTCTCTGCATGGATTTCGATCCATTCAACTGGACCAGGATCGTCTTGCAGGTCTTTGAAATGCTGGGGTTTATAGCCGACGCCCGGGCTTGCGGGCAATGTGTCGAAACGGGTGGCACCGTCTGGCATAAGAGGCTCCCTATTCGAGGGGTCGTGTGAAGGGGCCTGCGCGGCGGCATGGGGCGTGCCGCGCAGGCGAAGGGTTTAGGCCGCTATGGGCTTAGGCTGGCAGGTCGCGGTCCAGCGCTTCGAGGGAGCCCATACGCTCGGACCCGTCTGCCATTGCGGGCAGTTCCATGTCGGCGCAGGTGCCTGCGTCAACCAGTTTCCAGGCGTTGCCCTGGTAATCGGTGACGGATGTGCCAGCGCATGTGGTGCCCGGGCCTGCGGCGCAGTCATTCTGACCGGCAAGCGCCACGCCGTAGCATTTTTCTTTCGACGCGGCGTTTGCTGCGGTCGAATGTGCGGACAGGGCAGCGGCAACTGCGCCTGCAACGGCGAGTGTTTTCATTGTGTTGGACATTGGTGTTTCCTCCTGAGGTTGGTTGCTTGTCGATAAGGACATTAAGCCGCGTGGGGTGCGACAAAGCTACTCACATCGGAGTGTGTCACGGAGGCGTCAGAAAATCGCCGGTTTTTTTGTAACAATTCGCGAGATTCCAGCGTTGGGAGGCGCAATTTTGAAACATAGTGACATGTTCGGGGCGCAAGTTCGTTGCGCCCCGAGGGGTTTGTTACAGTTTTTAGCCGCGTAAATCGGGCGGTGTGGCTTCGATGCCCAAGGCGTTCGCCACATCCGACAGCGCCTGAACCGAGGTCTGCTTTTCCCCCAGACGGCGGACGGACACGGTTTTCTCTTCGACTTCGCGCGCGCCGACTGCAAGGATCACCGGCACTTTGCCGACCGAATGTTCACGGACCTTGTAGTTGATCTTTTCGTTGCGGATGTCGGCCTCGGCGCGGACGCCTTGCGCCTTGAGCGTGGCCACGACCTCGTGCACGTATTCATCCGCCTCGGAGGTGATGGAGGCGACGACGACCTGACGCGGGGCGAGCCAGAAGGGCAGCTTGCCCGCGTGTTCTTCGATTAGGATGCCGATAAAGCGTTCGAACGACCCCAAGGTGGCGCGGTGCAGCATGACGGGGCGGTGTTTCGCGCCGTCCGATCCGATATAGGTCGCGTCCAGCCGTTCGGGCAGCACGAAGTCAACCTGATGGGTGCCGCACTGCCAGTCACGGCCGATGGCGTCGGTCAGCACAAATTCCAGTTTCGGGCCGTAGAACGCGCCTTCGCCGGGGTTGAGCGTGGGTTCGATGCCTGCCTTGCGGGTGGCCGAGAGCAACGCCGCCTCGGCCTTGTCCCAGACCTCGTCCGAGCCGGAGCGTTTTTCGGGACGGTCAGAGAATTTGACGCTGAAGTTTTCAAAGCCGAGGTCTTTGTAGATGCCCGACAGGAATTCGATGAACTTGGCGGTTTCGGCTTCGATCTGGTCTTCGGCGCAGAAAATGTGGCCGTCATCCTGTGTGAAGCCGCGCACGCGCATGATCCCGTGCAGCGCGCCCGAGGGTTCATAGCGGTTGCACGATCCGAATTCGGCCATGCGCAGGGGCAGGTCGCGGTAGGATTTCAGACCCTGGTTAAAGATCTGCACGTGGCAGGGGCAGTTCATCGGTTTCAGCGCGTTGACCGATTTCTCGCGGGCGTGTTCCTCGTCCACTTCGACGATGAACATGTGGTCTTGGTATTTCTCCCAGTGGCCGGAGGCTTCCCAGAGTTTACGGTCCACGACCTGCGGTGTGTTCACCTCGACATAGCCGCCGGCGCGTTGCTTGCGGCGCATGTAGTCTTGCAGCTGGGTGTAGATCAGCCAGCCGTTGGCGTGCCAGAAGACCTGACCGGGGGCCTCTTCCTGCATGTGGTAAAGGTCCATCTCGCGGCCCAGCTTGCGGTGGTCGCGTTTGGCGGCCTCTTCCAGCATGTTCAGGTGGGCTTTCAGCTTTTCCTTGCCGGTGAAGGCCACGCCGTAGATGCGTTGCAGCATCGCGCGGTCGCTGTCGCCGCGCCAGTAGGCCCCCGCGATGGACATCAGTTTGAACGCGTCGCCCGGCACCTGTCCGGTGTGTTGCAGGTGCGGTCCACGGCACAGGTCTTGCCAGTCGCCGTGCCAATACATGCGCAGCGGTTCGTCGCCGGGGATGCTGTTGATCAGCTCGACCTTATAGGGTTCGCCGTTGTCCTCGTAATGCTTGATCGCGCGCTCGCGGTCCCAGACCTCGGTCCGGACGGGGTCACGCTTGTTGATGATTTCCTTCATCTTCTTTTCGATCAGGCCAAGGTCTTCGGGAGTGAAGGATTCCTTGCGGTCGAAGTCATAGTACCAGCCGTCCTTGATGACGGGGCCGATGGTGACTTTTGTGTCTGGCCAAAGCTCTTGCACGGCGCGGGCCATGATGTGGGCGAGGTCGTGGCGCACCAGCTCGTTCGCTTGCGCTTCGTCGGCCATTGTGTGGATCGCGATGCTAGCGTCCGCGTTGATCGGCCATGCCAGATCATAATGGGCACCGTCCACGGTGGCGCTGATCGCTTTCTTGCCAAGCGATTTGGAGATGTCGTTCGCCACGTCGCCCGCAGTGATACCTGCGTCGTACTGACGTGCGTTGCCATCGGGAAGGGTGAGGGTGATCTGGGCCATCTGGGCCTCCTCGTCGGTTTGGCGCCTACGAGACGCCCGGTTGCGGGTTATATGCGTCCGGCCTGTTTGGCGTCGGTGGTCTGGCTTGTCAATATCGCGGTGGGGCGCGCGGGCGCGGCGGGTGAAATGGGGCGCTGTCCTTTCCTTGGGGGCGCGGTGCCATAGATAACATCAGATTAACGGGTAGCGACGGGACGCGAAGACATGCAGGATGATGTGGCGCAGCGGGCGTTTGAGACGCTTTCAGGGGCAGAGGGCGACGCGCAGGATCTGTCGCCCCATGCGCAAGAGGCCGAGGCCCCGAACGCCCTGCGCCATATCGCCAGCCTGACCATGACCAAAGTGGCTGACGGGCTGATTGACCCCAAGCTCATGCTGTCGTGGCTGCTGACGGCGCTTGGTGCGCCTGCGGTCTATGCCGGGGCGCTGGTGCCGATCCGCGAGGCGGGGGCGCTGTTGCCGCAGATCGTGATGGCGGGCTGGGTGCAGGCGATGGCGCGGCGCAAATGGGCGTGGGTCGCGGGATCTGCGGGGCAGGGCGTCTTCGCGGCGCTGATCGTGCTGGCGGCGCTCACGTTGGACGGATCAGCGGCGGGGCTGGCGATTTGCGCGGCGCTGGCGGGGCTGGCGGTCAGCCGTGCGGCCTGTTCGGTGTCGTATAAGGATATCCTTGGCAAGACCGTGGGCAAATCGCGGCGCGGGTCGATCACGGGCACGGCGGGGTCTGTCGCCTCTGCCGGGGTGCTGGTGCTGGCGCTCCTCCTGATGTCGGGGTTGGTGCAGGATCGCGGCGTGGTGATCGCGGCGATCGCGCTGGCGGCGGCACTTTGGGGCGGCGCAGCGCTGTTGTTTTCCACGCTGGACGAGGCCAAAAGCGAGGGCGGCAAGGCGACGCCTGCCAGTTTCTCTATCCTGAAGGAGGACGCGAATCTGCGGCGGTTCATTCTGGTGCGGGGGCTGCTGGTCGCCACATCGCTTGCGCCGCCGTATTTTGTGGTGCTGGCGGGGGGCGAGGATCAATCCGCCCTCGGCCAGCTTGGCGCGCTGGTGCTCGCCTCGGCTTTGGCGTCGCTGTTAAGCTCCTACGTCTGGGGGCGGCTGTCGGATCAATCGAGCCGCCGTGTGCTGATGTTGACCGGCATTGTCGGGGCCTTGGCGATGGTGGGCGCGGTGGCGCTGGCGCTGCTTGGGATGGCGACGCAGATCTGGGCCATGCCGCTGGTATTGTTCATCCTGATGATCGCCTACCACGGGGTGCGGCAGGGGCGGTCTACCTATCTGGTGGATATGTCGCCCAAGGACCAGCGGTCGGCCTATGCCGCCGTGTCCAACACGGTGATTGGCGGGCTGCTGTTGGTCGCGGGCGTGGCGGGGGGCGGTGCCGCGCTGATCGGGCCGGTGGCGACGCTGGTTCTATTCGCAGTCATGTCCGCAGGGGCCGCGATTGCGGCGCTTGGGCTGCGCGAAGTCGAAGCGGCGGATTGATCGTCTGCGCCACGGGGCGTATGACTGGGGCGCGCATTTGATCCAAAGGGGTTCGCCCATGTCCAAACACAACCGCAACTTCGAGCTGACGATCAGCGATATCGACCTGATCGAGGCAGCGCTACATGTGACCAAACGCGATCTGTCGATGGATGCGCTGAATGACACCGCATCGATGCTGCCTGCCGATGCCGCCAAAGACAGCCTGCGCCGGATCGACGATCTGCTGGGCCGTCTGCACAACCAGAAAATCTTTTATCGCCCCGCCAAGGGCACCTATCTGGGGGGCTGAGGATGACGGCTCCGATGTATCTGGAAACGCCCCAAGGGCGGCGGCTGGCCTATCACAAGACCGAAGGCACAGGCCCCTGCGTGGTGTTTCTGGGCGGTCTGAAATCCGACATGATGGGCACCAAGGCGGTATTCCTTGAAGACTGGGCCAAACGCGAGGGGCGGGCATTCTTGCGGTTCGATTATTCGGGTCACGGGGAATCCTCTGGCGCGTTCACGGAGGGCTGCATTGGTGATTGGGCCGAAGACACATTGGCCGCGGTAGAGGCGTTGACCGAGGGCCCGATCCTGCCGGTGGGGTCATCCATGGGCGGCTGGCAATCTCTGCTGCTGGTGCGCGCGCTGCCCGCGCGGATCGCGGGGCTGGTGACCATCGCCGCGGCCCCTGATTTTACCGAAGACGGCTATTGGGCCAGCTTCACCGAGGCGCAGAAACAGACTCTGGCCGAGACGGGGCAGGTCGAACTGCCGTCCGATTATATGGAGCCTTACATCATCACCCGCCGGATGATCGAGGACGGGCGCAAGCAGCTAGTGCTGCGCGATCCGCTGCATTTGCCGTTCCCCACGCGTTTTCTGCAAGGCACCGCAGACACCGCCGTCAGCGTCGCCACAGCCGTGCGTCTGCTGGAACATGCGCAGGGGCCGGACATGCAGTTGCAACTGGTCAAGGATGCGGACCACCGCTTTTCCGACGACCGCTGTCTGAAGCTGCTGATCCAAGCGGTGGAAGAGGTCTCTGCCACGACCTGAGGATTGGGGGCTTTGCCATGCGTAAACCGGCCAGCATGTGGAGCCTTGAAACCTTTGGACGGGTCCGGCTGTCGCGGCATTTCTTTATGCGCGATTTCATGTACTCAGAGATCTCGGGGTTTCACGGGCAGCCCAATATCCCCGACAATCCCGATCTTGCTATCGAAAACGGACGGGTTTTCTGCACGACCTTGCTGGACCCGCTAGAGGAAACCTTTGGCCGGATCGCCGTACGGTCGGGGTATCGGTCGGCGGCGCTGAATGCCTATGGCAACCGGCACAAGCTGAATTGCGCGGCCAATGACAACCCGATCGAATGTCACATCTGGGACCGTGGCGCAGGGGCGGGGGCGATTGCGGGGGCGACCATCGTGATCCCGTGGTTTGCCGACCAGTATGATCAGGGGCGCGACTGGCGTGATCTGGCGTGGTGGGTGCATGACCATCTGCCCTATTCCGAGATGTGGTTCTTTCCCAAGCTCGCCGCCTTCAACCTGACGTGGAGACCGCAGCCGCTGCGCAGCATCTCAAGCTATATCGCGCCACGCGGGATGCTGTTGCGCGGCGGGAAGTCGCCGTCGGAGCCCGTGGCGCAGCGCCGTGCGCGCTATGGCGATTTTCCGCCCTTGCGTGGCATCGCCTATCCGTGATGAGGTGCGGCGCAGCAGCAGTGTCCCGAAGTGACGCGAATTTATGACTAGTGACAGGGACATACATGGCTGACCCTCTTGTTTTTCTGCCGGGCCTCATGTCTGACGCGCGGGTATTCTGGCCGCAGATCGCCGAGCTGTCGGCGAAAACCGCTGTGACTGTCGCCCCGATTACCCAAGGCGAGCGGATCGAGGAAATCGCCTCTGGTCTGCTGGACCAGTTGCCCAAGCGTTTCGCGCTGGCAGGGTTGGGGTTGGGCGGTGCTGTCGCGCTCGAGATTTTGCGCCGCGCGCCGGATCGGTTGACGCGGTTGGCGTTGATCGATGCCAGCCCGCTGGCCGAAACGCCGCAGAGTGCTGCCGCGCGCGAGATGTTGATCGTCAAGGTCAAGTCGGGGCGGCTGGCCGATGCCATGCGCGAAGAGCTGAACCCCGTCTGGCTCGCCCCCGGTCCGGACCGCGCGGCGATTTTGGAGATTGCGCTGGATATGGCCGACACGCTGGGGCCGGAAGTCTATGTGCGCCAAGCCCGCGCCTTGCAACGGGCCCGTGACCAGCAGGCGGTATTGCGCAAGTGCAAGGTGCCGACGCTGGTGATGTGTGGCGAGGTGGGCAGGCTCAACCCCGTCAAACGCCATAGTTTCATGGCCGAACTGCTGCCTTATGCGATTTTGCGCGTGATCGAGGGGGCAGGGCATCTGCCTACGCTGGAACAGCCCGAAGCCACGACTGCCGCGATCAAGGAATGGTTGAAGATGCCCCTGACCCCTGCGTGATCGGGACGGGGCAAGTGCGGGTTAGCGCAGCGCCTCGGTGATCGCCTTGCGCTGGTCACGCGGAACGATATGCACGGGGCGTTTGGGCGTTGCCGTGTCCGGATCGATAAAGGGGTTCACCTTCCAGCGGCCTGTCACCTTGGCCCCGGCCGCCCGCGACAGCGCCCCCCAGATCAACCGTGGCAGCCCTTCGTTCCGCAGCTTGCCCGAGGGCGTCGGGATATAGCCGGTGCCGACGATCGGCCCAAGCGGGGCAGGGTCGGACAGGGTGCGGGTCATGATGCTGGCAAAGGCGCGCTTGGGCTTGCGCAGCGTGTTGAACATCGGCGTGCCACAGCAAGAGGCATACCAGCGCAGTAGATTTGTCTCCCCGAAGGAAAACACCGACAATTTGTCGAAACCCTGATCGAAGTGGAATCTGTCGGGGGTGGTCTGGAACAGTTGGATCGCCCGTGGCGCGGGGTCGGGCTGGTCGAGGTAGACCTCGGCCGCGCGGCAATCGATGCAGTGGCATTGGGCGTGGCTGCCGCGCGCGGGTGTCACGCCGCGCAGGGTCCCTTTGACCGTGCCGCAGGCACAGGCAAAGGGCAGGTCACGCGGCGCGGCGGGCATTATGCCGTCGACTTCTGTGCGGGGATCGAGGTTTTACCCGCGCTGGCCGGGGCCGCAGGGGCCTTGGGGGCTGTCGCCTTGGCCGTGCGCTGGTTGTCGTCGATGAACTTCAGCACCAGCGGGCGGATATTCTCGCGCCAGCTTTTGCCGGCAAAGATCCCGTAGTGCCCTGCGCCGTCTTCGAGGTGGCTTGCCTTTTTGTCGTCGGGCAGGCCGGTGCAGAGGTTCAGCGCCGCGATACATTGACCGGGGGCCGAGATATCATCCTTGGTGCCCTCGACCGTTTTGACGGCGACATCGGTGATCTTGCCGATGTCCACGGGCTGACCCTTGATCGAGAAGCTGTTGGTGCCGATCTCGTTATCCTTGAAGATCCGCTGCACGGTGGAGAGGTAGAATTCAGCGGGCATGTCCATCACGGCGAGGTATTCGTCGTAGAACTTGTTGTGTTTGTCGTGGTCGCCCGCCACCCCTTGTGCGACACGCATGATCTGGTCGCGGAAGGCCTTGGCATGGGTTTCGGCGTTCATCGTGATAAAGGAATTCAGCTGCAGCAGACCTGGATAGACCTTGCGGCCCACGCCCTGGTGCTGGAAGCCGACCTGCTGGATCATCATCTCTTGCAGCTGGTTCATATTCACGCGGTGACCGAAATCCGTCACCTCTGTCGGGCTGGCCGCGGTGTCGATGGGGCCGCCGATCAATGTGAGCGAGCTTGGCTGCGCCTTGGGGTCCTGTTCCGCCAGATAGGCGGTCGCGGCGAGGGTCAGCGGGGCGGGTTGGCACACCGCGATGACATGCACGTCGGGGCCCAGATGGCGCATATAGTCAACGAGCCGCAGGGTATAGTCCTCTACGTCGAACTTGCCGGCGCTGACGGGGATGTCGCGGGCGTTGTGCCAGTCGGTGATATAAAGGTCCGCGTCAGGAATCAGGCTGATGACGGTCGACCGCAGCAGCGTCGCATAGTGGCCCGACATGGGCGCGACCAGCAGGATCTTGCGCTTGGGCGCATCGCGGCCCTGTACGACGAAATGCACCAGATCGCCAAAGGCACCTTCCAGCTCTTTCTCGATCAGGACGGGATGGTCCGCACCATCAACGCCCACGGCGGGGGGGATATCCCAATCAGGTTTGACCACCATGCGCGAAAAGCTGCGTTCGGTCACTTCGCCCCATGCGGCCATCCAGTTCAGCGCAGGGTTCGGGATGGCGGCAAAAGCGGGATACGATGCCATCGCCAACGCCGTGGCACCCAGCCACTGGTTGGTGTTTCTCATCGTTTCCATTAAATCGTAAGATGCCATATACTTCATGTAAGGGGTCTCCTGTTGGGGGCCTTGTGCCCGGCATCTTGTCAGACCCTCCCCCAAAGGTCGGCGCGATGCTGCAGGTGCAAACATAGGGAGGAACGGTTAGCATGACAATAAAAACAACCAAGACCGACGCAGAGAGCTCCAAGGCACAGGAACGTATGGAGGAAAACCTGCGAAAGGTCGAAGCGCTTGGCGCGCGGCTGTCGCAGATCATGGTCGGGCGGGACACGCATCAGGCGAGTTTGGACGGCCCGAATCAAGAGCTGTTTGCAAAGGCCGCCGCGTCCTATTGGACCGAAGCCGTACAGAACCCCGCCAAGATGATCGAACAGCAGGTGTCCTACTGGAGCAAATCCGTCGGCCACTTTATGGAGGCGCAGCAGGCGCTGGCCAAAGGCAAGCTGGCCGCGCCGGAAGATACCTCGCCCGAGGATCGCCGCTTTGCCAACCCGCTGTGGAAATCGCACCCCTATTTCAACTTTGTCAAACAGCAGTACCAGATCAACGCAGAGGCCTTGGGTCAAGCGGTGGATCATGTGGCCGATCTGGCCCCGCATGAAAAAAAACGGCTGCAATACTTCAGCCGCCAGATCATCGACATGATGAGCCCGACCAACTTTCTGGCCACCAACCCCGATGCGCTGGAGCGCGCTGTGGCGACCGAGGGCGAAAGCCTGATCCGCGGGCTGGAGAACCTGATTGCCGATCTGGAGGCGAATAACGGCGAGCTGATCGTGCGGCTGGCCGATGAAAGCGCGTTTGAACTGGGCCGCAACATCGCCACATCCCCCGGCAAGGTCGTCTATCGCAACAAGCTGTTCGAGCTGATCCAATACAGCCCCAGCACCGAAAAGGTCGATGCCACGCCGATCGTGATCTTCCCGCCCTGGATCAATAAATTCTATATCCTTGATCTCAAGGCCCAGAACAGTCTGGTGAAATGGATCGTGGATCAGGGCTATACGCTGTTTATGGTGTCATGGGTCAATCCGGACCAAAGTCATCGTGACATCGGCATGGGCGACTATATCGAGGACGGGTTCCTGACCGCGATCCGCGAGGTCAAGGAGATCACGGCGCAGGAACAGGTGCACGCCGTAGGCTATTGCATCGCAGGGACCACGCTGTCGCTGACGCTGTCCTTGATGAAGCAGCGCGGCGATACATCCGTCAAATCCGCGACCTTCTTTACCGCGCTCACCGATTTCTCCGATCAGGGGGAGTTCCAGCCCTTCCTGACCGATGACTTTATCGACGGGATCGAGGCAGAGACCAAGGACAAGGGGATTCTGCCTTCGGTCATCATGGCGCGAACGTTCTCTTTCTTGCGGTCGAATGATCTGGTCTATGGGCCCGCGATCAAAAGCTATATGCTGGGCGACACGCCTCCGGCCTTTGATCTGCTCTATTGGAACGGTGACGGGGCGAACCTGCCGCAGCGCATGGCGATGGAGTATCTGCGCGGGCTTTGCCAGCAGAACAAGCTGGTCGAGGGCGGCTTTGAACTGTTGGGTCATCGTCTGAAGCTGGAGGATATCGATGTGCCGCTGATCGCCATCGGCTGCGAGACCGACCACATCGCGCCGTGGAAAGACAGCTATCGCGGCGTGCGCATGATGGGCAGCGCGGACAAGACCTTTGTGATGACCCAATCGGGCCATATCGCGGGGATCGTGAACCCGCCGAGCAAAGGCAAATACGGCCACTACACAAACGACGACCTGTCGCTGGATCACGAGGACTGGCTGGAGGGGGCAAAGTTCCACGAAGGGTCGTGGTGGCCCCGCTGGGGCGCGTGGCTCGAGAATTGCTCTGACGGGAAAGTCGATGCCCGTATTCCGGGTGAAAAGGGCCGTGATACCCTTGGCGAAGCCCCGGGTACCTATGTGGTGCGCAAGGCAAGGGGCTGATCTGATTAGTCAATTTTTTATGGGGCGGTGGGCTGAAATGGCCTGATGCTGCATTGCAGAAAAAACTTGCAATGCCGCACTGCAGCATCTATCTATGGGGTAGTCATAACGTAGCGGTAGACGCCGCTTGACCCCAGAAGGAGAGTTTACCATGACGAAGACACCAGATTTCGCCGCGATGATGAAAGACATGATGGGTGCATTCCCAGTTGACACATCCGCAATGAACGACGCGTTCAAAACAACCGCGACACTGAACGAAAAGCTGTCCGGCGTAGCGCTGAACGCTGCCGAGAAATCCGCCGAGATTTCCAGCAAATGGACAAAAGACACTCTGGCAAAAATGTCCGAGATGTCGAAAGCCAAGCAAGAGCCAGCAGATTACGCCAAAGCAATGACCGAGTTCACCTCGGCCTCTGCTGAAGTCGCGTCCGAGCATATGGCCGCTTTCGCTGAAATCGCGAAGAAGGTCCAGATGGACACAGTCGAGCTGATGATGGCTGCGGGCAAAGACATGTCCGAAGAAGCAACCGCTGCTGTGAAAAAAGCGACATCCGACGCGACAGCCGCCACAAAGAAAGCCGCTGCGAAGTAATCGCACCGGCCTTTGGTTCAGGTAAAGATTGATCAGGGCAGACTTTGCGGTCTGCCCTTTTTTGTGGCACCTATCTTTTTCATTTAAGCTGCCCTAAGCTGCAATGCAGCATGCTATTTGGGAAGGATCTACCGTGACCGAAACAGTCAAGCCCCTGCTTATCAAACGATATGCCAGCCGCCGCCTGTATAATACCGAAACCAGTGACTATGTGACGCTGGATGATATCTCGGGGTTTATCCGCGACGGGCGCGAGGTGCAGATTGTGGACCTGAAATCAGGCGACGATCTGACCCGCCAATATCTGCTGCAGATCATCGCCGAACACGAAAGCCGCGGTGAATCCGTGCTGCCCGTGGATGTGCTGAACGATCTTGTGCGCAGCTATATGTCCCCCGATGCGAGCGTTGTGCCGCAGTTCCTCAAGACATCGTTTGACATGCTGCGCGACGGTCAGGCGCGGGTGCTTGAGAACATGAACACGATCAACCCGATGGCGAAGATGCCCGGTTTCGAGGTCATGCAGGCCCAGCAAGAGGCGTTCATGAAGGCGATGACCGGCAATATGCCGACGCCTTGGAACGGCATGGGCAAGACCGACCAGCGCCCCGCCAGCGCCAAGGGCGATGACGCCGAAAGTCTGGATGCGATCAAACAACAACTCGCCGAGCTGCAGGAGAAACTCTCCAAGCTGAAGTGACGGCGCTTGGCCCCCGTTTGAACGGTTAAAGCCCACCCGCTGACGGGTGGGCTTTGGTGTGTCTGCCGGATGCCTCCGGCGGGAGTTTATCTGGCAAAATGAAGCCTCAGGCCGCGGCGGATTTCGTCACCGTCGCCAGCGCCCCGAGCAGCACATTCACAATCGCGTCGAGCTCGGCTGGTTGCAGTTGCACGGGCAGGCGCACGTCGCAGGCGGTCATCAACATGGCGCGGGTCCGGGGTAGGTCGGGCAGGTCTTCGATGAACTGCCAGTTCCAGAAGGCGCGCGCGTTGTCGGTGCTTTGGCCGAAGACCTGAACCTTGACGCCGGCCTTGGCGCTGGCTTCGGCAAAGGCGCGGATGGCGGCATCGTCCAGCCCGACCAGATTGAACTGGATGGAATCCGGCGCGCGGGTTTCAGGGGCCAGCGGGGCGGGGACGTCGATCTGGGGGGCGGCGTTCAGCTTGGCCGCGACGTAGTCATGGTTGCGCAGCCCGTCGGCCACACGGCGGGGCAGTTCGGCCAGTTGGGCCCGCACCAACACCGCTGACAGGTTGTTGAGACGCAGGTTATAAAGCGGCAGTTTGTTTTGCCAGCGCGCGCAGGCATCCGCGATGCCGGGGTGTTTCTTCCAGTTGTGTTCATAGGCACCGGACATGATGATCGCGCGGGCCACCAGATCGGCGTCGTCGGTGATCAGGATGCCGCCTTCGCCCGCGTTGACCATCTTGTAGGACTGGAAGGAAAAGCAGCCGATCTTGCCGATGGTGCCGATCTTGCGGTCGTGCCATAGGGTGCCGAGCGAATGGGCCGCATCCTCGATCACCGGCACGTTTGCGGCATCGCACAGCTGCATGATCGCATCCATATCCGAGGTATGGCCCCGCATGTGGCTGATGATCACGGCGTGGACACCCGGCAGCTTGGCGGCGAAATCCGCCATATCGATCCGGTAGTTTTCCCCGACCTCGCAGAGCACCGGCGTATAATGGGCGTGGATCACGGCAGAGGGCACGGCCGCGAAGGTAAAGCCGGGGATCAGCACCTTGGCGTTCTGCGGCAGGTCCAGCGCCAGCAGCGACAGAAACAGCGCGGCAGAGCAGGACGACACCGCCAGCGCATAGCGGCTGCCCATCATCTGCGCAAACTCGGCCTCCAGCAGGGACACCGGCGCATCGGCCGCAGCGGTGTAGCGAAACAGATCGCCGCTTTGCAACAGCTGCTCTATCTCGGCGCGGGCTGTGTCGGGAATGGCTTCGGCGCTGTGCATGTCGGGCAGGGTCATATTTCAATATCCTGAATGTTTGTTTTCAGAATGGTAAAACAATGCGTCTATGGGACCAAGCCTTTTCCCCGTTCCGCTTCATGAATGTTTTGTGACTATATTCCTAGCCGGTCGCGCAGGCTGAACCAGCTCATGGCGAGCGCAAGCAGCGGGCTGCGCAGCGCGCCGCCGCCAGGGAAGGTCGGCGTGGGCAGGGCGCTCATCGTATCAAAGCCGTCGCCATCGCCCTGGATCGCACGGGCCATCAGCTGCCCTGCGTGGATCGCGGTGCCGACGCCGTGGCCGGAATAGCCCGAAGCCGACAGGATGTTAGGGGTCACGCGGGCCAGAAAGGGCAGCCGTTTCATGGTGATCGCCAGCGTGCCGCCCCAGGCGTAGTCGATCTTGACGTCGCGCAGCGCGGGGAAAACCTGGCCCATGGGTTTGCGCGCCTTGGCGGCGAGGTCGCTGGGGAAGCGGTAGCCATAGCTTTCGCCGCCGCCGAACAGCAGTCGCCCATCATGGCTGAGCCGGAAATAATTCACCACGAATTTGCTATCGGCCACGGCGACATCCCGGGGCAGCACGTCTTTCACGCGGTCGCCCAAGGGTTCGGTGGCGACGATAAAGTTGTTGATCGGCATGACCTTGGCCGCGACCTTGCGGTTCAACCCGCCCAAATAGCCGTTGCAGGCCAGGATCACATGGTCCGCCGTCACCCGCCCGCCATCGGTCTGCACAGTGGCGGGGCTGCCTTCGGTGATGTGATGCACGGCGCTGCGTTCATAGATCTCGACCCCTGCCGCCTGCGCCGCCCGTGCCAGCCCGAGGGCGAGGTTGAGAGGATGCAGATGCGCGGCCCCCATATCCAGAATACCGCCGCGATAAGCAGGCGACGCACAGACGTTGCGCAGCGCGTCGCGGTCCAACACCTCTATCTGGTCGTAGCCATAGCGGTCCTGCAAGACGCCGGCATAGGCGTGCAGATGCTCTACGTCACCGGCAGAACTGGCGGTCCAGGCGACGCCGGGCTTGAGGTGGCAATCGATGTGATGGGTCTTGATCAGGCTTTTGACAAGCGCTTTGGCGTCCTGACCCAGATCCCATAGTCGCGTTGCGGCGTCGCGTCCGACCATCTTTTCCAGCGTGTCCTGTTCGACGCGCTGACCACTGCCCAATTGCCCGCCATTGCGCCCCGAGGCCCCAAATCCCACGCGCTGCGCCTCGACCAGCACGACGCGGCGACCGGCCTGTGCCAGATGCAACGCCGCCGACAGGCCCGTATAGCCGCCCCCCACAACGCAGACATCCGCGCGCTGATCGCCCTTGAGCGTGGGGTAGGCATCGGTCGGGGTTGCGGTCGCGGCGTACCAGCTGTCTGGATAGCGCCCCGGCGCGTCGTTTGCGTATAGCAGGTTCATTGCAGATCGGCCCCCTTGGCCGCTTCCAAATGGTCTTAAATCCTCGCCGAAGGCTCCCGCGGGTGCGGCGGGCCTAGACGTTCATCAACAGGTGCTCGCGTTCCCACGGGGAAATCACATGCAGGAACTCTTCGTATTCCGCGCGTTTGACGATGGCGTAGACGCGGGCGAACTCGGGGCCCAACACCTCGTGCAGGGTTGTGGCCTCTTCAAACAGATCCAGCGCGGATCCCAGCACCTGCGGGATATCCCCGTCGCCGTCATAGGCGTCGCCCTTGAATTCGGCTTTGGGCTTTTTCTGTTCCATCAGGCCCAGATAGCCGCAGGCGAGCGAGGCGGCGATGCCGAGGTAGGGGTTGCAGTCCATCCCGGCGAGACGGTTCTCGACCCGGCGTGACGCGGGGCCGGAGAGGGGCACGCGGATGCCGGTGGTGCGGTTGTCGCGGCCCCATTCCAGATTGATCGGCGCGGCATGGTCTTTGACGTAGCGCCGGTAGCTGTTCACATAGGGCGCAATGACCGCCAGCGCGTCGGGCATGTGGTTCTGCATGCCGGCGATAAAGTGGTAAAACGCGTCCGTCTCGCCGCCTTGCGGGCCGGAGAAGATGTTCTTGCCCGTCGTGGCATCCAGCACCGAATGGTGGATATGCATGGCGCTGCCGGGTTCGTTGGCGATGGGTTTCGCCATGAAGGTCGCGTAGCAATCGTGGCGCAGGGCGGCTTCGCGGATCAGACGCTTGAAATAGAATACCTCGTCGGCCAGCCGCACGGGGTCACCGTGGATCAGGTTGATCTCGAGCTGGCCCGCGCCGCCTTCCTGGGTGATACCGTCAATCTCGAACCCCTGCGCTTCGGCAAAGTCGTAGATGTCGTCGATCACGGGGCCGAATTCATCGACGGCGGTCATGGAATAGGCCTGACGCGCGGCAGCAGGGCGGCCCGAGCGGCCCATCATCGGTTTGATCTCATGCGCGGGGTCGAGGTTGCGCGCGACCAGGAAGAATTCCATCTCGGGGGCGACAACCGGCTCCCACCCTTGCGCGCGATAAAGATCGACAACGCGTTTCAGCACATTGCGCGGCGAATATTCGACCGGATTGCCGTCGCGGTCAAAGGCGTCGTGGATCACTTGCAGTGTCCAGTCGCCGGTCCAGGGGGCGGCGGTCGCGGTCGAGATATCGGGCCGCAGGATCATGTCTTTTTCGATGAACCCGTCGGCACCGGCGGCGTCGCCCCATTCACCGGTGATGGTCTGGTAGAAGATGCTGTCGGGCAGGTGGAAATATTCCTGCCGTGCGAATTTTGTGGCGGGCACCGCTTTGCCGCGTGCGATGCCGGGGAGGTCGGGGATGATACATTCAACTTCGTCGAGCCGCTTGCCCTCCAGATATTCGCGTGCTGCGGGGGAAGCTCTTCAAGCCAGTCGGACATCATAATCTCTCTTTCTTGAGGAAATCTGCAATATGGTCGGCGATTTTTGCATTGTCGGTGGGGGCGTCCAGCAGGGCGGAAGCCGCCTGAAGCTGGTGATCGGGCACGACGCCCTTGCCGCGGGTGCGGATCAGCCCGTCGATAAAGTCTTGGGTAAATTCGGGGTGGGGCTGGATGGTCCAGATGTGATCATCATACAGCAGGGCCGCGTTGGCGCAGAAGTCGGAAGCGCCGACCACCTTGGCCCCTTCGGGCAGTTGGGTGACCTGATCCTGATGCCAGGCATTCAGGGCCAGGGTCTCTCCGTCGATGGTGTATTCGGTGCGGCCGACGGACCAGCCGCCGGCGAATTTCTCGACCTTGCCGCCAAGGGCTTGTGCAATGATCTGGTGGCCAAAGCAGATGCCGACCAGCGGACGGCCTGCCTCGCGGATGGCGCGGATCAGCTGTTCCAGCGGGGGGATCCAGTCGTGATCCTCGTAGGCACCGTGTTTCGATCCGGTGATCAGCCAGCCGTCCGCATCCACCGCCGAGGCGGGGAAGTCGCCATCGACCACGGACCAGATCTGGAAGTCGAACCCGTGCCCGCCCAGCAGTTTGACGAACATATCGCCATAATCGCCAAGCGCGTCTTTCATATTGTCGGGGGAGTGGCCGGTTTGAAGGATACCGATTTTCATAGGGGGCATCTCATTACACCGTGTCCAGATAGATTTCGACCTGCTCTTGCGGGGTCAGTTCCTGCATATAATGCAGCTCTTGGCGCTTGGTGAGGATAAAGTTGCGCACCATTTCGGGGGCAAAGATGCGCTTTACCTCGGCGGAGTTTTCGAAGGCGTCGATCGCGGATTTCCAGTCGCCGGGGATTTGCGGCAGGTCGGCGGCATAGGCGTTGCCGGTGATCGGGGCGGGGGGCTCTGCCCCGTCCTCGATGCCGTTCATCGCGGCACCCAGCACGGCGGCCAGCATCAGATAGGGGTTCACGTCGCCGCCCGACACACGGTGTTCGATCCGCCGCGCCTTGTGGCTGCCGGACGGGATACGGATGGAGGAGGTGCGGTTCTCGTAGGCCCAAGAGATCCCTGTGGGCGCGTGGGCACCGGGCACCATACGGTCAAAGCTGTTGGCATGGGGCGCAAAGACCAGCGCGCAACCGGCCATGGCATTCATACAACCCGCCACAGCGTGACGCATGATCGCCGTGCCTTGGGGGCCGCCGTCGTCAAAGACGTTGTTACCGTTCTTGTCGAGCACCGAGAAATGCGTGTGCAGGCCCGACCCGGGGTAATCCTCGTAGGGTTTCGCCATGAAGCTTGCGGCAAAGCCGTGGCGGCGGGCGAGGCCCTTGACCAGCATCTTGAACAGCCAGGCATCATCGGCGGCGCGCAGGGCGTCGTCGCAATGCATGAGGTTGATCTCGAACTGGCCCAGACCCGCTTCGGAAATGGCGGTATCGGCGGGGATGTCCATCTCTTCGCAGGCGTCATAAAGATCGGTGAAGAATTCATCGAACTGATCCAGCGCGCGGATCGACAGGGTTTCAGCGGCCTTGCGGCGTTTGCCCGACCGCGGCGACAGCGGCACCTGCAGTTTGCGGCCCGAATCGTCGATCAGGAAAAACTCAAGCTCGACCGCGCAGACCGGCGTCAGCCCGCGATCCTTGTAGCGTTCGACCACCGCGCGCAGGGCATGGCGCGGGTCGCCGCCATAGGGGCGTCCGTCCTCGTGGAACATCCAGATCGGCAGCAGGGCCGAGGGCGCATCAAGCCAGGGCATTGGCAGAAAGCCGCGTTCGGTCGGGTGCAGGATGCCATCGGCATCGCCGCTTTCAAACACCAGCGGGCTGTCGTCGATGTCTTCGCCCCAGATATCGAGGTTCAGCACCGACATGGGAAAGCGCGTGCCGTCCTCTACCACCTTGTCGGCAAAGCGCGTGGGGATGCGCTTGCCGCGGGCCTGACCATTGAGGTCGGCGGCGGCCACACGGATTGTGCGGACCTGAGGATGTTTGCGGAGCCAGTTTTTCATATCACACCTTGCAAGCGGCGGGCATGAACGGCGTTCTTACAACGTGAAAACCGGGGGTAGCGCCCACGCGCTAAATAATTTGATCAAAAAACAGATACTACCGGATCAGATTTAGACGCAAGCGAATTTTCCGCACCGCAGCCTGAGGCACATGGCGGTTCAGACGGCGGTTGATCAGCCCGAAGATGGCGATGATCACCAGCGTCAGCAAAATGAAGTAGCCCGCCAGAATGGGGTAGGGGATAAACGGGTTAAAGGTCTTATCCGCGAAATAGCTGGCGTAATACAGCGCGTCCCCGCGTTGTTGCAGCGCCGGAAAACCGGTGAAAAACACCAGCGTTGTCGCATGAAACAGGAAGATCGCCTCGTTTGTATAGGCGGGCCATGCCAGCCGCAGCATGGTGGGCCAGATGATGCGCTTGAATCGCGGCCAGCCGGAAATGCCGTAGGCATCGGCGGCTTCGGTGTCGCCCTTGGGGATGGATTGCAGCGCGCCATAGAAGATCTCGGCCGAGTAGGCAGAGGTGTTGAAGAACAGAACAATCAGCGCCCCAAGCCACGCAGAGGTGAACATATCAAAGAACGGGTGCACAGATTTTAGGCTAAGGAACAGGAAATAGCCAAAGAAGAACTGGATGAACAAGGGCGAGCCGCGGAACAGGAAGATGAACCATTCGGCCGGTTTGCGCAGCCAAGGGCTGGGGTGGGCCTTGGCCACGGCCAGCGCCGTCGCCAGCAGGAAGCCGCTGACCAGCGCGAAAAAACCGTAGTAGACGTTCCAGATCATGCCCGACCCGATCAGGGTGAACTGGTCACATAGCGTAAAGTCGCTGCGCGGCAGCAGCCGTTCGCCATAGCCAAGCGAGCGCAGCCCGTAGGATTGGATTGTTTCCCAACAGGTCATGCCGCTGCCTTTCGCTGTGCTTCGCCGCCGGCGGTGGCCTGACCCTTGGTCAGACGGCGCATCAGCCGGTCGAGCACGATTTCAGACACACGGGTAAAGCAGAGGTAGAACACCAGCAGCGCCAGAAAATACCACATGCGCCAGTCGGGATGGGGGTAATCGGTAAAGCGCGGGGTCTTGGCTCCGCCCAGATCACGCGCCCAATAGACGATGTCTTCGACGCCCAGCAGGAACAACAGTGGGGTGGCCTTGATCAGCACCATCCACAGGTTTCCCAGACCGGGCAGCGCATAGACCCACATCTGCGGCACAAGGATACGCCAGAACGTCTGGCGCGGGGTCATGCCATACGCCTCGCCGGTCTCGATCTGGGCGCGGGGCACAGCGCGCATCGCGCCATAAAGCACATTGGCGGCAAAGGCCCCGAAAACGATCGCAAAGGTCAGCACCGCGAGCGAAAAGCCATAGGCCTCGTGGACCCATTGGGCAGAGTTGCCAAGTGGCATCTTGGCGGCCTGACAGACGATAAAGTCGCTGCCCTGACGGATCGGTTGATCCCAGTCGGGGCATTTCACCTTGTGACGCAGGTATTCGATGCCCTGATCCAGCGCGATGACGAAGAACAGGAAGAAGGCGATGTCGGGCACGCCCCGCACAATGGCGATATAGGCGCGGCCCAGCCATGACAGCGGCGCAAAGGGTGACCGCGCGGCCATCGCGCCGCCAAAGCCAAAGGCAAGTGCTGCGGGGGCGGTGATGGCGAGCAGCAGCAAGACGGTGCCGAATGCACCATAAAAGGCCAAATGCTTGCCCGTGGTCAGGTAGCACGTCAGCCACGACAGGCCGGAAAGCGTTTCTGGGTCGGTGCAGGCAAAAATGGCGGAATGTCCCGGTGGTATGCGCCCTTTGGCGGGCGTCTGGATTTGGGTCTTTAATCAGATCGGCAGGCAGAGAAAAGGGGCGGCATCTGCGCCGCCCCGATCATGATCAGAATGTATTGGCGTCTTCGCCGAACCATTTGATGATCAGCTTGTTCAGGCTGCCATCGTCCTTCATGGACTGGATCGCGGCGTCGAACTTCGCTTTCAACTCTGTGTCGCTTTCGCGCAGGCCAAGGCCGATGCCGCCGCCCAGTGGCACGTCATCACCGACAAAGACCATCTCGCCGCCGGATTCCTCGACCGTGGGGACCAGCGCGTCCTTGTCGGCGAAAACCGCATCCGCTTCGCCATTGTTCACGGCTGCGACGGTTTCATCATAGGTGGCGAATTCCAGCAGGGTGGCACCGGATTCAGCCACGTGACCGGCCTGGATCGTGCTGGTCTGCGCTGCAACAACACCGCCCATCACATCGGCATCCGCCGATTTCGCCGCATAGGCGGACGCCGCGGGCGGGAAGTAGTTCTGTGTGAAATCAATCACTTCTTCACGCTCGTCGGTGATGCTCATACCGGCGATGATGGTGTCGTAGTTGCCCGATGTCAGGTTCGGGATGATGCTGTCCCATTCGTTGGTGACCCATTCGCAGGTCAGCTCGGCACGGGCGCAGAGCTCGTCACCGACTTCGCGCTCAAAGCCGTCTACTTCGCCCGCGTCATTCAGGAAGTTATAGGGAGGGTAGGCCCCTTCGGTCCCCATGCGGATGGTCTTGCCGTGGGCGTCTGCCATGGCGAAACCGGTGCTCAGCGCCAGTGCGGCGGTTGCAAGAACGAGTGTTTTCATTTTTGAAGTCTCCCAGTTTATTGTTTTTAGGTGGTTTTACTCTGCGTGAGTGGCCGAGAGGAACCCGCGCAGACGTTCTGATTTAGGGGCGCCGAACAGGTCTTCGGGGGCCCCTTGTTCTTCGATCAAACCCTGATGCAGGAACACGACGTGATCCGAGACATCGGCCGCCAGTTTCATATCATGGGTTACGATCATCATGGTCCGCCCTTCGGCGGCCAGATCCTTGATGACTTTGACGACCTCTTGCTCAAGCTCGGGGTCCAGCGCCGAGGTCGGTTCGTCGAATAGCAATGCTTCGGGCTCCATACACAGCCCGCGTGCGATGGCGGCGCGCTGTTGCTGGCCGCCCGACAGTTGCGCCGGAAAGACATCGCATTTATCGCCGATGCCCACCTTGTCGAGATAGGCCCGCGCGGCGGCCTCAACCTCGGCACGGTCGCGGCGCAGGACGGTCAGCGGGGCCTCCATCACGTTTTGCAGGATCGTCATATGGGACCACAGGTTGAACTGTTGGAACACCATCGACAAATTTGTGCGGATGCGCAGCACCTGTTTTGGATCGGCAGGGCGGCGGTGGTGGCCGCTGCCTTTCCAGGTGACTGCCTCGCCGTTGAAACGCAGATCGCCCTCTTGGCTGTCTTCCAGCAGGTTGCAGCAGCGCAGCAGCGTCGATTTCCCGGAGCCGGACGACCCGATGAGCGAGATGACGTGCCCGCGCGGGGCCTTGACCGACACCCCCTTGAGCACCTCCAAAGGGCCATACGCCTTGTGAAGATTGTTGATCTCAATAACGGGGGGCTGATCTGTCACTGTGCTGCCTTATTGTGCATTCCGCAGCAAGTTAAGGTGATTTTAAGGGGGATTTGCAATCCAGAACTTGGGTTTCGCCCAATAATTCAACGGTTGACCCCGCGTAAATTCACCGCCTGCGCGTAAACTAGTCTTTGTCTTCAATCTGCTTGCGCACGATGGCGCTGTCGGTGTCTGTGACCCCCAGCAGGTTGGCCACCAAACGCAGCAATGCGTTTTCCTCGTCAGAGCGGCTGCCATCAGCCAGCACAACTTCCCACAGGGCTTTGATCACGGCAAGGCGGTCGTCATAGGGGACGGCATCCTTGATCGCGCGGGTAAAGCGGACGGTATCGGGGGCTTCGGCCTCCAGCGCTTCGGCGTCTGCCCGCAGGGAGGCGGTGCCATCTGCGTCCAGCGCATAGCGTTTCGCGATGATCTGGTCGATGCGCGCGCGCTCGGACGGGGCGTATTCATTATCCGACTTGGCGATGCGCACCAAAAGCGCGGTCAGCGCAAGGCGGGCATCCCCATCGGGAAGCTGGGCGGGATCAGGCTGGGTCAGCCGTTTGATGAATTCTGCGAACATGGGCGTGATATAGAGCGGTTGCGGCGCAAGGCCAAGGTCACAAAGCGTTCAGCGCTTTTTCGCGGGCGGCGGTCATGTCGGCGTCGCTGAGGCCAAGCGCGGTTTCAATGGCCAGCAGCTGGATCTCTTCGTCGTCGTCACGTGCGCCATCGGCCAGCGCCACAGACCACATCGCATCGCCAAGCGCCTTGCGGTCCTCATAGGGGACTTCCTCGCGCAGGATCTGGGCGAATTCGGGCGTACCGGGGGCGTGGCGTTCCAGCGCTTCGCAGGTGGCGCGCAGTTTCGCGGCCTCGATCGGTTTCAGGCCAAAGGTCTGCGCGAGGATGCGGTCGATCTGCCCCACTTCGGCAGCGCGGTAGGTGCGGTCGGCCAATGCCACACGCACCAGCAACGCGCCAAGGGCAAGCTGGGGGGTCGGCTGTGGCAGCGGCTTGGGGTCCGGCTTGCGGCGGGGGAATAGACGTTCAAACATGGCAACTCTTTATCCTTGCGGGCACATGAGGCTAACCCAATTCCGCGCGCAGCGTTCCGTTTTTCCCATATTCGCAAAGGGGTGATGTATAAAAAGCGCAATGCCGCAGGGGCAGGCGAGGGGCCTGTCGCGGCCTCAGGCGTCATACCCTTCGACGATGACCAGATTCCCATCAGAGACGGAGGACCGGATATCCTTGGCCGCCTGATAGCCCTCGCTTTCATAGCAGGCCACCGCATCGGCCAGCGAGGCAAATTCGATCACCACGATGCGCGGATGCGACGTGCCTTCGCGGATGTCGGGCGCGGCCCCACGCACCAGAAACTTCGCCCCGAAATCGGCAAAGGGCTTGGCGTTGGCGGCGCGGTATTTGTCGTAGACTTCGGCATCATGCACGTCGACGTTAGCGATCCAGTAACCTTTGGGCATCGGGGGCTCCTTATCGGGGTAGGGTTTTGAGCTTGGCCGCCAGACGGGCCGCTTCTTCTTTTAGCCCAAAGGGCGGGTTCAGCACGAACATGCCTGACCCGACCATCCCGTGACCGGGGCGCGCAGGGGCAAAGCCGACCTCGTGACGCAGGGCCTCGGGGTGGGCCCCCATCAGCGTGCTGAGCATCGGTTGATGCGCTTTATTGGTCAAAATGGGATACCATAGTGCGATGATGCCGACGTTCCACGCGCGCGCCAGCTTGCCAATGTGGCGCGGGATATCGGCGTAGTCTGTCTTGATCTCGAAGCTGGGGTCGATCAGCATCAGGCCACGGCGCGGGGTGGGCGGGGTCAGGGCGAAAGCCATGTCGAACCCGTCGCGGTGGTGGCATTTGACGTCATAGGGCGACATCGCCAAATCAAGGGCGGCATGTTCGCCGGGGTGCAGTTCGGCCAGATGGATGCTGTCGCTGTCGCGCAGCAGCTTGGCCGCCAGCAGGGGCGAACCGGGGTAGGCGTCTGCGCCATGTTCAGCGGTGATCTGGTCAAGCACCTGTGCGTAAGGATGCGCATCGTCGAACCAGCCGCGCACGCGGCCAATGCCCTGTGCCGCCTCGCCTGTTTTTAACGCGGGCGTGTCGGACAGGTCATACAGCGCGCGCCCGGCATGGGTTTCCATATAGGACAGCGGTTTGTCCTTGCGGGTCAGATACCCCAACATCCACGCCAGCAGGCTGTGTTTGTGAACATCGGCCAGATTGCCGGCGTGGTAGATATGTTGGTAGCTGAGCATGCCGTTGGCCGCCTTTCGCGAGGGTCAGACCAGCCGCGACATTTCCTTGGCGGCGCGGATGAAATCCTTGAACAAGGGGTGCGGATCAAAGGGCTTGGATTTGAGTTCGGGGTGGAACTGCACACCGATGAACCACGGGTGATCGGACCATTCCACGATCTCCGGCAGCATGCCGTCGGGCGACATCCCCGAAAAGGTAAGACCCGCTTTTTCAAGCTGCTCGCGGTAGGCGGTATCGACCTCGTAGCGGTGGCGGTGACGTTCGTCGATGGACGTGGTGCCATAGACTTTGGCCACGTTCGACCCTTCTTTCAGCGTCGCGTCATAGGCGCCAAGCCGCATGGTGCCGCCTTTGTCGTCGTCGACCTTGCGTTCAACCTTATGGTTGCCCTGCACCCATTCCTTAAGGTGGTAGACCACGGGCTCGAACCGTTTCTTGCCGGTGGATTCGTGGTCGAATTCTTCCGAGCCGGCGGTTGTCAGACCGGCCACGTTGCGCGCGGCTTCGATCACGGCCATCTGCATGCCCAGACAGATCCCCAGATAGGGGACTTTCTGCTCGCGGGCATATTGCGCCGCCTTGATCTTGCCCTCGGTGCCGCGTTCGCCAAAGCCGCCGGGCACGAGGATCGCGTGGAACCCTTCGAGGTGGGCCGATACATCATCGCTTTGATCAAAGACCTCGGCATCGACCCAGTCGATCTTGACCTTGACGCGGTTGGCCATGCCACCGTGGGTCAGCGCCTCTGCAATCGACTTATAGGCATCTTCCAGCTGGGTATATTTGCCGACGATGGCGACGTTCACTTCGCCTTCGGGGTTGTGCACGCGGTCAGAGACATCGCGCCAGACCGATAGTTCGGGCTTGGGCGCGGGGGAAATATCGAAAGCATCCAGCACGGCCTGATCCAGACCCTGCGCATGATAGGCCAGCGGCGCGTCATAGATGGTTTTCAGGTCATAGGCCGCGACCACGGCCTCTTTGCGGACGTTACAGAACAGGGCGATTTTCTCGCGCTCTTTCTCGGGGATGGGGTGTTCGGAGCGGCAGACCAGAATATCGGGCGCGATCCCGATGCTTTGCAGTTCCTTGACGGAGTGTTGCGTCGGCTTGGTCTTCAGCTCGCCGCTGGCCGCGAGATAGGGCAGCAGGGTGAGATGCATGAAGATACACTGGCCGCGCGGCTTGTCGTGGCTGAACTGGCGGATCGCTTCGAAGAAGGGCAGGCCTTCGATATCGCCGACGGTGCCGCCGATTTCGCACAGCATAAAGTCGACCTCGTCATCGCCGACGTGCAGGAAATCCTTGATCTCGTTGGTGACGTGGGGAATCACCTGAATGGTCTTGCCCAGATAGTCGCCGCGCCGCTCTTTCTCGAGCACGGTGGAATAGACCCGGCCCGAGCTGATCGAATCCGTCTTGCGCGCGGCCACGCCTGTAAAGCGTTCGTAGTGGCCCAGATCCAGATCGGTTTCGGCGCCATCGTCGGTGACGAAAACCTCGCCATGTTCAAAGGGCGACATCGTGCCGGGATCGACGTTCAGATAGGGGTCCAGTTTGCGCAGACGGACGGAGTATCCGCGCGCTTGCAACAAGGCCCCCAACGCCGCAGAGGCAAGGCCTTTGCCAAGGCTGGAAACCACACCACCGGTGATGAAAATATAGCGTGCCATGTGATGAAGGCCCCCGTGAGTTCAGATTTGATGCGGCAAAAGCCAAGCAATTGAGCTGCGGAAAACCGCAGCATCACGGGACTTAAGCCTAACAGGATTCGGATGGAAAAAGCAAGGCCAAGCCGCAACATCCTGTTGCGTATCTTGGCCCAACCTCAAGCTGTTGTAGTGTCTGGATTAATCCGCAGTCGGCACTTGCGGTGTATTTTCCGCAGGTGTCGGTGGCAGCAGCGCGTCGGCATCGGGCAGCGCTGGTGCGTCACCCTGGTTCAGCGCGGGTGGCGTGCCGCCCAGACGATCGATAACCGAAGAACCGGCGGATTTTTCAGCCGCGATGATGGTCAGCGTGATCGAGGTCACAATAAAGGCCGCGGCCAGAACCCAGGTCAGTTTGCCCATAGCCGTGGCTGCTGCACGACCGGAAACGGCCCCGCCGCCACCGCCGCCGCCCATGCCAAGGCCGCCCCCTTCGGACCGTTGCAGCAACACGACTGCAATCAGGCCAAGGGCCAGAATGAGATGGACAATCAGGACTACATTTTCCATGGGTACCTACGGCTCTGCGTTTTGGACTTTGGGCGTGTCTAGGCAAGTTTGCCTATGGGGGCAAGGGAGGATTGGCACCCGCGGTGCCGCTTGGGCGGAAAGCCCGTGTGAAAGCCGCCTCAGGTTTCCACATCGTCCACGTCTGCCTGACCGGATACCGCCCTGCGAAAGATGCTCCAGCTGAGGCCGATGCCCAACACAAAGCTCAACGCGACAAGGCCGAGCCAGAGGTTAAAGCTGCGGTTGTCCAGCCGCAGAATGCCCAGATCATAAAGCACCCAGAGGCTTGACCCCACCAACGCCAGCACCAGCAGCATCCCCAGCCCGCCGATAGAGCGCAGCGTCGCGCGGAGATAGATCACGTAGCCGATGAACAGCAAAAGCCCCAGCAGCACCGCGATGGACAGGTTCATATGCCCGTATCGCTGCGCCCAGGTGACATAGTTATAGGGCGTCGGGTTAAAGGTCGCGGCCAGCAAGACAAAGGCGCAGGCCCAACGTATGATGAATCCCATCTGCGGTACTTCCTTCTTTGATCCGGCATGGAATATCGGTGCAGCCCAGGCAAAGTCTATGGCCCGATGCGAAGTTTCACGGCCCCAAGCTGATAAATGCCCAGAAAAATGACGCGGCGGCGTTTTGGCTGCATTTTACAGTTTCGGTCCCCGACGGTCGTCGCTATACCTCCACGGGTTTGCACGGTTATTTGAACTGTTAAAGGAATATCTTCATGGCCAACGTCGTAGTCGTAGGCGCCCAATGGGGCGACGAAGGAAAAGGCAAAATCGTGGACTGGCTCAGCGAACGGGCCGATGTCATCGCGCGTTTTCAGGGCGGCCATAACGCGGGCCACACATTGGTCATCGACGGCAAGGTCTACAAGCTGCACGCGCTACCTTCGGGCGTTGTCCGCGGCGGCAAGCTTTCGGTCATCGGTAACGGTGTTGTGCTGGACCCGTGGCACCTGCTGAAAGAGATCGAGACGATCCGCGCCCAAGGCGTAGAGATCACGCCCGAAACGCTGATGATCGCGGAAAACACACCGCTGATCATGCCCTACCACGGCGAGCTCGACCGCGCCCGCGAAGAGGCCGCGTCCAAGGGCACCAAAATCGGCACCACCGGTCGCGGCATCGGACCGTGCTACGAGGATAAAGTCGGCCGCCGCGCCATCCGCGTCGCCGATCTGGCCGATACAGCCACGCTTGAAGCCCGCGTCGACCGCGCGTTGCAGCACCATGATCCGCTGCGCAAGGGTCTGGGCGTCGAAGCCATCGACCGCGACGGGCTGGTTGAACTGCTGAAAGAGATCGCACCGAAGATCCTTGAATACGCAGCACCTGTCTGGAAGGTGATGAACGAAAAGCGCAAGGCTGGTAAGCGTATCCTGTTCGAAGGGGCGCAGGGTGCGCTGCTGGACATCGACTTTGGCACCTATCCTTTCGTCACCTCGTCGAACGTGATTGCAGGGCAGGCGGCGACCGGCGTCGGCATCGGACCGGGCGCGATCAACTATGTGCTGGGCATCGTCAAAGCCTATACCACCCGCGTCGGCGAAGGCCCATTCCCGACCGAACTGCATGATGCGGACGGTCAGCGTTTGGGCGAGCGGGGCCATGAATTCGGCACCACCACCGGGCGTAAGCGTCGCTGTGGCTGGTTCGATGCGGCTTTGGTGCGCCAGACCTGCGCGACCAGCGGCGTCACCGGCATCTCGCTCACGAAACTGGACGTGCTGGACGGGTTTGAAACGCTCAAGATCTGCACCGGCTACGAGCTGGACGGGGAGCAGTTGGACTATCTGCCCACAGCGGCCGACCAGCAAGCCCGCTGCACCCCCATCTACGAGGAAATGCCCGGTTGGTCCGAAAGCACCGAAGGCGCGCGCAGCTGGGCCGATCTGCCCGCGAACGCGATCAAATATGTGCGCCGCGTCGAAGAGCTGATCCAGTGCCCGGTGGCGCTGCTGTCCACCTCGCCAGAGCGGGAAGACACGATTCTGGTCACCGACCCCTTCGCCGATTGATCTGACACGCCGGGGCCCTTCGGGGCCCTTGGCACGTGATGAAAGGACGACACAATGGCCCTTGGATATAAAGCACGCCGCCGGTGGGCGCTGGTCATTCTGCTGATTGGTCTGCCGCTCTATATCATTGCGGCGGTGGTCACCGTGTCGCTGTTTGACCGGCCACCCTTCTGGATCGAACTGGTGATCTATATCGCGCTTGGCGTGGTCTGGGCGATCCCGTTCAAATTTGTGTTCAAGGGGATCGGTCAGGCGGATCCGAACGCGGATCACGACGCAGAATAACCCGTTTCGCCTGCACGTCGTATAGGCTTGCACACCATCATTATCGCATAAAAAAACGGCCCCCTCGGGGGCCGTTTTTCGTTTCGGTTGTCATTTCTTGCCCGCTTAGCCAGCGGCGCGTGCATCGGGTTGGAACCCGATCTGTTCGGAAGCCTTGAAGCGGCCACCTTCCAGTTTTTGCAGCTTGCCGGTGCGCAGCAGCTGACCGAAGGAGCGTAGACCTTCCTCGCGGCTGAAATCCTCGGCACCGCCTTGGCGTACGGTGTTCATCAACTGCGGACGCGAGAAATCGTCCATGCCTTCGACAAAGGCCATATAGGCCGCGGCCGCCTCCAGCAGGTCGGGAAGCTGGGTCGCGCCCATTTCCTCGGCGAATTCGGCAAAGCCACCGGCTTGCGGCACCGGCGCGGGGGCCACTGCGGCCACGCGGCGAGGGCGTACGGGGGCCACATTGCGCGGCTGGTCCGTGTCGATCCGCTGTGCCGCTACCAGCTTCAGCGGGGCAGGACGCGGTTCGGCGGGGCGTTCGGTGCGGGCCGTGGTCGACGCGGGGCGGCGTGGTTTGACCACCTCGGCCAGATCGCTGCGGTAGGCGTTGTTTTCGCGTTCCGCAGCATCGGGCGCACCAAGGGCCATATCGGCCTTTTTCGCGGCCACGGCGGCGCGCAGATGGGTGATCGCGTCGCGGCGTGTGGCGGCTTCGGGTTCGTCCATCTGGTTGTCGGTTTCCGCCAGCAGACGGTTCATATCCGGGCCGCTGTCCGCATCGAGCGTTGGCAGGCTGCGGCGTTGCGGGGCGGCTTTGGGGGCTTCGGCTTCGGGCTCTGCCGCGGTTTCGGCTTGGACCTCGGCCTGTACCTCTTCGGCGTCATCCTCGGAAACATCAATGTCGAGGGTTTCTTCCTGGGCCGTGTCTTCCTGCAAGTCTTCCTCGGCGGTCTCTTCTTCGGGCGCGTCGTCCTCATCGGCGACAGCTTCTTCGGCGTCCTCAAACGCGTCGGTCAGCGTATCGGCAGCGGCGGAGGACAATGTTGCCTCAAGCTCGGCCAGCTCGCGGGCCAGATCTTCTTCATCCTCGTCAGAGAGCGTCGATTCGGGGTCGCGCTGGATACGCAGGGCGGGCTTCTCAGGCTCTTCCAGAACCGCAGGCGCGTCTTCTTCGACCTCTTCCAGCTCGCCTTCGGCGATGGCACGGTCGATGTCGGCGCGTTTGACCTTGAGCACACGACCACGGGGCGCTGCGTCTTCTTCGGCTTCACCGGTTTCGTCAGCGTCAACCTGCGCGGCGTCAGCTTCTGCCACTTCATCAGCCGCAACGTCTTCGTGCTGTTCTTCACTCTCTTGTGCAGCGGTAACGTCTTCTTCAGCTTCGAGGTCAGAAGGATTGTGCGATGTCTTCGACCGTATCGTCGGCGTCCAGCGCGCCCTGGATGTCGTTGATCGCGTTCGCGATGACATCGTCGGTGCTGTCTTCGGCGTCGATTGTGTCCTCGTCGTCAAAGACCTGAGGCTGCGGTGCGGCGGGAGCGTCCTGATTGGCGACCACGGCGCGGATGCGCTGCAGTTTGGCCGCGATGCTATCCACGACAGGGGCCGCAACGGGCTGGATTTCGGAGTCTTGGTCGTCGACGGTCACCTCGCTGCGCGGGCTATCGGCGAAAAACGCTTCGACATCTTCGTCGGGTTGGCCGGGGACGATATCCACTTCGGCGGCCGGTGCCACAGGAGCAGGGGCTGCTTTGGCCTGCGTGGCTTCGGGCTTTGGCGCGGCAACATCACGGCTGACCACCTCGTCGCGCGGTGCGGCAGCTTCGGCCTGAGGCGCGGGCGCGGCCTCTGGCTCGGCAGATTTCAGCGCGTTGATGCGGTAGGCGTCATAATAGGCAGAGATTTCCTTGGGCCGGCGCGGCGCGAAGGAGGTCGACACCACTGACGGACCGGCAGCGGTGCTGCTGACCTGCGGCTGCGGTGCGGCAGGTGTCTTGGGTGTTTCGGCTGCTTCGGGCGCAGGGGCGGGCTGCGCTGGCGCTGCGGGTTCTTCCGGGGTCTGCGCGCTCAGAACGATCTGACCGTCCTGCTGGCGCGCTTCGACGCGGCGCGAGATTTCTTTCTGGGCGATATGAGCCAGCATCTCCGCATCGGGCTGTGCGGGTTCTGCACCGAAATACCGATCCTCCGACGACAGGTCGCGGAAATACTCTGCGATGGCCTTCATGGTGCCGAATGAATCGTCAAAGCCTTCCAACGTGCACGAGAAAGTGCCGTATGAGACCGTCAGAATTTTGTTGTTATTCATCATCGGATGGTCGTCCTCTGCCTATTTGCAGCTTACTGTTTACCATAAGGTTCAAGACCAATTCGGCTCGAATCTGTGCCCTGCAACGTATCATTTAATGTCAAAATTGCGGCATTGTTTCCAATTTGAGGTAAAACCGCGTGAAAACAACCATTGTGGCAAGCCGCAGCCCTGTCACCGTCATCGGGGGCGGGCAGCCCGGTCCGAACGACCTGAACGAGGCGTTGCAGCTTGCCCCGATGTGTGTGGCGGTCGATGGCGGGGCAAATCTGGCCCGCGACGCAGGCGTAGAGATCGCGGCGCTGGTGGGGGATTTCGATTCTGTCACACCCGAGACCCTGTCGCAAATCCCGCCCGCGCGGCAGTTCAAACTGACAGAGCAGGAAACCACCGATTTCGACAAGGCGCTGCGGTCGGTGGCCGCACCGTTGATCATAGCGGTGGGGTTTTCGGGCGGGCGCGTGGACCATCAGCTTGCCGCCCTGAGCTCTCTGGCGCGGCATCCGCACCAGCGTTGCCTGCTCATCGCCGGAGAGCAGGTGATTTTTCTCGCGCCGCCCCGGCTTGATCTGCCGACGCGGGCGGGGGATGTGGTGTCGATATACCCGCTGGCGGCGGTCCACGGGGAAAGCAGCGGGCTTGAGTGGCCGCTTGACGGGCTAGAGCTTTCGCCGCTGGGACGATTGGGCACATCGAACCGTGCGACGGGGCCCGCGACCCTTAGGGTGGATCGTCCCGCTGCGTTGGTAATGGTGCCCAGGGTGCTCATTCCGCAGGTTGCACAATCGCTGCTGCAGCCAGACGCCGCTGCGTGGCCCGCTCCCTCAGAATAATATAGAGACCGGCGGCCATCGTGATCCCCATCCCGAGCGCCGCCAGCGCATCGGGCAGATCGCCAAAGACGATCAACCCGACCAGCGTCGCCACGGGAATTTCGAGATATTGCATCGGTGCCAGCGTGGCCGAGGGGGCGTAGCGCAAGGACCATGTCATCAGCAGATGTGCCACACTGCCAAGGACGCCGATTGCGATCAGCAGCATCCAGGCGTTTGCATCAGGGACCTGCCAGCCCAAGGCGGGCAGCGCAAGGGTTTGGCCCAGACCCAGCAAGGGCAGCAGTATCACCACGGCGATAAACCCGCTGACCGTTTGCAGGCTGATCGGGTCGGTGTGTTTCGCGATCTGCCGTGTCACCAGCATGAACAGCGCAAAGTTCAGCGCTACGCCAACGGGCAGCAATGCGGGCCAGCCCACCTCGGCAAAGCTGGGTTGCACCACCAGCAGTGTGCCGCAAAAGCCAACGATACAGGCGAGAAGCCGGCGGGTGCCGACCTCTTCGCCGAGCACGTATTTGCCGAGCAGAAGCATAAAGAAGGGCATGACAAAGATAATCGCCACCGCATCGGCCAGCGGCAGGTATTTCAGCGCGGTGAACATCATCGCGATCCCGATGACATGCAGCACTGTGCGCACAAAGGCGAGCCACAGCGTTCGGCCCCGCATCGCCAGCGGCCTGCCCGTCAGCAGTACCAGCGGCAGCAAGATCAGCAATTGCACGGCAAAGCGGATAAACACGACCTGACCCAGCGGCACGGAGGACCCCAGCAGTTTCGCAATCGCATCACCCACAGGGGCAACGATGCAAAAGCCAAGCATCATGGCAATACCGGTCATCGGTTTATCGGGCAGCATGGCAAAGCCTTTGTCGTGGATCAGGGGGATACGCCCCGGATGTGCAAGCGTATCGCGGCGAGAGTGGCGGCATTTTTCCGGCTTTGCAACCGTGGGGAGAGGGTGATTTCACGCCGCTGACCTGATCAGACCGACGCGATCGCGCCCGCGGTGTTTCGCACTGTATAAAGCCTGATCCGCGCGGTCGATCAGCTCTGCCGCGATGGCCGAGGCATCAAGTGGGGCAGGGAAGGCGTCGCTGGTTTCAGGCTGTGCGGTACATAGCCCGATGCTGATCGTGGCATGGATAGGCTGCGCGCTGGCGGGGATGGTAAATGGCGTCGTGCGGTAGGCTTCGCACATGCGTTTGGCCATCCGGGTGGCCTCTGCCTCTGTGATGCCCGGGAGGATGAGTAAAAATTCCTCCCCTCCGATGCGGGCGGCAACGTCGAGCGGGCGCAGACATGATTTCAACCGGCGTGCGGTTTCGACCAACACGGCGTCCCCCGAGGCGTGGCCGAAAGCGTCATTCACCCGTTTGAAGTGGTCTATGTCTGCCAGCATCACGGCCAGCGGTATCCCTTTGCGGCGGGTGCGCACGGCCAGCCGCGCGACCTCTGACAGGGCGTGCCGGCGGTTGTAGATTCCTGTCAGCGGATCAAAAACCGCTTCGCGCAGGCGTGTATTGACATCACGCCGGATCGTGTCGCCCTGCTGTTTGCGCGCCAGGAGCCCGGTCAGCCGCAGCGAAAGTTCATCGATATCAAAACCATGCTGCATCAGATCGTCGGCCCCCAGATCCAGCGCATGGGCGGCACCGGCGGGGTGGGGGCGGGATTGGAGCACAAGAATACCGCAGTGCCGTGTCGTCGTATTCGCCCGCAGGGTCGAGATCAGGCGCAGTTGCGCCTCGTCGCGCGTTTCGACACCGGTCAGGGTCAGGATGAAGACATCGGGCAGCGCGTCCTGCCGGATACCGGTCAACGCGTCGTGGATGGTCGTCTGGCTGACAGCCCCCCTCAGGCGTTTGCGTAGCTGGGTGACATGCACCTGTGTCTCTGCCTTGTCATGGCTGACGACCTGGAACGTGCCCGGGCGGGTGAAGGTGGCAGCGGTTTCTTCCAGCCCGAGCGGGAGGCACATCGCGTCGCGCATGGCCGTGGGGCTGGCCCCGTGGCCCGCGCGTATCATGCTGCGCACCCGTCCCAGAAACAGCTTGTCGCAGACAGGTTTGACCATCGCTTCCTGTGCGCCATTCGCCAGCAGGTGCAAACACAGCGCCGCGCCACCGCCATCGGCCAAGGCAAAGACAGGTATCCGTGATGTCCGCGGCGACCCCGCGAGCATGGTGCATAGGGCCGTCGCATCCTGCCCGTCCAGATGATGCGCCGTGATGACCAAATCAGGCCCCGACCGGCGCGAGATGTCGACCGCCTGGGCCACGGTGGACGCCTGCCATACCTCGTAGGAGGCGGACATGAGTTTGGTTTTCAAAGCGATGCGGTTGGTCGCAACCGTATCCACAATCAGGACTTTACCGGGCACTTGTCTTCATTCTCCACTCACGTGTAACTGGCTTAAGCGCCCTTTGTTGCCGTGATTGGTTAACAAAGGGTTTCGTTTGGGAAACCGTGATGGAAATTAATATGATGAAGCAAGATGCCGCCGAGACGGTCGCCCTGCAGGCCTTGGCCTGGCTGGCCGCGAACGAAGACCTGATGCCCACCTTTATGGGATCAACGGGCGCATCTGCCGAAGACCTGCGCACGCAGGCCGGTGATCCGGTGTTTCTCGGCGCGGTGCTGGATTTCATCATGATGGATGACGCCTGGGTCACGGCGTTTTGCGATACCGTGAACATCCCTTACGACCGTATCATGCAAGCCCGCCAGTCGCTTCCGGGTGGCGCGCAGATGAATTGGACCTGAAAATGATCAAAGCGCTACTGTTCGACAAAGACGGAACCCTGTTCGACTTCGCCGCCACATGGGAGGCATGGGCCAATGCTTTTCTGACCCGGATCAGCAAGGGAGACGGAGAGAGGGCGGCTTTGCTGGGGCAGCAGATCGGCTTTGATTACGGGACGCAGAGATTCTCGCCCGACAGTATTGTTATTGCGGGCACACCGGGGGAAGTCGTTGATGCGCTGGCCCCCCATGTGGCCGAGATGGCGAAGACGGATCTCTTGGACCTGCTGAACCACGAGGCCGAAAACGCCCCTCAGGCAGAGGCGGTGCCGCTGGTTGCCTTGCTAGAGGCGTTCAAGGCACGCGGGCTGGTGCTTGGCGTCGCCACCAATGACGCCGAAGCGCCCGCCCGCGCGCATTTGGGCGGCGCGGGGGTGACCGGATATTTTGACTTTATCGCAGGTTTCGATAGCGGCCACGGTGCTAAGCCCACGCCCGGGCAGCTCTTGGCGTTTGCCAAAGCCGTGGGGGTGGACCCGTCGGAAGTCGCGATGATCGGGGATAGCCTGCACGATATGGCGGCGGGCCGTGCGGCGGGTATGGCCTGCGTTGCGGTGCTGACGGGGCTGGCCACACGTCAGGACCTGGAAGGGGCCGCCGATGTGGTGCTGCCCGACATCGGCCATCTGCCCGCGTGGCTGGACGGGCAGAGACATGACCCGCAGGGATGACAGCTAGATTGCATTTGAGACAAAACCAAAGCGCATTCCGCCGCGGAGGAGGTTTAGCCTTCGGCCTTTGTTAACTCCCATCCGCGATCTTCCCCGTGAAACGGCGGAAAGGGGCGCGATGCACGGGCTGATCAACCATACGATCCAACGGTTCGTGCTGGATAGCTTTGGCCACCGTGTCTGGGCGCAGGTCGCCCTGCGCGCCGATCTATGCGCCGTTATGGGCACGGCGGATTTCGAACCGATGCTCACCTATGACGATGCCATCACGCCGCGGGTTATCAACCGCCTGTCTGCCGTGATGAAACGCGCGATCCCCGATCTTCTGGAAGATCTGGGTGCCTGGCTTGTGTCCAACCCCGACCGCGAAGGCGTGCGGCGCTTGCTACGCTTTGGCGGCGACGATTTTGAAGAGTTCTTGCATTCGCTCAACGACTTGCCCGAACGGGCCACCCTCGCCGTGGAAGACCTGCAACTGCCCCAGATGGAGGTCGCGCAGCTTGATGACTGGCGCTTTACGCTAACGTGTCGCGGGAAAGTGCAAGGCTTGGGCTATGTGATGATGGGCGTGATGCGGGTGATCGCGGATGACTATGGCACATTGGCCCTGCTCGATTGCAAAGCCGCCCCACCGGAGGGGGAGGTGATTACCGTCACGATTATTGACCGGCACTACGCGCAGGGGCGCAGCTTTGATCTGGGTGCATGCGGGTGACAGGTGGGGCAGCCTATGAGGCGGCATTGGATGTGCTATGCCCGATGCATGTGATCGTGCAGCCCTGCGGACGTATCCGGCATGTGGGCCCCACCATCCAAAAACTGCGCCATCGTGGCACTTGGATCGGGAGCAATTTTTTCGAGCAGTTTGTCATGCGCCGACCGAATATGGCCGATAGTATTGCGCAAATCCGCCCGATGGCGGGGCGCAAGCTGCATCTGGCGTTGCATGACCGGCCCGAGCAGATTTTTAAAGGGGTTCTGGTCCCGCTGCCTTGTGGCGAAGATCAGATGGAAGGCTCGGAAACCGACTGTCTGATAAACCTGTCATTCGGGATATCGATCCTGAACGGCGTCCGCACCCATCGCCTGAGCAATGCCGATTTCGCGCCGACCGACCTTGCGGTCGAGATGCTTTATCTGATGGAGGCGAAATCGGCGGCGATGGCGGCATCACGTGCGCTGAACCAGAAGCTTGAGGTCGCAAAGATCGCGGCGGAGGAGCAAGCGTTTACCGATACGTTGACCGGCTTGAAAAACCGGCGCGCGATGGATCACGTGCTGTCTCGGCTTATCGCGGGGAACAAGGGGTTTGCCGTGATGCAGATCGATCTGGATTACCTCAAGGCGGTGAATGATAGCCTGGGCCATGCGGCGGGGGATCACGTGTTGCAAACCGCGGCCCGGATCATGGTGGAGGCAACAAGGGACATCGACACCGTCGCCCGCGTCGGCGGTGACGAATTTACCCTGCTGCTGCCTGGCGTTGCCGGCAGCGCGCATCTGGCACAGGTCGCCGAACGGATTATCACGCGACTGGAACAGCCGATCAAATTTGATGGCGCGGCGTGCCAGATCTCTGCCAGCATCGGCAGCATAGGGGTCAAAGCGGGGCAGGACGTCGTGGCCGAAGATGTCCTGTCGGACGCCGATGCGGCGCTTTACCGCTCTAAGCAAGCTGGGCGTGCGCGGCACACGGTGCACGGTGAAACTGTGACCGACGTCATGCAGAAGGGGAGGGAGAAACCACACGCGCTGCAGTAGATGACGGCGCGCGCTGGGCGTGCTGGCTTAGGTACGCGTCATAATTGCGGGGCCTTTAGATCTGCGGGCGTTCAATCTGCGCAATGCTTCAAGATTGTGCAGACTGCCTCAAAACGCGCCGCAGGGGGCTGCGGCGACAGGATTATGGGGGCACCGCTTTTGGCTGCTCGTCACACGGGCGCGGCTGCGTTAGGGTTTTGGGAAAGGATATTCAGGGAAGGCAGGACATCATGACGGACAGTGCCCGTTCTCTCGGCTCTCGGCTCAGCGCCGTGTTGGCAGAGGTCTATCCCGATCTGGATGCGGACATCCTGGCTAGCATGGTCCTTGATGCCTTCTGGCCCGAGGGCACAACCCGCCGCAAACGAGGCCGGATTGCCGGCAATACGCTTTGGTCGGAACGGGACGCGCTGCTGATCACCTATGGTAACTCTATCGTGGACGGGGCGCATAAGCCGCTGGATTTGTTGAACGACTTCTTGCATCGCTACCTGCGCGGTACATTGAACAGCGTGCATATTCTGCCGTTCTTCCCCTATACCTCTGACGACGGATTTGCCGTATCCGATTTTCGCGCGGTGAACCCGCAGCTTGGGGATTGGCCTGATATCAACCGCATCGCCGCCGATTTCACGCTGATGTCCGATCTGGTGCTGAACCATGTGTCGAGCCAGGGGAACTGGTTCAACGCCTACCGTCAGGGGCAGCCCCCCTATGACAAGTTCTTTTTCGAAGCCTCGCCACAGGATGATCTGCGCGAGGTGGTGCGCCCGCGCACGACGCCGCTGTTGCAAGAGGTAGAGACTTCAAGCGGCCCGCGCCATGTCTGGTGCACTTTCAGCCATGACCAGATCGACCTTGATTTCCGCAACCCCGAGGTGCTGCTTGAGTTTTTGCGCATCATTCGCCTGCATGTGGATAATGGCGTGCAGATCATCCGGCTGGATGCGGTCGCGTTCTTGTGGAAGCAGATCGGCACCCCGTCGATCCACCTGCCGCAAACCCATGCGATTATCCGGCTGATGCGGTTGCTGTGCGACTATGCGCCGGAAAAGATCATCCTGCTGACCGAAACCAATGTGCCCAAGGCCGAAAACCTCAGCTATTTCGGGGCAGGGGACGAGGCCCATGCGATCTATAATTTCCCGCTGCCGCCACTGATCTTGCATGCGATGATGTCGGGCAATGGGGCGCATCTGAGGCGCTGGCAGCGCACGATGCCGCCGGCCCCCATGGGTTGCGCCTATCTGAACTTTACCGCCAGTCACGACGGCATCGGCATGCGCCCCGCCGAAGGGTTGCTGCCCGAGGACGAAAAACAACAGGTCATTGATACGGTGCTACAGGTCGGCGGTTTGGTGTCGATGCGCAGCCTGCCCGACGGCGGGCAAAGCCCGTACGAGCTGAACACGACCTTTTACGACGCGCTGTCGCGGACCTTTAAGGGCGAGGATGACCATCATCATGCACGGTTCATCTGTTCGCAGACCATCGTCATGTCGCTGGAGGGGATACCCGCCTTCTACATCCACGCCATGCTGGCGACGCCCAATGATCACGCGCAGGTCGAACATCGCGGGATGAGCCGCGCGATCAACCGACACCGATGGGATTATCCGAGCTTGCGCGACCGGCTGGCCGATGCGTCCAGCGCGCAGGCGCGCGTTTTGGGCGATCTGTCGGCGCGGCTAAAGGTGCGGCAGAAACAAAAGGCGTTTCACCCCAATGCGACGCAATTCACCGTGAACCTGCAAGATGACCGCGTGTTCGGCGTGTGGCGGCAAAGTCTGGACCGCAAACAGTCGATCTTTGCGCTGCACAACGTCAGCGACGCCTCTGTCGCGATTTCGGCGGCGGCGCTGAACCTGATCGAGGATCAACCGTGGCTGGACCTGATCAGCGGTGATTTGATTGACGCCAGCGCGGATCACATCACGTTGGCCCCCTATCAATGCATGTGGATCACCAACCGGTTCTGACCCCGCCGCCCGCGCGGCCCTCAGCTAGGTGTATTCGGCGTCATCCGCTGCTGCGGCCTCGCGCAGATTGGCAAGGAACTCGGGCGCGGCGGCGTGGACGCGGTTCCATGTGGGGATAAAGGGGGTCTCGTGCGGGTTATCGAGAAAGAAGTGTCCCGCCCGCATGATATTCTCGGTAAAGAGCTCGATCGCGCGTTCTTCCTTATGGCGGTCGATGCTGAGCCCGTTCATTTTGGCGTCGTTGTAATAGGCATCCAGCAGGTCGAGCGCGCAGCGATAATAGGTCGCCTTGAGCGTGCGAAAGACATTGGGTGTGAACACCGTGCCGTCTGCCGCCAGCTTGCGGAAAATTGCCTTACAGATGTCGGTGGACATGCGGTTCAACCCCGCATCGGCGTCGGCCTCGCTCAGATCTTGGTGCTTGTGGTCATAGTCGTCGGCGATTTCGACCTGACAGACGGATTTCGGCGCGAGGTTGCGCCATGCCTCTGACAGCACGCCGATCTCCAGCCCCCAGTCGGAGGGGATGCGCAGATCGGGCAAGATATTGGTCCGCATGGCAAATTCGCCCGAGAGCGGATAGCGGAAGGCGCGCAGGTAATCGATATAGTCACGGTCGCCCACGACCTTTTTCAGCGCGATCAGCAGCGGGCTGACCAGCAGCCGCGTGACCCGCCCGTTCAGCTTGTCGCTGCCCACCCGCGCGTAATAGCCTTTGGCGACCTGATAGGGGAAATTCGCATTGGCGACGGGGTAGATCAGCCGCGCCAGCAGGTCGTTGGTATAGGTCACGATATCGCAGTCATGGATCGCCATCACCGCGCTGTCCTGACAGGCGATCAGATAGCCGAGGGAGGACCAGACGTTCTTACCCTTGCCTTGTTCGGCGGGGGCGAGGCCCATGTCTTTCAGCTGCGCGCCAAGCGCCAGCATCCGCGGGCTGTCGTTCCAGATCACGATGTGGTTCTGGTTAAGGCCCTTGAAGAACTCTTTCGCATGGCGGAACTGTGCCTCGTCCGCGCGGTCCAGACCGATGATGATGCGGTGCAGATAGGTGACCTTGGACAGCTCTGCCAGAATGCGGGGCATCGCCTCGGTCTCTAGCTCGGAGTAGAGACAAGGCAGGATCAGCGCCATTTTGCGGGTCTGGGCAAACGTCTCGAGCTCGTAGGTCATTTCGTCCAGCGAGCGGGTGCGCAGATTGTGCAGGGTCGCGATATTTCCGTTTTGATGAAAATCAGCCATGCGTTGTCATTCCTTAGTTCAGGTTAAGCCGCGCGATCAGGTCCAGCACGGCACCGTTCCATCCGGCAGGGCCGGGGAGCGTGGTGCGGGTGATCCTGCCGATGTCCTCACCGGGCAGCGGGGGCAGGGGGTCGCGGTGCGGGTTGGCGACAATGACGCCAAACTCGGCTGCTTGCAGCATCTCTATGTCATTGGGGGCATCGCCAAGCGCCAGCGTATGGCGCGGCGCAAAGGCGTCGGTCAGCGCGGCCATCTGGTCGGCTTTGGTGCGCCCGTAGGAGAGGGTCAGAAACCGCCCCCCTTCGCGCGCATGGATACCGTGATCATGCAGGGCGTCGATAAATGCGCCGCGCAACTCGGCGCTGCCCGACCAGATGCCGGGTTCGGAAAAGGCCCGCTCTGCCGCGTTGGCGGCGTCATTATGCGACAGGCCGGTGATCTGTGCGATCTGCGCTACGGTCATATCGCCGAACCCGCAAAACGGGTCGCGCAGCTCCGTAGGCAGGCTGTCGAGCGCGTGGCGCAGGCGCACGTAACTGTCCGTTTTGGGCATGTCAGTGCTGTCGGGCGGTAAAATACCGGCACCGTTTTCGATGATCGCGGGGCAGTGATCCCATGCCAGTTCGGCGCGAATCTCTGCGATCTCGGGCGCGGTTTTCGAGCTCGCCAACACCACTGCGGCCCCGATTCTGCGCAATGTATCCAAGGCCGGGGTGGCCGCATCCCAGCGATAGGAACTATGTGACAGCAACGTGCCATCAAGGTCCGTAAACACCAGCAGGGGTAAAGACATAGCCATAGATCAAGCGTGTGGTGCGGGACCGATTGTTGCAACTGGGTACAAGTGTTCATCGCGCGGTTTGCATTGTTTTTCTAGCTTTTGCCTAAAAAATGTGCAGAAACTGGACTGCGTGGATGCGCACGTATAAATAAAATCACATGGGCGCGTTCGGGGGGAGGGTCCGGTGTAAAAGAGGTCAGGTGACGTCGCGACCAAGGGCTCTGTTTTCACTCTGACAATAATTTTTATTGTTGACGTAAACAAAGTTGCGCGACAGTCTGAGCGCCAAGATACGCCAAAGCGTGCTTCGGGGGATTATTTGTCAACAACTGCGATACAGGCGGCGGCGCTTTCGCCACCAGAGGGATTGGGCGACCGCATGCGGATGCAGCGTCATCGGATGGCGATGACATTGCAGCAGCTGTCGTCGGCCTCCGGTGTGTCGGTGGGCTATCTGAGCCAGGTGGAACGCGGCAACGCGACACCGACGCTTGGCACGCTGAGCCAGATCGCTGCCGCGCTTGACGTTGATGCGGATTTTTTCGTGCGGACCCCGCGCACGGTCGATAGCCTGACCCGCGGTGCCGCAAGGCCCCGTTTCGCGGTGGCGGGATCGTCGATTGAATATGAACAGATCGGTGCCGAACGCGCGGGCCACGAGATGACATCCTATGTGATGAACGTGCCGCCCGGCTATGAATCCGAAACGGTGACCCATGTTGGCGAAGAGATCATCTATATCCTTGAGGGTGAGATCTCGCAGATGGTTGGCGAACGGGAGTATCTGATGACGGCGGGCGACAGCCTGCATTATCTGGGTACCACGCCCCATTGCTGGGCCAACAGAACAGACCGGCAGGCCCGCATCTTATGGGTCGGTCGCATGAAATACGATAAGTCCGGGGAAATCGGACAGAGTGAGGCCGCGCCGGCAGAGAGCTCGCGCGAAATGTTACCCCTCAGGCGTTAACCCTATCGCCCTCATCGGCCCACAGAGGCCGTGGGGAGATAACACTTTACCAACTAGGAGAATAAATCGAATGTCTTTCAAGAAAATCATGGCCACGGGCCTGCTGCTGAGCACGCTTGGCGTTGCGGCGCAGGCGCAGTCGCTGGTCTATTGCTCGGAAGGGTCGCCAGAAGGCTTTGACCCGGCCCTGTACACCGCAGGCACGACCTTTGATGCGTCCAGCCACCCGATCTACAACCGCTTGGCGGAATTCAAGGTCGGTACCACCGAAACCATTCCCGCGCTGGCCGAAAGCTGGGACGTGTCCGAAGACGGCAAGACCGTAACGTTCAAGCTGCGCAAAGGCGTCAAGTTTCACAGCAACGCCCAGTTCACGCCCACACGCGATTTTAACGCCGATGACGTGATCTTTAGCTTTGACCGTCAGGGCAACGCCGACAACCCCTACAACCAAGTATCGGGTGGCACCTGGGAATACTACGGTGCGATGTCGATGCCTGATCTGATCGAAAGCATCGAAAAGGTTGACGATTACACCGTTCAGTTCAACCTGACCCGCGCCGAAGCGCCGATCATTGCCAACATGGCGATGGACTTTGCTTCGATCGTGTCCAAGGAATATGCCGACGCGATGCTGGAAGCCGGCACGCCGGAAATGCTGAACCAGGCGCCTATCGGCACCGGCCCGTTCACCTTCCAAGCCTACCAGAAAGACGCCGTGATCCGTTACGTGCGCAACGACGAATACTGGGGTGACCCGGCGAAAGTCGAAGCGTTGATCTTTGCGATCACACCGGATGCCTCCGTGCGCTACCAGAAGGTACAAGCGGGCGAATGCCACGTCATGGCCTATCCGAACCCTGCGGACGTGCAGGCGATGAAAGACGCCGAAGATGTCGTCGTGATGGAGCAAGAGGGCCTGAACGTGGGCTATCTGGCGTACAACACGCAGATGCCTCCGTTCGACAACGCCAATGTGCGTAAAGCCTTGAACATGGCGATCGACAAGCAAGCGATCATCGACGTGGTGTTCCAGGGCTCCGGCGAAATCGCCAAGAACCCGCTGCCGCCGACAATGTGGTCCTATAACGATGCGATCGAGGATGACAAATACGATCCGGAAGCCGCGAAAGCCGCGCTGGAAGCCGAAGGCGTATCCGACCTGACGCTGAAAATCTGGGCGATGCCGGTCCAGCGTCCCTATAACCCCAATGCCCGCCGTATGGCCGAGCTGATGCAGGAAGACTTCTCGAAGGTCGGTGTCGACGTAGAGATCGTGTCCTACGAATGGGGTGAATACCTTGAGCGTTCCAAAGCGAAAGACCGCGATGGTGCCGTTCTGCTGGGTTGGACAGGTGACAACGGTGACCCCGACAACTTCCTCGCGGTTTTGCTGGGCTGTGACGGCGTAGAGAAATCCAACCGCGCACAATGGTGCAACGAGGAATTCGACGCGCTGGTTCAGGAAGCCAAGGTTCTGCCAACACAAGAAGAGCGTGCGCCGCTGTATGAAAAAGCGCAGGAAATCTTCAAGGACCAAGCCCCTTGGGCCACCATCGCGCATTCGGTTGTTTACATGCCAATGCGCCCCGAAGTTGAAAACTATGTTGTGCACCCGCTGGGTGGCCACATCTTCAACCAGGTTGGCCTGTCGCAATAACAGCGATGACAAAGCAATGGGGACGGTGCATGTCGCGCCGTCCCTTCCTCTATTCTAGGCCCCGGCCACGTTAACGAAAGGCGCAAGCCCCCGTGTCAAAGAACCTCTCTCAACGTCTTGCCGACTATGCCGCTGTGGCCGCCGATTTGGGCGTAGACGCCGTGGCGCTGGTGCCCGGACCCAATTTCTCGCGCGCCGTTGGCCATAGGTTTATGAGCAATGAGCGCCCCTTTGTTCTGGTGATCCCTGCGGATAAACCTGCGGCGGTGCTGTTGCCGAACCTCGAACTGGGCAGCTGGGACATGGTCGGATTTGACGGCGCGGTGTTTGATTGGCGCGACCAGACCGGCTATGCCGATGCATTTGCCGCGCTAACGCAGCATTTGGGGATCTCGTCGCTGGCGGTCGAAGGGCAGGTGATGCGCGTCTTCGTGCACCATGCGTTCAAACAGGCACAGCCCGATCTTACCATCACCGATGCAGAGCGTGAAATCTCTGCCCTGCGGATGATCAAAACCCCCGAGGATATCGCCGCCCTGCGCGAGGCGATTGCGATTTCCGAACGCGCCCTCCAGCGCACGCTGGACAGCGTCAAGCTGGGCCAGAGCGAGAAGCAGATCGAACAGACGCTGGTGCAGGCGCTTTTCGCGGAAGGGGCGGATGACCTGTCCTTTGGTCCCATCGTGGCCGCCGCGGATGGCTCGGCCCGGCCCCATGCCCATGCGCGCGAGGATTACGCGGTCAAGGCGGGCGATGCGCTGCTGCTGGACTTTGGCGCGCGCAAGAACGGCTTTGCCGCCGACATCACCCGCACCGTTTTTCTGGATCACGTCACCGACGAGGGGCGCGATGTCTATGACACCGTGCTGCGCGCCAATATGGCAGGGCTTGCCGTGACCCGCGCGGGGGTGACCGCTCATGACATCGACGATGCCGTGATCTCTGTGCTGGAAGCCTCGCCCTATGGGGACCGCATCCGCACCAAGACCGGCCACGGTCTGGGCCGCGAGGTCCACGAGGCCCCTTATATCATGCGGGGCAACCACATGACTTTACCCGCCGGAACGGTTTACACCAATGAACCCGGCCTCTACGAGATCGGAAATTTCGGCGTGCGCATCGAGGATGACGTGCTGATTACCGACGACGGCTATGAAACGCTGACCAACTTCCCCAAAGAGCTGATGGTGATAAAATGCTGAACTATGTTCTGGGACGACTGCTGACGTTCATCCCGACCTTTATCGGGGTGACGCTGATCTCCTTCGGGTTCATCCGCGCGCTGCCGGGCGACCCCATCCAAGTGATGGCGGGCGAACGCGGCATCTCTGATGAACGCTATGCCCAACTGGCCAAACAATTCGGCTATGACCAGCCGATCTATGTCCAATTCTGGGATTATCTGACCGGCGTGCTTCAGGGCGATCTGGGCAATAGCTTTGTCACCAAACGCCCGGTGTTTGACGAATTCTTTACGCTCTTCCCAGCCACGCTTGAGCTGGCGGTCTGCGCGATGATCTTTGCCATCGCCCTTGGCCTTCCGGCGGGGGTGATTGCGGCGGTGAACCGGGGCAAGTTCTTTGACCGGGCGCTGATGTCCACGGCGCTCGTGGGCTATTCGATGCCGATCTTCTGGTGGGCGCTGCTGCTGATCATCGTCTTTTCGGGCAACCTGCAATGGACGCCTGTGTCGGGGCGGATTGATCTGCTGTATTATTTCCCCAACCCCACCGGCTTTATGCTGATTGACAGTTTGGCGTCGGGGCAGAAGGGGGCGTTCCTGTCAGCGGTGCGCCATCTCGTTCTGCCAACGATCGTGCTGGGGACAATCCCGCTGGCCGTGATCGCACGCCAGACGCGGTCGGCCATGTTGGAGGTTCTGGGCGAGGATTACATCCGCACCGCCCGCGCCAAGGGCATGTCTCCGGGGCGGATCAACGGCATCCACGCCCTGCGCAACGCCCTGATCCCCGTGATCACCGTGATTGGTCTGTCGGTCGGCACATTGCTGGCCGGTGCGATCCTGACCGAAACCATCTTTAGCTGGCCGGGCATCGGCAAGTGGATGGTCGATAGTATTTTCCGCCGCGATTACCCAGTGGTTCAGGGCGGGCTGCTGCTGATTGCTGTGATGGTGATGGTCGTGAACCTGACCGTCGACATGCTTTACGGCGTCATCAACCCCAAAATCAGAAAGCGATAACATGGACGACGCACTCTCTGCCGAAGCCGCAATGGTCCAGGAACGTCCGGGCCGCTTGCGCGAATTCTGGTTCTACTTCCGCGAAAACCGCGGCGCTGTCATCGGGCTGTGGATCTTTGCGGTCTTTGCCTTTCTGGCCCTGTTCGGTCCGTGGGTCGCCCCCCATGACGCGACAGAGCAATTCCGCGCCGCCACCCTACAGCCCCCCGCGTGGCAAGAGGGCGGCACCTGGACCCATATCCTGGGCACCGATCCGCTCGGGCGCGATATGCTGTCGCGTCTGATTGTGGGCGCGCGTTATTCCTTCTTTGTGGGGGTCGTCGTTGTCTCTATCGCGGCGACCGGCGGGATCATCATCGGTCTGATCGCGGGCTTTGCGCCTAAATGGGTCGATAGCATCATCATGCGTGTCATGGACATCGTGCTGGCGTTCCCGTCCCTGCTGCTGGCGCTGGTGTTGGTGGCGATCCTCGGGCCGTCGCTGACCAACGCGATGATCGCCATCGCGATTGTGTTGCAGCCCCACTATGTGCGCCTGACCCGCGCCAGCGTGCTGTCGGAACGTCAAAAGGATTACGTGACCTCGGCCCGCGTGGCGGGGGCAGGGATCTTCCGGCTGATGTTTGTCACCGTGCTGCCCAACTGCCTTGCGCCGATCATCGTGCAGGCCGCGCTGTCATTCTCGACCGCGATCCTTGATGCCGCGGCCTTGGGCTTTCTGGGGATGGGGGCGCAGCCGCCCACGCCTGAATGGGGCACCATGCTGGCCGAAGCACGCGAGTTCATCCTGCGCGCCTGGTGGGTCGTGACCTTCCCCGGCGTGGCGATCCTTGTGACCGTGCTGGCGATCAACCTCATGGGTGACGGCCTGCGCGACGCGCTTGATCCGAAACTGAAACGGAGCTGAGCCATGACACTTTTGCGTATCAGAAACCTAAGCGTTGATTTCGCCACGGCCTCGGGCAAGTTCCGGGCGGTGGACGGCGTCGACCAGGACGTGAACGAAAGCGAGATCCTCGCGATTGTGGGGGAAAGCGGGTCGGGTAAATCCGTGTCGATGCTGGCGCTGATGGGGCTGCTGCCCTGGACCGCCACCGTCACCGCGGACGAGCTGACCTTTGACGGGCACAACCTGCTGACGATGGACGCCAAGGCGCGCCGCAAGATCGTTGGCAATGATCTGGCGATGATCTTTCAGGAACCGATGTCATCGCTCAATCCCTGTTTCACCGTGGGCTGGCAAATCCGCGAGGCCCTGCGGGTGCATCTTGGCATGGGCCGCCGCGAACGTCAGAAACGCGCGATCGAGCTGTTTGAACAGGTCGGCATCCCCGATCCCGAAAAGCGCCTGTCGGCCTTCCCGCACCAGATGTCGGGCGGGATGAACCAGCGGGTGATGATCGCCATGGCGATCGCCTGCAAGCCCAAGCTGCTGATCGCCGATGAACCTACCACGGCGCTCGACGTGACCATTCAGGCGCAGATCCTCGATCTGCTCGCGTCCCTACGCGAGGAAACGGGCATGGGGTTGGTGTTGATCACGCACGACATGGGTGTGGTTGCGGAAACCGCTGAACGGGTCAGCGTGCAATATGCCGGCCAGAAGATCGAAGAGCAGCCGGTGATCCCGCTGTTTGACGCGCCGCACCACCCCTATACCTCGGCGCTGCTGGATGCGCTGCCAGAACGGGCGACTGAAAAGCGGCTGCCGACCATTCCGGGCGTGGTGCCGGGGCAATTCGACCGCCCCGCAGGATGCCTGTTTTCGCCACGCTGTAAATTCGCCAACGCCAAATGCAAGTCCGAAGCGCCGCCCGCCTTGGGCGCTGATCTGGGCTATGCGCGTTGTTTCTACCCCTTGAACACAGACGAAAGGGTCGCATCATGACCGCACCTGTGATGACTGCAACGGCGCTGGAGCGTCACTATGAAGTCGGCGGCGGGCTGTTTCGCAAGCCGCGTACGCTCAAGGCCGTGGGCGGGCTTGATTTCGCGCTCTATCCCGGCAAGACGCTGGCCGTCGTCGGCGAAAGCGGCTGCGGGAAATCGACCTTGGCGCGGATGGTCACGATGATCGAAGACCCGACCGCCGGATCGCTGACGCTGGATGGAAAACCCGTGGTCCGCGAAGACTGGGCATCGCTGCGCAAATCGGTGCAGATCGTGTTTCAAGACCCCTATGGCTCGCTCAACCCGCGCCAGCGGATCGGCGCGATCCTCGAGGAACCTCTCAAGATCAACCGCCCCGACATGAGCAGCAAGGAGCGTACCGCCAAAGCGCGCGAGATGCTCGGGCTGGTGGGCTTGCGGCCTGAACATTTTGACCGCTATCCGCATATGTTTTCCGGCGGTCAACGCCAGCGGATCGCGATTGCGCGGGCGTTGATGCTGGATCCCAAAGTGCTGGTGCTGGACGAGCCTGTGTCCGCGCTGGACCTGTCGATCCAGAGCTCGGTGTTGAACCTGTTGGTTGATTTGCAGGAACGTCTGCAACTGGCCTATCTGTTCATCTCCCATGACCTGAGCGTCGTGCGTCACGTGGCGGATGAGGTGATTGTGATGTATCTGGGGCGCGCGGTCGAACGCGGCAGCCGCGATGATGTGTTCGATGCGCCGTTCCACCCCTATGCCAAGGCGCTGCTGTCGGCCACGCCCCAAGCGGACCCACGCGGCGCGAAAGAGCGGATCAAGCTGCAAGGCGAACTGCCATCGCCACTGGCGATCCCCGATGGCTGCCCCTTTGCGCCACGATGCTGGAAAGTGCGCGACAAATGCCGCGCCATGCGGCCCGAACTGCCGCAGGGGCATCATGCCGCGGCGTGTTTCTTCCCTGAAAACGGTGGCACCCCGGCCTAGGGCCGGGGGCTTCCTCGTTTGTCTCGCGCGCGGGTCAGATCAACTCGCGCTCGGGTCGGCGCAAAGCCTTAGCCCGGCGCGCACATGGTCGCGGCGCGAGACGTGGCTGGCGGTCAGACCTTGGGCGGCAAGCCCGCGTGCATAGAGCGGGGCGAGGGGGCTGTCGGACAGGATGACCACCTCGCGGCCCAGCCAATAGGCGCGGGCACCGGCCAGCTCTAGCCCGATCAACAAACCCATCAGCCGTGACCAGCCTGCGTCCGTCGTGGGGCCGTCGATGGTGGCTTGCGCCGAAATCTCGGCCAACGCGGTGGCAAAGATTTGCGGGCGAGCCATGACATCATTCACGGCGGCGTCGAAAGTATCCTCATCCAACGCATCACCGACAACCGCCTTGGATAGCGGGGCTGTCGCGGACAGCTGCGTGGCCATCATAGGGGTGAGAAAACTTTGAAAACTGACGACCTCGCGGGCGCTGATGTGTGCCCATGTGGACTGCGCATCAAGGCAACAGATTACCCCGTCAAACTCGGACGCTGCCTGAAGGTAGCCCGCAATCGCCGTCTCGGCCCCTTGCGTGATCTGGGGTGGGCTGGCCTGTTTCAGGCCGGGCACCGCGCGCAGCTCCAGCCGCGGGTCATCAACCTCTAGGGAAAGCACCCCGCCCAAGGGCTCTGCCGGAACGGGGCGCAGGCTGCTGGCGGGCAGGGCGGGCAGCCCCGCGACGATCACCGGCAAACGCTGCTGGTCGGACAGATAGGGCGACAGCAAATCCGTAAGTGCCGCGACAAAGCCGTCTTCCGCAGGCAAAGCAGCGACCGGCCCGTCGGCCTGCGCCAGCACATCGCCGCGTGGATCATGCACCCACAGATGCATATGCCCATCCGCGACATCGACCCCGATCCACGCGGGGCTTGCAGCGCTCACGCGTGGGGGCCTGTGAAGAGGGGAATGGTGAAATAGGGGGTGCCGATCATGGGGTGTCTCCTTGCCTGAGCCGCGTCTTGCCGCGCGGTCGTGTAGAAATCGGGTTGCATCAAAGGGCGCAATCGCGCTCTATTACGCGATCAACAATAAACATAACGGGAGTTCCTCTGCCATGAAAGTTCTTGCAGCAACCACCGCGCTTACCCTCTCCCTTGCCAGCAGCCTTGCTGCCGCAAGCTGTGACGAGATCACCTTTTCCGACGTAGGTTGGACCGACATCACAGCGACCACTGCCGCGACAACCGTCGTGCTGGACGCTTTGGGCTATGAGACAGACGTGAAAATCCTTTCCGTTCCAGTGACCTACACGTCGATGGCCGCAGGCGATGTGGATGTGTTTCTTGGCAACTGGATGCCCACGATGGAGGCGGACATCGCCCCCTACCGCGAGGATGGCAGCGTTGACACAGTGCGCGCGAACCTGACCGGCGCGAAATACACGCTGGCCGTGAACAAAGCCGCCGCTGATATGGGGATCAAGAATTTCGCCGATATCGCCGCCAATGCAGATGCGCTGGACGGTCAGATCTACGGCATCGAGCCGGGCAATGACGGCAACCGCCTGATCCAGTCGATGATCGACGATAACGCCTTTGATCTGGCCAAGTTCGAGGTCAAGGAATCCTCGGAGCAGGGGATGCTGGCACAGGTCAAACGCCTGTCCGCCAAGGGCGAGCCTATCGTCTTCCTTGGTTGGGAACCGCACCCGATGAACGCGAACTTTGATCTGACCTATCTGGAAGGCGGGGACGATTTCTTTGGCCCCGATCTGGGCGGTGCGACCGTTCATACCAACACCCGCGCCGGTTTTGTCGAGGAATGCCCCAACGTGGGCAAGCTGCTGACCAATCTGGAATTCACCCTCGCTATGGAGAACGAGATCATGGGTGCCATTCTGGATGACGGCGAAGAGCCCCGCGATGCGGCGACGGCCTGGATCAAGGCGAACCCTGATGTGCTCGACACATGGCTGGACGGCGTGACCACCGTGGACGGTGGCGACGCGATGGCGGCCGCCAAGACCATCGTCGAGTAATCCACCCTTAGGATGTGAAAAGGGCCTGCCATCGGGCGGGCCCTTTTTGCCATCATCGCATGATACCAGCCTCCGGAGGTTCCCATGAACTGGCTCACCGATAACAAGATCCCGATTGATGACGCCGCAGAGGCGGTTTTTGATTGGCTGCTGATCAACGCGGGTTGGCTGTTCGACGGGCTGGCCGTCGCGATGGAGTGGTTGATTGACGCGATCCTCTGGGTGCTGCAAACGCCACATCCGCTGATCGTTATCGCTGTCTTTGGCGCGTTGACCTGGGCGATCCAGCGCAACTGGAAAACCCCGCTGCTGATCGTGTTGGGGTTTTTGTTCATCCTTAATCAGGATTACTGGGAAGAAACCACCGAAAGCCTGACGCTGGTGCTATCGGCCTGTGTGGTCTGCATGGGCGTCGGTGTTCCCATCGGCATCGCCGCGGCGCATCGACCGCGCATGTACCGCTATATGGCACCCGTGCTGGACCTGATGCAGACGCTGCCCACCTTCGTCTATCTTATTCCCGCGATTGTCTTTTTCGGCATCGGCATGGTGCCGGGGCTGATCGCGACGGTGATCTTTGTCCTGCCCGCGCCGATCCGGTTGACGCAGCTTGGTATCGCCTCCACCCCCAAGGCGCTGCTTGAGGCCGCGCAGGCTTTTGGCGCGAAGCCCAGCCAGACCCTGTGGAAGATTGAACTGCCCTATGCGCTGCCACAGATCATGACCGGTCTGAACCAGACGATCATGCTGTCGCTGTCGATGGTGGTGATCGCGGCCCTCGTGGGGGCGGATGGTCTTGGCGTGCCGGTGGTACGCGCGCTTAATCAGGTGAACACGGGGCTTGGCTTTGAATTGGGGCTGATCATCGTCGTGGTCGCCATCATGCTGGACCGGATGCTACGGGTGACACGTAAATGAGCGATCAAATGACCAACCCCGCAAACGCTGTCGAATTCGACAATGTGTCCATCGTCTTTGGCCCGAAACCGGCCAAGGCGCTGCCCTTGATGGATGCCGGACAAGACCGTGCCGAAATCGAGGCCGAGACAGGGCAGATCCTCGGGGTGCATAACTGCACGCTTGACGTCAAACAGGGCGAGATCCTTGTGCTGATGGGCTTGTCCGGCTCTGGCAAATCCACCTTGCTACGCGCGGTCAACGGGTTGAACCCGTTGGTGCGTGGATCGGTGCGGGTACATGATGGCGACTGGAGCTGCGATGTCACCGCCAGCTCTGCCGCTGATCTGCGCCGCGTGCGCCGCGAATGTGTGTCGATGGTGTTCCAGCAGTTCGGATTGCTGCCGTGGCGCACGGTGCGCGACAACGTGGCGCTTGGGCTGGAACTGGCCGATGTCCCCAAACGCGAACGGCTTGAACGGGCAGAGGCGCAGCTCAAGCTCGTTGGTCTGGCAGATTGGGCTGACCGCAAGGTCAGCGAACTGTCGGGCGGGATGCAGCAACGCGTGGGGCTGGCCCGCGCCTTTGCCACCGAAGCCCCGATCCTGCTGATGGACGAGCCTTTCTCGGCCCTTGATCCGCTGATCCGCACCCGGCTGCAGGACGAGTTGCTTGATCTGCAACGCGAGTTGAAACGCACGATCATCTTCGTCAGCCATGATCTGGACGAAGCCTTCAAACTGGGCGGGCGCATCGCGATTATGGAGGGCGGGCGCATCGTGCAATGCGGCACCCCGCGCGAGATTTTTTCGAACCCCGCGTCGGACTATGTGGCGGAATTCGTGGCCAATATGAACCCGCTTGGCGTGCTGACTGCCCGCGATGTGATGGGCCCGCCCGCCGCGACATCGGGCGGGGCCGTCGCCGCCGAGACGCCGGTGGCCGAGCTGATTGGCAAGATCGGCGATGATGCGCAGGCGATCCCCGTGGTCGAGGACGGAGAGACGATCGGCACCGTGACCGCAGGCAGTATCGTATCGCGCTTGCAGTCCGAATGATGCTTTGACCTCAGGCGCTTGGCGGGTCATCACTACGCCACAGGACCGCTCAGTGCAGGGGATGACAGGATGACGGATCAGGAAAGCTCGGGCCGCCAGAGCAATGCACTTGGCGTGGCAGGTGTGCTTTTTGCAGGCATTGTCTGGGGCACCACCGGCACCGCCGCGACCTTTGCCCCTGACGTGAGTGCTGCGGCGATCGGTGCCGCGGCGATGGGGATCGGCGGCATCGCGCAGGCGCTGCTGGCGCTGCGGGGCATCACCCAAGCGCGTGCGCAGCTTTGGCAGCAGCGCGGGTTGCTGCTGCTGGGGGCCTTGGCGGTGATGATCTATCCGCTGGCGTTCTATGGCTCCATGCGGTTGGCGGGGGTGACCATCGGGACCGTCGTCACCATCGGCACCGCGCCCCTGTTTGCCGCGCTGATTGAATATGTGATGGAGCGATCCTTGCTGACCCTCCGGTGGAGCCTTGGCGCGCTGGCGGGCGTCGCTGGCATGGTGCTGATCTGTCTGGCCGAGGGCGGGCATGGGGCCGTGGGGGGCACCAATGTGCCGCTTGGGGTCGTGCTGGGTCTGCTCGGCGGGTTTACCTATGCGCTTTATAGCTGGACGGCGCGCGCGATGATGCTGCGCGGCCTGCGGTCTTCGGTGGCCATGGGTGCCACCTTTGGACTGGGCGGGCTGATGTTGATACCTGTGCTACTGGCGACCGGCGGCCCGCTGCTGGCCTCGTGGGGGAACGCGGCGGTCGGGCTTTATATGGCGTTTGTGCCGATGTTTCTGGGCTATATCTGTTTCGGCTACGGGCTGTCGCGGGTGCGGGCGAGTACGGCCACGACCCTGACGCTGATCGAGCCGGTGGTCGCAGCACTGCTGGCCGTTGTCGTGGTGGGCGAACGCTTGCCCCCCCTTGGTTGGGCGGGCGTCGGGCTGGTCGTGCTTTGCCTGCTGGTGCTGACGGTGCCCACGGGGCGGGGCGCGCAGCCAGTGGCTCCGATCCCGCCCAAGTAGTATCCGATTTGCCTGACGCAGCGACATGGGTAAAATTCATGCGCTTTTGCTACCTACATTGCGGCGTTTTAGTCTAGAAGCATCGCCAAGCCGCCCCATGCCCCGCCATGGCCCCGATAGATTGCAATGACGACCTTACCAAAAAGGACCGCCACAGATGAGCGCCACAGCCCGTAAGACCGCCCCCATGCCGACGGATATTCTGGCCCGCAAAGGGGGGGCTCCGCTGGTGAGCCTGACCGCCTATACCACGCCGATGGCGCAAGTGATGGATGGCATCTGCGATTTCGTGCTTGTGGGCGATTCAGTGGGGATGGTGCTGCACGGGCTGCCCTCGACGCTGGACGTCACGATGGAGATGATGATCCTGCACGGTCAAGCGGTGCGGCGCGGGCTGACCCAGTCGATGTTGGTGATCGATATGCCCTTTGGCAGCTACGAGCAAAGCCCGGCCCAAGCCTTTGAGAACGCGGCACGTTTGATGCGTGAAACCGGTGCCGGTGCGGTCAAGCTTGAAGGGGGGGAGGTGATGGAAGACACCATCGCCTTCCTGACCAAACGCGGCATTCCGGTGATGGCGCATATCGGCCTGACGCCGCAGTCGATCCACACGCTTGGCGGGTACAAGGTGCAGGGGCGCGGTGCGGCCGCCACGCAGCTGATGGCCGATGCGCAGGCGGTGACGCGGGCGGGGGCCTTTGCCGTGGTGCTTGAGAAAGTACCGCAGGCTTTGGCGGACCAGATCACTGAAACGGTCGCTATTCCCACCATCGGCATCGGTGCGTCAGCACAATGCGACGGGCAAATTCTGGTGGTCGATGACATGCTGGGGCTGTTCACCGCCTTCAAGGCGAAATTCGTAAAACGCTATGCCCATCTGGGCGATGACGCAAAGGCCGCGGTGCAGGCCTATGCCGACGAGGTCACGGCGCGATCCTTCCCCGGACCCGAGCATGTATTTTCTGACGAGGTTTCCAAAACATGACACCCGAAATTATCCGCACGCTGGTTGAACTGCGCAGCAAGGTCGCCGGATGGAAAGCCGCGGGCGAAAGCGTCGCCGTGGTGCCGACGATGGGCGCGCTGCATCAGGGGCACCTGAGCCTCGTGCGGGCCGCAAAAGAGGCGTGCGACCGTGTGATCGTGACGATCTTCATCAACCCCAAACAATTCAACAACCCTGAGGACTACAAGAACTACCCCCGCACCGAGGAAGAGGACGCGCGCAAGCTGATCGCGCTGAAGGCGGATGTCGTCTATGTGCCAGATGGGGAACAGATGTACCCCTACGGTTTCGCGACGACTGTGTCGGTCGAAGGCATCACCCAAGGGCTGTGCGGGGCGCATCGGGCAGGGCATTTCGACGGGGTGGCCACCATCGTGACCAAACTCTTCACCCAGACCCAGGCGGACAAGGCATTCTTTGGCGAAAAGGATTATCAGCAGCTTCAGGTGGTGACCCGTCTGGCGCGTGATCTGGACCTGCCGATAGAGGTGATCGGCTGCCCCACCATCCGCGAGGAGGACGGTCTGGCCATGTCCTCGCGCAACCTGCTGCTGTCGGATCGCGCCCGCACCTGGGCCCCCGAACTTCACCGCGCGATGGAGGAGATGTCAGAGGGGCTGCTTGCTGGTGGCGATCTCGAAACGCTCCGCGCGGCGGCAGTGTCGCGGGTGGAACGTGCGGGCTTTACGCAGGTGGAATACCTTGACCTGCGATCTGCTGACCAGTTGGAGCTGATGACCACGCCCGACCGCCCCGCACGTCTGTTGGCCGCCGCGTGGCTGGCCGGTGTGCGGCTGATCGACAATATCGCCGTCGGTTAAATCGCTCTGGAATATGCAAAAAAGCGGGGCCCGCGAAGGCCCCGCTGATTGTCTGGCTTGAAATGGGTCGGCGTTACTTGCCGCCGATGCTGAGGGCAGAGGCCATGCCGGGGGCTTTGGATTCCCCGCCCAACTTCTCGCGCACACTGGCCTCGATCTTGTCGCCGGTGTCCTTGTCGATGTTGCGCCAGTATTCAAAGGCACGGACCAGCACCTTTTCGCTTACACCGTCGCACAGGTGCCCCACCACGTTCGATACCAGACGCGCGCGGGCATCTGCATCCATCACCTCGCGGACAAGCTTGCCGGCCTGGCTCCAATCATCGTCATCGGGGCGCAGGGTATAGGCCTGACGTACCATGTCGCCATCGGAATACCATAGGCCCGCTTCATGCTGATGCGGCTGCGCAGAGGGCCCACCATACGAGTTGGGCGCGTACACGGGATCAGAGACTTTTTCGGTCCGGCCCGCGCCGTCTTTCGAATAGCTATGGGTGGGCGAGACAGGTTTGTTGACCGGAATTTGCTTGTAGTTGACACCCAGCCGCGCGCGGTGCGCGTCCGCGTAGGAAAAACCCCGTGCCAACAGCATCTTGTCTGGCGACAGACCCACGCCCGGCACCATATTGTTCGGCTCGAACGCGGCCTGTTCGATCTCTGTATGGAAATCAGTGGGGTTGCGGTTCAGGGTCAGCTTGCCGACCTCGATCAGCGGGTAGTCCTCGTGCGGCCAGACCTTGGTCAGATCAAACGGGTTGATGCGATAGGTCTTGGCATCCTCGTAAGGCATGATCTGCCACTTGAGCGTCCAGCTCGGGTAGTTCCCGTCGCGGATGTTGTTGAACAGATCGGCGCGGTGGTAGTCGCCGTTGGTCCCCGCCAGCTTGCCGGCTTCATCCTGGCTAAGGTAGGCATTTCCGTCGCCCTGATCGGTGTGGAAGTGGAACTTGACCCAGAATTTTTCACCCTCGGCATTGACCAGCGAATAGGTGTGGCTGGAATACCCGTTCATCTCGCGCCAGTTTTTCGGAATCCCACGGTCGCCCATGAGATAGGTCACCTGATGCGCGCTTTCGGGCGAGAGCGTCCAGAAGTCCCACTGCATATCGTGGTCGCGCATGTTGTTATCCGCACGGCGTTTCTGGCTGCGGATGAACTGCTGGAACTTGATCGGATCGCGGACAAAGAAGATCGGGGTGTTGTTGCCGACCATGTCAAAGATGCCTTCGTCGGTGTACATCTTGATCGAAAAGCCACGTGGGTCGCGCCATGTGTCCGGGCTGCCGCGTTCGCCTGCCACGGTCGAAAACCGCATCACCACATCGCATTTCGCACCGGGCTGGAAGATATTCGCCATCGTGTACTTCGACACGTCTTGCGTCGTCTCAAAGGTGCCAAATGCGCCCGAGCCTTTGGCGTGTGGCTGGCGCTCTGGAATACGTTCGCGGTTAAAATTCGCCATCTGTTCAAGCAGATAGTGGTCATTCAGCACGATCGGGCCATCGGGGCCAACGGTCAGCGAATGTTCATCGCTTTGAACGCGAATGCCGGCGTCTGTGGTTGTGGGAGGGGTTTGCTTCTTGTCGGTCATCTGTAGCTACTCCTTCAGGGTCCACAGGCAAAACCTGTAGCGTGACGGATAGTTCCCGTCCAAATGTGTAAGGAGTTGAATAGAAGTGTGGCCGCTTGGCGCGCTTAATGGGTCGCCGTGTGAAAGCGGATCACCTGCGCGTTATCCGCCGGATCGACAAGGAAATGCCCGCAGACGCCAAAGACCTCGCGCAGTAGGGTTTCGGTCATGATCTCGGAGGGGGTGCCGATGGCGCGCAGCTTGCCATCTTGCAAGACGCAGATCCGGTCGCAGAGCGTGGCTTGGTTCAGGTCATGCAGGGCGATGATCGCCGTTGTCGGCAAGCGCTGGATCAGTTCAAGGATCGACAGCTGGTGGCGGATATCCAGATGGTTCGTCGGCTCGTCAAGCAGCAGCACTTGCGGCCTTTGGGCCAGTGCACGGGCGATATGAACGCGCTGTTGTTCACCGCCCGACAGCGTGTGCCAGTGGCGGTCGCCAAACCCCGACAGATCCACATCCGCCAGCGCCTGCGTGACGATGGCGTCGTCCCCTGCGCTCCACCCGCGCAGGGCGGACAGCCATGGAGTGCGGCCCAGTTCAACGGCATGGCGCACGGTGATGCGATCTGCGGTATCGGCGTGTTGTTCGACCAGGGCCAGCCGCTGCGCGATATCGCGCTGGCGCATCTTTGCAAGCGGTGCGCCGTCCAGTTCGACCCGCCCGCGCGAGGGTTTCTGAATACCGGCAAGCATATGCAGCAACGTGGATTTGCCGGACCCGTTCGGCCCGATAAGCCCCAGCTTTTCGCCCGGCCGCAAGGACAGGGACACGTCGTTGACGATGGCGCGGTTGCGCACCCGCCAGCCCAGTTCGTGACAGGACAGAATCATGGCGACGTCCTTTTGCCAATCAGGATCAGCGCAAAGACGGGCGCGCCGACCAAAGCGGTCACCACCCCGATGGGCAGCACTTGGCCCGGTACGATCACTCGCGAAACCACATCGGCAAAGACCAGAAACACCGCCCCCGCCAGTGCGGAAGCAGGCACAAGGATCGCATGACGATGCCCCACGACGATACGCATGGCATGGGGGATCACCAGCCCGACAAAGCCGATCGCTCCCACCACCGAGACCATCACCGCCGTGACCAACGCCGCCGTGCCGATCAGCAGCAGCTGCACGCGGCGCACCGGAATGCCCAAGGACGCGGCGCTGTCGCTGCCGAAGGTAAAGGCATCCAGCGCGCGGGCGTGCCACAGGCAGGCCAGCAGCCCGATCATCGCCGCGGGCAGGGCGCTTAGTATATCGGGCCAGCGCACGCCCGACATATTCCCCAAAAGCCAGAACATGATGGCACGGGCCTGTTCGGCATTGGCTGATTTCGTGATCATCAGCGCGGTCAGGGCGTTGAACATCTGGCTGCCCGCGATACCGGCCAGCACGATCACGCCCGCGGCCCGCAGGCCCACACCGCCCCCCGCCGCCTGCGCCAGCAAGGCGACAAAGGCAAAGGCCACCAGCGCCCCGCTGAACGCACCGATAGACAGCGAGATGGCACCCCCCCCCAGCCCGAGGATGGTCACCGCCACAGCACCCGTGGACGCCCCCGCAGAGATGCCCAGCAGATAGGGATCCGCCAGCGCATTGCGCAGCAGTGCTTGCAGCACAACGCCCGACAGCGCCAGACCGGCGCCGCAGCACATTGCCACCACGGCCCGCGCCATGCGGTAGTTCCACACGATGCCCTCGTCGATCTTGTCCACCGCATAGCCCGCGTTCAGCGCCTTGTTGGCCAGCACCTTCAGCACCACCAGCGGCGGGATAGAGACCTCGCCGATGGCCGCACCAAACAGCAATGCGGCCAGCAGCACCGGCGGGATGATCACCCACCAGTGCCACTGCGGCCTGCGCATCACAGAGCGGTCGATTGCGGTCATTCGGCTAGATCGAAACCGGACAGCGCGTCAGCCATCGTTTCCAGCGCATAGATCGCACGCACGGTCGGGTCCATCGCGTGGGCGTCCATGGTAATGATGCGGCCCTCTTTCACCGCGGTCATCTCGCGGGCGACGGGGTCGTTCATCAGGAAGGCGCGCTTTTTCTCGATGTCATCCGCAGGGAAGCGGCGGCGGTCCATTTTGGCAAGCACGATGAACGTCGGGTCGGATTTCGCCAGAGTCTCCCATCCGACCAGCGGCCATTCCTCGGCCGAGGTCACGACGTTTTCAACGCCAAGCTTGTCCATCATATAGGCGGGCACACCCTGTTGACCTGCGACATAAGGGTCCGCCGCCATCTCGGACGACGAGAACCAGAACAGCGCCGAGGTGCCTTGCGGCAGGTTCAGCGATTTGGCTTTCTCGACCGCCTTTGCCTCGCGCGATTGCAGGTCTGCCAGCAGCGCGGCACCGGCGTCTTGCGCGTTGTAGATGAGGGCGAGCTCTTCGATGCTGGTATACAACTGCTGGGTCGTGAACAGTTCGGATCGCGTGCCGTCCGCACCGACAGAGTTATCCTTGGCCGCGCAATCGGTGGGCATCACATAGGTCGGCACGCCCACCTCGTGAAAGCTGTCGCGGGTGCCGACCATACCTTCGGGGCCGACGTGCCATTCATACATCACGGTGACCAGATCGGGGCGTTTGCCCAACACGCTTTCAAAGCTGGGGTCGTTGTCCGCCAACCGTTCAATCGCATCGTTTGTCTCTTTGAACTCTGGCAAAACGGGGCTGAACCAGACAGAGGTTCCCGCGATCCGGTCCTGCTGGCCCAGCAGATACAGGATCTCTGTCGTGGATTGCCCGATGGTCACGGTGGTCTGGGGGGGCGCGTCAAAGCTGAGCGTGTGGCCGCAGTTGTCGATGGTCAGCGGATAGTCTGTATCTGCGCCAAGCGCGGTGCTGCCTGCAAGGCTCGCAATCAGGGTCAGGCTGGAAAAAAATGTTTTCATATCAAGGGCTCCGGTTGGTCCGATGCCGGGGTCTTTGAATAGAAAGAGAAGGGGCCAGCCAAACGGCACGCGGGCGCATTTTGGTCTGCGCGTAAGGTAAGATCCGGTCCCATCATCATCCTCTCCCGAGCAACCCCGCCCGGTGTTTCAGGTTCAGTGTCGGCAGGTCTCCTGACTGACGGATCGCGGCTGTCCCCGCCTTCCCGGACCTTTAGGCCCAGTGGCATGATGGAGGTAGCTCACCGTCTACAGTTGCGGGGGCAGTTCCGGTTCATCCACACCAAAGCGCGGATGGCGAATTCCCTATTATTTCCCGAAGGAAACCGACCCGGTTTCGATGACAGTTGTCCGCCCACCCGTCAAGTTGCGTTTTTGCGGTCGTCATCGCGGGACAAAGGCAAATAACGCAGGCCACGGGTCCGCAGAATGGGCGAGAGGCAAATAACAAACGGATGGAAAACCAAGTGGCAGCCCGTAGGGGAGTCGAACCCCTCTTTTCAGGTTGAAAACCTGACGTCCTAACCGATAGACGAACGGGCCACTTAACTTGTGAGCGCTTCTTTAGGCAAAGCCATCGGCGGGCGCAAGTGCAAGCCGCATGAGAAAGCGGGGAAACACGGCAAAAAAATCACAGATTTTGATGCCGTATTCCAAGGGGCGTATGGCGAGGGGGATCGTCGCGTGAAACGCGCGCCGCGCGCGGGATGAAGGCGCGCGTTTCCCTTAGATTTCCCAGTGAAAACCTGTCGCTTTTTCGGAGACGGTCCAGAGTTTCTCCATCACGGGTTTGTCGTAGGCATGGGGATTCAGTGTGCCTTTGCCAACGGGCCCTCCGGTTTGCAGCCATCCGGTCGGGCCATAAAGCGCGCGCTGCGCCAGCCCGTCTTCGGTCGCGCACATGACCTCGGGATACGCGCCTTTTTCGGCGGATTGCACCATTGGCGTCTTGCTCATCATCCACCAGGTGACCCGTGTGAAAAGCCCGCCGCTTGTGCTGATCAGCGAGGTCGCCGACGCGCCGGGGTGGCAGACATACACCTCAACGCGACTGTCGGTGGCTTTTAGCCGGTCCTGAAGCTCATAGGCAAACATCATCTGCGCCAGCTTGCTTTGGCTGTAGACCGCGTTGGCGCTATAGTTCTTGTCCCAGTTCATGTCGTCGAACTGGATCGTCTTGATCCCCATGTTGTACCCGAGGCTGGACACCACAACGATCCGGCCCGCGCTTTCCTGAATGCGATCAAACAGCATCCCACACAGCAGGAAGTGTCCGTAGTGGTTGGTGCCAAGCTGGCTTTCGAACCCGTCAACGGTCAGCTGCTGTGTCGGCACCTGCGCGATGGCAGCGTTGCAGATCAGCACGTCAATCCGGGGAACGGTGCGTTTCACCTCCTCCGCCGCGGCGCGCACGCTGGCCAGATCAGACAGATCCATCCGCACAAAGCTCACCTCGGCGTTGGCACCGAACGTGTCCTTGAGCGTTTTGACCGCTGCGATGGACTTGTCGGCGTTGCGGTTCAGCATGACGACTTTTGCCCCCTTGGACAGCAGGATGCGCGTGGCCTGAAAGCCCGCACCGGCGGTCGTGCCGGTGATGAGATATGTTTTCCCCTTGAGCGATCCAAGGCGATCAGGTGTCCAGCCTTTGGGTCCGAAAGTCGTGTCCTTCATCGTCATGTTCCTTTTCGATGTCAGCGCGGCAGCGATACGCGCTGTGTTTGATGTTGAAGGGTAAATAGCTCTCGGTTGGCTCTCAAAACAGGCGAGATCGTCGCGAATACTTGCCTGATTGTATCACGCGCTTGCGAAAGGCGAATGTGACGCAGTAGATTGCCCACATGAGCAAAGACCAGATCAGACAGCTAATCCGGAACAACGCGACCCAAGAGGGGCTGACGGGAACCGGCATTGACGGGGTGCGCCTGTTTCGGGCCACGCAGGCGATTCCGTGCGTACCGGCGGTCTATGAACCCAGCGTTATTGCTATCGTCAGCGGCGCGAAAGAGGCCGTGCTGGACGGGCACAGGTACATCTATGACGACAGCCGATATATGTGCTGCCCGATGTCGATGCCGGTGAAGGCGGGCACGCCGACCGCCTCTGCCGAAAGCCCGCTCTACGGGGTTATCATTTCGCTCGATAAGCGGGTGATGACAGAACTGTCGATGGAGATGGAAAATACCGGCAATGTGATTCCCGAGGTCAAAGGCGGTTTGCGCGCGCAGGGGATCAGGCTGGCCGCTTGGGATGATGCCTTTGCCGACGCGCTGCTGCGTTTGCTGCAGTTGGGTGGCAATCCGGCGGATACGGCGATCCTTGGCGAGGCACGGCTGCGCGAGCTTTACTACGCGATCCTGAAGGGGGAGGCAGGGCGCTTTGCCAGACAGGCCTTCGGCGCGGGCAATGCGATTGCACGGTCGATCGCGCATGTATCCTCTCACCTGGACGCGCCGATCTCTATTGATGATATGGCGTCCCGCGCCGGGATGAGCCGCGCCGCCTTTCACCGCAAGTTCAAGCAGGTGACGACGATGGCCCCGATCCAGTTTGTCAAATCCATGCGGCTCAACAATGCGGCGATGAAGATCGCAGGCGGCATGTCAGTGAACGAGGCGGCGGTCGATGTGGGATATGTCAGCCCGTCGCAATTCAGTCGCGAATTCAGGCGGATGTACGGGAAATCCCCGCGCCAATGGGGGGATGCCCAGCAGTTTCCGGTTGAAATGGGCCAATAAGGGGCTGGTGGTAGGATCAGACGCCTACAACCACCTTGCCGATGGCCCGCGCGCTGGTCGGGCGGTCATAGGCTTCGCCCACCGTATCAAGGTCGACCCTCTGGTCATCAAGCAAGGGCTCCAGCGCCCCTGCGTCCACAATCTCTGCCAGTTTGGTCAGCTCGGCAGCTTCGAACGAAGCGTCGTCACCGTAGGCGGTAAGGGTCTTGGCTTTCATGCTGGTCATCTTCGCGTGATGCCTACCTGAAGATTGCCATGATTTATCTAATTGACCTGATTGTGAGCCCGGTTTTCTGATTATGGATATAATTGGTTAGGCGCAAACTGTGTTCGAAGACATCAGAGCTTAGCCGTCCAGTCCGCCGCGCGAGATCAAACAGCGCAGAAACAGCGGCAAACACATCTCGCCCGGGCTCATGGCGCATTGTCTTCAGAATGTCGGGTAAGGGCACAAGTGGCAGCCCGTAGGGGAATCACACAGGGCTAAATGTAGAACATGCTTCAATATCAATTAAATAAAATCAATTACTTAACGAATTTTAGATTCTATTTGCACAACATGTAGTTGGGGGTTAGTTTGGGGGTCAGTTCTTAGGGGTGCGAAGCCCGACCAATAGAAAGTGACTTCCAGATGTCAAAACTGAAAGCGGCAGAGCTACAGGGTCTACCTGTTAAGAAGCACCATGACGGCGCAGGGTTATACTTCGATAAGAAAAAGCGGGGCGCGTCATGGATATACAAGTACACGCTGAACGGCGCAGCGCGGGAAATGGGTTTGGGTAAGTATCCTGAAGTATCACTGGCAAAGGCCAGAGAGCTGGCGTCGAAGGCCCGGGGCATTAAGGCAGAGGGACGCGATCCTATAGCAGAACGTACCGCCGTTAGGCGGCAAGGGGTTACCTTTGAAGAAGCTGCCCGGGAGTATTGGCAAGTACATTGCCAGCATTACGCAAGGCCCCTGAATTGGCTGCGGGGCATGGAATTGAATGTCTTTCCGCACATCGGTCGCAAGGGCGTCGCAGACCTCACCGCCGATGATCTTATCAAGTTCCTCAAACCTATGTGGGGGCAGGAGAAGACACGCAAGCTGCGCCAATGGATTAACGCTGTAGTTGGCTACGTGTCGGTAGATGATCCAAGAGTCGACCGCGATCTAATGGACCGTGTCGCAAATCGCCTAGGGCCTCAGAACATCGAACATGAAAACCATCCTGCAATCCCGTGGCAAGACGCGCCTGCGCTATGGTGTGCGTTACAGGACACGTCCGTAGGCCTCTCCATGAAGCTGCTCATGCTGACAGGCGTTCGCGTCAACTGCATCGTCATCGCGGAGTGGTCTGAATTTGACTTCAAAGAAAAGGTTTGGACCATCCCAGCGGGCAGGGTGAAGCACTGGGAGTACGTCTTCCGCGTCCCCCTGACGGGGGCCATGATCGACATTCTACGAACTGCACGGCGCAAATGGGGCGGAACGGGGTATGTCTTCCCGTCAGAGGCATCGAAGAGCGGGCATCTTAGTAACAATGCGCACCGCCTTTGGCTCCGCAAGTATGAATGGAAAGATGCAGAGGGCCGTCTCGCCACAGCGCATGGTCTGCGGACCACGTTCCGCAATTGGTCGGATGACGTTCTGCGTATCGACTTCATGCTAGGTGAGCATATCATCCAGCACATGAAGGGCCGGGGGGATCGCGATCAGCGTGCCTATCTACGTTCCGATAAGCTGGAGAGGCGTCGCGAGGTTCTAGAAGAATGGGATACCTATTTACGCAGCCTCGCGGAGGAGCGTTACCGCAGTGATAAGGAGCGGCGCTCCTTGGATGACGTGATTGAGCTTAGTAGTGGGCGAACGAAGCGCGAGGTTCTGGAATGGGTGCATAAGGAAATGACACATGAGGAGTGAGTCGCGTTAGCGGCAAGGCTTGTCAGGCTTACAGAGAGGCCCCTGACGGGGCCTCTGCTCATTCTATATACCATCCCGCCAAAGCATCGCGGATAGGGCCTACGCTGGCTCTCCTAGTACTTCCAGAGCTTCAAGCGCATCGCGCAAGTGGGCCGCTACTTCGACCTTCATTTCCTTACTGAAATTGAGCTGAGCCGCGTTAGCGGCGCGGTCTGTCAGCGCAATTAAGAGGGCATGAGCCTGAGCCTGGGCTTGGTCGGTGGTCTGTTGCATGATTCGTCTTCTCCGTTTTGAGTTTCTATAAGTCAAAACTACGTTGAGAAATAAGCCACTGTAAAGGTTAGATTAAATCACATTCGGTGTCATTTTTCCGACATCGCGTCACAATTTCTTACATATTTAGATGTTCTGATTCATGTTTATGACCCTATGTCAAGCATAAAATTGACAAAAGCTGCAATTTGGGTTAGGTTACGTTAACACCAGAGTTTAAAATCAACAAAAATGAGCAGGAAATAATGAATATAACAGTTTTTGACTACGCAGATGCCGTCGGTGTCCATCTAGGCACTGCGCGGCGGCGGTTGGAGTGCGTACCGCGCGACGTGCGGTCAAGGCCGCACCGCTTTGGGCTGGCAGATGCCCTCCTAACCCTGAAGCAAAAGGAAGTGGATGACGGGGCCATGCGGCGGCTGGTCGCTACAGTCTCAGTCAACGGCGACCGCCTGTACGTCGCTGATGATGTGACTGCTGCAAAGGCGCTGTTTGCCTTGCTTCCGCAGGATTGCCGTGCACGTTTTGATGTAGCGCGTAGCCTCTTCTTTGCGTCGGTGGCGAACAGTGCGATGGCCGTGCCTTCCGTCATGGAATCTGTTGGGACCCTTTCGGACCTTCTGCTCCTGCAACGTGACGTTTTGCGATGTGTCGTCGGAGTCGATGCGACCTGCGATGTCGCAGGTATTGCCCCAGCGTTTGCGCTCGTCAATTGCAACAATTCTTACCTTGAGGAGGCTGCATGATGTCCCAGAATTTCGAAACATTCACCAATATCGTTAATTCCAGCCCTGTTTTGACAGATCGATTTTCTGCACTAGTACAGGACACGATCAGCGCTGCCAGAGAGCGGCACGGTGTAGACCTCACCATCGAAGACTGTACCTCCATCGCGGAGCTACGCAACGCGACACTCGGGGCCGAGCTGGATCGCGACGAGCTGGACCGTCAGTTGCAGGAGCTACCGAAGCTCTCAGACAGCAAGCTCAAGGTTGATGTGGCGGCTGGCGATCAGGAAGCCATGGCGGTGGCATTGCAGAAGGTTAACGCTGGCAAGGAAGCAGTGCACCATGAGCGCAGCAGTGAAGACCGCGCTCGGCGAATTTCGCTGGCTCGCGAACTGGGCATCGCAACGCCACCGCCCGTGCAAGATGATCTTCGATCCCGCGCTGAAAAGATTGAGCTTTTGCAAGAGGTTAAGAACCCGGCGAAGCGTGTTGCGCTGGCAAGAAAGTGGGGGCTGCTGTGAGCCGCGAAAGCTTTCTAGATTCAATCACAAGTGACGATCACAGCGATGCTTCAGCACGGCCTCGAAAGCGATCTAGGAAAGAAGCTCAAAGGCGCAAGGCGGTCAGAGAAAAACTTGAACGAGGCCTAGAGCGCCGAGCGCGGGATCAAGATCAAGCATCGTGAAAGAATACTGGCCTGCCCACGCGGCCAGCCCATCCGGCGGCGACGGGAGAAACGTCGCCGGATCACCTCCAACAACTAAGAGAAAGAACTGATAAATGTACGAACAGACGGCAGGTTTGAGCACGCAGCTCGCCAGATTTTTGACAAATTCGATGGAGGCGTTTGAAGCACGCGGCCAAGGATTTTACGTCAACTTTAACCGCTTAAAGCGCGAACTGGATGACGATGCAGTTCTGACCATGTCGGTGCTGCTTCAAGCTGGTTTTGCCCAGTCTACAAACACCGATGGAGAGTGGACCACGGCACGCGGTTCCGCTGGTAAGACTAACCTTTTTAAAGCGTTCCCGGACGGTGGACTGGTAGATATCTTAGACGTGTTGGAGCCGGTGTGATGGCAGCAGAATTGCCCAACAAGCGGCACGAGGAATTTGCGAGGCTTATCGCCGGTGGAGTCAAGCAACGAGATGCATATGCCCGGGCCGGATATGCGAGCGCGAACAACAGAGCGGCGGCATCGCGCCTCGCGAAGAAGGTGGCAGCGCGAGTCGAGGAGCTGCGGCAAGAAGAGTCAATCAGGATATATGCCAGCATGGGCGCAAGAAGCTCAAGCGGGAGCCTCGCTGACCTAGGCATTACCATTTCTTGGTGTGCAGAACAGTATCGTAAAATTTTATCGAAGGCCCGCGCCTCTGGCGACTGGAAGTCAGCTACAGACGCGACGCGGTCCTTGGAAAAGTTGATCCGAGATGCAGAAACGCGGGGCAGTGACGCACCTAAGACCAGCGGTCAAAAGATCGATATTGATCACATGATGTCGATCCTGTCCAAGTTTGCCGCGCCTTCAGTACAGATCGTCGATGATCACCCAGCGACAGATGCAGAGGTTTCGCCAATGGCACGCAACCGAGCCTTGGGCAAAGCTGCCGAGCACGACTGAACAAAAAACGCCGCCCCGGGGGGAGCGGCGCATGAGGTGGGAGAAAGAAACCACCTCTGAAACACAGGGACACAAAATCCTGATGTTATAAACATAACCCGGATTGCCTGTAATTGTCAAGCGTTTTCTGGGCTTTAGCGGTTTTTCGTGACCGGGGCGCTACAAAAAACGGAAAACATCAAAATCACAAAATGATTCGTTGATCGAATCGTGATTCACAATTACTAAAAAGAGGCAAGCGAAATTGTAAAAGAGATTTCAGCTTGAAGCTAAAATAACACAGCAGCCCAGTTTGGGCGAAAAAGAGAGAAAGAGACTACGATCTATGACTACTACCCAGCGCAGCGATGCGCCAACTATCAGCGATCTTGAAGCTGCGCCGGAAGAAACGATTGCCAACCCCTTCGCGGAGGCAGGTCTGAACCTGTTCGGCCTCAAGGGGGAACCTAAGTGCGCGGAAGAATATGCCGCCATCTTGCAAGATCATGCTGAGACAAATGTAATCAATATCGCCGACTACCAAGACGGCAGCCGGGAAGTTCTTGCTGGTGAAGATGCATCTTCTGCTCCCGAGCTACTGAACGACGCTGAAATCCTTGGCACCGAGCCGGAAGGATTTGCAGAGTTTATTGGGCGTGAGGCTACTCTTCTCGTAGGCGAGATGTGGGGTGCGCGTGATCGTCGTAACACCCAAGATTCAGAATGGGTATCTCCCACCATGTCTTGGAGCAATTGGGTCATAGGGGGAGCTGGAAACGGCAACGCTCCTGCATGGGGCTTCTCCCGACACCCTGCTGGGAAGAACAAGGCTGGGCCATGTATCGTGCTCGGATCGTCTGTAGGTGGTGCACGCAAGGCCAAGGCCATGGACACCATGTACGCTATGGGTCTGGATATCGACTCCGGCGCAAAGCTCGATGACGTTCTCGTGGATATTGAGGAGAAGGGCCTTCTGTGTCTTGTCTATACTTCGTACAACAACGGTACCAGTGGTCTTGAGCTAAAGCGTGATGAAGTTCTTCGAAAGCTGAAGATCACCCGCGACCCGACCGAGGCCGAGATCAGACAATATCTGCGCGAGTTTGACAAGAATTGATATGAAGATTCGTTCATTTCAGAGTGCAAGATCAGTACGCAGAAAAGTCAAACAACTGAAGGGGTGAAGATTATTCTTTCTACCCCGCCGCTTGAAAAGTTTCGTCTAATCTTTCCTCTGGAGACACCTGTAAAGCTTATCGACCTCGCTGACACGCAGCAGGCCTCCTTGGACCTGTGGGAAGACAAGATCACCGGTCTAGCCCAGAATGTGCTTGGTATCCATTTCGATACCTCCTGTACCGATCCAAGCCGCCTATTCTACACGGCACGACACCCCAAGGGATCCACGGATTGGTATGCCGCTGTGGTGATGGGTACTCCCCTAAAGTTCGATGACGTCGAGCCGATGCGCAAGAGCACCTACACGTCCAATCGGGAGGTGAACGCCTTCACGATGGCGGCAGACATGTCTGGCGACGAACGTCCGCCGATGGCGCTGACACCGTCCGGGAAGAGCCTGAACGACTGGCACCGTACCGCGAAGGACCGCTTCATGCTCGCGGACCTGATGGAGACCCTGTGCCCAGATCGTGTGCGCAACGCAGGTGGTGAAGCACAGGGACACGTCCACACCGAATGCCCCTTCGAACATGAGCATAGCTCTGAAGGTGGTACAGCGACGATGGCGGTTAACGCAGTGGACTCTCAGTCGGAGTATTGGACTTGGTTCTGTCACCACGATTCATGCCAAGGCCGCCATAAGCTGCAGCACCTTGAAGAGGCTCTTCGGCAGGGATGGTTCGAGGAAGATGCGCTTTTCGATATGGACCTTGGCTTCATGCTCGCGGCAGCGGATGGAGAAATTGATTCATTTGAAACGGAAGAAGCGAAGGAAGACCGCCGCGCCGAAGTTCTGGGGGGCCTGATTGCCGAAGCCAAGGTGCTGGACAACCAGTCCTCCGACCGGGCTGTCTCGGAGCTGCTGACGCAGGCCTACACCAATTTCGACGTGATCGGCGAAACAGGCAAGGCCGCGCTTCTAGAGGCAATTGCAAGCGAAACCAGTTTGGGCGTCCGTAAGCTGGAACCGATGTGGAAGCGTATTGCCGAGGAACACGCGTCGGCCTTGGTTGCCGAGGAAGCTCGTCGTCGTGCTGAGATGGAGACGCCGAACTATGTTTCGGTGTCTGAGGCCACGCCGGACTCTGTCAGCAATGCCGCCGCCGCGTCCAAGTGGTTGCCCAGCGGATTCGTACATCGTGACGGCTGGTTTGCGCAGGTGCGGGACGACAAGGCGATGCGCGTCTCTCGCGAGTTTGAAGTGCTCTATTGCGCCGATGGCGAAAAGGGCAGCACCCGGACCAACGAAGTGACGATCCGGTACCAGCACCGAACAAATTCGCTGGGGATTGTGGAATCCACTTTCCGAATTGGCGACACGTACAAGGACAGTGGCACCATCTTAGGGCGGCTGAGAAACGAAGGACTCGACTTCGCGCCGAGTGCCCCGACCGAGGCAGTCCTGACCCTGCTCCGTGCCGTTAATTCCGAACGGGAAGCCGTTTACGTGGAGCAGTCTGGGTGGCTGTCCGACAAGGTGTATGTAAGCCCTACGGGGGAAGTGGTGAAGCATCCGGCAGACGAGCGTCTGTACGTGTTGGATCACACGATGCGGGTCAGCGATGCCAAGGCCGGGAATTTAGTGATGGCAGTAGAGGCCGCGTCAGCGGCGCTGCGCGGGCGCAACGCAAAGCGTTTTCTGCCGGGTTTCTTGGGTGGTCCCGTCGGGTGCCTCGCCGACTTCCTAGACGAAGAACTGGCCGTGATTGTTGCCAACGAAGGCAAGGCTAAGCATGGTAAGACGACTTCGCTTAAGGCAGGTATTTCATGGTTTGCCGTCGCGTCGGCGGAAGGTCTTCTGATCACAGGAAATACTACTCCGACTGCGCAGGAAGGCAAGGCAGTTGTGGCATCCGGGGCTATGTTCGCTGCCGATGAACAGGGCACGTCGAAGGCAACCGCAAACGACGAACAGGCCAACGCCTTACAGTTTGCCGGTCGTATCGGGCGAGCACGGGGCAAGACGGACGGCGCATTGCGCGACGTGAATACGTGGCACGGTTGCATGGGCATGTCGACGGAACGCGGGCTGCTGGATCGGCTGGAGGCAGAGCAGGCGCAGGATAGCAGTATCGACATTCGTTCGGGTGCACTGTCGCGCATCTTCACCGTGAGCTACGACTCTGCGGTCAAGTTGGATCGGGAAGAAGATGCCGCCGAACTGGCCGCGTATGACGTGCTGGCGCATGGCGGGGCATATGGATGGCTGGGTCCGATGTTTGCCGCTAAGCTGATTGAGCTGGGCGTGGATGAGGTGCGGGGGCGCGTTAGCGCCTTGGTGTCGGAATGGGGAAAGGGCAGGTCAGGTGCGGCGGAGCGGGTTGTAAGGACCGCTGCACTGTTCGGTGTCGCGGCGCAGATCGGGCAGGAAGCCGATCTTTTGCCCCAAGATGTCAACTTGAAGGCGATGCTGTCGGAACTTCTGACCGAGACGCTGGACCAGCGGGCGCACCATCTCGACACCGAACGGCAGGTCAAGGACGCCCTGCGGCGCACGATTATTCGAATGGTGAACCGCCGACAGATTGTCGAAGTCGGGCACGCAGACGAAGCTAGAGGAGAAATAGTCGGATACTGGACGTCGAAGAGCAAGTTCGATGACCTCGCCGCCCGAACCTACATCCTGCCTGTTGATCGTCTGGGGATGCTAGTAAAGACCGAGACCGGTGCGCTGGTGGACCAGATGCGTGAGGAGAGCGCAGTCGTTCTGCCGAGTGCAGGCACCAAGTTCTTCAAGCGAGGGCTTTGGGAAAACACCCCCGGCGAAGGTAAGAAGGTGCTCAGCCTTCGGATCACGGGCGAATGGGTGCACGGCGACCTCGACACCGACGAAGTTGCCGCCTGAAATGCACATCGTCCCCCCACGGGGGGACGATGGGGGGACGGGTTGGGGGACGAAGAATTAGGCTATAAACCCTTATTTTATTGACGGAAACAGTCCCGTACCCCCTTGTACCCCTTGTACCCCTTGTACCCCTAAAAAATAGATACCTTCTTGAAACCTGTATCTTTTCTATGGGTCACACCCGCCCTAAGAAAACTTTGCCCCGCTGCCCCCGAGTGTATTTTTCAGGGGAATTGGGGGGATTGGGGGGGATGCGACTGATAAGCTTCTGGATTTAAAGGATAATTCATTGTGACATCCGTCCCCCCGCCGTCCCCCCAAGGGGGGATGCCCAAACCAGCCTCCAGTCGCATCGCGACCCTGATCGCGCAACCCGCCAAAATCGCTGCCAAAATATTCAATATGTTGAATTTGTCCATAAAACACAGGGGCTTCGGCCCCTGTAACCGGCAGGTGGCAAAGTTGCTCGTATAATCACATTAGGGTAATAAAATTACTTTATGGCAAAGTGGGCATTCCACCCGCTAACGCGGGGAATACCATCAACCCACATCACCGACACGCTGGCCTATTGCCCCTACGACCTATCGAGTGGGCATCCCCCGCGTTAGCGGGAACCAGAACGCCGCGTCCCTTCGGTTTCTGATCTGGATTACTATCAATAGAGATGTCCCTAAAGATATTTGATAGATATCTTGGATTCGCTATCAATAGAGGCTGGACTCCATCCTAGTGATACACTATCTCTTGATCCAGTAGCATGTGATAAAGGAGGGAGTATCGTGGAAAACTGGGGTTATGTGAGGGTGAGCACGAATGCCGATAAGCAGGCTGCTACATGGCAACATCAAGCAGACCTGCTGACGCAGGCAGGCGCAACGAACATCTTCAAAGAAGAGTTGAGTGCTGGCCATCACCGACCTATCTTTGAAGACATGCTAGAGCAGGCAATGGACCGTGCGGAACAGACAGGCCAGCCCGTCAACGTCCACATCACTAAGATGGACCGCGCCTTCCGGGATATTGAGCATGCTATCCGGACCGTGAAGCGCTCACACAAGCACGGGGTCCGCTTCACACTACATGACATAGCCAAGACGCCTCTGGACCCCACGGACGCCGCGCAGAGCCTTCACTTCCACGTGCTTGCCGCTATCGGGCAGTTCGAGAAAGACCGCTTTGCTGAGCGTCGCGCCATCGGGATCGCCAAGGCGAAGAAAGAAGGCAAGTACAAGGGCAGAGCACCTACGGCACGGGCTAAGTCAGCCGAAGTGCTGGCACTCCACACCCGGGAATTCAAGGCACCTGAGATCGCCAAACAGCTAGGTATCGGGGTTGCATCCGTCTATCGCATCCTAGCCGCCCACAAGGCCAAGGCTGACGCCTAGCACGTGCTAACGCACGTCAGCGACCTTTACCTGATCCACCGACACACCTGACGCAGTCTACCGCGAATGCATCGGCACGGGTGACTCGGTGTACCAGCGGTGGCCTGCGTTAGCAGGTGTACCAGCGCGATCACCTCCCTTCAATCCAGATCGAAATGGAAGCATAATGGGGAATTCCACTTAAAACATTGATAAGTAATAATAAAAATTGACGTAGGGACCCAAGAGGGGCTACCGGGTGGGGGTGACATGGTCGCGCAGATGCTAAGCGATACCCCCTGTGCGAGTGCTAGTTGCTAAAGTTCCGATCTGCGTATCAATATCTTTCATTGGTCTGGAGGGGGGTACCCCCACCCCCTAAACCGAAACACTAACTCCCCTGAAAAATTTTAAAAATTCATCCGCAAAAGTTGCTCGGCCCAATGCGATAGGGAAATGCGACGGCATCCACCGGGCATCAACTTGGACAGAATGTGTAACAGTATCGGCGTGTGCTCGGACTAACTTGAACAACTTAAAGGATTACTTCATGGTGATCTGTGGCAATCAATGCCTCAGGGAGGAATTAGAACACTTAAGTGTGTCACTTAGGTGAATTTTAAAACAATCATGATAAAAAAAATTTTTAAGAATACGTTTTGCTTTGTTGGTATCCATTCATGGCGTGAGAGCAAAACTATGCCTGAGAAGGTTTGCAGAAACTGCGGTCGCAGGCATTCGTACTATTGAACCTGATAAGAAAAGAAAAAATAAATCTTGTCAGAACTACCCTGCACCAAGAAAAATCGAATTGTCTCAATACTGAGTTTTCACGGCAACTGAACTAAGTCATGCAGGGCATCAAGTTCTAATGCACACCAATAGGCAGAACACAAAAAAAACAGCTACCCAATTAGCTTGGGTAGCTGTTCAAACTTAGGGTCTGGAGGCCTTACAGTTTAGAAGCGGTAGTTAACACCGAACTTAATTTGTTGAAGATCAGCTTCAAGCAGGCCTTCGGTGTTATCGACATCACCGAAATCAGTATAGCTATACTCTGCGTAGCCGGTCCAATTTTGCGTGAACATGTATTCACCACCGAAACCAATTGTTACACCGTCAAGATCTTCGGACAGGCTGTCCCCGTCGAGTGACACTTCGCCTTTAGCTTTGCTGTAGCCCAGCAAACCATATGCAAGGAAGTTATCTTGCACGAGATAGCCGCCGCGAGCAAAAATCGTCGCCATATCTTGAATTTCGACTTCTACGCCGGAATCGGCTAGAATACCTTCGCCGTCGCCGTCATAGGAGCCAAAGTTGTACTCTGCGCCAAGGCCAAAAACGCCGCGGCCAAATTGCCAGTCATATCCTGCCCGCAATGCAGCGGATACACCGTCAGGCTCGGATAGATTATCGCTGAAACCTTCGTCGCTCAAAAATGAAGCCGCTTCATCGTTTGCATCGAGAGAACCGAAACCGTAGCTGATGTTGCCACCGACGTAGCCGCCAGTCCATGCAGGTGCTGGAGCTTGGTCAGCCATCATAACAGGCTGTTCCATAACTGGAGTGACCAAGTCACCCGCCAGTACTGGTGTAGAAACGAGCAAGGCCAACGCCGCGCCATAGGTAAAAGTATTCACTGGAAATCCCTTCCGATAATATCGCTAACCATCGTCTCTTCACACGTATTTCAATTACTTGCAATTGCACCCTGAGGTTGCTTCGTGACATCTGTAATACATGTTGCAATTGAGCATCAGCGATAAGTAGGCACCCCCTTCAGTCGGAAAGTACAGCTCTGGGAATTCCACTGACAAAGTCCGCCATTGCATCTAAACGCGCTGCAGCCCTAAGCAAAGCACGGGCGATGGAACTCGTCGCGAGAAACAGCTTTGCCACGATGGAAGCAGCGAAGCTCTTTGCAGATGTCGAATTGTCCGGCGCGGCAAATGTCGATGCAAAGACGCGGGCTATGCTTGCCCAGATCGATGCAGCGGAACAACTGAAGGACGCACAGGCCAGCCCCATGGACGCGGTCATGGGCGATCCGGAGGGCAATTTTAAAAGCGCTCTATCCAGTGCGTTGCAAGCTGACTTTGACCTGTCCAGCATCGCCGAAGGCATCCGCGCAAGCCTAGCCGACGCTATGGCGGAGCAGATCACAGACGCAATCTTTCCAGAGCTGAATAGCGGTGCATCCGAAGCAGCGCAGATGCAGGCGGCGCTGACAGCGGGCGGGGCTAACGCTGCTCAGCAGATAAGAGCCGCGATGGCAACAGGAGCAACCGGAGCAGGCCAGAAACTAGGCTCAGGCGTCAGAACGGCATCTATACAGGGCGCAAGTGCTCTACAACGTGCTGGTATAACCTCTGCAACTTCTATGGCGACAGGCGTCTCCGCAGCAGGCTCCGCAGGCGCAACACAGATGCAGTCCGGCATCATCGTCGGGTCCACGGTCGGCGCACAGAAGATGGAAACCGCGACATTCTGCGGCGGTAATGGTGGTGGTGGTTTCGGTAGTATGTTCCGTGGCGGCAACTGGCTGGGCATCGGTGTAGGCCTGCTAGGCGGTCTCCTAGGTGGCGGAGGAGGTAGCAGCTCGTCCAGTTCTTCTACGTACACACCCGTGACGAAGACCAGCAAATACTATGGTCCAGACAACGTCCCCAGCTATGCAGCGGGTACCGCCAATACGTCGGGCATCCCTGCCGTTCTACATCCGAATGAAGCTGTTATCCCGCTTTCCAACAACAGGAAGGTTCCTGTGGAAATGGGTAGCGCAGGCGGTCCAGCTCCGATGACGTTCAGCGTCGTGAACAACGTTACGGTGGAAGGCTCAGAAGATGATCAGGAGAACGCCCTGAACATCGCGACATCTATTTCTGAACGCATGGAGATGATGATCGAAGAGAAGATGATCGAGCATTCCCGCTACGGTGGGTATCTCAATCCCCGGGGGAGTTAGTGGGGGCGGCGTTAGCCGCACCATCCTAAGTTGTAATGGTGTAAGCCGTGTGCAAACGTTGATCCAAAGTCAATTCATACGGCGAGTTTACCATGGCGGCTACACCTTACCACATAACCTATGCAGATCATCCCGACGTAAGGTATCCGAGCAAATCTGGAATGCTCACATACATTAAGGATGAGCGTACGGCATGGGGGCCATTCTTAGATGAGCTTCCAAATATGTTGAAAGGGCATGTGCCATTCCGGCACAACAACAGTCAAAGCCCAGAGACTCTTTCGGCAGCCCTCGAAATTTTAGAGGGTAAGTTGGAAGACGTTAACCAATTTAACCAAGCAACACGTAAGGCAATGCATGGCGGTAGTATCGCCTTGCCGCCGAACTCTGATAGCGCGGAAGGGCGGTTAATCCTCGCGTTATTTAATGGTGAAAAGACCATCGAAGCGCTTGCTGTATATATTCGCTTTATCGAACTCAATTTTGGCGCTCAACCATCTACTAACCAGTTCTACGGCCCCCTTTCCCAGAAAGGTGAGCGTCTACTTGAGTCCGGAATTGTCGCGGCGGTATTGCCATTCAGTAAAGTGTCTTCGGCAAAGCTTGCTGGTGCGGCTCGGAAAGCTGCGAACCACAATGACGCGTTAGAGCAGGAAGTCGCTAAAGCGGCAACAATCAATGAAGAACATGAAAACCGTCTCAACGAGTTCCTTGAGGAGCAGAAGCAGAGAAGCAAAGATTTAGAAAACGGCATTCTTGATAAATTTATAGAGCGCACCGATCAGTACGACGAATGGAAATCAGGCATTGATGGTCAAGTCTCGGAGCGCTTTGAAGAAGCTGAGAAGCGCATCGCTGGCGTGGAACGTTTAAGCAAAATTAAACTGCAGCAGCAAGAGGAGGAGTTCGGGCGTCTCCAAGACCTGTTTGCAACCCAACTTCGTTTGCGCTCCCCTGTAGCTTTGTGGGAGAGGCGAGAGCAAAGTCACTCTGAGAACTCTAGCGGAGCTTTGTGGCGATTGGGCATCTTCGGTTTTGTTACGGCTGCGATAGCAATCGGGGTTCCTGTATGCTTTGGCGACTATATCGCTGGAAGCTTCTTCGAGATGGTTTGCTCGCCACAGGGAGCCGAGGGTGCTGCAGAACTTCAGTGCGAGCGGTATTTTTCTGCCAAGGGTCCTTTAACCGTCACAGGCCTCCTCCTCGCCATGTCGATCCTCACTTGGATCACACGCTTGCAGTACCGCATCCACTTAAGCGAACGTCACCTCGCTCTTGATGCTAGTGAGAAAAAGGCCTTCGCCGAAACCTACCTAGCAATGAAGGAAGGTGAGGACGTGGGGCAGGCGAACGAGGCTATTGTACTGGCATCGCTGTTCCGACCCACCCAAGATGGGATCATTCGTGATGACGAGACAGGAATGGACCTCTCTGCGGTAGCGTTGTTAGCAAAGCAGCTTGGCAAGAGTGGTCCGTAAATATGCTGTGCAGAAATTCTGCTTACGGCGAAAGCGATTTTACACAAGGGGGAATCGAAACTCAGGGGCCAAACTCACACTTGGGGGTTCATTTGGGGGTCGCTTCCGCACAGTGGCGCTAAGTATTTGTTATGAATGGGGTAAGTAGGCACAAGTGGCAGCCCGTAGGGGAGTCGAACCCCTCTTTTCAGGTTGAAAACCTGACGTCCTAACCGATAGACGAACGGGCCACTTAGCTTGTGAGCGCTTCTCTAAGGAATGCGGCGCAGGCGCGCAAGCAGAAATCGAAAGAAAATGAAAAATTTTTACGCAGGTGCCGCATCTTCCAGACGCAGCTGCACAGACTGTCGGCCCCGCCACGTATTGATGTCCAGACGACCGGCCAGATGGAACCGTGCACCACCGTGATTTTCCAGTGCCGGGCCAAGCGGGCCGTCAAATGCGCCGAAGGCGATGGCGTCCATTTTGGTGTTGTTGCCGTCGCCAAAGCTGATCTTGAGGTGGCTTTCACCCACCCGCTTGGCAAAGCGGATCTGCATGTCGGCAAAGGCATATCGCGGGGCAGGGGCACCGGCCCCGAAGGGGCCTGCCTGTTCCACCTGCTGCGCCAGTTCCACCGTCGCGGCGGCGGGCATCAACATGCCGTCCAACTTCAGGTCTGCCGCGCCAGCCAGATGCGCGCCCTGCTTGGCCAGTAGCTCTGACAGCCGCGCCATGGCGGCGTCCAGCTTGTCTTCGGCCACGGTCAGCCCGGCGGCCATCTTATGCCCGCCGCCCTTGATCAGCAGGCCCTCGGCCGCCAGCCGCTGGATCGGCGCGCCCAGATCAATCCCCGAGACAGAGCGGCCAGAGCCTTTGCCGATGCCATCCTCGAACCCGATCACGATCGACGGCCGGTTCGACGCCTCTTTCAAACGCGAGGCGACGATGCCCACCACGCCCGGATGCCAGCCCGCGCCCGAGGCCCAGACCAAAGGCGCGTCAAAGCCGCGGGCCTCTGCCTGATCCAGCGCGGCGGCGCGGACGGCGGTTTCAACATCGCGGCGCTCGGTGTTCAGCAGATCCAGCTTTTCGGCAAGCGCCTGCGCCTCATGGGGATCATCGCAGGCCAGCAGCCTTGCCCCCAAGTCCGCTTGCCCGATGCGCCCGCCCGCGTTGATCCGCGGGCCAAGCAGAAACCCAAGATGATAGGCCGCTGGGGCCGTATCCATCCGCGCCACATCGGCCAAGGCGGCAAGCCCCAACCTGTCGCGCCGCGCCATGACGCGTAGCCCCTGACGCACAAAGGCGCGGTTCACGCCGATCAACGGGGCGACATCGGCCACCGTGGCGAGCCCCACCAGATCCAAGAGCGCCATCAGGTCAGGCCCGCGTGCGCCCGCTTCGCGCAGTTGGCGCCCTGCCTCGACCAGCATCAAGAACACCACTGCCGCGGCACAAAGATGCGCCAAGGCACCGTCTTCATCCTGCCGGTTGGGGTTCACCACGGCCAAGGCGTCGGGCAGGGTTTCTCCGCCCAGGTGGTGGTCCAGAATAACGACATCCGCCCCGACCGCCGCGGCCACCGGCCCATGGGACAAGGTCCCGCAGTCAACGCAGACGATCAGATCATGGGCCGCGGCCAGTTCGGCCATTGCGGCGTCATTGGGGCCATATCCTTCGTCGATCCGGTCCGGCACATAAAGCGTCGCGGCGCAGCCCATCTCGCGCAGCCAGACCAGCAGCAGCGCGGCAGAGCTGCCACCATCCACGTCATAATCCGCAAAAACGGCAATCCGCTGACGTGCTTTGACCGCAGCAAGAAAACGCGTCGCGGCTTTTTCCATGTCGCGCAGGGATCGCGGGTCAGGCAGCAGATCGCGCAACGACGGTGCAAGAAACGCCTCGGCCTCTTCCGCCGCCACACCGCGCCGCGCCAGCACCTGACACAGGGCCAGCGGCAGGCTGGTCTGCTGCACCAGAACTTCGGTCGCGCGTTCCACCTCGACACCGGGGCCCACCCAGCGACGCCCCATCAAAGACGCATCAACACCTAGAAAGCTCATGCATCTCCCCCTTCCAAATGGTCAAAAATCCTCGCCGAAGGCATCCGTCTCATCCTCCCCACAATGGGCAGGGCAGGGGGGCGGCCGCGCCCCTCGGGGTTACAGATCCTCGATCCGCAGTGCCACGGGATCGCTTGCCAGCACACCGGTTTTCGCCATCGCGGCCAGAGCCTCGTCCAGCGCGGTGCGGCTGCATTTATGGGTGACGATCAAGACGGGGGCCTGATCGCTGCGGTGTTCGGTCTGGCGCATGCGGTCGATGCTGATCCCGGCCTCGCCCAGAACGGTGGCGACTTTGGCCAGAGCACCGGGTTTGTCCAGCAGGCCCATGCGCAGATAGAAGGCGGCGGGGCGCTGCGACAGGGCCGCGGTGGCCGAGGCGAGCGTTGCCGCCTTCTGGCCAAAGACCGGGCCATGCCAGCCGCGTGCGATATCGCAGATGTCCGACAATACAGCGCTGGCGGTGGGGCCTTCACCGGCACCGGGGCCGCGCAGGACGATCTGCCCGATGGCATCGGCTTCCAGCACGATCATATTGGTCCCGCCCGCGAGTTGTCCCAGCGGAGAGCTGTCGGGCACAAGGCAGGGCTGCATGCGCTGTTCCAGCCCGCGGCCGGTCATTTGCGCGACGCCCAGAAGCTTGATCTTGTATCCCATATTCGCGGCAGCCTGAATGTCGTCGATGCTGACGCGCTGGATGCCTTCGATCTCGATCCCGTCGAAATCCACCTGCGTGCCAAACGCGATCGACGACAGGATCGCCAGCTTATGCGCCGCGTCAATCCCGCCGACATCAAGGTTCGGGTCCGCTTCAAGATAGCCAAGCGCCTCGGCCTCCTCGAACAGGGAGTTATAGCCGTTGCCGGTCTCTTCCATGCGGGTCAGGATATAGTTGCAGGTACCGTTCATCACGCCCATGACGCGGGTGATCTCGTTCCCGGCAAGGCTTTCTGTCAGCGCCTTGATCACGGGGATGCCCCCGGCCACGGCAGCTTCATAGCGGATCAGGCAGCCCGCGGCTTCGGCTTGTTCGGCCAGCGCCTGACCGTGGATCGCCAGCAGCGCCTTGTTGGCGGTGACCACATCTTTGCCCGAGGCAAGCGCGGCTTCGGTCGCGTCCTTGGCGGGGCCTTCGTCGCCGCCCATCAGTTCGACAAAGACATCCACATCATCGCGTTTTGCCAGTGCGACGGGATCATCTTCCCACGCGTAGCCCGACAATGTGACACCGCGGTCCTTGTCGCGGCTGCGGGCAGAGACGGCGGTGATGGTGACGGGGCGACCGGTGCGGGCCTCGATCAAGGCAGCCTGCTTGCGGATGATCCGCACCACGCCAACCCCAACGGTGCCCAATCCGGCAATCCCAAGACGAAGCGGTTGTGACATGGTGCAATCCTTTTGGTGGTGCGCGGCAGCGGGCTGCGGCGTTTCGGGGGTTTAGCCGCGATGTAGCCCTTTCCTACCGCGCACGCAACGCGACATTGCATGCGCCTTATTGCAGACCTTGGGACAAACGCTGCTTTTCCGACCCCGACAGAACCGATCCGCGCAAGCGCGCCGCGCGCGCCTGCAACCGTTCGACCCGCGATGTCAGCCCGTTTTCGGTTTGGGGGATGTTCACCTGTCCGGCCTCGGCCTTGGCAAGCAGCGGATCGACCGGCACAAGTGCTGGATAGTCCGAGGCGAGAAGCTCGGGCGTGGCACGGCTGTCGAGCGCGGGAAACTGCGTGCAGGCCGCGGGCAGGGTCAACGCGGCAAGGCAGAGCGGAAGAAGGATACGGTGCGTCATAGATCAGTCATGCACCAGCAACGGAAATCGCGCAAGCAGGGGTTTGCCTTTGAACATGCGTTCAATTAACCTTTGACCCATGGCGCGTACAACCGGATCACATTCTGACATCACTCGGCCCAAAATCCGCGCGGCAGCGTTGCGGCTTTTCGCCCGTCACGGCTTTGCTGCCGTATCCATGCGGGCACTGGCGACGGAAGTCGGGGTGCAGGCGGGCGCATTGTATAATTACACGCCGGACAAGCAGACCTTGTTGTTCAGCCTCTTGCAGGACCATATGAACGACCTGCTTGCGGCCTGCGACAGTGACCCCAGCCAAAGCGCGGTGGATCGCTTGCGCCAATTCGTCGATTTTCACATCCGCTTTCACGCCGACCGCCCGGACGAGGTGTTCATCTCTTATATGGAGCTGCGCAACCTCACGCCCGAGAATTTCGCCGAGGTCGAAGCATTGCGCCGCCAGTATGAAGACCGGCTAGAGACGATTTTGCGAGACGGGGCGGCGGCGGGGGATTTCGCCATCGCGGATACCAAGATCGCGACCTTGGCGGTGATTGCGATGCTGACAGGGGTGAACACGTGGTTTCGCGCAGGCGGACGGCTGTCACTGGACCAGGTGATCGCGCAATATTGGGATATGGTGCGCAAGTCCGTCACGGCGGGGTAGGCCCCCGCGCGTGACGCTGGTTTTCAAGGCGCTTAAGGCCGTAGGGCGTTAATCGTCGAAGCCGACGAACCGCGTGACCTCTTCGACGGGGCGGCGGGTAGAGACGACGGCATTGGCCGAAAAATCCTCGTCCGGCCAGCCCATGGCGACGCAGGTCATGATCACCTGATCGTCGGGGATTTGCGCATGTTCACGCACCACAGGCGATTGCATGATGCCCTGACCGTTGATCACGCAGCCCAGACCTTTGCTCCACGCGGCGAGGACAAGGCCGTAGGTCACCGCGCCCAGATCGAAATGCGCGATGGTGCCGTTGTCATCCAGCGACTTGTCAAAGCAGACGACGATGGACACCGGCGCGTCAAACTGGCGGAAGCCGCGCATCACCCAATCCTGACGGCGCTCCTTGTCGTCGCGTTCGATCCCCATGGCAGCAAAGAGCTGTTTCGCGATGCCGACCTGACGGTCGCGATGGACACCGGCATAGGCCCCGTGATCGCTGATTTCACGCACCGGCGGCACGCCTTGCAACATACGGGTCGAATTCCCTTCACGGACTTTCTCAAGCGGTTCGCCGGTCAGCACATGCAGATGCCACGGCTGGGTGTTCATCGAGGATGGAGCGCGATTGGCCAGTGCGATGACCTCTTCCAGCAGGGCGCGCGGCACGGGGTCTTTCTTGAAGCCCCGGATGCTGCGCCGTTCCTGCATTGCCTGTTTCAGTTCCATCTTGCCCTCCCGCAAATTTCCTGACGGCTGTCAGACTGTTGTAGTTCCGCGGTGGGGTCAAGCGCGGGTGGGGCCGCGTGCCGCTGCGTCAGATCAGCAGTTCGGGACGTTGACCGCCAGCCCCCCAAGCGAGGTTTCTTTATACTTTTCAGACATATCCGCACCGGTCTGACGCATGGTTTCGATGCAGGCGTCCAGCGGCACCAGATGCGTGCCGTCGCCGCGCAGCGCAAGCGACGCGGCGGAGACCGCCTTGATCGCGCCAAGCCCGTTGCGTTCGATGCAAGGCACCTGCACCAGACCGCGCACGGGGTCGCAGGTCATGCCCAGATGATGTTCCAGCGCGATTTCGGCGGCGTTCTCGATCTGTTGCGGCGTGCCGCCCATCACGGCACAGAGCCCGGCTGCGGACATGGCGGCGGCGCTGCCCACTTCGGCCTGACAGCCCGCTTCCGCCCCCGAGATCGACGCGTTGAATTTGACCAGCCCGCCGATCGCCGCAGCGGTGAGCAGGAAATCCTCGATATGCGCCTCTGATGCGCCGGGGACGTGATCCAGAAAATAGCGCAAGGTCGCGGGCATCACACCCGCCGCGCCGTTGGTGGGGGCGGTGACGACTTGCCCACCGGCGGCGTTTTCCTCGTTCACCGCCATAGCGTAAACGCTCATCCAGTCGTTGATCGTGTGGGGCGCGCGCTGGTTCTGGCCGCGCTCCGAGACCAGCGCATCATGGATCGCCTTGGCGCGGCGTTTGACGTTCAACCCGCCGGGCAGGATGCCATCGGTTTCAAGCCCGCGGTTGATGCAGTCGTTCATCACCTGCCACAGCCGCTTGGTGCCGTCGCGCAGCTGCGCCGCGCCGCCGCGCGATTCCTCGTTGGCGCGTTTCATCTGGGCGATGCTCTTGCCGGACTCTGCCGCCATCTGCAGCATCTCGGTTGCGGATTTGAACGGGAAGGGCACCGGCGCGCCTTGGTCCGTGTCTTTGCCCGCCGCCAGTTCGGCTTCGGTCATAACGAAGCCGCCGCCGATGGAATAATACGTCTCGCGCAGGGTGACATCGCCTTGGGCGTCGGTGGCCATCAGCATCATCCCGTTGGCGTGGCCGTCCAGCTTGGTGTCATAGTCAAAGATCATATCGGACTTGGGCGCGAAACTCAGCGTGCCAAGGTCTGGCAGGGTGATCGTCTGCGTGCGGTTGATCTCGGCCAGTACCTCTTCGGCGCGGTCATTATCGTAGTCTTGCGGCGTGAACCCCGCGAGGCCAAGGATCGTGGCGCGGTCCGTGGCGTGCCCCACACCGGTAAAGGCCAGACTGCCATGCAGCGATGCGCGCAGGCCCGCGAATTTGAACGGGGAGGCGCGCATCAGGTCCAGAAACCGTGCCGCCGCCACCATCGGCCCCATCGTGTGCGAGGAGGACGGGCCGATGCCCACTTTGAACATATCGAAGACAGAGAGAAACATCAGGTGGCACTTCCTATGGGTGGGGTGGCAAGGTGGGGCGCGGTAAACGGCGTGGGCCCCAGCCCTTCGGCGGTTTGCGCGGCCGCCGTGCAGGGGAGCGTTTCGACCCGAGCGCAAAGCGCGTGCAGATGCGGGGTGGCGCGCAGATCGAACCAGCCGCGATCACGGTTGCGCGGATACAGCGCACACCAGCGCAACAGCGGGGCGACGTAAAGCGCAAGCGCGAGGGGCAGCTTATCCGCCGCGGCCCGGTCCTCCAGCCTGCGCAGATGGGTTTGCAACGCTTGGGTTACGGTTGTGTGCAGCGCGTCTTGGGCGGCGTTGTCAGCGCCCACGTATTTATCAGGGTAAAACAGCATACGCAGGGCAGGGTGCACCGTATTGGCAACGAAAAACAACCACTTGAGGAAATCCGCCCGCGTGGCATCCGTCGCGGCAGGGGCCAGCCCCCCGTGCCGGTCCGCCAGCCACAGCAGGATTGCGCCGGTTTCGAACATCGGCCCGTCCGGCGTCTGCAACGCGGGGATCAGCCCGTGCGGGTTCAGCGCGCGATAGGCGGGGGCAGACTGCCCCTGCGCCGCGCGATCGACCAGACAGGTGTCATAGGCCACGCCCTGCGCCTCGAGCGCGAGGCGGATGATCAGGGAGGCATTGTCGGGGGCGTAGTGCAGCGTGTAATCGGTCATAGGCCGGTGGTATCCCATTGCGCCGGAGGCGGGCGATTGAAAACGACCGATCTGCGCGGTTTGCGGTACTCTATCCAGATTATCGGCGCATAACACCCCCGTGGCACCGTGGCGCAGGCCATGTGTCACCGCCCGCAGGCCACGCGACGCGACGACAATGCGGTTTTGAGGGTCGCGCGCCGGCGCGGCTGCGTCTATAAGGGCGTCGATTAACGAGGAGTCGCTGCCATGACCGGAGAATTGTCACCCATCGATAAGGCCAAATTTGTCGCCGCCAAACGCGCTGCACAATTTGTAGAAGACGGAATGCGCGTCGGATTGGGCACCGGCTCTACCGCCGCGTGGCTGGTGCGCTGCTTGGGAGAGATGGTGCGCGACGACGGCTTGCGGATCAAGGGCGTGCCCACGTCGACCCGTACCGCGCAGCTGGCGCGCGAAGTGGGGATCGAGGTGATCAGCCTTGATGAAGCCAAGTGGCTGGACCTGACCATCGACGGCGCGGACGAGTTCGACGGAGAGCTGAACCTGATCAAGGGCGGCGGCGGTGCCTTGCTGCAAGAAAAGATCGTGGCCACCGCATCTGATCAAATGGTCGTGATTGCCGACATCGGTAAAGAGGTCGAAACACTGGGCGCATTTCCCCTTCCGGTAGAGGTTATTCCCTTCGGATGGCAGACCACACAAGCGCTTGTCGAAGAGACTTTGGTGTCGATGGACGTGCTGGGGCGCAATTCCACGCTGCGTATGAACGGCGACATCCCCTTCGTGACGGACGAGGGGAACTACATCCTTGACCTGCATCTCAAGCGGATCGGCAACACCCGCCAGATGGCCTTGGTCATGAACCAGATGCCGGGCGTAGTTGAAAACGGGCTATTCATTGATATCTGTGATGCCGTGGTGATCGGCTATGGCGATGGCCGCGTCGAAGTGCGCGACATCAACGAAGGCACTGTTGATCGCGATAAGATGGAGTTTGTCGAGACGGATAACCTGTTCTCCGACCTGAGCGATTAACAAAGAAAGGCCCCGGCCCAGATGAGCGATTTTGATTACGACCTTTTTGTCATTGGTGGCGGTTCCGGCGGCGTGCGCGCCGCGCGTGTTGCGGCGGGCGAATACGGGGCCAAAGTCGCCCTCGCCGAAGAAGACCGCTATGGCGGGACATGCGTGATCCGGGGCTGCGTGCCGAAAAAGCTGATGGTTTTTGCCTCGGGCTATGCCGAGCTGGTGGACGAGGCGCAGTGCTTTGGCTGGGACATCAAGCCGGGCACCTTCGACTGGCACGCGTTCAAAACCCGTTTGAACACTGAACTGGACCGGCTGGAAGGCGTCTATCGCAAGCTCTTGGCCAATTCGGAGGTCGATACCTATGACCAGCGCGCCACGATCAAGGATGCGCATACGGTGCAGCTGGCCAATGGCGAAACCCGCACGGCCAAACACATCTTGCTGGCCACCGGCGGCCGTCCGGTACGCCCGGACGTGCCGAACGCCCAGCTTGGGATCGTGTCGGACGATATCTTCCATCTCGAAAGCCTGCCCAAGTCGATCCTGATTGTGGGTGGCGGCTATATCGGCTGTGAATTCGCCTGCATCCTGAATGGCTTGGGCGTCGAGGTGACGATGTACAACCGCGCGGCGCAGATCCTGCGCGGTTTTGATGACGAGGCCCGCGGGCTGATCGCTGAATCGATGACAAATGCAGGCGTCGATATCCACTGCGGCACCAGCATCGTCGAAATGGCGCTGGAATCCGAACACGAGGCGGGCACCATGCCCAGCAACTCTGACGCGGCGATGGGGGCCACGGCTGAGCAATCGAACGAGCTGAACAATTGCGACGCGCGCGCGGGCACGCAGGGGCCGATCTGGGTCAAAGCCTCCAACGGGGCCGAAAAGGTCTTTGATATGGTGCTGTTCGCCACAGGGCGCGCACCGAATACCGATGGCATGGGGCTGGAAGAGGTCGGCGTGTCGCTGGGCCGTCGCCAAGAAGTCGAAGTCGACGAATACAGCCAGTCGGGCGTCCCGTCGATCTATGCCATCGGCGATGTCACCGACCGCGTGAACCTGACACCGGTTGCGATCCGCGAAGGCATGGCCTTTGTGCAAACCGTCTTTGGCGGCAACCCGACGCCCGTGGATCACGATCTGATCCCGTCGGCCGTGTTCACACAGCCCGAATTCGGCACCGTCGGCCTGACAGAAGAGCAAGCGGCAGAGCAGGAACCGGTCGAGATTTATTCGGCGTCGTTCCGGCCCATGCAAACGGCCTTTGCCGAAAAGAACAAACGTGTGATGATGAAGCTGATCGTCAGCAAGGAAACACGCGTCGTTCTGGGGTGCCACATCGTCGCACCAAACGCGGGCGAGCTGATCCAGCTGGTGGGCATTGCCGTGAAGGCGGGGCTGACAAAAGAGCAATTCGACGCGACCTGCGCCGTGCACCCGACCATGTCCGAAGAGCTGGTCACCATGCGCAGTCCGACACGCACTGCTTGAAGTTCGGGCGAATATGCCCAACTCTGCACAAGATAAAACCGCGTAGGCGGTTGGGATAGGGCCGCTGTAGCGGCCATACATAGGGAAGAATTAATGGCTGGAAATACAGGCGGTCCTTGGGGCGGCGGAGGAAACTCAGGCGGTGGGAACAATGGTGGCGACCGCAACCGGCCCGGAGGGCAGCGGCCCACCGGTGGTGGCGGGCGCGGTCCGGGTGGCGACAAAGGTCAGATGCCCGAAATCGACGATCTGGTGAAAAAGGGTCAGGAACAGCTGCGCGTCCTCATGGGCGGCAAAGGCGGCACCCGTAACTCCGGCGGCTCTGGCGGGAATATGGGCGGCGCAGGCCCCAAGTTCACCCGCGGCACAGTGGGTCTGGGTCTGGTGGCGGCCGCTGTCGTCTGGGGGATGGCAAGCTTTTATACCGTGCGCCCTGAACAGCAGTCGATCGAACTCTTCCTTGGCGAATTTTCTGGTATCGGGACAGAGGGCCTGAACTTTGCCCCTTGGCCTTTTGTCACTGCCGAAGTCTTTGACGTGACCACCAACCGCGCCGAAACCATTGGCGCAGGACGCAGTGGCGACGACAACGAAGGGCTGATGCTGACCACGGATGAAAACATCGTCGATATCGATTTTCAGGTCGTCTGGAACGTGAAGAACGCCGAGAACTTCAAGTTCTCGCTGCGGGATCCGCAAATGGCGGTGCGTGCGATTTCTGAATCCGCCATGCGCGAGATCATCGCCCAGTCCGAGCTGGCACCGATCCTCAACCGTGACCGTGCCACCATCGAAGCCTCCGCGCGCGAGCTGATCCAGACCACGCTTGATAACCGTGAGACCGGGATCAACATCATCCGCGTCAACTTCAACAAGGTGGATCCGCCCAGCCAGACGGTCACCGTGACGGATGCAAATGGCAACACGACGCAGGAATCCGTCATCGACGCCTTCCGCGACGTGCAAGCTGCCGAACAGGAACGCGATCGGGTCGAACGTCAGGCTGACGCTTATGCCAACCGCCGCACCGCCGAAGCCCGTGGTGAATCCGCCCGCCTGCTGGAAGCCGCCGAAGGGTACCGCGCACGTGTGGTCAACGACGCCGTGGGTGAGGCAAGCCGCTTTGAAGCGGTATTGCAGGAATATGAAGCAGCACCCGATGTGACCCGTCGTCGTCTGTACATCGAGACAATGGAGAAAGTACTGGGAGACGTGGACAAGATCATCCTCGAAAACGGCTCTGACGGAACCGGGCAGGGGGTCGTGCCTTACCTGCCGCTCAATGAACTCCGCAACTCCAACCGAGGATCGAACTGATGCGTAAACTCAATATCCTCATCCCCGTGGTTGTGATCGCAGCCGTTGTCGCCCTGTCGTCGATCTTTATCGTGGACGAACGTGAACGCGCGCTGGTGCTGCGTTTCGGCCAGATCAAACAGGTGCGTGAAGACGCGGGCATCGGGTTCAAAATCCCGCTGCTGGACGAGGTCGTCCGCTACGACGACCGTATCCTGTCGCTTGAAACGCCGATGATCGAGGTCACCCCCGCCGATGACCGTCGTCTCGAAGTGGATGCCTTTGTGCTGTACCGCATCAACAGCGTGCGCCAGTTCCGTCAGGCGCTTGGCACCGACGGCGGCCGTCAGGCTGAAATCCAGTTGAACGGTATTCTTGACGGTCAGATCCGTGCGGTTCTGGGCTCGCAGGGGGTGACATCCAACACCATCCTGTCGCCCGAACGCTCTGCCCTGATGGACCAGATCCGCGAACGTTCAGACGCGCGTGCGCAGGCGCTTGGTCTGGATGTGGTCGATGTGCGTTTGCGCCAGACCAACTTGCCAGAGCAGAACTTTGACGCGACCCTGCAGCGGATGATCGCTGAACGTGACCGCGAAGCGACCGATGAACGCGCCCGTGGCCGCGAGGCGGCGCAACGTGTCACCGCCCTTGCGGATCGTACCTACGAGGAAATCCTGTCGGAAGCCCGTCGTGATGCCCGTATCACCGAAGGTGAGGCCGACGCCGAGCGGAACAAGATCTTCGCGCAAGCCTATTCCAAGGATGCGGAGTTCTTTGAATTCTACCGCTCGCTCAGCGCTTACGAGCAAGCGTTGAAGGGCGAGAATTCTACCATGGTGATGTCGCCCGACAGCGAGTTCTTTAACTATCTCAAGTCGGACGAAGGCAGCCGCAGCCAACGCGCGACTACCACCGGGACCGGCAACTGATCCTATCCACGGTGCACTTTCAAACAGGGGCTGGCAGAAATGCCGGCCCCTGTTTCGTTTGGGGACATGACCACAGGATCAACGGGATGATGGACGGCAATTTCGCATAGAAACCGAGGGTCGCGTTGACATGCGCGTGAGGATGACCATCTTTCACCTTGCAGCAGTGGGTTTGCAGATGCACTCTGCCAAGGACACACAAACGGGGTGTATCGCCCCTTATAAAACCGGAGTTGACGAATGCAGCCAAAGGCCGTTTCCCTGTCGCGTACCGACGCAATATCGCCCCAGATCAAATGGTTGATGATGGGTATGCTGGCGCTGGCTTTTGTCCTGATGCAGGCCGTGGTCGCACTGGCCAAACCCGAAAGCCTTGCGCCGCTTGCGGAAAAGATCAGCCCGTCGGTCGTGAATATCACCACCTCCACCACCGTTGAAGGGCGCACGGGCCCCCGTGGCATCGTGCCCGAAGGTTCCCCCTTCGAGGATTTCTTCAAGGAATTCCGCGACCGCAACAATGGTGGCGAAGCCCCCGCGCCACGCAAATCTTCGGCGCTTGGGTCGGGGTTTGTCATCTCTGAAGACGGGTTCGTCGTGACCAACAACCACGTGATCGAAGGCGCGGACGAGATTACCATCGAGTTTTTCACTGGCCTTGAACTGAAGGCCGAAGTCATCGGCACCGACCCCAACACCGATATTGCCCTGCTTAAGGTTGAAGCCCCAAGCGCGTTGCCTTTTGTCAGCTTCGGCGACAGCAATGCCGCCCGCGTTGGTGACTGGGTGCTGGCCATGGGGAACCCGCTGGGTCAGGGGTTTTCCGTCTCGGCCGGTATCGTCTCGGCGCGCAACCGTGCATTGTCGGGCACCTATGATGACTATATCCAGACGGACGCTGCCATTAACCGCGGCAACTCCGGCGGGCCGTTGTTCAATATGGACGGCGAAGTCATTGGCGTGAACACCGCGATCCTGTCGCCCAACGGCGGCTCCATCGGGATCGGTTTCTCGATGGCGTCGAATGTCGTGACGCGTGTTGTGAACCAGCTTAAGGAATTCGGCGAAACCCGTCGCGGCTGGTTGGGTGTGCGTATTCAGGACGTTACTCAGGATGTGGCCGACGCGATGGGGCTTGCCAAAGCGTCCGGCGCGTTGATCACCGATGTACCGGACGGCCCCGCCAAGGATGCAGGCCTGAAAACCGGTGATGTGATCCTCAGCTTTGCAGGGGTCGAGGTTGAAGACACCCGCGGTCTGGTCCGTCAGGTGGGCAATAGCACCGTCGGGGCCTCGGTCCGCGTGACTGTCCTGCGCGAGGGAAAATCCCAGACGCTCAAGGTCAAGCTGGGCCGCCGCGAAAATGCCGAAGGCGCAGGGGCGTCTGCGCCTGAGCCAGAGGATGAGGCAGAGCCCGAAGCGCCTGCGTCAAAGTCGGTGCTTGGTCTGACAATCACGCCGCTGACGGATGATCTGCGTACCGAGCTTGGGGCGGATGATTCAGTCGAGGGTCTAGCCGTGACCGAGGTGGACGAGATGTCGGAAGCCTTCGAGAAAGGCCTGCGTGTCGGGGACATCATCACCGAGGCGGGCCAACAGCCGATCCTGTCCATCACCGATCTGGAGGACCGGATCACCGAGGCCAAAGACGGCGGCCGCAAGTCGCTGTTGCTGTTGGTGCGCCGCGCAGGTGACCCGCGCTTTGTGGCCTTGGGTCTGGGCGACTAAATCCGCCCCATATCGCCGGAAAAACACTGCCCCCGTCGGTCCCCGTACCGGCGGGGGTTTTGCGTGAGGCGCGTCTGCACGCTGCCGGTTGTTTCGCATATCGAAAGCCGATAGGATTTACGTCAAATGAAGGACAGCCCCATGCACGACACATCCACGACGGCCATTCGCAGCGATCGGCTGTCTGCGCTGCGCACCCAAATGCTGGCAGAGGCGGAGATTACCAGCGTGCAGAACCAGTCGCTGATCCAAAGCCGCCGCGAACAGATTTGCGAGGCGGCCTTGTCGCTGTTTCTTGAGAAAGGCTTTGCCGCCACCACGATCCGCGACATCTGTGCGCGCTCGGGCGTCAATCAGGCCAGCATCTATGATTATATCGCGAATAAGAACGACATCCTGCGCCGCCTGCTGAACCAGCTGTGGTTCCGCGAGGACGTGTCGACGCTGCCGATCATCCTGCTGGATGAAAACCTGTCACTTGAGGACGCGTTCGAGAAATACTTCCGCGAAAGCTGGTCGATGAAACGGGATGGCACGCTGCTGGCCTATCGATGCGTGCCGCATATGCAGGCCGAAGACCGCCGCGCCCTGCACGCGCGCGAGTTTGCGGTGATGAAGGATCTGGCCGACCAGCTTGCCCCGCGTCTGGGGATGCACAGCGACGATCAACGGCTTGATATCGTTGCCAATCTGATGGTGTTCCTGTCAGCCTTTGGCCCGATGCGCGACTGGCTGATCCGTGACATCCCGGACGAGGTGATCCTGCGCACGATCTCGGCCGGTGCGGCGGCGATGGTCAGATCGCTTGCGGATCAGACGCAGACCTAAAGTTTACGGGCGCGAATGACCGTGTGGTGGCTGACCAGCTCATAGCCCATCTCGGCCGCGACACGATCCAGCAGCGTCGCGATCTCGGTCCCTGGAATTTCCACCAGATCCCCACTGTCGACATCGACCAGATGGTCGTGGTCCGTGTGGGGCATCATCTCGTAGCGGGCAGGGGCATCATCCAGCACCAGTTTGCGCACCAGCCCTGCGTTTTCAAGCACTGACATGGTGCGATAGACCGTGGCGACAGACACAGTGTCATCAAGTCTGCGCGCCTTTTCATACAGGTCTTCGACATTGGGGTGATCGTCGGTTTCCGCCAGCAGCGATACGATGGTTGTGCGCTGTGGCGTGACCCGCAGGCCCGCTTCACGCAGCAATTGCTTGTAATCAGCGCTGTGGGTCAAACCGATGTCCTTTCTCGTCTGCCTTCTTGTTACGCAAGATTCATCTTGCCCGCAAGTTTATGCGACCTATTCTTATTTGCATGTTTGACATATGCGACTAATTCGCATTTACATCTAGCGAACGCATTGGTCCTTGGAGGAACAGAATGAGAAAGAATGTGCTGGCGTCGGTTTTTGCTCCGGTTCTTGGTGTTGCAGCGATGGCGGGCGTGCCTGCTGTTGCGGCTGATTTCAAAGTCGTCACGACCTTTACGGTTCTTGCCGATATGGCGCAGCAGGTGGGTGGCGATGCGGCAGAGGTGGTATCGATCACCAAGCCGGGTGCGGAAATCCACGGCTATGAACCCACCCCGCGCGATATCGTGGGCGCGGTGGATGCCGATCTGATCCTGTGGAACGGCATGAACCTAGAGCTGTGGTTCGAGCAGTTCATCTCGAACCTCGGGGATATTCCGTCGGCGACGCTGACCGACGGGGTGGAGCCGATTTCGATCGGGGAGGGGGAGTATGAGGGCAAGCCGAACCCCCACGCCTGGATGGGGCTGGATAACGCGCTGATCTATGTCGACAACATCGCGGCAGCTTTTGCCGAACACGACCCTGACAACGCGGCGACCTATGCCGCCAATGCCGAAAGCTATAAACAAGAAATCCGCGATACGATCACGCCCCTGCGGGACCGCATTGCGCAAATCCCCGAAGACCAGCGTTGGCTGGTGACCTGCGAAGGCGCGTTCAGCTACCTCGCGCGGGATTTCGGGATGAAAGAGCTGTACCTCTGGCCGATGAACGCCGACCAGACCGGCACGCCGCAGCAGGTGCGCAAAGTCATCGATTCCGTGCGCGACAATGATATTCCGGTCGTTTTCTGTGAAAGCACGGTGAATACCTCGCCTGCAAAGCAGGTCGCGCGGGAAACCGGCGCGGCCTATGGTGGTGTGCTTTATGTCGATAGCCTCAGTACCGCCGAGGGGCCCGTGCCAAGCTATCTGGACTTGCTGCGCGTCACCTCGCAGACTGTCGCGGACGGGCTGGATGCAGGCCTGAAGTAAATGGATACCCATATGCACCCCGCCCCCACGACGACCCCAGATGTCAGCCTTGCGCCCGATGCGATCGGCATCAAGGCCACCGATGTGACCGTGACCTATCGCAACGGCCACACCGCGCTTTATGATGCCAGCTTCGAGATCCCGCGCGGTACGATCACAGCGCTGGTCGGGGTGAACGGGGCGGGGAAATCCACGCTGTTCAAGGCGATCATGGGCTTTGTGCCCGCCGCGCAGGGGCAGATCACCCTGCTGGGCAAGACGGTCAAACAGGCGTTGCGAGAAAACCTTGTGGCCTATGTCCCGCAGTCCGAAGAGGTCGATTGGGCCTTTCCGGTGCTGGTGCAGGATGTGGTAATGATGGGGCGCTATGGGCACATGGGGTTCCTGCGCCGTCCCAAAGCCGCCGATCATGAGGCGGTGGACGATGCTCTGCGCCGCGTCAACATGACCGAGTTCCGCCACCGCCAGATCGGAGAGCTGTCCGGCGGGCAGCGCAAACGCGTTTTTCTGGCGCGCGCCTTGGCGCAGAACGGGCAGGTGATCCTGCTGGACGAACCCTTTACCGGCGTAGACGTGAAGACCGAGGACCAGATCATCGACCTGCTGCGCGAGTTGCGCGACGAAGGGCGGGTGATGCTGGTGTCGACGCATAACCTGGGCTCTGTCCCGGAATTCTGTGACCGGACCGTCTTGGTCAAGGGCACGGTGCTGGCCTATGGGCCGACGGAAACAGTCTTTACCCATGACAATCTGGAAACGGCTTTTGGCGGGGTGCTGCGGCACTTTACCCTTGGGGGGCAAGACCTGCACGATGATGACGACGGGCGCGAGCTGCGGATCATCACCGACGACGAACGCCCCTTCGTGCATTACGGCGAACGCATCGACACTTCCGAGGACGACACATGATCGACCTGCTGCTAGAGCCGTTCAGCTATGACTATATGTTCAACGCCATGTGGGTGTCAGCGATGGTGGGGGCGGTTTGCGCCTTTCTGTCGTGCTATCTGATGCTCAAGGGCTGGTCGCTGATCGGCGACGCGCTGAGCCATTCTGTCGTGCCCGGTGTGGCGGGGGCCTATATGCTGGGGTTGCCCTTTGCGCTTGGCGCGTTTCTGGCGGGCGGTATGGCGGCGGGGGCGATGCTGTTTCTGTCGGGGCGGTCGGGGCTGAAGATCGACGTGATCATCGGCATCATCTTTACCGCATTTTTCGGCCTGGGCCTATTCATGGTGTCGCTATCGCCCATGTCGGTTAGCATCCAGACCATCATTATGGGCAATATCCTTGCCATCGCGCCGCAGGATATCGTGCAGTTGGCGATCATCGGGGTTGTCTGTCTGACCGTGCTGCTGCTGAAGTGGAAAGACCTGATGGTCACCTTCTTTGACGAAAACCACGCACGCTCCATCGGGTTGCGGCCCGAGCTGTTGAAGGCGGTGTTCTTCATGCTGCTGTCGGCGGCGGTGGTGGCGGCGATGATGACCGTCGGGGCCTTTCTGGTGATCGCAATGGTCGTGACGCCGGGGGCGACGGCCTATCTGCTGTGCGACCGTTTCCCACGGCTGATCATCGTATCGGTGCTGATCGGCACGATCACCAGCTTTCTGGGGGCCTATGCCAGCTATTTTCTGGACGGTGCCACGGGCGGGGTGATCGTCACGCTGCAAACCGCGATCTTCCTGCTGGCCTTTGTCTTTGCGCCCAAACACGGCGTGCTGGCCGCGCGGCGCAAGGCTGCGGCGGCGCTCAAATCCTTGCGAGACGGGGTGGCCCCATGATCGAGACGTTGCTGTTTCCCTTTCAGTTTCCCTTCATGCAGAACGCTTTCTGGATCGTCCTGCTGGTCGCCCCGCCGACGGCGTTGCTGTCATGCTTTCTGGTGCTTAAAGGCTGGGCCTTGATGGGCGATGCGGTCAGCCATGCGGTTCTGCCGGGGGTCGTGCTGGCCTGGATTACGGGGCTGCCGTTGATTGTAGGGGCCTTTGCCGCGGGCATGTCCTGCGCGATGCTGACCGGATACCTGAGCTATAACAGCCGGATCAAACAGGACACCGTGATGGGGGTCGTCTTTTCGGGCATGTTCGGGATCGGCATCATCATGTACACCTCGATCACCACGAACCAGCATCTGGATCACGTGTTGTTCGGCAATATGCTGGGCGTCGGCGCGCAGGATCTTTGGACGGCGGGGCTGATCTCGGCCTTTGTGACGGCGTTTCTGGTGCTCAAGTGGAAAGATCTGCTGCTGCACGCCTTTGACCCCGCGCAGGCGCAAGCCAGCGGGCTGCACACGGGGGTCTTGCACTATGGGTTGCTGGCGGTGTTGTCGCTGACCATCGTGGCGACGCTGACGGCGACGGGGCTGATCCTTGCGGTGGCGTTGCTGGTCACACCGGGGGCGATTGCCTTTCTGGTGGTGCGCAGCTTTGGCCCGATGCTGATCGTATCTGTGTTGGTCTGCCTCTTGTCGATGTTCGCGGGCGTCTACGCCAGCTTCTTTCTGGACAGCGCACCGGCTCCGACAATCGTGTTGATCCTGACGGTGATCTTTGTCCTGGCCTTCATCAACCGTTTGCTGGTGACGCGCCGCACCTCGCGTCAGGCGGCACGGGGGTAGCCTTGAAGGGGAGGGCGGCCTCTAGACCCGCCCGACCTTGAACCCGCGGGACAGATGATTGCGCATGGCAAACAGCAGCAATGCGCCGGGCAGCATAGAGGTCAGCGTGAAGGCCATGACCATCCCGATATCCGTCTGAAAGCCGAACATCGCGCTGAGCGCCATAGAGATCGGCTTGCCGTTGGTGGTGGTCAGGATGCGGGCAAAGACGACTTCTACCCAGCTGAACATAAAGCAGAAAAACGCAGTCACCGCGATGCCGGGCGCGATCTGCGGCAGCAGGATCTTCCAGATGTAGCGGGGGCGCGAATAGCCATCAAGGAAGGCCGTCGCGTCCATCTCGCGCGGGACGGCGGCGATAAAGCCCTGCAAAATCCAGATCGACACAGGCAGGTTGAACAGACAATGGGCCAGCGCGATGCCGGTGACCGAGTTGACGATGCCAAGCACCGAGAAAAGCTGGAAGATCGGCAGGGTCAGCACCACCGGCGGGGTGATGCGAAAGGCGATGAAGCTGAAGAACAGATGTTTGTCCCCCAGAAACGACAGCCGCGCAAAGGCAAAGGCTGCGGGCAGGGCGACGGGGATGGTGATCGCGATATTGATCAGCACATAGGCGACTGAATTGCCAAAGGCCGCGCGCAAGCTCGGGTCGGCCCAGATGGCGCGATAGTTGCGCAGCGTTGTCTCGCCCAGGCTCAGCCCGTCCTGCGCCAGCGTCGCGGTAAAGCTCAGCACCGCCATCTGTACCAGCGGCAGGATGGTAAAGAGGATGAACGCCCCCAACAGCGCCAGTTTGATCACGGGCCATGCCCGACGCGGTATCATCACGGCACCCCCGGTTTGCGATCGTCAAGCTTGGCCTGCACCTTGGTAAAGACCCATGCAATCGACAGCACGATCAGGAAATATAGCACCGACCGCGCGGCCGAGGGGCCGTAGTTGAACGCCTTGATCTCCTCGCCCAGATCCACGGCGAGGAACAGGCTGGCCTCGGCCGGGCCGCCGGCATTGATCGGAAAGGCCTCGGTGTAGATCATGAAACTGTCCATGAACCGCAGCAGCACCGCCATGAACAGCACATGCTGCAACCGCGGCAGTTGGATATGGCGAAACACCTGCCACGGGCGCGCCCCGTCGATGGCGGCGGCCTGATACAGCGGATCGGGGATCGTGGTCAGCGCGCTATAGGCGAGGATGACCACAAGGCTGGTCCAATGCCACGTGTCCATTGCCAAGATCACCACCCAGGTCAGCACGGCGCTGTCCTTCCACGCGGCGGGCCAGCCGTAGCCCGCCAGCCACTGCCCCAAAATGCCTGTGTCGTCGTTCATCAGGCTCAGCCAGAGCGCAGGGATCATATTCCACGGTACCAGCAGCGGCAGCGACAGCACAGCCAAGGCGGCCCCTGCCCAGATCCGTCCGCGCGGGATGCACAGGGCCAGCGCGATTCCCAGCGGGATCTGGATGCACAGCACGAAGGTCGAGAACAGCGCGCTGCGCCCGAAGCTCGCCCAGAACCGCGGTGCGGTGATCAGGTCGCGAAACCACTCTGTGCCGATCCAGAAGCGCGATTGCAGGGTGAAAATCTCGAAAAACGAATAGTTGATGACGGTGACCAGCGGGATCAGCCCGACCACCCCCAGCAAGAGGCAGGCGGGGGCGACAAAAAGCCAGCCGCGCGGGTCATGCTGCTTCATGGGGTTCTGTCCACGTTTTGGTCAGGCCGTCACAACCGAGGTGCCCCAGCCCGCGCATTCCGCCTTCAGCGCATCGGGCAGGTGGTGGTCGGTGAACAGCGTGTTTACATCGCGCAGCGAACAGATCGTCAGCGGGGCCTTGCGCTGGAACTTCAGGTGGTCGGCCACGACCATCACCGTGCGTGACCGCCCGATGGCGGACCGGCTCACCAGCACCTCTTGCCCGTCGAAATCCAGCAGATCGCCATCCGCATCAATGGCAGAACAGCCCAGAACCGAGAAATCGAACTTGAACTGTTTGACCATCTCGGCAGTCAGCCCGCCCACCATGCCACCATCCGCACGGCGCAAGACGCCGCCTGTCAGGATGATCTCGCAGCTTTGGTTGGCAGCAAGGATATTGGCAATGTTGAGGTTGTTCGTCACCACCAGCAGGTTTTCGTGATGCAGCATTTCCTGCGCGACTGCCTCGGTACTGGTGCCGATGTTCATGAACACCGACGCCCCATGCGGTATAGCCTGCGCGCAATGTTCGGCGATGGCGCGTTTGCCTTCCTCGTTCAGGCGGCGGCGTTCGTCATAGACGATATTCACCACCCCCGACGGGATCACCGCGCCGCCATGCACCCGTTCCAGCTTGCCGCTTTCAGCAAGCTCGGACAGGTCACGGCGGATGGTCTGCACGGTGACGTTATACGCCTCTGCCAGCCCGTCGACGGTGACTTTGCCGTCCTTGCGCGCCAGCTCCAAAATCTCGCGCTGTCTGAAATTTGACATAGATCCCCCCGTCTTTGGCTGGGGATGCTCAAGGTTTCTGCACGCCCGACCAAAACTTACAATCTACGGAAAGCGAAGCACGTCAAGGCCGCGAATCGTGGTATATCGTCTGTAAGGCGCAGAAATGCGCGTCAGGCGAAGGATTAATGCGCCTAAAATCAAGGCTATAGTCGAAAACGAAAAAAAACGAACGTTCGATCTTGAAAAACGAAGGGGCTTGGTGTCTTTTGTCACGACGTCCCGCAAACCTAGCTGCGAGACGCGAAAATGATGCGGGGAGGCTTCATTGAGCCAGCTTGAAACAGAACACAGCGTCGATCTCTTTGTGATCGGCGGAGGGATCAACGGCTGCGGCATTGCACGCGACGCCGTGGGCCGTGGGTTTACCGTCGAGCTGGCAGAGATGAACGATCTGGCCTCGGCAACCTCCTCGGCCTCGACCAAGCTGTTTCACGGCGGGTTGCGTTATCTGGAATACTGGGAGGTCCGCCTTGTCCGTGAGGCGTTGATCGAACGCGAAACCCTGCTGAAAGCGATGCCGCATATCTCTTGGCCGATGCGCTTTGTGCTGCCTTATCATAAGGATATGCGGTTCGAGGGGGATACGCCCACCTCAAAGCTGCTGAACGTGTTCATGCCGTGGATGAAGGGGCGTCGCCCTGCGTGGCTGATCCGCTTGGGTTTGTTCATGTATGACAATCTGGGCGGGCGGCAGATCCTCAAGGGGACGACCGCGGTCGATCTGACGCAGGCCCCCGAGGGGGCACCGCTGCAGGACAAGTTCGAAAAGGCCTATGAGTATTCCGACTGCTGGATCGAAGACAGCCGTCTGGTGGTGCTGAACGCTCGCGACGCCCAAGCCCGTGGTGCGCGGATCAACACCCGCGCCAAAGTTGTTTCTGCCGAGCAGGTCGACGGCGTGTGGCAGGTGACGCTGGAACCGAAAGACGGCGGCCCCCAACGCGTGGTACAGGCCAAGATGCTGGTCAACGCCGGTGGCCCCTGGGTGGAAAACGTCATCCGCAACACTGTGCGCATCAATTCCTCGGAAGGGGTGCGGCTGGTGCGGGGCAGCCATATCGTGACGCCCAAGCTGTATGACCACGACAAATGCTACTTCTTCCAAGGCGAAGACGGGCGCATCATCTTTACCATTCCTTACGAGACAGATTTTACCTTGATCGGCACCACAGATGCCGACCACACGGATGTGTCCGAAAAGCCGGTCTGCACCCCCGAGGAGCAGGACTACCTCGTACGTTTTGCGTCCAAATACCTGAAAAAGCAGATCACCACCGACGATATCGTCTGGACCTACTCCGGTGTGCGCCCGCTGTATAACGACGGGGCGAGCTCTGCCACGGCGGCGACGCGAGACTATGTGCTGAAGGTCGACACATCCGCCGGTGCGCCGGTGCTGAACGTCTTTGGCGGCAAGATCACCACCTACCGCCGTTTGGCCGAAAGCGCGCTAGAGAAGATCCAGCCCTATTTCGCCAATGACGCCAAACCCTGGACGGCGGGTGTCGCCTTGCCTGGCGGCGATTTTCCGGTAGACGGCGTGGCGGCGTTGAAACAAGGGTTGCAGGACCGCTACGGCTTTTTGACCCAACGTTGGGCGGATCGTCTGGTCAAAGCCTATGGGCGCGAGGCATTTGATGTCTTGGGCGACGCGCAAACCGCGGCAGATCTGGGGCGTGATTTCGGCGCGACCCTGACCGAGCGTGAGGCCAAGTGGCTGATCGACAAGGAATTTGCCCGCACCGCTGACGACATCATCTGGCGCCGGTCCAAACTGGGCCTGCGGCTTGACGCGGATGAATTGAACACGTTGGAAGCATGGATGGTGGAAACCACCGCCACGCCCGCCGACAACACTACAGCCGCCACTGGCGCGTGAAGGGGAGAGGAACATGTCGCTCGTTTTGCAAGGCGTGTCCAAGGTCGTAAACGGCCAGACGCATATTCATCCGACAGATCTTGAGCTGCAGTCCGGCACCATGAACGTGCTGCTGGGGCCGACATCTGCGGGCAAGACCTCCCTGATGCGGTTGATGGCGGGGCTGGATGTGCCCAACACCGGCAAGGTGATCTGGAACGGCGAGGATGTCACCGGCATGCGCGTTCAGGATCGCGGTGTGGCGATGGTGTATCAGCAGTTCATCAACTACCCGTCGATGACCGTCTACAACAACATCGCCAGCCCCATGCGGTTGCTGGGCAAATCCAAGGACGAGATCGACAGCGCCGTGCGCAAGGCCGCCGATCTGATGCAGTTGACGCCGATGCTGGACCGCAAGCCGCTGGAACTGTCGGGCGGGCAACAGCAACGCTGCGCGCTTGCACGGGCTTTGGTCAAGGACGCGGGGCTGGTGTTGCTGGACGAGCCGCTGGCGAACCTCGACTACAAACTGCGCGAAGAGCTGCGGGCCGAGATCCCGAAAATCTTTGAAGAAGCAGGGTCTATCTTCGTCTATGCCACGACCGAACCGGAAGAGGCGCTTTTGCTGGGCGGGCACACCGCCACATTGTGGGAAGGGCGCATCACGCAGTTCGGCCTGACCCCCGTGGTCTACCGCCAGCCGGTTGATGCCACGACTGCGCGCGTCTTCTCTGACCCGCCGATGAACTTCCTCAACATCACCAAGGCCGGCGACACGCTGACCTTTGGCGACGGCAACACGGTCTCGACCTTCGGGAACTTCAAGACCGTGGCCGATGGCAGCTATGTTGCGGGCTTCCGCCCCAATCACCTTGAACTGTCCAAGCAGTCTGACGACGCGCTGGAGTTTGCGGGCAAGCTGAACGTGACCGAGATCACGGGGTCAGAAACCTTTATCCACCTTGATCACCACGGTGAAAACTGGGTCGGTCTGGTGCACGGGGTCAAAGACCTCAAGATCGGGGCTCCGCTGAACGTCTATCTTGACCCGACACATGTTTACATCTTTGCCGAAGACGGCACATCCGTGGCCCCCGCATCCTATGCGGCAGCGGCCTGAGGGAGGACCGGACCAATGGCAAAAATCACCCTTGATAACCTGGCGCATTCCTATTTGCCCAACCCCACCAGCGAAGATGATTTCGCGCTGAAAGAGCTGAACCACGATTGGGTGGACGGCGAGGCCTATGCGCTTTTGGGCGCGTCGGGCTGCGGGAAATCCACGTTGCTGAACATCATCTCGGGCCTGCTGCACCCCAGTCAGGGCCGCATCCTGTTCAACGACCGTGACGTGACCAACGACCCCACGACCAAGCGCAACATCGCGCAGGTTTTCCAGTTTCCGGTGGTCTATGATACGATGACCGTGCGCGACAATCTGGCGTTCCCGCTGCGCAACCGGGGGGCAGATGCGGCCTATGTCGCGCAGCGCGTGCAGCAGATCGCGGGGATGATCGGCATGGAAGACATGCTGAACCGCAAGGCGCGCGGGCTGACGGCGGATGCGAAACAGAAAATCTCGCTCGGGCGGGGGATGGTGCGCGAGGACGTGAACGCGCTGCTGTTCGACGAGCCGCTGACCGTGATCGACCCCCATATGAAGTGGGAGCTCCGCACGCAGCTAAAGTCGCTGCACCATGAATTCGGTCACACGATGATCTATGTGACCCATGACCAGACAGAGGCGCTGACCTTTGCGGATAAGGTTGTCGTCATGTATGACGGCCGCGTTGTGCAGATGGGCACCCCGCAAGAGCTGTTCGAGACACCGCAGCACACCTTCGTGGGCTATTTCATCGGCTCGCCCGGTATGAATGTGCTCGACGCGACGGTGACCGGTGACAAGGCCGTCATTGGCGGCCACGAGATCGACTTGGGCCACGGCTTTGCGCCGCTGGACGGCAAGGTCGAACTGGGCGTGCGGCCTGAGTTCACACGGCTTGCCACGGGCGAGGCGGGGCTGCCCGTCACGATCAAGCGGATCGAGGACGTGGGCCGTCACAAGATCGTTCGTGCTGACTTTAATGGCAATGAAATCAACGTGATAGCCGAAGAAGGTGCCGAGATTTCGCCGGATATGAACCGCATTGTTTTCGACCCTGCCGGGGTGAATGTCTATGCCAACAGCTGGCGCGTTGCGCCGCAGGGGGCCTAAGATGATCCAATCCGCCGCTTTCCCGCTGACCCTCGCTGAAAGGACCGCGTCATGAACAAGACCGTCAATCAAAAGGCCTGGTTCCTTGTGTTGCCCGTGCTGCTGCTGGTGGCTTTCTCTGCCGTGATCCCGCTGATGACCGTGGTGAACTATTCGGTGCAGGATACCTTCGGGAACAACCAGTTCTTCTGGGCTGGCCTCGACTGGTTCCGCGAGATGATAGAATCCGAGCGGATGTGGAACGCCTTGGGCCGTCAGATCGCCTTTTCGGTGATCATTCTGGCGATTGAAATCCCGTTGGGGATCTTCGTGGCGCTGAACATGCCCAAGAAAGGGTTCTGGGCCTCGCTGTGTCTGGTCCTGATGTCGCTGCCGCTACTGATCCCGTGGAACGTTGTGGGCACCATCTGGCAAATCTTTGGCCGCGTGGACATTGGCCTGTTGGGCTACACGCTGTCGGCCTTGGGCATCGACTATAACTACACCCAGGATTTCTATGCCGCATGGATCACTGTGATCGTGATGGATGTCTGGCACTGGACGTCACTGGTGGCGCTGCTGGCCTATGCCGGTCTACAATCCATCCCCGATGCTTACTATCAGGCGGCCAAGATCGACCAGGCGAGCCGCTGGAAAGTCTTCCGCTATATCGAGCTGCCCAAGATGATGGGCGTTCTGATGATCGCGATCCTGCTGCGGTTTATGGACAGCTTCATGATCTACACCGAACCGTTCGTCGTGACGGGCGGGGGGCCTGGTAACTCTACCACCTTCCTGTCGATCGATCTGGTCAAGATGGCGCTCGGACAGTTTGACCTTGGTCCTGCGGCGGCGTTCTCGATCATGTATTATCTGGTGATCCTGCTGATCTCCTATGTGTTCTACACCGTGATGACGAACCTTGACAAAAGGGATGGCCACTGATGTCCGATCTTGCACAAAAAAGAGGGTTTGCCCTGCCCAAGATCAAGGGCAATGCGATTGTCATGGCGCTCTATCTGCTGTTCTTGCTGCTGCCGATCTACTGGCTGCTGAACATGAGCCTCAAGACCAACACAGAGATCCTCAACAGCTTTACCCTGTGGCCGCGTGATCTGACCTTCGACAACTATATGACGATCCTGACGGATGCGTCATGGTACACGGGCTATCTGAACTCGATGGCTTATGTGGTGATGAATATGGTGATCTCGCTCGCGGTGGCGCTGCCGGCGGCCTATGCCTTCTCGCGCTACAGCTTCATGGGCGACAAGCACCTGTTCTTCTGGTTGCTGACCAACCGGATGGCCCCGCCCGCGGTTTTCGCGCTGCCGTTCTTCCAGCTTTATAGCTCCGTCGGGTTGTTCGACACGCATATTGCTGTGGCGCTGGCACATTGTCTGTTCAACGTGCCGCTGGCGGTGTGGATCCTCGAAGGGTTCATGCGCGGCGTCCCGAAAGAGATCGACGAGACGGCCTATATCGACGGCTACAGCTTCCCGCGCTTCTTCATCCGCATCTTCACGCCGCTGGTCGCCTCGGGGATCGGGGTCACGGCCTTCTTCCTGTTCATGTTCAGCTGGGTTGAGCTGTTGCTGAGCCGGACATTGACCAGCGTTGACGCCAAGCCGATTGCCGCCACCATGACCCGTACTGTCGGCGCCGCCGGGATCGACTGGGGCGTGCTGGCCGCGGCAGGGGTGCTGACCATCGTGCCCGGTGCCCTGGTGATCTATTTCGTGCGCAACTACATCGCCAAAGGCTTTGCCTTGGGCCGCGTTTAACAAAGAAAGACCGGAGGAAACACTATGGACTGGATGGCTTGGACTTGGCCCACCGCCGCTTTCTTTGGGATCATCGCGGTGACGCTGATCACCTTTACGATCCTTGCAATCAAATTCCCCGAAGTGCCGCGCGCCGGTATACTGGGGATGGAAACGACGCGCGGTGACCGGTTGTTCATCACGCTTCTGGGCTCGGCCTTTATCAATCTGGCTTGGCTCGGGCTGCTCAGTGCGCCCCAATGGGGGGCATTGGTCGTCTGCCTTTTCTATGCCATCGCGGTTTTCCGCTGGGTCTAGGACAGGAAAATAAGGGGGGCCGGCCTGCAAGAACCGGACCTCTCAAATGTTCAATTCTAGGGAGGAACATCATGAACTTGCGCTTAAAGGGAACGACTGCGATCGGGCTTGCGGCTTGCATGTTTGCCGCACCTGCGTTCGCCGACATGGAGGCCGCAAAGGCTTTCCTTGATAAGGAAATCGGCGATCTCTCCGCGCTGTCGCGGGAAGACCAGGAAGCCGAACTGCAGTTCTTTATCGACGCTGCAAAACCGTTTGAAGGCATGTCGATCAACGTCGTGTCCGAGACAATCGGCACGCACACCTACGAATCCACCGTTCTGGCCCCCGCTTTCGAAGCGATCACCGGCATCAAGGTCACCCATGACCTGATCGGCGAAGGGGACGTTGTCGAAAAGCTGCAGACGCAAATGCAGTCGGGCGAGAACATCTATGACGCCTATATCAACGATTCCGACCTGATCGGGACGCACTGGCGCTATCAGCAAGCCCGCAACCTGTCCGACTGGATGGAAGGCGAAGGCAAGGCCGTGACCAACCCCGGTCTTGACCTTGAAGACTTCATCGGCCTGTCGTTCACGACCGGCCCCGATGGCAAGATCTACCAGCTGCCCGACCAGCAGTTCGCGAACCTGTATTGGTTCCGCTACGATTGGTTCAACGACGAACAGAACAAGGCTGATTTCAAAGAGAAATATGGCTACGATCTGGGTGTTCCGGTCAACTGGTCCGCATATGAGGACATCGCCGAATTCTTCACCGGTCGCGACCTGTCGCGTCTTGGCGTCGAAGGCGAAGTCTTTGGCAACATGGACTACGGCAAGAAAGACCCGTCGCTTGGCTGGCGCTACACCGATGCGTGGCTGTCGATGGCCGGTGCCGGTGACGTGGGCGAGCCAAACGGTCTGCCCGTCGACGAATGGGGTATCCGCGTCAACGAAAACTCGCAGCCTGTGGGGTCTTGCGTTGCGCGTGGCGGTGCCACAAACGGGCCAGCAGCGGTCTATGCTGTGACCAAAGCGATCGAATGGCTGCAGAAGTATTCGCCTCCGGCGGCTGCGGGCATGACCTTCTCTGAGGCGGGCCCAATTCCGGCGCAGGGCAACGTGGCCCAGCAGATGTTCTGGTACACCGCCTTTACCGCCGCGTCGGTAGAGCCTGACCTGCCCGTGATGAACGAAGATGGCACGCCCAAGTGGCGCATGGCACCTTCGCCCCACGGTGCATATTGGACCGAAGGCACCAAGATCGGGTATCAGGATGCCGGGTCGTGGACGCTGATGAAATCCACGCCGGTGGACCGTGCACAGGCCGCATGGCTCTATGCGCAGTTCGTCACCTCCAAGACTGTGGACGTCAAGAAAAGCCACGTTGGCCTGACCTTCATCCGTGAATCGTCGATCCAGCACGAAAGCTTTACAGAGCGTGCACCGAAACTGGGTGGTCTGGTTGAATTCTACCGTTCGCCCGCGCGCGTTCAGTGGTCCCCAACTGGTACCAATGTGCCTGACTATCCAAAGCTGGCGCAGCTGTGGTGGCAGAACATCGGCGACGCCATGTCCGGTGCGAAGACCCCTCAGGAAGCGCTTGATGCCCTGTGCGCCGATCAGGAAAAAGTCCTGATCCGTCTGGAGCGTGCCGGCGTTCAAGGGGACATTGGCCCCAAGATGAACGAAGAGCGTGACCCAGAGTACTGGCTGTCCCAGCCCGGTTCGCCCAAAGCGAAACTGGAAAGCGAAGACGAAGAGCCACAGACCATCGCCTATGATGAGCTGATCAAATCCTGGCAGTAAGCCACTCTTTCCGGGGCCGGTTCGCTGGCCCCGGAATCTTTGATTTTCCTACAACGCCGACATCCGCCATTGCCCTGACATCTGGTCGGGCCTGCCGACCCTTGCTAGGATACGGCACCATCTGACGGTTGCTACACTTCCAAAGGGACGCGCATGACGTATATCCTTGCCATTGACCAAGGCACCACCTCCACACGGGCCATCGTTTACGATGAAACGATGACGTCGATTGCCAGCGCCCAGGAAGAATTCCCCCAGCATTTCCCCCAGTCCGGCTGGGTTGAACATGATCCCGATGATCTGTGGCGCACCACGCAGGCGACCTGCCGCGGGGCGATCGACAAGGCAGGGATCACGGCGGGCGATATCGCCGCCATTGGCATCACCAACCAGCGCGAGACCGTTGTGGTCTGGGACAAGGAAACCGGCCGCCCGATCTATAACGCCATCGTCTGGCAGGACCGCCGCACCGCCAGCCAGTGCCGCACCCTGCGCGACGCGGGCCACGAAGAGATGTTCACCGACCGCACCGGCCTGTTGCTGGACCCGTATTTCTCAGGCACAAAGCTGGCGTGGATATTGGACAACGTCGAAGGTGCGCGCGACCGTGCCGCCAAGGGCGAGCTGCTGTTCGGCACTGTCGATTGCTTTTTGATCTGGAAGCTGACCGGCGGAGCCTCCCATGCGACGGATGCCACCAACGCCGCGCGCACCATGCTGTATGACATCCGCAAAGGCCGATGGAGCCGTTCGATCTGTGACCTGCTCGACATCCCGATGGAGATGTTGCCAGAGGTCAAGAATTGCGCCGATGATTTCGGCAGCACCGATCCCGATGTTCTGGGCGCTGCCGTGCCGATCCACGGGGTCGCGGGCGACCAGCAGGCGGCCACGGTGGGGCAGGCGTGTTTCGAGCCGGGGATGCTGAAATCCACCTACGGCACGGGCTGTTTCGCGCTGATGAACACGGGCGACACGCCGGTACGGTCGGAAAACCGGCTGCTCACCACCATTGCCTATCAGTTCGATGGCAAGCCGACCTACGCGCTCGAAGGATCGATCTTTGTCGCGGGGGCCGTGGTGCAATGGCTGCGCGACGGGTTGCAGATCATTCAGGATTCGGCCGAGACGCAAGGGCTGGCCGAACAGGCGGACCCGCATCAGAACGTGGTGCTTGTCCCTGCCTTTGTCGGGCTGGGTGCGCCCTATTGGAACCCCGATTGTCGCGGCGCGGTGTTCGGGTTGACCCGTGGCACGGGGCCCGCCGAAATGGCCCGCGCGGCGCTGGAAAGCGTCGGCTACCAGACACGCGACCTGCTTGAAGCGATGTCCGCCGACTGGAAAGCCGATGGCGTGCAGCCCACCTTGCGCGTCGATGGTGGCATGTCTGCCAGCGACTGGACCATGCAATTCCTGTCCGACATTATTGCCGCACCCGTTGACCGGCCCACCGTGCATGAAACCACCGCCCTCGGGGTCGCGTGGCTTGCGGGGATGCACGCGGGCGTTTATCCTGATCATGAACAGTTCGCGAAATCGTGGACACAGGAAACCCAATTCACGCCGAAAATGGACGATGACCAGCGCGACGCGAAATATGCGCTCTGGAAAAAGGCCGTTGACGCGACCCTGAATTTTTAAGGAACTCCCCATGACAGCCCCAACGCTTCGCCGGTATCTGACCCAAAACAGCTTTGACCCCGATCTGGTGTTTCTGCTGGAAGACATCGCATCGGCGTCGCGACTGATCGCCGGTCTCGTGCGTCGCGGTGCCTTCGAGGGCAACCTTGGTGCCGCCGGAGAGATCAACGTGCAGGGCGAAGCGCAAAAGACGCTCGATATCATGGCCAATGACGTGTTCGAGCGTGAGTGTGCCAACAGCCCGCGTGTCGCAGCACTTGTGTCAGAAGAGGTGGAAGAGGTTACTTGGCTGAAAGAGCCGCAAAAGGGCGACTACCTGCTGTATTTCGATCCGCTGGACGGGTCGTCGAACCTTGATGTGAACCTGTCGGTGGGGTCGATCTTCTCGGTCATGCAGGTGCAGGCCGATGGTGACCGCAACGTGCTACACAACGGGCGCAACCAGATTTGCGCGGGCTATGCGATCTACGGTCCCTCGACCATGTTTGTGGTGACCAAGGGCGACGAGGTTGCAGGCTTCAGCAGCGATCCCGACACCGGCGAATTCAGCCTGACGCACCCCAAGATGACTGTGCCCGCCGAGACGTCGGAATATGCGATCAATACCTCGCGCGCACGCTATTGGTATGCGCCCGTCAGCCGCTATGTGGACGAGGCTGTCGCCGGCAAGGAAGGCCCCCGTGGCCGGTCGTTCAACATGCGCTGGACCGCGTCCATGGTCGCGGATGTGCACCGTATCCTCACGCGTGGCGGCGTCTTTCTGTACCCCGCCGACAGCAACAACCAGAAAACCGGCGGCAAGCTGCGTCTGATGTACGAGGCGAACCCGATGGCGATGGTAATCGAAGCGGCAGGCGGTGCTGCATCGACAGGGCAGGGCGCGATTATGGATGTCGCCCCCACGGCACCGCACCAGCGTGTCCCGGTGATCCTTGGCTCGCGCGACGAGGTTGCCGTGCTTGACAGCTACCACAAAGACGCCGCTGACAGCTAAGCCGATGTTCTCGTTCTTCTCTCCGCAAGCGCTGCATTTCGGACGTGGACAGGCCGCGCAGACGGCCACGCTGGCCGCTGGGTTTGGGACGCGTGTGCTGATCGTGCACGGCTCCAATGCAGCGCGCGCGGCTTGGGTGGTCGAGGATTGCCGCGCGGCGGGTCTGTCGGTCACCACACAAATCTGCGGGGCCGAGCCGAGCCTGCCTGCGTTGGAAGCCGCACTCGCCGGTGTGTCAGCAGATCGGCCGGATGTGGTTGTAGCACTTGGCGGCGGATCGGTGATCGACTTTGCCAAGGCGCTCGCGGCGCTGATCCCCTGCGCGGGGGCACCGCTGGACTACCTCGAAGGGGTGGGGGGCGGTAAACCGCTCGATACATCCCCTTTGCCGATGATCGCGCTGCCGACCACGGCGGGCACGGGGGCAGAGGTCACCAAGAACGCAGTGATTGCCGTGCCGGAACATGGGGTCAAGGTCAGCCTGCGCGATGCGCGGATGATTCCCGATATCGCCATCGTGGATGCCGGGCTGATGCAGGGCGCACCGCGCCGCGTCACCCTTGCGGCGGGGCTGGATGCGGTCACGCAGGTGATCGAACCTTATCTGTCCATCAAAGCGACGCCGATGACGGATGCGCTGTGTCAGGCGGCGATCCCCAAGGGGCTGGCCGCCCTGCGCGCCGTGGTTGAACAAGACGCAGCGGAAGCCTGGGACGACATGGCTTGGGTCAGCACCTGCGGTGGCTTGGCCTTGGCGAATGCGGGGCTGGGGGCGGTGCATGGTTTTGCCGGTGTGCTCGGCGGCCAGACCGGTGCCCCCCACGGAGAGATTTGCGGCGCGCTTCTGCCCGCGGTGTTGGCGTCTCACTTCGACAAGGCAGAGGCCGGCACGCAGGTTCACACGCGGTTGATGTGGGTGCTTGGGCTGATCGACAGCGCCTTCGGCGTCGAAAACGGGGCCGGGATCACCGCCCTGCGCGATTGGTCCCGTCAGATGGGGCTGCGGTCATTGACCGAGATGGGGTTGAACCCCGAGGATCACGCAGAGGTGGCGCGCTTGTCCGCCGGTGCATCCTCGATGAAGGGCACGCCCTTCGCGCTGACGCAGGACGAACTGATCGCCATCCTGCGCGCCTGACGCCTGTCGGGGCGGATTACAGCCCCAGCGATTTGCGCAGCATGTTCAGCGCCACGAGGATCAGGAAGACCGCGAACACCCGTTTCAACGGTTTCGGGTCCATCGCATGGGCCAGTCTAACCCCCAGCGGCGCGGTGATCAGCGTCATGGCGATGACAATGGCAAAGGTGGGCAGGTTCACCGCCCCCACCGTCAGGGGCGGGCTGTTGGGCGTGGCATCCACCAGCAGGAACCCGATGACAGAAGGGCACGGCGATCAGCACGCCAAACCCCGCAGCCGTCGCCACGGCACGGTGGATCGGCACGTTGAACAGGCTCATCAGCGGCACGCCGAAACTGCCGCCGCCGATCCCCATCAGCACCGACAGAAACCCGACAGAGGGTGACAGCGCCGCGCGCGCGGCCCCACGGGGCATCGCCTGTCCCAAACGCCAATGCGCCCGCCCAAAGGCCATGTATAGTCCGACGACCAGCGCCAGCCCGCCAAAGATGCCCTGCAAGACGCTCGTGCGCAGCTGTGCCACCACCAGCATCCCGATGATGGCCCCGATCACGATCCCCGGTGCCCATGTCTTGAGGATCGCCCAATCGACCGCGCCCTTTTTATTGTGGCTGTGCACCGACCGCAGCGAGGTTACGATGATCGTCGCCAGCGAGGTCGCCAGGCACATCTGCATGAGCTGCGGGCTGTCATAGCCAAGTGCTTGGAACGCATAGAAAAACGCGGGCACCAAGACGATGCCGCCACCGACACCCAGCAGCCCCGCCAGCACACCGGCAAAGGCACCGATGGCCATGATCATAAGGACAATCTGCAGAAGGAGGGTGGGGTCTTGCATGGGGGCGATCCTGAATGTCGAGTGGTTGCCCCTGTTGCTATACCGCTTCTTGCGCCTCGGCCAGTGTTTGCATAGCGTCCAGCGCCTCTAGCAGCACCTGACGGTCGGCACCGGGGCGGGAGGCTTGCTCGGACAGGGTGCGCCGCCAGACCCGTGCGCCGGTGCGACCGGCAAAGAGCCCCATCATATGGCGGGTGATCTGGTTCAGCTTGCCGCCGCCGTCGATATGCGCGTCGATATAGGGCAGCATCTGCGCCACGACATCCTCGGGTGTGGTGTCTGCGCCGGTGCCGTAAATGCGGCGATCCGCCTGCGCCAGAATATCGGTCGGGTTATGATAGGCGCTGCGCCCGATCATCACGCCATCCAAACCGGCGTCCAGAAACGCCTCTGCCTGATCAAGCGAGGTGATACCCCCGTTGATCGAAATATGCAGGTTCGGGAACAGCCCCTTCATCCGGTGCACCAGCTCGTAGTCCAAGGGGGGAATGTCGCGGTTTTCCTTGGGGCTGAGCCCTTGCAGCCAAGCCTTGCGCGCGTGGATTGTCACCCGTTCACAACCCGCGCCGACGATCTGCGCCAGAAACTCGGGCAGCACCTCGGCGGGGTTCTGGTCATCCACGCCGATCCGGCATTTGACGGTCACGTCCACATCCACCGCGCGGCGCATCGCCGCGACGGATTTCGCCACCAGCGCCGGTTGCTCCATCAGCACCGCGCCAAAACAGCCCGATTGCACGCGATCCGACGGGCAGCCGACGTTCAGGTTGATCTCGTCATACCCCGCCTGCGCCCCGATCCGCGCCGCCTCGGCCAGCTCGTCCGGGTCAGACCCGCCAAGCTGCAAGGCCACGGGATGCTCCGAGGTATCGTGATCCAGCAAATGCAACGCGCCGCCGCGTACCAAGGCAGGCGAGGTCACCATTTCGGTATAAAGCAACGTCTGCTTTGAAAACAGCCGGTGCATGTAGCGACAATGCCGGTCGGTCCAGTCCATCATAGGGGCGACCGAAAGCCGTGCGGCGCGGGTGAGATCGGATCTATGTCCCATGATGGTCTAAGCCTTATCGTCTATCGAGCTGGAAATATGGGGGTTCGGGAGGGTCAATGCTATAGCGGGGCGGGCATGGCAAGGGGCAGGGGGCCGATATCACGCGCCCGTTGTTTGCCTAAATCCGCGGCATTGGGCCGGAATGTGCAGGGCCTGATACGTTTATTACCCTGATTTTGCCCAAATACTGCCATATCTTAACACTTATATCACACTGTCGGAGCCAAACTACCGACAGGCGACCGAGAATCGAATCGACCGGCGCACAAATTGAACGACCCGAGAGATGGCAGAGATGGACATGACAGATACAGCGCAAGACCCGCAGACCAATATCCTTCGCTTCGTGCCCGCAGCGGCGACCTGGCAATGCGTGACCGTGGCGCAGCATTTTGGGGCGACCCCCGTGGTGCCAGCGGCGAATGACAATTACGCCCCGCAAGATCACGAAGGGGCCCAGACCAGCAGCGAAATGCTTGATTTTCTGTACCGCGTGGCCCGCTAAATCCTCTTCAACGGTCCAGACGGTTCGCCAGATCAGCCGGTGCTGTCACGCTTGAGCCGCGCAGAACGGCCCCCCCGCCGCTTCGTCAACGCACCCGCTCGCGATGGTAGCGCTGCCATGATGCTGCGACGCTCTTCGGGCGTCATACGCGACCACGCGCCGATCTCGTCAATGGATCGGTAACAGCCTGTGCACAGGCGCGTCTCGGGGTGCACCACGCAAAGTTTCACGCAGGGGCTTTCGACTTCGTTCCGCTTCCAGATCTCGTCACTCATCGCTTTATCCTCGCGCTGTCGCGCTTATGTGGCCTCAGGCCGACGCGCCCTGCGCCTTGATCACACGCAAACGGTCCAGCACCCCTTGCAGAATATAGCCCGCGGCCACGTGGTCGATCACCTCGGCGCGGCGGCGACGCGATGTATCGGCCTCCAGCAGCGCACGTTCCGCGGCGACCGTGCTCAGCCGTTCGTCCCAGAACCCGATGGGAATATCTCCCAGCCGGTCAAAGTTCCGCGCAAAGGCCCGTGTCGACTGACAGCGCGCCCCTTCCGATCCGTCCATATTGCGCGGCAGGCCCAGCACCACCCCGCCGATCCCGCGGGCGGCAATGATCTCTGACAGGCGGGCGGCATCAACCCCGAATTTCTTGCGGCGCACGGTTTCCAGCGGAGTGGCGATCGACAGAAAACTGTCGCTGACCGCAACGCCGATGGTCTTTTCTCCAAGGTCCAACCCGATCAACGCCTGCATCGGGGGCAGGGCGGCGGCAAAATCTGATATGTCGTCATAGATCATTCGGTTACCCCGGCGCGTTCGCCCGCGCGTTGAATATCATCCATCGCGGCGGGGTCATCGGCAAAGACCTCTACCGCATTCTCGTAAATAGCCCGCGCCCTTGCCGTTTCCCCAAGAACGCCAAGCGATGTGATCAACCGCGCCCAATCCTCGACCGGCCCGCCCTGGCTGGCAAGCCGCGACGACAGGCTTTCGACCATGCCGCCGATCATCTCCATCCGTTCGGCAGGGGTCATATCCTGCGCCGCGTCGATATCTTCGGCCGAGGGGCCGCGCAGCGCGCCGCTGCCAATCTCGGGCACGGTATAGTCCACACCGGCCATCGTGGCGATAGGGGTGATCTGCGCCAGGATAGGCGCGATCCACGGGGCATCTTCGGGGCCGCGGCGCAGCAACCCGTCCCACATGCGGAACGCCAGATCAGGGCGCCCGGTTTGCACCAGCATCAGCCCCCAATAATACCGCGCCGTGCCGTTTTCGACATCACGGGTCAGCACCGCGCGCAACACCGCCTCGGCTTCGGGCGAGACATAGCCCCCCGCCGCCATCACCAGCAGCTCCGCATAGCCCGACACGTCGTCAATCGAGGCCTCCGCCCCCTTGAGGCGCACAACCTTGCCCTGCGCGGCGGCTGCGGCGGCATAGTTGCCAACGCGCGCCTCGTTCTGGGCCAGCAGGACATGGCCCTGCACATCATCGGGCCGCGCGGCAACCGTTTCGCGCAGGCGGGTCAGCAGCGCTTCATATTCGGGGCTGAGCTCGGGCGGCAAATCGGCGTCGGGCAGCTCTGCCTCGGCGGTGGCCTGATCGGGTCGGTTCCGGCGCATGTCTTCGGCCCGCGCGATACGGTCCTGCAACGCCAGATCCCCATAGCCCGGCGCACCCAACTGCCAGTAGAGCCCAAGGCTGCCGCCCAGCAAGACCAGCGCGATCACCGCGATGACGATAGGCGACGGCGTGCCACTTGCGGCGGGCGTATTTTGTCCGGCAGCATCCGCGGCCAGAATACGGCGCGAGATTTCGGTGCGCACGCGGATGGCGTCGGCTTCGGGCAACACCCCGCGCGCGACATCGCGTTCAACCTCGGCCAGCTGGTCGCGATAAACCTGCACGTCATGGGCGGCACCGGTTTCGGAAGGCGCGCTGGCCCCACGGGTCAGGGCACGCGCCAGCAACACGGTCACAAGGGCGGCTCCGGCGGCGGCGATGATCCAGAAACTCATAAAGATGCGGTCCAGTAATTATAGGTGCTGCACACCTAACCGCTGCGGCGACGTGACAAAAGAGGCCATATTGCTGCACCTTGTCGCGGCGGCGGCTAGGTTTTTGCCAGATTGCGGCGGATGTCGTAAAACTGTTAAGGAATGCCGCGCCGGGTATCCTCTTTTTCGCCCGAAGACCCAGAAAGAAGCCAAGCCTACGCCACGGCGTACGAATCTTTGCCGGAGACCGCTTTCATGAAGAAATACTCAGCCTTTGCCGTCGCCCGCGAAGCCCTGCGCCATCATATCGGCTGGCAGCGGGCCTGGCGCGATGCACAGCCGAAGAAACGCTATGACGTGATCATCGTCGGGGCCGGGGGGCATGGTCTGGCGACGGCCTATTACCTGGGTAAAAACTTCGGCATCACCAATGTCGCCATTCTGGAGAAAGGCTGGCTCGGGGGCGGCAACACGGGCCGCAACACCACGATCATCCGGTCCAACTACCTGCAAGACCCCTCCGCCGCGATCTATGAAAAGGCGCGCTCGCTCTACGAGACCATGAGCCAGGATCTGAACTATAACGTGATGTTCAGCCCGCGCGGCGTGATCATGCTGGCGCAGACCCATCACGAAGTGCGCGGCTACCAGCGCACGGCCCATGCCAACGCGCTGCAGGGGGTGCAGACCGAATTCATCGGGCCCGAAAAGGTCAAGGAACTGGTGCCGATCATCAATATTGACGGGCCACGTTATCCGGTTCTGGGCGGGCTCTGGCAGCGCCGTGGCGGCACGGCACGGCATGATGCGGTGGCCTGGGGCTATGCGCGGGCCTGTTCCGATATGGGCATGGACGTGATCCAGAAATGCGAGGTCACCGGCATCCGTCAGGAAAACGGCAAGGTGACGGGCGTGTCGACCAACCGTGGCGATATCGACTGTGACAAGCTGGGCATGGTGGTCGCCGGCCACTCTGGTCATCTGGCTGATATGGCGGGCTTCCGGCTCCCGATCGAATCCGTCGCCCTGCAAGCGCTGGTGTCAGAGCCGATCAAACCCTGCATGGATGTCGTGGTCATGGCCAATACGGTGCATGGCTACATGAGCCAATCCGACAAGGGTGAGATGGTGATCGGCGGCGGCACGGATGGCTATAACAACTACACCCAACGCGGCTCTTTCCACCATATCGAGGAAACGGTCCGCGCCTTGGTCGAGACCTTCCCGATGGTGTCCCGTCTCAAGATGTTGCGCCAATGGGGCGGTATTGTGGATGTGACGGGGGACCGCTCTCCGATCCTGTCTAAAACGCCGGTCGAGGGCGTGTTCGTCAACTGTGGCTGGGGCACCGGCGGGTTCAAGGCGATCCCCGGCTCGGGCTGGGCCATGGCCGAGCTGATGGCCAAGGGGCGGTCGCCGCTGACGGATGCTTTTGGCCTGAACCGGTTCCAGGAAGGGCGGTTCATCGACGAATCCGTGGCCGCCGGGGTGGCGCATTGATCGGCGCGCGGAAACCTGCCCGCCCAATGGGGCTGTGGAACTTTTTGCCTGTGAACGGGGTTTGCACTTCATATCAAGTTTATGAAGGACCATTCCCATGGCTACGCCTGACAACAACCAAGCGCCACACACCACCGTCAACAAAACCAGCGGCACCGGATCGGGGATCGTCATCGGCGTTCTCGTCGTTCTGGTCCTTGGCTTCGGCTTTTACTTCTTCGCCGGTGGCAACCCGATGGACAACTCTGGCGACATCAACGTCAATGTCGAAGGCGCGGCTGATGGTGCTGCCGATGCCGTTGAAGGCGCGGCCGAGGAAGCAACCGGCAACTAAGCCGCTTTCCACTCTATCCAATATGATCAAGGCTGGCCCTCGCGCGGGGGCTGGCCTTTTTGCGTTTCAACCGACCCTAGAAAGGAGCGCCCCATGCTGACCCTGACATGCCCCAACTGCGGCATCACCGCCGAGGAAACCGAATTCCACGCAGGCGGCGAGGCGCATCTGAAACGTTTTGGTCCGGGGTCCTCTGACAGCGACTTCGAAAAATACCTGTTCATGCGGGAAAACCCCAAGGGCGTGCATTTTGAACGCTGGCGGCATGTCTATGGCTGTGGCAAATGGTTCCACGCCGCGCGCGATACCATGACGCTCGAAGTCTTCGGCACCTATACCGCCCAGACCAGCACGGTCCCGCAAGAGATCATCGACAAGATACAGGACCGTCGCCCCGATTGGCAGGCCGCCGCCGCCCCATGACCGCTGCCGTTCTTCATTTTGCCAAGAAAACTCCCGCCGGAGGCGCCCGCGCTTTCGCCCCACACCAAGGTTTGACTTCATGAGCACCAGAATTGCCACAGGCGGCCGCCTGCTGAACAAATCAAATGCTGTCAGTTTTTCGTTCAACGGAAAGCAGCTGCGCGGCTTCGAGGGCGATACCCTGGCCTCGGCCTTGCTGGCGAATGACCAGATGCTGGTGGGGCGGTCGTTCAAATACCACCGTCCGCGCGGCATCGTGGCGGCGGGCCCGGAAGAACCCAACGCGCTGGTGAACCTCGGGCAGGGCGACCGGTTTGAACCCAACCAACGCGCCACGACCACCGATCTTTTCGACGGGCTCAAGGCGGAAAGCCAAAACCATTGGCCCAGCCTCGAATTCGACGTTGGCGCGATCAACAAACACCTGAGCCGCTTTCTGCCCGCGGGCTTCTACTACAAGATGTTCATCCACCCGCGCCCCTTCTGGAAGCATGTCTACGAGCCGATCATCCGCCACTCTGCCGGTCTGGGCAAAGCGCCCAAGGAGACCGATGGCGATACCTATGAGCATTTCCACGCCTTTTGCGATGTGCTGATCATCGGCGGCGGTGTCGCAGGGCTAGAGGCCGCGCGCACCGCGGCCCTGTCCGGTGCCAAGGTCATCGTGCTGGAACAGACCGCCCATTGGGGCGGCCGCGCGCCCGTGGATGGCGGCACGGTCGATGGCACACCTGTCGCCGATTTCATCGACGCGCTGGTGGCAGAGCTGTCGGGGATGGAAAACGTCACCCTGCGCACCCGTGTCATGGGGGCGGGAGTTTATGACCACGGCTACGTGCTGGGCTATGAACGGCTGACGGACCACGCGCCCGAGACTGCCGGACCGCGCCACCGGCTCTGGCGCATTCGCGCCGGTCATATCGTGACCGCCACCGGCGCGATTGAACGGCCTTTGTCCTTTGCTGGCAATGACATCCCCGGCGTGATGCTGGCCGCCTCTGTGCGGGATTATCTGGTGAACTATGGCGTGTCGGTCGGGGATCGCACGGTGGTGGTCACCAATAATGACGACGCCTACCGCACCGCCATCGCCTTGACCGAGGCCGGTCTGACCGTGCCCGCCATTCTGGATGCCCGTGTGCTGCCGCAGGATTCCGCGCTGATGACGCACGCTAAAGATCTGGGCATTCGCGTGATGATGGGTCATGCCGTGGCGCGGGTCACAGGCGGGAAACGCGTGACCGGCGTAGAGGTGTGCAGCCAAGCGGGCGAGGGTGCGGTGCTTGAAACCTTCCCCTGTGACGCCGTGGCCATGTCGGGCGGCTGGTCGCCGGTGGTGCATCTGTGGTCCCATTGCGGCGGCAAGCTGACCTGGGATACTGCGGGGGCCATGTTCCGCCCCGATGTGAACAATCCGCCGCTGGGGGCGGACGGGCATGGTTTTGTCACCGCTGCCGGTGCCGCGGGCGGGTTCTTTGCGCTGGATGATATCTTGCACGACGCCCATGCCGCCGCCGATGGGGTGGTCACGACACTGGGGTTCAAGCTGCCCGCCGATGCTGTCTCGCCGAATGCCGACCGGCAAGAGGAAGCGCCGCTCGCTTCCGTCTGGATGATGCCGCAAGGCGCAAATGTGAAGCTGCGCGAGAAGACGTGGCTGGATTATCAGAACGATGTCAAAGTGTCAGACGTGCGGCTCGCCGCGCAAGAAGGCTTTGTCAGCGTCGAACACGCCAAACGCTATACCACGCTCGGCATGGCAACGGATCAAGGGAAGCTCAGCAATATCAACGGGCTGGCAACGCTGGCGGGCGCGATGGATGCGGATATTCCCGCCGTTGGGACCACCACCTTCCGCCCGCCGTACCACCCGATTTCGATGGGCGCGATCGCGGGCGAGGCGCGTGGCGATGTCTTCCAGCCGATCCGCCGCACCCCGCTGCATGACTGGCACGACGCGAACGGTGCCGAATGGGAACCCGTCGGCCAATGGCGACGCCCCTATGCCTATCCGCGCAAGGGCGAAACCACCCATGACGCGGTGATGCGCGAGGTCACCAACACGCGCAGCAAACTGGGGATGCTGGATGCCTCCACCCTTGGCAAGATCATCGTCAAGGGACCGGACGCGGGGCGCTTCCTCGACATGCTTTACACCAATATGATGAGCACGCTGAAACCGGGTAAATGCCGCTATGGCCTGATGTGCTCGGAAAACGGGTTCCTGATCGACGATGGTGTCGTTGCGAGGATCGATGACGACACCTTCCTGTGCCATACAACGACGGGCGGCGCGGAAAGCATCCACCAGCATATGGAAGAATGGCTCCAGACCGAGTGGTGGGATTTCAACGTCTATGTCGCCAATGTCACCGAGCAATATGCGCAGATCGCCGTGGTCGGCCCCAATGCACGCAAATGTCTGGAAAAGCTGGGCGGCATGGATGTCAGCAAGGAAGCGCTGGCCTTTATGGAGTGGGCGGACGGCACGCTGGGGGGCTTCAAGTGCCGCGTTTACCGGATCTCTTTCTCGGGCGAGCTGAGCTACGAGATCGCGGTGGATGCAGGGCAAGGACAGGCCTTCTGGGATGCGCTGATGGTGGCGGGCAATGATCTGGGCGTGATGCCCTATGGCACGGAATGTCTGCACATCCTGCGCGCCGAAAAGGGCTTTATCATGATCGGGGACGAAACCGACGGCACTGTGATCCCGCAGGATCTGGGGCTGAACTGGGCGATCTCGAAAAAGAAAGACGACTACTTGGGCAAGCGCGCGCAGCAGCGGTCCCATATGGTGGACCCGACGCGTTGGAAACTGGTGGGGCTGGAAACAACCGACGGCAGCACCCTGCCGGACGGGGCCTATGCCGTGGGCGAGGGCGAGAACGAGAACGGCCAGCGCAATATGATCGGGCGTGTCACCTCGACCTATCATTCGCCGACCTTGGGTAAGGGGATCGCTATGGGGCTGGTCCTGAACGGGCCGGAGCGCATGGGCGAGGTGATCGACTTCCCCGGGACCGACGGCAAGACCTATCAGGCGAAAATCGTCGATCCGGTGTTCTATGACAAAGAAGGGGCCAAGCAAAATGTCTGAGGCGGTAAGCGCATTGAAAGCGGCGGAATTCACCGGCGGCATTGCCGAGGTGACCCTGATGGACCCGATTGGCATGATCTCTGTCCGCGGGGATCTGGGGGCGGGCTATATGAAGAAGGCGCTGAAAAAGGCCGTTGGCCTGGGCCTTCCCGATACCCGCAGTGTCCAGATCAACGGGGATCGCGGTGTCGCGTGGATGTCACCGGACGAGCTGTTGTTGCTTTGCCCCTACGATCAGGTCAGCGACACCATCGACATGCTGACCAAATGCTTTGGCAGCAATCACACGTTGGCGGTCAATGTATCCGATGCGCGGGCGGTGTTTCGCATCAGCGGGACGCACAGCCGCGATGTGCTGGCCAAGCTCGCCCCGGTGGATCTGTCGCCAGACAGTTTTACCCCCGGCATGATCCGCCGCACGCGGCTGGCGCAGGTGCCGGCGGCGTTCTGGATCGAGGACGGCGACAGCTTCCGTCTGGTCTGCTTCCGCTCGGTCGCGCAATATGTGTTTGATCTGCTCAAAACCGCGGCACAGGCCGGGTCCGCCCCCGAATATTATAGCACCGCGCGGTAAGCCGCTGGTCAGGGGCAGGGCGGCAGACTGGCGGGAACATTCGCCCCAGCCAGCCGTTTTACCCTTAAGCGGGTGACGATAGAAGCGCCCCGTCGGCTGTGCCGGTTTCCCCCTTGCGGGTCGATCAGCACTTGACCTTATGACGGGACGGGCTTCATGTGACCCAGACGCAATTCAATAACGGAGGCTTTTCTCATGGCTTTTACTCTTCCTGATCTTCCCTATGCCCACGATGCGCTTGCATCCAAAGGTATGTCCAAGGAAACGCTGGAATATCACCACGATAAGCACCACAACGCCTATGTCACCAACGGCAACAAAGCCATTGAAGGCACCGAGTGGGAAGGCAAGACCCTCGAGGAAATCATCAAGGGCACCTACAACCCTGATGCGGTTGCGCAAAGCGGTATCTTCAACAACATCAGCCAGCTGTGGAACCACAACCAGTTCTGGGAAATGATGTCCCCCGAAGACAGCAAAATGCCGTCCGAGCTGGAAAAAGCGATCACCGAAAGCTTTGGCTCCGTCGATAAGTTCAAGGATGAATTCAAAGCAGCCGGCGGCGGTCAGTTCGGCTCCGGTTGGGCATGGCTGGTCAAGGACACCGACGGTGGCCTGAAAGTGACCAAGACCGAAAACGGCGTGAACCCCGTCTGTTTCGGCCAGACCGCACTGCTGGGCTGCGACGTTTGGGAACACTCCTACTACATCGATTTCCGCAACGCGCGCCCCGACTACCTGTCGAACTTCCTCGACAATCTGGTCAACTGGGACAACGTCGCATCGCGCATGTAATCGCGATATGATGGGTTAAGGCATCGCGCCAACCTGTTGAAATATTTATGTGAAAGGCCCTGCAGCATTCCGCTGTGGGGCCTTTTCTTGTGGAACCGCGGGCGTGATTGGGGCGTTTTACCCATGAACCCACAAGATGAGAAGGAGACCACGATGGCAGAGCGTCACAGATCGCAGGACGGCGTCAAGGAAACCGACAAATACATCAGCGAAGCCGATGATGTTGACCATCAGGGCCGCTCGGGTGGCGGGCTGCAACGCGATGTCGGCACACAGGACGAACAGAAACAGGTGGTCGACAAACCCGGCGCTGACACCCGCGTCACTGGCGAAGACAAACGCAACCACGGAGAAGACGCATGACCAAGATTGAAAATGGCACTTGGGTGCTGATCGCAGACGGTGAAAAAGCGCTGTTCATGGTGAATGAAACCGACGGAGAGGATCCGTTCCTGCAGGTCTTCCGTGAGGAAGAGCAGGAAAACCCGCCCAACCGCGATCAGGCCGCCAATCGTCGTGGACGCTTCAACGATGGCCCGTCTGTGCACCGCTCGGCTGTGGACGACACCGACTGGCACCAGCTGTCCAAGGACCGCTTTGCCAGCGAACTGGCGGATATTCTGTACAAACAGGCGCATAAGGGCAAGTTCGACAAGATCATTCTGGTCGCACCGCCGAACACTCTGGGCGAGTTGCGTCACGAGATGCACAAAGAAGTCGCAGACAAAGTCGTGGGCGAAATCCCCAAGACGCTGACGAACCACCCCATCGAAGAGATCGAGAATATCGTGAAATCGACGCTTGAAACAGCGTGATGATGTGGCCGCATAGCAACAGTCGAACTCTGGCTATGCGGCCGGATCAATAGGTATTCGGGTTGCCGCAGGGCGGTGATTTGAAAGGGCATCCAGACGTGGGTGCCCTTTGCTGTATCGCGCGTGCTCGCGGCGAACAGGGAGTATGGCGTTGGCCGCTTTAACTTACCGCCCATAACACTCCTGATCCTGCTTCGCCGCCGATCAACCCGTTGCCGCGCAGGCGCTTTCTGCACTGCCGCGCGAGCTGACGCGCGTACCTCTACGCGGTCAGGCTGCGGCGCAGAACGTCCAGCGCGCCGTCAACGTCATCGACCGTATCCACATAGCCAAGCAGGCTTTCTTCGGCAAAGCCGCGGGCGACGACATGATCCAGAAGCGCTGTGAGAGGATCCCAGTAACCATTTGTATTCAATAGGATTACCGGCTTCTGATGTAGCCCCAACTGGCGCCAGGTCAGCACTTCGAACAGCTCGTCCAGTGATCCGGCACCGCCGGGCAGGACCACCACGGCATCGCAATTCATGAACATCACCTTTTTGCGTTCATGCATGGTTTCGGTCACGACATAGGTGGTCAGATCGGTCTTTCCGACCTCCCATTTCACCAGATGATCGGGGATCACGCCAAAGGTCGTGCCGCCCGCCGTTTGCGCCGCGCGTGCAACGGTGCCCATCAGCCCCACGTCCCCCGCGCCATAGACCAGCCGCCAGTCGTTCTGCGCCAAAGCGCGCCCCAAAGCGTCGGCTTGTGCGGTATATTCGGGGTCATCACCGGGGCGCGAGCCGCAGTAAACACATACGGATTTCTGGATCATAAACGGGGGTCCTTTTTGCGAATATGCACATGGCATGCAGCTGCATTTTGACCCGTGATAGCCTGCTTGGTACAAGTCCTCAATGTGGGGAAGTTCAAAGGGATGAACGGGATGTGGGTGTTTCAAACGCGGGGTGCTCAGTTTGCGGGCGCCGCGCTGGTCGTGGCGGTTGCCGTTGCGGGATATATCTGGTCGCAAGATGCGGGTCCCGTCGTGCCGGACACGAGGAAAGACACCGCCGCCCAGCCGAAACCCGCGGCCCAGCCCCCCGCGCAGACCGCCACCGCACCCCAAGACACCAAGGCCGCCGCCACCGTTCCCCCTGGGCCGCAAACGCCTGACCTTGCCGCATCGCCCGCCACCCCCAGCTTTGACGAGGTGCGCCGCGAGGGAGACGGGATGACCGTGATCGCAGGCCGCGCAGCACCAGGGGCCCGCGTCAGCGTCATCAGCAACGGGGCAGAGGTCGCCAGCGCGCAGGCCGATCGCTCTGGCAAATTCGCCACGCTTGCCATTTTGCCGCCCGATGGCAGCGGCAAGATCCTGAGCCTGAGCGCGGATGCCGAAACAGGCCCTGTCGCCTCGGTCGAGGAAGTCATCTTGGCCCCGATCACTGCACCTGCCGTGGCGCAGGTGGCACTGGCGGATACATCAGACGTATCCATAGACACCACATCAGTTGCCACGCCAGAGACCACGCCCGACGACACGGCCCCTGAAACAGCCTCCGCTCCGGTCGCGGAACCGCTGGGGGAAGCACCCGATGACAGCGCCCCCGAGATGACCGAGGTCGCCGCCGTGACGCCGCAGCCCGATCCCGCGCCCCCGTCTGCTGATACCCCCGTCGCCGTGTTGAAATCCGACGCCGACGGTGTGGAATTACTGCCCGGCACCGCGCCCGAGGTGACAGACCGCATCGCGCTCGACACGATCACCTATTCCGATGAGGGCGAGGTCCGGCTGGCGGGGCGCGCACAGGCGCAGGCGTCTTCCGTGCGGGTCTATCTGGACAACCGCAGCGTCGGTGCGCTTGAGGTGGACCCCCAAGGCCGTTGGCGCGGCGATATCGAGGATATCAAGACCGGCATCTACACCCTGCGCGTGGATGAGCTGGATCAGGGCGGCGACGTGATCAGCCGCGTGGAAACCCCGTTCAAACGTGAATCCCCCGAGGTGCTGGCCCGTGCCACCGCAGACAACGACGGCCCGATCAAGGCGGTGACCGTGCAGGAAGGGGCCACGCTTTGGGCCATCGCGCGCGAACGCTACGGCGACCCGACGCTCTATGTGCGCGTCTTTGCCGCCAACCGCTCATCAATCCGCGATCCCGATCTGATCTACCCCGGTCAGGTCTTTGATCTGCCCGATTGACGAGCGGCTATGCAGACAGATGAAACTGCTGCACTGGCATGATCCGGCTGACGGCCCTATGTAAGGGGCAACCACACAGGATCGTTCATGTCAGCCGATAGCCCGCGCACTGCCAGCCAGCCCAAACCCGCCACCCGATATCCCATGACAGAAGAGGAGATCGCCCAAGCTGCAGAGCGGCAGTCGAACTTGCTTGTCCTGCGCAAGGTGGCCCCGTACCTGTGGCCCGACGATATGCCATGGGTCAAGAAACGGGTGGTCTGGGCGCTGATCTTCTTGGTGGTGTCCAAGCTGATTTCTGTTGTTATTCCCGTACTTTACAAAGACGCGGTGGATGCTCTCGCGAATGAGGGCGTGCCGTTTCTGGCGCTTGGCGCGGTGGGGCTGACGATCGCCTATGGTATGGCCCGCGCGATGAACGTGGGCTTTCAACAGCTGCGCGACGCGGTCTTTGCCCGTGTCGGCCAGCGCGCCCTGCGGATGCTTGCGCTGGAGACGTTCGAGCATATCCACAAGCTGTCGATGCGCTATCACATCACGCGCAAGACCGGCGGGCTGAGCCGGATCATCGAACGCGGGGTCAAGGGGGTGGAATTCCTGCTGCGCTTCTTGCTCTTCTCGATCGGGCCGTTGATTCTGGAGCTGCTGCTGGTCGGCATCATCCTGACCGTGCTGTTTGACGCATGGTATCTGCTGATCGTGACAGTCACCATCGGGCTTTACGTCTGGTTTACCTTCGCGGTGACCGAGTGGCGCGTGAAGCTGCGCCGCCAGATGAACGACCGCGACACAGACGCCAACCAAAAGGCCATCGACAGTCTGCTGAACTATGAAACCGTCAAGTATTTCGTCGCCGAACAGCGCGAGGCGCAGCGCTATGACGCGGCGATGGCGGGCTATGAAGAGGCGGCGATCAAGACGAACTACTCGCTTGCCTTCCTGAACTTCGGCCAGTCGTTGCTGATCACCTGCGGGTTGGTCGGCGTGATGATCCTGGCCGCCATCGGGGTGCAGAACGGTGATCTTACCGTGGGGGATTTCGTCATGGTCAACGCTTATATGGTGCAGTTGACCGTGCCGCTGAACTTCCTTGGCACCGTCTATCGCGAAATCCGGCAGGCGCTGGTCGATATGGGGCAGATGTTCACGCTGCTTGATCAACCGGCCGAAATCTCGGACAAGCCTGATGCCCCTGCGCTGCAAGTCTCCGGCGGGCGTGTCACGCTGGACAATGTGCGCTTTGGCTATGACGACGACCGACAGATCCTCAAGGGCGTGTCGATCGAAGCCGCCCCGGGCGAGATGGTGGCGATTGTCGGCTCTACCGGATCGGGGAAATCCACCATCGGGCGTTTGCTGTTCCGGTTCTATGATGTGCAGGGCGGTGCCGTGCGTGTGGACGGGCAAGATGTGCGCGATGTGACCCAAGACAGCCTGCACCGCGCGATTGGCGTGGTGCCTCAGGATACCGTGCTGTTCAACGACACCATCGGCTATAACATCGCCTATGGCCGCGATAACGCCACGCAAGAAGACATCGAAGCGGCGGCGAAATCGGCGCAGATCCACGACTTTATCCAGCGTTTGCCCCACGGGTATGAAACCGCTGTGGGTGAACGCGGGCTGAAACTGTCGGGGGGGGAAAAGCAGCGTGTCGGTATCGCGCGGACCCTGCTGAAAAACCCGCCGATCCTGCTGCTGGACGAAGCAACAAGCGCGCTGGATAGCGAGACGGAGCACGAGATTCAGGATGCCCTGCGTCAGGCGGGCAAGGGGCGCACGGTGCTGACCATCGCGCACCGCCTGTCCACCGTGGCCGAGGCCGACCGTATCGTCGTGCTGGAGCAGGGCGAGGTGGTAGAACAGGGCACCCATGACGATCTGCTGGCACGCAACGGGCGCTATGCGCAACTGTGGCAACGCCAGCAATCCGAGGGCGAATAGCTGGCGTTACAAAGGTTTGGTCGGCGCGGGGGTTATTCCTCCGCGATGGCCTTATCGGTGAGCTTGTCCAGCGCGCCGGTCATTTTGGTCAGATATTCCGCGTCATCGGGCAACCCGTGGTCTGCGGCCAATGTGGCGGGGTCGTGGTAGCTGACATGCACCATGCCGCTGTCATCGGCATAGGCCAGCACGCGCATGGGCAGGTCTAGACCAGCGGTCTGACCGTCCAGCATCGCAGGCGTGCCCAGCTTGGGGTTGCCAAAGATCAGCAGTGTGGTCGGGCGCAGCTCCATATCCACTTTGGTCGCGCCTTCGGCGTGGTCCACGCGGGCAAAGACCGTGGCACCGGCTTCGGTCACGGCAGTTTCCAGACGGTCGATTGTGTCGGGAACGGAATGGGGGCTCATCTTGGTGATAATATCGGCGCCGGCTGGTAGGGCGGCCAGCGCCGTGAGGGCGAGCGTTGTCGCGGCGAGTGTCTTGCGGATCATGTGGTCTCTCCTTCGGTTTGCGCGGCCCGCGGGGCCACGGCTTCCCGCTGGAACCTAGTACGTCTTGCCCCCATGAACGAGCAAAATTCGATCAACAAGCAGTGAATTGCCGGCATATGCATACAAACAACATGGTGCATTCTTGCCGTCGGGTGCATATGTGCTAGCTCAGCGCTGGCCGAGCGCCACGACGCGCGGCACCCCCACAGCCTTGCCCATAAATTTGAAGGACTACCCATGCCTGCCGGAATGTTCCGTACCGCCCTTATTCTTGGCTCTATCTGTGTGACAGGTCCTTTTGCCATCGACATGTATCTGCCTGCCTTGCCCGCGATCGAAGAGGCGCTGGATGTCTCTGTCTCGGCGGCCCAGATTACGCTGGTCGCCTATTTCCTCGCCTACGGCGTGTCGCAGCTGGTCTATGGGCCGCTGTCCGACCAGATCGGGCGCAAAAAGACCCTTGCCATCGGGATGAGCATTTTCTGCGTCGGCGCGGTGATCTGTGCTGTGGCCCCCGACATCGAGACGCTGGTGCTGGGGCGTCTGGTGCAGGGCATCGGGGGGGCGACGGTGATGGTCATTCCCCGTGCCATCGTGCGCGATATGTACACCGGTGCGCAGGCGACGCGGTTGATGTCGTCGATCATGCTGGTGATCTCGGTCTCGCCCATGCTGGCCCCCTTGGCGGGTAGCGCGGTGGTCAGTTTCGGCAGCTGGCGCGAGATTTTCCTCGCCCTTGCTATCCTTGCGGCGGCGACGTTGACGATGGCGCAAATCGCGCTGCCCGAGACGCTGACCGCAGACAAACGCCGCAAGGTCAATCTGCGCGAGCTGTCGCGCAGTTGTGGTATCCTGTTCCGCGATCCGGTGTTCGTCGGCCTGACCTTCATCGCGGGTTTCGGCATGGCGAGCTTCTTCTTGTTCATCTCCAGCGCGTCCTTCGTCTACACCGGTCAATTCGGGCTGACCCCGACCGAGTTCTCGCTGGCCTTCGCCTTTAACGCGGTGGGGTTCTTTATCGCCACGCAGGCGGCCGGGCGTCTTGCTGATATGTGGGGGCTTGCCACGCTGATCGGGCGCGGTGTCACCGGCTTTGCCGTCTGCTCTGCGCTGTTGACGGGCGTTGTGCTGGCCGGTTTCGGCACGCTGCCGGTGCTGTTGATCGGGCTGTTTCTGGCCTATTCCTTTCTGGGGGTCGTTGTGCCTTCGGCCATGGTCGCGGCACTTGATGCGCATGGGCGGCGCGCGGGTATGGCGTCCTCGCTCAGCGGAAGCCTGACAATGCTGACGGGGGCCTTTTGCATCGCTGCGACGACGCCGTTCTTTGACGGCACCGCTGTGCCCATGGTGGTGAGCATCGCGCTTTGTGGTGTGGCCGCATTGGGGCTGGTGATCTTTACCATGCCCAAGCTGCGCCAGCAGCAGGATGCCGCGGCGGCCGACCAGATGCCCGCCGCGGCCTAAGGGTCATTCCGCCGGTGGGGTATGGGCCGGCGGTCCGGTGTCCTCCCACTGGATCACGGTTGTTTGCAGCCTGCGTGCGTCGCGCGCCAGCGCCCAGTCCTGCGCGGATTTGCTGGCGCGCCCCAGCGACATCTTGGCCAGCAGCCGCGCGATCCAGCGGGCGTAGGTGGTGGCCCACACGCGGATCGCCAGCATGGACGGGGTGACCAGCAGCGTCAGCACCGTCGCAATGCCAAGACCAAAGACCACCGCCGTTGCCAGCTGTTTCCACCACAGCGCTGTGGGGCTGTCGATGGTGTAGCCGCCATTGGCAAAGTCGAGGCTAAGCCCGAACATCATCGGCGCAAGCCCTGCCATCGTGGTGATGGTGGTCAGCAGTACGGGGCGGATACGGGCCTGCGCCGTGCGAATGATCGCCTCGATCCGCGGCATGTACTGGCTGAACTCCTGATAGGTATCGATCAGGATGATGTTATTGTTCACCACGATCCCCGCCAGCGCCACGATCCCCGTGCCCGTCATGATGATCGAAAACGTCTGATCCATCACCAACATGCCAATCAACACGCCCGTGGTCGATAGCACCACCGCCAGCAGCACCAGCACCGAGTTGTAGATGCTGTTGAACTGCGCCAGCAGGATGATGAACATCAACCCCAGTGCCGCGGTAAAGGCCGAGGACAAGAACGCCTGACTTTCGGCCTGATCCTCTTGGTCGCCGGTCCATTCATAGCTGACGCCCGCGGGCAGGGGCCGGGTTTCCAGCCATTTGGTCAGCTCCGCAATCCGTTCGTTGGCATTGATCGGGATCATGCGCAGGGTGCCATTGTCCAGCTCTTGTTGCAGATCGACGCCTTGGGCGGCATTGGTCCGGTTGGTGATCTTGAAGGCCGCGCCCTCGGGCCCCGTGATATCGCCCGCGTCCCCCGCAGGGCGCATCGTAGCGAGGGTGATTGTCGTCTCGCCCGCCTGTGCCGTGCCCGTCTGTGCCGTGCCCGTTTGCGCGGCGGCCTGGGAGGCATCCACCGTGCGCACCAGTTTGACCAGCCCGGGGAAGACATCGGCCTTCACATCAAGATAGCGTTTCTGGTCGATCCGGTTGATCTCTGCCAGCTTAGGCACGGGGGTCCGGGTGATGAAGTTCGACAGCGGCACCAGCCCATCCACCGTGCGCACCTTCAGCGTGTCCAGCGTGCTGAGCACACGATCTTCTTGCGGCAGGCGCACCCTGATCTCGATCTCTTCGTCCGAACTGTCGACCCGCATCGTGTCCAGCAGCAGCCCGCGGGTGACCAGCTGTACCATTGCGCCGACGGTGACCACATCAGCCCCGTATTGCCCCGCCTTGGCGACATCCACGTCGATCTGCCAGTCGATGCCGGGCAGGGGGCGGGTGTCTTCGATCAGGGTCAGGCCGGGGGTTTTCTCGAAGGTGTCACGGGCCTGTGCCGTCGCGGCGATCAGGTCCGTGAAACTGTCGGATTTCAGACGCAGATGCACCGGCTTGCCCGACGCAGGGCCGCGCGCCTGTGCGAGGATTTCGATCTTGATGCCGGGGATCGCGCTCAGCGCTTCGGTGAGCTCTGCGATCACGATGTCGCCGTCCAGTTCCGGGCGCAGGGCGCGGTCTTCCCACGGGATGGTTTCAAGCTGCACCTGACCGATGCTGTCCTTGGGGGCCTGCGCCCCGCCGGTATTGCTGTCGAGCCCGCCCTCACCGGCAAAGGCAAAGGCGGTAGAGACACCGGGATGCGCCAGCACGATCGCCTCCGCCTGCTGCATGATCGCGTCTTTTTCCGCCAGCGACAGGTTGCCCCTTGCCAGCACATAGACGATCGCCTGCTCGGGTTCGGATTCAACAAAGAATTCCACGCCTTTGCTGTTGTTGCCAAAGAAGATCATCGTGGTGCCGACAAAGACAAAGACGACCCCCGCGACCACCAGCGGCATCACCGGATTGCCCGCGATAAAGGCAATGACCCGCCCGAAGGCTGATCGACGGTAGCCCGCCTTGATCACGGTGGGCTCTTTGCGGAACAGCCGTGATGTGACCCAGCGGCCCCCGCGGCCCATGCGGGTGAACAGTGCGAAAAAGCTGGTCAGCCCCAAAAGCACGCCCGATATCGCCACCGCCACCAGCGCGCAGAGCACGGCGATGCAGATAAAGACCACGGCAAAGACCGGAATGACCGAGCCAAGGATATCCAGCCCGTCCATGCCCGCGAACTGCGCCGAGATCACGGCAAACAGCGGCTGCATCAGCGCCAGCGGCAGGGCGATCATCGCGGCGACAATAGGAAACAGCAGCAGATGCAGATAGAACCGCAGTTTGGCGATGGCAGTCATATTCTGCGCCATCCAGCGTTCCAGCCGTCCGGTGACACCGCCCATGACGGGCAGATAGATCAGCGCCACCACCAGCGAGGCGGAGAGCACAAAGATCAGCGTGACCGGCAACATGCCCATGAACTCCCCCGGGACGCCGGGCCAGAACAACATGGGCAGGAACGCGCAAAGCGTGGTCGCGGTGGACGAGATGATGGGCCAGAACATGCGTTTGGCGGCCTCGACATAGGCGGCCATGGGGCCTTCGCCCTGTTGCTGGCGCGCGTCGGCATATTCCACCACAACAATCGCGCCATCCACCAGCATCCCCACCGCAAGGATCAGCCCGAACATTACGATGTTCGAGATGGAGATCCCCATCAGCGCGAGAAAGGCAAAACACAGCAGGAACGACGTGGGAATCGCAAAGCCCACCAACAGGGCCGCACGGATCCCCAGGGCGGCAAGCACCACGATCATCACCAGCGCAATAGCGGTAAAGACCGACCCCAGAAGCTGCTGCACCATACTGTCGACAATGCGGCTTTGGTCGTTCGAGGTGCCAAGCGTGACAGCGGCTTTCAGCCCTTCTGGCCAGGCGGCGCTTTGGGCGGCGACGATCTCTTTCACCTGGGTGGAGGTGTCGATCAGGTTATAGCCCTTGCGTTTGACCACCTGCAGCGCCAGCGTCTTTTCCCCGTTGAACCGAGCGGTGCCTTCGCGGTCTTCAAAGGTCAGGTTGATGGTTGCCAGATCGCCCAATGTCACCACGCGGTCGCCGTTGGTTTTGACCGGCAGCGCATAGACATCGCGCGGTTCATCAAAGGAGGACGGGATCTTGACCGAGAAACTGCCCTGATCCGATTGCACTTCGCCCGCGGCAATCAGCTGGTTGTTATTCTGCACCACATTGATCAGCTCGCCCGCGGTCACGTCATAGGCTTCCAGCCGCAAGGGATCGATCAGCACCTCAAGCATCTCGTCACGGTCGCCCGCCAACCCTGCTTCAAGCACCGCATCCACGCCTTCCAGCGCGTCCTGCAGATCACGCGCGACGCGGGCCATGGTGCGTTCGGGCACGGGGCCGGTCAGGTTGACGATGATGATGGGAAATTCGGAAAAGTTGATCTCTGTGATCGAATATTTCTCGTAGCCTTCGGGGAATTTGGATTCCGCCGTGCTCATCGCGTCGCGCACATCGGCCATGATCTTGGACTTGTCCCAGCCGAATTCGAATTCCAGCGCGACACCGGCGTAGTTTTCGGCGGCGGTGCCGGTCATGGTCTTCAGGCCGTCCAGATCGGAAAGCTCCGTCTCCATCGGTTTGACCAGCAGGGTTTCGCTATCCGCGGCAGAGATGCCCGGAAACTGGACCGAGACGAAAAGCGCCGGGATCTCGATGTCGGGCTCGCCCTCTTTGGGCAGGGTGGAATAGGCATAGCCCCCCACCACAAGGCTCAGCAGGATAAACGCCATGACCATGCGGGCACGGCCCGCGGCCCAATCGACCATGCCGCTCATTCCGGGGCCTCGTCGCGGAAGGTCGGGGTCACGGTCACGCCAGCGGTGACATATTCCTGTCCCAGCACGATGACATCTGCCTGTTCAGGCAGGCCGGTGACCCAGATGCCTTCGGGCGTGTCGCGCACGAGCGTGACTGCGGCGAAACTTACGGTATTCTCGGCGTCGATCAGACGCACGCCAAGGGTGCCGTCATCATTCAGCGTCAGGGCCGATTGCGGCAGCAGATGCGCCTCGACCCCGGCCGAGGCGATGGCGATTTCGGCGGTCTGGCCGTCACGGATGCTCAGATCGGGGTTGGGCACCTCGATTTCCACCTGAAAGGTGCGCGTCGTCGGATCGGAGGCGCGCGAGATAAAGGTGACGGTGCCTGCGATCTCGCGGTCGCCCGCGGCCAGCCGCGCCTGCGCCTGCGCGCCCAGGCTGACGCGGTCAACCTCGGTCTCGGGGACAAAGCCCACCAGTTTGATCGGATCAAGCTGGATCACCTGCGCACAAAGCGATCCGGTTTGCAGCAGGCTGCCAAGCTCTGCGGTGTCGCTTTCCAGCAGCCCTTCGAACGGCGCGGTGAGGGTCAGCCGGTCAATCTCGGCCTGGGTGCTGGCGACGGCGGCCTCCGCCCCCTCAATGCCGGAATGGGCCGCATTCAGCCCCGCCTCGGCAGAGCTGAGTGCGGCGCGCGCGGCGGCGACAGCAGCTTCGGCGGTGGCCAGCGTGGTCTGCGACGAAAACCCGCCTTCGCCCAGTTTTTGTGCCGCGTTCAATTTGATCAGTGTTTCATCCAGACGGGCCTGCGCCTCGGCCACGCGGGCCTGTGCCTCCGGGACGCGGGATTGTGCTTCGTTGCGGCGGGCTTGCGCCTCTGCCTGTTGCGCGCCACGAGTGCCGGGGTCCAGCTCGCACAGCACATCGCCCGCGTTCACGGTCGCGCCCTTGCGCAGCGGGGCCGATACCACAACGGCAGAGGTTTCCGCCTTGACCGCCACCTGCCGCGCCGCCGTGGTCTGACCGCGCACGATCACGGCAGAGGCGAGCGGTGCCTCCGCGCTGCGCTGCACCACGACCTTCACCCGCGCGGGCTCTGCCACATCGGACGGGGACGCGGTATCGGCGCTGTCGGCATCCACCGCAGGCGCCGGAGGTTGCGCGGCCCCCTGTGCCAGCCCCAACAGGGCGTCACGTTCGAAAATTGCCATATACATCAGGGCGGAAACGGCGATGGCCGCCAGTAGGGGGAAGATGCGCATTCGGGCCTCGGTTCAGTGAAACGCGGGCGTTGCGGCACCGCAATATGTCGTATGCTATAGGGCCAAATGCTTAAGCGAATAAAACTGAACTGCATAGTTCACTATTGAAAAAAACTTGCGACATGCGACCTTGTGAACAACGCGTGGGTCACTTGCTGTGCAGCCAAGCCCTTGGCAGCCCCGCAGCCGCAGGTTAAGAGGGGCGTTAAATCAGGCGGGACGGGTACCACATGAGCGATACAGACAGTTTCATCGACGAAGTAAACGAAGAGGTCCGCCGCGACCGGTTCTACTTTATGCTCAAGCGCTATGGCTGGATTGCGGTGCTGGCCGTGATCCTGCTGGTCGGTGGGGCCGCGTGGAACGAATACCAAAAAGCGCAGGCCCGCGCAGAGGCGGAAACCCTTGGCGACGCGATGTTTGCGGCACTTTCCGCCGAGGATACAGCCGCCCGCGCTGCCGCCTTTGAAAAAATCGAGGCCACAAACGCCCGCGCCGGTGCCATGCTGGGCCTGCTGACCGCCGCCGAACAAGCCCAAGCAGGCGAGACCGACGCCGCCGTCGCCACCTTGAACGGCATCGGGCTGGATGCGGATGTGCCCGCGATCTATCGCGAAATCGCCCAGTTCAAGGCGATTACCCTGCAAGGATCGGATATGCCCGCCAATGAACGCCGTCTGGCGTTGGAAAATCTGGCGCAGCCGGGCAGCAGCCTGCGCTTGCTGGCGCAAGAACAACTGGCCATGATCGACATCGAAGAAGACGCCCCCGAGGCGGCAATCGAACGCTATCAGGGTATCCTGAACGACGCGGATGTGACCTCGGACTTGCAACAACGCGCCCTTCAGGTGATTGTCGCCTTGGGGGGGGATCCGCAAATGGGTACCGCAGCCCCCGCGCCGCAAACGGACACCGTGCCGGCGCTGGATGCAGACAATAACTAATCCTGCCTGAACCCTTCAGGTGACACGGACTTAAAGAGCAAAGCGAGCAGGGCCATGACCATTCTCCACAGCATCTCCTTGAAACCCACGTCGACGCGCCGTGCCTCACTTGGGATGGGGGCGGTGGTGGCATCGCTGCTGCTGTCGGCCTGCGCCGAACCAGAGGTGATCCTGCCCGGCGTGCGCGAGGATGTGCGATCGGTCCTGCAAGGCAGCGATGGCTTTGCGGCCCCCGCCGATGCGCCGGTGCCAGCCAATACAACACGCGCGATTTCACTGCCCGCAGCGACCACAAACGCGAGCTGGTCGCAAAGCCCCGGCACGCCAAGCACCCGCGTCAGCCACCCCGCGCTTGGTGCGGCACCGCAGCTTGCGTGGTCCGCCTCTATCGGGAAGGGCGACAGCCGCAAGCAGCGCATCACCGCGACGCCTGTCGTGTCGGGCGGGCGTGTGTTCACCATCGATTCCGGCGCGACGGTCACCGCGACCTCTGCCACATCGGGGGCGACATTATGGACCCGTGACCTGACGCCGCAAAGCGACGGGCAGGGCGATGCGACGGGCGGCGGCTTGGCCGTCGATGGCAACACAGTCTATGTCTCGCTCGGCTTCGGGTCGGTCACGGCGCTGGATGTCGACAGTGGCGGCACGCGCTGGACGCAGGATATCGACGGCACCGGATCGGGGGCCCCGACAGTCTTTGGCGATATGGTCTATTTCACCTCCGGCGACGATACCGGTTGGGCGCTGGATAAATCCAATGGCCGCGTGCAATGGCAGACCGGATCGACCAGCAGCATCAACAATGTGCTTGGCGCACCGGCCCCCGCCGTGGGGTCGCAGATCGCCGTGCTGGCCTTTGGCTCGGGCGAGGTGCAAGGGCTCTTCCGTCAGGGCGGGCTGGATCGTTGGAACACGTCTGTCGTGGGCAAACGCCCGGGGCGCGCGCTGGCCAATATCTCTGACGTGACAAGCGCGCCGGTGATCTCTGGCGATACCGTTTACGTGGGCAACCAGTCGGGCCGTCTGGCGGCGCTGAGCCTTGGCGGCGGCGAACGCCAGTGGACCGCGCGCGAAGGCGCGATTGGCCCCGTTTGGCCCGCAGGCGACAGCGTCTTTGTTGTGACCGACCTGAACGAGCTGGTGCGTCTGGATGCCAGCACCGGCACCCGCATCTGGGGCACACCGCTGCCGAATTTCGTCAAGGACAAGCCCAAGCGCCAGTCCGAGGTCTTTGGCAACTACGGCCCCATCCTTGCCGGTGGCCGCGTGATCGTGGCCTCTAGCGATGGCACGCTGCGCAGCTTTGACCCCACCAATGGCGCGCTGGTTGCACAGGTGACGATCCCCGGCGGGGCGACCACTGCGCCGGTCGTGGCGGGGGGCGTTCTGTACGTCGTATCCGCGAAAGGGCAATTGCACGCTTTCCGTTAGGCCGCAAATAGGCTAAGCGGCGGGCTTGACCTAGTCTTCGGAGCCGTTCCATGTCTTTCACCCTCGCCATTGTGGGCCGTCCCAACGTCGGGAAATCCACGCTGTTCAACCGTCTGGTCGGTAAAAAGCTGGCGTTGGTCGATGATCAGCCCGGTGTGACGCGCGATCTGCGCGAAGGCGCGGCGCGGCTTGCCGACCTGCGATTCACTGTGGTGGATACCGCCGGACTTGAAGAAGTCACCGACGACAGTTTGCAGGGCCGGATGCGCCGCCTGACAGAACGTGCCGTGGATATGGCGGACATCTGCCTGTTCATGATCGACGCCCGCGTCGGTGTCACGCCGTCCGATCTGGTCTTTGCCGATATCCTGCGCAAGAAATCCGCCCATGTCATTCTGGCCGCCAACAAGGCCGAGGGCAAAGCCGCCGACGCCGGTGTGATCGAGGCCTACAGCCTTGGCCTTGGCGAACCGATCCGCCTGTCTGCCGAACACGGCGAGGGGCTGAACGATCTTTACACCCATCTGATGCCAATCGCCGACGGTTTCGCCGAGCGGGCGCAAACCGATGCGCCGGAAACAGATGTGGACCTGACCGAGGAAGAAGCCGAACTGGGCGACGAAGAGGCACCCGTGCCCGTCCCCACCAAGAGCAAGCCCTTGCAGGTGGCCGTCGTAGGGCGTCCGAACGCGGGTAAATCCACCCTGATCAACCAGATTATGGGTGAGGATCGTCTGCTCACCGGACCAGAGGCGGGGATCACCCGTGATGCGATTTCGCTGCAAACCGACTGGTTCGACGTGCCCATGCGGATCTTTGACACCGCCGGGATGCGCAAACGCGCCAAGGTGCAGGAAAAGCTCGAAAAGCTGAGCGTCAGCGACGGTTTGCGTGCGGTGAAATTCGCCGAGGTTGTGGTGGTTCTGCTCGATGCGGACATCCCCTTTGAACAGCAAGACCTGCGCATCGCCGATCTGGCCGAACGCGAAGGCCGTGCCGTTGTGGTTGCGGTGAACAAATGGGACCTTGAGACCGACAAACAGGGCAAGTTGAAAGACCTGCGCGAAAGCTTTGAACGGCTTCTGCCGCAGCTCAAGGGCGCGCCTTTGGTGACCGTTTCGGCCAAGACCGGGCGCGGGATGGACCGCTTGCACAACGCGATCATGCGCGCCTATGAGGTCTGGAACCGCCGTGTCACCACCGCACAGCTCAACCGCTGGCTGTCCGGCATGATGGAGGCGCACCCGCCCCCCGCGCCGCAGGGCAAGCGTATCAAGCTGCGCTATATGACCCAAGCCAAGACCCGCCCGCCGGGGTTCGTGGTCATGTGTAGCCACCCCGATAAGGTGCCGGAAAGCTATAACCGCTATCTTGTCAACGGGTTACGGCTGGACTTTGACATGCCGGGCACGCCGATCCGCCTGTGGATGCGCGGCCAGTCGGACGCCAACCCCTATAAGGGGCGCAAAAAAGCGAAACCGTCGAAGCTGCGCAAACATACCGACGGGCACCGCAAGGACCGCTAGGGACTGTAGAAATCGGGACCGGAGTTTTCAGAACTCCGGTTCTTTGCGTTTAACCGCGCCGCCATGACCGGTAGGTGGGCAGGATCAACGCAATGGTGCCCCCCGCGGCCAGCGCCGCAACGGTCGGGGCTGTCGCGACATTCGCCACCACCACAGCGACCAGCGCCCAGATCACCCCGATCCCATAGGTCGGCGCGCGCATCAGTGACGATTGCACCCCCGCTGCAATCACAATCGCCAGCCCGACAAAGACCAGCCCCGCGGTTGGCCCGCTCATCCAGCCATAGCCGGCCGCCAGCAGCCCCAAAGACACGCAGGAGGCAGCGCTCAGCCAGCCCGCATAAAGCCCCACGGGCAGGGCGGCAAAGCCGCGATCCTCACGCGGGGCGCGGAACAACGCGTAAAGCGCGGCCACCAGCATCACCCAGATCAGCACCGACGCCCAGATCGGGCTTGCCACGGCCACGGCAAGCCAGAAACAGCCCACAAACAGCGATAGCGCCAGCGGCAGACGCATGTCGTGCCAAAGGAAATCCTCGCGGCGTTTCCACAGGCCCCAGCCCATGCCGACGATCAGCCAGACATAGATCAGCCCCCAGATCGAGAACGCATAGCCCGCAGGCTGCACTGGCGGGTTGTCTTGGGGAATGGGGAACTGGTCCGGCGAAAAGCCGTTGAAGCCGGAGACAAAAAAAGGCGACACGGCAAAGCCGATCGCCAGCAGAAAGGTCAGAAGGGCAATAAGAGAACGGGACATCGGGCTACCTTGCGAAAAGTGGTTCTCGCCTCAGATAGCCCGATGATCCCAGCGTTCAATCAGCTGAGCGTGCCGTCGACGGACAAAGTGGTCTTGCCGCCCAGATAGGGGGCCAGCACCTCGGGCAGTTTGACCGACCCATCAGCCTGCTGGCCGTTTTCCAGCACCGCGATCAGGCAGCGCCCGACGGCCAGACCGGACCCGTTCAACGTGTGCACGAACTGCGGTTTGCCGCCATCTGCGGGTTTGAACCGTGCGTTCATCCGCCGCGCCTGAAAATCCCCCGTGGTCGAGACAGAGCTGATCTCGCGGTAGGCGTTCTGACCGGGGAGCCAGGCCTCGATGTCAAAGGTCCGGCGCGCGCCAAATCCCATGTCACCGGTGCACAGGATCACGGTGCGGTAAGGCACGCCCAGACGTTCCAGCATGTCTTCGGCACAGCGCAGCATACGCTTTTGTTCGTCGTCCGATTGATCGGGGTGGGTGACCGATACCATCTCGACTTTCTCGAACTGGTGCTGGCGCAGCATGCCCGAGGTGTCGCGGCCCGCGCTGCCCGCTTCAGAGCGGAAGCAAAGGGTGTGGGCGGTCATCCGGCGGGGCAGGGCGGCTTCTTCCAGCACGTCACCGGCGACCGAATAGGTCAGCGTCACCTCGGAGGTGGGGATCAGCCACCAGCCGTTGGTGGTCTGATAGCTGTCGTCGCCGAATTTGGGCAGCTTGTCGGTGCCATACATCGCCTCGTCGCGCACCAGCACGGGGGTCATATGTTCGGTCAGCCCGTTTTCATCGACATGGGTGTCGATCATGAACTGCGCCAGCGCACGGTGAATCCGCGCCACGGCCCCTTTAAGCATCACAAAGCGCGCGCCGGAGGTTTTGGCGGCGGTTTCGAAATCCATTGACGCCGCGACGCTGGCGATCTCGAAATGCTCTTTCGCCTTGAAATCAAACGTTGGTACATCGCCCCAGCGGTTCACTTCGACATTGTCAGCCTCGTCCGCGCCGTCGGGGGCATCATCGGCGGGCAGGTTGGGGATGCGCGCCAGCATGTCAGTCAACTGCGCGTCCAGATCCTTGGCCTCTGCCTGCATGGCGGTGACTTCGGCCTTCTTGTCGCTGACCAATGTGCGCAGACGTTCGAATTCTGCCTCGTCGCCCTTGGCCTTGGCCGCGCCCACCAGTTTGGAGGCTTTGTTCTGCTCGGCCTGCGCCGTTTCCGCTGCTGAAATCTTGGCCCGCCGTGCCTCGTCCAGTGCCAGTACCTGCGCGCTCACAGGGGTGTCGCCGCGCCGTGCGAGGGCCGCGTCGAAAGCATCGGGGTTTTCACGGATGGCTTTGATGTCGTGCATGGGCTGTTCCTTTGTCGTCCGAGTCGCATGATCTGCGTTGCGCGCGTTATGCCCGATTGTGGATCGCGGTGCCAGATGTGGTTGCGCCGCGGGGGGATCGCGCCCTTGGATGCTTGCGCAAACAGCTTATTGCAGGCTGCGACACCGGGCAGCGCCATTTCCCCCCGGAACCCACCTTGCAAAGCCCCGCGTCTGACCATAGGTTCCGCCAAACTTAGACGGCAGGCCGTTTGCGGCATGCGCCCAACACAAAGGACGACCTCCATGGAAGCCATTCAGCAATTTGTACCCCTGATCCTGATCTTCGCGATCATGTATTTTCTGCTTATCCGCCCTCAGCAAAAGAAGGTGAAAGAGCATAAGGCAATGGTGGACGGTCTGCGTCGTGGTGATCAAGTGGTCACCGCTGGCGGTCTGATCGGCAAAGTCGTCAAAGTCAAAGATGACGGCGAGCTGGAAGTCGAACTGGCCGACAACGTCAAAGTGCGCGTTGTGCAATCGACCATCGCCACCGTCGTCTCCAAGACCGAACCAGCCAAGTAAGCGCCCCTTCGGGCGTGTCGAGAAAAGGGCAGTACCATGCTTCAGATTGATCTGTGGAAACGGGTGTTGATCATCCTCACCTGTGCCGCTGGCCTGTGGCTGGCGCTGCCCAATGCGTTTTACGGTCCCGTCGAACAGCATAATGATGCGGTCAAGGCGATCAGCGTTGCTGGCTCCACCCCCGAGCTTGAGGCGCAAAAGGCGCTTTGGCCCGAGTGGATGCCGGAACGTCTGGTCAACCTTGGCCTCGATCTGCGCGGCGGGGCCCATTTGCTGGCCGAAGTGAATGTCGAAGATGTTTACGCCAACCGGATGGAAGCCGCCTGGCCCGAGGTCCGCGATGCGTTGCGCTCGATCACGCCGGTCCGCCGTGTTGACGCCCCCAAAGGCGAGCTGCGCGTGCGCATCAACGATGCCTCTGTCATGACACAAGCTTTAGAGGCGACCCGTGCCTTGGCCCGCCCCGTGCAGTCGCTGACGGGCACAGGGCAAAACGACATCGTGGTGAACGGTGCCAATGACATCATCACCATCACGCTGACCGATGCCGAGAAACAGGCCACGGACGAGCGCACGATGCAGCAGTCGCTGGAAATCATCCGCCGCCGCATCGACGAGGTGGGCACACGCGAACCCACGATCCAGCGTCAGGGCGCGGACCGTATCCTTATTCAGGTGCCCGGCATCGGGTCGGCCGCAGAGCTGAAAGCGATCATCGGGACCACCGCGCAGCTGACGTTCAACCCCGTGGTGAACCGTGGCGCCAATGAAAACGCGGCACCGGGTCTGGGCAATTCGCTTTTGCCCGACGCCGAAGCGCCCGGTGTCTTCTACATCATCGAAACCGCGCCCGTCGTGACCGGCGAACAGCTGGTCGATGCGCAGCCCAGCTTTGACCAGAACGGCCGCCCCGCTGTCAGCTTCCGCTTTGACACCACCGGCGCGCGCAAGTTCGGCACCTACACGGCAGAGAACATCGGCGCGCCTTTCGCCATTGTGCTGGATGACGAGGTCATCAGCGCCCCCACCATCCAAAGCGCGATTCCCGGCGGGTCGGGCATCATCACCGGCAACTTCACGGTCGAGGAATCCACCAATCTGGCCGTCTTGCTGCGGGCAGGGGCCTTGCCCGCGGGGCTGACCTTTGTCGAGGAACGCACCATCGGGCCGGAACTGGGCCAAGACAGCATTGACGCGGGCAAGATCGCAACCAGCGTCGCCTTTGGCGCGGTACTGTTCTTTATGTGGGCCAGCTACGGGCTGTTCGGGCTGTTTGCCAATATCGCGCTGATCATCAACGTCGGCATGATCTTTGGTTTGCTAAGCCTGATTGGTGCCACGCTGACCCTGCCCGGTATCGCGGGGATCGTTCTGACAGTGGGTATGGCGGTGGACGCCAACGTGCTGATCTTTGAACGCATCCGCGAAGAGCTCAAGACTGCCAAGGGACCGGCCCGCGCCATCAGCCTTGGCTATGAACGCGCGCTTAGCGCCATTCTGGACGCCAACATCACCACCTTCATCATTGCGACGATCCTCTTTGTGCTGGGCTCCGGCCCTGTGCGCGGGTTCGCGGTGACGCTGGCACTTGGCATCGTCACGTCGGTCTTTACGGCGTATTTCGTCACACGTCTGATCGTGGTGTTCTGGTTTGAACGCCGCCGTCCCAAGACAATCACGGTATAGGAACGCGCACCATGCGGCTGAGACTGATCCCCGACGATACGAATATCGACTTCTTCAAACACGCCAAACTGACCTTTGGGGCGTCCTGTGTGGCGGTGCTGCTGGCCTTGGCCGTGTGGTTCACTATGGGCCTGAACTACGGCATCGACTTCCGCGGCGGCACGACCCTGCGCACGCAAAGTGACGCAGCCGTGGACGTGGCGGCCTACCGCACGGCGCTGGATCCGCTGGAGCTTGGCGATGTGTCCATCTCAGAGGTGTTTGACCCTGCCAGCGACAGCACCAAACATGTCGCGATGGTGCGCATCCAGGCCCAGGAGGGCGAAGAGGCCGCATCCCCCGAGATGATCCAGAATGTCGAGGAAGCGTTGAAAACCGTTGCCCCGAACATCGTCTTCACCTCGGTCGAATTTGTTGGCCCCAAAGTGTCGGGCGAGCTGATCCAGACCGCGTTTCTGGCGGTTGCTGCCTCCCTCGGGGCGATCCTGATCTACATCTGGCTCAGGTTCGAATGGCAGTTCTCTGTCGGAGCGGTCGCGGCGCTGTTCCACGATGTGGTGTTGACCATCGGCGTCTTCTCGGCGTTGCAGATCCGCTTCGATCTGGCGGTGATCGCGGCAATCCTGACCATCATCGGCTACTCGATCAACGACACCGTGGTGATCTTTGACCGCCTGCGTGAAAACCTGCGCAAATACAAGAAACGCGACCTGCGCGAGATCATGAACCTCAGCGTTAACGAGACTCTGAGCCGGACCTTGATGACATCGGGCACCACCTTGCTCGCGCTCATCGCGCTGCTGGTTCTGGGCGGCGATGTGATCCGTGGCTTTGTCTTCGCGATTACATGGGGCGTTGTTGTGGGCACCTATTCCTCGGTCTATGTGGCCAAGAACGTCGTGCTGTTTCTGGGCGTCAAACGCGACTGGTCCAAGAAAGACAACAACAATACCGGCCAATACGCCAACATCGACGCGTAATATATTTCGCTGCCAGCAGGGCACCCCTTGCTGGCAGCACCGTTCCGCGCCCGCATCCGGCGTGACGCTTGGCCCCTAGGGCCGCCCCATTTCACCGCCAGTTGATCTGTATTGTCCGCGCGTGATCCGCTATGATCGCGCAGCCCCCGCGAGAAGGAGAACATCATGCGTTTGAACGAGGTCGTGTATTCGGATGCCAAACCCGTCGAAGGCTATGGCCCCGGTTTCTTCCGTATTGGCGGCACTGTGTTCGAAGGGCCGGTGATCGCAGGCACTTCTGGGGTTTCTGCGTGGCAGGGCTTCGACGATCACGCACCGTTGCTGGCGCTGGCGGGCAAGATCGACATCCTGTTCATCGGCACCGGGGCCGAGATTGCGCATATCCCGGCCGACCTGCGCAGCACGCTGGAAGATGCGGGCATCGGGGTTGATGTCATGTCGTCCCCCGCGGCGGCGCGGACGTATAACGTCCTGCTCAGCGAAGGCCGTCGCATCGCTTTGGCGATGATCCCCGTCTGATATGACCCTGCGTGTCACCGACCTTGCCGTCGCGCGCGGCGGTGTGCCCGTGCTGGACGGGGTGTCCTTTGCGATCGAACCGGGGGCTGCCTTGATCCTGCGAGGGCCGAACGGGGCGGGCAAGACCACGCTGCTGCGCAGCATCGCGGGGCTGCAACCGCCCTTGTCGGGGCAGATCGACGGGGCAGAGGAAACCATCGCCTACGCCGGGCACGCCGACGGGCTGAAAGCGATGCTGAGCGTGCGCGAAAACCTCAGATTCTGGGCACAGGTCTTCGGGCAACGCGATATCTCTGACGCATTGACCGCCTATGACCTCGAGCCGCTGCAAGACCGGCTGGCAGGCACCTTGTCGGCGGGGCAAAAGCGACGCTTGGGGCTGGCGCGGTTGATGGTCACGGGGCGGCCCATCTGGGTGCTGGACGAGCCGACCGTGTCGCTGGACGCCGCCGCCGTTGGGCTTTTCGCCGCGGCGGTGACGGCGCATCTGGGGGCCGGCGGCACGGCGCTGATCGCGACCCATATCGACCTTGGCCTGAAGGCGGATAGCTTTGACATCACCCCGTTTCGCGCCAAACCATCACAGCGCAGCGGTGCCAGTGACGAGGCTTTCCTGTGATCGCCCTGCTGCGCCGTGACCTGATGCTTGCCTTTCGGGCGGGCGGGGGCTTTGGCCTCGGACTGGCGTTCTTCTTGATTGTGACCGTACTGGTGCCCTTCTCGGTCGGGCCGCACCCCGATCTGTTGGGGACCATCGCGCCCGGTGTGCTTTGGCTGGGGGCGCTGCTGGCCTGCCTGCTCTCGCTCGACCGGTTGCTTGCGCTGGATTACGAGGATGGCACGCTGGACCTGCTGGCCACGGCACCGCTGCCGCTTGAGGCGGCGTTGAGCGTCAAGGCGCTGTCCCACTGGGTGACGACAGGGCTGCCGCTGGTGCTTGCGGCGCCTGTGTTGGGGGTGATGCTGAACCTCGCGCCTTCGGGGTATCTGTGGCTGGTGGCCTCGCTGGGTCTGGGCACGCCCGCGCTGTCGGTGATCGGCACCTTTGGCGCGGCGCTGACCGTGGGCATCAAACGCGGCGGGCTGCTGATGTCGCTGCTGGTGCTGCCGCTGTACGTGCCGACGCTGATCTTCGGGGCAGAGGCCGCGCGCCGCGGCGCAATGGGGCTGGATGCCACGACCCCGCTGACCCTGCTGGCTGGCATCACCTTTGGCACCATCGCGCTCATGCCCTTCGCCTCTGCCGCGGTGCTGCGGATGACCTTAAGGTGAGTGCGCGCTTTTGACCATTGAGTGCCAGGAAACGGAGCGATAGAACCCCGCCATGTCTTTATGGGAATACGCCAATCCGGTGAAATTTTTAGGCCTCTCGGCCCGCGTACAACCCTATGTCTGGGGGGGGGCGGCGCTGTGTCTGATCGTCGGTCTGGGCTGGGGTTTTTTCGGTACGCCGGATGATTACCGTCAGGGATCGACGGTCAAGATCATCTACCTGCATGTGCCCGCGGCGCTGATGGCGATCAACGCATGGTTCATGATGCTGGTGGCCTCGCTGGTCTGGCTGATCCGCCGGCATCACGTCAGCGCCCTCGCGGCCAAGGCGGCGGCCCCTGTGGGCGTCACCATGACAGTGATCGCGCTGATCACCGGTGCGATCTGGGGGCAACCGATGTGGGGCACCTGGTGGGCATGGGATCCGCGGCTGACGTCCTTTCTGATCCTGTTTCTGTTCTACCTCGGCTATATCGCCCTGTGGGAAGCGGTCGAGGACCCCGATACCGCTGCAGACCTGACCTCGGTCCTGTGTCTGGTGGGCTCGGTCTTTGCGGTGCTGTCGCGCTATGCGGTCAAGTTCTGGAATCAGGGGCTGCATCAAGGCACCTCTGTCCCGCTGGCCACCGGTGGGCGTACCGTGTCGGATGTGTTTTTCTACCCGCTGCTGATCAGTATGGTCGGCTTTGGCCTGCTGTTTCTGGCGCTGGTATTGTACCGCACAGGGACCGAAATCCGCCTGCGCCGCGCCCGCGCGCTGCTGGCGCGCAGCGAAAGGGGCGCATGATGCCGGACCTTGGGAAATACGCCGCCGAGGTGCTGGCCGCCTATGGGGTGTCGCTGCTGCTGCTGGCGGGGCTGGTGGGGCTGAGCCTGAACAAAGGGCGCAAGGCCCGCGCCACACTTGCTGATATAGAGGCCCGTAAAGATGGCTAAAATCTCTCCGCTCATGATCGCGCCACCGTTGGTCTTCGCCGGTTTCGTGGCACTTGCCGCCTTTGGCATGTTCCGCCCCGATCCCGAAGGGCTGCCTTCGACGCTGGTGGGGCAGATGGCCCCCGCGCTGCCGGAAAAACCGCTGGAAGGGTTTCCCGCCGCGGCACCGGATGTGTTGACCAATGGCGAGGTGACGCTGGTCAACTTCTGGGCCAGCTGGTGCCCGCCCTGCCGCGCCGAACATCCGCAGCTGCTTGATATGCAGGCGCAGGGGCTGTCGATCATCGGGGTCAACTTCAAAGACACGGTCGGCCCCGCAACCAGCTACCTGACCAATGATGGCAACCCCTTCGAAGGCGTCGCCTTTGACCCGCAGGGGCGCACGGCCATCAACTGGGGCGTCACCGCCCCGCCAGAGACGTTCATCATCGCAGGCGACGGCACGGTTTTGTTCCGCTATGCTGGTCCGCTGGTCGGCAGTGACTACGAACAACGCTTCCTGCCGGCGCTGCAAGACGCTCTGAAGAACTGACAGCCGCTTCCAAATGGCCCTAAATCCTCGCCGAAGGCATGGCCCGTAGCAGGCTGCGCCCCGGCAGCGGGCCTGTGCGCCACGCCGCCGGTTTCGCACCGGCTTCGCACCCGGCTGGCCCTCATCCGCTGACCAAATAGGAGACCTCATGCCCGTGATATTGCAAACCAGACTACCGGACGCGCAAACCGGCACGCCCGGATTGCCGGGCACGGGGCCTTGCGGGGCGGAGGACTGGCTGCTGATGGACGAAGCCTACGCGCCGCAGATGGTCTACCGCGAAGCGCTGCTGGCGGAACGACCCGAGGCTGTTTTCTACCAAAGCGAGGCCGCCAGACCCGCCGCGGCAGAGCTGCTGTCCGAGGCGCTGACCCTTCTGCCGCGTTTCGGTTTCACCCTCGGGGCTGATGCGGTGGTTTGTCCTGACGGGCGCAAGGTCACGCTGGACCGGTCGCAACCGCTGTGGACGTTGGCGCATCTGGTGCAAGAAGACCTCTGCATCCTGCAAAAACGTGGCGATGAACATGTGCTGACCGCTGCGGCACTGTGCTTTCCGGCGAACTGGCGTCTGGCGGATAAGATCGAGCAACCCCTGACGGGCATTCACACCCCGGTCGAGGAATATGACGCCGATATCGCGCGGCGTGTGCAACGTCTGTTTGACGGCGTGCGGGCAGGGCGGCCCCTGTGGCGGTTCAACAAGCTGCGCTATGCGGATGCGGATCTGCACCAGCCGCGGCGGCGCGAGACAGGCAGCGACATGCCCTTTATCCGGTCAGAGCGGCAGTGCATCCTGCGTCTGCCCGAAAGCGACGCGGTGGTCTTTACGATCCACACCTATGTGGTGCGCGACGGAGATGCGCCTGCCTGAGCGGACCCAGACAGGCGCGATGCTTCGGGATTGATGGCGCTAGGTCAGAACCAGATGCGGCTGCCCGTCAGAGGTCTTGCGCGGGGAGACCCCCTGCGCATCGACCACCGCATTGATCTGCCGCCGCATATTGCTGAACAGGGGCGAGGTCACAACGTCAATGGCCGTGTTAAAGCGCAGGGTCAGCGACCACATGCCACTGCCCGATAGCCGCGCCGCCTTGACCACGCCAGTAAAAGGATGCCCTAGATAGCGGCCTTGCACGCGGTCCCCGGGCGTCCAGCCCTGCGCAGGGGCCGCGGCCTGGGCGCTCAGCGTGTTCCAGTCGCGCGCGCCCCATTGGTGGGCCACCATTTCCAGCGTCGCCGCATGGGACAGTGCTGTGCCTTGGGCTGCAAGGTCCGCGCGTAGCCGTTTGGCTTGGGATTTCAGCACATCAGCCGAAGGTACGGCGGTGGGATGGTTTTGGGTTGTCATCATAACACTCCTGCTCTCGCAAAAGTCGAAGGGGGTCCGCGTTGCCCGTCAATCCGCGAGATTGAAGGTGTGTTCTTGGTCAAGGACTTCACCGATATGCGGACGGCAGGGGCCTTTCCCTATTGGCGCTATATGGCGCTTGGGTGCTGCAATTGCAATGGGGCGGTGCGGGTGGCACGGGGCGGATGCCTTCGGCGAGGATTTTCAGCCATTTGGAAGCAAAACGCGCGCGCCGCAGGACCGGCGCGCGCGTGGCGGTTGTTTTTACTTTCGAGGGGGTTAGCCGTCGATGCGGGCGGCCATGATGGCGATGGCTTTCTGGTACACGCCGGCAGCGTTCCACTGTTTGATCACATTGAAGTTGGTTTGCCCCTCCTGATAGCCGGCACCGGGTTGCCAGCCTTTCTGACGCAGGAAGTTCGCGGTCGAGGCCAGCGCATCGGTCTGGTTGTAGAAATCAACGCGGCCGTCGCCGTTACCGTCCACCCCATAGCGCAGGGCATTGCCGGGCAGGAATTGGGTGTGGCCAAGCTCGCCATGTTTTGCGCCTTTGGTGCCGCCGTTGATCGCGCCGGTATCAACCAGTTTCAGCGCGCCGATGGCGTGGGGGGCAAAGAAATCGGAGCGGCGGCAGTCATAGGTCAGCGTTGTGATCGCAGAGACCACCGAGGTATCGCCCATGAAGCCACCAAAGGCAGTTTCCATCCCGTGGATCGCGATGATCACCCCCGCTGGCACGCCGTAGCGCGCTTCGAGTGACTGGTAGAAGCTTGCATTGCGGGCTTTGCGCTTGCGGCCTTGGGCGACGATCGTATCGGCACCGCGCACCTGCATGAATTTATCAAGCGAATAGTTGAAGGATTTCTGGTTGCGGTCGGCGGCGATGGTGCTGCTGGCATAGCGCGCGTTGGCCAGTGCATCGAGCCCCCGTTGACCGACACCCGCGGCGGCGGCCTCTTTCGCGAAGGCGGGTTTCCAGGCGTCGAAGCCTCCCGCGTTGTTGCCACATTGGGCCGCTGCAACTGGGGCGGCGAAGCCCAAAGAAAGCATAAGTGCCGTGGCAAGACGTTTGGTGGGGCGCATGAAATAACCTCTGACTCTATTAAACTTCGGCTGACTCTAGCTCAGCTGTTTCGAACTTCAAATAGCAAGACGCATTCCAAGCGAAAGGGCGCCCCGATAGGGACGCCCTTTGCTGTTGGTCTGGCCACCCGTCCGGGTGGAGACCGCGTTTAGCAGCTGTAGTACATGCCGAATTCAACAGGGTGGGGGGTGTGCTCGTATTTGTGCACTTCTTCCATCTTGAGTTCGATATAGCCTTCGATCTGGTCTTTGGTGAATACGTCACCGGCCAGCAGGTAATCCATATCCGACTGCAGCTCTTCCAGCGCTTCGCGCAGGGAACCGGAAACGGTCGGGATATCGGCCAGTTCTTCGGCGGGCAGATCATACAGGTTCTTATCCATGGCTTCGCCCGGATCGATCTTGTTCTTGATCCCGTCAAGGCCGGCCATCAGCAGCGCGGCAAAGCACAGGTAGGGGTTTGCCGCCGGATCGGGGAAGCGGGCCTCTACGCGTTTTGCCTTGGGGGATTCGGTCCATGGGATACGGACACAGCCCGAGCGGTTGCGTGCGGAATAGGCGCGCAGAACGGGGGCTTCGAAACCGGGGATCAGACGCTTGTAGCTGTTGGTCGCCGGGTTGGTGAAGGCGTTCAGCGATTTCGCGTGGGACAGGATACCGCCGATGAAATACAGCGCTTCCTGGCTCAGGTCGGCGTATTTGTCGCCTGCGAACAGGGGGTTGCCGTCTTTCCAGATCGACATGTTCACGTGCATGCCGGAGCCGTTGTCGCCATAGATCGGCTTGGGCATGAAGGTTGCGGATTTACCATAGGCGTGCGCCACGTTGTGGATCACGTATTTGTATTTCTGCAGCTCGTCCGCCTGTTCGGTCAGCGTGCCGAAGATCAGGCCCAGTTCGTGCTGGCAGGACGCCACTTCGTGGTGGTGTTTGTCGACCTTCATGCCAAGACGTTTCATGGTCGACAGCATTTCGGCGCGCAGGTCCTGTGCTTCGTCCGTGGGGTTCACGGGGAAGTAGCCGCCCTTGAGGCCCGGGCGGTGGCCCATGTTGCCCATTTCATAGTCGGTGTCGGTGTTCCAGGACGCGTCGGACGCATCAACTTCGTAGGATACCTTGTTGATCGAGTTCGAGAATTTGACGTTATCGAACAGGAAGAATTCGGCTTCCGGACCCATATAGGCCACATCACCGATACCGGAGGCTTTCAGATAGGCTTCGGCTTTTTGCGCGGTGCCACGGGGGTCACGCTCATAGGCTTCGCCTGTGTCGGGCTCTACAACAGAGCAGTGCACGCAGATGGTTTTTTCGGCATAGAACGGATCAACATAAGCGGTGTCCGTGTCGAGCATCAGCTTCATGTCGGAGGCTTCGATGCTTTTCCAACCCGCGATGGAGGAGCCGTCAAACATGAACCCTTCTTCGACAAAATCTTCGTCAACAAGATCGGAGACGATTGTCACGTGCTGCAGTTTACCGCGTGTATCGGTGAAACGTACATCAACGTATTCGATGTCCTCGTCCTTGATCTTCTTCAGGAAGTCCTTGGTGCTCATTGGATGATATCCTTTTCTTGAATCTCGTAAATTCGATTAAAGCGCGTCTGACCCGGTCTCGCCGGTACGGATGCGGATTGTTTGTTCGATGGGGCTGACGAAGATTTTGCCGTCGCCGATCTTTTCGGTCTTCGCCGCCGATACGATCGCCTCGATGGCGGCGTCTACCTGATCGTCGTCCAACACGATTTCGATTTTTACCTTGGGCAGAAAATCCACGACATATTCAGCGCCACGGTACAATTCTGTATGGCCCTTTTGACGCCCGAAGCCTTTGACTTCGATAACGCTAAGGCCCTGAACGCCAACCTCTTGGAGCGCCTCCTTGACTTCATCAAGCTTGAACGGCTTGATTACAGCTTCGATCTTTTTCATCTGAGGCCTCCCTGCCAGACGGGTGATTTTCGGTCTACATCGGTGTCATCTCACCGTGCGGGCCGACGGTCTACCAGACGCGCGATGGAGTCCACCGAAAGAGGCGAAAATTTGTGCGCATCGGCTGTTTTATGTGCGTTGCGATTAAAATCTGTGCAGTTTGAAAATCCATGTGCTGGCAGGCTTGGCTATCGCTTGGGCAGGTGGTTTATCTTTGGGCAAAAGACGGACCAGAAAGGGGCTGCCATGCAACCGAGTGCCATCACAGCAGACACGCTGGACTTTGATCAATTGACCAAGGGGCAGGGGCATAAGTTCGATCACGGGCATGCGATTGTCGTGACCGGTGGGGCCGGGCGCACGGGTGCTGCGCGGCTGTCCGGGCGTGCGGCGTTGCGGATGGGGGCGGGGCTGGTCACACTGGCCGTACCGCCCGCCGCGCAGATGGAGGTGGCGATGCAGATCACCGCCCTGATGCTGTCGCGCGTCACAGGCCCCAAGGATTTGGCAGAGCTGGCCGGTGACAAACGCGTGCGGGCGCTGTGCATCGGGCCAGGCTTGGGGCTGAAACCGGCCCATGTGGCGCTGGTGCAGGCAGTGCTTGAACGCGGTAAGCCCTGCGTGCTGGACGCCGATGCGCTGACCCTGATCGCGCAGGAGCCCACCCTGTGGGAGCGCCTTGGCCCACACTGCGTGCTGACCCCGCATGGCGGAGAGTTCGCGCGCCTTTTCAAGGAGATATCCGAGGGTGACGCCGATAAGGCGCAGGTCTGTCTGATGGCGGCACAAAAGGCGGGGGCGGTTGTTCTGTATAAGGGGGCGACCACCCTGATCGCGCATCCCGACGGTCGCGTCGCGGCGCATCACGGCACGGGCGATCGCGCGGCCCCGTGGCTTGCCACCGCAGGCGCGGGGGATGTGCTGTCGGGCATGATCACCGGTCTGCTGGCCCGCGGCATCGCGCCTTTCGAGGCGGCGCAATACGCCACGTGGCTTCATGTAGAGGCAGCACGTCAGTTCGGACCGGGGCTGATCGCCGAAGATCTGGTCGAAGAAATCCCCCGCATCTTCAAGGCGCTGGACCTCTAGCGGCCGTCGGGTGCAGGCACGCGTGGCAGGTGAGAAAAACTATACGTCATGCGCGTTTTTCCCCCTCGCCACTGGGAAATTTCTTTGATAGTGAACGCGCAATGCGGGTGTGGCGGAATTGGTAGACGCACCAGATTTAGGTTCTGGCGCCTATGGCGTGGGGGTTCGAGTCCCTTCACCCGCACCACTTCAACTTATTGATAATCATACATAATTCGCGCGCTGTAGCGCCTGCGTTTTGATGTCTGTCTTGGTTGTGAACCATGCGCCGCGCCCGAAGGGTGTTCGGGCGCGGCGGGGCTGCGTGGGTTACGCGGCGGCTTTGAGCGCTTTGTCGGCCTTGTCGGCGACGGGCTCAGCGGCGGATTTGGCCGTTGATGCGGCCTCTGTTGGCGCGTTCGATTTCAGCAGGGCCGACAGGTAGGATTTGCTGGCCTGCTGGGGCGAGCTGCTGACCGGCGCGATCGAGTCGATCAGGCTGCGGGCCTGTGCGGCTTCGATCCGGGCTTCGGCTGCGGCGCGGGCTTGCGCCTCGCTCATGCCGCTGTCTTCGGCGTCCGAGGTGGCAACCGGGGTTGGGGCGACGGGGGCCGGAGCCTCCGCAGCGGGGGCTTGCGCTTTCTGCGCAGGGGCGGCGGCCTGAGACGACTGCGCAGGGGCAGTTTCAGCGGTGGGCTGCGTCTCTTGCGCTGCCGGCTGTTCGTCTTTGGCTTTGGCGGTGTTCTTTTCGGTGTTACCGGTCTCGGACTTATCTTTCTGTTTCTCGGCCCCTTTGGGCTGAGACTGCTGGCTGCCGCCAGAGAAAAGTGAACTTATTAACATAGATGTGCCTTTTCAGTTGGTTACCTACATGACTGAAGCAACTGCCTGACCGGTGTGGCGAAAAAATGGTCCAATTAAGGTTAATGCAAAGCTGAAATACCCGCGCAGATAGTATGCTGCGCGGGTGGGTGTGGTCTGATCACTCCTCCGGCGGGCGCAGAGCGATAACATGGATGCCATCGCCGCCCTTGAACTCCTCGTTCTTGCGCATGAACTTGATCTCGCCGCTGGTGGTGATCTGGGCGAGCAGCCGCGCCTCGGGGCTTTCGGCGCGCCAGTCTTCCAGCGTGAACTCCTCGGACAGACGCGTGCTGCGGAAGCGCCAGCCTTGGGCGATCAGATCACGCAGTTCGGCATGGGTCGCCTCTAGCCCCAAGGGCCGGCCGCCAAGGGTGCGGGGCAGTTGGTGGCGGCTGCTTTCGGATTTCTCGCGCATCACCTGAAACACATTCTCGCGGCCAAATTCCGGCGCCAGGTCGGTGGTAACCAGCGTGTTGTAAGCGTCGTTATCCGTGGCAGCGATCAGCGTGGCGTAGCTGACGAGTTCCACGCGCTGCTCTGCCGCCTCTGACAGAATGTCGCCCGAAAATGTATCGATCCCCGCCGCACGCGCCTTGCGCAGGCGGATGAAGTTGGGGTCGGTCATCAGCACCGGAATCTTCGCTTTCTTCAGCACTTCGGCCAGCTGCGTTGTCCAGTCCGAGCCGCCGATGATCACCACGCCGGGCGTGTCGGCACCGGTCAGCCCCAAAAGCCGTGCAAAGGGGGCGAGGGTGAAGCCGTTGACCACCACGGTCACCGCCACAAGCGCAAAGGCAAGCGGCGCGATCAGGGCGGCGTCCTCGAAGCCGAGGCTGAGCAGGCGTTCGCCAAACAGACCCGCGACCGCGACCAGCACGACGCCGCGCGGTCCGGTCAGGGCCACCAGCAATTTTTCGCGAAACGGGATGCCCGACCCGATGAGCGAGATAAACACCGTCACAGGCCGTGCGACCAGCACCACCACAGCGACAAAGGCCGCCGCGCGCCAGTCAAGATTGCCAAGCGCCTCGACATCCAGCCCTGCGGCCAGCAGGATGAACACGCCCGACACCAGCAGCACGGTGGCATGTTCCTTGAAGCGGCGCATTTCCTCGTAGCTGGGCAGTTTGGAGTTCGCGATCACGATCCCCATGATGGTCACCGCCAGCAGCCCGCTTTCATGCAGCACGGCATCGGAGGCGGCAAAGACCCCCAGCAGCAGGGCAAAGAGCACGGGCACCTTCATATACTCGGGCACCCAGCCGCGTTTGAAGGCGCGCGACAGGCCGATCCCCGCAGCGACACCAGCGGCAGTGGCGACGGCGGCACCGATAAACAGCTCCAGCATCGCCTCGGACGCGGTGGTGGCGGTGTTCAGGGCGATCACGACCTCGAAGGCCAGCACGGCGGCCAGCGCGCCGATGGGGTCGTTCAGGATCGCCTCCCATTGCAGCAGGGTGGCAGGGCGGCGCGACAGCCGCGCGGTGCGCAACAGCGGCGCGATCACCGTGGGGCCGGTCACGATCATAATCCCGCCAAAGACGGCAGAGCTGGACCAGCTGAGCCCCGCCACATAATGCAGCGACAGCGCCGACATCAGCCAACCAAGCGGCGCGCCGATATAGACCAGCCGCCGGACACCGCCGACCGCGTCCTGCAGCGTGTGAAAGTTCAGCGACAGACCGCCCTCGAACAGGATAATCGCCACGGCGATAGAGATCATCGGCCCCATCAATGGCCCGATATCCCGTGCGGGGTCGAAGATGCCCAGAACCGGCCCGATCAGGATACCGGCCACCAGCATCAGCACGATCGCGGGCATGCGCAGCCGCCATGCGATCCATTGAGACCCCACCCCGATCGCGCCGACCAATGCGATCGCAGTTACAGGATTTAGCGCGCCGAGTGTTTCTGTTGCCACAATGTGAACCCTTTATAATCAAAGCGATGACGTAACGCGGACCATCCCGCTGACAATGGCCGGTGTGAAATTTTAGGGGGTTTCCCTGTCGCAAGCCAGCGATCTGTCGTGTTCAACGACAAAAGGCCCCGACGTCAGGGGCCTTTTACGCGAGGGTATGGGGCAGGGCGCGTGGCCCCGCGGGGTCAGTCGTCGACGCGGCTGTCGGCCAGCGTGCTAAAGGCGAGGTTCTTGAAGATCAGCCGCAGCGGCCCACGATTGGCGGGCGACTGGATCATCAGCAGCGCGATCATATCTTCGGCAGGGTCCGCGTGATAGCCGGTGCCCGCTGCACCGCCCCAGTTGTATTCACCGGCGGAGCCCATTGACGGGGCGTTGCCGGTTTCAAGTCGCACACCGTACCCCAGACCAAAGCCGTAGCCGGGGCCGGGCAGGTAGTATTTACCGGGTTTGATGCCTTCAAGGTGGTTCGAGGTCATCAGCTGCACCGACTTAGGCGACAGCAGCCGCGTACCGTTCAACTCTCCGCCATTCAGCATCATCTGCGCGAATTTGGCGTAGTCATGCACGGTGGACATCAGCCCGCCGCCGCCCGACTGGTTCGGCTTGCGCACGCGCGGGTCAAAAACATCGCGGCTGCCCAGTTTGGCCTGATCGGCGAAGGGTTCGGCGATCCGCGGGAAATCCGCAGCGTCATCGATGTAGAAGGCCGTATCCTCCATCCCCAGCGGATCGAAAATACGCGCCTTCATGAATACTTCAAGCGTCTGGCCTGACGCAACCTCTACCACCGCGCCCAGAACATCCGTCGCGCGGGAGTATTCCCATGTGGTGCCGGGGTCATGCTCCAGCGGCAGGGACGCCAGCAGATTGGCCTGTTCGATCGCCGTGTTCTCGGGCGAGGCGACCCCGGCCGCGTTATAGGCCTCGCGCGCGGGACCGGCCCCGAAGAAGCCATAGGTCAGCCCCGAGGTATGGCGCATCAGGTCGCGGACGGTCATCACGCCTTTGGCGGGGCGGGTCACGGGCTTGCCCTCGGCGTCTTTCTCGCCGGTGACCACACTCAGGGTCTTATAGGCGGGCAGATAGGTCGAGACGGGCGCGTTGAGCAGCAGTTTGCCTTCTTCGACCAGCATCATCGCGGCGACGGATGTGATGGGTTTGGTCATGGAGTAGATGCGGAACAGCGTGTCTTCGGTCATCGGCTCCCCGTCGGGGGTGCGTCTGCCCATGGTGGACAGATGCGCGATCTGACCGTCGCGGATCAGCATCAGCACGGCCCCCGGCGTCATCCCCTTGTCCACAAGCGCGCCAAAGGTGGCATCCATTCGCGCCAGTCGGTCTGGGTCGAACCCCAAGGCGGTCGCATCGCCGCGGGGCAGCTCTTGGGCCCATGCGGGGGTTAGGGTGGCAAAGGCGGTACCAAGGGCCAGCGCCCCGGCAACCAGACCTGATCTGAAATGTCTCATTATATCTCCTCCCGGTTGTTGTGATCCGGTGGGACCACGACCCGAGGTTAGGAGTGTGCACGCCGCTGTGGCAACCTGCCTGACGGCTGTCAGGGCGGCGGTGCGGCTTTGTGACGTGGGGTAACTTGTGCCGCGATGCAGCGTACGCGGGGGCGGGGCAAGGGGGTTGTCGCCCTAGGCAGGAAAGACCGTAGGCGCGTCGCCCTCTGCCCATTGCGGGTATTTATCCATCACGGCGGTGAAGGCCTGCGCGGTCAGGAACCGCTCCAACCACGTCTGCAACTGCGGCCAGGGCTGCGCGTCGAACCAGGGTTTGTCGATGAAGGCGAACTGCCGCACGAAGGGGGCAATCGCCATGTCGGCAAGGCTGGGGGTGTCGAAAATATAGGTGCCAATTTGCGCGTCCAGCGCCGCCAGATGGGCGGCGGCTTTGGCCCGCTCTGCCTCCGGATCGGCGTCGGGGTAGCGGGTGGCGTATTTCGTGCGGTCCAGTGCGTGTTTGAACGGCCCGTCGCAGCGGTTGATCCAGTCCCATCCCGCGTCAGGCATTTGCAGCAGCCCTTCGGGATCGTGTCGGCGCAGGGCCCAGATCATGATGTCGAGGCTTTCGTCAATGACCTCGCCCGTATCCAGCGCCAGACAGGGCACTGTCCCACTGGGCGAGGTCGCCAGAAAGGCGGCGGGCTTGTCGCGTAGCACGACCTCGCGCAGCTGCACCTGCTGGCGGGCCGACCGCAGCGCCAGCCGCGCGCGCATGGCATAGGGGCAGCGCCGGAAAGAATAGAGCACGGGCCTCATGGCAGCACGCTGAGCCAGAGCCACGCGGTTAGCACCGACCCCACCGTCGCCACCAGCACCGAGCTTGCCGCGACCCGCCGCGCGCGGCCATACATATTGGCGAAGATATAGGCGTTGAACCCCGGTGCCATCGCTGCCGTCAGCACGCCCGAGCGGAACAGATCCTGCGGCAGGCCAAAGCCGCCGCCCATGAACCAGACAATCGCGGGATGCACGATCAGTGACAAAAGGCAGACCATGGCGATGGTCTTGCTGTCGCCCTCGGGGCGGTACTGGATCAACACGCCGCCCAAGGCGAACAAGGCCGCGGGCAGGGCGGCGCGCACGACCAGCGACAGCGCGTCGTCGATCACACCGGGGATTGCCAGCCCGCTAAAGTTCACCGCAAAGCCCGCGAGGATGCCCAGAACCAGCGGGTTGTGGAACATCGCCCGCGCCACATTGCGCGCAAAGGCCGGACCGGATTGGCCCCGGTTGCGCACGAACTCCATCACCGTGATCCCCAGCCCGTAGCAAAACGGCGAGTGGATGGCGATGATCGCAAAGTTCCCGATCAGCGCCTCGGGCCCATAGGCGCGTTCGGTGATCGGCAGCCCCAGCAGGACCGAGTTGGAAAAAAGGCTGCAGAACCCGATGGCCACACAGTCTTCCCAGTCGCGTTTGAACAGGATGCGCGCGCCGAACAGACCCAGCGTGAAGCAGACCGCCGCGCCGGTGTAGAAGCTGAACAGCAGTCGCGGGTCGAAAGAGGCCGAGATATCCAGATGCGCGATCGATTGGAACAGCAGGCAGGGGATCGCGAAGCTTTGCGCGAACCGCATGACCCCGTCGATGCCCGAGACCGGAAAATAGCCTCGCCAGACAGAGACATAGCCAAAGCCGATGACAAGGAAGACGGGCAGGATGACTTCGAGAAGCGTTTGCACGAGAGATATGGCCTTGGGTGCGGGTGGCGCTGTCGGAGTGGGGGTTTCACACCCCCACGCCCCCGTGGAGTTTATAGAGCAAAATGAAGTCCGGACCCCGCGGGCGGGGGCTAGACCGGAAAGCTCAGGGTCATGCCATCAAAGGCGGGTTCGATATGGTCGGGGGTTTCCGCGGCCAGCGTGTCATAGTCGAGGTCGTTGTGCATATTGGTCAGCACAGCGGTTTGCGGTGCCATCTGTTCGATCCAGTCCAGGGTCTGAGCCAGGTGGCTGTGGGTTGGATGCGGGTCGCGGCGCAGCGCGTCGACGATCCAGCAGCGCAGGCCCTTGAGGTGGGGCCAGATGTCATCGGGGATCTGCGCCACATCGGGCAGATAGGCCACATCATTGACGCGGAAGCCAAGCGCATCCATCCCGCCGTGGTTCACCAGAAAGGGCGTGAAGCAGAGCGTGCCACCGGGCCCGTCGATCGTCACGTCGCCGTCAATATGGTTCATCTCGAGGATCGGCGGGTAGGACGATCCGGGGTGCTGGATGAACACGTAGCCGAAACGGTCCAGCAGCGCATCGCGCGTGGGCGTGTCGGCCCAGACCGGCAGACGTTGGCGCATGTTGATCACGATCATCCGCAGGTCATCCAGCCCGTGCACATGATCGGCGTGGGAGTGGGTATAAAGCACCGCGTCCAGCCGTCCGACGCCCGCATCCAGCAGCTGGCTGCGCATATCGGGGGAGGTGTCGATCAGCACCGATGTCGTGCCAGCATCCGTGATCCGCTCGACCAGGATGGAGCATCTGCGTCTGGCGTTCTTGGGGTTGGCCGGATCGCAGGCCCCCCAGTGCCCGCCAAGGCGCGGCACCCCGCCAGACGAGCCGCAGCCCAGGATGGTGATCTTCATCTCGGCCATCAGGCGGCGTCCTGATATTGGGCGGCCTTGGTAAACAGCCGGTCGAAATTCGCCTGCGTCTGCGCGGCAAAGCTGGCATAATCGATGCCGAAGGTTTCGGCCCCACGCCGCGCCGTATGGGCGGTAAAGGCCGGTTCGTTGCGTTTGCCGCGATGGGGCGGCGGGGCCAGATAGGGGCTGTCGGTTTCGACCAATATCCGGTCCAGGGGCGCGTCGGCAAAGATGTCGCGCAGGTCCTGGGATTTGGGGAAGGCGGTGATGCCCGACATCGACAGGTAGAACCCCAGATCCAGTGCCGCACGGCCAAGCGCCTGTGTCGAGGAGAAGCAGTGCATCACGCAAGGGTAGGCCCCGTTGGCATGTTCCTCTCTGAGGATGCGGGCCATATCATCATCGGCGTCGCGGGCGTGGATGATCAGGGGCAGGCCGCTGTCACGGGACGCGGCGATATGGGTGCGCAGGCTGGCTTGCTGCGCCTCGGCGCTGTCAGCGGTGTAGTGGTAATCCAGCCCCGTTTCGCCGATGCCCACCATCTTGGGGTGTTTGGTCAGCGCCATAAGGTCGTCATAGCTGGCCATCGGCTCTGTCGCGACGCTCATCGGGTGGGTGCCGGCGGCATAGAAAACCGGGGCATGCGCCTCGGCAATGGCGCGCACGGCGGGTTCGTTCTTGAGCTTGGTGCAGATGGTGACCATGCGTGTCACTCCTGCGGCTTGGGCGCGGGCGATCACATCGGGCAGTTCACCGTCGAAATCGGGAAAGTCCAGGTGGCAGTGACTGTCGGTGATCGGGTGAATGTCGCGGGTGCTGTCTGTCATGCCTGGGGTCCTGCCTGTTCGTCTTGCGTGGGCTAGCGCGGTGCGGCGTCGCCCATCTTGAACAGGGTATCTAGGACCAGTGCGGCAGGGTCAAGGTTGACCGCCATCCCGTGGCGCGCGCGGGTGCCGATGTCTTGCGCGGTCTCGGCCCAGACCCGTCCTTGGGCGGGGGTGGGCGACAGGCGGGTCAGCACCGCGGCCTCGTTCTGGGCGGCGGCGGTTTCGGGTGGGCCGCCAAGGGCACCGGTGCGGGCCAATCGCAGCATCAGCAGATCCACCAGCGTGAACAGCAGCGACAGTTTTTCTTCGGCCCCGCGGGCGGCTGCGGCCTCTGCCAGTTTGAGCGCGCGGGCGCGGTCCAGCCGCGGCATCGTATCTAGCAGGGCGACCAGTTCGCCATACATCGCGAGCCCGCCCATCAGCGACAGGGATAGCGCGCCGCCGACAGACCCGCCGGAAAGCGCCGCGAGCGCTGCGGGATCGCCCTGAATATCCACCTCGGACTGCCCGAGCGCCTGCGCCATATCGTCCGGCGTCAGGGTGCCAAGCCGCAGGGTCCGGCAGCGCGAGCGGATGGTGGGCAGCAGGCCGGAGGGGCGGTGGCTGATCAGCAGCATGATTGCGCGGGCGGGCGGCTCTTCCAGCATCTTGAGCAGCGCGTTCGCGGCATTTGGGTTCATCAGGTCGGCGTCATCGACGATCACGACACGGCGCCCGCCATCGGCAGCGGACATCTGGAAGAACCCGTTCAGTTTACGGATGTCATCCACAACGATCTGCTTGCGCAGCCGTTTGGTTTTCTCGTCAACAGAGCGCGTGATCGCCTTCAGCGCGCCTTCGCCCCCGGCCGCGATACGGCGGGCGACGGGGTGGTCGGGATCGATATCAAGGCTGGTGGGGGCGGGGGTGTCGAACACGCCGCCGTCCTCTGCATCGGGGGTGGCCAGCAAAAACCGCGCAATACGCCACGCCAATGTGGCCTTGCCCACCCCACGCGGGCCGGTCAGCAGCCAGCCGTGATGCAGCTTGCCCGAGTTGAAAGCATCGAGAAACGCCGCCTCTGCCGCCGACTGGCCGAAAAGCTGCGGCGTGTCGCGCGGGTGGCGCGCGCCGTCGATACGGTCGGGCTGGGGGGCGTCATCACTCATGTCACGTGGTCTAGCAGATTGCGGCGGCAGGAAAAGGGGTCAGCGCGCATCAAGACGCGGGCGCACCTGCGCAAACACATCCGCCGCAACCGCATCGATGGATTGTGCGCCGTTGATGGTGACGAAACGGTCGGGGAATTCAGCGGCAAGCGACAGGAAACCGGCGCGCATGGCGACCTGCAGGCTTTCGCCGAAATCCTCGAACCGTTCCTCGACCGTGTTGCGCGACAAGGCGCGGCTGAGCCCTTCGCCAGGGTCCATATCGATCAGGACGGTGACATCGGGTTCGACGCCGATCATCAGGCTGTGCAACTGGTCCACGGCACCGCGCAGGTCACCCCGGCTGAGCCCCTGATACATGCGGGTGGAATTGGCAAAGCGGTCGCAGATCACGATCTTGCCCGCCTCGAGCGCAGGCAGGATCGTGCGTTCAAGGTGATCCCGACGGGCGGCGGTGAAAAGCAGGATCTCGGTTCGGGCGGACCAGCGGTCGGGGTCGCCCTGCAAGACCAATGCGCGAATTTCCTCGGCCCCGGGGGAGCCGCCGGGTTCGCGGGTTAGCACGACCTGATGCCCGTCGGCCTCAAGCCGGTCTTTCAGTAATTTGGTCTGGGTCGATTTGCCCGAGCCGTCGATACCTTCGAAGCTGATGAACAGGCCCTTGGCCGCGGTGCTCACGAAGCGGCCTCTGGCCCTTCGTTCAACCGGGTCAGCAGATGGCGGGCCGCGGCTTCAAGTTTGACCATGAACCCCCCTGCGGCAACGCTGTCGCGGGCAACCAGCGGGGCACGTACCTCTGGCAGATCACCACGGGTCAGTACCAGTTCGCCGATGTTCTGGCCCTTGGTGATGGGCGCGCGCAGCGGGCCGGTATAAACCACCTCGGCCGAGACATCGCTGCCGCCGGACACAGGCACCAGCACCGACAGATCGCTCTCCAGTTCAAGGCCAACGGCACCCTGCGCCCCAAGCGCCACGGGGGCTTCGGCAATCATGGTGCCGGCTTTGCCCATGGACCGTTGCGAGAATTGGCGAAAGGCCCAGTTCACAATCGATTCCGATTCCTGCGCGCGGGCCGCGGCGCTTTCGAGACCGGACAGAACAAACACAACGCGGCGGTCGCCCTGTTTGGCAGAGCCGACAAGCCCGTAGCCCGCTTCTTCGGTGTGGCCGGTTTTCAGCCCGTCCGCGCCAATGCCAAGCCCCAGCAGCGGGTTGCGGTTGGTCTTGTTCTGCGGTGCGCGCCCGTCAAACAGGAATTCGCGCTGCGAGAACATCGGGTAATACTGCGGGTAATCCTCGATCAGGCGGGTGGCCAGCAGCCCCAGATCGCGCAGCGACATGCGGTGACCGGCGGCAGGCCAGCCGTTGGAGTTCGCGAAGGTCGAGTTGGTCATGCCCATCTGCTGCGCCCGCTGGGTCATCAGGCGGGCAAAACCGGCCTCTGACCCATCGGGGCTCAGCGCTTCGGCGATGACGGCGCAGGCGTCATTGCCAGACAGCACGATAATGCCGCGCAGCAGGTCTTCGACCTTTACGCGGTCGGTGGTGTCCAGAAACATGGTCGACCCGCCGTAGGACATGGCGTGCTGCGACACGGGCAGCTCCTCTGTCAGATCCAGCCCGCCATTGCTTTTGCCCCGCTCGATCGCCTCGAACGCCATATACAGCGTCATCAGTTTCGACATGGAGGCCGGCGGCAGCGGTTCATCCGCGTTCTTGGTCAGCAGCACGGTGCCGGTGGTCTGGTCGACCACATAGGCCGCGCGGGCCTGTGTCTCGAACGCCTGCGCTGGCAGGGCCAACAGAAGGGTCGCAATCGTGGCTGCAAAAATACGGATCATGGCAGTTTCCTTTGGCGGTGGGTCAGTTCGACACGGCGTAGGCGTCAGAGAACCCTTCGGTCTTGATGGATTTCAGCAAATTGGTCAGTTCGGATTTCGTAGCGGCAGGGCCGACGACCACGCGCCAGAACGGCTTGTCGTTGATCTCGCTGCGTTTGACGGTGGGCAACATGCCCGCGCTGCGCATCTGGTTGGCCGCGCGTTCGGCATTTGCCTCTACGCTGAAAATGCCGATCTGGACAAAGGGTTTGGCCAGCGAAGACGCAGGTTTGGGGGCTGCGGGTTTCGGGGCCGTAGGGGCTGCGGGTTTCGCCGCAGCGGGGGCGGCATCAATCGCGGCACCTGCCGTGACAGCGACCGGATCAAGCGTGGTTTCTGTCACTTCCGACGGTGTTTCGATCGTGCCTTCGGGGGCTGCGTCGGGGGCAGGGGTGTCGTCGACCTCCTGACGGCGCAGGGCAGTGACGTTCAATGGCGCAGGGGCACCCGCCAGAATACCAAGGGCCGCCGCCGCATCAGAAGACATCTGCAGTTTGGGCCCGGGCAGATCGCGTTCACGGCGGAACAACGCGCCGATGACGAATTTGCCATTGGCCTCGTTGCGGATGATCACCCGTTCGGGATCGGTGACATCGGGATGCGCGACCCAGACACCGCCAAGGCTGGGGCGTCCGTCCCAAAGCCCCTGATCACTGACCGAGAAAACCTCGGGCGCTTCGACGTCACGCTCCACCAGCTTGGTCGAGCTGGACGGTGCCGCAGCAGAGCCTTTCTGACCGCCGGTCAGATTGCCGACCGCATCGCAGCCCGCCAAAGTCGTCATCATCAGCAAAACCCCTACCGTGCACCGCAGCGGCCGGTTGCCAGAAAAAGGGTGTAGCCTGAGGCTGTTCATGTCCGTCGTCCTTGCCTGCTGGCGCGGCGTTGTCCGCCGCCGCCTGATCGCGCCGTCAATACGGCATGTTTGATGCCCCATTGCCGGGGTCTTTGCGCTACACTAACGCGGGTACAGGGGTTTTGGAAAGGCTGACAGGACGGCATCGGCAAATTTCCCCACCCGGTCGGAACCCGCCCAACACGGGCTGCCGCTGTCTTGCGTTACGGTGCCACAGTGCGCGTCATTTCCAGGTTTGCAGAATTGCTGACACCCCTCTATGCGGTGCTTGCTGCGGAGGAGTGGCAGAGTGGTCGAATGCACTGGTCTTGAAAACCAGCGTGCGTGAGAGCGTACCGTGGGTTCGAATCCCACCTCCTCCGCCAGTGGAATATTAATTATAGAGTAAAATCAATATCTTGGTGTGTATTGATTTTCTTTTGTCCCCCAATTTGACCGCCAATTTGATTTAGCATGGCTAGCTTTTTTGTATGCATTTTGACGGTGTGCAGACTTGGCGAATGGATGCGGTCTCGTACTCACTGAGGATGCCTCCTAACCCGCCCCGTCTGTACGCCAAGGTTTCCCCAACGTTGGATCACTCAAAGGCTTAGCTATCTGCTTGAAGATAGACGGGTTCACCTTCCACCCAAAAACGGATGACCTAGTTTCGACTTCCTGACCTGCCCCCAGGGCTCCCTCATTCATATCGAGAGTTTGCGGCCATCACTCAGTTGGATCTGGTGCTTCTTTACGCAAACCTAGTGTAGTTGCATTCTGGGGTGAAAATTTAGTGACTGAATCTAACATCTTCTTTTGAAAGATAATCTCTCTTTCAAAGTGCTCTTGGTACTTTGAAGTTAGAACGGGAAAGGATTTGCGCGGTTCCCATTGAGCCACATAGCCACGTCCATCCTTTGAAGAGCTTTTTTGAAATAAGCTACGGTAGCGGACGGGGGTTATTCCGACAAACTGCTCAAAAACGACTAGCCCATTCTTCTTGGTTACAGGGTCAATCAATATTGAATCTGGGTAAAGATAATCTGCAAAGCTTTTGGGGTAAGGTTCAAGGTAGACCACCTTTGAAACACCGGATGCGACGATGTGTTTTGAGCAATTGTGGCAGGGGAACGTAGTGCAATAAAGGGTCGAACCTAATGTTGAGATCCCCAGCCTTGCTGCTGTAGAAAGAGCCGCCATTTCAGCATGGACCGCACGCCCAAATTCGAGAGTATCCATAATCTGGCTATCTTGGAGGGGAGCATTTTCGTCATCCAGATATTTCTTAGAAATCTCAGCATCGGTGATTTCATTGTCTGAGAGTTCATTTCTTTCGCGAAGAATCTGGACTACTTCGGTCACCATTTGACGCTTGCGAATGGTATTCAGATCCATCCCTAGCGCTACATCACGGGCGTCAAAACCATCATTTGACCAGTATGTGCCGCCACCTGCCTTTGGTGCTTCATTATAACCAGTTGCCGCTATGTCACCTTGTCGTTCGATTGCTGCACCGACTTGCCGCGCTGTGTCGCAAGACGTTAGTGCAACGTTCATTGCAATGTTCTGAAAAAATTCTGGTCGTGTCGGGGAAACTGTCGGATTGCCGAATAGGGCTTCAAAAAACCGTTTCAGGGTATGCTTTGAACCAGTTTCTGATGAGCAGTCGATAATCATATCGGCCAAATGGAAGACCTTACCAACCCGCTGACCGAAGTCCTTTGAAGCTTCTGAATTATCAATGTCGATAAGATGTTTTGCCGCTGAGGCCCATGTGTCTGGCTTAGGTTTCCCTGCATGGCCGCCAGCGATCTTTCCAGCTAAAGAAGAGATGCGCTCTTCCATTGGAGTGTGGCAAGACACCAAAATAAACTGCTCGCCATAAACCTCACGTAGCGCTTTGGCTTCCTCGGGTCGCTTTATCTGATCTATAATATAGGCTTGGCGGGTGGGGCCATCTGTAGAAGGTGTTACGTTCTCGCGAGTGCTTGTGATGCCGCTAATTGCGACGGAAGCGAAGAAGTCTTTTCGGTTGGCGAGTTCACGCACCTTGTTGCATGCGTCAATTCTCGTCTCATAGCGCTGTTCAATCGGTTCATCTACAAGTGTCACACCGACGTCTACCTCCGCCAGATAGTCTGTCAGTTTTATCACATGTGACCGGTAGTGTAAGGAATGCAATGTCGCATCAATCCACTTAGCTGCTGTGACGGTATCAACCCCCATGCGACCAACGATGCCAATAATGAGCTCAGGATAGACGTCGGACATTATAGCGCACTCTCTGTTCATTTTCTACGTTTCAATTTTCGCGAAGCTGTGTTCAAACAAGATAACAGGGGAGAAAAACCATGCAGTCAAAACAACAAAAAAAACCAATCAACTTCTCAAATTCTTTCGAAAAAACAGTAGCCCACTTCGATACGCTAAGCGAATCCAAAAAGCGCGATGTCGATCTTTCAGAGCGTCTTCAAGCTATGCAAAATGCCGATAGGGACCAGGCTGTTCTGGTTGAGTGAGGGATTTTCGTTACGTTCTAAAGCCCTCACGATCACAGGGTCGACAACGTGGGGCAAATAGGTTCACTTTCCTTTCCACTTATCAGGCGGCTAAATTTCCCTCAAACTCCAGCGGTATTCATTATCGTAACACCTGAGAAGTTGAGCTGCTTTCTATAATATGTTGTTTGCAGCGTGCTCTTGGATTAGGTGAAACTCCGGACACCTTGGTGGGTTAGTTACCCATCGAAAGGCTGTGTTGTTCGCCCAATTCAACATGTTGACTTAGTGCGGATTTGGCGCGCTGGCTTTATTCGACTACGTGTCACCTCAGAAGTTAGACCATACCTTGATTTTTACTCTTTCGGCGAACGAGTATTCCCGATCTTTCAAAAGATCTTCGGCCACCTTCCATGGTGAAATTTTCCGCAAAGCCGCGCATTGAGACCCTCCCTGGCGAGGAGACTTCACTACAGCATCAAACGCGCTGTCTAGCTGTGCCTCAGGTGCGCTCAGCGCCTCAGACAACCAAAACAGCATGGGTGCGCACTGGATGCGGTTATATGCATAGGAAGCACCTCTGAGCACTTTGGTTTCACGCCTATACGCGCCGAGACCATCATATTCAGATAGCCATCCAATCCAGTGCTCTTTTTGAGACCTATACCAAGCACCAGAAAACCCAACGCCAACTCCGATTGCTTTTTCAAGTTCTGTGCAGCGGGTGCAACTGTACGGCAGGGGGCGGATATGCGCCAACAGGCCCATGGGTGAAAGCTCTTTCAATCTAGCCTTCCCTCAAATCTCGCGCGCGGTTGATAAGTTCACGGAAGACTTCCTCATGAGTTTTCAAATCCTTGTCGGTGACACGAATTCTATAGTTCCCCCAACGGGCGCTGTATTCAAGGGTCTCAACGCCTGCATCTGCTAGCAGTGCATCCACCTCACCCGTTTGGGGCAGTTTAGGCTCGAAAATCATAAAGGATTTTTTCGGACGGAAGGCGACATAGTTGTTTGCTCTGCCATCTTTGATGAGGCCTACATAAAACTTATTGTATTTAAGCTCGCAAATTGGATCACCTTCCTGCACGATTTTGAACATTCGATCCATCAGTGCGACTGTCTTTGGAGTTCCTTTTTCTTTCTCCCAGTAAGAACGGTCGGTTGGGGCGCTTATGGCATCTTCATCTTCATCGACCAGACCAAGCCGCATCTCGTCCAGCACTTTCGTGAACACAAGCGTCACGTGTTCGCCCACCTCAAAAGCCTGCATTTGAATGGCAACGACTGGCATTGCACCGTTGAACAGAGATATAACGTTCAGGAAGCGGCTGGTGATGTTTTCGGCAACGATGACAGCGCAGTGCTCATATTGAGGGTAGCGTTTCCGTTCAATATCCCAGTACTCAATGGTCCGGATGATGTGGGTTTCGTCAGTAGATCCAAGCTGCAATTCGACCTCATAGCGTTTGTAGGTCTCCGGGTCTTGCATCAGCAGATCCAACCGCCCGGCACGTGGATGAATGCGTTCACGGTCACGCAGAACGATTTCACCCAAACCAAGGATGGACGGATCATCTGCAATGATGTCCTGAACCCAGTTTTCGGAATAGACAGGGTGGTTCTTGAGAGAAATTGGTTTTGGGCGGGTGAAATTGATCATTTTTTTGATTTGGCCTTTGCTTTGGACTTTGAGGGCTTCTTGGTGGTTGCTTTGCCCTCAGCCGCTGCGCGCTCTTGGTTCAGCTTGAATAGGCGGGACAGGATTTCGTCTTCTGTCAGCAAGCCAGCGCGCCAGTGGTCGCCCCAGCTGTAGGCCTCCGCCACCGCTTCATCGAGCGCCTTATGGGCGTGGTCGAGCCATGCGGGGCGGGCATTGTAGAGGTTGGTCAGGGTGCGTTTCTTGAGTTTCTTGGCGGCGGCTTCGTCTTTGGGCAGGATGCGGTCGGGGTAGCCCGGCGCCACCTCTGGCACGCGGTCCACCAGATCAGCGGGGTTGAGCCAGTTCTCGCGTAATTCGTTCAGACGGGCGGCGGCGGACGCGATTTTGACGGCGCGCGGGTCGTCGGCATAGTCGGCGGCGGGTATGTTGGGGGTGAGGCCTTCGGGGAAGGGGAAAGTTTCGAATGTGGTTGAGGGGGTGTAGCGGGGGTCGTTTCCTTTGCCTAGGAATGTACCCATGCGCAGGGACCAGAGTTCGTGGAAGGAGGAATGTAGTATGCCAAACGTAGTGTCGTCGTCGCGGGCGATTGCAACTACTGCTGAGTCTGGCACGACATCCGAGGATGCCCAGACAAAAATACGATATTTTGCAACGCGTGGACTGAATATCGCTCGGGTGCAGTTTGTAGTAGCCTTTTTGAAGCCTGGAACTGTTTCGCCGTGCTGCCACCAAAATTTCTTACGTCGTTCGCGTCGGTTCTTGTCTCTGAGCGGTTTCACTTCTCGAAGTGTATACTCAAAAGGTGCTTCAAACAGGCATGCCTCTGTTTCAGGCAAAACACCAAAATCTACTATCCAACGTCCAGATGGCCGTCTTGTAATGTCAGCTCCATTCAAAAGCGGTTTCACGACAGCGATGTTCGACTGGCCATTTGGGTTTTGAGGGCCTTTGATCCAAGTTCGGGCCAAATCACCGTTTATGTCAAAGGGGCCAATTTTCACAGGTCCTTGAAAAGCAGAACTCTTGTTTTCTAACAGACGAACCGAATCTGTTAGGTCGAAGTCACCAACTTTCGCCGTAAGGTCCGAAAAAACCTGCTCGACATCGCTTCCATTCAATTTCGTTTTTTCAGCCTTCAATCCATCGAAGCAGATTAAGGAGACCCTGACTGCGGCTCCATCAACGGTCCATTCCTCATCTGCCCATGCCTCGAATATCTGCCCACCTTCCACAATGGGTTTCAAAACCTCTCTATTGGCACCGCCACGAATTGAATTTGTGCAAACTAGGCCTGAGCGAGTTAAGTCTCCTGATTGAATTTGTGCCCACGCCTTCACAAACCAATAGGCTACCAGATCAACACCGCCTGACGCTTCCGAAAATGCCTTTCTTAGCTCCTGAGTGTAGTCCTCGCCAAGCTCTGCAATCATTCGCTTGTTGCCCAAAAACGGCGGGTTCCCAATCACCACATCCGCCTTGGGCCACTCCGCCCGCGTCCCGTCTGGCGCAAGCACGGCGTCCCTGTTCTCAATCGTATTCAGAGTGCGCAAAATCGGATTCTTGGCCGCTTCAAACCCGTTGCGCCGCATCCACTGGATTTCACCAATCCAGACAGACACCCGCGCCAGCTCCGCCGCATAGGAGGACAGCTCGATCCCCAGCACCACCTCCGGCCCCAGTTGGGGAAAGCCGCGCGGCAGGCCCAGCGCCTTTGCCTCCAGATTGACGCGATGCTCGATGTTTTTGAGTTCCAGCAAAGCGATATAAAGAAAGTTGCCAGAGCCGCAGGCAGGGTCCAGCGCGCGAAACGCCTTCAGCCGTGCGATAAAGCCAAGATGTAGTTTTTCCGCCTTGTCGAGTGCGCGGGTTCGGGCGGCAAGCTCTTTGTCTCGCAAAAGTTTAGCCTTGGTCTCTTTCGGCGCTTTATCTAGGAGAACTTCAATCTGCGCTTTTACCTCTGCCCATTCGGCCAACAATGGTTCGACAATCACGGGATTGACGATTTGCATGATTTTATCGCGGTCGGTGTAATGCGCGCCAAGTTGACTACGTTTCGCCGGGTCCAGCCCACGTTCAAACAAGGTGCCAAGTATCGAGGGGTCAATGTCGGACCAATCCAGCGCAGAGGCGCGTATCAGGTCGTCTAGGTCTTCCCATTCCAGTGGCAGCACGTGGTCACTGTCAAACAGACCGCCGTTGAACCATTCGACGGTTTCAAATCCGACCAGCCCGCCGACTTTCATGGCACCGAATAGCGCCTTGGCATGGATGGCAAAGGTTTCGGGTTTCGGGCGTGCAGTCTTTATCATCCGCTCAAACATTTTGTTGGGCAGCAGGTCCACGTCTTCGGCGAACATACAGAACACAAGGCGGTTGACGAAATGCGCGACCTCTTGCGGCTCATGGCCGCGTTCACGCAGGCGCTGGGCAAGGTTAGCAAAATTCTTTGCGGCCTGTTCGGTCAGCAGTTGTCGGGTTTTGACAGGTTTCAGCTTTTCGGGATCAAGAAAGGCATTGCGCAGCAAGTCACGGTTGGCGGCGTCCGTTAGGTCTTCTAGGGCAATTTTGTGGACGTTCTGGACAGTGTTGGTCCAGTTGGTGTGGATGCGTATCACATCCATGTCCGACACAATCAGTAGGGGAGGGTTTTCCAGTGCAATTGCGTATTGCAGCAGTTGGTCAAACGCCCTGTCGAGGTTGGCGCGCTTGCCTTTGTATTCCCATGCAAAGCAATCTTTGCGCCAGACGTCTGCCCAGCCTTCGCCGCCGCTTGTTTTGGAAGCGCCTTTTTCGAATGTGAACCAGTCGCCTTTTTTATCAGATGATACTGGGTCTTCGACCCCCAACAAGCCGCACAGGTCGTTGAAATGTGATTGTGAAGCGGTGCGTTCTTTCAGCTCAACGTTGCGCCATTTTTTGATAAATTCTTGCGGCGTCATTATTATTCCCACGAATACCAATACGTTCCACTAGACGGTGCGTAGTTTGCAACGTCAACCAGAGGTCGTGTGAAAAATGCTATTTGGTGTCCGGCCGTAAAAACATCTCACGTTCCTCAGCGCTGAGAAGGTGGTCAAATTTGCTGAGAAAATGATAGTCCGCTTGGCTCTCGTAGCGCTCAATCTTGGAACGCTTTTTTCGATACGTCTGTTGCCACATGCCCTTTGGTCTTGGGGGAATGCTTTTGGCCATCCCCGGCTCACCACCTAGCGATGCGCGGATTTTGCTTGCTTGGCGTAACTTGCGCTCATGACTGGGTTTTGTTTGGCTTGTGTAAGTGACGTTTGCACAGTGGCGGCAAAAAAAATACTTGTCGACTGAGTAAAGCCTACCAACGCGGCGGCCGCAAGGAATGCGGTTTTTGACGCTTGGGCAGATGAAGTAGGGACGCGTTCCACCAAAATGGCAGCGGGTTCGAGCAATTGCGATGATTAGAGTGACATGCTCCCAATCGCCCCCGTTTTTTCGCGCTTTGTATTCTAAGATAAAGCGGTCAAACTCAGCCCTGTAACCCACTCGGCTAACTTCTATGCCATTTACAAAATATGACCAGCAGCCCCCACTACCGGGGCGCAAGCGGCCTGATCGGTGAACATCCTCTATACTTAATGAGATGCAATCCTCAGCCTTCTGTTTCCTTGGACGGTGTACTGTACCAACTCTGCTCATCAATGCTCCTGATACCTGCCGAAATCATTAGTGGATTTCTTGGTTTTTTGTGAAAAAGTGCTCCAAGTCTTGGATAGTTAAAGTCTGTTTCGGCAGACTCCATTCATAGGATATCTCGTTCCTGAGAGTGGTTAGTATTAGTGTCCCACCTGAGTACCCAGCCGCGACTGTGAAATGGTCCTGACGGGTTCTTTAATGGACCCAGAGGCGGGCTATGGGTATCGAGGTGGTCCCATCGGCGAAGGTGCCGGGTACTCAGGTGGACCGTCTTTTGTTTTTGCGCGCCACTTCTGCCAATCGTTTGTCGCCACTTGAATGCCCTTGGAAGTCTGCATCCGCTTGGTGGTGAGCCGCCATTCATGCGCTTTTCGGTGATACCAGTTCCCAGGGTTTTGCAGGGCAATGAACCCCTTTTCCTCAAGTTCGACAAAAGCGCGCTGGGCGGTGCCTTTGGATATGCCCAGCGCCTTAACCGCCTCATTCATAGACAGCCTCACATTACCGTTGTTGCCGCCGTTAAAACGAGTGTGCAGTTCCAGCCAAACCTTGATAGCGGCCCCCGAAAGAGACCGCCATGCTTCAGACTTTAGCTGCGCATAGGGCAAGGTGGTGTATTGTTCTTTGTCAGTCTTGCGCTGGCTTTTGCCCATTAGCGATGCCCCCCGCGTAGTTCGTTGTAGGTGCGCGCCCAACGGTCTGGCAGTCTGCGCTTGTGCATAAGGTGGCGCTCAAATGGGGTGACAGGGGGCAGAGGCGGTGTGGTGGGTTCGGTTCTCATGTTAGCACCTCAGACCCTAGCAATTGCACCTGAGCGCTACAGGACAGGACGTATCTGGCGTGAGCGCCGGGATAGTTGCCTTCGTGCGGTTCCATGATGGTTTCTATCGGGATGCCAAGTTCCCTCAGGCTAAAGACGTAGCTGGACCAACGCGGCGCAGGGTGCGTAAAAGGGGTGACGCCTTTTGCGCCAGCTTCAACAAGCTTTGTTGTTGCCCAGCCTAAACGGCCATCAAGTTCAAACGTGCGGGGTTGCTCGCTCAGGAGCGTTACTCGGATTTTCATTTACTGAATCCTTGTTTTGTGGATTGCAGCGCGGTAATTGGAAGGTGTCTAGACTACCCAGCGCCCGCGCCAGTTTTGTTACAGCGTGGGCGTTGCTTATTTGTTGGCCCCATGGGACGTAGGCCGATTCGCCAACCAATCAGTTATGTCTCTTTCTGACCAAGCCACGGCGCGTTTGCCGATGCGGATAGGTCTAGGAAACTCACCCTTTTTCATCATGTCATAGATTGAGCTACGGCTAAGTCCTGTGGTCGCTTCAACTTGCGGGCGGCGCAGATGTCTTTTGGTCATTTCTTATTTCTCCGGTATTGTTGATACCGCTTTGAAATGACTTGGAATGTCACTTCGAAATAGCCAGCAGGATTTAACTTTTGTTTCGATACTCTGTCACGATATGGTTCGGGCAGGCTTTCGACCGGGTTTTGATATGTCAGGACGATGTAACCTTGCCATGTTCCAAGCGAACCTGAATTGACGAACGCTCATTTCCTTGCCTAGTTGGTCCTTTGCGTCATCAAATTTACTAAGCTCGCCATTATCAAAGAGCTGAATGATACCCTCTGAGACCGCTTTAGGTGAGAGGTTCGGAGCAGGAGAGAGGTTCTGAACTGAACTAACAGAAACCGTATCTGGATCGTTGGAACTTCGCGACGTTCCTTGTAGTTGTTCACAGAATTCCGTGAAGCTAGCTTCCAAGAAAATGACTGGCAGATGCAGAAATGGTCCATAGCGGTTTTTTAATTCAAATTCTGACAGTGGTTTCGTTGATTGCTTCGCTGCATGAGCGGAACCTATTGTCCCCACAATCAGGTCAATATGATCGTTTGCACTAAGGCTAGGATCTGATGTGTGTAATAGCATTCTGGACGCTGGAAGTGCTTCACCGCTCGGAAGGCAAACTGCAATCTCATCTGTTTCCAGCGTAAACAACCAAACTAACTCAAAGATATCTTCGCCATCATAATCGATCAGACCGTAGTATAAGTCTTCAGCAATTATCCATTTGAGTTGGCTAACGATGTCATTAAGGCTTATCCAGCCCACTGGAGCAAACACTAAGAAATCCTCACGATAGAGTTTTTGAGACCGTTCAAATATGCATGCCAGCGTTCCATCAGATTTCTACGCTTGTCAAAGAAATCCGACCGCGCATATGCGGCCTCTGCCTTGTCCTTTACCGTATGGGCAAGTGCGGCCTCTGATACATCGCGGGGCGTGTTGGTGCGCTCTTGGGTCCATGTCTTGAATGAGGTACGAAACCCGTGCACGTCAACGTCATACCCCAGCGCCTTGGTCAGCTTTGATAGTGTCATGTCAGACAGTGGCTTGCCATATTTGGTACCGGGAAACACCAGACCATCGCTAGGCCCCAGTTTGCGTGCCTGTGACAGCACCTCAAGTGCGCGGGGCGATAAGGGGACCCGATGCTCTTTCTTCGACTTCATGCGGTGCGCTGGGCGCGTCCAGATGGCTTGGTCCAGATCAAACTCCGACCATTCCGCCAAACGCACCTCGCCAGACCGTGACGCCGTTAAAATAACCAGTTCTAACGCCAGCTTGGTGGCGTCCCCTGCATCAGACGCTTTGAGAGCGTCGAGAAATTCAGGCACCTTGTCATAGTGCAGGGCTTTGCGGTGAGCTTGGGTCTTGTCCTGTTTAGGCAGGGCTTGGGCGATGGCGTCCGCTGGGTTGTCTTGCCGCCATCCGTTTGCCACGGCCCATTTCATGACGGTGCCGATGCGTTGACGTACCCGCCGCGCCGTTTCTGGCTTTTCCAACCAGATGGGTTGCAGCACTGCCAAGACGTCCGCCGTGGTTACCTCTGAGACTTTCAAATTGCCGATGCGGGGGAAGGTGTAGGTTTCCAGCGTCGATATGAATTGCGCAGCGTGTTTCTTGTTGCGCCATGTTGGTTCGTGGATCTTGTGAACTTTGCGCGATGCTTCCTCAAACGTCAGCAAAGCCTCTGAGGCGCGTTTGGATTGTAGTGGGTCACCACCCGAACGCGCCAGCTTGCGATTCTGCAGGGCGGCTTCCCGCGCCTCTGCCAAGGTGACAAGCGATGCGCTGCCCATGCCTATCTCTGTCCGCTTGCCGCGTATCATGATGCGCTGCACCCAACGCTTTGCACCAGACGCATCGACCTTTAGAAGCAGCCCGTGGCCATCGGTGTATTTGCCGGGGGCGGTGACGCTACGCACGAATGCAGCGGACAGCACCTTTTCTGCCCGCTTGCTTGGTTCGGTTCGTTCGATTGCTGGTTTCTCGTCCGCCATTCCGTCCCCCATTATTATCTGGAATATGGGGGGCGGCGCTGGAACAATCAAGACTTATATTGTTGTTAAGTTATTGAATTTAGTAATTTACTGGAATTTAGTGGAATGTTGAAAGGCGGACACCTCCTCCGCCATTATCCCACCTATCCATCGCGCCTCTCCCCAATTCCGCGCCTGTCGTGGAACCGTCACCTTTGCGTTACGCGGCTGTTACCAGAATCGCGCATCAGGGGCCGTCTTTAACGGAGAGCCCTAATGAAACACCCTATTGTTCCTCTTGCCTTGTCCCTTCTGGCCGTCCCTGCTGCCGCGCAAGAGACGTTTGACGCCACGCTTGCGGGCCATGCCTACCTGCCTGCGCTGAGCCTTGTCGCGCCGCCTGCGGATGCGCCGAAGGATGCGTGGATCAGTGGTAAATTCACTGGTGGCGCGCGCAATGGCGTGCCGATGTCGGTGCCGGGCGATACGGGCGGGCTACATGGTAAACGGTTGACGGGGCTGAACCTGCCCTTCATTGGCCAGCCGTTGCAGGGGTTTTCCGGTTTCGCGATGAACCGTGCCGAGGATGGGTCGGTCTATGTACTGACGGACAACGGCTTTGGCTCCAAGGCGAACAGCCCCGATACACTGTTGTTCTTCAGCCGGATGGACGCTGATTTCGACACAGGTGAGGTCGAGATCAAGGAAACGGTTTTTCTGCATGATCCCGATTTCAAAGTGCCCTTCCGCATTTCCTATGGCGGGACAGACAGCCGCTATCTGACCGGCGCGGATTTCGATCTCGAAAGCATCCAGCGCGTCGGCGACAGCATCTGGATCGGCGAGGAGTTCGGCCCCTATCTGATCGAGGCCACATTGGACGGGCGGATCAAGGGCGTCTATCCGACGATGGTGGATGGTGTTCAACTGAAAGGGCCGGACACGCCCGGTATCTCGGCCACATCGGTGAAGGGGACGGATTGGACCGTGCCACGCTCGGGCGGGTACGAGGGCATGGCGCTGCAGCCTGAAACGGGTTTGCTGTGGGCCATGCTTGAGAAACCTCTGCTGGCCGCGAGCGGCGAGAACGAAGGTGATTTCCTGCGCGTCATGGCCTTTGACCCCGAGGCACGCGACTGGACGGGCGAGGGCTTTAAGTTCAAGCTGGCCGAAGGGGCCACGGCGATCGGTGACTTCAACTTCATCGACGAGACCCGCGCGCTGGTGATCGAGCGTGACAATGGCGAGGGCGAGCCTTCGTTGAAATGCGCTGGTGACCCGCAGGCGGATTGTTTCCCGAACCCCGCGATGGTCAAGCATGTGGTTCTGATCGATACTGCCGATGTGGATGCCGAGGGCTATGTGCGCCGCATTGGTCAGATCGACCTGATGAACATCGCCGACCCCGAGGGTAAGGCCCGCATCGAAACCGATGGCGGCGAGGCAGGGCGGTTCAGCCTGCCGTTCTTCACCATCGAGGACGTGATGCGGGTGGACGAGACGCATATCATGGTCGCCGTGGACAACAACCTGCCGTTCTCATCCGGGCGCAAGCTGGATGCCGCTGCGGATAACGAAGTGGTGCTGCTGAGCGTGCCCGACCTGCTGGCCGCGCAGTAACCTGACGCGCCCCTGTCGCAAAGGATGCCGAAGGGGGCGTTTCACACCCTAGACACACCCTAGGCCCCGCCATTGCCCGCGCATCCCAACCTTTGGGAGGATGCCGGTTGATGTGCGGGGCTTTGCCGTGTCAGAAAAAGCGAACGCCCGCCTGCTGGCATCAATGGGCCCTGACCCCCGCGCCTTGGGTTAGGGCACAGGGGTGGTACGGTGGGCCTTGGTAAAAGGATCTCCCCCCATGACGTTTCAGATCGGCATTGGCCCGAATAATCGCAAATCCGCCTATTTCGACGCGACTGTCGCAGAGGGTGTGGCTTGTTTCTCGGTCTATAATCACATGTTCATACCAGCGCATTACGGCGACCCCGAGGGGGAATATGACGCGCTGATGAACGGTGTGGCCATGTGGGATGTCGCGGCGCAACGGCAGGTCGAGCTGTCCGGGCCGGATGCGGCGCGGCTGATCCAGTATCTGACCACGCGCGATATGTCGAAAACCCGGATCGGGCAGGGGCGCTATGTGCCCATGTGCGACCATCAGGGGCGGCTTATCAACGACCCCGTGCTGCTCATGCTGGCGCAGGATCGATATTGGCTGTCGATTGCGGACAGTGACATCGCCTTATGGGCCAGCGCCATCGCGGCGGAGCGCGGGTGGGACGTGACCGTGGCTGAGCCAGACGTCTCCCCGCTGGCGGTTCAGGGCCCCAAGGCCGAGGCGGTGATCACCGCGCTGTTCGGCGACTGGGTGCGCGATCTGAGGTATTTCGGGTTCAAGCAAACGCAGTTGGGGGATATCCCGCTGGTGCTGGCGCGGTCGGGCTGGTCGAAACAGGGCGGCTTCGAGATGTATCTCCAGGACAGCAGCCGCGGGGGCGAACTATGGGCAATGGTAAAGGCCGCAGGCGCGCCCTTTGGCATCCGCCCCGGTGCGCCCAATGACGTTGAACGGATCGAAAGCGGGCTGGTGTCCTATGGTGCGGATGGTCGTCTTCAGACCAACCCTTGCACCCCGTATGACATCGGTCTGGGCAAGCTGGTCGATCTCGAGACCCCCGAGGATTTTATCGGCAAAGAGGCGCTGCGCCGCATTGCGGATGAAGGCGCACAACGGGAAAGGTCAGGCTTTGTCATCGCGGGCGCGCCACTGACGGGGGCGGCACATTCGATTCCCGTGCTGGACGATAAAGGCCAGCCGCGCGGCGTGCTTAGCGACTACGTCTATTCCAAACGTTTCAAGGCCAATATCGGCGTCGGGATGATCGCATCGGATGCAAAGCAAGCGTCGCTCCACGTGGTCATTGCGGACGAGGCCCGCAAGGTAACCCTGCGCAGCCTGCCATTTGAAAGCTGACCTTAGACGGTGGTCCCGCCGTTATGGCAGGATCACCCGCACGCCGGGAATTTCCTGAATGCGCGCAACGTCTTCGTCGTAAACCTCGGTCATCTCTTCGACCAGCTCTTCGGTCCAGCTGGGCATGTCCAGCTCTTCCTCAAGCGCGTCGTCGATCACGTATTTGTCCAGAAACGCCGCGATCACGCGCGGGTGCTCTGCCGTCGTCATCTCGGGGTGGGAGGCGAGATAGGATTTGAACCGTTTCATGCCTTCGGGGCGCATGATCGTTTCCAGCAGGTCGAATTCGCCGTCCAAGGGTGCCATCGTGGGCAGGCCCGCCATCTCGCGCATGATCTGGCCCCAGATCAGGGGGGCGTCTTCGTTGCACCATACGGTCACGGGAATCTCGGGCGCGGAATCACGTAGCAGCGCCAGCGTGTCGGACCAGCGCACATCCAGCGGATCCTTGTCGCCCCAGAACTGCGGCGGAGATTTATCGGCCGACACATCATACAGCACCGGCAGCAGGGTCGCGGGATTGCGGATGCCCATGAAAATCTGCAGTTCATCCTCAGGGAAAAGCTGCGCCATGCGCATCATCCGGACGGGGGCAGCGGGATAAAGCATCCCTTCAACAACCGCCGTCGCAGGGGTGCGAAAGAAGTTCGCGTCGGAAAAGATCACCCGATCCGCGTCGGAATCTCCCATGACCGCGTCCAGCAAGACATCCCGCGCCCCGTCCGAGGCGGATGTTTTATACATCGCATTCAACGTATCGCGAAACAGACCACGATAGGTCGCGGGGCTCGGCACATGGGTGCCCGCTTGCGTCAAAAGATCGTGGTTCGACTGGAGGCTTTTCAGCAGCCTGTCTTCTTCGGTGTAATGGGCACCTGTGTGCAAAATCAACTGCATGAACGTCTTCTCACCCTTACTGATACCGGCTTTCCAATAGCCTTTCCTGCGACTTGTGTAAAACTGCAAAAAATTGACATTTCCCCTCTTGCACGGCTCGCAGCAATCTCTTAAACGCTCCCTCAGTGCCCCTATAGCTCAGCTGGTAGAGCAACTGATTTGTAATCAGTAGGTCCGCGGTTCGAGTCCGTGTGGGGGCACCATCGTCATAAAATGCGTTAAGATGCAGTCAGTAGATACCATATTTGGTGCGTGATTGTTATTTCTGGCCTATATATTGACATCTTCGCCCATAAGATTTTTATCCATCCCGACAATCACTAATGTTGTGCGTTAATTGTTTTAGCAGCGTCGCCACCGATTTTCATCCGATATCGCTTCGGGTGCAGTAATCATCGTCCGGTGTTCATCGAGGCCAGTTAGCGGTGGTCAATGGCATGATCTACCAACATCTTGGAATGCTGCGCGGAATGTCGCGCCGTGCTGGGTGCTTAGGCAGCTAAAGATCACAGAAGAAGTATACTTCCGGGATGCATTGAAAAGTTTCGGTTTGTCGAAATATTCGTACACCATGTGAGAATATGTCCCACTGGGCCTCATGTAGGCGTGCAGGATACACGAAAACGACAAGCTCGAGGTAGCATTGACGTTAGCTGTGTACCTCGGTGATCCCTTTGGTGCAGCGCGCCAATCACGTGCCAGTAGGGAGCAATGTCTATCCCAAACAGACGTTGCGAGGCGTGACCTCAAAATGTTGCAACATCCCGCACCGGCCATCAATAGCCGAGCCGTTTGACCTTCGCTTGCACAATCTGACAGTCCAAGGATAGGTGCGTTGGAGTGAGCGCGCTGTGAAACAATCAGTGTCCCTGATGTTTTATACCTGACAGGGTCGGAGGCAATAAAGTTGCGGAGCGCAGATTGCGCTGGAATGGCTGAGGCAGATTGCAGCTCCATATCGCATCGATACACAAATCCGCAGCATGCCCTCATCGTAAAGGTTGGCTGTCCGAATAGACACATCCGTTCCGATCTTCGCGAACTTCAAAAACTGGTTGGCACAGGGAAGGGGGCAGGTCTCAGCTCAATCCCCCCTTCTGGCGCGATCCTCAAACACATTGCAAAACAGTGGGGTGTGGTGATCCTGTTTCTAACCGACGGAACGATTGAGAAGGACCACAACAAAGTCGAACGCACCATCCGGCCCATTGCCATCTGTCGTCAATACAAGATCTTTGCCGGTGACCAAGCCGGGGTGCAAAACTGGTTCATCCAAGCCTCTCTCATAGAACCCTGCCAAGTAAATGGGATTGAGCCGCATGGCTACATGACCTGGAGGATCACCGCTTTCGCGAACGGGTATAGGTTAACCCAGATCAGCAAGCTCCTGAAATCGGACCGCAACCTGACCGTGTGTTCGGAACTTCGCTTCCGAAGCGCTTGTTGCCAAGGCAGCTTCTATCATTAAACATGGATGCCGATTGCGTGGTAATCCAGGTAGCGCAATTTTGAGCTGCAGCCCACTCCGGACAAGGCGTCATACATTCCTTTATCAATAGCAATCCGCGAGGCGTGGCCTTTTGGGGCTTCCTCGTTCCCAGTATCTGGCCAGTTTTTGAGTGGCTGTTCTTACATAGGTAGAGGTTCGGAGATTTCCGCCTCAAAGGAAGTCAAAATGGCATCCGCATCTGTCGCCAACCGATCGCAGGGCCGTGCATCACCGAGGTTGCGGTTGGGCAGGGTGAGCCAATGTAAGAGCGCCATCTGACCACCCCAGTCTTCTGGGCGCATCTTCATTACCTCTATAAGTGCCGGATAGACGCGTAGCTTGGCTACGTCGAACTGGAACAATGGATAGGCCGGATGCCCATCAATGTTGAAGCGAAAGATCTTAAATCTGACTTGTCGACGAAACAATATGTCAGAGGGGTCCGGTTCCGATAACCCCAGCAAAACGGCAGCTTTATCTTGATCTACCATTTGGACCGAGGCCATGATTTCATCTCGCACTTCCGCGACACGCCGCATTCGCTCAAAGAATTCTTCTTCTCTGGGGCCGGGTTCTTCCATTTTTTTGGCGAACCAATCAGACCACCCTGGGTCCGATTGGTTCGGCTTTGTATCGTCCATCACAGCGTTCTCCCTCCGCTTAACCAACTCTACCACAATATTTGCTTTAAGAATAAGCGATACGCACACAGCGCGATCAAGGCCTCGGCCATAGCGCGGTAGCACGGCTTATCGTTGTGGTTGTGAATGAGATTCAGTGTATTTGGCTACACCACGATGACGATGGTGCGCCGTCTGGGGGCCTGCGATCACTGTTGCAAATAGTGTATTACTTACACGTCCATAGAGCCAGAACGCCCGGCGTTTCATCTTTAGAAACCGAACGCTTCGTCACTGCCCCTCAAGAGTTGAAATTCCTATTGTCAAACACCCTCAAAATGCCTATGACTACAACCATGACACGCAGCATCCTCATATCATTCAACGTTTGATATACCCCTTACGGGGCTTTGCGGAACTGCGCATACATTTTCCAAGCTACAGTCCTGCGAAGCTCCATCTGTCTATTTTTTCGGATGGCCTGCATGAAATCGAAAATCCCCTTCCTTACTCGTCTCCGCTACTTCTCCGTAGAGAATGAATCCGTCGTGGATCGCCTGACCGGCCATCTGCTGCGCCTTCGGGCCTCGAATGGCGATCAAATCGATATTGACCTAAGTTCGAAGGACGAGGCAAAAATTAGACGGCGGGCAAAACTTATTTGGGACATCCGGGAAGGCTATGTTTCATCTCGGACTCTGAAACGCGAAGATCGAGAAAGGCTGAAGAGTGCATCTACGGGGGTAACACTTCGCGGTCCAGCCACTGAGCACGAGGTTGATCTCATCGGAGCAGCCCTTCACGATGAAATGCCTTGGATGCGGCCTGTAACCGAAAAGATTTGGCTTGATATGCGCAGCCATCTCCAGTCTGGCGGAGTTGGGGTGAAGTTCTCGCCCACCCTGATCGTCGGTCCGCCAGGGATTGGCAAATCGCATCTTGCCCGACGCTTAGGAGAATTGAGCAAATCCCCATCTATGGCTATTGACGTTTCGGCTACTACGGAAGGTTTTAGTGTAGTAGGCAGTCAGCGAACTTGGGGCAGCTCCACTCCGGGTCGGCCGGTACAAGCCATTCTTGAGACGGGAGTTGGTAACCCCATCGTCGTAATCGATGAGATTTGCAAAGCAAGGATTGTAACTTCATCCAATGGCGCAAATACGTCTGTATTGCACGGCCTCTTGGGCCTTTTAGAGCCGGTTAGCGCTCGGAACTGGGATTGCCCCTACCACCAGACCAGCTTCGACATGAGCCATGTCAACTGGATCCTGACTGCGAACCTCAACGATCGGCTGCCTGATGCCCTCCGCTCTCGCATGCGCATTGTATCGGTGCCCCCCTTAACGACAGATCACCTCGTACAGTTTGCCGAGAAGGAGGTACTCAAACGCGGCTTGTCGAACGAAATCGTTGAAGACATTCTGCGGCTCCTCTCCGCTTATCCGGATCAGCATCCGTTGAGAAACCTCCGTACCGTGACAAAGCATCTCAATGACATTGAGGCTTTGTGCAAAATGCCAATCTTGGTGTGAAGGATTACCATCAATGACAAACTGGTACACCGCCGACCTCCACTTTAATCACGCCAACATTATTCGGCATTGCACACGCCCGTTCGCATCAGCCGAGGAAATGGATAAGGAGATTTTGCAACGGCTGCAGTGCGTAGGCGAGGACGAGGACCTATGGATCTTGGGAGATTTTGCATTTGCAAAGAATGCCGAAAGCAGACGTTATGTCGCGGAACTCTTCGAAGCCATTCCCGGCCGCAAACATCTTGTTCGAGGAAATCACGACCACAAGAGCACGCGAAATCTCCCGTGGGCATCAGTACAGGATTTGGTTGAGATCAGGGATCAAGAGCAAGATTTAGTCTTGTGTCATTACCCTCTGATCACTTGGAATAAGGCGAGATATGGGGCCCTGCATCTGTTTGGTCACGTACACGATGACTTCACAGGGTATCACGGCGCACTAAACGTCGGGGTAGATTGCTGGGGCTTCAGGCCAGTTAGATTGCGCGAAATCCAATCTCGAGCAGCGCGGTTTGAAGCTCAACCACCAATCGGGATTGATGCAAACGGCAACGTAGAGAAGCTAAGCAAATGAGTTACCCCCTATTTATCGACGACGAACGGGATCCACCTGCGGACCGCCAACAATGGCGTACCGCTCGTAACCTGAGAGAAGTCGCCTTGATCATCAAGGAACTCGGGCCACCCAACTTCATTAGCTTTGATCACGATCTTGGAGAGAATGAACCAACCGGCTACGACATTGCGAAGAAACTCGTCGCAGGAGACCTTGGCGAACTTGGAGGCAAAGAGTTTGAACGGGGATTACCCACCGATTTCTCGTTTTACGTCCACAGCCAGAACCCGGTCGGTGCGGGAAACATTCGGACTCTGCTGGTCAACTACCTTACGTTCCGTAATAGGCAGGGGTAGCCAGCAATGTTGATATCGAAGGGCTTTCTCAAAAAATGTGGGTGCCAGCGCATTTTCGCTTCCGAGCATGCGAACGGTAAGAACTGGGAGGCGCGCGAACCATATCAAGTGATGCGCGGTCACAACACATCGAGCACTAATTGGGTGCGCTATAGCACCATAGTTCAATTTTTCCCTGCGTTTCTTTAAGCGTTTGCTCCTGAGTAAAACGGCAGGATATCAAAAACTATGATTAAGTGGATATATCGCAAAATTAGGCCAAGTGCCCCATTCGCTGTATTTACTTTTTTTATAATACTTTGGGTGCTGTTTGGCATATTGCCCGGCGGCTGTGAAAGCGAGATTGCCGAATGTCTACCCGACGGGGAGTCTGGAACATTAATTCGTGCTATTACCAAATTTAAAAAAGCCGAGTTTGGTCCATTCGAAGCTTTAATGGCTGCCCTCGCATTTGCTGGGCTTATTCTCACCCTGGTAATGCAGCAGCATGAGCTTCGCCTCGCGCGGGCGCAGACAGAAGAGCAAACAGAGATCTTTAATCTACAGAGCTTTGAAACAAGCTACTATCAAGCGGTCGATCAATTCAGAACATTTCACTCTGAAATCGCAACGGAAATCGACCCCGCGACTTAAAAAATTGCGGAGCTGTACCAAATCGGGGCTCTTCTCGATAATACCCAAAAGCCCGTTCGAGAGGGTAGCGGAATAGAGATCTTAAACGGAAAAGTTCGTGCAGTTGTGCTTGCGCATCTGGTTGTGAACTTCTGTGATGGAGTAATTGAAAAATTGGGGGATGAGGACCCAGTCTCGCCCGAGGATGTTGAAGTGGGAAAACATAACCATTTGCGAGGCAAAAAACTCTGCGATCTTGAGATAGCACTTGAAAACGAAGTAAAGAGCCCATCTGACTTTGAAAATATTGGAAAGACGGTAATTTGGTACGGGGGACTCTCTACCCGCTTATCAAAAGAGTAAGAGGCATACTCAAGATCCTACATGCCCAACCGCTACAAAGACGACTGCAGTATATTGATTTCCTCCAAGTAGAACTGAAGCCGATGGAAATGGGACTGATTGCACTCTGCGCACTACATCAAGCACCGTATGGCAAGGTGAAGAGTGCGAACACTCCAAGCTTTCGGGAACTGGTACGGGAAAGTGGGCTACTGAATGATTTTCCAGCCGGCACTGCAAAATTATTACGGTCCATGTTGTCTCAAGACGACTGGCGCACTCTTGTGAATAAGTGCGGCCTGAGCGTTGCTACAACTGAAGGTATCGATGCGACATAAGTGTCGGGAAAACCGAACATGTCTTCGGCCTTGCGCCTCTCAGCAGCTATCGATCTATTTGGATTGACGTCGACAGAGACTGGGCGCGTTAATCGACATTTGACACGATGGCGTATGATGGTTTGTGGAAGCCCCTCAGGCGGTCATCTCGTGGGCATAACTTACCTTGGCCAAAGACATCGAAAATCTTGACGCCGCTCGGCCTGGCGCAAGAAAACCGGATGCCTCAGTTGAAGTACGACCAATCCACGTCCGCGGCAATAGGATTTTGTCAACGGCGGAGTAAAATTCGGCCATTGTGGCGGAGCAAAAGTCGGCCAGTTTGGGGCGAGCGCCTTGGAGCGTGCGGCCCTCATATAGCAAGCCCGGTCCAAGGCGCATTGGCCGTCAGGCCAATTCTGTGAGGTTCATTTGTTAGCGGCGGCGAGGCAGGCGCGGCTTTGATTGAGGCGGTAGCTTTCGCCGTTCATCTCGAGGATGTTGACGTGGTGTGTCAGCCGGTCCAGCAGCGCGCCGGTCAGGCGTTCGGTGCCGAAGGTTTCGGTCCACTCCTCGAAGGGCAGGTTGCTTGTGATCAGGGTCGACCCTCGCTCGTAGCGCTGTGAGATCAGCTCGAACAGAAGCTCGGCGCCGGTTTTGCTCAAGGGGACGAATCCCAGCTCGTCGATGATCAGCAGTTTGACCTTGGCGAGTTTGCGCTGGAGTTGCAGGAGGCGTTTTTCGTCGCGGGCCTCCATCATCTCGTGCACGAGGGCTGCGGCGGTCACGAAGGCGACAGGCAATCCTTTCTGGCAGGCAGCCAGTCCCAGCCCGAGGGCGACATGGGTCTTGCCGGTGCCGGAGGGACCGAGCGCGATCACATTCTCCTTGCGTTCGATCCATTCGCAGCGCGCCAGCTCCAGCACCATCATCTTGTTGAGCGACGGGATCGCCTTGAAGTCGAAGCTGTCCAGGCTTTTGATGGTCGGGAACTTTGCGGCCTTGATCCGGCGTTCCACCATGCGCCGTTCCCGGTCGATCAGTTCCAGCTCGGTCAGCCGGGCCAGGTAACGCACGTGATCTACGCCTTCAGCGGCGCAGATACGGGCCTGCTTGTCATGTTCACGCAAGAACGTGGGCAGCCGAAGCGTTTTGAGATGGTGGGCCAGCAGCAGTTCGGGTGCATCCGTCATGCCCCACCTCCTGCCAGCAGGCTCATGTAGGATGCGGCGGAGGTGGTGGTGATGTTGGTTCTGGGCAGGAAGGGATAGACATCCAGATCCAGCCTCGGAGGCCTTTGCTCGACCCTGCACAAGATCAGGTGCTTGATTGCATCGAAGCTGACCGCTCCCATTCGCAGGGCATCTTTGACGGCAAGATGCAGCACGTCAATCTCGAAGCGCTCCAGAAGGCGCAGGACCTGCACATACTCGCGCTTGCCGGCCTTTCCCTGCCGGGCTTCCAGCAGTCGGCGCAGGGTTTTGAACGCTTCGGGCAACTCCCAGCCCTGCAGAGGCGCGGCCTGATCGAAGGACATGATCTTGCGTTCGATCAGCGCCAGGTAATGCAGTGGATCAAACACCATGTCGCCGGTGTCGTAGGAGCGCGAATGCTCAGCGATCACCTCGGCGCCGCAGCCGATAACAACCCGGGTCACGAAGCCCTTGATCCAGACCGCACGGTGGCCGTAGGCAACCGGCACCGAGTAATCATTGCCGCGATAACGCACCACCGATGTCGATGTGACCTGGCCACTTTGCAACTCACAGGCCTCAAAGGGGGTGCCGGGCAAATCCCGCATCGCCGCGAGATCGGCCTTCAGCCGTTCCCCGATGCTGACCTTGTGGCCACGCAGAACATCACCCTGGCGCTTGCGGCACTGCTCTTCCAGGTGAGCGTTGAACGCGTGCCAGTCCGGAAAGGACGGGATCGGCACCATGAAGTTGCGACGTCCGTAGCCGACCAGCCCCTCCACGGCCCCTTTGTCATTGCCCTTGCCGGGACGGCCATAGCGGTCCCGGATCACGTAATGCGACAACATCGCGCTGAACCGCTGGGTTCTTTGCCGGGAGCCATCCGGCAGAATCCGGGCTACCAGGCAGCGGTCATTGTCATAAAGAACCGACTGGGGAACCGCGCCGAAGAACGCAAAGGCATGGACATGGCCGTCAAGCCACGCCTCGGTATTGGCCGCAGGATAGGCCCGGATGAAGCATGCGTCGCTGTGCGGCAGATCGAGGGCAAAGAAGTGTGCCTTCTGCTCGACGCCGCCGATCACGACAAGCGCTTCACCAAAATCGGCCTGTGCATGACCGGGCGGATGGCTCAGCGGCACGAACATCTCCTTGCCGGTCCGCTTACGGTCTCGAACGTAATCCTTGACGATGGTGTAGCTGCCATCAAAACCGCACTCGTCCCGCAACCGCTCGAAAATACGCTTGGCGGTGTGACGCTGCTTGCGAGGGCGGCTCCTGTCTTCAGCAAGCCATTGGTCCATCTGGCTGGTGAACGCATCCAGCTTCGGGCGCCTGATCGGCGCTGTCCGCCGATATCCCGGCGGTTCCGAATAGGCCAACATCTTCGCAACACTGTCCCGGCTGATCCCAAAATCCCGGGCAATCTGACGCCCGCTCAATCCATCCTGGAAATGAGCGTGACGCACCTTCAAATACAAGTCCACGGTGTATATCCCCAAGCCCTCCCGAAATCCGAAAGGGCAAAAGTGGACGACTTTTACGCCGCCCGCGACAACACTATGCCGTCGCTACCGTGGCCGAGTATTGCTCCGCCGTTCACAGCTGGAGGCGTCGCTGAAACGCGCGCCCCGTCCGGTGCTGGTGGGCAATCCCGATCTGGTGGCACCGCGTGAAACGGGCCTCTCGCGGGAACCGGGCTGGTTTGCGCACCGGCTGGCCGATCGCACCGGTGTGATGCCTGTGTTTCTGGGCAAGCCGTTCGGGCAGGTCTTTGACATCGCCCTCGGCCGGTTCAATCGCGCCCTTGCTCCCGAACGGGTGCTGATGGTCGGCGATACGCTGCATACCGATATTTTGGGCGGCGCGCAGGCGGGCTTTGCCACGGCGCTGGTCACGGGCTATGGCTCGCTCACGGGGCTGGATGTGACGGATGCCATCGCGCAGGCCGGTCTGTCGCCCGATTTCATCGTGCCCAACATCTGACGCCCGCGCATCGGCGGATCGGCGGATGATGACCCCTTGCGCGATATCACGGTTTATTTTGTGGCCCCCACAGGCTACCACCGAACCCGAGGCTATCAGAACAAGGGCAAGAAAAATGCGCAAAGCAGTGACCGCCGCCGTATCGGCAATCGTGATCGCGACCACCTTGGGGGCCACCCCCGCCACCGCAGGATCGCTGGGCCGTTTCGAGGTAACGGGCGTGGATGAGGATGACATGCTCAAGATGCGGGCAGGGCCGGGGACGGGGTTCATCGTGCTGCTTGGTCTGCCCAACGGCACCATTTTGCAGGTGCACGATTGTCAGCAAACCGGCGGCACGCGCTGGTGCGACGTCTCGCTTGATCAGGCCCGCCGCGTGCGCGGTCACGTGTCCTGGGCCTATCTGCGCAAGCTTCGGTAACGCGGGCGGCGCAGACTACCTTTGCGGTTTGTCGCCGGCGCATGCATTCCTGAATAGTTGATTGTTAAAGTCAGGATTGCGCCTTGTCGTGATCTTTGCTAGGCACGGCGCAATCGCGCTGTGCCAAAAGGGCTGTTTGCCCGCTGCGCCGCGCCAGAGCCAAAGGTACCCATAGCGCCTTAGCCAAAAATCTCATCGTTTCATCCCACGGTCAGGAGGTCCCATGTCCCGTTTCCGTACCGCTATTCTGTCGCTGCCCTTTGTGATCGCAGCCCCGCTGGTCGCCGCGCAAGAGACCGATATCAAGGATCAAATCTCGGTCGAGCTGAACGCGGCAGAGACCACCGAAGATGCCTGCAAGCTGACCTTCATGATCACCAATGGCTTGGAGACGCCGGTCGACAAGATCATCTACGAGGCGGTGCTGTTTGACACCGAAGGGCAGGTGGACCGGCTGACGCTGTTTGATTTCGGCACCCTGCCACCGGCCCGCCCGCGCGTGCGCCAGTTCGTCGTGCCGCAAACCACCTGCGAAGGGCTGGGCCGCATCCTGTTCAATGGGGCCAACGCCTGCGAGACCGGCGGCAGCGCCAGCGGCATCTGTGACACCGGCCTGCTGCCCACATCGCGCACGTCAATCGAGGTTCTGGGCTGATGGATATGTTCTCTGCACTGATCGCATCGTTCCGCCAGATCGCTGAAACCGGCGGACCGGTTGTTGTTGTCCTGATGGGCGTCGCCGTGCTGACGTTGGCGGTGGCGATCTATAAGGTCTGGCAGTTCTGGCGCTCTGCCGTGGGGCGGCACAAGGCGCTGACCGAAGCGGTAGAGGCATGGGACCGTGGCGACAAACCCGCCGCCCGCGAGGCTTTGGGCCGGTCGAAAAGCTACCTCGCCCCCGTGATCAAGATGGCGATGGTGTCGAACGGCAAGGGCAGCGGCGCAGGCGTAGAGCGTTTGCAAGCCGAGGCAGAGACGCGTTTTGCCAAGCTCGAAACCGGTTTCCGCCTGCTCGATTCCGTGGCGCAGCTGGCCCCCTTGTTGGGCCTGTTCGGTACGGTTCTGGGCATGATCGAGGCTTTCCGGTCGCTGCAAGCCGCCGGTTCGCAGGTCGATCCGTCGATCCTTGCGGGCGGTATCTGGGTGGCGCTGCTGACCACGGCTGTCGGTCTGGTGGTGGCGATGCCCACGGCACTGATCCTCAGCTGGCTGGAACAGCGGATGGAGGCAGAGCGGGTGATCGCGGATAAGGCGATCCTCACGGTGCTGAACCCGTCCAACGACGTGCCAGCCCCTGCCGCCGCCACGCCAGCGCCGACGCCAGAAATGGTCGCCGCACATGGCTAGGCCGCGCACGCGCAGACGGCGGCTGTCGATGACCTCCCTGATTGATGTCATCTTTCTGCTGCTGCTGTTCTTTATGCTGACCTCGACGTTCTCGAAGTTCTCCGAGGTGCCGCTGGCCGCTGCCGGTTCGGGCGCGGTCGCGCAGGCCAGCGATGCCAAGCCGGTGTTCTTGCAGCTTGGCCCCGATACCCTGCGTCTGAATGGCGACGAAATCGCACTGGACGCGCTGGCCGGATCATCCTTGGCCGAGGCCGAGACAGGCACCGTGCTGCTGGTCTCGCTCGGGGCGGATGTGGATGCGCAGCGGTTGACGGATGTGCTGGTCAAACTGCGCGAGATGCCTGCCTTGCAGGTGTCGGTATTGGGGGGCTGACAGATGCGCCGATTTGCCAAATCCAAACCGCAGCGCGAACCGACCATCGCGTTGATCAATATCGTCTTTCTGATGCTCGTCTTCTTCATGGTCGCGGGCACGCTGGCGCAGCCGCTGGACCCCGATCTGAAACTGGTCGAGACCCGCGCGCTTGAGGGGCAGGCCCCGCCGGACGCTTTGGTGATCTACCCCGACGGGCGGTTGACTTACCAAGGCGCGGCGCAGGTGGATGCCGCGTCCTATGTCGCCAGCCTGTCTGACGAAGACCGCGAGATCATACGCCTTGTGCCGGATCGCGCCTTGCCTGCCGAGACGCTGGTCGCGCTGACCCGCGACTTGCGTGCGGCGGGGGCGCAGAAGGTGATGCTCGTCACGCAAAGGGCACTGCAATGATATCGCATTCTCCTACAGCCAAAGTGGTCTCTTTCGCGTTGGCGGTCGGGATCGTCGCGGGGGCTGTCACCATCGGTCTGCCGCAAGAAGAGATCGCGATCGAAGGGGGCGGTGCGCCGGTCGAGGCGATGATGGGCAGCAGTTTCGAGGATATGGCCGTGGGCACGCTCACGCCGGAACCGGCAGCACCGGCAGAGACGCCCGTGGCCGAGGTGCCCACCGCCGCAGAACCCCTGCGCCCCACTACAGCAGAACAAACCCCGCCCGAGCAGGCCGAGCCGGTCACCCCGCCCGAACAAGCGCAGCCCGTGACCCCGCCCGATGTGGCAGCGGTGACGCCTGCGGCCCCCGCAGCATCCGCCGCCTTGGTGCCCGCGCCGCTGGCCGTGCCCCCCTCCGAGAGCGCGCAAGTCGCGCCGCCGCCTGAAACCCTGCAGGCGCAAGACCCCGACAGCGACGCCCCCGTCCTGTCGCGCCGCCCCATGCGCAAGAACCCTGAAACCGCTGCCAAGATCGCTGAGGCCCGCGCCAAGCAAGAGCAGGCAGAGCGTGAACGCCGTCAGGCAGAGCAGCAAGCCGCCAAGAAGAAAGCAACGCAGCAAGCCGCCGCACGTGGCAATGCGCAGCGCAATGCGACCAAGGGGTCTTCGTCGGGTCAAAGCACATCGGCCAAATCCACGAACACCGGCAAACGCCAAGCCGCCGCATCGGCGCAAGGCAATGCCGCCGCCAGCAACTACCCCGGTCAGGTCATGCGCCGCATCTCGCGGGCGGGCAAGCCGCGCGTTCGCACCACGGGCACCGCGACGATCGCTTTTGCCATCGCCAGCAATGGCGGGTTGGCCTCTGTGTCCGTGGCACGGGGGTCCGGCTCTGCCGCGCTGGACCGGGCGGCGGTATCGGTGATCCGCAAGGCCGCCCCTTTCCCGCGTCCCCCCGCTGGCGCGCGGCGGCAGTATTCCATCAAGATCAAAGGGCAATAGGCGGGGCGTTCAGCCCCCTACGCCTTGCTTGAAGTGCAGCCGTCGCGGCGGCATCAGCCCTTAAATACTGGCCATTTCCGCCGGATTGGTACCCTGCAAGCTGTTGTTTCCCATGATAAAAAAGACCGAAAATTTTTCTTGGTTACCACCAGTATAACGTAAACACGCCTCAAATCTGCCGTTTTCTCCGCCGATTAACTGTCCGGTAATCAACAGGTAGAGTGCGCCGACATGTTCAAAGTAGCCCATACGATCCATCATGATCACGACCTTGGTCTCGTGCTTCTGGCCGGGCTGCTTTGCGCCTTTGGCTGCTGGGTGGTGTCGCGTTTGTATCAGCACGCCTTAGGGCGCCCGCGCAGACAGGCGCTGATCTGGTACTTCCTCACGGCGATCACGGCGGGCGTTGCGGTCTGGTGTACGCATTTTATCGCAATCCTCGCGTATCAGCCTTCGGCACCGGTAACGTTTAACTTGCAACTGACCTTTGTCTCGCTGTTGATCGCGATTGCAGGGTCGACCGTGGGCATCATGGTGGCGGGCATGTTCCGGTCGCTCGCGAGCACGATCATCGGCGGCACGATCTTTGGCGTTGCGGTATCGGCGATGCACTACACCGGCATGGTGGCCTACCGCGTCGAAGGCGTGGTGACCTGGGACCGTGGCTACCTCATCGGGTCTGTTATTCTGGCGGTGGTCCTGTCGACTGCCGCGCTGTATCTGGGCAGCCGCAGCGCCCGGTGGAGCGGGCTGCAAATGACCGGCGTCTTGACGCTCGCCATCATCGGGCTGCATTTCACCGGCATGGCCGCGTTCAGCGTGGACTGCATCGGGCTGAAACCCGGCTATACCAACCCCGAAGAATACAAGCTGCTCGCACTGGTGATCGCGGGCACGGCGACGACAATCACCCTTGGCGGCCTGTTCACCTATTTCATCGAAAACCGGACCCGCATGGAAAGCATCGAGGAGTTGCGCAAAGCCCGCGACGCTGCCGAAGGGGCGAGCCGCGCGAAATCCGAATTCATGAGCGTTCTCAGCCACGAACTGCGCACGCCGCTGACCATCGTGATCGGCTATGCGGGCTTCTTGACCAAGCTCAAGACCACGACCACGGCCAAACTGTCGCCGGGTGAGCCGATCACCGAAAAACACTATAATATCATCGGGGATCAGGCAGAGCTTTATGGCCAGCGCGTCAAATTCGCGGGCAACCACCTGCTGACGATCATCAACGATATTCTCGACTATACCAGCATCGAGCTGAACGACATCAAACTGGCCAAGACGACATTCCCCACACGTGCGCTGCTGGCGCAGGTCGAGGACCAGTTTCAGGGCATGGCGCAGGGCAAGGATGTGACCCTGCATATCCCCGACGGCAGCCTTGACGTGATCGCTGACCGTGGCCGCTGCTTGCAGATCCTGATCAATCTGGTGGGCAATGCGCTCAAGTTTTCCAAGGGCAAGGATATCTTCCTGCGGGCCGAAGTGGACGGCGGCGGCTTCCGCTTCGAGGTCGAAGACAATGGTGTCGGGATGGAGCAGAAAGATCTGGAATCGATCTTTCAGGCCTTCACGCAGATCGAAAGCGCCGACAACCGGTCAGAAGGCGGTACAGGGCTCGGGCTGGCGATCTGTAAGAAACTGGCGCTGGCGCATGGGGGCGATATCTCGGTCTCCAGCACGGTGGGCAAGGGCACCAAATTCTCGGTCTTCTTCCCGCATAGTCTGGTGAGCACCGGGCGTCCGTCGCAGTCTTTCGCGGCAGCCGCTTGATCGAATAGGGTCACCCCCGAAACAGCAAGGGCCGCAGCGTGATGCTGCGGCCCTTGCTGTGTGTGCAGATCAGCGCCTAGCGTTTCAGCAACGGGGCCACGCCGAGAGGACAACATGAAAAGCACCGCCGCGACGCTGACGATGCTGGGCCCCGTCGGCGTGTCGAGCGTGAAGGACGCGGCCAGCCCGCCCAAGGCGGCGATCATCCCGATGATGCAGGCCGCCATGGCCATGACTTCGGGCGTGCGGGCAAAGGGGCGGGCGGCGGCGGCGGGGATGATCAGCATCGCCGCGATCAGCAGCGCGCCGACCACCTTGATCGCGACCGCAACCGTTACCGCAAGCGCCAGCGTCAATATCAGCTGTTCACGGCGCGGATTGACCCCGCTGGCGGTCGCCAGATCGGGGTTCAGCGTGGACGACAGCAATGCCTGCCAGCGCCAGACCAGCAGCGCGATCGACAGGACGGCGCCGCTCCAGATGATCGCAAGGTCGGCCTTGGTCACGGCCAGAATCTCTCCGAACAGATAGGCGCTGAGGTCGACACGCTGGTTCGGCAGCAGCGACACCGCCACAAGACCGATGGCCAAGGCCCCGTGGGCCAGCACCCCCAGCAGCGTATCCGTGCCCAGGCTGCGCCCGTTCAGGGCCGTCACGATCAGCGCCATCGACAGGGCCACCAACAGCACCCCCGCGAAAATCGGCAGCTCGAACGCCAAGGCCAGCGCGACCCCCAGCAAAGCCGCGTGCGAGGTTGCATCGCCAAAATAGGCCATGCGCCGCCAGACGACGAAACAGCCCAAAGGCGCGGCTGCAAAGGCCACACCGATACCGGCAAGCCCGGCACGTATCAAAAAGTCATCAAGCATCTTGGTCCCCATGGGCGTGGTTGCAGCCGGCACCATGGGTATGGCCCTGCGCATGGTCGTGGTCGTGGGTGTGGCCATGATCATGTGCATGATCATGCGAATGCGAATGTTCGTGCCGGTAAAGCGCCAGCGCCCCTTGGGTGCCGGTGCCGAACAACGCGCGGTATTCCGGCGCATCGGCGACGATCTCGGGGGTGCCTTCACAACAGACATGACCGTTCAGGCACAGCACCCGGTCCGAAGCCGCCATCACCACATGCAGATCGTGGCTGACCATCAAGACGGCACAGCCCATGTCGCGGCGTACCTCTTCGATCTGGCGGTAAAACGCGGCAGAGCCGGGTTGATCCAGCCCCTGCGTCGCCTCGTCGAGGATCAGGATATGGGGTTTGTTCAGCAGGGCCCGCGCCAGCAACACGCGCTGGAACTGGCCGCCCGACAGGTCGGTCATCTGCTTTTTCGCCAGATCCGTGACCCCCGCCTGTAGCAGCGCCTGCGCGATGGTCTCGCGGGGCTGGCGGCGGGGCAGGTTCAAAAAGCCATGCACCGTCAGCGGCAGCGTCGCGTCGATTTGCAGCTTCTGCGGGACATAGCCGATGCGCAAATCCGCGGCACGGGTGATCGTGCCTGACGCGGGTTTCAGCGCGCCGATCAACGCCCGCAGCAAGCTCGACTTGCCCGACCCGTTGGGGCCGACGATGGTCACGATCTCGCCGCGCTCAACGGCGATATCAACGTCGCGCAGCACCGTTTGCCCGCCAATGCGCAGGGTCAGATTCCGGGTGGCGATCAGGCTCATGCGGTGGCTCCGTCCTGACAGGAGGGGCAGAGGCCCTGCGCCTCGATCACCGTGCGTTCAATCTGGAACCCCGCCGCGCGGGCCGCATCGCCCAAACGCCCTTGGGTCAGCGCCGTGTCGCTTTCGGCAACCGATTGGCAACTGCGGCAGATCAGGAAGGCCGGCGTGTGATCGGCACCGACGTGGCTGCAGGCGATATAGGCGTTCAACGCCTCGATCCGATGGGCAAGCCCCGCTTTCACCAGAAAGTCCAGCGCGCGATAGGCGACGGGCGGCTGCGCCCCGAGCCCTTCGGCAGAGAGATGCCCCAGAATATCATAGGCCCCCAAGGCGCGGTGTTCGGCCAGCAGCAATTCCAGCACGCGGCGACGTATCGGTGTCAGCCGAAGGTCCGAGGCCGCGCAACGCGCCTCTGCGGCGGCCATCGCGTCGTCGACGCAGGCCCCGTGATCATGCGTTTCAAATCCAATGGTCGACATATTTCGCCTCCGTAGCAGGGTTCGGTATTGATATGTTATAACGTGTGATCTATCAAGGTTATAGTATAACATTAATAGGAGCCCGCCAATGCGCCGCCTGCTTTGCACAACCCTACTTTTCTCTGCCGGTCTGGCCCATGCAGAGGTGCCCCGTGTCGCCACCGATATCGCGCCGGTACATTCGTTGGTTTCTATGGTCATGCAGGGTGCAGGCAGCCCCGATCTGATCATCCCGCCCGGCGCGTCTCCCCACAGCTATGCCATGCGCCCCAGCGAGGCGCGCGCGGTGGCCAAGGCCGATCTGGTGGTCTGGGTCGGTCCGTCACTGGCTCCGTGGCTTGAAGAGCCGATGAGCAGTCTGGCGCAGGGGGCCGAACGTCTGACCTTGCAAGACGTAGAGGGTATCCGCCTGCTGACCAACCGCAGCGGCGTTGCGTTCGAAGCCCATGATCACGGAGATCACGAAGGTCATGATGATCACGACGGTCATGATGATCACGCGGGGCACGTTGATCACGAAGGGCACGACCATTCGGCTCACGAAGGTCATGGCGACCACGAGGATCACAAAGATCACGACGGTCATGACGACCACGCGGGGCACGATGATCACGGGGATCATGAAGGGCACGACCACGCCGATCACGAAGGCCATGATGACCACAAAGGTCACGATGACCACGCAGATCACGATGGCCACGACCATGAGGCACATGAAGAGGCAGACGCCCACGAAGGGCACAATCATGCACCCGGCGCGCTGGACCCGCATATCTGGCTAGATCCGCAGAACGCAATCGTCTGGCTGGATGCTATTGCTGTAAGATTGTCCGCGCAAGACCCTGAAAACGCAGAGCTTTACGCAGATAACGCTGCGCGGGCCCAAGCGCAGCTGGTAGATCTTCAAGCCGGTATCCAGGCCGAGCTGACGCCGCTTCGGGGGCAGAAGTTTGTCGTCTTCCACGACGCCTATCACTATTTCGAAGCCCGCTTTGATGTCGAGGCAAGTGCTGCGATCTCGCTGAGCGATGGGGCCGCCCCCAGTGCCGCGCGTCTGGCCGAGGTACGCGATGTGGTAAAGGACACGCAGGCCGCCTGCGTCTTTACGGAGCCCCAGTTCAACGCCGGTCTGGTCGAGGCGCTGCAAGACGGCACGGCGCTGAAATCCGCCTCGCTTGATCCGATTGGCGCCGCGCTTGAGCCGGGGGTGGACATGTACCCCGCTTTGCTGCGCGATCTGGCAGCAGCTTTTACCAGCTGTCTGGCAGAATAAGCCCCGCTTCGGGCGTCACAGCGACGCCCAAAGTTGAAACAGCAGCCCCGAGGCAAATGACCCTGTCAGTGCGATCCCGATATACAGCGCGAAGACAGGGCGTTTGACCAAGGCCCAGACGGCGATGGCCGCGGGCAGGGAGGTCACCCCGCCCGCGACCAGAAACGACAAACCTGCACCGGGGGCCATGCCCTGTCCGATCAGCCCGCCCACCAGCGGCAGCGCGGCATAGCCGTTCAGATAGGCCGGCACCCCCACCAAGGTCGCGATCCCGATCGGGGCCAGCCCGCTGCCGCCAAGGGCGCGGGTCACCAGCTCTGCGGGAATCCATGCCAGCATGAGGCTTTCCAGCAGGAACGCCAGCGTCAGCCATTTGGTCAGGAAGATCGTGGTCTTGGCGGCCTCGCGCAGAAATTTGGCGGATCGCGTCTTGTCGTGCCAGAAGGCCCAAACCACGGGGTGCGATGTGCGGACCTTCGACGCGCCACAGCCGCCATTGCCCACGCCGTCGCGCAGCGGGTCGGCCAGCGCACCCGCGCGGGACAGCAGATGTACAATGATCCCGCCAAACACCCCGAGCCCGACGGCCGCGATGGTCTTGGCCACCGCGAACTCCACCCCAAGAACGCCGGTGGTCAGCACGAACATCGATGGGTCCATGACGGGCGACGCCAGCCAGAAGGCCATGACGGCGGACAGGGGCACCCCCATCGCCAGCAGCGCCGCGATCAAGGGGATCACCCCGCATGAACAGAAGGGCGAGACGCCACCGGCCAGTGCTGCAATGGCGATCATCACGGCGGGTGATCCGGTAAAGGCCCGCGCGATCAGCCCGTCGGCTCCCGTGGCTCCCGCGTAGGCGGCAACCGCGATGGACAGGATCAGAAACGGCGCGACATCCAGCAGGTTGGTCGCGGTAAATTGCGCGCTGGTCACGGCAAGCGGCGCATCAAGGGCTGCGACAGCGGCCAGCACCGCGATACAGACCAGCCACACGCGTTCTTGCGTCCAGATGTGATGGGCCAGCGACCTGAGCGGGCTGCGCGCGGGGTGGGGCAGGTCGGTCATGCGGCGGACTCCTTCTTGAGCGAAACGCCGGTGCAGCATTCGGAGGTGAGAAATGAAAGCGTCGCCCGCATCACGTCGAAATCGACGCGGTTGACGATGTTGCGCCCGTCACGGCGCTGGATGATCAACCCCGCATCGACCAACGCCCCAAGGTGATGGGCAAGGGTGGAGGGGGCCGCGTTCAGATGGGCACCGATCTCCCCCACGGTCAGCGCGTCTTCACCGGCGCGGACAAGCAGGCGAAAGATCGCGAGGCGGGTATCATGGCCAAGGGCGGCGAGGGCGCGGGCAGTTGTTTGATGTTCTGTCATAGCATCAAACAAAACTATAAAACTAGTTTTGTAAAGATGATTCGCATTTACCGGAGCGACAAAGAAATTGCGCCCAAGGGGGGGAACCCTTGGGCGCAGAGATTTTGAAATGAATTTGGTTGGAATAGGGTCGGGGCGTCAGACGGCGATCTTGCCGCCGCCCTGTTTGGTGACCACAACCACCGCAGGGCGCGGGGGCATCTTGGGATCAAAATCGGGCCAGCGGGTGGCGGGATCTTCAAAGGTGCTTTCACGCTCGAACCCGGGGATGTTCTTGGTCCCGTCCGTGCCGGGGTGCTGCACGGCGACAAACAGCGTCTCGCCGTCGTCGGTAAAGTAGGGGCCGCACATCTCTCCGCCGACGGGGCAGCGGAAGAACAGCTTGGACGTGCCGCGCGCCTCGCCTTCGGTTTCGACCGCATAAAGCCCGTCCGACTTGCCCGTCTTGGCCCAGTTGCTGCCCTGATCCGTGCTGACCCACAGGCGGCCATCTGCGTCGATGGCGCAGTTGTCGGGGCTGCCGAACCACCCGTTGTCGGAGGTTTCAGGGTTCCATTGTGCGCCCACGTCCGACACCGACGGATCACCGCATTTCACAAGGATCGACCAGCGTCCTTTCGTCGCCGCGTGGTTGCCGCCGTCTTCCTTGATCTCGATGATGTGGCCAAAGCTGCTGTCGGCACGCGGGTTGGCGGCGTTCACCTCATCCTCTTTGCGTTTTGTGTTGTTTGTCAGCATGATATAGGCCGTGCCGTCACCACGGGGCTGCGCGTCTTCGGGGCGGTCCATCGGGGTCGCGCCCAGCAGATCGGCGGCGATCCGCGTGTCGATCATCACGTCGCCTTGGTCATTGAAACCGTTTTCAGCCGTCAGCGGACCGGTGCCGTGGGTCAGGGGCAGCCAGGTCACCGTGCCATCTTCGTCAAAGCGCGCGACATAAAGCGTGCCATCGCTCAGCAGTTTGGCGTTGGCCGCCCGGTCGTCCGAGACCTTGCCCCCCGAGACGTATTTATACTGGTAATCAAAGCGGTTGTCGTCGCCCATATAGATCACCAGACGCCCGTCACTGCTGACCGTGGTTTCCGCACCTTCGTGGCGGAAGCGGCCCAAAGCGGTGTGTTTGACGGGGGTAGAGGTCGGGTCCATCGGGTCCACCTCGACCACCCAGCCGAATTTATTGGGGGCGAGAGGCTCTTTATCGATGTTGAAACGGTCGTATTGCGCGCCCCAGGCGTACCACATGCCCGGCACGCCATAGCGTTTGTAGGACGCGGCTTCGGGATGGTCATCGGCGATCACTGGTTTGCCTTCGGCGTCCAGCTGGTCGCTCCAGAAATAGCCGTGGAAGTTCTCTTCGGCCATGAGCCACGTCCCCCAAGGGGTCAGCCCGCCGGCGCAGTTGTTCAGCGTGCCGATCACATTCACCCCGTCGGGGTCGTCGTTGGTCTTCATCCGCGCATGGCCCGCGGCGGGGCCGTCGATGGTCATCGCGGTGTCCAGCGGGGTGATGCGGCGGTTCATCTTGCCGTCGCGCACCACCTGCCAGACCCCGGCGTCGTCCTTGGCGATCTCGACCACCGAACCACCGTGGGCGGCCATTTCAATGTCGATCAGCGCGGGCGTCATGCCGGAAAACTGCGCGCGGTCCTGACGGCCAAGACCGGGGAACATCACCTCTTCGTTGGTGTATTCGTGGTTCACACAAAGCAACCCGCGGCTGCCATCGTCATTCAGCGGGACAAAGCCCACGTAGTCGTTGTTATAGCCGAACTGCTTGAGCTGCGCCGCCGCGGTCTGGTTCATCACGTCGAATTCGGGCGCGTCGGCGGTGATCGGATCGCCCCACCGCAGCAGCACATTGGCGTCATAGCCGTCGGCCACATGATGGGTTTCGTCATTGCCCCATGCCAGTTCGTCAAAGACATAGCGGCTGTCGGCGGTGGCGGCACTTGCCTGACGCGGCGCGACCATTGCCGAGGTCCCGAACAATGCGGTTGTCGCCGTGACCCCCAGCATGCCGCGCAAGATGTCGCGGCGTCCGTAGCGCGCGTTGATCACATCGCCGATGGTGCGCTGCAGATTGGGGTTGGTGGGGATGTCGTCGAAGGCTTCAAAGGCTTCGGCCTTGTTGCCGATTTCGGGATCATCGAGGATTTGGCGACGTGTCATGGCTATTCCTTTATTGTGTCGGGCAGTGCGTCTGGCGAGGTGACTCGCGGTTGCGCCTTATGTCGTCGCGATGTGCTACAAATGTGTTCCGCTTTCATGACAGTTCTGTGACAGGGCGCGCGGCGGTGGGCCGTACTGCGCGCCACCCTAGCGCAGGAACGGGCGGGATGTGGGCGAAAATTGGCTGCCGGTATCCGCGGCACAGATCAGCGGGGCAGGGCGGTGGCGCAGGGCCAAATCCAAAGCCAAGGGGATGATCGGTCCTGCCCCCCTTGAACCCCCTAGGTGGCGCGATTAATCTTAAGCCAAGGTTTCGCGGGTATGGTCCGGCGAACGGCAATATCAGGCAGGCTTTATGAACGATCCACATGATACATATATGAACACGCTGGTCCCTATGGTGGTTGAACAAACCAGCCGGGGCGAACGTGCGTACGACATCTTCTCGCGTCTGCTGAAAGAGCGGATCATTTTCCTCAACGGGCCTGTGCATGACGGCATGTCGTCGCTGATCGTGGCACAGCTTCTGCACCTCGAGGCAGAGAACCCCTCCAAGGAAATTTCCATGTATATCAACAGCCCCGGCGGCGTTGTGACCTCTGGCCTGTCGATCTACGACACGATGCAGTACATCAAACCAAAGGTGTCCACGCTGGTCATCGGGCAGGCGGCATCCATGGGGTCGCTGTTGCTGCAAGCGGGCGAAAAAGGCATGCGATTCTCGCTGCCCAACAGCCGCGTTATGGTCCACCAGCCCTCCGGCGGGTATCAGGGTCAGGCGACGGACATCATGATTCACGCGCAGGAAACGCAAAAGCTGAAAACGCGCCTGAACGAGATCTATGTCAAACACACCGGCCAGCCGCTGGAAAAAGTCGAAGCAGCGCTTGAGCGTGACAACTTCATGTCGCCCGAAGAAGCCAAAGACTGGGGCCTGATCGACGAGATCGTCGAGAACCGCGGCAAGATGGATGATCCTGATGCGCCTAAAGATGGCGACAAAAAAGGCAAGTAAATAAGGCGTGCGTGGCCCGTTATTTTGCGATTGTGGACCACGCACCGCTGGCCTAAGCTGGCACCGAGCAAAAAAATATATAGATGGCTGCCCTATGGCGGACACGATCAAACGACAGACCTGAAAGGGTTGAAATGGCTAATACTTCGAGCGGCGACAGCAAGAACACACTTTATTGCAGCTTTTGTGGCAAAAGTCAGCATGAGGTGCGCAAGCTGATTGCAGGTCCGACTGTCTTCATTTGTGACGAATGTGTCGAACTTTGCATGGATATCATCCGCGAGGAAACCAAAGCCTCGGGGCTGAAAGCCACCGATGGTGTGCCGACCCCGAAAGACATCTGTGATGTTCTGGACGATTACGTGATCGGGCAGGCGATGGCCAAACGGGTGCTGTCGGTTGCCGTGCACAACCACTATAAACGTCTCAACCACGCCCAGAAGGGTGGGGACATCGAGCTGGCGAAATCCAACATCCTGCTGATCGGGCCCACGGGCTGCGGTAAGACGCTGCTAGCGCAAACGCTGGCGCGTATTCTGGATGTGCCCTTTACCATGGCCGATGCGACGACACTGACCGAAGCGGGCTATGTCGGGGAAGATGTTGAAAACATTATCCTCAAGCTGTTGCAGGCGTCTGAATACAATGTCGAGCGTGCACAGCGCGGCATCGTCTATATCGACGAAGTTGATAAAATCACGCGCAAATCCGAAAACCCCAGCATCACCCGTGATGTGAGCGGCGAAGGCGTGCAGCAAGCCTTGCTGAAACTGATGGAAGGCACCGTGGCCTCTGTCCCGCCGCAGGGCGGGCGCAAGCATCCGCAGCAGGAATTCCTGCAGGTGGATACCACGAACATCCTGTTCATCTGCGGCGGTGCTTTCGCCGGTCTGGACCGGATCATTGCCGCGCGCGGTAAAGGGTCCGCTATGGGCTTTGGTGCCGATGTGCGCGATCAGGATGCCCGCGGCATTGGCGAGATTTTCACCGACCTCGAACCGGAAGATCTGCTGAAGTTCGGCCTCATCCCTGAATTCGTAGGCCGTCTGCCGGTTCTGGCGACGCTTGAGGATCTGGACGAGGACGCGCTGGTCACCATCCTGACCGAACCGAAAAACGCGTTGGTCAAACAGTATCAGCGCTTGTTCGAGATCGAGGATACGCAGCTGACCTTTACCGATGACGCGCTGTTGGCGATCGCGAAACGCGCCATCGAACGCAAAACCGGTGCCCGTGGTCTGCGCTCTATCCTCGAAGACATCTTGCTGAACACGATGTTCGATCTGCCCGGCATGGACAGCGTCACCGAGGTGGTCGTGAACGAAGAGGCGGTGACCTCTGACGCGGCACCGCTGATGATCCACGCCGACGCCGAGAAAGAGCCTGCAACCGCCGGCTAGGCATCGCATGCATGTTATCTGATCAAGGCGCGCCAGCGATGGTGCGCCTTTTTCGTATCTGGCAGGGGGCCGCCGCTTTGTCGCTTGACCTTAGCAAGGGCAGGCGCTTTGACAGGGTCAGGCATGACAGACAAGAGGCGCATCATGACAAGACGTATTTTTTCCGGCGGTGAATTCGAAGCCAAGATCGGCTACTGCCGCGCCGTTGTGGCGGGGGGCTTTGTCCATGTGGCGGGCACCGTGGGGCAAGGCGACACCGTGACCGACCAGTGCCGCGCCGCCCTTGCGACCATCGAAGGGGCCCTGCGCGAGGCAGGCTGCACCATGGCGGATGTGGTGCGCGTGAATTATTATCTGCCCGACCGCGCAGAGTTCGAACCCTGCTGGCCGATCCTGTCCGAGGTCTTTGGCGACGCGCCGCCCGCCGCGACAATGATCGAATGCGGGCTGATCGACGACAAATACCGCATCGAAATCGAAGTCACCGCCTGCCTACCCGGCTGAAAACCGCGGCTATGTGCCCCGAAGCCCGCTAGACCTTTGCGCGGCCTTGGTGCATATATCCATCAAAGCTTCAGGAGACCTCTATGGGCATTCTCAACTCTCTTTTGCGCGGCGTGACGTGGTGGAACGGCCAGACGCTGAACACGCAACTGTTCACGTGGCGCAAGGGCATCAAGGTCGGCGAAGACGCCGAAGGCAATGTGTACTACCGCAACGCGGACAGCAGCAAACGTTGGGTGATCTTCAACGGCGAGATCGAGGCGACGCGCGTCAACGCGGATTGGCACGGCTGGCTGCACCATTCGTGGGATGAAACCCCCGAGGCGCGTCCGCTGGCGCATAAGACCTGGGAAAAGCCCCACCAAGAGAACCTGACCGGCACCGCCCTGGCCTATGCGCCCGCAGGATCGATCCGCCGCGAAAAGCCTGCGGACCGCGGTGACTACGAGGCGTGGCAGCCCGAATAAACGCCACGCACGCGCCCCGTGATCGGGCGCGCGCTACTGCGGCAGCCCGGCTGTGCTGGCAACGCCCTTTGACGTTCAAGGAACCCATGTGATGCGCAAGATATTGATGATGCTCGCCATATTGGCCGCACCGGTGCAGGCACAGCAGGTGGCCAGCGCTGAAGGCGGAGTTTTGCGGGCGCTCGACAAGGTATCGGGTGTGTCGCGTGACGTTGAAATGCGCCGTGGCGAAACGGCGCGCGTGGGCAATCTGAATGTGACGATGAACGAATGTCGCTATCCGTCGGGCAACCCTGCGGGCGACGCCTATGCCGAGCTCGAGATCGTCGAGACGGGCGACGAGAACCGGCTTTTCGCAGGCTGGATGATCGCCTCTGCCCCCGCGTTGTCGGCGCTGGAGCATCCGCGCTATGACATCTGGGTCATCCGCTGCACTACGTCCTGAGGGCTGGCCGCAGCGGGCGCTGTGAAATCTGCCGTTTTCATCAACGCCATCTCTAGCCGTGCGTGATAGGCCGCGCGGGTGATCTCTTGCGCGCCAAGGGACGCCAGATGCGGGGTCAGGAACTGTGTGTCAAACAGGGTAAACCCGCCGCGGTTCAGCCGGTCTACCAGACAGGCCAGCGCGATCTTGGACGCGTTGTCGCGCCTTGAAAACATGCTTTCGCCAAAGAACGCACCCCCCAGCGTGACGCCATAGACCCCGCCCACCAGCATGTCATCCTCCCAGACCTCAAGGGCGTGGGCATGACCAAGCGCGTGTAGCTGGGCATAAAGGCTAAAAATCTCGGCGTTGATCCAAGTGTCGGCGCGGTCAGCGCAGCCGGTGACAACGTCGTTGAACGCGGTGTTGGTGGTGATGGTAAAGCGCGTGCGCCGCATCGCGCGCGACAGGGACCGCGAGATATGGAACCCGTCGAGGGGAAAGACGCCCCGACGCCGCGGATCGACCCAGAAAATCTCTGGGTCGTCGCGGTGTTCGGCCATGGGGAAAATCCCGATGGAATAGCCGTGTAATAACAGCTCGGGCGTGAGGTCAGGCATTGCCCAGGTTGGTTTCAAGCCAATGCTCTAGCCAGTGGATGTTGTAATCCCCTGTCAGCACGTCCTGTTCGTCCAGCAGCGCGTGGAACAGCGGCACCGTGGTATCGACCCCATCCACGATCAGCTCGCCCAAGGCGCGACGCAGACGCGCCAGCGCTTCGGGGCGGTCGCGCCCGTGGACGATGAGCTTGCCGATCAGGCTGTCGTAATAGGGCGGAATTTTATAGCCGTCATACAGCGCGCTATCCATCCGCACACCAAGCCCACCTGGGGCGTGATACTGCGTGATCTTGCCCGGGCAGGGCGAGAAGTTCGGCAGTTTCTCGGCGTTGATCCGGACCTCGATCGCGTGGCCGTTGATCTGCAGGTCTCCTTGCGTAAAGGACATTTCCAAACCGGCAGCAACGCGGATCTGTTCACGCACCAGATCGACCCCGAAGATGCCTTCGGTCACAGGGTGTTCCACCTGCAAACGTGTGTTCATCTCGATGAAGTAGAATTCGCCGTTTTCATAGAGGAATTCGATCGTGCCGGCACCGATGTAGTTGATGTTGGCCATCGCATCGGCACAGACTTTACCGATCCGCGCGCGTTCTTCGGCGGTGATCGACGGGCCGGGGGCCTCTTCGAAAACCTTCTGGTGACGGCGTTGCAGCGAACAGTCACGCTCGCCCAGGTGGACAGCACGGCCCTTGCCGTCGCCAAAGACCTGAATCTCGATGTGGCGCGGTGTGGTCAGGTATTTCTCGATATAGACTTCGTCATTGCCGAAGTTCGATTTACCCTCGGCGCGGGCGGTCATGAAGGCACGTTCCATTTCAGCGGCGGATTGCGCCACTTTCATGCCCTTGCCACCCCCACCGGCGGTCGCCTTGATGATCACCGGATAGCCGATTTCCTCGCCGATACGCTTGGCGTCGGCCAATGTGGGCACGCCGCCGTCAGAACCGGGAACGCAGGGCACGCCAAGCTCTTTCATGGTGTCTTTGGCGGTGATCTTGTCGCCCATGATGCGGATGTGTTCCGCTGTGGGGCCGATGAAGGTCAGGTCGTGGTCTTCGACGATCTGCACAAAGCCCGCGTTCTCCGACAAGAAACCGTATCCGGGGTGGATCGCTTCGGCACCGGTGATCTCGCAGGCGGCGATGATCGACGGGATCGACAGATAGGATTGCTGCGAAGAGGGCGGGCCGATGCAGACAGATTCGTCTGCCATGCGTACATGCATCGCATCGCTGTCAGCCGTCGAATGGACGGCGACAGACCCGATGCCCATCTCGCGGGCCGCACGGATCACGCGCAACGCGATCTCGCCGCGGTTTGCGACTAGGATTTTTTTGAACATGGGTTTCGCCTTATTCCAGGATCACCAAAGGCGCGCCGAATTCAACGGCGGCGCCGTCTTCTACCAAGATCCGCTTGACCGTGCCGGAGCGTGGCGCAGGAATGTGGTTCATGGTTTTCATTGCTTCGACGATCAACAGCGTGTCGCCTTCGGAAACGCTTGTCCCGCCAGAGATAAAGGCGGGCGCGCCGGGTTCGGCTTGCATATAGACGGTGCCCACCATCGGAGAGACGACTGCGCCGGGGTGATCCGCCGGGTCGCTGTTGTCTGCGGCAGGGGCTGCTGCCGCTGCTGGGGCGGAGGCCGCGGGGGCAGGCGCTGCATAGTGTGCAGGGGCCGACTGCGCCTGTTGCGGCGCGACGATTTGTTGTGGGGGTTTACGGCTAACGCGCACATTCAGGCTGTCATCCTCGGCGTAATCCCGCTTGACCTGCAATTCGGTCAGATCGTTTTCATTCAGCAACTCGGCGAGCGCCTGGATAAAAGCCACATCGGCGTCATGGGTGTTTTTTGTCATATTTTCCTCAGCCAGTCTAAGTCGATCGGGCGCTGCCTGTGCCCTTGAATTGCTGCCTTATAGGGCATGGGCGCAGCCATGAAAAGCAAGCAGTTGCCTAACGTAAGCTTGGCCGCGCAAAGCGCGGGATCGGGCAGCGGATCGGGGCGAGGGATATGGGGGATGTGACAGGGGGACGCGGGCGCGGGAAAATGCCGGTGTGAAACATATGTTTCGTCTAGTTTTCCCGCGCGCGTCGAGGCTTGGCCGTCAGATTGCCAGATATTCGGCACGCAGTTCGGCGTTGTTCAGCACCTCTTCGGCGGTGCCGTCAAACACCACGCCACCGGTATCAAGGATCACCGCACGATCCGCGAGTTTAAGCGCACGCACCGCGTTTTGTTCGACCAGAATGGTGGTGATGCCTTGGGATTTGATCAGCGACAGGGTCTTTTCGATCTCGTCCACAATGACGGGGGCAAGCCCTTCATAGGGTTCATCCAGCAGCAGCACCTTGATGTCACGGGCCAGCGCACGGGCAATCGCCAGCATCTGTTGTTCGCCGCCCGACAGGGTCACGCCCTCTTGCTTGCGGCGTTCCTTGAGGCGGGGAAACAATTCGTAGATGCGGTCAAGCGACCAGCCGATGGGCGGGGCGATCTGCGCCAGTTGCAGGTTTTCCTCGACCGTGAGACCCGCGATGATGCGGCGGTCTTCGGGGACCAGCGCCAGACCGTTGGCGGCGGCCTCGTGGCTGGCCATCTTGTGCAGCGGCTGGTGGTCGAGCCAGACCTCGCCTTTGCGCAACTCGGGGTCGCCGATCTGCGCGATGGCCCGCAGGGTCGAGGTTTTCCCCGCCCCGTTGCGGCCCAGAAGCGCCAGGATCTCACCTTCGTGCACGTTAAAGCTGACGCCCTGCACGATGTAGCTTTCGCCGTAATAGGCGTGGATGTCCCAGACCGAAAGATAGGCGGGGGCGGTAGCGGCGTGGTTGGCGCTGTTCGAGAAATCGGGTTTCGTGTTCATAGTCTTGTCCTTGCAAAGCCTCTGGTGCGGGGCGACGCGGGAGGGGGAGCCCCCACGCGTCAGGCGGCGTCCTGGGATTCGCCCAAATACGCCTCGCGCACCTTGGGGTGGCCTTTGATGTTGTCGGGGGTGTCTTCGACCAGCGGGGTGCCTTGGGCCAACACGGTGATCCGTTCCGCCAGCGAGAACACCACATGCATGTCGTGTTCGATGATGGCGATAGTAATGTCGCGTTCGTCCTTGATCTGTTTCAGCAGGTCGATGGTATTGTTGGTATCGGCCCGCGCCATGCCCGCTGTGGGTTCATCCAGCAGCAGCAGGCGCGGATCTTGCGACAGGCACATCGCGATTTCCAACCGACGTTTGTCGCCGCGCGACATAGAGGCCGCGTGCATGTGGCGTTTGTCGGCGAGCTTCATCTCGACCAGCATCTCCTCGGCTTTTTCGATCACGTCACGTTGGCTCGACATGGCGGTGAGCGCGTTCATCTGGAACGCCCCGTCACGTTTGGCAAAGCAGGGGATCATCATGTTCTCCTGCACGCTGAGATCACCAAAGATCTCGGGCGTCTGGAATACGCGGGAAATCCCCATCTGGTTGATCTCGTAGGGTTTGCGCCCCAGCACCGACTGCCCGTCGAACATGACCGATCCGGTATCGGGGATCAGCTTGCCCACCAGACAGTTCAGCAGCGTGGATTTGCCCGCCCCGTTCGGCCCGATGATCGCATGGACCGAGTTTTCCGCGACGCTGAGGTTCACGTCGCTCAGCGCTTGCAACCCGCCGAAACGTTTGCCGACATTTTTGACTTCGAGAATGGCCATCTGTTCAGCTCCTTCTTATTCGGCTGGGGGTGTGTTGCGTTGTGCGGCGGCGTCTGCCTCGACCGATCCGGCGTTCCGGTCCTTGCGGCGGAACACGCGACCGATACGTTGACCGCCTTCGACCAGACCACCGGGCAGGAAGATCACGACCAGCATGAACAGCAGGCCCAGCGTCAGGTGCCAGCCCTTGCCCACAAAGGGGTGGATCAGCGTGATCAGCGTGTCTTCCAGCCCGTCGGGCATAAAGGCGAACCAACCGTGCAGGACGTTATCGTTAATCTTGGAAAAGATGTTTTCGAAGTACTTGATAAAGCCCGCGCCCAGAACCGGCCCCAGAAGGGTGCCCGCACCACCAAGGATGGTCATCAGAACCACCTCGCCCGAGGCCGTCCACTGCATCCGTTCAGCACCGGCAAGCGGGTCCATCGCGGCCAGCAGGCCACCGGCCAGACCGGCATACATGCCAGAGATGACAAAGGCCGCCAGCGTGTAGGGTTTGGTGTTCAGGCCGGTGTAGTTCATCCGTTGCTGGTTCGATTTCACCGCCCGCAGCATCATGCCGAAAGGCGACCGGAAGACGCGGATCGAGATATAGAACGCCAGCAGCATGATCACGGCACAAAGGTAATACCCGACCGAGAAGGTGAAGGACCAGGCCCCGAAATCCAGCGTCGTCGCCGCATTCATTTGCGCCCCGAACAGATTGGGGTAGCTGGGTGCATTCGCCCCATCAAGGATACGCGGATCGCTCAGCGCGATTTGCAGGCCGGTTTCGCCATTGGTGATCGGCGTCAGCACCGAATAGGCAAGGTTGAACGACATCTGCGCAAAGGCGAGCGTCAGGATCGAAAAGTAGATCCCCGATCGGCGTAGCGAGACAAAGCCGATCACGACAGAGAAGAGCCCCGCCACGATCACCGACAAAAGGATCGCGGGGATCACGTTCATCGACAAGAGCTTCATCATCCACACGGCAGAGTAGGAACCGACCCCCAGAAAGGCCGCGTGACCAAAAGAGAGATATCCGGTCAGTCCGAACAGAATGTTGAACCCGATGGCAAAGATGCCAAAGATCACAAAGCGTTGCATCAGGTCGGGGTAGCCCGCGTTGAACTGCGCCAGCCCTGATCCGGCGGGGAAGGGGTTGAGGATGATAGGGGCTGCCATGGTCAGGAATGCCACCACCAACAGCAGGAGAAAGTCTTTTTTCGTGAGTGAGTGCATGGGTTATTCCTCCATCACGCCTTTGCGGCCCATCAGGCCACGGGGGCGTGTCAGCAAGATGAGTATCGCGACAACGTAAATGATGATCTGGTCAATACCGGGCAGGATGTTCTTGACCTCGTTCATAGAGGCAAAGCTTTCCAGAATGCCCAGCAAGAACCCCGCCAGCACGGCACCGGGCAGCGACCCCATGCCGCCGACCACGACGACCACAAAGCTCAGCACCAGAAAATCCATACCCATGTGGTAGTTGGGCGAATTGATCGGCGCGTACATGACACCGGCCAGACCGGCGACCGCGGCGGCGATGCCGAACATGATGGTGAAACGTTTGTCGATGTTGATGCCCAGCAGACCGACGGTCTCGCGGTCGGCCATACCGGCGCGCACAACCATCCCAAAGGTGGTGAACTGCAAGAAGGCAAAAACGCCGCCGATGATCACGGCCGAGAAAGCGAAATAGATCAGGCGCCAGTAGGGGTAGATGATCGCATTGGGATCAAAGCCCAGCATCACGCCAAAGTCGAACGACCCGCGAAACGCCTCCGGGGCGGAGGTAGGGATCGGGTTCGCGCCGTAGAAATACTTGATCACCTCTTGCAGCACGATCGCCAGACCGAAGGTCACCAGAATCTGGTCGGCATGGGGGCGCTTGTAGAAATGTTTGATCAACCCGCGCTCCATGACAAAGCCGATGGCCAGCATGATCGGCACGGCAAAGAGGATCGACAGGGGAACGGACCAATCCAGCATCCAGGCACCGGCGGTCTCTCCGAACCAGTCCTTGATATAGAGAATGTCCTCGTATTTCGGCTTGCCCAGAAAATCGACGCCGGAGGGTTCCGATGCCTTATGGCTGAGCGTGAAAATCTTGCTTAGCGTGACGGCGCAGAAGGCACCGATCATGAACAGCGCCCCATGGGCAAAGTTCACGACACCCAGCGTGCCGAAAATCAACGTCAGACCAAGCGCGATGAGCGCATAGGCTGAACCTTTGTCCAACCCGTTAAGAAGTTGCAAAAGAATGGCGTCCATCGCGGTGCCCTCGAATTTTTAAGAAGTGAAAGGCGGAAAAGCCCGCCGGCAAGGTAAGGCAGGGGTCGCCCCCTGCCTTAGACTTGATTTACGCGCCGGGGTTGCAGTCGCCCAACTCGCCGCCCGCAAACATCGGGTGGTCAGGTGCATAGGTGACCTGATCGGCTGGGGTGACTTCGACGATTTCCACGAGATCGAATTCATTCTCGGGGTTCTCTTTGCCGCGCACGACCACAACGTCCTTGAAGCACTGGTGGTCATCGGCACGGTACAGCGTCGGGCCGTTGCCCAGACCGTCGAATTCGAACCCGGCAAGGGCTTCGCCGACGGCGCAGGGGTTGAACGATCCGGCACGGGCCACCGCATCCGCATACAGCAGCGTCTGCGCATAGCAGGTCTGAGCCGCCTGGCTGGGGGGGAAGCCGTATTTTTCGCCGAAGGACTGAACGAAAGCGTTGGTCCCTTTGTAGCGGTCGCCCATCTGGTTCTCGAGCTTCCAGTCCCAGTTCTGCGAACCGACGATACCGGTGATATTCTCACCCGCACCACGGGCCATCAGCTCTGAATAGAGCGGCACGACGATCTCGAAGTTCTTGCCGTTCACCTGCTTTTCGCGCAGGCCGAACTGCACGGCGTTGGTCAGCGAGTTGACCATGTTTCCGCCGTAGTGGTTGAGCACCAGAACATCCGCACCGGAGTTCAGGACAGGCGCGATATAGGACGAGAAATCGGTCGCGGCGAGCGGCGTGCGCACGTCGTTGATGGTTTCCCAACCCATGGCTTCGGTCGCGGCCTGAATGGATTCCTGTTGCGTCCAGCCCCATGTGTAGTCGGCTGTCAGGCTGTAGACCTTGCGATCATCGCCGTAGAGGTTTTTCAGCACCGGTGCCAAAGCGGCAGCGGACATATAGGCGTTGAAGAAGTGACGGAAGCCATTGGCTTTCTTGTCTTTACCCGTGGTGTCATTCGAGTGTGTCAGACCCGACATAAAGATCACGCCGGCCTCTTGGCACAGGCCCTGCACTGCAACCGCCACGCCCGAGCTTGAGCCGCCCGAGATCATGATCGCGCCGTCTTTCTGGATCATCGACTGCGCCGATGCGCGGGCCGCGTCCGATTTGGTCTGCGTGTCGCCGGTCACGAACTGGACTTTCTTGCCCATGATCCCGTTACCTTCCAGCGCCTTCGAGCTGAAGGTGTTCAGCATTCCGCCGTCGCCCTGACCGTTCAGGTGCTCGACCGCCAGCTCGAACGCGCGCAGCTCGTCTGCGCCTTCGTCCGCGTAGGGGCCTGATTGGGGTACGTTAAAACCAAGCGTCACCGTGTCGCCCGTTGGCGCGTTGGTAAAGCCGGAATGCGCGGCCGCGCTTAGATACGTCGGCAGCGCCAGACCGGCCCCGGCAGCAGCGCCGGTTTTGATCACGCCACGACGCGTCAAGTTAGAAAATGACATGTATTTCCTCCCAAATGTTGAAATCACGGCCCGATTATTTTTCCGGGTCCATGATGCACAGAGGTGCAAATATGATATGAGAGGAAAACTGAAAACCGATCAACAAGCCCCTTGATAAAAACAACTATTCTGTAAATATATTCGCACAGGTTGAGGGGGAGTTGTAAATTTAATGATATTGCAGCGCAGAAAGCCGTTGATAACGCGATATAATTCGCGCGGGGGTGCCGCGTGACCCGTGATGCGCTGACCGGCAGCCGCATCCGTGAACGTCGGGTGATGGCGGGGCAGAAACAGGCGGACCTTGCCAAGCGCATCGGCATCTCGGCCAGCTATCTGAATCTTATCGAACACAACCGTCGCAGAATCGGCGGGAAACTGCTTCTTAACATCGCCGCCGCCCTTGGGGTGGAGCCGACGGCGTTGACCGAAGGGGCGGAGGCTGCGCTGATCGCCACCCTGCGCGAGGCGGCGGATGATGCGCGGCTCAGCGGGCCGGAGGCGACCCGCGCCGATGAATTCGCCGGACGGTTCCCGGGCTGGGCCGATGTGCTGGCCAACGCGCAGCGCCGGATCGCCACGTTGGAGCGTACGGTCGAAACCCTGACCGACCGGCTGGCCCATGACCCGCATCTGGCCGCCTCTATGCACGAACTGCTGACAACCGCTGCCGCGATCCGGTCCACCGCGTCGATTTTGGCCGATACCAAAACGCTAGAACCCGAATGGCGCGACCGGTTTCACATCAACATTGATCAGGACAGCCGTCGCCTTGCCGATAGCGCGCAGGCGCTTGTGGGCTATCTTGAGGCCGACCCTGAAATCACCCCCGCCGCCGATTCACCGCAAGAGGAGGTAGAGGCGTTTCTGGCCGCACATCGCTATCGTTTTGCTACGCTCGAGGTCACCGAAGGGGATGCGGATGCCATCGACAAGCTGATCCAGACCGCCCCGGAGTTGCAAAGCGTGGCCGCGCGTCACATCGCGCGCGATGTGTTGCAGCAGATCGCCATTGATGCCGAAGCCCTGCCGATCACACGGCTGACACAGGCGCTTGACCGGCTTGGACCCGACCCCGTGGCGCTTGGTGCAGAGCTGCGCCAGCCCGTGGCCCGCGTCTTGCGGCGCATGGCGACGGTGCCGGAACTGGGGGCAGGGCTGGTGATCTGCGACCGGTCGGGCACGTTGATCTTTCGCAAATCCATCGACGGTTTCGTCGTGCCGCGCTTTGGGGCCTGTTGCCCGCTTTGGCCGCTGTTCGCCGTTCTGGGCAGCCCGGGCATGGTACAGAAACAACGGGTCGCGCAACTGGGGCGGGGCCACTCTGCCTTTGACTGCTTTGCCACCTGCGAGACACAGAATGTGCGCGATTACAACGCGGTACCCTTGCTTCATTCGGTGATGTTGATCCTGCCCGCGGGGCCAGACAGCGCGCCCGCGCTTGATGTGGGGGCCACCTGTCGCGTCTGCCCGCGCGCGGCCTGTCCGGCGCGGCGCGAACCGTCGATCCTGAACGACGGGGTCTAGCGCGGGGCAACAGGCTTTTGACAGGGCAGGGTTTTCCGTGCATCTTGCCGCTCGGCCTACCGAGATCGCGGCACAAGCGACCAGGGCCACAGGGAGGGATTTTGCCAATGGGCAAGCATGTGGTGCTCGTGGAAGACGAGACGAACATCGCCGAGGCGATACGATTTTTACTCGGCCGTGAGGGCTGGCGCGTCGAAACGCTGGCCAATGGCGCGACAGCCGTGGAGGTGATCCGCAACGCCAGCCCCGATCTGGTGATGCTGGATGTGATGCTGCCGGGCAAAAGCGGTTTCGAAATCCTGAAGGAACTGCGGGCGGATGCCGCGCTGGCCGATCTGCCGATCCTGATGCTGACCGCCCGCGGTCAGACCCGCGACCGCGAAATCGCACTAGAGGCCGGGGTCAGCCGGTTTATGACCAAACCGTTTTCCAACGCCGATATGCTTGCAGCCGTGCGCGACCTGACCGCCGCAGGCACCGCAAAAGCATGAGCAAGCCCCCCGGCTCGCCGCTGTTTCTGGAACGGCGCAGCTACCGGTTTCGCCGCATGATGGATGCCGTCCGGCTGCTGCCCTTGCTGGTGCTGGCCTTCTGGATGGTGCCGCTGCTCTGGCCCGTGCAGGATGCCCCCGTCGGCGCGGCCGTGCCCATGTCGCACGCGCTGCGCTATGTCTTTGGCGTCTGGCTGGCGGGCATCGTCTTGTGCTTTCTGCTCTGGCGGCGCACGGCGCGGCAGATTGCTCAGGAAGCTCAAGACTGATGGTGTCGCTGAACCAGTTGGTCGCGGTCTGTCTGCTTTATGTGGTCGGGCTCTTTGCCGTGGCCTTCGCGGCAGAGCGTGCGGCGGCACGGGGGCGGGGCGACTGGCTGTTGCGCTCTCCGCTGGTCTATACGCTGTCGCTGTCGATCTATTGCACCGCCTGGACCTTTTACGGTGCCGTTGGCTATGCCGCGCGGTCGGGGTTGGAGTTTGTGACGATCTACCTTGGCCCGTCGCTGGTGATGATCGGCTGGTGGTGGGTGCTGCGGCGGTTGGTGCGCATCGGGCGGTCGCATCGGGTGACCTCTGTCGCGGATCTGATTTCCTCGCGCTATGGCAAATCGAACCTGCTGGCGATCTTGGTCACCATCATGGCGGTGATCGGGGTGACGCCCTATATCGCGCTGCAACTTCAATCGGTTACCCTGTCCCTGTCGATCTTTGCCAGCGCCGAGCCGGGGGTGACACCGGGCAGCGATCCGCTGAATTCCGCACAGGCGGCCTTTTGGGTCGCGGTGGGGCTGGCGCTATTCACCGTGCTCTTCGGCACCCGCAATCTCAACGTGAACGAACGCCACCACGGCGTGGTCATCGCCATCGCTGTCGAGGCGGTGGTCAAGCTGCTGGCCCTACTGGCCGTCGGCGTTTTCGTGGTTTGGGGGCTGGCAGGCGGCGTCGATCAGGCGCTGGCGCAGATCGACCGGTCGGCCCTTGGTCAATGGCAGGTCGAGGGCGGCCGTTGGGCCGCGCTGACGCTGCTGGCCGCAGCCGCCTTCATCTGCCTGCCGCGGATGTTTCAGGTGCTGGTGGTGGAGAATGACGACGAACGTCACCTGCAAACCGCCAGCTGGGCCTTCCCGCTGTATCTCATGCTGATGAGCCTGTTTGTCGTGCCGATTGCCGTGGTCGGGCTGGACCTGCTGCCCGAAGGGTCGAACCCCGATCTCTTCGTGCTGAGCCTGCCGCTCAGCCAAGGGCAGAACAGCCTTGCGATGTTTGCCTTTCTGGGGGGCTTTTCCTCGGCCACGTCGATGGTGATCGTGGCGACTCTGGCGCTGTCGACAATGGTGAGCAACCATATCGTCATGCCGATCTGGCTGACCTACGGGCAGAACACGGTGCAGCAATCGGGCGATGTGCGTCATGTGGTGATCCTGTCGCGGCGGCTGTCGATCCTGCTGATCATCTCACTGGGGTATTTCTATTACCGGCTGTCGGGCGGCGGCGGTGCGTTGGCGGCGATCGGGACGATCTCTTTCGGGGGGGTCGCGCAGTTCCTGCCGGTGTTGCTGGGCGGTATCTTCTGGCGCGGGGCCACGCGCACGGGGGCCGTCTGCGGGCTAAGCGTGGGCTTCGCGATCTGGGTCTATACGATGCTCTTGCCCAGCTTTGGCGCAGGCGCGGCGCTATCGGTTGCGACCTTTCAGGACGGGCTGTTCGGTATGATCTGGATGCGCCCCGAAGCCTTGTTTGGAATCAACGGTTTGGACCCCACTGTTCACGCAGTGATCTGGAGCCTTTCGCTCAATGCGCTGGTCTTTGTCGCCGTGTCCCTGTTCAGCTTTCCCGCCCCTGTCGAGCGGCTGCAAGGCGCGCAATTTGTCAATATCTTCGACCATTCCACCGCCGCCCGCGGGTGGAGCGCGTCCGTCGCGGCCAGCGAGGATCTGATGATCATGGCGCAGCGGATTTTGGGCCCCGCCGAGGCGCAGGGATTTTTCCGCGCGCAAGCCCAGTTGCAGGAAAAATCGGATGGTTTGCCAGAGCCAACGCCGCGTTTTGTTCAGGCGCTGGAGCGTGAATTGGCGGCCTCGGTCGGGGCGGCGACGGCCCATGCGATGGTGTCGCAGCTGGTCGGCGGTGCCTCTGTCTCGGTGCAGGATCTGCTGGCGGTGGCGGACGAATCGGCGCAGATGCTGGAGTATTCAAGCCAGCTTGAAATCAAATCGCGCGAGCTGACCGATACCGCCGCGAAGCTGCGCCGCGCCAATGACAAGCTGACGCAACTGTCGCATCAGAAAGACAGTTTTCTGAGCCAGATCAGCCATGAACTGCGCACGCCCATGACCTCTATCCGGTCGTTCTCCGAGATTCTGCGCGACGCCCAAGGGCTCGGGCCCGAAGAAAAGACGCGCTATGCCTCGATCATCCACTCCGAAACCATCCGGCTGACGCGGTTGCTGGACGATCTGCTGGACCTGTCTGTGCTGGAAAACGGCGAGGTGTCGTTGAACCGTCAGCGCGGGTCGCTGCGCGATGTGCTGGATCAGGCCGTGACCACAGCGCGCGCCGCCAATACCCGCGCGATCACCATCGACCGCGATCTGGCGGGCGAGGAGGTGATGCTGGAGACGGATCTGGACCGGCTGGTGCAGGTTTTCATCAACCTTATCACAAATGCGCAGAAATATTGCGTTGCCGACGAGCCGAAGCTGTCGATCCGCGCCCACCAGCGGGGGCCCCGCATCATTGTGGACCTGATCGACAATGGCGCGGGGATCGATGCAGCCTCTCAGGAACTGATTTTCGAAAAGTTTAGTCGTTTGCCCGGGCAGGGCGGCGAGGGGGCCGGTCTAGGCTTGGCGATATGCCGCGAGATTATCAAACGTTTACAGGGGGATATCTCGTATCTCACCGAGGTGTCGGGCACCGGTTTCCGGGTTGAGCTGCCGTTGGCGCAGTACGGGGCCTAGCGATTTTTTCGGTTCTCTAAAGGGAATCGTAACTTTTCTGCGTCATTTCATAGGGTGAAATGGCAGTGAAGGAGGCGTGCGATGGGGTAAGGGATGTGAGTTTCGTCAAATGATGCCGGTGACATCAGTCGCGGGGGGACAGCGCCGTTTTGGCGCTATCCGTTGGTATGGCTTCCGCAACGGCGCGGTTGGCCTGATCCTTGGCGGATCGACCCGTGGGGCGTTGACCGGTGGCGCGTTGCGGTTACGCGTAGGGGGCGCTGAGCACGCCGCGCATGTGGCTTAGGTCGTAGCCACCGGCCCGTGCGGCCTCAATCAGCGCGTCTGCCGGTTGTTCGCCTGCCTGACCCAAGGCCCAAGCGATGGTCGACCGTGTGCCCGAGGCGCAATAGGCCAGAACAACCTCGTCCTGCGCCACGCCGATCTCGCGGTTACGGGCAATGACATCTGGGGTCATCGTTTGGTGCGTCAGCTCTTGCACCGCAAAGCGCAAGCCAGCCGCCTCTGCCGCGGCCTGGATGGCGGCATGCTGATGGCTGGGGGGCACTTCCGCGTCGGGACGGTTGCACAGGATCAAGGTAACGCCAGCCTCTTTGATCGCCTCCATATCGGAGGGGTCGATCTGAGGGGCAGCAAAGAAGCGGGGGGTGATTTGACGAATATCCATAGTTTGACTTATCCAGCCGCCCGCGTTGTGTCTAGTATCCGCCGCGCTTTGGGGGCGATCATCATACCCGCCAGCATGGTGATCAGAAAAATCAGGCCCCCCAAGCCGCCAAACCCAAGCGACGCCAGCGCAGGCCCCGGGCACAGCCCGACCAGCCCCCAGCCCGCGCCAAAGAGCACGGCCCCCACGATCAGCTTGCGGTCCAGCCGCGGGTCGGGGCGTTCGGGGAAATCACCGCCCACCACGGGCCGCCGCCCACGGGTCAGCGCCCAAGCGACCGCCATCGGCAAAATGGCCCCGCCCATGACAAAGGCGAGCGTCGGATCCCAATCCCCGAAGAAATCCAGAAACCCCTGGACCTTTCGGGTGTCGGTCATGCCCGACAGATATAGCCCGGTGCCAAACAAGGCCCCGGCGAGGGCGGCAAGCATATTGCGCATCTCAGACCCCTCCGACCAGGGCGCGCAGGGCGACAACCATCAACGCGCCTGCCGCGATATAAACCAGCGTCGCAACGATACCGCGTGGGCTCAGCCGCGAAATGCCGCAGACCCCGTGACCCGAGGTACAGCCATTGCCGATGCGCGTGCCCAGCCCGACCAGAAGACCGGCCGCGCCGACCAGCCACAGGTTCTCTGTCAGGTTGGTGGTCGCAGGGACGGGGGCAAAGAATGCGATCACCGCAGGGAAGATGATCAGCGCCGCGAGAAAGCTGCCGCGTTCGGCCCAAGCGCCGCGCGCCGATCCGTCCACCAGCCCGCCGATAATGCCGCTGGCCCCCATGATGCGGCCGTTCCCCAACAGGTAGACCGCAGCGCCGCCGCCAATCATCAGCCCGCCAATCAGGCCCCAAATCCAATCTGCTTCAATCATATGCTATATAGCCCTTTCGTACCGCCGTAAGCGGCGGGTGTCGGGAAAACATATAATGAATGTTGAATGTGTGGCAAGCCGCAAGCGCGAGGTTGACGCTGTGTCGGTCTCGGGGCGCTTGTTATCTATAGAGACAGGGGCAGAAAGTGGCCGTCACCTGCCTTAGCCGAGGATGATACCGACCACGACCATCATCAGCCCGATCACCGACAGCAGCAATGCGCCAAGGTTCATCGGCAGCACTTTTTGCAGGACGATCCGCATCTCTTCTTCGGGCAGGGCGGCGCGTTTGGCACGGGCCACGCGCAGGATACACCAGACAAGCCCGACCAACCCTACAAAGGAGATCGCCGCGCCCGCCCAGATCAAGACGTCAAAGAGTGAAAGAGATGCATTTTCCATAGGCCGCGAGCTATCCGAATTCCGCCCAATGGGCAAGAGTGGCTTGCGGCAGCGCAGGCACGCGGGTAGTCAATGCGCTGACCCATTCAAGACATAGGACGCCCCAGATGAGCGACAGTGCCACCAATCCCGAATCCCAAGACGCCATCGGTGATGCCACATATCGCGTGACCGCGAATGAGCTGCGCCAGTTCGTAGAGCGGATCGAACGGCTGGATGCCGAGAAGAAAGACCTCGCCGAACAGCAAAAAGAGGTCATGGCCGAAGCGAAATCCCGCGGTTACGACACCAAGGTGCTGCGCAAGATAATCGCTCTGCGCAAGCGTGAAGCCGATGATATCGCCGAAGAAGAAGCCGTGCTTGAGATGTATAAAGAAGCGCTTGGCATGTCCTGAGCCGGATGCGGTGCCTCGGGGCTGATTATGCGCCCACTGGACGCCGCGCGAGACGTTTAATGCCATCGGTACGCGGGGGCAGGGGGCAATTCGCCCCGTCCCACGGGACCCCGCCGCCAAATCCGCTTGCGCCCAAGCGCAGGCCCCAATAGAAGAGCGGAAATTTTTCCGCCCGCGCCCCGCAATGCGCGGCCTTACCCTATGGAGCAAACATGCAGGTCAACGAGACGCTGAACGAAGGTCTGAAACGCGGCTATGCCATCACTGTGACAGCAGCTGAGCTGGAGGCCAAGGTCAACGAAAAGCTGGCCGAAGCGCAGCCCGAAGTCGAGATGAAGGGTTTCCGCAAAGGTAAAGTCCCAATGGCGCTGCTGAAAAAGCAGTTCGGCCAAAAGGTTATGGGCGAAGCAATGCAGGAAAGCATTGATGGCGCCATGCAGGAGCATTTTGAAAAGTCCGGCGATCGCCCTGCGATGCAGCCCGACGTCAAAATGGCGAATGAAGACTGGAAAGAAGGCGACGACGTCGAGGTCACCATGACCTACGAAGCACTGCCCGAGATCCCAGAAGTAGACCTGTCGTCCATCACGCTGGAAAAAATGGTTGTCAAAGCCGATGACGCCGCCGTTGAAGAGGCGCTGGCCAACCTGGCAGAGACCGCACAGGACTTTGAAGCCCGCGAAGAGGGTGCCAAGGCAGAAGACGGCGACCAGATCACATTCGATTTCCTCGGCAAAGTAGACGGCGAAGCCTTTGAAGGCGGCGCGGCGGAAGATTACCCGCTGGTGCTAGGCTCCAACTCCTTTATCCCCGGTTTTGAAGAGCAGCTGGTCGGTGTTGTGGCAGGCGACGAGAAAGACGTAACGGTTTCCTTCCCGGAAGATTACCAGGCACCTCACCTCGCCGGCAAAGAAGCCGTGTTCGAGTGCAAGGTTAAAGAAGTGAAAAAGCCTGTTGCCGCGAAAGTGGACGACGAGCTGGCCAAGAAATTCGGTGCAGAAGATCTGGCTGCGCTGAAATCCCAGATCGCAGAGCGTCTGGAAGCGGAATATGCCGGTGCGTCGCGCGCTGTCATGAAACGCGGTCTGCTGGACGAGCTGGACAAGCTGGTCAGCTTTGACCTGCCGCCGTCGCTGGTCGAAGCCGAAGCAGGCCAGATCGCGCACCAGCTGTGGCACGAAGACAACCCTGACGTTCAGGGTCATGACCACCCGGAAATCGAAACAACAGACGAGCACAAGAAGCTCGCCGAGCGCCGCGTGCGTCTTGGCCTGCTGCTGGCCGAGCTGGGTCAGAAAGCCGAAGTTCAGGTCACCGACGCGGAAATGACGCAAGCGATCATGAACCAGGCACGTCAGTACCCGGGTCAGGAACGTCAGTTCTTTGAATTCGTTCAGCAAAACCAGCAGATGCAACAGCAGATGCGCGCTCCTTTGTTCGAAGACAAAGTCGTTGATCACGTGTTTGAGCAGGCGACATTGAACGAGAAAGAAGTGTCGAAAGAAGACCTGCAGAAAGCCGTGGAAGAGCTGGAAGACGAATAAGTCTTCCCCTTTTTCGGTATCACAAAGATCAAAGCCGTCCCGATTGGGGCGGCTTTTTTCGTTAGACGGCTGGGGAGTTATCCGTTTTAGTGCAGCAAAATGCGGCAGTTCCGGTCAAGGGGAGGGTGGTAGACACATGTCAGATCAAGCCAGCAACAGGGCGCGCCGCGCCGCGCGAGCAAAAACACCCCTGACCGAGGAGGAGCGCAAAGCCCGCCGGCGTGCGAAGCGGAACCTGCGTCAGGCCGAGGCTATGGGCTTTCTCAAGGGGGTAACGGCGATGCTGAAGCCTGGCGATCTGGCAATGGATTGCGGGGCCAATGTGGGTGTCGTGACCCGTTTGTTGGCCGACACAGGCGCCGAGGTGATCAGCTATGAACCCGATCCCTACGCGTTTGAACAGCTCACGACGGCTGTGAAAGACCGCGCGAACGTGCGTCTTGTCAACGCGGCGGTTGGGGCCAGCTCGGGCACTGTGCGGCTGATGCGGGCCGCGAACTTTGACGACAATATGAAGGGGGCATCGGTCAAAAGCACAATCGTCGACGGCGGGCGTACGATTGACGCAGACAATTATGTCGATGTCGCATTGCTCAATTTTCTGGAAATCATCAGGGCTGAAATCGATAAACGCGGCGAGATCGCTTTTGTGAAGATGGACATCGAAGGCGCGGAGCTTGATCTGCTTGAGGCGATGGATGCAGCGGATTTGATTAAGGGGATCAGGTGCTTGGTGGTGGAAACCCATGAGCGCAAGTTCGCGGATCTCAGACCGAGGTTCCGCGCGCTGCGCGAAACCTTTGCTGCGAAATACCCTGCGCGACAGGTGAACCTCGACTGGATCTGAGAGAGGCACGCCTGCGCCCATGGGGCAGCGCGGCGCGCCTTAGGGGGCTCAGCCTTTGCGCAGGCCGGTTTCAACCAGCATACCGCGCCGTTTGGCCTCGTAGTAATAGCCGCGGGCGTACCATTTGATTGCTGTGGCGTGATCGCCATCAGACAGCAGCCAAGCGCCGCGCAGGTATTTGACGCCGTATTTCAAGTTTACATCAGGATCGAGAAGATCGCCGGCATCGCCGCGAAACCCCATGCCGCGTGCGGTGGCGGGCAGGATTTGCAGCAGGCCGAAATAGGGCCCATTGCGGGCCTCTGGACGGTGGGTGCTTTCACGGATGGCAAGACGGTGGACCAACGGGCGGGGGACTTCGTAGTGGTCGGCCCATTTGTTGATCAGCCCGCGCAGCTCGGGCGTCTCGTTGGGATAGAGCGGCAGCTTGCGGGGCGCGGGGGCGGGCTCTGGTGCGGTACTGGCGCAGGCAGAGAGGGCAGGTGTGCAAAGCAACATCTGGCAAAGGGAACGACGTGTGAGGGCGATCATGCGGGTGACTCGCATCGTTGACGGGAGCCAAATGCTTACAACGCCGGGGGCACCGTGCAACAAGGCCAGCGCCGGATGGGCAGAGGGTCGCTTAGCACAGGGCGGCATATTGCCGATCGCGCAATGAAAAACGCCGCCGCTGAGAGGTCAGCGGCGGCGTTTCATTTGGAATCAGATCGGAAGGCTTAGGCTTGCGCTTCGTCTTCGTCTGTTTTCTCGACAGCTTCTGCCAGATCGTCGTCGTCGGACGCGGCGGAGCCGATATCGTCGAACAGTTCAGAGATTTCGAATTCGGCTGCAGCTTCTTCTTCTGCGGCCAGTTCCTGGATCGACTTGCCTGCGGCCTGAAGCTCGGCCTCTTCAGGGGAACGTGCAACGTTCAGCTGAATGGTGGCTTCGACTTCGGGGTGCAGGATGACGGTCACGTCATGCAGGCCCAGGTCTTTGATCGGGCTGCCCAGAACGACCTGTTTGCGGTCGATGGTAAAGCCTTCGGCTGTGGCAACGTCTGCCGCGTCACGGGTCGTAACCGAACCGTAAAGCGCACCCGAATCGGAGGCGGAGCGGATGACGATGAACTGCTGACCGTTAAGCTTGTCGGACAGTGCTTCGGCTTCTTTTTTGGTCTCGAGGTTTTGTGCCTCAAGCTGGGCTTTCTGACCTTCAAAGGCTTCGATGTTGGCCTTGGAAGCCGACAGCGCTTTGCCTTGGGGCAGCAGGAAGTTGCGTGCGTAGCCGGGCTTTACGTCCACGACTTCGCCCATTTGGCCCAGTTTGGCCACACGTTCCAGAAGGATAACTTGCATGTGCTTTCTCCTTACTTAACGGCGTAGGGCAGCAGGGCGAGGAAGCGGGCGCGTTTGATGGCACGGGCCAATTCACGCTGCTTTTTCGCGGAGACTGCGGTGATGCGGGAAGGAACGATTTTGCCGCGCTCAGAGATGTAGCGCTGCAGAAGACGTGTGTCTTTGTAATCGATTGCCGGTGCGTTGTCGCCCGAGAAGGGGCAGACCTTACGACGGCGGAAAAATGGTTTAGCGGCCATGGTTTATGTCCTTTATTGCAAGCTGATGATCAACGACGTTCGCGGCGTTCGCCACGCTCGGGGCGTTCGTCACGTTTCTGCATCTGAACCGATGGCAGCTCTTTGTGCTCATCAACTTTGATGGTCAGAACGCGCATCACGTCATCATGCAAACGCATCAGGCGTTCCATTTCCTGTACGGCGGTCGCTGGTGCGTCCGAACGCAGGAAGGCATAGTGGCCCTTGCGGTTTTTGTTGATCTTGTAGGCCATCGTTTTGACGCCCCAGTATTCGCTGTCGACGAGCTTGCCGTCGTTGTCAGCCAAAACTGTGCCAAAATGTTCGATAAGGCCTTCTGCTTGCGTGTTGGACAAGTCCTGACGCGCAATCATAACATGCTCATAAAGCGGCATGTGCACTCCTATTTATATCAAGGCGCATTTCATAGGCAGGGCATTTGCGTTTTGCGGCCCCACCACGAGAGTCTGCGCGGTTCAAAAGATGATGCAAAACGAAGGGCCGATATACACGGTTTTGCAGGCAGGGCAAGGGTGCGTTGGCGCGATGGCACGGGCGTCTATCGATTTGGGGCGGATGATCCTTTGAAAAGTACCACTTCGATCACGGTCGCGCCTCTTTTTCGTCATGAACCCATACGAGAACTGAAGGGGAGATCACACGGTTAAGCAAGGTTTATCAGAGCAATGGGCGCAGTTACGAATTTCTCGGCGGATAGTCTTCAGTTTTCGGCACAGGCCGGGATGGTAGATGGCTCTCGGGCGGTGGTGCGCAGCGTCCAGCGGTTGTTGGGGGCGGCCTTGGTACTGGCGGCGTCGGGGTTGTGGCTGACGCCGGGGTCGAACTTTGGGTCAGATGTGATGCTGTTCAAGGTCGGGCTGTCGGCGTTGTCTGTGATGTTGGGGGCAAGCCTTTTGCTGTCGGGGCAAAAGCCCGCGCTGCCCGAGATCCAGATCGACACGCTGCGGCGCGAGCTGCGTCTGGTGCGTCCGCGCACGGTGGGGGCGCAACGGGTGCTGCAACGCTGCAGTTTTGGCGACCTGGGGCGGGTGGAGCGTGTGGGCCGCAACTTTCACTTCTGGGACGGGCGCGGCAATTTCATCGTTGATGTCCATATCGCAGAGCGCCGCGTGGTCGATAACCTGACCTTTAGCCTGCGCGACTCCGGTCAGGCGATCTGATCGTAGCTTGATCGATATGTGCGTGTTTATCGCATGTCTGACGCGCGACTGTTCGCCAATGCGCACTAACTGTTGAACACTGCTGGGTTGCTGAAACGCTGAAATGCTTCATGTATGGTGCAGACAAACGCCAACAGGAGTATTCCAATGACCATGAAGTCTGTCCTTCTTGCCACCGCCCTGACACTGGGTGCCACCTCTGCTTTCGCCGCCGAGAAATATGTGCTGGACGCAAGCCACAGCCAGATCGTTTTCACCTATAACCACCTTGGGTTCTCGACCACCACGTCGATGTTCAGCGGTTTTGACGGTGAAATCATGCTGGACGAGGCAGAGCCCTCGAACTCCTCTGTCTCCGTATCTTTCCCGGTCAAAGATATGATCACCGGCTGGCAGCCCCGCACCGAACACTTCATGACCGAGGAATTCTTTGGCGCTGAAGACGGCGACATGGTGACGTTTGAATCGACGGGTATCGAGGTCACAGGCGAAAAGACCGCGTTGATCACCGGTGATCTGACCATGAACGACGTAACCAAATCCGTAGTGCTGGATGCCAAGCTGAACCAGATGGGCGAGCATCCAATGGCCAAGAAGGCTTGGGCCGGTTTCGACGCGACGACCACGGTCACACGCACCGATTTCAACCTTGGTCAGTTCGCGCCTTTCGTAAGCGACGAAGTGCAAGTGAACATCTCTATCGAAGCGATGAAGGCTGAGTAAGCTTTTCACCGTATATTAAGAAACGAGAACGCCGGGGCAGGACCCCGGCGTTTTTGCGTTTATGGGGGGCGGGATTACTGCCCGCGTGTGGCGGTGAGGTCGATATTCACCGTGACGCTAAAGCCCAGCGTGCTTTCGTCCGTCACCGTTTCCCCGATGCCGAAGTTGCGGCGGTCCAGCGTGGTGGAGCCTGTCATCCGGGCAGTGTCTCCCTCCAACGTCAGGGTGAAAGGCAGGTCGATCGGCATCGTCTGATCTTTGATCGTCAGGCTGCCCGCTGCGACATAGCCGTCGGCGGTGGCATTGATATCGGCCTGAAACGTCGCGGTGGGGAAGGCCTCGCTGTTGAAGAAATCGGCCCCCATCGCCTGATCCGTCACCGACCCGAGGCTCAGCGACGGGATCGCGACCGTGGTCGTTACATCGCCCGCTTTGCCGGATTGTACGGTGTCGTCAAATGTGATCGCGGATGTCCAATCGGCAAAGCTGCCAGCCACGACGGACCCGAACTGCGTGACCTCCAGCGCGATGGTCCCATCCTGCACTTGCCAGTCAGAGGCGACGTCCTCTAGCGCGGCGGTTTCGGTCGGGGCGGGTTGATCGCTTTGTTGGCCCAAGCCAAGGCCCAACCCCAGCCCAACCGCAATCGCGGCGACCCAGACGACGGTGGCGGTGATCACCGGCGCGGCAGTGTGGTGCTGCGCAGGCAGCGGGCCGACGACGGCTTCGCCCGGCAGCATCCGCCGCAGGGTCGAATTGCGGTCCACAACGTGGTGCTTCACCGCGCCGGCGATATGCAGGATCAACGCGCCGATCAGCAGTTTTCCCGAGATGACGTGCAGCGCGCCAAAGGCGTGCTCTACAGTTGTGTTCTTGGGGATAAACGGCAGCGACTGCCCCAGCGGCCACCAGATTGGCGCAAAGCCAGAGGCGGCGGCGTGGTTGATCCAGCCGGCCAGCGGGACGATCACCAGCGACCCATAGAGCACCCAATGCACCGTTTCCGCCAGCCAGCTTTCAAGACGGTGATCCGCATTCAGCAGCCCCGGTTTGGGTTGGGTAAAGGCCCAGACGATGCGGGCAAGCGCGACAAAGAAGACCGTCACGCCCAGTGTTTTGTGCAGCGAGAACAGCCACGCTTTGCGGGTCAGCTCCGCTTGCGTATCGTGGGGCAGATCGCTGGCATAAAGGCCAAGGGCGATCAGGGTGAGGATCAGCAGCGCGGTGAGCCAGTGAAAGAACTTGGTCACCCCGCCGTAGCGGATTGAGGTATTGGTTAAGGCCATCTGGGTGCTCCGTCGCGAAATGGGGTGGTTTCTCCATACTGCAACGGGGCTTGGGGACCAATGCGGATCAGCGCACAGTCGCCGTGCAGGCTTGTTTGACGGCCACCCACGCGCTAAAGCGCTGGAAACGCAAATTCGGGGGACTTTATGACCATTGCATTCGTATATCCGGGCCAAGGCGCGCAAACCATCGGTATGGGCCGCGATCTGGCCGACGCCTATCCGGCGGCAAAGGCCGTGTTTGACGAGGTGGACGAAGCCTTGGGCGAAAAGCTGTCGACGCTGATCTGGGAAGGCGAGGCGGACGAGCTGACGCTGACACAGAACGCGCAGCCCGCCTTGATGGCGACATCAATGGCGGCGATGGCGGCGTTGAAGGCCGAAGGCGTTACCGTCGATAAGGCGGCCTATGTCGCGGGCCATTCGCTGGGTGAATATGCGGCACTATGCGCGGCGGGGACATTCTCGCTTGCCGATACGGCGCGGTTGCTGCGCATCCGGGGGCGGGCGATGCAGGCGGCTGTGCCCGTGGGGCAGGGCGCTATGGCCGCCCTTCTGGGGCTGAGCTTTGATCAGGCCGAGGCCGTCGCCGCAGAGGCCGCACAGGGCGAGGTCTGTCAGGTCGCCAACCAGAACGATCCGGCGCAGAATGTCGTTTCGGGCAGCAAGGCGGCCGTGGAACGCGCGATTGATCTGGCGAAAGCGGCTGGCGCCAAGCGCGCGCTGCTTTTGCCTGTGTCTGCCCCGTTCCACTGTGCCCTGATGGCCCCCGCCGCAGAAGAGATGGCCGGTGCGTTGGCGGATGTGACAATGAACGCCCCTGCCGTGCCCGTGGTGGCGAATGTGGTGGCCGAGGCGGTCACCGATCCCGAACAGATCCGCAAGCTGCTGATCGAGCAGGTCACCGGTCAGGTGCGCTGGATGTCGTCGGTTGAATGGATGGGCGCGCAGGGCGTGACCGAGGTCTGGGAAATCGGCGCGGGCAAGGCGCTGTCCGGCATGATCCGCCGTATCAACAAGGAAATCACCTGCGTGAACATTGGCACCGCTGCCGATGCCGCTGCCGTGAAAACGGCCTGAGACAGGCTGCGAAAGGAATTACATATGTTTGATCTTACTGGAAAAAATGCGCTGGTCACTGGCGCTTCGGGTGGTATCGGCGCGGAAATCGCGCGCAGCCTGCATGCCCGTGGCGCGACCGTGGGCCTGTCCGGCACCCGCACCGAACCTCTTGAGGCGCTGGCCGCCGAACTGGGCGAGCGCGCCCATGTGCTGCCCTGTAACCTGAGCGATATGGACGCCGTTGACGCGCTGCCCAAACAGGCGGCCGAAGCGATGGGATCGGTTGATATTCTGGTCAATAACGCCGGCATCACCCGCGACAACCTGTTCATGCGCATGTCGGATGATGAATGGAATTCGGTCCTGAACGTCAACCTGACCGCGACATTCAAGCTGTGCAAAGGCGTGATGCGCGGCATGATGAAGGCGCGTTGGGGCCGGATCGTGAATATCTCGAGCGTGGTCGGGGCCACCGGTAACCCCGGTCAGGCGAACTATGCCGCGTCCAAGGCCGGTATGGTGGGCATGTCCAAATCGCTTGCCTATGAGGTTGCCAGCCGCGGGATCACCGTGAACGCTGTCGCCCCCGGTTTCATTACCACGGCAATGACGGACAAGCTGACCGACGACCAAAAGGCGGGAATCATGGGGCAAATCCCTGCGGGCCGTATGGGCGAAGCATCCGAAATCGCGTCGGCTGTTGTTTATCTGGCGAGTGCGGAAGCCGCCTATGTTACCGGAACCACCTTGCATGTGAACGGCGGCATGGCCATGTTGTGACCCTGCGCTGCAAAGCGTTTGCCAAATCTGCGTCTTGTGCTAAATGGGGCGCAGAATCCATCATAGGGAGGCTTGATTGCCCCCCTTACCTTGTGACAACAAGGGCCATAGCCGCCCCTCGGGGCACGATCCATACGGACCACATAAGGTTCTGACGGAAACAGAAGAGGGCAGGATTGCCCGAATGAATGAGGACTGAATATGAGCGACGTCGCAGACCGCGTAAAGAAGATCGTTGTAGAGCACCTGGGTGTTGAAGAAGACAAAGTTGTTGAGAACGCATCGTTCATCGACGATCTTGGCGCAGACAGCCTCGACACTGTTGAGCTGGTTATGGCGTTCGAAGAAGAGTTCGGCATCGAGATTCCCGATGACGCAGCCGAGAACATCCAGACCTTCGGCGACGCGGTCAAGTTCATCAAAGAAGCGTCCTAAGACGTTTTCGCCAGCCGCAGCCCCATAGGCGTCGCGGCGGCACGAGATTTAGAGAACGGCGTTCTTCCTAGCGGAAGGGCGCCGTTTTTGCTTGGGGGGACCGCGCGTCACTTGCCTTGCGCGGGCTGCGGCGTGACACTGCCGGTGACAGAAATTCAAGCGTGAAGGTAATTCACCACATGTCGCGATCAGTACCGACCATCAATACCGCCCGTCTCACCCTGCGCGCCATGCGGGCCGAAGACTTCCCCCGTTATGCTGACATCTGGGCGACGCCCGCCGTGGTGACCCATATTACCGGCAAGCCCAAACCCAAGGCCGAAAGCTGGGATGCGTTTCTGCGCAATGCGGGCCATTGGCAGATTGTCGGGTTTGGTCAATGGGCGATCCAGTCGCGCGGCACCCGCGAGATGGAAGGTCAGGTCGGGTTTTTCTTTGGTTCCCGCGGGTTTGGCGACGATTTCGATCCCTTTCCCGAGGCCGGCTGGGTGCTGGCCCCTGAAGCGCAGGGCACGGGGCTGGGGCTGGAAGCCGCGCGTGCGGCGCATGACTGGTTCGACCGCGTGGTGATGGGGCGCACGGTGTGCATGATCGCCGTGGCGAATGCATCGTCGCTGCGGCTGGCCGAGACCCTGGGATATACCGCGCTGCGCGACATAGAGCTTGACGGCGACAAGATACGTCTGATGACGCGCAAAGGCCCGCCGGTCTGACCGTGGCTTGGGCGCTTCGCGTCTTGAAATTTACGGTCTCGGCAAGGTATAGCCGGTCAACGCAAAGAAACACCAAGGGGCTTGGATATGCGCAGAGTAGTAGTGACAGGTTTGGGATTGGTAACTCCGTTGGCCGATGGCGTGGAGGCCAGCTGGTCCAGAATTTTGGATGGTCAGTCCGGGGCGGGCAAGATCACGGGCTTCGATCCCAGCAAGCTGGTCACTCAATACGCCTGCGAAGTGCCGCTTGGCGACGGTACGGATGGTACCTTTAACGGCGACAAGTATATGGAGCCGAAAGAACAGCGCAAAGTGGATACCTTTATCCTGTTCGGCATGGCCGCAGCACAGCAAGCGGTCGAGGATTCCGGCTGGATGCCCACGGACCGCGAAGATCTGGAACGCACCGGCGTCTTGATCGGGTCGGGCATCGGGGGCCTGAACTCTATCGCGAACACGGCCGTGATGATGCACGAGAAAGGCCCGCGCCGCGTGAGCCCGTTCTTTGTGCCCGGCGCGCTGATCAACCTGATCTCGGGTCAGGTATCGATTCGCTATGGATTCCGCGGCCCGAACCATTCGGTTGTGACCGCCTGTTCCACCGGTGCCCATGCGATTGGTGACGCAAGCCGTCTGATCCAGCATGGCGACGCGGATGTGATGATTGCCGGCGGGGCCGAGGCCGCGATTTGCGAGATCGGCATGGCGGGCTTCAACGCCTGTAAAGCGCTGTCCACCAAGCGGGGCGACGACCCCACCAAGGCAAGCCGCCCCTATGACGCGGATCGTGACGGTTTCGTCATGGGCGAGGGCGCGGGTATTGTCGTGCTGGAAGAATACGAACACGCCAAGGCCCGTGGGGCCAAGATCTATGCCGAGGTGCTGGGCTATGGTCTGTCGGGCGATGCCTATCACATCACGGCCCCTGCCGAGGATGGCGACGGGGCCGAACGGTCCATGCGCAACGCCCTGCGTGGTGCCGGGCTGGAGCCAAAAGACATCGACTATATCAACGCGCATGGCACATCGACCATGGCTGATGTGATCGAACTGGGCGCGGTCGAGCGGATGCTGGGCGACGCGGTTGAGACGGTCACCATGTCGTCGACGAAATCCGCGACCGGTCACCTGTTGGGGGCTGCTGGCGCGATCGAGGCGATCTTCTCTATCCTTGCGATCCGCGATCAGGTGGCCCCGCCGACCATCAACCTCGACAATCCTGCGGTTGAAACCAAGATCGATCTGGCCCCGAACAAGAAGGTCGAGCGCAAGATTGATGTCGCGCTGAGCAACTCTTTCGGCTTTGGTGGCACCAACGCGAGCGTGATCTTCGGGAAAGCATCCTAATGTGGCGTCATATCGCGTCTAACGCTGTTACGTTTCTGATTTTAGGCTTGTTTTTGTTAGGCGGGATTATCCTGTGGGGGCGGGGGCAGTATGATGCCCCCGGTCCGCTGTCGCAGGCGATCTGCCTGCAGGTGGAGCGCGGGTCGAACATGCGTGCCGTGGGCGATGATCTTGCTACGCAAGAGGCCGTAAGCTCGGCTGCGATTTTCCGTCTTGGGGCGGAGTATGAGGAAAAGACCCGCGACCTGAAGGCGGGGAGCTTTCTGATCCAGCCCGAAGCCTCGATGAAAGAGATCGTGGACACGGTTACACGCGGCGGGGCAAGCACCTGCGGTACCGAAGTTGTCTACCGCATCGGTGTGAACCGCATCAGCACGCAGGTGCGTGAGCTGGACCCCGCAACAAGCCGCTTCGTCGAGCGTGCCGAATTCACCCCCGGTGAGGATGAGGTGCCAGAGGTCTATACCCAGACCAAGGCGAAGGCCGACACGCGGTTCCGCATCGCGATGGCAGAGGGCGTGACAAGCTGGCAGGTGGCCGAGGCGTTGAAAGCCATTGATCTGCTGTCTGGCGAGATCGCTGCGGTACCTGCGGAGGGATCTTTGGCCCCCGACAGCTATGAGGTCTCGGAAGGGGACGACCGTGCCGAAATCCTGACGCGTATGGCCGCGGCACAAGAACAGCGTCTGGCCGAAGCCTGGGAGGCTCGCGATCCGGGGCTGCCCGTCGAGACGCCTGAGGAACTGTTGATCCTTGCCTCTATCGTCGAGAAGGAAACCGGCGTACCGGAAGAGCGCGAACAGGTGGCGAGCGTTTTCGTCAACCGTTTGAACCAAGGCATGCGTCTGCAGACGGACCCGACCGTGATCTACGGGATCACCAACGGGCAGGGCGTCTTGGGGCGTGGTCTGCGCCGCAGCGAGCTGCGCAAGGAGACTCCGTTCAACACCTACGTCATCGACGCGCTGCCACCGACGCCGATTGCAAACCCCGGACGTGCGAGCCTGATGGCAGCGGCACAACCGGCCAGCGAGGACTATGTTTTCTTTGTTGCCGATGGCACCGGCGGTCACGCTTTTGCCGAGACATTGGAAGAGCATAACGCCAATGTCGCGCGCTGGCGCCAGATCGAGGCGGAGCGTGGCGCGGAAGCGGCGGGCAATGCGTCGACGGGCGGAAACTAAGCGTCAGAGCGGGGGTAAGTTAGGAATTTGTTAACCATCGTAAGGGCTTGTAAGGTTTCGGTAACCTTGTTTTCCTTGACTTTGCGTCCGCTCTGACATAGAAATACGTCCATGCTAGAAGACATGGGCAAACGGCCCCGGATTAAGTTCCGGTGGCCGTTTTTTCGTGTCTGCTCGGGTTGGAGGTCCAAAACGAGAGGTAAGAGCAAAATGACGATGAATACCCCGGAACAGGAAATTGCTGCCAGCGAAGAGCAGCTTCAGGCGTTGCAGGTCGCGATCCGCGATTTGCGCCGCGAGATAGAGAGCCTGCGCGAACAGGCCCGATCCGGGGAGGAAGTAAACGAAACAGCAGCGTCGAAGGCATTGGGTAAGGCCAGTGGCATGGTGGCGACCTGCGTCAAGGTGGAGACCTATCTGAATGAGTGCAGAAACAGACAAGCGGGCATTGCCCGAGGGGGATACGCGCTGGACATGGAAAGGGCGCGGGCTGACATCGGGTGCAAGCTGGATCGGCTCCGCCGATGTTGCGGTGCAAGCCCGGTTCCTGAATGATCTGGAGGAGGGAGAGCTTTTGGCTCTCCCTTTTTTGTTCGAGTTCTGGGCCATGCCGCATCAGCTGCCCCCCGACGGCGACTGGCGGTCCTGGGTGATCATGGGCGGGCGCGGTGCGGGCAAGACGCGCGCGGGGGCGGAATGGGTGCGCGCGCAGGTCGAGGGGTCGCGGCCCTTGGATGCGGGGCGCTGTCGCCGTGTGGCGCTGGTGGGAGAGACGATCGAGCAGGTGCGCGAGGTGATGATCTTTGGCGACAGCGGGATATTGGCGTGCTCGCCCGCGGACCGGCGACCGGATTGGGAGGCGACGCGCAAGCGGTTGGTCTGGCCCAACGGGGCGGTGGCGACGGTGCATACGGCGCATGACCCAGAGGGGCTGCGCGGGCCGCAGTTTGACGCGGCCTGGGTGGATGAGCTGGCCAAGTGGAAGAAGGCCGAAGAGACGTGGGACCAGTTGCAGTTCGCCTTGCGGCTGGGGGAGGATCCGCGGGTCTGTGTGACCACGACTCCGCGCAATGTCGGCGTGTTGAAAAACCTGCTGGCGTCGCCGTCGACCGTGACCACCCATGCCCCGACAGAGGCGAATGCCGCGAACCTTGCGGGCTCTTTCCTGGAGGAGGTGCGGGCGCGCTATCGCGGGACGCGGTTGGGCCGACAGGAACTGGACGGTGTGTTGCTGGCTGATGCGGAAGGGGCGCTGTGGACATCCGAGCGGATCGAGGCCGGGCGGGTGCGGGATGTGCCCTTGTTGGACCGGATCGTCGTGGGGTTGGACCCTGCCACCACCGCCGGCGCGGGGTCGGATGAATGCGGGATCGTGGTGGTGGGTGCCCAGACCCAAGGCCCGCCGCAGGATTGGCGCGCCGTCGTGCTGGCCGATTGCACGGTGCAGGGGGCGACCCCGTCGGGGTGGGCGCGCGCGGCGATCAGCGCGATGGAGCAGTACGGCGCAGACCGCCTTGTCGCCGAGGTCAATCAGGGCGGGCAGATGGTGGCGGAGGTCTTGCGTCAGGTCGACCCATTGGTGCCGGTCAAATCGGTCCATGCCAGCCGTGGCAAGGTCGCGCGGGCGGAGCCTGTGGCGGCGCTTTATGAGCAGGGGCGCGTGGGGCATGTGGCGGGGCTGGACGCGCTGGAGGACCAGATGTGCCGGATGACAGCGCGGGGCTATGAGGGCGGCGGATCGCCGGACCGCGTCGATGCGCTGGTCTGGGCGCTGCATGAGCTGATGATCGAGCCTGCGGCGCAGTGGCGGATGCCCGGGGTGCGTGGATTATGAGCGCGTTGCGGAGGAGAGCGGCCCTTCGGGGAGAGTTTAACGGGCAAAATGAAGCGCTGTTGCGGGCGGGGCGTGCGCTCTGGTCGGGCGACGTTAAGGGATTGGTGAGATTTTCATGGGGCGGTCAATCAGCAGGGAGAGCAGCGGCATGGTTTTTGATTTTCTCAAACGGGGGGCGGTTGAGGTGGTTGCGGAGAAGAAAGCCTCTGCCACCGGGCCTGTCGTTGCGGTTCAGACCAGCGGGCGCGTGGCCTGGAGCCCGCGCGATGTGGTCAGCCTGACGCGCAGCGGGTTTTGCGGCAACCCTGTGGGGTTTCGGTCGGTGAAGCTGATTGCGGAGGCCGCGGCGGCCCTGCCGCTGGTGTTGCAGGATGCCGCGCAACGGTTCGAGGCGCATCCGCTGCTGGATCTGGTGGCACGGCCCAATGGGGCGCAGGGGCGTGCGGAGCTGCTGGAGGCGCTTTATGCGCAGCTGTTGTTGACGGGCAACGGCTATATCGAGGCGGTTGGCGCCGGGCCGGTGCCGATGGAGCTGCATGTCTTGCGGTCGGATCGCATGTCGGTGGTGCCGGGGGCGGATGGCTGGCCGGTGGCCTATGAATATGCCGTCGGCGGGCGCAAGCATCGGTTTGACGTGGCCGGGGATACGGCCGCGATCTGTCACATCAAGAATTTCCACCCGCAGGATGACCACTATGGGTTCAGCCCGTTGCAGGCGGCGGCGATGGCCTTGGATGTGCATGGCGCGGCCTCGCGCTGGAGCAAGGCCTTGCTGGATAATGCGGCGCGGCCATCGGGGGCGATTGTCTACCGCGGGGCCGAGGGGCAGGGCAAGCTGAGCGATGATCAGTACGACCGTTTGGTCAGCGAGATGGAGAGTCACCATCAAGGCGCGCGCAATGCGGGGCGGCCGATGCTGCTGGAAGGTGGGTTGGATTGGAAACCGATGGGGTTTTCGCCCTCGGACATGGAGTTTCACCGCACCAAGGAGGCGGCGGCGCGGGAAGTGGCGCTGGCTTTTGGGGTGCCGCCGATGCTGTTGGGGATCGCGGGGGATGCGACCTATGCCAATTATCAGGAGGCGCATCGAGCGTTCTACCGGCTGACGGTCCTGCCTTTGGCCACGCGGGTTGCCGCGGCGCTTGGCGCGTGGCTGGCGGGGTTCACGCATGAGGCGGTGACGTTGAAGCCCGATCTGGATCAGGTGCCCGCCCTGGCGCAGGAGCGTGACGCGCAATGGGCGCGGGTGGCGGGGGCGGATTTTCTGACGCAGGCGGAAAAGCGGTCTTTGTTGGGGCTGCCAGCGGTGGCGGCGGATGGTTGAGGAGATGGGATATGACCGGTTTGAATGTGCGCCGGGGTTGCGGTTGCAGGCGCATGAGAGGGTGAGCGCGATCCACCACGAGAATCTTTTGCAGCGGCTCGACCGGCTGGAGGAGATGATGGAGCGGCTGGAGCGGCGGTTGTGGTTGACCGTCTATGGTGTGGTCGCGGTGATTTTGGCGCAGGCGGTACAGTCGTTTCTGGTGGTCGCGCCGTAGCAATTTGAACGCAAGGGAGGGTGTCATGGAAGATGGCATGCGCTTCGGCCTCGGGTCGGAGAACGGAAGAGGTTTGCCCCATATGGGCGCTGGGTTGGAGCATAAGTTCGCGCGTTTCGACGAGGGGCTTGTGGTGGAGGGCGGCACCGAGATCAGCGGCTATGCCAGCCTGTTCGGGCGGGTCGATCAGGGTGGTGATCTGGTGGCACGGGGGGCTTATGGCACCTCGCTGGCGGCGGCGGAGGCCGCGGGGCGTCGGATCAAGATGCTGTGGCAGCATGATCCGGCACAGCCCATCGGCGTGTGGGACGAGCTGCGCGAGGATGCGCGGGGGCTGTGGGTCAAGGGGCGGCTGCTGGAGAGTGTGGCGCGGGGCCGCGAGGCGGCGGCCTTGATCGAGGCAGGGGCGATTGATGGCCTCAGCATCGGCTATCGCACGCAGCGGGCGGCCAAGAATGACGCGGGCCAGCGGGTGCTGCAGACCCTGGACCTGTGGGAGGTGTCGCTGGTGACCTTTCCCATGCTCCCCACGGCGCGGATCGCGGCCAAAGGGGATTTTATCTCCATCGGAGACGTCTTGCGCGGCATGGCCGGTGTCTTTGACGAGGCGCGGCGGAATTTGAAACGGAACGGAGGGTAAGCGGATGGAACGACACGAGGATGACATGGGCACCGAGCCCCGAGGCGCGGTCGAGGAGATGCGCCGCGCGGTGGGTGGATTTGTGCAGGATTTCAAAGGGTTTCAGGACGAGATGACGACCAAGTTGCAACAAACAGAAGAGCGAATGACTATGTTGGATCGAAAGATGACTTTGCCTGCGCGCACACCATTGGCGGGGGTTGTGGACAGCGGTGCGCCGCATCAGAAGGCGCTGCATGCCTATATCCGCAACGGCGACGACGACGGGTTGCGCGGGCTTGAGCTGGAGAGCAAGGCGCTGTCGGCGGCGGTGAATTCGGATGGTGGCTATCTGGTGGACCCGCAGACCTCGGATCGGGTGAAGTCGGTGTTGAATGCCACGGCCTCTATCCGGGCGATTGCGTCGGTGGTGCAGGTCGAGGCGACCTCTTACGACGTGCTGGTGGATCATGCGGATGTGGGGGCCGGTTGGGCAACAGAAACGGGGGCCGTGTCCGAGACCGATACGCCGCAGATCGACCGGATCACCATCCCGCTGCACGAGCTGAGCGCGCTGCCCAAAGCCTCGCAGCGGTTGCTGGATGACAGTGCCTTCGACATCGAGGCCTGGTTGGCGGGGCGGATCGCCGACAAATTCTCGCGGGCCGAGGCCGCGGCCTTTATCCACGGGGACGGGATCGACAAGCCCAAGGGGTTTCTGGCCCATGCCACGGTTGACAATGTGATCTGGGAGTGGGGCAATCTGGGCTATGTGCCCACCGGTGTCGCAGGCGAGATCACGGCGGATGCGGTGGTCGATCTGGTCTATGCGCTTGGGGCGCAGTACCGCGCGCAGGCGAGTTTTGTGATGAGCTCGAAGACCGCGGGCATTGTGCGCAAGCTCAAGGATCTGGACGGGCGGTTCCTGTGGTCTGACGGGATGACGCAGGGCCAGCCCGCGCGGCTGATGGGCTATCCGGTGCTGGTGGCCGAGGATATGCCCGATGTGGCGGCGGATTCATTCTCGGTCGCCTTCGGTGATTTTGCCGCCGGTTACACCGTAGCAGAGCGGCCCGACCTGCGGATCCTGCGCGATCCCTTCAGCGCCAAGCCGCATGTGCTGTTCTATGCCACAAAACGGGTGGGCGGCGACGTGAGCGACTTTGCCGCGATCAAGCTGCTGAAATTCGGCACCGCCTAAGGCGCGGGGTCGAATAGGGGGGCTGGCGGTGGCTGGCCCCATCCCCCGGGCGCGCCGTGATGCGCCGGGTGCATTGCCTAGCTGCTGCCTCCGACCGAGCGATGCAGTCGGGGTGTGCGTTCGGGGGGCTTTGGCGGGCTAGATTTGGAGCGATGAGATGTTGATCGAAGAGACTGGGGTGGCGGAGGCCGATCTGCCGCTGGAGCCGTTCAAGGCGCATTTGCGGATGGGCAGCGGTTTTGGCACCGAAACCGTACAAGAGCCCGTTTTGGCGAGCTTTCTGCGTGCCGCCATTGCCGCGATTGAGGCGCGCACGTCCAAGGCGCTGATCTCGCGGTTGTTTACCATGACCGTGCAAGAGTGGGCGGACCCGCAGGCGCAGGCTTTGCCCGTGGGGCCGGTCCGGCAGATCGTGAGCGTCACCGTGGTGTCGCGGGATGCGATGGAGACGGTGATCGAGCCGCAGCGCTATTGGCTGGTGCGCGATATGCAGGCGCCGTTGCTGAAGCCATCAGGGGCGATGCTGCCGTTCATTCCGCCGCAAGGGTCGGTGCAGGTCGTGTTCGAGGCGGGGCTTGGGGAAAGCTGGGGCGCTGTGCCCGCGGATTTGCAGCAGGCCGTGCTGATGCTGGCGGCGCATTACTATGAATACCGCCACGAGACCCGCCTTGGGGATGGCTGCATGCCCTTTGGGGTGAGCAGCCTGATCGAGCGCTACCGCCCGCTGCGGATCGGCTTGGGGGCACGCGCATGAGCCGACTGTCGTTGAACCGCCGCTTGGTGTTGGAGGCGCAGGTGCCTCAGCCTGATGGCGCGGGCGGAGAGAGCCGGAGCTGGGTGCGTGTGGGGGATCTCTGGGCGGATGTCACGGCGCGGCGGGGCCGGCGTTTGGGGCGTGGCGCCATTGCGGTGAGCCGCGGGGTCTATGTGGTGACGGTACGCGGTGCGCCAGTGGGCGATCCCGCGCGCCCCTTGCCGCAGCAGCGCTTTCGCGAGGGCACACGGGTTTATCAGATCCAGTCGGTGGCAGAGCAGGACGCACAAGGACGGTATCTGGCCTGCCTGACCCATGAGGAGGTGGCGGTATGAGCTATGGCATGGGGTTTGCCCTGCAACAGGCGGTCTTTGGCGTGTTGAGCACAGATCAGGAGATCACGGCGCTGGTGGGGGATGCGGTTTTTGATGCGGCTCCTGCAGGGGAGGTGCCGGCGCTTTATGTGCAGTTGGGGTCCGAAGCGGTGCGCGATGCCTCTGACAGGACGGGCGGCGGGGCGGAGCATCGGTTCACGGTTCTTGTCGTCACGCATCATGCGGGGTTCGCCCCCGCGAAACATGTGGCCGCTGCGGTGAGTGATGCGCTGGTCGGTGGGCAGTTTGGCCTGAGCCGCGGGCGGCTGGTGAGCTTGCGGTTCGAGCGGGCCGTCGCACGACAGGTCGGGGCGGATGCGCGCCGCCAGATAGAGATGCGGTTCAGGGCGCGGGTTCAGGACGGCTGAGCCGAGGTTTCAGGAAATTAACAGGAGAGTGGATATGGCTGTTCAAGCGGGCAAAGATCTTTTGGTCAAGGTGGACATGACGAGCGATGGTCAGTTCGAAACGATCGCGGGGCTGCGTGCCACGCGGGTGAGCTTTAACGCGGAGCCGGTTGAGGTGACCTCGCTTGACAGTGATGGGGGCTGGCGGGAGCTGCTGGCGGGCGCAGGCGTCCGATCTGCCGCAATCAGCGGGTCGGGGGTGTTTCGCGATGCGGGCACCGATGAACGCGCACGGCAGTTGTTTTTTGACGGGCTGACGCCGGATTTTCAGATCGTGATCCCCAGCTTCGGTATTATCGAGGGGCCGTTCCAGGTGGCGGCCATTGAATATGGCGGGTCGCTGAATGGGGAGGCGACCTATGAGCTGAGCCTGCAATCCGCGGGGCAGCTGAGCTTTACCGCGGATACGGCAGACGCGCCCGAGGGCGGGGTCTGATCATGGTGAACCGGTGGCGAGGGGATGTGGCGCTGGTGGTGAATGGTCAGCGACGCGTGGCACGGCTGACCCTGGGGGCTTTAGCCGAGCTGGAGGACGCGCTGGAGGAGCCGTCGCTGGTGGCGTTGGTCGAGCGGTTCGAGGGTCATCGGTTCAGCAGTCGGGATGTGCTGTTGCTGTTGGCCGCGGGCCTGCGTGCAGGGGGGACTGAGGTAAGTGCCGAGACGCTTGCGCAAGCCGAGATCGAGGGCGGGCCGGTGGCCGCATCTCAGGCCGCCGCAGAGCTTTTGGCGCGTGCCTTTGTCGTGCCCGTATGAGCGTGCCACCCAAGAGGACCACGACAGAGACCGCGCTGGGGATGGACTGGGCCGCGCTACTGCGGGCGGGGCTGAGGGGATTGTCGCTGACGCCCGATGCATTCTGGGCGCTCACCCCGGCAGAGCTGCAACTGATGCTTGGGAGCGAGGCGGGGCGGGCTCCGCTGTTGGGGGATGGATTGGCAGCCTTGATGGCGGCTTATCCCGATAGGCAGAGAGAGGAAGACTGATGGCACAGGATGATACATTCGAGGGGCTCGAGGATGGCGCAGAGCGGTTGAATGAGACGCTTGGCGCGACGGCCACGCTGGTGGCTGGTTTCGATGCCGAACTTCGCCGTATGCGCAGCGCATTGGCCGCCACAGGCAAGGATGTCGCGACGTTAGAGAAGGGGCTGAGCCGTGGATTGCGCAGGGCATTTGATGGTGTCGCGTTTGACGGGATGAAACTGTCAGATGCCCTGTCCACCGTGGCGCGGTCGATGGTGAACACGACCTACAACGCGGCGATGAAGCCGGTGACCGATCACGTCGGCGGGCTGATCAGTCAGGGCGTGGGATCACTGGTGCAGGGAATCCTCCCCTTTGCCGATGGGGCACCGTTTTCTCAGGGACGTGTGATGCCCTTTGCTCAAGGGGGGATTGTCAGCACCGCCACTGGCTTTGGCATGCGCGGGGGGATGGGGCTGATGGGCGAGGCCGGACCGGAGGCGATCATGCCCTTGGCACGGGGGCCGGACGGTAAGCTGGGTGTCAAAGGGGGCGCGAGCGGCGGGACGACCGTGGTCATGAACATCACCACCCCTGATGTGCAGGGATTCCAACGCAGTCAAAGCCAGGTCGCCGCGCAGCTGAGCCGCGCGCTGAACGCTGGCAACCGTAACCGCTAGGGGAGCAAGCCGATGAATTTTCACGATGTCAGATTTCCACCTAGCCTGAGCTTTGGATCTCTCGGGGGGCCGCAACGCCGTACCGATGTGGTGACGCTCGCCAACGGGTATGAGGAGCGCAACACCCCCTGGGCCCATTCACGCCGTGTGTATGATGCGGGGCTGGGAATGCGCTCTATCGACGATATCCAAGCGCTCACGGGGTTCTTCGAGGCGCGTATGGGGCAGATGTACGGGTTTCGCTGGAAGGATTGGGCGGATTTCAAATCCTGCGCCTCTTCGGTCGGGGTCACGTTCGAGGATCAGAGCCTTGGCTTCGGGGATGGTGTTCGGACGGACTATCAACTGGTCAAGACCTATAGCTCGGGTGGACATAGCTACGTCAGGCCGATCACCAAGCCGGTTGCCGGAACCGTGTGCGTGGGGATAGAGCAGGACGCCCTGCAAGAGGGGAGCGACTATGAGGTTGATCTGAGCACGGGCATCATCCGTTTCGCCCAAGCGCCGGACCCCGAAATGCAGGTGTCGGCGGGGTTTGAATTCGACGTGCCTGTCCGCTTTGACACGGATCGCATTCTGGTCAGCGTTGCCAGTTTTCAGGCGGGGCAGGTGCCGGATGTGCCTGTGATCGAGGTGCGGGTATGAGCGGGGCAGGCAAGGACGCATTGTTGGCGCATGCGCGAAGGGGGCTGACGACGCTGTGCACGGCCTGGGCAATCCGGCGGCGGGACGGGGTGACGCTGGCGTTTACCGACCATGATCAGCCGCTCGACTTCGATGGGCTGGCGTTTCGTGCGGATAGCGGGCTGAGTGCGCGGGCCTTGGCGCAGAGTACGGGGTTGTCGGTGGATAACACAGAGGCGCTGGGCGCGCTGAGCGATGACGCGATCCGCGAGGACGAGATCGAGCAGGGGCGCTTTGACGGGGCGGAGGTGTGCTGCTGGCGGGTGAACTGGGCCGATGTGGCCGCCCGCTGCATGATCTTTCGCGGCACGATTGCCGAGATGCAGCGCGCGGGTGGTGCCTTTCGCGCAGAACTGCGCGGGTTGACCGAGGCGTTGAACCGGCCCTTGGGGCGGGTGTTTCAGAAGCCCTGCACCGCGGTGCTGGGGGATGCGGCCTGCGGGTTTGATCTGGCGACGGCGGGCTATGCCGTGACACTCGCCGCGCAGGAGCACGAGGACGGGCGGGTGTTCCGTTGGCAGGGGATCAACGGGTTTGACGACGCATGGTTCGCGCGGGGGCGGCATGAGGTGCTGGACGGCCCTGCGGCGGGGCTTTGGGGTATGATCAAACACGACCGGGTGCTGGAGAGTCGGCGCGAGGTCGAGCTGTGGGAGCCGATCCGCGGTGCAATCACCGCCGGGCAACGGCTGAGACTGGTGGCAGGCTGCGACAAACGCCACACCACCTGTCGGCTGAAGTTCAACAACCTGCTGAACTTTCAGGGCTTTCCTGATGTGCCGAGCGCGGATTGGATGATGGCGGTGCCGAAATCCTCGGGCAGCAATACCGGCGGGTCGCTGAGATGAGCGCGCGCGGGACCGCCGTGGTGGCTGCGGCGCGGGGATGGATCGGCACGCCTTACGTGCATCAGGCGGCGCGCAAGGGGGCGGGCTGTGACTGCCTTGGCCTGTTGCGCGGTATCTGGCGCGAGGTGGTGGGGGAGGAGCCGGAGGCGATCCCTTCCTATTCAATGGACTGGTCAGAACCACAGGGGGACGAGCGGCTTTGGCGTGCTGCGCTGCGTCACCTCTCGCCCAAGGTCCTGATCGATGAGGCCCCCGGTGACGTGCTGTTGTTCCGCATGCGCAGCGGGGCGGTGGCGAAACATCTGGGCGTGGCGGCAGAGGTCGGCGCGCAGGCGAGCTTTATCCACGGCTACAGCGGGCATGGGGTGACGGAAAGCCCGCTGAGCCTGCCGTGGCGCAGGCGCATTGTGGCGCGTTTTGAATTCCCGGCGGAGGCGATCTGATGGCGACGATACTTCTTTCAACCGCAGGTGCGGCGATTGGCGGCTCTGTCGGGGGCACATTGGCGGGCTTGTCTTCGGTCGCCATTGGGCGTGCCGTGGGGGCGACCCTTGGCCGTGTGATCGACCAGCGGCTGCTGGGGCAAGGGGCGCAGGCGGTCGAGACCGGCAAGGTTGACCGCTTTCGTTTGACCCAGGCGGGCGAGGGCGCGGCGATTGCGCAGGTCTATGGCCGGATGCGTGTCGGGGGACAGGTGATCTGGGCCTCGGACTTTGCCGAGACCACGACAGTGACGGGCGGCGGCGGTGGCAAGGGCGCGCCCTCGACCCCGCAGACGACGGAATACAGTTATAGCGTCAGCCTCGCCATCGCCCTGTGCGAAGGGGAGATCACCAGCATTGGCCGGATCTGGGCGGATGGGGAGGAAATCTCGGCCCACGCGCTGAATATGGCGGTCTATCGCGGGACGCGCGATCAACTGCCCGACCCAACGATTGCCGCGATCGAGGGGGCGGACGCGGTGCCGGCCTATCGTGGCACGGCCTATGTGGTGATGGAGAACCTCGGGCTGGGGCCCTTTGGCAACCGCGTGCCGCAGTTTTCCTTCGAGGTGCTGCGTGCAGAGGAACCGGATGCGCCTGCGGCCGACATAAGTGTCACCCATGGGGTCAAAGGTGTCGCGCTGATTCCCGGCACAGGGGAATACGCGTTAGCGACGACTCCGGTGCATTATACCGACGGACAGGGTGGCCGGTGGAGCGCTAATGTCTCTACCCCCGATGGGCGCAGTGATTTCACCGCCGCGCTGGAGGATGCCACGCAGGACCTGCCGCAGCTGGCTGCCGCGTCGCTGGTCGTCTCGTGGTTCGGCGATGATCTGCGGTGCGGCGAATGCCGCCTGCGCCCCAAGGTGGAAAGCGCCGAGGACGAGGGCGAAAACATGCCGTGGCAGGTGGCAGGTCTGACCCGCGGCACCGCCGAGGTGATCGCCCGCGAGGACGACCGACCGGTCTATGGTGGCACCCCCGCAGATGCCGCGGTGATCGAGGCGATCCATGCCATTCAGGCGGCCGGCAAGGCGGTGATGTTCTACCCGTTCATCCTGATGGACCAGCTAGAAGGGAATACCTTGCCCGATCCCTATAGCGATGCGGGCACCCAGCCCAAGCTGCCTTGGCGGGGGCGGATCACGCTGGCGAAAGCGCCGGGTCAGGCGGGCAGCTCTGACGGGACGCTGAACGCGCATAACGAGGTAGCGGCGTTCTTTGGCACGGTCACGGCGGCGGATTTTACCGTTGCGGGCGGGCAGGTGGTCTATTCCGGTCCACAGGAATGGTCGATGTCGCGGTTCATCCTGCATTATGCCGCCCTGTGCAAAGCCGCAGGCGGGGTAGAGGCCTTTTGCATCGGCACCGAGATGCGCGGGCTGACGCAGATCCGCGGGGCGGGGAACAGCTTTGTCGCGGTGCAGGCGTTTCGCGCGCTGGCCGCAGAGGTGCGGCTGCTTTTGGGCGCGGGCACCAAGATCAGCTATGCCGCGGATTGGTCCGAATATTTCGGCTATCACCCGCAAGATGGCAGCGGCGATGTGTTCTTTCACCTTGATCCGCTGTGGGCCGACGACACTATCGATTTCATCGGCATCGACAATTATATGCCGCTGTCCGATTGGCGCGACGGTACAGATCATCTGGACGCGCAGCAAAGCGACAGCATTTATGCGTTGGACTATCTGGCGGGTAATGTTGCGGGGGGCGAAGGGTTTGACTGGTATTACCATTCGCCCGAGGCGCGCGCGGCGCAACTCCGTACGCCGATCACCGATGGGGCCTATGGGGAGCCTTGGGTTTACCGCTACAAGGATCTACGCGGCTGGTGGGAGAACCTGCACCACAATCGTATCGGCGGTGCGCGCGCAGCGGAGCCGACGGGCTGGCAGCCAAGGTCCAAGCCCATCTGGTTCACAGAATACGGCTGCGCGGCGGTGGACAAGGGGACCAACCAGCCGAACAAGTTTCTTGACCTCAAAAGCTCTGAAAGCAGTTTGCCGCGCTATTCATCGGGCGCGCGGGATGAGTTGATGCAAATGCAATATCTGCGTGCCGTGGCGGATCATTGGCGGGATCCGGCGCATAATCCGGTCTCGGCGGCCTATGGCGGGCCGATGGTGGATATGACCCGCGCCTTTGTTTGGGCCTGGGACACGCGGCCCTATCCTTTCTTTCCCAATAATCGCGCGCTGTGGAGCGATGGTCGAAATTACGCCCGTGGGCATTGGCTAAACGGGCGCAGTGCGGCGCTGCCCTTGTCCGAGCTCGTGGCGGCGATCTGCCGTCGTGCAGACGTTAACGATTTCGATACCTCTGGGCTGTATGGCTATGTCCGCGGCTATGTGGTGGACGAGGTGGCCGATGCGCGCGCGGCGTTGCAGCCGTTGATGCTGCGCTATGGCTTTGATGCGGTGGAACGCGACGGGGTGTTGCGTTTCATCATGCGGGACGGATTGGATGCCGTGCCGCTGAACAGAGAGACGTTGGCTGTTTCGAGTGATCTGGAGGCACCGTTGGAACAGTCCCGTGAGGCAGAGGCGGAACTTTCGGGGCGTCTGCGCTTGCGTTTTGTGCAGGCGGATGGCGACTACGAGGTGATCTCGGAAGAGGCGATCTTGCCTGACGACGCCACCCATGCCGTGGCGATGTCAGAGTTCAATATGGCGCTCACCCGGGCGGAGGGGCACCAGACAGCTGAACGCTGGCTGACAGAGGCGCGTGTGGCACGCGAAGGGGTACGTCTGGCGTTGCCGCCGTCGATGATGGATGTCGGCGCGGGCGATGTGATTGCCTTGCCGCCAGACGATGGCGAGGGGGAGGCGCTGTACCGTGTGGATCGGGTCGAGATGGGGGAGATGTCCTTGATCGAGGCCGTGCGGATCGAGCCCGAGGTCTATGACCCCGCGCCCTTCGATGACGAATTGGTCGCGTTGAAACCCTTTGTCGCGCCCGTACCGGTGAACGCGCTGTTTCTGGACCTGCCGCTGCTGCGCGGTGACGAGGTGCCCCATGCGCCGCATATTGCGGCCAGCGCACGGCAATGGCCGGGCAATGTCGCGGTCTATGCCTCTGGCGGGGAAGCGAATTTCAGGTTGAACACCCTGATGCCCCTGCGCGCGACAATGGGGGGCACGCAAAACGACATGGCCCATGCGCGCCCCGGTGTGGTGGATCGCGGGCAGGCGCTGCAGGTCACGCTGACCAGCGGCGTGTTAGAGAGTGTTGATGAGGCCGATCTGCTGGGCGGGGCCAATCTGGCAGCGATCGGCGACGGCTCTGCCGACCGGTGGGAGGTGTTCCAGTTCGCGCGGGCCGATCTGATCGCCCCGCAAACCTATCTTCTGCGCGACCGGCTGCGCGGGCAAGCGGGGTCGGATGGGGTGATGCCGGATGTCTGGCCGGCGGGATCGCAGTTTGTGCTGCTTAACTCTGTCCCTCGCCAGATCGAGCTGAGCCCGAACCTGTTGCGGATCGCGCAGACCTATCGCATCGGGCCTGCGGGCCGCCCGCTAAACGACCCAAGCTACGTTCAAAAAACGGAGAGCTTTGACGGCAACGGGCTGCGCCCCTATCGGCCCTGCCACCTGCGAACAGAAGAAGAGGCGGGGGCGTTGCGGTTTAGCTGGATACGCCGGACGCGGATCAATGGCGACCAATGGACGGATTTCGATGTGCCGCTGGCTGAGGAAAGCGAACAATATCAGCTGCGCATCCTGCAAAACGGTGTTGTCCTGCGCGAAGAGATCGTGGACCGCGCAAGCTGGACCTATACCGCCCAAATGCGCACGAGTGACGGGGCGGCGGGGCCTGCGTTGATCAGTGCTGCGCAGGTTTCTGCGCTATACGGGGCGGGGCCCGCGCTGTTTGGCGAGATCAATTTGTGATAAACTGCGCGTGTGAACCCTTGGCTTTGCGTTTGGCACTTGGGCGGAACCTGCTATATCGTGGGGACAAAGAAGGATGGTCTTATGGCAAATGCACGCACGAATATCGCCACGGTGGATCCGGTTTGGGATCAGATCCAGACGGAAGCACAGAATGCTGTCCGCGATGAGCCGCTGATTGGCGGTTTTGTCCACGCCACGATTCTGCATCATAAATCCATCGAGAAAGCGCTGTCCTACCGTATCGCGGCGAAGCTGGCCTCGAATGAAATGTCGATGATGGTGGTCCATGAGATGGTGGAGGAGGCCTTTGCCAGTGATCCCGACCTGATCAAGGCGGCACGTGCCGATCTGGTGGCGATTTACGAGCGTGACCCCGCTTGCCACCGGCTGTTGCAACCGATCCTGTATTTCAAAGGCTATCAGGCCGTGCAGGCCTACCGTGTGGGCCATCACCTGTGGAAACAAGGTAAACGGGATCTGGCCTATTTCGTGCAGATGCGGGTGAGCGAGATTTTTGGCGTCGATATCCACCCCGCCGCGGCGATCGGCAAGGGAATCATGATCGACCACGCCCATTCCGTCGTGATTGGCGAAACCGCGGTCGTAGGCGACAACGTGTCGATGCTGCACTCGGTCACTTTGGGCGGGACGGGCAAGGAAGAGCAGGACCGTCACCCGAAGATTGGCAACGGCGTGCTGATCGGCGCGGGGGCGAAAGTGTTGGGTAATATTTCTATCGGGCATTGCTCGCGCATTGCGGCGGGGTCTGTTGTGCTGGAATCCGTGCCGCCCTGCAAGACCGTCGCGGGCATCCCTGCGCGGGTCGTGGGGGAGGCGGGCTGCGATCAGCCGTCGGTCCTGATGGACCACATGCTGGGGCCGCAGGGCGACATTAATATGTAATGCTAGGGGATTGAGGCCGCGCGCCTTCGTCGAGATGTGAAAAGGCCGGACCCGTCATTGGGGCCGGCCTTTTTTTTGTGGATAGGCGGGGGGCTGTCTGCCCCCCGACCCCCGAGGATTTAGACCCATTTGGAAGCGGGGTTACGCCAGCATCATCATGGGGTTTTCGAGATTGTCCTTGATGGCGCTGAGCAGCTGCGCGCCCAAGGCTCCGTCGATGACGCGGTGATCGACCGACAGAGTGACCGACATGACTGTGGCGACGGCGAGCTCCCCGTCCTTGCCGACGACGGGTTTCTTGACCCCTGCGCCGACGGCCAAAATCGCGCCATGGGGTGGGTTGATGACCGCATCGAAGTTGTCGATCCCGAACATGCCGAGATTCGAGACGGCAAAGCTGCCGCCCTGATATTCATGCGGCGCAAGCTTGCGGTCGCGTGCACGGGCGGCGAGGTCTTTCATCTCTGCCGAGAGGGTCGAGAGCGATTTCATCTCGGCGTCTTTCAGCACTGGCGTGAACAGGCCGCCCTCGATGGCCACGGCGACGGCCACATCCGAGGGCTTGAGTTTCAGGATGCGGTCACCGGCCCAGACGGCATTGGCGTCAGACACGGTTTGCAGCGCCAGCGCACAGGCCTTGATGATGAAGTCATTGACCGAGAGCTTCACGTCGCGGGCTTCGAGTTGTTTGTTCAGCTCACCGCGGAACTTCAGCAGCGCGTCGAGTTCGATATCGCGGCGCAGGTAGAAATGCGGGATCGACTGTTTGGCTTCGGTCAGGCGCGCGGCGATGGTCTTGCGCATGCCGTTGAGGGAGATTTCCTCGAACGCGCGGCCTTCGTAGATTTTCATCACGGCGTCGGCGGAAGGGCCAGCGGCAGGGGCCGCTGTGGTCGCGGGTGCGCTGGCGGTTTGCGTGCTTTCGGCCGGTTTGGCTTTGGTGCTACCGGCGGACGCTGCCTCAACATCTGCTTTGATGATGCGACCATGCGGGCCAGAGCCGGAGAGTTCGGTCAGGTCCACGCCTTTGTCTGCCGCGATGCGACGGGCCAGCGGTGTCACAAACAGCCGTTTGCCGTCACTGCCCTTGGGCGCGGCGGGGGCGGACTTGCCTGTGTCGTTGGCGTCGCTTTCGCCGCGGCCGTAGCCTTTTTCAGGGGCCGCGTCCTGGTCGGGGGCATCTTCCTTGGCGCTGTCCTTGGCAGCCGGAGCAGGGGCGCTGTCAATGTCCGACGCCTCTTCGCCCTCTTCCAGCAGCACGGCGATGGGGGTGTTCACCTTGACGCCTTCGCTGCCGTCACCGATCAGGATCTTCCCGATGGTGCCTTCGTCGACGGCTTCGAATTCCATCGTCGCCTTGTCGGTTTCAATCTCGCACAGGATATCACCGGAGGAGACGCTATCCCCTTCGGAGACAAGCCATTTCGCCAGCGTGCCTTCTTCCATCGTGGGGCTGAGGGCGGGCATGAGGATTTCTATGGGCATGTGGACCGCTCCTTACTTGTAGGTGACTTTTTTGACCGCCGCGATAACCTCGTCCGTGGTGACAAGCGCCAGTTTTTCGAGGTTTGCGGCATAGGGCATGGGCACATCTTTGCCGGTGCAGTTGATCACCGGCGCATCCAGATAGTCAAAGGCTTCCTGCATGATCACGCTTGAGATGTAGTTCCCGACGGAGCCTTGTGGCCAGCCCTCTTCGACGGTGACAAGGCGGTTGGTCTTCATCACCGACTTGATGATGCTGGCGGTGTCCATCGGGCGCAGGGTGCGCAGGTCGATGACTTCGGCGTCGATGCCTTCTTCGGCCAGCTTTTCAGCGGCTTCCAGCGCATAGGTCATGCCGATGCCAAAGCTGACGATCGTGACATCCGTGCCCTCGCGCCAGATGCGGGCCTTGCCGAAGGGGACGGTATAATCCTCGACATCGGGCACATCGAAGGATTTGCCGTACATGATTTCATTTTCAAGGAAAACGACGGGGTTGGGGTCGCGGATCGCGGTTTTCATCAAGCCTTTCGCATCGGAGGCAGAGTAGGGCATCGCCACCTTGAGGCCGGGGATCTGCATATACCACGCGGCGTAATCCTGGCTGTGCTGCGCGCCGACGCGGGCCGCGGCACCGTTTGGCCCGCGGAAGACCATTGGCGCGCCCATCTGACCGCCGGACATATAGAGCGTTTTCGCGGCGGAGTTCAGGATGTGGTCGATCGCCTGCATGGCAAAGTTCCAAGTCATGAATTCGACGATGGGGCGCAGCCCGCCAAAGGCAGCACCCACACCGATACCGGCAAACCCGTGTTCGGTAATCGGCGTGTCGATGATCCGCTTGGCCCCGAATTCGTCCAGCAAGCCTTGGGAAATTTTATAGGCACCTTCGTATTCGGCAACTTCCTCGCCCATCAGGAACACGTCTTCGTCACGGCGCATTTCTTCGGCCATGGCGTCGCGCAGGGCCTCGCGTACGGTCTGCTGTTTCAGCTTGGTGCCTTCGGGCCAGTCTGGGGTGGTGTCGGTTTCTGGGGCTTTCGGGGCTTCGGCATCGGGCTTGGCGGCGGCGGGCGCTTTGTCGGATTTGGCGGCGTCGCTGTCGTCGGCTTTGGTCTGTTCCGCCGGTGCGGCGCTGGAGGCGCTGTCGATGTCAGAGGCGTCTTCGCCTTCTTCCAGCAGCACGGCAATGGGGGTGTTGACCTTGACGCCTTCGGTGCCGGCGTCGATCAGGATCTTGCCGATGGTGCCTTCGTCGACGGCTTCGAATTCCATCGTGGCCTTGTCGGTTTCGATCTCGGCCATGATGTCACCCGAGGACACGGTGTCGCCCTCTTTGACCAGCCATTTGGCAAGCGTGCCTTCTTCCATTGTGGGGCTCAGTGCGGGCATGAGAATTTCGATTGCCATGGTTCAAGCCTCCTGTGGGACTTCGGTTGCGTAGATATCTGTCCAAAGCTCTTCCGCCGCGGGTTCGGGGCTTTCTTTGGCAAACTCCGCGCTTGCGTTAACGATTTCCTTAATCTCTTTGTCGATCGCTTTCAGATCGTCCTCGCTGGCGTGTTTATGTTCCAGAAGGATGTTGCGCACCTGTTCGATGGGGTCGCGTTCGTCGCGCATTTTCTGCACTTCTTCGCGGGTCCGGTATTTGGCCGGGTCCGACATGGAATGCCCGCGATAGCGGTATGTCTTGATTTCCAGAATATAGGGGCCGTCGCCCGAGCGGCAGTGTTTCACCGCGCGTTCGCCCGCGTCCTTTACCGCCAGCACATCCATGCCGTCCACTGCTTCGCCGGGGATGCCGAAAGCCTTGCCGCGTTCCCAGATTTCAGCGCTGGAGGTAGAGCGCTGCTGCGAGGTGCCCATGGCATATTGGTTGTTCTCGATGATGAAAATCACCGGCAGTTTCCACAGGGCGGCCATGTTGAACGTCTCGTAGACCTGACCCTGGTTCGCGGCACCATCCCCGAAATAGGTAAAGGTAACGTTGTCGTTGCCCTTATACTTGTCCGCAAAGGCGATGCCCGCGCCAAGGGGCACGTTTGCGCCCACGATGCCGTGGCCGCCATAGAATTTCTTTTCCTTAGAGAACATATGCATGGACCCGCCCTTGCCGCGGGAATAGCCGCCTTCGCGGCCGGTGAGTTCGGCCATCACCCCGTCGGGGTTCATGCCGCAGGCCAGCATATGTCCGTGGTCGCGGTAGGTGGTGATGCGGCTGTCGCCGTCCTTGGCCGTGGCTTCAAGCCCGACAACCACCGCTTCTTGTCCGATATAAAGGTGGCAAAAACCACCGATCAGCCCCATGCCGTAGAGCTGGCCGGCTTTTTCCTCGAACCGCCGGATCAGCAGCATATCGCGGTAATAGGCCTTGAGCTCTTCGGCGCTGGCGTTTGTCTTTTTCGTCGGTTTCTGGGCAGCCATGGGGCAATTCCTCCGTAGTTTGTCCCGCGCACGCGCAAAATAGTTTAGCGTTAAACTATCTCTTATCGGATTCGAGCAATGATGGCGAGAGGCATTTACAGGTCACGCGATACCCTGCTGGCGGGACGTGAATTTTTTATGACGCTGCGGGGGATTATGCCGGATGATACGCGGGTATCAGCGGATCACGATTTCGTCGGCGCGGATCATCCCCAGCACCTTGCGGGTCTGTTCGTCCAGCAGGTCGAGATCAAGATATTCGTCAGACAGACGATGGGTCAGGTTCTCCATCCGCGCCACATCGATCTGCACCTGTGCAAGCTGTACCCGCAGATCCTGCGCTTCGGCCACGATCTCGGCGCGGCGGAACAGGCCGTAGTTCCCCTGAATCGCCGCAAAGGCGAAATAGAGGCTCAGCGCGAAGGCGATCGCGAAAAACAAGAGAGTGCCAAAAGCGGGTTTGCTGCTGCGGTTCATGTATCTGCCTTTAATCGTCTCTTAGTGGACGTTCCCCCAGTATGACACAGGTGATTCGCGAAGGGAATCCCCCGTCTTGCGATTGGCAAGAAAATGTTCATCTTTTTAGGGGGTTGGGCAAGGATGTCGCATATCTTTCCCGCCAGTCGCATCGCAGCGCCGCGACTGGCGGGGGATAAGGTCAGGCGTCCAGCGCGGCGACGCCGGGGAGGGTCTTGCCTTCCATCCATTCAAGAAAGGCACCGCCCGCGGTGGAGATATAGGTGAAATCCTCCGCCGCACCCGCCTGGTTCAACGCGGCCACGGTGTCGCCACCGCCCGCCACCGAGATCAGCGCGCCGTCGCGTGTCAGCGCGGCCGCTGCCTTGGCCGCGGCGACTGTCGCGGTGTCGAAGGGGGCGATCTCGAACGCGCCCATGGGGCCGTTCCAGATCAGGGTTTTCAGGCCGTCAAACGCGTCTTTGACCAGTTCAACCGTCTTCGGGCCTGCGTCCAGTACCATCTGGTCCGCTGCCAGTACGGTATCGGCCCCAAGGGCTGCGACCTCATGCGCGGCATGGGCGGCGAATTCCCGCGCGACAAGCCCATCTACGGGCAGCAAGACGCGGCAGCCGGCCTTTTCCGCCTGTGCCAGAATATCCTTGGCGGTGTCGTAAAAATCGGGTTCAGACAGGGACTTGCCCAGATCAGCGCCCTGCGCGCCCAGAAACGTATTGGCCATGCCGCCCCCGATCACCAACAGATCCAGCCGGTTCACGAGGTTTTCCAACAGCTCGATCTTGGTCGATACTTTGGCACCGCCCACCACCGCGCCCACGGGGCGTTTCGGTGTGGCCAGCGCGGCCTCAAGCGCCGAAAGCTCGGCCTGCATCAAACGGCCCGCACAAGAGGGCAAAAGCCGCGCGACCCCTTCGGTCGACGCATGGGCGCGGTGCGCGGCAGAGAAGGCATCATTGCAATAGATGTCGCCCAAACCGGCCAGACGTTTGGCAAAATCGGGGTCGTTCTCGGTCTCGCCCGGATAGAAACGGATGTTTTCAAGCAGCAATACATCGGCGGCGTTGATCTCTTCGGTGCCCGCCTCGGCGGCCTCGAGCGTTTCGGCCAGCACGACTTTGCGGCCCAAGGCATCCTCCAGCGCGGGGAGGACGACACGCAGGCTCAGATCCTGCACGCGCTTCCCCTTGGGGCGGCCAAAATGCGCCAGCAGCACAGGGGTGCCACCCTGTTCCAGAATGTCGCGCAGGGTGGGGATGATCCGCTGGATGCGGGTGTCGTCCGTAACCTTGCCGTTTTCAACCGGCACGTTGATATCCACGCGCACCAGAACCCGCTTGCCGCGCAGGTCCATGTCATCCAATGCTTTCCAGCCCATCTTGTCCCTCGTGTAAAACCACAATTCCCGTCGTGTTTTGCCGTTATTGCCGTCAGGGTCAATGGACCCGCTTGGCAATTGCGCTTGCACGTCCTAGGTAATTGCCAACGAAATTCTTAAAGGAGACCGGCATGGCCGAGATCAAAGACCCCGAAAACACGATCCTGATGGAACTGAAGGGCGGCACTGTCACCATCCAGCTGTTGCCAGATGTGGCCCCCAAACACGTAGAGCGTATGAAGGAGCTGGCCCGCGCCGGTAAATACGACAACGTGGCCTTTCACCGCGTGATCGAAGGGTTCATGGCGCAGACGGGCGACGTGGCCAACGGCAACATGGAAGACAATTTCAACCTGCGCGCCGCGGGGACCGGTGGGTCGGACATGCCGAACCTGCCAGCCGAATTCTCCAAAGTGCCACACGCCCGTGGCAGCATCGGTGCCGCGCGTTCCGCCAACCCCGATAGCGCGAACAGCCAGTTCTTCATCAACTTCAAAGACAACGACTTCTTGAACGGTCAGTACACCGTTTACGGTCAGGTCATCTCGGGGATGGAGCATGTGGACGCGATCACCCGTGGCGAGCCGCCAGCGAACCCTGATCGCATGATCAGCGTCAAGGTTGCCGCTGATGCGTAATCTAATTGCAGCAGGCGTTGCCTCTGCCATGATGGCAGGGGCGGCTTTCGCGGATGGTCTGGCGATCACCGTGGATGGCGAAGCGCAAGGCACCATCAAGATCGATCTGGCCGAAGACGTGGCCCCCGCGCATGTGGCACGGCTGAAAGAGCTGGCCGAAGCAGGGGCCTACGATGGCGTGGTGTTTCACCGCGTGATCGACGGGTTCATGGCGCAGACCGGTGACGTCGAATTTGGCAAGGCCGGTGGGGACACAGGCCGCGCGGGCATGGGCGGTTCCGACCTGCCTGACCTGCCTGCCGAATTCTCGGACATCCCCTTTGACCGCGGTGTCGTCGGCATGGCTCGCAGCCAGAGCCCGGATTCCGCGAACTCGCAGTTCTTTATCATGTTTGACCAGGGGCACTTCCTGAACGGGCAATATACCGTTGTGGGCAAAGTGACCGAAGGGCTGGACGTGCTGGACGCGATCAAGCGTGGGACCGGCGGGAACGGCGCTGTCACCGGCACGCCCGACCGTATGGTCGAGGTCAAGGTGACCGAATAATCATCGCGTAGGGCAGGGGCGCTTGCGCCTTTGCCCCGCCTTGGTCGCGCAGCACTTCGCGGTCGAAAATTTTGATATCACAACGAAAAAGGGCGTCGCAACAGTGCGACGCCCTTTCACATTCATCACCCTTGTCCGATCAGGACGCCGGGTTCGGCTTTTGCGCAGGGGCGGATTTCGCGCCGGGGTTCAGCGGGTCGTCCTGACGCTGAACGGAGCCTTCGAAATGCGCACCGGATTCGATGGCGATGGTTTTGTGGATGATGTCGCCTTCGACGCGTGCGGTCGATGTCAGGCGGACTTTCAGACCGCGCACGCGGCCCACGATACGGCCGTTGATCACAACGTCATCGGCGATCACTTCGCCTTTGATGGTCGCGGTTTCGCCGATGGTCAGCAGGTGGGCGCGAATGTCGCCTTCCACGGTGCCTTCAACCTGGATGTCGCCGGTTGTTTTCAGGTTGCCGGTGATGTGCAGATCGGAGGACAGCACGGAGGCAGGTGGTTTTGCCTTGGGCGCGCTGGCCTTGAATTCGCTTTGCTTGGGCGCAGCCGGTGCAGAGGATGACGGTGCAGCGGTGCTGGACGTGTCTGCGTCGGACTTAGGAGCGGGATCATTGATTTTGCTTTTAGAAAACATCGTTTGCAGCCTTGATAAAGATCATTGGATTTACAGCCTTGCCACCGACACGGACTTCGTAATGCAGGTGGACACCAGTAGACCGTCCTGATGTTCCCATATCACCTATCCGCTGTCCGCGCGATACCCTTTGGCCGACTTTTACGCGCAATTTAGACATGTGTGCGTAACGTGTCTCGACCCCGAATTCATGTTGGATTTTAACCAGTCGCCCGTAGCCAGAGCTCCAGCCCGCGTGGGTCACAACCCCTTCGGCGGTGGAGTGGATGGGCGTGCCCATACCGGCGGCGAAATCTGTCCCGCTGTGCATCCGGCGGCCCCCCGTCTTGGGATCGCGGCGGTAGCCGAACGGGCTGCTGAAGCGGAAAGAGGATTTCAGCGGGTTCGCAAAGGGCGCTTTTTGCGCGGCAATGCGGTACATGTTCAGCTTGTCCATCTGGCCAAGCAGACGGTTGGCACGCAGGGTGTCCGGGGAAGGAGCTTCCCCCCGTGTGGAAAAGCTTAACGGCATCAGCGGGCCACCCTGACCGGAATAACCGCGGCGCACGGTGGCCAGCATCCGGTCGGTCGGCATGCCCGCGCTGCGGAACATTTTATCAAGCGGGGCAACAGAAACGGTCATCGCCTCTTCAAGCTGGCGGAAAATCGCGTCGTTCTGTTCGCGCATCAAGGCCAGCTTCTGGTTCAGTTCATCCGCCTGGATCAGCGCGTCTTGCGCATCAATCACCACCTGATCGCGTTCGGCGGCGGTACGCTCAAGCGCCTCTGCCAGCAGGGAAATCGGGGCGGAGGATCCATTGGCGGCGCGTGTCGCTTTACCTTCGCCGGCGGCGGCCCCTTCCAGTTCGGCGACCTGGGTGCGCGCAGCTTCGCGGTCTTTCATCGTGTCGCGCAGGGTGGTTTGAATAACTTCGATGCCGGTCTCAAGCTCGCGGCGGCGCGTCTCGGATTGCAGTAGCTCGGACTGCATGACCGAAATCTGCTTCAGCGCGGCGTTAAACCGTTCCTGCGCGGCGACGGCCTCTTCCGCGCGCCCATTGCGCTGCGCTGAAAGATCGCTCAAACGGGCCTGATAGGTGCGTTGGTCGCGTTTGGCTTGTTCGCGAAAATTGCCCGACCCGATGCTGTCCATCAGGATCACGGCGGTGGCGACGATCGACCAGGCCACAAACAAAGAGGCCCCGGTGAAAACGAAAAGCTGGGTAACGGGGCGCAGGCGGATAAAGCGTGTGTCGGTATCGGATTTCAGGAAAACGCGGCGTTCGGGAAAAAACCGTTCAAGCGCCGAATGAATTTTGATCGCAAACCTTGTCCGCACGCGTGGTATCCTTGTTCCGTCCCTGTCATAGCACGCAAGGCCCCCACCGCGCGCTGATTGTCACCCGCCGTGCTTAGCCAGTGGGGGTCCGTCGGGCAACCCTTCAGACTTTCCCACCGGCGGTTAATGAAAGTTTAACGACAAATTTGGCAATAAATTGCCGATTCAACGGTTTGGAGGGCAAATATTTTAAACACTCTCGGTCAACGGCCAGTAAAAATCCGGTGGAATCCCGGCCTCTGCCCGCTTCTCTTCGTTGAACGGGGGCTTGAGAACACCGTGAAAGTAGGTGCGCACCAGATCGTGGAACGCCTCTTTCGGGTCAAGCTCGTGGCGCCCGCACAGGAAGTGAAACCACTTTGACCCATAGGCCACATGCGCGACCTCTTCGGTGTAAATCACCTCAAGCGCGTCGACGGCCTGCGTGGCCTTGGCGCTTTTGAACACCTGAATCATATTGGGCGTCACATCCAGCCCGCGCGCCTCAAGCACCATAGGCACAACGGCGAGGCGACCCATGAAATCATCCACCGTATCCTCGGCAGCGCGCCACATACCGGCATGGGCGGGCAAGGCCCCGTAGTGGCTGCCCAAAGCTTCAAGACAATCGCACATCAGATTGAAATGTTTGGATTCATCGTCGGCGGCGCTGACCCAATCATCGTAAAATCCCATGGGCATTTTGACATCGGTAAAGCGCGCGATAATGTCCCAGTGTAGATCAACCGCGTTCAATTCGATATGGGCCACGGCGTGCAGCAAGGCGATGCGCCCTTCGGGCGATCCGGGCTTGCGGTGGGGCACATCGCGGGGCGATAAAAGTTCTGGCTTGTCGGGGCGGGCGGGGCGCAACGGCGGGTTTGACGTGCCGATTTCCGGTGTCTCGCCTGCGGCGCGGGCAGCCCGCCACTCGGCTGCGTACTTGTGAGAAAGCGCAGTTTTTTCACGGCCATCCGCAGTGCGCAGCACGTCTTCCGCCATTTGGGCCAGCGCGATCATAGCGCGCGCACCGCGTCCAGTACCTCTTCCACGTGACCGGCGACTTTCACCTTGCGCCAGATGCGGGCGATATTGCCGCTCGCATCGATCAGATAGGTGGCGCGTTCGATCCCCATGGATTTTTTGCCGTACATATTCTTTTCGACCCAGACGCCATAGGCTTCGGTCACGGCCCCATCGATATCGGCCAGCAGGGGAACCGTCAGGGTATGTTTGGCCGCAAAACGGTCATGTTTTGCCATTGTGTCGCGGGACACGCCAAAAACCACGGCACCGGCGTCGGCAAATGCTTCAAGATGTTCGGAGAACCCCACGGCTTCCTTGGTGCAGCCCGGCGTGTCGTCACGGGGGTAGAAATACAAAACCACAGCCTTGCCCCGCAGATCGGAGAGCGAAATTTCGCCACCCCCCGTCACAGGAAGCTTAAAGTCTGGTGCAGGTTGGGAAATCTCTGGCATGGGTCACTTTCTTATGTATTGGAAGCCGTTGTCTGCACTGTCATACTAGTCGGGCTTGGCGAAACTTAAACCCCAAGCCGCCCTAAAAACCGGACGCCCATGCCCAACACCAGCGCAGCCCCCCGCAGCCCCAAGCGGAGACGACTTTGGCAAGCCACCAAATGGTCGCTGCTGGTTATTTCGCTGATTGTTGCCACCATCGCGGGGGCTGCCATCTATATGATCCGCAGCCCCATTGTCGTGCCGGAATGGCTCGAGACGCGCATCGAAGAGCGGTTTGCCAAAGATATGCCGCTTGCTCGGATCGGCTTTGGAGAGATGGTGCTGATCGTGGACGAAGGGTGGCGGCCGCGCGTTCGGCTGCGCGACGTGAATATCACCAACCCCCAAGGGGTTAGCTTTGCCGCCTTCCGCGAAGTGCGGGCCAGTTTTTCCATTCAGGGCCTGCTGACGGGCGATGTGCAGCCGCGCGATATTGCGATGTCCGGGGTGGTGGCCAATCTGCGGCGCGATAAGGATGGCCGCGTCGCGCTGAGCGCGGCAAGCGGGACTGCCCCGGCAGAGCGGCGGGCGGCCACGATGCCGCAGTTGATCGGCCAGCTTGATACGGTGTTCGAGACGAAGGCGCTGTCGCGGCTGCGGTCGATAGAGCTGCGCGCCCTGACTTTGCGCTACACCGATCTGCAGTCCGACAGGATGTGGACGGTGGATGGCGGTCGGTTGTTGCTGGACCGCGAAGGCGATAACCTGCGGATGACGGCCGAGCTCGCCGTTTTGGGTGGAGGGGCGGATGTGGCCACGCTTTCTGCCAACTACAGCAGCAAAATCGGCGATACCGCGTCGCAGTTCGGCGTGAATTTCGATGGCGTGAGCGCGGGTGACATCGCGGTCCAGAACCCAGCGTTTGCTTGGTTGAAAGTGCTGCGCGCGTCTATCTCCGGTTCGGTGCGCAGCAGCCTTGACGAGGACGGCACCTTCGAGCCGCTGAACGCGACGCTGCAGATCGGGGCCGGGGTGGTTCAGCCTAACGAACGTGCTACGCCGATCCCCTTTGACGGGGCCCGCAGCTATTTCAGCTATGACCCAGATAAGCGTCTGCTGCGTTTTGACGAGCTTTCGGTCGAAAGCAAATGGGTGTCGGGCCGGATCGAGGGGGCCGCAAGTCTGGGTATTGATGACAGTGGCAAACTGGACGCGCTGGTCGCACAGGTCCGTCTGCGCGATCTGGTGGCTGACCCTGCCGATATTTATGACGCCCCGGTTTCGATTGAGGGTGCCGACCTGGATGCCAAAATCACGTTCAACCCGTTTCACATGTCCGTCGGCCGTATGGATATCGTTGACGGGGGGACGACGTTGAACCTGTCGGGGGATTTGCGGGCGGGGCCGCAGGGGTGGCAAGTTGCGCTGGATGCGGGGTTGAACGCGTTGAAACCAGCGCGCCTGCTTGAGCTTTGGCCAGAAAATGTCAAACCAAAGACCCGCAAGTGGATAGACGAAAATATCTACGCCGGCGCGTTGAGCGATGTTGACCTTGCCTTTCGTTTGAAGCCGGGCGCGGCACCGCAAGCATACCTCGACTTTGATTTTCAGGGTGCCGAGGTTCGATTCTTGCGCACCATGCCGAGTATCACCGACGGCAGCGGTCATGCGAGCCTTTCGCGCAACCGCTTTGTTGTCAGCGTGGATACCGGGGTGATCACACCGCCCGACGAGACGCCGGTGTCGGTCAACGGGTCGTCGTTCATCATGCCGGATGTCACGGTCAAGGACGGCCCGCCCGGCATCGTTCGGTTGCGCGCCGATGCGGACATCACATCGGTCCTGGCGCTGTTGAACCGGCCCCCGTTGCAGGCGATGGACAAGGCCAATCTGCCGGTTGACGTCGTCGATGCACGGGCCCAGTTGGCGGGCACTTTGTCCTTTCCGATGAAAAAAGGCTCTGATCCGAAGCTGACGATCTTCGACATCAACGGAACGCTGGCGGAATTCCAAAGCGACCGTCTGGTCAAAGATCGCGCGCTGCGCGCCGACCAGCTGACATTGAACGCGTCCAACAGCGGCCTGACGATCAAGGGCGAGGGCGAGCTGGACGGCGTTCCCTTTGACGGCGAATGGTCCCAACCCTTCGGGAAGCCGGGCGCTGCGAGCAGTGTCAGGGCGGATATTGCGCTGAACGCCAAAACGCTCGAGACTTTCAAGATCGCGCTGCCCCCTGATACGATAGCAGGTGAAGGGCGCGCGTGGTTCGCGATGGATCTGGTTAAAGGCCAGCCCCCAGATTTTTCTGTCACATCGGACCTGCGGGGTTTGAGCATCACCGTTCCACAGATCGGCTGGACCAAAGCGCGATCCCAGACGGGCACGTTGGAGATATCGGGGCGGCTTGGACCGGTTCCAGACGTCGATACCTTGAAGATCAGCGCCGCGGGGCTGTCGGCGCAGGGAGATGTCACATTGCATCCAAGTGGTGCGTTGAACAGATTGCAATTTCACCGATTGCAGGTCGGGAACTGGCTGGATGTGCCTGTGGATCTGATCGGGCAGGGGGCAGGTCGCCCGGTGCAGGTGGTGGTGAAAGGCGGCCGTCTTGATTTGCGCACGGCGGAGCTCGGAAAAAGCAAGCCCAGCGGGGTCGCGAGCCCGCCGATGTTGTTGTCGCTGGATCGATTGCAGGTCACTGACAAGATTGCCCTGACAGGAATGCAGGGCGAATTTAACGTCGCGCGTGGCCTGGATGGACGGTTCACGGCAGCCTTGAACGGGGGTGCGCCGGTTTCGGGTCGCGTCGTACCCAAGGATGGCCGTAGCGCGGTGCAATTGACGGCAACCGATGCTGGTGACGTTTTGAGGTCTGCCAACATTGCACAACAAGTCCACGGCGGCGCGCTTTCGTTGACCCTGGTACCCGCCGGGTCGGGCGGTGCTTTCGACGGTCATGCAGAGATTAAAGACGTTCGTATCAAGGACGCCCCGACGATTGCAGCGCTGGTGAACGCGGTTTCCGTAGTCGGGCTGATCAACGAGCTGAACGGGGACGGGATATATTTTGACACGGTCGAAGCTGATTTTCGCCTGTCTTCCAATCGCGTCAACCTGACCCAAGCCAGCGCGACGGGGGCGTCGCTTGGGATTTCTATGGATGGGGTTTTTGCCACTGACACCGGCCAGATGGCGCTGCAGGGTGTGATCTCTCCTGTATATATGTTGAACGGAATAGCCAGTTTTCTGACCCGCAAGGGCGAGGGGCTTTTGGGCTTCAACTACTCTATCGGCGGTACGGTGCAGAGCCCGTCTGTCTCGGTGAACCCGCTGTCGGGGTTTGTGCCCGGTGCGATGCGGGATATTTTTCGCAGCACCCCACGCACGACGCCCACGCAGGACGGGGGGGCTGCCACCCCCGCGCCGCAAAAACCTGTTGCTCAACGCTTTGAGGGGCGCTAACGGGCGCGTATGAAACTCAGTGACTTCGATTTTGAACTGCCCGAGCGTTTGATCGCGACGCGCCCTGCCGTCCCCCGTACGTCGGCCAAGATGCTGGTTGCGCAGGGGGATCATATTACTGACACGACTGTCGCCAATATCAGCGATTGGTTGCGTCCAGGGGATCGGCTGGTGCTGAATGACACAAGGGTCATTCCAGCGCGGTTGTCGGGGCTTCGCCGCCGGGACAGCGCACAGGGGCCGGTACAGGCGCGTATCGAAGTAACCTTGCTGGAGCCACGGGGCGATGCGGATTGGACTGCACTGATCAAGCCGTTGAAAAAGCTCAAGATTGACGAGACTGTCGTCTTCAGCGCCGATCTTTCTGCCCGTTTGGTTGGCGTCGAGGATGGGCAGGGTCGACTGCGGTTCAACTGCAGCGGCGAGGATTTTGACGCCGCGCTGAATGATGCCGGTGCGATGCCATTGCCGCCCTATATTGCGGGCAAGCGTCCGGCAGACGCGCAGGACATGACGGATTATCAAACCGTTTTTGCCAAGAATGCGGGCGCGGTGGCCGCGCCTACGGCGTCGCTCCACTTTGATCAGCCGCTTCTGGATCAGCTCGCGGCGATAGGCGTGTGCTTTAGCCACGTCACCTTGCATGTGGGCGCGGGGACGTTTCTTCCCGTGAAGGTCGATGACATTGCTGACCATAAAATGCACAGCGAGTGGGGGCAGGTGAGCGCGCAGGCAGCTGCCGAAATCTCCGCCACCAAAGCTGCTGGTGGGCGGGTCATACCCGTTGGGACCACTGCCTTGCGGCTGGTCGAGACCGCTGCGCGGTCCGGGAATATCCAACCCTGGGAAGGGGATACCGATATTTTCATTACCCCCGGTTTTGAATTCAATGTCGCAGACGCGTTGATGACGAATTTCCATCTTCCGAAATCGACCCTCATGATGCTCGTTTCGGCATTGATGGGGCAGAAAACTATACAAAAGATTTACAATCACGCGATTGAATCGAATTATCGGTTTTTCTCCTATGGCGATGCGTCGCTGCTCTTTCCAAAGACGCAAATAAACGCCTGAATGTCGTTCGGGGGGGTGACACCTCTTGGGATCGCCGTCAGGGAGGGGGCTGATCGCGTTAAAGGATTCGTAAGATGTTTCAGGTACTGAGCAGCGCATGGGCGCTTTTGTTGGGCATGTGTTTGCTGATGGTGGGCAACGGCATGCAAGGCACGCTCTTGGGGATTCGCGGCGGGATCGAGGCATTTTCGACCTTCGAAATGTCGATCGTGATGTCGGCATATTTCGTGGGCTTTTTGGGCGGCTCGCGTATGGCACCGGGTATGATCCGGCGCGTCGGTCACGTGCGGGTCTTTGCGGCGCTGGCGTCGATGATCTCGGCTGTCATGATCCTGTATCCGACCTTCCCGAACGTCGCTGTCTGGTCGGTGGGCCGCGTATTGATCGGCTTTTGTTTTTCCGCGGTTTACGTGACCGCGGAGAGCTGGCTCAACAACGCCGCGACGAACGAAAACCGGGGGCAGGCGCTGTCATTGTATATGATCGTGCAAACCTTTGGCATCGTTATTGCGCAAGCGCTTTTGCTTACCGCGGATCCTTCAGGCTTTGTCCTGTTCGTTATTCCGTCGGTATTGGTCAGTGTGGCGGTGACGCCAATTTTGCTGTCGATCAGCCCGACGCCTGCGTTTGACACCACCAAACCGATGAGCTTGCGCGAATTGGCCGGCTTCTCGCCCTTGGGGTGTGTCGGCATGTTCTTGTTGGGCGGGGTCTTTTCGGCGCAGTTCGGGATGGCCTCGGTTTACGGTGCCGAAGCCGGGCTGACCGTGGCGCAGATTTCGATCTTCGTTGCGACGTTTTTCGTTGGTTCGGTGGTTTTGCAATATCCAATCGGCTGGGTTTCGGACCGGATGGACCGCCGTCTTCTGATTGTCATCACGTCCATCATTGGGGGTATCGGGTCTGTCATCGGCATGCTGCTGGGGCATAACTTTAGCGTGTTGCTGCTGACCGCCTTTGTCGTGGGTGGCATGTCCAACCCACTGTATTCGCTCCTTATTGCGCACACGAACGACTTCCTTGAACCCGAGGATATGGCAGCAGCCTCCGGCGGGATGATCTTTATTAACGGGTTGGGCGCTATTCTGGGTCCGGTGATCACCGGCTGGATGATGGGCACTGCGCTTGGGCCGGGCGGATTCTACCTTTTCACGGCGGTTCTGTTCTTTGCTTTGGCGGTCTACGCGTCCTACCGCGCGACGGTACGCCCGGCCATTCCTGCGGATGAAACGGGTAACTACATCCCGATTTACCCCGCTGCGACGACCGTCGCGGTCGAACTGGCGCAAGAATACGCGATCGAGAGCGAACAAACCGCGGAAGCGGAGCCGACCTAGACGTTTTGCTAATTCGTTACATCTTGTGTCTAATGAAACTAGAAAAGTTTGATCTTTTCTATGGTCAAAGGAGGCAAGGCTATGAAAACGCCTGAGGACGTACGTCGGTTCTGGCTGGAGGAAACTGGGCCTGCGGGATGGTATGCGGTGGATGACGACCTCGATTCCGCGATCCGGTCACAGTTTCTGGACACCTGGTCGCTCATCGGGACCCATCGGTTGGACCATTGGCTGACCGATGCGAAAGGCACTTTGGCCTATCTCATTCTAGCGGATCAGTTTCCGCGCAATATGTTTCGCGGGCAGGGGAAGGCGTTTTCGACCGATCTGCGGGCCTTGCGGGCGGCTCAAACCGCTGTGCGCAACGAATGGGATAGACTTATTGCGCCGCCTGAACGGCAGTTTTTTTACCTTCCGTTCATGCATTCAGAAAGTCTGACCGATCAGGATCACTGCGTGCGGCTGGTCTGTGACCGTATGCCCGAGGCCGAGGAGACGCTGCGGCATGCGCGCGCGCATCGAAAGGTGATCCGGCAATTCGGCAGATTTCCGTATCGCAACAACGCCTTAGGTCGGCGAAGCACCGCCGCGGAAACCGCTTATCTTGACGACGGGGGGTATGCCTATACCCTGCGGACACTCACGTAAGTGCGGGTCAGGCAGTTTGATCCTGGATCGGAATTCTCCGAGTTGCTGACGCTCGCGAGATAGTTTACCACTAAACTAAATTTCAATACGTGCTGCGAGGTTGCATAATGGCTGCGAAATCCTTTGATCTGATCGTGATTGGTGCGGGGCCGGGGGGCTATGTTGCGGCCATCCGGGGGGCGCAGCTGGGGCTTTCGGTCGCCATTGTAGAGCGTGAGCATCTAGGCGGCATTTGTCTTAACTGGGGCTGTATCCCGACCAAAGCGCTTTTGCGGTCGTCGGAAGTCTTCCACCTGATGCAGCGCGCAAGCGAGTTTGGCCTGAAGGCAGACAATATCGGCTATGATCTGGAGGCAGTTGTCAAACGTTCGCGCAAAGTTGCGGGGCAGTTGTCCGGCGGTATCGGGCATTTGATGAAAAAGAACAAAGTCTCGGTCTTCATGGGCGCGGCGACGTTAGCGGGCAAAGGTAAAGTGTCGGTTAAGTCGAAAGACGGGGAAGAGACGCTGACCGCCAAGAATATCGTACTGGCGACAGGTGCGCGGGCACGCAACCTGCCTGGGCTGGAAGCAGACGGAAAACGCGTCTGGATGTACAAGGATGCCTTGCAGCCGCCCCATATGCCGAAAAAGCTGCTGGTGATCGGGTCTGGCGCGATCGGTATCGAATTCGCAAGCTTTTACAATACCTTGGGCGCAGACACGACTGTTGTCGAGGTGATGGATCGTATCCTTCCTGTCGAGGATGAAGAGATCAGCAAATTCGCGAAAAAGCAGTTCGAAAATCAGGGCATGAAGATCATGCAGAAGGCCGTTGTCAAACAACTGGACCGCGCTGACGACAAGGTAACGGCCCATATCGAAACGGGCGGCAAGGTGACCAAGCATGAGTTTGACACGGTGATCTCCGCCGTGGGTATCGTTGGCAATGTCGAGGATCTTGGGCTGGAGGATCTGGGCGTGAAAATTGATCGGACCCATGTTGTGACCGATGAATATTGCCGGACCGGCGTCGAAGGGCTGTATGCCATCGGTGACATCGCCGGTGCCCCTTGGTTGGCGCATAAAGCCTCGCACGAGGGGGTGATGGTCGCCGAACTGATCGCGGGTCAACACACGCACCCGGTCAAACCGGAATCCATCGCCGGCTGCACCTATTGTCACCCGCAGGTCGCGTCCGTCGGGTATACGGAAGCCAAGGCGAAAGAGCTTGGCTTTGACGTCAAGGTGGGTCGCTTCCCCTTCATCGGGAATGGCAAGGCGATTGCCCTTGGCGAGCCCGAGGGGATGATCAAAACCGTCTTTGACGCTAAAACAGGCGAATTGCTTGGCGCGCATATGGTGGGTGCCGAGGTGACCGAGCTGATCCAGGGCTATGTCGTGGGGCGTCAGCTTGAGACCACCGAAGAAGACCTGATGAACACCGTCTTCCCGCACCCGACCTTGTCAGAAATGATGCATGAATTGGTGCTGGATGCTTACGGACGCGTTATCCATATGTAGCGCTTTGCCCGCGCATAGCGGGGTCCTGATCTTTGCAACGCCCGGTGACATATTCAATGTTGCCGGGCGTTTGCCGTCGTAATGGTAGCCCAAAATGCGCCGCGATAGTGTCGTTCCCCTTGTGTTCTTATTTTTTCGTTGGAGAATCCGTAGCACGCACCTATGTACTAAGCGTTAACGGGGGTCCGATATGGCTGAGCTAAAGAACATCGAAGTGCGCGGCGCGCGCGAACACAATCTAAAGAACATCGACGTGGACATTCCGCGCGACAAGCTGGTTGTGATTACCGGGCTTTCCGGGTCGGGTAAATCGAGCCTCGCGTTCGATACGATCTATGCCGAAGGGCAGCGGCGCTATGTGGAATCGCTCAGCGCCTATGCGCGGCAATTCCTTGATATGATGCAGAAACCCGATGTGGATCACATCAGCGGCCTGTCGCCAGCGATTTCGATTGAACAGAAGACCACGTCGAAAAACCCCCGCTCTACCGTGGGGACGGTCACCGAGATTTATGACTATATGCGCCTGCTTTTTGCGCGCGTCGGCACGCCCTATTCCCCCGCGACCGGCAAGCCGATCGAGGCGCAGCAGGTGCAGGATATGGTTGATCGCGTGATGACCATGCCCGAAGGCACGCGCGCCTATCTGCTGGCCCCGATCATTCGTGACCGGAAGGGCGAGTACCGCAAAGAGTTCCTTGAGCTGCGCAAGCAGGGCTTTCAGCGGGTAAAAGTGAACGGCGACTTCTACGAATTGGACGAGCCGCCCACGCTGGACAAGAAGTTCCGCCATGACATCGACGTGGTTGTCGACCGTATCGTGGTCCGCGAGGGGCTAGAGACGCGTTTGGCGGATTCCTTGCGCACAGCGCTTGATCTGGCTGATGGGATCGCCGTGCTGGAAACCGCCCCGACCGAGGGCGAGCCCGAGCGTCATACCTTCAGCGAAAAATTCGCCTGTCCTGTCAGCGGCTTCACGATCCCCGAGATCGAGCCGCGTCTGTTTTCATTCAACGCTCCTTTCGGTGCCTGTCCGTCCTGTGATGGTCTGGGCAAAGAGTTGTTTTTTGATGAACGCCTTGTGGTGCCCGACCAGAATCTCAAGGTCTATGACGGTGCGCTGGCCCCGTGGCGCAAAGGTAAGTCCCCGTATTTCAAGCAAACGATCGAAGCCATCGCAAAACACTATCAATTTAGTGAAAATACGCGATGGAAAGACCTGCCCGAGAAGGTGCAGCAGGTGTTCCTGCATGGCTCCGGCAAGGAAGAGATCAAGTTCCGCTATGACGAAGGCGGCCGTGTGTACGAGGTCAGCCGCGTGTTCGAAGGGGTGATCCCCAATATGGAGCGCCGCTACCGCGAGACGGATAGCAACTGGATCCGCGAAGAATTCGAACGCTACCAGAACAACCGCCCCTGTGGCACCTGCAACGGCTACCGCCTGCGACCAGAAGCACTTGCTGTCAAGATCGGCCCGTCGGATGGCGATAGCGATACGCTGCTGCATGCCGGACAAGTCGTTGAAATGTCGATCCGCGAAGCTTTTGACTGGTGCACCAAGGTGCCCGATTATCTAACCGTTCAGAAGAACGAAATCGCGCGCGCGATCCTCAAGGAAATTCGCGAACGTCTGGGATTCCTCAACAATGTCGGGTTGGAGTATCTGACGCTGGCACGCTCTAGCGGGACGCTCAGCGGGGGGGAAAGCCAACGTATTCGGCTTGCGTCGCAGATCGGGTCGGGGCTGACGGGGGTGCTTTACGTGCTTGACGAACCCTCGATCGGGTTGCACCAGCGCGATAATGACCGCTTGCTCCAGACCCTGAAAAACCTGCGGGATCAGGGCAATACGGTCATCGTCGTTGAACACGACGAAGAAGCGATCCGGGAGGCGGATTATGTTTTTGATATCGGGCCGGGGGCCGGTGTGCACGGCGGGCAGGTGGTCAGCCACGGGACATCGCAAGAGGTCGCCAATGATCCGAATTCGCTGACAGGGCAATACCTTACCGGCAAACGCGAGATCGCGGTGCCCGCCAAACGGCGCAAGGGGAACAAAAAGAAAATCCGTGTGGTCAAGGCGACGGGGAACAACCTCCAGAATGTCACGGTCGACTATCCATTGGGCAAATTCGTCTGCGTGACGGGTGTGTCAGGCGGTGGCAAATCGACCCTGACGATCGAGACCTTGTTCAAGACCGCGTCGATGAACCTGAACGGGGCCCGCCAGACGCCCGCGCCGTGCGAGACGATCAAGGGGCTGGAGCATCTGGACAAGGTGATCGACATTGACCAGCGCGCCATCGGGCGCACGCCGCGGTCGAATCCGGCGACCTATACCGGTGCCTTCACCCCGATCCGCGATTGGTTCGCCGGTCTGCCCGAAGCCAAGGCGCGCGGGTACAAGCCCGGACGTTTCAGTTTTAACGTCAAGGGCGGCCGCTGCGAGGCCTGTCAGGGCGACGGTGTGATCAAGATCGAGATGCACTTCCTGCCGGATGTCTATGTCGAATGTGAAACCTGCAAAGGCCAGCGCTATAACCGCGAAACGCTTGAGGTGAAGTTCAAGGGCAAATCCATCGCTGACGTGCTGGATATGACTGTCGAGGACGCGCAGAGCTTCTTTCAGGCGGTCCCCAGCATCCGCGAAAAAATGGATGCGCTGATGCGTGTGGGCCTAGGCTACATCAAGGTGGGTCAGCAGGCGACGACGCTGTCGGGCGGGGAGGCGCAGCGCGTCAAACTGTCGAAAGAGCTCAGCAAACGCTCTACAGGCCGGACGCTGTATATCCTGGATGAACCGACCACGGGTTTGCACTTTGAAGACGTGCGCAAGCTTCTAGAGGTGCTGCACGAGCTGGTGGATCAGGGCAATACTGTGGTCGTCATTGAACACAACCTCGATGTCATCAAGACCGCGGACCATATCATCGACATTGGTCCAGAAGGCGGCGATGGCGGCGGGCAGGTGGTCGCGACCGGCACGCCTGAACAGGTTGCCGAGGTCGAGGGGAGCTATACCGGCCACTACCTCAAACCAATGCTCGCCCCGCGTAAGGTTGCTGCCGAATAGCATTGCCGCCACTGCGGTAGACACAAAAATGCCCCGTCCTAATCAGGCGGGGCATTTTTCAAGAAATCTTAGGGTTTCGCGGCGCAGTTTAGTTTAGGAGGCGCGATGCCAGACCGATCAGCGCCAGCACATCATTGGTTTGCGGGTCCACGGCATAGACATAGCCGTCGTCCTGAACGTAGCGGTTGTAGCGGGTCAGCCCATGCCGGTGGGGCTGTTCGATCACGACGTAGCGCGTCAGCTTGTCGCCTTTGGCGTGGTGGTGCTTGTCATGCCCTTTGGCAAGATGACGCCCGTTGTCGCTGTGCTGCTTCTCGTGTTTCTTGATCGCCTTTTTGTATTCTTTAACAGCTTTCTTGTGCTGCTTTTGATGCTTTTTGTCATCGTGCTTATCATGCTTGGCCAAGATCACCTGTGGTGCCGCGACATCGTAATGCCCCGACGCGCCATAGGAGGCAGAGGCCGCCTGTACGGCCGGGCTGAAGGCCAGCACGGCGAAGGCGCTTGCGGCGAGGGTAAGGGTTTTCATGCTCGTTCTCCGTTACAGTGTCGATACAGTAACAAACGAACGGCGCGCGGGTTTCCGTCGCTGGGAGGAGACGGCGGGAACCCGCTTGCTTTTCCGTGTCAGCCGTTGCGGCCGCGGGTTTCGAAACGGGGCAGCATGGCAGAGAAATCCTTGCCGTTTCCGTCTTCGTTCTCGACGAATTGCGCATAGAGCGCGCGGGCCAGCTCTCCCATCGGGGTGTCTGCATCTGCCATCTCTGCTGCCTGCTGCGACAGCCCAAGATCCTTGAGCATCAGCTCCGCCGCGAAGCCCGGGGTGTAGCCATTGTCTGCGGGCGATGTGGGGCCAACACCGGGGGCAGGGCAATAGGCGTTCATCGACCAGCTATAGCCCGACGAGGTGCTGACCACGTCGAACATCTTCTGCCGGTCCAGCCCCAGTTTATCGGCCAGCGCAAAGGCCTCGCAGGTGGCGATCATGGTGACGCCGAGGATCATGTTGTTGCAAATCTTCGCCGCTTGCCCCGCACCGGCATCGCCGCAATGCACCGCCTTTTGCCCCATGATGTCGAACAGGGGCTTGGCCTTGGCAAAGGCCTGCGTCGACCCGCCGGCCATAAAGGTCAGCGTGCCGCCAGATGCCCCGCCGATACCGCCAGACACGGGGGCGTCAACGGCCATTATGCCTGCATCTTCAGCGGCTTGCGCGGTGTTCTTCGCGCTTTCCACATCCACGGTGGAACAGTCGATGAACAGCGTGCCCTGCGCCATATGGGGGATCGCCTGCGCCGCCACTTGCCGCAGGATCGACCCGTTGGGCAGCATCGTGATCACCGCGTCCATGCCCGCCACGGCGGCTTCAAGGCTGTCTGCAACGCGCACGCCCTCTGCCGTGGTGCCCGCCACGTCAAAGCCCGCCACGTCGTGGCCCGCTTTGGCGAGGTTGGTCGCCATAGGCGCGCCCATGTTGCCCAGTCCGATAAATCCGATCTTCATGCTCATGTGGTTCTCTCCAGTGTCAGGGCGTCCTCGGCCAGCGGGCGCAGCATCTTGGCTGTCGCGGCAAGGGGGACGTTCATATCGGCATATTGCCAGTTGGGGTTGCGGTCCTTGTCGATGATCGCCGCGCGGATCCCTTCAAGGAAGTCGCCATGCTCCATCGCGCGGAAGGTAAAGCGGTATTCCATATCCAACGCCTTCTCGATGCTCAGCGAGGGGCCGCGCAGACGGTGGATGATCTCGATCGTGCAGGCCATCGCCAACGGGCTGCTGCGCTGCATCTTCTTGAGCGTGTCTGCAGCGAATTCGCTGTCGGATGCGCGCAGGGCGTTGAGGATATCCGCCAGCGTTTCGCCGCCGAACATACTGTCAATCTCGGCCGCCTGCGCCTCTAGTGCAGAGGCGGGCGGCGTGGTGCTTGCGGTTTCCAGAATGGCCACATCGCCTGAATTCTCAAGCGCGGCTATCACGTCGGGCCAGTTTAACTCTGCGATGTAAGTATCCGCAAAACCGGCGTAAATTGCATCTTCACCCTTCATACGTGACGCGGTTGTGCCCAGATATTCGCCCACCCGTCCGGGGGCCAGCGCCAGCATCAGGCTGCCGCCCACATCGGGCACCAGACCGATGCCACATTCCGGCATCGCGATCTGGCTGCTTTCCCCCACCACGCGGTGCGAGCCGTGACAGCCGATGCCTACGCCGCCGCCCATGGTGAACCCCTGCAGGAAGGAGACGACGGGCTTGGTATAGGCGAAGATCTTGGCGTTGAGCCGGTATTCATCCGCCCAGAACTTGCGCCCGTAGGCGTAGTTGCCCTTGGTGCCCGTGGCGTAAAGTTCGGCGATGTCACCGCCCGAGCAAAAGGCACGATCCCCTTCGGCGTCAAGGATGATCAGATCGACGTTCGGGTCATGCTGCCAAGCGTCAAAGGCGTCTTCGATGGCCAGACACATGTCGTAGGTCATGGCGTTCAGCGCTTGGGGGCGGGTGAGGGTGATCCGACCCGCGCGCCCTGAAATACGGATGGAGATATCGGTCATCGGTTCTTCAGCATATCCCGCGCCACGATGACGCGCATGATTTCATTGGTGCCTTCAAGGATCTGGTGGACGCGGAGGTCACGCACCAGCTTTTCGATGCCGTAATCCGCCAGATAGCCATAGCCGCCGTGCAGTTGCAGACATTGATCGACGACCTTGCTGCCTGCCTCTGTCACGAACTTCTTCGCCATGGCGCAGAACTTGGTGGCATCCGGCGCGCCCGTGTCCAGCTTCCACGCGGCTTGTCGCAGGAAGACGCGGGCGGCTTGCAGTTCGATCTCCATCTCGGCAAGGCGGAATTGCAGACCCTGAAACTGGTCGATGGGTTTGCCGAATGCTTTACGCTCGCCCATGTAGGTGAGCGTGGCGTTCAGCGCGGTCTGTGCGGCACCCAAGGAACAGGCGGCGATGTTCAAACGGCCGCCATCCAGCCCCATCATCGCATATTTGAAACCTTTTCCCTCTTCACCCACCAGATTTCCGGCAGGAATGTTGCAATCGTCAAACTGCACCTGGGACGTGGGTTGGCTGCGCCAGCCCATTTTATCCTCTAGCCCGCCAAAGGAAAGCCCCGCCGTCCCGTCTTCGACATAGACGGTGGAAACGCCCGCGGCCCCCTCATCCGAGGTGCGCACCATCGCGACATAGGCGTCGGAATAGCCGCCGCCCGAGATGAACGCCTTGGTGCCGTTCAGGGTATAGCCTTCGTTCGTGCGGGTGCATTTTGTCTTGAGCGCCGCCGCGTCAGAGCCCGATCCGGGCTCTGTCAGACAATAGCTGAGCACGGTGTTCATGCTCAGGATGTCGGGCATGATCCGCGCCTTGAGGTCGTCACTGGCAAAGCTGTCCAGCATCTTGGCGCACATGTTATGGATCGACAGAAAGGCCGCGACCGACGGGCAAGCCATGCTAAGCGCTTCGAACACCAGCGTCGCATCAAGCCGCGTCAGGCCGGATCCGCCCGCATCCTCGGACACGTAAAGCCCGCCAAAGCCCAGCTCTGCAATCTTGGGCCAAAGGTCTTTGGGGATTGTTTCGTCTTTCTCCCACTTCTGGGCGAAAGGGGCGATATGTTCCTGGCCAAAGCCATAGGCCATGTCGAAAATCGCGGTTTGCTCTTCTGAAAGTGCGAAATCCATAAACGGTGATCCCTCCCAAGACCGATCGAATTGAACGTGTGTTTAATTGTAAGCATGCACGTGGGCGTCGCGCAAGCACCCTCCGGCGGGGAAGCCGCCGAAGGGCGAGGATGGGGCTTATTCCATCGGCTTGAAGTTGAACTCGCCACCTTCTTTGATGCCCGAGGGCCAGCGCGAGGTCACGGTTTTGGTGCGTGTGTAGAATTTGAACGCATCCGGCCCGTGCTGGTTCAGGTCGCCAAAGACCGATTTCTTCCAGCCGCCAAAGGTGTGATAGGCGAGCGGCACGGGGATCGGCACGTTGATCCCGATCATGCCGACGTTGACGCGCGCCGCAAAGTCACGCGCCGCATCGCCATCACGGGTAAAGATCGCGGTGCCGTTGCCCATTTCGTGATCCATCGCAAGGCCAAGTGCCTCTTCATAGGTTTTGGCGCGGACGGTGGACAGCACCGGCCCGAAGATCTCGTGCTTGTAGATGTCCATATCGGGGGTGACGTTGTCAAAGAGGTGCGGGCCGACAAAGAAGCCTTCCTCGTAGCCTTGCAGCTTAAAGTCGCGCCCGTCGACAACCAGCGTGGCCCCCTGATCGACGCCGGTCTGTACCAGCCGTTCGATGTTTGCCTTCGCGGCTGCGGTGACCACGGGGCCGTAATCGACGTCATTGCCCGAGGTATATGGCCCGACTTTCAGCTTCTCGATGCGCGGCACCAGCTTTTCGATCAGACGGTCGGCGGTTTCCTCGCCCACAGGCACAGCGACCGAGATCGCCATGCAGCGTTCGCCCGCTGCGCCATAGCCCGCGCCGATCAGCGCGTCCGCGGCCTGGTCCAGATCGGCGTCCGGCATGATGATCATGTGGTTCTTGGCACCGCCAAAGCATTGGACACGTTTGCCATTCGCGCAGCCCGTGCCGTAGATATATTCGGCGATGGGGGTTGAGCCGACAAAGCCCACCGATTGAATGACAGGGTGATGCAGGATCGCGTCAACCGCTTCCTTGTCGCCATTGACGACCTGAATGATACCTTTGGGCAGGCCCGCTTCTTCCAGCAGTTCGGCCAGCATCAGGGGCACGGATGGATCTCGCTCGGACGGTTTGAGGATGAAGGCGTTGCCGCAGACGATGGCGGGGGCGAACATCCACATGGGGATCATGGCGGGGAAGTTGAACGGCGTGATGCCTGCGGACACGCCAAGGGGCTGACGCATGGAATACATGTCGATGCCGGGGCCCGCGCTGTCGGTGAAATCGCCTTTCAGCAACTCGGGTGCACCGATGCAGTATTCCACCACTTCCAGACCGCGCTGCACGTCACCGGCGGCGTCGGGCAGGGTCTTGCCGTGCTCGCGGCTCAGCGCTTCGGCGAGCTTGTCCATATCGCGGTTCAGCAGGTCCACGAACTTCATCATGACCCGCGCCCGACGCTGGGGGTTCACCGCGGCCCATGCGGGTTGCGCGGCCATGGCGTATTTTACGGCCTGATCCAGCTCTGCCTCGCCAGCCAGCGGGACTTTCGCCTGCACTTCGCCGGTTGCGGGGTTGTACACGTCGGCAAAGCGGCCTGACGTGCCTTTGACGTGGGCACCGTTCAGGTAATGGGTCAACTCTTGCATGGAATGCTCCTTCTGTGCGTTTGGCGGCAGGTTAGGCTTGCAAAAAACAAAGCAAAAGAGGCATGGCGTCAAAATCGTTTTGCATTATTGCAAAGCCTTGCGCGGGCTGAAAGGGTAGGGTGGGGCGCTGCCCCCGTCCTTCGGACGTCCCCGGAGTTTACGGGCAAAATGAAGTCTGTGCAGAAAACGAAACGTGAAAGGTGCCGTGGCCGATGATGGGAAACTGGGACGACCTGCGGCTGTTTCTGGCCGTCGCGCGCGAGCAGAGCCTATCGGGCGCAGGGAAGCTGTTGCGATTGGACCCCGCGACCTTGGGGCGACGCATGGCGCGGCTGGAAAAGACCATGCAGGCGGTATTATTCGTGAAATCGCCCTCGGGCTACGCGCTGACCGAGGCGGGCGTGCAGTTGCTGTCGCGCGCCGAAGCCGCAGAGCAGGCGATGCGGCAGGCCACGGCGGATGTGGTCGTGCCGTCGGATCAATTGGCAGGGCAGATCAGGATCGGGGCACCGGACGGCTGCGCCAATTATCTGCTGCCACAGGTCTGCGCCCGTTTGGTGGCGGATAATCCGGGGCTCGATATCCAGATTGTCGCCCTGCCGCGGGTGTTCAACCTGTCGCGGCGCGAGGCGGATATGGCGATCGGGGTCAGCGCACCTACGGCGGGACGGCTGGTTGTGCAGAAAATCGCCGACTACCAGCTGCATCTTGCCGCCGCTGACAGCTATCTTGCCGCGCGTCCCGCGATCCGGACCGTTGCAGACCTGCAGGGGCACCGGTTGGTGGGGTATATCCCCGACATGATCTTTGATCGCGAGCTTGATTATCTGGCTGAGCTTGGCATGACGCGGGTGCCTCTGGCCTCTAATTCCGTGTCCGTTCAGGTGAATATGATCCGGCAAGGGGGCGGCGTCGGGATTGTGCATGATTTCTCGCTCCCTGCGACGCCAGGGGTGACGCGCATCCTGACCGGTGACGTGCATCTGAGCCGCGCCTTTTATTTGATTCGCCACGAAGACGACCGGCGCAATCTGCGTCTGAGCCGCTTTGCGGAAGCTCTGGCGCAGGGCGTCCGCGCCGAAGTGGCGAAACTGGAGGCAATTGCTTGACACGCAACAGTATTAAAGGGAACCTGACCTATAGGTAATATTCTTGCGAAGGGGCCGACCATGCTAGTTTCCCAAATCCTGAAAACCAAAGCGGATGACAGTGTTACGACGGTAAAACCGGGCACGCGTATCTCGCAGGCGGCGGCGATGTTGTCGGAAAAGCGGATCGGGACCCTAGTCGTGTCAGCGGACGGCAAAACGCCCGATGGTATCCTGTCGGAGCGTGACATCGTGCGCACCCTTGGCCGCGAGGGCGGCGGCTGTCTGGACGACACCGTAGAGGCGCTGATGACGCGCGATCTGATCACCTGCGCCAAGGATGAAACCGCGGATGATATCCTTGCCAAGATGACGCAAGGCCGCTTTCGCCACATGCCTGTTTTGGAGGATGGGGTTCTGATCGGCCTGATCTCTTTGGGGGATGTGGTCAAGGCCCGCCTGATGGAGCTTTCGATGGAGAAAGACGCCCTGGAGGGAATGATCAGGGGCCACTAGCCCACCGAAATTGGCGTTGCATCTTCGCGGTGTAAATGCTTGCTTGCACTTCGAATAACGACTTGAAATGACTGGACTCTCCCATGCGCGTAGGCCTTTACCCCGGCACCTTCGACCCTATTACTTTGGGGCACATCGACATCATCCGGCGGGCGGCGACGCTTGTTGATAAACTGGTGATCGGTGTCGCGATCAACCGCGACAAGGGGCCATTGTTCGAGCTGGAAGAGCGTGTCGCCCAGATCGAAGAGGAATGCCGCAAGCTGAACCAGGAGACCGGGACAGAGATCGTGGTGCATCCCTTCGAGAACCTGTTGATCGATTGCGCCCATGATGTGGGGGCACAGATGATCATCCGCGGGCTGCGGGCCGTGGCGGATTTCGAATATGAGTATCAGATGGTGGGGATGAACCGTAAGCTGGATGATAGCGTCGAGACGGTCTTCTTGATGGCAGAGGCCGAGCATCAGGCGATTGCCAGCCGTTTGGTCAAGGAAATCGCCCGGCTTGGCGGGGACGTCAGCAAATTTGTGACGCCCGCCGTCAATGCCGAGCTGTTAAAGCGTTTCTCGCAATAACGATCAGAGGGTTTTCGCAACCTCGCGCGAGGTGTCGAGCATACGGTTCGAGAACCCCCATTCGTTGTCATACCAGCCCAGAACCCGCAGCTGTGTCCCGCTTTGGACAGAGGTCTGATCAAGGGCCACGACACAGGAATGTGAATCGTGGTTCAGGTCGATCGACACCAGAGGACGTTCAACCAGACCAAGGATGCCTTTCAGCGGGCCTTCGGCGGCGGTGCGCAGGGTGGCGTTGACCTCCTCCACCGTGGCTTCTTTCGACAGTTCGACCACCAGATCGACACAGGATACATTCGGTGTGGGCACGCGGATCGCGGTGCCGCCGATCAGCCCGTCAAGCTCGGGCAGCACTTTACCCAGTGTCTTGGCCGCACCGGTGGTGGTGGGGATCATCGACAGCGCCGCGGCGCGGGCACGGTACAGGTCGCTGTGCGCCGTGTCATGCACCGGCTGGTCGCCGGTGTAGCTGTGGATTGTGGTCATATGGCCGTGCTTGATGCCGAAGGCGTCATGCAGGGTCTTGGCCAGCGGTGCCATGCAGTTGGTGGTGCAGGAGGCGTTGCTCAGCACCGTGTCTTCGGCGGTGATCAGATCGTGGTTCACACCGTAGACGATTGTTTTCATGTCGTCTTTACCGGGGGCAGAGATGACGACCCGCTTCGATCCATTCGCCAGATGCTTGGCCGCCGCCTCGCGCGTGGTGAAGATGCCGGTGCATTCCAGCACGATCTCCACATCGCCCCACGGCAGGGCAGCGGGGTCGCGTTCTGCGGTCACGCGGATCGGGCCTTGGCCCACATCCATCGTGTTGTCGCCCAGGGTGACCGGACGGCCAAAGCGCCCGTGGACCGAGTCGAATTCGAACAGATGTGCGTTGGTTTCCAGCGGGGCGAGATCGTTGATCGCCACCACCTGCAAATCATCGTCGCCACGCTCCATCAGCGCGCGCAAAACATTACGACCGATACGGCCAAAGCCATTGATTGCCAATTTGGTAGCCATGGGGCGTCCTCCTGAATTTGATAGCGCTAACATCGACATTTATGACAAAGAGTCAACCTGTGCAGGGCAATATTGCGCCGGAAGCGATCGGAGGGAAGGGGCCGACTGTCGGATCAGCGCCAGAACGCCACCCATTCGATCAGGTCGACAAATTTCTTGGTCAGGAAAATCAGATGTTCGCTGCCATAGATCAGCGCATCAATCCCCAGTGCGGTCAGCAATACAGCAGCGAGAGAGACAGCGATGGGGGTGTCCATGGGGGCGGTGGTCCTTGCCTGCGGGTGGCCCAGATATGACAGGGCAACCCGCGCGTCGCAAGTCTTAGCCCAGTTTGCCCATGGCAACGGCGACATCGGCCATACGGACAGAGAAGGCCCACTCGTTGTCATACCACGCCAGGACACGCACCAGACGGTTGCCAACGACCTTGGTCTGGTCGGGCGCGAAGATCGACGAATGTTCGGTGTGGTTGAAATCGACCGACACTTTCTGTTCCGCATCATAGGCAAAGACCCGCGACATCGGGCCGTTTGCAGCGGCGCGCATGGCCTCGTTGACCTCTTCAACCGTGACATCACGGCCTGCCATAAAGGTCAGGTCAACTGCGCTGACGTTTGGCGTTGGAACGCGCATGGCGGTACCATCCAGCTTGCCTTTGAGCGCGGGCAGCACTTCACCCAAGGCTTTCGCCGCACCGGTAGAGGTCGGGATGATCGCCATCGCAGCGGCACGCGCGCGGTACAGGTCTTCGTGGCGGCGGTCCAGCGTCGGCTGGTCGCCGGTATAGCTGTGCACGGTGGTCATGATGCCGCTTTCGATGCCGAACGCATCATGCAGCGCCTTGGCCATCGGGGCCAGACAGTTGGTGGTGCAAGACCCGTTCGATACCATCGTGTCCGAGGCCTGCAATTCACCGTCGTTCACGCCGTAGACAACCGTGCGGTCGACGTTCTTGCCCGGTGCCGACAGCAACACGCGTTTCGCGCCCTGATCCAGATGCACCTTTGCCAGCAGCCCGTCGTTGAACTTGCCCGTGCATTCCAGCACGACGTCGCACCCTTCCCAGTTCAGCTCATTCATCTGGTAGGTCGACATGACCTCCATCTCTCCGCGTCCCAGATCCAGCGTGCCGTTGCCGACTTTGACGTCATTGGGAAAACGCCCGTGGACGGAATCGTATTTGATCAGATGTGCCGCAGTCTCCAGCGGGCCGGTCGCGTTGATGCGCACCACCTCGATGTCATCCCGGCCCGACGCCGCGATATGAGACAGGGTGCAGCGGCCGATGCGGCCAAATCCGTTGATACCGACTTTGATGGTCATGGGGGCGTCCTTTGGCAAAGATCTGGAACTTTGCCGGTTCTATATCTGGTGGTCGTGAACAGGGGAAAGGGCTAAAACCCCCTAATTTCCGTATGTTAGCGATAAATATTCGTGTTAGCGATAACCCTCAGATCGGCTTTGCCTTCTGCCTGCGCTGCGCTACCCTTACGCCAACAAATATGGAGAGACTGAATGAGCGGCCTATTAGCCCTGTTGGATGATGTAGCAGCGATTGCAAAAGTGGCCGCGGCCAGCGTGGATGATGTGTTCGGTCAGGCCGCCAAGGCCAGTGCCAAAGCCGCGGGTGCTGTCATCGACGACGCCGCCGTGACCCCGAAATACGTCAGCGGCTTCGAGGCCAACCGCGAGCTGCCGATCATCTGGCGCATCACCAAAGGGTCGCTGAAGAACAAGCTGGTCTTCTTGTTGCCCGCCGGTTTGCTGCTGTCGAATTTCGCGCCATGGTTGATCGCGCCCTTGTTGATGTTGGGTGGGGCCTACTTGTGTTTTGAAGGCGCTGAGAAGATCGTACATGCGCTTGGGGTTGGGGGAAAAGGCCACGATGATCATCCGCCCGGTGCCGATGAAAAGGTGATCAAGGACCCTGCCAAGCTGGAAGAGCAAAAGGCCAAAGGTGCGATCAAGACCGACTTTATCCTCTCGGCCGAGATCATGACCATCGTGCTGTCAAACCTCGAGGTGTCAAATTTCTGGATGGAGGCAGGCGCTTTGGCCGCCGCCGCCGTGATCATCACGGTCGCGGTCTATGGCTCCGTCGCGCTGATCGTAAAGATGGATGATGTGGGGCTTTATATGGCCAAGAACGGCAATCTCGGCCTGACCCGTGGTCTGGGTCGCGGGATCGTGCGCGGCATGCCGTGGTTCCTCAAGGCGCTGACCATCATCGGGACGGCGGCCATGCTCTGGGTCGGCGGATCGATCATCGTGCACGGTATGGAAGAGCTTGGCTTCGGCGCGCTTGGCCACCTGATCCACGACTACGCCGTCGCTTTCGGCCATATGGTGCCGGTCGCGTATGAAGGTGCCGCCGAATGGATCGCCAAAGCCGCGATGGACGGTGTCTTTGGTCTGGCCCTTGGATTGGTGCTGATCCCCGTCGGCGAAAAGATCATCACCCCGCTGTGGCGCGCGGTCTTCAACCGCAAGGATGCCGGCGCACACGCGTAAACGGGGCGGGTATGAGAAACGGAAGGGGGCGCAGGTTGCGCCCCTTTTTTGTGTGCGCGCGCTCAGCTTGCCTAAAGACCGCGGGGCAGAATTTACCGCTTCGTCGTCTATATTACGCCTAAATTGCAAGCTAGCGGTGTTAGAGACGGCACAGGGAACCCATTTTTGTTTCACACCTCGTTTAGATATTTTCTCGCAGCGACGTCGGCTGCGATGCTGGTCTACTTGGGCTTGACCCTAGACCCGTCGATCCGCGCGGAAAACGAACGCTTCGCGGCGTGCAAAAACGATACTTCGTCTCAATGCCTCTCCAGCTTGGGCGTAGAGCAGGCGATGGATGCGCGCTTCGTTCCGCCACACATGCCTGAAGTGAGCATGTTGGCCCAAATGGGTCGCATCGACGACGCTTTTGCCTTGGCGCTACGTGCTGAAAGCGAAAATGAGCCGCTGCCAGAGGACGTTGAGGCGACCGTCAACAGGATGCTTGCTAGCCACCGTCTTACAAGGGCGCTTCGCGAGGGCAAGAGCCTGCAGGAAGCGATGGAAATGACACCGGGCGTTGGTGCTGGCACCCTTTGGATCACTGCGCTAGATTTCCTTGGCCGCAGGCCCTACGGGCTGTCTGCGCGCGACGGAAGCACTGCGGACGCAATCCCGCGTGACGTAGTATCAGAGATCGCGCAGCGCATCGTCGATATTGCACAAAACGAACCCGTCAGGCCGCGCATTAGCCACCTAGTGGAAGCGGCTGAGTTGCACGCAGCTTTAGGGAACCGAGACAAAGCATTAAAGGTGCTTCAATCCTTGCCGCGAACGGACAACGCCTCCATCGACCCAAGTGCAAACCTTATGCGGCTCATTGGGCCGTCAACATTTCTGCAGCTCTATCGCGAGGCAGGCGGTACGCATCTTTCCATACTTTTGACCGCCGCGGCGACAGAGCCGGATATGACCCTCGCAGCCACGTATCTGGAAGAGGCCTTTACCGCGTTCTCGACAAAAAAGCCCTTTCCGGAATATGTCTGGATGGAGCGCATTATTGAACGCGCCGTCGACCTTGGCTTGCAGCCACTTGCCCTTGAGTTGGCACGCGCCTTCGAGGAGCGAGCTGACACCGAACCCGCGATCTTCCCCGTCTTTGCACATATTGAAGCTGCGCGTGTTTTGTTACTTGCTGGTGCCGACGAGGGGGAAGTTCAGGCGCGGCTTGACGTGGCGCTTAGCACGTTTCGCACGAAGGATGGGAAAACTGCAAGTGACGCTTCTGAGATCGGGAGTATTCGGTGGGGCACTCGTCGGCTGGATGCGCAGGCACGGCGTGAAATGGCGACGCTAAAGGCGCGGCTCGGAGAAACTGAAACAGCCATCGCCTATATGGCAGGGTTGGAACAACCATTGTTTTCTTGGATGAGCATGCTGACCTCGGAGATTGCGGTTCAGGACGTGGATCTGCTTTTGCTAGCGGCGCGTGGTGCCCTTTCCGAAGAAGAGCTCGCCTATGCAAAGCTGCAGCATGCGCAACAGCTGTTGCTAAGTGACACGGGCGAAGGGCAACGTGTTTGGGCGCAAGCGAAAGCGGCAGAGCTAGCAAAATCCGACACGCTGAGTGGGGAGCACGCGGTTCGCGCCTACAGTATGCTGTCTAGAATTGGGGCGCTTGTCGAAGACCAAAGACTTGAACGGTTAGGGTTGGAACAAATGGCTGAAGCCGCCCTGAAATCTCGCCGCTACCAAGATTTGTTGATGGCTGGCTTTTGGTGGAACCGATCACAGCAAATGCCATGATTTCCACTCAGTGTGTCTGCCTCTGAGCCACCGCAAATCTGCAAAATGCGTCGATCAGATAGCCCTGTGTCGACTGCTATGGTCGTCGGATCGAACGTTTCCTGCGCCCCCCACAAACCAAAAAGGGGGAGCAAAATGCTCCCCCCATTCTCGTCTCGCTAAACAGCTCAGATCATAGCAGCGCTTTGGCCTTGTCGGCGACGTTCTGCGGGGTGATGTCGAACTTTTCGAACAGCTCTTCCGCGGGGGCGGAGGCACCGAAGCGGTCCATGCCGACGAAATCGGCCTTGTTCCACTTGCCACGCTCGCCGGTGAGCCAGCGGTCCCAGCCTTGGCGTACGGCGGCTTCGACGCCGACGCGGACGGGGCCGGCGGGGAGGACGCGGCGGCGGTAGGCTTCGTCTTGGGCGGCGAACAGTTCCATGCAGGGCATGGATACGACGCGGGTGCCGATGCCTTCGGCTTGCAGCAGGTCACGGGCTTTCAGCGCGATCTCGACTTCAGAGCCGGTGGCGATCAGGATGACCTGACGTTTGCCTTCGGCGTCCGCCAGAACATAGGCCCCCTGTTCGGTGAGGTTCTTGTTCTTGTGCTCAAGCCGCACGGTGGGCAGGCCCTGACGGGTCAGCGACAGCACGGACGGTGTCTTCTTGCTGCTCAGCGCGATTTCCCAGGCCTCTGCGGTTTCAACCGTGTCAGCGGGGCGGAACACATAGGTGTTGGGTGTCGCGCGGCTGATGGCCAGATGCTCGACGGGTTGGTGTGTCGGGCCGTCTTCGCCCAGACCGATGCTGTCGTGGGTCATGACGAACACGCTTGGCACCTGCATCAGCGCGGCGAGGCGCATGGCGGGGCGGGCGTAGTCGGTGAAGCACATGAATGTGCCGCCGTAGGGGCGGATACCGCCGTGCAGCGCCATGCCGTTCATCGCGGCGGCCATGCCGTGTTCACGGATCCCCCAGTACACATAACGCCCACCACGGTTGTCCACGTCAAACACGCCCAGATCAGCGGTCTTTGTGTTGTTCGAACCGGTCAGGTCAGCCGAGCCGCCCACGGTTTCGGTATAGAGCGGGTTCAACACCTCGAGCGTCTTTTCGCTGCTGGCGCGCGTGGCCAGTTTCGGCGCGTTTTCCGACGTCTGCTTTTTGAACGCCTTGATCGTCGCGCTCAGCTTCTTGGGGGCGTCTCCGGCCAGCGCGCGGTTGAACTCTTCACGCTTTGTGCGAGACATGGCGTCGAAACGCTCTTCCCAGGCGCGGCGGTCGTCTGCGCCGCGTTTGCCGATTTCTTCCCAGGCGGATTTCACGTCGGCGGGGACTTCGAACGGGCCGGTTGTCCAGCCATAGGCGGCTTTGGCGGCGGCCATCTGGTCCGCGTCGGTCAGCGCGCCGTGACCTTTCGAGGTATCCTGCGCGGCGTGACCAAGCGCGATGTGCGTTTTGCAGGCGATCATCGTGGGCAGATCGGATTTGCGCGCCTCGGTCAGGGCAGCGTCGATCTCGTCGGGGTTGTGGCCGTCGATTTCGATGACGTGCCAGTCAGCCGCCTTGAACCGCGCGACCTGATCCACTTTGTCGGACAGCGAGACGGGGCCGTCGATGGTGATGTCGTTGTTGTCCCACATCACGATCAGTTTGCTCAGCTTGTGGCGACCGGCAAGGGCAATCGCCTCGTGGCTGATGCCTTCCATCAGGCAGCCGTCACCCGCGATCACATAGGTGAAGTGGTCAACGATCTTCTTGCCGTATTGCGCGCGCTGGATTTCCTCGGCCATGGCAAACCCGACAGAGTTCGCGATCCCCTGACCCAGCGGGCCGGTGGTGGTTTCAATCGCGTCGGCCAGGAAGTTTTCAGGGTGGCCCGCGGTGCGTGCGCCCATCTGGCGGAAGTTCTTGATCTCTTCGAGGGGGAATTGCTCGTAGCCGGTCAGGTGCAACAGCGAATAAATCAGCATGGACCCGTGGCCGGCCGACAGGATGAAACGGTCGCGGTCAGGCCACAGCGGGTTGGACGCGTCGAACTTCAGGTGCTTTTCAAACAAGACAGTGGCGACATCCGCCATGCCCATCGGCATGCCCGAGTGGCCGGAATTGGCGGCGGCGACAGCGTCCAGCGTCAGGGCGCGAATGGCGGTCGCTTTGGACCAATGGGCGGGATGGGCTTTGGCGAGGGCGTTCAGATCCACGGTGCAAGCTTCCTTATAAGGGGGAAAAGGGATTGCGCGGATCAATACCAGCCACCCCGCAAAGATCAAGGCCCAGAGGGCATCGCCCGCAGCAGAGCTTTTCCGCCGGGCCAAGGCATTGTTCTTAAAGGGGCAGTATTCCGCCTTTGGTTTCGGTAGGATCAGCGGAAACCACGTTGACCAGCGATTCGATGGTTGGCAAACTGCATTTTACGACTGACATACGACGTTTTACGAGGAACCCTGCGATGAGCGACATAGAACACTTGCAAGGCCGTATTTTGGCGGCGCTTGAAAGGGCATCGCGCGGAGCTGACAAACTGGCCGTCGCCAAGGCGGAGGTCCCCGATCTTTCGGAAGAACTGGCGCAGGAGCGCGCTGTCAACGCAGAGCTTTCTGAACAGGTCACTGCCCTGAAAAAGCGGCTGGAAGATGAAACCGCCCATCTGCGGGCTGAGCTGGCCACAGCACAGGCGCGCAACAACAGTGCGTCCGCGGCACAGGCCCAGACCGAAAAGCTTGATCTGGAAATCCAGCGGGTGCGCCGCGCCAATGCGCAGCTGGCCGATGCCTGCGCTGCGCTGCGCGAAGCCAATGCCGAAGGGGTGGGGGACGCCGATCTGATCAATGCCGCCTTGCAGGCAGAGCTTGACGCGCTGCATGCCGCCCGTCGCGCCGATGTGGCAGAGGCGGACGCGATCCTCTCTGTTCTTACCCCGCTTGTTCCCACTGCCGAGGAGTCTGCCTGATGCCCGAAGTTTCCATCTCTATCGGCGGTCGCCAATTCGAAGTTTCCTGCCAGGAGGGCGAGGAAGACTACCTGCACGCCGCAGCCAAGATGCTCGACGATGAAGCGCAGGTGTTGTCGGATCAGGTGGGCCGGATGCCCGAAGCGCGGATGTTGTTGATGGCGGGCCTGCTGCTTGCCGATAAAACCGCCAGCGTCGAGGATAAGATCAAGGAAGCCCGCGCCGAACTGGCAGAGCGTGACGCGGAACTTGCAAGCCTGCGCAATGTCGTGGTGGAGCCCGAGCGGATCGAGGTGCCTGTCATCCCGCAAAGCGTCACCGACAGCCTTGCCGAAATGGCCGCCCGCGCCGAAGCCTTGGCGAGCGAGATCGAAGACAAAGCTCAAGACAGGGCCCGAGACAAGGCCCAAGACGGGGCCCAGTGACCCTGCCGCACGCCATCGCATTCGGGGCCGCGACGGCGTGGTGGCTCGGGGTAGGCGGCAGCGCTTTGGCGCAGGCCATGCCGGTCACTGCCACCTATATCTGCGAGCGCGGGGTCGAGGTGCCGGTTTCCTATACCACCCCAGAACAGGGGGAGGCGACGGCTGTGCTTTATGTGGAAAACCGCATGGTTACGCTGGTCCGGACCCGCGCGGCATCAGGGGCGCGCTATGCATGGCCCTCGGACGGTTCTGGCTATGTCTGGTGGGCCAAGGGGGACGCCGCGACGCTATTCTGGCATGATGCGGCGGCGGAGGAAGATATCACGCTCTATGCGGCGTGTCAGGCGCGGTGACGCGTTCTATGCAGGGCGCGCGCCGATTTGCGTAGCGCGGTTCGGGTGCCCCTTGATCCAAGGCGCACCCGTTTTTTTGTCAGCCGACCGTTAGCCGTTAGCCGTTGGCTTCGCGGATCTTGTCAGCTGCGTCCTTGTCGAAGGCGACGCCGTTGTCTTCCAGCAGCGTGTCCAACTCGCCCGACAACATCATTTCGGTGATGATGTCACAGCCGCCGACGAATTCGCCTTTGACGTAAAGCTGCGGGATGGTGGGCCAGTCAGAGAAATCCTTGATCCCCTGACGCAGCTCTTCGTCGGCCAATACGTTCACGTCGGTGTAGTCGACATTCATATAGTTCAACACGCCCGCCACACGGGACGAGAACCCGCACTGCGGCATCGTCTTGTTGCCCTTCATGAACAGCACAACATTATTGGCGGTGATGGTTTCGTGGATTTGCGTCTTTACGTCGGTCATTTCGATTTGTCCCTTGGTATAAAGCGTTTCGCGTATTCTTGAGGGTCGCGGGGGATGCGGTAGTTGGTCTGATGCCCGCCGCCACCGCCACCCGAATGATAGGTCGCGTCAATTTCGTGATAGCCCTTGCCCGGCTTTGATCCGCGTTCGGTGTCGCGTGTGTGCTTCAGCGCCTGTAGGCCGCGCAGAACCGCCACGATCAGCACCAAGACGCTGAGGATCAGGACCAGGATCGGGTCCACCGGATCAATCCGGCGCTTTGGTTGTCAGCGCCAGCGCGTGCAAATCGCCGTTCGATCCATCCATCCGGCCCTTGAGCGCGGCATAGACGGCACGTTGCTGTTGCACACGGTTCTGGCCACGGAAACTTTCGTCGATGATCATCGCGGCCATATGCACGCCGTCATTGCCTTCGACGGTGATCTTGGCGTTTGGAAAGGTCTCGCGCAGCAGGTCTTCGATTTCGCGGGCTTGCATGGGCATGTGTGGGGCGCTCCGTCTGGCATGTCATTGCCCAAGATGTAGTAGTGTGCAGGGCGGCGTGCAAGTTATCTCCCCGTTATCTCATTGAGCGGGGGCATGGGACGCCCTACATAAGAACAGTCGCCGCCGCGACAAGGTAAGGAGACCACCCGCCATGGAGATTTTCGAGAACGCACCAGAACGCGCCTATGCATGGGCGCAAGCGGGCCGCGGGGCCGCGCTGGCCACGGTGGTGGAGACATGGGGCTCTGCCCCGCGACGGGTTGGCGCGCAGCTGGCCATCGCCGCAGATGGCGAGATGCAGGGCTCTGTCTCGGGCGGGTGTGTCGAGGGGGCCGTGGTGGTCGAAGCGCTTGAGGCGATCGAGGACGGCACGCCGCGGTTGCTGGAATATGGCGTCAGCGATGGTGACGCCTTTGCCGTGGGGCTGGCCTGCGGCGGGAAGATTTGCGTGTTGGTCGAACCTGTGGGCGAAAAGGCGATGCCGTTTGACGTTCTGGGCGACCTCGTCCGCGCCCGCGCCGCGCGCCAGCCTGTGGCCTATCAGGTGCCCCTGTCGGGCGGGGTGGGGCGCTTGGTCACGGGCGGCTATGCAGACCGCTTTCGCATGGACCGTTCCGGCGTTGAAGAGGATGGCGATACATTTGTCGCGATCCACAACCCGCCGCTGCGGCTGCTGATCGTCGGGGCGGTCCACATCGCGCAAGCCTTGGTGCCCATGGCGCAGGTCGCGGGCTTTGACGCCGTGGTCATCGACCCGCGCGAGGCGTTTGGATCGCAAGCGCGGTTCCCAGATGCACAGGTCGTCAACGACTGGCCGGACACGGCGATGGACACCGTCGGCGTTGATACCCGCAGCGCCGTTGTGCTGCTGACCCACGACCCCAAACTGGACGATCCCGCGCTGCATATCGCACTCCGGTCCGACGCCTTCTATATCGGGGCGCTCGGATCGAAACGCACCCATTCCTCCCGCGTGGCACGGCTAGAAGAGGCGGGCTTTACCGCTGCCGACATCGCGCGCATCAACGGCCCCGTCGGGCTGGACATCGGGGCCGCCAGCCCGCCCGAGATCGCGGTGTCGATCCTGTCGCAGATGATCCAAGCCCTGAGAAAACCGTGAAGTTCGGCCCCATCGACACGGCGCAGGCCGAGGGTGCCGTGCTGGCTCATTCCATCGCATTGCCCTCGGGCCGTTTGCGCAAGGGGTTACGGCTAGAGCCCGCCCATCTGGCCGCGCTTCGGGCAGAGGGCATCGACCGTATCATTGTGGCGCAGCTCGCGTCAGGGGATGTGGATGAAAACACCGCCGCGGCACAAGTGGCGCAGGCCGTTCTGGCGGCGCATCCCCATCTGACGATGACGCGCGCCTTTACCGGTCGCGTGAACCTGCTGGCCGATGGGCCGGGGGTGGCGCAGCTGGATGTGGGCGCGCTTGAAGCGTTGAACGCCGTGCACCCGATGATCACGCTGGCCACGGTCCCGCCGTTCCAGCAGATGGCAGCGGGGGGCATGGTGGCGACCATCAAGATTATCTCTTACGCCGTCGCGCAAAGCGATCTTGCTGCCGCCTGTGATGCCGGACGCGGCGCGATCCGGCTGGTGCCACCGCAAATCAAGGACGCGACGCTGATCATCACCGAGATTGACGGCGGCGCGGGCGACAAGGGGAAAAAGGCCATCGCAGACCGGCTTTCTGCGCTGAATGTGGATCTGAAAAAAGTCGTTATGGTCCCGCATGAGGTCACCGCTTTGCGCGATGCCATTGCGGCGGCGGATACGGCGCTGACGCTGATCCTCACCGGCTCTGCCACCTCTGACATTGATGACGTGGCCCCGCAGGCCCTGCGCGCCGCGGGCGGAGAGGTCTCGCGCTTTGGCATGCCGGTTGATCCGGGCAATCTGCTGTTTCTGGGGCAGATGGGCGATACGCCGGTGATCGGCCTGCCGGGCTGCGCGCGCTCTCCTGCGTTGAATGGGGCGGATTGGGTGCTGTCGCGGGTGATCTGCGGCATAGAGGTATCCCCGCGCGATATCGCCCGCATGGGGGTGGGCGGCCTGCTGAAAGAGATCGCCACCCGCCCGCAACCAAGACGCGGCTGACCGACCCTGACGCAAGGCCCGTCGCCGCGCCGCGCCCGCGAAGTTCAACCCATGCGAAAAATTTCTGTTCTCAACGCCCCTTTGGCGTGCTTAACTCGACCCAACACATGACATAAAACGGGAGGAACATCATGACCGAGGTCAAAATGACCGTGAACGGCAAACCTGCATCCGGTGCCGTCGAAGGGCGCACGTTGCTGGCGTCATTCCTGCGCGAAAACCTGAGCCTGACCGGCACGCATATCGGCTGTGACACCAGCCAGTGCGGGGCCTGCGTGGTTCATGTCAACGGCGAGGCGGTCAAGGCCTGCACCATGCTCGCGGTCGAAGCGGACGGGGCCGAGGTCAAGACGATCGAATCCATGGCCAACCCGGATGGATCGCTGACAGTGATCCAACAGGCGTTTCAGGACCACCACGGGCTGCAATGCGGCTTTTGTACACCGGGCATGATCATGTCGGCCTCGGCGCTGCTGAAAGACAACCCCAAGCCGACCGAGGCAGAGGTGCGGCACTATCTGGACGGCAATATCTGCCGCTGCACCGGTTACCATAACATCGTCAAGGCGATCATGGCCGCATCCGGTCAGGACGTCAGCGCGCTGGCTGCCGAATAACCACCGTGCGACGTGCGGCCCTGTTGATGCGGGGTCGGGAGGACACGGCGCACCCATCCTGAAAACCGCGCTTTCCCATGCAAACGGGGAACCGCAGCAACCCATAGATTGACGACACAAGAATAAAGCCAAACGCAAAAGCCACATACGACGGTACGGACCCGATCCGTGCCCCATAGGGAGGAATTGACCATGCCAAAGGACGGCGGAATTGGTGCCAGCAGCAAGCGGCGCGAGGATATCCGGTTTTTGACCGGTGAGGGGAATTATACCGACGATATCAACCTGCACGGACAGGCGCATGTGTTCTTTCTGCGCTCGGATATCGCCCATGGCGTGCTGAATTCGGTCGATACCTCCGCGGCAGAGGGGATGCCGGGGGTCGTGAAGATCTTTACCGGTGCCGATTTCGCCGAGGTCGGGTCGATCCCCTGCGGCTGGCAGGTCACGGACAAGCATGGCGAGCCCATGCAAGAGCCGCGCCACCCCGTGCTGGCCGAAGGCAAGGTCCGCCACGTAGGCGAACCGATTGCGGCTGTCGTGGCGGAAACCCTGTCGCAGGCCCGTGACGCGGCAGAGGCGATCGTCGTCGACATCACCGATCTACCCGCCGTCGTCGATATGAAGCAGGCCGTGCAGGAAGGCGCGCCCAAGGTTCATGACGATCTGACCTCGAACCTCTGCTACGATTGGGGCTTTGTCGAAGAGAATAAGGCAGCCGTGGACAAGGCCTTTGACGACGCGGCCCATGTCACTACGCTGGAACTGGTCAACAACCGTTTGGTCGCCAACCCGATGGAGCCGCGCGTCGCCGTCGGCGACTATGCACGCGGGACAGGCGATCATACGCTTTACACCACCAGCCAGAACCCCCATGTGATCCGCCTGCTGATGGGGGCCTTTGTTCTGGGCATCCCCGAACACAAGCTGCGCGTCGTGGCCCCCGATGTGGGCGGCGGCTTTGGCACCAAGATTTTCCACTATCAGGAAGAGGCGTTCTGCACCTTTGCCGCCAAAGCCTGTAACCGTCCGGTGAAATGGACCTCCAGCCGGTCCGAGGCCTTCATGTCCGACGCCCACGGGCGTGACCATGTGACCAAGATCCAGATGGCGCTGGACGCAGACAATAACTTTACCGCGCTGCGCACGGACACTTACGCGAATATGGGGGCTTATCTGTCGACCTTCGCACCGTCGGTGCCCACATGGCTGCACGGCACCTTGATGGCGGGCAACTACAAGACGCCGCTGATCTATGTGAACGTAAAGGCCGTGTTTACCAATACCGTGCCCGTCGATGCCTATCGCGGCGCGGGCCGGCCGGAGGCAACCTATCAGCTGGAACGGCTGGTGGATAAATGCGCCCATGAGCTTGGGGTCGACCCGATTGCCTTGCGGCGACAGAATTTCATCACCGAATTCCCCTATGCCACGCCGGTCGCGGTGGAATATGACACGGGCGATTATGTGGCCACGATGGACAAGCTTGAAGAGATCGCCGATTTCGCCGGTTTCGACGCGCGCCGCAAGGAAAGCGAGGCCAAGGGCAAGCTGCGTGGGTTCGGCGTGAACTGCTATATCGAGGCGTGCGGCATCGCGCCCTCGAACCTTGTGGGACAGCTTGGCGCGCGGGCGGGTCTGTATGAATCCGCCACCGTGCGGGTCAATGCCACGGGCGGTCTGGTCGTGATGACCGGCAGCCACAGCCACGGGCAGGGGCATGAAACCGCCTTCCCGCAGGTGATCGCCGAGATGATCGGTATCCCCGAAGAGATGGTCGAGATCGTGCATGGCGACACGGCCAACACCCCGATGGGGATGGGCACCTACGGCTCGCGCTCCCTTGCGGTTGGCGGGTCGGCCATGGTCCGCGCCACAGAAAAGATTATCGCCAAGGCCACCAAGATCGCGTCGCACCTGCTGGAAGCCTCGGAAGGGGATATCGAGCTGAAGGACGGGGCCTTTACCGTGGCGGGGACGGATAAATCCGTTGCTTGGGGGGATGTGACGCTGGCCGCCTATGTGCCGCATAACTACCCGCTGGAGGATATCGAGCCCGGTCTGGAAGAGACGGCTTTCTACGATCCGTCGAACTTTACCTATCCGTCCGGTGCCTATGCCTGCGAGGTCGAGTTGGACCCCGAAACCGGCCATGTCACCATTGACCGTTTCGCGGCGGCGGATGACTTTGGCAATATCGTCAACCCGATGATCGTCAGCGGTCAGGTCCACGGCGGGATCGCGCAAGGCATCGGGCAAGCGCTGATGGAGAATTGCGCCTATGACAGCGACGGTCAGTTGCTCACCGCGTCCTACATGGATTACGCGATGCCACGGGCCAGCGATCTGCCGTTCTATACCGTTGACCATTCGTGCCAGACGCCCTGTACGCACAACCCCCTGGGCGTGAAAGGCTGCGGTGAGGCAGGGGCCATCGGGTCGCCGCCTGCGGTGGTGAATGCAGTGTTGGACGCCATGCGATCGGGCGGTAAGGATGTCGGGCATATCGACATGCCTGTCACACCGGCGCGGGTTTGGGCGGCGATGAACGGTTAAGACGGTTGGGGCAGGTGCGGGGTTCAGCCCCCTATGTGCCTCAGACGCAGAAAATAAGGGAAAGCGGGGGCCAGCCCCCGCGCCCCCGGAGTTTATTGGCAAAATGAAGAGAGGCGTTTGGGGCCGCGGCCCGCTCTCTGACTGGAAGGACGCAAGATGTATGATTTTGATGTAGTGAAACCCGCGACAGTGGCCGAGGCGGTCTCGGCATTGGGGCAGGACGAGGCGCAACCGCTGAGCGGCGGGCAAACGCTGATCCCCACACTGAAGGCGCGCTTGGCGATGCCGTCGGTTCTGGTGTCGCTGAGCGGGATCGAGGACATGCGCGATGTGCGTATGGGCGATGACGGTCGCCTGTGTATCGGTGGGGGTACCGTACATGCGACCGTCGCCAAAGAGGCAGAGGCGCATTACCCCGGGCTGGCCAGTCTGGCCGCGCGGATCGGAGATCCGGCCGTGCGCAACCGTGGCACCATCGGCGGATCGGTCGCGAATAACGACCCCTCGGCCTGTTATCCGGCAGGGGTGCTTGCCAGCGGTGCGACGATTGTGACCAACGCGCGCGAGATCGCGGCGGATGATTTCTTTGAGGGGATGTTCGCCACCGCGCTGGACGAGGGCGAGATCATCACCGAAGTGCGTTTCCCGATCCCCGAGAAGGCGCATTACGAGAAATTCATCCAACCTGCCTCGCGCTTCCCGCTGGTGGCCGTGTTTGTGGCAAAATTCGCGGACGGTGTGCGGGTCGCGGTGACGGGTGCGTCGGAGGATGGCGTCTTCCGGTGGAGCGATGCAGAAGCCGCGCTGAGCGGGAGTTTTGCCGTGGATGCCCTGTCGGGGGTGAGCTTGCCCGGTGACGGCATGATCAGCGATCTACACGGCAGTGGTGACTACCGTGCGCATCTGGTTGCTGTGATGACAAAACGGGCTGTTGCCGCGCTGACCTAAACCACTCGATACTTCAATGAAAACCGTCCCTTGGGAAACCTTGGGGCGGTTTTTTGCTGTCTGGATGATTATCACTTGCGCAGGGTTGGGAACGATTTTGCAGCACCGGTGTTGTGCCGTAACGCTGCCCGAACGGCGTCCATAACCCCGTGAGGATTAGGAATGTATAAACTTTTGAAATCGACGACCTCTTTGACCATGTGTTTGGCGCTGGCTTTGCCCACAGGTGGTTTTGCCCAGACGACAGAAAGCTGCGTGGCCGAAGGGGAGCAAACCGTGTTCCCATGCGTGCTGCCTGACGGCAGTGTCGTGGCGGATGCGGATCAGATGATGACTTTGCGTGCCGATGGCGATTTGGCGCAGGCTCTTGGTCTTGAGGCGGAAGCCCAGGCCGACGCGCAAGCCGAGCCAGATGCAGAAGCCGCCGCTGAAACCGTAGACGCCGCTGAAGAGCAGGCTGCCGCCGCTGCCGAAGCCGAAGCCGCTGCCACCGCAGAAGCCCAAGCCGCCGCGGAAGAGCAAGCCGCTGCCGACGCAGAGGCCGCCGCCGCTGCCGCTGAAGCAGAAGCTGCTGAGGCGCAAGCTGCAGCCGATGCAGAAGCCGCCGCCGCCGCGCAGGCCGCTGAACAAGAGGCCGCCGAAGCTCAGGCCGCTGCAGACGCACAAGCCGCCGAGGCCGAGGAAGCTGCTGCCGCCGAAGCGCAGGCCGAAGCAGAGCGTGAGGATGCGGTCGCTGCACAGATCGCCGCAGACGCTGAAGCCAAGGCTGCAGCCGAAGCCGAGGCAGAGCAAGACGCCGCTGCGGCTGCCGAAACCTCGGAAAGCCCTGAAGCGCAGTTTGCCGAGACACAGGCAGATGCTCCTGCCGCTGAAAGCGATGCTGGCGTAGAGGCAGAGGCGCAAGCTCAGACCGAGCCGGCAGAGACTGAGTCGACCGAAGAAACCCAAGCCGAGACCGACGTGCCGGCAGACAGCTCTTCCGACACTGAAACGCAGGCGGAGGCCGAAACCCAGCAGCAAACGGAAGAGCAGATCGCCGCTGATCTTGCCGCCGAACAGGCTGCGGAAGAAGCCCGTCAGGAACAGCGCGCCGCTGATGCAGCCGCTGCTGCCGAAGCCGCCGCCGCTGCTGACAGCGGTGAAGCCAAGGCCGATGTTGTGGTAGAAGAGATCACCGAAGAAGACACGCGCGCCTCGAACGAAGAATTTTCGACGGCCGTCACCGGTGACACCTCTGCCGAAGCCAATACGCAAGCCAAAAAGGATGACGACGACGGGCTGAGCAAGTTCGAGAAAGCCCTGCTTGTCGGCATCGGCGCAGTGGCTGTCGGGTCGATCCTGAACAATGGCTCGAAGGTCGTGAGCAACTCGGGTGACCGTCTGGTTGTTGAAGATCCGAATGGGGATCTGCGCGTTTTGAAAGACGATGATGCGCTTGTGCGTCAGGCCGGTGACGAAGTCCGCCGCGAGACGTTCAACGACGGTTCTTCGCGCACCACTGTGATTAAGCCTAACGGCAGCAAGATCGTGACCATTCTGGGTCGGGACGGCACCGTATTGCGCCGGATCAACGTTGATCCACAGGGCAATGAATATGTGCTGTTCGATGACACCCAAGCCGAAGAGCGTATCGTGGTGAACGAGCTGCCCCAGGTCCGTCCGCAGGCCAATACGCTGGCAAGCCAGCAGAACGAGGAAGCGCTGCGTGCTGCGTTGCAAACGCAGTTGCGTGGCGATCAGGCCCAGCGGTATTCGCTGCGTCAGGTGCGTGATGTCCGTCAGGTCCGTGCCCTGGCACCAGAGATCGAGCTGGACGCTGTGCGTTTTGCCACAGGGTCGGCTGCAATCCAGCCTGAACAGGCCCGTGCGCTGTCCAAGATCGGGACCGCGATCAGCAATGCCATCAAGGATGATCCGCGCACTGTGATCCTTGTGGAAGGGCACACCGATGCGGTTGGCAATGCGGGCTACAACCTTGCGCTGTCTGACCGTCGTGCCGAGACCGTTGCATTGGCCCTGACCGAGTATTTTGACGTGCCGCCAGCCAACCTGATCACCCAAGGCTACGGTGAAAGCGCGTTGAAAGTACCGACCGAGACCGCCGAACCCGCCAACCGTCGTGCGGTTGTGCGCAACATCACAGGTCTGCTGCGTCAGTAACCGCGACGTTCAAGACATAGAAAAGCCCCCGCAGGAAACTGCGGGGGCTTTTTGCGTCTCGGGACTGAAAGACCCGGAATTATTTGCTTGGCAGCGGCCCGATGAGCATGACCATCTGGCGGCCTTCCATCTTCGGGAAGTTTTCAACGCGGCCAACTTCTTTGGTGTCTTCGGCAACACGTTCAAGCAGCTCGCGGCCAAGGTTCTGGTGGGCCATCTCACGGCCGCGGAACCGCAGCGTGATCTTTACCTTGTCCCCATTGTCGAGGAACTTGAACACGTTACGCATCTTGACGTCATAGTCATTGGTATCGGTGTTCGGGCGGAACTTGACCTCTTTGATCTCGATGATCTTTTGCTTCTTGCGCGCTTCGGCTTCACGCTTTTGCGTCTCATACTTGAATTTGCCAAAGTCCATGATCTTGCACACGGGCGGGTTGGCATTGGGCGAAATCTCGACCAGATCAAGTCCGGCATCAACAGCCATTTCCATGGCGCGATCCGGTGTCACGACGCCGACGTTTTCCCCATCCGCACCGATCAGGCGGATTTCGTTGGCGCGGATGTTTTCGTTGATGCGCGGGCCGGTGTCTCTTTGCGGCGGCGCGTTATGCGGTCTGCGAGCGATGATGGTCGTCCTTTGATTGTTGTACTGATGTCGAGCACGGAAGGTAAACCTGCTCATGGTCTTCTTCAAGTCGCAAAATGGCGCATATACAGGGTAAAACCGCGTATTTTTGGGGGATTTACCCAAGGCGAAGCAGCGTATCGCGCATTTGACGCTATGTGTCGGCATATAGTATGTGCAGCAGGGGATTAACAAAGTTCAAAGGAACCACAGCATCATGAAAAACCTCATCTGGATTGTCATCGCAGGGGTGATCGCGCTTGGCGCGTACATGTTGTATTCGGGCCGTTCGGTCCAGGAGATTGCGACCGATGCGTCGGATGCCGTCAATGCTCCCGCCGCGCTGGAAAGTGCGACCGAAGCTGTGGGCGACGCTGTTGAGGCGACAGAGGGCGCAGTGACCGAGGCGGTAGAAGCCACCACTGAGGCCGCGAATACCGCAGCCGACGCGCTGTCGGAAGCGGCCGAGGATGTGGCCGACGCCGCGGCAGAGGCGGGCGAGGATGCCATGAACGCGGGCAAGCAGATCGCCGAGGATGCAACGCAAGCGGCGAATGATACCGCAGAAGGCAACGCGGAGGTTTCTACCAGCGCAGAGGCCGATGCCATGGCTGCCAGCGATTCAGAGGCAAGCGATGCCGCCAGCACCACACAAGCGGGCACGGCACCCGCCGCTGACCCGCAAGCCGAAGCAGACGCCGCAGCGGTTCAAGAGGAAGAAGCCGCCGCCGTCGCCGCGACAGATGCACAGGCCAGCGCAGATGCGGGGGCTGCAGCCGATACAGAAGTTCAGGCCGACGTCACCGCCGATGCTGACACGCCAGAGCAGTTAACCACCGTCGATGGCTTTGATCTGGAGAAGGTGCAAACCATGATCGACACCTTCTGATCTGCCCGCCACGCAAAAAGCGCTGCTGAAGCAAGGGCTGGTCACCGCCGGTGAAAACCCCGATGCCCTGCGCGCGATCCTCGCACGGATCCGCGAGGCCCTGGCGCTTTAAGCGCGGCCCACGCAAAGCCGATCCGCCAGACATGAAAAAGCCGCGCCTCAAAAGAGAGCGCGGCTTTTGTTTTATCTGTGGTGCCCCATGCAAGGGCACCGCTGCGTCGGATCAGCCGACAAAGGCCTTTTCAACGACGTAGTGTTTGGGGTCGGAGTTCGCCCCTTCCTCGAGCCCGAAACCTTCAAGCACGTCCTTGATATCCTTGTTGAATTCAAGGCTCCCGCAGACCATGCCGCGATCGGTGTCGGCGCTGATCCCGTCGATGCCGAGGTCTTTGAACACCGTGCCGTCCTGCAGCAGATTGGTGATGCGGCCCATCTTGGGGCTTTGTTCACGGGTGGTGGTGGGGTAATAGACCAGCTTGTCGCCGATCATCTCGCCGATCAGCGGATCATCGGCAAGGCTCTCGACCAGCGTGCGGCCATAGTCAAGCTCGGCCACATCGCGGGTGGTGTGGGTCATGATGATCTGGTCGAATTTCTCGTAGGTCTCCGGTTCGCGCAGCAGCGAGGCAAAGGGCGCAAAGCCTGTGCCGGTGGCGAAAAGCCACAGACGTTTGCCGGGCAGCAGCGCGTCATGCACCAGCGTGCCGACGGGCTTGGGCCGCAGGATGATCTGGTCGCCGGGCTGGATGTGTTGCAGCTTCGAGGTCAGCGGGCCGTCCTGCACCTTGATCGAATAGAACTCCAGCTCTTCGTCCCAGGAGGGGGAGGCGATGGAATAGGCACGCAGCAGCGGCTTTTGCTTGCCGGTCTCGGGGTGCGGGTCGCCCATCAGGCCGATCATCACAAACTCGCCCGAGCGAAAGCGCAAGGACGCAGGGCGGGTCACGCGGAAGGAAAACAGCCGGTCCGTCCAGTGTTTGACAGAAGTCACGGTCTGCGCGTCAGGCAACGTGGGTACGGGTTTGGCGTCGGTTTGGGTCACTACATTCTGCTCGGTCATAATTTCATCTACGCGCGGATCGCGGCACGCAGCCTTTCTCTAGGGGAAGGGAGGGGGCAGGGAAAGCATCTTGGGGCGAAAACCCCGATCAGCCGCGCAGACGCGCCTGATAATTATGCTCTTGCCAGTTTGCACGGGCCAGCCATTGGTCCTGCGGTTGACGCGCGGCCAGATCATCGGGGATCTCGACCTCGTCAAAGCCCGACCGGCGCGCCATGGCGTATTGGTCTGCAATCACATGCCCATGTGCGCGCAGCCGTCCGGTGTAGCCGCGCGACCGCAGTTGGCGCGCGATGGTAAAGCCACGCCCGTCGGCTGAGCTGGGGAAGGCCACGCGGATCATCGAGATCGCACCATCAACAGGGATCGTTTCCGGCTGCACGTCAGAGGGGACGTCAAGGGCGGTCGCACCGGCTTCTGCGCCTTCAGCAGCATCGAAGGGGGCGTAGGGCGTGGCGAAATCATCCGCCACAAACCCCTGATCATTGATCAACTGTGTCATGTCTTTGCTCCTGTGCGGACCATCTTGCCATCGACAAAATGGATGCCGCATTCTTCTTTTTCAATGTTTCTCCAGCGTCCGGCGCGGGGGTCTTCGCCCGGTTTCACCTTGGTGGTGCAGGGGGCGCACCCGATGCTGGGGTAGCCTTGGGCCACCAGCGGGTGCCGGGGCAGGCGGTTCTCGTCGATATAATCCGACACGTCTGAGGCCTGCCAATGGGCCAGCGGGTTCACCTTGATCCGCGCAGGCGCATCGGCGGGGGTTTCGACCTCGAAGAACGGCAGGCTGGCGCGGGTCCCCGACTGGAACCGCTTGCGCCCCGTGATCCAACCGTCGAACCCCTCTAGTGCGTGCTGCAGGGGCACGGTTTTGCGGAAGGCACAGCAGGCGTCCGGGTCGCGCAGATGCAGCGTCCCGTCGGGGTCTTTCTCTGCCACGTCCTGCGCCCGGATCGTCTGCACATTGCGCAGCCCCAACCGTTCGCTCAGCTCTTGCTGATAGACCAGCGTCTCGGCAAAGAGCATCTCTGTGTCGATAAACAACACCGGCAGATCGCGTTTCACCATAGAGGCAAGGTGCAACAGGGCGACGGATTCCGCCCCGAAGCTTGAGACAAGCGCCAGATTGGGCACATTGTCGATCGCGGCACGCAGCACGTCGGTGGCGCTGTGATGGCGTAGGCCATCGTTCAGCTTTTCCACCTGACGGGTCAGCGCTGCGACGCGGTCCGGCCCTTCGGGGAGGATTTTCTCCCCATTTGGAAGTATCAGTTGATCACGCGGCATTGGCTTGTGCTTCCGGGTAGAGGACGGCCTTGAACGGGGCAAGACCGAGGCGACGATAGGTTTGCAAGAAGGTCTCGCCCGCATCGCTGCGCAGGTCGAGGTAGCCTTTTACCAACCGTTCAATCGCCGGAATAATGTCGTCGGCGGAAAAGCCCGGACCGGCGCGCTCACCGATGGCGGCGTTTTCGGTGCCGTCACCGCCCAGAGTGATCTGGTAGTTTTCGACACCGGCGCGGTCGAGCCCGAGAATCCCGATGTGGCCCACGTGGTGGTGGCCGCAGGCATTGATGCAGCCCGAGATCTTGATCTTGAGCGGACCGACGTCATGCTCCAGTTTCAGCTCGTCAAAGCGGGTCGCGATTTCTTGGGCAATCGGGATCGAGCGGGCTGTGGCCAGCGCGCAGTAGTCCATGCCGGGGCAGGCGATGATATCGCTGATCAGGCCGATATTGGCCGTGGCAAGGCCGACCTCTTTCAACGCCGCGTGCAGCGCAGGCAGGTCGCCGCGGTGCACATGGGGCAGGATCACGTTCTGCTCGTGGCTGATGCGCAGTTCGTCATGGCCGTATTCGGCCGCCAGCTCGGCCATACGGTGCATTTGTTCGGCGGTGGCGTCGCCCGGGGTCTTGCCATGGGCCTTGAGGCTGATCGATACGATCGCGTAGGACGGATCGCGGTGGTCGGTCAGGTTGGTGTCGGCCCAACTTTTGAACACGGGATCGCTGTCATAGGCAGCAGTATAGGCGTCCGTCGGGGCGGTCTTGAACGTCGGGCTGGCGAAATCCGCCTCGATCCGCGACAGCATCTGCTGGTCGACGCCGGTGAACTGCGGACGGATCAGCGCATAGCGGGCGTCCACCCGTGCGCGGATGTCGTCGATGCCGTTCTCATGCACGGTGATCTTGATCCGCGCTTTGTATTTATTGTCGCGGCGGCCCAACAGGTTATAGACCGAGACAATGGCCTCGAGCGTGGGCAGCAGGTCTTCAGAGCTGACGAAGTCATAAAGCACCTTGCCGATCATCGGGGTCCGGCCAAGGCCGCCACCGACGATGACTTGATAGCCGATCTCGCCGTCTTTCTCGACGATCTGCAGGCCGATATCATGGGCCTTGATCACCGCACGGTCATGGGGCGCGCCAGAGACAGCGACCTTGAACTTGCGTGGCAGGAACTGGAATTCGGGGTGGTCGGTGGACCACTGGCGGATCAGTTCGGCCACAGGGCGCGGATCGGCGATTTCATCCGCGGCGGCACCGGCGAAATGGTCGGCTGTCACGTTGCGGATGGTGTTGCCGCTGGTCTGAATGGCGTGCATGTTCACTTCGGCCAGCGCGTCCAGCATATCGGGGACATCACGCAGCTGGGGCCAGTTGTACTGGATGTTCTGGCGCGTGGTAAAATGGCCGTAGCCCTTATCCCATTTGGCAGCGATATCGGCCAGCTTGTGCATCTGCCGGCTGCTGAGCGTGCCATAGGGGATCGCGACCCGCAGCATATAGGCGTGCAGCTGCAGATAGAGCCCGTTCATCAGGCGCAGGGGCTTGAATTCATCCTCGGTCAGGGAACCGTCGATGCGGCGTTCGACCTGTGCGCGGAACTGTGCGTTGCGTTCGGCGATGAAGGCATCGTCAAATTCGGTGTAGCTGTACATTATTGAACCTCCTGCTTGCCGTGGGTGTAGTTGCTTGGACCCTTGGCGCGGAATGCTTCGCGGAAATGCGATGGCTTGGGTGTGTCTGTGCTGGTGTCGACATCGGCCAGATAGGCCCCGACGGTCAGATCGGCTTGCTGGATCGCATCGATAAGACGCACATCGGCGACGGCCTCGTCGGTCAGGACTTCGGCCTCTTCCAGTTTACGGGTCCAGCCGGTGGCGGTCTGGTAGATCACGTCGCCTTCCAACAAGGCATTGGCGGTGACGACTTTGGGGGTGAAGGGCTTGGCCATTATGCCATCTCCTCTTGAAACAATTCGGTGGTGGCGCGGGCGGCGGCACGGGGTGCCAGCCCATAGAAGGTCAGGGCGGGGCCGGTCAGATTGGCCGCGTTCAGGTCGGTGGGCAGACGGTCCAGCGTGGTCTCGACAATCCGCTGATCCGCGCGCGAGGCGTTCTCGACCAGCGTGACAGGCGTGGCACGATCGGCCCCGTGCATCAGCAGGCGGCCTTGAATGAACCGCGCGGATTTCTTGCCCATATAGATCGCGGCGACCTCGCCCGGGCGGGCCAAAGCGGCCCAATCATGATCGGCGAACCCTTTCATGTCATGGCCGGTCAGGAACCGGACAGAGGCGTTGCGCCCGCGTTTCGTCAGGCTTTGCCCGATGGTTGCGACGGCGGCAGAGGCGGAGGTGATCCCCGGCACGATGTGCCAGCCGATGCCATGGGTGTCCACGGCGTCGATCTCTTCGTCCAGGCGGCCAAAGATGGTGGCGTCGCCGGATTTCAGACGGACCACCTGGGCCCCCGCCTGCGCGTGTTCGACCAGCAGATCGTTGATGGTTTCCTGCGCGGTAGAGGGGCCGAAGCCTTCCTTGCCCACGTCGATCATCAGCGCCTCGCGGCGGGCGAGTTCGAGGATCTCGGGGCTGATCAGCCGGTCGTAGATCACCACATCGGCCTCGTCCAAAGCGCGGCGCGCCTTGAGGGTCAGCAGTTCGGGGTCACCGGGGCCGCCACCGACAAAAGCAATGTGACCGGCGCGTGCGGCGCGGGTCTGGTGGTCGGCCAGCAGCGTGTTCAGCGCGTTTTCGACGGCGGCCTTGCCATCCGCTACGGCGCGGGGGCCGGCGGCAAAGTAATAGTCACGCCAGAAATCGCGGCGCGGACGGCCAAAGGGCAGGGCGTCGGCCATCTTGCGGAACCCCTTGCCGATCCGCGCCAGTGTTCCCAGCGTGGTGGGCAGGCGCTCTTCCAGATCGGCCTTGATCGCACGGGCCAGCACGGGGGCCGCGCCTTCGGTGCCGATGGCGATGGTCACGGGGTCACGGTCCACGATGGCGGGGGTGATAAAGGCGCTGTCGTGCAGATTGTCGACGATATTGACCAAGGCCCCTTCGGCACGCGCAATCGCGGCGGTGCGGGCGTCTTCGGTTTCGTCTTCATCGGCAGCGTAGAAGAGTTTCGCACACAGCACATCGCCGTGGCGCAGGGCGCGGGTGTGCAGCGTCAGACGACCCGCATCGGCCCATGCCGCGATCTCGGGCGCGGGGGTCGGGGCGAAGACGCTGATCTTGGCTTCGGTCTTGAGCAACAGGCGCAGCTTGGCCAAAGCCGCTTCGCCACCGCCTGACAAGACGATGCGCTGGCCCTTGGTGGACAGGTAGATTGGGAAATGATCCATGTGGTTCGGTCCTTGCGCTTAGCTTGAGCTCTATATAGGAAATAATTCCAATAAGGCGCTAGGTGTCTGGGGATATAAGGACGTACGTTCCATTCAGCCTCGCAAACAGAACAACAGACCACAGAGTGAAGGAAAAGCAGAATGGACGTTCGGATCGATGACGTGGACCGGAAAATTCTAGCGCAGTTACAACGCGATGCCAGCCAGTCATTGGACGATATCGCGCGCGAGGTCGGCAGTTCCAAGACCCCTGTGTGGAACCGGATTTGTAAACTGCGCGAGGCAGGGGTGATCGGGCAGCATACGGTTGTGCTGGATGCAGAGGCGCTTGGCTTCGAGGCGTGTTTCTTCGTGTTGATCCGCACGTCGTCCCACGAGGCCGACTGGCAGGCGGCGTTCCTCAAGGCGTTGAAAAACCGTCCCGAAGTGCAAGAGGCGCACCGGTTGGCGGGGGACATCGACTATATCCTGAAGGTCCGCGTCAAGAACGCCCGCGCCTATGATGCCTTTTATCAGGCGCTGATTTCAGAGGTCCGCGTGCACAACGTCACAGCGCTGCTGTCGATGGAAGAGATCAAATCTACCACGATGCTGCCGCTGTAACGCCGTGGCGCGGGGAGGCGCGACTTAGATCGTCACCATCAACCGTTCCAGCTTGTGAAAGTGGTAGGTATTGGCAAAGCGCGGTGCTTCGGCCAGTTGCAGGTTCGGCGCATGGTCAAAAAGCGCACGTAACGCGATCTGCATTTCCAGCCGAGCCAGCGGCGCGCCGACGCAGAAATGCAAACCACCGCCAAAGGCCGCGTGGGCCTTGGCCGGACGGGTCGGGTCGAATACATCGGGCTGGTCGTAAAGCGCGGGATCGCGACCCGCGGCCCCCAGCACCAGCGCAATTTTGCGGCCCTTTTCCAGCGTGACGTCGCCCAGTTCGATATCCTCGTAGGCGAAACGTTCAAAGACATGCAGGGGCGGGTCGTAGCGCAGGATCTCTTCAACGGTGGCGTTGATCGCATCGGGCGCGAGGGCGCTGGCCGGCGTGTTATTTTCCAGCAAGCAGGCGATCCCGTTGCCAAGCGCGTGGACCGTCGCCTCGTGCCCTGCGTTCAGCAGCAGGATGCACGTGCCGATCAGCGCATCCGTGCTCAGTTTTTCGCCGTCTTCTTCGGCGGCGATCAACTGGGTGATCAGGTCGTCACGCGGGTCTTGGCGACGCTCATTGACATAGCGGCGCAGGAAGCCGGTGAAATCTGCGGCGGCGGTATTGGCGGCCTCTTCGGTCGCGCGGGTCCGGCCGATCTGGTAGACGGCGACCATATCATTGGACCATTGCAGCAGGTCGGGCCACATATCCTCGGGGACGCCAAGCAGCCGCGCGATGATGCGCACGGGCAATTGGGTGCAAAAAGCGGGGATCAGGTCAAAGGCCTCGCCCTTGGGCAGGTCGGCCAGCAGGGCTTGGGCGATCTCTTCGATCTCGGGGGCGAGGCCGGCAATCCGGCGCGAGGTAAAGGCGCGCAACACCAACCCGCGCAGACGGGTGTGGGTTGGCGGCTCAAGCTCGAGCATCGATTGGTCTTCCACCGCATAGAAGTCGCGCATGTGATCGGGCGTGGGCTTGCGCTGGTCGGCAGGGGTCTCGCGGCCCAAACGGCGGTCACGCAGCAAGGCCTGCACCGTCGCCGCATCAAAAGCGGCCATCATCCCGTAGTCCTGCCAGAACAGCACGGGGCCCTGCGCACGTGCGCGCGTGTAGGCAGCATAGGGGTTTTGGACGAAGTCGGGATCAAGCGGGGAAAGGTTCAGTGTTTTCATGGGGCCTAGCAATAGCTGCGGCTCTGGTCTTTGCAAGCGGGTCTGTGCCAAATAACGCCATGACCTCCGGAATGCGCCGCCGCGTCGCGACCTTTGTGCTGTTTCTGATCACCGTGTCGGTCCTCTCCGGCGGGGTCTGGCGCTATGCCTATCTGCAAGGGCTGGACCAGCTGCGCGCGCGGGGGCGGGCGGATCTGTCGCTGGTCAGCGACCGTCTGGTCGGACAGTTGCAGCGGTACCGTGATCTTGCGGTGTTTCTGGCGGATCACCCGCAGGTGGCGCAGGTGCTGGACCGGCGTCCGGCGGTCGAGGCACAGGCGTTTTTGCAAGAGGTAGCGGATAAGACCACGGCGCTGGATGTGCAGGTGCTTGACCGATCCGGCGATGTGATCGTCGCGGCACTTGGCGCGGAAGCAGTGCGGGTGCCACGCGCGGATCAACGCTTTGTCCAGCGGGCCTTGCGCGGTGCGCTTGGCTGGGGGCATGGCCCCGCCGCGCCCTTGACCGACCGCGCCTATTTCCACGCCGCCCCTGTCTTCGCGCCCGATGGGCAGGTGCGCGGTGCTGTTGTGGTGTCGACTGATCTGAACGGCATCGATTATGACTGGCGCGGCAGCAATCCGGCGGCGTTCTTCACCGACACCGACGGGGTCGTCCAGATCGCCAACCGGTCAGAGCTGCTGTTCTGGGCGCGTCCCCGTGCGGCGCAGGGGCTGGTGCCGCCAGATGGTGCGGCGTTGGATTTCGCGGTGTCTGACGTGCGTGGCCACGAGATCTGGCATATGGGCTGGGGGCCGTATCTGCCCGACGCCGCCTTGCATCTGACCCGCGCCTTGCCGGTGGTGGGGATGACGGGCGAGGTGCTGCTGGATATCGAGGGCGCGCAACGTTTGGCACGGGCACAGGCGGCGGCGGTGGCAGCGCTTTGCCTTGCCTTTGGCGCGCTGCTGTTTCTCGCGACCGAGCGCCGCCGCGCCCTGTCAGAGGCGAACGCGGCGCTTGAGCGGCAGGTCGCCAAACGCACCGCCGCGCTGAACGCCAGCAATACCGAATTGCGCCGCGAAGCGACCGAGCGGGAAGAGGCGCAGGCCGCCCTGCGCCGCGCACAGGCGGATCTGGTGCAGGCGGGCAAGCTGTCGGCGCTTGGCCAGATGTCGGCGGGCATCAGCCACGAGCTGAACCAGCCGCTGATGGCGATCCGGTCCTTTGCGGAGAACGCGGTGCAGTTCCTTGAGCGTGACCGCCCCGACAGGACGGCTGAAAACCTGACCCGCATCTCGCAGATGGCCGACCGGATGGCGCGGATCATCCAGAATCTGAGGGCCTTTGCGCGGCAAGAAAGCGTGCCGCAAACCCGCGTCGATGTGACCCGCGTGGTCGCCAGCGCGGTGGAGCTGACCCAAAGCTATCTGCGCGACGCGGGCGTGACCCTCGACTACCAGCCCGCCAATGCCCCCGTCTGGGTGCGCGGCGGCGAGGTGCGCTTGGGGCAGGTCTTTGTCAACCTCATCACCAACGCCGTCGATGCCATGAGCAGTAGCGACACCAAACGGCTGAGCATCACCATCGATCCCGCCGACCCCGTGCGGGTGCAGTTCCGCGACACCGGACCGGGGATCGAGATGCCGGACAAGGTGTTCGACCCGTTCTACACGACCAAATCCGTGGGGGGCGGTGTCGAGGGTGCGATGGGGGGCATGGGGCTGGGGCTGTCGATCAGCTATGGGATTGTGCAAAGCTTTGGCGGGGGGATCCGTGGCACCAACCTTGACGCGGGCGGTGCGATGTTCTCTGTCACGCTGGAACGCGCCGATACGGGCGAGGAGGGGCAGGCATGAGCAGAACCGTTCTTTTGGTCGATGACGATGCCTCTGTCCGCGAGGCGCTGGCGCAGACGCTGGAGCTTGCCGATATTGATGTTGTCGCCGCGGGGTCGTTCGTGGCTGCCAAGGATAGGATTACCGAACGGTTCGATGGCATCATCCTGTCGGACATGCGCATGCCCGGGCGCGACGGGTTTCACCTGCTGGCCTATGCCCATGAACAGGATCCCGATCTGCCGGTGATCCTGCTGACAGGCGAAGGCGACATCCCCATGGCCGTGCGCGCGATGGAGGCAGGGGCCTTTGATTTCCTTGAAAAACCCTGCGCCCCCGCCGCGCTGGTCACTGTGATCGAACGCGCACTGAAAACCCGCGCGCTGGTGCTGGAAAACCGTCGGCTGCTGCATATCGTGGAAACTGGCGATCCGGCGGCGCGGATGATTTTCGGGTCGTCGGATCTGTCAGAACGGCTGCGCGACAAGGTGCGGCGCGTGGCGCAGGCCAATGCCGAGGTGCTGGTCACTGGCCCGTCGGGGTCTGGTATTTCGAAGGTGGCAGAGGTGATCCACCTGTCCTCGCGCCGCTCCAAAGGGCCCTTTGTCAAACGTGCTGCCGCGGGGCTTAGTCCCGATGATGTGAGCGATGCGCTGCACGCCGCCTCGGGCGGGTGCCTGTTCCTGGACGAGGTCGCGCAGCTTCCCGCGCAGACCCAGCTGAGCTTGATCGAAGCGCTTGAGCAGGTGCCCGATGTGCGTCTCATTGCGGGCAGTGCGCGGGAGCTACAGTCTTTGGTGGCCGAGGGGCAGTTCCACGCGGATCTCTATTACCGGCTCGAGGTCATGACCGTGCGCATCCCGTCGCTGGCCGAACGCCCCGAGGATATTGCCACGATGTTCCGCCGCTACGTCGATCAGGCGGCAGAGCAGTCGGGCGTGCAGCCGCCCGAGGTGACGCCGCAAATGATCGCGGGGCTGATGGCGCGGGACTGGCCCGGCAACGCGCGCGCGCTGATGTCAGAGGCGATGCGCTTTGTCATGGGGGTCTCGGACGAGGTGACGCCGGATGCGAACCTCGGGCTGGCGGACCAGATGGCGCAGGTGGAACAATCCCTGCTGCGCGCGGCCTTGCGCCGTGCCGAGGGGCAGGCGAGTGCGGCGGCGCAGGCGCTGAAACTGCCGCGCAAGACCTTCTATGACAAGCTGGCCCGCTACGGGATTCGGCCCGAGGACTTTCGCAGCTAGCCTGTGCGGATTTTCGCACAACTGCGCTGCACGCTGTGCGGTTATCCGCACAGGCAGCATGCAGCGCGTTAGTATATAACCTTAACTGTGTGGTATAACGCTCTGAGAAATAATATGTTTAAAGCGATCCGCATCTTTCAACCTCTCTTCCTTGTGAGGTCGGCGAAATAACGCTCTAGTAACGCCACCGCATTTGGAACGACCGGATGCCGAGACTTGAAAAACAGTTCTCTGGGAGGAGACATCACATGAAATTCCTGACAACCACTCTGGTGGCTATGACCCTTTCCGTAAGCGCCGGTGCTGTTGCCGCGGCGTGCGACGATGGCGAAGTCGTCATCAAGCTGAGCCACGTGACCAACACAGACCGTCACCCCAAAGGCATCGCCGCGTCCTTGCTGGAACAGCGCGTCAATGACGAGATGAACGGCAAAGCCTGCATGGAAGTGTTCCCGAACTCCACGCTGTACAACGATGACCAGGTTCTTGAGGCGCTGCTGCAAGGCGACGTTCAGATGGCCGCGCCGTCGCTGTCGAAGTTCGAGCAGTTCACCAAGCAATTCCGCATTTTCGATCTGCCCTTCATGTTCAAGGACATCAACGCTGTAGACGAGTTCCAGAACTCCGAAACCGGTGTTGCGATGAAAGAATCCATGACGCGCCGTGGCCTGCTGGGTCTGGCGTTCTGGCACAATGGCATGAAGCAGATGTCGGCGAACAAGCCGCTTAACGTGCCGTCGGATGCCAATGGTCTGAAATTCCGCGTCCAGAACTCTGACGTGCTGAAGGCCCAGATGGCGGCAATGGGCGCATCGCCCCAGCCGATGGCCTTCTCGGAAGTTTACGGCGCGCTGCAAACCGGCGTTGTCGACGGTCAGGAAAACACCTGGTCCAACATCTATGGCCAGAAGTTCTTTGAGGTGCAGGACGGGACAACCGAAACCAACCACGGTGTTCTGGACTACATGCTCGTGACCTCCACCGACTGGTGGGACAGCCTGGACGCCGATGTGCGTGACCAACTGGCGACCATCGTTCAAGAAGTGACCGACACCCGCAACGCGGAATCGTCCAAAGTGAACGCCGAAGCCAAACAGGCGATCATCGATGCCGGTGGTGTGGTCCGTGAACTGGACGACGCGCAGCGCGAAGCCTGGGTCACCGCGATGAAGCCCGTCTGGGAAGAGTTCACCGCAGACGTTGGTCAGGAAAACATCGACGAAGCCCAAGCGATCAACGCCAAGCACTAAACCCTGTTCTGCCCCGTCTGGCGACGGACGGGGCATATCACTTGCGTCAGGCCCCGACATGCCCCGCGGCGTGCGGGCCTGATCCACTCTCCTCTCACAGCGGAGCATTCCCATGTCACATGGTGTTCAATCTCATTCTGCGCTCGGGCGCATTGTCAACGAGCTTGAGGAAACGGCGATTGCCATCATCCTTGGAATGATGACGCTTATAACCTTTATCAACGTCGTCCTGCGCTATGGTTTCAACACCGGCATCATCTGGGGGCTTGAAGCGGTGACGTTCCTTTTCGCCTGGCTGGTGCTGTTTGGCATGAGCTATGCGGTCAAGGTCACGGCGCATCTGGGGGTGGACGCGGTCGTGAACCTGTTTTCGCTGCCCAAACGTCGGGTGCTCGCGCTGGTTGCGGCAGTGATCTGCGTGGTCTACGGGGCCTTGCTGATGAAAGGCGCGTGGGATTACTGGGCCCCCTTCGCGGGTCTCGACGCCACCACGGGCCGCTGGTTCCCTACAGGCTTTGCCGATAGCCGCGATCAGGCGTGGTATGAAACCGTCGATATCCCCATGCCGGATTGGCTGCGCTTTATCGAGCCGATCATGAACGAGGGCGAAACCTACGGCAAACTGCCACGGTTCATCCCGTATTTCATGCTGCCCTTCGGCATGGCGCTGCTGTTGTTCCGTTTCATCCAGGCCGGTGTGCGTGTCTTTACCGGACAGGCCACAGCACTGATCGTCAGTCACGAGGCCGAAGATGATATCGAAGCCGTCAAACACATGAACGCGGAGTCCTGAGCGCATGGAAGTCCTTATCCTATTTACCATGATCGTCGGGCTGATGTTGCTGGGCGTTCCGATTGCCGTCAGCCTTGGCTTCTCGTCGATCGTCTTTCTGCTGGTGCTGTCCGACAGCTCGCTTGCGTCCATCGCGCAGACCTTCTTTCAGGCGATGGCGGGGCACTATACGCTGCTGGCGATCCCGTTCTTCGTGCTGGCGTCGTCCTTCATGTCGACGGGCGGTGTGGCCAAGCGGATCATCCGTTTCTCTATCGCGCTGGTCGGGCATTTTCCGGGTGGTCTGGCGATTGCGGGCGTCTTTGCCTGTATGCTGTTCGCCGCCCTGTCGGGATCATCGCCCGCCACGGTGGTTGCCATCGGGTCCATCGTGATCGCGGGGATGCGGGAAACCGGCTACACCAAGGAATTCGCCGCCGGTGTCATCGCCAACGCGGGCACCTTGGGCATCCTGATTCCGCCGTCCATCGTGATGGTTGTCTATGCCTCTGCCACGGATGTCTCTGTGGGCCGGATGTTCCTAGCGGGCGTTATCCCCGGTCTGATGGCGGGCACCATGCTGATGCTGACCATCTACATCATGGCGCGGGTCAAGAAGCTGCCACAGGGCGAATGGCGCGGCTGGGGCGAGGTCTTTGCCTCGGGGCGTGAAGCGGGCTGGGGGTTGATGCTGATCGTGATCATCCTTGGCGGTATCTATGGCGGTATCTTTACCCCGACCGAAGCCGCCGCGGTGGCTGCTGTCTATGCCTTCTTCATTGCGGCCTTCGTCTATCGCGATATGGGCCCGCTGCACGTCGAAGGCGAGGGGCGCAACCTGTCGCTGATGCGCAAGCCCTTGGCGCTGGTCACTGTCTTTTTCCACCGCGATACCCGCGATACGCTGTTCGAGGCCGGCAAGCTGACCGTCACCCTGATGTTCATCATCGCCAACGCGCTGATCCTCAAGCACGTGCTGACCGACGAGCAGATCCCGCAGCAGATCTCCGCCGCGATGCTAAGCGCCGGTTTCGGGCCGATCATGTTCTTGGTCATCGTCAACGTGATCTTGCTGATTGGCGGGCAGTTCATGGAGCCGTCGGGCCTGTTGATCATCGTCGCCCCGCTGGTCTTCCCCATCGCGATTGAACTGGGCATCGACCCGATCCATCTGGGGATCATCATGGTGGTGAACATGGAAATCGGGATGATCACCCCGCCGGTGGGTCTGAACCTCTTTGTGACCTCGGGCGTGGCGAATATGCCGATGATGAATGTGGTCAAGGCTGCGCTGCCCTTCACCGTGGTGCTGTTCATCTTCCTGCTGATGGTGACCTATATCCCGGTCATCTCGACCTGGCTGCCGACCCTGATGATGGGGCCGGAGATCATCACCCGCTAGGGCGAGACATTACGAGAGAAACGAAAAAGGCGGCGCACCCCATCGGATGCGCCGCCTTTTTATGTGTGTCATGCCATGAGTTTATTTGGCAAAATGAAGATCACGCGGCAGAGAGCGCCTGAAGGATCGGGACGAAATCAGCGGGTGTAAGGCTCGCCCCGCCGATCAGGGCACCGTCCACGTTATCGACCTTGAAGATCTCTGCCGCGTTGTCCGGTTTGACCGAGCCGCCGTACAGCAGCCGCAGCGCGTCGCTGACATCCGTGCCAAAGCGTTCGGCCAGTGTTGCGCGGATGAAGTCATGCACCTCGACGATCTGGTCAAGGGTCGGGATTTTACCGGTGCCGATCGCCCAGATGGGTTCATACGCGAGGACGGTATTCTCGCCGGTGCAGCCGTCGGGCAGGGAGCCTGCAAGCTGTTCGGCGATGACATCCAGGGTGGTGCCCGCGCTGCGATCCGCCTCGCTTTCGCCGATGCAGATGATGGCGGTCAGCCCCGCGTCCCAAGCGGCCTGCGCCTTGGCCGAGACATCAGCATCCGTTTCGCCATAGGCATCGCGGCGCTCGGAATGGCCGAGGATCACATAGGTCGCGCCGACCTCCTTGATCATCGAGGCAGAGATATCGCCAGTGAAGGCACCTTTCGGCTTTGCGTGGCAATCCTGCGCGCCGATGCCGACGGGGGTGCCTTGGGCCTTGGTGACCGCTGGCAGAAGGTAGGGGGCGGGCGGGCAGATCACCGCCTCTGCACGGGTGCTGTCCATTGCAGCGGCCACATCGGCCAGCATGTCGAGACCGGCCAGCGTGCCGTTCATCTTCCAGTTTCCAGCGGCAAGCTTGCGGCGCATATGCAAATCCTTCACGTGGTTTTTCAAAGGGATACCAGCGCCACCCCGACAGGGCAACGGCAAGCTGCGATCACGCCCCGCCAGCGCGGCGCGATACCGTTAGCCGAATTTGATGGATTCGCCGCAGCCGCAGGCTTCGGTCACATTGGGATTGCGGAACTTGAAGCCGGATTCCAGCAGCGAGGTTTCATAATCGATCTCGGTGCCGAAAAGGAACATCTGCGCCATCGGCGCAATCATCACGCGCGCGCCGTCCTGTTCGACGACCTCGTCATTGGCGTCGGCCTCGTTCACATACTCCATCGTATATTCCATGCCGGCGCAGCCACCCTTCTTGATGCCGATGCGCAGACCGGCGTGGCCGGCGGACGTCATCAGCTTGGTGATCTGATTGGCGGCTTTGGGGGTGATGGTGACGGCTTGCTTGCCTGGGATTGCGAACATGCTGAATACTCCTGTTACCGACAAGATAAGGGCTTTGGCGGGGTTTCTCAAGCGGGGGGATGCACAATAGCAAAAGGCCGCCCCCGAAGGGACGGCCCATGTCGTCACGCGCGATTGCGCCGGATCAAACGCCGTAGGTTACAGACCCATGCAGTTGGCATAGTAGGTGACGGTCGCGGGCCAGTCAGAGAAGACCCCCTTGACGCCAGCGTCCTGTGCCAGCACGTCCAGCGCGACCAGATAGTCGCTGTCGTCGGTGATGATGTCGCCAACGGATTGGAAATACCAGCCACCGCCCGTGGACAGCGGACCGGAGCGTTCGAGCGTCCAGGCGATCAGGTTCAAACCGGCTTCGCTGGCTTTCTTGGCATAGTCAGAGGCGGCCAGAGCGCCGTCTTTGTTGGTCAGCAGCATGTTCAGCGATGGGGCCAGGTACTGCACGCCTTGCTCTTTCAACTGGGCGAAATCCTGTGTCCAGGTGCTGGGGTCCTGTTCGTCGAACCCTTCGCTCCATTCCACGAGATAGACGGCCTGTTTGCCGAACTCGGGCTCTGCCTTGATCCAGTAAAGCACGTCATCCAGGTTGAACGACTGCGCCCAAACGTCCGAGGCAGGGATGCCCGCGGCTTTGTATTCGTCGATCATCTTCTGCGCATAGTCTTCCTGGCTGAAGCCGTCATGGGGCATCTCGACCGAAGGGGACTTGAGCTCGGGGGTGAATTTCGCGCCGAGGGATTTGAACAGCTCGATCAATTCCGCGTGGGTCATCAGATCGGCACCGTCGCTGTACAGCTGGGTGCGGAAGCTGGCCACGCCGCCCTGATAGTCTTCGGCGGTGGTGGCGGTGGCGTCGGCGCTGTCCATCTTGGGCGTCAGGGTGCGGAACTCTGCCAAGGTGATGTCCGAGGTGCGGCATTCCGCGCTGGCACCTTCTTCGCCCGCAGCCGCGGTGAAGCCGGTGGTGCATTTCTCGGCCAGATCGGAGACCAGGATATTGGTGGTGGTGTGCAGATCGTTCTGCGCGTGACGGCAGACCAGTTCGTGATCGGCGGTAAAGGTCACGTCGCATTCCAGAATGCCTGCACCCTGGCGGGCGGCGGCAACGTTGGACTGAACGGTATGCTCGGGGAACATCAGCGGCGCGCCGCGGTGCCCGATGGAGAAATCGGATTTGGACGCGGTCTGGCCCATGCAAGACGCCAGCTTGTCCTTGAGGTCACCATCGGGAAGCTTGTCCACCAGATAGGCAGGACGGGCACCGTATTCGACAGGGACGGGGGTGCTGTGGGCGTCGGCCAGCAGCGCGGTGGGGGCCAAAGCCAAAGCTGTAAGGGCAGTAGTTAGTCGCATGATCGCTCCAAATAAAATCATCTGGCAGCGGTGTGGCTACCCTATGTTACAATGATGCGACCATTGCGTGAAACTCATGTAAAATCAACCGGGACGTGAAATGCGCCCCGGTTTCAGCCTATCGGTTACATGAAGCCCAGTTCAAGACGGGCTTCGTCAGACATCATATCCATGCCCCATGGTGGCTCCCAGACCAGTTCCACGTCGACGGTTTTCACGCCGGGCAGGGGTTCGACCGCATCGGCGACCCAGCCGGGCATCTCGCCTGCGACGGGGCAGCCGGGCGCGGTGAGGGACATCTTGATGTTGACCTCGTTTTCCGCGTTGATGTCGATCGTGTAGATCAACCCCAGCTCATAGATATTCACTGGAATCTCAGGGTCATAGACAGTGCGGCAGGCTTCGGTGATCTGCTCGTACAGCGGATGATCCGTTGACGAGGGCGCAATCAGAAGGGGTGCCTTCAAGAGGTTGTGTGCTGTCAGTCATCAGGGCCTCGCTCCTTTTTCTTATCGTTTATATAGGGATTGCAGCGGGCACCGTCCAGAGGGCGGACCCGCGATCCAATGCGGAACTTAAGCTTTGCGCTTGCGTACCGGCTGCGGCTTTACCCGCGCTTCGATCATATCATAGACCATGCCGACGATATCCTTGCCGGTGGCTTTCTCGATCCCTTCGAACCCGGGAGAGCTGTTGACCTCAAGCACCTTTGGCCCGCTGTCCGACCGCAGCAGATCCACACCGGCAGTGCCCAGACCAAAGGCCCGTGCCGCACGCAGGGCGGTATCGCGTTCAACCTTGGTGATGCGCACGACCTGAGCGGTGCCGCCACGGTGCAGGTTGGAGCGGAAATCGCCATCCGCGCCGGTGCGCTTCATCGCAGCCACGACCTTGCCATCCACCACAAGACAGCGCAGATCCTCGCCCGCGGCTTCCTTGACGAAATCTTGAACAAGAAAGTTCGCCTTGAGCCCGCGGAAGGCATCAATCACGGATTCCGCCGCCTTCTTAGTCTCGGCCAGCACCACACCTTTGCCTTGGGTGGATTCCAGCAGTTTCACGATCAGCGGCGCGGTGCCCACCAGCGCCATGAGGTTCGACGTGTCCTTGGGCGAAGCAGCAAAAGCGGTGGTCGGCATGCCGATTTTCTTCGACGCCAAGACCTGATGCGCATGCAGCTTGTCGCGGCTCGACAAGATACCGGCAGAGCCGTTGACGCAGTAGGTCCCGATGGTTTCGAACTGCCGGATCACCGCGCAGCCATAGGGCGTGACCGAGGCACCGATCCGCGGGATCACCGCGTCATAGCGCGGCAGACGTTTGCCATCGTAATGCACTTCGGGAGCCATGGCGTTGATCGCCATATAGCAACGGGTGGTATCGATCACTTCGACAGTATGGCCACGGGCCTCGCCGACTTCGACCAGACGCGAGGTGGAATAGTTGCTGGCTTCACGGCTCAGCACGGCAACACGCAACGCGCGTTTGGGCGCGCGGTGGCGCACAGCGGCGGTATGGTAGACGTCATAGCTCAGATCCGGTTGCAACCGTTTCTCGGTGGGCGAGATGGTGATGTGATCTGTCAGCGCCTGACGGCCCAGCAACATGCGGCTGGTCATGCCCGCACGGTTGGTCAGGGTCACGTCAATGGGCCAGCTTTGCCCTGCGACATCCATCTTGGTCGAGATGACATAGCGCAGCTCTGCCTCGCCATTCGACGAGGTGACCTCGCGCCGGTCAATAATGGGCGCGGAGCAGGTGATGGTGATGTCTTCGTTGCCGGCCACAGGATGCACGTTGAACCGGACCTTGGGCTTGGAGGCGGGGCCGAAGACTTCGATGTCATGGGCATGCAGCGCCGATGTGCGCGCGCCGGTGTCGATCTTTGCCTTGATCGCGGGAAGCCCCAATTCGGGAAGGGCGACCCATTCTTCCCAGCCAAACGTCAATTCTTGCATGTCACGCACTCCGGCACAGCTAAATCATCCCGCCGCCTAGCAGGTCGCCTGCGTCTACTCAAGTCACGACACGGGCTTCCAAATGGCATAAATCCCGGGGTCCGGGGCAGCGCCCCGGCGGTCCTGGCTGGACATAGCGCAGATTTACGGTGCTTCCATGACAGCCTTGTGGAACGCGCGGCTAAACTGCGCGATTGCGCCTATGCGGGGGACATCTTATAGCCGCAGTCATGAAAAAATTCTCGTTCGATCTTCAGGCCCGCGATGGTGCGGCGCGTACCGGTGTCATCTCTACCCCGCGGGGCGATATTCGCACGCCGGCCTTCATGCCTGTGGGCACGGCTGCCACGGTCAAGGCGATGATGCCCGAAAGCGTCGCCGCGACCGGTGCGGACATCCTGCTGGGCAATACCTATCACCTGATGCTGCGCCCCACTGCCGAACGGATCGACCGTTTGGGCGGGCTGCACAAGTTCATGAACTGGGACAAGCCGATCCTCACCGATTCCGGCGGGTTTCAGGTGATGAGCCTGTCGGGGCTGCGCAAGCTGACGGAAAAGGGCGTGACCTTCAAAAGCCATGTGGACGGGTCGAAACACGAATTGACCCCCGAACGGTCGATGGAGATTCAAAAGCTGCTCGGCTCCGATATCGTCATGTGCTTTGACGAATGTCCCGCGCTGCCTGCGGATCGCGCGCGGATCGCGGAGTCGATGCGGATGTCGATGCGGTGGGCCAAGCGCAGCCGCGAAGCCTTTGGCGACCGTCCGGGTCATGCTCTCTTTGGTATCCAGCAGGGCGGGCTGGAACGTGACTTCCGCGAGGAAAGTGCCAAGGCGCTGATCGACGTGGGCTTTGACGGCTACGCTGTCGGCGGCCTTGCCGTGGGCGAGGGGCAAGAGGCGATGTTCGGCTGTCTCGACTTCGCCACCGATATGCTGCCCGTGGATCGGCCGCGCTATCTGATGGGGGTGGGCAAGCCGGATGATATCGTCGGGGCCGTGGCCCGCGGGATCGATATGATGGACTGCGTTTTGCCATCACGCTCTGGCCGGACGGGGCAGGTGTTCACGCGTCACGGCGTTGTGAACATCAAGAACGCACGCCACGCCGATGACCCGCGTCCGCTGGACGAAGCCTGCACATGCCCGGCGTGTTCAAACTACAGTCGGGCCTATCTGCATCATGTGTTCCGTAGTCAGGAAATGATCTCGGGGATGCTGCTGACATGGCATAACCTGCATTATTTCCAGGAAATCATGGCGGGTATGCGCGACGCGATTGCGGCGGGGACATTTGACGCCTGGCAGGCTGACTTTCATAGCCAGCGTGCCCAAGGCGACATCGAGCCGCTTTAGAAAAACCCTCGCGTGAATGGAATAAACCTTCCGCCCCGTCCTTGCGATGACGGGGCGGAAGGTTAGGTGCTGTAGACAAGAAACAACACCGCAAAGGAGTTTTCCATGACCGAGGCATTATTCACCCCCCTGAAGGTCGGTGGCATCGAGGCCGCGAACCGCATTGTGATGGCCCCGCTGACCCGCAGCCGCGCCAATGACGACAGTGGCGAAGTCGGCGACATGCACGTCGAATACTACGCACAGCGCGCCGGTGCCGGGATCATCATCACCGAAGCGTCCCAGATTAGCGCCGAAGGCAAAGGCTACATCAAGACCCCCGGCATCTACACCGAAGGGCAGGTTGCTGCCTGGAAAAAGGTGACGGACGCGGTGCACGCCAAGGGCGGCAAGATCGTGATCCAGCTGTGGCACGTGGGCCGGATCAGCCATGTGGACATCCAGCCTGACGGACAAAAGCCCGTCGCCCCCTCGGCCATCGCGGCAGAGGTGAAGACCTTTACCAAAGACGGTATGACCCCGACATCTGAACCGCGCGCGTTGGAGTTGGACGAGATGCCGCGCATTGTCGCCGATTATGTCCACGCAACCAAGATGGCGCGCAAGGCAGGCTTTGACGGGGTCGAGGTCCACGGGGCGAACGGCTATCTGCTGGACCAATTCCTCAAGACCTCAAGCAACAAACGCGAAGACGCCTATGGCGGGTCGGTCGAGAACCGCGCGCGGCTGCTGTTCGAAGTGCTGGACGGTGTTGTAAACGCATGGGATGGCGATCACGTCGGCCTGCGCCTGTCGCCTTTCTCGCCTGCGAACGGCATCGCGGATAATGACCCGCAAGAGACGTTCACCTACGTCGTGGATGCGCTGAACAAATACAATCTGGCCTATCTGCACATGGTCGAAGGCTCGACCGGCCAGTCGCGCGATCTGGACAGCGGCGAAGATCTTGGCAAGCTGCGGTCGCTGTTCAACGGCGTCTACATGGCAAATAACCTTTATGACCGCGACATGGCGATCGATGCCGTGGCCAGCGGCAAGGCTGATCTGGTGGCCTTTGGCCGGCCCTATATCGCCAACCCCGATCTGGCAAAACGGCTCGAACTTAACGCACCGCTGAACGAGGGGGATACGAAAACCTTCTATGCCGGTGGCGAAGAGGGCTATACCGATTATCCCTTCCTCGAAGAGGTCGCGGCAGAGTAAGCTCGTTAAACGCGAAAAAGCACATATCCGGCCCGTTTTCTGTCATTCGGGCCGGTTAACCATGGTTCTTGGCGGTTTTCGCGGATAATCATGCGATCCGCGCTTGTCTGTCCGCCGGTGGCGGTTCATTCTAGGGCGACCCTCACGCCAGATGGCCCGCATACGAACGGATCACAGCATCATGGGGATTGAAACAGGCGGGTAGGGTCCCCAGATATCCTACTCAGAACAGGAGATGAACGAACGGTCGCCTAAGATAGGGGCCAGTGTCATCTTGCAGTATAAGGAAAAGAGCATGTTAGAGCCTCTGAACGCGTCCTACCCGGTATTGCCTTTGCGCGATATTGTGGTGTTCCCCCACATGATTGTACCGCTTTTCGTGGGCCGCGATAAATCTGTTCGCGCCCTCGAAGAAGTCATGGCCGATGACAAGCAGATCCTGCTGTCGAGCCAGATTGACCCCGGCGTGGATGACCCCGATTCCGATGGTATTTTCAACACCGGCGTCCTGGCGAATGTCTTGCAACTGCTGAAGCTGCCCGACGGCACCGTAAAGGTTTTGGTCGAGGGTCAGGCGCGGGTGCGCATCACGGAATACCTCGAAAACGATAGCTTCTTTGAAGCCTCTGCCGAATATCTGACGGAAGAGCCCGGTGACGAGACCACCACTCAGGCGCTGTTGAAATCCGTCGCCGAAGAGTTTGAGCGTTATTCCAAGGTCAAGAAGAACGTCCCCGAAGAAGCGCTGTCGGCGGTGACCGAAGCGTCCGAGCCTGCACGTCTGGCCGATCTGGTCGCGGGGCACCTCGGCATCGAGGTCGAGCAGAAACAAGACCTGCTTGAAACCCTGTCCGTCTCCGAGCGGCTCGAGAAAGTATACGGGCTGATGCAGGGCGAAATGTCCGTTCTGCAGGTCGAGAAAAAGATCAAGACCCGCGTCAAATCCCAGATGGAGAAGACGCAGCGCGAGTACTACCTGAACGAGCAGATGAAGGCCATTCAGAACGAGCTTGGCGATGGTGAGGATGGCAAGAATGAAGTCGCGGAACTGGAAGCCCGCATCGCGGACACCAAGCTGAGCAAAGAGGCCAAGGAAAAGGTCGACGCCGAGCTGAAGAAGCTCAAGAACATGTCGCCGATGTCTGCCGAGGCCACCGTGGTGCGCAACTACCTCGACTGGATCCTGTCGATCCCGTGGGGCGTGAAATCGCGCACCAAAAAAGACCTCGCCAAGGCGCAGCAGGTGCTGGATGATGATCACTATGGCCTTGAAAAGGTTAAAGAACGCATCGTCGAATATCTTGCGGTGCAACAACGCTCCAGCAAGCTGAAAGGCCCGATCATGTGCCTTGTCGGCCCTCCCGGTGTGGGTAAAACCTCGCTTGGGAAGTCTGTTGCCAAGGCGACGGGGCGCGAATTTATTCGCATCTCGCTGGGTGGCGTGCGTGACGAATCCGAGATCCGCGGTCACCGCCGGACCTACATCGGCTCCATGCCCGGCAAGATCATTCAGGCGCTGAAAAAGGCGAAAACCACGAACCCGCTTATCTTGCTCGACGAAATCGACAAGATGGGTCAGGATTTCCGTGGCGACCCTGCGTCGGCCATGCTCGAGGTGCTTGATCCGGAACAGAACGGCACATTCGTCGACCACTACTTGGAAGTGGAATACGATCTGTCGAATGTCATGTTCCTGACCACGTCGAACAGCTACAACATGCCCGGGCCTTTGCTTGACCGGATGGAGATTATCCCCCTGTCGGGCTATACCGAGGATGAGAAGCGCGAGATCGCGAAACAGCACCTTGTGGCCAAGCAGGTCAAGAACCACGGTTTGAAGGCAAAGGAATTTGCCATCGAAGACAGTGCGTTGACCAGCATGATCCGCTACTACACCCGCGAGGCCGGCGTGCGGAACCTTGAGCGCGAGATCGCCAAGGTTGCGCGGAAATCGCTGACCAAGATCGTCAAGAAGGAAGCCGACGAGATCACCGTGACGGGCGACAACATCGAGGATTTCCTCGGCGTGAAAAAGCACCGCTACGGCTTGGCCGAGCTTGAGGATCAGATCGGCGTCGTGACCGGATTGGCCTATACTTCGGTTGGGGGCGAATTGTTGCAGATCGAAGCCCTGCGCCTGCCGGGTAAAGGTCGGATGAAAACCACCGGTAAGCTCGGCGATGTGATGAAGGAATCCATCGACGCGGCCAGCAGCTATGTGCGGTCGATCAGCCCCAAGATCGGGGTGAAGCCGCCCAAGTTCGACACGCTGGATATCCACGTCCACGTGCCCGATGGTGCGACGCCGAAAGATGGCCCCTCTGCCGGTCTGGCGATGGTGACATCGATCGTGTCGGTGCTGACCCAGATCCCCGTGCGCCGCGATATCGCGATGACGGGGGAGGTGTCCTTGCGCGGGAATGCGATGCCAATCGGCGGCTTGAAGGAAAAGCTGTTGGCGGCGCTGCGTGGTGGGATCACAACGGTTCTCATCCCGACCGAGAACGAAAAGGACCTGCCGGATATCCCGGATAACGTGAAAGAAGGGTTGACCATCATTCCCGTCAAACACGTGTCCGAGGTGCTGAAACATGCGCTGGTCCGCGAGCCCGAAGCGATCGAATGGGATCAGGAGGCAGAAGATGCCGCCGCAGCCGCCGCGCTGGCCCGTCGCAATGCTGCAGGGGATAGCGCGACAGCGCATTAAGCAACGATCAAACCGACATCAGGCCGCCCTTCGGGGCGGCCTTTTTCGTGGGCACGTCCCCGATTTTCGCGCAGGACTGCGTCAGCCCCAAGCACCGCTGGATTTCCCCCGGTGGCCCCGCTAGGGTTTGGTGAAACCTCCCCAACGGACGAGACGTCAAATGGCCACGCCCAAGAAAACCACAACGCCTAAAACAGCCGCACCCGACACCGCCGCAGCACCCGCTGTGGTCGAAGCACCGCGCCCTGTGATCCTCGGCCCTGTGATGCGCAAGAAAGAGCTGATCGACACAGTGGTCGAAAGGTCGGGCGTGAAGAAGCGCGATGCGAAACCCGTCGTTGATGCCATGCTCGCCGTATTGGGCGAAGCACTGTCGGACAGTCGCGAGCTGAACTTGCTGCCGTTCGGCAAGCTGAAAGTGATCAACGAGAAAGAGCTGAAAAACGGCAAGATGATCCGCGTCAAAGTGCGGCAGGTGACACAGGGGCAGGGCGGCGGCGATACCGCTGATCAACCCGACGACTGAGGGCGAAAATCGCTCAAGATCTCTGGCGCAAAGCTACGACGCCCGCAGCGGCCCTTCACCTTGGTGAGGGGTTTTGTCGTATCAAGGGCTGCACCTTGTTGATGCCACAGGCTGCGCAGGCAATCCCTTGACATCAAACGCATAAAACCCCGTCGCCGTCGGCGCAGGTTGCGTTGGTAGAACTGAATTGTGGTGGTGGAGTGGTGGGTCGTGAGAGGCTCGAACTCCCGACATCTTCGGTGTAAACGAAGCGCTCTACCAACTGAGCTAACGACCCGGTAGCGCTCTACTACCCCAAGGTTCAGCCGGGGTTCAACCCCATTTTTGCCGCCCCGGTGATTATTTTCGATTTTTTTCTGACGACGCCCCAAATCAGCGGCGATTCACACGGTAACAGTGCGTTTTCAAACGGTTTTGCCGCCTCCGGCAGATTGCGACGGGGCGAATCCCTGCGGTTCCGTTACCCTTGGGGAAGTCACCGCGCTGAAATCGGCGGATGACCGATAGACGGGCTGTGTTTGGCGCGCTACTCAAGGCACAGTCACGTAAAAGGTGGGAGAGCCTTTTGCATATATTCAGCAAGCCCTTGCAGCAGCAAGGCACCGGGGCCGACCACAATTGCCGGCCCCATAGGAGGAGGAATTCATATGGCCGTTCAGATTGATCCGACCAGCTACCGTAACCTGGACATCAAGGCGCATGACGATGGCGTCTGGGTGGTGACCCTGAACCGTCCCACGAAACGGAATGCCCTGGACATCGACACGATCGAAGAGCTGGTCACCTTCTTTTCCGCCGCACCGCGCGCTGGTGTGCGTGCAGTGGTACTGGCGGGCGCGGGGGATCACTTTTGTGCCGGGCTTGATCTGATCGAACACCATGACGAAGACCGCAGCCCTGCCGATTTCATGCACGTCTGTTTGCGGTGGCACGAGGCGTTCAACAAGATGGAATACGGTGGCGTGCCCGTGATTGCTGCATTGCAAGGGGCCGTTGTCGGCGGCGGGCTAGAGCTTGCCAGCTCTGCCCATGTGCGGGTGATGGACCAAAGCGCGTATTTCGCGCTTCCCGAAGGCCAGCGCGGGCTGTTCACCGGCGGGGGGGCTACGATCCGTGTGACCGATCTGGTCGGGAAGGCGCGGATGATCGACATGATGCTGACCGGGCGCGTCTATCAGGGGCAAGAGGCCGTCGATCTGGGCCTCGCGCAGTATATCGTCGAAGGGTCCAGCATGGACAAGGCGATGGAACTGGCGCGCAAGGCGGCGCAGAACCTGCCGCTGTCGAACTTTGCGATCTGTAGCGCGGTGAGCCATATGCAGAACATGTCGGCGATGGATGCCGCCTATGCCGAAGCTGTGGTCGCCGGTGTGGTCAATACGCAGCCTGACGCACGCGCGCGCCTTGCGGCCTTTGCTGACAAAAGCGGCGCGCGGGTGCGGCCGAACGCGGAATAGCAAGTCGTATGGATCACGCGCGGGTGCTGCGCGTGATCCCGCTTTCGCTGCGCCCTTCGGCATAGCGGGTCAGTCGTTGCGCCAGCAGCCCGACAGAGAGATGCAACAGCACTGTCAAACAGGCGAGCATGATCAACGCGGCGAACATCAGGTCGATCTTGGCACGGCCATTGGCCAGCAGCATCAGGTAGCCCAGCCCCTTTGACGCGCCGACCCATTCGCCAATCACCGCGCCGATCGGCGCATAGACCGCCGCCAGCCGCAGCCCCGTCGCAAGGCTTGGCAGCGCGTGAGGGATTTGCACGTAGCGCATGAACCGCAACGGCCGCGTCCCCATCGATTGCGCCAGATCGCGGTAGCCATCAGGCACGCGGGTCAGCCCGTCGTGAAAGGCCGATGTCACTGGGAAATAGATGATCAACACCGCCATCACGATCTTGGACCCCATGCCATAGCCGAACCACAGCGTCAGCAACGGGGCCAGCGCGAAAACCGGCACGGCTTGGGTAAAGACCAGCAGCGGCAGCAGCAAACGCTCTGCCGTTTTGGACAGCGCCAGATGGATCGCGGTAACAGCCCCCAAGGCGGTGCCGATCAGCAGCCCCAGCAGCACCTCGACGGTGGTGACCCATGCGTTCTCGATCAGCGTCTCACGGGCGCGATAGGCCGCCTGCGCCACGCGCCACGGCGAGGGCAGGATATAGTGCGGCGCGTCGGTCAGCAGCACCGCGCCCTGCCAAAGACCAAGCCCCAGCAGGATCGCAAGCAGTATGTCGTATCGCCTCATGCAGGCACCCCCCGCAGATGGGACAGCAGCGCGCTTTGGCAGGCCCAAACCTCGGGCGCGGTGACGGGGCGCGGCGCGGGAAGCGCGGGGACGGGCCAGCTTTGCGCGCCCGTGGCAGAGAGGATCAGGATGTGGTCGGCCAGCCGCGCCGCCTCGGCCGGATCATGGGTGACCAGCAGCACGGTCCGCCCGTGCAACAGCTCTGCCGCGAGCTCTTGCATCGCGGCGCGGGTGCCCGCGTCCAGCGCCGAGAACGGCTCGTCCAGAAAGACCACCGTGCGATCCTCCAGCAAGGTCCGCGCCAGCGCTGCCCGCTGCCGCATCCCGCCCGACAAGGCGGCGGGTTTCTTATGGGCATGATCCTGCAGACCGACCCGCGCAAGCATGGCGGAGGCACGGTCCCTGTCAGGCGTGGTCCCCCGCAGCCGGTCGCCGATCATGATGTTTTCGATCACCGTAAGCCAGGGTAACAGCAGGTCGGATTGCGCCATATAGCTGATCCGCCCCGCCAGTGGTTGCCCGTCAGAGGCGGTGATCGTGCCGTCAAATGCGCCGCCCGTCTCAAGCCCCAGCAGCAGCCGCAACACCGTGGATTTGCCCACCCCCGACGGGCCGAGCAAGCAGGTCCACGCCCCCGCGGCGAGGGTCATATCCATGTCAAACAGGGGGCGCGCGTCAATCCGGTGTTGTCCCGCCAGACGCAGCGCGGGCGGCGGGGTCATGGCAGGTCCAGCCCCATCTGCCAAAAGCCGACCTCTAGCCGTGTGGCCGTGGAAAAGCGGTTCTGCAGTGCCGCGCGACGGGGGGCGGTTTCAAGGTCACCGATCCGCCGCGCAACCGCCGCGTCGACCATCGCGCCCACCGTCTGGGACAGCGCCTGATAGTCGGGGTCGGCGTAGGTCTCGATCCACTCGGCATAGGGCGTGTCGGCGCTGCGGGTCTGGGCCAGGCGCTGCCCGATCTCCCCATAGCCCATGACGCATGGCAGCAGCGCCGCCATCAGATCAAGGAAATCCCCCTGCATCCCGGCATCCAGCACATAGCGCGTATAGGCGAGGTTGGCGGGGGCTTCCGTCGCGGTGAAAAGCGCCGCTTCGTCGATACCCGCCGCAGCACAGGTGCGGATATGCAGCGCCATCTCGTGATTGACCAGCGCATCCACCGTGGCGGCGCAGGTCTTCATCTCTTCCATCGTTTCCGATTTGACCACCGCCATCGACCAAGCGCGAGAGAAATGCACAAGGAAAACATAATCTTGGATCAGATAGTTCACAAAGCAACGGCGCGGCAAGCTGCCGTCGCGCAACCCTTCGACAAAAGCATGGTGGGTATAGTCTTGCCAATCCGCCGCCGCAGCAGCGCGCCAAATCGCGAAGCTGCGGCCATAGTCCGGCGCGCTCATCGGGCGGTCACATCAATGGCGATGGTCGACACAGGAGAGATGTCGGGGATCAGACCCGCGTCATGCAAGAACGTCTCGAATGTGGCGTAGCGTCCGGCATCCATCGCCGTGGGGCGCAGGGCGAAACGGGGCAGCGTGTCTTTCCACGCGCGGGCATTCAGCTCGTCCTGCAGATCGGCAGAGGTGGCGGCGAAAACCTCCCAGCTTTCTTCGGGGTGGTTCACGATATATTGCGTCGCTTTCTCGGTCGCGGCCAGAAACCGCGCGATCATGTCCTTGTCCATCGTGTCGCGGTTGGCGACGTAGATCAACTCGTCATACGGCGGCAGACCCTCTTCCTCGACGTAGAAACAGGTGCCATCGACGCCTTCGATATCCATCTGGTTCAGCTCGAAATTGCGGAAGGCCCCGATGACCGCATCCACCTGACCGGACATCAACGACGGTGACAGCGACCAGTTGACGTTTACCAGCTCCACATCATCCAGCGACAGCCCGTGATGGGTCAGGATCGCGCCAAGCACGGCCTCTTCGACACCGCCGACAGAGAATCCGACCTTTTTGCCCGCCAGATCCGCAGGAGAAGCGATGGGTCCATCGGTCAGCGCCAGCAGGCAGTTCAGCGGCGTGGCCACTAGCGTGCCGACCCGTTGCAAGGGCAGACCTTCGTGGATTTGCAGGTGCAACTGCGGCTGATAGGAAATCGCAAGATCTGCCTTGCCTGCGGCGACCAGCTTGGGCGGGTCGGAAGGATCGGCGGGTGCGATGACCTCTACGCTCAAGTCCTGTTCGGCGAAGTATCCTTTTTCCTGCGCCACGATGATCGGCCCGTGGTCGGGGTTCACGAACCAGTCCAGCAGCAAGACCATTTCGTCCTGCGCCAGCGCCGGGCCAGAGGTCAGCGCCAGCGCGGCCAGAATGTTACGAAGTTTCATCGGTTTGTCCTTTCAACGGGGAAGGCTCGCCCATGGCGAGCAGGGTAATGGGGCCATGCCAGTAGCTGGCCAGATGGGTCGCCGCCTGCCACGCGCGCAGGCCCGAACGGCAGGCGATCACCGCGCGGGGCTGATGTGTCGGGCGGGGAGCGTTGCGGAGGAAATCGGGCAGGGTGATGCGCCGCGCTGTGGGTGTCGCGGCTGTGGGAGCCTCATCCGGCCCGCGCAGATCGACGACCCAATCGCTTGCGCGGATCTGCGAGGGCGCGACAAATCCGAAACCGTGGTCAGGCTCCGGCGCGGTATCAAAGCGGAAGCCGCCAAAACGATAGGAGGCAAGATCAAAGCTGATCAATTGCCCCAGAGGGGACGGCGACAGTCCAAGCAGGCAAGCCAGCGCCATCTGTGCTTGTGCGGCACCGATCGTGGCGACAACCGGCCCCATCACTCCCGCCGTGTCGCAGCTCGCCGCGCGGTCCGGCAGATCGGGGAAGACCGCCCGCAGCGACGGCGCGCCGCCGCAGAACCCGCCGACATAGCCGCCAAACCCAAGGGCCGAGGCGCTGATCAAGGGCAGACCCGCGTTCAGGCAGTGATCCGATAGCACATAGCTTGCTGCGAAGCTGTCGGCGCAATCCAGCACGAGCATCGCATCATGGCACAGCTTTGCCACGGTATCCGGCCCAAGGGTCACGGGGTGGGCCACCACGGTGCACGCGCTGTTGCGCGCGGTTAGGGCGCGGGCGGCAGCGGTGACCTTGGGCGTGCCGATATCGGCCTCGGTAAACAGGGTCTGGCGGTGCAGGTTTGACAGGGCCACGTCATCACCGTCCACCAGCGTGATATGCCCCACACCGGCCCCCGCCAGCAGGGGCAGTACCGGTGCCGCCAGCCCGCCCGCGCCGACCACCACCACCCGTGCCGCCGCCAGCGCCTCTTGGCCCGATGGGCCGACCTGCGGCAGGATCATCTGGCGGGCATAGCGGGTCATCGAGTTGCCCCCAGCCATGCGGTGATGCGATCTTCGGGCGAGGGGTTCAGTGTGATGTCGGTCACCGCCGCGACGCAATCGGCACCGGCATCAAAAGCACCCGCCGCGCGGTCGACCGACATGCCACCGATGGCCACAAGCGGGGTCTGCCCCACCCGCTCACGCCAGTCGCGCAGACGGTCCAGCCCCTGCGCGTGCCACTTCATCTGCTTCAGGATCGTCGGGTAGATCGGGCCGAGGGCGATATAATCGGGCCGCAGGTCCAGGGCGCGGGTCAGTTCGGCCTTGTCGTGGGTACTAATGCCCAAACGTGCACCCGCATTGCGGATGGCGGTGAGGTCGGCGCTGTCCAGATCCTCTTGTCCCAGATGGATAAAATCACACCCCTCGTCGAGCGCGATACGCCAGTGATCGTTGATCACGAGGGTACAGTCGTGTTTGGCGCAGATCGCCTTGGCCTGCCGGATGTCGCGCCGCAAGGCAGGGTCGGGCGCATCCTTGATCCGCAGTTGCACCAGTTTGATGCCAAGGGGCACCAGCCGTTCCAGCCAGGCGGCGCTGTCGAAGATCGGGTAGAAACGGTCAAGGGTCATTCCAGAAACGCCTTTCCGATCAGGGGGGTAGAGGGCGCGGCCATATCGCGGGGCGGCATCGGGTCCGCATCGGCGGCAAGCTGTCCGGCGCGGATCGCGGTGGCAAAGGCCTCGGCCATGGCGGCGGGGTCACCGGCTTTGGCGACAGCGGTGTTCAGCAACACCGCGTCAAAGCCCAGCTCCATCGCTTGTGCGGCGTGCGAGGGCAGGCCGATGCCCGCGTCGATCACCAGCGGCACGTCCGGAAAATGCGCCCGCATGGCGCGCAGCCCGAAAAGGTTGTTCAGCCCCATCCCCGACCCGATGGGCGCGCCCCAGGGCATCAGCACCTCGCAGCCCGCCCGCAGCAATCTATCCGCGACCACAAGGTCTTCGGTGGTGTAGGGAAAGACCTGAAACCCGTCCTCGCTCAGGATGCGGGCGGCCTCGACCAGACCGAAGACATCGGGCTGCAACGTGTCCTCCTCGCCGATGACCTCGAGCTTGATCCAGCGTGTGTCGAACACCTCGCGGGCCATATGGGCGGTGGTGACGGCCTCTTTGACGCTGTGACATCCGGCGGTGTTGGGCAGCACATGGACGTCAAGCGCGCGGATCAGTTCCCAGAAGTCCTGACCGGCGCGATCCCGTCCGCTTTCGCGCCGCAGCGATACGGTCGCCACCGCCGCCCCGCTGCGCGCAAAGGCTTCTGACAGCACCTTGGGCGAGGGGTATTGCGCGGTGCCCAGCATCAGACCATTGGCAAGGGTTTCTCCGTAAAAGGGGCGCATCTTAGCCTCCTTGCATGGGGGCGAGCACTTCGATGCTGTCGCCGGAGGACAAGTGGTGGCTGGCCCGCAGGCTGGCGGGGATAAAGCTGCCATTGACGGCGGTAGCGACTTTCGCGCCGCCAAATCCTTCGGACTCTAGCAGGGCGGCAAGCGTGGGCGCCTCATTGTCGAGCGGGGCACCGTTAAGCTGTAGTTTCATGGAAAATCTCCGGTGTTTTGGCTTCAAGGATCAGGTCAGCCACCATGGTCGCCAGCGCGGGGGCGAGCAGGAAACCGTGGCGATACAGACCGTTGGCGCGGATCAGATTGCCCTGCCGTTCGATGCGCGGCAGGTTGTCGGGGAAGGCGGGGCGGCTGTCGACGCCGATCTCTAGGATCTCGGCCTCGCCAAAGGCGGGGGACAGTGCGTAGGCTGCGCTCAGCAGTTCAAGCACGGACCGCACGCTGGCATGGGCACCGGCGCGGCCTTCGACCATTGTGGCCCCGAGCATGTAAATCCCGTCACCGCGCGGTACGAGGTAGATCGGCACACGTGGGTGCAGCACGCGGATGGGGCGGGTGATCGCGATATCGGGGCAGGACAGCAGCGCCATTTCCCCTTTCACGCCGCGCAACTCAGGCAGATCGGCGCGCGCGTGATAGCCGCGGCAATCAACGACGAGGCCGCCTTGCGCCAGCGCTTCGGGGGCGGCCTCGCCCTGTTCGAAACTGGCCCCATCGGCCACCAGCCCGCGCCACAGCTCTGCCAGCGCAATGCGGGGCGACAGGTGGGCCTCGGTCTGGAAATAGAGCCCTTTGGCAAAGCGGTCGCCAAGGTCGGGTTCAAGCGCCGCAATCTCTGCACCCGTCAGGGTTTGGTGGCTTGTCGTGCGGCGCGCAAAGCGGGTCAGATCGCTGCTGTCCCGCGCCGGAGAGATCACAAGTGACCCGCGTCGGTGCAGCGATGTGGTGTGTTGGTCCCACCAATCCGCCGCCCTTTGGCCCAGCCGGATCACCGGTTCCTCGGCGCTTTCACCTTCGCAAAACGGGGCGAGCATGCCGCCAGCCCACCAAGAACACCCTTGCGGACCGGGCTGGCGGGCTCGGTCGATCAGATGCACGCGCATCCCGCGATCCAGCAAGACACGCGCGATACACAGCCCCGCGACGCCCGCGCCGATGATGGTGACCTGCGTCATGACCAGACCGCGTGGAAGTGATGCACTGGCCCGTGGCCCGTGCCGATATCGAGTTGATCCGCGGCGATGATGGCGCGGTGCAGATAGTCATGGGCGGCCTGTACCGCCGCGCCAAGGGGTTTGCCGTGGGCCAGCCCCGCAGCGATGGCCGCGGCGTAGGTGCATCCCGTCCCGTGGGTATTGCGCGTGTCGATGCGCGGCGCGCTGAGCCATGTGACACGCTCTGCGGTGACCAGTGCGTCGCTACAGATATTGCCCGCGCTATGGCCGCCCTTCATCAGCACCGCCTTCGGCCCCATCTTTAGCAACGCGCGGGCCTGCGTGACCATCTGGTCGGCGCTGTCAGCCTCGGGCTGGTTCAACAGGCGGGCGGCTTCGGGCAGGTTGGGGGTCAGCAGATCGGCGCGCGGCAGGATATCCGCGACCAACGCTGCGACGGCGTCTTCTTGCAACAGCGCATCGCCGGATTTTGCGATCATCACCGGATCAACCACGACGGCCCCCCGAAACGCGGAGAGCGCAGCGGCCACCGCCTGAATAATCTGCGGAGAAAACAACATGCCCAGTTTGATCGACTGCACCGAAAGATCGGACAGCACCGCATCGATCTGGGCCGCGACGATGGGGGCGGGGATCTCGTGTACCGCGCTGACGCTGCGCGTGTTCTGCGCGGTCACGGCGGTGATCACGCTGGCGGCATAGACACCATTGGCCGACATCGCCTTGATATCGGCCTGAATACCGGCACCGCCGCCGCTGTCGGAACCGGCGATGGTCAGGGAAATGGGGGTCGTCTTAGTCACATGCTCGCCTTTCGGTGGTGGGCAAGCAGACGCAAGAATGAGCTTTGTGGCGTGGACCCAAGGCCGTTGCACAAAGATACCCGTTCCCTACGCCGGTATTGCCCGGATCAGGTTCGACGGGTCGGTGCACGCACCTCTCAGCCCCCTAGGGCACCCCGACGGATAGATGTTGGAACTGCGGCCCCCGTGGGGGCGTGCAGCGTCGTTGCCTTAGGCGTAGCCAAGTTCGGCAAACGGTGCAAGCCGCAAAATATTCAACCAAGGGTGGCGATATTTTGGGCAAAACGGGCGCGGTTTGGACAGCCCTCCTGACGCTTGTCAGCCGAAACAACGCCTCGTAACCCAAAGCAACGTAACGTCACATTTCCCATATTCTGGGGCGTTAACCCTTTGGCATCAGCAAACTAGGGGTGATCGCGCAAAGACCCCGCGCGGCTGCGGTATCAAGTTCTGTTCTGCGGTATTGGCATCGAAATATCTTGCCCCTAGGCTGATTGACAGATTGAGTCGGATACCCTCGGGAGGAGGGGGCCGACACTCGGGAGGATGCGTTTTCTGGCCCGTTTTACGGGTCATTCCGGACGCGTCGCGACAAGCATTGGGAGGTGCTGCGTGACATCTGCAAAGATCACATCTGCGTCCTGCGCATGGGCATCCGTAGTTTTTGCGGTGCCTGTGATCCTGCGATCCCGAACAATCCAAAGATGTACAACAGGGAGAGAGACCACATGAAGAATATGACACGTTTTGCCAAGGCCGCTGTCGGGTCCTTTGCGGTATCCATGGCGCTTTCGGGCGTCGCGATGGCGCAGGAGTATGAGTGGCCGCGCATGCTCGTGATTGCCACGCCGGGCACGTCGACAGGCAGCTTTGCCTCGACCAACGGTTGGGGGCCTGCGTTGCAAAAAGAAACCGGCACCACCGTGCGGATCGTTCCCGAAGACAGCGAGCCCATGCGCTACAAACGTTTGACCGACCGCGAAGACATCGCGATCGCGTCGGTTTCCGCGTCGGAAATGGCGTTGCAAGCGGAAGGGGTCGGCGGCTACGCCTCGGCGAAACCCATGCCGCAGCGGATCTTGTGGCACCACAACGACACCCCTTGGGGCTTTGTTGTGGCTGGCGATTCCGAGCTTCAAAGCCTTGAAGACATCGGCAAAGGCGGCGTGCGCGTCACCTCGGGCGTGTTCTCGCCCGCGATTGTCTCTGCGATCACCCAGGCCCTGCCTGCCTTTATCGGCATGACGCCCGAAGAAGCACAGGAAAAGATCGAATTCGTCCCGGCCTCCAGCTACGGTGAAAACTGTCGTTCGGTTGTCGAGGGGAAGTCCGATGTGGCCTATTGCTCGCCGATCTCTTCCGTTCTGTCCGAAATGGAAGGCGCGCCGGGCAGCATTCGCTGGCTGCCGATGGATCCCGCCAACACAGAAGGTTGGGACGGCTACCTCAGCTACCGCCCCATGACGATCCCCTCGACCATCTCTATGGGGGTGAGCACCGCCAAGGGTGTCGAGTCCATGACGTCGAACTTCGTCTATGCCGTGCCGGTCACCGCAGAAGAGGATTTCGTCTATAACATGGCGAAGTGGATGAATGAATCCCACGACAACTACAAAGGATCGCACGCGCTGGCGACCCGCATGTCGCTGGAGCATTTCCGCAACTTCCTGGATGCAAACCCGATCCCTGTGCACGAAGGCACGGTGAAATACCTGCGTGAAATCGGGGCGTGGACCGAAGAAGACGATGCCTGGAACAACGAGGCCATCGAGAAGATGGACGCGTGGATCGCGGCACGCAACGCCGGCATGAAAGAGGCGATGGAGCAGGGCGTCGAGATGAATTTCGAGAACCAGGAGTATCTCGACATTCTGGCCAAGCACACCGACGGGCTGGAGCCGTTCCGCTCGCGTCTGTAACGCCGCGCCGGACCGTCATCGACGGCAAAAGACAGGGCGGAGCACAGCGTGCTCCGTCCTCCTAAGACACTGCCACAGCGCCCTTATTTTCAGGATCATCCATGTCAGCAACACAACACTCTCCGGCGGCTGAAACGGCTGTCGAACCCTCGTCCGAGACGACGCGACTGGGGGGATTATTCTCGTTCACCAGCATCGCTTTTGTGCTGCTGTGTACCTTTGGCCTCGGGATGGGGCTGGCCTATGTATTCGGCGTTCCCATCGGCGGGCGGCGTCTGATCGAGGGGCAGTATTACTGGGTCTTCATCGGCACCTTCCTTGCGGCGGCGTTCATCGCGCTGCCAGCGGTGAAATCGCACACCCATGTGCCGATCTATGACATCGTGGCGGCCGCCGTGGGCTTTGGCATCTGCATGTGGTTTTCCATGTATGCATGGGAGATCGTGCAGGCGGGCTGGACCAATTTCTACGCGGGCGTCGTGCTTTGGCTGCTGATGCTTGAAATCGCGCGCCGGTCGGGGGGCATCCCCTTCTTGCTCGTGGTGCTGGTGCTGGGGCTTTACCCGCTGGTGGCCGATTACTTCCCCGGTTTGCTGATGGGCATCCCTTATACGTTTGAACGCATGATCGAGGCGCATGTCTTCCGCACCGAAGGGTTGATGGGCATTACCACCAAGATCGTGGCCGAGATCGTGCTGGGCTTTCTGGTCTTTGCGGGCGTGCTGATCGCCACGGGGGCGGGGCAGTTCTTTATCGATCTGGCCAATGCGGGCTTTGGCAAGTACCGCGGCGGTCCAGCGAAAGTATCGATCGTGGCCAGCGCCTTTTTCGGGTCGCTGTCGGGGTCGATTTTCTCGAACATCGCGGGCACCGGGTCGATCACCATTCCGACTATGAAAAAAGTCGGCTACCCGCCCCATTACGCTGGCGCGATCGAGGCCTGCGCCTCGACCGGCGGGGTGGTGATGCCGCCGGTGATGGGGGCGATTGCCTTTGTCATGGCGATCACCATCGGTGTGGATTACGCGACCGTGATGGTGGCCGCGATCCTGCCGTCGGTGTTGTTCTACTTTGGCCTGATCCTGCAAGTCGACGCCTATGCCGCGCGCAAGGGGCTGGTGGGGATGAAACCCGAAAACCTGCCCTCGGCCCGCGAGGTGATGAAGCGCGGCTGGCCCTTCTTGCTGGTCATGATCTTTCTGGTCTGGGGCCTGCTGTATATGCGGTGGGAGTATTACGCCCCGTGGTACGCCAGTGCGCTGATGATCGCGCTGAGCTTCCTGCAACGCGAGACCATGATGACGCCTGCGCGCATCTTTGAAACCCTGCGTCAGGTGGGTACGCTGGTCACACAGACCGCAGCGATCATCCTGCCGATTGCCTTTGTGGTCAGCGCCTTGACCATCACCGGTGTGACAGGGTCGATGACCTCTGGGCTGGTCGCTTTGGGCGGGGATAACGTCTATCTCGTGATCGCGCTTGGGGTTTTGGCCTGCTTTGTCATGGGCATGGCGGGGCTTGCGATTGTGGCCTACATCTTCCTTGCGGTGACGCTGGCGCCCGCGATCATCGAAATCGGCGGGTTGAACACGGTCGCGGTGCACTTTTTCATCGTCTACTACGCGATGCTGTCGGTGATCACGCCTCCGGTGGGGGCTGCGGCGTTTCTGGCGGCGACGATTGCGGGGGCCAAGCCGATGCTGACCTCCTTCACTGCGATGCGGTTGGGGGTGGTGATCTACTTTGTGCCGCTGTTCTTCCTGTTCCAGCCTGCGCTGGTGCTGCAGGGCGATCTGACGCCGCTGATCTATGTGCTGCCGTCGATCATCATCGGCATCACGCTGCTGTCCGGCGGGCTTGAGGGCTATCTGCTGGGCGTCGGTATGGTGCGGCCCTGGTTGCGTCTGCCGCTGGGGATCGCGGGCTTTGCCTTCAGCTTTCCGGGGCTGACGACGACGCTGATCGCGGGGGTCGCCTCGGCGGTGCTTGTCGCGGTGATCTGGCGGGACAACCGCAACGGCGTGGTTGCGGTCCCTTAAGATTTGGCGCGCGGGGACATCCCCGCGCGCCGCAGTTCATGACGTTTGCGAAGGGCGCAGCTGTGCCGTCCCCAAGGCGCTCAGCGCCAGCATCAGCGCCGCCGTGCCAAGACACAGCGCCAGCCCCCCCAGTTGATAGGTGAAGCCTGACAAAAGCGTGCCTACCAACCGACCGGCCGCGTTGGACATATAGTAGAACCCCACATCCATCGTGACCCGCTTTGCATCCGTAAAGCTGAGGATCAGATAGGAATGAAGCGCCGAATTCACCGCGAAAATCGCACCGAATACCAGCAAACCGATGACAATCGTGACCGTCAGCGCGGGGGATGGCGCAGGCGTGATCCAGACCAGCGCGGCCAGCAGGGCAGGCACGACGACCAGCGCAAGGTTCCAGTGGCGGGCCTGTGCGAGCGTGTCGCCCTCGGTCCGGCCTGTGGCCCGCAGTATCTTGGGGGCCCAGCCTTGCACGGCCCCATAAAGGATCGTCCACACCGCCATAAAGCTGCCGATCATAAAGAAAGCCTCCCGCTTGCTTTCGACGCTGCCATCGGAGAGCACGGCGTAGAAATAGATCGGGATGCCCACGACAAACCACACGTCGCGCGCCCCGAAGAGGAACAGCCGCGCGGCGCTGAGCCAGTTGATATTGCGGTTCTTGGACAGGACTTCGGTGAACTTGGCATCCTTGCGTCCCACGGGCAGGCCCGCGGGCATACCGATGATGACGCCGATCAGGATCACAAACAGGATCGCCGCCATCACCAGCGTCGACGGCACAAACCCCAGCAGCGCCAGCATCCCCGCACCCAGCAGAAAGCCAGCGCCCTTGACCGCGTTCTTCGATCCGGTGAGCAGTGCGACCCAGCGGAACAAGCCGCCCCCTGTGGTGGGGGCCAGCAGCTTGACCGCGGATTTAGAGCTCATCTTGGCCAGATCCTTGGCCACACCCGACAGCCCTTGCACCAGCATGACAAAGACGACAGAGGCGGCGACGCTCCAGGCCGGATCAAGCTGTGTCAACGCCAGCAGCGCGACCACTTGCAACGACAGCCCCGCATAAAGCGTCGAGGTCAGCCCGAAGCGCGCCGCGATCCAGCCCGCCGACAGGTTGGTGACCACGCCCGCGATCTCGTAGAGCACAAACAGATAGGCCAGCTGTACCGGAGAGAACCCGAGCGTGTGAAAATGCAGCAGCACCAGCATCCGCAGCGCGCCGTCGGTCAGCATAAAGGCCCAATAGGCGGCGGTGACAGTGATATAGGCGGTAAAACCGGCAGGGCGTGTCACAGCTTGCCGCCCACCATCAGCGCCACATCCACCAGTCGGTGCGCATAGCCCATTTCATTGTCATACCACGCATAAATTTTGACCTGCGTGCCATTCACCACCATCGTCGATGGCGCATCCACGATCCCGCTGCGGGTGTCATTGGTGTAATCCGACGACACAAGCGGGCGTTCCTCAAAGCCCAGAATACCCTTTAGCGGCCCCTCGGCGGCGGTTTTGAACAGGGCGTTGACCTCTTCCACACTCGTCTCACGCTCCAGCTCGAACACGCAGTCGGTGATCGACGCATTCAGCAGGGGCACCCGCACGGCGTGGCCGTTCAGCTTGCCGGTCAGCTCCGGATAGATCAGCGTGATCGCCGTGGCGGACCCCGTGGTGGTAGGGATCAGGTTGGTCAGCGCCGATCGGGCGCGGCGCATATCCTTGGCGGGGCGGTCCACGATGGTTTGCGTGTTGGTCACGTCATGGATCGTGGTGATCGACCCGTGTTTGATCCCGATCCCTTCCAGCAGCACTTTGACAACGGGGGCGAGGCAGTTGGTGGTGCAGCTCGCCGCGGTGACGATGCTGTGCTTGGCTGGATCATAGGTGTCGTCGTTCACGCCATAGACGATATTCGCCGTCGGCCCGTCCTTGACGGGGGCAGAGACAACAACCTTTTTCACGCCCGCCTCGAAATAGGGGGCAAGCTTGGCCTCTGTCTTGAACGCACCGGTGCAGTCGATCACCACATCCACCCCCTCCAGCGGCAGGTCTGTGATCGATTTGGTGCTGGTCACGGGGATACGCGTGCCATCGATGGTGATCGCATGTTCCTCTGCGCTGAAGGTCGCAGGCCAGCGCCCGTGGACGGAATCAAACTCCAGCAGATGGGCGTGCATCTCGGGGTCGCCAACCGCGTCGTTGATAAAGGCGATCTTGGCCCCCTGTTCCAGCAAGGGCCGCAGGGCGAGTTTTCCGATGCGGCCAAGGCCGTTCAAAGCATAGGTTGTCATCGTGGTTTATCCTGTGGTCACTGGGTCGGCCCCGATGGCATCGACCCGTTTTTGCAAGGCAGCGCGATCCAGCGCTTCGAAAGGCAGGGCGGTGAAGGCCAGAAGCCGGTTGTGCAGCGCGCCATATGTCTGTTGAAAGGCCAGCCGGCGTTCCGCTTCTGTCCCTTCGGCTTTGACGGGATCGGGCATGCCCCAATGCCCCGACACGGGCTGGCCGGGCCAGGTGGGACATTCCTCGTTTGCGGCGTGGTCACAGACGGTAAAGACGAAATCCATCTGCGGCGCATCGGCGGTCTGGAATTCAGAGATATGTTTGGACCGCAGCGCGTCGATGCTGTGGCCCTTGGCTTGCAGCATCTCGACCGCAAGGGGGTTAAGCTCGGACCGGGGCAGGGTGCCCGCGGAATAGGCGGTGAACCGGTCGCCCGCCATGTCCCGCAGGATCGTCTCTGCAAAGATGGAGCGGGCGGAATTGCCGGTACATACGAAAAGCACGTTGAATTTTGTCTGGGTCATCATCTGCGTCCTGTTAATGAGGTCAGAGAACGGGGGCGGGCAGAGATCAGCGCGCCCCCGACAACAATCCACGAACAACCCCGATACGACCTCGCCCGCCGCATCAAGGTTGATGGTGTACAAGAGCCGCGTCCCGTCGCGCCGCTGCGAGATCAGCCCGACTTGCGTCAGCGCCGACAGATATACCGACGCCGTGCTGGATTTCAGCGCCAGTACCTGCGCGATTTCCCCCGCAGGCAAAGCATCCGGATAGCGCCGCATCAGCAGGCGAAACACGGCCAGCCGCTGCGGGTGGCTCAGGGTGGCGAGTTCGATCTGTGAGTAGTGTTTCCATATTTCATGGATATGTGAAATATAGATTGGGCGTCAACACCTCTATTCGATCCTGCCAAAGGTTTTTTGCCGCGGGGGTGCGTGTTGGGTGACGTGGCGTTTCAGGGGCAGGGTGTCTTGCGCGCCCTTGGCTTTGCGGGCATCGATTGGGAAACAGCGCGCCCGCGCGCGGTGACAGACGCATAAAGGACCCGACATGACAGATGTGACCCTGGCCGAGGTATTGGCGACAGCAGAGCAGGATGGCACCGCGCCGCGCTATCAGGTGCCAGAGAACTGGGCGCAGGGGCGTACGGCCTTTGGCGGATTTACCGGTGCCTTGCTGGTCAATGCGGCCCGTCGGGACCGCCCCGATCTGCCCGCGCTGCGGTCGGCGCTGATTAACTTTACCGCACCCGTGTCGCAGCCGCCCACGATCCATGCCGAAGTGCTGCGCGAAGGGCGCAACATCACCACCATCGCCACCCGCGCTGAAATCGACGGCAAGGTCGCGGCAACGGGCACGTTTTCTTTCGGCCATGCGCAGGAAAGTCAATTGAGCGTGGGCCATACCGCGCCCGCCGCCCCCCAAGGGCCGGACGACACGCCCTCTTACTTCCCGCCCGCATTGAAACGCCCGCCGGTGCGGTTCTTTGTCAACTTCGAGGTCAAGCTGATCGAGGGCAGCCTGCCGTTTTCAGGGTCCGATCGCGGCTATGTCCGGATTTGGGCGCGGCACCGTGATCCGGCGATGTGGGGGACGCTTGAAGGGCTGATCGCGATTGGCGACGTGCTGCCCCCCGCCGCTTTCCCGATGATGACGCGGCCGGGGCCGAATTCGTCGATGAACTGGATCATCAACCTGTTGTCCGATCACGCCAACACCCGCGACGGCTGGTATATGATGGAGACACAGCTGACCGCCGGTAACGGCGGCTATAGCTCTCAGGTCATGCGGGTCTGGAATACGGATGGGGATATGGTCGCAGACGGCATGCAGTCGGTGATCATCTTCGCCTGACGCCACGCTGTCGCCCGATAGGATAAGCCCGGCCCGAGGATATCAGGCCGGGCTTTTGCACGTGTCAGGGGCGGATCTACTGCGCCGCGATCTTGGCCGATCTGGACGCGGGCTTGGCCGGTGCCACATGCATGCCGAGCCGTTGCAGAAGGTCGTTGTCTTTCCACGTGGCCGGGTTTTCGGTGGTCAGCAACTGGTTGCCCACAAAGATCGAATTCGCCCCCGCCAGAAAGCACAGCGATTGCAGCTCGTCGCTCATCCCGGTGCGGCCTGCGGAGAGACGCACGACCGAGGCGGGCATCAGGATACGCGCCAAGGCCACCAGCCGGACCAGCGCAAAAGGGTCGACCTTTTCGGATTTTCCCTGCACTGGCACGCCTTTGACCGCGTTCCACAGGTTCACCGGCACGCTGTCTGGGTGGCTGGGCAGCGTGGCGAGGGTGACCAGCATGCTGATCCGGTCCGCCTCTGCCTCTCCCATCCCAAGGATACCGCCGCAGCAGACCTTGATCCCGCCCTTGCGCACATGTTCCACCGTCTCAAGGCGGTCTTCCATCGTGCGTGTTGACGCGATCTCGGCGTAATACTCGGGCGAGGTATCGATGTTGTGGTTGTAGAAATCGAGCCCGGCATCCTTGAGCTTGGTCACCTGCTCGGGCGACAGCATCCCCAGCGTCATGCAGGTCTCTAGCCCCAGATCGGCCACGCCGCGCACCATATCGGTCAGCTTGTCCATGTCGCGGTCCTTGGGGCTGCGCCATGCAGCCCCCATGCAGAACCGCTGCGCGCCCGCATCCTTGGCGCGTTTGGCGGCGGCGATGACCTCCTGTGCGCCCATCAGTTTGGTCGCTTTGACGCCGGTGTCGTAATGCGCCGATTGCGAACAATAGCCGCAATCCTCGGGGCAGCCGCCGGTCTTGATGCTCAGCAAGCTGGCGGTTTCGATCGCCGTGGGGTCGAAATGCGCGCGGTGCAGCGTTTGCGCCTGATGGATCAGGTCGGGGAAGGGCAGCGCGTGGATCGCTGCCGCTTCGTCGAGGGTCCAGTCTGTACGGATCATTGATCACGCCCTTTCAGCCGCGACAGGCCAGACAGCAGTGTCGCCACCAGCAGCACCTTGACCACATCACCCAGCAGGAAAGGGGTCAGCCCTGCGGCCAGCAGCTTGGATGCGGGCACGAACAGCGACAGCCACGCCAGACCACCGGCATAGACCACGGTCAGCCCCGCCAGCATCGCCAGCACGCGCCCGATCCAGCCGCGCCCCATCGCCAGCCAGCCGGTCAGACCCGCCGCCACAAGGTAACCCAGCAGATAGCCGCCCGTCGGCCCGACCATATAGCTAAGCCCGATGCCGCGTTCAGGCGTGCCGGAGAACACCGGAAGCCCCGCTGCACCAGCGCCAAGATAGGCCGCCATGGCCGCCAGCCCCAGACGCGGGCCAAGGGTGAGGGCGACAAGAAAGACCGATAGCGTGTGCAGCGTCATGGGCACCGGCCAGAACGGGATCTGGACCTTGGCCCCCAGCGTGATCAGCGCGGCACCGGCCAGCGCGAGGCCAAGGCCCTGCGCGAAGGACGGGTTACGGGGTAGGGATGTAATCGCAAGTGCCATCTGGTTTCCTCCGAGTGATAGCTTTCAAGGTCTATCCCAGTAGGACGAAGGACGCGCCTTCTGACAATTCAGATTATAGATAATTATCTGAAAAACTCGGAAGTGCCTGACCCAGTTTGATTTTTTAGGGTGCGACTGCGCTTGCCGATCCACCCCACGTGGCGCGAGAGCGTGGTACAGGCCAGATCCACCTGACCTTTACGCAGCGCGTCGAGGATCAGACGGTGATCGTGATCGGTGCGGGCTTCCCAATTTGTCCGCCACGCCCGCAGAATGAACCGCGCGCTTGCCGCTTGCAGGTCGTCAATCGACCGCATCAGACGCGGCATCTGGCAGGGTTCAAGAATTAATCTGTGAAAACAGCGGTTTGCCTCTTCCCATTCATGTACATTCTGGGCGCTGTCGCCTTGCAGGTTGGCCTTTTGCGCCTTGGCAAGGATATCGGGCGTCAGGTTGGGTGCGGCGTGCCGCAGGGCGAGCGCTTCGAGGCTGGCGCGCATTTCAGCGACTTCCCGCAGCTCTGCCATATCGAAGAAAGTGACGCGAAATCCGCGTCTTGGCAGGCTTTCTGCAAGTGATTGTGTCTCTAGCAAACGAAAGGCTTCGCGCACAGGCACATGGCTTGCGCCGAATTCCTGCGCGATGTGGTCTTGCCGCAACCGCGCGCCCGGGGCCAACTGCCCCGAGATGATGCGGTCGGCTAATATGCGCGCAATCCGGGCGGAGTGGGTCTCTGATCTAGGTTGGGTCATGGATTATAGATAGTTTTGACCGTCCCCCTTGTCGAGCGGGTAAACTCAGACCGTCCGCAGCAGCAATCCCCCCGCCAACAGGGCGACACCAAGCCCGGCGGCAAGCTCGATCAGGGCGGCGATCTGGGCTGCACGGGGGGCACTGGCCCACCCGGCGAGCACCCCGCCGCGCAACGCACCGGCACCAAGACCCACGGCGATGGTGATGGTCCCGGTGCCAAAGGCCATCGCGAAAGCACCGGCAATCCCGACGCCCGCGATCCCCATCTGAAGCGTGATGATCAACACGAACAACGCCCCCGTGCAGGGCCGCACCGCGATAGATCCGATCAGCAGCAGCGTCTCGCGCAGGGTGGTCGCCTGTCGAACCTGTTCAGCGGTGGGGCCATGCGCATGGCCACAGGTGGCGCAGATACCGTCATGGTCGTGCTGGTGGTGATTGTGGTGATGATCTCGCGGCGAGGGAAGCGTCGCGCGGAAATGGCGCAGGCCCCGCCAGAACAGCCACAGCCCGACACAGGCAATCGCGCCATAGCTGACGGGGGCCATAATCGCCTCTGTCAGCGAGATCATACGCTCGCGCCCCAAGTGCAACAGGCTCACGCCGGTATAGACCAGAGCCACCGCCGTCACGGCCTGACCCAGCGACGACAGCAGCGCGATCACCGACAGTCGCAGCATCGGCACAGCCTTGGCCGCGCCATAGCCGCCGATCAACACCTTGCCGTGACCGGGGCCTGCGGCATGAACCACGCCATAGGCGAAACAGGCGGAAAGCAGGGCGGTTATCGCCTCTGGCTGGCCCGCACGCACGGCGCGCAGCGAGAGGGCGATGCTGTTTTGAAACGCGCGTTGATGCGCCGCAGCCCATTGCGCCAGCCGGTCAAAGCCGCCGGTCCACCACAGCGCGGCAAGGGCGATGACCACGCCCAAGGCGATCACGGTCAGGGCGCGGCGCATGTCACATTCACCGTCGGGGCCATTTGCGCGCCGATATCCGGCAGACCCGCGTCGGAAGGATCGGTCTGGGCATCAAGCTGGGCGAGCTGTTGTTGCAGCGCCTCCATCGTGGCGGTGACATCGGGCATGGCGACGCGGGCGCGACAGGTCGGTGCGCGCGTGGTGTCTATTGCAGTCGTGATATCGTAGGCGGTGTAATAGGTCGCATCATAGGGTTTGATCGTGATTGCTGTCCCTGCGGGTACTGCGGTTTCCAGCGCGCGGGTGTGCATCGTGGTGATCTGTCCGTTGTCAAACTGCGTCGCAATCTCGGTCGGGCCGGACAGCGCGATATTGCTCGCCTCGGCGCTGAGGACCAGATCGCCGTTGAACCCGTCGACCCACTGCATGTCAAAGCCGTTCAGCGTCGCAAGCTCCGTTTCCGTGAGCGCCCCGTCGCCGTCGGCATCAAGGCCCATATCCTCGGTCACCAGCAAGGAATAGAGCGCGTCATACTGCCAGGTCACCCGCACATGGGTCAGTTGCCCTTGATCGTCGGCGACAAGCGAGAGCTGCGTGTCGATAAACACATGGGGGTGCGCGGCCAGCGGCGCGGCCCAGAGGGTGAGGACAAAAGGGGCAAGCTGTCGGATCATAGCGGTGTGATACAAGTCTTGGACAGGGGGCGCAATTGCGCGGGCGGCGGATAGGCGCGCTTCCACTCGGCGCGGTTTATCCACCCATGCGACGGCTCAGGTAACGTTCAAGCTGGGCCATACCGTCATAGATAAGCACCGCAAAAAGCCCCACGATCAAACCGCCTTGCAGCACATAGGCGGTGTTATTGGTCAGCAGCCCGGCGATGATGACTTCGCCCAGGGTGCGCGCGGCAACGGTGGAGCCGATGGTGGCGGTGCCAAGGGCGATGACGACGGACAGGCGGATCCCGGTCAGGATCACGGGCAGGGCGAGGGGAAGCTCCACCCGCCACAGGCGTTGCCAGCGGTTCAGCCCCATGCCGCGTGCGGCCTCCATCGTGGCGGGGGGCAGGGTTGATAGGGCGGTGATCGCGTTCTCGAAGATCGGGAGCAGCCCATAAAGAAACAGCGCCACCAGCGTCGGCCCCGCCCCGAAGCCCAAGGCAGGCACGGCAAGCGCCAGCACCGCGACGGGGGGGAAGGTCTGACCGATGTTGGTGATCGTGCGCGACAGCGGCAGGAAGGACGCGCCCACAGGACGGGTGACAAAGATCGCCAGTGTCACCGCCACCAGCGTCGCCGCAACAGAGGCAAGGGCCACTAGCCCAAGATGGCTGAGCGAGAGCGACAGCAAAGAGCTGCGCGCGTAAATGACCGGTCCGCCCGCCGGGGCCAGCGGCGCAAAGAGCGGCGCGAACCAATCGGGCCGTAGCACCAGAGCGAGCAACAGCGCCAGCAAGCAGGCGCGTAGCAGGTTGCCCGCTGTCATGCGTGCACCTCGGCGCGGGCGCGGATCGCGTCTAGCGTCACGCGGCCGATGATCTTGCCCTTATCGGTGATCGGCACGGCGCTGCGCCCTGTCCACAGGCAGGCCGACAGCGCGTCGCGCAGATTTGCCTCGCGGGGCAGGGGCGCGCCGTTGGCGGGACCGTCCTCCATCACCTCAGCCAGCGGGGTGAGGGAAAGCAGCCGCAGCGGGCGTTCGACATCGCCCACCATATCAGCCACAAAATCTGTTGCGGGGTGGGTGATGATCTCTGCCGGGGTGGCATGTTGCACCAGCTTGCCGCCATCCATCACCGCCACGCGGTCGCCCAGACGAATGGCTTCCTCCATATCATGGGTCACGAGGATGATGGTGGAGCCGAGCGCCTGCTGGATGCGGCGCAGATCCTCTTGCGCGCGGGTGCGGATGATCGGGTCGAGCGCGCCAAAGGGTTCATCCATGAGGATCAGATCAGGGCGCGAGGCAAGGGCCCGTGCCACGCCGACCCGTTGTTGCTGCCCGCCCGACAGTTCAGAGGGGTAGCGGTGGCGGAACTCTTGCGGTGCCATCGAGAAAAGATCAAGCAGTTCGTCCACGCGGGCGTCGATCTTGTCGTGGGTCCAGCCCAGCAGTTGCGGCACCGCGCCAATATTGCGCGCGACCGTGTGATGCGGGAACAACCCGTGCCCTTGAATGGCATATCCGATCCGCCGCCGCAGGATATGCGGTTTGACGTCGAGGGTTGATTGCCCGTTGATCCGCACCTCTCCCGAGGTGGGCTCTTCCAGCCGGTTGATCAGCCGCAAAAGGGTTGTCTTGCCCGAACCGGATGTGCCCACAATTACGGTGATCGTGCCGGTATCAATGGTCATCGACACGCCATCGACGGCGCGGGCGCTGTCGTAGATTTTGGTGATATTGTCGATCTCTATCATGGGGTCTCCTTGGGGAGGCGGCGGGTCAGGTCGACCAGAATATCCATCACGATAGCCGCCGTCAGGGCCAGCGCGACCGTGGGCAGCGCGCCCAACAGGATCAGGTCTGTCGCGGTCTGGTTCAGCCCCTGGAACACGAATGTGCCAAAGCCGCCGCCGCCGATTAGCCCCGCGATGACCGCCAGCCCGATGTTCTGGACCAGCACGATGCGCAGGCCGGTGAGGATCACGGGGAGGCCGATGGGCAGTTCCACGCGCCACAGGCGTTGCGCCGCTGTCATGCCTACTCCGCGCGCGGCGTTCAGGGCTTGCGGCGGCGTGGCGGCCAGACCGGCCACGGTGTTTCCCACGACGGGCAGCAGCGAATAGAGTACCAGTGCGACAAAGGCCGGTGCGAATCCGATGCCCGCGATGCCAATGCTGCGCGCACCGGGTACGGTGGCACCGACCCAGCCCAGCAGGGGGATCATCAGCCCGAACATGGCGAGCGAGGGGATGGTTTGCAGAAAGCTCAGCACCGGCAGGATCGCGCTGCGTAGCGCGGGCTTGCGGTGGCTCAGAACACCGATGGGAAAGCCGATCAGCCCCGCCATGCCAAGCGACCCGAAGGCCAGCCAAAGGTGACGCGTCGCCTCGGACGCGAAGGCGTCACGGCGCGCGGCAAGTTCCTGCATCACCGACAGCGGTGCCAGCGCACCAGAGCCAAGCACGACGGACAGAGCACCCAGCACCAACGCGAGCAGTGATGCGCGCTGAAAGGGCCCCGGTTTCATCGCGGTGATCGCATCGGCCATGAGCAGGGCAAAGATCACCAGCAAGCACCAGAACCCCGCCGCCGGAGACACCCTTGCGTAATCGCCCGCGCCCTCCAGCAGTGCTGGCGCGCCCTGGACGAGAAGCCACAGCAACCCCGCCAGCCCCACAAGCGGCCCCGCCAGACGCAGTCCCACGTGTCTTGCAGGCAGGCCCAACGCCAACCCCGCCACGATCGCTGCCAATCCGGGGATCGTCTGCGATACGGGGACCACCGCCCAGATCGGCACCGCGTCCCCCGCCACGATGCGGTTTGCGGCCAGCGTCATAAAGGGGGCCAGCATCGCTGCGGCCCCCAGAACGGCAAATAGAACCCCCGGCGCGGATAGCTGCGCCCGAGGGGTCTGCAAGGACATCGTGCCCCGGATCAGTCCAGCACCCCGGCTTGGGTGAGGTAATCACGCGCCACGGCCTCTGCCGGTTCACCGCCAACCTGAATCCGCCCGTTGAGCTTTTGCAGCGTCGCCATGTCCAACCCCTCGAAAATGGGGTTCAGCACCTCGGGGATCGACGGGTATTCGGCCAGTACCTCGGCGCGGACGATGGGGGCGGGCTCGTAGACGGGCTGCACGCCTTTGTCATCCTCCATCACCACCAGACCTGTGGCACCGACACCGCCGTCGGTGCCATAGACCATCGCGGCGTTCACACCCGATGTGCCCCGTGCGGCGGCCTGGATCGTGGCTGCTGTATCGCCGCCGGACAGGATCACCGTCTGGTCCGCGTCCAGTTCAAATCCGTAGGTGTCCTGCATCGCGGGCAGCACCGCGGGGGAGGACACAAACTCGGTCGAGGCCGCGAGCTTGACCGTGCCGCCCTGCGCGACCCATGCGCCGAAATCGGACATGGTGGTCAGGTTGTTGTCTTGCGCCACGGGGCCGGTCACCGCGATGGCCCATGTGTTATTGGCAGGGGCCGAGGTCAGCCATGTGACATCGTTTTGCGTGGAGTCGAGCTCGGCCGCGCGGGCGTGTGCGGCTTCGGCGTCTTTCCACACGTCGCTGTCTGCTTCGTTAAAGAAGAAGGCCGCGTTGCCGGTGTATTCGGGGTAAATGTCGATCTGGCCGGACAGCAGCGCCTCGCGGACAACCTGCGTGCCGCCCAGTTGCAGGCGGCGTTCGACAGGCAGGCCCGCGTCCTCTAGCGCAAGGGCGATGACATTGCCCAACAGCCCGCCTTCTGTGTCGATCTTGGACGATACGGTGATGTCGGCGGCCGCTGCCGAGGCCAGTGCCGCGGTAAGGGTGGCGGCGGATACGGTGATACGAAGGGAATTTTTCATGAGATGCAGGCTCCTTGGCGTAAAAAGTGACTGGTTTGCACAACTTGGGGATCAAGGTAGCGGGCAAAGCCGGGAAGCCAAGGGAAATTACTGTGAAAGCTGCAAGCGGCGGGGCGCGCACCGGTTCGTCCGCGCATTTTCGCATTTGTGCGTTGAGGCCGTGCCGCTTAATGACGTCGGCAACACCCATGAATAGGTCGAAGCAGATATGAAATCCCCCAACCTCGCGCTGGCAGTCGTGCTGTCGGTCCCCTTTACTTTTCCCGCGTCGTTGTTCGCACAAGGCGCAACGAGCGAGCAGATTGTCGATATCGCAGGTGCCAGCTTTGCGCCGGTAATCGAGCAGTATCAAATCCCCGGATTGGTCGTGGGTATCACCTGGCAGGGGCAGCATAGCTTCCATGCGACGGGTGTGGCGGCGCGCAAAGGAAATGTCGCGGCGACGCCGGATACGATCTTTGAACTCGGGTCGATCAGCAAGATTTTCACCGCGACGTTAGCCGCATTGGCTGAAGACCGCGGTATGCTTGATCTGGATGCGCCTGTGTCGGACAGCATACCCCAGCTTGAGGGGGCCGCTTTCGGCGCGATAAGGCTGGTTGATCTGTCCCCCCATGTCACCGGTGGCTTGCCGCTTCAGGTTCCCGGCGAGGTGGGCAATGTGCCCGAGCTGATCCGCTGGCTAGAGGGCTGGCAACCGCCGCAACCGGGGACACGCAGCTATTCCAACGTCAGCATCGGCTTGCTGGGGCATATCACGGCACAGACCATGGGTATGTCCTTTGCCCAAGCGGCTGAGGATGTGCTGTTTCCCGCGATGGGGCTTGGCAGCACCTATGTTGACGTGCCGGATGACGCGATGGATCGCTATGCCTTTGGCTATGACCGCAAGACGGATGCGCCCATTCGCGTTAACCCCGGCGTGTTGGCAGATGAGGCCTATGGGGTGAAATCGACCGCCCGCGATATGCTGCGCCTGCTGGATCTGGAGCTGGGCCGCGGCGGGGCAGATCCCGCGCTGACCGCAGCGCTTGAACGCACACGGCAGGGGCAGGCAGAGACGGCCTATTACACCCAAGACATGATATGGGAGCAGTACCCTTGGCCTGTCGATGTCGCCAGGATGGAGGCGGGCAACGGCTATGACTTTATCCTGTCGCCCCAGCCCGCGACCCGCCTGACCCCACCGTTGCCACCGCAGCGCGATGTGATCCTGAACAAGACCGGCGCGACCAACGGGTTCGGCGGGTATGTCGCGCTGCTACCGGGGCAAGACCTTGGGATCGTTGTGCTTGCCAACCGCAACTACCCGAACGAGGCGCGGGTCCGTGCGACCCATGCGCTGATCACCGATTTGCTGGCGACGCAGGACTAGCGGGCTTGGGCGGCGCGTTCAGAAGGGGGCGGGTTACGCCGTCCCCAGAAGATCTCGGGCGATGCGGTCGAAGATCCCGCTGCCGATGGGGATAAGGTCATCGGGGAAGTCATAGTCGGGGTTGTGCAGGGCCGCGTGATCCTCCCCCGGTCCGAGACACAGCATCGCGGCTTTGGCCCCCCAGCCGAATACGCCGAAATCCTCCGAAGCGCGCATGGGTACGTTTTCCTCGCCAAAAGGCACGCCGATCGCCTCCATCGCTTTGGTTGCTACGGCATAGGCGTCTGCGTCGTTGATCGAAGCGGCGAAATGGTCATGCACCTCGAAAGAGACGCCAAGACCGTATTCAGCGGCAATCGTTGATGCGAGATCGCGCGCGGCGGTCTCAAGGCTTTCCAGCCCCGCATCGCCGGCGGTGCGCAGAGTGGCAAACACCTCTGCCGCGCCCGGCGCGATGCCGAAAGTCGGCTCTCCTATAGTGGCGTGGGTGACGGTGACCAGCCGGAAGTCGTCGTTGCGCGGGCCGCCGTCGCCGTGGCCCAGATCATCCAGCGCGGGGATAAGCCGTGCCACCGCGAGCGCGGGCGATACCCCGTCTTGCGGGTCGGCGGCATGGGCAGTTTTCCCGCTGAGCTTGACCTTGAGCCCCATCGACGCGCAGTTGATCAGCCCCACGCGGGTGGAGACAAAGCCGAACGGACTGCCCGGTTCATTGTGGATCGCAAAGGCCCAATCCGGTTTGATCGCGTCGAATGCGGGATCGCTGACCACCGCTTTGGCCCCGCTGCCGTCCTCTTCCGCGGGTTGGAACATCAGCACCACGCGCCCCGTGGCAACCGGTTTGCGCGCGATCATGCGCCCCAAAGCCAGCAGCATCGTCATATGACCATCGTGCCCGCACACGTGGCTTTTGCCCGCAACCTCGGACAGCCAGTCGATATCGCTGTTGCGTTCTTCTATCGGCAGGGCGTCAAGCTCGGCGCGGAACAGGACCGTCGGGCCAGCCGTGCCGCTGTCGAACACCGCCGCGACGCCATGCCCTCCAAGACCTGTCAGGATGCGGGTGGGCGACAGGGGCTTTAGCGCGCCAACGATGGTTTTTGCGGTCTCTACCTCTTCGCCAGAGACTTCGGGATGGCGATGCAGCGCGCGGCGAAATTCGGTCAGTTCCACAAGATCACTATTGGTCAACATAAAACGCGACGCCTTCTGCTTCGGGGTTTTCTGGTATGCTACGTCAAAACCCTAACAAACGCGACGGGTGCAGTGTAGCCGCGTTTGTGCGGGCGGTGCGGGAAACCCAGCGTAGGGGGCGGGGCTAGGTGGCAGCCCCGAACCTTTCGCGATACCGGATCGGAGGAACGCCCATCATTTTGCGGAAATCGCGGCGAAAACTCTCGGCCGAGCCGAAGCCGCAGACGTCTGATATATCGGCCAGCGGGATGGCGCTATTTTCCAGCAGTTCAGCGGCGCGGGACACCCGTTCAAGCTTGAGCCAGTTGAGGGGGGTGTCGCCTGTCTCTTCGCGGAACCGGCGGGCAAGCGTGCGCCCGCTGGTCGCGGCGGTTTGTGCCATACGCGCCATCGGCCAGTCCTCGTCGAGTGTGGCGCGGATCATATCCTGTAGCGCTGCAAGATCCGACCCCATCCGCGCCTTGGGCTCGGGGCGGGGCACGAACTGACGTTGCCCGCCGTCGCGTTGTGCGGGAAGGACAAGCCGTCGGGCAACAGACGCAGCGACCTGCGCGCCGTGATCCTGCCGAATGATATGCAGCCCCAGATCCAGCCCCGCCGCCGATCCGGCCGAGGTGAAAATCCTGTCGTCTTCCACGAATAGCACATCAGGGTCCACGGATATGTCAGGGTAGCGCGCGGCCAACTGATCGGTGTATCGCCAATGGGTTGTGGCGCTTTTGCCTGTCAGCAGCCCCGCCGCAGCCAAGACAAAGACACCTGAACAGATCGACGCGATCCGCGCGCCTTGGGCATAGGCGTCTTGCAAGGCGGCGCATAGCGCGGGCGGGATAGGGGCATCGGCACCGCGCCAGCCGGGCACGATGATCAGGCTGGCTTGCCGCAGCAGATCAAGATCCTCCTGCGCCTCGATCGTGATGCCGCCCGTGGCGCGGATCGGACCGGGTTCGGCCTTAACCGTCGCATAGCGGTACCAATCCGCGAACTCGGGTCGGGGCAGGGCGAAAAGCTCTACCGCGATGCCGAATTCGAAGGTGCACAGCCCGTCATAGGCAAGCGCACAGACCAAGGGGGCGTTTCGGGGTGCAATTTGGGACATTTTGGCAGAATCCGACCGAAGGTTGTCAATATAGCCAGTATCGCGGGTTTCGCAGAAATGGCAATCTTGGATCAGCACCACATACCGGAGGTTTGACATGACCATGCACCCTGAACTGCTGAGCGCGATAGAGACCTATTTTGACGCAATACACGAGTGTGACACCGACAAGTTGAATGCCGTGTTCCACCCGAGCTCAAGCCTGTTTGACGGCGACAATGGGACGGTCTTTGTAGAGCCGATCGACAGTTTCAGCCGCGATGTCGGGGCCCGCGTCTCTCCTGCCAGCATCGGGCAACCGCGCGAGGCAGAGGTGTTGATGATCGACATGCTGTCGCCGCTGAGTGCAACGGTGAAAATCCGCATCCGCGCCCATGACAATGTCTTCGTCGATCACCTTGGTTTCGTGAAGGGCGCGCAGGGCTGGCAGATTGTATCGAAGATCTGGCATCTTGAGCGGCGCATTGACGCGTCCAATGCGGTCTGAGCGGCGGGGCAATTCGATTTTACGACAACACCAAACACTTGAAAGGGATAGGAAATGACCAAGATGAATGCCGTAGGATGGTTCGATATCTATGTGGACGACCTTGATCGGGCGGTCGGCTTCTACGAAGCCATGCTCGACACCAAGCTGGAGCCGATGCCAGACCCGAGCGGTGAGATGCAGATGATGAGCTTCCCGACCGAGATGACAGCCTATGGCGCGGGGGGCGCGCTGACCAAAGCGCCTTATGCGGGGCCAGGGGTCGGGGGCACGATTGTCTATTTCATGGTCGAGGATTGCGCCACCCAAGAGGAACGCGCGACCAGCGCGGGCGGCAGCGTCGCGCAGCCGAAAACATCCATCGGTGAGTTTGGCTGGATCCTCGTGTGTCAGGATACGGAGGGCAATATGGTCGGCTTCCACTCCATGCAGTAGCGGCACAAGTTTCGCTTAAATGCGCGCTGGCGAGGGGTCACCCCCGACGCCAGTGGCGCTTCAGCCCGCGTCTTTCCACGTCTGGGGCGTCAGGTAGACGACGCTGTCATCGACGCTGACCATAACGTCACCGTCCTGAATATGCACGCCAAGCTTCATCGCGCGGCTGGCCAGCTTTGCCAGCGCCGCGGTGTCATGCTCTGCCAGATTGACGACCTCGAGCTTGTCGAAACGGGCGGTGCTGCTGCGGACCTTGTCCCACCAGACCTCTGCCGTTTTGCCGCCATAAGGATAGATCACGACCCGCGCGGATTTGTTGCACGACTGCCGGATGATCTTTTCACTTGGCAGGCCGAGAGCCACCCAAACGTCGATCTCGTCGCTCAGACTTTTTTGCCAGATATCGGGTTCATCGTCGGTCGACAGGCCCTTTGTCATCTCAAGATGCTCATGCGCGTTCAGGGCAAAGGCCAGCAGGCGCACCATCAGACGTTCATCGGTTTCCGACGGGTGTTTGGCCACGGTCAGCTTGTGCGTCTCGTAGTAGTGGCGATCCATGTCCGAGACCGAAAGCTCGACTTTGTAAATCAGAGAATTTTGCGCCATGACGTTGCCGGACCCTTGATGACCGGACTGTCCTATACAGTCTGGTGATGGGGGGCAGTACCTGCCGGTGACTGGATAAACAAGGCGAGACTGCGCTGTGGAAAATCATGCGTGTGTGAGTGGTGGCGAAATATTCTTTCGCCAAGCGTGCTTTCCGTGTAAGATCGTCAAACGCGTATCGCGCACGGACGTCTGACAATCCCGTGATCATCTTGGTCCAGACCTGTCAAAGGGTGCCATGAAACCTATGTTGACCAGTTCGAAACCACGCTGTTATACGCGCCCTCCGCCCTAGGCAAAAATTACCCAAGGACAACGACTTAATGATTGAATTCGAATTGAACGGACGGCAGGTCTCTGTCGACGCTGAGCCGGATACGCCCCTATTGTGGGCGATCCGTGACGAGATCGGACTGACCGGCACCAAGTTCGGCTGTGGCATCGGCGCCTGTGGCGCATGTACCGTGCATATCGACGGGACGGCCACACGGTCCTGCATCACCTATCTTTCGGATGTCGAAGGGATGAAGGTCACCACCATCGAAGGGCTGGACGAAAACGGCAACCACCCTGTGCAAGAAGCGTGGCGGAACCTGCGCGTGCCCCAGTGCGGCTATTGCCAGTCGGGTCAGATCATGCAGGCAGCGTCGCTGCTGAAAGACACGCCCAACCCCAGCGATGACGACATCGACGCGGTGATGACCGGCAACCTGTGCCGCTGCATGACATATCCCCGAATCCGTCAAGCCGTGCGCGACGCCGCCACCGCTATGGGAGGCTCCGACAATGGCTAATTTGATTTCCCGCCTCACAGGCGCAGAGACGCAACCCCAGATGACCCGCCGTGGGTTCCTTGTCTCCATGACGGCCGTTGGCGTTGCATTCGGCTTCCCTCAGGTGTCGAACGCCGCAATGAACCCTGCGGTGCCGGATGGCACGCCGGTCACGCCCAATGGCGACACGTTCGAGCCGTCGATGTGGTACTGGATCGACGCCGACGGTCAGGTCAACGTCAACATCATCCGCGCCGAGATGGGCCAACACGTCGGCACCGCCATCGCGCGTATTCTGGCGGACGAGCTGGAAGTCGCATGGGAAAACGTACACATCACCCATGTCGATACAGCCGAGAAATGGGGCCTGATGGTCACCGGCGGCAGCTGGTCGATCTGGCAAAGCTGGCCTGTCTACCGTCAAGCAGGGGCCGCTGGCCGGACCGCCTTGATCGAAGCCGCCGCGGCCAAATGGGGCGTTGATGCCTCGGGTCTGACCGCACGCGACGGTGCGGTGACCGATGGCACGCAAACCATCAGCTATGGTGATCTGGTGGCCGAGGGGCTTGACCGCAGCTTCACCGAAGAAGAGCTGGCAGCCCTGCCGCTGAAACCCCACGCTGACCTGCGCCTTGTGGGCCAGGACGTGCATCCGCTTGATCTGGATACGAAAACCACGGGTCAGGCGATCTATGGTCTGGATGCCAAAGTTGACGGGATGGTGTACGGCGTGCCGATGCTGCCCCCGACGCGCTATGGCTCCAAGGTGAATGCCGTGGACGATAGCGGTGCCAAGGACATCAAGGGCTACCTTGAAACCGTGGTGATCGACGACCCGTCGGGCACTGTGCCAGGCTGGGTTGTGGTGCTGGGCAAAACGCTGCACGCCGCGCGCACGGCGACCTACGAGATCAGCGTCGACTGGACCTCGGGCGAGACGGCGAATGTCTCGGAAGAGGATATCCAGGCGCGCTCGCGCGAGCTGATCCAGGGCGAGGAAGGGTCGATCCTGCACACAGAGCAGCCCGACACGACCGCTGCCTTTGATGCCGCCGCCGATATGCTCGAAGCCGAATACACCACGCAATCCGTACTGCACTTCCAGATGGAGCCGGTGAACGCCACGGTTTTCCAGAACGCCGATGGTGTTTGGGAAACTCACGCGGGCAACCAGTGGCAATCGCTGATCCTGCCCACGCTGGCCGCCGCTTTGGAAGTACCCGCCGATAAGATCGTGATGCGCAGCTATATGCTGGGTGGGGGCTTTGGCCGTCGCCTGAACGGCGACTATATCGTGCCCGCAGCGCTCGCCTCGAAAGCGGTTGGCAAGCCGGTCAAGCTGGTGTTCTCGCGCGAGGAAGACGCGCAGTTCGACAGCATCCGGTCGCCGTCCGTGCAAAAACTGCGCATGGCGTTCGACGATGCCAAATCGGTCACGGGTATGGAACACCACGCCGCAGCCGGTTGGCCGACGCAGGTGATGGCACCGGGTTTCATGCCCAAAGGTGTCAACGAAGAACCCTATGACCCCTTTGCCATTGACGGCGCCGATCACTGGTACACGGTGGGTGCGCATCAGGTGCGGGCGATCTCGAACGATCTGGCGAATGCGACCTTCCGTCCCGGCTGGCTGCGGTCTGTCGGACCGGGCTGGACCAACTTTGCCGTGGAAAGCTTCATGGATGAAGCGGCGCATAAAGTCGGTGCGGATCCGTTGCAGTTCCGTCTGGATCACCTAAAGGCCGAAGGCATCAACGCGGGCTCTGCGCCCAATGCGGTTGGTGGGGCATCGCGTCAGGCCGCTGTTTTGCAGCGCGTGGCAGAGATGTCGGGTTATGGCAGTGCAGAGCTGCCCGAGGGCACCGCAATCGGTATTGCCACCACCTATGGCCAGTCGCGCAGCATGCCGACCTGGACAGCGGCGGCGGTCAAGCTGGCGGTTGATCCTGAAACGGGCGCGGTCGATGTCCAGAAGATGTGGCTGGCGTTTGACTGCGGCACCGTGGTGGACCCCGACGGGGCGCGCGCACAATGCGAAGGTGCGGCGCTTTGGGGACTGTCTTTGGCGCTGCATGAAGGCACCCGGATCGAGAACGGCAACGTTATCGACCTGAACCTCGGGGCCTATACGCCACTGCGTCTGGCCGATGTGCCCGAGCTTGAAATCGACTTTGTCGAAAGCACCGAAGTACCCGTTGGTCTGGGCGAGCCCGGCACCACCGTGATCGCACCCGCGATTGCCAACGCGATCTTCAACGCGACTGGCGCGCGCGTGCGTCATCTGCCGATCACCGGCGATGCTGTGCTTGCCGCGATGAAGTCCTAAAAACAGATCGGGCGGGCGCAGTCATCGCGCCCGCCCGATCCGACAAACCAAGTGCCCGCGGCTGATTCACATCCGTTTGGCACCGTTGCCCATATTTCCCGAAATTTGTTCCTTTTCCCACCGCGCCGCGCCCCTGCGCATCGCGCCGTTCTGCGCAGCGTTTCGCGTGAGGGAGGCACCCCATCAGCTAAAACGCAAAGGATGTGCCACGCAGGCCCCCAGAACGCGAAAAGCGCCCCCGAAGGAGCGCTTTTTCGTTTACCGCCAACCACCTAAGGGGAAGTTGGCTCCGACGGTAGGGATCGAACCTACGACCAATTGATTAACAGTCAAATTATTAACCGTATCACTACCTAACGAACCATATCCTTGATAACATAAATATTCCATATTTTGCTTGATGTTATATGATTTTTTTGTATCTATATCTAACATGATCTAACGACCACTATTGGTTCAAAATGTTACCCCAGTGTTACCCCAAAGGACCAATTGACTATGGCAAAGGCACTCACGACCAAAGCTGTCGACGCGATGAAACCCAACCTGGTACGGAGACTTGAAGTGCCTGACCCGGCGCTGTCTGGGCTGTATCTGGTAATCCAGCCGAGTGGTGCAAAGTCATGGGCCCTTCGGTATCGCTGGGCGGGAAAACCTGCAAAGCTCACGCTTGGGCGTTGGCCCGTTCTTGGCGTCGCTGATGCGCGTGCAGTTGCGTCCGATGCAATTGACAAAATTGAACGTGGCCAAAATCCTGCGGCTGAGAAAAAGGCGACCAAGGCTGCACGGCTGGAAGCTCAGCTATCTGAACGCGATAAGGTGAAGACGCTGATTGAGCAATTCGACCGGCGCCATTTGTCTGGCCTGAAAAGCGGTCATACGGTCAAACGCGAATTGGATAGGCACGTTGTATCGGAGTGGGGCGGGCGCGACATCCATGATATTGCCAAGCGTGACGTCATTGACCTGCTGGACAGCATAGTCGATTCTGGGCGGATTGTGACAGCTAATAGAGTGCGGTCCTATCTGAATAAGTTTCTCAATTGGTGTGTGGAACGGGACATAATTGCGTTCAGTCCAGCAACCGGGATCAAGCCGGTGGCGAAAGAGGTCAGCCGGGACCGCGTTTTGTCTGATGATGAGGTTCGATGGTTCTGGATGGCCTGTCAGGCGATCAAGCAACCTTGGGGACCGTTGGGAGAGCTGTTGTTGTTGACCGGCCAGAGATTGAATGAAGTCGCCTGCATGACTGATAAAGAGGTCACAGGCACCAATTGGCATCTATCGGCGGTCCGCACAAAGAATGGGCGGGCGCATGACATACCTTTGTCAGATGCCGCAATAAGTGTTCTTTGCCGTATAGATATGATCGAAGGCGATAAGGGGTATTACCACACCACGACTGGCGGAACGCCATTAAGTGGATTCCACAAAGGTCGTCAGCACCTTGCTGACCAAATGGTTGCGATTGCTAGCGAAGAGCGCGGCTTGGAAGTGACTATCCCACATTGGACATTCCACGACCTGCGAAGGACCGCCGCAACGGGTATGGCCCGCCTCGGGATACCTGTGCGTGTGACAGAGGCGGTTCTCAACCATGTCAGTGGAACGGGTGGCGGCATCGTGGCAGTGTATCAACGGCACGACTATGCAGACGAAAAGAGGAGAGCGTTGGAAGCATGGGCCGGCCTCGTTGCGCAGATAGTATCCGGCAATTCCGACAACGTAGTGCGTATTGGGGAGTCTAAGTAGTGATGAATTCGAAAGGGCAGGGAATTACACACCACGAATTTCTGTTTGCCGTCGGTGGGGAGATCGTGATCGAGGCCGACTTGTGGGAGTTTATGCAGTTGAAACCTGAGGACCGACCAAATTGGCCCGATGTGCATATTCTCGCATACCTGGATATACTCTTTCGCATTGACCAACACGCAATAGCCGGAACGCTTGACGAGTTTCGAAATGCCCTGCGCATACGAGGAGAGTTCGTGCTTACGGACGAAGAAACGCAGCGAAAAATGCGGATTGAAGGCCCTTGGATCCGCGAATGGGTAAACCTCTACCGGGTATTAAATGGACCAGACAACGTGACGAAAAGAAAAGTGTCAGGCGTTGCCGAGCGGTTCCTTGGATTAGAGAAGCCGCACCAAAGTGGGACCATATCAATGACTGCCTTTGGTAAACATCCACGAACAGAAATGGAATTATTGGAGACGCTTCCACGTCATAAGAAGCCGCGCGGCGGTGGCAATAAGCTGGCAGTTCCATGGGGTTCTGAAACCTGGATACAGCCAATGAACCAAATGAGATTACTTGTTCTCCGAGATGAGCTTTCCAGAAATGCCGCAGCCAAGCAGGTTGCCGGGATTTCAGAAAAGGCAAGACATTCAGACTATTACAATGATATCCTGCAGCGGTTTAGAGAGAAGATGCGCATCCGAAAATGGGGGGTGAAAGCAATCGAAGATATCCTTTCCCGCTCCTCGTAATCCCCTTATTTTGTCAGTGATTGCCTACGTTTTTTATAGCGAGGCTTATCATGGACAAGAAACTCATATCCGCTGCGACCGTGCGCGAACTGTGTGGCGGCATATCTGACATGAGCCTGTGGCGTTGGCTCCATGACACAGACCTCAATTTCCCCAAACCTATATATATTTCCCGCCGTCGTTACTGGCGGCAGGCTGATGTCTTGGCGTGGGTAGAGACGCAAGTTGAGGCGGCCTGATGAGTGACTTGCCGTTTGCTAAGGTAAAGCTGCAGCATCTGCGCGACTTGGCGTCCGACCGTGAAGTGTCCGACCGTGCATTTCGCCTTGCGGCATATCTTGCACTCAATCACGCAGATCATGTGACAGGCGAGTCTCGCCCTTCTGATGCATTCGTGGCGAAGGCGATGGGGGTTTCGGAAAAAACGGTCAGCCGAGCCGCTCGTGACCTTTTGGGGTCCGGGCACTACACGGTCGAGCGAGGTGTGAACCGCGGCAGAGCCACAAGGTATTTGCCGACTGAGGCGACACTTAACCGGGCAGTGGAAGTCAAAAAAAAGGCTGACAAGGTTGTCAGCCTTTCGACGGTAAAAGCCCGACAGGACTGTCCAGAAAGCACGACAGATGTGTCCGAGAAAGCCAGACAGGTTTGGGGGGCGAACAGAGAAAAGGAACTTAGAAAAGAACACGCGCGAGCTAGGGCTTTGCCAAATGATGGGCAAGCCGACGCAGCCGCTTATTGGGCATCGCAAGTGAAGGCCGGTGCCTTCATTCCACAGACTGCGATTAGCCCATCGCTAGCTCGTGAGATATTGAGCCGTGGCCTTTTAGAAGCCGACGAACTCAGAGCTGTCGGGGTGGCGGCATGACGTTTGATCTGGTCCCAATGGCGGCTTTTGCATCCGGGCAGGGGGCCGGGGGTCTGGGTTATGCGTTCGCGCTGTGCGGATTAGTTGGCTTCACTAGAGGTTCTGTCGCGCATTGCCTCAATACCGAATGGTTGACGGCTAAGCCATTCGGCTCTGGCATCGGCCTGACGGCGCAAAAGCATATCCGTACGGCTAACTTTCTCAAAACACTGCAAACGTTCGATATCGCTTTCTATTTCGCGGCATTCGCAAAGGGAAGCTGCAAGGCGATCTGTTTCCATCCAACGGCATTGGTCACTCTGAGCGAACGCCGGAACACCGAAAAGCACGGATACGAACACACCGCCTATTTTATTCAGCATCAATACCTCCTGTGTTGCAACAACTGGAGGCTGGCATGAAAGCATCCACCAAAGCAATCCGGTTCCTTGAAACGCTGGCAATCCCCGAGGGGCCAAAGGCAGGCGAACTGGTCAAGCTTGCCCCATTCCAAAAGCGATTTGTTAAAGGCGCGTTGGCTGGCGATGTTAACGTGGCGGTTTTGTCCATCGGGCGCGGGAACGCTAAGACGGCGCTGTCGGCTGGCATCGCTCTGGGATCGTGCATGGGCAAGTGGGATGGTCAGCCTCGGCGCGAAATCTTGATTGCCGCAAGAACGCGGGACCAAGCCCGCATCGCTTTTGACTTTGTGGTCGGGTTCATGCGGTCTTTACCTGAAGACGAACAAAAGCTGTTCACAGTCCGGCGTTCCCCGCGTCTTGAAATCGAATATGAGGGTGGCGGCGGCGGGCATTTCATCCGGGCGATTGCGGCTGATGGCAAGTCTGCGCTTGGCTCTGCCCCTACGTTGATCTTGATGGATGAACGGGGCCATTGGGCGGCTGATCAAGGTGACGCTCTGGAACATGCGCTGTTGTCCGGTATGGGCAAGCGTGGCGGGCGGGCGTTAATCATTTCAACCTCTGCACCTGATGATGCCCACCCCTTTTCAATCTGGCTCGACGAGGACGCACCGGGCATCTATCGGCAAGAACATCGACCGTCACCGGGCTTGCCTGCGGATGATCTGGAAAGCCTCAAAGAAGCAAACCCCGGCGCTGTTGCTGGCATTGGTTCTTCTTTGGAGTGGTTGCAAGGTCAGGCACGGCGGGCAATTGAGCGGGGCGGCTCAACGCTGACCACGTTCCGGCTCTATAACCGGAATGAGCGTGTAAGCGGCGAAACCCGGGATGTGCTGTTGACCGTAGATGAGTGGCTTGCCTGTGAAGTATCTGAGGTTCCGGCACGGCAAGGGCAATGCGTGATCGGGATCGACCTTGGCGGCTCTGCGTCTATGACGGCGGCGTCTTTTTACTGGCCGGAAACGGGCCGTCTTGAAAGCCTTGGCACCTTCCCAAGAAAACCGAACCTTGCTGACCGTGGCGCAAATGATGGCGTTCAAGGGCGCTATGTTGAAATGCAGGATCGGGGCGAGTTGTCCACAATTGGCGATCAAACCGTGCCGATTGCACCTTGGCTGATCGAGGTGATGAAACATATCGAGGGCGAACCCGTCGCAGCGCTAGTCGCGGATCGGTACAAGCAATCCGAACTTGGAGAAGCGATTGACCGGGCGGGCATCCGTTCGCCTGTGATCTGGCGCGGCTTTGGGTTCAAAGACGGGAACGAGGATTGCGAGCGGTTCCGGCGGGCGGCGTTTGACGGAAAGGTGCTGACAAACCCGTCCTTGTTGCTGCGTTCTGCGTTCGCTGATGCGGTTACTCTGCGCGATCCATCCAACAATCTGAAACTGGCAAAGGCGCGTTCTACGGGCCGGATTGATGCGGCGTCTGCCACGGTTATCGCCGTTGCTGAGGGCGCTCGGATCATGGGCCGGCCAATACAGAAAGGAGGGCGCATCGCATGGGGATGAGGCAAGATTACAAACGCCACTCAGGTAAGGTTACACGCGGCCCCCGCTGGAAGGCCCTGCGGATGCAGGCGCTGGACCGTGACGGCTGGCAATGTGTCCAATGTGGCGAACGGCGGCGGTTGGAATGTGACCACATTCTACCCGTCCGAACGCACCCCGAACTTTCCTATTCTCTGAGCAATTTGCAGATGCTTTGCGGCCCCTGCCATGCCCGGAAAACCCGAATTGAGGTTGGGCACAAGCCTCTGACCCCAAAGCGCCAAGAATGGCGCGACCTGCTGCGAGATATGCAGCGCAATCCCGTTGAGCATGAAAGGAAATCAAATGCTTGATTCACTAAGAATCACCCGGCGTCAGTCGGAAATCCGTCAACAGCTTGCCGACTTGGTAGGCAAACCCGAACCGTCTGAGGACGAAACGCGGTCTATGGAAACGCTGGATGCTGAGTATCGCACCAACGAAACGCGGTTCCGTGCGGCTTTGACAGCTGAGGACGATGAGCGCAAAGAAGCGGGGGCCGAACTGGAAAGCCGCTCTGAGACAGAATGGGGCGAACTTGCGGGCCGTTTTGAATTGCGCCAAGTCGCCCTGGCACTTGATGAAGGCCGCAAGCTGGACGGTGCAACCGCTGAAATGGTGGAAGAATTGCGCAGCGCGGGCGGGTTCCAAGGTATCCCTGTTCCCCTTGAGGCGCTGGAAACCCGTGCTGGTGAAACGCTTGCGGGCGGTGTTCCTGACCCAATCCGCACAATGCCAACGATTGAGCGCCTGTTCGCGGGTTCCTCTGCAACGGCGATGGGTTGCCGGATGATCAACGTGGGCGTGGGGGAAATCGAATACCCCGTTGCCACGGGTGGCGCACAACCGGGCTGGGCTGGCTCTGAGACTGGTGACGTGCCGGGGCCGCAAGCTTACACGACGACCGATGTGCCGATGAAGCCTGATCAGACACTGGGTGTTCAAATGAAGATCACCCGCAAGGCGTTAAAACAGGCGGGTGCAGGTCTGGAGCAAGCGGTACGGCGCGATATGTCGGCGGCAATCCAGCAAGAGACTGATCGTGCCATTTTCCTCGGCTCTGGTTCCGGTGGTGAGCCTTTGGGCGTTTTCCCCGGTGCATCCGCCTACGGCATCACAGAAACGGCCATCGATGCGGCGGCGTCCTATGCCGCGTTCCGTGCTGCGGTCGTGCGGTTTATGACGGCGAACGCGGCAAGCGGCCCCGGTGCGGTTAACCTACTGTTGCGTCCTGAGGTCTTTGACAGCATGGACGAACTGATTAGCGGTCTGGCAATCTCTGAGTGGGACCGTTTGGTGGCAAAGATGGGCAAGACCGTCCTGACCACCAACGGCATCGCGGCCCCGGCTGGTGATCCGGCTGAAAGCATGGCGCTCCTGTCCACATCCACAAACGGGGTGGCTCCGGTGTTCTGCGGCATGTGGGGGGCGGTGGATCTGATCCGCGATCCGTTCAGTGATGCAAAGTCTGGGCAATTGCGCCTGACGGCACTGACCACAATGGATGTTACGGTTGCGCGTGGTGTGCAACTCGAAATCCTGACTGGTATTCAGTGATGCTAGAAGGCTTTGCAGGCGGCGGTCTGGAACTACGCAAAAGGGCATCCGGTGCGTTGGCATTGCAAGGCTCTTTTCCCTACGGCAAACGGGCGGTCCTCAGTGATGGGGGCCGTTCCGGCAGGCCAAAGAAAGAGGCAATTGCGCCCGGTGCTTTTGCCTATCGGATCAACACCCCGTCTGAGCATGGCGGGGCAAAGGACATTCACCTGTTGTCTGGTCACGACTTTGGCAAACCTTTGGCATCGGTTCGGTCTGGCACTTTGGACATTAAAGACAGTCCTGAGGGGCTCTGTTGCACAAATAGGGGTTTGAGCGGACTGCCCCTTTCCCCAGACGGACTTATCCTACGGGCTCTGTGATGGGTATGCCAAGGGCCGTGTAGCGATTGAGCACCGCGATCCGGACTTGGAGCTCCGCAACCTGCCGATCGAAGTCTCGCGCCATGAGACCTTGGCCGAGGAGTTTGACGCAGTTCATCTTCGTCTCTGCGCGGCTTCGGCGGTGATAGCCGGTCAATTTTCTCCATAAGGCGCGACCGAGATATTTGCAGGCCCTCACGGCTTCGTTTCGCGCGATAGCGCCCGCTGTCGTTGGCTGCCAAAGCTGCGCATTCTTGCGCGGCGGGATGACGGCGGCAGCTCCGCGAGCGGCAATCGCATTGTGGCATCTGCGCGTGTCATAGGCCCCATCGGCAGTGATCGTGGCGATCTCTTGATCCGGTGGGATTTGTTCCAGCAGGTCGGGCAGCATCGGGGCATCGCCGACATTGCTTGTGGTGACCCCGACCGCGCGGATCTCCAGTGTTTCCTCATCCATTCCGAGGTGAAGCTTGCGCCACAGGCGCTTCCTTGGACCGCCATGTTTGCGTGCGTTCCACTCTCCTTCACCCTCGGCCTTGATCCCGGTGGCATCGATCAGCAGGTGGAGAGGTCCCGATCCGCCACGGTAAGGGATGGCGACGCTCAGCGTCTTCTGACGGCGGCACAGGGTGCTGAAGTCCGGGACTTTCCAGTCCAGCCCGGCCAGACGAAGGAGGCTTTCGACGAACCCGGTGGTTTGCCGAAGGGGCATGCCAAACAGCACCTTCATTGTGAGACAAACCTGGATCGCGGCGTCGCTGAACTCGGGCTGACGCCCCCGCTTGCCTGTCGGCGGCGCATGCCACGACATCTCAGGATCAAACCAGATTGATAGCGAACCGCGCTGCTTCAGCGCCGTGTTGTACGAAGGCCAGTTCCTGGTCTTGTACTTGGTAGGGGACCAACTGCTCATGCTCGCCAGCTACCACGCTGGATTCACACAGGGAATCCCTCACCCCATTTGTGCAACAAAGCCGTCCTGAGGCAGTGACGTTCACGGCAACCATTTCTGAGGAAATGCAAGAGGTCAGCTATGTTAAAGACGTTCTTGCGGCGGTGTCTGCCGGGTTGGCAATCGGCATATCGCCGGGGTTTCGCCTCCCACCAAAGCGGCGGGTTCCTTATCCTGAGACGATTGAAGATGAAGGGATGGACCCAGAAAACGGTGCGTTCAATGCGGTCATTCGCACGGTGTTGCAAGCCTTGCTTTACGAAATGTCGATTGTGACAAGACCCGCTTATCCAGAAACCCAGATCGAAGCGCGAAATTGGAAGCCTGACGGGCTATTGCAATCGGATGGGCTTGGGATTGGCCTGCATCGCACTTTGAACAGATGGAGGGCCTAAACATGGCAGAAACGATCAAGCAAGTTGAAGCTATTCCGGCTTCATATCCAGATATTGGGCAAAGCGAACTTGGCTTTGCGCCCACAGATGATTCTTGGCAGCGGATCGAAAGCTATATCGCGCACCGGTTCACTCCGCGAGAAGTGATCTGGACCGTGGAGGGGGAAGGCGACTGGACGCCACCCTTGAAACCGGTAACGGCTCTTTCTGCCGAAAAATGGGAAAACGGCTGGGTCGAGGTCACGTTGCCTGAGGGGCCATATGGATATTGCCTGCCCGGTGATGGCCCGTATCGGATCACGGCAACCGTGGGGCCTGAGGGTGTCGAAGTGGACGGCGTGACGACTTATGCCGTTCCGACTGTGGTGGCGAAGGCCGCGCACAGGCTAACGCAATACTGCCTAATTCAAGTTGATAAGGACGACTACGGCAGATTTACTCGATTGCCTGAATTTGCGGCTACGTCTGTCCGATATTCGGGCGAGGGTGAAAATGCTGCGGAAACAGAACTAGAACGACCTTCCACATGGATTGCAAAAGCAATGCAAAATAGCGGTGCGGCTGATCTGCTGCGTCCATATCGGAGGGCTTGATATGTGGCCATTCAAACGGAAAGAACCTGAGAACGAAACGCGGTCCACTGGCAACGGATACACAACGCAGGTGATGCAAGCGCGGACGGATTACATCGGCGGCGTTGATGGCGTTGCCGAACTCACTGGCACGGTGCAAGGCTGTGTGAGCCTCTGGGAAGGCGGTCTGAGCCTATCCGATGTGGAAGGCACCGACATGCTGACCCCGATGATGCTGGCGTTGGCTGGTCGCGCTCTGGCGTTGCGCGGGGAATGTGTGTTCGTGATCCGCGAGGACGGGTTGTTGCCGTGTTCGGATTGGGATTTGACCACACGTTATTCCAAGCCCACGGCCTACCGTGTTGGCGTCTCTGACACGGGCGGCGGCAAGTCTATGACGGTGCTGGCGGGCGAGGTGCTGCACCTGCGCGTTGGTGCTGATGTGGGTATGCCGTATGTCGGACAATCCCCGTTGCGGCGGGCGCGGCTTACGGCGAGTTTGTTGCAAACGCTGGAATTGGCCCTGTCCGAGGTCTACGCAAACGCGCCACTGGGTTCGTCTGTCATTCCGTTCCCTGAGGCACCTGACCAAGATATGAGCGATCTGGCGCGCGGGTTCCGTGGGTTTCGCGGCAAGGTGCTAATACGTGAGTCCGTCAACGTTACGGCGGCGGGTGGTCCTGCGCCTCAGACTGATTTGAAGCCGTCCGATGTGTCGCCTGACCTATCCAAAGCTATGACAAAGGAAACGCTGGTGTCGGCACGGTCCAGCATTGAAATGGTCTATGGGGTTCTACCCGCTCTAAGCAATATCAGCACAACGGGGCCAATGGTCAGAGAGGCGCAACGCCACCTTGCCCAATGGGGTCTTATGCCTATCGCAGCGATGATCGGGCAAGAGGCATCCGAAAAGCTGGGAAATACGGTAAAGCTGGATGTAATGCGACCATTGCAGGCGTTTGATGCCGGTGGCCGCGCGAGGGCGCTTACGGCGGTTGTGGCAGCAATGGCAGCGGCCAAGGAAACAGACATTGATCCGGCAATGGCCCTCAAACTGGTGGATTGGAAGCATGAGGCTGAAAATGAATGAGAAGACTTGGAGCCAGCACCCTTCTAAGAATTGGTGCTGATTAAATTCAGCAGGCAGAAGCTCAACTCGCAGCAGTTTTCATCTTAAGTACCTTCATATTTCCCGTGACAAACCTAATACTAGTCTTGGCAAAATCACCATCATGAGAGACAAGTACAAATTTGCCAGAAGCGCATTCGCTTACTAGCGCGGCGTCGGTCAAATCGAGTTCTCCATCGACTACCAAACTTAGATTAGTTTCCAGGCAATCTTGCTGCAGGTTTGATTGCTGATATGTGCAGTCACTTAATATCTCTAAACAAATATCCTTTACAGTCGAAACCCTCGACTTGAAGTTGTTGTCAGTTTTTCGGAGTCGTTTATAGTCTCTCCATCTTGCTCGTCCAAATAGTGACTCAAATTCCATTTTGCAAAATCTATTAAAAAACTCGGAAATCACCTGCTCATTTACTATCACAGTATTCCCAGCCTCGAGAACGCTAGCATAAAAGTCACTATAGACCTGCTTTTCAGGCCTTGGATCATTTCCGTAGATAGCAAGCCAAACGTTTGTGTCGAACAACACGAACTCGTTTTCGAATTTGCAATCGGCATGTGCACTGATGATCTCACTCATCGGCGTCGCCTTTCCCATCGTCAAACAGTTCTTCTACAGCGTTTGCGTCCGCGAAAAAAACCTTAGCTCTTTCCACTACCATCTTAAGTCGATCTAAGTGCCAATCTTGATAGTCAACTGGAGCCGCTAGGTGCTTTCTTATAGTATCTTCAGGTAGTTCACCATACAATTGTCCCACGGCTGCATTGAGAAACGCTGTCGTCATCCTCGTGACGCCAAAGAAAGAAAGCTCTGCACGGTTTCCGCTTGTAATTATCTTATGGATTTCGTTGTGTACCTTCTTCCCGTCTGACGCCGCGACACAGATACCTCCTCCAACTATCGACGATACTGATATCCTAATTGTTTTCATGTGATCACCAAATTTCATGCGGATTGACTGCGGATTTCATGTGATAGGATTTTGAATCTGAAGTGTCGATCTCCAAGGAAACCACCGTTCCCGGATATTGATATGCGATGCGTTGTTTTTTCAATGTTCCGTTTCTGTACTCCCAATAGCCGCCATGCGAGCATACAAGCAGGCAACCACCATTCAAACCGATGAATTCCTTAAGAATACCTAAACCCAGTCCCCCTGGAATATCCCCAACACGCGCACTGTTGTTCATTTCCATGGCCCAATCTATTGCATCTTCTGGCGCAGCGAAGTTCTTCCCTGCAGCTGATAGTGACCCATGAATGCCTCTACCCCCATCAGAAATCACAAACGCCAACCTATCCAAACGTGGAAAGTACTGCCCGCCGGCAAAAACGGAGATCGGAGAATTGGCCCAGAGGGAGCTATTCGCAAACAGTTCATCGATTCCTTCAAAAAACTTCTTTACAAGGCCGTCACTCATTTTAGGCATCTCTCGCCGCATCAATCGAGCTTTGCTGAACTGAGAGAACTCTACGGCGCTGTTCGTGTCAAAACCTGTGATAGGTATTGTCGTTCCATGGACGTCGGCCGCTCCGCCGGAAAGAGTCTTATTTTTCTTCAGGATAGTTTGTATCCGAGGTGTTATATTGTAAAAAAGAATTTCATTTCCGGCTTTGCGAGCGTGATTCACAATAGTTAGCAAACATGCCCCTAGCTGAGCATCGATCCAAGTTAATCGCTTGCAATCTATTCCGAGGCTGGCGTTCTGCTGTTTTGATAGGTTGCTATGAAGTCTCGATAGAGCTTCAAACCCAAGAGAGTTGGCACGGATTTCATATGCCTCAAGGTCAATCATTAAGTTGTCGCTCAAATTGACCTCACCATTCTGAACTAAGCTGCAGAATATGCACTCGACAGGTATCTAAGCATTTTACTTGCAACTGTCACTTACCTTGCGAAGTGAGATGCTAAATTTGCAGGATGCCGTCCCTTGTCTTGTTACCCCAACTGTTACCCCAAAAGATTTTCGGCAAAAGAGTAAAAATCAAAAAAGCCACCAAGTCACTGAACTTGGTGGCTTTTTATGGCTCCGACGGTAGGGATCGAACCTACGACCAATTGATTAACAGTCAACTGCTCTACCGCTGAGCTACGTCGGAACGGTCTGCACCGTATAGCTATGGTAATTTCCGGCGTCCAGAGGGTTTTGCCACTTTTTTCCAGATTTTTTCAAAAGATTTTCAGACCCGGCGAAAGGTGGCTGTCGCAGAGAGGGATTTAACCGGGGCGACGCGGTTTTTGCCTGTAAGGTCAATCAGATGCGCAAGGACGTTGCGGGTCGCGGCACCCAGTAGCGCAGGCGGGGTTTCGGTGTAGATCGCAGCAGCAAGTTGGGCGGCTGTGGCGGGGGCTTGGCCGAGGGCGCGCAGGATATCAGCCTCGCGCGAGAGGCGGTGCGACACCAGCCAGTCGAGCCGTGCCGCAGGGTCGGTCACCGCAGCGCCATGACCCGGATAGAACACCCGCCAGTCGTTTTGTTGCAGTTCGGCACAGGAGGCCATGAAATCGGTCAGATCCCCATCCGGCGGCGACACCAGCGAGCTGGCCCAGCCCATGACGTGATCCGCGGTGAAACAGGCGTCATTCCAGCCAAGGCTGATGTGGTTACCAATATGGCCGGGGGTGTGAATCACGCTCAGCGTCCAGTCGTCGCCGGCGATGGTCTCTCCGTGACTTAGGGGGCGATCGGGGATGAACTCTGCATCAATGCCTTCGCCGCCGCCAATATCGGACACGGCGGCCAGTTGTTGCATCACCGCAGAGCGGCCGGAAAACGCGTCGCCAAAGGCCAGTATCGGCGCGCCGCAGGCACGGGCGAGGTCGCGCGCTAGGGGCGAATGGTCCAGATGCGTATGGGTTACGATGATGTGGCTGATGTGCTGTTCGGGTCCGATGGCATCGCGTATCGCTTGCAGGTGCCGCGGCGACGCGGGGCCGGGGTCGATCACGGCGATGCCGCGCGTGCCCAGCAGATAGGTATTCGTGCCACGGTAGGTCATGGGCGAGGGGTTGTCAGCCACGATGCGGCGCAGGCCCGGTTCCAAGATCTCGGCAATACCGATGGCGGGGTCGAAGTCGTCAGGGGGCAGCATGGTTTGGCCTTTCGCTGGGGCAGGGGGCTGGCTAAGGTCTATCCCATGTTCTTCGTCTGGCTCAAACGATATATGCCCCGTGGCATCTACGGGCGCGCTGCCCTGATCCTGCTTTTGCCGGTGGTGATCTTGCAGCTTGTGATGACCGTGATCTTTGCACAGCGGAACTATGAGGGGGTCACCAACCAGATGACCGACACTGTCCTGCGCGAGGTCGAACTGGTCATGCAGGTGGTCGATGATGCCCCCTCCACCGCTGCCGTTCCCGCCACGGTGCAAGATCGGCTGGCCGCGCTGGACATGGGGGTAACGCCTGTGTCAGCCAGCGAGGTGCCGACGCGCAACCGGATGTCGTGGTATGATTATTCCGGTCGGGTGATGGTGGCGCGGTTCGATGAGTATTTGCCATCCTTCCTGAGCCTTGATCTGACGCGGCCCACGGGGGTGCATCTTTATGTGCAGTCGCGCTTTGGCCCGCTTGATCTCCAGTTCGAGAGGCGCAGGATCTCGGCGCAGAACCCGCATCAGCTGTTTGTGTATACCTTCAGCTTCGGCTTTGTCATGACGTTGATATCCTTCGTTTACCTGCGCAACCAGCTGCGCCCGATCAAGCGGCTGGCCCGCGCGGCCGAAGCCTTTGGCCGCGGGCGTCACGTGCCATATACCCCGACAGGCGCTGTCGAGGTGCGTGCGGCGGGGGCGGCCTTTGTCGATATGCGCGCACGGATCGAGCGGCAGATTGAACAGCGCACCTTGATGTTGTCGGGGGTCAGCCATGACCTGCGCACGCCCCTGACGCGGATGCGGCTTGGCCTGTCGATGATCGACGAGGACGATGTGGAGCCACTGTTGCAGGACGTCGATGATATGCAAGGCATGTTGGATGCCTTCCTTGATTTCGCCAAAGGCACCGCAGAGGGAGACGCCGAACCCCTGGACCCGCACGCGCTGATGCAGACCGCGGTCGAGGATGCGCAACGCGCTGGTCGCAATGTGACCTTGCTCCCACCCGAGGGCGACGGCACCGGCACCGTCCGGCTGCGCCGCATGGCGATTTTGCGCGCGGTGGATAACCTGATCTCGAACGGGGTGCGCTATGGGGCGCGGGCCGAGGTATCTGTGCTGCTGACGGATAAAACCCTGCGGATCAGGGTGGAGGACGACGGCCCCGGCATCCCCGAGGATCGCCGCATCGAGGCCGTGCGCCCGTTCTCGCGGCTTGACCCCGCGCGCAATCAGAACAGTGGCAGCGGCGGCGTGGGCCTTGGCCTTGCTATCGCGACCGACATTGCCCGCGCGCATGGCGGGGTGCTACGGTTGGGCAGTTCGGACACTCTGGGCGGTCTGCGCGCGGATATCGTCATCGCACGGTAATGCGCCAAAGGATCGGTGGTGTCAGCGTGCGGTGGCGTAGTCTTGCAACTGCTCAATGCGCGATCGCGTCAGGTCAATCCGGCAGCTCAGCGTCACATTGATCGCGGCCGTTCCCCCCAACGACAAACGCTCGGGAAACGCGCAGTGATATTTGCGGTATTCTTCAAATGCGATCTGAGAGCTTTGCAGCAACGCGCTCGCCGAGGCATCGGCCTTTCGCGAAAACGCCTGATCAAACGCAGCCAGCGCCGCTTGGGCATCGAGATAGGCGCGCACCATGTCACGCTCCACCTGATCGCCCATTGCAAAGAGACATTGATGCACGGCGTCCGGATCTGTCTGCGGCGCGGTGCAGTCAGACAAAAGTTCTGATGCAGGGGGTAGTTTTTCAGCGGTAGCCATCGTCGGGATCAACAGCAGCCAAAAGAACATATATTTCAACATCTGGCGTATCCTTTCGGGCGACATGGCAAAGCTACGAAAGAGATACTGCCGCAAAGCACGGCGGAATGCTACCGGTGGGGACAAGGGCGATGATCGACAAACGGCCCTTAGCGGCGAGACATGTCGCGATCCCCGAAAAGGATTGATGTGAATTTGAGGGAATGTTGGAGCGGGTAACGAGAATCGAACTCGTAACTAAAGCTTGGGAAGCTGCCGTGATACCTTTTCACCATACCCGCGCGCCGTGAGGTGACTTAATCCGATGTGGCGGGTGCGTCAAGCGGGGTTTTTGCCTGACGCGCCCTTTGCCGATGGTTGCGGGCAGACCTTAGCGGCGGCGGCGGCGGCGGGTGCCGCCGGAGCTGTCGCCGCCGGTGTTGAAGGTCTCGGTCGGGAGCGTGACGATGCTGTTGAGGATCGGGAAGGGCTCTACCGCGTTGGGGATGGCAGAGGCGTTGACGAAATGCTCTTGAAAGCGGGGTTCGATGGCGGTCTCGATCTTGTGGATGTTGCGGACGGTCTCTTCGATCTCGGCGCGGCTGGAGGTGTTGAGCAGGGCAATGCGCGCGCCGGTGCCTGCGGCGTTCCCGGCGGATGTCACCTTGTCGAGCGGGGCGTCGGGGATCATGCCTAGGATCATCGCGTGCTTGGGGCTGATATGGGCGCCAAAGGCACCGGCCAGCACAACGCGGTCCACGTGATCGACCCCGAATTTATCCATCAGCAACCGCGCGCCGGAATAAAGTGCTGCCTTGGCCATCTGGATTTCTCGGATGTCGCGGTTGGTCACGGTGATGCGCGGTCCGCCGTCGGCAGTGCCATCATAGACCAGATAGGAATTGGTGCGCCCGTCGGCAAAGACATTGGCCGATCCGGTTTGTTCAGCCGTGCCGATCAGGCCGGGGGCGTCAACGATCCCGTGGATGCGCATTTCAGCGACCATTTCGATGATGCCCGAGCCGCAGATACCGGTCACACCGCTGGCACCGATCTGAGATAGGAAAGCGGGGTCGTCGGACCACAGGTCGCTGCCAATCACCTTGAACCGGGCGATCTTGGTAACGGGGTCAATCTCTACCCGTTCGATCGCGCCGGGGGCGGCGCGCTGGCCGCTGCTGATCTGCGCCCCCTCGAAGGCGGGACCGGTGGGGGACGAGCAGGCGAGCACTTTATCGCGGTTGCCCAGCAGGATTTCGGCGTTGGTGCCCACATCGACCACCAGCACCAGATCGTCGGATTTATCTGGGGCTTCCGACAGGGCAACGGCGGCGGCATCCGCGCCCACATGGCCCGCAATGCAGGGCAGCAGATAGACGCGGGCAGAGGGGTGGATGTTCAGGTCCAGGTCCATGGCGCGCAGGCGCAGCGCGTTTGATGTGGCCAGCGCAAAGGGCGCTTGCCCCAGCTCGAACGGGTCGATGCCCAGAAACAGGTGGTGCATGACCGGATTGCAGACAAACACCGCATCCACGATCATGCCCTTGTCGATGCCGCCCTCGGTGCTGATTTCATCGAACAATGTGTTCATACCGGCACGGACCGCGCGGGTCATCTCTGCCGCGCCGCCTTCGTTCATCATCGAATAGCTGACGCGGCTCATCAGGTCTTCGCCAAAGCGGATCTGCGGGTTCATCACGCCCGATGAGGCCACGACCTCTCCGGTTTGCAGGTCGCACAGATGCGCCGCGATGGTGGTGGAGCCCAGATCGACCGCGAGCCCGTAAAGCGACCCTTCGTAGAAACCGGGCCAAAGATGCATGATGCGGGCCGGGTTCTCATCATCGCCCAAATGCACGGCCACGGTGACTTTCCATGCGCCCTTGCGCAGGGCAGGTTGAAGCGTTTGCAGGATTTGCAGATCGGCGGTGACATTTTCAAGCTGCCACTGATCGCGCAGGGCGTCGCAGAGCCTCTCCAGATCGCCCGAGGGGTCGTGCATGTCGGGTTCCTGCACCTCGACGTAAAAGAGCTTGGTCGACGGGTTGAGAACGATATCGCGCGCCTCGGCCCGTTTGCGGACCACCTGTTTGTGTACCTGGCTTTCGGCGGGCACATCGATCACCACGTCGCCCATGATCTGCGCCTGACAGCCCAGACGGCGGCCATCAATCAGACCGCGCTTGTCCTTGTAGCGTTGTTCGACGCTGTTCCATTCGGACAGCGCATCCGGCGCCACGGTGACCCCGTGCTTAGAGAACTGCCCATATCCGGGCGAGACCTGACATTTCGAACAGATGCCACGCCCGCCGCAGACGGAATCCAGATCAACGCCCAACTGCCGCGCCGCCGTGAGCACCGGCGTGCCCTTGGCAAAGTGACCGCGTTTGCCCGAAGGCGTGAATACCACAAGGGGATCGTTGCTCATCTATCTTTATCCTCAACACTTTGGCGCACCATAGCGTAGCAGGCGGCAGGTGAAAGCCGCGATGCGGCATAATTCCTGCCATCTGCGCCTGTCTGTGCCCCTGTACCCCCACTACAGCGGCTGCGCGGATCACGTATGCGCGTCGAGCAATGCAGTTAGCGTGCAAATGGGTCTTTCCAATCAAACCCATCCATGAAATATGAAACCGCCAAATGAACCCATGCAAGCCGAGGTGCAAAATGGAGATTCGTGAGGCTCTGACCTTTGATGATGTACTACTGGTGCCTGCGGCATCCAACGTGTTGCCGTCTACGGCTGACACGCGGACCCGCGTTACCAAATCGATCGCGCTGAACATTCCGCTGCTCAGCTCCGCGATGGATACGGTCACCGAAAGCCGCATGGCGATTGCCATGGCGCAGGCGGGGGGCATGGGGGTCATTCACCGCAACCTCACGATCGACGAACAGTCCAAGGAAGTGCGCCGCGTCAAACGGTTTGAATCCGGTATCGTCTACAACCCGATCACCCTGCGCCCTGACCAGACCCTGGCCGACGCCAAAGCGCTACAGGAACGCTACCGTGTCACGGGCTTCCCCGTTGTTGATGAAGCAGGCCGCGTTGTGGGCATTGTGACGAACCGCGATATGCGCTTTGCCTCTGATGATGCCACGCCGGTGCGCTTGATGATGTCCTCCGACAATCTGGCGCTGCTGCAAGAGCCTGCCGACCGCGACGAGGCGATCAGCCTGATGAAGGCGCGCCGGATCGAGAAGCTATTGGTGACCGACGCCAAGGGCAAGCTGACGGGTCTGCTGACGTTGAAAGACACCGAACAGGCCGTGCTGAACCCCACCGCTTGCAAAGACAACCTTGGCCGTCTGCGCGTTGCTGCGGCAACGACCGTTGGCGACGCGGGCTATGAGCGTTCGCAAGCATTGGTTGAAGCCGGTGTCGACATGATCGTGATCGACACCGCGCATGGCCACTCTGCCGGCGTCGCAGAGGCGGTGCGCCGTGCCCGTGAATTGTCGAGCGACGTGCAGATTGTAGCCGGCAACGTCGCGACAGGGGACGCGACCCGTGCGTTGATCGATGCGGGGGCGGATGCCGTCAAGGTTGGCATCGGGCCCGGGTCGATCTGCACAACGCGGATGGTGGCTGGCGTCGGCGTGCCGCAGCTGACGGCGATCATGGATTGCGCCAAAGCCGCGGGCGATGTGCCGATCATCGCTGACGGCGGGATCAAGTTCTCGGGCGATTTCGCCAAGGCGATTGCGGCAGGCGCGTCCTGCGCGATGGTCGGCAGCATGATTGCGGGCACCGATGAATCCCCCGGCGAGGTGATCCTGTACCAGGGCCGCAGCTTCAAAAGCTACCGCGGCATGGGCAGCCTTGGCGCCATGGCGCGCGGCTCTGCCGACCGGTATTTCCAGAAAGACGCCGCATCGGACAAGCTGGTGCCAGAGGGGATCGAAGGTCAGGTGCCGTATAAAGGCTCTGCCAATGCCGTTGTGCACCAATTGGTCGGCGGTCTGCGTGCGGCCATGGGCTATACCGGCTGCGCCACGGTCGAAGAGATGCGCAAGAACTGCACTTTCGTCAAGATCACCAACGCGGGTCTGTCTGAAAGCCATGTGCATGATGTCCAGATCACCCGCGAGTCGCCCAACTACCGCATCGGGTAACTCCCTTAAATCAAAGGCGTAATCTACGTGACCCAAGCATGACCCCCGGCGCGCGCATCTCTGCTGCCATCGAGATTTTGAACACAATGGCGGACGGTGTCCCGGCGGAGCAAGCCTTGACCCGTTGGGCCCGTGGCAGCCGCTACGCAGGGTCCAAGGACCGTGCTGCGGTGCGCGATCATGTGTTCGATGTCTTGCGGCAGCGGCGGCTGGCCGCGCACCTTGGGGGTGGTGACACGGGGCGGGCGTTGATGATTGGCGTTTTGCGGGCGCAGGGCATCGATCTTGCGCCGCTGTTCAACGGGCAAGGTCACGCGCCACTGCCGTTGTCGGACGCAGAGGCCACGCCCCCCGACGCGCAAAGTGATATGGCGACCCTGTGGAACCTGCCGGACTGGATCATACCGCTGTTTCAGGCGTCGCTCGGGGCAGACGCCGAAGCTGTCGCGCAGGCTCTGCAATCGCGGGCACCGATCTCGGTCCGGGTGAATACGGCACAGGCAACGGTCGCGGATGTGGCAGAGGGACTGGCCGAAGCCGGCATCGAAACACGCAGGAATGACCTTTGCGCGACCGCCCTGACGGTGACAGAGGGGGAGCGGAAACTTCGCAACTCTGACAGTTACTTACACGGTGATGTTGAGCTTCAGGATGCGGCCAGCCAAGCGGTTGTGGCGGCGCTTCCCGAAGCTGAGCGGATGCTTGATTATTGCGCAGGTGGCGGTGGCAAGGCGCTGGCAATGGCCGCGCTGCGCGATGCGACTGTCTTCGCCCACGACATCGATCCGCGCCGGATGGTCGACCTGCCCACGCGCGCAGACCGCGCTGGTGTAACCGTCAGACAGGTGACAACCGATGAACTGGACGGGGCCGGCCCCTTTGACGTCGTATTATGTGATGCTCCCTGTTCAGGGAGCGGGTCGTGGCGCCGGTCGCCCGAAGGTAAGTGGACGTTTACAGCCGGTCGTCTGGAAGAATTGACACAAATTCAGGATAAAATCCTGGATCACGCTGCCATGCTGACCACCAAAAACGGGACGCTGGCCTATGCGACATGCTCGGTTCTGCAATCTGAAAACGAAGATCGGGCCGCGGCGTTTCTGTCGCGGAACCCGGACTGGACGCAGGTATTTACCAAGCGTTTCCATGTAGATGCGCAGGGTGACGGATTTTTCACGGCACATTTTAAACGTCGTTGAAGGATCTTTGAAACAACTTGAAGATGTTATTTCCTTTGACCTGATACGAAATTAACAGCACATTAACCCTCCTAAGTCTAAATGAACTCGGTTTCATGATTTAGGGGGAAAGTGTTGGCTCAAGAAAGTGCGGCTCGTCAGATCGTCTTTGGTAAGCGTTGGCTGGTTCTATCAGCCTTTGTTATCTTCGCCGCCATCCTTGGTTCAATCGCTCCAGCGCGCTCTTTGGCCATCGTTCTACAGGCCGCCAGCGCCACTGTCGGCCTTGCTGTCTTGGTTAGCTTTGTGGTCGCGCTGCGCCGCCGGCGCGTGCAACGCGCGCAGCGTGCGGCGGCAAAAACCACGATGGCTGATGATCCGAACCCCTGTGTGCTTACCACCAAGGAAGGCGATATCGTTGCGCAGAACAACGTCGCGTTAACCACCTTTCTGCGTCCGGCACAGCCCACAATCGCCGACCTGCTCGCGCCGCTTTTCGCGGACCCTGAGGCGCTGTCGTCTCGGCTCGCGGCCAAGGCGACGGAAGGGGGCGCTGCGAAAGAAGACATCAACACCCGTGACGGCACCATGCGCCTGTCCGCGCACCGCGTGGGGGAAGATCTATTTTGGCGGCTCGAAACCTTGTGGGACGCGTCCGAAAACGGCGCTGGTACAAGCGACCACGGGTTGCCAATGGTCATGGCCAGCAACTCCAATGTCATTTTGTTCATGAACGCCGCGGCCCGGAGCCTTGTCGGCAGGCGCGTGACGGCGTTGAACCAGATCATCGGCGATATCCCCATCGCTTCGGGGGAAATGGTCACCGTGCAGACTGCCAAAGGCCCCATATGCATGACCGTCGCCGAGATCGGAGCCTCGGCCAACCGCCGCGCATTGTATTTTCTGCCCCATGCAAACGACCGGTTTCAGGACGCAGGATGGTCCGCGCTTCAAAACCTGCCGATCCCGCTCATCAAAGTCGCCCCGAGCGGCGAGGTTTTGTCCTTCAACGCGCCGGCAGAGCAGTTGGTGGGCGCGGAATTGACGGAAGGCGTGTCGCTTGCCGACGTGATGGAGGGGCTGGGGCGGTCAATCTCGGACTGGTTGCAAGATACGCTGGAAGGAAGATTGCTGCAAAAGCCCGAGTTCCTCAGGCTCAAACGCAGCGATCGGGAAGTGTTTGTGCAGATAAGGTTAAGCCTGATTTCCGAAGGCGGCACGCCCACTCTGATCGCCGTGCTACATGACGCGACCGAGCTTAAATCGTTGGAAGCGCAGTTTACCCAAAGTCAAAAAATGCAGGCTATCGGGCAGCTTGCCGGGGGCGTTGCCCATGATTTTAACAATCTGCTCACCGCTATTTCCGGCCACTGTGACCTGCTCCTTCTGCGCCATGACCCGGGCGATCGTGATTACAGCGATCTGGTACAGATCGACCAGAATGCCAACCGCGCTGCGGCTTTGGTGGGGCAGTTGCTCGCCTTTTCACGCAAGCAGACGCTCCGCCCCGAGACGGTCAATATGCGCGACACGCTTGCCGACCTGACCCATTTGCTTAATCGTCTGGTTGGTGAAACGGTGACCCTGACGCTCAGCCATGACCCGATCCTGCAACCCATCCGCGCAGATAAACGGCAGTTGGAACAGGTGTTGATGAACCTGATCGTGAACGCGCGCGATGCGATGCCCATGGGCGGGGAAATCAAGGTCACGACAGAAAATACCCAGCTGGCTGAACCACTTACACGTGATCGGGTGACCGTGCCCGTCGGGGAATACGTAACGGTTGAGGTCACCGACGAGGGCGAAGGTATCCCGCGGGACCGGTTGCAAAAAGTGTTTGAACCCTTCTACACCACCAAACGGACCGGGGAGGGGACGGGGCTGGGGCTCTCCACCGCCTACGGTATTGTCAAACAGTCGGGGGGCTATATTTTCGTCGATAGCACGATCGGGGAAGGCACCACCTTCACCCTGTATTTCCCGTGCCATAGCAAGGGCGCGGAGGCATCAGCTCCGATGAAACTAACCGCTTCCCCGACCGGATCGAAAAGAGAGGACGGGACCGTTTTGCTGGTCGAAGACGAAGCACCGGTGCGTGCATTTGCCAGCCGCGCGCTGCGCATGCGCGGCTATACCGTTCTAGAAGCCGACTCGGCCGAGATGGCACTAAAAACCCTTGAGGACCAAGCGCTTAATATTGATGTCTTTGTGACCGATGTGATCATGCCGGGGATGGATGGCCCCACCTGGGTACGCGAGGCGCTGAAAGCACGACCGGGGGTGCCTGTGGTCTTTGTCTCTGGCTATGCCGAGGACAGTTTCGGCGATGCCCAGATGACAATTCCCAATTCTGTTTTCCTGCCTAAACCGTTTTCGCTGACGGAGCTGACGAACACTGTGAACAGTCAGATCCAATAGGCTGGCTGGTCGCTACTCGATCGAGTCGTAAAGCGCGAATTCATCTGCGAATTTGCGTTTGAAACGTTGCTCTATCTCCGGGGAAAGATGCAGGTCCATTTGGGGGGACACGTTCTCTTGTTTCAGATCAAGCGTCACGTCGAGCCTTTGTTCAAGAAAACCTTTTAACCGATCCTGATTCTCGTATCGAAAATAATGGGTTATGCCCGTTCCGTTCGGTTGCGCTGCCATAAAGTTGAGCTGGCTGCCCACGTCGGCAAATCCCGGTTTTTTCCCCTTCATATAGGCAAGAATGAATTCATCAAAACTCACATCAAAGGTGGCATTGGGCTTGCCTTGCATAAAGGGCCGCTGGCGATAACGATACCAACTGCCCAGCCAACTGATCGGTTCGCGCATGACGGCCATCAATTCAAGCTCCGTGTCACAGACTTTCAGAAACATCGGGCGAATAAACCGGTTGTAGCGATAGACCGGCGCATGTTTCAGCATGGGCGGTTCAGAAATGACCATATCCGCCCGGGGGGCCAAAGCGGTTTCATATGCGGTGGTGCCGGTTTTTGGAACCGACAAAAACGCAAGGCGTTCCTTAAAGAAAACAAGCACTTGAAAGAAAACCTTTCGTCAGTCGAATAGTAATTTTCGCGTATCAACCGAATGTTAATCAGTTCAATAAATAGATGAAAGGGCAAACAAATACATTGTAATGTTCTCATTTTGATCTCATATGGAACATAGAAAGAACATCAAGATGGTCGGGGCATGATGATTGCGGCTTGCAGACCACTGTGACAGTAAGAGGATAACCTATCATGGCAACGGCAGATCTTTTGACTATGGACAACAAGAAACAAGCTGAGAAGCAAAAGGCCCTGGACAGCGCGCTGGCACAGATTGAACGCCAGTTCGGCAAAGGGTCTATCATGAAGCTGGGGGCCGAAGGGGCCATTCAGGACATCAAGGCAAGCTCGACCGGTTCGTTGGGGCTGGATATCGCGCTTGGTATCGGCGGTCTGCCCATGGGGCGGATCATCGAGATTTACGGCCCGGAATCCTCGGGTAAGACCACATTGACCCTGCATTGTGTTGCGGAGCAGCAGAAAAACGGCGGCGTTTGTGCGTTTGTCGACGCGGAACACGCGCTTGACCCGCAATACGCGCGCAAACTGGGCGTTGATATTGACGAGCTGCTGATTTCCCAGCCTGACACCGGCGAACAAGCGCTTGAAATTACGGATACGTTGGTCCGCTCCGGTGCGGTGAATATGGTGGTGGTCGACTCCGTCGCGGCTTTGACGCCAAAGTCCGAGCTGGAAGGCGATATGGGCGACAGCTCTGTCGGGGTGCAGGCCCGTCTGATGAGCCAGGCAATGCGGAAACTGACAGGCTCGATCTCGCGGTCGAACTGCATGGTGATTTTCATCAACCAGATCCGGATGAAAATCGGCGTTATGTTCGGGTCGCCCGAAACGACGACCGGTGGGAACGCGCTGAAATTCTATTCTTCCGTGCGTCTGGACATCCGCCGCATTGGCGCGCTCAAGGATCGTGACGAGGTGGTCGGCAACGCCACACGGGTCAAGATCGTCAAGAACAAGGTGGCCGCACCGTTCAAGCAGGTCGAATTCGACATCATGTATGGGGAAGGGATCTCCAAGATGGGCGAGCTGCTGGATCTAGGGGTCAAGGCTGGCGTGGTTGATAAATCGGGATCGTGGTTCAGCTATGGCGATGAACGGATCGGGCAGGGGCGTGAAAACGCCAAGACCTTCCTGAAAGAAAACACCGCCATGGCAAATGAGATCGAAGACAAGATCCGCGCGGCCCATGGGCTGGACTTCGACGGCTCCGACAGCGACGACGCGGATATTCTCGAAGCGTAAAGGCTTGCACCGCAAGTGGTTAGAAAAGGCGTGCCCCCAGGGCGCGCCTTTTTTCATGGGGGCTGCCTGTGGACAGTGCTCTGTCGCGAGGGTATTCGAAGGTAATTGTTTTTGCCCCTCGAAAGGCCCCGCATATGAAGACGCTCAACGATATCCGATCAACCTTCCTTGGTTATTTTGAAAAGCAGGGTCACTCGATCCAGCCGTCCAGCCCGCTGGTGCCGCGAAACGACCCCACGCTGATGTTCGCGAACTCTGGCATGGTGCAGTTCAAGAACCTGTTTACTGGCGTCGAAACCCGCGATTATTCGCGTGCGACAACAGCGCAGAAATGCGTGCGCGCCGGGGGCAAACATAACGACCTCGACAATGTGGGCTATACAGCGCGGCACCATACCTTCTTTGAAATGCTGGGGAATTTCAGCTTTGGCGACTATTTCAAGGCCGAGGCCATCGCCTTTTCATGGGAGCTGATTACCAAAGAACTGGGCATTGATCCCAACCGTCTTTACGTGACCGTTTACCATACCGACGACGAGGCTGCGGACATCTGGAAGAAGGTCGCCGGGCTGCCGGACGACCGGATCATTCGCATCGCGACAGATGACAACTTCTGGATGATGGGGCCGACCGGCCCTTGCGGCCCATGCTCCGAGATTTTTTACGACCACGGAGATCACATCTGGGGCGGCCCTCCCGGATCGCCAGAGGAAGACGGCGACCGGTTTGTCGAGATCTGGAACCTTGTTTTCATGCAGTATGAACAGTTTGAGGACGGCAGCCGCACCGCACTGCCGAACCAATCGATCGACACTGGCATGGGGATCGAGCGGGTCGCGGCGCTGCTGCAGGGCACGAACGACAACTATGCCACCGACCTGATGCGCAACCTGATCGAGGCGAGCGCCCATGCCTCCAGCACCGATCCGGATGGCCCGGGCAAGACGCACCACCGCGTGATCGCCGACCACCTGCGGTCGACCTCCTTTCTGATCGCGGACGGGGTGATGCCGTCGAACGACGGGCGGGGTTATGTGCTGCGGCGGATCATGCGCCGGGCCATGCGTCATGCGCATTTGCTGGGGCTGAAAGACCCGTTGATGCACCGCCTTGTGCCCGAACTGGTGCGTCAGATGGGCGGGGCCTACCCCGAACTTGGGCAGGCGCAGTCACTGATTACAGAGACACTGCTGCTGGAAGAAACGCGCTTCAAACAAACGTTGGACCGCGGTCTGAAGCTGCTGGATGACGAACTTAAGGGCCTGCCAGCCGGTGCCGATCTGCCGGGCGAGGCTGCGTTCAAACTCTATGACACCTACGGCTTCCCGGTCGATCTGACCCAAGATGCCTTGCGCGAACAGGACCGCAAGGTTGACCTTGAAGGCTTCAACGCCGCGATGGATGCGCAAAAGGCCAAGGCGCGTGCCGCATGGTCCGGTTCGGGCGAAGCGGCGGATGCGACCATTTGGTTCGATGTGGCCGAAAAGTCCGGCACCACCGATTTTCTGGGCTATGACACCGAAACGGCCGAGGGGCAGATCGTTGCGCTGATCCAGGACGGGGCGCAGGTGGCCGAGGTGAAACAGGGCGACAGCGTTCAGATCGCGCTGAACCAGACACCGTTTTACGCCGAAAGCGGCGGTCAGGTCGGGGACACCGGCACGATCAAGACCGACAGCGGCGTGGTCACGGTGACCGACACGCGCAAGACCGCGGGCGTCTTCATCCATATCGGCGAGGTGACAGAGGGCACAGTCAAGACCTCTCAGGCCGCGGTCTTGGATGTGGACCACGCGCGGCGGACCTCGATCCGAGCGAACCACTCTGCCACACACCTGCTGAACGAGGCGCTGCGCAAGACCTTGGGGGATCACGTGATGCAGCGTGGCTCTTTGAATGCGGCGGATCGTTTGCGTTTTGATTATAGCCATAACCACCCGATGACGGCCGACCAACTGGCCGCGGTCGAGGAAGAGGTGAACAGCTACATCCGCCAGAACACCGCCGTGGAAACCCGGATCATGACCCCGGATGACGCGCGCGAGATGGGGGCGCAGGCGCTCTTTGGCGAGAAGTATGGCGACGAGGTGCGGGTTGTTTCTATGGGCCGCGAGGCCGGTTCGGGCAAGGGCGCGGACAAGCAGACCTATTCGCTGGAACTCTGCGGTGGTACCCACGTGCGCCAGACCGGTGACATCGGGGCCTTTGTGTTGTTGGGCGACAGCTCCAGCAGCTCCGGCATACGCCGGATCGAGGCGCTGACCGGCACCGAAGCCCTCAAGTGGCTGCGCACGCAGGAAACCGCGCTGACACGCGTCGCGGCAGAGCTCAAGACCTCGACCGCGGATGTGCCCGATCGCGTCCGTGCCTTGCTGGACGAACGCCGCGCCTTGGCTAACGAAGTCGCTCAGCTGCGCCGTGAGCTGGCCATGTCGGGCGGTGGCGATGCCGGTGCCGCGGCCCCGCGCGAGGTGAACGGGATCAAGTTCATCGCGCAGGTGGTCAACGGTGTGACCGGCAAGGATCTTCCCGCGCTGATCGACGAACATAAGGCCAAGCTCGGGTCCGGTGCGGTGCTGCTGATCGCTGATGCAGACGGCAAAGCAGCGGTCGCGGCGGGTGTCACCGCCGATCTGGCCGCCACGATCTCGGCGGTTGATATCGTCAAGACAGTCGTTGCCGAACTGGGCGGCAAGGGCGGCGGTGGCCGTCCTGAAATGGCCCAGGGCGGTGCCAAAGATGTCGCAAACGCCGAGGCCGCGATTGCCGCAGCCGAAAATGTTCTGAAAGGATAAACGATGCCCGCTTTGTGGATTGCACATGTCACGGTGACTGACGAGGACGCCTATGGTAAATACGCCAAGCTTGCTGGCCCCGCCATCGCGGCGCATGGGGGCAGCTTTCTGGCCCGTGGTGGCCGCTTCGTGCAGCTTGAAGGCAAGGAACGCCCGCGCAATGTTGTGGCCCGTTTCGCCTCTGTCGAGGATGCGGTCGATTGCTACAACTCCGACGCCTACCAAGAGGCGCTGAGCCACGCCAAAGACGCGTCAGAACGCGAGCTGATGGTCGTAGAGATCGACGGCTAAGCCCAGCTGGCTAAGCCCGCACCCAAGCTCTTGTCAGCGGCCAAGCAAGGCCGCTGACCGCACCAAACCTCCCCCCCCCCACACATCGCCAGACATAAAAAAAGCAGGGCAAAACCGGCCCCGCTTTCCAAATGGTATAAAATCCTGGGGTCCGGGGCAAAGCCCCGGTCCAGCGTCGCTTTGTTTACGCCGACTTTGCCATCCGTTTCCGCTCGTGCGGGTCCAGATAGCGCTTGCGCAGACGGACCGCGTTTGGCGTCACTTCAACCAGTTCGTCATCATCGATATAGGCGATGGCTTCTTCCAGGCTCAGTGTCATGGGCGTGGTCAGACGGACGGCCTCGTCGGTGCCCGAGGCGCGGACGTTGGTCAGCTTTTTGCCCTTCAGCGGGTTCACCTCAAGATCGTTCTCACGGCTGTGCTCGCCGATGATCATGCCGGTATAGACGTCAGCCTGTGCGCCGATCATCATCTTGCCGCGTTCTTCAAGGTTCCACAGGGCGAAGGCCACCGAGGTGCCGTTCTCCATCGAGATCAGGACGCCCGCGCGACGGCCGGGAATCGTGCCTTTGTGCGGTGCCCAGGAATGGAACACGCGGTTAATGACGCCTGTGCCGCGTGTGTCGGTCAGGAATTCACCGTGGTAGCCGATCAGCCCGCGCGACGGGACATGGGCGATGATGCGGGTTTTGCCGGCGCCGGCAGGTTTCATTTCAACCAACTCGCCCTTACGGGTGCCAGTGATCTTTTCGATGACCGCGCCGGAGTATTCGTCATCCACGTCGATGGTGGCTTCTTCGATGGGCTCGTGACGCACACCGTCGATCTCCTGGAACAGAACCTGCGGGCGCGAGATCGAAAGCTCGAACCCTTCGCGGCGCATGTTCTCGATCAGAACACCCATTTGCAATTCGCCACGACCGGCAACCTCGAAGGCGTCGCCGCCGGGGGTGTCGGAGATTTTGATCGCGACGTTGGATTCGGCTTCCTTCATCAGGCGCTCGCGGATCACGCGGGACTGGACTTTCTTGCCGTCACGACCGGCCAGCGGGCTGTCGTTGATGCCGAAAGTCACGGTGATGGTGGGCGGATCGATCGGCTGGGCAGGGATGGCTTCGTTCACCGATGTATCGGCCAGCGTGTCGGCCACGGTTGCCTTGGACATACCGGCGATGGAAACGATGTCACCTGCTTCGGCCACGTCGATGGCTGTCTGCTCCAGCCCGCGGAAGGCGAGGATCTTGGTGCAGCGGAAGTTTTCAATCAGTTTGCCGTCGCGCGACATCGCCTTGATGCTTTGGCCGGCTTTCAGCGTGCCTGTTTCCACGCGACCCGTCAGCAGACGGCCCAGGAAGGGGTCACCGCCCAATGTGGTTGCCAGCATGGTGAAGGGCTTGTCGGCGTTTTCGATCTGCTTGGGCGCAGGCACATGCTTGAGCACAAGCTCGAACAGCGCGCTAAGGTCTTTGCGCGGGCCGTCCAGCTCTGCATCGGCCCAGCCGGAGCGGCCAGAGGCGTACATATGCGGGAATTCAAGCTGTTCGTCTGTCGCGTCAAGGCTGGCGAAAAGGTCGAAACATTCGTCCAGTGCGCGGTCAGGCTCCGCGTCGGCCTTGTCGACCTTGTTCAGCACGACGATCGGGCGCAGGCCCAGTTTCAGCGCTTTGGAGGTCACGAATTTGGTCTGGGGCATCGGGCCTTCAGCCGCGTCGACCAGCAGGACAACACCGTCGACCATCGACAGGATGCGTTCCACCTCGCCGCCAAAGTCGGCGTGGCCGGGCGTGTCGACGATGTTGATGCGTGTGTTGTTCCAGACGACAGAAGGTCGGCTTGGCAAAGATCGTGATGCCGCGCTCGCGCTCCAGGTCGTTGCTGTCCATCGCGCGTTCGGTTGTGGCCTGGTTTTCGCGGTAGGTGCCGGATTGTTTCAGAAGCTCGTCAACCAGCGTCGTTTTGCCGTGGTCAACGTGAGCGATGATTGCGATGTTACGCATGTCCATTGGGGTATGCCTTTGATACGGGAGGGGGCCGCGCACGCTCTCGCACCGCAGCATTTGCGCAGCGCTTACCGTGCCCGGCATCAGAAAGCTAGCCCTAAAGGCGATTAGCCGCCGGTGCCTGTGTCTTCTGTGCTGTCGCGGCGGTCGTCGATGGGCAGCGGTTCATTAAAGGTCAGCGTGCGATAGGGGAAGGGGATCTCGATGCCCGCATCATCCAGCGCGCGTTTGACGGCGGCCACGACTTTGTCACGGCTGCTGCGGATGTCGATGGGGCGCGAGCCGGTCCACCATGTGACCTCGAAGTTAATCGCGCTATCCGCGAACTCCTGCGCAAAAATCTCGACGTCGCGCACGTCGTCGCGTACCGCATCCACGCCGCGCACCGCATTGGCGATCACGTCGCGCGCGGCATCCACATCCTCGCCGTAGGCCACGCCGCAGATCACCGTGGTCCGGCGCACATCGCGGGCGGTACGGATGGTGACGGGGTTCTTGAAGAACATCGCGTTCGGGGCGACCACAAGCTGCCCGTCGGTCTGGCGCACATGGGTATCGCGGATCGTGATCTCTTCGACCTGACCCTCAAACCCTTCGCATTCGATGTAATCCTCCACCGCAAAGGGCTCGCGGATCAGCAGCAAGATACCGGCGAGGAAGTTTTCGAACACATCCTTGAAAGCGAAACCGATGGCGACACCGCCCACACCCAGGGCGGTCAGCGCCTTGCCGGGGGTGATTGTGGGGAAGGCGATGGTCACCGCGATCAGCACCCCGAAGAGCCACATGCCCACCACGATCAGCATCATGATCACGTCGACAAGCGACCGCCGCATATGGGCGCGGCGCAGGGCGCCGGGCACAACGGCCTGAACGATGCGGATGATGGCCCAGAGAAAACACAGGAAAACGATCGACAGGATAAGCTGCGGCAGGACGCTCCAGAACCCGATGGCGTAGCCTTCTAGCTGATTGCGCAAAGGGTCGGGGAGGGTGCCCCAAACGGAGCTAAGTGAATCTAACATGCGGCACTTTCGGTCGTTGCGTTACACGCTAACGCCTAAAAGCAGCGGCAGGTTCCGAGATAGCGCGCCTTAGTGGGTCGCACTATGGGAAAACAGGTGGATGACCAGCACGCCGCCGATGATCATCGACAGGCCCACCACCGCGGCGAGGTCGAGCTTTTGTCCGAACACGATATAGCCGATGCCCGCGATGCAGACGATGCCAAGGCCCGACCAGATCGCATAGACGATCCCCACGGGCATCACCTTGAGCGTCAGCCCCATCAGGTAGAAAGAAATCGCATAGCAGACAACGACGCCGACGGAGGGCCAAAGCCGCGTAAACTGTTGCGAGGCTTGCAAAGCGCTGGTGCCCAACGTTTCTGTCAGGATCGCGATCATCAACCAAAAGTAATGCATATCCTGACGCCCCCGTTGCTGCTTTCCGGCCCAGTCCTGCGGCGGTCACGGGCCGGTGTCAAGAGCGGGACTGGGTGCTACACGCCTGTGGATCAGGTCGCGATATAGCGGTCGCGGCGGTGGTTGAAGGTGATGATCAGGTTCAGCACCAGTGCGCCAAGCAGCGAATAGCCCACGACAGAGGCTGGAAACAGGAACAATGCGACTGAAAAGATCACGGCGTCGGTGATCAGCTGGACCCATCCGGCTTTGAACCCCGTGGTGTCTTGCACCAGCAGGGCGACCACCCCAAGACCGCCAAGCGAACCGTTGTGTCGGAACATAGCCAGCAGTCCCAGACCCACCAGCGCGCCAAAGATCACCGCCGCGAGGGCAGGGCTGAGCGACTGGATCGCGAAACCATAGGGCAGGAATTCGGTCACGACCGACAGCATGGTCACGGAAATCAGCGATTTGATCGTGAACTCGGCCCCAAGCCGTTTATACGCAAGGAAGTAGAACGGCAGGTTGATGAGGAAGAAGACCGTGCCGAAGGAATAGCCTGTCAGATAGGCGATGATCACCGCCAAGCCCGCCGTCTGTCCGGTGATCAGACCGGCAGAGGTCAGCACGAAAATTCCGATACCGCAAAGAAAGACCCCAAGGCTGAGGCCTTGAACATCATCTAGCGAAGAATGGTGGAGGGGATCAGCATATGTCATATCGCTCAGATAGGGCAGCTATGTTGACCTGTCTAGGGGTGCTGCAGTGCAGAATAATATTTTTCCCCATGACATCACGTCACGCGGGGGATCGTGCACAGAAAAAGGGCCACTCGCTGAGAGTGGCCCTTATTTTAAGCATTCGGCTTACTGCGCGCCAAGCGCTTTGTTCAGGTTCTCGTCCACCTTTTCAAGGAAGCCCATTGTGGTCAGCCAACCTTGGTCAGGGCCGACCAGCAGCGCGAGGTCCTTGGTCATGAAGCCCGATTCCACTGTGTCCACCACGGTTTTCTCGAGCGTCTCGGCAAAGCGTGTCAGCTCGGCGTTGCCATCCAGCTTGCCGCGGTGCTTCAGCCCGCCGGTCCATGCGTAGATCGACGCGATGGAGTTGGTCGAGGTTTCCTCGCCCTTCTGGTGCTGACGATAGTGGCGGGTGACCGTGCCGTGGGCGGCTTCAGCCTCGACCGTCTGGCCATCGGGGGTCATCAGCACGGAGGTCATCAACCCGAGCGAGCCGAACCCCTGCGCAACGGTGTCCGACTGCACGTCGCCGTCATAGTTCTTGCAGGCCCAGACATAGCCGCCGTTCCACTTCATCGCGCAGGCGACCATGTCGTCGATCAGACGGTGTTCATAGGTAATGCCCGCCGCTTTGAATTTATCTTCGAACTCGGTCTCGTAGATATGCTGGAACAGCTCGAGGAAACGGCCGTCATACTGCTTGAGGATCGTGTTCTTGGTGCTCAGATACACCGGCCAGCCGAGGCTCAAACCGTAGTTCAGCGAGGCGCGGGCGAAGTCGATGATGGATTTATCAAGGTTGTACATCCCCATCACGACACCGGCGTCGGGGGCGTCGAAAAGCTCGCGTTCAATCTCTGTCCCGTCCTCGCCGACGAATTTCAGGGCCAGCTTGCCCTTGCCGGGAAATTTGAAATCGGTCGCTTTATACTGGTCGCCATAGGCATGACGGCCCACGACAATCGGCTTGGTCCAACCGGGCACAAGGCGGGGGACGTTCTTGCAAATGATCGGCTGGCGGAAAATCACGCCGCCCAGAATGTTACGGATCGTCCCGTTGGGGGAGCGCCACATCTCTTTCAGGCCGAATTCCTCGACCCGAGCCTCGTCAGGGGTGATGGTCGCGCATTTGACGCCCACGCCGTATTCCTTGATCGCGTGGGCCGCGTCTATGGTGATCTGGTCGTTGGTCTCGTCGCGGACCTCCATCCCCAGATCGTAATATTTCAGATCCACATCGAGATAGGGAAGGATCAGCTTTTTCTTAATGAAATCCCACATGATGCGGGTCATCTCATCACCGTCGAGCTCAACGATCGGGTTTTCCACTTTGATCTTGGTCATCATCTGCGGTCCTTTGAAATGATACTGACACCCGCATAGCCTATTCGGGCAAGAATGCCTAGTCGGTATGCAATGGTATACTGAAAAGAGTTGCGCGGCTTAGCCCATATCATCGCGCTGCGACAGGCGTGTGACACGCGTGGTTGGGGATGATGGGTAGAGGGGGCGGGCAGTTAGCTCCGTGCGGCAAACCATGCAGAGACACGGGCGCGGGCAAACTCCCAAAGACCCGGCGCGCCGGTCTGGATTTTGCGGCCCACTTTTTCCACGAATTGCGCTTCGGTCACTTTATATTCAACCCAGCTGCCGCCGCCCGCCGCGAGGTTCTGCATCGGGGGCTGGAACCGGTCCAGCGATTTCGCAAAGCGGGCTGTGGGGGTCTCATTGGCTTCAAACTCTTCCCAGGTTGCGCGAAGATCATCGCGCAAGTCGTTGGGAAGGAGGCCAAAAATACGATCAGCGGCAAGCTGTTCCTGCGCTTCCATATCGGCAGTGTCGTAGCTGCCGAAAATCGGGTTGTCGCCTGCGTCAATCTCTACCAGATCATGCAGGATCAGCATCTTGATGACGCGGGTGATGTCGACATCGGGGCCCGCGTGATCCGCCAGCACCAGCGCATAAAGCGTCAAGTGCCAGCTATGTTCAGCCGAGTTTTCGGCCCGCGATGCATCGCAAAGCAAGGTCCCGCGTGTGACCGACTTGAGCTTGTCCGCTTCGTTCAGAAAGGCGATCTGCTGCTCAAGTCTGGTGGTCATACGTCAGCTTTCCTTTGCACGGTGCGCGGCAAGCGCCTTGGCCATAAAGTCACGCCCCTGTGCGGCGGCAAGCCGCGTGCGGATCGCCGTAACAAAGGCTTCTTCCATTGTCTGCGACGACGCGCCCAGAACAGCAGCGACTTCCATAAAAAGCCGCTCCTGTCCGGTTTCGCGTTGGACCGCCAGACATTCTTCGGCCATTTGGTTGGCCAGTTCGACGACTGTCGGATCCGCCATTAGCGGGTTGTCTCCGTCAGGCGGCGCTTCACGTAATCTGTGGTAGAGGTGATCAGCGTCTCCATATGCGGCTCTTCAAAGAAGTGGCCGGCACCCTCGATCTCTTGGTGGGTGATGGTGATGCCTTTCTGCTCGTGCAACTTGTTCACGAGGTTCACGGTATCTGCGGGCGGTGCCACACGGTCAGCGGTCCCGTTGATCACCAGACCGGAGGCCGGGCAGGGTGCGAGGAAGCTGAAGTCATACATATTCGCCGGTGGTGCGACAGAGATGAAGCCCGTGATCTCGGGGCGGCGCATCAGCAGCTGCATCCCGATCCATGCGCCAAACGAGAAACCGGCGACCCAGCAGTGCTTGGAGTTGTTGTTCATCGATTGCAGGTAATCCAGCGCCGAGGCCGCATCGGAGAGTTCACCAACCCCCTGATCGTATTCACCCTGGCTCCGGCCCACGCCGCGGAAATTGAAGCGCAGAACGGTGAAACCCATATTGTAGAAGGCATAGTGCATATTATACACAACCTTATGGTTCATCGTCCCGCCGAATTGTGGATGCGGGTGGAGCAGAATGGCGATTGGTGCGTCGCGTTCTTTTTGTGGATGGTAGCGGCCTTCGAGGCGGCCTTCGGGTCCGGGAAAAATAACCTCGGGCATGAGCGTCCCTGCTTGGGGTTCTAAGTGCAGCGGAATAGTTGACGAATTCGCTAGGGCAGTTTAGAACGGTTCTAACTTGTGTGATCCCCGTTTCTGGGGGTCAGACTTTGCGTTTAGGCATTTCAGGCGTCGTCGTCAATCAAACAGGCGCTTATGGGGAAGGGAACACTGCGATGAAGCTGTCAACCAAGGGGCGGTATGCGATGGTCGCTTTGGCCGATATAGCGCTTCAGCCTGCGGATCGTCTGGTCAATCTGGGCGATATCGCGACGCGTCAGTCTATTTCCCTGCCGTACCTAGAGCAGCTTTTCGTCAAGCTGCGCCGGGCCGAGCTGGTGTCGTCGGTGCGTGGTCCGGGCGGCGGCTACCGCTTGGGGCGGCCCGCGTCGGACATTCGCGTTGTCGATATTCTGGCGGCGGTCGATGAAAAGGTCGATGCGATGCATGTGGGGGCAGGTGCCTCTGGCGGGTCATCGGGCAGCCGGGCGCAGTCGCTGACCAACCGCCTGTGGGAGGGGCTGAGCGCACAGGTCTATGTCTTTCTGCACCAGACGCGGCTGTCGGATGTTGTCGCGAACGAGCTTGCCCCCTGTCCGGCGGTGCCGAACCTCTTTGCCATCGTGGACGAGGCGGATGCGGAATGAGGGACGCTGTCCCTCACACTCCCTGGGATTTAGGACCATTTGGAAGCTGATGTGAGAGTATATCTTGATCATAACGCGACCACGCCCCTGCGGGCAGAGGCGCGCGCGGCCATGCTGGCGGCGATGGATGTGGCGGGCAACCCGTCCAGCGTCCATGCCGAAGGGCGTGCGGCCAAGATGATGGTCGAGAAGGCACGCGGGCAGGTGGCAGCTTTGGTCGGCTGCGATGTGTCGGAAGTGATCTTTACCAGCGGTGCCACCGAGGCAATTGCGGGGGTGGTGCAGGACGCGGGCAATGTGGCCGGCGCAGCCGTGGAGCATGAAGCGGTACGCATCTGGTGCCCGGAGGCCGAGCAATTGCCTGTGGATCGCAATGGTCACGTGGATTTGAACGCGCTGCCGGACGGAGCCTTGGCGGGCAAAACACTGTTTTTGCAACGTGCCAATAGCGAGACAGGGGTGTTGCAGCCGGAAAGCCTGTTGGCCGAGCTGGCGCGTTTGGACGCGTCGCCCGCAAGCGTGTTCCGTGACGCGGTGCAAGCGGCGGGTAAGCTGTCGGATCTGGGGCGCTGGCGCTCGGATGTGGGGCGCCATGCGTCTTTGGCTGTCTCGGCGCATAAGCTGGGCGGTTCCAAGGGCATCGGCGCGCTGATCGCGGGGCCGGAATATACGCCCGGATTGATGCAGCCGATGTTGCGCGGGGGCGGACAGGAATTGGGCCGTCGTGCGGGGACAGAGAACGTCATCGGCATCGCCGGTTTTGGGGCTGCGTGTGCTGCCGCAGCCCAGGATTTGGCGGATGGCGTATGGGAACGGGTTGCAGAACTTAGAAATGTTCTAGAGAAGGCTCTTGAGGCTGCGTCAAAGAAGACTATTTTTGTTGGGAAAGACGTGGCGCGTTTGCCGAACACCTCTTGCTTTATCACGCCCGGGTGGCGCGGAGAGACGCAGGTGATGCAGATGGACCTTGCGGGCTTTGCGATCAGCGCGGGGTCTGCGTGCTCTAGCGGTAAGGTGGCGACAAGCCGGGTGTTGACGGCGATGGGGTTTGACGACGCTGAGGCATCCTGTGCCGTGCGCGTATCGCTTGGGCCGGACACCACAGAAGAACAGGTCTTGCGTTTTGCAGACGCCTGGACCGCGAAATTGAAGAAACACGAGGCGCGGGCCGCTTGATGCGCGCCGCCAGTTGAAGGATGAAAAGCATGGATAGCACTTTGGTCAAAGACGACCCGAACACCGGCGTCAAAGAGGGCGTCGATCAGGAAACCGTGGATGCCGTGCGCGAAGTCGGCGGTGCCTATAAATACGGGTGGTCCACAGATATCGAGATGGACTATGCCCCCTTGGGTCTGAACGCCGATATCGTCAAGCTGATCTCGGAGAAGAACGAAGAGCCCGAGTGGATGCTGGAATGGCGTCTGGCCGCCTATGAACGCTGGCTGACCAAGAAAGAGCCGAACTGGGCGATGGTCGACTATCCGGAAATCGACTTTCAGCAGCAGTATTACTATGCGCGTCCGAAATCGATGGCGGAAAAACCAAAGAGCCTGGATGACGTCGATCCCAAGCTGCTGGAGACCTACAAGAAGCTGGGTATCCCGTTGAAAGAGCAGGCGATTCTGGCAGGCGTCGAAGGCGCAGAGAAGATTGGCGACGAGCCCCGCAAGGTGGCTGTGGATGCGGTTTTTGACTCTGTTTCGGTCGGCACCACCTTTCAGGACGAGCTGAAAAAGGCGGGCGTGATCTTCTGCTCTATCTCCGAGGCGATCCGCGAACACCCCGAGTTGGTCAAGAAATACCTTGGTTCGGTCGTGCCGGTGAATGACAATTTCTATGCGACGCTGAACTCGGCCGTCTTCTCTGACGGGTCGTTCGTTTATGTGCCACCGGGCGTGCGCTGTCCGATGGAGCTGTCGACCTATTTCCGTATCAACGCGGAAAACACCGGCCAGTTTGAACGCACGCTGATCATTGCCGACAAGGGGTCCTATGTGTCCTACCTTGAAGGCTGTACCGCGCCGCAGCGCGACGAGAGCCAGTTGCACGCCGCCGTGGTTGAAATCATCATCGAGGAAGACGCCGAGGTGAAATATTCGACCGTACAGAACTGGTACCCCGGTGATGAAGACGGCAAGGGCGGGATCTACAACTTTGTGACCAAGCGTGCAGATTGCCGTGGCGACCGTGCCAAGGTGATGTGGACGCAGGTCGAAACCGGCTCTGCCGTGACGTGGAAGTACCCGTCCTGCATTCTGCGCGGCGACGATAGCCAGGGTGAGTTCTATTCCATCGCCATCGCCAATAACATGCAACAGGCCGACACCGGCACCAAGATGATCCACCTGGGCAAGCGCACCAAATCGCGCATCGTGTCCAAGGGGATTTCGGCGGGCAAGGCGCAGAACACCTATCGCGGCTTGGTGACCATGCACCCCAAAGCCAAGGAATCGCGCAACTATACCCAGTGCGACAGCTTGTTGATCGGCGACAAATGCGGGGCCCACACGGTGCCTTACATCGAGGTCAAGAATAACAGCAGCCGGGTGGAGCATGAGGCGACCACCTCCAAAGTAGACGACGATCAGCTGTTCTACTGCCGTTCGCGCGGCATGGACGAGGAAGAGGCGGTTGCCTTGGTCGTGAACGGGTTTTGTAAAGACGTGCTTCAGGCCTTGCCGATGGAGTTCGCGATGGAAGCACAAGCGCTGGTTGCGATCTCGCTTGAAGGGTCCGTGGGGTAATCACGATGATGCGCAAGCTGACATGGGACGTGACCATTGCCGCGCTCGTTTTCTGGGTGCTGATGGCGCTGTTTCGCGGGGGCGGGCTGACGCTCGTCGCCTTCGAGAACACGTTCTTCCAGATGCTGATCTTTGCGATGATCTACGCTGCAATCCGTGTGGCCCTGTTGGTGCTGCGCAAGGGGGATGGCGAATGATCACCGTAGGGACCAAAGGCGCAGCGCTCTGATGCAGGCATCGGCGGACACCACTCCCTTGCGCCTGCACTGGTGGAAGGCGGTCCCGAATTTCGGGGACGCCCTCAGCCCTGTGGTGCTCGCCCATGTCGCGGGCCGGCCTGTGGAGCATGCCGGTGTGCGCAAGGCGGAGGTCTGGGCCATCGGGTCGCTTTTGCAGGTGGTCAAGCGCAACTTTAGCGAGGCGCAGGACCACCGTCCGGTGATCTGGGGGGCGGGCCTGTTACATCCGGTGCAGGGGACAGGGTTTGTCGATCACGTAGATATCGCTCTGGTCCGTGGGCCGATCACTGCCGCGCTGCTGGGGTTGGAACTGTCGGAGTTTGGCGATCCCGGTCTGTTGATCAACGCCGTGTGGCCGCAGGACCGCGCGCCCAACGGCAAGATCGGCATCGTGCCGCATCATTCGCTGGTGGAGGACCCTGTGTTGCAGGCTCTGATCGCCAGTGACACGCGGTATCAGCTGATCGATCCGCGCGGGGAAGCGCAGGATGTCTGCGCGGCGATTGCCGCGTGTGATCATGTGTTTGCGTCTTCGCTGCACGGGTTGATCGTGGCCGATGCCTATGGTGTGCCCAACAGCTGGCTGGCCCCGATCGGGCAGTCGCGCTTGAAATATCTGGATTACGCGGCCTCGGTCGGCCGGCCTCTGCGGGCACCGATCAACGTCGAGGACATCCCGACGGTGGTTCTGCCCGACCCGCTGTCACCGCTTTCCTATCAGGCGGGCATAGATGCCTGCCGCACCGCTCTTTATGCCCGTTTTCCCAAAGCCTTACAGGCGGGGAGGGCGGCATGAAATCTTACACCGATGACGGCCCCTCGACGGGGTTTTCATTCACTCAATTCACTGTCATTGCAGCGCCAAAGCGCAAGAAAAGGAACCCATCATGCTGAGCATCAAAGGCCTGAAGGTCAAACTGGAAGAAGAAGACAAGCAAATCCTGAAGGGTGTCGATCTGGAAGTCGAAGCCGGTAAGGTCCACGCGATCATGGGGCCGAACGGGTCCGGTAAATCCACGCTGTCCTATGTGCTGTCGGGCAAAGACGGCTACGAGGTCACCGAAGGCTCCGCCCATCTGGGTGACATCGACCTGCTGGACCTTGAGCCAGAAGAGCGTGCCGCCGCTGGCCTTTTCCTCGCCTTTCAATATCCTGTTGAAATCCCCGGCGTTGGCAACATGACTTTCCTGCGCACCGCTGTGAATGCGCAGCGCAAGGCCCGTGGCGAAGAAGAGATGTCTGCCGCGGAATTCCTCAAGGTTGTGCGCGCCCGCGCCAAAGAGCTGAAGATCGACGCTGACATGCTGAAGCGCCCCGTGAACATGGGCTTCTCGGGTGGTGAGAAGAAGCGCAACGAGATCTTGCAGATGGCGATGCTTGAGCCAAAAATGTGCATCCTCGACGAAACGGACTCCGGTCTGGACGTCGATGCAATGAAACTGGTTGCTGATGGCGTGAACGCGCTGCGCACCGAAGGCCGTGGTTTCCTTGTGATCACCCACTACCAGCGTCTGCTGGACCACATCAAACCCGATGTGGTGCACATCATGGCTGATGGCCGCATCATCAAGACCGGCGGCCCCGAGCTGGCGCTGGAAGTCGAGAACAACGGGTATGCCGACATCCTGTCCGAGGTGGCGTAATGGCCGAAGCAGCGACACAACAAACCCCGACCGAGGCGTTGATCGCCACGTTGGACCTGCCCCAAGGGGGCTGGTCCGATGCGGCGCGCAAGGATGCGTTGTCCCGTCTGCAACAGGCAGGTCTGCCCGAGCGTCGTGACGAATACTGGAAATACACCCGCCCCGATACGCTGACCCAGCCGCAGGCGGTCTCTGCCGCGGTGCGCGCGTCCGAAGACGTGGCCCTGTTTGATCAGATCGACCGGCTGAAGCTGGTGTTCGTCGACGGTGTGTTCGATGCCGATGCGTCGGATGATCTGGCGCTTGAAGGCATCACCATCGAACGGCTGGCCCAAGCGGATGCCGATCTGCATTGGGCGCGTGATCTTTATGGGACGCTGGAAAAGAACGGCCAGACGCCTGTGGCACGCCCCTTGGCGGCGCTGAACACGGCTTTTGCCGCCGATGGTGTGTTGATCCATGTGACGGATAAAGTCTCCAAGCCGGTGAATATCGTTTATCGCCGGACCTCCGATACAGCGGATGTCATGCTGCACCACGTCGTCAAGCTGGACGCCGGCGCTGAATTCACGCTGCTGGAGAACGGCCCCGTCGCCGCGCGCTTTAACGGTGTGCTTGAGGTTGAAGTCGCGGATAACGCGTCTTTCCACCACGTGCGCGCCCAAGGCCGCGATCACGAACAACGTGCCGCGACGCATATCTTTACCCGTTTGGGGACTGAATCCGCGTTCAAATCCTTTACCCTGACCGCCAATGGCGTGATGACGCGCAACGATTGCGTGATCGAGCTGACGGGTGACGATGCTGCGGCGCATGTCGCGGGGGCTTGCGTCGGTGATGGCGCGGATTTCCACCACGACGACACGGTGTTCATCACCCATGACGCGGTGAACTGCGAAAGCCGTCAGGTTTTCAAGAAGGTACTGCGCAACGGGGCGACCGGTGTGTTCCAAGGGAAGATCCTGGTCAAGGCCGACGCGCAAAAGACCGATGGCTACCAGATCAGCCAGTCGTTGCTGCTGGACGAAGACAGCCAGTTCCTTGCCAAGCCAGAGCTTGAGATCTACGCCGATGACGTGGCCTGTTCGCACGGCTCCACTTCGGGGGCGATCGACGAGGACGCGCTGTTCTATCTACGCTCGCGCGGTGTGCCGCATAATGTCGCGACGGATCTGCTGACCTTGTCCTTCCTGGCCGAGGCCGTGGAAGAGATCGAGGACGAGACCCTGCGCGAAGAGATCACCGCACGGCTTGCCGCGTGGCTTGAGCGGCACGCAGCCTGATGGCGGCGACACGCGATATCGTGGCCAGCTACCGCAACCCTGCCGCCGTTGTGCGGCGGTTGTTGGGGCAGGGCCCGCGGGAGGATCGCAACCTGGTCTATTTGATGGTCGCGTGTCTCATCTTTTTCGTGGCCCAGACCCCGCGTCTGGCCCGCGAAGCCCACGTCAACGGCACCGAGCTTGACATGCTACTGGGGGCGACCCTGCTGGCATGGCTGTTCATCGCGCCGTTGATTTTCTACATGCTGGCGGCAGGGACGCAGATCATTCTCAAGGTGATGCGCGGCCGGCCCAGCGGCTATAGCACGCGTCTGGCGCTGTTCTGGGCCTTGCTGGCGTCCAGCCCGCTTGTGCTGTTGCACGGGCTGACGGCGGGGTTCGTCGGCAAAGGGATCGAATTGCGCATCGTCGGGCTGATCTGGCTTTGCGTGTTTTTATGGTTCTGGACCAGCGGGTTGCTGGTCGCATATCGGACACGCTCATGAATGCTCCTGATACAAGATCGGTTCTGACCGAGCTGGTCGTGCTCAGCCTGCGTGACCCGCGTGCTGCCGCGAACCAGATCATGGGGTGGCAGCTCGGGCGGGACGTGCTGTGGACCGCGCTGGCGCTGGCGGCGGCGATCAACACGTTGATCTTTTCGTTTAGTCTTGTGCTGCAACCGACACCCGCGATGCCTGCGTTCTTTACCAGCCCGCTGGCGATGTTTGTCCTGCTCTCGGGCGTCCTGGTGATCACGACCCACGGGCTTTACTGGGCCGGGCGTGCGCTTGGGGGCGAAGGCGACCTTGGCGATGTGCTGGCCCTAGTGGTGTTCTTGCAGGTCCTGCGCATTATCGCGCAGGTGGCGATTTTCCTGCTGATGTTCATCTCTCCGGGGGTGTCGGTGCTGGCATCTTTGGCGACGGGCCTTATCGGGCTTTGGATATTGGTCAACTTCGTCGCCGCTGCCTTTAACTTTACCGGACTGGGCAAGGCTGTCGGCGTTTTGCTGATTTCTATGGCGGCCATTGTTCTAGGGCTCAGCCTGCTTCTCTCTATCGTGGGCGTTGCCGCCCAAGGAGTGCTTCTTGATGTATGACGTAAACACCATCCGCAGCGACTTTCCGATCCTGTCGCGCGAGGTGAACGGCAAGCCGCTGGTCTATCTCGACAATGGGGCCTCGGCCCAAAAGCCGCAGGTCGTGATTGATGCGATCAGCCGCTCGTACAGCCATGAATATTCCAATGTTCACCGCGGCTTACACTATCTTTCTAATCTCGCAACCGATCAGTATGAATCCGTGCGCGGCACTGTGGCACGGTTCCTGAATGCCGGAAACGAGGATCACATCGTCTTTACCTCCGGCACGACAGAGGGGATCAATCTGGTCGCTTACGGTTGGGCCATGCCGAACCTGCAGGCGGGGGACGAGATCATCCTGTCGGTGATGGAGCATCACGCCAATATCGTGCCGTGGCATTTCCTGCGCGAGCGTCAAGGCGTCGTGATCAAATGGGTCGATGTGGATGCCTCTGGCGCACTTGATCCGCAAGCCGTGATCGACGCCATCACCCCCAAGACCAAGCTCATTGCCTTGACGCAGGTGTCGAATGTTCTGGGCACGGTGGTGGACGTCAAGGCGATCACCGCAGGGGCTCACGCCAAAGGTGTGCCCGTCTTGGTTGACGGGTCGCAGGCGGCGGTACACATGCCTGTGGACGTGCAGGATATCGGCTGCGATTTCTACGCGATCACGGGTCACAAGCTTTATGGTCCCTCGGGGTCCGGCGCGATCTATATCAACCCCGATCGCATGGCCGAGATGCGTCCGTTTCTAGGCGGCGGCGATATGATCCGCGAGGTCACCAAAGACGGCATCACCTATAACGATGCCCCGATGAAGTTCGAGGCGGGCACCCCCGGCATCGTACAGACCATCGGCATGGGCGTGGCGCTGGATTACATGATGAACATCGGGATGCAGAATATTGCCGCCCATGAGGCATCCTTGCGCGATTATGCCGTGTCGCGTCTGTCGGGTCTGAACTGGGTGCAGGTGCAGGGCACCACGCCGGATAAGGCCGCGATCTTCAGCTTTACACTGGACGGGGCGGCGCATGCGCATGATATCTCTACCATTCTGGATAAAAAGGGCGTGGCGGTACGTGCGGGGCAGCATTGTTGCGGGCCGCTGATGCAGCATCTGGGCCAGACCGCCACCTGCCGCGCGTCCTTCGGGATGTACAACACCAATGCCGAGATCGACACGCTGATCGAGGCGCTTGAACTGGCGCATGATTTGTTTGCGTGACCCAAGGCTGATTTTGTAATTGCAGGGGGCGGGTAGTCTGGCTATACCGCCCCTAGATGGACCCTTAGCTCAGCTGGATAGAGCGCTGCCCTCCGAAGGCAGAGGCCAGAGGTTCGAATCCTCTAGGGTCCGCCATCTTCCGTTGAATTAGATATGCTTATGTGGGGCTTCGCCCTCAGGCCTGCACGGCTTCTGGCGTGTCGCCTGTCGTTGCGGAGGTAGGGGTGTCGTCCGTGTTGTCAGCGGCTGACAGGATCACGGCGGGTTGCTGTGCGGCGACGGTGGTGAATTCCATGTGGAAGGTCGTGCCTTCGCCTACAACGCTGTCGTAGAACAATTTTCCCGACATCTGCCGGGCCAGCTGTTGCGAGATATGGAGCCCCAGACCGGACCCCTGTGTTGCATATTGCCCGCCGTTCTTGACCTGTTCAAAGCGGCCAAAGACCTGCCCCTCCATCCCGTCGGGAATGCCACGGCCGCTGTCCTTGATCGACAGGCGCACATGGCCGTTGCGGATGGAAAGGCTGCCTTCAACGGTGCTGCCTTGTTCGGAGAATTTGATGGCGTTGGACACGAGGTTGTCGATGATCTGGCGGAGGGCAAAGGCGTCACCGGTGATGGTCGCGGTTTGATCACCTTTCGGCAGCACGAGGTCGATCTTCTGCTCGGCGGCGAACATCTTGTTCTCTTCCAGGCTTTCTTTCAGTAGCGCCCCCAGATCGACCGGCAGCGCGTCCAGCGACAGCGCGTCTACGTCGATCTTTTGCGCGAGCAGGATGTTATCGACCAGACGGGACAGACGCATCCCGTTGCGCTGCGCGATTTCGAGGGGGGAGCGGATGCGCGCGTCGATCTCGCCCAAACGCCCGCTAAGCGCCAGCGCCAGCCCCCCCTTGAGCGAGGTAAGCGGTGTGCGCAGCTCGTGGCTGACGACAGAGATAAATTCATCCTTGGCGCGGTTGGCCTCGTCGGCGCGCAGCAGCGCGTCTTCAAGGGCGCGGGTGATGACGATACGGTCGGTGATATCGACCAGGGTGATGCTCCACCCCAGAATGGCGCCGTTCGGGTCCAGCGGGCTTTCGATTTCCTGAATACGCGGGTCATAGATGCGCTGTTCGATGGTCAGGGATGCGTCCGTCGTGCGGGGGCTGCGGGTGTCGATCTTGGCCAAAAGGGCATCGGCTTCGGCTTTGGACAGGTTGCACAAGCCGCTGCGTTTCGCGGCAGAGTTCATCAACGTGACACGGCGGTTGTTGTCGATCAGGATCACCGGTTCGCTGGTCGTGTTGAACAGGATCGACTGCCCGATCGACGCCATATCCATCGTCTTGTTCGTCAGCAGCATGAAGGTAAAGGCCAGGATACCGACGGTGAACATAAACGCCGTGGGGTCCAGCCCGAAGACGGTGAAGCCGAAAATAACGTAAGACGCATTAGCTGACAGCGGTGTGATCGTGACCACCGCCAGCATTGTCAGCAGCGGCCAAGCAGAGCGGCGGGCGCGGGCAAAGGCCTTGATCAGCGCATAGAAGGTCGCTGCGACGAAAGTATACAGCACGGCCGTGATCGCAAAGAACCCCGGCCCGTGGATATAGGTGATCTGCCGGTCACCGGGCAGGATGGCAGTCTCGGCGGTATAGACCAGCTGGTGCATACTATTGGTTGCAGCAAAGACAAAGCAGCCCACGGGCACCAGCACCAGCGCGGCCACCACACGCTTTTTCGACAGCCACTCGGCCTGATGCACATAGGCGAAGACAAAGAAGCACCACGCCACAGGCACCAGCGCATTGCCCAGCCACGCGACGATGGCCATGTCAAACTGGCAGGCAAAGGAGGGGGTGGAGGCTTCGGCCCCGACGGTGATCAGGGTCCAGATCATGGCGATGAAGGTCAGGCCGTAGAACCGCTTGCCGTGGAAGTGCTGATATTTCAGCATGCAGACCATAACGACCGCGGCGACAGCGCTCACGCTTGCGGCAGCCCAGAACACGGGCTGCATAGCTACACCTTCAAAGCACGTTGTCATCAATTCACCCACGGACTGCGTCTTTGCAAAGCAATCTAGGCATACGGATGTGTTGAAACTTTGACAGAAGTTAGACAGCAGGCCTGTGCGTTCGGGGCCGTCGTTCTGTGTCAAAGACAATACAAGGCATAGTATAGCTTTGTGCCGTGATCATGCGTGTGTGGGATGTGGGGTCAAGCGCTGGACGGGTTAAACACTGGCCTGAACGCAAAAGAAATCCCCGCAAAACCGTGGTTTGCGGGGATTTTGACCTTGGCGGTAGGGAGAATCCCCATTACCGGCGGCGGCCACCCTTGCGGCCAGCGCGCCCACGCCCCTCTTGACCGGCCTTGGGCGCGACCTTGTTGAACTTGATCCATTCGGTGCCGTGAGGGTCGCGGTCGAACAGGAAGTTGGCGGCGCGGATCGCCTCCATCTCTTTGCCGGGGGTGGGCTTGGTGGATCCCATCCCGAAGAGCGTCACAAAGGTTTCGTCGTCGATCTCGTCCGGCAGGATGATGCCAGCCGTCACCAGTTCGGCCTTCTTCTCGGCAATCTTGGTCTGGTTCACGGGCAGGGTGATCGGGTTCATGATCGCGGAGGTCATGCCAGCGCCCATTGCCATCGGCAGGAAAGCATTGTTGATGCCGTGACGGTTGGGCAGGCCAAAACTGATGTTGGAGGCACCGCAGGTCGTGTTCACGCCCAGTTCCTCGCGCAGACGGCGCACAAGGGTAAAGACCTGATGCCCCGCGGTCGCCATTGCGCCGATGGGCATGACCAGCGGGTCGACCACGATATCATGGGCTGGAATACCGAAGTCGGCCGCGCGCTCTACGATCTTCTTGGCAACGTCGAAACGCACGTCGGGATCTTCGGAAATACCCGTGTCGTCGTTCGAGATCGCAACCACAGGCACGTTGTATTTCTTGACCAGTGGTAGCACGAGCTCCAGCCGTTCTTCCTCGCCGGTGACCGAGTTCAGCAGCGGGCGGCCCTCGCAGGCCTCAAGACCGGCTTCCAGCGCACCGGGGACCGAGCTGTCGATGCACAGCGGGATGTCGACGACGTTTTGCACGACGCGGATCAGTTCGGGCATCAGCATCGGTTCGACAAAGTTATTATCCGCATAGCGGGGGTCTTCGGCCATCTTGTTCGAGAAAACGGCACCCGAGTTCACGTCCAGAATATTCGCGCCCGCCGCGGCTTGTGCAATGGCGTCGGCCTCGACGCGGCTGAAATCGCCACGCTCCAGCTCTTCGGCGAGGATCTTGCGGCCGGTGGGGTTGATCCGCTCCCCGATCACGCAGAAGGGCTCGTCAAAGCCGATGATCGCTGTTTTTGTTTTGGATTCGACGACAGTTCTGGTCATGGTGTTCAGTCTTTCCTTAGACGGAGTTGGCTGGTTGAGCAGCGGGTCCGCCATTTTCAATGGCCCAGTTGGCATTCGTCTTGATCCCACCCAGCGGGAAGAAATGCACATGGGTAATGTTGAAATCTGGGTTGGCGGCTTTGTGGGCGGCCAGTTCGGTGATCACATCTGTCGGCTCGTAGGGCAACAGCAGTTTGGTGACATCCATCGCGCGCTTTTGCAGCACCTTCAGCGAAGGGCCGACCCCGCAGGCGATGGCGAATTTGATCAGGGTTTGCAGCTTGGCGGGGCCTGCAATGCCGATGTGGATCGGCAGGTCGATGCCCGCGTGTTTCAGGCTATCGGCCCATTCGATGATCGGCTGCGCCTCGAAAGCGAATTGTGTGGCGATGGCCATCTTCGCGTCCGTCCGTTCGGAGAAACCCTGCTTCCAGCGCAGCGCATCATCCACCCGCAGACGTGATCCATCGGTGTCGATGTCGCGGTTGCCTTCGGGGTGGCCCGCGATGTGCAGCCGTTCAAACCCGTGTTTGTCGAACAATCCGGTGTCCATCAACTGCATGGAGTCGCTGAAATCGCCGTGGGGCGTCGTGACGCCACCGGCCAGCAGCAAGGCTTGGCGTACGTCAGCCTCGCCCTGATACATGGCGATCCAGTTTTCCAGCGTGGCACGATCCTTGATGATGCGGGCGGGAAAGTGCGGCATGACCTTGTAGCCGTCCGCATTGAGCCGCGCCGCGGTGGCGACCATGTCTTCGATCGGGGTGCCGTCGATATGCGCGATATAGACCCGTGTCCCCTCGGGCAGCAGATCGCGGAAGTCTTCGACTTTTTCTGCCGTGCGGGGCATCACCTCGATCGAGTAGTCGCGCAAAAAACCCGCGACCTCGGGGGTAGGCAGATCGGACACGGGGGCTTCTTTGCGCCGGAAGTTCAAAAGGGACATGAGCATTTCTTTCATGAAGGGATCAACTTTTGCACCGGCAACAGGCGGTCAGGCCCAGCCGTCATTGGCAATCAGCGTCTTGATGCGGTCACGGTCGAACTCTGCGTCGATGCGCGCGACCTCTGCATCGGCCACGGCGTCGGGTTCGCCGTCGACCGTATAGGGATCGGCCTTGCGCCATTCGGCCAGATAGGCATCGCTGTCATCCGCGCCGATTTTCATCGCGGCACGGTCGATGGCCTGTTCGAACCGTTCGGGCAGCGGACGCTTGGACCCGCGACGGCCTTTGCCGACGATGACCTGCGCAGGAATATCACGCCAATAGACGATGGTAACTTCGGGCATGATTGATTCCTCTGCTGTGCTTGTTTTTCTTAGCGGCTGTTGATCTGTCCCCGTCGCCGTTTTTCGACATTCAGAACGGCGTCTGCGACGTGGTCACACTACAGCGCGCAACCGCGACAGGCGAGGGGGGCGGGGCGTCATAATTCTCAAGATGGTTGTGAGGGCGACTATAAGCTTACGCTGCCGGATCTCTGGTTTCCCGCTTGCCCCTTGCCCGCAGAAACATTACCTTGGGGGTAACTCAATATGAAAGGCGCAATCATGGCGCCACAGCGTCCCAAAGGTGCGGGCGCGCTCGATGTACCGCCGGCTCTGAGCCCCGCGCCAGTTCCGCCCAGATCGACCGAACTTTATGCGGCCCTTGATCTGGGCACAAATAGTTGTCGCATGCTGATCGCACAGCCAAAAGGCAGCGGTTTCCATGTCGTCGATAGCTTCTCGAAGTCTGTCCAGCTTGGGGCAGGGCTTGAGAAAACCGGGCGATTGTCGCGCGGATCGATGACGCGTACCATTCAGGCATTGCGCATTTGCCAGCAAAAGCTGCGCCGTAACAAGGTGCGGCGGATGCGGCTTGTCGCGACCGAGGCGTGCCGCCGTGCCGCCAACGGTGCGGAATTCATGCAGCGTATCCAGCGCGAGACGGGGCTAAAGCTTGATATCATCAAGCCCGAGGAAGAAGCGCAGCTTGCCGTGATTTCCTGCGCGCCGCTGGTGAACCGCAAGACCCACAACCTGCTGGTGGTGGATATCGGCGGCGGTTCGACCGAATTGGTCTGGATCGACATCTCTAAGGTGCCAAAGGCGGATCGTGCGCAATCCATCATGCGGCTGCATGGGGGTTTCCATCAGGCGAAAACAGACGTGCCTGCCGCGCGTGTGGTCGACTGGATCAGCGTGCCTTTGGGCGTGGCAACCCTGCGCGATCAATTCTCTGACGTGGAAGACGACGCCGCACGCTTTGCCTTGATGAGCTGGTTCTTCGAGGAGAACCTGACCGACTTCACCCCCTATCAGTCGATCCAGTCGCAGGACCATTTCCAGATTGTCGGCACCTCGGGCACGGTCACCACTGTTGCTGCCAGCCATTTGGGGCTAAAGCGCTACGACCGAACAAAGGTGGACGGGCTTCGCATGACCTCGGCGCAGATCGACAAGGTGATCCATTCCTATCTTGCGATGGGGCCGGGGGGCCGGCGTGCCGATCCGCGTATCGGGCTGGACCGTCAGGCGTTGATCATGTCAGGGGCCGCGATCTTGCAGGCGTTGATGCGGTGCTGGCCGACGGATAGATTAAGTGTTGCAGACCGTGGTCTGCGCGAGGGGCTGCTATATGCCCAGATGAGCGCGGATGGCGTTTTGGAAGAAGGATTAGGCTGATGGCGAAAACTCCGACAGGCAAGACGCCCACGGGCGGTGCGTCGGGCGGGAAGACCCCCACTGGCAAGAATACATCAGGGCGCGGCCAGCGTGACCTCAAGGTCAAGGTTAAGTCGGCCCGCGGGCGCAAGCTAAGCTCGACCCGTTGGTTGCAGCGCCAGTTGAACGATCCTTATGTCAAACGCGCCAATGCCGAAGGGTATCGCGGGCGCGCGGCTTACAAGATCATGGAGCTCGACGACAAATACCGCTTTCTGGTGCCCGGTGCGCGGGTGGTCGACCTTGGCGCGGCCCCCGGTGGCTGGTGTCAGGTCGCGGTCAAACGTTGCAATGTTCTGGGCGAGAAAAAGGGCAAGAACGTCGGCACCATTCTGGGGATCGACCTGCAAGAGATGGAGCCGATTGCAGGCTGCGAATTGCACCAGCTTGATTTCATGGAAGACGACGCGGACGAGATCGTCAAAGGCTGGCTGGGGGGCAAGGCCGATGTCGTGATGTCCGACATGGCTGCGTCCAGCTCGGGCCACAAGCAGACCGACCACAACCGGATCATCGCGCTGTGCGAAGCTGCGGCCTATTTTGCTTTTGACGTGCTTGAGGATGGCGGCACGTTTGTCGCGAAAGTGCTGGCCGGCGGGGCGGAGGGCGACTTGCAACAGCTCCTCAAACGTCGGTTTACCAAGGTCGCCAATATCAAGCCCCCCGCCAGCCGGTCCGACAGTTCCGAGAAATTCGTGGTCGCCACCGGTTTCAAAGGGGCGCTACCCGAAGACCAAGAGAATCTGTAGACCCCGCACCGCCCCAAGGCGCGCGGAATTATCAAATGTGATGCGGCAGTTAGACGACTGCCGCATTTTTTTGTGCGGTGGATGCGGTTGCTCTCTTACATATTCGTGAAATGGACCTAAATTGGATCATCGCGCCGCGGCAAAGTTCAATTGCTGCGACAAGAAGCCCTCATAAATCCGTATTTTTCCATCGCAATTTGCGAAAAGAGGGCTGGTCGTTTTGGCGTGGCTCATGACATAGTTGCGGCCATGTCTTTGTTCCTGATTATAGCCCTCCCGTTTCTTGGCGCCTTGCTGCCCGGCCTGATGTATCAGGCAGGCCGTCAAAGCTGCTTTTTGGTGACTTTTCTGGTGACGGCCTGCGCCGCGATCGGCCTTGCGACACATGCACCGGCCGTTCTTGCAGGCGAGGTCGTGACCGCCAGCCTCTCGTGGCTGCCGCAGCTGGGGTTGAACGTGAACCTGTTCCTCGACCCGCTAGGGTTGATGTTCGCGGGTCTGATCCTTGGCATCGGGATGCTGATCATCCTTTATGCGCGGTTCTATCTGTCGCGTGACGACAATATGGGCGCGTTCTTTACCTATCTGCTGCTGTTCCAAGGTGCGATGGTCGGGATTGTTCTGTCGGATAACATACTGATGTTGCTCATTTTCTGGGAGCTGACGTCGCTGTCGTCCTTCCTGCTGATCGGGTTCTGGAAGCATCTGCCCGAAGGACGTCAAGGTGCGCGGATGGCGTTGACCGTGACGGGTATGGGCGGTCTGGCGATGATCGGTGGCATGCTGCTGCTGGGGCAGATCGTGGGCAGCTATGACCTGACCGTGATCCTTGAGAACCGCGAGCTGATCCAAGCGTCGCCGTTGTATCTGCCTGCGCTGATCCTAATCCTGCTGGGCTGTTTCACCAAATCCGCGCAGTTCCCTTTCCACTTCTGGTTGCCGCACGCGATGGCGGCCCCGACGCCGGTGTCGGCCTATCTGCACTCTGCCACGATGGTGAAGGCGGGGCTGTTCCTGATGGCGCGCATGTGGCCGGTGCTGTCGGGCACCGAAATCTGGATCGTGCTGGTCTGCTCTGCCGGGTTGATCACGATGGTGCTTGGCGCGCTGATCGCGATTTTCAAAAACGACCTCAAGGCGCTGCTGGCGTTTTCGACCGTGTCGCATCTGGGGCTGATCACCTTCCTGCTGGGCACGGGCACCTCCTTTGGGGCGATGGCGGCGGTGTTCCACATTCTGAACCATGCGAGCTTTAAGGCCGCCTTGTTCATGAGCGCTGGCATCGTGGATCACGCGGTGCACACACGCGATATGACCCGACTGGGGGGCTTGCGCCGTCTGATGCCGATCACCTTCGCGATTGCCACGTTGGCCGCATTGTCGATGGCGGGTATTCCACTGCTCAACGGGTTCCTGTCCAAAGAGATGATGCTGGAAGAGGCGCTGCACACCACGCTGTTCGGCTCGCCCTATCTGGTGGCGGCAGTGGCAACGCTCGGCGCGCTTTTCTCGGCCGCGTATAGCTTCCGGTTTATTGCGCATACCTTCCTGGGCAAAGAGCGGAACGATTACCCCGCCAAACCCCACGACCCCGAGTTTGGCCTGTGGATTTCCCCGGCTTTGCTGATCATCCCCGTGATCGTCATCGGTGTGGCACCGTTCCTGGCGGAACCCTTTGTGCGCACCGTGACCCAAGCGGTCATCGGCTCTGCCGCCGAGATGCCAAGCGCGCATATCAAGCTGTGGCACGGCTTCGTGCCCGCGCTCGGCATGTCGGCGATTGCTGTGGTGGGTGGTTTGTTGCTGCTCGCCGCCTTCGGCCCGCTGGCGCGTCTTTGGGCCGCCACACGCCGCCCCGAGGCCAAGGACATCTTTGACCGTATCATCGCCGCGGCCGTGGGTCTTGCCGGTCTGGTATCGGAGCGTCTGCATAACGGGTCCTTTACCCGCTACGCCGCCGTCTTCGTGACCGCCGTCGTCGCCATCGGGGCGCATGCGTGGTTTACCGGCACCGATGGCGCCCCCGCGCGCGAGATGCTGCCCATCACGCCCGTCGGCTTTGCCGGTTGGCTGATGCTGATGATTGCGACGGGATTCCTTGTGACGGTGCACCGCAACCGTCTGGCGGTCCTGATCCTGATGGGGATCATCGGCTTGATGGTATCGGTCGGGTTCAACTATTTCTCGGCCCCCGATCTGGCGCTCACGCAGATCTCGGTCGAGGTGGTGACGATTGTCCTGTTGTTGCTGGCGCTCAACTTCATGCCCAACAGCACCCCTAAGGAAAGCACCATTCTGCACCGCAGCCGCGATATCGTGGTATCGGTTGTGGCAGGGCTGGCGGCAGCAGGCCTGATCTATTCGATCCTGATGTCGGATTTCCCGATTGCCTCTATCGCTGACTACCACCTTGCCAATTCCTACAAAGGCGGCGGCGGCACCAATGTGGTCAACGTGATCCTCGTGGATTTCCGTGGCTTCGACACCTTTGGCGAGATCATCGTTCTTGGGATCGCCGCGCTGGTCATCTATGCCCTGACAGAGGCGCTGATGTCCGGCCCTGTGCGCGCGCGTCTGCTGAACCGTGGCTATGAGGAAGAGCGCGCGGGCGATGCCCATCCGCTGATGATGGTGGTGCTGACACGCGTGTTGATGCCTGTCGTTCTGCTGGTCGGTGTCTATATCTTCCTGCGCGGTCACAACGAACCGGGCGGTGGTTTTGTCGCCGGTCTGGTGGTCGCGATCGCGGTCGTAATGCAATATATGGCCAGCGGCTTTGCCTGGGCGGACAAGCGCCAGCGCTATCATTACCACGGGATCATCGGGGCAGGGGTGCTTTGCGCTGGTCTGACCGGTATCGGTGCGTGGTTTGCCGGTGCGCCGTTCCTGTCCTCTGCCTTTGGCTACTTCCGCATCCCCCCGATGGAGAAATTCGAGCTCGCCACCGCTATGGGCTTTGACCTTGGGGTCTTCCTCGCCGTTGTCGGCGCGGTGATGCTGTCGCTTGAAAGTTTCTCGCGCTTGGGCCGTCGCGCCGGCATCGAGGAAAGCGAACATGCTATGGATATCGACCCGTCACGGGATGAACCGAAAACCGAGACGGAGACCTGATATGGAGCTTTTAGTCGCGTCCGCCATTGGCGTTCTCACCGCTGCCGGGATCTATCTGATCCTGCGTCTGCGTACCTTTCCCGTGATCATCGGCACATCGCTGATCAGCTATGCGGTCAATGTATTCCTGTTCGCCTCGGGGCGGCTGGCGTTGAACGCCCCGCCGATCCTGCGCGACGGGGTCGAGGTCTATACCGATCCGCTGCCCCAAGCACTGGTGCTGACGGCGATCGTGATCTCCTTTGGGATGACAGCCGTGGTCGTGATGATCGCGGTCGGGTCCTACCTCAGCGCGGGCGATGATCTGGTCAACGAACCCGACACGCTGGCCGGAGCCGATACCGCAGAACCCTCCCCACGCGGAGGAGGCCCGGCATGACCCATTGGCTTATTCTTCCGATCGTTCTGCCAGCCATGCTGGCGGCGTTCATGGTGCTGGCCGCGCGTTATCACCTGCTGATCCAACGGGTGCTGTCCCTTACGGGCACGCTGGGGTTGCTGGCACTGGCGCTTGGGCTGTTCTGGCAGGCCTCTGACGGGACGGTCAGCTTGTACCAGCTTGGCAACTGGGCGGCACCTTTCGGTATCGTACTGGTCGCGGATCGTCTGTCGACGCTGATGGTCCTGCTGACCTGTGTGCTGGCGCTGCCGGTGCTGCTTTATGCGATCGGGTCGGGCTGGGATAACCGTGGGCGGCATTTCCATCCGCTGTTCCAATTCCAACTTATGGGCATTCTCGGGGCCTTCCTGACCGGTGACGCCTTCAACCTGTTCGTTTTCTTCGAAGTGTTGTTGATCGCCTCTTACGGGTTGATGATCCACGCGGGCGGGCAACGGCGTCTGCGCGCGGGGACGCAATATGTGCTGTATAACCTGCTGGGCTCGACCCTGTTCCTCTTTGCCCTTGGCACGATCTATGCCGAGACAGGCACGCTGAACATGGCCGATCTGGCGATGCGTGTGGCGACGCTTGATGCGGGTGATGGTGCGGGTATCCGCGTTGCTGCCGTGCTGTTGCTGCTGGTCTTTGCGGTCAAGGCCGCGATCCTGCCGCTGCATTTCTGGCTGCCCGCCAGCTATAGCGAGGCACCGGCCCCCGTGGCGGCGCTGTTCGCGATCATGACCAAGGTCGGGGCCTATTGTATCATCCGTTTCTACACGCTGGTTTTCCCCCCCGATCTTGAGATCACGCAGGGGCTGTTTGATGTCTGGCTGATGCCCGCCGCGCTGCTGACCGTCGCCCTTGGTATGGCGGGCGTGTTGGGGGCCAAAAGGGCCGACCGCATGGTCGCGTTCTCGGTGATCGGGTCTATGGGCATGCTGCTGGCTGCCGTGTCGGTCTTTACCCCCGCCGGGATTTCCGCCGCCCTTTATTATGCGATCCATTCCACCTTTGCCGCCGCAGCGCTGTTCTTGCTGATCGACGTGATCCGCAGCCGTCGCGGCGCGGCCGAGGTGTCCTTTGTCGATGCGCCGCCGCTGGCGGGTGGGGCGCTTGTCGCGGGTATGTTCTTTGTCGCGGCGATTGCCATGACCGGTCTGCCGCCGCTCTCGGGCTTTCTGGGCAAATTGCTGATCCTTGACGCGGCACGCAGCGCTGACCTGATGTGGTGGGTCTGGGGTGTGATCCTTGTCGGGTCGCTGATCGCGGTGGTCGGTTTCTCCCGCGCGGGGAGCCAGATTTTCTGGAAAGCGCACCAGTCCGCCCCAGAGCCTGCCGAGGGTGATGAGGCGCCGGTTGTTGCCGAGGGGCAGGGCGTCTTGCCGATGGTGGCCATTGGCGGGCTGCTGGCCCTGCTTGTCGCGCTGACCGTTGCGGCGGGGCCCATGACCCGCGTGCTGAATGCGACGGCTGCCCAGCTGTTTAACCCTGAACGCTATCTTGCGGTGGTCCTGACCACGCCGGGTAAAGAGATCACGGACCATCACGCAGAGGATGACCACGGCGATGCCGAGGGATCAGCCGATGCGACAGAGGACCACGGCGCAGAGGATGCCGCCGCACCAGAAAAGGATCACTGATATGTTGTCCCGACTGCTTCCGCACCCGATGCTGACAGCGATCCTCGCGATTGCCTGGTGTCTGCTGGTCAATGAAATCAAGCTTGGCACCGTTGTCTTTGGTGTCATTCTGGGGCTGCTGATCCCGATTGCCACCGCGGCCTATTGGCCTGACCGCCCGCCGGTCGCGAAACCGGTCAAGCTTCTGGGCTATCTGATCATGGTCATGTGGGATATTCTGGTCGCCAACGTCGTGGTTGCGATGATCGTCCTGTTCAAGTCCAACAAGAACATGCGCCCCGCCTGGGTCGTGATCCCGCTAGAACTGCGCACCCCCGAGGCGATCACCATGCTGGCGGGGACAATCACCCTGACGCCCGGTACGGTGTCGGCGGATGTGTCTGAAGACGGGAAAGCTTTGCTGGTCCATGCGCTGGATGCTGAAAACCCTGACGCGGTGCGTGACGATATCAAACAGCGCTACGAGCGTCGCCTGAAGGAGATTTTCGAATGATTCTGATTGCATTGAATATCGCCTTTGTCGCTGTCGCGGTCTCGCAGCTTCTGGCGATGCTGCGGTTGTTGAAAGGCCCCAATACCGGCGACCGTATCCTGTCGCTGGATACGATGGTCGTGAACGCGATTGCCCTGATCATCCTGCTGGGGATGCGTTTGGGCACCGACATCTATTTTGAAAGTGCGATGATCTTTGCCATGCTTGGCTTTGTGTCGACCGTGGCCATCGCGCGCTTTGTACTGCGAGGTGATATCATTGAGTGATCTACCCCTAATCCCCGAAATCATCATCTCGGCCCTGCTGATCGTGGGCGGGTTCTTTACCCTTGTCGGTTCCATCGGCCTGATCAAGCTGGACAACTGCATGTCCCGTCTGCACGCGCCGACCAAAGCATCGACACTGGGCGTGGGATCGCTGCTGATGGCGGCGATGATCTATTCCTTCGCGTCCGGCACCGGGTCCCTGCACGAGATTCTGGTAATGGCGTTCTTGTTCGTCACAGCCCCTATCACCGGCAATTTCATCGCCAAGGTGAATTTGCACCGGCTGCATCAGACCAAGGATATGCCGCCAGCGCCCAGTGATCACGTCTGGGGCACATACTCCGACAAGTAAGCCAAGCCCGCGCCCCAAAGCGCGGGTTTTTTCTTGGGCGCAAGGTAGGTCGGGCAGGGCCTCTGACGGCGGATCAAAGAAAATTTCAATTTTCCTGCCGATCCATGCAAAACCCCGCTTGACGCCATCGCGAGCAAACCCTATCACCACCAAACGCTTCGACGGCAACGACGAAGTACGCAGTGGGCGGTTGTAGCTCAGTTGGTTAGAGTACCGGCCTGTCACGCCGGGGGTCGCGGGTTCGAGCCCCGTCAACCGCGCCACCGCTGCATTTTATCAGATATTTTGATAACAAGCACACGCCCTTCGGGGCGTGGTTTGCTTGTGCGTTCAGCCCCCTGATTTCCGCCTAGGGCAGAGGATTTCGGGTGCTGATTCATGCGCAAAATGCGGCGATGAAAATTTCCAAAATTCTTTGTAGTTTTCTGCGGTTAATCGCTTGACGCTCTGCGCTGGTTATCTTATTCCGCCCTTACTGCGCGGTTGTAGCTCAGCTGGTTAGAGTACCGGCCTGTCACGCCGGGGGTCGCGGGTTCGAGCCCCGTCAACCGCGCCACTTCTCCCTTTTTAGATTTCTGATTTACCTCGTCCTAAAAAGGGAAAAGCGGGCCGTTAGGCCCGCCCGTTTGCTTACGTCATCGCATCCAGAATACGTGCCCAGCTTCGGATACCCTTGTGGAAGCTTTCGAGGTCGTATTTTTCGTTCGGGGAGTGGATGGCGTCGTCGTCTTTGCCGAATCCGATCAGCACCGGCGTGGTATCCAGAATTTTCTGGAAATGCCCCGCAATGGGAATCGATCCGCCACAGCCGACATAGGCAGCGGGAACATTCCATTCATCGGTCAGCGCTTTGCGTGCATCTTCGAATGCGGGCGCAGTGGTCTCAAAGACCGATCCTTGGCTCGACCCGTGGGCGTGGAACGTCGCTTCGCAGTCCTCGGGCATCATGTCTGTCACCATCTTGCGAAAGCTTTCGCGGATGACGTGCGGGTCCTGGGTGCCCACCAGACGGAAGCTGATCTTGGCGTGGGCCTGCGAGGGCAGCACGGTCTTGAAGCCGGCACCTGTGTATCCGCTCCACATGCCGTTGACCTCGCAAGTGGGGCGCGACCAGATCATCTCGATCGGCATGCGGTCCTGTTCGCCGGCGGGTTTCGACAGGCCCACATCGCCAAGGAAACTGTCGTGATCAAAGGCAAGCCCCTGCCACTGCGCCTGAATATCGTCGGGCAGTTCTGGCACCCCGTCATAGAAACCGGGCACCGTGATGCGGCCCGTGTCGTCGTGCAGGGAGGCGATGACCTTGGACAGGACGCGCGCGGGGTTCATCGACACGCCGCCATACATGCCAGAGTGCAGGTCAAGATCAGGGCCGGTGATGGTGACCTCTTCGCCCATCAAGCCACGCAGCATCGTCACGATCGACGGCACCTTGGACTGGAACATGCCCGTATCGCAGATCATCGCATAGTCGGCGCGTAGCTCGTCGGCATTCTCTTCCATAAAGGGCACCAGCGACGGGGAGCCTGATTCTTCCTCGCCCTCAAAGAAGAAGGTCATGCGGCAGGGAAAATCGCCATTGACCGCTTTCCACGCGCGCAGCGCCTCGACAAAGGTCATCAGCTGGCCCTTGTCATCTGCGGCACCGCGTCCGCGGATCACGCGGCCTTTTGCCGTGTCCTCGACCGCGGGATCAAAGGGATCGCGGTGCCACAGGTTCAGCGGATCGACAGGCTGGACGTCATAGTGACCGTAGAACAGGATATGCGGCTTGTCGGCGGGGCCGTCCACATGGCCCACCACCATCGGGTGACCGGGGGTGGGGCGTTTGGTGGTCTTGATGCCGATGCTGTTCAGATCTTCGACCAGCCAATCGGCGGCGCGGTCGCAGTCTTCCTTGAACGCGGGGTCAGTCGAGATGGAGGGGATGCGCAGCAGATCGAGCAGCCGGTCGGTGGCCGCATCCAGATCATGATCGATCCGTGCCAATACGTCGGGTAGGGACATGGGGGTAAACCTTTCTGTCAGGGTGAAGATTGCCGCGACCGTATCAGCGCGCTTGGCCGTGTCCAGTGGTCCGCCCGAGGTGGCCGCAGCTTGCGCGCCATACAGCGTGAGAATCGCTTGAAAAACATGCCTTTGACCCAAGCGGGACAGCGTGCAGGTTTCCGATGCGCGACATCCGACTGCGATGCGACGCGCCCCGGGGCGGCACCTGCGACAATCGGTTCCTATTAAGGCATTGAATTGAATGGCTCTAAACTATATTCATTCTAAAGCACGAATATGGCGAATGATCCGGTTGCCTTTGCTGGTCCCGCCACCGACGAAGGAGCAAGGCGCAATGGACTATACCAAACAGCTTGATCAGGCGATTGACCGGCTGCACGAGGAAGGTCGCTACCGCACCTTCATCGACATTGAACGCCGCAATGGTCAATTCCCCCACGCTGTCTGGACCCAACCCGATGGGCAAGAGAAGAATATCACCGTCTGGTGCGGGAATGATTACCTCGGGATGGGGCAAAACCCTGTCGTTCTGGCCGCGATGCACGAAGCACTTGATGCGACGGGTGCAGGGTCGGGCGGGACGCGTAATATCTCGGGCACCACGATTTACCACAAACGTCTTGAGGAAGAGCTGTCGGACCTGCACGGCAAAGAAGCCGCCTTGCTGTTCACCAGCGCGTATATCGCCAATGACGCGACGCTCAGCACGCTGCCCAAGCTGTTTCCCGGTCTGATCATCTATTCCGACGAGCTGAACCATGCGTCGATGATCGAAGGGGTCCGCCGCAATGGCGGGGCCAAGCGTATCTTCCGCCATAACGATGTGGAGCACCTGCGCGCGCTTATGGCCGCCGATGATCCCGCCGCACCCAAGCTGATCGCCTTTGAATCGATTTACTCGATGGATGGCGATTTCGGCCCGATCGAGGCGATTTGCGACATTGCCGATGAATTCGGCGCGCTGACCTATATCGACGAGGTCCACGCCGTGGGGATGTACGGCCCGCGTGGGGCAGGGGTCGCCGAGCGTGATCGCCTGATGCACCGGCTGGATATCATCAACGGAACGCTGGCCAAGGCCTACGGCGTGATGGGTGGCTATATCGCGGCCTCGGCCAAGATGTGCGACGCCATCCGGTCTTACGCGCCGGGGTTCATCTTTACCACGTCCCTGCCGCCAGCGGTTGCCGCCGGTGCTGCGGCTTCGGTCGCCTACCTCAAGACCGCGCCCGAACTGCGCGAGAAGCACCAGCAGCAGGCCAAAGTGCTGAAACTGCGGCTCAAGGGATTGGGTCTGCCGATCATTGATCACGGCAGCCATATCGTCCCTGTGATTGTCGGAAACCCCGTACACACCAAGATTCTGTCGGATCGCCTGCTAGAGGATCACGGCATCTATGTGCAGCCGATCAACTTCCCCACCGTGCCCCGCGGGACAGAGCGTTTGCGCTTTACCCCGTCGCCCGTACATGGCCCGCTGGAAATCGAAGGGCTGGTCCACGCGATGGACGCTTTGTGGTCCCATTGTGCGCTGAATCGTGCCGAAATGGCGGGGTGACCCCGAATATTTCGTATAGTCCGTTGATTTATGCTACCGATATCGAAAGAAAAGCTTAATCTCGAATCAACATGTTGTTTCGATTAAGGGCAGCGGGCATAGCTACGGGACATTTTTATGATTGGGCGGTGGTCTTCCAAGTCGGCAGATAACGAGCAAGTTGAAGCCAAAGGTTTCGACGCGTTCGACCTGCGCCTTGGTGACCTGATGCGCGGTGAACGCGCGACGCTTGGTAAATCACTGCTGGATGTCCAACGCGAGCTTCGCATCAAGGCCTCCTACATTGCCGCGATCGAAAACGCCGACCCGGAAGCCTTTGATACACCTGGATTTATTGCCGGTTACGTGCGGTCTTATGCGCGCTATCTGAACATGGATCCAGACAAGGCGTTCGCGGCCTTCTGCGCTGAATCGGGTTTTGCCGTGGCGCATGGCATGTCCTCTAAAGCGTCGGTTGTTAAAAAGCCGACCCGCGAAGAGCGTATGACCCGCAATGGCGAGAGCGATATTTTCGCCCGCCCTGCGACGCCCTTTACCCCCGTCGGTGATTCCCTTCTGGCGCGCATAGAGCCCGGTGCTTTGGGCTCGCTGCTGGTGCTCGTCGCTTTGATCGGCGGGATCGGCTATGGCGGGTGGAGCGTTCTGAAAGAAGTGCAGCGCGTGCAGGTCTCTCCGGTGGATGAAACCCCTGTTGTGCTGTCTGATCTTGATCCGCTGCAAGGCGCGCTTGCCTCCGCTCCCGAAACGACAGAAGACCCCGATGCGCCGACCGCGATGGCTGTGCCACGTTCGGACGCGCTGGACCGGCTTTATCGTCCTGCCGCACTGGATGTGCCTGTTCTGGTCGCGCGGGATGCGCCGATTTCCTCGATTGATCCGCGCAGTATCGGCAGCTTTGCCTCGACCTCGCCTTCGCCTTCCGTCGGGGATGCGCTGCGCACCGCTGAAAACACCGTGGTCCAACGGGATACGCCCGATGTGTTGCCGGGTGCCGTGCCGCAGGTGGTCGAAGGGCCCGCGCCGCAGCTGCGTATGGTTGCAGCCTATCCATCCTGGGTGCGTGTACGCGCCGCAGATGGCAAGGTTATCTTTGAAGGCATCATGAACAAGGGCGACAGCTGGGATATCCCCGCCACCGAAGAGCCCCCGACGCTGCGCACCGGCGAATCCGGCGCGCTGTATTTCGCGATGGACGGGCAGTACTTTGGGCCTGTTGGCGATCGTGGGGCTGTGACGTCCAACCTGCCGCTGCACCGTCAGGCGCTGGCGGAGCTTTACGAGCCAGCCGTACTGGAAGAGAATTCCGCGCTCGCGACAATGGTGGCCGAGCTGAAGAATGCGGCGACTTCGCCGACGGAATAAGCCGGATACCATTGCAACAACGCGACGGGCTGAATAGGTGTAGGGCGAACCGAACTTGACAGACCCTTCGACTGTTTCATTGCCAAAGGTAGCTTTGCATGTCCCTCAATCACATTCGCCCGTGGCGCAACATTTACCGCCGGAAGTCCCGTCAGATCATGGTGGGGAATGTGCCGGTCGGGGGCGATGCGCCGATCACAGTGCAGACGATGACGAATACGCTGACGACGGATGTCAAAGCGACCATTGCGCAGATTTAGGCCGCCGCCGATGTGGGGGCCGATATCGTGCGTGTGTCGGTGCCGGATGTCGAAAGCTCCAAGGCACTGAAAGAGATCGTGCGCGAGGTATCGGTGCCGATCGTGGCGGATATCCATTTCCACTACAAACGCGGAATCGAAGCCGCCGAGGCGGGGGCCGCCTGTCTGCGGATCAATCCGGGCAATATCGGCGATGAAAAGCGCGTCAAAGAGGTGATCAAGGCCGCGCGGGACAACAATTGTTCGATCCGGATCGGCGTGAATGCTGGATCGCTGGAACGTCACCTGCTTGAGAAATACGGCGAGCCATGCCCCGATGCGATGGTCGAAAGCGGGATGGATCACATCAAGATCCTGCAAGACAATGATTTCCACGAATTCAAGATCAGCTGCAAAGCTTCTGACGTCTTTATGGCCGCCGCTGCCTACCAGCAGTTGGCCGAGGCGACGGATGCGCCGATCCACCTTGGCATCACCGAGGCGGGGGGGCTGACCTCCGGCACGATCAAATCGGCCATTGGCCTGGGCAATCTATTGTGGATGGGTATCGGTGACACGATCCGTGTGTCCCTGTCTGCGGACCCTGTGGAAGAGGTCAAGGTCGGCTACGAGATCCTGAAATCCCTTGGTCTGCGTCACCGTGGTGTGAATATCATCAGCTGCCCCAGCTGCGCGCGTCAGGGCTTTGACGTGATCAAGACCGTCGAGGCGCTGGAACAACGGCTGGAGCATATCAAAACCCCGATGAGCCTGAGCATCATCGGCTGCGTCGTCAATGGCCCCGGTGAGGCGCTGATGACGGATGTGGGCTTTACCGGCGGGGGCAACGGGTCGGGCATGGTCTATCTTGCGGGCAAACAAAGCCACAAGCTGGGCAATGACGCGATGATCGATCACATTGTCGAACAGGTCGAAGCCCGCGCCGCCGTCATCGAAGCAGAGACCCAAGCGGCAGAGCAAGCAGCCGAGTGACTTTGCCCCAAGCGGCGCATTTGCCATCGACAGATATTTGCGTATTCCATATCAATAGATATGCCTGATCACGCCGCCAAGACCCCGACGTACGCCGAGTTTTTCTGCGGCGGTGGCATGGTGCGCGCGGCATTGCAGGACCGCTGGGATTGCGTGCTGGCCAATGATATCGACGCGATGAAATGCAAGGTCTATGCCCAGAATTGGGGGCAGGCGGCATTGCATCAGGGCGATATCGCGGCCATGCCCGATGACCTTCTGACGCGTCAGATCGATATGTATTGGGCGTCGAGCCCTTGTCAGGATTTCAGCCTTGCGGGCAAGGGGCGGGGCTTGGGCGGCGCGCGCAGCGGTGTCTTTGCCCATTGGGCCGACAAGATTGCCACGGCCATAAAAGCAGGCTTTGCGCCGCGTATTATCGCCTTTGAAAACGTCGTCGGGTTGGTGTCGCGCAATGGTGGGGCGGATATGAACACCGTACTCGCGACCTTTGTGCGGCTTGGCTATAAGGTCGGCGCGCTCGAGATCGACGCGCGGCGTTTCCTGCCGCAAAGCCGACCGCGGCTGTTCGTTGTGTGCGTGCGCGAGGATATCGACATCTCGGGGCTGACGGTGCCAAAACCGTCCCATGTCTTTCACGGCAAAAAGTTGCAAAAATTTCTCGCCTCCGCCGCACGGCCGGTCCGATCCAACTGGGTCTGGTGGAAATTGGGGGATGCCCCTGCCGACGAACAGGCGCTTGAGGGTGTGCTGGAACGGCGTGCCACCATGCCGTGGTTCAGTGCCGCGGATACCGACCGTCTGCTGACGCTGATGTCGCCTCCCAGCCTTGAACGGCTGCGCGTGGCGCGTAAGGCGGGGCGCACCGTGGTAGGCACAATCTATAAACGCGGGCGCCCCGATGCGGATGGGAATGTGCGCCAACGGGCAGAGCTGCGCACCGACGGGATCGCGGGCTGCTTGCGGACCCCTGCGGGCGGGTCCTCGCGGCAGATCCTGATGTTTATCAAGGGCAACCAGACCAAGGCCCGGCTTGTCTCCTCGCGCGAGGTGGCGCGGCTGATGGGGTTGCCGGACAGCTACAAGATGCCCGATACCTACAACAACGCCTACCGCGTGGCGGGGGATGGGGTCGCCGTGCCCGTCGTACGCTATCTCGACGAGGTGTTGTTCGCGCCCCTGCTTGAGCGTCAGTCACTGGGGGCCGTCGCGTGAACGCGGCGCAGGCGTTTCGGGGCGAGGCACTGGCGGCGCTGACCAATCAGATCGGCGTCTATGCGCTGTGCGATCTGGACGGCAACCCGATTTATGTGGGCCAGTCGGTTGATGGTATCCGCACGCGGGTGCGCCGGCATCTGACATCGGCGCGGTCCGATGTGATTGCCAACCGTCAGATCGACGTGTGGGAGATCGCCTTTGTCTGGGCCTGGCCGGTGGCGACGAAGGCAGAGGTCGAACCGCTGGAGCGCGCGATCTTTGCTCATTACGACGCTGAATTGCCGCTGATGAACGGCAAGGCGATGGTGGCGGATGCACCGCTGTTCGACTGGCCGGAAAAGCAGGTGGTGCAGGTCATCGACGAAGAGGAACGACAGTCGCGTCTGACCCCGTCAAACCGGCTGCCGCGCCAGATCAAGCAGTATGACTTGCTGGTCGATTATATCCTCAACGTGAAAGAGGCCCCGCATCTCAAGCGGTCGCTTGATGCGCATTTCAAACGCATGGTGCGCTATCATCAGCGGTTTCTCTAAGCGCTACGGGGCCAGATACCGCCGCAGCACGATGTCGGGCATATGGCCACGCAAGATGCGGTCTTCCATGACGTAGAAGGGAGGATCGGTCATGCCAAGCTGTGCCGCAAGGGCGGCGCTGGCAGGATCAGACATCATGTGATGCGTGAAGGTGGTTCTATATGTATCTGTTATCACTTCCAATTCCGCCAGTGCGCGATCGCAGCCTGCGCAGTCGTCGCCGGTAAACAACGCAATCGGCGCTCCGGCCAATACTTGATCTGTCAGGGATGCGATAAGCGCGAGATCCGCCTGCGCCTTCTCTTGATAGGCTTCGGCAGCATAGTTGCGGGGGGCCACAGCGGGTGCTGCAAGCTCGGGCTCTGCCAGAAGCAACGCCCGCACTTCTTCCCCCAAGGCGCGCCGTTCTGCATGGGTCAGCGCGCCAAAGTCGGTCTGCGCGGCCACCGGAAAGGCCGCCACGCAACAGGCTAGTGCCAGTCGCATTCTAGCCGCGTTTTTCTTCCAGAATGGCTTTCATCTGGTCGTAAGGCAGATAGCCGCGCAGCAGTTCGTCCTGCATCACAAAGGTCGGTGTGCCGGAAATCTGCAGCGTCTGTGCCAGTGCGCGGGTCTTTTCGATCTCGGCGGTGACTTCGGCACTGTCCATCTTTTCCTGAATGGCCTCGGCATCCAGATCAAAGCTGCTGGCCAAGCGTCCCAGCGACGTCGGGGTGATGTCACCGTTAAAGCTCATCAAGGCGTCATGTACGGATTTATAGGCCTCGTCCCCCGCAACGATCTTGGTCGCGATGGCAAAGCGTGAGGCGACCATGGATTGTTCGCCCAGAATCGGCAGTTCTTTCACGATAAAGCGGATGTTGCCGTCGCCATTGACCAGCTTTTCAACCTCGGAGAACGCTTTTTTGCAGTAGCCGCAGCGGTAGTCCATGAACTCTACGATGGTCATGTCGCCTTCGGGATTGCCACCGACATAGGAATAGCCGTCGTCAAAGATCGCGGCCGCATTGTCGGATACCAGCGTGAAATCCGCTTGCGCCTGTGCTTCGGCCTGACGGGCCTGCAGCTGGTTCACCGCTTCCATGATCACTTCGGGGTTTTCCATCAGATAGGCGCGGACCTCGGCGCGGAATTGCGCGCGTTCTGCATCGGTCAGTTCGGTCAGGTCCATCGCATGGGCGGGGGCTGTCAGGGAAAGGGCCACTAGGGCGGGGGCGATCAGCTTTTTCATCAGGGTCACTCGCTTGTTGTTGCGCGGGCGGTGCAGGCACCGGTTGCAAGGGTGGTGCGCGATTTTGCCAGCGCGCACAAGGGTTGACGGCACCGGCGGGGTGCGGTGAAAGGTTCGGGCTCAACAGTAGGATCAAGCCCATGCGCATTTCAACCCGATCTCAGGTCGATCCCTTTATCGTGATGGATGTGATGCAGGCCGCCGCCGCCGCCGAGGCGGAGGGCCGCCACATCATCCATATGGAGGTCGGCCAACCCGGCACGGGCGCGCCCAAAGGGGCCAGCACCGCATTGACCGCCGCGATGGAGCAGGGCGCGCTTGGCTATACCGTCGCATTGGGGCTGCCTGCGCTGCGCCAGCGGATCGCGCGGATGTACGGGGAGTGGTACAATGTCGATCTGGACCCGAACCGCGTGGTCATCACCTCTGGCTCTTCGGGCGGGTTCATCCTGACGTTTACCTCGCTTTTTGACACCGGGGACCGCGTTGGCATCGGGGCACCGGGGTATCCCAGCTACCGCCAGATCCTCAAGGCGCTGGACCTTGCCCCCGTCGATCTGCCCACCTCGCTTGACAACCGCTTGCAGCCGGTGCCTGCGGAATTCGCGGGCATGGACCTGCAGGGGTTGTTGGTGGCGTCTCCGGGCAACCCGACGGGCACGATGCTGGATCACGCTGCCATGTCCGCGCTGATCGACGCGACGCAAGCGCAGGGGGCATCCTTCATCTCGGACGAGATTTACCACGGCATCGAATACGAGAAAAAGGCCGTTACCGCGCTTGAGGTCACCGATGATGTCTATGTCATCAATTCGTTTTCCAAGTATTTCTCTATGACCGGTTGGCGTGTCGGCTGGATGGTTGTGCCAGAGGACCACGTGCGCGTGGTCGAACGGATCGCGCAAAACATGTTCATCTGCGCCCCCCACGCCAGTCAGGTCGCCGCGCTTGCCGCGATGGATTGCACCGATGAGCTTGAGGCGAATATGGATGTCTACCGCGCCAACCGCGCGATGATGATCACCGGCCTGCGCGAGGCGGGATTCACCCGTTTCGCGCCCCCCGACGGGGCCTTCTATGTCTACGCCGATGTGTCCGAGCTGACGGATGACAGCCGCGCATTGGCGCGGGATATTCTGGACAAGGCGGGTGTGGCCGTGACCCCGGGGCTCGATTTCGATCCGGTGCGCGGGCATCACTGGCTGCGGTTTTCCTATGCGCGCAGCACCCAGGATATTGCCGAGGGGCTGGGGCGGCTCAAGACCTATATGGCGGCCCGCTGAAAGGCTGGCTCGGGTTGCGGCGGGGTGCTATACCTGCCGCAACCACCCCGAGCAGAACGGTGACAGGCATGCGTATTCTTCCCATTATCGCAACGGTTTGCGCGCTGTCCTTGCCAGCGTCCGCGCAGGATCTGACCGCGCTGGCGCGGGTGGACCCTGCCAAAAGCGCCATCTCGGATGGTTGGTTCGGGGGCACGACGCTGACGCTTGGGCTCAGCCAAGGGGTGCCGTTTCGGGTGTTCTTGCTGGATGATCCTGCGCGGCTGGTGGTCGATTTCCGCGAGGCCGACTGGAGCGGCGTGAACACCGCAGACCTGCTGCCTGAACCCGGACGGATTACCGGTCTGCGCTTTGGCCCGTTCCAGCCGGGTTGGTCGCGGCTTGTTGCGGATCTGGCCGAACCGATGATCCCGCGCGAGATCGGGATGCCGGTCAACAAGGGCTCCGGTCACGCCACGCTTGAGATCGCGTTGACATCCGCCACCCCCGAGGAATTCGCCGCCGCCGCCGGTGCGCCCGTTGATCCGGCGTGGACCATGGCGCTGGCCGCACCGCCCAAGGCGGCTGCCGACCTGAAAGAGGTGCCGTTTCGCGTGGTGCTGGACCCCGGTCACGGGGGCGTTGATCCGGGGGCAGAGACAGATGGTATCCTGGAGAAAGACCTGATGCTGTCCTTTGCCCAAGCGCTGCGCGACACATTAGTCCGCGATGGGGTCGATGTGGTGATGACCCGAGACACGGATCATTTTGTCGCGCTTGAAACCCGCGTCGCCATTGCGCATCAGGCCGAAGGCGATCTGTTTATCTCTCTCCATGCGGACAGTTTGCAACACGGCGGGGCAAAGGGGGCGACGGTCTATACGCTGTCGGATGACGCCAGCGATACTGCCACTGACCATCTGGCCGCACGCCACAACCGTGCCGATATTATCGCGGGGGCCGATCTGACCGGATCGGATGACGAGGTCGCCAGCGTGTTGCTTGATCTTGCCCGCCAAGAGACAGAGCCACGGTCGGTCGCCGCCGCAAAAACGTTGGTTGAAGGTATGAAAGCCGCCGGCGGTCCGATGAACCGCCACCCGCTGCGCAATGCGGGCTTTTCGGTGTTGAAATCGGCTGACATCCCGTCGGTCCTGATCGAAATCGGGTTCCTCAGCTCGAAGCGTGATCTTGCCAATCTGCGAGACCCGATCTGGCGGGCGGTCATGGTGTCGGCGATTGCGGATTCCATCGCCAAATGGCGCGACGCGGATGCCGCGCTCAAGCCCTTGATTCGCCAGTAAACCGCACCCGAACGCCCCTCTAGGTGTTGCGCGGGTTACCGCACAGGGCCACTGCATCGTGTTTTGACGATTCCCGCAGGGTTGCGTATAGACGGGTCACCAACCCTCCTTGCAAGGAATTGCCAGCCGTGTTTCGTTTGATCCTGTCTTTCTTCGGGGGTATTTTTACCACCCTCACCATGAGCATCGGTATGGTCGCGCTGACCATCGGCGCGGTGTTCTGGATGTATGGCCGCGATCTGCCCAGCCACGAATCCCTTGCGCAATACACGCCCCCGACGATCAGCCGGATTTATTCGGGGCAGGGGCGGCTGATTGATGAATTCGCCAAGGAACGTCGCCTGTTCGCGCCGGCCAACACGATTCCGCCGCTGATCAAACAGGCCTTCATCTCGGCCGAGGACAAGAACTTTTATACCCACGAAGGCTATGACCTGCGCGGCATCGGGGCGGCGGCTGTAGACGCGGTGCGCACAAGGGGCAAGGACGTACGCGGTGCATCGACCATCACGCAGCAGGTGATGAAGAACTTTCTTCTGTCCGGCGACCGTCGGGCTGAACGGAAGATCAAGGAAATCATCCTCGCCGCACGGCTTGAGGAAACGCTGCCCAAGGAAAAGATCCTTGAACTTTATCTGAACGAGATCTTCTTGGGTCAGAACTCCTACGGTGTGGCCGCCGCGTCGCAGACCTATTTCAACAAGACATTGGGGGAGCTGGCCCCGCATGAGGCTGCGTTCCTTGCCTCGCTGCCCAAAGCGCCGTCCGATTATCATCCCGTGCGCCGCAAGGACCGGTTGCTGGCACGCCGGAACTTCGTGCTGCGCGAGATGAAGGAAAACGGCTATATTACCCCCGCCGTCTACGAGACCGAGGTCGCACAGCCCTTGCGCTCGGTGCAGAACGGGGACTTTGAAAGCTTCAAGGCCGAACTGCCGCCGCGCGATTACTTTACCGATGAAATCCGCCGCCAGCTGTCCGAGAACTTCGGCGAGGGCGAATTCTTTACCGGCGGTCTGACCGTGCGTGCCACCATCGACAACGAGATGCAGCCCATTGCCGCACAATCCTTGCAGCAGCAGCTTGAGGAATATGACCGCGGTATCGGTATCTACCGCGGCACCGGCAAGAAGATCGCGCCCGAAAAGCTGACCACCGAGGCGGATTGGCGCGAAGCCCTGTCGAACACCCGTGTGCCACGTGACGTTGATCTGGAAAACCCGTGGTATCCCGCCGTGGTGCTGAGCCTGACCAATGACGCCGCCCGCATCGGGATCGAAGGCGTGGACGAGGACGCAGACGGTCATTTCATCCCCGCCAAGGATGTCCAATGGGCGCGCAAACGTCTTGAGAATGGCAAGCTCGGCAACCGCGCCCAAGTGCCCGCTGACCTGCTTGAGGTCGGCGACGTGGTGCTGGTGCGCCGCATGACCGCGGATAGTGACGGGTCGTTCATCCGCTGGACCCTGCGTCAGATCCCGGAAGTGCAGGGCGGCTTTGTCGCGATGGACGTGAACACAGGGCGCGTGATCGCGATGCAGGGCGGTTTCTCCTATCAGGCGTCGGTGTTCAACCGTGCGACACAGGCGAAACGCCAGCCGGGGTCGAGCTTCAAGCCCTTTGTCTATGCGGCGGCATTGGACAGCGGCTATACCCCTGCGACCATCGTTGTGGATGCCCCGATCGAGATCAACACACCCCAAGGCATGTGGCGGCCACGAAACTCGTCGAACAAGTTTTACGGGCCGACGCCCCTGCGGACGGGTATCGAACAGTCGCGGAACCTCATGACCATCCGTCTGGCGCAAGAGGTCGGAATGAACACCGTTGGCGACTATGCCGAACGGTTCGGGGTCTATGACAACCTCTCGCCGGTACTGGCCAACGCGCTTGGCTCGCAGGAAACCACGCTGTACCAGATGGTGTCGGCCTATGCGATGTTCGCCAATGGTGGCGAACGGGTGCAGCCGACGCTGGTGGACCGTGTGCAGGACCGCTATGGCCGCACTGTCTACAAACACGACCAACGCATCTGTAACGATTGCCAGCTTGAAACGCTGGCCCCCGGTGTGGGGCCGCGCATCATCTCGAACCGCGAACGGGTGATGGACCCGATCACGGCCTACCAGCTGACATCGATGATGAAGGGCGTCGTGGATCGCGGTACGGCGCGTGGGGCGGTGAACCTGCCCGTGCCAATCGCGGGCAAGACCGGCACCACCAACGACGCCAAAGACGTCTGGTTCGTCGGCTTCTCAAGCAACATCGTGGCGGGCTGCTATATCGGTTTCGACAATCCGCGCTCGCTGGGGCGTCGTGCCTATGGGGCGGGGATGTGTGGCCCTGTGTTCCAGCGGTTCATGAGCGAAGCGATCAAGAAATACGGCGGCGGCCCCTTCGAAGTGCCCACCGGCGGTCACTTCATCAAGATCGACCGCTTCACCGGTGCGCGTCTGTCTGACAGCGCCGCAGGTCCCAACGTTGTGGCCGAATACTTCCGTGACGGCGAAGAGCCGCTGTTCGGGATCACCTTTGATGGAGGCTTTGCGATGGGGGCGGATCTGCCTCTGGTCGAAGAAGCCGGCGGCGGCGCGCGCGAGGTCACAACCTCTACCGGTAAGAAGGCGCGTGTCGGGCCCAAGGCAAGCTTTGGCAGCATCAGCTCCGGCGGGTTGTACTAGGCCCGGCCCCATTCTACAGCGCTTGCCCATGTTGCGGCGCTGGTCTATTTGAAACGCGGCCCCGGCTATTCGGGGCCGCGATCTATTTAAAGGCAGGATATCATGCGCGCAGATGCACAAAACACAGCGGATAAGATCAGCAAGTCGCTGGAGCTGTTGGCACAGCGTCTGGACGTCGAAACCGCGCCATACCGTCTGGAAGAATTCAATGCCCGTGTCGAAGACCCCAATCTGTGGGATGATCCCGATGCGGCACAAAAACTGATGCGCGACCGTCAGGCGCTGGTCGATTCCATCGCCACCTACGAGGGCATCAAACAAGAGTTGGCCGATAACATCGAACTGATCGAACTGGGCGAGATGGAAGGCGACGACGAAGTCATCGCAGAGGCCGAGACCGCGTTGAAAAAGCTGGCCGAGACAGCCGCCCAGAAAGAGCTGGAAGCGCTGTTGAACGGCGAGGCCGACGGGAATGACACCTTCCTTGAAATCAACGCAGGGGCAGGCGGCACCGAAAGCTGTGACTGGGCCAATATCCTGTCGCGCATGTATGTCCGGTGGGCCGAGAAAAAGGGCTATAAGGTCGAGCTACAGTCCGAAAGCCCCGGCGAAGAGGCGGGGATCAAATCGGCGACTTACAAGATCAGCGGCCCGAATGCCTATGGCTGGCTCAAGTCGGAATCCGGTGTGCACCGTCTGGTGCGGATCAGCCCCTTTGACAGCGCCGCCAAACGGCACACGTCCTTTACCTCTATCTGGGTGTATCCGGTGGTGGACGACAACATTGAAATCGACATCAACCCCAGCGACATCCGCATCGACACCTATCGGTCCTCGGGGGCCGGTGGTCAGCACGTAAACACCACCGACTCGGCCGTGCGGATCACGCACCATCCTACCGGCATCGTGGTTACCAGCTCCGAGAAATCGCAGCACCAGAACCGCGACATCGCGATGAAGGCGCTGAAATCGAGACTGTATCAGATGGAGCTGGACCGCCGCAACGCGGCCATCAACGAAGCCCATGAAAACAAGGGCGACGCGGGTTGGGGCAACCAGATCCGGTCCTACGTCTTGCAGCCGTACCAGATGGTCAAAGACCTGCGCACCAACTTTGAAACCTCGGATACCAAAGGGGTGCTGGATGGCGACCTTGACGGGTTGATGGGGGCCGCGCTGGCGCTTGCCGTGTCGGGCAAGACCCGCGCCGAGGCGCAAGAAGGCTAAGGCCAAATATCAGGCAACGACGCGCGGGCGGCCTTGTCTCGTGCAGCACTTTTGCCGGCACCCCTTGCATCCCGCGGCGGCCTTCCGTTCTATGATCCCGAACGGAGGGCTCGGCCATGAACATACTAGACATCGGGGCCTTGGCCCAATCGGAGGCTTTGGCGAACGGCAGTCTGACGGCGCGCGCTTTGATGGAGGCCACGCTAGAGCGCATCGATGCCGTGAACGGCGACGTCAACGCCATCGTCGCGCTGCGCCCGCGCGCGGAGCTTCTGGCCGAAGCCGATAGGGCGGATGCCACACTTCGGGTCGGATGGCTGCACGGTATTCCCATTGCGATCAAGGATTTATCCGATGCCGAAGGCTTGCCAACCGCCAAGGGATCACCGCTGTTTGCCGGTACGATTGCCCAGAAGGACAGCGTCTTTGTCGCCCGCATCCGCGCGGCGGGGGCGATCATCATTGGCAAGACGAACACGCCTGAATTCGGGTTGGGCAGCCATACGTTCAACCCCGTCTATGGCCCGACGCGGAACCCCTATGATCACACACGTTCGGCTGGCGGGTCTTCGGGCGGGGCGGCGGCTGCCTTGGCAACGGGGATGCTGAGCATCGCGGACGGGTCCGACATGATGGGCAGCCTGCGCAACCCCGCGGGCTGGAACAACGTCTACGGCATGCGCCCCAGCTGGGGCACAGTACCGGCAGAGCCAGAGGGCGATATGTTCCTGCATCAGCTGAGCATGGCAGGCCCGATGGCGCGCTGCCCCCGCGATCTGGCGGCCTTGCTGGACACGATGACCGGAGAGGACCCCAAACAACCCCTCGGCCTGTCACCCGCGCCGAGCTTGCCGCAGATGGACACCCCGTCGCCCGCGCGTCGCATCGGGTGGCTGGGCGATTGGGGCGGGGCCTTTGCCTATGAAGACGGGATCGAGGACGTGAGCAAAGCGGCCCTGGATCAACTGGCCGCTCTGGGGCATCAGGTGACCGCTGTGCCAGCCCCCTTTGACGCGGACGCGATGTGGGACAGCTGGACCACGTTGCGGTCTTTTGCCGTTGCTGCTGGTTTGGGCGCGCTCTACCGCGATCCGGAAACCCGCGACAAGCTCAAGCCCGCCGCCCAATGGGAGATCGAGCGCGGGCTCGGGTTCACGGGGCAGGAGGTGCAGCAAGCCAGCCTGACGCGGTCGGACTGGTATCGCCGTGTCACCGCGCTGTTTGACGAGGTTGACGTGCTGGTGCTGCCTTCGGCGCAGCTTTGGCCCTTTGACGTGGATCAGGTGCATCCGACACAGATCGCCGGACGGGACATGGACACCTATCACCGCTGGATGCAGGTCGTGGTGCCCGCCGGTCTGGTGGGGCTGCCGGTTGTCAACATCCCCGCCGGTTTCGGGGCAGAGGGGCTGCCTGCGGGGCTACAGATGATCGGACCGCGGGGCAGCGATACGGCGCTGCTTCAACTGGCGCAGCAGTGGCACGCGGCAACACAGTGGCCCCAGATGCGCCCGCCGCCGCTGGCGTAGCGGTCACTCAAAGGCGAATTCGGTGCGCAGAAGGTGGCGGTGAAAGGGTTCAAGATCGTTTGCCTCGCACAGCCCCTTCAAGCGGGCGGCCTGCAACACGGCCGACGGTGTTTGCGGCAGGTATTCATAGACCAGCCGCGTCGCCCGCAACCCGATCGAATTTTCCGGCACGGTCCGGGTGATGTATCCGACCCAGAAATTATTGTTGAACGACGCGATCCGCCCCAGATAGTTGAACGAAGAGGTCATCGCGCCGCGCCGCGAGGCGATAATGGCGATGCCTTCTTCCTGCTGCAGCACCACCCCGCGATACTCGCGCAATTCCGAATGAGTGGGCAGGCTTTGGATGCGCATGGCGTGAGGGGCCTCGTAGCCGCGCAGATAGGTATGCCGGCCACTGCGAAACACCATAACCAATCCCAAGGCGAATTTCTCGGGGTAAAGAAAACTGCGACGCGAGAAGCGGTAGAAACCACTGGGAAATGTGGCTTCGGGCAGGTCCAGCGCGCCCGAAACGATGAAGTCGCCCATGAAATCCGGGGGGAGGGGTCGATCTTCTTGATCTCTTCCAAGGGCTCCAGAAGGACACGCGCATCAACGTCGAAAAACTTGCACATCCGGTCCAGAATATCGGGGCGCGGAAAGCTTTCCCCCGATAGATATCGATTGAACTGCGTGCGATTGATCCCCAGTTCCTGCGCGAGGTAGGTGATGGAGGGGTAACCTACTGAAAGTTTTTTTAAATTTGAACCGAAAATTGTCCTGATATCGGCGGGGTTCGTCATGAAATCAGTCCGTTAAAATTAATTGAACTAAACTTCACAACCTTTGAACGAATTTGCAAGGGGATTTGCAATATAGGGCTGTTTAATGACGCTATTCAGCGTCAAATTCCGGTGCGCGCGACACAAATTGATTTCGTAAAAAAATCGACAATTTGTAAAAATGACATGATTATCTCTCATGTCTGCAAGCATCTGGAAGGAACAGTTAAATGTACGGTGTGGTACTTTGGAGCGATGCCCGATCCAACAAAGCTGTGTTCTGGTGCGAGGATCACGGCGACCTTGCATATTTCCAGGGTGACCCCGCGACAGTGAACCAGACGACAAGCGGTTTCGACGCTGGTGATCTGGTCCAGTTCGAGGTCTACCACGAGGCCAAGTTGCGCAAGGCGCTTAACCCCAAGGTCGTACGATCCAAGGCGGACGCTGATTTGCCGAACAAACTGCTGCGCCATTCCGCCGGCATTACGCGAAAGCAAACCGGCGGCGAGGTGCTTCCATTCCGCCCAAAAGCCGTCCCGCCGGTAGAGTTCCGCCACCGCGGTCAGGCTTAGTCCGGCCGGAGCCGGCCAGACCTCAACCTGCCACTTTAGCGTATCAGTCGCCGCGCGACAGGGCTGCCACGCCCGTCCGTGCCACGGACACCAGCCCCAAGGGGCGCATCAATTCGGCAAATGCGTCAATCTTCTCGGGCGCGCCGGTGATCTCGAACACGAATGTCTCCAAGGTGCTATCGACAACGTTGGCGCGGAAGATATCCGCCAGACGCAGGGCTTCTACCCGTTTTTCGCCGGTGCCATTCACCTTGAACATCGCAAGCTCACGCTCGACCACGGGGCCTTCGACGGTCAGGTCATGCACCTCGTGTACCGGCACAATCCGCCCCAGCTGCGCCTTGATCTGCTCGATCACCTGCGGCGTGCCCGAGGTGACGATGGTGATGCGGCTAAGGTGGCCTGTGTGGTCAACCTCTGCCACGGTAAGGCTGTCGATGTTGTATCCACGGCCCGAAAACAGACCGATGACGCGCGCCAGCACACCGGGTTCGTTCTCGACCAGTACGGCCAGCGTGTGGCGTTCGATCACATCCGAGAAATTGGGACGTAGGTTATAGGCGGAATGGCTGTTGGAGCCTTTTTTGATCTTTAGGGCTGACATGAAACTGTCCTTCTAAGATTTGTTCAATCTCGGCGCGCGACCCCGCGCCGATGTGTTTCCTTGTGCCGTTGGCGGCTTAGACCAAGACCGATCCTTTGGCGTCGATCACACCTTGTGTATCGACACCGGCCAGCATCATGTCGTTATGCGCTTTGCCCGACGGGATCATCGGGAAACAGTTTTCGTGTTTTTCCACCAGACAGTCAAAGATCACCGGACCGTCATAATCGAGCATCTCCATGATCGCGTCGTCCAGATCGTCGGGGTCCGAACAGATGATCCCCTTGGCCCCGAAGGCTTCGGCCAGCTTGACGAAATCGGGCAGGGATTCAGACCAGCTTTGGGAATAGCGCTCGCCGTGCAGCAGCTCTTGCCACTGGCGGACCATCCCGAGGCGTTCGTTGTTCAGGATGAACTGTTTTACCGGCAGGCCGTATTGCATCGCGGTGCCCATTTCCTGCATGTTCATCAGCCAAGAAGCTTCGCCGGCGACGTTGATGACCAGCGCCTCAGGATGCGCCATCTGCACGCCGATGGAGGCAGGGAAACCATAGCCCATCGTCCCCAACCCACCAGAGGTCATCCAGCGGTTCGGATCCTCGAAACCAAGATATTGCGCGGCCCACATCTGGTGCTGGCCCACTTCGGTGGTGACATAGCGGTCACGCCCTTTGGTCAGCGCCTCAAGTCGCGAGAGCGCGTATTGCGGTTTGATGATCTTGCCTTTTTGCTCGAACTTGAGGCAGTCAACGTTGCGCCATTCCTCGATCTTCTTCCACCATTTGCCAACGGCTTCGGTGTTTGTCTTGCGGCCGCGCGATTTCCAGACCTTCAGCAGGTCTTCCAGCACATGGCCCACGTCGCCGACGATAGGGATGTCCACGCGGATGATCTTGTTGATCGACGAGGGGTCGATGTCGATATGCGCTTTCTTGGATTTCGGGCTGAACATGTCGACAACGCCGGTGATCCGGTCGTCGAAGCGCGCGCCGATGTTGATCATCAGATCGCAGTCGTGCATCGCCATGTTGGCCTCGTAAAGACCATGCATGCCGAGCATCCCCAACCATTTGTCACCCGACGCCGGATAGCTGCCAAGCCCCATCAAGGTAGAGGTGATGGGAAAGCCTGTTGCCTCGACCAATTCGCGCAGCAGTTGCGACGCCCCAGGGCCGGAGTTGATGACGCCGCCGCCGGTATAGAAAATCGGGCGCTTGGCGGTCTCGATGGCGGCCACCAGTTCGGTGATCTCGGTCATGTCGCCTTTGACGGGCGGCTGGTAATGCGAGGTGGACGGCTTCTTGGGCGTGTATTCCCCCGTGGCGAATTGCACGTCTTTCGGGATGTCGACCAGAACGGGGCCGGGGCGCCCGCTGGTGGCCACGTGGAAAGCCTCGTGCAGGACGCCGCCCAGCTTGTCGGTCTCTTTCACCAGCCAGTTGTGCTTGGTGCAGGGGCGGGTGATGCCCACGGTATCGGCCTCTTGAAACGCGTCAGAGCCGATCATGAAGGTCGGCACCTGACCTGTCAGGACCACCAGCGGAATGGAATCGAGCAAGGCATCCGTCAGGCCGGTCACCGCATTGGTGGCACCGGGGCCCGAGGTTACAAGAACAACACCCGGTTTTCCGGTCGAGCGCGCATAGCCTTCGGCGGCATGCACCGCCCCTTGTTCGTGACGCACCAGCACGTGTTTGATGCTGTTTTGTTGGAACACCTCGTCATAGATCGGTAGGACAGCGCCGCCGGGATAGCCAAATACGGTATCGACACCCTGATCAATCAGGGCTTGAACGATCATTTTCGCTCCGGTCATTTTACGTGTCATCTTGGTGCTCCGTCAGGCGGTGGTTTATCAAAAAATACGTTGCGCAAAAAAAAGCCCCCGATTTTGACGGGGGCGCATGGTGACTATTATGGTCTGCCGTTACCGGCCCATGCGCGTGTGTCTTAGAATGACGACGATATCTGTCAAAGCTAGATCTGTCATAGCCAAAGGCCCCTCATTGCGTGCATGGACATTATGAGCGCCATAAAGGGGCGTCAATGCTCTATTGTCGATAAAAGTGTCGCTGCGTGCAAAAAATCTTTTCATTTATTGCGCGAAATCCTGAATTTTCTAATTTTTGCAAAATCGGGGGCATTTCTCGGGCAGATATCAGCTAAAGTCGCACTCCGGTTCCCTGCAGCACGCCGTGTTCCATCGCGTAGCGCGTCAGCCCTGCGGTGGAAGAGATGCCAAGCTTGCGTTTGATATTCTTGCGGTGGGTTTCGACGGTGCGCACAGAGATATCCAAGGTCAGCGCGACCTCTTTGTTGGATTTCCCCTGTGCCAGTTGCAACAGGATCGTCTGTTCGCGTTCGGTCAGGGATTCACGTGCGGCATCCTTGGGTTCAAGCGACCCTTGCGCGCCGGTGCATAGATACCGTTCGCCGCGCATCACCGTATCGATCGCCAGCTTGATCTCGTCTGTCGGCACGTCCTTGAGGATATACCCCATGGCGCCGTGGCTCAGCGCCGAAGAGATATATTCGGGGTTATCATGCATCGACAGGATCACGATGCGGGTGTCGGGCTGGCGTTCCAGCAAGATCTCGGTCGCGGACAGCCCGCCGATCTCTGGCATGTTGAGGTCCATGAGGATCACATCGGGGTCCAGTTCCGCGACGCTGTCGATCGCGGCGCGGCCATTGGGCAGACAGCCGACCACATTGATATCGTCATAGCTTTCAAGAATGGATTGGATGCCCTCGGCGACCATCGGGTGATCGTCAACGATCATTACTTTTATCAACGCGGGCGGCTGGGTGTCTGAAAGGGTCATGGGGCAGCTTTCGGGAAGGGGCATATCAGGGCTTAGGGCAGGGCGGTCGGCGGCGGACGCAGCATATGGGTCAGCGGGACGGTGGCGGTAATCTCGGTGCCGCCTTGGGCAGAGCTTTGCATGGTCAGCGTGCCATCTAGCTGTTCGATCCGCTCTTGCATATTGCGCAGGCCCAACCCTCCGGCGGTGGAGCGTGTCTTGGCCAGCCCCAGCCCGTTGTCAGAGATCGACAGCGTCGCGCCCTGTCGGTGACCGCGCAGATCGACGATGACTTCGGTGGCGCGGGCGTGGCGTTCGATATTGGTCAGCGCCTCTTGCGCGATCCGGTAAAGCGCGATCTTGGCCTCGTCGTCCAAGCGGTTGCGGAATACCACGGTGTCAAAGCGGCACTGAATACCGGTGCGGAGCGCGAATTGTTCGACCAGCGTTTTCAGCGCGGGACCAAGGCCGAGATCATCCAGAATACTGGGGCGCAGGTCACGGCTGATACGGCGCACTTCGGCGATGGCCTGTGCAAGGCTGTCGATCCCCTTTGCCAAAGGCTCTGCCGCGCGGGCGTCGCCCCTTTCCAGCCGGCGTCGTGCGTTGTCGAGCGCATAGCGCACCCCCACCAGGATCTGGCTGATGCCGTCATGCAGTTCGCGCGCCACGCGGCCGCGCTCTTCCTCTTGGGCGTCAAATACCCGCTGCGTCAGCTTTTTGAGCTTCGCATCCGCAAGCCGCCGTTCACGCAGGTTGACCAGCATGCCCGTGCCAAACACCAGCAGCAGGGCGGTCACCGTAATAACGCCGATATAGAAGAACGTACGCTGCACCCGCGCCTGCACATCGGATCGCGCCGCGGCCCCGCTGGCAAGCACATCGTCGATGAACACACCCGTCCCCACGGCCCACTGCCAACTGGGGAAAGAGGTGACATAGGTGATCATCTGCGCATCCTCTCCGGTAGAGGGTTTGGGCCACATATAGGTGTGATACCCGCCGCCACTGCGTGCGATGCGGATCAGCTCGTCCACCACGGGCGTGCCGTCGCTGTCCGTCTCGCCGGCAAAGTTGCGGTTGATCCGGTCGGTCTGGCGCGGGCTGACAAGGGCGGTGCCGTCGTAGTCATAGACAAAGAACTGACCTTCCTCGCCATAGATCATCGCTGCGAGGATCTGCGCCACCTGCGATTTCGCCGCCCCGTCATCAGGAGAGGCGGACCCGTAGACGAAGTAAAAGCCGTTGCGCGCCTGTGTCACATAATTGCGCAGCTCTACTTTCTTGGCGTCCAGCAACTGCTGCTCGAGCGTTGAAATCTCGCGGTCGGCCACCGCGCGTGCCTGCAGTGCCACGACAAAGGCAATCGCCGTCACCGCCAGCACCAGCGGCACAGAGGCGATGAGCGTCAGCTTTTGGGCGTAGGTGGGGGCGATCATGAAAGACGGGCGGCGCATGCAGCGCTGATACTGGGAAATCCACGCGAATCAAAGTGCTAGATGCAGTCACAAATCACCCGCTATACGCGTGTATGCACAACATATGGCAGGTCCGGCGGAACATTTGCCGCATATTTGGGCGGTAAATCTGCACCCTCTACGCAGTAGTTGGTATTTTCAACCATTCGCTTTTGCGTAGAGTGAACGACACTTGAAATGACCCGCGCGCATATAATGAAGCGCGGGCACCCTCATATAACTCGGGAGGAGTATCCAATATGGACCGTCGTTCATTTCTGAAGACATCCGCGCTTGGCGGGTCTGCCGCCGCTGCATCGACACTGGCCGCACCGCTGTACGCCCAAGGCAAACGCACGCTGACCATGGTCACCGCATGGCCCCGTGGCTTTGCCGTGCTTGATGACGCCGCGACCTACCTCAACAACATGGTTAACGAGATGTCTGACGGCACGTTGACCATCGAAAAGAAAGCCCCGGGCGAGCTGGTCGGCGCGTTCGAGGTCTTTGACGCCGTTTCCTCCGGTCAGGCGGATATGTATCACGCGGCTGACTACTACTTCATCGGCCAGCACCCCGGTCTGGCGTATTTCACCGCCGTGCCTTTCGGTGCCACAGCACAAGAGCTGACCAACTGGTATCTGCACGGTGGCGGCCATGACCTGCACAACCAGATCGGTGAAATCTTCAACATGAAGATGTTCCTCGCCGGTAACTCCGGTTCGCAGTCCGGTGGCTGGTTCCGCAAGGAAATCAACTCTGCCGCGGACTTCAACGGCCTGAAATTCCGTATGCCCGGTCTGGGTGGAAAGGTGCTGGGTAAACTGGGCGCGTCTGTTCAGAACATCCCCGGTGGCGAACTGTATCAGGCGCTGTCCTCGGGCGCGCTTGACGGGCTCGAGTGGGTTGGCCCCTTCGCGGATGAGCGCGCCGGCTTCCAGGAAGTCGCCAAGATCTACTATACCGCTGGTTTCCACGAGCCAGGATCGGGCCTTACTGCATCGGTCAACCTTGATGTCTTCAACGACCTGACACCGGCGCAGCAGAAGATCATCGAATATGCATCGATGGCGACCACGCACACCGGTCTGGCCGAAACACTGGCCAACAACGGTGCCGCATTGGCACGTCTGCAGCAGCAGGGTGTGAAAACCATGCAGTTCCCCGATGATGTCTGGGATGCATTCGGTGCGGCCTCCAAAGAGGTTATGGACGAGAACATGGACGACTCCCTGTTCGCCGACATCCGCAACAGCTTTGAATCCTCGCTGTCCGCATCGGCTGAATGGCTGTCCAAATCCGACGCCTACTATGTCGAACAGCGCCAGCGCGTTCTGGGCAAAATGTAAGCCATCCCCACGGGATGACAGGGGGGCTGCCTTTGGGCGGCCCCACACGCGACTTTGCGATCCGGAAAACGGGCGCGCAAAGCGAGGATAATTTTCGCACCAAGCCCACACTGAAACCGGGCGGGCGAAGGGGGGATATCAATGGCAGAAGATGCAGTATGCGCTGGATTTTTCCGCGCGGCGGAAGGGGCCAAGATCAGCTGCTTGGACCAGTTCCAAGAGGGCAACCTGATCAGCTTCATTCTGGGCAACCTACTTGAAGCGTTCTACAATTTCTTTGCAGCGGTGCTGAACCCGTCCATGTGGCTGGACTGGTCCAACAGCGAAGCCTTGATGCGGTTCATCTATTACGGTGCCTCGGTAGAGCTGTTCTTTGTCTTGCTCGTCGGGCTGCTGATTGTCACGGCTGTCGGCATCTGGAAACGCAGCTTTATGTGGGGCTGTGTGCGCGGGCTTGAAGGCTTCGCAAATGTCACCGGGCGTTTCTTTGCTTGGGCCGGGCTTTTGATGGTGCTGCAACAGATCATCATCGTCTTCATGCAACGTATTTTCACCCGGCCTGATATCTCTATCGGCTTTGGTATTCCGCTGCAGTTCGACATCAGCTGGTTTGCGGAAGAGTTGAAACTTTTCAATGCGTTGGTCGTCTGTCTTTGTGTGTCCTACACCTTTGTACAAGGCGGGCATGTGCGCGTTGACCTGTTCTATGCCGGCGCAAAATTCCGCACCAAGCGCGTGATCGACATGTTCGGCGCGCTGTTCTTCATGATCCCCTTTGCGATTGTCACATGGCTTTATGGCTGGTTCTTCCTGTGGCGCCATCTGGTGACACCGAACCCATCGGCCTCTGACCGGTTGGAGCTGCTGCTGCGCAAGGCGCGCTTGCTTAAGTGGAACGTGGAAACCATCGGCTTTTCGCCCAATGGGTTCAACGGCTACTTCTTGTTCAAGATCCTGCTGTGCGCCTTCTGCGCAATGGTGATCTTGCAAGCAATATCAGTGTTTTATCGCGCTTTGTTAGAGTTCCGTGAAGGGCCTGAAAGCGAAGATAAATATCTCGACCGCGATACGTTGGGCGAGGGCGAAGAAGCCTATGAGGGCACACATTAATTCAAGGGGCGTCCCATGCTATTTGGTCTCGACGGGGTCGAAATTGGCCTGATCATTGTTTTTGCCTGCCTCTTTGGCGGCATCCTGTCCGGTTTCCCGGTGGCCTTTGCCATCGGCGGTGCTGGCATCATCTCTTTCGGTATCATCGCCGCACTCGATAGTGCGGGTCTGATGGTGCATCAGGCGATTGACCAATCGTCGCAAGCCTATCGCGATCTGGTGAACTCGGGCGTTCCCAATGACGCGGTATCGAAATTCCGCTATCCGGATTTGCCGCTGATCGGTGAATCTGTATTCCCCCAAGGCTGGGAAGTCGCGCTGGACCGGAACGTCAGCTTTATCGTGAACCGTATGAACGAACGCGTTCTGGCGGGGCAGTCGATCGAGACGTTGCTGGCGGTTCTGATGTTCGTTCTGATGGGCATCACGCTTGAACGGTCCAAGATTGCGAACGACCTGTTGACCACGATGGCGCGCGTCTTTGGCCCGCTGCCCGGTGGTTTGGCGGTGTCGATTGTGGTTGTGGGCGCGTTTCTTGCGGCCTCCACCGGGATCGTGGGCGCGACGGTTGTCACCATGGGGCTGCTGGCGCTGCCGACCATGTTGCGCAACAACTATTCGCCTGAAATCGCGACAGGTGTCATCGCAGCCTCCGGTACTTTGGGCCAGATCATTCCGCCGTCTATCGTTATCGTTCTTCTGGGCACTTTGGCGGGCGATCTATACTCCGCCGCCCAGGAAGCGCGCGCCACCGCCGTAGGCTGTACCGATGCGCTGACCTACTTGGGCCAGCCCGCGGTTGTGTCTGTGGGGACGCTGTTTCAGGCCGCGTTGCTGCCGGGGATCATGCTGGCGCTGCTTTATGCGCTTTACGCCTTTGTCTATGCGCTGCTGAACCCTGAAAAGGCTCCCGCCGTGCCGATGGGGGCGACCAATGCCGAACCCATCACGCGGGGCGAAGGCTTTACCTGGTTCCTTGGCATGCCAGCCCTGCTGATCGTGGGCACGATTGTTCTGGGCAACCTTGGCATCGTGGGCAGCCAGTCGACTGTTGTGTCCAGCTTTAGCGACATCGGGCAGGGTGCAAGCCTGCGCACCAATGTAGGCGAGGCCTGTCAGGCTGCGATGATCGAACTGCATGGGCAAAGCGCATGGGATCAAGCGGTGACCGAGCAAGCCGCGATCGAGGCGGCGGGCGGTCAACAGGCCAGCGAAAAACTGACCGAAGAAGCGCTGGCCGCCAAGCAGGCTGAAAAGATCGCCAATGCCGCCCCCATCGGGACCGGTGTTGCGATCATCCTGATCCTGCTGGCGCTGGTCATGACCACCGGTCGCGGTGTCGCACCATCGGCGGACAAACGGCCGCTGATCATCGGTGGCATCGGTCTGGTGCTGACACTGTTGGTCGATATCCTGCTGGTCGGTCCGGCCACGTCCTCGGGCACGATGGTGCTGCTGATGGCGCTGCCTTTCGTGGCTGTCATGTATGGCGTGGTCTATGCGCTGAAGCTTTGCGCCGGTAACGAGCTGATCCGCGTGGTCTTCCCGCCGCTGGTCCTGATCGTTGCGGTACTGGGGTCGATCCTTGGCGGGATCACCAACCCGACGCCCGCTGCGGCCTTGGGGGCAGGTGGCGCGATCATGCTGGCCGCCTATCGCAAGCTCAAGGATATGGACCGGTCGCCCAAGGTGATCATCTGGTCCACCCTGGCCATCCTGATCGCGATCCTTGTTGGCGTGAACTTTGACCTGCGCATCAACCAAGAGGGCGTGAGCGTCGAAAGCTGGTTTGCCTTCTTCGTCGCCTATGGCGCGTATCTATACGCGGTGTTCGGTCTGCTGTTCTCGTGCTGGATCCTCTATACTTCGGGCGTACTAAGCCCCGTGGTCCGCGAGACGGCCAAGGTGACCTCGATGGTGTTTACCATCCTGATCGGGTCGCAGTTGCTGAACCTTGTGGTGATCTCCTTTGGTGGCGAGCACTACATCCAGCAGTGGCTGAAAAGCTTCGACAACGAGCTGACGGTCTTCCTGATCGTGATGCTGGTGCTCTTTGTGCTGGGCTTCGTGCTCGACTTCCTCGAGATCATCTACATCGTGATCCCGATTGTCGGGCCGGTGATCTACGGCGGCACCTTCGACCCGAAGTGGGTGACGATCATGATTGCGGTGAACCTGCAAACGTCGTTCCTGACACCGCCCTTCGGCTTCGCGCTCTTCTACCTGCGCGGCGTGGCCCCGGCGAGCGTCACCACTTCGCATATCTATCGCGGGATCATTCCTTTCGTCTTGATCCAGGTCGGAGCACTGGCGCTGTTGTGGATGTTCCCGGTCATCGTGACCATCGTGCCGGACCTGATCCCCAATTGATCTGGGGTCAGGCCACCACAAAAACAAAAGGCACCCTGCGGGGTGCCTTTTTCGTTTCAGCGGGTGACAGCGGTCGAATATGCCGCAGCGGTACGATTTACCCTTTGGTGGGGCTCAGATCGGGGAGGGCGATATTGGCCACCTGTTCGGCAATCGGGTCGGTGTTCAGCGGATGCTGTTCGGGTTCGAAATCATCGGGGTTGCGCATCTTCTGCCACGCGCCGCCCATATAGACCTCAAGCCCCGAGAACTTGGCCTTGTAGCCCATCTTGGGGCTGCCGGGCACCCAATAGCCCAGATATACATAAGGCAGACCCGCCGCACGGGCGATTTCGATGTGGTCAAGGATGATGTAATTTCCCAACCCGTCACGGGGCCGGTCAGGGCTGTAGAACGAATAGACCATGCTCACCCCGTCATCGAGCACATCTGTCAGGCAGACGCCAATCAGCTCGCGGGTTTGGGTATCGGTATATTCGATCACACGGCTGCGGATCGGGGTTTCCTCGATCATCGCGGCGAATTCGAAGACATCCATATCGGCCATGCCACCGTCTGCGTGGCGACTGTCAAGATAGGTGCGGAAGAGGTCGTATTGCTCTTCCGTGGCCCAAGGCGACGTCGCCCGCCGCGTCAGCCCCGCGTTGCGCTTGATCGTGCGCTTCTGGCTTTTGCTGGGGGTGAAGTCGGCCACGTTGATGCGCGCCGACAGACAGGCCGCGCAATCCGTGCAAGACGGGCGATACAGTACATTCTGCGACCGTCGGAAGCCTTGCCCCGACAGGCTGTTGTTCAGCTTGGTCGCGGAGTCGCCCTGCAGCGCGGTGAACAGTTTACGTTCCATCCGGCCGTCCAGATACGGGCAGGGCTGTGGCGCAGTCACATAGAACTGCGGAGCGATGGGAAGTGTATGGCGCATGAAAATCCGTTGTTGTTCGGAGGAAATTCTAACAACTGGTCCAAAGCGCGCCAAGCACAAGTTTGGGTCAGTTCACGCTTTCGACACGACGGTTCAGCGGGACTGTGCCGAGGATCACGTCGCTCAGGCTCTGATGGCGCGAGGTGGCGCAGATGAGAATGATCGAAATCACCTGCAAAGGCATCATGGCAACGCTGACCGTATAGCCCGAGGTATGCAAGAACGCCGAGGCCAGATCCAGCGGTTCATCGCGCGCCGTGCGCAATTCCATGCCGAACAGGCGCATGCCCCAGGTGGCCGACCCGCTGGCAAGCGTCGCGACACGGTAGGTAAAGCCCACCATCAGCATCAGCAGCGGGAAAAAGAACAGGCCGGTGAAGGCGGTGAACGGCAGGATCAACACGCTGGCGATCAACACCAGCAGGGCGTCAACAACCCAAGCCATGAACCGCTTGGTCGGAATACCGCTATAGAATTCAGGCTGGTCGAATGGATCGGGGGTGGTGGGGGTCATCATGTCCTGTCCCTTGAGAAAATCGGCCCCCCCGCCAAGGCGGAGGGGTGTTGATTGAACGCGCAGGCTTTAGGCCTTTTGCGCATCATCGTCGTTTTTGGAGCCTTCGGCCATGAACTGGTCGAACTCTGCCTTGTCCTTGGCTTCGCGCAGACGGCTCAGGAAGGCTTCAAAATTGGTTTGCTCTTCCTCCAGACGGGCCAGGGTGTCGGCCTTATAGGCATCAAAGGCGGCGTTTCCGGTTGAACGCCCGGTGATAGACCCACGGCGGGCGCGTTTGCTGCAAGACGAAGATTTAAACATGCGTTTGCTCCAGATCATATAGGCAAGAAGGGCAAGGCCAAGCGGCCAGAAAAGAATGAAACCGACAACCATGGCGGCGATCCAGGCACCTTTGCCCTTGTCGTCAAGAAAGTCCTCGGTACGGCCCAGCCAACTGCGTTGTGCGGTGTAGGTGGGTGCATAGGTCTGTGTCATCAAGTTCCCTTTCGGTCAGAGTGTGGTGGCCCTGAACGCTGCGGGCCGGTGCGGTGGCGGGCAATGTAAATGCCTTTCACATTACAATAGATCGGGGTGCGCCCTGTGGTTTGCAAGGGATAATGTAAATCTTTTTTACATTATTTGGATTTGCACGTGTTTGTTGGGGGTTAGCAGGTGTCACGGCGCCATTGACGACGGGCATAGAACCAGCGAATGCTGGGCGTATGAGAACACTTGCCAGTCAGATCACCCGCTGTCCCCGCATCTTTACGGCCGATCAGGCGCAGGATGCGCGCGCGCTCTTTCCCGATGCGCCGCCCGAAATTGCCGCGCTTGTGGCGGGGGCGGGATCGACGTCGCCCTATCTTCTGGGGTTGATGCAAAAGGAAACCGCCTGGTGTCGTGCGGCTTTCGATGATCCCGCAGGGGCGGTGCAGCAGGTGATCGACAGCGCGGGCGCGGTGCCCTCGGACCAGTTGTCCAGTCATCTACGGCAGGGCAAGCGGCGCGTGGCGCTGATGACGGGGCTGGCTGATCTGGCGGGGGCTTGGTCGCTGGAGGAGGTGACCGGCGCGCTGACCGATTTCGCCGACGCCGCCGCCCAAGCCGCGCTGACCGCAGGGCTGAAAGCGCAGATCAAACGCGGCAAGCTGCCCGGCATGACGGAAGAAGACGCCGACAGCGGCGCAGGCATGGTCGTGCTGGCTATGGGCAAGATGGGCGCGCGCGAGCTGAATTATTCGTCCGATATCGATCTGATCTGCCTGTTCGACGAAACACGCTTTGACGCCAGCGATTTTCACGACGCCCGCACCGCCTTTGTCCGCGCCACCCGCGCGATGAGCGGGACGCTCAATGATCTCACGGGCGAGGGCTATGTCTTTCGCACAGACCTGCGGTTGCGGCCTGATTCCGGTGTGACGCCCGTGTGCATCGCGATGGAAGCGGCAGAACGGTATTACGAAAGTCTGGGCCGCACATGGGAGCGTGCCGCCTATATCAAGGCACGCCCTGCGGCGGGCGATCTGGCGGCGGGTGATCAGTTCCTCTCGGTGCTGCGGCCCTTCGTCTGGCGCAAGCATCTGGATTTTGCCGCGATTCAGGACGCTCATGACATGCGCCTTGCGATCCGCGAGCACAAAGGGTTGGGGGGCAGTGTCTCGCTTTCGGGGCACAATATGAAGCTGGGACGCGGCGGTATCCGCGAGATTGAATTTTTCACCCAGACCCGTCAGTTGATCGCCGGTGGGCGCGACGCTGATCTGCGCGTGCGCGGCACCTGCGAAGGCATGGCCGTGCTGGCGGAAAAGGAATGGATCCCCTCAGAAGTGGCCGAGACGCTGTGCGATCACTACCGCGCGCATCGCACCGTGGAACACCGCGTCCAGATGATCCGTGACGCCCAGACCCATACATTGCCCCAAACGGAAGAGGGGTTCGACCGGCTGGCCGCGATGATGGATATGGATGTCCCCGCGCTGCGCAGTGACCTTGAACGGCGGCTGGATGAGGTTCACCAACTGACCGAAGGGTTCTTTGCGGGCTCGACCTCACGCCCTGAAGCGGCTGCCGCGCCCGAGGAACATGTCTTTGACGCCGCGATCGTGGACCGTTGGCTGAACTACCCCGCCTTGCGTAGCGCCCGGGGGGCGGAGCTATTTGCAGAGCTGAAACCCGGATTGCTGGCGCGTCTCGCACGGGCCACCAAACCGGACGAGGCATTGCTGGCCTTTGACGGCTTTCTTGGTGGGCTGCCCGCGGGGGTGCAGTTGTTTTCTTTGTTGAAGATCAACCCGCAACTATCTGATTTGCTTGTTGATATCGTCAGCGCGTCACCTGCGCTCGCTGCCTATCTGTCGCGTAATGCGCAGGTGTTCGACGCGGTGATAGGCGGGGATTTCTTCAGCGAATGGCCGGCAGAGGACGCTTTGGTCGACAGTCTGACAGAGGTGCTGGAGGCCGAAGAGGATTATGAGGCGCGGCTGGATACCTGTCGTCGATGGGCCAAGGAATGGCATTTCCGGATCGGGGTGCATCACCTGCGCGGGCTGATTGATGCCGCGACGGTGGGGGCGCAATATGCCGATCTGGCGCGGGCGGTGTTGCGCGGGCTCTGGCCGGTGGTGATCGACGAATTTTCGCGCCGTCACGGGCCGCCGCCGGGGCGCGGTGCGGTGCTGGTCGGGATGGGATCGCTTGGCGCGCGTAGCCTGACCGCTGCCTCTGATCTGGATATGATCGTGGTTTACGATTCCGCTGGCGTCGAAAGCTCTGACGGCAAGCGGCCGCTGGCGTCGCGGTTGTATTATGCACGGTTGACGCAGGCGATGATCACCGCGATGACCGCGCCGATGGCCCAAGGCAAGCTCTACGAAGTGGACATGCGCTTGCGCCCGTCGGGGACGCAGGGGCCTGTGGCGACCAGTTTAGCGAGTTTTGAAAGCTATCAGATGGGGCAGGCCTGGGTGTGGGAGCATCTGGCACTGACCCGCGCCGATTGTGTGACCGGCCCCGATGATCTGATGCAGGATGTTGCGCGCCTGTGCGACAGGGTGCTCGCCCGTTCGCGCGACCGTGCCGATACCCTGCACGAGGTCGCGGCGATGCGCGCACGTCTGGCAACAGCCAAGGTGGCCGGCGGCATCTGGGATGCCAAGAACGGGCCGGGGCGCTTGCAGGATATCGAGTTGCTGGCGCAGGCCGGGGCCTTGCTGGCGGGCACCACGGCGCGGGATATCACCTCTGCGCTTGGGGATGCGGAGGCGCAGAACGTCATCACCGCCGATCAGGCAGAGGTGCTGCGTCGCGTCTACCGCACCTGTTGGGCGCTGCAATCCGCGACGCGGTTGCTGTCATCCTCTGTTCTGCGCGAGGATTCTCTGGGTCAGGCGGGTTTGCGGTTTCTATGCCGCTCCCTCGATGTGGACACGCCCGAAGAATTGCACGCACATCTCGCGCAAAGCTACGATCAGGCCGCGACGATCATCGCCGATGCATTGGCGGCTTACGTGGCCAAGGCGGACGGGGGCGCGACATGAGCAAAGGGGACCCCAACGATCCCAAAGGGCTGATCTTTGAATCCTACCGCATAGAGGGGATCACCCAGGCGGAGTGTCGATCAATCTTCCTGGATTGGGCGCTCAGCCTGCCAGCGGAAGCGGATACCAAAGCCGCCCTGCGCGCCTTGTTGGGCAGCGTGGCAGCAGAGAACCAAGACCATCCCATGACCCAAGTGATGCAAGAGGGGTTGATCGACATGGCCACGCCCCGGCGGCGCGGCGGCTGGCGCACCCGACCGCGCAGCTAGACAGGCCGATATTAAGGCGCAAACGTGCCGAAATACCCTAATGATGCCTTAGGTTTTGAACATTCTCGCCCCATTTCTGCCTTAATTGAGCAGCATTACCGTTACATGGCTGCACAATCCGTATCGTCAGCAGCTTTTGGAGGGGTAAATGAAACATCATAAACTGTTGATCGCTTTGGCCTGTGCCGCTGCCGTGTCCGGTTGTGCACCGGCGGATATTGCCAGCCGGAATGCGATGTATGACACATCCTCGACCCGCATGTCCTTGCTGGACAATCTGAACGCCTACCAGCCCGATACGTTGCTGGACGCGGTGCATATCCAGCACACCAACGTCTCTGTGCCCGATCACCTGCGGGTCGCACAAGCGCCAAGCCTGCTGCAATCGGCTGACATCGTCTGGCATGGCGAAGCAGACACTGACCGCCGCGATCAGGTTCGCGCGATCTTCGAGGCCGCGATCCGCCAGGGGGCAGTGACCGCCTATGGTCCCGTGCCCGCCGCGCTGGAGGTCGAGGTCTTGCGGTTCTACAACCCCGCCTCAGAAGCCCCGTCGGCAGAGTTTATCCTGACCGTCGTCGATGCGCGCAATGGCAACCCGTTGGCCGAACCCCGTCAGGTCGCGGTAGAGCTGAGCAGCTTTGCGCCCCCCGTCGCAGAGGCGCAGCCGGACAATGCGGTGATGATCCATGATCTGGCCCGTGCGATTGAACAGCAGCTCGCCACGCCGGGCAGCTATAAACGCACGAAACTTGCCGCCTATTAAGGCAGCAATCGAACTCTGCGCTTCCCCAAACGCGCGGAACCGACTAATGGGGGCGGTATGACAACGCCCCTTTCCCCTCCCGCTTCGACCGACCCTTCCGATTTGCCCGTGGTGCGCCTGCTGCCCAAGGCGAATGCCCGCGCCATCCGGCACGGGTTTCCTTGGGTCTATGCCAATGAAATGGTCACCGACCGACGCACCAAGGCGCTTGCGCCCGGCAGTCTCGCGCTGCTGGAAGACAGCGCCCGTCAGGTGATGGGGGTGGTCGCGGTGAACCCGGCCTCCAAGATCTTCTGCCGGATGCTGGACCAGAACGCCGAAGCCGTGGTGAACCAGAACTGGTTCGAGGCCCATATCAATCGCGCCGTGCAACTGCGTGACCAGATGTATGACGCGCCCTATTACCGGTTGATCCACGCCGAAGCCGATGGGTTGCCCGGTGTGGTCATCGACCGCTTTGGCGATACGGCCGTCATTCAGGCCAATGCCGCATGGGCCGATGTGCATATCGATGCGCTGACAGCAGCGCTGGTGGAACAAACCGGCGTGCGCCACGTGCTCAAGAACGCGTCGGGCCGGACCCGCAGCCTTGAAGGGCTGGATGACGTAAGCGGAGTGTTGCACGGCGAGGCACCAAGCGCGCCTGTGCAAGTGCCGATGAACGGTGCTATCTATATGGCTGACCTCACCGGCGGCCAGAAAACCGGCCTGTTCTACGACCAACGCCCGAACCACGCCTTCGCGGCGAACCTGTCCAAAGGCAAACGCGTGCTGGATGTCTTCGCCCATGTTGGCGGGTTCTCACTCGCCGCGCTGGCAAATGGCGCGTCTTCTGCGGTTGCGGTCGACGGATCGGCACCCGCGCTTGAGCTGGCGCAGCAGGGCGCGGAGGCTATGGGCGTCACGGACCGTTTTGCCACGCGCCAGGGCGATGCCTTTGACATCCTGACCGCACTGCGGGCCGAGGGCGAAGAGTTTGACGTGGTGATCTGCGATCCGCCCGCCTTTGCCCCCGGTAAACCCGCGCTTGAAGCCGGTCTGCGCGCCTATGAACGTGTGGCGCGTCTGGCGGCGCAACTGGTGACCGAAAACGGCGTGCTGGGTCTGTGTTCCTGTTCCCATGCGGCGGATCTGACGCAGTTCCGCACCGCATCCGTGCGCGGTATCGGTCGTGCGGGGCGGCGCGCGGCGCTGCTGCATACCGGTTTCGCCGGACCTGACCACCCTCAGCTGCCGCAACTGGCCGAGACGGGATACCTCAAGTCGTTGTTCTTCCGCCTGTAATGGCGCTGCGCATCCTGATCGACGCTTGCGTGCTCTATCCAACCGTCATGCGCGAGATGGTGATGGGCGCGGCGCGGGCGGGGGTGTTTGAACCGCTGTGGTCCGCGCGCCTGTTGGAAGAATGGGCGCGCGCCGCGATCAAGCTTGGCCCCGAGGGCGAGGCACAGGCCCGCGCAGAGATCGCCTTGCTGCGCGCCGCCTGGCCCAAGGCGGAAGTGCCCCCGAGCCCCGGTGTGGCGGCACGGCTGTACCTGCCGGATGAAAACGACGTGCACGTGCTGGCCGCCGCGATCACCGGCCACGCCGATATTATCATGACACTGAATGCCAAGGATTTCCCCCGTGGCACCCTGGCTGAAGAAGGGTTGGCGCGGGTCGATCCCGACAGCTATCTGCACGGCGTCTGGCTGGCGCAGCCGCAGGTGATGGAAGCTGTAGCCGCCCATGTTCTGGAAGAGGCACGCCGCCTGTCAGGCCACCCGTGGGAGATGCGACCGTTGCTGAAGAAAGCACGGCTGCCGCGGCTGGCAAAGGCGCTTGGTTAACGGTCCCAGGCGGATTGCAGCGCCGTGAGCGCGCCGATCCTGTCTGCGGTCTTCGGGTGGCTCAGCAGCCAGGCGGGGGCGGTGCCGTGGTTGCTTTGGGTCAGCGCCTCCAGCTTCTCGAACAAGGAAATCTGTGGCGCGATGCCGATACCCGCTTTGGTCAGCAGGGCAGCAGCATAGGCGTCTGCCTCGTATTCGTCGCTGCGCGACAGCCGCGCGGCCAGGAGCGTCGCCAGCATATTGGCGATCCAGATGCCGACACCGGGGAGGATACGCCCCAAGATCATCCCAAGCGCCGCGCGCATGGCGTTCTGCCCAGAAAAATCGATCATCCGTCTTCGTGAATGCCCCAAGGCCACATGGCCGAGCTCATGTGCAATCACGCTCGCGAGCTCCTCGGCGGTGACGGCACCGGATTTGAATTTCTCGTAAAAACCGCGGGTAATGAAGATCCGCCCATCGGGGGCGGCAAGACCATTGACGGGGGCGACTTCGTAGATATGGACCTTGATCCGCGGCAGATCGAGGGCGCTGGCCAGTTTCGATGTCATCTCGCGCAGGGCAGGGTCGAGCAGTTCAGTCGATTTGTCATCCAGCTCCTTCGCGGTGCGCCAAGCAGAAAACCGATACATGGCAAGCCCGTAGAGCACGGCGAGAAGTATGGGGAGGATGCGGATCATCCACCCAATATGGACGCCGGTACGCGGGGTGCAAGGGTGGAATGAGTATTTGGGAAAAGGGTGAAGGGGTCGTGTTAGGGGCCGCGGGCGGGCGCGGCCCCTGGGGTAGGGTCAGGACAGTTTTGCGTCCATCGTGATTTCGGCAGTCATCAGTTTGGAGATGGGGCAGTTCTCCTTGGCGGTTTTGGTCGCCTCTTCGAACTGCTCTTGTGTGGCATTGGGGATGACACATTCTACATCAAGGTGAATCTTCGGCACATGGAAGCCGCCGTCTTTTTGTTCAAGGAAGACCGTGGCCTTGGTTTCGATGCTATCGGCGACCAGATCGTAGTCTTCAAGGATCATCGACAGCGCCATAGAGAAACAGGACGCATGGGCCGCGCCGATCAGCTCTTCGGGGTTGGTACCGTCTTTGCCTTCGAAACGGGTGTTAAAGCCGTAGGGCTGGTCGCTGATCACGCCGGTCTGGGTGGAGACATGGCCGTTGCCCTCTTTGAGGTTGCCTGTCCATTTTGCGGAGCCTGATTTCTTGATCATGGGAATTCCTTTCACCATTTGGGTTCATGATGAAAACGCGGGGCGCGGTGGAATGTTCCGATCTGTGGTGGGGTGGCGGCTGATTACCGGGTCAGGGTCTTCATCCCGCGGCTCAGCCCCTCGAGGGTCATAGGCACCATTGCCTCTGCGCCGAAGATTTCCTGCACCATTTTGATGGATTGTGTGTAGGGCCAGTATTTCTCGGGGATCGGGTTGATCCAGAGGTTGCTGTTCCATTGTTCGCGCGCCCGAGAGAGCCAGACCGATCCGGCCTCGGCGTTCCAGTGTTCATTGGCGCCACCGGGGTAGGCGATTTCGTAAGGGGACATGGACGCGTCGCCCACGAAAATGCATTTGTAATCCGGGCCGTAGGTGCGCAGCACTTCCATCGTGTCCAGCTGTTCCGTCCAGCGGCGGCGGTTGTCGCGCCAGACGCCTTCATACAGGCAGTTGTGGAAGTAGAAGTGTTCGAGGTGTTTGAATTCGGACTTGGCGGCGCTGAACAATTCTTCGACGGTTTTGATATGCGGGTCCATAGAGCCACCCACATCCAGGAACAGCAGCACCTTGACCGCGTTGCGCCGCTCGGGGCGGGTTTTGACATCGAGGTAGCCGTGTTCGGCGGTCGCACGGATGGTGCCGCCCAGATCAAGTTCGTCATTCGCGCCGTCACGGGCCCACCGGCGCAGACGTTTCAGCGCGACCTTGATGTTGCGGGTGCCCAGTTCGACCGTATCGTCGAGGTTCTTGAATTCGCGTTTGTCCCAGACCTTGACCGCGCGCTGGTGACGCGATTCATTCTGGCCGATGCGCACGCCTTCGGGGTTGTAGCCATAGGCACCGAAGGGCGAGGTGCCTGCGGTGCCAACCCATTTATTGCCCCCCTGATGGCGGCCTTTCTGTTCCTCGAGCCGTTTGCGCAGCGTCTCCATCAGCTTGTCAAAACCGCCCGCGGCCTCGATCTCGGCCTTTTCCTCGGGGGTGAGGTGCTTTTCGGCCATTTTTTCCAGCCACTCGTGCGGGATGTCCACGGCCTCCATCACATCGTCGAGGCTGATATTTTCGAGGCCCGAGAAGGCAGCCGCAAAGGCGCGGTCGAACTTGTCGATGTTGCGTTCGTCTTTGACCATGCTGGTGCGCGCGAGATAGTAGAAGGCATCGACATCATAGGTCGCGAGCCCGGCTGCCATCCCGTCGAGAAAGGCGAGAAACTCGCGCATGGACACCGGCACCTTGTGCTGGCGCAGTTGGTCAAAGAACGGCAGAAACATGAATTACGCTCCGGTTAGGACTCGGTCCAGAACGACTGTAAGGATCATGCCGACGATGATAAAGGCCATCGCAAACCCGGCCGCGTATTGTGCGATATCCTTGCGGTTGCCGTTGCGTTTACGGGCGGTCAGCCCCCCGATAACAGCGCCGATCACGGCGAGAAGTATGACGATCATTTTAACCCGTTTCGCTAGTTATTTGAGCGGGTTAAGCGACGCGATCTCGCGCATTTTGGCCCGCACAGCCCAGTCAGAGCCAAATCCGTACCGTGCCCAGCCCAAACTGTCCACCCTGACGGCCTGTGCCTCGGCCGCGCGGTTCTCAAGCTCGAGCGCTTCGGCACGCAGCAACAGCAGGGTGCTGAGCAGGGCGGCGTTCTCGCGGCGACGTGCGGTGTCGATATGCGGCGCGATCAGACGTAGCGCTTCGGCACCCTGACCCTTGGAGACCGAATAGGCCCCCAGTTGCGTCGCCACATAGGCGCGGTGCAGATCAGTGCCGGGGGTGCGGGCGTAGAAGAGGTCGGACATCTTGTATTGTTCATGCGCGGCTTCAGCATCACCCGATTGTAACGCGCGCCCCATGGCGTAATGGGCAAACGCGCGGCGGTGATCCTGCCAGCCCAGGCTTTGTGCGATCTTGATGGCGCTATAGGCCGCGTCCTGGCGTTGCCCGCTGGAGCGTCCGGGCCCGAGTGCGCCCTGAACGGCGGCATTCCAGGCGCGGGGGGTGCGGGTCAGAAAGCGTGCTTTGGTCGATGTGCCACCCGGATTGATCCGTGCCAGAATACCCGGCAGGGCGTTTGCCACCTGGCCCCGTGTCATGCCCGACCGCAGCGCCGGATCGTAGTAGGCGCGCAGGATCATCATATCAAATCCGGTCAGCACCGTATGCACGTTGTCGTCGTTAAAGACAGAATCCGGCAGGCGATACAGATCGTTGAGCGGACCAAGCGCTTGGGCCAGTTCTTCGTGCAGACAATCGCGGACCTCTTGCGGGCTGGCGTCATTCGGGATGAAGATCGACACGCGGCTGCGGGTTTTGAGCAAGGACCAGTTGGTCTGCGCGGTGCGGCGGACTTTCTTGTATTCATCAAGGCTGCTGACATTCGGGGCCACAAAACATGCGGCTTGGGGTAGCACCTTGCTGATGGTGCGACGGCTGACAGCTTCGACGGTGATATTGGCATTCGGGCCGCTGGTGGGGCTGATGTCGATCCGGGCCTCTTGCCGCAAGCGATTGAGCAGCGCGGTCAGATCGGGGCCAAGGGTCGGAGGCGGTGCACCGATGACGCGTACGGTGACCGGACCTTCGAAACGGGTGAAAACGGGGAGCTCCTTGCCGCTTTCCATGCGGAACGACAGTTCGATGAAATCGAGGCTGAGGTCGTTGTTGGAGCGCGGTGCCGGCAGCGATTGATGCACGGTGAACCGTTTCATCGCGGGCAAAGAAGAGGTTGAGGCGGGTTCCATCGCGGCGCGGGTCACCACACCGGGATGCGAGGCCGGAACGCAGGCGCTGATCGCCAGCATCAAGGGCAGCAAAAGGTATTTCTTCATGGATGCGACCCCGTTGTGGCAGGTGCAGGGACCGCGAGGACAACTTTAACAGTCTCCAACACGCGGCGCACGAACGGTGCAAAAATCATATCCATCATCTACCTGACTGCCCTTTTGAGCTAATTACAGGTGTTTTTCGCCCGCCATCCAGACCATTCTAGGGAGCAACCATGTCAAAACAGAGAAAAATGTTAACAAATAAGGCAGGCTTATGACCATCGTTGCTTAGACGTCACAAATAGGACATGCGCGTTTGCAGCCGTGAAATAACGCGCGGGCGGTTGGATGTTCGCTTTATGCGGGATCGGGGCGCGGCGCACCGCGCCCCTTGGGGGTCACTTTTGCGCGCGTGCCATAAAGGCAAGCCGTTCGAACAGATGCACGTCCTGTTCGTTTTTCAGCAGCGCACCGTGCAACTTTGGCAGGGCCGACTTGCCGTCTTTTTTCAGATCGGCGGCATCCATATCTTCGGCCAGCAACAGCTTGAGCCAATCCAGCACTTCCGACGTGGACGGTTTTTTCTTCAGCCCTTGCTGTTCGCGAATTTCGTAGAATTGGGTCAGCGCCGTGGTCAACAGGGATTCCTTGATGCCGGGGTGGTGGACCTCGACGATCTTGCGCAGTGTGTCCATCTCGGGGAACTGGATGTAGTGGAAGAAGCAGCGGCGCAAAAAAGCGTCGGGCAGCTCTTTTTCGTTGTTCGAGGTGATGATGACGATGGGGCGGTTTTCGGCTTTGATCGTCTCGCCTGTCTCGTAGACGAAGAACTCCATCTTATCGAGCTCTTGCAAAAGGTCGTTGGGAAATTCGATGTCGGCCTTGTCGATCTCGTCGATCAGCAACACGGTTTTGCCTTCGGCCTCAAACGCCTGCCACAGCTTGCCCTTGCGGATGTAGTTTTTCACATCATGCACACGCTCTTCGCCAAGCTGGCTGTCGCGCAGGCGGCTGACGGCGTCATATTCGTATAGACCCTGTTGCGCACGGGTGGTCGATTTGATGTTCCATTCGATCATGGGCAGGCCAAGGGCGGCTGACACTTGTCGGGCAAGTTCCGTTTTACCTGTGCCGGGCTCACCTTTTACAAGCAGAGGTCGTTCCAGCGTTACAGCTGCATTCACCGCAATCGTGAGGTCATCTGTGGCGACGTAATCTTGAGTACCTTGGAATTTCATCTTGTTTTCAACCTTCTTCAACGCGCTATTCTTGGTCCTTAAACCAACAAACATAAGCATTGTGTAGTGACAATCCGCTAACGCTGCGTTAGATGCACGCCACGGGAGTGATGTCGGGAGACGCGCCTTCATGACAGGATTTAAGACCGCGATGGGGAATGATATGAAGCAGGAAGTTTTTTTGGCGGATGGTTATACACCTGCCGAAGACGAGCCGTTCATGAATGATCGGCAAGTCGAATACTTCAGACGCAAACTATTGAACTGGAAAGCCGAGCTGCTGGCGGGAAGCCGAGACACGATCGAGGGCTTGCAAGACGGGACACGCAACATCCCCGATGTGAACGATCGCGCCTCCGAGGAAACGGACCGCGCGCTGGAACTGCGCACACGGGACCGCGCCCGCAAATTGGTCAGCAAGATCGACGGAGCGCTGCGCCGCATCGATGAGGGTGAATTCGGCTACTGCTCTGTCACCGGAGAGCCGATTTCGCTGAAACGTCTGGATGCGCGTCCAATCGCCACGATGAGCCTTGAGGCGCAAGAGCGTCACGAGCGCCGCGAGAAAGTCCACCGCGACGATTGATCGTCCGGTAACGGGCCGCAAATGACGGCATTTGCGCGAGAATGATAATGAAAGCGCCGCGGTGAGAGCCCGGCGCTTTTGTGTATGAAGCTGGCAAGACAGGCTAAAGCAAAATGGGCATCGGCAACGCAATCGTTATTGGTGGGGGTATCGGCGGCTTGGCCGCCGCAGCGGCTTTGTCGCGCCGCGGTATGGCTGTCACGCTGCTGGAGCAGGCTCCGGCGATCACCGAGGTCGGCGCCGGTCTCCAGATCAGCCCTAACGGTATCGCGGTGTTGCGGGCCATGGGGCTTGAGGCGAAGCTGACCGAACGCGCGGCGGTGCGCGGGCAGGCGGTGGTCTTGCAGGATTACAAGGCCGGCGCGCGGGTGGCGCGGTTGGACCTGATGCGCGGGCAGGGCGCATATCCCTATATGTTCGTGCATCGCGCCGATCTGGTGGACATCCTGCTGGGCGCGGCCAAACGGGGCAATGTGACGGTAGAGCTCGGGGCCGAGGTGGCAGAGGTGACCCCCGGTGCCACACCGCAACTGCGCCTGACCGATGGGTCGCGCCGACGGGCAGAGCTGATCGTTGATGCCAGCGGGATACACAGCCGCGCGCGAGCGGTGTTGAATGGCACGGATCAGGCAAAGTTCACCGGTCAGGTCGCGTGGCGCGCGGTTGTGCGCAATGATTTCAACCACCCAGACGAGGCCCATGTCACCATGGGGCCGGGCCGGCATCTGGTCAGCTACCCTTTGCGGGGCGGGCGGCTGGTCAATCTGGTCGCGGTGGAAGAGCGTGAAAGCTGGGCCGCCGAAGGCTGGAACCATGCGGACGATCCGGCAAACCTGCGAAACGCCTTTGTGGGTTTTGGCGGGCGGGCTGCCGCGATGATCAATGCGGCTGAGGCCTGCACGCTTTGGGGGCTCCACCTGCATCCGGTTGCGCAGACGTGGCATCAGGGCGGGGTTGTCTTGCTGGGGGATGCCGCGCATCCGACACTGCCGTTCCTAGCGCAGGGCGCCAATATGGCGCTTGAAGATGCATGGGTGCTGGCCGACAGCGTGCTGAACCACCCCGCAGAACAGGCGCTCGCCCGTTATCAAAGCCTGCGTCAACCCCGTGTTACCCGCGTCGTCAAAGCGGCGGCAGGCAATGCCGCGCGCTATCACTTGCGACCCGGGCCTTTGCGGTCGGCCGCGCATTTGGGGCTAAAGCTGGGCAGCACCCTTGCACCCTGGGCGATGGTCGGCGCGTTCAACTGGCTGTACCACCATGATGTGACCGCGCCGAAATAGGCTGACTTCGTCTTTACTTCGCCGTTACTTGGCCCGTTGCAACATGCCGAACAGATCCCGCGGGTCTTCGGGGTCGGCCAGCAGGTCAAGCGGGTCGAACAGATCGGTCGCTTTGATCTGGTCGCGCACATAGCGCAGCGCCGAGAAATCCTCGATCGCAAAGCCGACGCTGTCGAACAGGGTGATCTGCTTGTCATCGGTGCGCCCCTGCGCCTGACCGGTCAACACCTGCCAGATTTCGGTCACAGGGTGATCCGGTTCAAGCTGCTGTATCTCTCCCTCGATCCGGGTCTGTTCGGGGTATTCCACAAAAATCCCTGCGCGGTGCAGGATCGCGGGGGCCAGTTCGGTCTTGCCCGGACAGTCGCCGCCGATGGCGTTGATGTGGATGCCGCTGCCGACCATATTATCCGTCAGGATGGTGGCATATTGCTTGTCCGCCGTGCATGTGGTGACGATCTGCGCGCCCAGCATCGCTTCTTCCGCGGTGTCGCAGGGCACGACCTTGATGCCCAGACCTTGCAGGTTGGCGGCGCATTTGGCGGTGGCATCTTTGTCGATGTCGTACAGACGCACCTCGTCGATGCCGACGATGGCCTTCATGGCGAGGGTCTGGAATTCGGATTGCGCCCCGTTGCCGATCATCGCCATGACATGCGCGCCCTTGGGGGCCAGCAACCGCGCCACCACGGCAGAGGTCGCCGCCGTGCGCAGCGCCGTCAGCATCGTCATCTCGGATAGCAGCACAGGATAACCGTTGGCCACATTCGCCAGCAGGCCAAAGGCGGTCACGGTCTGCAACCCCTCCGCCGTGTTCGAGGGGTGGCCATTCACGTATTTGAACCCGTAGACCTCGCCGTCCGAAGTCGGCATCAGCTCGATCACGCCCTGTTCCGAATGGCTGGCCACGCGCGGGGTCTTGTCAAACAGCTCCCACCGTTTGAAATCCGCCTCGATATACTCCCCAAGCCCGATCAGCATGGGTTCAATCCCGATGTGGTGGATCAGCTTCATCATATTGTCGACGGAAACGAAGGGCACCAGCGCCTTGTCAGAGGGGGTCAGATTGGTCATGGTCGTGGTCCTTTACTCAAATCAATAGGCGCGGGTGGGGCGGTCGAATACGCGGCGGCCAAAGGCAGAGGCGGCCAGATCGACCATCAGCTGCGCGGTGCGGCCCCGTTCATCCAGGAAGGGGTTCAGCTCTACCAAATCAAGCGAGGTCATCAGCCCGCTGTCATGCAGCATTTCCATCACCAGATGGCCTTCGCGCACGGTCGCACCGCCAGGGACAGTCGTGCCAACCGCGGGGGCAACGGACGGATCAAGGAAATCCACATCGAGCGAGACATGCAGCATCCCGTTCGCCGCAGCGACCTTTTCAAGGAAGGTGTTCAGCGGCGTGGCGATGCCCGTCTCGTCGATCTCGCGCATGTCGACGCGCTGGATGGTGGTTTCCTGCAGGGCTGCACGCTCTGCCGCGTCGACGGAGCGCAGGCCGATGATGGCGATATTATCGTGCGGCAGCGGGTAGGGAAGATCGGGGAAGGCATCAAAGCCTTCGCGCCCTGTCACATAGCCCAAAGGGGTGCCATGCAAGTTGCCGCTGTCGGTGCTTTCGGGCGTGTGGAAATCGCTATGCGCGTCCAGCCACAGCACAAACAGGGGGCGTTCCTGCGCCTGCGCATGGCGCATCGCGCCCAGGACGGTGCCGGAGGCAAGCGCATGATCGCCGCCCATGATGATCGGGGTACCGTCCTGCAAGGCGGCTTGGGTGGCCTCGGCCAGACTGTGAGTCCAGGCGATGGTTTCCTCAAGCGCGTGCAGTTTCGGGTGCTGGCCGGGCGTGAAGGGCGCGGGCGCGACATTGCCACGGTCTGTAACGCTATGGCCCAGATCGGTCAGCGCGCCCGCCAACCCTGCGGTACGATAGGCATCGGGGCCCATCACACAGCCCAACCGGCGCTTGCCGCTATCCAGCGGGGCCCCAAGAAGAATACAGTTTTGTCCAGACATGGGTGAGATCCTTTCGTCAACGTTTCCAAGACGATATCTAGCTGGTCTGGTCAGAAACAATCATCTAAAGTGACCAAATCGGAGATAATTTGACCAAACTGGACAGCCAAAATGGACACAACGGACGAAGCAATTCTGGCAGCGCTGCGCGACGACGCGCGGGCGTCTCTGTCTGATCTGGCAGCGGCCTTGCGGCTGTCACGTACCACCGTGCGTGCGCGTCTCGCCCGTTTGCAACAAAGCGGAGAGATCTTGGGCTTTACCGTCGTGACGCGCTCGGACGTGCGTGCCGATCCGGTGCGCGGATTGATGATGATCGAGATCGAGGGCCGCGGCGCTGACCGCATCACCCGCACGCTGGCCGGTATGGCGGCGTTGCGTGCCGTGCATTCGACCAATGGCAGATGGGATGTGATCGTCGAGATCGGCACCAAAACGCTTGAGGAGTTCGACGAGGTTCTGGCCCGCATCCGCAAGCTCGACGGGGTGGTCGCGAGCGAGACGAGCCTTTTGCTCAAGACGCGCAAGGCAGGGCAGGCCGCCTCCTAGAGCGGCCTGCAAGATGGTTCAGCGCGGCGTGCGCGCGGCAGAGACCCAGAACGCCAGCAGGATGGCGCAAATGACCGCGTTCCAACCCGCCATGGACAGACCGAAAAGCTGCCAAACGATGTCATCACACATAACCAGACCGGACGGCGCGCTGGTGGACAGAAGATCGCTGCCGCTCATCGCGCCAAGATCCATGCCGCCGCCTGTGCAGGACGACGGACCGGGCCAGAATTTCCATTCCACCCCCGCATGATAAACCCCGATCAGCCCCGTGATCGCCACCGACAGCGCGCCCAGCCAGATCAACGCCCGCGGGGCACCAAAGAGCACGATCACCCCGATGGCAATCGCCGCCGCATGGGGCCACCGCTGCCATAGGCACATTTTGCAAGGCGCATAGCCGCCGATGTGTTGGAACCCAAAGGCCCCCAACAGCAGCGCAGCAGACCCCAGCGTAGCGATCAGGACATAGGTGTTTCGCGTCATCACAGATACCTCAGCAAGAAGAAGCTGCCGAACAGCAGCACGACAAAGACCGTAAATACCAAAGGCAGACGGCGTTCAATAAAGTCGCGGATAGGTGCGCCAAATTTCCACAGCAACGCCGCCACGATGAAGAACCGCAGCGCGCGCGCAAGGATCGAAGTCACGATAAAGGTCGCCAGCGGCATCCCCGTCCACCCCGACATGATCGTGATCACCTTGTAGGGGAAGGGGGTGACGCCTGCGGTCAGCACAGCCCAGAAGCCGACGCCGTTGAACCGGTCCGAGAATGCCGCCATCGCGTCGCCTTTGCCAAGGCTGGCAAGGATCGGTTGGCCCAGTTGTTCAAATGCCAGCGCACCGATGGCGTATCCCAGCAGGCCCCCCAAGACCGAGGCGACCAGCGCGATCCCCGCGATGAGCCATGCGCGGTTCGGGCGCGCAAGGATCATCGGGATCATCAGCACATCCGGCGGAATGGGAAAAACAGAGCTTTCAAGGAATGCCACAACCGCAAGGGCCCAAAGCGCGTGCGGGTGGTTTGCCAGGCCCAGAACCCAGTCATATAGCCGTCGGATCATACTGCGGTCTCCGGTATTGTTTTCTGTTCAATGGCAACACCAGAACAATCGGACGGGGTCAAGCAAAAGCGGTAAAATTGCTCTTGCCGTGGGGCGCGTGGCACGGTAACAGACCCCCATTGTGCCCAAGTGGCGGAATGGTAGACGCAGGGGATTCAAAATCCCCCGCCGCGAGGCGTGCCGGTTCGAGTCCGGCCTTGGGTACCACCTTGTTCTTGCAAGGCTTTCCGTAAAATTCAGTTTCGATCGTCGATAGGTGTAAAGGTTGCTTTTGCAGCTTTGGCGATGTCGCGTCCTCTTGTTCGTTGCATATCAAAAGCCGCGCAGGGAATTGCTGCGCGGCTTTGCGAAAGGGATCGTCTGGGGGTGTGGTTGGCGTTAAAGCTCGTTCGCCCAAGGCGGGTTGGCACCGGCGCGTGACACTGTGATGGCGGCGACGCGGGCACCATAAGTCATCGCGTCGCGCAAAGCGTCGGGATCAAGCGTGCCAAGGGCTGCGGGCGTCAGCAGGTCCAGTTCGGACAGCTTCGCCAGAAATCCCGCATTGAACGTATCACCGGCACCGATTGTATCGACGACGTTGGTCTTTACCGCGGGCACCGTGATGGATGTGCCGTCTGCAAGCGTTGCGATGGCACCCTCGGCCCCTTGGGTGACAATCACGACCGACGGGCCGGTGTCGAGCATTGCGCTGATCTTTTCGGCCTGCGTCAACGGGGCGGGGTTCAGCCAGTTAAGATCCTCGTCCGAGACTTTGACGATATCCGCCTGGCTGATCATCGCCGCCATCCGGCGGCGGTAGCCGTCCGCGTCAGTGATAAACAGTGGGCGGATGTTGGGGTCGATCATCACCGCCCGCGGCCCGCCCTGACGTTCCAGCAAGGCTGCATATGCGCTGGCACTGGGATCGCTGGCAAGGCTGATACCGCCAAAGAAAAGCGCGGTGATATCGCTTGGCAGCGCTGGCATATCCTCGGCGCGGATCATCCGACCGGCGGAGTTTTCGTCGAAGAATGAATAGCTTGCCTGCCCATCTTCAAGTTTCACAAAAGCCAATGTGCTAGGACGATCAGAGCGGATGATATGCGTGGTGTCCACGTCACTGGCCTTCAGCGCATCGGCGAGCTGATCGCCGAACATATCGCGCGACAATCCGGTCAGCATGCCCGCGCGGGCCCCCAAGCGGCCAAGCGCGATGGCGGTGTTAAAGACCGCGCCGCCCGAATGGGGCACAAACCCGTCCGGCCCGTCGAGCGACGGGGCCGCGACCATATCGATCAATGCCTCCCCGCAACACAGGATCATTGCCCGATCCCCGCGCGGTCACCGGCCAATGCGGCGGCCACATCCGGCTGATCGGTATAGACCGCAAGCGCGGCCTCGCAGCCTTCTGCCCAGATGAGCGAGAGCCAGTGCTCAAACGCCTCGGCAAAGGCCTGATGCTCGGCCAAATCGCCATAGATATGACGCTGCGCAAGCCAGAGCTGCGGCGCTTCGCGCGCGGCCAGGGCCACAGCGTTGAGGCGCGCCCACTGCGGGTCGTTCGGCTCGATCTCTGTCCCGTCCATGCGGGTGCCTGCACACATACGGGCCCATAGCGCCTCTACCAGGGCCAGACCGGAGCAACTGCCCTTTGCCGCCAAGGCGTCGCGCAGGACCGGCAGGACAAATCCGGGATGCCGTGATGACCCGTCAAAGGCCACGCGCCGTGTGGTGTCGCGGATCGCGGGGTTGGCGAAACGTTTGGCAATCAGTTCGACATAGGCCGCCGGGTCTTGACCGGGCACGGCGGCGACGTAGGGGGCAATTTCCTCGGCCTCGATCTTGCGGAACATGGCAGAGGTCAACGGGTGCGCCATGCAATCGGCGATGGTTTCCAGGCCCAGCAACTCTCCGGCGTTGGCCAAGACCTGATGTCCTGCGTTGAGGATGCGGATTTTCATCGCCTCGTAGTCATGCACCGCGTCGGTAAAGATCGCCCCCGCCTTGTCCCAGTCGGGGCGTCCGGCGCAGAAGTCGTCTTCGATCACCCATTGGCGGTAGTTCTCGTGGGTCACCGGTGCCGCGTCATCGACGCCAAGGCTTTGCGCCAGCGCGATTTCGTCAGGGCCGGTGGCGGGCACGATGCAATCCACCATAGAGTTCGGGAAGCTGCAGTTTTGATCGATCCACTGGGCAAGCGCCGTGTCACTTTGGCCGGCGAGGGTCACGACGGCCTGGCGCGTGGCGGTGCCATTGCCGCGCAGGTTGTCGCAGCTTTGGACCGTGAACGGACCGTGGCCCGCATCGCGCCGCAGCTTGAGCGCGGCAATGATCGCCCCGAAAACCGTCTTGGGCTGATCGGGCTGCGCGCGGTCATGCTGGATATCGGCGTGGGTCAGATCAAGCCCGCCGGTTTCGGGGTCGATGAAATAGCCGCCCTTTGTCACGGTCAGCGACACGATGCGGATCGCGGGATCCGCCATCGCGGCAATCAGCGGCGCGTTATCTTCGGCGATAGGGGTGTAGTCGATCATCGAGCCGACGACCTCTGCCGTGACACGGCCGGGGGCAAGCTCGATCAAGGTGGTCAGATAGTCCTGCACTTTAAGCTTCTCGCGCATCGCGCTGTCATAGGCCCGCACACCGGCGCCGATCAGCGCCCAATCCTGCGCCAGACCCTGTTGCATCAGCTTGTGCAGATACCACGCCTGATGGGCGCGGTGGAAATTGCCCAGCCCGATGTGGATGATCCCCGCCGTGAGCGCGGCGCGATCGTAGTCGGGCGTGCCGATACGGGCGGGCAGGTCACCAAGGCGGTCCAGGGACAGCGGCACCGGAGGCGGCGCGTCGGTGTTTGTTATGGTCGGTTCATTCATGAGACCGCTTTCGTAGGAAGCAAAGTTAAAGGGCAGGGGCACGCGGCGCTTCATGCGATGCGTAGGCCGTTGGCGTCGAAACGGTGAAGCGAGTCCTCGCGCGGGGTCAGGAACACTCGGTCACCGTGGCGCAAGCCCACTTCGCCGCGGGCGCGGACGGTCATCATCTCGGTCAGGCCCGTGTCATAGACGTGTAAGAACGTGTCCGACCCCAGATGCTCCGACACTTTGACGACGCCGCTCCAGGTGCCTTCGGTTGTCGATACGTCGATGTGTTCAGGGCGGATGCCGATGGTATGCGCACCGTGTTTGGCCGCCTCGGGGCCCGAGATCAGGTTCATCTTGGGCGAGCCGATAAAGCCCGCGACAAAGGTGTTGCGGGGTGTGTGGTAAAGCTCAAGCGGGGAGCCGACCTGTTCGATCACACCGGCCTGAAGCACCACGATCTTGTCGGCCATGGTCATCGCTTCGACCTGATCATGGGTGACGTAGATCATCGTCGTCTCAAGCCGTTTATGCAGCTCAGAGATTTCAAGCCGCATGCCCACGCGCAAGGCCGCATCAAGGTTGGACAGCGGTTCGTCGAACAGGAAGGCCGCGGGTTCACGGACAATTGCCCGACCAATCGCCACACGCTGGCGTTGCCCGCCCGACAGCTGGCCGGGTTTGCGGTCCAGATAGGCGGTCAGGTTCAGCGCTTTCGCCGCGGCATCAATGCGGCGGTTCTGTTCGTCCACGGGGATACCCGCCATGCGCATCGGAAAGGCGATGTTCTTGCGCACGGACATATGCGGATACAGCGCGTAGGACTGGAACACCATTGCCAGACCACGCTTGGCGGGGGGCACATGGGTGGCGTCCTGTTTGTCGATGCGGATTTGCCCGCCCGAGGTATCTTCGAGCCCCGCAATCAAGCGCAGCAGGGTGGATTTGCCACAGCCCGAGGGGCCGACAAAGACGGTGAATTCGCCGTCTTCGATGGTCAGGTCCAGCGGCGGGATGACTTCGACGTCACCGAAGCGCTTGGAAACCTTGTCTAATGTGATGCGTCCCATGGTGTTGTTTCCTTATTTCACTGCGCCAAAGGTCAGGCCGCTGACAAGTTGTTTCTGGCTGAACCAGCCAAGGATGAGGATCGGCGCGATGGCCATGGTCGAGGCCGCGCTGAGCTTGGCGTAGAACAACCCCTCGGGGCTGGAATAGCTGGCGATAAAGGCCGTCAGAGGGGCAGCCTTGGCGGCGGCGAGGTTGAGGGTCCAGAAGGCTTCGTTCCAGGCGAGGATCACGTTCAGGAGCAGCGTGGAGGCGATGCCGGGGATCGCCATCGGCGTGAGGATATACAGCACCTCTTCGCGCAGGCTGGCACCATCCATACGGGCTGCCTCAAGGATCTCTCCGGGGATTTCCTTGAAGTAGGTGTAGAGCATCCAGATGATGATCGGCAGGTTGATCAGCATCAGCACCACGACCAACCCCAGCTTGCTGTCCAGCAGACCCATTTTGATAAAGATGAGGTAGATCGGATACAGCACCCCGACCGCTGGCAGCATCTTTGTGGACAACATCCACAGCAGGATATCTTTGGTCCGGTTGGAGGGGACAAAGGCCATTGACCAGGCGGCGGGAACGGCGATCAGGATGCCCAGAAGGGTAGAGCCCCCCGCGATCACCACCGAATTCCACAAGAACCGGCCGTAGTTCGAGCGTTCCTGCACCGCGGCATAGTTCTCTAGTGTCCAGTCAAAGAACAGGAACACCGGCGGGTCTGCAATCGCCTGGGCTTCGGTCTTGAAGCTGGTCAGGATGGTCCAGAGGATCGGGAAGAAAATCAGCAGCCCGACGCCCCATGCGAGTGCGGTGTTCAGAGCCTTGCGTTGTGTGGTCGTTGCACGTGCCATGACGGGCTCCTTATGCGTCGAGGTTCTTGCCAACCATGCGCATCAGGAAGATGGCAACGATATTGGCGAGGATGATGGCATAGACACCGCCGGCAGAGCCGAGCCCGATGTTCTGGCTTTCCAGCACGCGCTGGAAGATCAGATAGGTCAGGGTTTTGGTGCCAAAGGCGCCTTGGGTGGTCACGAAAATTTCGGCGAAGATAGAGAGCAAAAAGATCGTCTGGATCAGCACCACCACCGTGATCGCCCGCGACAGGTGGGGCAGGGTGATGAAACCAAAGCGTTTGACCGGCGATGCGCCGTCCATCTCGGCGGCCTCCAGTTGTTCACTGTCCAGCGACTGGATCGCGGTCAGCAGGATCAGCGTCGCAAAGGGCAGCCACTGCCAGCTGACAATCAGAATGATGGATTGGGTCGAGGCTTCGGTCAGCCACACCAGCGGTTCAGCCCCGAACAGGCCCCACAGGTGGGCGAGCAGCCCGTTGACCGGATCCATGAACATGTTTTTCCAGACCAGCGCCGATACGGTCGGCATCACGAAGAACGGGGCAATCACGAGGATCCGAACGATCCCTTGACCCCACATCGGCTGGTTCAGCAAGACGGCCAGCAACACACCCAGAACGACGGTGATGAACAGGACGCCGCCCACGATCACCAGTGTCGCCTGAACCGACGGCCAGAAGGCGCTGGACGATACGAAGCGGACGTAGTTGTCAAAGCCGACCCACCCCAGATCACCGCCGCGCAGGGGCAGGTATTTGCGAAAGGAAAAATACAGCGTCATCGTCAGGGGGACGAGCATCCATCCCAGAAGCAGCACGACAGCGGGGGCCATCATCAGACGGGCGGCCGATCGTGAGTGTTGCGTTGCCATTGAATATACCTCCTCCGTTGACGGGCTAGGGCCGTCCCGGACGATCATGCACGTGTTGGAAAAAAGGGGCCAGTCAGCAAGGGGGAGCTTTGCTGACTGACCCCGAGGGCGATCAGATCAGTAGCCGGCGGCTTCCATCTCATCGGTGGTCAACGCTTGTGCGTTGGCCAGGGCTTCATCGACGGACTGTTGTCCTGCCAGCGCGGCAGAGAACTCTTGTCCGACCTGTGTGGCGATGCCTGCAAACTCCGGGATAGCTGCAAACTGCACACCGACGTAGGGCACCGGATCCACGGTTGGCGCGGTGGGATCAGCCGACAGGATGCTGTCCAGTGTCATCTGCGCGAAAGGCACCTTTTTGTATTCGGCGTTTTCGTACAGCGATGTCCGCGTGCCGGGAGGAACATTTGCCCAACCGTCTTTCTCGGCGACCAGTTCAAGATACTCTTTGGACGTGGCCCATTCGATGAATTCTTTCGCGGCGGCTTCGTTATCGGTGCCGGCAGGGATGCCAAGCGCCCAAGCCCACAGCCAGTTGCCGCGTTTGCCTTTGCCGGTGTCAGGTGCCAGCGCAAAGCCGACCTGATCCGCGACGGTGGAATCTGTCGGGTTGGTCACAAAGGACGCCGCAACAGTCGCGTCGATCCACATGCCGCATTTGCCCTGTTGGAACAGCGACAGGTTTTCGTTGAACCCGTTGTTCGCCGCACCCGGAGGGCCCGCGTCGTTCATCAGGTTCACATAGAACTCAAGCGTTTCTTTCCATGCGGGCTGGTCAAACTGCGCAGTCCAGCTTTCGTCGAACCAGCGTGCCCCAAAGGCGTTTGCTGTCGCGGTGAGGAACGCCATATTCTCGCCCCAACCGGCCTTGCCACGTAGGCAGATGCCGTTGATGCCGGCGTCACGGTCGGTCATGGCGCGGGCGGCCTCAGCGACGAATTCCCATGTGGGCGCGTCGGGCATCTCCAGTCCGGCTTTCTCCATCAGGTCCTTACGGTACATGATCATGGAGCTTTCGCCATAGAAAGGGGCCGCATAAAGCGTACCGTCGACGCTCAGACCGCCGCGCATTGCGGGCAGGATGTCGTCGGTGTCATAGTCTGCAGACAGATCGTCCAGCGGCACCAGCCAGCCTTGCTTGCCCCAGATCGGGGTCTCGTACATGCCGATGGTCATGATGTCGAACTGCCCACCTTTAGTGGTGATGTCCGTGGTCACACGTTGACGCAGGACGTTCTCCTCCAGCGTGACCCATTCGACTTCGTGGCCGGTTTTGGCAGTAAAATCATCGGTAAAACCCTGCATCCGGATCATATCGCCGTTGTTGACTGTAGCGATTGTGATCGTATCCGCAGAAGCAGCGGCTGCCGTCAAAAGTGAAATGGCGGTCGCCGTTCGAAACGCGTTCAAAACAAACATCTTCTACCTCCCTGATGAGATGTTATCGACAAGCTTACGGCTATTGGTGAACTCGCGTCAATTTGAATTTTACGCGCGTCTAGTTTTGCGATTTAGACGGGTGTTTTCAATAATCTAGGCAGAGCCCCTGAGCACGAGCTTTCCGTCAAACAGCGTCTCTGTACGCGAATCAAGAGAATCATCCGCCTCGATCAGCGCCAGCAGGGTGGTCGCGCTTTTCTCGGCAATGGCTTCGTAGTCTTGGGACACGGTGGTCAGGCGCGGGCAGGTGAAGCGCGAGAAAGGATGGTCGTCATGGCCCGCGACGCGGAAGTCGTGGCCTGCCTCGATCCCGACGCTCATCCCCGCCTCGAAAATGGCGGACAACAGCCCGATGGCCAAACGGTCGTTGCTGCACAGTATTGTTTTCGACGGCAGGCTCCGGTCGCGGATCACGCGGGTGCCTTCGCGAAACCCGATCTCTTCGAACTCCCATCCCTCGCCACCGACCTGGATCAGATGCGGCGTTTGGCCCAGACGTTCCATCGCCCTGACATAGGCCGCCCGCCGTTTGTAGGCGTTGGGGTTCATCGGGTCTTTCATCTCGAAAAAGGCAGGCGGCTCGCCCGTGCGGCACAGGTAGTCGACGATCAGATCAACGCTTTGTTCATTGTTGGAGCCTATGAACGCCTTGCCGACCTTATCGATGTTCGCATCGAACAGGACGGTAGGGACCTCTTCGGTAAAGGTCTGGATCTGCGCGTGGTCAGAGCTGCGCCCGAAAGCGGCCAGCAATACGCCCGCGGGTTTCAACATGCGCAGGTTTTCGAGGTTCTCCAGCTCCATCTCGGGGCTGCCGTGCGACCCGAGCAGAACGGGCCGGAAGCCCTGCCGCAAGATGTGCTCTTCGATCGTGCGGGCAATCTTGGCAAAGAAAGGGTCGGCCAGATGCGGCACCACGACGCCGATGTTCTTGGTCAAACGGCGGTTCTGGTTCATGGCGTAAAGATTGGGCCGATAGTCATATCGGTCCAGCGCTGCCTCAACCCGTTTGCGGGTGCTGCTACGCACGCTGGTGGGGTCGTTGAAGAACTTGGAAAGCGTCGGACGGGAGATCCCGCTAACGGCGGCAAACTCTTCCATATTCTTGATTTTCCGACTGCTCATCAAACGCTTCTTCTGGTGGTGGCAGAGGCCAAGTGACGATGCCATGTTCCTGTATCTGTTGGATCAGCATACTTGTCGCGCGGTAAATATCACCCCCTAACATCATGAGACAGTGGGATTTTGCTGCGAATTTGACCAAAATACCCTGTTGCGGTTGTAGCGGCAGATGTTCGCTCAAACGCATGTCCTCGTGTCAAACTTGTGGTGTCGGACCTAAATAATCGGCATATGGCACCCCACTTGGGGTGCCGAAGACTATCCTTTAGGTGGTATTGCGATTCGGTTTCGCGCTGGCAAACTGGCGGCGTTTTCGAAAAAATGGGCGCGGTCGCAAACTATTGGTTCCAAATCGCGAATTTACGCCCCGCCACAGTCCCGCCACGCCGAATTTAATCGCAAAGATGGTTTATTGTGTCTGCCTACGAAACAGTGTCGAAGGTTGGGTTTGGGAAATCATTAAAATTAAGTGAAAAACCCCAAAAATCATTCTCTCCATCGAAATTCGCACCCTAAAATGGGAAACAATTCGCTACCTATGCGTGCATATTCCGCGCCGCCGTCGTGTCAAAAAAGGCGGAAAAGAGGCGCGTCTGCGAATTCTTGCCATTTTTTCCTTCCAGCAACGTCAACGGGTAGGTAATAAGAACGTGCCCAACTGGGGGGCAAAGTTTTTTAGGTTTCGGGGGCGACCGCATCGAACGCACATGTTGTGCGGGGAAGATGTGTTCGCTTGGCTCTCAAGAGCCGATGAATATACCACTGCCGGTTGCGCGGCAGCGGGCAGCTGTCTGCGGCTGATCCTCCCTTCAGGACGGTAGAGTTCTTTGTGTGTCGTCTGTGACCGCGGAGCTTTGTTAGGGGTATTGTGCGCCGTTTTTTAACGGCCCGCCACGTTGGCGGAAGGAGGAGAAACTGATGGGAAACTGTATCTACAGACCACTACTGCCGGACCGTTCGGTTATGGGTGATGTTGCAACTCTGCGTTGCTCCGCCGCTGCCGACACCGTCTTGATTTCTTCCCCGAAGCGCCGTTTTCGGATCACATCAAGAACACAAATGACCCGTATCCAAACGGCTGCAGATTTGGGCGTGTCACGCGATGCACCCGTCCGCGCGCCGTATGTCTCATTGCAGCAGCGTCGCGGGCAGGGCGTTGCTTTGTCCCGCCTTAGTACCCCGGCACAGAATTGGTGCCATGTGAATTAATTAGCTTCGCCCATGACTGGGCACCCTCGTTTTACGGCTGACGGTACAACCGTAGCGTGCCTGACCTGATTTTGGAGACGACCGATATGACCATCTTTTTGAATAAACTGTGGCTCTTTGGAAAAACCTCGACCGCCGAGGCCGAGAAAACCGCGACCGAGGCTCCGGCCGACGGGCCGAACGGGATCGTGGACGGTAACCAGCAGGGCAACAAGATCGACGCCAGCTATAATGATGACCCAAGCGGAGACCGTGTTGACGGTAACGACGCGGTCTTCGGCAACGTCGGGTCCAATGATGACATCATCCTCGCACGTGGCGGCAATGATACGGTCAACGCGGGTTTGGGGAACGATACGGTCGTCGCAGGGTCGGGCAATGATTATGTCGACGGTGGCAAGGGCAACGACATCCTGATCGGTGATGGCGCGACCAAGGGCAACTACGGCGACACCCGCGAAAGCTTTGAATGGTCCAAGGCACCCGACCCATCGGGCGACGGTTCCGCGATCGACGACAATGACAACCTCAAGGGCGGGTTCACCCAGAATACCGGCACCGTCAACGTCACATTCGAGCTCAAGAGCTTTTCGCCGAAGAACAATGCGGACCAGGAATTCAGCGATAGCAAACAGTTCACCGGAAATGTCGAGGGCGATGCCCACGGCGTGAACGATAACAGCTCCTTTGAATTGCTGGCCAACTGCACCGGCGAAACAAAGTTCGAACTGCGGTTTGACGAGGCCGTTGGCAATGTGTCGTTCAATGTGAACGACATCGACAACAGAGGCGCTGTGAAAGTGCTGGCCTATGATGCATCCGGCAAGATGATCGACGTCGATATGATCGCCAACAGCAGCTCCGGCAAAGTGAAGCTGACGGACAGTGACGGCAAGTTCGGCGTGGACACGGCCACCAGCGAGGGCGGCGACGATTCCCCCTCGTCGAGCAAGTATTCCGTTAACGTGTCCATCGACGGTCCCGTATCGCGGATCGAGTTCATCCACACCGGTGCCACAAGCGGCAACTCGGGCGTCAACGTAACAGACGTGTTCTTTGACAACCCCGCGGCTTTGCTGGCGGATGACGACGGCACTGTCGGCAACGACACGCTGCACGGCGGCGAAGGCGATGACATCATCTTTGGCGATAGCGCCGGCCTGACCAAAGCGCAGCCCGTCTCGAAGACTGTTGAGCCTGTGTCGGGTGCGGATCATACCGTTCTGACGTGGGATCTGGCGAATGTGACGGTGGCTGGAGGTTCAAGCCCCTTCCAGAACAGCGATGTGGGCTCCGGCGATCTGTCTGGCAAGTCGTTCACCATCAACGAAAATTCAGCACCTGTTGCGGTTGGCATCAATGATGACGACGATAAGTTGAATGATAACGACAACTCGCAAACCTTGGCGAAAACCACCAAATTGGATGGCAACACCGAATACGCCGGCGACAAGATCATCCCCGAGTATTCCTATATTGTGCGTCCCGAAGGCGCGGTGGATTCCTCGCAGGATGTGACAGTCTACGTCGTGAACTTTGACGGCAACGATGCCGTCGGTTTCGTGACAGACAAACCGCTGGAAGTCGGCAAATCCTACGATTTCGTCAGCCACAACTCTAATTTGCCGTCGATCAAATACGATCATATCGCCAAAACCTATACCGTGAGCGAAGACAGCACGTCCCCAACCGATGGCACCGTTGGTGGTGACGATGTGCTGACCGGCGGGAATGGCAACGACACGATCTTTGGTGAAGGCGGCAACGACAGTATCGAAGGCAACGCGGGCCACGATTCGATCGAGGGCAACCACGGCGATGACACCATTTCCGGTGGCACCGGCAATGACACGATCTATGGCGACAACAACACCGGCGGCACCTCTACGCCCGGCGGCACGACAGAGCGTGAGAGCTTTGAGTGGGACAAGGCACCAGACCCCCATGACAACTCGGCTGTCGATAATAACGACAATCTGGGCGGTGGCTTTGTTCAGGACACGGGCAACGTCAATGTGACCTTCTCGGTCACCGGCAGCAGCAAAACGCCCGAGACGACATTCTCCACTGACCAGCAGAAGGTGCATTCGATCACCGGCGACGGTCAGGCGACCAATGCGAACAGCTCTTTAGCGTCTCTGGCGAACCAGGATGGCGAAAGCGCGACCTATCGCCTGGACTTCTCGAAGGATGTGACCAACATCAGCTTCCGCATCAATGACATTGATAACGCGTCGAAAGTTGTGATCGTGGCCGTTGGCCCCGATGGCGCACGCACGCCGATCAACGTCAGCACAGGTGGCGGCATTCAGGCGCAGAACCAGGACGGCGTTGGCGGGAATGAAACGCTGATCAGCCGCGGTGCCGATGGCCCGGATACAGATCCGAGCCACTCTGCGCTGGTGAACATCTCGGGTCCGGTGGACTATCTCGAAATCACCCACACGATGGATCAAAGCCTGTCGCCAGGGAACCACGCGGGCATCAATATCACCGACGTCTATTTCGACGCGCCCGTGGGCGGCGTTGACGGGGGTGCCGGCAATGACCTGCTAATGGGCGACGAGGGCGATGATCTGATCGACGGCGGCGCAGGCAATGACACGCTGTTTGGCGGCAATGATGACGATACGCTGATCGGCGGCGACGGTGATGACCAGCTCACTGGCGGCGAAGGAAAAGACAACATCAGCGGCGGCGCGGGCAAGGATACCATCTTTGGCGGCACCGATGGCGATACGGTTGACGGTGGTGCCGGCGGCTTCAATGCCGACCCTGCGCTGAACACCGACGATGACACGCTGGACCTGACCGGTTTGAACTTCCGCCTGCGCGATCTGGAACCAGACAGCAACGGCAATGGTCAGAACGGTACTGTTGACCTTTATAACGACGACGGCACATCCGCGGGCTCGTTCAAATTCACCGAGATCGAAAACATCATCGGCGAAGAGATGGCCGGTCCGGTTGATGGTCTGGACTCTGGCGAGGATATGGCCCCGGGCTACACCGATGCCCAGGGCGACCAGATCGACGGCACCGACGGGATCAACGATACGATCTTTGGCAACGGTGGCGACGACACGATCGACAGCGGGTTGGGCGACGATACCGTTGACGGCGGCGCGGGCGACGACACGTTCACGCTGACCGATGGCGTCGATAATGACGTTATCATCGGCGGCGAAAGCGGCGAAACCGACGGCGATGTCATCGACAGTACGGCCGTGGATGATGATCTGACGGTCACTTTCACCGCGCCGGAAGAGGGCACGTTGACCGACGGCACCGTCACCACCAAGTTCACCGAGATCGAGAACCTTGAACTTGGCGGTGGCAACGACACGGTCACAGGCTCGGACGGGAATGAAAATGTCCTGACTGGCGGCGGCGATGACGTTGTCGAAGCGGGCGGCGGCCATGACGAGATCGACGGGCAAGGCGGCAATGACACCATCGACGGTGGCACCGGCGACGACACGCTGACCGGCGGTCAGGGGAACGACTCCCTCGTCGGTGGTGAGGGTGACGACGTACTGACCGGCAACAAGCCCGGTGCGATCGGTGTGCCCGACACAGACGTTCCACTGGTCTCCACACCCTTTGATCAGGATACCAACCCCAACGACGACAAAGACACGCTGATCGGCGGCGCGGGGAATGATACGATCGATGGCGGCGATGATGCCGACTATATCGACGGTGGCGACGATGATGATGTCATCGAAGGCGGCATCGACAACGACACCATCTATGGCGGCAGCGGCAACGACACCATCACCGATGTCCAAGGTGCGGACGAAATCTATGGCGGTGACGGTGACGATCTGATCGAAGCGGGTATCGACACCTTCTCTGATTATGCGAATGATCAGCCGACCGTCGGTGGACGACCCAACCCATTCTTCAACTCCGGCGATCCGAACAAGGACGATGGTCGTGATTTCGTCGATGGCGGCAGCGGAAACGATACGATCCGCACCGGCGACGACTCTGACACCATCTACGGCGGTACGGGCGACGATTCGATCAACGCGGGTATCGATGACGATGAGGTCTACGGCGACGACGGCGACGACAGCATCATCGGCAGCCACGGGTCCGACAGCCTGTATGGCGGCGAAGGCAATGACACCATCTATGGTGGCTTTGGTAACGAACCGATCGCCGGCTACGAGGGCGAGGAAGTCGACGCCACCGATCCGCAGCCGAACAACGGCAAGGACTATATCGAAGGCGGTGCCGGCAATGACGTGCTGTACGGTGAAGACGACAACGACACCATCCTGGGTGGTGCCGATGACGACTACATCGACGGTGGCATTGACGACGACAGCCTGGATGGCGGTCAGGGCGATGATACGATCTTGGGTGGTCAAGGCAACGACACCATCCGCGGCGCACAGGGCCATGATGAGATCGATGGGGGGGACGGTGACGACTCCATCCTCGCGGGCAATGGCGACGACGACGTTAAAGGCGGTGCCGGTAACGACACCATCGACGGCGGTCAGGGCAACGACACCATCGACGGCGGTGACGGCGATGACTCCATCCTCGGGGGCTTTGGCGATGACTCCATCCTCGGGGGTGCCGGAAACGACACGATCATCGCGGCCGGTGACAATGATACCGTAGACGGTGGGACCGGTGACAACTCCATCAGCGGTGTGCGCGGCGACGACATCTTGTTCGGTGGCGAGGGTGACGACACCATCGACGGCGGTGAGGACAACGACAGCATCGACGGTGGCGTCGGCGACGACAGCCTGCTGGGTGGCTTTGGCAACGACACCATCGAAGGCGGTGAAGGCGACGATACCATCAGCGCAGGTGGCGGCGACGACATCATCAGCGGTGGCGCGGGCAATGACAGCCTGCAAGGTAACGACGGGCGCGATACCTTCACCAACGTCAACGGTGGCGACACCATCGACGGCGGTGCCGGCACAGATGCCTCTGACTACGACGTCATCGATCTGAGAGGCGCGCTGAGCCCCGGCGGCGGTTATCGTCTTGAAAACGTCACACCGGATAATGATGCCGGTGACACCATCGACGGCGACAGCCCCAACGATGGCATCGACGGTACGATCGTCTTTACGGATGCGTCCGGCACTGAAACCGGTCGTCTCGACTTCACCAACATCGAAGAGATCATTCCCTGCTTCACGCCGGGCACCTTGATCGCTACGCCGAAAGGGGAACGTCGGGTCGAAGATCTGGTGGTGGGCGACCGTGTCATCACCCGTGACAACGGTATCCAGGAAATCCGCTGGGTCGGTGCCCGCGAGATGACCGGACAAGAGCTGGCGCATAAGGCGCATCTGCTGCCGGTTCTGATCCGTCAGGGCGCTTTGGGCAACAATCTGCCCGAGCGTGACATGCTGGTCAGCCCCAACCACCGCGTTCTGGTGGCCAACGACAAGACAGCGCTCTACTTCGAAGAGCGCGAGGTTCTGGTCGCGGCGAAACACCTGACCGGTCTGGAAGGTGTTGACATCGTTGAAACCTCTGGCACGACCTACATCCACGTGATGTTCGACCAGCACGAGGTGATCCTGTCTGACGGCACATGGACCGAAAGCTTCCAGCCGGGCGATATGAGCCTTGCAGGCGTCGGCAACGCGCAACGCAACGAGATCCTGGAGCTTTTCCCGGAACTGGCAACGCGCGAAGGGGTGGACGGCTATGTCGCCGCGCGCCGCACGCTGAAAAAGCACGAGGCGAAACTTCTGACGAAGTAAGCGCCACATTATATGCAGCAACAGGCCTGCATCCCCTTGGGGGTGCGGGGCGAAGAACGGGGCAGGCGGCTGTCCCGTTCTTCGTGTTCAGGGGTACGTGGTCAGGGGCCGGTCAGCGCGCCGCGCGCCATGCGGCCCATGCTTCGGGCGTATCAAGGTCCAGTCGTGCGCGGTTCTTCGGCAGGGGGATCAGCAGCGTCTCGTCCTGGGCCTGAGCGATGATCTCTTTCCCGCCGGTGTCACCTTGAATTTGGCCAAAATGATCAAAATGGCAGGCGGCAAAAACTGTCGGGTGACCCGGCTTTCCATCCGCCGTCGTACCGCGCCATATCGTGTAATTTGATTTAATATCAACGGCGCGAAAGACGGTGTTCAAGTCATCTTCAGTCAGTTCTGGCAGGTCGGCAAGCAGCACCATCGCGGCAGGCGTACCGGCGGGAAGGGCCGCAAACCCCGCGCGGAGCGAGGCGTTCATCCCCTCTGCCGCATCGGGAACGGGGAGCGCTTCAACCTCCATATCAGCCACAAGCGCGTAGCGCGGGTGGGGCGCAGGTGGCAGCGCCACAATGACGGCGCGTCGCGTCGCCGCCCGCGCGATCCGTGCCTGTCGGCGCAGTAGGGGTTCGCCCTCCACAACTTCTAGCAGTTTGTCGCGCCCCCGCATCCGCGAGGATTGCCCCGCGGCCAGCAGGATGATGGGGATGTTATGGCTCATACACCGACCATAGCCATAATTCTCAACCACCGTAAGAGCATAGCATCAGTTCCGCCCGCTGATTTAGCCCTGCGTTTTTGAACCATCGGGCGGCATAGGGCGTTGGGCTTGTAAGCCAGGTGATCTCCGCGCAAGCTTGTTGAACATGGCACTTCATGACGCGGACATACCCTATGAACTTTGACTTCCTTTTGCCATCGACGCTGCTCCGCAAGGGCCGTGAATACAGCCGCAAGCTGTGGGTGCGGGTGCTGATCATGGGGTTGTTGGCGGTCTTGTCGCTGCTGCTGAGCATGTTGATCGAACGCTGGATCCCGCAATCGCTCGCGACCTATCTGACCGGCAGTGCGGCGGACCGGTTGTTGTCGATTATTGCCAACGCGATGCTTGCGGTCACCACCTTTTCGCTTAGCGTCATGGTCACGGTATATCGCAGCACCTCGACCCAATGGACGCCGCGCATTCACCGCTTGATCGTGCAGGACCGCACCACCCAGAATACGCTGGCCGTCTTTATCGGGGCCTATGTCTATGCGCTGATCGCCATCATCCTGCGCGAGCTTGGGGTGTTCGACGACAAGCGGTCTTTCGTGTTGTTCGTGATGACGGTGATCGTATTGACGGTGATCGTGTTCAGCCTGATCCGCTGGGTGCTGCATTTGCAGACCTTTGGCAGCCTGATCGATACCTCGCGACAGGTGGAGGATCAGACACGCCGCACCTTCAAGGAACGCCTGCATAATCCCTGCCTCGGGGCCAATCCGCTGACAGGTGATATCCCCGACAGTGCAAAGCCGTTCACAGCGGATGAAAACGGCTATATCCAGCATATCTATCCCGAAGCGTTGAATACCGTGGCGGAAAACCACGGGGTGAAGATCTATCTCAAGCGCAACATCGGCAGCTTTGTTTTCGTCAACGAACCTTTGATGATGATCGACCGCGTGGGGCAGCCCAAGGATGATGAACACACCGATGAAACGCTGCATGCAGGGATCAATGCCAGTATCACCATCGGCGATCTGCGTACCTATGACCAAGATCCGCGCTTTGGCCTCATCGTGATGGGAGAGGTCGCGTCAAAGGCGCTGTCGCCGGGGGTCAACGACCCCGGCACCGCGATCGACGTGATCACCCGCATTGGTCGCATCCTAAGCTTTTACGAGGACGAGACCGAAAGGGACCGCGACGAGGTGCTGGACCACATCTATGTCGCACCACTGGACCCGTCCGACCTGATGCAGGACGCCTTTGGCGCGTTGGCGCGGGACGGGTGTACGGTGGTCGAGGTGCAGCAGCGGCTTCAAGCCACGCTGACCGGCCTGATGCGGCACCCTGACGAGGGGCTACGCATCGCCGCGCGCAGGGCTGCCGAACGTCACCTCAGACGCGCGCTTGCCAAGATCGACTTTGAACCCGACCGGGCGCAGTTGATGGAAAGCGCCAGCCAAGACGTGCGCGATGCGGTCCGTGACGCGGTAAAGCACAGTGATACCGAGGATGACGCGCCAAAGATGGACAATGACACAGACACCACCTGAGGGCGACTTTTACAGGGGGCGGATTTTCAGCTGTGTGATCCGGTTGCCATCGCGGGCGATGACCTCGAACCGGAACCCGTGGAAAGAGAACACCTGATTGGGCGTCGGGATCATCTGCGCTTCGTGGATCACCAGACCGGCGACGGTATTGGCTTCTTCGTCGGGCAAGTCCCACTCCGTGGCGCGGTTGAGGTCGCGGATCGTCATGGCCCCATCGACGAAATATTGCCCGTCCTCGGCCTTGGTCACGCCGTGGTCCGCATCTGGGTCGAATTCATCGGTGATCTCGCCAACGATTTCTTCAAGGATATCCTCGAGCGTGATCAACCCCTGAAGCGAGCCATATTCATCCACCACCAGCGCAAAATGGGTGCGGCGCCGTAGGAACTGGCGCATCTGTTCGTCCAGCGTGGATGTCTCGGGCACGAAATAGGGTTTCATCGCGATATCGGCGATTTTGAACGTCTTGAACGGTTTGTCATCCTCGGCACCGCTGATGTGCTTGTACATGGCACGCAGCAGGTCTTTGGCATGGATCACACCGATGATGTTCTCGGGATCATCGCGGTAGACGGGCAGGCGGGTGTGGTTGCTTTCAAGGATCTGTTCAAGGATCTGCGAAGGGTCATTGGCGGCATCGATCATCTCGATCCCTGACCGGTGGAGCATCACCTCTTCCACCATACGTTCGCGCAGATCAAGGGCACCAAGAATACGGTCGCGGTCTTCCTTCTCTACCACCCCTTCGGAGCGGCCGATTTGCAGCGCCCCCGCGATTTCCTCGCGTACGGCAAGGATGTTGCTGTCAGGGTCGATGGTCACGCCGAAAAGGCGCAGGATGCCGCGGACCAGAAACCGCACGGCTGACACCACGGGGCTGAAGATCAGCACCACCAGCGCAATGGGCCGCGACACGGCTGCGGCGGCGGTTTCAGCATTGGTGATCGCATAGGTCTTGGGCAGAACCTCGGCAAAGATCAAAACCAGCAGCGTCATCACCAGCGTCGCCAGCGCCACACCGGATTCGCCAAAGACCCGCGTGAACAGCGCCGTCGCAAGCGAGGCTGCAAGAATGTTCACAAGATTGTTGCCCAGCAGGACAGAGCCGATCAGCCGCTCGTTATCCTCGGTGATCTTGAGCGCACGTTCCGCCCCCTTGGACCCTTTATCCGCCTGACCCCGCAGCTTGCCCCGCGATGCCGCCGTCAGCGCCGTTTCAGACCCCGAGAAGAAGCCGGAAAGCACCAGAAGAAACAGGATGATACCGCTGCTGATCCAAAATGCGCCGTCTAGGATTGCGGGGGCCGTGTCCATTTGTGAGTATACCTTATCCGTTTGCTCATAGGGTTATGGGCGTGTGTGCGGTTTCATTCAAGGGATGAGCAGGGTGAACCATCAAGATTTGGGACAATTGAACGGGCCAATTGTGCTGTTCGGCGGTCCGTATTCCAACCTGCATGCGCTTGACGCGTTGTTTGACCGCGCGCGGGCCTTAGGGCTGGGGCCGGACTGGATGATTTGCACCGGCGACGTCGTGGCCTATTGCGCCGATGCCCATGCCGTCAGCGACAGGATGCAAGACAGTGGCATCGCGGTGGTGGCGGGGAATTGTGAAAAGCAGCTTGCCGCAGGTGCGATGGACTGCGGCTGCGGGTTCGAGGATGGCAGCGCCTGTGATCTACTGTCGGTCGGCTGGTACGGCTACGCCAGCGCGCAGATCACCCAAGCGCAGCGGGACTGGATGGGGCAGGTGCCGGACATCCTCAGCTTTCACCACGCCGGAAAGCGCTATGCCGTGATCCACGGGGGGCACCATGATATCGCCCGCTTTATCTGGCCCGTCTCGCCCGAGGCCGTGTTTGACGCGGAATGGCAGGCGGTGGAGCGGAGCATCGGTCCGTTGGACGGGATCATTGCAGGGCACTGCGGGGTGGCGTTTGAACGGCAGACAGCGCGGGGGATGTGGATCAACGCCGGTGTCATCGGCATGCCGCCCAACGACGGCGCACCGCAGACCCGTTTTGCGGTGCTTGATGCGGGGCAGGTGTCGTTTCACCGGCTTGACTATGACCATGCCGCCGCCGCCCGCGCGATGGTGCAGGCGGGGCTGACCCAAGGCTACCACAAAGCGCTAGAGACCGGTTACTGGCCGTCAGAGGATGTCTTGCCGCCGGAACTGCGCCGCCCCGCCTTGGCCAGCGGATGATTTTCCAGCACCAGCTCGGACAGGCGTGCCTCTAGCACATGGGTGTAGATCTCGGTCGTCGCGACATCGGCGTGTCCCAGCATCGTCTGGATCGCCCGCAGATCGGCACCATTGGCCAGCAGGTGCGTGGCAAAGGCGTGGCGTAGGGTGTGGGGTGTAACCTTGGACGGATCAACACCGGCGGTCAGGGCGAATTCCTTGATCAGCAAATAGAAGCGGTGGCGCGTCAGATATCCGGCGCTGCCGCGGCTGGGGAACAGGTAGATCGACGCGGGTTTGCCCTTGGCCTGTGCGGCCTCATCCATGTTATCGCGATGCACAAGCCATGCCGCCAGCGCCTCGCGTGCAGGGTCTGACAGGGGCACCAGACGCTCCTTGCCGCCTTTGCCCATGATCAACAGCAAGCGCGGGTCGCCGCGTGCCGCGCTGACCTTAAGGCTCACCAGCTCGCTCACCCGCATGCCGGTGGCGTAGAGCAGCTCCATCAAACAGGTGTTGCGGAGCTGGTCCGAGGTGTTGCGCCCCGAGTGGCGCGCCGCGTCGAGCAGCTGGTCGACCTCGTCTTCTGACAGCACCTTGGGCAGACGTTTATCCTGCCCTGGACCGGCAATCTGGATCGCGGGGTTATCGGTGCGCCACCCTTCTTCAAAGGCGAAACGGTACAGCTGTTTGATCGCCGACAGCCGCCGTGCGCGGGTGGATTTGGCAAGCCCCTGCGCGTCGCACCAGACCAGATAGGCCTCGATATCCTTGCGACCGACCGTGACGAAATCCAATGCGCGGCGGGCGAGGAAACTGTCAAAATCCTTCAGGTCGCGCCCATAGGCGAGTTGCGTGTTCGTGGCGGCGCCCAGTTCCGCCGCCTGCGCCTCTAGGAAGGTTGAAATCCAGTGCAGCAACTCGGTCTGCATCAGTCACGCTCCAGCAAAGACGTCTGCAGGGCAGCCCGCCGCGCAGCATCTTCCAGCCCCAGGGCCCGCAGGGTAGAGATTGCATCGCGCAGGGCAGCCGTGTCGCCGCGGGCGCCGTCCTCTAGCAGGGCAATTGTATGCAGGATGGCGCTGCCCAGCTGACCGTTTTGCGCCATTTCAACCAGCCCCTCACGTGGTGTTGGCGTCGTGAACGCGCTGGAAATCCCCTGTGCGTGGGGGATGTCGGGCGTGGTTTTCGGGGCCTCCCCGCGCGCGATCTGCGACAGGAATGTAATCTCTGCCGGTGTCGTATCGGCGCTGGCGACCTGCTCGTAGAGCGGTGACAGCAGCAGGATACGGTCGCGCAGGGCCGCGCTGGCACCTGTAAGGTCGGTGCCCTGCAAATCCTCGGCATAGAGGGTGGCGAAGGTCACTTCGGTCTCGGCCTGCTGCATGGCGCGCCACGCGGGGCGCAGGGCTTTGGCGATTGCCTCTGCATTGCCGCTGGACATGGCCGTGTCGAACCGCTGGAGCGCTTCGACACGGTCCCACACCCCGCCAGAGGCCGCAGGCTCACGGTCGGTATAAATGCCCAGAAAACGGTTGTCGGGCAGGGCACCGATACGGGTCAGACGCTCCGCCGCATCTAGCTGCGCTTTCCAGCCCGCGATATCGCGCAGATCGGCCACAGCATAGGCAGCGGGCAGGTTCCGCGTGGGCTGCGGCTCTCCGATCGCTTCGAGCAGCCGGAACTTGAGCGGCGTCATCTCGCGCGGGCCGGGCAGGGGCGCGGCCCCTTCGTAAAGGTCAGGGTTGAGGAACCGGTCCAGCAGCGACAGATCGCTTTCGGGCAGCAGCGCCAGCGCTTGGGCAGACCCCAACGTCAGCGCCGCCGTGTCCCACTCCCCCGACCGCGCAGCGCACAGGATGCGCACGCCGTAATCCGTTGTCAGGAAGGGCTTGTCCTTCAGCCGCAGGCAGGCACGATCTTCTGTGCCCAAAAGCAGGCTCACCTGCATCCATAGGCCAAAGTGATCCGGCGAGGTCTCGACACCCGCCTGTTCGATCAGCGACATCGCAGGGTCAAGTGCCGCAGCCTCCATCAAGGTGCGCACACGGGCGAGGGCAAGCACATCGCCCTGTTTCGCATCCCCCTGCGGCGCGGTTGCTTGCGCCAGCAGCAGGGTGAACAGCAGCGAATGGGCTACGGGCAGGTGAAGCTCTGGCAGACGGTCAAGCTGATGGGCGATGTCTTCCGCGGTGCTGCCCGTCCATAGATCCTGCGGTAGCCCTGTCACCTTGGTTGGCACCAACCCGATGGCGCGCGGCCCGCCTTTGCCCAAGGGGGCCACGGTCACGACAGGGGGCAGCGCGGTCCGCGCCACGGGGGCCTCGTCCGGCTTTACGGGGGCCTTGCGCGTCGGTTGCGGCGTCTTGGGACGTTCGCCGAGCCAGTCGATTACCGACAAAGGCGCGTTCCGGTCATTCTGCGCCGCGGTTTGCGCGGCGACACCAAGGGGGAGGGCAATCAGGCAAAAAACGCTTAGCTGCCTGACAAATCGGATCATTGCTGCTCCAACGTCACGGATTCGCGGATTTCGACCTGGGGTGGTGCAAAGTCCGCCCCGAAGAACGGCCCCACATAGGCATAGACCGCAAGGCCGATGAACCCGATAATTGCGAGGTAAATCAGAAACTTGATCAACTTGCCCATGGAATCCGCCTGCTTTCTTCTGCATCTTTTGACTATTCTATATATGGCCTTTTGGGCAAGATCACGTCATTCACACAAGAATGAGCGAAATTCAGCAATCCCCAGCCGATACGGCCCAAAACACCCCTCGGTACCATCTTAAGAAGACGGTTGTCATGGTGGGTATGATGGGCGCAGGTAAAACCGCCGTGGGCCGCGCTTTGGCCGCGAAACTCGGTGTGCCCTTTGTGGACAGCGACCACGAGATAGAGGCCGCTGCCAATCTGACCGTGCCCGAAATCTTTGAGCGCGACGGCGAGCCCTTCTTTCGCAAGCGCGAGACCGAAGTGATCTCGCGTCTGCTGGATAAAGAGCCCGGCATCCTGTCGACCGGCGGCGGTGCCTTTCTGGCGGAAGCCAACCGCGAGAATATCTCGGCCCGCGGGGTGTCGGTGTGGCTGGATGCGGATCTTGACCTGCTGTGGAACCGTGTGCGGTACAAGACCTCGCGCCCGTTGCTGCGCACTGCTGACCCGCGCGGCACCCTGACCGAGCTTTACGAAAAACGTGTGCCGATCTACCGGCTTGCGGATATGACGGTTGCCAGCACGCCGGCACTGTCGATTGACGCGATGGCGCAGCGCGTGGTGGATGCGCTGGCGGATCGTCCAGATGTACTTGAGGTGCTGTGATGCGAGAAACGGTTCATGTCGGTCTTGAGGGCCGCGCCTATGATGTGGTGATCGGCCCCGATCTGTTGGCGCAAGCAGGCGCGTTGATTGCCCCGCTGTTGCGCCGCAAACGTGTTGTGGTAGTCAGTGATGAAACGGTTGCGGCGCACCATCTGGACAGTTTGCGCGCCGGACTGGACGCCGCTGACATCAGCGTCGAGGCGCTGGCATTGCCGCCGGGCGAGGCAACAAAATGTTGGGCAGAGCTGACCCGCACGGTCGATTGGCTGATGGATCAGAAGGTCGAACGCAACGATGTCGTGATTGCCTTTGGCGGCGGCGTCATCGGTGATCTGGTGGGCTTTGCCGCCGCGATCCTGCGCCGTGGTGTACGCTTTGTGCAAATCCCGACCTCGCTTCTGGCACAGGTCGACAGCTCGGTCGGGGGCAAGACGGGGATCAACGTATCACAGGGCAAGAACCTTGTCGGCGCGTTTCATCAGCCGTCCCTTGTATTGGCCGATACGGCCGTTCTTGGCACATTGCAGGCGCGTGATTTCCTCGCCGGATATGGCGAGGTCGTCAAATACGGACTGCTGGGGGATGCGGCCTTCTTTGATTGGCTTGAAGTGAACGCCCCCGCGATGGCCGCTGGCGATATGGCGCTGCGCGTAGAGGCGGTGCGCCGGTCTGTCCAGATGAAGGCCGATATCGTGCTGCGCGACGAAAAGGAACACGGCGACCGCGCGCTGTTGAACCTTGGCCATACCTTCTGCCACGCGCTTGAGGCGGCGACGGGCTATTCCGACCGTTTGCTGCATGGCGAAGGTGTGGCGATCGGCTGTGCGATGGCGTTCGAATTGTCCGCCCGTTTGGGGCTTTGCGCGCAAGAGGACCCCAGCCGCGTCCGCGCGCATCTGCGGGCCATGGGGATGAAAACCGACCTGCGCGACATCGACGGAGATCTGCCGGACGCCGCCTATCTGCTTGATCTGATGGGGCAGGATAAAAAGGTCATCGACGGCAAGCTGCGCTTTATTCTGGCCCGTAGCATTGGCGATGCTTTTGTCACCGCCGATGTCCCCAAGGACGCGGTGCTGCAGCTGCTGGACGACGCGCTGGCCGAACGCCACTAGGGCGCGACGCCCACCCGTCTTAAGTCACGACAAAGAAAAAGGCGGGGAATTCCCCGCCTTAGCTATGTTTGGTATCCAATTGATATCAAAATGGAATTTCATCATCCAGATCGCGCGAGGAACCGCGACCACCGTCGTTGCCGCCGCCCGAGGGGCCACTGTCATAGCCGCCGCCGTAGCCGCCTTGATCCGATGGGCCGCTGTCGTAGCCGCCACCGCCGCCGCCGTAGTTGCCACCACCACCGGAACCACCACCGTCGCGGCCATCGAGCATGGTCAGCGTGCCGCCAAAGCCCTGCAGGACAACTTCGGTGCTGTATTTGTCTTGACCGGACTGGTCTTGCCATTTGCGGGTTTGCAACTGGCCTTCGATATATACTTTGGAACCCTTCTTCAGGTACTGCTCTGCAATGCGCACAAGCCCTTCCTGAAAGATCGCCACCGAATGCCATTCGGTCTTTTCGCGGCGCTCGCCGGTGTTGCGGTCTTTCCATGTCTCGGATGTCGCGATGCGCAGGTTGCACACTTTGCCGCCGTTCTGGAACGAACGCACTTCGGGATCGCGCCCCAGATTCCCGATTAGGATCACTTTATTCACTGAGCCGGCCATGATGCCCCCATTTGCTGCAAGTTTACGGGCCACGCGCGAATCCCGCACGCACCTTGGATTGGCCGACGTTATACCCAGCAGGGATTGCGATAAACAGGGGGGAGGCGGGATTATCGCCGTTGCGACCCACGCAGATGTGACAGGGGGCAATAAAGGGTGGCACCAACGGGTCAGTTTGATATGGTCTGCGGGAATTGAGACTGCGTGGGGCAGGGACAATATGCGATTTTTACTAACGGCGGCGCTGTGCTGCCTTTCTGTGGGCGCAGCACCGGTTGCCGCTGATGTGTTTTCATCCAAGAACCGGACCAAGCTTTTTGCGTCCCAGACCAAGATTCTGGATACACGGGCGTCAAAACAATATGCGGCCTCTGTCCGGTTGCAGCCACAACGCGTGGTCACCCCGACAAAATGGGACACCCCCAAATATCGCGGCAAGTACAAGGGCGTCTACCTTGGCATGGCGCGCGAAGCCGCGATGCGCCACGGCATTCCGGCGGATCTCTTCTTGCGTCTCGTGCAGCAGGAAAGCGGCTGGAACCCTGCGGCGCGGTCGCACAAAGGCGCGCTTGGTCTGGCGCAGCTTATGCCGGAAACGGCGCGGATCCTGCGCGTGGACCCGACCGACCCCTACGAGAACCTTGATGGCGGTGCACGATACCTCAAGCGTCAATATCAGGCGTTCGGCTCATGGAACCTCGCGCTTGCGGCCTATAACGCGGGGCCGGGGGCGGTGAAGAAATACGGTGGCATCCCGCCCTATGCCGAAACCAAGAACTACGTGAAGGTGATCGCGGGTCTGTGATATGCGGCGATAAGTGGCTCTGAATAAAGTATATTTCGCCGCTTGATGCTGATTTCCGCTTGCCGTTTTTCGCGGCGATGGAACCATATCGCCACGGCTGATGTTCCCTTTCCACAGCGTCAGCAGGTCGTCTTCTACGGTCTGCGCGCATCAGAAAGATAAGGAGCATTCGCATGTTCAACTCAGTTAAATCAATCGCCTTGGCCACAGGTGTAAGCTTGGCCGCATTGTCCACTGCCGCATTTGCGGACGAGAAAGTCGCCTTCTCTGCGATTGACGTAAGCTCGTCAATCAACGCTGCGCAGGACGCCAATGCAATGGAATACTACCCCCAGATCACCGAGGACCTGAAAGCCGCCGTGGCCGCCCGCGTCTTGGGTAGCGATGACGCCAGCGATCCGACGATCAACATCGACATCCGCAAAATCTCGCTGGATGGGGATACGATGCTGAGCGATAGTCAGGAATTTAACGAGATCGAAGGTGTAGTCGATATTACGTCACCCAATGAATCGATCGGCGCACGCAGCTTCCCTGTGAATGTCGCCGCCTATTCGGTCGATCAGGTCGTGCCCGAGGGCTATGTCGCCGTGGCCCCGTCCGAGGGTGTTTTCTACGAAGTCATGATCAACGGTTTTGCCGATGAGGTGGCCGAACAGGTCGGCAATCTGAACACCGCTGGTAGCGGCGTCAGCAAATAAGCCACCCTGCCTCGATCAGGCAGAAGCGGCCATCGCACATGCGGTGGCCGTTTTTTGATGCGTAGCGAAGGGTTCAGCGCGCCGTAACGTCCATCTCGATCACGGGCTCCATCGCCGCAAGCTGCGTGTCATCCAGATGACATTTCACCGTATGCCCCGCCGCCAGCGCCCGCAGCTCTGGCACCTGCGTCTCGCACAGATTTCCCGGCACCCGAGATTTCCATCGGCAGCGCGTCTGAAAGGGGCAACCGGGCGGCGGGTTCATCGCCGAGGGGACATCGCCTTCCAGTACAATATGTTTTTTCTTCACCCGCGTGTCGGCGATCGGCACCGCCGAAAGCAGCGCTTCGGTATAGGGATGATAGGGCGGAGAGAACACCTGATCCGTCGTGCCCAACTCGACCACATGGCCCAGATACATCACCATCACCCGGTCGCTGAGGTATCGCACGATGCTCAGGTCATGGCTGATGAACAAAAGGCAGGTCTGTTGCGCCTGCTGGATCTCCATCAAAAGATCCGTCACCGCCGCCTGAACCGAGACATCGAGCGCCGAGACGGGTTCATCCGCCACCACGATCCGCGCGTCTCCGGCAAAGGCACGGGCAATCCCCACGCGCTGTTTCTGCCCGCCCGACAGTTGGCGCGGCATGCGGCTGGCGAATTCCCGCGGCAGTTTGACCAGATCCAGCAGCTCCAGCATACGCGCCTTACGGTCACGCGCGGAGGTGCCCACGCCAAACACTTCAAGCGCGCGGATGATCTGGCGGCCCACGGTCATTGACGGGTTCAATGTGTCGAAAGGGTTCTGGAACACCATCTGGATATCAGCGACGGTCTGTGTCCCCCGATCCTCGATCGCGGTGGTGCCGATATCACGGCCATCCAGCAGCAGGTGACCGGCTGTGGCCGTCTCCAGCCCCATAAGTACCTTGGCAAAAGTGGACTTGCCGCAACCGGATTCCCCAACGATGGCAAGAGTTTCACCCGCACGCGCTTCAAAGCTCAGCTCTTCGTTTGCTTTAACCACTTTGGTACCAGTGCCGCCAAACATGGAATGCGCCGCCACCTGATAGTATTTCTTGAGCTTGTCCATTTTCAGAACGACGTCGCCAACCTCGCCCTTCGATTTGGTCGCCGAATGCGCCATCGGCGCGGCCCAGTCGATGTCATCGTGGCGGATACAGCGGGTCGCGTGGCGCGTGTTTTCGGGCACGTCCAGCATCGGAATGGCACCCTGATCACAGCGCCCTGCGACAAAGTAATCACAGCGCGGGCCAAAGTTGCAGCCCTCGGGGCGTTCATGGGGCAGGGGGAAATTGCCGGGGATAGCGACCAGCGGGCGCGCGGTCTTGTCGGCACCGGGCAGCGGGATCGACCGGAACAGAGCCTGTGTATAGGGATGACGCATGCCGTCGAACACATCCGCAATCGACCCGCGCTCGACCGCCTCGCCTGAGTACATGACACAGATGCGATCGCAGGTGTCCAGCACCAGCCCGAGGTTGTGGCTGATGAACAGCATAGAGGTGCCGTATTTGCGCCCCAGATCTTTGACCAGATCAATGATCGCCGCCTCGACCGTGACATCCAATGCTGTGGTGGGCTCGTCCAGGATCAGCAAGGACGGCTCTGACATCAGGGCCATAGCGATGACGATGCGCTGCTGTTGCCCGCCTGACAGTTGATGCGGATAGGCCTTGAGGATACGTTCGGGGTCCGGCAGCTTGACGTCGGTCACCAGTTGCAAGGCGCGGGCATGGGCCTCGCGTTTCGACATGCCACCGTGGATCATCGGCACTTCCATCAACTGCTGCCCGATCCGCATGGCGGGGTTCAAAGAGGCCATAGGCTCTTGATAGATCATCGCGATCTCGCTGCCCCTGATCTGACGCAACTCAGCGGCGCTCATCCGGGACAGATCGCGCCCCTTAAACTTGATGGACCCGCCCACGACACGCCCGTTCACCCCAAGGTCCTGCATCACGCCCAAGGCGACCGTTGATTTACCACAACCGGATTCACCAACCAGCCCCACAGCCTCGCCCGGTTTGACCGAGACCGAAAAATCCATCACCGCCGGAATTTCGCGCAGCCGTGTGAAGAAAGAGATCGACAGCCCGTCGATCTCCAGAATTGGCCCGTCATATGCCTCGCCCATGTCCAACTCCCTTACCTTCAACCGCAACCATATACTTCATTTTGCCAAGTAAACTCCGGGGGTGCGGGGGCTGGCCCCCGCGGCGGCCATCCCAGATCAATCCCGCAAACTCTCTTCGCGCAGCCCATCCGCGAGCAGGTTCAACCCCAGCACAAGGCTCAGCAAGGCCAGCGCCGGCGCGATTGCCGCATGGGGGTAGAGCGCCAGCAGGCGCCGCCCTGCGTTGATCGTGGTGCCCCAATCGGGGCTTTCGGATTCCAGTCCCAGCCCAAAGAACCCCAGCGTGCCAAGTAGGATCGTGGTATAGCCGATGCGCAGGCAGAAATCGACGATCAGGGGGCCGCGGGCATTGGGCAGGATCTCCCATAGCATGATGTACCACGGTCCTTCGCCGCGGGTCTGCGCGGCCGCCACGTAGTCGCGTGTCTTGATGTCCAGTGCGAGCCCGCGCACGATCCGGAATACTGTGGGCGCGTTGACGAAAACCACCGCGACAAAGACCACCAGCAACCCCGGCCCGATGTCGAGGAAATCCAGAAACGCAGGCAGGCCCGGGATCTCGTAGGTCTGGGTCCGCACCAACGCCCCATCGTCCGAGATCATCGCGAGGTAAAGCCAGCCCACCAGCCCCAGTACCACGACCAGCATCGGCGTGCGGGTGCTTGGCTGCGTGCGCAGACGTGTGTTGAGCAGCACCCCAAGGAACACCAGCGGAAAGATGAACAGCACAATTGCCATGTAATTCGGCAGTCCGGTCAGCACGATCTCGGGGGTGACCAGAAGATAAAAGATCAAGATCACAGGAAAGGCGAGGATCAGATTGGCTAGAAAACTCAGGAATACGTCCAGTTTACCGCCATAGTAGCCCGCAGGCAGCCCCAGCGTGATCCCCACCATAAAGGCAAAGACCGTCGCCATCGGCGCGATCTGGATCACAACCCAGGCACCCTTGATCAGGCGGCTGAACACATCGCGGGCAAGGTTATCGCCGCCCAGCAAGAACCACGGGTAGTCGCCGTCCTCGGCACGGGCCAGCGGTGTGCCGGGAAGCTTGTTCTTCATGCCCGAGGTCTGGCTGAGGCTGTCATGGGTCACGATCATGTCAAACACCCCGCCGAACAGCCCCGTATAGACCCAGAACATCACCAGCCCAAAGCCGATCATGCCAACGGTGCTGTCAAACAATTTGCCATAAAGCCCCAGCCGGCGTTTGAAGGCGATCGACAGGGCAAAGGTCACGATCAGGGCAACCCAGACCGGCAGCAGACGTTGCGCCATGCCGCCAAAGATGCCGGCCTCGGCGCCCATGAAAATGCCCCCGACGACATAGACCATCAGCACCGCCGCCGCCGCCGCGATCCCCGCCGTGGTGAGCTGCCCCAATCGGCGCGTTCCCGCAGGGGAAGTCGGCAGCAGGGGCCAGACCATCTGCATCGCGATACCAAGCAGCACGACCAACACCGCGCCCCCCAGTAATGGGTTCACCCAGTCCAGCGCACCTGTCCATGTCAAGGGGTCCATCTGCATTGTCTCCTTAGGTGATCCGGATGCGCGGGTTCAGCACGACATAGCCGATGTCCGAGATCAGCTGCGTTGTCAGCACCACGATCACCGACACGACCGACACGGCCAGCAACAGCTCGATGTCATTATTCGACGCGGCGCGGACCAGCAGCCAGCCGAAGCCCTTGTAGTTAAAGAGGGTCTCGACGATGACGACTCCGTTCAGAAGCCACGGGATTTGCAGCATGATCACCGTGAACGGCGCGATCAGTGCGTTGCGCAGGGCGTGTTTCAGGACGATGTTGCCAAAGCTCACCCCCTTCAGCCGCGCCGTGCGGATGTACTGCGCGGTCATCACCTCGGTCATCGAAGCACGGGTCATGCGCGCGATATAACCCATCCCGTAAAGCGAGATGGTCAGCACCGGCAAAAAGAAATTCCAGAAGGTCGCGTCTTTCATCGCACTGGCGGCGGAGCCCAGAAACAGCGTCTTGCTGTCGATCCAGCCCCAGTCGGCCAGCAGGGGCGACAGCCCAAACCGAGAGGAGGCGAGCAGGGCGATGAACACGACACCAGAGACATATTCAGGCGTCGCGGTTGTCAGGATTGAAAAGGTCGACAGGGTCCGGTCCGTCCGCGACCCTTCGCGCATCCCCGCCAGCACGCCCACGATCAGTGCCATCGGCACCATCAGCAGGATCACGCAGCCCATCAACTTGCCCGTCAGCGCCAACCGGGTCAGGACAGTGGGGCCGACATCCTCTTGGAAAACAGTCGAAAATCCCCAATCCCCTTGCAAGATACCGCAAAAGCGGCGGCGGTCGCCCTCGGGCGTGTCCTTGGTAAAGCACCGCCCGAAACGGGTGCCGTCATCCTCTTGCGTCACCCATCCGGGCATGACGCCCAGCCATTGGCCAAATTTGACCGGCAGCGGGTCAAGATAGCCGCGATCTCCCAGATAGCTTGCGACCGCTTCGTCGGACATGCGGAAGTTGCCTTGGGTCTTGGCGAGCTTTTCGAGGTTCGGATAGAGGTTGGTCAGCCAGAACACGATAAAGGTCAGGCATAGCGCTGTTACCACCATCACGCCCAAACGGCGCAATATGAAAATACCCATGTAATGACCCTGTTGCGCGGCGATACGGCGACACCTTGAAGGCACGCGGCTGCGTTTGAATTTGTCGCAGCGCGGTCCGGCTTTTGCCGATACGTTGCGCGCTGCGCGGCTCCCTTATTGTCCGCTTTCGGCCATGACATGGGCGGTGCGGATGTGTTTTTCTTGAATGCCAGTCAGCCACAGGTGGCGGTGGCAGGTCAACTCGGTACTTTGGAAAAGGGCGCTTCCCACAGCGTCCTTGCAGCCACCGGCCCTGACGCGTCAGGCCGCCGTTGCCCGCAGACGCGAGGGTGTGAGGCCCGTGTGTTGCTGCATGAACCGTGTGAAATAGGCGGCAGAGCCAAAGCCAAGGTGGCGCGCGATATCCTGTGCGGAATGCTCTGTCGTGCCAAGCAGATGCCGTGCCTCATGCACCACCCGTTCGGTCAGGATATCCGCTGCAGTCTTGCCGGTGGCGGATTTTACGGCCCGTGACAGATGCGTCGGCGTGACCTCCAGGCTTTCGGCGTATTGCGCCATCGGCGCGCCGCTGCTGTAGTGTTCACAGACCATCTGGCAGAACCGCGCGCTGAGCCGTGCGGCGGCGTTGCGCCGGTTGGGCACATGTTCGTCCTGCATGATCTGGCGCCGCAGCCAGACCGACATCAGCGCCGCGTGCCCCTCTAACGCGTCATGATACAGCGGGCGCTTGGCCTGTTGTTCGCGCTGCGCGGCTTCGATCAGGCCGGTCAGTTCGGTCTGGGCCTGCACATCCCGAATACGCAGGTGGCGCGGCATTTGGGGCAGGCGCAGCTCGGTGCCGTCGGGGATCACCACCGCTTGCCCGATGCCCTGCCGCCCCATATCAAGGGCAAAGAGCGCACGGGCAGGGATAAACACCGCGTTATGCGCCCCCAAGCCGCGCCGCTGGCCGTCAAGCTGCAGCAATCCCTGACCGCGGGTGATCCAGATCAGCATATGCACAGGCCGGTCATGACAAAGCTGCACGCGCCAGTCCTGCCCTTGCGACAGTTGCGCCAGCGTCAGCAATTCGATCGTGTTCTCTGTCATTGCATGACCCTATCAGCAAAAGACAAGTAAACACTATCGTTATACAGAGATACGGAAAGATAAAGGCAGTAAAAGATAATTTCGCCGTTTTGGCAGCCGCGTGCTACCTCGGCACATATTGCAGCCAATCGGCGGTGTTCTTGCGCATCCACGTGCGCTGCCGTTTGGCATACTGCCGTGTCGCGATGATGGCATCCTGTCGCGCCACGTCAAGCGGTGTTGCGCCGTCAAGGTAGCGCATCAGCTCGGGCACGCCGATGGCACGGTGCGCGGGCAGGGCGGGGTCATAATCGGGGCGCACGGCGGCGACTTCGTCCAGCGCGCCTTGGTCCAGCATCTGGTCAAAGCGACGGATGATCCTGTCGTTCAGCCAGTCCTTTGACGCGGCAACGGCGACAGGCTGACAGCGTTCCATCGGCAGGATGGGGGGCGGCGTATCATCTTGCCACGCGGCCAGCCCGCGCCCTGTCGCTTGCTGTACCTCCCACGCACGCTGGACGCGCATGGGGTTATAAAGATCGATGCGGCGCGCCGTCTCTGCGTCAAGTGCGTCGATCATCGCCGCGCGGGTCATGGTGTTGCCCGCGGCGCGTACCGCATCGGGGGTCGGGGGAATGTCCACCAGCCCCTTGGTCAGCGCCGCGAAATAAAGCCCCGTGCCACCGACAATGATCGGGCGTGCGGGCTGGCGCAGCACCTCGGTCACCTCGCGCAGCCAGTGGCCGACCGAATAGGGGGCGTGTGCGGCGACATGGCCATACAGCAGATGCGGTGCCAAGGCCTCTTCCTCGGCCGGGGGGCGGGCCGAGATCACGCGCCAGCAGCCGTAGACCTGACTGGCATCCGCGTTCACAATCACCCCGCCCTGAGCCTGCGCAATCGCCAGCGCCAGCGCCGATTTACCCGAGGCCGTGGGCCCCGCAATCAGGACAGGCGCAGTAGGGTCGATAGAGGAAACCACGTCAGAGACGCGGGACAGCGGGGCATCTGGCATTTCTTTGCGTGAACCTCTGACGGAGCATTGAATGTTTGCGCTATTTGCGACATTTTACGGCGCAATGAAAACCCCTCCCACACCCTGAAAGGTGCGCCCATGCCCGAGAGCCAGTCAAAAGTAACATTCAACCGGGTCATGCTGAAGATTTCAGGCGAAGCATTGATGGGCGATCAGGGGTTCGGGCTGAACCCGCCAACCGTGCAACGCATCGCGAACGAGGTCAAATCGGTGCATGATCTTGGCGTCGAAATCTGCATGGTCATCGGGGGCGGCAATATCTTCCGTGGGCTGCAAGGGTCGGCTCAGGGGATGGAACGCACCACCGCCGATTATATGGGGATGCTGGCCACCGTGATGAACGCGCTGGCGATGCAATCCGCGCTGGAGGAACTGGGCATCCACACGCGGGTGATCTCAGCGATCACGATGAACGAGGTCGCCGAACCCTACATCCGCCGCCGCGCCGTGCGCCACCTTGAGAAAAAGCGCGTGTGCATCTTTGCCGCGGGCACCGGCAACCCGTATTTCACCACTGATACCGCCGCGACGCTGCGCGCCAATGAAATGGCTTGCGAAGCGATCTTCAAGGGCACCAAGGTCGATGGTGTCTATGACAAAGACCCCGCCAAATTCGACGATGCGGTCCGCTATGATGACGTGAGCTATGACGATGTGCTGCAAAAGCGCTTGGGGGTCATGGATGCCTCTGCCATCGCCTTGGCGCGCGACAACAACCTGCCGATCATCGTCTTCTCTCTGGACGAGCCGGGCGGCTTCAAGGGGATTCTCGCGGGCGAGGGCACATACACACGGGTTCAGGGCTAGGCCCCAACCTGCGATAGATGCGGGGCTCCCTATACAAGGGGGGCTTGATCGCGTTATATCGGTTCAAATCTAGATAGTTACAAAACCACCGGGGACATCATGTCAGACGATTTTATGCTGGACACAGACGATCTTGAGCGGCGCATGAACGGCGCAATCGCATCGTTGCGCACCGAATTTGCCTCTTTGCGCACAGGCCGCGCGTCCGCCTCTATGCTGGAGCCTGTGATGGTCGACGCCTATGGCAGCAGCACGCCGATCAACCAGGTGGGCACCGTCAACGTGCCCGAGCCACGCATGGTCACCATCAACGTCTGGGACAAGGCGCTGGTCGGCAAGGTCGAAAAGGCGATCCGTGAATCCGGCCTGGGTATCAACCCGCAGCTGAACGGCACGATCATCATGCTGCCGATCCCCGAGCTGAACGAGGAACGCCGCACCCAGCTGACCAAGGTCGCGGGGCAATATGCCGAAAGCGCCCGTGTATCGATCCGCAACGTGCGCCGCGACGGTATGGACCAGATCAAGAAAGCCAAGGCCGACGGCATGTCGGAAGACGATCAGAAAGTCTGGGAGGGTGAGGTTCAGGACATGACCAACAAGTTCATCGCCCAGATCGACGAGCAGCTTGAAAGCAAACAAGCCGAGATCATGCAGGTTTAAGTACCTTATTCGGTGCGCGCGACCCCAAGGTCCGCGCATCGGCCTGCAGTTCGATAAGGATAGATGATGCCTGCTGCGACCGACCAGACCTTCCAGCTTGTCCCAGGGGCACCGCGCCATGTTGCGATCATCATGGACGGAAACGGCCGTTGGGCGACCCAGCGGGGGCGTCCGCGTCTGTTCGGGCATCATGCCGGTGCCAAACGCGTGCGCGAGATCGTCGAGGCATGCCCCGATTTCGGCGTCGAATATCTGACAATCTTTGCCTTCTCGACCGAGAACTGGAAACGTACTCAGGTCGAGGTGGCGGGGCTCATGAGCCTGTTCCGCCGCTATATCACCAAAGAGACCAAGGCGCTGAAAGCCAAGGGCGTGCGCGTCCGGTTCATTGGTGACCGTGTCCGGCTGGATGCGAAACTGGTCAAGCTGATGAATGTGCTAGAGGCAGAGACGGCAGAAAACACCCGTACCCATCTGACGATTGCGCTGAACTACGGCGGTCGCGACGAGGTCGCCCGCGCGACGCAGCGGCTGGCACAGGACGTTGCAGCGGGTCTGCTCAGCCCTGAGGACGTCGACGAAGAAACCCTGCCGCGCTATCTGGATACCCATGTTTTGCCGGACCCCGATCTGGTGATCCGCACCAGTGGCGAGGCGCGGATATCGAACTTTCTGCTGTGGCAATCAGCCTATGCCGAATATGAATTCATTGATACGCTCTGGCCCGACTTCACCAAGGCCGAGTTTGGCAATCTTTGTGCGGCCTTTGGCAATCGCGACCGGCGCTTTGGTGCCGTGTCCTCCTGATCGTACGACGAAAGGAAAGCACTATGACACCTTCTTCGGAACGCTGGTCCGACCTCACGGCGCGCGTCGGTTCGGCGCTGGCGATGATCGTGGTCGGTCTGGGCGGTATCTATCTGGGCGGGCCCGTGTTCCACGTTCTTGTCGCGATCATTTGCGGCGTCATGGCGTGGGAACTGGTGGGGATGTTGAACCCGTCAAACCGTGGTGCACGGATGCAGATGGGCTTGCTGGTGGGCGCGGCGACGCTCGCCGCGATCTACCTGCCCGTGGGCTTTGCCCTGCCGGTGCTGCTGGCCCCCGCGTTGGTGGGCTTTGGCCAGTTGGAAAAGCACCGCACCATATTCATGTGTTTCACCGTGATGATCATGCTGGCCGGTTTCGGGCTGACGCAGGTGCGCGATGATTTCGGCTTTGGCTGGCTGATGTGGCTGGTGCTGGTTGTGGTCATCACCGATGTCGTTGGCTATTTCGCCGGACGTGCCATCGGGGGGCCAAAGTTTTGGCCCAAGGTCAGCCCCAAGAAAACATGGTCCGGCACGGCGGCGGGCTGGATCGGGGCCGCGGCTGTCGGTTTCCTGTTCTCGATCAACACCGGTGTAGGCTTGCAGCTGGTCGGTGTCTCTGTCGCCATGTCGATGGCGTCGCAGATGGGGGATATGGCGGAATCCGGGATGAAGCGTCGCTTGGGGGTCAAGGACAGCTCTAACCTGATCCCCGGTCATGGTGGTTTGCTGGATCGGTTCGACGGTATGCTGGGGGCGGCGCTGTTCCTGCTGATCATTGGTCGTTTCCTGACCATCACCCCCGCGCTAAGCTGATCTTCACCCCATGAAGAAAGTCAGTATTTTCGGGGCCACGGGCTCTATCGGGCAGAACACCATTGATCTGATCGCGCGCGCACCCGACGCCTATGATGTCGTCGCGCTGACCGGTGCCAGCAATATTGCGCAGCTGGCAGAGGATGCGCAGCGGTTGAACGCGCAGCTTGCCGTCACGGCCCATGAGCATCTGCTGGACGACCTGCGCGACGCGCTATCAGGCACGGGGGTAGAGGCCGCCGCCGGACCCCAAGCCATCAACGAAGCCGCCGCACGCCCCGCCGATTGGGTCATGTCCGCCATCATCGGGGCCGCGGGTCTGGCACCGGGGGTGGAGGCGTTGAAACAAGGCGCGACGCTTGCCCTTGCCAATAAGGAGTCGCTGGTCTGCGCCGGTCAGCTGATGCTGGATACGGCCATGGCACATGGGGCCACCATGCTGCCGGTCGATAGCGAACATTCCGCCGTGTTTCAGGCCCTGATCGGCGAGGATATCTCTGCGGTGGAACGGATCATTATCACCGCCAGCGGCGGGGCGTTTCGGGATTGGCCGCTGGAAAAGCTCGCCGATGCCACGCTAGAGCAGGCGTCGAGCCATCCGAACTGGGACATGGGCCAGCGCATCACCATCGACAGCGCGTCGATGTTCAACAAGGCGATGGAAGTCATTGAAACGCGTGAATATTTTCGCGTGGACCCCGACCAGATCGAGGTGTTGGTGCATCCGCAATCGATGATCCATGCGCTGGTGGGCTTCAATGACGGTGCCTTGATGGCGCATATCGGCCCGCCTGACATGCGCCACGCCATCGGCTTTGCCCTGCATCACCCCAACCGAACGCATTTGCCGGTAGAGCGGCTGGATCTGGCGAAGATCGGCAGCTTTGACTTCCGCGCGCCCGATGACATCCGTTGGCCCGCGCTGCGCCTCGCGCGCGAGGTGATGGCGCGTGGTGGCATGGCCGGTGCGGTGTTCAACGCCGCAAAAGAGGTCGCGCTGGACGGGTTTATCGGCGGCAAGCTGCGCTTTCCCCAGATGGCCGAGATCGTCGAAGACACGATGGAAGCGCTTTTCCCTGACAATGGGGTGATCGATGCGGCCATCACACTTGATAACGTCGCACAGGTGGACCATCTGGCAAGGCAGGCCGCATGGGCCGCAATAACAAAGAGGGCAGGGTAGAGTTTTGGATATAATGGCATTGATCCCGCAGTTTGGCGGGCTGATCTGGACGCTTCTGGCTTTTGTGGTTGCCCTGTCGGTGATCGTCGCGATCCATGAATACGGTCATTATATCGTCGGACGCTGGTCCGGCATCCATGCCGATGTTTTCTCTCTCGGGTTTGGCCCTGTGATCTACAGCCGCTACGACAAACGCGGCACCAAGTGGCAGATCGCGGCGCTGCCCTTTGGCGGCTACGTGAAATTCGCGGGCGATGCGGATGCGGCCTCGGGCAAGGATGTGGCCGCAATGGAAGCGGCCGAGGCGGACCCCAAGCGGTTGCGTGCCACCATGCATGGGGCACCGCTATGGGCGCGTGCGGCCACGGTCGCTGCGGGGCCGGTGTTCAACTTTGCGCTGTCCATTCTGGTTTTCGCGGCCATCGGCCTGTCGGTCGGCGTTCCGCGTGATCCGATGACAGTCGGGGAAATGCACCCGCTGCCGTTTGAACAGAATGAACTGGTGGAAGGGGACGAGATCGTCTCTATCGGCGGGGTGACCCTGCCGCCGGTGTCCGATGCAGCCGCCTATGCCGACGCCTTCGCCAGCATCCCGCTGGACCAGCCGCTGCTCTATGAGGTGAACCGTGGCGGGGACGTCGTGACCGTGGATGGGCCTTACGTCATGCCATCGCTGGTCAAGCAGGTGATGCCGCAATCGGCGGCCTATGAGGCCGGACTGAAAAGCGGCGATGTGATCACCTCGGTTGACGGGGCAGAGATTTTCGCCTTCCGCCAGTTGAAGACCGCTGTTGAAGCCTCTGAAGGCACGCCGCTTGAACTTGATATCTGGCGCGACGGGCAAATGCTGGACATCACCCTGCGCCCCAAAGTGACGGACGAACCGCAGCCAGACGGCAGCTTCAAGTCGCAGATGCGCATTGGCATCGTGGGCGGCACCGCCTTTGACACCGCCACCACGAACCCTGGCGTGCTGACAGCGCTCTGGGGCGGGGTAGAGAACACAGGCCGGATCATCAGCGGGTCGCTGTCGGGTCTCAAGCATATGATCGTCGGCAATATCAGCACCTGTAACCTGAGCGGTCCGGTGGGGATCGCGCAAACCTCTGGCGCGATGGCGTCGCAGGGCGCGCAAAGCTTCATCTACTTTATCGCGGTGCTGTCGACGGCGGTCGGTCTGCTGAACCTCTTCCCGATTCCGGCGTTGGATGGCGGGCATCTGGTGTTCTACGCCTATGAAGCCGTGACCGGCAAACCACCCAGCGATGGCGCGTTGCGCATTCTGATGACCATTGGTCTGACCTTGGTACTGGGGTTAATGGTCTTTGCCTTGGGTAACGATTTATTCTGCCCTTAGGCGATATTTTGCCGCCTAAAAGGGGGTAAAAAGTTACAAAAGTCTTATTGCTGCCTTAATTGGTCAAACGAGCGCCGCAATCGCCTGCGATATTCGATCCAAGTTACAAAGGATACGAGTATGCAGACGTTCAAGACAAGTTATCGCGGTTTGAGCCTTTTGGTTGATCTGAACTGGGACCGCGCTTTGTACTTCGGCTTCCTGATCATCGCGCTGACCGCCGGCGCGTGGATCGGCGCATAACGCCGCTCTCTCTCTCCCTATCCCTGTGCCCTCCCGCACTCTATCGTGATCCAACTGGCCGTCATACACACTATATAGGTGTATGGCGGTCTCTTCGTTTTGACAAAGGCCGCTAACCTGTCTAGTCAGGACGAAAGAGTTTTTTGACAGCGGGTAGGGCAAATGATGCACAACGACAGGTGGAATAAGCCCACCGAAACAGCGGTTTTCACTCCTTTTGCGAAATCCTTGCGCAGCGCTTCTTTTTGCGTAATGTTATCAGTCGCTTGGCTGGTTCCAGCGCCACATGCTGACGCGCAAAGCTATCAGTTCAACACAGTTCAGATCGACGGCAACGAACGGATCGGCGACAGCGCCATCCTAAGCCGCGCAGGAATCGCACGCGGTCGGGCGATCAGCGCGGGCGAATTGAATGATGCTTACCAGAACCTTCAGGCGTCCGGCCTGTTTGAAAGCGTCGCGCTTGAACCGCGCGGCGGGACATTGGTGATCACGGTCGTAGAATTCCCCACGATCAACCGCATCAGCTTTGAAGGCAACGCGCGCATCGACGACGAAGCGCTGGCGTCGGTCGTTGATTCAGACGAACGCCGCGTCTTTAACCCGACCCAAGCCGAAAAAGACGCCAATGCCATCGCGCAGGCCTATAGCAACGACGGCCGTATCGCCGCCCGCGTCCAGCCCAAGGTCATCCGCCGCGACCAGAACCGCGTTGATCTGGTGTTTGAAGTTTTCGAAGGCGACAACGTCGAGATTGAACGCCTGAGCTTTGTCGGCAACCGCGAATATTCGGACCGTCGTCTGCGCCGCGTGCTGGGAACCAAGCAAGCGGGCCTGTTCCGCCGACTGATCAAACGCGACACTTTTGTGCCCGAACGCATCGAGGCCGACCAGCAGATGCTGCGCGATTTCTACCTGTCGCGCGGCTATGTCGACATGCGCATTTCGGCGGCGAACGCTCAGCTGACCGAAGAACGCGACGGCTATTTTGTGCAGTTCAACGTGCAAGAGGGGCAACAGTTCAAGTTCGGCGAACTGACCGTGACCTCGACCATCAACGGGGTGAACGCGGAAGATTATCGTGGCGTGATCAAGACCAAATCCGGTGCCGTCTATTCACCGTCGCTGGTCGAGACGGATATCGCCCGGATGGAACGCAAAGCCATCCGTGACGGCGTAGACTTTCTGCGGGTCGAACCGGTTGTCACGCGCAATGATCGCGACCTGACGCTGAACGTCGAATATCGCATCTCTCGTGGTCCACGTGTGTTTGTCGAACGGATCGACATCGAAGGTAACACCACCACGCTTGACCGCGTTGTGCGCCGCCAGTTCGACAGCGTAGAGGGTGACCCGTTCAACCCGCGCGAGATCCGTGAAAGCGCCGAGCGTATCCGCGCCCTTGGTTATTTTGAAAGCGCCGAAGTCAACGCCCGCGAGGGGTCTTCCCCCGAGCAGGTCGTCGTTGACGTGAATGTTGTGGAACAGCCGACAGGCTCGCTCAACTTCGGTGGGTCGTTCTCGTCCAGTGACGGGATCGGCGTCGCGGTCAGCTTCGCCGAGGATAACTTCCTGGGACGCGGCCAGAAGCTCAAGCTGACCGTCAGCACGGCTGAAGATGCACAGCGCTATGGCTTCAACTTTATCGAGCCGAGCCTCTTGGGGCGTGATGTGGCGTTCGGGCTGAACCTTGATTACGCCGAAACAAGCTCGTCCTTTAACTCCTTCGACACCGAACGTATCGTCTTCCAGCCGACCCTGTCGTTCCCTGTCAGCGAAAACGGGCGGTTGAGCCTCAACTATACCTATGACGATCTTGAGATGTCAGAGCGGGACGATACCACTACCGGTTTCGTCGTCGCCAATGACATCGCCGCGGGCCGTCAGGTGACCTCTTCGATCGGGTATAACTACAGCTACGACACCCGTCGCGCCGGCCTTGACCCGACTTCGGGTGTGCTGCTGCAATTCGGGCAGGATTTCGCAGGTCTAGGGGGCGACACCAAGTTCGTGAAAACCACCGCCAAAGCCATCGGCGAAAAGCGTATCTTCAACGAGGAAGTCACCCTGCGTGCCACCTTGCAAGGTGGGGCATTGGCATGGAGCGAAGGCAACAACCGCGTTTCCGACCGCTTCTTGATCGGCCCATCGATCATGCGCGGCTTTGAAACCGGCGGCATCGGCCCGCGCGATCAAAGCAACGGGTCTGACGACTCCCTTGGGGGTAACCTCTTTGTGGTTGGTAGTCTTGAGGCGGAATTCCCGCTGGGCCTGCCCGAAGAATACGGCATCAGCGGCGGCGTCTTCTATGATGTCGGCAACGTCTGGAACCTCGACGATGTAGAGATCCCCACGGGCTCGTCTATCGTTGGTGAATCCGGTTCGTTCCGCCACGTGATCGGTGTCTCGCTCTTCTGGGATACGCCTGTTGGTCCCTTGCAGTTCAACGTCTCTAAGGCCTTGAAAAAAGAGGACTTTGACGAAGAGCAGAAGTTCGAAGTGACCCTGCGGACCGATTTCTGAGGCCGTTATGAAACTGCGGGCACTCTTGATTTGCCTTCTGCCGGTACTGCCCCTCGCGGCGGTGCCGGTTTTTGCACAACAGCAGTCTGAACGGCGCGTGGTTCAAAGCCCGATCCTGACCATCGATTCAGATCGTGTGTTCAATGAAAGCGCCTTTGGTCTGCGGGTGGCGGATGATGTGGAAACCCAAAGCGCTGAAATCTCTGCCGAAAACCGTCTGATCGAAGCGGATTTGAAGGCCGAGGAGCGCAAGCTCACCGATCAGCGCAGCAAGCTCAGCCCCGATGCCTTCAGCGGGCTGGCGGATGCCTTTGACGAAAAGGTGCAGAAAACCCGCGCGGCGCAAACGGCAAAGGGGCGGGCGCTGAACGAATTGGTCGAGAAAGAGCGCCAGGTGTTTCTGGCCGCTGCGGGCCCTGTGTTGGAACAGATGATGCGTGAAGCCGGGGCGGCCGTGATCCTTGAACGCCGGTCGGTCTTCGTCAGCGCCAACGCCATCGACATCACCGACGAAGCCATTGAACGGCTTGATGCATCGGTCGGCAGCGGCAAGAACTGATCCCCCCGCTTGCCCATGGCGGCCAGAATTGGTAGCCAGCATACAGCTTTTAACAGACAGGACATGCAATGACTGACACCCTGCCAAGTGCCGATATCCAGATGATCCAGCGGATCATTCCGCACCGCTATCCCTTTTTGCTGGTCGATAAAGTGGTCGATATCCAGGGCACGCAAAGCGCTGTCGGGATCAAGAATGTCACGATGAACGAGCCGCATTTTCAGGGGCATTTCCCCGGCATGCCGATTATGCCCGGCGTCACCATCGTAGAGGCGATGGCGCAGACCGCTGCGGTGATGGTTGGTGTCACGCTGGAAATGGCGGATAAGGACATGAAGGTCTATTTCATGGCCATCGACAAATGCAAATTCCGCCGCAAGGTCGTTCCCGGTGACGTCGTCCGGATGGAGCTGAACACCCTGCGCGGCAAACCCGGCGGTAAAGTCTGGAAATTCGGCGGCGTCGCGTCGGTCGAAGGTGAAATGGCGGCCGAGGTTGAATTCACTGCGATGATGGACCTGTCCTGATGGGCAACATCCACCCAAGCGCCGTGATCGAGGAAGGGGCGCAGATCGCGGCCTCTGCCAAGGTCGGTCCGTTCTGCGTCATCGGCCCTCGGGTCGTGCTGCATGACAACGTTGAGGTGAAGTCCCACGCCATCGTCACCGGCGACACCGAAGTCGGCGAAGGCACGGTGATCTTTTCCTTCGCGGTGATCGGTGAAATCCCCCAAGACCTTAAGTTCAAAGGGGAATCCAGCCGCCTCGAGATCGGCAAACGCAACCGTATCCGCGAACATGTCACCATGAACGGCGGCACCGAAGGCGGTGGCGGCGTGACCAGGATCGGCGATGACGGGCTGTTTATGGCGGGCTGTCACATCGCCCATGATGCGATCCTTGGCGATCGGGTGATTGTTGTGAACAACGCCGCCGTCGCGGGCCACTGCATCATTGAAGACGATGTTCTGATCGGCGGGCTGGCCGGTATCCACCAATTCGTGCGCATCGGTCGCGGGGCCATCATCGGCGCTGTGACGATGGTAACAAATGACGTGATCCCCTACGGTCTGGTGCAAGCGCCCCGTGGGGTCTTGGACGGGCTTAACCTTGTCGGGCTGAAGCGTCGCGGTGTCACCCGCGCCGACATCACGGCCCTTCGCGCGGCGTTCCAGATGCTGGCGCAGGGCGAGGGAACCTTCCACGACCGCGCTCGTCGTTTGGGCGAGGAAACCGGCAGCGATTACGTCCGCGAGATCGTCGATTTCGTGCTGGCCGACACGGGCCGTCATTTTCTGACACCGGGTTGATGCTGGCGCTGATCGCAGGGGGCGGCGGACTGCCTCAACGGGTGGCCGGCGCGCTGGCCGATGCGCCTTTGATCTGCGCCTACGAGGGGACGACACCCGTCGGGCTGGTGCCGGATCTGGTGTTCCGGCTTGAAACGCTTGGCACGTTGCTGGCCGAGCTGACCGCGCGCGGCGTGACGCAGGTGTGTTTCTGCGGTGCCGTGGCTCGGCCGCCCTTCGATCCGTCCAAGCTGGATGCGGCAACGCTGCCCTTGGTGCCGGTCTTCCAGAAAGCCCTTGCCGCGGGGGACGACGGTGCCCTGCGCGCCTTGGTCGATATTTTCCAGACAGCGGGGCTGACCGTCGTTGCCGCGCATGACCTCGCGCCGGACTTGATGGCGCGCGAAGGCGTGCTTAGCCAGCGTCAGCCGGATGCGCAGATGCGCGATGACGCCGCGCGGGGTGCTGCCCTGGTGCGCTGCCTTGCGCCGATGGATGTGGGGCAATGCTGCGTCGTTGGGCAAGGGCAGGTCATGGGCATCGAGGCGATTGGCGGCACGGATCACCTGCTGTCGACCCTGCCTGATCGTGCGCGCTCGGCCAGCGCGGTGCTGTTTAAGGGTCCGAAACCCGGCCAAAGCCATCTTGTCGATATGCCCACTATCGGGCCCGACACCCTGCGCCGCGCCCATGAGGCAGGGCTGGCGGGTGTCGTGATCGAGGCGGGGTCTGTCATTCTGCTGGCACCAGACGCCTGTGTCGCCTTGGCGGATGAACTAGACCTCGTGCTATGGGCAAAGGCTGCGACATGAAGGTGTTCATCATCGCGGGCGAACCTTCGGGTGACCGATTAGGGGGCGCGCTGATGGCAGGGCTGAAATCCCTGCGCCCCGACATCACCTTTGACGGGATCGGCGGGACAGATATGGCGGCCGAGGGGCTGAGCAGCCGCTTTGATATGTCCGAACTGTCTGTCATGGGCATCGCCGAGATCCTGCCGAAATACAAATCCCTGATGGCGCGGATCAACGAGACGGCGCAGGCCGTCATTGATGCCAAGCCCGATGTGATGATCACCATCGACAGCCCCGATTTCTCGCTCCGCGTGGCCAAGCGGGTCAAGGCGGCGTCGGATATTCGCACGGTGCATTATGTCGCGCCCACAGTCTGGGCCTGGCGTCCCGGGCGCGCGAAAAAGATGGCGCGGTATATCGATCACGTGCTTGCGCTTTTCCCCTTCGAGCCGCCCCTGATGGAGGCCGAGGGCATGGCCTGCGATTTCGTCGGCCATCCCGTGGTCGGAGAGAAAATCGCTACACACCGCGAAGCCGCTGCCTTTCGTCAAGCCCATGAGATCGGCGACGCCCCCCTGATGCTCGTCCTGCCCGGATCGCGGCGGTCAGAAGTGACGCGTCTGTCGGATGTGTTCGGCGATGCAGTGGCCCGTTTTGCCCGGACACATCCTGATCTGCGCGTGGTCATTCCCGCCGCTGGCCCTGTGGCAGATGCGGTCATCGCGCAGACCCAAGGCTGGACGGTGCGCCCCATCGTGCTGGACCCGCGTGCCGGCAGCAGGGAGGAAGGTGCCGCGATGAAACGGGCGGCGTTTGCCGCCGCGGACGTGGCACTTGCGGCCTCTGGCACCGTGTCGCTGGAACTGGCCGCCGCATCGCTGCCGATGGTGATCGCCTACCGGATGAACTGGCTCAGCTTCCGTTTGATCAAGGCGATGGCGCTGATTGATACGGTGACTTTGGTGAACCTTGTGTCCGACACACGCGTCGTGCCGGAGTTTCTGGGCCCCGATTGCACCGCCGATAAGATCGCTGGCGGTTTGGCGCATGTCTTTGCGCATCCCGAGGATCAAAAGGACGCGATGGCGCTGACGATGGAGAGGCTCGGCAAGGGGGGCGAGAGCCCGGGCCTGCGCGCGGCGCGGGCGGTATTGGCAAAGCTATAGGTCTTTAGGCTGGCTATAGAGTGAAATGAGGGGCGCTGCCTCTCAAACTCACGACCCCATATGAGGGGCGCTGCCCCTCAAACTCACGACCCCATATGAGGGGCGCTGCCCCTCAAACTCCCCGGGATTTCAAACCATTTGGAAGGGGTTAGCCTTTGTGGATCCAGCCACCGCCGAAGATGCGGGTGCTTTCGGGGTCGTAGAAGACGCAGGCTTGGCCCGGCGAGATCCCTTCCTCGGGGGTGAGCAGCTCTACCGTCGCTTCGGTATCCGAGATCGGACGCAGGATCGCGTCTGTCGGAGGGCGGGTAGAGCGTACGCGCACAGCAATGGGCCATTCGCTTTGCGACATGAGCGGGGTGTCACCAAGCCAGTTAATCTCTTTCACGGGCACAGTACGGGTGGCCAGCATTGATTTCGGCCCTACGACGACCTGCGCATTATCCGCATCAAGTTTCACCACATAGAGCGGGTCGGCCAAGCCGCCGATGCCAAGGCCACGGCGCTGCCCGATGGTGTAGTTGATCACCCCGTCATGCTGGGCCAGCACATTGCCGTCGGTGTCGACGATATTGCCGGGATTGGCGGCTTCGGGGCGCAGTTTGCGGATCACCGAGGCGTAGTCGCCATTCGGGACAAAGCAGATATCCTGACTGTCGGGCTTGTCCGCCACGCTCAGCCCGTATTTCGCCGCCAGCGCCCGGGTGTCGTTTTTTGACGGCAGGTGGCCAAGGGGGAAACGCAGGTAGTCCAGTTGTTCGGGCGTGGTCGAGAACAAAAAGTAGCTTTGATCGCGATTGGCATCGGCGGCGCAATGCAGTTCGGCCCCGTCGGGACCCATCTTGCGCTGGATATAGTGACCGGTCGCCATGCAATCGGCATCCAGATCCTTGGCCGTTTCCAGCAGATCTTTGAACTTCACCCGTTCGTTACAGCGGATGCAGGGAACCGGCGTGGCCCCGCCCAGATAGCTATCGGCGAATTCGTCAATCACGGCGTCCTTGAACACGTTTTCATAATCCAAAACGTAATGCGGGAACCCCATGGATTCCGCGACACGCCGCGCATCATGGATATCGATGCCCGCACAGCAGGCCCCTTTGCGCGCCAGTGCCGCACCGTGGTCGTACAGCTGCAGGGTGACGCCGACGACGTCATAGCCTTCCTCGGCCAGCATGGCGGCGACCACGGAACTGTCGACACCGCCCGACATCGCCACAACGACGCGGGTGTCGGCAGGTGCTTTGGCAAAGCCCAACGAATTGAGCGGCGGGGTGCGATCAAGCGGCATGAGAATACTCCGGGAGGTTTGAGGCTTAATATAGGAAAATTAGCGGTACTCTCAAGGGGCGACTTCACGGGTCGTTAACATGCGGCGACCTAGCCTGCACCGGATCAAGAACGGGCCGTGAACAGTGGGCGCGCGTCTTATGTGTAAGGGGTGAAAAGGGGGAAAAAAGTGTATTTGAAAAAGGTCGAACGACCCAGGGCGGTGACCTTGCCCGACGGGTCCAGCTTTAGCCTTGCGGATCTGCCGGATCGCAATACCCGCCGGTGGGTCGCATCGCGCAAGGCTGCGGTGGTGCGTGGCGTGCTATACGGGCTGATCACTGAGGCGGAAGCGGAAGAACGCTATGGTGTGGGGCGGGCGGAATTTGTCGAATGGGTGCGCGCTGTCTCTGAACATGGGGAGGCGGCTTTGCGGGCCACAGCGCTACAAAAGTATAGACAACTTTAAGTTGCTCGCCTAACAACTTGAGCACTATTAACGAGTGGTTAAACTATTTTGTTCACGGTGCCTTTTATACCAAATCCATTTGAGCGGAGTGAGACACATGCGAATACTGTTGGTCGAAGATGACCCAACCACCTCCAAAAGCATCGAACTGATGCTGACCCATGCTAACCTGAACACCTATACCACCGATTTGGGGGAAGAGGGCATCGATCTGGCAAAGCTCTATGACTACGATCTGATCCTGCTGGATCTGGATCTGCCGGATATGAACGGGCATGACGTCTTGCGCCAATTACGGCTGAGCAAGATCCAGACGCCGATCCTGATCCTCTCCGGCTCTGACGACACAGAAAACAAGATCAAGGGGTTCGGCTTTGGTGCCGATGATTATCTGACCAAACCTTTCCACCGCGAAGAACTGGTAGCGCGCATCCATGCGATCATTCGGCGGTCCAAGGGCCATTCGCAATCGGTGATCAACGTCGGGCGCGTGTCGGTCAATCTGGACGCCAAATCGGTGACCGTGGGGGATAAGCCCGTGCACCTGACCGGGAAGGAATACCAGATGTTCGAACTGCTGAGCCTGCGCAAAGGGTCGACCCTGACGAAAGAGATGTTTCTGAACCATCTTTACGGCGGCATGGATGAACCCGAGCTCAAGATTATCGATGTTTTCATCTGCAAATTGCGTAAAAAGCTTAGCAATGCCACGGGTGGCGAGAATTACATCGAGACGGTCTGGGGCAGGGGCTATGTGCTGCGCGATCCGGCCACCATGGGCTACCCCGAACAGGAAAGATTGGCCGTCGGCGGCTAGCCACAAAGGAGAGGGAAATATTCTAGACGCGGGGGAGTTCCCTGCGTATCTAGACCCCAGTTGAAATAGCAGGCTGGGGCTTACCGTGACTGAGAAAACCGCACTTCAGGAGCTTTCCGAGGAGGAGGGCAAAGCCGAATTGGCGCGGTTGGCTGACCTGTTGGGGCGGGCGAATGCGGCCTATCACACGCAGGACGCGCCCGACCTATCAGACGCGGAATATGATCGCCTGAAACGTCGCAATCAGGCGATCGAGGAACGGTTTCCCGGCCTCAAACGCGCTGACAGCCCCAGCGACAAGGTCGGTGCCGCGCCGGCGGAAGGGTTCGGCAAGGTCCGGCATGACGTGGCGATGCTGTCTTTGGGCAATGCCTTCAAGGATGAGGATGTTGTCGATTTCGATGCGCGCATCCGCAAATATCTGGGACTCCCCGGCGGGACGCCACTGGCCTTCACCGCAGAGCCCAAGATTGACGGGCTGTCGCTGTCGCTGCGCTATGAAAACGGGGATCTGGTACAGGCCGCGACCCGTGGGGATGGTGCCGTCGGGGAAAACGTCACCGCCAATGCGCGCACGATTGATACCATTCCGACACGGATCAAGGGCGCACCGGCGCTGCTTGAGGTGCGCGGCGAAGTCTATATGCGCCACGACGATTTTGATGCGCTGAACGCCCGACAGACGGCCAACGGGGGCAAGACCTTTGCCAATCCGCGCAACGCCGCCGCCGGATCCTTGCGCCAGTTGGACGCCGAGATTACCCGCGCAAGGCCGCTGGCGTTTTTCGCCTATGCCTGGGGGGCCTTGTCCGCGCCGCTGGCCGAAACGCAGTTTCAAGCGATAGAGCGGCTTAAGGCATTCGGGTTTGACACCAACCCGTTGACGACGCTCTGCGATGGCCCGCAAGAGATGATCGCGCATTACCGCAAGATCGAAGAGCAACGCGCGACGCTTGGCTATGACATCGACGGCGTCGTCTACAAGGTGAACGATCTGGCGTTGCAAGACCGGCTTGGCTTTCGCTCAACCACCCCCCGTTGGGCAATTGCGCATAAATTCCCTGCAGAACTGGCCTGGACCCGGCTGGAGGATATCACCATTCAGGTCGGCCGCACTGGCGCCCTGTCGCCTGTAGCGCGGTTGAAGCCGGTGACCGTGGGCGGCGTCGTTGTCTCGAATGCGACGCTCCATAACGAGGATTATATCAAAGGGCTCGACAGTAAGGGGGCCCGTATCCGCGAGGGCAAGGATATCCGCGTCGGCGACTGGGTGCAGGTCTACCGTGCGGGGGACGTGATCCCCAAGATCGCGGATGTGGACCTTGGCAAGCGACCCGAGGACGCTAGAGCCTATGTCTATCCAACGACCTGCCCGGAATGTGGCAGCGATGCCATCCGCGAGGAAGGCGATGCGGTGCGTCGCTGTACGGGTGGTTTGATCTGCCCGGCCCAAGCGGTTGAAAAACTGAAACATTTCGTATCACGCGCGGCTTTTGATATTGACGGTCTGGGCGCGAAACAGGTCGAGCAATTCTATGCCGATGGCTGGATCGCGGAACCGGCGGATATCTTCACGCTCAAGGCGCGATATGGCAGCGGCATGCAGCAGCTCAAGAACCGCGAAGGCTGGGGCGAGAAATCTGCCGATAAACTGTTTCAGGCCATTGAGGATAAACGCAAAATTCCCCTGTCGCGGCTGATCTTTGCGCTTGGCATCCGCCATGTGGGCGAAGCGGCGTCGAACCTGATCGCGCAGCATTACGGCAGCTGGACTGCCTTCGAGGCCGCGATGGGGCATGCAAAATCCGGGGATGGCCCAGCCTGGGACGATCTGATCGGAGTGGACGGCGTCGGTCAGGTCATGGCGCAAAGCTTGGTAAGCACCTTTGCCCAAGAGGCCGAGCGTGCCTCGATCGACCGGCTGGTGGCGGAACTGTCGGTGCAGAATGTGGCGCGCCCCGATACCGAAGGCTCCCCCGTGGCAGGAAAAACCGTAGTCTTCACCGGCACGCTTGAAAAAATGACCCGCGCCGAGGCGAAGGCGCGCGCCGAACGTTTGGGGGCCAAGGTCTCTGGCTCGGTCAGTGCGAAAACCGATATTCTGGTCGCGGGGCCGGGGGCTGGCTCCAAGGCCAAGAAAGCGGCGGATCTGGGCATTCAGACATTGGACGAGGACGGCTGGCTTGCGCTGATCGACGGCGCATGACCGGCCGGCCCGAGGCGCTTTTCCCCCTCTTTGCCAAGCTCGAAACGTTGGAAGGGGTCGGGCCGAAGACCGCGCAGAACTTTGCCCAGCTTGGGGTGATGGCCCCGCGGGACCTGTTGTTTACGCTGCCGTATTCCGGCATCGACCGACGGCTGCAGCCCAGTGTCAAGGATGCGATCCTGCCCGCCACTGTTACTGTGGCGGTCACCGTTGGCGCGCATCGGGCCCCTGCAAACAAGGGCGGGGCCTACCGTATTCATGTCGAAGACAGCGCCACCGCCTTTCAGCTGGTCTTCTTTCACGCGCGCGGGGATTACTGGAAACGGCAGATGCCCGAAGGGTCACAGCGCGTGGTGTCGGGGCGGGTAGAGCTTTTTGACGGCATCCCCCAGATGGTGCACCCGGATTTCGTCGTGCCCGAGGCCGAGGCGGGCGATATCCCGACGTTTGAACCGGTCTATCCGCTGACCAGCGGGATCACGCAAAAGCTGATGTATAAGGCCACGCGGGCCGCATTGTCGCGGGTGCCAGAGGTCGGCGAATGGATTGATCCCAATCAAAAAGACCAAGAGAACTGGCCAGATTTTCCCGATGCGCTGCAACAGGCGCACGCCCCGAACGACATGGCTGACCTTTCTGCCGCGGCACCAGCGCGGGCGCGGCTGGCTTATGATGAATTGCTCGCCCATCAACTGACGCTTGCCCTTGCGCGCGCCAAGGACCGGCGGAAGGCGGGGCGCAAGACGGTTGGGGATGGCCACCTGCAGCAGCGCGTGCTTGGCGCATTGCCCTACGCGCCCACCGGTGCACAGACCCGCGCCATCGCCGAGATTGCAAAGGACATGGCCAGCGGCGCGCGGATGAACCGCTTGCTGCAGGGGGATGTGGGCGCGGGCAAAACGCTGGTCGCCTTCATGGCATTGTTGCGGGCGGTCGAGGCAGGCGGGCAGGGCGTGCTGATGGCCCCGACAGAAATCCTTGCGCGTCAACACCTTGAGGGCTTGCGCCCCCTGGCCGAACAGGCGGGTGTGGTGCTTGAGCTCTTGACCGGACGCGACAAAGGGCCCGAACGGCGCGCCAAGCTGAGCGCGCTGGAAAGCGGCGCGATCCAGATCCTTGTGGGCACCCATGCGGTGTTTCAGGCCGATGTCGCCTTTGGCGATCTGCGCCTTGCGGTGGTGGATGAACAGCACCGTTTTGGGGTGCGCCAGCGGCTTGAGCTTGGCAAAAAAGGGCAGGCCGTCGATGTTTTGGTCATGACCGCGACGCCGATCCCGCGGTCGCTGGCCCTCGCGCAATATGGCGATATGGACGTGTCTGTGCTGGATGAAAAGCCGCCCGGGCGCAAACCCATCCGCACCGCCCTGATTGCCACCGACCGGATGGAGGAGGTCGTGACCCGCTTGCGCGCCGCCATCAGCGAAGGGCGGCAATGCTATTGGGTGTGCCCGCTGGTCGAAGAAAGCGAGGTCAGCGATCTGATCGCCGCAGAAGCGCGGTTCAAACACCTGCGTGCGGCATTGGGCGAAGGCGTGGTCGGGCTGGTCCATGGGCAGATGCCGCCCGCCGACAAGGACGCGGCCATGCGTGCCTTTCAGCAAGGGCAGACCAAGCTGCTGGTCGCCACCACGGTGATCGAGGTGGGCGTCGACGTGCCGAACGCCAGCATCATCGTGATCGAGCGCGCCGAAAGTTTCGGGCTGGCACAGCTGCACCAGCTGCGCGGGCGCGTGGGACGGGGGCAGGCGGCCTCTACCTGCTTGCTGATGTATCAAGCCCCGCTCAGCGAAAGCGGCCGCCAGCGGCTTGAGGTTTTGCGCGAAAGCGAGGATGGTTTTGTGATCGCCGAGACGGACCTGAAGATGCGCGGGACCGGTGATCTGATCGGCACGGCACAATCCGGCGTACCGCGGTTTCGGGTGGCGGATCTGGAGAAACAGGCGGCTTTGATGCAGGTCGCCCAATCGGATGCGCGCGCCTTGCTGACTGTGGACCCTGATCTGACTACACCGCGCGGCAAAGCCGCCCGGCTGCTGTTATGGCTGATGCGCCAGGACGAGGCGATCCGTTTGATATCAGTGGGTTAGCAATTTAATCTTATTTTGTTCCCTTGTGTTCTCATAAAGTTCTTTACACAGGGGTTTGAAAATGAGAACAAATAGGCAACGGAAACGGGAGAACGCAAATGACCACGATCCTTACAGTCAAAGCCATTGCCAAACGGTCGAAAGACACGCTGTTGCAAGATGCCGCAGGGGCGGCTGCCTTGGTTGTCATCCTCGTGGTCGGCCTGCACCTTCCCGCCTTCGTTTGACTTCTGCCTGCGTAAACCGTGTTGTTTTGATCTAGCCCGCGCATCTGTCCCAAACTCTATGCGTTGGCGAAGTCCGCAATACCTTCGTCCCTGTGCCCGAGTTGTCCCCTCTGTCACGGATCAAAACGAGCCTTCACGGTCACCGCACCCTTACGCCGCCATCCTGCCCGGATGTGCGGCGTTTTTTTGTGTAGGCGTTCGGTGGGGGGCGTTCGCTGATAGGGCGGCATCGCTGCCGCGGCGCTATTTGCGCAGGTGGCCGCGGAACGGGCCTAGCCGTTTTGCGCGACCTCTTGGGTCTGTTCCATCGCTTCGGCCAACGCCTCTATCGTCAGCAGGATGGACGCATGACGGTTTTTATAGGCCACCGCGGGGGTCAGCACCTCGAACCCGTCAAAGGGGGCGTCGGGCACGGGGCCTTGGCCTTTCAACATCGCTTTCAACTGATCCCGCGCCGTCTGGATCTGATCCAACGTGGCACCAACTGCCGCCGCACCGGCCACAGCGGCAGAAGCCTGACCCAAGGCGCAGGCCTTCACATCCTGACCCATCTGCGCCAGCTTGCCATCTTCGACCACGACATCGACCGTGACGGTGGACCCACATAGGGGCGAGCGCCGCGTGACGCTGGCATCGGGATTTTTCAAGCGCCCCAGATGTGGGATGTCAGCCGCAAGCCCCAAAATCCGCGCCGAGTATAGCTTGATCAGGTCTGTCTCGTCACTCATGGCTGTTCCTCTGTGTCGTTAACCCTTACATAAGCCTTCACGCGGATGATGCAAAAACAAACTGAAGGCACGGCGATGGACTTTGACACCAGCACATTGAAATTCAACGAAGCAGGGCTGATCCCCGCGATTGCACAGGATGCGACCACGGGCGAGGTGTTGATGATGGCGTGGATGAACGCGCAGGCCGTCACCCAAACGCTGGAAACCGGCCGCGTCACCTATTGGAGCCGCTCGCGTCAGTCATTCTGGATCAAGGGCGACACCAGCGGCCACGTGCAAGAGCTGGTCGAGCTGCGCATCGACTGTGACCGCGATTGTCTGCTGGTGAAGGTGAACCAGACGGGGGCGGCCTGTCACACAGGACGGCGAAGCTGCTTTTATACGCTGGTCGAAGACGGTGTCGAACGCATCACGCTTGACGTAATGGATGATGAATAGGCGCTAAAGCCCTATCATTGCACGAATATCTTGTGGTGACGCGCCTTCGCTCCGGTACAGGGAAATTGCGCGCGCGTCGTCGCGTTTTGCCAGCCGTTTGCCATTTTCATCACGGATCAAATCGTGGTGGAAATAGCGCGGAGGTTTGTGGCCCAGCAGATCCAGCAGCAACACTTGCACCTGAGTGAAGTCAAACAGATCCACGCCGCGCACCACATGGGTGATCCCCTCGCGGATATCGTCGATGGCAGACGCAAGGAAGTAGGCGGCGGTCTGGATGTCTTTGCGCCCCACCACGATATCACCGATCTCTGTCAAAAGGGCCGCGTGATCAAGGGGATGGAGGCCAGCGTGTAGCGGCCCGTTCTCTATGAACCCCAACCCGTCTGACGCCTGCTCAAGCGCGCGGTCCATATGCAGGCGGATGGCGTCATTCGGTCCGCGGTCGTCCATGCTGCGCGTTTTGCAGGTCTGCGGATAGACGCTATGCGGTGCCCCTTCCTGCGGCGCGGCGAGTGCGGCAGCAATATCTTTGCGGCTACAGCGGCAGGGATAGGTCAATCCACGTGAAGAAAGCGCCTCAACACTTTGATTATACACATCAAGGTTTTCGGATTGCATCAGAGGTGGTGCATCCCATGTGATGCCCAGCCACGCCAGATCGTCCAACGCTTGGCGCATGTACTCGGGCTTTGATCGCTCCAGATCCGTGTCCTCGAACCGCAGCAAAAAGCTGCCACCTTGCGCGCGCGCCATATCATGGGCCACCAGCGCCGAATAGGCGTGCCCCAGATGCAGCGGCCCGGTGGGCGACGGCGCGAACCGGGTGCGAAAGCTCATGCTGCGGGCGTGGTGCCGTCCAACCAGCCCTGCCAGTTTGTCTTGGCGCGGTCGGTGTAGGCTTTATAGCGATCCTTGCGGCCGCGACGGCCGGATTTCAGCCCCTCGACCGGTGGGAACAGACCAAAGTTGACGTTCATCGGCTGGAAGGTTTTCGCATCCGCGCCGCCAGTGATATGGGTAATCAAGGCGCCGGTCGCAGTGGTCGGCGGGGGTGGTGCGGCCGCTTCGCCCTTGATTTCGGCCACGGCCAGACGCCCGGCAAGCAGACCCATCGCAGCGCTTTCCACATAGCCTTCGACACCGGTGATCTGCCCTGCAAACCGTACGTTCGGCTGGCTGCGCAGGCGCATCTGGTCGTCCAACAGCGTGGGCGAGTTCAGGAAAGTATTGCGGTGGATACCGCCGAGCCGCGCGAAGGAGGCATTTTCAAGCCCCGGAATCATCCGCAGCACCTTCTGTCTGGGCCCCGTATTTCATCTTGGTCTGGAAGCCGACGATATTATACAACGTGCCCAGCTTGTTATCGCGGCGCAGTTGCACCACGGCATAGGGTTTATTGTCGGGATCATGGGGATTGGTCAGGCCGACGGGCTTCATCGGGCCAAAGCGCAGCGTTTCGCGTCCGCGTTCGGCCATCACCTCGATCGGGAGGCAGCCGTCGAAATAGCCCGCCGTCTCGCCTTCCTTGAATTCGGTTTTATCCGCGGCCAGCAGCGCGTCGATGAACGCTTCGTATTGGTCTTTGGTCATCGGGCAGTTGAGGTAGGCTGTACGCTCTTCCTCGGTCTCGCCCTTGTCATAGCGCGATTGCATCCACGCTTTGCTCATATCGATGCTGTCGTGGTAGATGATCGGCGCGATCGCGTCGAAAAAGGCCAGTGCTTCGGCACCGGTTTCGGCAGCAATGGACTGCGCCAGATCGCCCGAGGTCAGCGGGCCGGTCGCGATGATCCAGTGACCCTCGCGCGGCAGATCGGTGATCTCGCCATATTCGACAGAGATATTCGGGTGCGCCATCAGCGCGTCTGTCACCGATTGCGCGAAGGGATCACGGTCCACCGCCAAGGCACCGCCGGCGGGCAGGCGGTGTTTCTCGGCGGTCGCCATGATCAGCCCGTTGGCGGCACGCATCTCCCAATGCAGCAGCCCCACGGCGTTCTGTTCGTTATCATCCGAACGGAAGGAGTTGGAGCAGACCATTTCCCCCAGCAGCCCCGTCTGATGCGCGAAGGTGCCGACCTTGGGCCGCATTTCATGGAGCACAACCTGAATGCCCGCGTTCGCCGCCTGCCAGGCGGCCTCTGATCCGGCCATGCCGCCGCCGATGATATGGAGTGTATGTGTCATGCCAGCGATGTAGGGCAGGGGCTGTCGCGGTGCAATAGCCAGCGGTGCCTGTCGCGAAACGCGTGCCCGCGGCCCTTAGGGCCGTCAAACATGTCGATTGAATGTGAAGGGGGATTTTTGGGGTCGCCGCTGCGGGAACGGTCGGTCAGTGAGAGGCTGACCTGGAGGGACCTTCCGCCGGCGGCGACCCAAAATCATCAAGGCATCTGCCTTGTCTTATTTGTGCCACAAAAGCGCCCGAATTGAAAGCACGAATTCGTGATCTGTGCGGCACCATCGGAAACAGTCTGTTTCCGGCTTACTGATCCCACTCAGGGGTGCGCTTTTCCAAGAAGGCCGCAATACCCTCCGCTGTGTCGGGGTTGAGCATGTTTTCCACCATCACGTCGCCCGTGTAGACATAAGCTTGCGCGACCGGCATGGCGAGCTGCGCATAGAAGGCCTGTTTGCCGATCTTGACCGCTGTGCCCAGCTTGTCCGCGATCTGCTGCGCCAGCGCTGTCGTCTGCGTCGCAAGCTCATCTGGTGGGGCAATACGGTTGATCAACCCCAGCTCGCGGGCGCGGGCTGCATCGATAAACTCGCCCGTGGTCAGCATCTCGAACGCCTGTTTGCGCGGGATATTGCGGCTGAGCGCGACCATCGGGGTCGAACAGAACAGGCCGATATTCACCCCGTTCACGCCAAAGCGCGTATCCTCGGCCGCGACCGCAAGATCGCAGGTCGCGACCAACTGACATCCCGCGGCAGTGGCGATGCCGTGGACTTGCGCGATCACGGGCTGGGGCAGGGACTGGATGCGCGCCATCAGACGGGCGCAGCGTTCGAACAGGTCTTGGAAGCCGGCGACACCCCCATCCTTGGCGTCGCGCAACGCCGTCATCTGCTTCAGATCATGCCCGGCGCAGAACGCCTTGCCTGCCCCGGCAAGGATGACGACCCGTATATCGGGACGATGCGCGATCTCGTCCAGACGCGCCTGCAACGCGGCCAGCATCTCGTCCGACAGCGCGTTCAACCGGTCCGGCGCGTTCATCGTCAACCGGACTACCGCACCGTCACATGCCATTTCGACCATTGTCATCTTGAACCCCTCCCGCTTTTCCCAGAGCCTAGCCGCGACATATGAGGGAGGACAAGTATGCCAATTATGATGGATGCCGACGCGCTCGCGGTTTTTATGAAAGACGTGTTCAAGCAGGTCGCCGATGATTTCGCCATCGACCATGTCGGAGAGACGGATCTGACCACACGTTTGCTCACCGCGGACCGGCACCTGCGCCCCGGCGGCACCGTGTCCGGCCCGTCGATCTTCGCGCTGGCCGATGTCAGCGCCTATCTGATGACCTTGGCGCGAATCGGGCCCAAAGCTCTGGCGGTGACCACAAACTGTTCGATCGATTTCATGCGCAAGCCAGCGGCCAATACCGATCTGATCGCCAAGACGCGGTTGCTCAAGCTTGGCAAACTTCTGTCGATTTGTGATGTGCTGGTCTATTCCGAAGGGCTGGACGACCCTGTCGCGCGGGCATCGCTGACCTATGCCATTCCGCCACGCTGATTGTACCCCACACTGACGGGTACAATCGAAAAAAGGGCCGGTATTTACCGGCCCGAGTGAAGAGGTCTGGACTGCGCCACAGGGACGTTACGCCTTCCAGAACACCCGAATAGACTCATCATGAGCCTGTCGCGGTGTGAGTCCCACGTCTGCCAACTGCCAAGGCTCAAGCTGTGCGAGCGCTTTGCGTGTCCGGCGACGCGATGCCATCTTCGTGACGCAGACCGCAAATTTGACCGCAAGAACAGCGGCAAACGGTGTGCTGCGCTGGTTCAGGATTGCCACGGTTTCGTGGTTGAGGGTCAGGGTCTGTGTCATGAGAATCTCCTATTTCTGAATTGTATTGACACAATGTTACGTTTTGCCGTATCAAAGGGGTACAAAATGCGATACATTTTGAAAAGGAAAACATTGTAATGGGTACAATTTGGCAACCTGATCAAATTGACGGGCCTGGCCCTAAATACAAAGCCGTTGTTACAATGATACGAAACGGTATCTCGAACGGCGCTTTATCGGCGGGGGAAAAACTGCCACCGGTGCGAGAACTGGCATGGAAGCTTGGCGTCACGCCGGGGACCGTGGCACGGGCCTATACGATGCTGACCGAAAGCGGGTCGTTGCAGGCCGAGGTCGGGCGCGGCACCTTTGTCGCGCTGCCACCCACGACCCCCGATCGCAACAGCCCGATCGAGATGGATGTGATCGCCCACCACGTGCATCAAGGGACCAAGAATTACCCCGCGGATACCTATGCCGTGAACATGTTCTCGCCGCACCTCCCATCGGCGGGGCAGGCGACGCTGATCCGCAATCTGATTGCCGAGGTCGCTCAGGATCCGGCGTCAGGTGTGATGCATTATCCCAGCCGTACCGGGGCGCGCCCCGCACGCGAAGCCGTGGTCAAATGGCTGGCCGGCACGCCGCTGGGATCCTTTACCGAAGCCGATGTGATCCTGTCTCACGGCGGGCAAAATGGTTTGTCTCTCGTGTTCCAGTCCATCCTGCAAGGCCGACGCCCCGCCATCGCGATTGAAGAGCTGTCGTACCCCGGTTTCCGCCGCGCGGGCGAGCTGCTGCGCGCCGATGTCATTCCGGTGGCCATGGATAAAGACGGCGTGATCCCCGAAGCGCTGGACGAGGTGGCGCGGAACCATGATCTTCAGATATTCTGCACCTCGCCCGAAGTGCATAACCCGACCGCCGGTTTCACACCTGTGGCACGCCGCGAGGCGCTGGTTGAGGTGGCGCGCAAACATGACTTTCAAATTGTCGAGGACGATTGTTATCGCATGCGCGTAGAGCGTGCGCCGACCTACCGGATGCTTGCCCCCGAACGCGGCTGGTATGTCTCTTCGCTGGCTAAGACCCTGACCCCTGCGCTGCGCATCGGCTTCGCCATCGGCCCCCGCCAGCGCACACCCGATCTGCGTCGCGTGGCCGAATATAATTGCTTCGGTCTTGCGACCCCGCTGATCGACCTTTGTGCCAAGCTGCTGGTACATCCAGATATCGACGCCATCGCCGAAGGCACGCGTCAGGGCTTTAACGCCTATGTCCAAAGCGCGGTGAATATACTGGGCGGATATGATGTGGCGTGGCGCACCAACGTGCCGTTTTTATGGCTGAGCCTGCCGGTTGGCTGGCGGGCGGGTGCGTTCTGTCAGGCTGCTGAAGGGCAGGGTGTGCAAATCCGCTCGGCCGAGGAATTCGTCTGCCGCGATGCCCGCGCGCCCCATGCAGTGCGGCTTGCGATCAACGCAGGCGTGGCGCTGCACAGTTTTGAGGATGCGATCATGCGCCTGCGACATCTGCTGGACTCTCCACCCGAGCAGTTGAGCGTGTGATTTTTGTGGGGTATAATAATACCTAATTTGCAAGCTATTGTTTTTGTGTGAAAAAATAGGGAATGTGGCGCTTGACGTGGCGAAGAGCGTGTTTATAACCCAGCCATCAGATAGCGGGGTTCGGTTTCGGACCCTTTCACCAAAGTAACGGGAATTCCCTCCATGAAAACCTTTTCTGCAACACCGGCAGATATCGACAAGAAATGGATCATCGTCGACGCTGAAGGCGTCGTCCTTGGCCGTCTTGCGTCGATCATTGCCATGCGTCTGCGCGGCAAGCACAAGCCTTCCTACACACCTCACATGGATTGCGGCGACAACGTCATCGTGATCAATGCCGAGAAAATCCAGATGACCGGCAAGAAGCGTGAAGAAAACTTCTACTGGCACACTGGCCACCCCGGCGGGATCAAAGAGCGTACCAAAGCTCAGATCCTTGAAGGTGCGCACCCCGAGCGTGTTGTGACCCAAGCGGTCAAGCGCATGCTGCCCGGCAACCGCCTGAGCCGCCAGATCATGACCAACCTGCGCGTTTACGCCGGTTCCGAACACCCCCACGAGGCGCAAAGCCCCGAGGTTCTGGACGTGAAATCCATGAACTCTAAAAACACGCGGAGTGCATAAGCATGGCTGATGAAATCAAAACACTCGAAGGCCTCGAAGCGGCCGTAACCGAGAACATCGGTGGCGTTCAGGGGACAGAAGTTGAAATGACCCCACGCGAGCCCGTGCGTGACGCGCAAGGCCGCGCCTATGCAACCGGTAAGCGTAAAGATGCGGTTGCGCGCGTCTGGATCAAACCAGGTTCCGGTAAAGTCATCGTAAACGGCAAAGCGCAAAACGAATATTTTGCACGCCCCGTTCTGCAGATGATCCTGGCACAGCCATTCACCATCACAGGCACCGACGGTCAGTTCGACGTTGTTGCAACTGTGAAAGGTGGCGGTCTGTCCGGTCAGGCGGGCGCGGTGAAGCACGGTGTTTCCAAAGCACTGCAGCTGTACGATCCCTCCCTGCGCGGCGCGCTGAAAGCGGCAGGCTTCCTGACGCGCGACAGCCGCGTTGTTGAGCGTAAGAAGTACGGTCGTGCGAAAGCGCGTAAGAGCTTCCAGTTCTCCAAGCGTTAAGCTTTACTTTACAGTTTTTGGAAAAGGCCGCTCCTGCTGGGGCGGCCTTTTTCGTATGCGCCTGAGGCCAGCCGACCCTTCGGGGAGAGTTTATTTCGCAAAATGAAGCCGGCGGGGTGGTTTTGTTTTCAATGCTGCGTGCTTAGGTAAAGGATGCGTTAAAAACGGAGCCGCCCCATGCGATATTCAGTCCTTGATCTTTCCCCCGTGCCCGAAGGGTCAGATGCCCGCCAGGCCATTGCGAATACGATTGATCTGGCAAAGCGGACCGAGGCGGCGGGATATTATCGCTACTGGATGGCAGAGCATCACAACATGCCGGGGATCGCCTCTGCCGCGACATCGGTGTTGATCGGGCATGTGGCGGATCACACCTCTCGCATCCGTGTGGGCGCGGGGGGCATCATGTTGCCGAACCACGCGCCGCTGGCGATTGCAGAGCAGTTTGGCACGCTTGCCACGATTCACGGAAACCGGATTGATCTGGGCCTTGGCCGCGCGCCCGGTGGGGATCAGGCCGTGTACCACGCCTTGCGGCGCGGGATGCAAGGGGGCGACCGTTTCCCCGAAGATGTGGCCGAGCTGATCGGCTATCTTGGCGAGGCCCCTGTGGGGGCGCGTGTGATGGCGCATCCGGGGCAGGGCACGCATGTGCCGGTGTGGATATTGGGCTCTTCGCTTTATGGCGCGCAGTTGGCGGCGCATTTCGGGCTGCCCTATGCCTTTGCCTCGCATTTCGCCCCCGATGCGTTGGAAGACGCCGTGGCGATTTACCGTCGCGATTTCAAACCCTCGGCGCAGTGGGAGAATCCGCATTTCATGTTGGCGGCGAATGTTTTCGCGGCGGATACCGATGAAGAGGGGGCCTACCTTCGGACCTCCATGCAGCAGGCTTTTGTGCGATTGCGCACCGGCAAACCGGGCAAGCTACCGCGTCCCGTGCGCGATATTGATGCCGAGGTTGGCGTTCAGATGCGTCAGGCCGTCGATCAGGCCCTGCGGGTCACGGCCGTGGGCAGCCCCGAGCGCGTCGCGCGGCAACTGTCGCAGATGATTGAGACATATCAACCGGATGAATTGATCCTGACTGGGCAGATCCACGACCACGCCGCGCGGGTCAAATCCTTCGAGATCGCGGCACAGGCCTTGGCGGAGATCGCCGCCTAGTCGTCCGGTCCCACCAGACCAAGGCCGCGCAGGTAGATGCCAATGCCGCTTTCCAGCAGATCATCTGCGGGAAAGGGCGAGGCCCTGCCGGGGGAATTCCGCGCGAAAAGTTCAACGACCCCGTGGCTCAGCGCCCAGATATGGGCCGAGAACATCGAGGCGGGCGGGCGTTTTTCCAACGGGATATGCTGGCTGAGATCGCTTGCGGCCTGTTCCAGCACCCCATTGGCCCGCGCCGCAGCGGCGGCCAGATCGGGGGTGCGGTTGACGGAAATACCGCTTTCGAACATCGCGATGTAATGACCCGGATAATCGCGGGCGAAGGCAAGATAGGCACGGCCCGTCGCCTCGAACGCCTTGAGCGCGGAAGGCTGGCCGGATTGATATGCGGCTTCCATCAATTCGGCAAAGATATCATAGCCTTGCAACGCGCCTTCGGCGATCAGGTCTTCGCGGCCCTCGAAATGGCGATAGACGGCTGCGGGGGTGACACCCGCCTGTTTCGCCGCCTCTGATAGGGTGAACCCCGTGGGGCCGCGATCCTCGATCAGTTTGAGCGCGCCGTCAATCAGCGCCTGTCGCAGGTTGCCGTGGTGATAGCCGCGTTTAGGCATCCCAGATATCCGGCCCGCCGCAAATCTGGTCATCAATCGCGCCGATCGCCTTGGTATCTTTGCCCGTATATTCAAACGCGTGGAGCACGGTCCGGATCGCTGCCAGCCGCGCGCGACGTTTATCGTCAGAGCGGATCACCGTCCACGGGGTCTGCGGCGTGTGGGACCGCTGCAGGGTGTCCTTGATCGCGGCGCTATAGGTGTCCCATTTCGCCAGCCCTTTGACATCGATGATGCTGAGCTTCCATTGCTTCAGCGGGTCGCCTTCGCGCGCGAGCATCCGCCGCAGCTGTTCGCCGCGGCCTACGTTGAGCCAGAATTTGAACAGGTGCAGCCCATCGTCCACCAGCATCTTTTCCAGCGGGACAACCTGATCGAAGAAGGCTTCACGCTGGGCCTCGGTGCAAAAGCCGAAAACCGGTTCGACGACGCCGCGATTGTACCAGCTGCGATCAAAGAACACCATGTCGCCGGCGGTCGGCAAATGCTTGATATAGCGTTGAAAATACCACTGACCTGCTTCGGTTTCGGTGGGTTTGGGCAGGGCTACCACATGGGCGGAACGCTGGTTCAGGTTCTGACGGAAGCGCGAGATGGTGCCGCCTTTGCCCGCAGCGTCGCGGCCTTCAAAGATCATCGCGATCCGCGTGCCGGTGTCGCGCGCCCATGCTTGCAGCTTGACCAGTTCGATCTGGAGCCGATCCATCTCGCGGTCATATTGCTTGCGCCCCAGACGTTCGGAATGGGGATAGCTGTCGCTTAGGATATCTTCCTTATCGGCGCGTTTGATCGCCTTGTTGATGGGCGCGGGCGCGTCGTTTTCGAAATAGGCGCTGATCGCACCGTCAAAGGGCAGGTCCATGGGGGCCTCCTCAAATATCCTGTTCACCCTAACTTATGGAGCGTTCTGCCCCCTAGCGCAAACCCGCACGTGTCGCTGCGCGGTCAATGGCGGCGATGACGTCGGGTTGGGTCACATGTTGTGGCATATGGCCGATGCCGGGCAGGGTGGTCAGAACCGCGTCGGGCAGTTGCGGCGTTGCGATTGCCGCGTGGACATCCAGCGGGACGATGGTGTCTGCGGTGCCGTGGATCAGCTCGACCGGCATGGTCAGCGTATCATATTTCGGGACCATCTTCTTGATCTCGGGCAGCAGCGTGTTCACCTGTTGCGCATTGGCGCGCATGGACATCCGGCGCAGAGACAGGCCGGTGCCGATGTGGTCACTATAGCCGTCAGGCGTGGCTTGCGGGGCAAAGATCGCGCCGACGCTGGCGCGTACAAATCCCTGCGGCACAAAGGCGGTGACCAGCGGGATCACAATACCCGACCCGAAGGCAGAACCGGTGATCTTGTACTGCCATCCAAGGTCACCTTCCCACGGCTCGGACACGCCGGATACGAGCACCAGCGCCGCCGTGTCATCGGGCCGCGACAGCCCCCACGCCAGCGCCACCGCGCCGCCATAGCTGTGCCCCAGCACGATCGGAGTGTTCACTCCAAGCCTGTCCGCTGCCTTTTGCAACAGCGCGGCCTGTTCATGGGGTGTGGCCGCCGTGGCATTCCATGCGCCCGCGTGCTGGGGCAAATTGTCGGTCCACCCGAGCCCCGGACGGTCGAACAGGATAACGCGGTAGCGGTCGGCAAGCTGGTCCACCATGTCAAAGGTGAAATCCCGCATATTCCCTGACGCCCCGTGGATCAGCACCAGATCCGGCCCGCTGCCCTGCACCTTGGCATGGACCTTGACGCCGTCGATATCGATCAGCTCGCCAATCGGCGGGTAGGCGGCGTTGGCCGCAGCCTCGCGGGTGCTGGCCCGCCAGTGCACCACGATCACCAAGCCCACGGCGACCAGCGTCAGGATCAACAGCATGCTACGTCCCAAAATTGCTGCGACCGATGTCGTTCAGATCGTAGTGGGTGGTCTGGTAGATCTCGTTGATCCAGTTGCCGTAGAGCAGATGCGCATGGCTACGCCAGCGGTTCAGCGGCACCTGCGCGGGGTCATCATCGGGGTAATAGTTGCAGGGCACGTTGATCGGCGTGCCTTGGGCGACATCGCGGTCATATTCGTCCTTCAATGTGTCGCGGTCATATTCAAGGTGATTGAAGATATAGAGCGCCCGATGCCCTGCATCCTCGACCAGACAGGGGCCGACCTCCTTGCTGCCGAGCAGGGTGGTGAGGCTGGGCACGGCGGCGACCTCTGCCGCGCGCATTTCGGTCCAACGGCTGACCGGCACCACCAGATCATCCGAGAACCCGCGCAAATAGGGCGACGACGGTTCAAGGTTGCTGTGGCGGAAGCAGCCGAATGCTTTTTCTTCCAACAGATGCTTTTTGATACCGTGGAAGTAATTGATCATCGCCATGCCACCCCAGCACACGCCGAAGGTCGAATGGACATTGGTCTGGGTCCAGTCAAAGACGCGGGTAAGCTCTTCCCAATAGGTGACGTCATCAAAGTCCAGATGCTCTATCGGGGCACCGGTGATGATCAGCCCATCGAATTTCTCGTGGGTCACTTCCTCGAACGGGCGGTAAAAGCTTTCAAGGTGATCTGCGGCCGTATTGCGCGACTGGTGGTCGGACATGCGGATCAGGCTGAATTCGATCTGCAAGGGCGTGGCCCCGATCAACCGCGCGAACTGGTTCTCTGTCTGGATCTTTTTCGGCATCAGGTTCAGCAAGGCAATGCGCAAAGGCCGAATGTCCTGACGCGCCGCCATTTCCTCGTCCAGCACCATGACACCTTCGCGCGTCAGCACGTCATAGGCAGGCAGGTCGGAAGGCAGTTTAATCGGCATGTCGGTATTCCACGTCTAGGGGCTCAGGTCTTGCATCATCTGCGCCGGATTTAGATAAGCGCCCGCGCAGAGGGCGCCAAGGGTCACGCGCTTAACGTCCCCGCGATCAGGTCGTTGAAATCATCCTCGGATTTGAGCCCGGCCACCTGATCCGCGGTCACGGTCACGCCCCATCGCGACATCGCCTCGTAGCGCGGCTGTCGGTGGGCAAGCGCTTGGGCGTAGGTCCAGCGGATAAAGGCATCCGGATCGACATCATCCTCTTGGCAGTTGTTTTCGCTCAGATATTCCTGCCACACCCGCAGCAGGAACTCGGGCTGGTAGGCCATCGGCTTGGGGGCTTTGTCAAAGCGGCGGATCAGCTCTTGGGTGTGAGCATCGTCGCCCTTGATCCAGACCGGCAGACATTCCGCCGACAGGGTTTGCATCAGCGGATCATTGTCGTCATCGGGGTCCACCCATTCACAGATCGAGCCGCCGGTGTCACAGATGAAATGCGGATACCCATAAAGCGTCTGCGCACGGCGCGCGAAATGGCCGGTGTCGCGCAGGGCTGCGATCTCTGCCTGTTTGAACGCTTCCTGTCGGGACGCATATTCCGCCATCGGCAAGCCCCCCTTGGCCGCATCGCCGGGCTTGCCCAGCCAGGTCGCCACGGGCGAGAGATTATCAAAGGTGATGTTTGACCCGATGTAGATGCTGTCGCTCAGCAGAAGATCCCGCAGGAAGGGCACCTTCATCGCTTCGGCCTTGGCGTTGTCGGCGATGGTTTCACCCAGGTATCGCGTGCCGATCCGGTAGTCGATGGAGTAGTGGAACCACCCCCCCGATTGCCGTAGCAGATGCGCCATATGCGTCTTGCCCAGACCCGACATGCCAAAGACCAGCACATGTTTATGCGGCGCGGCACGCCACGCATCGGCAGAGGGGTAGAGCATGGGTCGTCATCCTTGGAACGTCTTGTTTCGCAATGAGTAGCCTAGCCTGTGCCCAGACACCAGACGCGAGCCATCGGCCACGAGACGTCAGACATCGCGCCCCCATGAAAAAGCCCGCCACATTGCTGGGGCGGGCTGATAGAGCGTTGCTGTGGTAGGGCTCAGAAGTTGTAGCCGAACTTAACCCCGACAGAGACTGCAGAGTTGTCTTCGAAGTTTGCCTGCGGCGTATTCTGTGTGGTTGCCCGCGCATCGCCAAGCTCGGTATAGCGCACGCCCAAGCTCACATCGAACTGGCTTGTCGCCTGATATTTAGCGCCCAAGGACACATACCGTGCACCATCGGTTGGCGCGAGCGGAGAGACTTGATCGTCACCGTTCGCACGCTGGTATCCGATCGCAATCGAGCCAGACCACTGGTCGTTGAAGCGACGGCCGACGCCAATTTCGTAATCGGTGGAATCTTCGATATTCGTCAAACTAAGCCCATTAGTCTGAGCATTGAAGACATCGGGAGATACAATTGTATCAGAGTAACGAGCATAGCGGATTGAGCCAAATACCAAGGTATCAGCCGCGACCCCGGTTTGAAATTCTAGGTTGAGACTTTCGGGCGTCTCGACTTCGGTGTCTGTGCGTCCTGCTGGGTTGATGGGGGCGCCGTTTCTGGTTTCTAACGTCGACAAATCATGTGTAATTTTCGAGTTATACGTCAGCGCAACGCGCATCGCGATGTCCGGCTTTTCAAAGGCCGCACCGATTACATATCCGACGGCGCCGTCAGAATCGAAGTCAGCACGATATCCGCTGAGCGGCCCGTATCCTAAACCTTGCAGCGCAACAGTCGCATCGACTTCTTGATAGCGCAGACCGCCGTGCATGCTGAAAGAATCGTTAAACTTGTACCGCGCCAGTGCGGTAATCGCGAAGCTGTCCACAGTCGCCTGGGTTCCACCATAGGACGTGGAACTTGGTACTGCAGGGTACACAACGTCGGACCCGAATGGTTCATCAACGACAACAGCAAAGGACAGCTGATCGGAATACTGATACTTAAGGCCGCCGCCAATGACATTGAAATCTTGGGCAATATTGCCTGTATCGCCACCACCGCGCACATCGGTGCCGTCAATAGAAGGCGAGACGCGGCCAAAGCTGAATTCGAAACGGTTGCCATCTTCGAACAGAATGCCGATGTCTTGGCCAGAACGATCCAACCCCCCCGCGTGCAACGTGGATGCGCTGCCCAACAGGGCCGCCATTGCGATTACTCGATACGTCATCTCTAAATACTCCTCCCCAGAAGCGATGCAGCCACAACACGCAGCCACAGTTTATACAGCAACTGAAGAGCAGGGTGCGTCAATCTGTCAATTCTTGACCAAGGGGAAGTCTGCGCCCCTATGCCAGAACTGTTGCAATTTCGTTACGAAACGCGGCGGGATTCGATCCAGAGGTTCATGTAATTGCCAGCAAAGATTATCGAGCCGCCGATGAAAACCCAGATATCCAAGGCCTCGGCATAGACCAGCATTCCGATGACGGCGATCAGGGGCAGGCGGACAAAGTCGATCGGAACGACCACTGTCGCAGGCGCAATGGACAAGGCGTTGGTCAGACAGAAATGTGCCATAAGCCCTGCGACACCGATCAGCAACAATAGCGGAATTTGTGCCATCTCGGGCACCGCGATATCCCCGTCGTAACCGGCCATGATCACGCCAAAAACCAGTTGCGTCACGGTCAGGTAGAACAGGATACAGGTGATCGTCTGGCTGCGCGTCAGCCGCTTGGTCAGCATGATCGTCAGTGCAAAGAAGATCGCCGAGGACGCCGCCGTGATCACGCCGGCATTCAGCCCGGCAATCGTCGGACGGGCAACACAAAGGATGCCGATGAACCCAAGAACCGCCGCCAAAGCCCGCACCTTGGTAAGCCGTTCGCCCAAAATCAGCGGCGACAAGACAATCACCCAAAGCGGAGAAGTGAATTCAAGCGCAAAGACCTGCGCGAGCGGGATCACGGTAACCGCGTAGAACCACAGATTCTGTCCGGTGAAATGCGCCAGATTGCGCCCGATCTGCGTGCCGAAATCGCGCCGGTTGATCTGCCCCCAGGTCCCGTAAACGGTCGCGAGCGTAAACACAGCGATCACGCCCACCAGTGACCGGTACATCATGATCTCGAACGTATCGAGGCTGCCGCCAAGCTCGCGCCCGGCAACGGCCATCGCAGAGAAAGACGTGATCGACCCCATCATCCACAAAGCCGCCCTTAGCGTCGGGGTCATGGTCTCTCTTCCAAATGGAAAAAAATCCCCGCCGGAGGCATCTTTGTCATGCGGCCGATCACAGCCATTCAAATCATTCCCATTCAATGGTGCCGGGAGGTTTCGATGTGATGTCGTAGGTCACCCGGTTGATGCCCGGGATCTCGTTGATGATACGCGTCGCGGTCTCGCCCAGGAATTCATGGGTGAACGGATAGTAATCCGCCGTCATCCCATCGACCGAGGTGACGGCCCGCAGGGCACAGGCGAAATCATAGGTCCGCCCGTCGCCCATCACCCCCACGGTGCGGACAGGCAGGATCGCCACAAAGGCTTGCCAGATTTCATCGTAAAGCCCGTGCTTGCGGATCTGGTCGATATAAACCGCATCCGCCTCGCGCAGGATGTCGAGCTTTTCGCGGGTGATCTCGCCGGGGCAGCGGATGGCGAGGCCGGGGCCGGGGAAGGGGTGGCGGCCGATAAACGACGGCGGCAGACCCAGCTCGCGGCCAAGCTCGCGCACCTCGTCCTTGAAAAGTTCGCGCAGCGGCTCGACCAGCTTGAGGCCCATCTTTTCGGGCAAGCCGCCCACATTATGATGCGATTTGATTGTCACCGACGGCCCGCCGGAAAAGGACACCGATTTAATGACATCGGGGTACAGTGTGCCCTGTGCGAGGAAGGTGGCATCGCCGACTTCCTTGGCGTGTTTCTGGAACACGTCGATGAACAGTTTGCCGATGATCTTGCGCTTGGTTTCGGGGTCGGACACGCCATCCAGCTCGCCCAGGAACCGTTCCTGTTCGTCGGCGTGGATCAGCGGCATGTTGTAGTTGTCACGGAACATGGTGACAACCTCTTCGGCCTCGCCCTTGCGCAGCAGACCGTGGTCGACAAAGACGCAAGTGAGCTGGTCCCCAATCGCTTCGTGGATCAGCACGGCCGCGACCGAGGAATTGACCCCGCCGGACAGACCGCAGATGACCTTTTGATCGCCGACCTGTTCGCGGATCGCGGCGATGGCCTCGTCGCGGTAGGCGCTCATTGTCCAGTCGCCCTTGAAACCCGCGAGACGCACAAAGTTTTCATACAGGCGCGCGCCATTGGGGGTGTGATGCACTTCGGGATGGAACTGTACGGCATAGAAATTGCGCGACACATCGCCGGTGACCGCGAAAGGCGCGTGAGGCGAGGTGCCGTAGACTTCGAAACCAGGCGCGATGGCGCTGACGTGATCGCCGTGGCTCATCCAGACTTGCTCTTTCTCGGTGAGGAACCAGCCTTCCAACAGCTCAAGACGGGCCTCGGAGGGGGTCACATAGGCGCGTCCGAATTCAGCGGTGCCGTGACCGCGTTCAACCTTGCCGCCCAAGCAATGCATCATGACCTGTTGGCCGTAGCAGATGCCAAGGATCGGAACCCCAAGCTCGAACACCGATTGCGGTGGCATGGGCGCACCTTCGGCGAAGACCGAGGACGGCCCCCCCGACAGGATCACCGCCTTGGGCGCAAAATCCTTGAGAAAGGCATCATCCACCGTGTTGAACGGGTGGATTTCGCAGAACACATTAAGTTCACGCAAACGGCGGGCGATCAGCTGGGTGACCTGGCTGCCGAAGTCGATGATGAGAAGGCGGTCATGGGAGATATCTGTCATGCAGACTGATTATGGGCGGATGGCCTGCGTGGCAAGAGTGGAGTGGGGGCCAGCCCCCAGACCCCCGGAGTTTATTTTGGCAAAATGAAGGGGTCGGCGGAGCATGATGTCGGTTTTTGACCTCTAAGGCCGTAAACCGCGTAAAGCCTGCTGCGTGAATGGGGTAGCTAGGCGTCAGTTTTGGCGGAAAGGAAGACCTCATGGCGGAATCAGCAAGACGCGGGCGCGGTGGTGGCGGTGCGGCACGTCGGGCGGCACGCTCGGCTGTGTCCTTCGAGACAGCGAAATACATCGAACGCAACATTCCCAACTACGAGGTGTTGACCGAAGAGGCGCTGCAGATCATCGAGTATAACGCCGATACGGTGCTGGAAGAGATCGGCGTGAACTTTCCCGACAATCCCGAGGCACTGGCGCTGTGGCGCGCGGCCGGGGCGGATGTGACCGGCGACCGCGTGCGTATCCCCCGCGGGCTGGCACGCGAGCTGTGCAAGACCGCGCCGTCGCAGTTCACCCAGCACGCGCGCAACCCCGCGCGCAACGTCGAGATCGGCGGGCGCAATCTGGTGTTGGCCCCGGTCTATGGCCCGCCCTTCGTGCGTGACACCGCCGGGGGCCGTCGCTATGCCACGATGGAAGATTTCAACAAATTCGTGAAGCTTGGCTATATGTCCAAGTGGTTGCACCATTCCGGCGGCACGGTCTGTGAGCCCACCGATGTGCCCGTCAACAAGCGCCATCTGGACATGCTCCATGCGCATATGACGCTGAGCGATAAACCCTTCATGGGATCCGTCACGGAACCGAGCCGCGCGCAGGATTCGGTGGACATGTGCAAGATTCTGTTCGGGGCGGATTTCGTCGATCAGAACACGGTGATGACGTCGCTGGTGAACATCAACTCGCCCATGACGTTTGATGATGTGATGATGGGGGCGCTGAAGGTCTTTGCCGAGAACAATCAGGCGTCGATCATTTCGCCGTTTATCGTTGGCGGCGCGATGGCACCGGTATCCGTGGCAGGGACATTGACGCAGGTTCTGGCCGAGGTCATGGCCGGCATCGCCTATAGCCAGCTGATCCGCAAGGGCGCGCCGGTGATTTTCGGTGCCTTTGTGACCTCGATCGACATGAACTCGGGTGCGCCGACCTTTGGCACGCCGGAGGCCGCGCATATCACCTATGGGGCGGGACAGTTGGCGCGGCGGATGAACCTGCCATTCCGGTCCTCGGGCTCGTTCTGCGGGTCAAAACTGCCCGACGCGCAAGCAGCCTATGAGACGGCGAACAGTCTGAACATGGGGCTTTTGTCGGGGGTGAACTTTATGCTTCACGCCTGTGGCTGGCTGGAAGGGGGGCTGGTCGCCTCGTTCGAGAAATTCGTGATGGATGCCGATCAACTGGGCGCGTTGCACCATTTGGCGCGCGGTGTAGAGATTGACGAAAACGCGCAAGCGCTGGATGCGATCCGCGAAGTTGGTCCGGGCGGGCATTATCTGGGATGCGCACACACCCAGGCCAACTTTAAGGAAGCCTTCTGGAAATCCGATCTGCTGGACTACAAGCCATTTGAAACATGGTCAGATGAGGGTGCGCGCGATACCCAGTCGCTGGCGGCGGCGCGGGTCGAAAAGCTGTTGGGCGACTATGTGCAACCGCCCATGGACCCCGAGACGCGTGCGGCGCTTGATGCCTTTGTCGCGGAACGCAAAGCGGCGGAACCCGACAGCTTTATGTGACCGCATCCCGAAAGGTTTCGCGCAAGATCGCGGCCTCGGCAATGAGGGCGATCATCACCTCTATATGACGGACCAGGTTATAGCCTGCGTCCGTCTTTTTACGTCTGGCGTTCAGGTCTGCCTCTATATCGATCAGCTGCACCAGCACCACGGCGCTGCGCGGTGGGGGCGCTTTCCCCAGTATCCGTCGCAGGGCCGGGCCGCGGCGATAGCTGCGGGCCCCGATGGTGCCTGCCTGCACCAATATGGCGGGACGGTGGATACCGCTGAGGCGCGCTAGAATATCTTGCATAAAATCAAATCCTTGCTGGCTGCGGCTGCATGCCATTGCATGGCCGCTCACGGGCAGGATTTCACGCAGGACACTGGTGTTGCTCGCGTGGCTGGGTCAGCGTGCGTCGCGGTTACGACTGTTTACCGTTTGGAAACAATTATGGGTTGTATCGGTAAATATTAACAAATCCATAACCAATTAACCTTTTGGTATTGTGGATAAGGCTGTGGATAACCGCGCCGCCTGAAGAAAGGAGACCGCATGACCCAAGTTTTGAATACGCCGCCGGACCGACGTGGATTGCCCGGATGGGTGCCGGATGCCGCGCGGCATTATGTGTCGCATGTGGAGATGGGCCAGCCGATCCGGGCGCTGGCGCGATCGGCTGAGTGTCACGCCTCTACCATCCTGCGCCAGATCCGGCGGCTGGAAACGCGGCGCGATGATCCGCTGGTGGACGACGCCCTTGATCTGCTGGGGCAGGTCAGCCGTTTTGAAACCCACCCCATGCAGGAGCCCGCCGCGATGAATGACACCTCACCCCCCATGATGCCCGATGATGAAACGCTGAAAAGCGAGGCGCAGCGCATTTTGCGGCGCTTGTGCGAAACCGGTGCGCTGCTGGCGGTCGCAGCCGAGATGGACAAAGCCGTTGTCGTGCGCAGTGGTCCGGATGGCGCACAGACGCGGACTGCCGTGGTGGACCGCTGTGTCGCGCAGGCGATGGCGCTTAACGGCTGGATCGCAACCGATGGCGAGGGGCGCGTCCTGCGCTATCACATCACCGCGGCCGGACGGCATGCGCTGGAAGAGATGCTGGGTCAGGGGGCACAGGACGGTTTTGCCGAAGCCCAAAGCAGCTTTGCTCCTGCGCCGCCGCTACCAGAGGGGGCGCGGCAGAAAACAGCGCGGCGCTTGCGCTACACTCTGGCAGAAAGCCCGTTGGCCGCGCTCGCGCGCAGACGCGACGCAAAAGGCGCGCCGTTCCTGTCCGACAGTCTCGTCCAAGCCGGAGAGCGCCTGCGCGAGGATTTTGAACTGGCGCAAATGGGCGAGACGGTGACGCAGAACTGGGACCGGTTTCTGGCACCGGGCGGGCAGGGCGACAGCGTCAGCTTTGAAGGCAGCGCACCTTCTGCAGCCCGGGCACGGGTGGGATCGGCGCTGGCGGATCTGGGACCGGGTCTGTCGGATATTGTGCTGCGGTGCTGCTGCTATCTGGAAGGGCTGGAAACCACGGAAAAGCGCCTTGGCTGGTCGGCGCGGTCGGGAAAGATCGTTCTGCGTATCGCCCTGATGCGGCTGCGCAAACACTATGCGGAAACGCTTGGCCCCGGGAGCGCGATGATCGGCTAGGCGGCGAATCCGGATCGGCGCGCACCGCATGGCTGCCCCGCAGATGACAACTGCCTCTTTCATGCGCCGCGCGAACCGACTACATAAGGGGCGTATTCCAAACGGAGCCTGATCATGCGAGACCTGAAAATCCCCGAGCAGCGCCACCCTGAAAAGGCCCGACGCCCCGACAATCCACAGCCGAAAAAGCCGTCGTGGATCCGGGTGAAGGCGCCGGGTGGCAAAGGCTATGCGGATACCGCAAAGATCATGCGCGAGAACAAGCTGGTGACTGTCTGCGAAGAAGCGGGCTGCCCGAATGTGGGCGAATGCTGGTCGCAGGGCCATGCCACCATGATGATCATGGGCGAGGTCTGTACCCGTGCCTGTACCTTCTGCAACATCGCAACAGGGCGCCCGCCGGAAGCGCTGGATATCTTTGAACCCGGGCGTGTGGCCGATGCGGTGTCCAAACTGGGGCTGAACCACGTGGTGATCACCAGCGTGGACCGCGACGACATCGAAGACGGCGGGGCAGAACATTTTGCCCAGACCATCCGCGCCGTCCGCAAACGGTCCCCGGGCACCACGATCGAGATCCTGACCCCCGATTTCATCCGCTGTGATCCCAAAGTGCTGGAAACCGTGGTCGAGGCGCGCCCGGATGTGTTTAACCACAATCTGGAAACAGTGCCCGGCCTCTACCCCGAGGTCCGCCCCGGGGCGCGGTATTTTCATTCGCTGCGTCTGTTGCAGCGGGTCAAAGAGCTTGACCCGACGATGTTTACCAAATCCGGCATCATGGTCGGTCTGGGCGAGGATCGTCAGTCCGTTATGCAGGTCATGGAAGACATGCGCGCGGCGGACATCGATTTTCTCACCATCGGGCAATATCTGCAGCCGACACCAAAGCACCACGCGGTGGACCGCTTTGTGCACCCCGATGAATTCGCCGCCTATGAAAAATCGGCCTATGGCAAGGGGTTCTTGATGGTCTCTGCGACGCCTCTGACGCGGTCGAGCTACCACGCAGGGGATGACTTTGCGCGGCTGCAGGCGGCGCGGTTGGCCAAGCTGGGGTAACTGCGAAGCATTGAGTTTGAGGGGTGCTGCCCCTCAAACTCACGCGATATAATTAGGGGCGCTGCCCCTCAAACTCACGGGGTACAATGAGGGGCGCTGCCCCTCAAACTCCCCGGGATTTACATCCATTTGGAAAGGTTAGAACGGGTTTTTGATCCGTTGGGTCGTGGCCCATTCGGGCCAGTAGCCAAAGTATTCTGCGGCAAAGATCAGCGCGCCGGCCAGGACCACAGCAAAGACGAATTTGACGCGGCCCGCCGATGGCGGGTGCTGCACCCACCGTTTCATCCGCATCAGCCAAGTGACGTTCATGTAAAACGGACCTTGCCGATAAAGGGCTGGTTGCGGTCGCGCTGTGCGAAATCGATGCCGTAGCCCACAACAAATTCATCCGGAATTTCAAACCCGATCCAATCGGCCTTCATGTCCACCTCGCGGCGGCTGGGTTTGTCGAGCAGGGCAATGGTTTTCAGCCGTGCGGGTTCGCGCGACATCAGCAGGTTGCGCACGTGATGCAGGGTGTGGCCCGTATCGACGATATCTTCGACGACCAGCACATCGCGCCCTTCTATTGCGCCGCGCAAGTCTTTGAGGATACGTACTTCTCTGCTGCTTTCCATGCCATCGCCGTAGCTGGAGGCCTCGAGGAAATCGACCTCGATCGGGAGGTCAAGCTCGCGCACCAGATCGGCGATAAACACGAAAGATCCGCGCAGCAGCCCCACCACTGTCAGCTTTTCGGTGCCGGCGAATTCGCTTTGGATTTCGCGGCAAAGGGTTTCGATCCGCGCGGCGATTGCCTTGGCCGAGATCATTTCATCGATGACATAAGGTCGCGTCGTCATGGGTTTTACCTTGAAAAAGGGGGAGATAGGATTTCATAAGGGCTAACTTCATGACAGATGGAAATCAATGCCTACCCATTCAGAGACCCGCGAACTGCCCTACACCGCCCAACAGATGTATGATCTGGTGGCCGATGTGGCGTCATACCCAGATTTCTTGCCCTGGACCGCCGCCGCGCGGATCAAAAGCCGTGAGGATAAGGGGGATCACGAGGTGATGGACGCCGATCTTGTCATCAGTTTCAAGGTGTTTCGCGAAAGTTTCACCAGCCGCGTGGTGTTGTGGCCAGAGGCCAAGAAGATCGACACCGAATATCTGGATGGCCCGTTCAAATACATGAAATCGAACTGGGCGTTCGAGGATAATGGCGACGGCAGCTGCAAGGTGCATTTCTTCGTCGATTTCGAATTCAAGAACGCGATTTTGCAAAAGATCATCGGCGTCGTCTTTAACGAGGCGATGCAGCGGGTGGTGCGGGCCTTTGAAAAACGCGCGGCCGCCCTCTATGGGGCCGGGGCCTAGAAAAAACAAAGGCCCCGATGCGGGGCCTTTGTGTGGGTCTGCGTTTTCCGGATCAGCTGCTTAGGTCATAGGCCCGTTCACCGTGGACGGACAGATCAAGCCCGTTGACCTCGACCTCTTTGCTGACACGCAGCGGGGTGATCGCCTTGCAGACCAGCACCAGCACGACGGTCACCACCGTGGTATAGACACCGACAATCGCCAGCGACCCCAGTTGTGCGGCCCAGGACCCCGCCCCGAGGGCCGCGATCATGATGGTGCCGAAGATACCACCCACGCCGTGAACCGCGAATACATCAAGCGTGTCGTCGATCTTGGCCTTGTTGCGGATCAAGACGACCGCTTCCTGGCACAAGATCCCGGCAACCGCGCCGATCAGCAGCGCCGCCCAAGGTCCGACGAAGCCCGACGCAGGGGTGATGGAGGCCAGCCCCGCGATGGTGCCTGTGACGATGCCGACCAGGGAGGCCTTGCCGAATTTGATCCGCTCCCACAGCGCCCAGGTGAGCGAGGCGGTGGCGGCAGAGATATGGGTCACCGTGATCGCCATCGCCGCACCTCCGTCTGCGGCCAGTTGCGAGCCGCCGTTAAAGCCGAACCAGCCGACCCAGAGCATCGCCGCCCCGATCATCACAAAGCCCGGGTTATGTGGCGGGGTATTGTGGTTGAGGCGTGGACCAAGGAAGACCGCGAGGATCAGCGCCGCGAGGCCGGCTGTTTCATGCACCACAATTCCGCCCGCGAAATCGCGCACGCCGACCTCGCCAAAGATGCCACCATCGGCCAGAAAACCGCCGCCCCAGACCCAATGCACCACGGGCGCGTAGCACAGCAGCATCCAGAGACCCGAGAAGAGCATTACAAAGCCAAAGCCGATACGCTCCACATAGGCACCGACGATCAGCGCAGGCGTGATCACTGCGAATGTCATCTGGAAGGCGAAGAACAGGATCTCGGGCAGGGTGCCTGACAGGCTGTCAGCAGTGACCCCCGACAGGCCGATCTTGCCCAAGCCGCCCCAGAGGCCCGATGCGTCGGGACCAAAGGCGATGGAGTATCCGGCGAAGAACCACAGCACGCTCATCAGACAGGCGACGCCGTAGGTATGCATGAAAACGCTCAGCACGTTGCGGCTGCGCACCAGCCCGCCATAGAAGAGCGCGAGCCCCGGTAATGTCATGAACAGGACCAAGGCCGTGGCGGTCATGATCCAGGCCGTATCAGCTGCGTTCATCTTGGTTTCCTCCCGAAAGGTTTTTGATTGCAGACGGGTGAAACGGATGTGCGCGCGTGACAAAAGTTAAAATGTGGGCAAAGCCGGTGATTAAACGAGCATTTCTACATTCGCCACATATTTAGGCAGCAATTTGGCCATGCCGCCTGTTTTGCGGGCGTTATGTAATCGCCTCAAAAATCAGCCCCAAGGCGAAATCGCGGGCAGCGCGGCGGACTTTATCGCGGCCCAATGCGCCGAACTCTTGCGTTTGGGTGGTGATACCGGACGCCGTGGCGAGGCCGAAACAGACGCGGCCTTCGGGCTTATGCTCTGACCCGCCAGGGCCTGCGATGCCGGTGATCGACACGGCGATCTGCGCGCCGGATCGTGCCAAGGCACCGCGCGCCATTTCAAGGGCGACCTGCTCGGATACCGCGCCGTGGGCGGTGAGTGTGTCTGGGCTGACGCCAAGCAGGTCGATCTTGGAGGCATTGGTATAGGTGACAAACCCACGGTCAAAGATCGCGGAGGATCCGGGGAGGTCCGTCAGGGCGGCGGCGACCATGCCGCCCGTGCAGCTTTCGGCGCAGGCGATCATGACCTCGCGCGCGCGGGCGCGGTCCAGAAGGGCGTGCAAATCAGGCAAAGAGATACACGTGATACAGCACGGCCAGTGCGATCACCCCCAGCAGGGCGAAAATGCCTGCAAAGATATCATCCAGCATCACGCCAAGCGCATCGCCGCGCCGGTCGGCCCAGCCGATGATCAGCGGCTTCCAGATGTCGAACAGACGGAACAGGGCAAAAGCCGCGATCCAGCCGGGCCACATCACAAGGATGTTCATATCCATCGTCCAGCTGGCATAGCTGAGCGGCAGCAGCGCGACCCATTGGCCCGCAACCTCGTCGATCACAATTTCAGACGGATCATGATCAGCGCTTCCGGCGGTCATGCGTGCGGTGGCCCACCAACCTGCAGCAAAGGTAAGCACGATGCCTGCGATCAACAGCGGCAGCCCCCCGATGACATGGAGCAGCCAGGCCCAGGGCAGCGCCACCAGCGACCCCCAGGTGCCCGAAGCAGGGCGGATGTAACCCACCCCCAGAACGGTCGCGATCAGCTTTGCCAAAGTCATAGTTTCACCAATGTTGCTGTGGCCATGCAGGCGATGCCTTCGCTGCGGCCGGTAAATCCCAAACGTTCCGAGGTCGTCGCCTTGACCGACACACGGCTTTCCTCAATGGACAGGATATCCGCCATCACGCGGCGCATCTCTGCGGCATGAGGCCCCACTTTGGGGTATTCGCAGATCAGCGTGCAATCGACATGGGTCAGGGTGAACCCTTCGCTGCGCGCCAGATCGGCGGCATGGCGCAGAAAGATATGGCTTTGCGCCCCTTTCCACTGCGGGTCGGACGGGGGGAAATGCTGGCCGATGTCGCCCATAGCCAGCGCGCCATAGATCGCATCGGTGACCGTATGCATACCGACATCGGCGTCGGAATGGCCGACCAGCCCCTGATCATGCAGGATATCAACGCCGCAAAGTGTGACATGATCCCCCGGACCGAAAGCATGTACATCAAACCCGTTGCCGGTGCGAATATCCATCGAAGACTCCAATATGCGAGCGGCGCGGGTCAAATCGCCCGGCACCGTGATTTTCAGGTTATCGACGCTGCCGGGGGTGATGGCAACCGCAACACCGGCGGCGCGGGCGACCTCTACATCATCGGCGGCGATGCCTTCAAAGGCGGCATGAGCGGCGCGGATGGTGGCGGCGTCAAAGCCTTGGGGGGTTTGTGCGGCATAAAGCGCGGTGCGGTCCTGCGTGCCTGCGACGGCTCCGTCTTCGGCCACCCAAAGCGCGTCGGTAACAGGTAGGCCGGGGGCGGCTGCGGCATCTGTGGCCAGCGCGTCGATCACACCGTCGATGATCTGCGGCGTGACACAGGGGCGGGCGGCATCATGGATCAGCACCAGATCCGCATCCCCCAGCAGCGCCAGACCGTTGCGCACCGATGCTGCACGATCCGCGCCCCCTTCGGCGACAAGACAGCCTTGCGCGGTGAACCCGTCCGCCTGCGCCATGTCACTGGCGTTCAATACGATGATGATCCGGTCCACCTGCGGATGCCGCTGGAAAGCCGCAAGCGTGTGGTCGATCACGCGTTTCCCGCACAGCGGCTGCCATTGTTTGGGCACGGCTCCGCCCGCACGGGTGCCCCGTCCGGCCGCCACGATGAGCGCTGCGATTTTCGGTCTCGACGCCATCGCGCGCCCCCTTTGATAAACTCGCCCCGTTCTAAGCCTGCAAAGCGGCCTGTGCAATCGCCCGCGCCCTATGCCTAAATTTTAGGCAACAGGTCAGTTTCTCACCAGCAAAAGCTTTTGGTTTGATTGAGTTTCGGCCCACCCCTCGGTAAACCAAAGGCAATTGCACAAGGATTAAGCGTTTGGATCTCTCGGATCTGCCCTTCAAACTCGACCCGCCCGTTTTGCTGGCTCCGATGGCGGGGATCACTGATCTGCCGTTCCGCACATTGGTGGCGTCTTTTGGCGCAGGGTTGGTGGTGTCAGAGATGGTTGCCAGCGTCGACATGATCAACGCCCGCCCCGGGACGCTGGAAAAGGCCGAACTGGGGCTTGGCGTCGAAGGCACTGCGGTACAGCTGGCAGGACGCGAGGCCGCCCCCATGGCCGAGGCCGCGCGGATGGTCGAAGGGCAGGGCGCGCGGGTGATCGACATCAATATGGGCTGCCCCGCCAAGAAGGTGACCCAAGGCTATTCCGGCTCTGCGCTGATGAAAACGCCCGACCACGCGCTTCGGCTGATCGAGGCGGTGGTGAACGCGGTGAACGTGCCCGTCACGCTCAAGACGCGGCTGGGGTGGGACGACAATATGCTGAACGCGCCACAGATCGCCGCGCGGGCCGAAGCGGCGGGGATCACGATGATCACCATCCACGGGCGCACGCGCTGCCAGTTCTATAAGGGCTCCGCCGATTGGGCCGCGATTGCGGGTGTCAAACAGGCGGTCTCTGTTCCCGTCATTGCCAATGGCGATATCATCAGCACCGATGCCGCGCGGCAGGCGCTGGCGCAGTCGGGGGCGGATGGTGTGATGATCGGGCGCGGTGCCCAAGGTAAACCGTGGCTGCTGGCTCAGGTGGCCCATGATCTGTTCGGCGCGCCCGCACCGGTCATCCCGCAGGGCGCCGATTTCGCGCGCATGGTGTCCGACCACTACGAGGCGATCATCCGGTTCTATGGCGAGGTGATCGGCCTGCGCGTCGCGCGCAAACATCTGGGGTGGTACATGGACACCAGCAACACCCCCGCTGATCTGCGCCGCGCGGTACTGACCGCTGCCAGCCCCGCCGAGGTGCACCGTCTTATCCCGTCCGCCTGTCTGCCGGACCACCAGTTGGAGGCCGCTTGATGTCGCTGGATACTGTTTTCGCATCGCTGCCCGTGCCCGCCATTCTGATCGATACAGACGACACGATCGCCGAGCTGAACTCGGAAGCCGAAGGGTTTCTGAACGCCTCTGCAAAATCCGTGCGCGGTGTGCCGGTGTGGGACATGATTGCCGTCGATGCCCCGCTGGAAGAGGCGTTCACCCGCGCCCGCGACAATGGCACGCCCTTGTTCGTCAACGATGTGGATGTCGGCAGCGGCCAACGCCCGCCGGTGCAATGTGCGTTGCACTTCGCGCCGCTGATCGATGCGGCGGGGCAGATGATCCTGATGATCACCCCCCGCGAGATGGCCGGTCGGATGACGCAGAATAATTCAGTCAAATCCGCCGCCAAATCCGCCATCGGCATGGCCGAGATGCTCGCCCATGAGATCAAGAACCCGCTGGCAGGAATTACGGGCGCCGCGCAACTGCTCAGCATGAATCTCAGCACCGAGGATCTGGAGCTGACAGACCTGATCGTCGCGGAATCGCGCCGGATCGTGAAGCTGCTGGAACAGGTCGAACAATTCGGCAACCTGATGCCGCCGGAACGCAAGGCGGTGAACCTGCATGACGCGCTGGACCGCGCGCGCCGGTCTGCGCTGCTGGGGTTTGGCGCGCGCATGAAGATCATCGAGGATTACGACCCCTCGCTGCCGCCGGCCTTGGGCGACAAGGACCAGCTGTTGCAAGTGGTGCTGAACCTGATCAAGAACGCGTCAGAGGCGGCGGGCCCCTCGGGCGGGACGATCCGGTTGCACAGCTATTATGAACATTCATTCCGCATGCGCCGATCCGACGGCACGGCGCAATCGTTGCCCTTGCAGATCGAAGTCATCGACGACGGCCCCGGTCTACCAGAGGCGATCCGCGCTGACGTGTTCGAACCCTTCGTATCCGGGCGCGAGAACGGCACCGGGCTGGGGCTGGCGCTGGTGAGCAAGATCATTTCCGACCACGGCGGCTGGATCACGGTGGAGTCTGTGCCCGGCAAGACCGTGTTCCGCATCTCACTGCCGCGGGCCGATAAGACCCAAATTGAAAATACCGCTTCCGATCAGGAGAATTAACGATGGATGGCACCGTTCTGGTCGCTGATGACGACCGCACAATCCGCACCGTTCTGACACAGGCACTGACCCGCGCGGGCTGCAAGGTGCACGCGACATCCAGCCTGACCACCCTGATGCGTTGGGTGGGCGAGGGCAAAGGTGACGTTGTGATCTCGGATGTGGTGATGCCCGACGGCAATGGGCTCGAGATGCTGCCCAAGATCGCGCAGGACCGACCCGGTTTGCCCGTCATCGTGATCTCGGCGCAGAACACGATCATGACCGCGATCAAGGCGGCAGAGGCGGAGGCATATGACTACCTGCCCAAGCCTTTCGACCTGCCTGACCTGATGAAACGCACCGCCCGCGCGCTAGAGCGCAGCGGGCCGGCGCGCCGTCCGGCGCAGACCAGCTCTGACAGCGATGGGGACCGCGATGATCTGCCGCTGGTGGGGCGCACGCCGGTAATGCAAGCGCTCTACCGCGTGGTGGCGCGGGTGATGAACACGGATCTGCCGGTGTTGATCTGGGGCAAATCCGGCACGGGCAAATCGCTGATCGGCAAGGCGATCCACGATTTTTCGGACCGGCGGAACCTGCCCTTTGTCACCGTCACCTCGGCCGAATTGCAAGACCTTGAAGGCCCGACACGTGTCTTGGCGAGGGTCCGCGGCGGGACGCTGCTGATTGACGAGATCGGTGATTTCTCGGAAGAGATTCAGGCCCGTATCGCCCGCATGATGGACACCCCCGGTGAACATGCGCCGCGCTTCCTTGCCACCAGCCAATCGGATCTGGCCGCCGCGATGAAGGCGGGGACCCTGCGGCGCGATCTGTATTATCGTCTCTCGGGGGCGACGCTGCATGTGCCCGCGCTGCGCGACCGCGTGGATGATATTGCCTTGCTTGCCGCGCATTTCCTTGAACGGTCCGAAACCGGCAATACCGCGCCGCGCGCCCTGTCCGAAGGGGCGGCGAAAGTCTTTGCCAACTATCAATGGCCCGGCAATGTGCGACAGTTGGAACATGCAATGCGGCAGTTGGCGCTGACCAGCCGCGCGCCCGAAATCACTCAATCCGAGGCAGAGCATGTGCTGGGGGCGCAACCCGACCCCGAACCGCTGCGCGCGCAGGCCAATACCGAAAAGCTTGGCGCGTCGGTCGAACGTCACCTACAGCGATACTTTGACCAGCACGGATCCATGCTGCCGCCCCCCGGGCTATACGCCCGTATCCTGCGCGAGATCGAAGCCCCGTTGATCGAGATCGCCCTTGCCGCAACCGCTGGTAATCAGGCGAAATGTGCAGACCTTCTGGGAATCAACCGCAATACGCTGAGAAAAAAGATCACGGACCTCGATATTGAGGTGACACGCGGTCGAAAAATGATGTAAAAGCGCCACATAACCGTGGCCATCTAGCCTCAACGCCGGATCAGGACCACAAAAATGGGCGGTTGATGCATAGGTGCATCACATCATCGGTGAGGATAGCGGGTGCTTACCCGGTCACGCAGCTATTATCTTATGCGGCTTGAGCGCCTGCGCCGGATCAGGCGCGTGCGCAATCTGGCGACCTTGGGGCTTGTGGTTCTGGGGCCGGTGCTGGCGCTTGTCACCTATCTGGTGCTCGGCCCGCTTGAACAGGGCGGAAACACCCCCAGCCTGCGCATCATTCTGCTGATCGATCTGGTCTACATCCTGCTCGTCGCCGCCCTTGTGCTGAGCGAGGTCGCGCGGCTGGTGGCGGCGCGGCGGGCGAAGTCGGCGGGTTCCCGGTTGCACCTGCGTCTGACGGGGGTGTTCGCGCTGATGGCGCTGATCCCGACGGTGAGTGTTGCGATCTTCGCGGGGCTGACGATCAACGTCGGGCTTGAAGGCTGGTTCTCGGATCGGGTGCGGTCCGTGGTGGGCAATTCGCTGGCCGCCGCCGAAGCCTATGAGAACGAGCAAAGCGACGATCTGCGCGAAGATGCCATCGCCTTGGCCCGCGCGATTGATCAAGCGCGCACGCAGGGCGTTGATGTGCCGGACACCCAGCTTTTGGCGGACGGGCAACGCCTGATCCAGCGCGGCTTGCGCGAGGCCTATATGATCGACGGCACCGGCCAGATCCGCGCGCGCGGCGACCGGTCCTATCTGTTCGATTTCGAAGAACCGACACCCGAACAGATCCGCGAGGCACAAGAGCTCGACGGCGCGCCGCTGGTGATCGAGGATTGGGACAACAACGAATTCCGCGCGCTGGTGCTGATGGAAGCCTTTGTCGATCGCTATCTTTACGTCAGCCGCGATGTGGACGGAAAAATCCTGTCGCTGCTGGACGACACCAAGGAAACGGTGCGGCTGTACCAACAGCTTGAAAACGAGCGCGGCAAGCTGCTGTTCGAATTCGGGCTGCTTTATGTAGGCTTTGCGGTGATCCTGATTCTCGCAGCGGTCTGGCTGGGGCTGTGGTTTGCCGAACGTCTGTCAGGGCCGGTGGGTCGCCTAACCGGCGCGGCGCAGCAGGTCGGTGCCGGTGATCTTGAGGTTCAGGTCCGCGAGGAAGAGGGCGATGACGAGATCGCCATGCTTGGCCGCTACTTCAACCAGATGACCAAACAGTTGAAAGGCCAGCGCGAGACGTTGCTGGATAACACCCGTCAGATCGAACGCCGTCGCCGCCTGTTCGATTCGGTGCTTAGCTCCGTCACCTCGGGCGTCGTGGGGCTGGACCCCGAAGGGCGGGTGACCTTCGTCAACCGCTCTGCCGCGCGGCTGCTGGACTGGAGCGAGGACCAGCAATCGCTGGCGCTCTCTGTCGCGGTGCCGGAGTTCGGCCCGTTGTTCAATACGGTCGTCAAAGGGCAGAACGAGGTCGCGCAGGGCGAGATCAAGGTTTCGCGTCAGGGGCAGATGGAAAATCTGCTGGTGCGCGTCGCCACACGGCGCAGCGAAGACGGGCGGCTAGAGGGCTATGTTGTCGCCTTTGACGATGTGACCGATCTGGTGAGCGCGCAGCGCATGGCCGCATGGGGCGACGTGGCGCGGCGCATTGCCCACGAGATCAAGAACCCTCTCACCCCGATCCAGCTGAGCGCCGAGCGGATCAAACGCAAGTTCGGCCCCAAGCTGCCCGACGACGCCGCAAGCCTTGACCAGATGACCGGCGTGATCATCCGTCAGACCGGCGACCTGCGCCGTATCGTCGATGAATTCTCCAAGTTCGCGCGCATGCCAGAGCCTGAGACCTCTGTGCAGAATGTCGTTCAGGTGTTGCAGGATGCGGTCGTGTTGCAGCAGTCGGGCCAGCCCGACGTGACCATCAGCGCCAATCTGCCGACACAAGAGATACTGGCGCGCGTGGACCAGACAATGCTGTCGCAAGCCTTAACAAATCTGATTAAGAACGCGGGCGAAGCCATTGAAAGCCGTAAGCAAAATGACCCCGAGGCCGATATAGACCCGCGCATCGAGGTGCAGTTGACCACAACCCAAACGGCGCTACAAATCAGCATAGCGGATAATGGTATCGGATTGCCGGAAGACCGCGCGCGACTGTTCGAGCCATATGTCACCACCCGATCCGAAGGGACTGGCCTTGGCCTGCCCATCGTGAAAAAGATCATCGAAGAACACGGCGGGACGTTGTCGTTGGAAAACGCGCCGGTCTTCGCGGGCGAAACACATTTCGGCGCAATGGCGGTGATCACGCTACCCCTTGCTGCCCCCACCGGAACCCCAGAACTGGAGACCCATAATGAGTGACATCCTGATCGTTGACGACGAACGCGACATCCGCGAGTTGATTTCGGACATTCTGGAAGACGAGGGCTTTGTCACGCGGTTGGCCGGCAATTCGGACGAGGCGATCTCGGCCATCAACGCGGAACCGCCGGCGCTGATGATCCTTGATATCTGGTTGAAAGACAGCCGGATGGACGGGATCGACATTCTGAAAACGGTAAAGCGGGACAATCCGGATGTGCCTGTTGTCATCATCTCGGGGCATGGGAACATCGAAATCGCGGTCGCGGCGATCAAGCAGGGTGCCTATGACTTCATCGAAAAACCCTTTAATATCGACCAGTTGATGGTGGTGATCCGCCGCGCGATGGAAACCTCGCGCCTGCGTCGCGAGAACCACAGCCTCAAACGGCGCGAGGTCGCCAGCACCGATATGATCGGCAGCTCGACCGCCTTCAAAACGCTGATGGGGCAGCTTGACAAGGTCACGAAATCGAACGGTCGGGTGATGCTGCGCGGCCCTGCGGGGGCGGGCAAAGAGATCGCCGCGCGCTATATCCATGCCAATTCCAACCGGGCCTCGGCCCCCTTCGTAACGGTCAACTGCGCCAGCGTGGCACCGGACCGCATGGAAGAAGTGTTGTTTGGCCGCGAAACCCCTGACCGTGGGGTAGAGCCCGGCCTGCTGGAACAGGCGCATGGCGGGGTGATCTTCTTTGACGAGGTGGCTGATCTGCCGCTGGGGACACAATCGAAAATCCTCCGTGTACTGGTGGACCAGCAATTCACCCGCGTCGGGGGCAACGACAAGGTGCGTGTGGATCTGCGCGTGATATCCAGCACAAACAAAGACTTGGACGCCGCGATTAAAGCGGACACCTTCCGGCAGGAACTATTTCACCGGCTCAACGTCGTGCCGATCTCTGTCCCGTCGCTAGAGGACCGCCGCGAGGATATCCCCGTCTTGGCGCGCCACTTTATCGCGGACTTCAACGCCTCGCAGGGGTTGCCGCTGCGCGAATTCTCGGGCGATGCAGAGGCGTTGTTGCAGACGATGGTCTGGCCGGGCAACGTGCGGCAGCTCAAGAACCTGGTGGAACGTGTGCTGATCCTTGGCGACGGCACCGGCCCGATCGAAGCGCGCGAGCTGCCGGGCGAGGAAGAAACCACCGACGAAGAGGGCCGCGTGGTGCTGTCCGGTGCCTTGGCGACCTTGCCCCTGCGCGAGGCCCGCGAGGCGTTTGAACGCGAATACCTGCTGACCCAGATCAACCGCTTCGGCGGCAACATCAGCCGCACCGCGAATTTCGTCGGCATGGAACGGTCGGCGCTGCACCGGAAGCTCAAAAGTCTCGGGGTGGTGACCTCGGCCAAGTCGGGCACGCGTGTGGCGCATGTGGATGATGACGGGGCAGCCGATAGCTGACCCCGTTCGCTACCCCCGCGTCACGATCTGGAAACTACCATCGTCATTGCGGATCACGCAGGCGTTTTCAGTCAGCGCGGGCAGGGCGGTCGTGCGCCCCTGCGGCGCGGCCTTGGCGATGCCGGCGGGGCATTGCGGGATCGACACCGGCGCAAAGCCGGCATCGGCCATACATTGCGTTTCAACCCTTTTGCGCAGATCGGCATTGGGATCGACCGTATAGGTCTGCCCGGGCTCGAAATATCCCGCACGAGAAGTGCAACGGCCGTCGGACCGGCAGACGCGGCGCGGCGGGATGAAACGGGGCGGGGTGCGCACGGTTTGAAGCGTCACGGGCACTTGCGCCAAGGCATCGACCTGACATTGCGTGGTCTGCCGTTCGACCATCGCGACAGTGGCACCGGGTTTGTAGTAGGTGTTCAACGGTGCGCAGGCTGCCAGTGCCACGCCACCCCAGATGATCAATGCCGTTTTCCGCATATACGTCCCCCGTCTTGCTATGGAAGCAAGTCTGACATTTGAATTGACCCTTGCATAGCCATCTGTCATTCAAATCACTGGCATATCACGGGTCACGCGGGCACGCCCCAGCTGGTGACGCAAGGCAAGGCTTCACGCCAAAGGAACCCCATTTATGAAAGTGATCATTTGCGGCGCAGGGCAGGTCGGGTGGCAGATTGCCCGCCATCTTTCGGGCGAACGCAACGACGTCACAATCGTTGACAGCAACGCCGATCTGGTGCGCCGCGCCACCGATACGCTGGATGTGCAAGGGATCGCCGGCTTTGCAAGCTACCCCGACGTGCTGGACCGCGCCGGTGCCCGCGATGCCGAGATGATCATTGCCGCCACCCATTCGGACGAGGTGAACATGGTCACCTGTCAGGTGGCCCACTCGGTCTTTGGCATCAACCGCAAGATCGCGCGGCTGCGCAGCCAATCCTATCTGACGGCAATCTATTCCGATCTTTATCGTCGCGATCACATGCCGATCGACGTTGTGATCTCGCCTGAGAAAGAGGTGGCGAATGCGGCGTTGCAGCGGCTTTCGGCCCCGGCGGCCTTTGATACAGAGACGTTCATGGACGGGATGGCCCATCTGATCGGCATCCAGATCGACGAAGACTGCCCGGTCGTGAACACGCCGCTGCGACAGTTGACCGATCTATTCTCGACGCTGCGCGCTGTTGTCGTCGGGGTGCGCCGCGACGGGACGCTGTTTGCGCCGGAATCCAAGGACCAGCTGTTTGTTGGTGACGCCTGCTATGTCTTTTGCCACCGCGATGACATCCCCCGCACGCTCGAGATTTTTGGCAAGACCACCAGCAAGCTTGAACGTGTCGTGCTTGTGGGCGGGGGGAATGTCGGGCTGGCCGTGGCCCAGAACCTCGAGGCGCGCGGCAAGCGGGTGCGCACCAAGATGATCGAGAAGAACCGCCGCATCGCGGAACGCGCCGCCGAGGCGTTGGAGCGGACGATCGTGCTCAACGGTGACGGGCTGGACGCGTCCTTGCTGGCCGAAGCGGGCATTGGCCGCGCCGATGCGATGATGGCGATCACCGATGACGACAAGACCAATATGCTGGCCTGCGTGCGCGCCAAATCCGAAGGCTGCCCCTATGTCATAGCGCTGATCAATGACCCCACGCTGGTCCCGCTGATGGAGCCCTTGGGCATCGACGCCTATATCAACCCGCGTTCCACCACCGTCAGCTCTATCCTGCGGCACATCCGTCACGGGCGGGTGCGGTCGGTCTATTCCATCGGCGACGCCGAGGCAGAGGTGATCGAGGCCGAGGTGCTGTCGACCTCTCCGATTGCGGGCAAACGCGTGTCCGACATTGATTTCCCCGAAGGGGCATTGATGGGCATGGTTCGCAAGGGGGACGAGGTCATGCGCCCCCTAGGCACCACACGCATCGAAGAAGGTGACGTCATCGCTGTGTTCTGTCTGGCCAAAGACGTGCCGCAGGTCGAACAGCTGATGCAGGTCTCCATCGACTTTTTCTGATGGTGCCTGCGTCCAAATTACCGGAGCGCCGCACGTGAGACGCAAATCCTATATCCGCCGCGAGATCCTTGAACTGCCGCTGTTCTTGCTGATTTTCGGTGTGTTCAGCGCCTCGACAATCTTTCCGGCAATCTTTGCGCTGACCACCCAAGACCATCTGGCATCGCGGGCGTTTTTCTATTCGGGGCTGCTGGGGGTGATTATCTTTACCCTGATTGCGGTCGCCCATGCCGGACGGCGCGCGCGGCACGGGGCTTTGGGGCCGTTGATGTCGCTGTTTTCCAGCTTTGTCTTTTTGCCCGCGCTGCTGGCGATCCCGTTTCTTGAGGCCCTGCCGACCACGCGGTTCCTGCACGCCTATTTCGATATGGTCAGCGCGATCACCACGACCGGCGCGACGCTGTTCGATGATCCCGGGCGGATCAGTGACACGCTACATCTGTGGCGCGCGCAGGTCGCTTGGATGGGCGGCCTGCTGATGTGGATCGCGGCCTCGGCCATTCTGGCCCCCTTGCACCTTGGCGGATTCGAGGTGACCTCGCAGGCCGAACCCGGCAACCCGGACGAACGCCGCAGCAATATGGGCCAGATCGACCCGCGCCAACGGTTGCTCAGGTCGGCGGCGGCGCTGACGCCGACCTATCTGGCGCTAACGCTGATGCTGTGGCTGCTGCTGCTGGCCAACGGAGATCGATCGCTGGTCGCGCTGTGCCATGCGATGTCGGTGCTGGCGACCTCGGGCATCTCGCCACTTGGGGGGACGCATGACACCGGTGTCGGCTTTGGGGCCGAGGCGATGATGATGCTGTTCATGCTGTTCGCGCTGTCGCGGCTGACCTTTTCCAAAGACACGGTAACGGCGACGCAAGGGGGGCTTTTTACCGATCCGGAGTTCCGCATGGGGCTGGCGCTGATCCTCGGCGTGCCTGTGGTGCTGTTCGTGCGTCATTTCCTTGGCGCTTTCGATGTAGATGCCAGCGCCGAAGCGCTTGAGACCGGCAGCGCCTTCTGGGGGGCCATGTTCACGGTCACCTCCTTTCTGACCACCACCGGATTTGTCAGCGCGTCCTGGGCCGAAGCCCAAAGCTGGTCGGGGCTCGAGACACCAGGGCTTATCCTCATGGGGCTGGCGCTGATCGGTGGCGGGGTGGCGACCACGGCGGGCGGGGTCAAGCTGCTGCGGGTCTTTGCACTGTATCGCAACGGCGTCCGCGAGATGGAACGGCTGGTCCATCCACACTCTGTCTCGGGAGCGGGTCAAGCGGGGCGGCGGCTGCAAAGCAACGGGGCGTTCATCGCCTGGATCTTCTTTATGCTGTTCGCGCTGTCGCTGGCGGGGGTGACCCTGCTGCTGACCTTCGTCGGCGCGCCCTTTGCCGATGCGCTGGTGATGTCGGTGGCCACACTGGCGACAACCGGCCCGTTGATGGAGTTTGCCGCCGATGCCCCCATCGCGTTGATCCAGCTCGGCGACGGGGCCAAGATGATCCTATGTGCGGCAATGGTGCTGGGGCGGCTGGAAACTTTGGCGATTATTGCGCTGCTCACCCCTGATCTGTGGCGCGCGTGACACGGGATGCGGCTTTGCGCGCAACAGTTCTGACATTTTGGGGTGGAAACTCTGTGCGCGGGTCTTCATAGTCTTCCGAAGGGGTAAACCGATCCGCGGTTGCCAGCAAGAACAACAGCAAGAATAAGAGCGAGACCAACAATGGCGGCTGACCGACAAAACCTGCAAGACGCATTCCTGAACCATGTGCGCAAGACAAAGGTGCCGGTAACGATTTTCCTGATCAACGGTGTGAAGCTGCAAGGCGTCATCACATGGTTTGACAATTTCTGTGTTCTTCTGCGCCGTGATGGCCAATCGCAGCTTGTGTACAAACATGCGATTTCCACGATCATGCCAAGCACGCCGATCTCGCTATACGAGGGTGAAGACGCTAATTGAGCCGTCCTCCGTTTCAAATTGATGACACCGCAGGCCCGAAGCGTACCCGGGCTTGGGTGATTCACCCTGACATCAAGTCAGACAATGACCGCCGCATCGCGGAGCCCGCCTTGGCGGAAGCCGTTGCATTGGCCCGTGCCCTCCCGCATCTGGACGTGGAAGGGGCCAATATCGTGCCCCTGCGCACCGTCAGTGCGGGGATGCTGTTCGGCTCTGGCAAGATCGAGGAGCTTCGGCTTGTCTTTGAAGAGGCCGAGGTTGAACTGGTGCTGGTCGATGGACCAGTGACACCGGTCCAGCAGCGCAACCTTGAAAAAGCATGGGGCGTCAAACTGCTTGACCGTACCGGTCTGATCCTCGAGATTTTCAGCGACCGCGCCGCCACCCGCGAAGGGGTGCTACAGGTCGAAATGGCTGCGCTGAACTACCAGCGCACGCGTCTGGTCCGTGCCTGGACCCACCTTGAACGTCAAAGGGGTGGATTGGGCTTTGTCGGGGGCCCCGGCGAAACCCAGATTGAATCGGACCGCCGCGCCATTGACGAACAGCTGGTGCGCTTGCGCCGGCAGTTGGACAAGGTCGTCAAGACTCGCGCCTTGCACCGCGCCGCGCGTGCCAAGGTACCGTTCCCCATCGTGGCGCTGGTGGGCTATACCAACGCAGGCAAATCGACGTTGTTCAACAGGATGACCGGCGCCGATGTTATGGCGAAAGACATGTTGTTTGCGACGCTGGACCCGACCATGCGCAGCCTTGTGCTACCCGACGGGCCAGAGATCATTCTAAGCGACACCGTGGGCTTCATCTCTGACCTGCCGACTGAACTGGTCGCCGCGTTCCGCGCGACACTAGAAGAGGTTCTGGCCGCCGATATCATCTGCCACGTGCGCGATATCTCTCATGCAGAGACGGAAAGTCAGGCACGCAATGTGCGCGATATCCTGACATCCTTGGGCGTGCCCAAGGATACGCGCAGCTTCGAGGTCTGGAACAAACTCGACCAGTTGGATGACGACCGTGCCGCCGCCGTACGCGCCCGTGCTCAGCGCGACGACAGTGTTCTTGCCATCTCTGCCATCACGGGTGAGGGGTTGGACGAGTTGCAAGCGGTCATCGCCGAAGCGCTGCAAGGTGCGGTGCGTGAAGCCGAGCTGACGCTGGCCTTTGCCGACGGCAAGAAACGCGCCTGGCTGTTCGAACAGGACGTCGTGATCGAGGAAACCCAAACCGAGGACGGGTTTAATCTGGTCGTGCGTTGGTCGGCACAGCAAGAAGCGCAATACCAGCGGCTGTAAGGCCGGCGGCTTTCGGGACCATTCGAATGAGACAAAAAACGCCCGGAAAACTCGCATTTTCCGGGCGCTGCTGCATATGATTGGGGAGCGTTGATTTTTTAGGAGCCCCCGATGACTTTGATTATTCTTTATGTACTGACATTCGTGATCTTTCTGGGGCTCGACTTTCTGGGGCTGAGCTATCTGATCAAACCGGTTTTCAGCCGCGATATCGGCCCCTTGCTGCTGGACCAGTTCCGGCTTTTGCCCGCCTTTGTCTTCTATGCCTTCTATATTGCTGTGCTGCTGTATTTCGTAAGCTGGCCCGCGATTGCACAGGATAAATCCTTGCTGTGGGTCTTTGGCAATGCGGCGCTGATCGGGGCCTTGGGCTATGGCACGTATGAGTTCACCAACCTCGCGACGTTGAAAGACTGGACACCGCAGATGGTGGCGACGGATTTCTCTTGGGGGGTGGTGTTGACCGGGACCTCTGCCACGTTGGGGGTCTGGGGCACGCGGGTGTTTTCCTGACGGTTCAGGCGTCGGGGAAAAGGGGGGCCAGCCCCCCGGCCTTTGGCCGCCCCCCGGGATTTTGGGCCATTTGGAATTAGCGGCCAAGCTCGGACGAGAAGCGCCATGCGCCGGGTTGGAGCTTGTGCAGTTCCCAGTCGCCGACGCGCGCGCGGATCAGGCGGAGTGTCGGCAGGCCGACATGGGCCGTCATGCGCCGCACCTGACGGTTGCGACCTTCGGTGATCGTGATCTCGAGCCAGGCATCAGGGACGGATTTGCGAAACCGCACCGGCGGGTCGCGGTCCCACAGAAGGCTCGGGCGGGTCCATCAGCCGCGCCTTGGCGGGGGCGGTCTTGCCGTCTTTGAGCGTGACACCGCTGCGCAAAGCGGCGAGGTCTTGTTCATCCGGCATGCCCTCGACCTGCACCCAATAGGTTTTGGCCAGTTTATACTTCGGATGCGAGATACGCGCTTGCAGCGGGCCGCTGTCAGTCAGCACCATCAGCCCTTCGCTGTCGCGGTCCAGCCGTCCGGCGGGGTAGAAGCCTTTTTCATCGATATAGGCCGACAGGGTCGGGCGCGGCGAGCCTTCGGTGCCCTTGTCGGTGAATTGGGACAAGACGCCAAAGGGTTTGTTGAAAAGGATCACGCGGTTCATTCTGCCTCCGGTACCAGCTTGGTGATGCCGACGGGGGCGGCGCGGGCGAGCTCTTCGTCCAGCGACATGGGAATGTATTCGCCGCGCCGCCAGAGCTGTGCCAGATCGTCGTAGTGATGCGACAGGAAGTGGCCCGATTGACCCGTCGAGGTAATGAACACCGATGAATCCGGGTCAGCAAAGTCATAAACTCCGCGAAAGCCTGCGCCGTGGACATTGGCGAAAGGGTCCGGCCCCGTGCCGCGGGTGCGGCCGCGCAGCAGGGTGTTGTCACCGCCCGAGGTCGATTGGCGGATATTCATGAAGTAGCGCAACACGGGAACTTCGCCCAAGGTCTGGTGGTCGTGGGTGGCTTGGTGTGCGTCGCCCCACCGCAGGGATTCCAGCTGGGTGCCCCATGTCTCGTTGATCCAGATCAGCGCATCGTCCAGCGCCATGCGGGCCATGTCGGGGCAGGTCTCTTTCGGGGCGGATTGCAGCACGTCGCACCATGCGGCCGCACCGTCCACATCGCGGAAAACACGTTCGATGAACAGCGGATCGACATGATCGAATTCCTCCGCCAAGGCCCCAAGTTCGTCCTGGATCAGCCGTTGCTGCAAGGCGCGCAGCCAGGCGGCATAGATCAACGGTTCGGGCAGATGTTCGTTCATCTCGCCCGACCAGCCGGCAAGCAGGGTCAGCGCCCGTTGGCGTTGGCGCTCAGACGTGCCTTCGGGCGCGGTTTCGCCGGTGAACCACAGCTCGGCCCCGATCAGCGGTAGCAGAGAGCGCGCGGTGAAGCTGACCGTATCCAGCTGCGCCTCGATAAAGCTGTCGCGCGTGTGCACCTGACGGCGCTGCATCAGATTGCGCCACCGCTGGATGCGTTGCGTATCGCCCCAAAGGAAGGACACGTGGTTGGGGAAGGGGCGGTCCACCGTCTTGTTGTTGGTATTGCCGATGATCCCGCCACGGGGCGAGAGGAATTCGGGGTTTGCGCCATAGGGCAGGCGGCCCTGCCAGCGGTTCGCGGCGATCCAGCCCGGTGTGGGCATGCGCCCCTGGCTTTGATGCGCGGCGTCGCGGGCGGGCAGCGCGCCGATGGTTTTCATCGCGATGGTATTCACATCCACCAGCGTCAGGTTTTGCGACGGCGCGATATAGGCCTCGCCCGCGGTGATCCCTTCCTCGACGGTCTTGGCCTCCATCAGCCGCATGGCCGCGGCGATCGAGGTATCGGCGGGGTCAAGCGCGGTCCAGTTCAGCGCGGCGACATGACCGGGCGGGGTGATCGCAGCGAGGTTATAGTGGCTGCCGGGAAGCACCGGCCCATTGTCGGTCCAGCGCAGGGTCAGCGTGATCGGATCGGCATCCTTGACCGTGATGATCGACGCGCGTTTGGCGAATTTCTTGAACCCGTCGGGGGTGCGGTATTCCTCGCTGTTGTCGGGGTTCAGCTCTTCGATATAGACATCCTGATCGTCGGCATAGGATGAGGTGATCCCCCAGCCAAGCGCGCTGCTGCGCCCTGTCAGCACCACGGGGATACCGGGGATCGTGCCGCCGATGACACCGCCCGATTGCAACTCGAGCCGCGCGAGGTACCAGATGGTCGGCGCGGTGAAGCCCAGATGGGGGTCATTGGCGATCAGCGTCCCGCCCGAGGCAGAGCGATCCCGTGCGGCAGCCCAGGCATTGGAGGCACCCGCCAGATCAAAGGATTTGAACGGTGACAGCGGAGAGGGATCGAGGGGGATATTGGCGGCGAACTGCGGCAGGCCGGGGGCCAGCTGCGCATATTCGGGCAGGGCGGCGATGCCACTGCCGGGGGCGTCAGGCAGGATATCGGACAGGCGCTTTTGGTCGGGCAGCGCCAGCGAGGTGCGGGCGCGCTTGACCTCGGCATCCAGATGCCCCGACAGCTGCAAGGCCATCAGCTTGACCAGCGCGACGGAATCCGCTGCGCGCCAGGGAGCGACAGGGGCATCAAACAGCAGCATCTCGGGGGCACCGCGACCCAGGGCTTCGGTGTTGATCTGATCCAACCGGGCATTCACCCCGGCGGCATAGGCATCCAGCGCTGCGCGGGTCTTGGGGTCGAGCGCCTGAAGCGATTGCACCGACAAGGTATAAAGATCAAAGCGGCGCAGCAGGCGGTCGATACGGACGGTGGTGGTGCCGAAAACCTCGGACAAGCGGCCTTGGACCGTGCGGCGCATTGTGATCATCTGCCACAGACGGTCCTGCGCATGGGCAAAGCCCAGCCCGTAGAACACATCTTGGTCACTTTCCCCGAAGATATGCGGCACATTGGCGTTGTCGCGCACGATCTCCACCTCGGCCCCGAGGTTGGGCACGCGGACCGTATCGTCGTAGTCTGGCAGCGACCGCGAGGCCAGCCAATAGGCACCGCCGACACCAATCACCGCCAGCACCACCAAGAGCGTTGCAATTCGCATCAGCCACCGAAAAACCACTGCCATGTCATGCTCCTGGGTATATCTACGCGCGATTGACCAATGCGCGCAGGGTGATAGGTTCCTCTCAGGCAATAGCGCAACTGAATGACAAGGAAAAGACGATGGCAAAGCTCGCATTTTTGGGATTGGGCGTGATGGGCGCGCCAATGGCCGCGCATCTGCAAAAAGCGGGGCATGACGTGACCGTGTACAACCGCACCACAGAGAAGGCGCGCGCTTGGGCAGAAACCCACGGTGGCAAGATGGCAGAGACGCCCAAAGCCGCCGCTGAAGGGGCAGAGATCGTTTTTTCCTGCGTCGGCAATGATGACGATCTGCGCTCCGTCTGCGTTGGCGACGACGGCGCTTTTGCCGGCATGGGCGAGGGCACGATTTTTGTCGATCACACCACGGTTTCGGCCGCGGTGACGCGCGAGTTGCACGCGGCGGCGGATGCGCGCCAGATCAGCTTTGTCGATGCGCCGATTTCCGGCGGACAGGCGGGTGCCGAGAATGGCCAGCTGTCTATCATGTGCGGTGGCGATTCCGGTGCCTTTGATCGTGCGCTGCCCGTGATGGAGGTTTACGCCAAGATCTGCCGTCGCCTTGGCGACAGTGGTGCCGGCCAGATGACCAAGATGTGCAACCAGATTGCCATTGCCGGTCTGGTGCAGGGCCTGAGCGAGGCGCTGCATTTCGCCCAGAAGGCCGGATTGGACGGGCGCGATGTGGTCGAGGTGATCAGCCAGGGTGCCGCAGGCAGCTGGCAGATGGCCAACCGCTACGAGACAATGCTGGATGATAAATTCGACCACGGGTTTGCCGTGGACTGGATGCGCAAGGATCTGGGGATTTGTCTGGACACCGGCAACGAGATCGACGCGAGCCTGCCTGTCACGGCGCTGGTCGATCAATTCTATAAGGATGTGCAGAAAATGGGGGGCGGACGTTGGGACACGTCGGCGCTGTTCAAACGTCTGAACGCCTTGGGTTAAGCCCAACGCTGCCCGATCCGCGATGCTGCGGATCGGGCGTTTTGCTTAGGGAATGATGCGCGAATATTTCGTGCCTTCAAGCGTGGCACCGATACGCAGACCGGCGCGGCCAAAGACGGCGGCCAGCACGGGGGCAAGCACGGTTGTGGTATCCGCTTCGACGCTTTCACCGCGATCCGAGATGACATATTCAAGATCGGCACCCGCAGCCCAACCGGGGGAGCGGCGGAAATCGCTGAGCGCGGCTTCGGTCATGAAGAACAGCACATGCGCGTATTGCTGCGCCCCGATCTGCAAGCCGCCCGTCGCCTTGGTGACCGAGTAATAGTCGACAGTCACGTTATTCACCCGCAGCGCACCACGACCATAGGCACCGCCAAAGCCAAGGCCAGCCTCGGTCACCAGCGGCATGATCAGCATACCGTTGGATTTTTCCGCCAGTTGCCGCGTGTTGGGGAAGCTGCGGTACATCGCGTTGAGCGTCGCATCGACGCGGGCGTCGATCATCCCGCTGCCACGGCTGCCGACACCGTTGCCACATGCCGCAACGGCACCCGCGCTCGCAATCGCACCCAAAGCGAAAGCCCGGCGCGAGAAAGTGTTGTTTGTCATAGTCTTCTGCCTGTAATTGCCTGTGCCGGTTCATCCGGTTTCTGCGCGATCTTATGCTCAAAACCCGCGGGTGTCACGAATTTAGGGCTTGAATCGGCGGTGATTTGCCACAAGTGGCGTGCTATTTGCGCATCGAAGCCGCGTTATCCGTTCATCAACCGCGCCACGGCGGGGGCAAAATAGGTCAAGACCCCGTCACAGCCCGCACGTTTGAACCCCATCAGGCTTTCCATCATCACGCCGTCTTCGTCGATCCAGCCATTCTGGGCGGCGGCTTTCACCATGCTGTATTCACCCGAGACCTGATAGGCAAAGGTCGGTGCCCCGAAGCTGGATTTGACGCGGTGGCAGATATCAAGATACGGCATGCCGGGTTTGACCATGACCATATCGGCCCCTTCGCGCAGATCACGCTCGATCAGGCGGATCGCCTCGTTGCTGTTGGCGTAATCCATCTGATAGGTCTTCTTGTCGCCGGTCAGCGCCCCCGAGGCCCCGACAGCATCGCGGAACGGGCCATAGAAGGCCGAGGCGTATTTCGCCGCGTAGCTCATGATCATCACATCCGAATGGCGCGCCCCTTCAAGGCCCGCGCGGATCGCGGCGATGCGCCCGTCCATCATATCGGACGGCCCGATGATATCCGCCCCCGCGTCGGCCTGTGCCAGCGCCATCTTGACCAATGCCTCGACCGTACGATCGTTGACGATGATCCCGTCTTCGACAAAGCCGTCATGGCCGTTGATATTATAGGTATCCAGCGCGACATCGGTCATGAGGACCATATCGGGCACCGCCTCGCGGATCGCGCGAATGGCGCGGTTGGCGTTGTTTTCAGGATCCCAGGCACCGGCGCAATCCTCTGTCCGGTCCTCGATACCGGTATAGGGGAAGATACACATCGCCCCGATCCCAAGATCAGAAGCCTCGCGCGCGGCATCGACCAGCTTGTCAACGCTGCGCCGATAGACGCCGGGCATGGAGGGGACGGGCTCTTCCACGCCCTCACCGCTGCGCACGAACACCGGCCAGATCAGATCCCCCAAAGACAGCGCATTTTCACGGACCAATGCGCGGACGCCCTCGGATTGACGGGTGCGGCGCAGGCGGGTGGCGGGAAAGGGGGCTTGTTGGGGTCTCATGCAAAAATACCTCAGATGCTATCGGGCAAGGCTTGCCACGTATTTTTGCACGGCTCAAGGCTAGGAATTTCGCGAACGCGCCGCTATGACAGGCAGACGATTGTAGGGCAGCACGTCTGAACACAATGATTTCACTTCAAAGATGAGCGCACCTTGACCCTCTATCAGACAATTTTCGAAGTCATCGACATGCGGTCTTTTTCCAACCTGTGGTACTGGATCGCCGTTGCTGTGATCTGGTCTTCTGCCAGCCATTGGGTCTTGGGCGTGCCCTTTGATATGGTGCTGCGCGCGCGGCGCAACGGTGAACAGGCGCTGGTCGACCTGGAGGATATGGCACGCATCAACGTGAACCGTATTCTATATATCACCCAAGTGTCCGGCATCTGGATTTTGGGGTTCACCTGCTTTTTCATGACGATGCTCTTTACGCTGGCAGTTTTCTATCGGTTCGAATTCGCCCAGGCCGTGCTGTTGCTGGCCTTTCCGCTGTGTCTGGTAGGGGTGCTGAGCGTGTCGACCGCGCAGCAGATCCGCGAGGATTCCGGCACCGGAGACCGCCTGATCAAAAGGCTGAACCGTCACCGTCTTTATACCCAGATCATCGGGATGATTTCGATTTTCATCACATCGATGTGGGGCATGTACCAAAACCTTTATACAGGTCCGTTTGGCGGTTGAAAAAACCGCGATCGGATACAGGTAGCTGCTGATGTCAGAGAAATCCCAAATCACGCTGTCCGGCGTTCCCGAAGGTTTTGACGCACAGGCGGTGCTGAACGAACTGGGCAAAAACGGCACACCGGTGTTGCATATTGCCCGCGATGACAAACGCATGGCGGCAATGCAGGCGGCGCTGCGCTTTTTCGCGCCGGATGTGCCTGTGGTCGTCTTCCCCGGATGGGATTGCCTGCCCTATGACCGCGTGTCGCCCAATGCCGATATCTCGGCGCAGCGGATGGCGACGCTGGCGGGACTGGTGCATGGAATGCCGGACCGTTTTATCCTGCTGACCACGCTGAACGCCGCGACCCAGCGGGTGCCTGCGCGCGATGTGCTGCGCGATGCCGCGTTTTCGGCCCGTGTGGGCGACCGGATAGACGAGGCGGCTTTGCGCGGATTCCTTGTCCGCATGGGCTTTGTCCAGAGCCCGACGGTGACCGAGCCGGGCGACTACGCGATCCGCGGCGGCATCATCGACATTTTCCCACCCGGTGATCTTGGCCCTGTGCGGCTGGACCTCTTTGGCGATACGCTGGACGGGGCGCGCCGCTTTGATCCGATGACACAGCGCACCACAGAAAAGCTGGAGCTCGTGGAGCTTGCCCCCGTCAGCGAAGTCATCCTTGACGAAAGTGCTATCACCCGTTTCCGCCAGAACTACCGGATCGAATTCGGGGCCGCGGGCACCGATGATCCGCTATACGAAGCGATCAGCGCAGGGCGCAAGCATCAGGGCGCGGAACACTGGATGTCGTTCTTTCACGAGACGCTTGAGACCTTGTTCGACTATGTGCCACGGGCGACGATCACGCTGGACGACCAACTGACCGCGCAACGTCTGTCGCGGTGGGAGAGTATCGCGGATCAATACGAAACCCGCAGGCTGGCGATGGCGAACCGGTCGAAAATGGACAGCGTCTACAAGCCCGCCCCGCCCGAGGGGCTGTACCTGACCGACACCGCGTGGGAAACCGCGCTGATCGGCAAACGCGTGATCAGTTTCAAGCCGCTCCCCCAGCCGACGGGTCCGAATGTGCTGGATGCGGGCGGACGCTTGGGGCGCAACTTCGCCCCCGAACGGCAACAGGAAACCGTAAGTCTTTTCGGTGCCTTGGCCGCGCATATTAAAGCAAAACTTCAAGAAGGGCCGGTGGTCATCGCCAGCTATTCCGACGGTGCGCGCGAACGGTTGACCGGCTTAATCGAAGACGAAGGCATGGGCGAGACCATCGCCATCAAGAACGGCACCCGCATCGGCAAACGCGGTCTGCATCTGGCGGTTTGGGCGTTGGAACACGGGTTCGAAGCCCCGTGGGAAAGCGGCAGCAGCGCGTCGAAACTGACCGTCATCTCTGAACAAGACATCCTTGGCGACCGCTTGATCCGCGCGCCGAAACGTAAACGGCGGGCCGAGAACTTCCTGACCGAGACACAATCGCTGAGCCCCGGCGATCTGGTCGTGCATGTGGATCACGGTGTCGGCCGCTATCTGGGGATGGAGGTGGTGACCGCCGCCGGTGCCGCCCATGAATGTCTGCTGCTGGAATACGCCGAAAGCTCGAAGCTCTATCTGCCGGTCGAGAATATCGAACTGCTGTCACGCTATGGCCATGACGAGGGGCTGCTTGACAAGCTGGGCGGTGGCGCGTGGCAGTCCAAGAAAGCCAAGCTCAAGGAACGCATCCGCGAGATGGCCGACAAGCTGATCCGCATCGCCGCCGAACGTGCGCTGCGCAAAGCGCCTGTCATGGATCCGCCCCCCGGCATGTGGGACGCGTTTGCCGCGCGCTTCCCCTATACCGAGACCGACGACCAGTTGAATGCCATCTCGGATGTGCTGGACGATCTGACCAGCGGCAACCCGATGGACCGGCTGGTCTGCGGCGACGTAGGCTTTGGCAAGACCGAGGTCGCCATGCGCGCCGCCTTTGTCGCGGCGATGTCAGGGCTGCAGGTGGCGATTGTTGCGCCGACGACCCTGCTGGCACGTCAACACTATAAATCCTTCGCCGAACGCTTCCGAGGCTTCCCGCTTGAAGTGCGTCAACTGTCGCGTTTTGTCACCGCGAAAGAGTCCACAGCCACCCGCGACGGCATCAATCGCGGCACTGTCGATGTGGTGGTCGGCACCCATGCGCTGCTGGCAAAGACGGTCAAGTTCAAGAACCTCGGCCTGCTGATTATTGATGAAGAACAACACTTTGGCGTGGGTCACAAGGAACGGCTGAAGGCGATGCGCACGGATATTCACGTGCTGACCCTGACCGCCACGCCGATCCCGCGCACCCTGCAGCTTAGCCTGACCGGCGTGCGCGACCTGTCGATCATCGGCACGCCCCCTGTCGACCGTCTGGCGATCCGCACCTATGTCAGCGAATTTGACGCCGTCACCCTGCGCGAGGCGCTGTTGCGCGAACATTATCGCGGTGGGCAGTCCTTCTATGTGGTTCCCCGCATCACCGATCTGCCCGAAATCGAAGCGTTCCTGAAAGAGCAACTACCCGAGCTGACGTATCTTGTTGCCCACGGGCAGATGGCCGCCGGAGAGCTCGACGACCGGATGAACGCCTTTTACGACGGGAAATATGACATCCTGCTGGCCACGACGATTGTGGAATCCGGTCTGGATATCCCGACCGCCAATACGATGATCGTGCACCGTGCCGATATGTTCGGTCTGGCGCAGCTCTACCAGATCAGGGGCAGGGTGGGCCGATCAAAAACCCGCGCCTATGCCTATCTGACAACCAAACCCCGTGCCAAGCTGACGGCCACCGCAGAGAAGCGTTTGCGGGTGTTGGGCAGCCTCGACACGCTTGGCGCAGGCTTTACGCTGGCGTCGCAGGATCTTGATATTCGGGGGGCGGGCAACCTGCTGGGCGAGGAACAATCCGGCCAGATGCGCGACGTGGGGTTCGAGCTTTATCAATCCATGCTGGAAGACGCGATTGCCAAGATCAAGTCGGGCGAGCTGGAAGGCGTGATCGACGACGATGGGCAGTGGGCACCACAGATCAATCTGGGTGTGCCGGTGCTGATCCCCGAGGATTACGTGCCTGATCTGGATGTGCGCCTTGGGCTCTACCGTCGCCTGTCCGAACTGACCACCAAGGTCGAGCTGGAAGGCTTTGCCGCCGAGCTGATCGACCGTTTCGGCAAGCTGCCGAAAGAGGTGAATACGCTGATGCTGGTCGTGCGGATCAAGGCGATGTGCAAACGCGCCGGTATTGCCAAGATGGATGGCGGGCCCAAGGGCGTCACGATCCAGTTCCACAACGACAAATTCGCCTCGCCCGAGGGGTTGGTCACCTTCATTCAGGACCAACGCGGACTGGCAAAGGTCAAAGAGAACAAGATCGTCGTCAAGCGCGACTGGAAAACCGATGCCGACAAGATCAAAGGGGCCTTTGCCATCGCCCGTGATCTGGCAGAGCATGTGATCGCCAAGGAAAAGAAGGCCAAGAAAGCAAAAGCCTGACCCGTTGCCGGATCAGGCTTTCACAACCGTCTGTGGTCAGGCCGCGCCGCTTTAGGTGTAAAGCGACGGCACCCCCATCTGGGCGTGGATCTCGTTCACCGCGGCGGGCTGCATCCCATAGGCGCTGGCCAGCTTGTGCAGATATTGCGCCTCTTCCTGCGTATCCAGATCAATCGCCAGCAGCGACATCGCATAGATTTGCGGGCCCATGCCGTCGGGGGTCTGGGCGACCAGCGCGTCGACATCCACAGGGGCTTCCATCTGGCCTTGCACGAATGCGGCCTCGTCTGCGTCCACGTCGCCCAGATGGTTCAGCAGCTTTTCACGCTCGGACTCATCAAATGTGCCGTCGGATTTCGCGGCCTGGATCATTGCGGCGATCATCAGCGCGGCGGTGGCCTCCTGATCGCGCGAGGGGGTGATTTCGGGGGCAGGGTTGCTATCGAATTGCGAGTTCAGCACCGCGCCAAAGTCTGCCTCTGGCCGTTCGGGGGCTTTTTGGCTGGCACCGCCCAGACTGGACAGCAGACCGCCCGCACCGGCGGCACCGGCAAGCCCACCCAGCAGCCCGCCAAGGCCGCCCGAGCTGCCAGACGTGCTGGTGCCTGTGCCGCCGCCAAGCTGGTTCAGCAAACCGCCCAAGCCGCCGCTGCTGGCACCGGAGGATCCGCCCATCAAACCACCCAGCATATCCTGCAGGTTACCGCCCGAGCCGCCCGTGCTGCCGCCAGTCAGACCGCCCAGCAATCCGCCCAGTCCGCCGCCGCTGCTGGCGCTGCCGGTTGTGGATTTATTCTTGTTCATCATGGCGCTGGCCCCTTTGGCCACAGCCACGCCGATCGCCACTTTGGCCAATGTTTTCATCAAGCTCATTATCGATAATCCTTTTGGGTCAAATCGCCTGCAAGTCTGTTGCAGTTTACTGTGCAAAACAACCAAAAGATCGCGGGGGTTCCCGCTTGTCGACGTGCTTGACGGTGGGACAACGGGTGGCACCTGCCACCCGCTGGCCGCTCAGGTGCCGCAGAAGGTGGCCGGCACGATTTCCTGCGTCGTCGGCGCGCGGTGAAGATCGGCGTCGGTTTCGCGGTACGGGCGGGCAAGCGCTGTCATCAGCCGGTGGAACGGGTCCATATCACCAGCGACGGCGGCGTTGATCATCGCCTCTATCCGGTGGTTGCGCGGGATCACGGCCGGGTTGGCGGCATCCATGACCGATTTAGGGTCAGGCTCGGCCGCGATGCGCTGCTGCCACGCGTCGTGCCAGTTGGCAAAGGCCGCGCGGTCGGTGAATTGGCCGGCGGCATCATCCCCTGACAAAGCGCGGAAAGCATTGGTAAAATCCGCGCCATCCGTTTGCATCAGCGACAACAGGGCGTCGATCAGCGCAGTATCCTCAGCCTTGGGCGTCGTGATCCCGATCTTGGCGGCAAAGCGTCTCAGCCAGGCTTGCTCGATCAACGCGGGCATGGCGTGCACGATCTCTGTCGCCTCGGCCACGCCGCTTTCGGGATCATCAAGCTGCTGCAACAACGAGGTTGCAAGCTGCGCCATATTCCACACGACGATCTGCGGCTGATTGGCATAGGCATAGCGCCCCTGCCGGTCGATGGAACTGAACACACGGTTGGGGTGGAACGTATCCATGAAGGCGCAGGGGCCGTAATCAATCGTCTCGCCCGAGATGGCGCAGTTATCGGTGTTCATCACCCCGTGAATAAAGCCCACAGACATCCACGCCGCGACAAGATCCGCCTGTGCTGCGCAGACCGCGCGCAGCAGGCCCAAGGGCCCGTCCGCCTGCGGGTAGTGCCGCTGGATCGCATAGTCGGTGAGGCGGCGCAGGTTTTCGACCTCGCCCCGATGGGCAAAGACCTGAAACGTCCCCACACGCAGATGGCTTGCGGCGACGCGGGTCAGCACGGCACCGGGCAGGGCGGTTTCGCGAAATACATCCTCGCCACTTTGCACAGCGGCCAAGGCGCGGGTGGTGGGGATGCCAAGGGCGTGCATCGCCTCGGACACCACATATTCGCGCAAGACCGGCCCAAGCCAGGCGCGCCCGTCGCCACCACGGGAATAGGGCGTGCGCCCCGATCCTTTCAGCTGGATATCGCGGCGCTGGCCCTTTGCATCCAGCACCTCGCCCAAGAGGATCGCGCGGCCATCGCCAAGCTGCGGGTTGTAATTCCCGAACTGATGCCCCGCATAAAGCTGCGCCAGCGGGTCGGCACCGACGGGCAGTTCGTTCCCGCTGAAGTTAAAGGCCAGATCCTCGGTCGATCCGTGGGTGATCCCCAGCGTCTTGGCCAGCGGCGCGTTGAAAGCCAGCAGTTTGGGGTCGGCCACCGGCGTAGGCGTGGTGCGGGTGAAAAAGCCATCGGGCAAGGCCGCGTAGCTGTTATCGAAGGGGGCTGATACTGTCATAGGGCAGATATAGGGGCCGCGGCCCCACCTTGCCAGTCCGCGTCAGAATTTGCGCGACATGAACATGTAGTTTTCGCGGGGGCGAAAGCCTGCACGGTGGTAAAGCTTCTGCGCGATCTCGTTGCTACGCTCTACCTCAAGATGGATCGCGCGCAGACCGCCGCCCGCCAGCGCATTCGGGACGGCCAGCAATGCCTCTGTCGCGATGCCACGGCCACGCACGCCGGGTCGCACGTAGATTTCATCGATGATCGCGTCCAGACCGCCGAATTCAACCGACCAGCCGAAGGTGATGATGATATAGCCGATGGGCGCACGGGCAGGGCCAATCAGATAGGCCACCCCATAGGGCGTGCCTTCGAGCAGCGGTGCCAGCCCGTTGCGGCGGTCGTCATCCGTTTGCTCGATCCCCGTCTCGGCGTGAAAGCTGCCCACGAGGGCAACGAGACGGTCCAGATGCTCTGGCTTGGCAAGGGTGAAGGCTGCGCTCATAGACGGGCCAACCGTTCGGTCAGCAGGGCAAAGAAACCATCAGAATCCAGATCGCCCATAAAGGTCGCATTGGGGGCGCGGTCGGTCACGCCCCACCAATCGGCGACGGTCATGCCCATGGTCAGCTCTGACTTTGTCTCGATCTCGACGTTGATGTGGCGGCCTTTGAACAGATCGGGGTTGATCAGATAGGCGGTAACGCAAGGGTCATGCAGCGGCGCGCCGTCAGAGCCGTATTTCTCTTTGTCGAACCGTTCGAAGAAATCGGTCATTTCCGCCACGGCGATGCCCACAGGCGTGCCAAGGGCGCGGAAAGCGTCGTTGCGCGCTTTGGTCACCAGCGCCTTGTGGGTGACGTCCAGCGGCATCACGACGATAGGAGCGCCGGATTTAAACACGACATCAGCGGCTTGCGGGTCGACGTAGATGTTAAACTCCGCCGTTGGGGTGATGTTACCCCCTTCGAAATAGCCGCCGCCCATGAGCACGATCTTGGCGATGCGATCGGCGATATCGGGTGCTTTTTGCAACGCGGTGGCGATATTGGTCAGCGGCCCCAGCGGGCATAGCGTGACGGTTCCCGGTGCGTTATCGCGCAGCGTGTCGATGATGAAATCCACCGCATGGCCTTCGGCCATCGGCATGGTAGGTTCGGGCAGATCGGGGCCGTCCAGCCCGGTCTTGCCGTGCACATGCTCTGCCGTGACCAGCGCGCGGCCCAAGGGGCGGTCGCATCCGGCAAAGACTTTGACATCCCGTTTGCCTGCCAATTCGCACACGATCCGCGCGTTGCGCGAGGTGAGGTCCAACGGCACATTGCCCGCGACGCAGGTGATCCCCAGAACATCAAGCTCTTCGGGGCTGGCCAAAGCGACAAGGATCGCTACGGCGTCATCCTGACCGGGGTCCGTGTCGATAATGATCTTGCGCGGTGTCATGGGCTCTCCTGTCTTGGCTGTGCCAGAGCCTTGCCGCAAGTGCCGCGACTTGTCCAGCAGGCACGGGCGGTCCTAGCTGCGTTCCGCGCGTTTTACATCCTCCCACAAGGCATCCATCTCGGCGAGATCACTATCCGAGGGGGATTTACCTCGTGCGGCCAACCGTGCCTCTACGCCGTTGAAGCGGCGGATGAATTTGGCGTTGGCAGCGCGCAGGGCGGCTTCGGGTTCGACCCCAAGATGCCGGCCCAGATTGGCCATGACGAACATCAGGTCCCCGTATTCCTCGGTCACCTCGGCCTGGGTCAGCGTATCGCGCGCCTCGACCAGTTCGGTCGCTTCCTCGGTGATCTTGGCGATCACATCATCGACCTGCGGCCAATCAAACCCGACACGGGCCGCGCGTTTTTGCAGCTTGTAGGCGCGCAGCAGCGCGGGCAGGCCAACGGCCACGCCGTCAAGCGTTCCCCCCTGGGCCTTGCCCGCGCGTTCTGCCGCCTTGATCTTTTCCCAATCCGCGGTCTGCTGCTCGGCTGATTTATCGCGGCTTTCATCGCCGAAAACATGCGGGTGCCGCGCGACCATCTTGTCCGAGATATTGCGCACCACCGTCTGAAAGCTGAACCGCCCGTCCTCTTCTCCCATGGCCGTGTGATACACGGTCTGGAGCAGCAGATCGCCCAACTCTCCCTCGAGCTCGGGCCAGTCGCGACGCTCGATCGCATCGGCGACTTCATACGCTTCTTCAATGGTATAGGGGGCAATGCTGTCGAAATCCTGTTCGATATCCCAAGGGCATCCGGTTTGCGGGTCACGCAGGCGGCGCATGATTTCCAGCAAGCGTTCGATCCCGGCGTCGCGATCGTGGATCAACGCATCATTTCTTGTCTCGGCCATTGCAGCCCCCATGTGTCTGATGTCAGATGCAACCTGACCAACATCCCCACAGGAGTCCAGTAATGCCCGTCGTGAACCGTATCGCGGATTATGCCCCCCAGATGACAGAATGGCGCAGATATCTGCACACGATCCCGGAACTGGGGAACGACTGCTTCAAGACCGCGGCTTTCGTGGCGGAACGCCTGCGGGACTTCGGCGTGGACGAGCTGCACGAAGGTTTTGCCACCACGGGTATCGTCGCCATTATCAACGGTCAGGCCGAGGGGCCGACCATCGGGTTGCGCGCCGATATGGATGCGCTGCCGATCCCCGAGGAAACCGGGCTGGACTATGCCAGCACCCACGCAGGCAAGATGCACGCCTGCGGGCATGACGGGCATACCACGATGCTGCTGGGGGCGGCGAAATATCTGGCGGAAACGCGCAATTTCGCGGGCCGCGTGGCGCTGATCTTCCAACCCGCTGAAGAAACCGGCGGTGGGGCCGAAGTGATGGTCGAGGAAGGAATCCTTGATCGCTTCGACATCGGTCAGGTCTATGCGCTGCACAATGCGCCCGGCTTTGAGAAAGGGGGGTTTTACACATCCCCCGGCGCGATGATGGCGGCGGTTGATGAATTTCACATCCACATCAAGGGCTTGGGTGGCCATGGTGCCACGCCGCATCTGACCCGCGATCCGGTCGTTGCCGCCTGTGGCATTGCGACAGCATTGCAAACCATCGTCAGCCGCAACCACTATGCGCAGGATGATCTTGTCGTCTCGGTCACGCAGATCCACACGGGCACGACCGACAACGTAATCCCCGAAACGGCCTATATCAACGGCACGGTACGCAGCTTTGACAAAGAGGTGCAGGCCATGGTGATCCGCCGGATGGAGCAGATCGTCGCCGGGCAGGCCGCCAGCTATGATGTCAGCGCGACACTGGAATACGAAAAGGGCTATCCCGCCACGGTGAACACCCCAGAGGAGGCCGGATTTGCCGCCGCCGTTGCTACCGAGATTGCGGGCGAGGACCGCGTGATTGCCGATAATGGCCGCGAGATGGGGGCAGAGGATTTCAGCTATATGCTGGAAAAACGCCCCGGTGCCTATTTGTTCATCGGGCAGGGTGACACCGCAGGGCTGCACCACGCCGCCTATAACTTCGACGATGAGATCGCGCCCGTGGGTGCATCCTTTTTTGCCCGCATCGTCGAGCGGGCCCAACCATTAGGAGCCAAGTAACATGGGTTTGGAAGACGCGAAAAATCAGGTTGATCAAGCCTTTACCCGCGATGATCTAAAAGGGCCGAGCTTCGAGAACGCCTTTGGCGGGGCCACGTCCTTTCTGCGGCGGCGCTATACCAAAGACCTGCGCGGCGTGGACATCGCCGTGACCGGCGTGCCCTTTGATCAGGCCGTGACCAACCGTACCGGCACCCGTCTGGGCCCACGTGCGATCCGCGAAGCGTCTTCCTTACAGCCCTACGATCCGCCCTATGGCTGGGATTTCGACGTACTCAGCGAGTTTGCCATCGCCGACTATGGCGATCTGGCGTTCGACTATGGTCACACAAGCCAGTTTCCCGCCGCTTTAACAAGCCATATCAAAGGGATATTGGACGCAGGTGCAGCAAGTGTGACCCTGGGCGGAGACCACTACATCAGTTTCCCGATCCTCAAGGCCTATGCCGAAAAATACGGTCCTATCAGTCTGTTACAGTTCGATGCGCATTCGGATACATGGCCCGACGATGATATGGACCGGATCGACCACGGCACCATGTTCTACAAGGCGGTGAAATCGGGCATCGTTGATCCGAAAACCTCGGTTCAGGTGGGCATCCGCACGACCAACCCCGATACGCTTGGCGTGACAACCATCGACGCGCGCGAGGTCCACGAGAAGGGGGCGCAGGCAGCCGTTGCCAAAATAAAACAGGTACTTGGCGACCGTCCTTGCTATCTTACATTCGATATCGACGCGCTTGATCCGGCCTTTGCGCCGGGCACAGGCACGCCTGTATGGGGCGGGCTCACGTCGGCGCAGGCGGCGATCATGATGCGGGATCTGGCGGGGATCAACATCGTGGGCGGCGACATCGTTGAAGTCTCTCCGCCTTTTGACACGACCGGTGCGACAGCGATCGCGGGGGCCCATGTGGCGACCGAGATCCTGTGCCTGCTGGGGTGGAATATGCGGCAGACCAAAGCCCGCGCATAACCACCGGCGGTGCAGATTGCGACGGCAGGACGCTCCGCGGGGAGTTTATTTGGCAAAATGAAGGTAAAGATAATGATGGCATTTTTCTGGATCGCACTGGCGATTTTCGTCGCCTTGCAGGCGTACATCCGTCTTGCACCCGCCCCCGCGGCCCGCTGGGAATTGGGCGCGGTCGACAAGGCCCCCGGCGATTATCCGTCGGAGGGGGGCTTTATGGCCGTGCGTGAGGTTGAAGGCGATGGCACGGCGTTCTTGAACCGGTTTGAGGATGCAATGCTGTCGTTGCCCCGAACCCGGCGGATCGACAGCAATGCAGGTCAGGCGCTTTATGTCACACGCTCGGGCTTCTGGGGCTTTCCCGATTACACCAGCGTCGCGGTCACCCCCGTTGACGGGAAGGATCAGAGCCGCGCGGTCGTCTATGGGCGGCTGCGCTTTGGCCGGTCAGATATGGGTGTGAACGGCAAGCGTTTGAAGCGGGTTCTGGCCCAGGCCGGGGTCTAGGCGCTGTGCGAGGCCGGGGCAGGCCTCGTCGATATCGCGCCACATGGGCACATTCAGCGACATCTGGCATTGCGCGGCAAAGCGGCGACCGTTGACATCGAGGCAGATCGTTTGCCCCAGCTCGACCCGCTGGCCGTCGCGGTCGGTGCAATAGCACTCCACCGTTTTGCGCCCCGAGGGCGCAGGGTCCGCCGCAAGCGACGGGGCAAGGCAGATCAGACTGAAAACCAGCGAAATGCGTTTCATAGGGGCATCATAGCACAGGCTGGGTCTTGACCATAGCCGCTTCATCAGCGACATCCAGCGGTATGATCCCCATGGACCGCCTTGCCCAAATCACCCAACGTTTCCAGTTTCTGGAGGCGTCGATGTCTGCTGGCTCTGACGGGGCGGATTTTGCCAAGCTGGCCAAGGAATACGCCGATCTGCGCCCCGTAGTCGAACAGATCGACGCCTATCGCCAGTTGCTGCAAGACATGGACGACGCCCGCGCCATGCTGAAAGACCCCGAGATGGCGGAGCTGGCCGAGGAAGAGCTGCCGCGCCTGAAGGCCGCCTTGCCACAAGCGGAGGCTGATTTGCAGCTCGCGCTGCTGCCGCGGGACGAGGCCGACAAAAAGCCTGCGATGCTGGAGATCCGCCCCGGCACCGGCGGGGATGAGGCAGCACTTTTCGCCGCCGATCTGCTGCGCATGTATCAACGCTATGCCGAGGCGCGGGGCTGGAAGGTCGAGCTGATCGAGCAACAGTTCACCGAGCTTGGCGGCGTCAAAGAGGTCGTGGCCCATATCAAGGGCGAGAATGTCTTTGCCCGTTTGAAATACGAATCCGGTGTGCACCGCGTGCAGCGTGTGCCCTCTACCGAAAGCGGCGGGCGCATCCATACTTCTGCCGCGACTGTCGCGGTTCTGCCAGAGGCAGAGGATGTGGATATTCACATCGACGCCAATGATCTGCGGATCGATACGATGCGCAGTTCAGGGGCGGGCGGGCAACACGTCAACACCACCGATTCTGCCGTGCGCATCACCCACCTGCCGACGGGGCTGGTGGTGACGTCTTCGGAGAAGTCGCAGCACCGCAACCGCGAGATCGCGATGCAGGTGCTGAAAGCGCGGCTTTATGATATGGAGCGTCAGCGGGTGGACAGTGAACGATCGGCCAGCCGTGCGGCGCAGGTGGGGTCGGGGGACCGGTCTGAACGGATCCGGACCTATAACTTCCCGCAAGGGCGCCTGACCGACCACCGGATCAACCTCACCCTCTACCGGCTTGAAGCCGTGATGCAGGGCGATCTGGACGAGATTGTCGATGCGTTGACCGCGGATGCGCAGGCGCAGCTTCTGGCCGAGATGGGGCAGTGACCGCGCCAACCGCCGCGCAAGCCATGGTCGCCGCCACAGCGCGATTGCGCGCAGCGGGCGTGCCTGACCCTGCACGGGATGCGCGGATCTTGCTGGCGCATGCGGCCTCGGTCGATGCGGCGCGGGTGACGTTGATCGCGCCCGAGGAAATCGCGCCGGATATTGCCGAACGCTACGAAAAGCTGATCGCCTTGCGGGCGGTGCGCGTGCCGGTCTCGCATCTCGTGGGGCAGCGGGCGTTCTACGGGCGCGACTTCAAGGTCAGCCGCGATGTGCTGGACCCGCGGCCCGAGACCGAATCCCTTATTGAATTGGCGCTGTCCGAGCCCTTTGAACGGGTGCTTGATCTGGGCACGGGATCGGGCTGTATTCTGGTGACGCTTCTGGCCGAACAGCAAGACGCACGCGGCGTGGGACTTGATCTGTCCGAAGCTGCCTGTCTGCAGGCCAGCGCCAATGCGGTGTTGCACGGGGTGCAGGCGCGCGCGGAGATCACGCAATCGGATTGGTTCAGTGCGGCCGAAGGACGGTTCGATCTGATCGTCTCCAACCCGCCATATCTGGCACAAAGCGAGATGGCGGATGTCTCGCCCGAACTGCGCTTGCATGAACCCGAGATGGCATTGACCGACGGGCAGGACGGGTTGAGTGTGTACCGTATCATCGCGGCGCAGGCGCAGGGATATCTGACGCCCACAGGTCGCGTTCTGGCAGAAATCGGCTGGCAACAGGGTGCCGATGTGAAAGCGATCTTCGAGGCGGCCGGTTGGGGCCGGGTGCGCATCTTGCCCGATCTGGGCGGGCGCGACCGTGTCCTTTGGGCCGATACGCCAGCATAAACACGCCAAAACTTGTCATTTGGGGGTGTTTTTCGCCAATTTCCACTTGCTCCAAATCATTTGCCGTGCTTATTCAAGGATGTTGCAGCGGTGGATGCCTTTTGGGCGGTCCCGCGCGGCGTTAAGCCCAACAGAGCGTAAAGCTAGCTTTTCAGGGACGCGACTGCGTCCGGCAGCTTATTCCGAAGCCCAGCATAACAAGGCTGAACTGATTACATGAAATCTTCCAGATCACGGTCCCGGTCCAAGAATAATCGCAACCGTCAGCCGCAAGGTGGCAACGTCGTTAACCGCGTTTTCGACAGTTCTGGCCCCGAAGGCAAGGTCCGCGGCACGCCGCAGCAGATTATCGAGAAATACAACCAGTTGGCGCGTGATGCCCAGCTGAGCAACGACCGCGTGGCGGCAGAGAACTTCCAGCAGCACGCCGAACATTACCTGCGGATGCTGTCCGAAGCACAACGCGAGATTGACCAGCGTCGCGATCAGCAAGAACGCGAGAACCGCGAACGTCAGGCAGAGCGGGACCGCGAGCGGGTAGAGCGTCAGGAACGCGAAGCCGCTCAAGCCGGTCAGAACACTGCGGATCAACCTGCCACGGAAGCAGACACGGGCGACAAACCCGACGCGCCCCAGCAGGACAACGCCAAGGGCGATGCCCCCAAGCGCCGCCGCAGCCGCAGCAACAACCACAATGATAATGCCCCTAAGTCGGACAGCGCGCCCAAGTCGGATGGCGATGATACGCAAGACGGCAGTGCGGCAGAGGACAATCTGGTCGACACGCCCGAGAACAAGCCCAAGCCCCGACGCGCGCCGCGCCGCAAACCTGCCCCCAAGGCAGAGACGAGCGAACCGGCCAAGGACAACAGTGGCGACCAGCCCGAAGCGGCTGAATAATCGCTTTGACATCGTAACAAAGGCCCCGCGATTGCGGGGCCTTTTGCGTTTCGGACGGTGAGTGTGTTGTGGTGGCCTTAGCCCTTAGCGATTTCGCGGGCCAGCGCGCAGAAACCTTCCAGCGGCACCTGTTCGGCGCGCTCCGTCGGTTTCAATCCGGCCGCACGCAAACGATCCTCTATATCCGGTGCGGTTCCTTTGAGGGCAGAGCGTAGCATTTTGCGCCGCTGATTAAAGGCGGCCGCCACAACGCGGTTCAACACATCAGGGTCCGCCGGAAAGCGGGGTTCGGGCAGGGCCGTCAGATGCACCACAGCGGAGGAGACTTTGGGCGGCGGGGTAAACGCCTCGGGTGGGAGGTTCAGCACGATACGCGCATCGGCCCGCCACTGTGCAAGCAGCGCCAGACGGCCATAGGCCTTGGAGCCGGGCTTGGCCACGATCCGCTCGGCCACTTCGCGCTGGAACATCAACGTCAGGCTTTGCCAGAACGGTGGCCATTCCTGCGGGGTCAGCCACCGCACCAGCAGCTCTGTCCCCACGTTATAGGGCAGGTTCGCCGCGATACGGATCGGTGGGGTCAGATGGGCCAGCGGGTCGATTTCAAGGGCGTCGCCTTCGATCACCGTCAGACGGTCGGGATAGGCCTCGGCGATCTCGGCCAAAGCGGGCAGGCAGCGTTTGTCTTTCTCGATCGCCAGCACGCGGCGCGCGCCTTCGGACAGCAACCCGCGCGTCAATCCCCCGGGGCCCGGCCCGATTTCAAGCACATCATATTCGGTCATATCGCCCGCTTGTCGCGCGATCTTGGCTGTGAGGTTCAGGTCGAGCAGAAAGTTCTGGCCCAGCGATTTGCGCGCCTTCAGGTCATGGGTATTGATCACCTCGCGCAGGGGCGGCAGGTTGTCGATTGTGCTCATTCTTGGACCTGTGAAGCAGAAGGGTTCTGGGGGCGCGGGGTCATGATTGCGCCATGCGATAGGCCATGCGCAGCGCCTCGACCATGCTGGTGGGGTTGGCGATGCCCTGACCCGCGATGTCAAAGGCGGTGCCGTGATCGGGAGAGGTGCGGATGAACGGCAGACCGAGCGTCACATTGACGCCGCGGTCGAAATCCAGCGTCTTGATCGGGATCAGTGCCTGATCGTGATACATGGCAATCGCCGCGTCATAGCGCGCCCGTGCGGCGGCGTGGAACATCGTATCGGCAGGGTGCGGGCCGCTCAGGTCATAGCCTTCGCCCTTCATCCGGGTGACCAGCGCCGTCATCCAATCTGCTTCCTGACGACCCATCGTACCGCCTTCGCCCGCATGGGGGTTCAGACCTGCGATGGCTATTCTAGGTGCCTTGATCCCGAATTGAGAGCGAAGCCCCGCCGCCGTAATCTCTATCACGCGGCGCAGATGGGCAGGGGTCAGCACATTGGGGACCTGATCCAGCGCGATATGGATTGTGGCCGGCACCACCCGCAGTTGGTCAGAGGCGAGCATCATCACCACATCGCTTCCCCCCGCCAGCGCGGCAAGGTATTCGGTGTGGCCCGGATAGGCGAAACCGGCCCCGTCTTTCAGCGCCTTTTTGTGAATGGGCGCAGTGGTCAGCGCAGATGCGGCCCCGCTGCGCACCAGGTCAACACCACGCGCGATCACGTCGATCACCCCCTGCGCATTGGCGGGGTCCGGCTTGCCCGCAACGGCACCGGCGGCAAAGTCGTGGCGCAGCACGGGCAAAGCGTCACTGCCCGCGGCAAGCGCGTCCGACGGGCTGTCGATAATGCAATGGGGAATGTCTTGGGGCAGGTGGCGCGGATCACCGATCCAGGCGAGCGGCACTTCGCCTGCCAGCATCGCCCAGGCCCGTGCGGCGACCTCTGGCCCGATGCCAGAAGGGTTCGCCGCAAGAGATCACAACCGGCTTGTCCGCCAAGCCCGTCTTGGCTTGGGTCATTTGCGAACGATGCGCGCGTCGGCCCGCAATTGCTCCAGCAGCTGTTCGGCATAGCCGGTCAGCCGTTCCTGGCGCAGCGCGTTGGTCACATCCTCGCGCGAGGCGGAGGCATTGGCGGCGGCGGTACGCCCACACATCATCAGCAGCATCAGCGTCTGACCATTGGCGCGGGTCAGCGTGGTCGAAACCTCGCCCGTGTCGAGCTTGGACAGCTCAATCGCCACGTCCTGCGGAATGTCCGAGGGGGCTTTTTTCACACGCTCCAACACTTCGGCGGGCTGGCCTTTCGCGATGCCGTAAAGGTCATCGCAGGTATCGATGCGGCCACGGATCTGCGCCGCCTGAGCCAGCGCGGGTTCTGTGCGGCCACCGGGGATGTAATAGGCTGCGTATTCAATCTCGGAGTAGGTCGGCGCGGCGACGCTGGTTTCCTCGATGTCGCGCAGCTGGAACAGCGCCACGGCGTTGGGGATGGGCAGCGGGTCGGTAACCTCGCCCGGGGCGAGGTTCAGGATCAGCGGCTGCAGGCTTGGCGGCAGGTCGGTTAGGTTCTGCCACGGCAGACGCCCGCCGCGCCCGCGCGATGCGGTCGCGGAATAGCGGCTGGCGTAGTTCGAAAACTCTGCCGTTGATTTGGATTGCGAGATTTGTTCAGCCAGCGCGTTCACCCGTGCAGCTTGCTGGGGCGGGGCGGGAATGATAATCTCGGACACGAGCACGCGCACACCGCTGCCTTGTGTTTCGCCCAAAGCGCGGTTGATTTCAGCGTCGGTGATCTGCACGCGGCTGGCATAGCGGGCACGCACCAGTTCACGCCACCCGACCGAGTTTACAACGAAATCGCGAAACGTCTCGCGCGAGACGCCGGATTGACCAAGGGCCTGGGTAAATTCTTCGGTGCTCAGATCCGCGCGCGAGGCGAATTCTGCAAGGCTGTCTTCGATGCCCTGCGGCGTCAGTTCGATGCCCGCTTCGGCCACGGCCTCGTTGCGCAGGCGTTCGTCGATCAGCGAGGTCAGCGCCCCGTCGCGTGTCGCCCCCGGTGCGTTCAACACCTCGAGAAAGCGCTGGCGCTGCTGGACTTCGAATTCGGTTACAACGGATTCATTCACCTTGGCGACGGGCGCAAAGAGGTTCTGCGCCGAAACGGGGGCGGCGGTCATCAGACCCAGCCCAAGGACGGCGATGCTTCGTGTCAGACGGTTCAGGTTCATCTTACTTATTTCCCACATGATCGCTCATATCTTTCTGTTCCGTTGGAGGCCGAGAAGCCCCGCAGGCCGATGTTAAACCCGATATCGGTAGAGGGCTCAACACTTGTTGAGGAGGTATAGCGGCGGCGCACCGAAAGGTCGACGCTCACACATTCATTATTGTAGGTCAGGCCAAGCCCCGCCGTCGCCGCTGTACTGTTTTGCACGTCATAGCGCACGTCGGCGCTGGCGGACCATTGCTTGTTGATGTCGTAGCTGCCGTCAAGCGACACCTCGGAAATCGCTTCGGTCCGGTCTTCGGCAGTATCCGCCTCAAGCCAGACATAGGTGCCTTCGACGGTGGTTTTGCCAAAGCTCCACCCGCCGCGCAGTTCCGCCTTGGAGATGTCGAAATCGGAGTCGACCAAGGTCCGCGCGGTCAGCGAAAGACCGGCGTTATTCTTGATCTGCCCCGCCAGCAGCACATCAGAGCGCACGCCCGACAGGCCCGACGTATCGGTAAAGGCAGGGTCGCTGATGCTGCGGAACACCTGACCAACCGCGACATAGGTGTCCCAGCCATTGGGGTCAAAGCGCGACCAGTTCACCGCCACCGCTGCCGTTGTGCCGCGTTCGCGCCGGTCGGGGCGCGGAAAGCGCGAGAGTGACAGGATGTTGCCCTGATCGAATTCCACGCGGGTGCTTTCCTCGTTCGGAATGTCGAGCCGGCTGCCATCGGTCCACCCCAGTTGCACCACGGGCGTCAGAACCTGCGACGCACCACCAGCCTCGCGGCGTGCCATCGGGTAGCTTAGACCGACCGCTGCGAAAGGCGCGATGTCGCTGTGGTTCTGCGCAAAAGTATCGTCTTGGGTGATGTCAAAGAAATTGAACGTCGTGCCGACCTGCGCATCGGTGACCAAGCCGGAGCGGTGGGTGAAGCGACGCAGATATTTCAGCGACCCGTTGATCCGCGATACATCGCGGCCAATCACATCCACATCGGAAGATCGCCAATGGCTATGCGCCTCCAGCCCGAACCGCAGTTCGCCCCCCCATGCCTTGGGGAAAAAGCGCCGTTCGAATTCGCCGTCGATCACGACTGTGGGCAGGGTGCTGTTCAACTCTCCGGGGCGCAGGGTTTCGAAGTTGTAAAGGCTGGTACGCACAAAGCTGTCTCGCCGCGCGCGTGAAAGTGTGAGGTCACTACGCAAACGGTCTTCGTCCGAATAGCCGTATTCGGTAAAGTAAGAGCTGTCGCTGACGGCCTCGATCGTGAAGCTCAGCTTGTAGCCGCGCTCAAGCTCAAAGCTGCCTTCACCGAACAGATAGCCGCGGGTCTCATCTGGCAGCTGGTCATCGCGGGTATAGGCCCCGTCAAACTCGATATCACCGTTGGTAAACGCCTGCCGATAGCGGAATTCAAGCGTGCGGGTCGAGGACGACAGATAGGGCGTCAGGGTCAGGTCGCGGCTTTCGCCCAAGGTGATGAAATAGGGCAGCTTCAGCCCCGTGCCCAACAGCGACGTGGTGCGAATGGATGGGGCCAAAAACCCGTCCGCGCGGTCCAGCGTCGGGTCGGGCAGCCGCAAACGGGGCAGGTAGAACACCGGCACCGACCGGATATGAAAAGTCGCATCATCGAAATACAGTTGCTGCGCCACGGTATCATGCACCACGCGGCGCGCGCGGATCTGCCAGAGGGGCAGTTCGCCGTCATTGCAGGTTTTGCATGAGGTCACGGCGGTCTTGTACAGCTGGCTATAGCGCCCCTCGACACGGTCGATCTGGACGGCGGCCATCTGCACCTGCTGGTTCAGCACCATACGTGCGCCGCGCAGCAGACCGTTCTGCAACCCCTGATCCAGCTCTGCCGCATCCGCGAGAATGACGGTGCCATCACCATCGTTCAGCACAATCGGCCCTTCGATCACCAAGGCACCGGTTTCATCATTGTAGCGGATCGCAGAGGCACGGATGCGGGTCGTGCCTTGAAACGCCTCTACGTTGCCTTGGGCGACCAGTTCCCGGTCACGGGTGATGAACAGGTCATCGGCCACCAGAACAGCAGGACGCTCGCTGTCTTGAGCGGCAGCGGGCAGACCAAGGGCGACGAGAAGGGTCAGGAGCAAACGGCGCATGTCAGCCATCCTTCTGAATGAAGTAGAAGACCAAGCGCCAGAAGAATGGACGCGACAGGCGGAGCCCAGGCCGCAAGAAGAACCGGAATTTGCCCGTTCTCCCCCAGAATTTGCGCAAAACTGCGAATAAAATACAAGCCGAACCCCATCAGAACAGAGGCCAGCACCGCGACGCCCGTGCCTCCGAACCTCGTATGGCGCATGGTAAACGCGCTCGCAACCAGAACCATCGCAACCAGAAAGAACGGGCGCGCCAGTTCGGTCTGCAGCCAGACCTTGTGGCGACGCGGGCTGAAGCCTGCCAGTTCAAGCTGCTTGATGTAATCAGGCAGATCATAGATCGAGACGGCACCGGGATCGGTGATGCTGTCGCGGATGCGGTCCAGCGTCAGGGTCGAGGGCAGGGTGAGCGTGTCAAATGTCTCTGCCGCGCCTTCGGCGTTCACGCCCACTTCAAGCGGCCATGACTTCGCATCGGTCAACGTCCAGATACCATCTTCCAGCGCGGCGCTGTCCGCTTCGATCCGCCGTGCGGGACCGCCCTCGGGCGCGTAGCTGAGGAATGTGACATCATAAAGCACCGAGGCGTCCTTGTTTGACCGCCATGCGCGGATCACGGTCTGCCCCTCGTCACTGCCTTGGCGCAGCCACAGCCCTTCGTCGCTGACCGACAGGACAGAAGGTCCCGCCCGCGCGAATGCTGTCGCTGAGTTGAATGTATCGTTTCGCGGTCGCCGCAACGATGGGGTTCAACATGCCCACAGCCATCACGCCAATAATGAACGCCACCCAAATCGGGGCCTGCAACGCGCTGAGCGCTGACCGGCCGGCGGCACGGGTCACCACCAGTTCTGACGAGCGTGCCAGCGACAAAAACAACACCACAGTCGCAAGGATCATGATCAACGGCAGGATCAGGTTCATGGTTTCGGGCGTGTTCAGCAACGTCATCCCGAAGAGCCGCAGCCAGCCGATATCGTAGCTGCTGAACCGGCGCGCCTGATCGACCATATCCACCAACACGAGCAGAGAGAACAGCACAGCGGAAATGAGGATAAACCCCATAATAAAGCGGCGCGCGAAATAGAGATGCAGGATCATGCGACGCCCCTTTGCTTGCCCATCCGTTTGGTCCAGCCCGGATGGGCCGTTTGCCAGATCATCCCGATCACAATCACAGCGCCAATCAGGCTGGGCAGGAACAGCAGCGGCCAGCGGCTGGCATCGTCGCGCACCGTTTCGACCAAAGTGCCGCGCAACCCGTCAATCGCGATGAGCAGACCAAAGGCGATCACGATCTCGCGCCAGACTCCGAAGCGTGAAAACCCTCCGAGCACCAGTGTCGCATAGCCGATCATCGCGGCGATCATGCAAAACGCTGCCGAGGCAAAGCGCGCCGTCAGCTCTTCTGCGATCTCGCCCGCGCTGGATTTGGTGATCGTCTCAAGCTGATCCCACTGGGCAAACATCTCTGCCGTGGTCATGGCGTCGATGGATTGGGTGCGGGGTTTGTCGCTGCTCACCAATGCCGAGATATCGAACGAGAAATCGCGGAACTTGGCGGTCGACAGGCGTTTGCCGGCCATCTCAAGCCGTTGCGCCATGCCATCGACCATGATCAGCGTCGTGCCATCGCCATTGCGGATCAGATAGGCTTCGGACGCGGTATAGATCACGCCTTCGTCGGGGTTGCGCCGGTCCGAGAGAAACACATCGCGCAACACCCCGTCGGCGTCGATCACGCGGGTATAGAACGTGACCTTAGAGGTCGGATGCAGGAATGTGCCTTCGGTCAGCAGCCGTGCGGTGACATTCTGCGAAATCTCGGCCTCGCGTTCAGACAGCTGTCCGTTAGACAGGGGCAACAGCAGATGGGTCAGCACCGACATCATGATCGCGACGCATAGGCCATAGGCGAACACGGGCCGCGCCAGACGCCAAGGGCTGGTGCCCGTCGCCTGCAGCACCGTCAGCTCGGATTCGCTGGTCATCCGGTTGATCACATAGACCGACCCCGCAAAGGTCGCGATCGGCAGGACGGTGGTGATCAGCTTGGGCAGCCCCAGTACGGTAAATTCAAGAAACACCAGCGCCGTCTGGCCGTCGCCAATCAGCCGGTCAAACAGCACCACGGCGCGATTGATCCAGAAAATCGCCACCAGGATCAACGCGAAGAAACTGAACAAAATCAGGAACTGGGACAACATATAGCGGTCGAACTTGGCCAATCTGCATCCCTTGGGTATCAACACGGGTGAACTTTCGCCCGACGATAAAGTAAATTTCCGCCCACGAAAACTGCTATCTGGCCTTAACGGCGCACGCAGGATACGTCTAAGCAAAATTCAGACAAAAGGGGTTCACCTGATGACCGCATTGACGCCAATGACATTTACCGAAACCGATATTGACCAGATCGCGGGTCACACGGGCCGTGTGGCTGTGACTGTGGGCGCGGATGGCAAGCTCAACCCCTCCGCGCGGCGCATCAACAAGCTGACCAAGGGCGCGCTGGAACGTCTGGTGGCCAGCGACAGCTTCACGAAATTGTCAGCGGGCGATGCGGTCAGCCTCGGTTTTCCCACCGGCATGGCGGCCGAGGCCGTGGATGTGGTGCAATTGGCGAATAACGCCGATCAGGAAGCCCTGCGCGCAGCCGGTGCGGCGCTTGCGAAACGGCGCGGCGATGCGGATCTGCTGGTGTTGACGGGCGGCTTGCGCAAAGCGGCCGAGCTTTGCTTTGGACTGGCCATGCGCGACTACACGTTCGAGGATCGCAAAAGCAACGGCAAGCCACGCAAGGGGCAGGTCGTGATCATGAATTCCAAACCCGAAGAGGTCGAAGCCGCTGCGGCGCCCCTGCTGGCGATCGCCGACGGCGCCTTTATGACCCGCGACCTGACGAACGAGCCTGCGAATATCCTGACCACTACCGAATTCGCCGACCGTCTGGCCGAGATGGAGTCAATCGGCCTTGAGGTCGAAGTGCTGGACGAAGCCAAGTTGGAAGAACTAGGGATGCGCACCTTGCTCAGCGTCGGGCAGGGGTCGGCCAGCCCGTCTTACGTCGTGGTGATGAAATGGAACGGCGGCGAGAAAGACGCGGCCCCGCTGGCGTTGGTCGGCAAGGGCGTGGTGTTCGACACCGGCGGCATCAGCCTGAAACCGGGCGCGGGCATGGAAGACATGACCATGGATATGGGCGGCGCGGGCGTTGTCTCGGGCGTGATGCGCAGCCTTGCCCTGCGTAAGGCCAAGGCCAATGTCGTTGGGCTGGTCGGTATCGTAGAGAACATGCCATCCAGCACGGCAACCCGCCCCGGTGACGTGATCAAGACGATGAAGGGCGACACGGTCGAGGTGATCAATACCGACGCCGAAGGCCGTTTGGTGCTTTGTGATGTGCTCTGGTATGCGCAAGAACGGTTCAACCCCGCGGGCGTGATCGATTTGGCCACACTGACGGGCGCGATTATCATCGGCCTGGGTCATGACAATGCGGGCGTTTTCTCGAACGACGATACGCTGTGCAACGCCTTCCTCAAGGCCGCGCAAACCGAGGGCGAAGGCGCGTGGCGGATGCCCCTGGGCGCGGGGTATGACAAGCTGTTGAAAAGCCGCATCGCCGACATGAAAAACATCGGCGGGCGGCCTGCCGGGTCGATCACGGCGGCGCAATTCCTGCAACGGTTCATCAAGGACGGCACGCCGTGGATTCACCTTGATATCGCCGGTGTGGCCTCCGTCAAATCCGAGACAGCGCTGGCGCCCGTCGGGGCCACGGGCTGGGGCGTTGCCGCGTTGAACCGATTGATTTCAAACCTCTACGAGACAGAGTAAATCTGATGGGTGCCGCGTATTTCTACCATCTGACCCAGCGACCGCTGGTCGAAACGCTGACGATGCTTTTGGGCAAGGCCCAAGGCGCGGGCTGGCGTGTGGCGGTACGCGGCACCGATCAATCCTTGCTGGAACAGCTTGACGTCGCCCTGTGGCGCGGGCCCGAGGATGGCTTTCTGCCTCATGGTTTGGCCGGCGGGCCGCATGATGCCGAACAGCCGGTTTTGTTGACCACGGACACCCACGCGCCGAATAACGCAAGCTGCGTGTTCTCGATCCACGGTGCGGCTGTATCGGCACAGGAAGTCGCGGCGCTGGATCGGGTGTGCATCCTGTTCGACGGGCTGGACGACCACGCCTTGAACGTCGCGCGGGACCAGTGGAAATCGCTGAAAGCCGCAGGAGCCTCTGCGCAATACTGGTCCGAGGAATCGGGTCGTTGGGAGAAAAAGGCAGAGACCTGAGGGCGTTACGCCGCGCTCTACCGGGTGAGGATCAACTCTCCGTTGGTGATCTCGATCCGACCCCAGCGTTGCAGATAGCCCATCCCCAGCAAAGATTGCCGCATCTCGCCTTCGTTCACGACCGCGGGTACATCGGTATCGCGCACCCCGCCCAGTTCAACCTCGTCCAGCCGCACATAGGCGGTGCGCACTTCGCCGTTGGCGGTGCTGGCACGGCCAAGATAGTTCAGGCTATCGGGCGAAAGCCCTGCGGCTTCGGCATCGGCGCGGGTCAGCACCATATCCGTCGCGCCGGTGTCCACCACAAAGCGGAGCGGCGTGCCATTGATCGTCGCCGTCAGATAATAATGCCCGTCGCGGGCGCGCGGCAGGGTGACGCTGCCGCTGCTGGCCTCATAGGCTTGGCGCGGGATGTCGCCTTGCCGGTTGATATCCTCCCACAGGCCGTAGCCCGCGGCGACACCGGTAAAGATCATGGCCCAGACCGCGACCTGTTGCAGCGTCTTGTTCCAGCCCTGACGGCTTTGCATAAAGAACCAGCCCGCGACCATCGCCATGAGCACGATCAGATAGATCAAACGTCCTGTTTCAATGTCCGGCATCGTATATCCTTTGGCAATTCTCCAAAGATATGGGGGCAGGGCGCGGAAAAGTCAGCCCGGACCCGGCCCGAAACCAAAGGCGCTGAGCCCGTCGAGCACAAATTGCACCGACAGCGCGGCAAGCAGCATACCCAAAAGCCGCGTGATCACATTGATCCCGACCTTTCCCAAAGCGTTTTCAAGGTAACCGCTGGCCTGCATCGTGATGCCCATGATGATCAGGACGGCGAAAGTGATCGCGACGACGGTCACCAGCCCTTCAAGGCCCGGTTTCTCGCCCGTCAGCAGGATCACCGACGCGATAGAGCCGGGGCCCGCGATCAAGGGAATGGCCAGCGGAAATACCGATGGGTCGTCGTGATCGTCATCCGCCTCGGCATGGCCCTCGCGGCGTTTCGTGCGGCGGTCGAAAAGCATATCAAGCGCGGTTAGAAACAGCAGCACGCCCCCCGCGACACGGAAGGCGGGCATGGAGATGCCGATAAAGCCGAGCACAGCCTCGCCAAAGGCGGCAAAGACCAGCAGCAGCAGCCCCGCGATGACCACAGACCGCCACGCAATCAACCGGCGCTGGCGCGGAGTCATACCGGGGGTCAGAGCCAGAAACATCGGGCCAATCGCAAAGGGGTCAATGATCACGATCATCGTCGCAAACGCGGTGATCATGAATGCCAGATCAAGTGCCATCATAAACCGTCACCGGGGCCAGCCCCGTCCTTATCCCTTGCGCCGCGCTGGCATTACGCCGACGCGGTTTCCAGTTTTTCCAACGCGCCCATCCAGATCGCTTCCGCCCGTTCAAGCGCGGCCATGACTTCGGCGTATTTCTTGTTCCAGACCTCAAGTTCGCCGACTTTGTCCTTTTCGTAAAGGGCAGGGTCCGCGAGCTTTTTCGCAAGCTTGTCGCGCATGTCGTTGATCTTGGTCACCCGCGCCTCGGCCGTGCGCACTTCGGCGCGCAGGGCAAGGATGTCTTCGCGGTTGGCGCGTTTGGGTTTTGGCGCTTCTTTGACCGGTTTGGGGTTTTTGCTGACGGGCTTTTCCACGGTCAACAGCATCTTGCGATAGGCTTCGAGGTCATCCTCATAGGGTTTGACCGTGCCGTTCGACACCAGCCACAGACGGTCCGCAACCATCGACAAAAGGTGCATATCGTGGCTGACAAGGATCACAGCACCCGAATAGCGCGTCAACGCCTCGACCAGCGCTTCGCGCGATTCGATATCAAGGTGGTTGGTCGGCTCATCAAGGATCAGCAGATGCGGAGCGTCCAATGTGGCGAGCAGCAGCGACAGACGCGCCTTTTGTCCCCCCGACAGACGCCCCACTTCGGTATCGGCCTGATCCGGCCCCAGACCGAACCCCGCCAGCTGTGCGCGCAGCTTGGATTGCATCACACCGGGGCGCGCGCTGATCATATGCTGCAGCGGCGTTTCATGGACGATCAATTCATCCACCTGATGCTGTGCAAAGAACCCGATGCGCAGTTTGCTGGAGTTGATCGCCTTGCCCTCGAACAACACCAAACGGTTGGAGAGCAGCTTTGACAGGGTAGATTTACCCTGACCGTTTTTGCCCAACAGCGCGATGCGGTCGTCTTGGTCGATCCGCAGGTTCAGGCGCGACAGGACGGGCTGGCCCTCGGTATAGCCGGTCGATCCGCCTTCGATGCTGATGATGGGCGGCGAAAGCTCATCGGGTTGCGGGAAGGTAAAGACCTTGCGCGCGGCTTCCTCCGGCGGCGTGATGGTCACCATCTTCTCGATGGCCTTCATCCGCGACTGCGCCTGTTTCGCCTTAGAGGCCTTGGCCTTAAAGCGATCAACGAACGCCTGCATATGCGCCTTATGCGCTTGCTGCTTTTTCGCCTGTGCCGTCAGCTGCGCACGCTTTTCGGCCCGCATTTTCGCGAATTGGTCGTAATTACCCTGATAATACGTGAGCTTACGGTCTTCGAGATGCAGGATACCACCGACGGCACGGTTCAACAGACCACGGTCGTGGCTGATGATGATCACCGTATGCGGGTATTTCGATAGGTAGTTTTCCAGCCACAACGCGCCTTCAAGATCAAGGTAGTTGGTCGGTTCGTCCAACAGCAGCAAATCTGGCTGCGCGAACAGAACGCCCGCCAGCGCCACGCGCATCCGCCACCCGCCCGAATAGGCCGAACAGGGCTGCTGCTGATCATGGTCATCAAAGCCGAGCCCCTTGAGGATCGCGGCGGCACGGCCTTCGGCGGACCAGGCGTCGATATCGGCAAGGCGGGTCTGCACCTCGGCGATGCGCGCGGGATCATCCGTTGTCTCTGCCTCGTGCATCAAGGCGGCGCGTTCGACATCGGCGGCCAGCACCGTATCGATCAGCGACACGTCAGAAGGACGGGACCTCTTGGGCGATGCCCCCGATCTTGGCGCGCGAGGGCAGGCTGATGTCGCCCGCGTCCAGCGACAGCTCTCCGCGAATGATTTTGAACAGCGTGGTTTTACCCGCACCGTTTTGCCCGACCAGACCCACTTTGTGGCCTTCGGGGATGACCGCGCTGGCTTCCTCGAACAAGGGACGGCCTTCGACGGAATAGTTGATTTCTGAAATGCTTAACATGGACGCGGTGTGAACCATGTCTGGCCCCGCGTCAATCGCGGCTTTTCACGGGGCATGACCCATGCTAGGGAGCGGCCAAATCAACCCCACCTAGGAGAGCTATCATGGCCCTTGAGCGCACATTCTCGATCATCAAACCAGACGCAACACGCCGCAACCTGACCGGCAAAATCAACGCCAAATTCGAAGAAGCCGGCCTGCGCATCGTCGCACAAAAGCGTATTCACATGACAAAGGCACAAGCCGGCGTTTTCTATGCCGTGCACGCCGAGCGTCCTTTCTATGACGAACTGTGCGAATTCATGGCGTCCGAGCCTGTTGTTGTTCAGGTTCTCGAAGGCGAAGGTGCCATCGCGAAAAACCGTGAAGTGATGGGCGCAACCAACCCAGCAGACGCAGCCGAAGGCACGATCCGCGCAGAATTCGCCGAATCCGTTGGCGAAAACTCCGTTCACGGGTCCGACGCGCCTGAAACAGCCGCCGTCGAAATCGCTTATTTCTTCTCCGGTCTGGAACTGGTTGGCTAAGCCTTCACAGGTTTGGACAGATGAAAAGGGTCGCAGGCAACTGCGGCCCTTTTTTCATGCAACGGGGATCATATAACGGCGGCCGATCTGTTCAGCCCTTCAGGGTCGGATGGTGCGACGACAGCTCACCGTCCACAGGGCTCACGGTTTTCATCGGTGCCGTTTGTTCAAGATGACGGTGCAACAGATCGACGTTGCGGATGTTTGCCTTCCAGCCCACGTCAAAGATGTCACCGATCAGGGGGATCGCACCGATCGCAAGGTCGATGCCCACATTCGCCCCCATACGCGCGAGGACCGAGCGGCTTGCGCCCATGCGATGCGCTTCCTTCAAGATATAGCCGGCCGGTGCCAAAGCCAGAACGTCGCCAACGCCGGGTATCAGGCCAAGGATGCTGTCCCAGCCCAGCCGAATGCCCAGAACAGGCACCCGTAGGGCGCTATCCATCGTACGGGCAAGGCCACGCAGCCGGTCAAGGTCGTGTTGAACATCGGGGGAATGTGGCATGGGGCAGGGTGTCCTGTTGGGGCTACGTTAGCGACCCAACGCCTATGGGCGCAGTGCCGTTCCGCTGCCGCCTTCAGGTTTCGCAGAGACGCGTTACGCCTCGCGCACACCAATCAGGTTCATCATGCGTTCGAATTCAGAGCGTCCGGTATCATGGGCACGGGCCTTGATCGCGTCGAACTTGACCCGCAGGGCTTTCTTCTCTTCCCCCTTGCAGTCGTTCCACGGGCGCCCCTGAAGCCCCATCACCAGAACATAGTACCCGATGAAGTGGGGGCGCTGACCATTTTGCAGCAACCGCTCGTAGGCTGCATCGGCACCAAGATCGCGCAGCTCTTGCGCAGAGTGGATGCCAGCACGGGCGCAGCTTTCCTCGAACGCGGGGCCAAGATTGCGGATGGAAGAAACAGGGTCAGTCATACCGGGCTGTTTATACCGCAGCGTGCCGCCTGTCACTTTCAGATGCTGGCGTAATCCGTAAATATCACCGGCTGGGGTTTTTCCGGCGCGGGTTTGGGTGGGGCGGATTGTTGCTGCTGCGGCGATTGCTTGGTCATGGGTCTTCTCCGGCTTGTGTTGGTCTCTCCGTTTCAGGGGCTACCAACGTTCGGGCGGCCCTTTCGTTCACGGTGAAATCGAAAACTGCCGGTTTAGGGGCCGGATATGGGCGGTTTTGGGGCAAAACTGTGCCATTTAAGCCATGCGTTTTCCGCATATCCACTATGGTTTGCACCTTTGCTGCACCGCGCACATATGACGGTCACGGGCATTGAAGCCCTGAAATGGAAAGCTGGAAAATGAAAACCGAAGCTACATACAAAACCGCCACTCCGGTCGAAGTCGACCGTCTTCTTGCCGAAGCCAACGCGCTGCGCAGTGCCTATATCTCTGCCGCTGTTGCCAAAGCATCGCGCAAGTTTACCGGCCTGTTCCGCACCGCACCCCGCGGCACGGCAGCAGCCTAAACCGCCAGCGCTTCGCTGACGGAACATACCAAACCGAATGCGGTGGATAGGCCGCCGCATAGACGTGAAAGAGAGAATAAGAAATGAGCTATACATCCACATATACCGCCGCACCTGTTGCGGGTCTGATGCCCAAGCTGCGCCAGTCGCTTGATGCATTCCGTGCCTACAGCGCTGACCAACGCGCCAAACGCCAGACCTTCCGCGAGCTGTCGGCGATGAATGACCGGGATCTGGCAGATATCGGTGTTGCACGTGGCGAGATCCGCCATATTGCCTCGCAAGCGGTTGCCCTGCGCTAACCACGACGCCTAAAGCCACAAGAATTTCCCCGCCGCAAAGTCCTCCCACTTTGCGGCGGTTTTATTTTGTCTGATCAGATGCTTATGCGGTGCAATCCGGCGTTGGTGATTCCCCCAATCAGGTGCTGCATCGCTTGATATCTTCCCCCAAAGCCCCTTCCGCCGCTGCGGCCCCCGAAACAGCGTTTCGCGATCAAAGCCCTTGCCAGAATTTTATTCCTGACCAAGGATGAATGACACCACCGCGGACTTGCTTGACGCTGCGCCATTGAAGCGCGGCTGCGTCATGTTACCTCCCCCTTAGACGTAACGGAGAATATCATGATCAAACACGCCACACTTACCGCAATCGCCCTTGCTACCGGCGTCAGTGCTGCTCAGGCAGAGACGCTGAATGTCGGCATGTCGGGCGGGTACTTTCCCTTTACCTTCGTAAAGCTTGACGAGCTTCAAGGGTTCGAGGTCGATTTCATCAACGCCGTCGCCAAGGAAACCGGCGACGAAGTTAACTTTGTCACCATGTCCTTTTCCGGCCTGATCGGCGCGCTGGAATCTGGCCGCATCGACACGATCGCCAACCAGATCACCATCACCCCCGAACGCGAGGCGAAATTCGCCTTTTCGCAGCCCTATGTCTTTGACGGGGCGCAGGTCGTGGTGAAAGAGGGCAACGAAGACACCATCGGCAGTGTCGAGGATCTGAGCGGGAAGACCGTTGCGGTCAACCTCGGCTCCAACTTCGAGGAACTGCTGAACGAGCTGCCGAACGCGGGCGAGATCGACATTCGCACCTATGAAAGCAATATTGCGCAAGACACGGCCCTTGGTCGCGTGGATGCCTTTGTGATGGACCGCGTTTCCTCGGCCCAGCTGATCGCGGAAAGCCCGCTGCCGCTGGCGCTTGCGGGCAAACCCTTTAGCGAAATCCGCAACGCGCTGCCCTTCCGCAATGATGACGAAGGTCAGGCCCTGCGTGACCGGTTCGACGCCGCGATCACCAAGCTGAAAGAAGACGGCACCCTGACCGAGATTTCGGAAAAATGGTTCGGCTCTGACATCATAACAGCCGAGTAACACAAGATGCGGGGACTGGATTTCGAATATATGTGGGGCCTGCTGCCCGTGTTGCTGGGCTATGTCCCGCTGACGCTGTTCATGGCGTTTGTGGGCATGGTCTGCGCATTGGTGCTGGCCTCTGTGCTCGCTGTTGAACGGGTGTTTCGGGTTCCGGTCCTCGACGTTTTTGTGCGGCTGTTCATCAGCTTCTTTCGCGGCACGCCGTTGTTGGTGCAGTTGTTCCTGTTCTACTATGGCCTGCCGCAAGTCCTGAGCTTTCTGGGCAAGATCGACGGCGTCACCGCGACCATCATGGGGCTGACGCTGCATTTCTCGGCCTATATGGCGGAAAGCATCCGCGCCGCCATTCTGGGTGTGGACCGCAGCCAGTGGGAGGCCGCGCAGGCCGTTGGCATGACCCAAGGCCAGATGATGCGCCAGATTATTCTGCCACAGGCCTCGCGGGTCGCGGCACCGACTTTAGTGAACTACTTTATCGATATGATCAAAGGCACCTCGCTGGCCTTTACCCTTGGCGTGACCGAACTGATGGGGGCGACCCAGAAAGAGGCGGCGGGCAGCTTCCTCTACTTCGAAGCCTTTCTCGTCGTCGCCGCAATCTATTGGGTCATGGTAGAGACATTGGCCTTCGCACAGCGTCACCTAGAGGTCTATCTGAACAAGGCACATGCGCGATGACCAATACACAAAGCAATCCAGCGACGGGCAGGGCGATGGGGGACGGGATCACCATATCCGGCGTGACCAAATCCTTTGGCAGCACCGCCGTGCTGAAAGACATCTCGCTTGATATCGCCCAAGGCGAACGGGTGGTGATCATCGGGCCGTCGGGCACGGGGAAGTCCACCTTGCTGCGCTGCCTGAACTTTCTTGATGCGCCTGACGCGGGCATCATCCGCATTGGCGATATGTCTATCGATGCAGCTACGGCGAAGCGCGCCGATATTCTGGCGCTGCGGCGGCGCACGTCCTTCGTGTTCCAGAACTACGCGCTGTTCGCCAACAAGACCGCTCGCGAGAATATCACTCAGGCGCTGATCACCGTTCAGGGCTATAGCAAGGCCGAGGCCAACGCCCGTGCCGATGCGACGCTGCGCGAAACCGGTCTGTTCGAAAAAGCCGACAGCTACCCCGCTGCACTGTCGGGCGGCCAGCAGCAAAGGGTGGGCATCGGCCGCGCGATGGCGCTGGATGCGGATCTGATGCTGTTTGACGAACCGACCTCGGCGCTGGACCCCGAATGGGTGGGAGAGGTGCTCGACCTCATGCGGCGCGTGGCCGAGAAACGACAGACCATGCTGATCGTTACGCACGAGATCCAGTTCGCGCGCGAGATTGCGGATCGGATCGTCTTTATGGACGAGGGACGGATTGTCGAACAGGGCCCACCGGCAGAACTGCTTGATGCGCCCAAAGACCCGCGCACGCAATCCTTCTTACGGCGTGTCACGGGCTAGGGGCTAGACCTTGATCACCGTGCACCCATGGGCGGCGGCGCGGGACAGCAGATCGGGCGACAGCACGGCCCCTGTGACAAGGTAATCATAGGCCCAGATCTCCCCGTGCTGGCAGGCAAGGTCCAAATCCGCCTTGCCCTGATCGGCCACCAGGATCGTTGTCTTGGCGCAGCCCGCAATCGCCTTGCGCGCGAGCACCTCGTCCGAGTTATAGTCCATCACCGCGCCCGACCCTGACAGTCCGCCACAGCTGAACACCGCGTAATCCATGCGGTAACCCGCAAAAAACGCCAGCGCTGCAGCGCCGATCAGATCCAGATCGCGCATCCGTACATTGCCGCCCGCCAGCTCCACCATCACGCCCGCGGCATTCTGCAGGGCGCACACCGCGTGGATGCTATTGGTCGCGACGAATAGGTCTTTGTGCGACGACAGAAACCGCGCGCAATGCTCAACCGTGGTCCCCGTCCCAAGCGCCACCCGTGCGCCATCAGGGATCAGGTTCTTGACCGCCAAGGCGATGCGCTGCTTTTCCTGTCGCGCGATGGTTTCGCGGGGCAGGTAGCCGATATTCTCGCTTTGCTGGCGCAGCTGCACCTTTCCCTTGCGGCGCTGCACCAGCGCCGCGTCATCAAGGTCGCGCAGGTCGGCGCGGATGGTCTGCACCGAAACGTCCAGATGCTGCGATAGTTCGGCGGGGGACAAAGCGTCGTTCTGCGACAGCAGCGCAATGATCCTGTCGCGCCGGTCGGTCAGAGTAGGTCGCGCCATCTATTTTCCTTCGAAAACAACCCAAGGTTAGCCGGACCCTAGAGCGACCCCGTCCACGGCGCAATATAATTAAATCTGTTACGCGAATGTCATGAATCTGTAGCGTAAGGTGGGAATAAGGCGAGCGTGAAATGCTTTCGTACGAAAGCTACCTTTTCAGGAGAGCCCCATGAAAACCATCCTCACCACCACCGCTTTTGCCCTGATGGCCAGCACGGCCCTTGCAGATACAATCACACTTTACACCTCGCAGCCCAATGCAGATGCGCAGCAGACTGTGGACGCCTTCAAAGCCGCCAACCCCGATACCGATGTCGAATGGGTCCGCGACGGCACGACCAAACTGATGGCCCGTCTGCGCGCCGAGATCGAGGCAGGCAACCCGCAGCCCGACGTGCTGCTGATCGCCGACACCGTGACGCTGGAGGGCATGGCCCAAGACGGTCTGCTGACCGCCTACCAATCCCCGGAGGCTGCCAATTATGACAGCGCGCTGTATTCTGCCGACGGCTTCTATCACTCGACCAAGCTAATCACGACAGGCATCGTCTATAACACTGGCGTCGAGACGGCTCCGACATCGTGGAACGACCTGAGCGATGCGGCTCTGAAAGGGCAGGTGGCCATGCCATCCCCGCTGTATTCCGGTGCGGCACTGATCCATCTGGCAACCCTGACCGGCGATGACAGCCTTGGCTGGGGCTATTACGAACGACTGGCGGAAAACGATGCCCGCGCCCAAGGCGGCAACGGCGGCACGTTCAAGGCCGTGGCCTCGGGCGAGAAACCTTATGGCATGGTCGTCGACTTCCTCGCGATCCGCAACAAGGCCGAAGGGTCGCCTGTCGAATTCGTCTTCCCCACCGAAGGCGTATCCTATGTGACCGAGCCTGTGGCGATCATGTCGACCGCCAAGAACGTCGAAGGCGCACAGAAGTTCGTCGATTTCCTGCTCAGCGCGGAAGGTCAGGATGTGGTGCTTGAGATGGGCTATATCCCCGCACGCGACGGCATGGGCGTGCCCGCCGGTTTCCCTGCGCGCGAAGACATCAAACTGATGGATTTCGATCCCGCGACCGCGTTGAAGGACGCCGAAGCCAACAAGGCCAAATTCACAGAGCTGTTTGGCGCCGAGTAATGGGCGTTCTGACAAAAAACGGGGGCAGCCGGTCCGAGGGGTGGCTGCTCTCTACCATTTTGATTGTGGCGATCAGCCTGACCCTTGCGCCGGTGCTGCGCCTGTTTGTCGAAGGCGTGACGGATCAGGGCGCGGTTGGCCTGTCGCTCGCGGGCGAGGTGCTGCGCCAGCCATCGACGCTGAGCGCGCTGAAACATTCGCTGGTGACCGCAGGGTTTGGCACTTTGGTCTCGGTGGTTCTGGGGTCTGCCTTCGCGTTTCTGGTGGCGCTGACCGATCTGCGCGCCAAGGCGGCGCTGGTGTTCTGCCTGATGATCCCGATGATGATCCCGCCCCAGATCACCGCGCTGTCATGGACCCAGATCATGGGGCCGTCGTCTGTGTTGCTCAAGACCTTGGGGCTGGCGCCGCCATTGGGGTCGCCGCAGCCGCTTTATTCGGCGCAAGGCATCATTCTGTTGCTGGGCATCCAGCATATGTCGATTATTTTCCTGACCCTGCGTGCAGGTCTGCGCGCCATCCCGCAAGAGGTGGTAGAGGCGGCGCGCATCAGTGGCGCGCGGGGGCTGCGCACGTGGTGGCAGGTGGTCATGCCCCTGACCCTGCCCAGTTTGGCGGCAGGAACGGCGATCACCTTTGTCACCGCCCTTGGCAACTTTGGCATTCCCGCGATGCTGGGTATTCCGGCGGGCTATGCGACCCTGCCGACACTGGTTTACCAAAAGCTGGCGGGCATGGGCACCGGCGTGCTGGCCGAGGTATCGATCCTCGCCATGTTGATCGGTGCGGTGGCTGTCACGGGCATCCTGACGCAACAATTCTTCCAATCACGCCAACGGGTCTATCTGGTGGGGGCCACCTCGCGCCCCTTGGCGATCCCGCTTGGGGCGGCGCGTCTGCCGGTCGAGGTGTTGCTATGGGCCGTGGTCTGCACGATCCTTGTGCTGCCCATGTTCGGCCTGCTGGCGACGTCGCTGGTGCCTGCCTATGGCGTGCCACTGCGGCTTGACACCGTAACCCTTCAGGCGTGGACCGAGGTCCTGCTGCGCCAGCCGGTCACGACGCGGGCCTTTGCGAACTCCTTTGGTCTGGCGATCGGCGCGGCCGTTGTGCTCATGCTGCTCTGCCTGCCGCTGGCGTGGTTGATGGAGCGGAACCCGACGCGGCTGTCGCGGCTGTTTGATAGCCTGCTGGATCTGCCCTATGCCTTGCCCGGAGTGGTGTTGTCGATTGCGATGATCCTGCTGCTGATCAAGCTCCCGTTCACCGATGCGACGCTGTACGGCACGATCTGGATCATCTTCTTGGCCTATCTGGCGCGGTTCTTTGCGGTGATGTTCCGCCCCGTGCAAGCGAGCCTCAAGCAGTTGGATCCTGCCATGGGCGAAGCCGCGCAATCGGTGGGGGCATCGCTGTTCCAGCGGCTGCGCGATGTGATCGTGCCGCTCTCGGCTCCGGCGGCGGCGGCAGGGGCGATCCTTGTGTTTCTCACCGCGTTTAACGAGCTCACGGTTTCCGCGCTGCTCTGGTCCTCGGGGACCGAGACGTTGGGCGTGGTCATTTTCAATCTGGACGACAGTGGCGAGACCGCAATGGCCAGCGCGCTGGCGATGACCATCGTGTTGGTGGTTATGGCGCTGATGGTGCTGGTGCAGCTGATGTCCCGACGTTTCCCCAAAGGAGTAGTCCCATGGCAGACATAAGCCTGTCCGCGCTTGGCAAATCATTCGCCGGCGCCCCCGCACTGCATGACATCACCACCACGTTCAAGGATGGCGAATTCGTCGCCCTGCTGGGGCCGTCGGGCTGCGGCAAGACCACGCTGCTGCGCCTGCTTGCGGGGTTCGAGATGCCGACGACGGGGCGGATTTCCATCGGCCCGCGCGAGGTCGCGCATGTGGCTGGCAACCGCATGGTCCCGCCCGAGGACCGTAACATCGGTTTCGTGTTCCAGTCCTACGCGCTTTGGCCCCATATGAACGTGCGGCGCAATGTGTCCTATCCGCTGGAGATCCGGCGTTTTTCCAAGGCCGAGATCACCGCGCAGACCGATCAGGCGTTACAGGCGACGGGGCTGACGGACTATGCCGACCGGATGCCCTCCGAACTGTCGGGCGGGCAGCGTCAGCGGGTCGCTTTGGCGCGCTGTCTGGTGTCGCACCCCGATGCGGTGCTGCTGGACGAACCGCTGGCCAACCTTGATGTGGCGCTGCGGGCATCGATGCAGACGGTGTTCACCGATTTCCACAAGCGCACCGGCGCGACGATGGTCTATGTCACCCACGATCAATCAGAGGCGATGGCCATGGCCGACCGGATCGCCGTGATGGACAAGGGCCGCATCCAGCAGTTCGATACGCCCCAAACGCTGTATGAACGCCCCAAAAACCGCTTTGTCGCCGAATTCGTCGGGCGCGGCACGGTGGTGCCCATGCGCGGGGTCGAAAAGAGCGATAGCGCCCTGCACGGCCATGTTCTGGGGACGCGGATCGCCGTGCAAAGCGGGGATGACCTGCCAAGCCATGTCTGCCTGCGCCCCGAAAACCTGACCATCAGCGAAACCGGCGACCTGCGCGCCAAAGTGGCGCGGGTGACCTATCTGGGCGGCAAATACCTTCTGGAAACCGTTGCGGACTGCGGCACGCGTCTGCTGGCTGAAACACGGGCACGGTTTGATGTCGGCATGCAGCTTGGCCTGACGATCACCACCCCATGGGCATTCTCCGAGGATTAAATGCAAAGCGTAAGAGTACTTTCCGGCATCGGGGACAAAGGCCCCGCATGCATGCAATTGAACACGGGCAATCGGCGCTGGCTGCTGGACTGCGGCTTTGGCCCCGAGGCCCACGCCCATTTTGATCCGCGCTGGCTGAAGGGCGCGGATGCGGTCTTTATCACCCACGACCATATCGACCACATCGGCGGGGCGATCTATGCGGTAGAGGCGGGGCTGCCGATCTATGCCACTGCGCAAACCGCCAAGGCGCTGCCCCCTGCCGCCAAGGTCAACCTGCTGCCCGAACAGGGGGTATCTGTGATCGATGGCGTGCAGCTGACCACGGGGCGCAACGGGCACGCCATGGGCGGTGTCTGGATGCATTTCGCCTTGGGCGAGGGGCTGTTCTACTCGGGCGATTGGTCCGAGGAATCCGACTGGTTCCCGCTGGACCTTCCACCACCCGCGGCGACGGCGATCCTGGACTGTTCCTACCAGCTTGACGATGTACCCCAGACCGAAAGATTTGCCGCGCTTGACGCCTTGCTGGACAGGCTTGAGGGGCAGGTGCTTTTGCCAGTGCCGCCATCGGGCAGGGCGGGCGAAATGGCCCTGCACCTGATCCGGCGCTATGGTCACGCCAGCGTCATGCTGGACCCTGAATGTCAGGCGGTGCTGGCGACGGGTCTGCGCAGCGGCACGCTTGGCGTGGATGCGGCCAAGATCGCCCCGCTGCTGGCGCGCGGCCCGCTGGACGAGGCGCGCTTTCTGGTCTGCGACACCCCCAATGCCGATGGCGGTGCCGCCTGGGGCTATGTGCGCGCCTGGCATGAAAGCGGCCGTTTGGGGCGCGACGCGCATGTGGTCTTTACCGGCCATATGACCGCCCATGCTCGCGGGATCTGCAGCGTGCCGGGGGGATATTTCCAACGCTGGAACGTACACCCGCCGCTGCGCGATCAGGTGCGCATGCTGGAACGGCTTGGCGCGAAACGCTTTGCGCCAGCCTTCTGCACACAGCCAGAAGACTATTTGATCGAGGATCTGGGCGTCGAGGTTTTCATGCATGATCCGGTGCGCCTGTGAGGGGGGCCGCGCTTCCGCCCTCGGACTTTTGCCTGATCCGCCACGGGGAGACGACCGCCAATGCGCAAAGCATCATCGCAGGGGTGACCGATGTCGCGCTGACCGCCCATGGCCGCGATCAGGCGCGCGCGCTGGCCCGTCGTCGCTGGCCGCAGCCGGTCACGCTTTTCGCCAGCCCCGCCGCACGGGCGCGAGAAACCTGCAAGCGCGCCTTTCCGCAGCGCGATTTCACCGTGATTTCCGCGTTGCGCGAACGCGATTGGGGGGCGTTCGAGGGGCAGCCGCTGTCGCAGCAACCCATACGCGAAGACACCCCCGAAGGCGGCGAAAGCTGGCCCGCCATGCTTGATCGTGTCGCAGGCGCGATCCACGCGGCCTGTGCCGCCACACCCGCCGGCCACTTGCCGGTGCTGGTCTGCCATTCCGGTATCATCCGCGCCGCGCGCGTGCTGTGGACACCCCATGACGTGGGCCCACGCCCGCCAAACGCCATCCCGATCCTGTTTCAGCGGTCGGGCACATTTCTTGAGGAGAAAGAGCTATGACATCCGCCCCCCTGAAACCTTGCGTGGTATTCGACGTCGACGGCACTCTGGCCGAGTTCGACGCGGCAAAGCTGGGTCATCTGGTGCATGGCGTCGAGAAGCAATGGGATGCGTTCCACATGGCGATGGCCGACGCCCCGCTGATTGCCCCCATCGCCAAACTGATGCGCCGCCTGAAGCAAAGCGGCGAGACGATCGTCATCTGCTCGGGCCGCCCTGACGGTTGGGCGGAACACACGATCGCCTGGCTGCACAAACACGATCTGCCCTTCGACGGCGTTTACCTGCGCGCCAAGGATCAGGACGCCGCAAGCGATCCCGACGTCAAACGCCAAGCGCTGGCGCAAATGCAAGCGGACGGGCTGGCCCCCTGGCTGGTCATCGATGATCGCAGTTCGGTCGTTGACGCATGGCGTGCCGAGGGGCTCGCCTGCCTGCAATGCGCGCCGGGGGATTTTTGACGCGGGCGGGAGCAGCATCACGCCCCTGATCGCGGATTTTGACAGCGCACCGCGCCACAGGGGCGTGCGACCAAGGCGACGGCTTGTCCCGCAAGGGATGGACCTAAACTGTCAGGGGGATAGTGGCGGAGAGACAGGGATTCGAACCCTGGGAACCCGTGAAGGCTCAACGGTTTTCGAGACCGCCCCGTTCGACCACTCCGGCACCTCTCCGCATCGGTGTGGTGCGTCCGTTTAGGATGGATTTTGCGGGGTGGCAAGGGGGGCTAGGCCAGTTTTCGCGGACACGGGGAATTTCATTGCTGACAGATGGATTTCGCCTAAGCTCTTGGGGTGGATCAACTTGAAAGGAATGCCCTGATGCGCCGACTGTCCCGTTTGCCGTTAACTTTATGTTTTGGATTGGCGGTCATGGTGTCGCTGATTGCACCGATGGCGCGGGCCGCCGACAGAGAAAGGGTCGATGCATTTCTGGAAGTCACGGGGTTTGATGTCGCCCTTGAAAGCATCCGGCTGTCTGCTGATTCCGCGCCGGAAATGCTGGGGATTGATGCGGATGCCTTCGGCTCTGAATGGTCGCGTCTGGTGCGCGAGGTATTCGAGACGGATTTGATGCTGGACATGGGTGCCGGTATTCTGGCGCAGGCGCTCAGCGATGATGCGCTGGAACATGCCTCGGATTTCTACGCCAGCGATCTGGGCCGACGCTTGGTGGCCGCTGAAAACGCGTCGCATATGGAGGAAGACGATGCCGCGAAGGCAGAGGCGGGCGATGCGATCCTGAACGGGCTGCGCGGGATCGATTCTCCGCGTGTGGATCTGTTGGCGCGTCTGAACGGGGCGAGCGATGTCGAGGATAGCTCGATCAAGGCGCTGCAAGAGGTGCAGATCCGGTTCCTGATGGCAGCGGCGGGCGCGGGTGTGATCGAATTACAGATGGAAGAGCCCGACCTGCGCGAAGCGATGCGCGCGCAAGAGCCCGAGATGCGCGCCTCTATCAAAGAGAACGCGCTGGCGGGGGCGGCCTATACCTATCAGGCGTTTTCCGATGAAGAAGTGCTGGTCTATGCCAAGGCGCTGGAAGATCCGCAGATGCAGGAGGTCTACGCGCTGATGAACGCCGTGCAGTTCGAGATCATGGCGAACCGGTTTGAAGAGGTCGCACAGCGGCTTGGCACCATGCAACCCAGTCAGGACCTGTAACCATGCGCGCCTTTGTTCTTGCTGCTGGCCTGTGGATGCTGGCGCTGCCGCTTTGGGCCGACGCGCGGTCAACCGTGCTGGTGGATGTCCTGCGTCTTGGCGAGCTGGCCGAGATTTTGCAGCGCGAGGGGTTGGAGAACGCGGAAACGCTTGATCGCGATATGCTGGGCGGGCAGGGTGGCGCGGGGTGGGCGCTGCAGGTGCGTGCCATCTACAACCCCGAACGGATCGTCGAAACCCTGCGCGGGGCATTGGATGCGGGCTTGCAAGGGCAGGCCCGCGAGGATGTCATTGCCTTTTTCGCGCAAGACACGGGCGCAAGGATCATCACGCTCGAGAACGAGGCCCGCGCCGCTATCACCGACCCCGAGGTGGAAGACGCCGCCCGCGCAGGGTTCCATGACCTTGAGGGCAGCGACGACCCACGTCTGGGGCAGATCACAACATTGATCGACAGTGGCGACATGATCGACCGCAATGTCACCGCCGCGATGAATTCCAACTTTCAATTCATGCGCGGGATGGCAGATGGCAACGCGCTGCAGATGACAGAGGCCGAGATGCTGGCCGACGTGGCGCAGCAGCAAGAAGAGATCGCGCAAGACACGCGCGGCTGGCTTTATGGCTATCTGCTGCTGGCGTATTCTCCGCTGGAGGATGCAGAGCTCGACCGCTATATCGCCTTTGCGCAAAGCGATGCGGGGCGCAGCCTGAACACAGCGCTGTTCGAAGGCTTTGGCGCCGCGTACGAAGACGTGTCCTATGCCCTTGGTCGCGCAGTTGCGTTGAACATGGTGGCCGAGGAATTATAGCCAGCCGCACCGCCTTTGCGATAAGTCCCGCGAGGCCCGTGCTGGCCCTTGACATCAGGGGGGCGGTGCATCATACGGCAAGCCTCAACCTAAGGGTGCCCGTTTCGGGTGCCTTTGTTATTTCATGAACATCCCAAAACGGGATGCGCTGTCCGAGGTGGGCCAAAGCCCGACAAACTCCCGAACGGGGACCACAGGATGCGGAAACAGTAAAGGAAGACGCATGTTTGCGGTCATCAAGACAGGCGGCAAGCAGTACAAAGTTCAATCCGGCGATATGCTGCGGGTAGAACGTTTGGCTGCTGACGCGGGCGAAACAGTCCAATTCAACGAAGTTCTCATGCTGGGCGGCGATTCCCCCAAGCTGGGTGCTCCTTTGGTCGCAGGGGCCGGCGTTCAAGCCGAGGTCGTCGATCAGATCAAGGGCGAGAAAGTCATTCACTTCGTCAAGCGCCGCCGGAAGCACTCTTCCAAGCGTACCAAAGGCCACCGTCAAAAGCTGACACTGGTCAAGATCGGTGAGATCCTGTCGTCCGGCGCGGATAAATCCGACGTCAAAGCGGCCATCGGCACCGGTTCCGTCAGCGCTGCTGCCGTGACAGCCATGGAAGAGCGTTATGCGCTGAACAAAACCGATCAGGCCGAAATGGCCAAGCGCGTGAAGAACAACCAGGCCGAAGAGAAATCGGCCAAGCCTGCCAAGGCGAAGAAGGCTAAAGCTGCACCCGCAGCCGAAGGTGCCGACGATCTGAGCAAGATCTCCGGTGTTGGCCCCGTCATCGTTGGCAAGCTGAACGGTGAAGGCATCACAACCTTCGCACAGATCGCTGCTTGGACAGACGCTGACGTCGAAGCTATCGAAGAGAAACTGTCGTTCAAAGGTCGCGTCGGTCGTGAAGACTGGATCGCACAGGCCAAAGAACTCGCAAAAGGCTAAGGAGAGACACCAATGGCACATAAAAAAGCAGGCGGCTCATCCCGTAACGGCCGCGACTCAGCAGGTCGTCGTCTTGGCGTGAAAAAATATGGCGGCGAAGCTGTCATTCCCGGCAACATTCTGGTGCGTCAGCGCGGTACAAAGTACTGGCCCGCTGAAGGCGTTGGCATGGGCAAGGATCACACGATCTTCGCAACCGTTGACGGCAAGGTCCAGTTCCACAAGGGGCTGAAGAACCGTACGTTTATCTCGGTCCTGCCAGCGGCAGAAGCCGCAGAATAAGCCGCACCCGAGAGGTTTGAAAATTTAGGGATCGGCGGAAACGCCGGTCCCTTTTCCATTTTATCGCCCAGTGTTCACCCAGGAAGGGAGGGGCCGTTATGTCACGATCAAACCGCCCCGAGCTGAGCGATGGCACCATCCGTCTGCGCGCGCCCGAACACCGTGACATCGACGCCCGGTTCAAGCTTGGAAACACGCCCGAAATCCACCACATGTTCGGGGCAGAGCTGAACGCCGTGCCGGTGATGACCAAGGCGCTGGCCGAACGTTGGTATGAAACGCAACAGGTTGAACCGCTGGCCTGGGTCATCGAACATCGCGGCAAGATGATCGGTGCGCTGCGCCTGCACAGTCTTCGTCCGTGGGATGCCAGCGCCGATGTCGCGATCGGCATTCTCGCCCCCAAGAAACTGGGCAAGGGGTTGGGGACACGCGCGCTGCATCTGCTTGCGGCCCACGCCTTTGGCCCGCTGGCGCTGCACCGCCTTTCTGCCCGCGTGCTCGACATCAACGAACGCGCTGCGGCCTGTTTCACCAAAGTCGGCTTTGCCGCCGAAGGGCGTGCGCGGCAGTCGTCTTTTCTGGGGGGCGAATGGCACGACAACCTGTTGTTCGGGCTGATCAAACCCGATTACGTTCCGCCCGTCTATGACGCCAAGCCGCGGCAAAAACGCAAGAAGAAGAGCCAGTCATGAGCGTCGCCCTGACATCCTTTATCGTCTTTGCTGCAAGCCAGATCGGCACACCCGGACCGGCGAATATGGCGTTGATGGCCACTGGCGCGCGCTTCGGCTTTCGCGCGGCAGTGCCTTTTGTCGCGGGCGTGGCCCTTGGCAAACAGCTGGTGATCTGGCCAGTGGGTTTCGGGTTGATGCAACTGGCCGACCGCGCGCCGGGGGTTTTCGTCGCGCTGAAATTCGCCTCTGCCGCCTATATCATCTGGCTGGCATGGAAGGTTGCGAACCTGCGGTTGGGGCAGGACGCACGAACCGAGGCCGCGCCGGGCTTTCTGGCCGGGCTGATCGTTCACCCGCTGAACCCCAAGGCCTGGGCGATGATCGTGGGCAGCTTCACGGCCTTCATCGCGCCCGGAACGCCTGCGCTGGCGGCGACGGCCACGGTGGCCGCCGTGCTGCTGGGATGCCAGATCGTGCTGCACCCCTTGTGGACGCTGGCCGGTGCGGGGATCGCGAAGACGGTCGCCGGCAGCGTTTGGGAGAAATATTTGATGTGGACCTTGGCCGCTTTAACGGTGGCCTCTGTCTTGTTCGTGCTGTTCGGAGGAGGGACATAACGATGGAAGATTTAACAGTGTCGCAACAGCAAGTGATTGAAACAGAACGGTTTGATCTGCGCCCTGTGCGCATGTCAGATCGTGGGATGATCGAACATTATGCCAGCGATCCACGGGTGGCGATGCGCACCGCATCCATTCCGCACCCGCTACCGCCCGGCGTGATCGAAAGCTTCATCACCCGCGCCACCAGCACCCCGCGGACAGAGGATGTCTGGGTCATGGACGGGCTGAAAACCGGCGGCTCCGAGGTGATGGGCGTGATTTCCCTCATCCGGATGGACCGCGATCAATCCGAAGTCGGCTATTGGGTCGCCCCTGCGTTCTGGAACACGCATCTCGCGTCCGAGGCGGTACAGGCGCTGGTGCAGGCCAATCCGCTGCGCAACAAAAATATGTTCGCCTCGGTGTTTCGCGACAACCCTGCCTCTGCCAAAGTGTTGACAAATGCGGGCTTCCGCTATCTTGGCAATGCGGAAACCTATTGTCTGGCGCGCGAGACCTGCGTACCAACCTGGACGTATAGCCATAAACTATGACCACACGTGCCCCGAAAGGCCCTTTTGATGAAGTTTCTTGACCTGTGCAAAGTCTATATCCGCTCTGGCGCAGGCGGGGGCGGTTGCGTGTCTTTCCGGCGCGAAAAATACATTGAATACGGTGGTCCCGATGGCGGAGACGGCGGGTCGGGCGGATCGGTCTGGGCCGAAGCCGTCGACGGGCTGAACACGCTGATTGACTTCCGCTACCAGCAGCACTTCTTTGCCAAGAACGGCCAGCCTGGCATGGGCAAGCAGCGCACCGGCAAGGATGGCGATGACATCATCCTGCGCGTCCCCGTGGGCACCGAGATCCTTGATGAGGATCAGGAAACCGTGCTGGCGGATATGACAGAGCTTGGTCAGCGGGTCGAACTGGCGCGGGGCGGCAACGGCGGCTGGGGGAACCTGCATTTTAAATCCGCGACGAACCAGGCACCGCGCCGTGCCAATCCCGGACAGGAAGGCGTGGACCGCACGCTGTGGCTGCGTCTCAAGCTGATCGCGGATGTGGGTCTGCTCGGCCTGCCGAACGCGGGCAAATCGACTTTCCTCGCCGCGACATCGAACGCGCGGCCAAAGATTGCCGATTACCCGTTTACCACACTGCACCCCAATCTGGGCGTTGTGGGGGTGGATAATACCGAATTCGTCGTCGCCGATATCCCCGGCCTGATCGAAGGCGCGTCCGAAGGGCGCGGTCTGGGCGATCTGTTTCTGGGCCATGTCGAACGCTGCGCCGTGCTGCTCCACCTGGTTGATGGCACGTCGAACACCATTGCCGAAGATTACCAGACCATCATCAACGAACTCGAAGCCTACGGCGGCGAGCTGGCGGATAAACCGCGGATCACCGTGCTGAATAAAATTGATGCACTGGATGAAGATGATCGCGTAACCGCCCGCGAGGAATTGGAAAAAGCCTGCGGCGCAGAGGTCATGATGATGTCTGGCGTCGCCCGCGAAGGCGTCACCGAGGTGCTGCGGGCTTTGCGTGGCCAGATTGACGACGACCGGCTGCGTTTCCGCTCCGAAGATGAAGAAGAGGCACCTTGGCAACCCTAAGCGACGGCACCCGTATCGTTGTAAAAATCGGCTCGGCGCTGCTCGTCGATCGGGCCACCGGCCAACTGCGCCGCGATTGGCTGCAAAGTCTCGCGCAGGATGTGGCGTGGCTCAAGGGGCAGGGCAAGGATGTGGTACTGGTGTCTTCGGGCTCCATCGCTTTGGGGCGTGGTGTGCTTGGGCTGCCGCCAACCACGCTTGCGCTGGAACAATCCCAAGCCGCGGCGGCGGTGGGGCAAATCCGTCTCGCCCGCGCCTATGAAGAGGCGCTGGAACCCTACGGGATCACCGCCGCGCAGGTGCTTGTCACCCTGGAAGACAGCGCGGATCGTCGGCGGTATCTCAACAGCCGCGCCACGATGGAACAGCTGTTGTCCATGGGGGCGGTACCCATCGTCAACGAGAATGACACCGTTGCCACGGACGAGATTCGCTTTGGCGACAATGACCGGCTCGCGGCGCAGATCGCCGTGACCGTGGCAGCCGATCGGTTGATCCTGCTGTCGGATGTGGATGGTTTCTATTCTGCCAACCCCAATGACGACCCCGATGCCATCCGCTATGAGGTGATCGACACGATCACCCCAGAGATCGAGGCGCAGGCGGGCGATGCGGGCTCTGGTCTGTCCAAGGGCGGCATGAAGACAAAGCTGATGGCCGCGAAAACCGCGACCGCCGCGGGCTGCGCCATGGCCATCTCCGAAGGATCACCGTTGCGGCCTTTGCTGACCCTCGAAAACGGGGCCAACGCCACCTGGTTCACCGCGCAATCCGACCCCCAAACCGCGCGCAAACAATGGATTACGGCACTCAAACCGCGCGGTAGCGTCACATTGGATGCCGGTGCAGTGGCTGCCATGTCCAAGGGCAAGTCGCTTTTGCCCGCCGGTGTCACCGCTGTTTCCGGTCCCTTCGGGCGCGGCGACTCCGTCGCGCTGCTGGCCCCAGATGGGCGCCCCATCGGGCACGGGCTGACACGCTATACCTCCGCAGAGGCAGAGCTGATCAAAGGTCGTCAATCCTCTGAGATCGAGGCCATTCTGGGCGCGCCGGGGCGTGCTGCTTTGATCCATCGGGACGATCTTGCGCTTTCCTGACATCCAAATGGTTTAAAATCCTCGCCGAAGGCTTTAGGTAGAGGGCAACCCGAAATGACAAAAAAGCAGTAATTAGGTTATGACCTTGGATATGACACAGACAGACGACATTCCCGCGTTGATGGCGGATATTGGCGCGCGCGCCAAAGCCGCCGCCGCGACATTGGGCTTTGCCAGTGCCGACCAAAAGCAGACCGCGCTTGAAAAAGCCGCCGACGCGCTGATGGCCAGCAGCGCCGATATTCTGGACGCGAACGCCAAAGATCTGGAGTTTGGCCGCGACAAGGGTCTCTCTGACGCGATGATGGACCGGCTGTTGCTGGATGATGCGCGCATCAGCGCCATCGCCGACAGCCTGCGCAGCATCGCCGCACAGGATGATCCCGTGGGGCAGGTGCTGACCGAATGGGATCAGCCGACGGGCCTGAACATCCAGCGCGTGCGCACGCCTTTGGGTGTCATCGGCGTGATCTATGAATCGCGCCCGAATGTGACAGCGGATGCCGGTGCGCTTTGCCTCAAGGCGGGCAATGCCGTGATCTTGCGGGGCGGCTCCGAAAGCTTCCATTCCTCGCGCGCGATCCATGCCGCCTTACAAGAGGGGCTCGAAGCCGCTGATCTGCCTGCGGATTTAATCCAGCTGGTGCCCACGCGCGACCGCGCCGCAGTGAGCGAGATGCTGACCATGACCGACACGATTGATGTGATCGTCCCGCGCGGCGGCAAGGGGCTGGTCGGTCTGGTGCAGCGCGAAGCGCGGGTGCCGGTCTTTGCCCACCTCGAAGGCATCGTGCACATCTATATCGATGAAAACGCCGACCCCGAGAAGGTTTTGAAAGTCGTGCTGAACGCCAAGACCCGCCGCACCGGCATTTGCGGGTCGGCTGAATGCCTGCTAATCCATGAAAAAGTGGCGCGGACGATTGGCAAGGGTGTGATCAAGGCGCTGCTGGACGCTGGCGTCGAAGTGCGCGCCGATGGCGCGCTGACCGAGATCGAAGGCACCGTGCCGGCCACGGCGGATGATTGGGGGCACGAATACCTTGATATGATCATCGCGGCGAAAACCGTGGACAGTATCGACGATGCGATCACCCATATCCGCACCTACGGCTCGAACCACACCGATTGCATCATTACCGAAGACGATGCGGCGGCGACCAAATTCATGACGCGGCTGGATTCTGCGATCCTGATGCACAATGCTTCCACCCAATTCGCCGATGGTGGAGTGTTTGGCATGGGTGCCGAAATCGGGATCGCCACCGGCAAAATGCACGCGCGCGGGCCCGTCGGTGCCGAGCAGCTGACCAGCTTCAAGTATCTGGTGCGTGGCGATGGGGCCGTACGCAGCTAAGCCGTGATCCCAAGGGTGATGGTCGTTTCTGTCACGATGGATGTTAACTGTTGCCCGCTGTCTTTCACGATGGCGGGCAACAGCCCGAACTGGACCTGCGAAGCTGTTAGACGCTCTGCCCGGGACTGCCCCGCCAGCACGCCCCAAAGCGCGGCATTGATGCTTAGCCGGTCAGCCGTGCCGGTGATGTCCCATCCCGCGTCGTGGTGATCTATGGTGATCTGCCCACCGTAGGGCATCCCCGTTTCCAGACACAGCAGGCTCAGGAACACCATCCGCAGCGCATTGCGCGGCGCGGCAACGCCGTCGGGCCAGGATACCTGCCATTTGGACTGGGCATATAGATCACGCAGGATACCGCTTGTTTCTTGGGCAGGGACAGGCTGCGCGTCGCCCTCGCCGAAAGCCACGCGAAAGAACCGTAGCCGCGCACTGGCGTTGCGCACGCTTTCATCGATCAGCGCGACTTCGGGGCTCATATTCATGCCCGACATCAAAAGCAGCTCAAGCCCATTGTTGATTGCGCCCACCGGCGATATCAAGTCATGACAGATGCGGCTGCCGATCAAGGCGGCAAGATCAGTGTCGGTTTCTACCATGGGACGCCCCCTAATTAGCTGGCCTAAATTGCTGGCCCTAAATAGCTGCCCCCCACACCGCGCCGCAGAAAGGACGCACGCTTGGAAGACCTGAATGCGATACTGACACCCGGAATGCTTGTACGCCACCCCGCACATCCCGATTGGGGCGTGGGGCAGGTGCAAAGCAATATCAGCGGCAAGGTCACGGTAAACTTCCGCAGCGAGGGCAAGATCGTGGTCGATAGTCATCGGGTGATGCTCACCCCCGTCTTTGATGAAGGCTCTTCGTTAGCAAATCGTTAATTTTTCGCCGAAAACCACCGCGACGTGGGGCAAGCATTGCGCAACGGGCGGCAACTGCCTATTTATCCGCGTGATTGCGACCGGAGACGAAACCAGCCCATGATCATTGCAAAAGCGGCAGAGTTCGAAGTCCGTCTGGCGCGCACCCAAGCGGATCTTCATGCGGCGCAGCGGCTGCGGTATGACGTTTTTGTCACCGAGCTGGGGGCGGGTGGGCCTTTGGTGGATCACGAAAACCGGCTAGAGGTCGATCAATACGACGATTTCGTGGACCATCTGCTGCTTATTGATCGCAAAACCCAGCAAACCGTTGGCGTGTACCGGCTGATCCGCCGCGATATGGCGGATCGGGCAGGCGGGTTCTATTCGGAAAACGAATATGATCTGACCGCGCTCAAATCCTCTGGCCGCGAGATACTCGAGCTGGGGCGGTCCTGTTTGCATCCGTCCTATCGCGGGGGCATCGCGATGCACCAGCTTTGGGCGGGGCTTGCCTCTTATGTGGCGGAACACGGGATAGAGATCCTTTTTGGCGTCGCGAGCTTTCATGGCACCCAGGCCGAGGCATTGGCGCAGCCCTTGTCGCTGCTGCATCACACCTACCTCGCGCCGCCCGATCTGCGGGTCACCGCCTTGCCAAAGGCACGCCAAGAGATGAACCTGATCCCCGCCGACATCTTGAACCGGCGTCAGGCGATGGTGCAGATGCCCAGCCTGATCAAAGCCTATCTGCGGCTTGGCGGATGTGTGGGCGAGGGGGCCTTTATCGACCATGACTTCAACACGACGGATGTGCTTTTGATGCTCGACACCGCCCGGCTTAGCGAGCGGCAGGCCAAGATCTACAGCGGACAGCAAGGATGAGCGCGGCTTGGGACAGCGCCGACCACCCGACACCGGTATCCGTCGGGCCCCTTGGCTGGGTGCTGATGCTGCTGCGTGGGATGACGCTGGCGACGGTGGTTCTTGTGGGGCTGGTGATCCTGCTCGCGATCCGCCTGATAGAGCGCCCGCTATATGGGCAGGGTCGCCCCGTGACCCCGCATATCACCCAGATCGTCTGCAAAACCGCATTCTTGATCATGGGGTTACGCCGCGCGGTTATCGGCACCCCGATGCGCCACAGGGGCGCTGTCGTCGCCAATCACACCAGCTGGCTTGATATCTTCAGCTTGAACGCGGCGCAGCGGATATACTTTGTGTCCAAGTCCGAAGTCGCCAGCTGGCCCGGCATTGGCTGGCTCGCCAAGGCGACCGGCACGTTGTTTATTGAACGCAACCCGAAACACGCGCGCAAACAGACCGAGGTGTTCCAACAGCGCTTGCTCGACAACCACCGGCTGTTGTTCTTCCCCGAAGGCACCAGCACCGATGGCCTGCAGGTCTTGCCGTTCAAAACCACGCTCTTCCAGTCCTTCTTCGCGCCCGAACTGCGCGACGTGATCTGGGTGCAGCCTGTGACCGTGCTCTATACCGCTCCCGATGGGACCGACCCACGGTTTTATGGCTGGTGGGGCGACATGAGCTTTGGCGGCCATCTGCTGCGGACCTTGGCGTCCCTGCGGCAGGGGCAGGTGACAACGATCTATCACACGCCGCTGGCCGTCGCCGATTTCGAGAACCGCAAAGCCCTGGCCCAAGCCTGTGAAGCGCAGGTGCGCGCGGCCCATCCCTCGGCGGGGCTTGCAGCCCCAAACCCCACTGAATTGCGCTGATATAAGGCCCCAATGGCTAAAACATGCGCCTTGGACCTTGCGAAGCGTGAAAATCCGGACTATACGCGCGTCACTTAAACCCGCAGTCGGGGTTGGGCCTTTGAGGGAGAAATCCTTGAACGTCCGCCGGTTGGTCCCATTCCGGGATCGAGACCCCCGACGAGGCAAAACCGGAAAGGTATAAAGACATGGCTCTTCCTGAGTTCTCCATGCGCCAACTGCTTGAAGCAGGCGTACACTTTGGTCACCAAACACAGCGCTGGAACCCACGCATGGGTCCGTTCATCTACGGCGCGCGTAACGGCATCCACATCATGGACCTGACACAGACTGTTCCAATGCTGGACCAGGCGCTGCAAGTCATCCGTGACACCGTCGCCAAAGGCGGCAGCATTCTTTTCGTTGGCACCAAGCGTCAGGCGGCACAGCCGATCGCAGAAGCCGCAGAGAAATGCGCACAATACTACATGAACCACCGTTGGTTGGGCGGCACGCTGACAAACTGGCAGACCGTTTCCAAATCCATCCAGCGTCTGAAGTCCATCGACGAACAGTCCGAGCGTGGCTTCTCCGGCCTGACCAAGAAAGAGCGTCTTGGCATGGAACGTGACCAAGCGAAGCTGGAAGCATCGCTGGGTGGTATCCGTGAAATGGGCGGTCGCCCTGACCTGATCTTCGTCATCGACGTGAAAAAAGAAGCACTGGCCGTGGCCGAAGCGAACAAACTGGGCATCCCGGTAATCGCTGTTGTCGACACCAACTGCTCCCCCGACGGGATCGACTACATCATCCCGGGCAACGACGACGCCGCCCGCGCGATCCACATGTATTGCGATCTGGCCGCACGTGCCGCGCTTGACGGTATGTCCGCGCAGCTGGGTGCCGCAGGTGTTGATATCGGTGCGATGGAAGAAGCGCCCGAAGAAGAAGCCCTGATCGACGGTGGTGTCGAAGTTGGCAACGCTTCGGAAGAAACCGTTTCGAACGACGCAATGGCAAAAGACGCACCTCTGGATATCGAATCCAAGAAGGAAACGCTGGCCGACGCCAAGTCGTAAGCGACGCGAAAGAGACGGGCAGGGGGCATGTTTCCCTCTGCCTGTCACAAAACCATTACATGATTGAGACAGTGGTGCAGGACGCTCTGCCCCTCAATTTATCCCAATTCAAGGAGAACCAAAGCGATGGCAATCACAGCATCCATGGTCAAAGAACTGCGCGACACAACCGGTGCCGGCATGATGGACGCGAAAAAAGCGTTGACTGAAACAGATGGCGACATGGAAGCAGCCGTTGACTGGCTGCGCACCAAGGGTCTGGCGAAAGCAGCCAAGAAATCCGGCCGCACCGCGGCCGAGGGCCTTGTTGCCGTTAAAGTCGAAGGCGGCCACGGTGTTGCTGTCGAAGTGAACTCCGAAACCGACTTCGTTGGCAAAAACGCTGACTTCCAGAAAATGGTGTCCGGTATCGCAGATGTTGCTACCGGTGTGTCCGACGTTGACGCGCTGAACGCGGCTGACATGGGCGGCAAGCCCGTTTCGACCGTGATCACCGACGCCATTGCGAAAATCGGCGAGAACATGTCGGTGCGCCGCATGCAGTCCATCGATGGGGATCAGGTCGTGTCCTATGTGCACAACGCTGTAGCACCCGGCATGGGCAAAATCGGTGTTCTGGTCGCAATGACCGGCGGCAACGAAGAGCTGGGCAAACAGATCGCGATGCACATCGCCGCTGTGAACCCTGCGTCCTTGTCCGAAGCGGATCTGGACCCGGCTGTTGTTGAAAAAGAAAAGCAGGTTCAAATGGACATCGCACGCGAGTTCGGCAAGCCGGAAGCTGTGATCGAGAAAATGATCATTGGCCGTATGCAGAAATACATGTCCGAAGTGACACTGCTGAACCAGGCATTCGTTGTGAACCCTGACCTGACCGTCGGCAAAGCCGCAGAAGAAGCTGGCGCGACCATCACCGGTTTCGTCCGTCTTGAAGTTGGCGAAGGCATCGAAGTCGTTAAAGAAGACTTCGCAGCAGAAGTTGCAAAAGCCGCCAAAGGCTAAGCTGTCACACAGCAGATGAGAGAAAGGGCGAGGGCGCATCGGCACCTTCGCCCTTTTTTATTATAAATCAGTTACTAAGCGATGAATTCTAATCCTTTAGGTGAGCTTTCAGCGCGTCCAAGGCCATCAGATAACCTTGCGCACCAAACCCACAGATCTGACCCAGAGCCACAGGCGCGATGTAAGACCGGTGCCGGAATTCCTCGCGCGCGTGGATGTTGCTCAGGTGCACCTCGACAACCGGCAGCTCGACCGAGGCGATCGCATCCATCAGCGCAATCGACGTATGGGTATAGGCACCGGCATTCAGCACGATCCCGGCATGTTTGCCTTTGGCCGCGTGGATCAGATCGATCAGCGCGCCTTCGTGGTTGGACTGCTCAAACGCCACATCAAACCCGAGCATCTTCGCTTTCTCGCGGCACAGCGCCTCGACATCGGCCAAAGTCGTCTTGCCATAGACCTCGGGCTGGCGCGTGCCCAGCAGGTTCAGGTTCGGACCGTTCAGGATCAGAATGGATGTCATAGAGATGGCCTTGTTGTTGCTGTGTGGTGGCGCAGACGTAGCACAGGCGCCTCGGCGTCGTTAGTCTTTCTTTTCAGGGTATTCGACCGGACCACCGTGCTTTTCCCATGTCGAAAAACCTTCACGCAGATGCGCCGCGTCAAAGCCCATGTCTTGCAGCGTCGCCGTGGTGATCGCCGATCGCCAGCCAGAGGCACAGTGAAAGACAAAGGTTTTGTCCTGACCGAAGATCTCTTTGAAGTACGGGCTGTCAGGGTCGACCCAGAATTCGATCATGCCGCGCGGTGCGTGAAAGCTGCCAGGTATATAGCCGCTGCGCTGGCGTTCACGGATATCGCGCAGGTCAACGACAACAACATCCGGATCCGCCTGCATGGCCATCAGATCAGGCGTTTCGATCTCGCGGATACGCGCACGGGCAGCGGCGACCATATCCGCCGAAGACATCTTGAGCGTCATATTCTTCCTTTCGTTCAGCAGCCGCCAAAGCGCCGATCGCTTACAGTTGCATCGGCTTGGCGCATGTGGATTATGGCACGCAGAACAACGGGGTAAAGCAAGAAGCCGCGCGGATGGGTGAATGAATAAATTGGATGAAGAAGCGACTTTTTATAATACTTTTCAGTGCTTTATGAGGCACTTTAACAGCAAAACATCACCCAAGGCATACCAATTATTTACATAATACTGATTATGAGATTCAGGTTAGGCCCATACGCACCCCTCACAAACACAGGATTAGCTAATGAAACTCTGCCGTATCGAAACCCCTGACGGGATAAAACCTGCGATGATTGACGCAGATGGTGCCGCGCGCGATCTGACGCAGCATCTGACGGATATCGAGCTTGTGACAATGGCACCCGCAGCGCTGGACCAGCTGCGCGATGTGGACGTTTCGGCCTTGCCTGTCATCACGGGCCGGTTTGCCCCTGTGATCAATGACATACGTCGTATTCTGTGTATCGGGCTGAATTACTCCGACCACGCGGCAGAAGCTGGCATGGATGTGCCCGATCACCCGATACTGTTTAGCAAACTCTGCGCGGCCACCGGTGCCAACGACCCGATCATCATCCCCAAGGATTCCGAGAAAACCGATTGGGAAGTTGAACTTGCGGTCGTTATCGGCACCAAGGCGCAGCATGTGTCCGAGGCCGACGCGCTGTCCCATGTGGCGGGTTATGCGACTTTCAACGACGTGTCAGAGCGCGCCTTTCAGATCGAATTCGGCGGTCAGTGGGTCAAGGGCAAGTCCTGCGACAGCTTCGCGCCCATCGGCCCGTATCTGGTGACCGCAGACGAGGTGCCGGACCCGCAGAACCTTGATCTATGGCTTGATGTGAACGGCACCCGTCGCCAGACGGGCAATACCCGCACGATGGTCTTCTCGGTGGCCGAGATTATCTCTTTTCTCAGCCGTTTCATGACCTTGCTGCCCGGAGACGTGATCGCCACCGGCACACCGCCCGGCGTTGGCATGGGCTTTAAGCCGCCGGTGTACCTGCAACCGGGCGACGTCGTTGAACTGGGCATCGAAGGCTTGGCGGATCAACGCCAAGAAGTAATACAATTCAACGGGTAAGCGCCCTACCCTAATGCATAACCTGCACCGCGCACCGTGCGGATCGGGTCATCGCCACCGTGAGATGTCAGCGCCTTGCGCAGCCGCGCGATGTGCACATCCACGGTGCGCGTGTCGACATAGATATCGCGGCCCCAGACGTGATCCAGCAGCTGATCGCGGCTAAACACACGGCCCGGACGCTCTAACAGGGTGACCAGCAGCCGGTATTCTGTCGGGCCCAGTTTCAGCTCGTTCGCGGCGCGGTTCACGCGGTGGCGTTCCGTGTCCAGCGTGATATCGGCATAGCTGAGCGCCGCGCCCGACGATGCCGGGCGCACACGGCGCAATTGGGTGCGCACACGGGCCATGAGCTCGCGCATGGAATAGGGTTTGACCACGTAATCATCCGCCCCCGTCTCTAGCCCGCGCACGGTGTCCACCTCTTCTGACCGTGCCGAGAGCATGATCACGGGGATATTACGCGTATCTTCGCGGGTCTTGAGCTGCCGGCACACCTCGATCCCGCTGAGCAGCGGCATCATCCAATCGAGAATAATCAGGTCCGGCAGCGCCTCTGCCACCAGCAGGATCGCTTCTTCGCCATTCTCGGCCCGCCTTACGTCAAACCCTTCGGATTCAAGGTTATACGCCAGAATTTCGCGCTGTGCGGGTTCGTCTTCCACCAACAGGATCTGGGGCTGCGCCGCCGACATGGTTCTACCCCTTCAGCTTGGTGGAGGTGTTATCCGCCTTTGGGCGGTCCTCGTCCGGATGGGTGCCGGTCACCAGATAGACGACCTGTTCCGCGATCGATGTCACCAGATCGCCCATGCGTTCCACGTTTTTCGCGATGAAATGCAGGTGCATACACGATGTGATGTTGCGCGGGTCTTCCATCATGAAGGTGAGGAATTCACGGAACAGCGCGTTGTACATCTGATCGACGTCTTCATCGCGTGCGATTACGTCCATCGCCAGTTCTGCGTCGCGCTGCACATAGGAATCCAGCGCGTCCTTGAGCATGGATTCAACTGTTTTACACATGCGGCGGATGGCACCGGCGCTATCAGCAACTGCCGGAAGCTGCGCGAGCACTGAATTACGCTTGGCCATGTTTTTCGCATAGTCGCCAATACGTTCCAGGCTGGCGCTGATCTTGATCACGCTCAGGATCAGCCGCAGATCCACGGCTGTGGGCGCGCGCAGGGCGATGATGCGGGCGGCGCGTTCGTTGATCAGCTCTTCGAGCGCGTCAATCGCCTTGTCCCCGCCGCGGACCTGATCGGCCAGCTCTTCGTCGCGGGTTTCCAGCGATTGTGCGGCAAGGCGAATGGCATCTTCGACCATGCCACCCATTTTCATGATCTGTGCCTGAACGCTTTCGAGGTCACGGTCAAAGGCAGAGACAATATGTTGATCTTGCATGATACTTATCCAATCCGGCCAGTGATGTAGCTTTCCGTCCGAGGGTCTTCGGGCGACGTGAAAATCTTGTCGGTCTCGCCGAACTCCACCAGATTGCCAAGGTGGAAGAACGCTGTTTTCTGGCTCACCCGTGCGGCCTGCTGCATGGAGTGTGTGACGATCACGACCGAATAGTCCTGACGCAGCTCGTCGATCAGCTCTTCGACCTGCGCGGTGGCGATCGGGTCAAGTGCGGAACAGGGTTCGTCCATCAGCAGCACTTCGGGTTCGGTCGCAACGGCACGGGCGATGCACAGACGTTGCTGCTGCCCGCCAGAAAGGCCGGTGCCGGGCGCATGCAGACGGTCCTTGACCTCGTTCCAGATGGCACCGCGTTTCAGGGCGCGTTCAACGATATCGTCAAGCTCGGACTTGTTGCGGGCCAGACCGTGGATGCGAGGGCCGTAGGCCACGTTGTCATAGATCGATTTCGGGAACGGGTTCGGCTTCTGGAACACCATGCCGACCTTGGCGCGCAGCTGCACCGGATCGACCGCGCTGTCATAGATGTCTTCGCCGTCGATCAGGATATCGCCCTTGACGGTGCAGATATCAATCGTGTCGTTCATCCGGTTGATACACCGCAGGAAAGTCGATTTCCCGCAGCCCGATGGTCCGATAAAGGCGGTGACGGTTTTGTCTTGGATATCGACAGAGACATCCTTGATCGCGTGGGTGTCCCCGTAGAAAACCTGCACGTTGCGGGCGGCGATTTTTGTTTGGTTCGTTGTCACGTCCGTCTCCGAAATTACGTTGTCTTTCATAGCCTTGCCTTTCATTCTTACCAGCGCCGCTCGAACCGGCGCCGCAGCATTACGGCGATGGCGTTCATGGTGATCAAAAAGACCAGCAAGATGATGATACCGCCCCAGGCGCGTTCATAGAACGCGGGATCGGCGCGTTTGGCCCATTCGTAGATCTGCGCCGGCATGGCGGAGTTCGGATCCATCAGCCCCGATGCGATGCCGTCGGGCGGGTTCGAGGCGATGAAGCCCACCATCCCGATCAGCAGCAGCGGGGCCGTTTCACCAAGCGCCTGCGCCAGACCGATAATCGTGCCAGTGAGGATACCCGGAGCAGCCAAAGGCAGCACGTGGTGGAACACCGATTGCATCTTCGACGCCCCCACCCCCAGTGCCGCGTCACGGATGCTGGGCGGGACAGATTTCAGCGAGGCGCGGGTCGAGATGATGATCGTCGGCAGCGTCATCAGCGTCAGCACCAGCCCGCCCACCAGCGGGGCCGAGTTTGGCAGGTGCATATAGTTGATGAAAACCGCCAGACCCAGAATACCGAAGACAATCGACGGCACCGCGGCGAGGTTAGAAATATTCACCTCGATGATATCGGTCAGCAGGTTCTTGGGGGCGAATTCTTCAAGGTAGATCGACGCGGCGACCCCGATGGGCAGCGCCAGCGCCAGCACCACCAGCATCATAAAGAGCGAGCCAAGCATCGAGACCCCCATGCCCGCCGCCTCGGGTCGGGCATCAGACGCATCGGCACCTGTGATGAAATCGATGTTAAAGCGTTTTTCCAGCGCCCCATCTGCGACAAGGGCGTCCACCAGATCAAGCTGCTCTGCGCTGATGCTTTTGTCGTTGGCGATGCTGTCGCGGGTGACGCGGCCCTTCATATAGCCATCAACGCGGCTGTTGGTCAGGAATTCAAACTCGACCGCGGTGCCGATGAGCTCGGGGTTATCCAGCACAAAGTCACGCAGCTGTGCCGCCGCATCCTTGGACAGGATGCCCGCCATATCCTTGGGCTTTAGGTCCGTGGTAATCCCGGTCTCGGCCACCTTGGCCTCAAGCGCGGCGGCCATCAGCGGCGCGTAGCCGAAGGTCGATACCTTCTTGATCTCGTCCAGATTCCGGTTGCCGTTCTTGTCCAGCTTCTCCTCAAGCAGTTGCACGTTCAGCGTCAGGAACGTCTGCTGAAAGGCCCCTACGCCGCGACCAATGATTGTGGTCAGCAAGATCGCCAGCATCAGCAGGCCCACGGCGATGGCCGCGATACCGTAGGATTTGAAACGGGCCTCTGCACGGTTGCGTTTGACGGTGCGCGCGTCGGGCTTCAGCAGCGAATGGCGCGGCGTTGCGGTGTTGGGCATGTCGGTCATTCGTACTGCTCCCGGTATTTGCGCACGATATAAAGCGCCAGAACGTTCAGCCCCAGGGTCAGCACGAACAGCGTCAGACCAAGGGCAAAGGCGACCAGCGTTTCAGGGCTGGCAAAGTCGGTATCCCCGGTCAGCTGGCTGACGATACGGGTGGTGATGGTGGTCATCGCTTCCAGCGGGTTGCCCGAGATGCGGGCGATGGCCCCTGCCCCCAGAACAACGATCATCGTCTCGCCGATGGCCCGGCTCGCGGCGAGCAGCACAGCCCCCACGATCCCCGGCAAAGCGGCAGGCAACACGACCTGGCGAATGGTTTCGGAATGGGTCGCGCCCAGGCCAAACGACCCGTCGCGCATCGATTGCGGCACAGCGTTGATGATATCGTCGCTCAGCGAAGAAACGAAGGGGATCAGCATGATGCCCATGACCAGCCCCGCCGTCAGGACCGATGTCGCCCCGCTCATCCAGTCGACGCCCAGCAGACCATTCTCGCCGCGGCCAAAGATGTTCACAAGGAACGGCCCCACTGTCAGCAAGGCAAACAGACCGTACACAATGGTCGGGATACCGGCGAGGATCTCCAGCAAAGGCTTGGCGAAAGAGCGTACTTTGTTGTTGGCGTATTCCGACAGGTAGATCGCGGCAAAGAGGCCGATGGGCACGGCCACCAGCAGCGCGATGATCGAGATATAGAGCGTCCCCCAGAGCAGCGGCAGGATCGACAGGTCACTGTCCCCGCGGAAGTTCGGGGCCCATGTGGTGCCCAGAAAGAAATCCTGCCAGGGATGCAGGCGGAAGAAATTCAGCGTCTCGAACAACATCGACAGGACGATACCCACGGTGGTCAGGATCGCCAGCGACGCGGCGAGCACCAGCAACCCCAGCAGAAAACGTTCCACCGTATTGCGCGCGCGAAAATCGGCCCGTGCGGTGCGCATCGCGATGAACAGACCGGCCAGCGCCAAAACAGAGATCACCGCGATCATCAGCCAGCGGCCGGTGTATTCCATTGACCGGTAGCGCTGCGCGGCGGCCAGCACCTCTGGCGTCACGTCAGACCCTAGCGCCACGCCCGTGCCCGCCAGCAGTGCGCGCACATCGGTGCCGGTCACGTCTAGATCACGGGCGCTTTGCGCATCCAGCGCGCCCGATTGCACGGCCGCGTCCAGCCCGTTGGCCACGCGGCGCACGTCGCTCATCACCAGATTGACCGAAGAGCCTTCGTTCACAGCGCTTTGCGGGATCATGTCGATGACCGCGTTCTGGATCAGCATCGGCTGGACCAGCATCCAGATCGCCAGCACAAACAGCGCCGGAATGGCGGTGAGCATGGCGGCATTATAGCCGTAGTAATTCGGAAGGGAGTGCAGCTTGCGCGCATCGCCCGAGACGGACGACATGGCCCGGCTGCGCACCAGACCATAGGCAAGGACTGTTAATATCAAAACAACGGCAACTAAGAGCGTGGTAGATCCCACATTGAAAATATCGCGCATGGTGGCCCCCGGTCGCAGCCTATTTCAGGCTATCATTGTTTGGAAAGTATCAGTCGGCAGCAAAAATCCGGAGGCACCTCGCAGCGCCTCCGGATCGTCAGACAGGGTTTAGGAACCGCTGCCCATTACAGTTTCTTCAGCAACAACCGACTGTGTTTTCGCCAGTTCTGGGTCGGAGACCAGACCGTATTCAGCCAAAGGACCGTCGGGGCCAGCAATCTCGTCTGCCACGAAGAACTCGGCATATTCTTTCAAGCCGGGGATCACGCCGATGTGCGCTTTCTTGACGTAGAAGAACAGCGGGCGGGATACGGGGTAGTCGCCGCTCGAGATGGTTTCAACGGTGGGCTCAACGCCGCTCATGTTGGCGACGGTCAGCTTGTCGGTGTTGTTCTCGTAGAAGGCCAGACCGAAGACGCCGATGCCGTCTTTGTTGCTTTCGATGCGCGCCAGCGTTTCGGTGTAGTCACCGTCGATGTCCACGGACACACCATCGGTGCGCAGCGCGATACATGCTTTTTCAGCGGCTTTCTTGTCGTCGCCATTGGCGGCTTTGAACGCTTCGAAGTCGCCGGTGGCTTCACAGCCTGCCAGGATCACTTTTTCTTCGAAAACTTCACGTGTGCCGTGCTTGGTGCCGGGGATGTAGGCCTGGATTGGCTGCTCGGGGAAGCTGGCGTTCACATCGGACCACATTTTGTTGGGGTTCGCCACGATCTCGCCGTCGACAACGACTTCGGCGGACAGGGCTTTGTACCAGTCTTCGGGGGTGAATTCGAATGTGTTGCCATTGATGTCAGACGCAAACACGATGCCGTCATAGCCGATCTGAACTTCGATGATGTCGGTCACACCGTTCGCGGCGCAGGCTTCGACTTCGGAGCTTTTGATCTGGCGCGAGGCGTTTGCCACGTCGATTGTGTTCTCGCCAACACCTTCACAAAAACGCTTCAGACCCGCCGAGGACCCACCGGATTCAACAACAGGTGTCGGGAAATCGAAGTTTTCGCCAAAGGCTTCGGCAACGATGGACGCATAGGGCAAAACAGTGGAGGAACCGGCAACCTGTACCTGATCACGCGCGGCAGCGGCGGTTGCGGATACGGCGGCAATGGCCAGCGCGGAAGTGGTGAGTTTAACGAGCGACATGATGTCTCCTGTCAGCTTAGATTTGTCTGACCACCCCCATGGTGATCTTGCCGCACCAATAGGCGGGCGACACTGAGCTTTTGTGACAGTCATGTTACAGTTTTATGACACGGACGGAAATTGTAATTTCTTTTTGACCAAAATGCGCCCGATCACGCCACATCCATAGGCAAGATCACCGTGAATCGCGCCCCATCTCCCAGATCAGAGGTGATTTTCAGCCGTCCGCGGTGCCGGTTCAGGATATGTTTTACAATCGCCAGCCCCAGCCCCGTCCCGCCAAGCGCGCGGCTGCGGTGGCTGTCGGCGCGGTAGAAGCGTTCGGTCAGGCGTGGCAGGTGCACAGGGTCGATCCCTGGCCCGTGGTCGCGGATGGTGACCCGCACCGCAGGCCCGCGCAAGGAGGGGTCGCGCAAGGTCGTTTCGACCGAAATTTCAACGTCTTTACCCACGCCACCATATTTGATGCCGTTTTCAATAAGGTTCGTGAACACCTGCAACAGCTGGTCCGTATCCCCCATCAGGGGCAGCGGATCGTCCCCCATAGTCGCGACCAACGTCACATTCGCCTCTACGGCCAAGGGGTTGAGGTTGCGCATGGTCGATTGGAGCACATAGCGCAGATCGACCTTATCCGTCGGGCGCACCCGTTCGTCCAATTCGACGCGGGACAGCGACAGCAGATCGCCCACCAGCCGGTTCATGCGCTCGGCCTCTCCGGTCATGATCCCCAGAAACCGGTCCCGTGCGGGGGCATCGTCACGCGCAGGGCCGCGCAAGGTTTCGATGAACCCCATCATCGCCGTCAGCGGGGTGCGCAGCTCGTGGCTGACGTTGGCGACGAAATCGCGGCGCATCTGGCTGGCGTTGGTGACCTGTGTGATGTCTTGAAAGCTCAGCAAGACGTAATCCATGCCGGTCACCTTTCGGACGTGCACCCGAAAGGTCGTGTCATTGCCGTTGTCGCTGGCCAGATATTGCGCCTCGCGCGGGGTATCATCCTGTTGGCATTGTTCGACCGCATCGACCACCGCAGGCTGGCGCAAGACGTTGATATAATGGCGGTCCAATGCGCCACGGCCCAGCAGGGCTTGGGCCGGCGCATTCATCGCGACGATACGTTCAGCCCGATCAACGGCAAGCGTAGGCAAAGGCAGCGCTGCCAGCAGATCCGGCAGATGCGGGCGCAGCACCATGCTCAGACGGGTTTAAGCTGGCTGGCAAAGCGCCGCGCGTTGTCTTGGTAGTGTTTCGCGCTGGCCGTCAGCCCGGCAATCGCCGCCGCGTCCAGCTCGCGCACGACCTTGCCCGGTGCGCCCATCACAAGCGACCCGTCAGGGATCACCTTGTTTTCAGTGATCAACGCCCCTGCCCCGATCAGGCAATTCTTGCCGATCTTGGCCCCGTTCAGGATCGTCGCCCCCATCCCGACCAGCGAGTTATCCCCGATGGTGCAGCCGTGCAGCATGACTTTGTGACCGATTGTACAGTTCTCCCCCACGATCAGCGGGCAGCCCGGGTCCGTGTGAAAGACGCAGTTTTCCTGCACATTACTGCCCTTGCCCACGAGGATCAGTTCGTTATCGCCGCGCAGCGTACAGCCGAACCAGACAGAGGCATCTGCCTCGAGCGTCACATTCCCAATGACATTGGCATCGGGGGCAACCCATGCATCCGCGTGAACCTGCGGGGTGATATCGGCCAGAGCGTAAAGCGTCATTTCGTGTCCTCGAATTCTGATTGCAGCGCGCGCACATGATCCACCAGTTTCGGCTGCTGCGAAAGGCGCAATCTTTCGGCGGTGATGATCGACTTCAGCTTGGCCTCTGTTTCGGTCAGGTCGTCATTGACCAGCACGTAGTCGTAGCCGTCCCAATGGCTGATCTCGTCCCAGCTTTTCTCCATTCGCAGCGCGATGGTATCGGGGGCGTCCTGACCACGGGTCTCCAGACGCCGCCGCAGCTCTTTGATCGAGGGCGGCAGGATGAAGATCGACAGCACGTGCTGCTTCAGCGTCGAGTTGCTGATCTGCTGCGCGCCCTGCCAATCCACGTCGAACAGCACATCGCGGCCACTGTCGATCGCCTTTTGCACCGGCCCCTTGGGCGAGCCGTAATAGTTGTTGAAGACGCGAGCGTGCTCAAGCATATCGCCATCGTTCACCATGGCGCGGAAATCATCCTCGGCGGTGAAAAAATAGTCCTTGCCGTCTTCCTCGCCGACACGCGGTGCGCGGGTGGTGGCCGAGACAGAGAATTCAAGCGAGGTATCCCAATCGCGCAGCTTGCGGGCCAGCGTCGATTTACCCGCCCCCGAGGGCGAGCTGAGGATGATCAATAGGCCGCGTCGGTCGCTCATGTCTTACTCCACATTTTGCACTTGTTCGCGCATCTGGTCTATCACCGCCTTCAAGGCCAGCCCGATCTGGGTCAGCGCGGTGCTTTGTGCCTTGGCGCACAGTGTATTGGCCTCGCGGTTGAACTCCTGCATCAGGAAATCCAGCTTGCGCCCCACGGCCCCGTCCTGCGCCAGCAAGGCGCGGGCGGCATCCACATGGGCGTGCAGGCGGTCGATCTCTTCCGTGATGTCGGATTTGACGGCGATCAGCGCCAGTTCCTGCGCCAGCCGGTCAGCGTCCACGCCTTCGGCATTGTCCAGCACCCGCGAAAGATTGCGTTGCAACGTCTGTGCCATCTCGTCCTTGCGCGTCTCGGCCAGCGCGGCGGCCTGTGTCGTCAGCTCTGCCACCTGCGTCAGCTGCGCCTCAAGAACCTGCGCCAAGGCAGCCCCTTCGCGGGCGCGCATGTCGTTGAAATCGGCAAGCACCGTGGGGAATTCCGCCAACAGTGTCGCGCAAAGGGCGGCCACATCATCCACCGTCGTCGCCTGTTCAAGAACGCCGCGCATGGTGACGATATCGGTCGCCTTGGAGGGCGCAAGCGAGATACCCGCGTCCATCGCGCGCGCTTCGATCTGGTGCAGCGCGTCCAGCACGACCTCAAGCTGATCCGCGTTCACCGTCAATGCGCCAGAACCATCCTCGCGGGTGATCCTCAGGTTGCAGGTGACATTGCCGCGGGTGATGGCAGCGCCGAGCGTCTTGCGCAGGCCGGCTTCCAGCCCGTCGATCCAGTCGGGCACACGCAGGCGCAGGTCGAGCCCCTTGCCGTTGACCGATCGCAATTCCCACCCCCAACTGTGCGGGCCGGACGCACCACTGGCCGAGGCGAAACCCGTCATTGAACGTATCATGGCATGGTCCTTGTCGATTGCGATTGTTGCGCGCCTTAAAAGGGAAAGTCGCAAATGGGGCAAGTAAAAAGCCATTCTGCCGCACGAGGTCTCCCCTTAACGGTCTGTTAACCAAGTTTGCTGTTATATCTACAAATTACTGCTCATTTGACTAAACTCAGGCAATACATCGCGGCCCCGCTGCCGCCCCCCGTCCTGCTCTTGTCCCGACCGCAATAAGGCTGCCCGATGAAACATCTTCCCCCTCTGGATGACATGCCCCAGACCGGCTCTCGCCGCGTGATGCCGCCGCCGACACCCGCGATGGTTGACGTGCGGGCCTATTGGCAGGGGCTGTGCCGGGGTCAGCCGGTCCCGTTCCGGTCGCAGATCGATCCTGCACAGATCACCTCCGTGCTGGATCGCGCCTTCGTTCTGGAACGCAGACGGTCTGAACTGGCGCGGTTTCGCGTCGCCGGATCGCAGCTGTGCACTGCCATGGGGATGGACCTGCGCGGGATGCCGATGATCTCTCTGTTCGACCCGTCCGAGCGTCGCCGCTGCAGTGATTGGCTGGATCACATTCTGTCACAGCCCGCCACCGGAGAGATGACGCTCACCGCGGGGGATGCGACCGTTCAGGCGCGCATGCTGGTGCTGCCGCTGCGCAGTGACATGGGGCAGATCGACCGGATGCTTGGCTGTCTGGAGATCACATCCAATGGCATCGATCATCCGGGCTTGTATCGGATCGGCGATCTTGCCACGACACCGATCCCGCGCCCGCCACGGGCGGACGTGGCAGAAGGATATGCGCGCGCCCTGTCCCGAAGGTTTCGCCGATCTCGCCGCGCGTTTTGCCGCGCGGCGAGATCGCAACCGGCCAGCCTATCTACGGGTCGTGAAGTAAACGGGGTATCCCCGATGTGACGCACCGCGATGCAGCAAAAGAAAAAGGCCGCGCATGATGATATGCGCGGCCTTTCTTATTGCATGAGCTGTGGCAGTTAGCCGACGGCTTTGACCTGTTGGTTCGCCCGGCGTGCCGACAGTTCCTCTGCCACGAGGAAGGCAAGCTCCAGCGACTGGCTGGCGTTCAAACGCGGGTCACAGGCAGTGTGGTAGCGGTCTGACAGGTCTTCGTCCTGAACGGCGCGGACACCACCAGTACATTCTGTCACATCTTGGCCGGTCATCTCAAAGTGGACACCACCGGGCACGGTGCCCTCGGCCCCATGTACCGCAAAGAATTCACGCACTTCACGCAGCACGGAATCGAAGGGCCGCGTTTTATAGCCGCTTGAGGATTTGATCGTGTTGCCGTGCATGGGGTCACAGGTCCAGACGACATTCGCGCCCTCTTCCTGCACGGTCTTGATCAGACGCGGCAGGTGTTCACCGACATTGCCGGCCCCGAAACGCGCGATCAGGGTCAGGCGACCCTCTTCGTTTTCGGGGTTCAGCTTGTGCATCAACAGCTTGAGGTCATCGCTGGTCATCGTCGGGCCGCACTTCAGACCGATGGGGTTCTGAACGCCGCGGGCAAATTCCACATGCGCGCCATCGGGCTGACGTGTCCGGTCGCCGATCCAGATCATATGACCCGAGCCCGCCAGCCATTTGCCGGTCTGGCTGTCCTGACGGCACAGTGCCTCTTCGTATTCCAGCAGCAGCAATTCGTGGCTTGTATAATATTCCACCGATTGCAGCGTATGCGCCGTCTCGGACGTGACACCAGCCGCCGCCATGAAATCAAGCGTGTCTGAAATGCGGTTCGCGATCTCGCGGTATTTTTCCGCCTTTTCGCTTTCGGTAAAGCCCAAAGTCCAGCCGTGCACCTGATGCACATCGGCATAGCCGCCGGTCGAGAACGCCCGGATCAGGTTCAGGGTCGCGGCGGCCTGTGTGTAGGCGCGCAACATCTTTTTAGGGTCGGGAATACGGGCGTCGGCGGTAAAGGCCAGCTCGTTGATGATGTCACCGCGGTAGCTTGGCAGTTCCACCCCATCCACGGTTTCAGTCGGCGCTGAACGCGGCTTGGCGAACTGACCCGCCATGCGGCCCAGCTTGATCACCGGCACTTTGGCACCGTGGGTCAGCACGATGGCCATCTGCAACATCACCTTGAAGGTGTCGCGGATCATATCGCTGCTGAATTGTTCGAAGCTTTCGGCGCAATCGCCACCCTGAAGCAAGAACGCCTCGCCACGGCCCGCCGCCGCCAGATGCTTTTTCAGCCGCCGCGCTTCACCCGCAAAGACCAACAATGGATAACGGGACAATTCAGCTTCGACCGCGCGCAGCGCGTCCTGATCAGGATAGTCGGGCATCTGGATCCGCGGTTTGTCGCGCCAGCTTGATTTTGTCCAATCGGTCATCATTTTTCTCCGAAGTCCGCAGCGCCCGAAGTGTCAGGCGCAAACATTGTGAAATTGTGGTATATAAAGGTCTGACCCAAGTGACCAGAACCGAAATTCACCCTATTGACCTTCGCCCCCGCCCGTGGGCAAGGTTTTCGGCAGGTTTTTGAGGGCAGCGCCCACTTTGCCCCAACGTATAACGCAAACCTGAAAGGCGACGTGATGAGCGACACCCGTCTGGCCAACCGCATTCTTCCTGACGCTGAAAAGACACGCCGCTTTGTCTTTGTGCTGCTGGAAAACTTTACCATGCTAAGCTTTGCCTCGGCGGTGGAATGTCTGCGCATCGCCAACCGCATGGCGGGTCGCCCGGCCTATGACTGGCGTCTGATCGGCGAGGATGGCGGGCGCGTGCGCTGTTCGGCTGGGGCAGAATTCACGCTGGACGGCGATCTTGACGATCTGGGCCGCGACGACACGCTGGTGGTGTGCAGCGGCATCGACGTGCAGGCGGCGACGACAAAGAAGCTGCTGGGATGGCTGCGCCGGGAGGCCCGCAAGGGCATGATGGTCGGCGGTCTGTGCACTGCCGCCTTTACGCTGGCCAAGGCCGGATTGCTGGACGGGAAGAAAGCCACGATCCACTGGGAAAATCAGGATAGTTTCAGCGAAGATTTCGAGGACGTCACCCTGACAAAATCGGTCTTTGTGGTGGACGGCAATCGGATGACGACAGCGGGCGGGACATCCTCGATCGATCTGATGCTCAAGCTGATTGCCGACGATCTGGGGGAGGATCTGGCAAATGCCGTTGCCGACCAGCTGATCTATAGCTCTATCCGCACGGATCAGGACACACAGCGTCTGTCGGTGCCCACCCGTATCGGCGTGCGGCATCCCAAGCTGGGTCAGGTCATCCAGATGATGGAGGCCAATATCGAAGAGCCGATCAGCCCGTCCTCATTGGCACGCGATGTCGGCATGTCCACGCGGCAGCTTGAACGGCTGTTCCGCCGCTACCTCAACCGCAGTCCCAAACGCTATTACATGGAACTGCGTCTGCAAAAGGCGCGTAACCTGCTGATGCAAACGGATATGAGCGTGATCAACGTGGCGCTGGCCTGTGGCTTTGCCTCGCCGTCGCATTTTTCCAAATGCTACCGAGCGCATTATAACACCACGCCTTACCGCGAACGCGGGTCGCATGCGGCCAAGCCTGTCGCCTAGTCGGTACTGATCCGGTACACCGCCCCGTTCCCGACCGAGATAAACCAGATCGCGCCGTCCGGTGCCTCTATGATGTCGCGCACCCGTGCCGTGGCGGGGGTAGAGATTTGCGCCACCTCGGCCAGCGGGTCGCTCTTTAGCCGCGCGATATAATTGAACTTGAGCGAGCCGACGAAGATATCGCCCCGCCAGTCGGGAAACATCTTGCCCGAATAGACCAGCAACCCCGAGGGCGCGATAGACGGGTCCCAGTAGAAGGCGGGCTGCTCCATCCCCTCTTTCGCGGTGCCTTCGCCGATCTTGGCACCGGAGTAGTGACGCCCGTAGGATATCACCGGCCATCCGTAATTCGCGCCCTTGCGGACCGCGTTAACCTCGTCTCCGCCGCGCGCCCCATGTTCTGACACCCAAAGGTTGCCCTCCAGATCAAGCGCTGCCCCTTGCGGGTTGCGATGCCCGTAGGACCAGATTTCCGGCAGCACGTCGTCGCGCCCGACAAACGGGTTATCGGCGGGCACAGTACCGTCACGGTTCACCCGCACGACGGAGCCGTTGTGCTGCCCCAGATCCTGCGCCGCGGGGCGGTCGCCGCGCTCTCCGACGGTGACGAAAAGCGTGCCATCGCGCGCCTCGACCACGCGGCTGCCAAAGTGCTGACCGGCGGCAGACCCGCGTGACATGGTAAAGAGATCGCGTAGATTTTCGAGCCGCGCACCATCCTGCGACAGCTCTGCCGCGGCAAGCGCGGTACCGGCCCCGCCCTCAAGCGCCTTGGCATAGGTCAGGAATACGGTGCGCGATCTGTCGAAATCCCGTGCCAGCGTGATGTCCAGCAAGCCGCCCTGCCCTGCGTCAACGACCTGCGGGGTACCCGCGACCTCGTGGCTGGTCCCCTCGCGGACCCGCAGCAAGCGGCCGTCACGTTCGGTGACCAGCACGTCCCCATTCGGCAAAATCGCCAGCGCCCAAGGCGTCTCCAGTCCTGACACCTGCTGGGTGATCCGCAGCTCTTGCGCGCCAAGGCCCGACGCGCCCATGACCGATCCGGCTATGACCAACGCCCCGATGGCCCGTGCGGCCTGATGTATCATCCCCCCGAGAAACATGGCTTTCCCCCTTCATACAACCTATCCCTGCAAACCTAGCGCAGACAAAGCGTCGATCCACATCATCTTGCGCCACTTTACCTAGGGATAACGCTTTTCTTTTCCAAAATCGCCGCATAGGCTCTGGCGCAGAACACCATGTTCAACAGGGAGAGAAACATGAAAAAGATGCTTATGGCCACAACGGCTGCAGCATTGCTGGCCACCAATGCCTATGCCGACGCGCATAGCAAGGACGTGAAGCTCGGCGTGATCTTTGGCTACACCGGCCCGATTGAATCGCTGACCGGCATCATGGCATCCAGCGCCGAGCTGGCCATGAAAGAAGTCACCGACAGCGGCATGCTGATGGACGGGGCGACAGTCACCGCCTCGCGCGCTGACACGGGCTGCGTCGATAACGCGCTTGCGGTATCCAGTGCGGAACGCCTGATCGCCGAAGGGATCAACGGCATTGTGGGCGCGGCCTGCTCTGGCGTGAGCGGCGCGATCTTGCAGAACGCGGCACTGCCCAACGGCATGGTGATGATTTCGCCATCCTCCACATCCCCCGGCCTGAGCACGATGGAAGACGATGGTCTGTTCTTCCGCACTGCCCCCTCCGACGCCCGTCAGGGCGAGGTCATGGCAGAGGTGCTGATGGAAGAAGGCATCAAGGAAGTCGCGGTCACCTATACCAACAACGACTACGGCAAGGGTTTGGCGGACGCGTTCCAGCAGGCCTATGAAGCCGCGGGCGGGACAATTACCATCTCTGCCGCACATGAAGACGGCAAGGCCGATTACTCTGCCGAGGTTGGCGCGCTGGCCTCTGCCGGTGGCGACCGTCTGGTGGTTGCGGGCTACGTCGATCAGGGTGGATCGGGCGTTGTGCGTGCGGCGATTGATTCAGGCGCGTTTGACACGTTCCACTTCCCCGACGGGATGATCGCGGCGAACCTTGAAAACAACTTCGGCTCCGAGCTGGACGGCTCCACCGGTCAGCACCCCGGCACCGATAGCCCCGGCGCTGACAAGTTCACCGCGCTGGTCGACGGTGCCTTCGACACCACGTCGCCCTTCGCACCGGAAAGCTATGACGCAGCGGCGCTGCTGATGCTGGCGATGCAGGCCGCAGGGTCTTCCGATCCGCAGGTCTATAAGGATCAGGTCATGTCGGTTGCGAACGCCCCCGGCGAAAAGATCTATCCGGGTGAGCTGGCCAAAGCGCTGCAAATCCTCAAGGACGGCGGCGAAGTCGACTATGAAGGCGCAACCGCGGTTGAACTGATCGGCCCCGGTGAATCCGCTGGCAGCTACCGTCAGATCAAGATCGAAGACGGCAAGATCACGACGGTTCAATACCGCTAACATCACATGACGTGACAGAAAACAGCCCGGTGCATTGCGACCGGGCTGTTTTTGCAACGGGGCTTCGGCACCGCACGGGGAGACTACAAAATGATCGTCGTAGACGACATCCATAAACATTTCGGCGGGTTCCACGCCGTGGACGGGGCCAATCTGACCATCGGCAAAGGCACGATCACCGGTTTGATCGGCCCGAACGGTGCTGGCAAAACGACGCTGTTCAACGTGATCGCGGGGGTGCTGAAGCCGACCTCGGGGCGCGTGACGATGGACGGCGAGGATATCACCGGCCTGCCCCCCCATACGCTGTTTCACAAAGGGCTGCTGCGGACCTTCCAGATCGCGCATGAATTCTCGTCGATGACCTGCCGCGAGAACCTGATGATGGTGCCCGGCGATCAGGCGGGCGAGACGCTATGGAACACGTGGTTCGGGCGCAAGCGCATCGCCGATCAGGAACGCGCCTTGCGCGCCAAAGCCGACGAGGTGCTTGAGTTTCTGACGGTGGAGCATCTGGCCGAGCAGAAAGCGGGTCAGATTTCCGGCGGTCAGAAAAAGCTGCTGGAACTGGGGCGGACCATGATGGTCGACGCCAAGATCGTGTTCCTTGACGAGGTCGGGGCCGGTGTGAACCGCACGCTGCTCAATACCATCGGTGACGCGATCATCCGTCTGAACAAGGAACGCGGCTATACCTTTGTCGTGATCGAACACGACATGGATTTCATCGGCCGTCTGTGTGATCCGGTGATCTGTATGGCCGAGGGCAAGGTTCTCGCGCAAGGCACCCTGCCCGAGATCAAGGCCAACGAACAGGTGATCGAGGCCTATCTGGGCACCGGGCTCAAGAACAAGGCCGTGTCTGCATGAGACGGATGGCCACCGCATTGACGCTCTGCGCGGGATTTGCCCTGCCGCAGGCCGCTGCGGCCTGTGCGCAGCTTTCGGCGCAGGTCTGGATGTGCGATCGGGGCACCCCGTGGGAAGAAGCAACCTGGGACACGGTCGGCGACGGCTCCACCCGCTATCTGGGCGAGGTGATCCTGAACTTCACCCAAGAATGGCCCGGGTACGACATCGCCGACGGCACCTCGACGCTGGAAGAGCAATACGAGACCTATAGCGCCTGGATCGCGGCGGATGGCGGCCCTGCCCCCGAGGTGCTGAAGGTCGACCGGATCGACACCCCGATGGGCACGACCCTGCGCCACCTGCAATATGACGAGATCGAAGGCGACCGCACCATGAGCGCGGTCATGTTGTCGGATGTCGGATCAGCGCGGATTATGCTGTATCTCGATACCACCGACACAATGCCTTTGGATGAAATGGACAAGATGTCCTTTGAGGTGGCCATGATGCTGCGCGACACATGTGCGGATGAGATATCCTGCGCCGCGCCCATCCCTGCGGCAGCCCTGGACACCGAATGAAAGAGACTGACATGAGCAACCCATACGGCGACCGGGGCAATAAGGACCTGTCGATCGCGAACCCCAAAGGGCAAGGCACCGCGCAGCCGGTCAAAGGGGGCGGCAAAAGCCACCCCGCGCCGGGGGGCCCCTTCCTGATCGGCGACACGATGACGGGCGGTTATGGCAAGGGCCCCGATATCCTGCACGGCTGCACCATCGCCGTCGAAAAGGGTGAGATCGCCGTCATCGTCGGCCCCAATGGCGCGGGCAAGTCCACGGCGATGAAGGCGGTCTTTGGCATGCTCGACGTGCGCCAGGGCCATGTGCGGCTGGACGGCGAAGACATCACCTCGCTGTCGCCGCAAGACCGTGTGGCCAAGGGGATGGGGTTCGTGCCGCAGACCTCGAACATCTTTACCTCGATGACGGTGGAAGAAAACCTCGAGATGGGGGCGTTCATCCGCCGCGATGATTTCCGTGATACGATGGCGCAGGTCTATGACCTTTTTCCGATCCTCAAGGAAAAGCGCTATCAGGCCGCGGGCGAGCTGTCGGGCGGGCAACGCCAGCAGGTCGCTGTGGGCCGCGCGTTGATGACGCAGCCGAAGGTGCTGATGCTGGACGAACCCACCGCTGGCGTATCCCCCATTGTGATGGACGAACTGTTCGACCGCATCATCGAGGTCGCGCGGACCGGTATTCCGATCCTGATGGTGGAACAGAACGCCCGCCAAGCGCTAGAGATTGCGGATAAGGGCTATGTTCTGGTGCAAGGGGCCAATGCCTTTACCGGCACAGGCAAAGAGCTTTTGGAAGACCCCGAAGTTCGCAAGTCCTTTCTGGGGGGTTAAGCGATGCGATGGACCCTTCCGATGGCCCTATTGGCAACCACGGCGCCAGCCTTGGCGCAGGACAGCGTTGCCACGACCGCTGCAACAGCCCCGACCGCCGCAGCCGCTACGGCCCCCGCAGAGCCCTTCCAGCAGACGATTGCGATCGCCTGCCGCTTTACGTGGGAATGTGTGGAGAACGAGCCCTGCACCGAGACAGAGTTCACCCCCGACATCACCGGTAACGCAGGCGGAGCCTCTGCCGATGCGCTGACGGTTCAATCACAAATGGTCAGCGACGCCGAAACCGTCGACATGACCGGCACGAAACAGGTCAAGGCGCTGTCCCTGACGGGGGGTGGGTTTGATGCCCGCCACCTGCTGAGCATCGCCACCGACGGGGCCTCCCGTTATACCGTGCATTACGCTGATGGGCCGATTGTCATCAGCTATCTAGGGACATGCAAATAATGGATTTACTCAACGCTTTCATCGCCTTGGCCAACTATGTGCTGGTTCCGGGCATCGCCTACGGGTCGCAGCTGGCGCTTGGTGCGCTTGGGGTGACGCTGGTCTATGGCATCTTGCGGTTCTCGAACTTTGCCCATGGCGACACGATGGCGCTTGGCGCGATGTCCGCCGTGCTGATCACCTGGGGTTTCCAGTCGCTGGGGCTGAGCCTGGGCGTCCTGCCGACCGCCTTGCTGGCGCTGCCATTCGCGATCATCATCACCATCGGGCTGCTGCTTGGCACAGACAAGCTGGTCTATAGTTTCTACCGCGAAAAGAAGGCCAAGCCGGTGATCTTTGTCATCGTCTCGCTGGGGGTGACATTCGTCTATAACGGCATCACCCGCTTTATCATCGGCGCAGAGGATCAACGGTTTCTGGATGGCGAACGCTTCATCATCTCGGCCCGCGACTTCAAAGAGATGACGGGGCTTGAGGAAGGTCTGGCGATCAAAACGACCCAAGGGCTGACCGTGGTGACGGCTGTCATCGTGGTTGCCGCACTGTTCTGGTTTCTGAACAAGACACGCTCGGGCAAATCCATGCGCGCCTACTCTGACAACGAGGATCTGGCGCTGCTGTCGGGCATCAATCCTGAACGCGTGGTCATGATCACCTGGATCATTGTGGCCTGTCTGGCGACCACCGCAGGCGTGCTGTATGGCTTGGATAAGTCCTTTAAACCTTTCACCTATTTCCAACTGCTGCTGCCGATCTTTGCCGCCGCGATCGTGGGCGGTCTTGGTAGCCCGATCGGTGCCATCGCGGGGGGCTTTGTTATCGCGTTCTCCGAGGTGACGATCACCTATGCGTGGAAAAAGGTCTTTGGCTACCTCGCACCCGAGGGGATGGCCCCCGACGGCTTGGTGCAGCTTTTGTCCACCGACTATAAATTCGCCGTCAGCTTCGTGATCTTGTTGATCGTGCTGCTGTTCAAACCCACAGGTCTGTTCAAGGGGCAATCGGTATGAACGAGACACTGAAAAACACCGCTCTTTTCGCCATTGTCGCGCTGCTGATCGTACTGACCGGGCTTGCGCAAAGCTGGAACGCGGCGCTGCTGATCATTGCGATGGGGCTGATCTCCAGCATCATGGCACTTGGCGTGAACCTGCAATGGGGCTTTGCGGGGCTGTTCAACGTGGGCATCATGGGGTTTGTCGCCCTTGGCGGTCTGGCCGCTGTGCTGATCGGCATGCCCCCCACGCAAGACGCATGGTCCGCGGGGGGCTGGGGGATCCTCACAGCCCTGCTGATGGGGGCCGCGACGATCATTCTGGCGGTTCAGGTGATGAAACGCATGGCCAAGGGATGGCTGCGCACGCTGGTCGTTCTGGTGGTGTTGGTGGCGGGGTTCTTTATCTTCCGCGCCCTGCTCGACCCATCCGTGAGCGCGGTCGAGGCCGTGAACCCCGCGACGACCGGCTATCTTGGCGGGCTTGGCCTGCCGGTGATCATTGCCTGGCCCGTAGGCGGGCTGTTTGCAGCCGGAGCGGCGTGGCTGATCGGGAAAACCGCGCTTGGGCTGCGGTCGGATTACCTAGCGATCGCGACCCTGGGCATCGCCGAGATCATCATCGCCGTGCTCAAGAACGAAGACTGGCTGTCGCGGGGCGTCAAGAACGTCATTGGCATCCCGCGCCCCGTCCCCTATGAGATCGACCTGCAAAATAACGCGGGCTTTGTCGAACAGGCGGCCGGCTTTGGGCTGAACCCGGTAGAGGCATCGACGCTTTGGGTGAAGTTCCTGTATGTGTGTCTGTTCGCCGTCGTACTCTTGGTGCTGATGTGGCTAAGCCAGCGGGCGCTGAATTCGCCCTGGGGCCGCATGCTGCGCGCGATCCGCGACAATGAGGTCGCAGCCGAAGCCATGGGCAAGGACGTGACCGCACGGCACTTGCAGGTGTTCATTCTCGGCTCTGCCATCTGCGGGATTGCCGGCGCGATGATGACCACGCTGGACAGCCAGTTGACGCCCGGATCCTACCAGCCGCTGCGCTTCACCTTCCTGATCTGGGTCATGGTGATCGTTGGCGGGTCCGGCAACAATCTAGGGGCCGTGCTGGGGGGCTTTCTGATGTGGTACCTTTGGGTGATGGTTGAACCCATGGGGCTGTGGCTGATGCAATTGGTCACCGCGGGCATGTCCGACGGCTATTGGCTGAAAGACCACCTGATCGAGTCCGCTGCGCATATGCGGTTGATGACGATGGGGGCGGTCTTGCTGCTGGTATTGCGGTTCAGCCCGCGCGGGTTGATCCCCGAGAAGTAAAAGAAAAGGCCTTATCCCTTGCGGGATAAGGCCAGCCTTCGGCGAGGATTTATTGCCATTTGGAAGCGCGTTCAGCGTCCTTTGAACAACCCGCCCAAGATTCCGCGCACGATGCGCCGGCCGGTTGTGCCTTTCAACTCCTTGATCACCACACTCGCGATGGCACCGCCAAAGCTGTCGTCGCTTTTGGTCGTGCGTTTCGAGGTAGAGCGCGTGACCCGTTTGCCTGCATAGCGCCGCGCTGCGTTGAATTCGCGCAAGGCGGGGGATGTGTCTTCGGCCTCGGCTTGTTCCTCGGCCTGTGCTGCCTCTTTCGCGGCGTCTTCGGCGCGTTTGGCCAGCATTTCGAACGCGGAGGCGCGATCAAGGCGGGTGTCGTATTTCCCCGCCATCGGGCTTTGCGCCATCAGGGCCGCGCGGGTGGCCGGATCGATCGGACCAAGCTGCGAGGATGGTGGCCGGATCAGGGTGCGTTCCACGATGCCGGGGATCCCTTTTTTCTGCAGCATGGAGGTCACGGCCTCGCCCACGCCCACATCGCGGATCGCGTCTTCGGTCTCAAACCGCGGGTTCCCGCGGTAGGTTTCGGCGGCAAGGCGCAGCGCCTTGCGATCACGCGCGGTGAAGGCGCGCAAGGCGTGCTGGATGCGGTTGCCCAATTGGCCAAGGATATCTTCGGGCACGTCTGCGGGGTTCTGTGTGATGAAATACACGCCCACGCCCTTGGAGCGGATCAGCCGCGCCACCTGTTCAACCTTGTCGACCAGCGCTTTGGGGGCGTCATCAAACAGCAGATGCGCCTCGTCGAAGAAGAACACCAGTTTGGGTTTATCGGGGTCGCCGACCTCTGGTAGTTCCTCGAAGAGTTCTGACAGCAACCACAGCAGGAAGGTCGCGTAGAGCTTGGGCGAGTGCATCAGCTGGTCGGCCGCGAGGATATTGATAAAACCGCGCCCGTCCGTGTCTGTGCGCATCAGGTCGGTCAGGGCCAGCGCGGGTTCCCCAAAGAGATCAGCCGCGCCTTGGTTTTCCAGCACCAGCAAGCGCCGCTGGATCGCCCCGACCGAGGCCGACGACACATTGCCGTAGCGCAGCGCCAGGGTCGAAGCGTTTTCCCCGATCCAGACCAGCAGCGCCTGCAGATCCTTGAGATCCAGCAGCGGAAGCCCGTCTTCGTCAGCAACGCGGAACGCGATGTTGAGGATACCTTCTTGGGCCTCCGTCAGATCGAGAAGCTGCGCCAGCAGCAAGGGCCCCATTTCCGAGATTGTCGTCCGCACCGGATGCCCCTGTTTGCCGAACATATCCCAGAAGGTGACCGGAAAGGCGCTGTAGTCGAAATCGTCAAAGCCGATGGTCTGGGCGCGCTCTGAAAAGGGGGTGTGCAGCTTGTGGCTGGCAGAGCCTGCCTGCGCCAGCCCTGACAGATCGCCTTTGACGTCGGACAGAAACACCGGAACCCCTGCGGCGGAAAACCCTTCGGCCAGGATTTGCAGCGTGACGGTTTTGCCTGTGCCCGTGGCCCCCGCGACCAATCCATGACGGTTGGCATAGCCGATGTTGAGAAACTGTTTCGTCGCGTAGTCTTCGCCACCGCCGCCGATGAAGATATCATTTGTCACGTATTTAATTCCTTTTGGGCCAATAACCTGCAGCCAAAGTGCAGAGCGAGCATACAAACTTAACCTTTTCACACCATAGTGATTTTGTCGTCGGTCGTGATGTCCTTTTCGTGCTGGCGGCACTTCCTCCCTGTCAGACTTGGCCGCGCCTTCGGGTGCGGCCCTTTTTACGTTGGAGGTCCGTTTTACGCGCTTGAAACCGCTGTGATATTTTATGTTGACGGTGCCCGAATGCTTTCGTAACGTGCTTTCAATAAGTCGGCCAAGTCCGATGGGGAGAACGAAGAACAGGGAAAAGGACGCATCGCGTCCTTTTTTCTATTTCAGCCCCCCGCGCCCGGCCTCTTCCCCGTGAAAACCTGATGAAATAGGCAATATTTTGCCTTAAATCACGATGGTTTCAGCGCTATCGTCCTGACATTGGCATTGGCGCATGGTAGATGGCGTCGAATTTAACTGATTTGGAACGAGCATGAAAAAGTATATCACACTTCTCCCTCTCTGCGCGGCGATGGCTCTGACTATGCCCGTTTCCGGTTACGCACAGACTGCAGCCACGGAAACACCCGCAGCAACAGACGCCCCGGAAACGGCGGAGCCGACCGCTGAAGCGGCACCCGCGACGGAAGAAAACACCACCACCGGCAGCAGCACCGACGTACAGTCGCAGCTGAGCCTTGGTGAAGATGCCGACGGGGAGCCGACCCTGGGCAAGCCCTACACCAAAGAGGTGATCGGTGCCTGGGAGATGCGCTGTATCAAGACCGAAGAAGAGGTCGACCCCTGCCAGATGTACCAGTTGATGGATGATGGCCAAGGCGCGCCTGTCGCCGAATTCTCGCTGTTCCGCTTGCCAGCGGGCGGTAAGGCGACAGCCGGTGCCACTGTGGTTGTGCCGTTGGAAACGGCCCTGCCCTCGCAGCTGACGCTGACCGTCGATGGTGGCAAGGCGCGCCGCTATCCTTTCGCTTTCTGTAACCCCGTTGGTTGCTACGTCCGCATGGGCCTGACCGAAGCCGATGTCGCCGCGTTCAAACGCGGGAAAGAGGCCGTGATCACCATCGTGCCCGCGCTGGCGCCTGACCAGAAGGTAGAACTGTCGCTGTCGCTGGACGGGTTCACCGCAAGCTTCGACAAATCCTCGGTTGTTGAAGACCGGTAAGCAAATGTTTGGCCCTCGGGCCGTTAAGACGACAAAGCCGCCCCGTTTGACGCGGGCGGCTTTTTCATGGGCGGTGTCGCTGGTAAGATCAGATCGCGCGCAGCGCCAGTACCGCGTTCATGCCGCCAAAGGCAAAGGCGTTGGACAGCGCCACCGTGACCCGCGCATCGCGGGCCACATTGGGCACAACATCCAAGGCGCAGTCGGGGTCGGGCTCTTCGTAGCCGATGGTGGGGGCGATAACCCCGTCGCGCAGGGCCATGATGCAGGCCAAAAGCTCTACCGCGCCGGTGCCGCCGATCAGATGCCCATGCATCGATTTGGTCGAGCTGATCATCAGCCTGTCTGCATGGGTGCCGAACACATCTGCCACCGCCGCACATTCGGTTTTATCATTGGCTGCCGTGCCCGTGCCATGGGCGTTGATATAGCCCACCTCGTCCGGATTGATCCGGGCGTCGTCCAACGCGCCTTTGATCGCGCGAGCAGCACCCGCCTTGGACGGCATCACAATGTCCGACGCGTCAGAGGACATGGCAAAGCCCGATACTTCGCACAGGATATCAGCCCCGCGGGCGCGGGCGTGGTCATATTCCTCGAACACGAAAATGCCTGCGCCTTCGCCCTGCACCATACCATTGCGATTGGCCGAGAACGGGCGGCAGGCGTCGCGCGACATCACGCGCAGCCCTTCCCACGCCTTGACCCCGCCAAAGCACATCATCGATTCAGATCCGCCCGTGACCATCGCCGGTGCCATCCCGCTGCGGATCATCGAAAATGCCTGCGCCATCGCGTGGTTCGAGGAAGCGCAGGCAGTTGAAACGGTGAAGGATGGCCCCTTGAGGTGATGCTCCATGCTCACATGGCTGGCGGCGGCGTTGTTCATCAGGCGCGGCACCACAAAGGGATGCACGCGGTTCTTCCCTTCGGCATAGACCGCACGGTAGTTATCGTCCCATGTGCTGACCCCGCCGCCCGCCGTGCCAAGCACCACGCCGGATTTTGCCGAGAGCTCTCCCTTGAACTCAAGTCCCGATTGGCGGATCGCCTCCGCCGCGGCGGCAAGGGTGAACTGGGTGAACCGGTCATAAAGCGCGATCTTCTGGCGGTTATACTGGCTTTCGCCGTCAAACCCGTGGACCTGACCGCCGATCTTGATCGACAGCCGATCCACGTCGCGGAAATCAAGCGGCCCGATTCCGCACACTCCGTTGCGCATGGCCGCAAGCGTATCGGGCACGTTCAATCCCAGCGGATTGACCGTGCCCGCCCCCGTAATCACGACACGTTTCACGCGTCAGGCCTGCTCGGCGCGCAGCCGTTCCACCCCTGCGACAATGCTGGCCACGCTAGAGATATCGAACCCCGTGGCGTCCGGCTGGTTCGCGTTGAACGGCACCGATACGTCGAATGTCTCTTCAATCGCGAAGATGCTTTCGACGATGCCCATGCTGTCGATGCCAAGGCTTTCGAGCGTGCTGTTCATGGTGACATCCGATGGCGTCAGAAACGCTTGATCGGCGATAATGCTGATGACCTGATCTTTGATGTTCATCCTAAGTCTCCGTCAGAACGGGCCATGCCTTGGCCCTAGCTTGTCTCACTGTCTTTGGAGGTGCCCATCTGGGATTTTAACGCCGCCACATCGCGAAGCAAGCGCGGCAAACGGCGCAGCGCTTTGTAGCCTTCAATCTGCTTGCCCATTTCCGTCGCGGGATAGCCCAGCAACGACCGGCCCGCGGGCGCGTTGGACAAGATCTTGGTGCCGCCGCCCGCGATCACCCCGTCGCCGATGGTGATATTGTCGCTGACGCCCACCTGACCCCCCAGCACCACGTTGTCGCCGATGGTCACGGAACCGGCGATACCGACCTGCCCGCACAGCAGACAGTTTTTGCCGACCACAACGTTATGCCCCAGATGCACGAGGTTATCGAGCTTGCTGCCGTCGCCAATCGCGGTGTTGCGAATGGTGCCGCTGTCAACCGTGCAGTTCATCCCGCATTCCACGTCGTTCCCGATGGTCACACTTCCAAGGGTGTGAATACGGGTCCATTGTTGCGCTTTTGTGTCGCCGCGATCACCAAGGGTCTTGCGTGTCTGTTCCACGGTGCTGGGCTCAGCCGTCACGAACGAAAACCCGTCGCCACCGATCCGCGCGCCCGGTTGTGCGATGAAATCATCGCCGATGCGCACCCGCGCGCCGATGCTGACGTGATCGCGCAGATAGGCGTTCTTACCCAGAACCGCGTCTGTCCCAATGTAGCACTGCGGCCCGATGACAGAACCAGCACCGATTTTCGCGCCCGCCGCCACAATCGCCAATGGCCCGACAGAGACGTCCTCGGCCAGTTCGGCGGTCTCATCAATAACGGCAGAGGGGTGGATGCCAGCCCCGAACCCCTGCCCCGGATCCATCATGCGGGTCAGTCCCGACATGGCAAAGCGCGGACGGTCCGGCAGGATGGCGGCCTTCAACCCCATCTCTTGCCAATCGGCATCGGGCCAGAGCATGGCCGCGCGGGCCGATCCGTCAGACAGCGATAGTGCGTATTTGGGGCTCATGGCGAGCGCGAGATCGTCGGGGCCCGCGTCTGCCGGCTCTGCCAGTTTGGCAATCGAAATGGAGGTATCGCCGACCGCTGGCAAGCCAAGCGCGTCGGCGATCTGTTGGATGGTGTAGGTCATGTGCGGTCTCCCCTTGTCAGGGACGAGTTAACCCTGAACCGCGCCCAATGCCACCCCCGCCTTGCTCAGCGCATCCCAGATACGGCCATCGCGACCATAGATATCGGCGCGATACTGCGTATGGCCGCGCGGTGTGGTGAAGGCGGTGCGGTAGATGATGTGGACCGGCACTTCGGTATCCAGATGGACGAAAGTCTCGCGGCCTGTGGCCAGTTGCCGTTTGAAATAGGCGACAGGATCAGCCGCTTGCGGGGCCAGCAGCGTATAGGCGAAATCAAACGGATCGGCGAGCCGCACGCAGCCGTGGCTAAAGGCACGAACGTCGCGGTCAAACAGGCTCTTGGAGGGCGTGTCGTGCAGGTAGATGTTGTATTTGTTGGGGAAAATGAACTTCACCAACCCAAGCGCATTGGTCCGTCCCGGCTTTTGGCGCATGCCATAGGGGAAGGTGCGCGCTGTATAGCGGCTAAAGTTTACAGACCCACGGCTGATGATCCGGCCGCGATTATCGATCAGATCAATATGACCAGCTGCATTGGGGTTGCGCTGCATCGACGGCAGATATTCCTTGGTCACGATCGACCGCGGCACCGTCCACGTCGGGTTGATGACGATATATTCCATCACATCCGAGAATTCAGGCGTCAGGCGGTCCGATTGGTTCGCCCCCACGACCGAGCGTGTCTCGAAGGTGACCTGCCCGTTGTCGACGACGGACGCAGTGAAGGCGGGGATATTGACCAGCACGTGACGTGCGCCGCGTTCCTTGTTCAACCAGCGTTCACGCTCCATCGCGACGATGACGGACTGCAGCCGCGTCTCGACGCTCTTGTTGATCTCGGCCATGGTGCCGGAGCCAGCGACGCCGTCCTCATTCAGCCCGTGATCTTTTTGAAAGCTGCGCACCGCCTCTTGCAACGTGGCGTCATAGGTCATCACGTTGGACCGTTTCAGATACCCCATCGACATCAACCGGTTGCGCAGCGCGACCACTTGCGTGCCTTGCGCCCCGGGCTTGAGCGAGGATGCAGGCACCGCGGGCCCCCAACCGCCTTGGGTCAGCAAATGCTCCATCCGCAGCTTTTCACGCATCAGGGCGTTATACTCCATCGTCCGCGGGCGCAGATTACGCAGGAACGGCGTCGGATCAGAAGAAATGAAATCGGTGATATAGGTCTGACGGTCCCGGTATGGCACTTCGCGCACGATGGACGGATCAATGCGCGACGGCACCAGCACGCCGGTTTGCAGATCACGGGCGTATTGCAGGAAAACGCGCGTCATCTCGACCTCGGCCAGCCCGCGATCCCGCGGGGTCTGCGCGTTTTTGAGCTTTTCCATCAGCCCTTGAGGGTCATAGCGTGCGACGGGTAGCCCGTGCAAATCAGCCGCGCGGATCGCTGACATAAGTGCGGCACGTCGGGCGCGCTGTGTCTCTGTCGCTTCGGTCCAGATCGGAGCATAGCCGTGGGTCCGGTAGTAGGCGGCGATATCCTCATCCCGCGCGGCGGCTTCGGCAACGGCCTGTTTGAACGCGGTCACCTGCGCAAAAGCGGGTTGCGGCGCGGTAAAGAGTGTCAGAGCTGTGGCAGCAGCCCCCAGAAAACCTGCCATGCGGCGAAATTTCCGCGATTGAATGCTTAAAATACGAGTTATTGATTCCCCCGAAATCGGTGAGCTTTGGATTTCCTAGATAGGCAGGGAACCCTATGCTCTTGTCCAATAACAATGCCCGTGAACTGAAAACTAAGGATAAATTGATGCTTATCGGCATCGCCCCTGTGGCAAAAATGAACAACCAACTAAGGGTTGCGCAAAAATTCGCCTAAATTTGTTGATGGATGGAACCTTTTCGATTCAGCACTTGGTTCAAGAATCGCGCTATGCCATAAATTGTTGCATCTGGGGATCGATGGAAAACTCCGTGTAACATCATGGAACCAAAGGCAGAAGACGGGACATACAATCAATGACTGGTAAGAGCACTTCGGGCATGACCCGGCGCTCCGTATTGGGCGCATTCGCAGCGACAGCCGTAGCAGCGGCACCGACCTTCGCAAACGCAGCAGGATTTTTGCGTGGGGCCGGCGATATTCGTCGCATCAAGATGTATTCCGGCCGGACCGGCGAACGCATCGACATGATCTATTGGATCGAAGGCAACTACATCAAAGATGCCGTATCCGAGCTGAACTATTTCATGCGTGACTGGCGTACAGATGGCGTCAAATCGATGGACCTGCGTACCGTGGACATCATGGCCGCGTCGCATAACCTTCTGGATGTGTCCGAGCCCTATATGCTTCTATCCGGCTACCGCAGCCCGCAGACCAACGCGATGCTGCGTTCCAGATCGCGCGGTGTGGCCAAGAACTCTCTCCATATGCGTGGTCAGGCGGCTGACCTGCGTCTGGCATCGCGTTCGGTGAACCAGATGGCACGTGCGGCAATTGCCTGTAACGGTGGCGGCGTTGGTCGCTATTCCGGCTCTAACTTCGTGCATATGGATTGCGGTCAGGTGCGTAACTGGGGCGGCTAAGCAGCTAAGGACGACCACGGAAACAAAGCGCCCTCGGGCGCTTTTTTCGTTTCAAGACAACGCGCTATTCGGTCTCTTTCGCTCAGCCGATCCACACAAGCGTCACCCAGGCCAGCACCCCATAGCGCAATGCTTTGCCGATGCCGACGATTGCGACGAAGGACCACAGCGGCTCTCTTAGCACCCCTGCGGTGACGGTCAGCGCATCGCCGACAACCGGAAACCAGCTTACCAGCAGCGACCAGCGGCCATAGCGTGCATACCACGTCTCGGCCCGCGCCATTTGCGACGGGGATGCAGGAAACCAGCGCTTGTGCTGGAACCGCAGCACCGCGTGCCCCAGCCCCCAATTCACCACCGACCCCAAGACATTGCCCACCGTGGCAACCGCCAGCAACCCCAGAACCCCGTGCTGGTCATGGATCATCAGCCCGACCAGCAACGCTTCGGATTGCATCGGTAGAATCGTCGCTGCAAGAAAGGCGACCGCGAAAAGGCTCAGGTAACCCGTCATCGACCCGCCCGAACCAACGGGCATCTGGCGACCCGTTCGGGGCGTCGGAACCGATCACCGTACAGGCGGAATATATCGTAAGGGGGGTATGGCGGACAGACAGGGATTCGAACCCTGGAGACGGTCTCCCGCCTACACACTTTCCAGGCGTGCGCCTTCGACCACTCGGCCACCTGTCCATTGAGGGGGTGTTTAACGTGACCTGCAGGCGGGGTGCAAGGGGTAAAACGCGCGAAATTCAACAAGATTTCAATGCGCCGTTCAGCTGTCGAGATGGACATAGATCCGGCGGGTGCCGCGCCCCTTTTTCTCAATCTTGCCAAGGCGTACCGCGCCAATCTCTCCGGTGCGGGCAACATGGGTGCCACCGCAAGGCTGCAGGTCGATCCATGCGTCACCCTCTCCGATTTGCACCAGACGCACGTTGGCCGCCGTGACCGGCGGTGCGACGGATAACGTCTTGACCAGCTCAGGCGCGGCTTGCAGTTCCTCTTGGGTGATCCTGTGATCCGTAATCGGCAAATCCTGCGCGATATAGGACGCCAACGCGTCCTCGATGCCGTCGCGATCCTCTGGCGCATCGGCAAGGTCAAAGTCGAGCCGCCCATGCGTGGCCGAGATTTGCCCTCCCACCACGGGGAACGGCACGACCACGGACAACAGATGCAGCAGGCTGTGCACCCGCATATGCCGGTGCCGGCGGTCCCAATCCAGCTTCTGCGTGACATGGGTGCCCGGCAGGGGGATTTCCTCGGGCTCGGCCGGAACCAGAATGATGGACCCGTCCAGCCCCTTGACCGTTGTCGCGATCGGCATGCGCTGCTTGTCCCAGTTCAGCCAACCGCTGTCCCCCGGTTGCCCGCCGCCCGTGGGATAGAACACCGTCCGGTCCAGCACGATCCCGCCCTCGTCGGTGATGGCGATGACTTTGGCGGCGCTGTCGCGGGCATAGGCGTCGGTGAGGTAGATCGGCTCGTTCAACTGTCCTCTCCATCCGGCTTAGAGGGTTTTTCGCCCGCGCGGGTGCGCAGCCATACGTCCCGCTGGGGAAAGGGCACCTCGATGTTTTCGGCGGCAAAGCGTTCGACGATGGCGTGGTTGATATCGCTTTTGACCGACATCATCCAATTCACGTCCCGCAGGAAGGCACGGATCTCGAACTCCAGCGCGTCGGCCCCGAAACGCACCAGCAGCACATTCGGCGCGGGGTTCGCAAGCACCAGCGGCTGGTCCTCTGCGATCTCGCGCAAGATCGCTTCGACGCGGCGGGTATCGGTGCCATAGGCCACCCCGACCGAGATAATGACCCGCCCCACGGTATTGCCACGGGTAAAGTTGGTCACCGTACCGCTGACAAGATCGGCGTTCGGGACAATCACATCGGTGCGGTCAAAGGTTTCGATCCGCGTGGACCGTACCGAAATATCGCGCACATAGCCGGACTTGCCACCGACCTCGATCCAGTCGCCTTCGGAAATGGGGCGTTCGATCAGCAGGATGATCCCCGACACGAAGTTGCTGACGATGTTCTGCAGACCGAAACCGATACCGACCGACAGCGCACCGGCAACGATGGCAAGCGAGCTAAGGTCAATGCCCGCCCCCGTGATCGCGGCCAGCGCGGCCAGAAAGATCCCAACATAGCCCAGCCCCGACAGCAGCGCGTTCTGCCCGCCGATGTCGATCTTGGTCTTGGGCAGGACATTGCTGCGCAGCGCCCCTTGCAGCAGCCGCGTGAGCAGATAGCCGATCGCAAAGATCACCGCGAAGGCCAGCAGGTTCGACGGCGAGATCTGGCTTTCCCCGATGGTGAACCCGCGCGAGAATGCGGCCCATAACTCGGTCAGGTCCGCGACCCGTGCGCCCCAGACCAGCGCAAGCACGGGCATCGCCAACAACAGCAAAATCAGACCGAAGAACAGCGGCATCAGCGCTTCGCGTGCGGCAACGCCCTGCCCCGTGATCGCGCCATAGACATCCGCAGAAAAGCGCTGCAGCGCCATGACCAGCCCCAGCACGGCTAGTGTCGTCACATAAGGGCGCAGGATCGCATCCGACAGATCTTGATAGCCAAAGGCATACAGCAGCGGTGCCACCACAGAGACCGCAATAGCCCCCAGCCCGGCACCGCGTACAACCCGCGCATGGGACGATGCTTTGGTCATGCCATCCGCGTTTGGCGTATCCTCTTCGGGTTCACGGTAGCTGCGCAGGATACGACCGATCTGGAACAGCGCGAGACTGGTCAGCACCGCCAGCGGGAATTGCACCACCGCGCGTGTCGCCAAGCTGGGGTCGCCGATTTCAAGCACCGTCAGCGCCACGATAGACAGGATCATCACGAAGGTGATCGCGTTCACGTAGAGCCGTGCGGATTTACGTTGCTGTGCAGACAGCGGCAAAAGCGCTTCGTCTTCTTCGCGGGCAAAGACCCGTTCGGACACCCAGCGGAACCCGAAGATAAGCAGGCCAATCAGCGGCAGCAATTCAACGACCTGTGTCGCGCGTGTGCCCAGAAAACCCGATTGCCGTGCCGCGATTGTCAGCAGGTAGAGCCCCACTAGCGGGAACAGGATGCGCAACAAGGAGACGACAAAGCGCCAGATCCCCATGCCGCGCGCCTGATGAACGCGCAGGGTATGCGCAATCTTCATCGCCCAGACACGGCCGCGGAACAGCAAAAGCAAGCCGGCAATACCTGCGAAGAAAACGGTCGGCAGGTTGTTTTCCAACGTGTTCAGCGCGCTGTCCGTATCCTGTTCAGCACTTTCCTGCCAGAAAGCGGCAAAGGCATCCTGCATCTCGACCAGCGCGGGCCCCCAATAGACGGGGTTCAGCGGCGACGGCGTGGTGCGGAGCAGCCGTTCGGTCTGGCGTTCGCGGATAATCTTGTCGATCTCGCGCACCAGTCCGTCTGCGCGCAGAAACTCGCGCTCTGCGATCTGAACGGGGGCCAGCAGGGTGTTCAGCTGCTGGTTGATGTCTGCGCGGGTCTTGGCCACCTCTGGCGCTTCGGGTTCGGCATTTTCGCCCTCGGGCGCTGTGCCCAAGGCGGCAAGCTGGTCACGCAGCGCGGCGATACGTTCAGCGTTCAGCGTGCGCGCGGCCTCGAACTCGGACCGGTAGTTGACGATACGCCCGCGCAGGCTGTCGAGTTCGGAAGTCGGTGTGTCGGCCTCTTCAACCGATTGTTCCGCCTTGACCGCAACACTATCCCATTGCTCCGCCGTTTCTTCGACGTCGGTCTGCGCGAAAGCCGCGGTCGTCAGGCAAAGCGCCAGAAGACCGCAGGCCAGAAGCCCCCTGAGCGTCGCGATCATTGGTCTTCGAAGACGCCGGGAATGGATTGTGGGGCGCGGTCCAGCCAAGCGGGCACGGGCAGATCCTTTTCGCGCAGGAAGTCGGGGTTGAACAGTTTCGACTGATAGCGCGTGCCAAAGTCGCACAGGATCGTCACGATTGTATGCCCCGGCCCCATATCCTTGGCCAGACGCACCGCACCGGCGACGTTCACACCCGACGACGCCCCAAGGCAAAGCCCTTCGTGTTGCAACAGGTCAAAGACATAGGGAAGCGCCTCGGCGTCCGAGACGTTGTAGCTGAAATCGGGCGTGAACCCTTCGAGGTTCTTGGTGATGCGAACCTGACCGATACCTTCAGCGATTGATCCGCCTTCAGCGACCAGTTCACCCTTGGTGTAATAGTTATGCAGCGCGGCCCCGTCCGGGTCGGCAATCGCGATCTTCACGCCCTTGGGCTGCAACGCCATGCCGATCCCGGCCAGCGTGCCGCCAGATCCTACCGCACAGCAGAATCCGTCAACCTTGCCGCCGGTCTGCTCCCAGATCTCGGGGCCGGTGGTTTCGATATGCGCCTGACGGTTGGCGACGTTGTCGAACTGGTTGGCCCAGATCACACCTTCGTTCGTGGTGCGCGCCAGTTCATTCGCGAGCCGTTCCGAGTAGCGCACAAAGTTGTTGGGGTTGCGGTAGGGTGCCGCGGGCACCTGCACCAGCTCGGCCCCGGCAAGGCGCAGCATGTCTTTCTTTTCCTGACTTTGCGTTTCAGGAATGACGATCACGGTTTTGAACCCCATCGATGCACCGACCAGTGCCAGCCCGATACCGGTGTTCCCTGCCGTGCCTTCGACAATCGTGCCGCCGGGTTTCAGCGCACCCTTGACGATGGCATCCTGAATGATGAACAGCGCAGCACGGTCCTTGACCGACTGGCCGGGGTTCATGAATTCTGCCTTGCCGTATATCTCGCAGCCGGTTTCCTCGCTCGCCTTGCGCAGACGAATAAGAGGGGTGTTGCCAATGGCCTGCGCCAGATCAGATGCGACGTGCATGGGATGCTCCTAAATCAAGTTACCTCCGGTGTAGCGGCGGGCGCTTCCAACCTCAAGCGTTCCCGATGCCGCGCAAGCCAGTAAGCGGCAATCACCAGCGGCGCATTGGCAGCTTCAAGCTGGTCCACCATGGTCATCAGCGCATCAAAGCCGATGAGATGGGACCGGATATCCTCGTTTTCGGCCTCAAGCCCGTTCACGCCGGTGCTATCATCGGGCAAATCGGCAAGGCCCAGATAGATATAGAAAAATTCCGTAGAATCCCCCGGGGAGGCATAGACTTCCGCGATTTTTTCAAGCTTGCGCAGGGTCAGACCCGCTTCTTCCTGCGCCTCGCGGTGCGCGGCGTCTTCGGGGCTTTCGCCCGGATCAACACGGCCCGCGATGGGTTCAAGCTGCCACTGCGCGCGATCCCCCCGCGCCACCGGCCCCATGCGCAGCTGCTCTACCAGCATCACCCGATCCCGCACCGGATCATAGGGCAGCACCAGCGCGGCATCGGTTGCGACGAAGACCGCACGCTCCAGCACATCGGTCATCGTGCCGTCGAAACGCTCGTGGGCGAGGTGATATTCGTTCAGCGCGAAATAATTGGTATAGGCGCGGTCAATCCGGTCGATCCGGACCTTGCCGTCCAGCGTCCCTGCCCCGTGTTTCGACCGAAGCGCATTCACCTGCGCCGCTGCCCGTGACCGGATCATCGGGAACATCTGCGCCACGCGGTCGGCAGTATAGACGCCGAAATAGTCCATCACCTCGCGCGCGGCAAAGCAGCTGAGCGCACCCCAGTCTGCCTGCCACTGCGTCAGCGACCACGGGTCACGTGTCGTCCATTGATCGGGCCGCGCGAAATAGCCCAAAGCCTTTGCGCCGCTTTCCAACGTGATTTCCTGCAGGTCGTAGGCAAAGCTGCCCTCGTAGAAATTCAACCGGTCCAGATCGTTCTGCCCCAGCCCGCGCAGCAACACCCCTTCGGCGGATTGGCCCGGTGCCGCCACGATGCAGGGGAACGGCCCCTCGACCACGGACAAGGCGATGTGATCTGGCAAACGGTCCGGCGAGATGTCAAGCCGGTCCGCCGCGCGCCCCATCACAATTTCAAGCAGGGGCACATGCCGCAACGACCCATAGAGGAAAAGATCTGTCATCGGCTTAAGGGAACTTGCTGTCGATAAGGTTTGTGATCACGCCACTGACGGCACCGCCAATCAACACGACCGCGATGATCGGCACTGTCGCCATAATCAGGAAGTATTCGGCACCGATACCGATCATGCCCACCAGCGCCTCTCCGACACCGCCATAGCGGTGCATCATCGCGTTCTCGATCATCTCGCGGCCTGCCTGGATGAACAGCCCCCAGAACACCAGAACCACGGCACCGGTCAGCCCGATGGTGATCCCTTCGGAAACGCCACCGCCCGCACGTGCCCCCATGACCCGCCACCCGACCGCGAGCCCGAGGGCAATATTGGTGGGAATGAAATACCCGAACTGGGTGGATTCAGGCATCAGGGGCATGATCATGCGCGAAAGGGCAAAGCCCATCAGCGCCAGGCAAAAAGCGGCTGTCAGGCGGGCAGCGGTCGGCATCGGGATTTCCTTAGACTACAAGCAATGCGCCCTCAGGCCGGACGCTTCACGGTAATCTGTGTCACATCGCAATTGCCGCTGTCAAAGGTAGACGCGCAAGAGGTGAGGTAGAAATCCCACATCCGCTTGAAGCGTTCGTCAAAGCCCATGCGCGCGATCTCTTCCCACTTCTCATTAAAGGTCGTATGCCAGCGGCGCAGCGTGACATCGTAGCTTTTTCCAAATTCGATAGACTTTTCAACGGCTAGTCCGGCATTCTCAACCTGTTGCTTCAACACCGTAGGGCTTGGCAGCATACCCCCCGGAAAGATATATTTCTGAATGAAATCAACGCCTCGCTTGTAAACCTTCCAGCGACGATCCGGCACGGTGATGATTTGCAAGGTCGCTTGACATCCAGGTTTAAGACAGTCGTGCAACGTATTGAAATACGACGGCCAATACTGTTCCCCAACGGCTTCGAACATCTCGATGCTGGCAATGCCATCGTAGGTGCCACGCTCGTCACGGTAATCTTGAAGTTTGAATTGAACGACATCTGCCAAGCCCGCGTTTTCAATACGTTCTTTGGCGTAGTTAAACTGCTCTTTGCTGATCGTGAGGCACGTCACCTTGAGCCCACGTTCCTTCGCTGCATATTCAGCGAAACCGCCCCAGCCGCAGCCGATTTCCAGCACATGGTCCCCAGCCGAGACCCCCATTTGATCCACCATAGAGGCATATTTCGCAGTCTGCGCCGCCTCTAGCGATTGTTGAAAGCCGTCCTCGAAAAGCGCGCTTGAATAGGTCATCGTGTCATCAAGCCACAATTTGTAGAAATCATTCCCCAAATCATAGTGATAGCTGATGTTCTTACGCGCTTGCTTCTTGCTGTTGCGCTGCAACCAGAAGCGCAGGGATTCAAATTTGCGGATCAACCCCATGCCGGGGAATGAATTGTAGATATCCTCATTCGCATGGGCCACGTCCATAAAGGCCTGCAGATCCGGTGTGCTCCACCATTCGTCAAGGTAGGCATCGCTGAAACCAAGATCACCCTCCCTGATAAGACGCGCAAACAAGTCATTGTTATGGATACGGATTTCCGCAACGGGCAGCGGGTTCTTTCCGGTTGCGCGAAAGCACCGCCCGTCGGGCAAAACAAAGTCGACCTGCCCGTTTTGCATTTCCTGCGCCATCGCAAAAACACGCGAGAAATATCGTGGAAGGGCAGTCTGCCCCTCGGTGCTGGTCAAAATCATTCGCTCTCCTGTATGCGCTTGGACGCGTATCTTATTGGTTTATGGGTGTTACGTGGGAGATCCACGTTTCATAAAGGTTAAAAGTTTCGCCCCTTATAGGTTTCAAGGGCCCGTTCGCGCCCTTCGTCCAGCGCGATGATCTTTTCGGGATAGTCATCATCCGCCGACAAGGGCCAACTGCGCGGGATCGCATCAAAGAATGCAAGTGCGTCCTTATGCGGATTGGCGCACCCCTCGGCGATCCAGCGACTGGCGTAGTCTCTATTCTTATCAAATTTATCCAGCTGTGTCTCGGGGTTAAACACGCGGAAATACGGAGACGCATCCGGCCCCGACCCCGCCGCCCATTGCCACCCCATCGCATTGCTCGCGGGGTCCCAGTCGATTAGGCAATGTTCAAACCACTTCTGCCCGATGTGCCAGTGACACATCAGATGTTTCGTCAGATAGCTCGCGACGATCATGCGGCCCCGGTTATGCATGCGGCCGGTGACATAGAGCTCGCGCATGGCGGCATCGACAAAGGGTTCGCCCGTGCGCCCCTGCTTCCAGGCCTTCACCTCGGCACGGCGTTCATCCTCGTTCCAGGGGAAGGCATCCCATTCCTCGCGCCAGTTATCGGTTAGCATCCGTGGCGTGTGATGCATCAAGTGATAGGCAAACTCGCGCCACACCAGCTCTTTCAGAAAGGTCTCCGCCCCCTGTTTGCCGTCGTGCAAGGCGCGCTGTGCGGCGTGCCAGCATTGATGCGGGCTGATCTCACCCAGCGACAGGTTCTCCGACAGGTTCGACGTGCCATCGGTGCCGGGAATGTCGCGGGTCTGCTTATAGTCGGCTACCCCATGCGCCATGAAGGCCCCCAGCCGCGACTGCGCGGCTTTTTCGCCCAGACAGACAAACGGGCGCACCACATCGGCACCACGGTCCATCGCAGCCCCCAAGCCCCACCCGTCCAGCGCATCACTGTCGGGCCAGCTTTCCGGCGCGAGCAGGTCCGAAGGTGCGGCCAGCGGGGGCTCAACATCGCGGGATTTGACGTTGTTCCAGAACGGCGTGTAGACCTTATAGCAGTCGCCCGCCTTGGTCTCGACCGTCCAGGGTTCGAACATAACGTGCCCCCCAAAGGATTTCGCCTCTATCCCGTCGTTGCACAGGATCTCTTTGATCTTGCTGTCGCGCTGCACGCTGTCCGGATCATAAAGCCGCGACCAATAGACGGTGCCCGCGCCCGTCTCCTTGATCAGAGCCTGTAATACCTCAAGCGCATCGCCTTCACGCAAGATCAGCCTGCTCGACACCCCCTCAAGACTGTCCGCCAGCGCCCCGATCCCCAAACCAAGACGCCATTTCGGTGCCGCGCCAAGGGCGTCGACACTCTTGTCCTTGATAAAGACGGGTATCACGGGCCGCCCCGCGTTTGCAGCGGCAGATAGGGCCGGATGATCGCTAAGCCGCAGATCGCGGCGATACCAAAGAAGGATGGGGCTTTTGTCGGACATGTCACACTTTGCGTTAAGGTGATGCAAAGCTAGTGCTGACCCCGCAAGGTCAAGGCCGTACCAGTCCCTAAATACGCCAAACGGCGACCCCAAGGGGCCGCCGCCAGACAAATCGTAGCCGTAGCGCCGGTGGTTTAGCCGTTCACATCAACCACAACACGGCCCCGCACCTGACCGTTCAGGATGTCTGCCCCCAGCTTGGGCAGATCGCTCAGCGTTGCAGGCACGACCATATCCTCAAGCTTGGACAGTGGCAGGTCTTTCCCGATCCGCTGCCATGCGCGCAGACGGTTGTCATAGGGTTGCATGACGGAATCGATCCCCAGCAGGTTCACACCGCGCAGCAGGAAGGGGATCACCGTGGCCGGCAACCCTGCCCCGCCCGCAAGCCCAACAGCTGCGACCGAACCGCCGTATTTCATCTGCCCCAAGACCCGCGCCAGCATCTCGCCGCCCACGGCATCAATGCAACCGGCCCAGGTTTCGGATTCCAGCGGACGTTTAACGGTTTCATTCAACTCTTCCCGTGCGACGATCTGCGTGGCACCGAGCGATTTTAGATAATCCGCCGTATCCGGGCGGCCCGTCACACCGGCGACCTCGTGACCCAATGCAGCAAGGATGGCGACCGCGACCGACCCCACGCCACCGGCGGCACCCGTCACCAGTACCGGCCCGTTGCCCGGCACCAGCCCGTGATCCTCCAGCGCCATGACAGACAGCATCGCGGTAAAGCCCGCCGTGCCCACGGCCATGGCTTGGCGGGTATCCAGCCCCTCGGGCAGCGGCACCAGCCAGTCTGCCTTCACACGCGCCTTTTGCGCATAGCCGCCCCAATGGGCCTCGCCCACACGCCAGCCGGTCAGCACGACCTTATCGCCGGGTTTGTAACGATCATCGTCCGATGCCTCCACGGTGCCTGCGAAATCAATACCGGGAATATGGGGATACTTGCGCACCAAGCCGCCGCCCGGTCCGATGCACAGCCCGTCTTTGTAGTTCACGGTCGAATATTCGACAGCAATGGTCACATCCCCCTCGGGCAAACGGTCAAGGTCGATCTGGGTAACCTCGGCATGGGTCTTGCCGGATTCCTCATCCTTATTCACCATCAACGCATCAAACATCATTTCTCCTGTCTCGGACCGCTGTTCAGGGCCCGCTTCATTTTGCCAGTAAACTCCGGGGAGCCCGAGGGGCTGGCCCCTCGGTTCCATGGGTTCAAGCTGCGCGCCAGTGGGGGTGCCCGCCGACTCACATCTTGCAAAATTAATGTCAGACAATTAAAGTTTTTCCAAACCATAAATGTAAGACATATGAATTCCACGCCAGAAACCGCCTCTGATCTGTCCAGCCATATTGCCGCGAACATCCGTGATGCCATCATCAAGGGTGTGCTGATCGTGGACGAACGCCTCCCCTCCGAGGCGGAGCTGTCGGCGCAGTTCAACGTCTCGCGCGCGACGGTGCGCGAGGCGCTCAAGCGGTTGGCGGCACAATCGTTGATCCGCACGCAACGGGGGGCAACGGGCGGCGCTTTCGTCAATCGCATCAGCTTTGAAGCCGCCCAAGCGCAGCAGATCACCACCTCTACCCTGCTTTTGTCGATGAACGACGTGAGCTTCGAAACCGCTTGCGAGGCCCGCTTCGCGCTAGAGCGCGCCTGCGCCCCCCTATCGGCGGCACGCAGGCAGAATCATCATCTGGACGCGATGCAAAACGCGCTTGCCGCGCAATCTGCCCCCGATCTGTCGGACGCGGGCTTTTGCGCGGCTGATGTCGCGTTTCACCGCGCGCTGGTCGATGGGGCGTGCAATCCGGTGCTGTCCTATCAACTCGCCGGTGCGGTCGAAGCGATGCAGCCGCTGATGAACATGATCACCTTCACCGCATGGTCCCGCGACGCCATCGTCGCGCGCCATCGTGACATCGCCACCGCCATCGCCGCCCGCGACGCCGGTGCCGCCGCCCAAGGGCTGACCCTGCTTGAGGAAGAGACCCAGGCCCTCGCCCGCACGGTCTTTGCCCGCCGCAGCAAACAGAGTGACGCGGCCCGGTAGCCGCGGGTCAGCTTTCGTTTTCAAAGCTTTCCCCTTGCAAAGCAAATCACGCCCCTTATATCTGGGGTGTCCTTCGGGACTATGGGTATAAACGCGCATGTAATAAGCGGTTCGGACCCGGGGGCGGTACCCGGCGACTCCACCAAACATCCGTCATTTGCGGATCATGGGGTCGAAATAGGATCGACGAACGTCTAAAGATGTTGCTTTATCTCGGCTGACTGCCACCGTTATCGGCGTAAAATGTACAATTGCAAATGACAATCGTGCTCCAATGGCGATGGCCGCGTAAGCGACCGGAACTATTGAAACTTAAGTCCTTACGTTTAGCGACCTAAGGCGGGGTTCGCAGGTACCTGGCAACAGAAACCTGCACTTACCCCCCCCCCTTAAATTCCCACCTTCAAGCGCATGATATGCAGTTTTCACCTGCTTATGTTCAGGCGGGTCATCGCCTGTGCTGCAATCGAAGGGCAGCTTGCATAAGCACTTCGTCCGCTTCAGAATAAAGGGCAGAACACCCAAGCCCCTTGAACCCTGACTTTCAACGCGCACTTCGGGTTTGTTTGACTTGCGGTCAAAAAGTCCATAATTTTTAATAAGATACATTAACCGCCTACAAAGCAGAGAAGCCGCTCAATGTCCCAATCGACTGAAATCCTCGTCTCAACTCGGTTCTCGTTTCTAGGGGCGTCAGGATGGCAAAGCGACTTTTCCAAAGATGCGGCGATGCTGTTCGATAAAAACAGGCTGTTGAGGCGGCTATGGCTGTTCAACAATATCGCATTGGCGAGCCTCGCGTCGCAAACGGACGATAACTTTCACCATTTCATCCTTTCCAGCGATCAGATGCCCGATTGGGCAAAATCAGAGCTGACCGATATGTGTAAAGACCGTTTAGGGGCTGGTAAGTTCACGATACAATTCGCGCCGCAGGGCCCGGCGAGGAAGTTTCAGCGCCACGCAATCGCAAAATTCGCAGGGAGCGATCCGGTAGCGCAAGTCGTCCTTGATGATGATGACGGGCTATCTTCGGATTTCATCGCAACGCTCAGAGCGCATCTAGCGCAAGCCGAGCCGCTCGAAGCGGAGGGCACGCCCCATTTTTACACCTTTCCAAAGGGCTACGCATTGGGCCTGCGTGACGACGAGGTTCAGTTATGGGCACATCGCTTCAAATTCATTAATTTGGGTCTGACGATGGTTGGCAGGAAAGACCATAAAAACATATTCGGCATCGGCCATATGGATGCACCGAAACGGTTCGGCTACACCAGCGACACTCGGAAACTCATGTATATCCGCACGTTGAGCGACGTGAACGACTCGCGTGTCAGCGTCGGTGAAAGATGGAAAGAGGTCGAGAATTGGCGCGACGACGAGGACTTTAAATCAAGGTTCCCTTGGATGCTGGACGTGCCGTTCAAAGAGTTCAACGATTTCGATAGTTTGGCGTAATAGCAACCCGCCCACTAACCTGACAATCTGCATCCTTTGAAAACCGCCGCGCGTATGTGCGGGCAGTGCCAATCGGTGCCCCACCGGCGCTTGACCTCGGGGGCCGGTACTGCGACCTCTGACGCGGGGCATCGTGAGAGGCATATGCGAGATATGAGTGTACCGGAATGGGGCCTGCTGGCGCGTGTGTTCGGGCGGATCGGGGTGCTGTCCTTTGGGGGGCCAGCGGCACAGATCGCCCTGATGCACAAAGAGTTGGTCGAGCGTCATCGCTGGCTTTCGGAAGACGGTTTTTTGCGCGCTCTGTCCTTGTGCATGTTATTGCCCGGGCCAGAGGCGATGCAGTTGGCGACCTATGCCGGATGGCGGCTGCGCGGCACCCTTGGCGGGCTGTTGGCGGGGCTATTGTTTGTGCTCCCCGGGGCTGCGGTCATTCTGGCGCTGGCCTTTGGCTATGCCTATTTCGGCCAACTTCCCTTGGTTCAAGCCGCGTTCATGGGGATCAAGGCGGCGGTCATTGTCGTGGTCTTTCAAGCCTTGCGCAATCTGGGACGGAAGGCGTTGCACGGGCGCGCGGGTTGGGTGCTGGCTGCGCTGGCTTTTGTAGCTCTGTTCGTCTTTGGCCTGCCCTTCCCGCTGATCATTCTGGGTGCGGGCCTTTGGGGCGCTTTTGGTGCCACCGGGCACGGCAGCGTGGTCGAGAGTGAGGGGCTACATCACCGCCCTGCCCGCCCCTTCGGCGTCATCGGGCTTTGGGTCGCGCTATGGGCGTCGCCGCTGCTGTTTGTCTGGGGTGTGGGGAATGAATTCCTGCTCAAGATCGGGCTCTTCTTCTCGAAACTCGCGGTGGTGACCTTTGGCGGTGCCTATGCGGTGCTGGCCTATATGGCGCAGACCGTGGTGCAGGATCACGGGTGGATCACCACCGAACAGATGATCGACGCCCTGGGGCTGGCCGAGACGACGCCGGGCCCTCTTATTCTGGTGACGGAGTTTGTCGCCCTGCTGGCCGGTTTTGCCCAATCGGGGCCATGGGGCGCGGTCTCGGCCGGGGCTCTGGCGCTTTGGGTGACGTTTACGCCCTGTTTTCTATGGATATTCCTTGCCGGCCCGTATCTGGAGGCGATCTCGGCGCAGCCGCGGCTGGCGGGGGCCTTGCGCGCGATTACCGCCGCCGTCGTCGGCGTGATTGCCAACCTATCGGTCTGGTTCGCGCTGCATGTGATGTTTGAACGCGTGCTGCCTATGGCGCATCTGGCAGTGCCGCTCCCTGATTGGAGCAGCTTTGATCCCGTGGCCGCTGTGCTGACCGGTGTGGCGGGAGTGTTGATGCTGGGGCTGCGGTTCGGCTTTGTCCTGACGATGACGATAAGCGCTGCATTGGCCCTTTGCTGGCGCCTGTTGCTATAAATTTTTGCGCCCCCTTTTCACTGGTGCGAAATGCCGTATGCTATCGCCATCAACCAAGGCCGGAGAGAAGTAATGAGCCGAAGCATTGAGTATGGCAATCTGATGCACGATGCCATGCGCGGGTTAATTCGTCAGGTATTACTTGACGTTGCAGCCAATGGACTGCCCGGCAACCATCACTTCTTTATCACGTTCGACACCTCTCATCCGGATGCGGAACTGGCCGATTGGCTGTCCGACCGCTATCCCGGCGAGATGACCGTCGTCATGCAGCATTGGTACGACAAGCTTGAGGTCACCGAGGAAGGATTCTCGGTCACGTTGAACTTTGGCGATGCGCCCGAACCCATGTATATCCCCTATGACGCGATACGCACCTTTGTGGACCCGTCGGTGGAATTCGGCCTGAAGTTCGAACAGCAAGAACCCGGCCAACAGGACGAGGACGAAGACCTGCCCCAGCAGGACGAAAGCGAGCTTGAGGTCGAGGAAGAAGCCCCCAAAGCCGCCGAAATTGTCTCGCTGGACAGCTTCCGCAAGTAATCGACCGGTCAGCGCGCCTTGTCGCCAAGGTTAGCGCCATCGGCTCATTGCACCGCTGCGGCCCGCGGGGTAAACCCTGATCAGACATAAGCCCAAGATCAGGAGCCTTTTCATGGCCGATACCCGTACAGAAACCGACAGCTTTGGCCCATTGGAAGTGGCGTCCGATAAATACTGGGGCGCGCAGACCCAGCGGTCGATCATCAACTTCCCCATCGGGTGGGAAAAACAGCCCGTGCCGATCATCCGCGCCCTTGGCGTCGTGAAAAAAGCCTGTGCGATGGAAAACCTGAACCAGGGCAATCTGGACCAGAAGCTGGCCAATGCAATCACCGCCGCCGCGACCGAGGTGATCGAGGGTAAGTTCGACGACAACTTCCCGCTGGTCGTCTGGCAGACCGGCTCCGGCACCCAGTCGAACATGAACGCGAACGAGGTGATCTCGAACCGCGCGATCGAGATGCTGGGCGGCGAGATGGGGTCGAAAGATCCGGTCCACCCCAACGACCACTGCAACATGGGACAGTCGTCCAACGATACCTTCCCTACCGCGATGCATGTGGCCATCGGCATGCAGGCCCGCGATGTACTGCTGCCCGGTCTGCAAAAACTGCACGATGCCTTGGTCGCGAAGTCCGAAGAGTTCAAGGACATCATCAAGATCGGCCGGACCCATACCCAGGATGCGACACCGCTGACCTTGGGTCAGGAATTCTCGGGCTATGCGCATCAGGTGAAAAAGGGGATCGAACGGGTCAACGCCTGCCTGCCCGACATCTATGAACTGGCCCAAGGCGGTACTGCCGTTGGCACCGGTCTGAACACCAAAAAAGGCTGGGCCGAAGCCGTGGCCGCGCATATGGCCGAGATCACCGGCCTGCCCTTTGTCACCGCGCCGAACAAGTTTGAATCGCTGGCCGCCCATGACGCGATGGTCATGTTCTCGGGTGCGCTGAAAACCGTGGCGGGATCGCTGTTCAAGATCGCCAATGACATGCGCTTGCTGGGGTCCGGCCCGCGTTCAGGTCTGGGCGAGTTGATCCTGCCCGAGAACGAGCCCGGGTCTTCGATCATGCCGGGCAAGGTGAACCCGACGCAGGCCGAAGCGCTGACGATGGTCTGTGCCCATGTCATGGGTAACGATGCCGCCGTCGGCTTTGCCGGCTCGCAAGGGCATTTCGAACTTAACGTCTACAACCCGATGATGAGCTATAACGTCCTGCAATCCATGCAGCTTTTGGGCGACAGCGCCTCGGCCTTCACGGACAATATGGTTGTCGGCACGCAGGCCAATGTCGAACGTATCGACAAGTTGATGAAAGAAAGCCTGATGCTGGTCACAGCGCTGGCCCCCACGATTGGCTATGACAACGCGACCAAAGTCGCGAAGACGGCCCACAAGAACGGCACGACGCTCAAGGAAGAAGCAATCGCCTTGGGCTTTGTCGATGCCGAAACATTCGACCGCGTGGTGCGGCCGGAGCAAATGATCGGACCCAAAGAATGAGCGCCCCCATCAACCTCAACAAGGTCAAGAAAGAGCGCAACCGCGCCTCGCGCAAGGCCCGTGCCGATGAAAACGCGGTACAGTTCGGCCAGAGCAAGGACCAGAAAGAGGTTTTGAAAGCCCGTCTGGCGCAAATCTCGCGCAATCTGGAAGCCCATAAGCGCGACACATGAGCGCCCGACCGGTGAAACATTCGGTGACCCTTCGGGGTCACCGTACGTCGATCTCGCTGGAGGATGAATTCTGGCAGGAATTGCGCGACCTTGCGCAAGAGATGGACATGCCGATCAATGCGCTGGTGGCGCAGATCGATGCAGAACGCGGCGTTGAAGCGGGGCTGGCCTCTGCGATCCGCGTGTATGTGCTGCGTGCATTAAAGGAACGTTTACCTTCGCGGGTGTAAGTTTCCCCCATGGTCAAACAACAGTATTCTCCATTGTCGCCCGAGGGCTGGATGCTCGCCCTATTCAGTTCGAAGGCTGCCCGCAGCGGGTGTGTCGTGCGGCGGAATGTCAGGGATGTCGAAAGATATGTGGGCCGCCACGCGTTCGAGCAAGAACTGCTACGCCGCGGTTATCACGCTGTAGAGAATGCGGGCCAGCTCGTGATCTTTTGCAATCAGGAACCGATCCGCATTATTGTTTAGGGGTTTTCTTCCCAAGAAAACCCCCGCGGAATTTAGGAAAATTCCAATTTAGGCGACAGAGGCGTCGTAGATCTTGCTGATGTTCTGCCCCAGTGCCGTGTTGAACTCGGCATCCGACATCTTGACGTTCAGCCCTTCGGTCAGCGCACGCGAGAAACTGGCGATCATCTTGGGGTTTTGCGTCAAACGCGCGCAGGCGTCTTCGGTGGAATAGCCGCCCGATAGCGCCACGACCCGCAGCACATTGGGGTGATCCGCAAGGCTGTCATAAAGCCCCGCGCGTTCTGGCAAGGTCACCTTGAGCATCACCAGTTCCTCCGCGGACAGCGCGGCGAGGTGTTTCTCGAGCTCGGATTTCAGGATGTCTTCAGCTTCCGCCTTGCTCTCGGAATGGATGTTCACCTCTGGCTCGATGATCGGGACCAGACCGGCGGCACAGACAGTTTTAGCAACGGCGAATTGCTGCGCCACGACCGACGCGATCCCTTCGGCGTTGGCGGATTGGATGACCGACCGTTCCTTGGTGCCAAAGATTCCGGCGGCTTTCGCGCGTTTCAGCAGATCGTCCAGCTCGGGCATGGGTTTGAGCAGCTGCACGCCGTTTGCTTCGTCTTCCAGACCTTTGTCGATCTTCAGGAAAGGCACGACGCCGCGATCCTCCCAAAGCAGTTGGGCCACAGGTTTGCCGTTAATCGTGTTGTCCATCGTGCGTTCGAACAGGATCGCGCCCAGAACTTTGTCAGAGGTGAAATCATCGGCCAGAATGATCCGCGCGCGCATGTCGTGCATGGCTTGAAACATCTCGGCATCGCCCGAGTAATCAGAGGGTTCAACGCCATAAAGGCTCAGAGCCTTGGGGGTCGATCCGCCCGACTGGTCCAATGCGGCCACAAACCCCTGCCCTGTTTCCATTTGTGTGCGCTGTGCGTCTGTCGTGGTCATGATGATCCTGGCCCTTATTGATTCCGTCGAATGTTCGTTTAACGCATCTATTCCCGCGATGATATATCGTTAGCGCCGGACAAAGCGCAGCAAAATGCCGTCTTTTGAACGAACTGTCAGATGCGCCACGGGAACAGGTGGCTTTTCGCCGACAACCTCTATGCGGTAATCGCGTAAGATACGTGACAGGATCAACGGGCCTTCGACCATGGCAAAGCCCGCCCCCGGGCAGACCCGCGCACCGGCGCTGAACGGCAGATAGGCCTCGCGCTGGCATTTCTTGCCGTTCTCGCTGTGCCATCGCGCCGGATCAAACCCGTCGGGGTTGTCCCACAGGCGTTCGTGACGATGCAGATGCCACGGGCTGATCACCACCTGTGCCCCACGCGCCACGGTCCGGTCGCGGAACGTCGCGGGGCAGCTCGCTTCGCGCACCATCATCGGCACGGGGGGATAAAGCCGCAGCGCTTCGCGGAAGACATCGCGGCTTTGTTTGAGCTTGCCCATGACCGCAAAATCGCACTGGTCGATCGCCTGCGCCTCTTCGGCCAGACGGTCCTGCCAGTCGGGATGGGTCGCCACCAGATACATCGCCCATGCCAGCGCCGAGGCGCTCGTCTCGTGGCCCGCAAGAAAGAAGATCGCGACCTGATCGACCATTTCATCGGTGGTAAAGGTAGAGCCGTCTTCGGGGTCGGGTGTGGTCATGATCTTGGTCGCCAGATCGTCTGGTGCGGCGCCCGCCTTGATCGTCTCCATCCGCTCGGCCGTCAGCGCGGTGATCAGCTGCCGGATCTTGGCTGCGCTGCGTTTGGTGTCGCGGCGGAACAGCCGTGGCAGCCAGCGGGGCAAGGGTACAAAGGCCGCGATGTTCAGGATCGGCTGGCTGCGCTGATAGGTTTTGAATTCGTCAAAGACCTCGCGCGCCATGTGGTGTTCGATGGGAATCGAAAACAACGTGCGAAAGATCACATCCGCCGCCGCGTGGCTGGTCTGCGCCTCCACCTCTAGCGGCGCGCCATCGTGAGGGGCAAGCCGTGCCGCTGCTGCCTCTGCCGCGTCCCAGATGGCGGGGAAGGTTTCGCGCAAGCGGCCCCCTTCAAACGCGGGGTCGATGATGCGCCGCTGCCGTTTCCATATCGCCCCGTTGGTCAGGAAGACCGAATTGCCAAGCAGCGGGCGCAATCCTTCGCCGATCCGGTCGGACTTGGGATAATCGTCGGGGCGCGTTTTGAGCACGGTCTGGATCAGATCGGGTTGGTTGATCAGATAACTGCGGAAGAACGGCGTCTTGAACTCTGCCATCCAGGCCCGATACAGGCGTGCGGGCTGCGCCGACAGGATGTCCTGGCGGAAGAGCCGCGCATAGCGCCAAAGCGACACTTTCGCGGGGCGGCTCTCGGGTTTGGGGGGAAGCGTCATGGCGCGGTAGAGGTGAATTTATTCACCGGTTTGACAATGCGCGACCGGGATGCAGGCCGTCCGGCGTAGCGTTCGGCCAAACTATGCGGACCGGCGGTGATCTGGAAATAGTCATAATCCTTGGGCGCATCAAAGGCGCAGAGGTATTGGAAATGCAGCCGGAAAAACCGCCAGCGCAGCTCTTTCCAGCGGGCGGGGGTCAGCGATTGGGTGAAGGCCGCGGAAAACACCAGCGGCCAGCGTTTATCCTCGGGGGCAACGCCCGACACCGCTACCGGATCGCAAAGCGCAAAGGCACAGCCGTCGCCGGGGGCCGTCACATCGACCCATGTCAGACCCTCGCATTGCGACAGAAAGCGCAAATCGGCGCGCAGACGGTGGGCATCGCGCAGGAAGGACACCATCGGCACCACCTGCCCCAAGGTCATAAAGGCCAGCGCAGGCCCGTCAGCAGGGACACGGCCCGCCCGGATCAGATCGGCAAGGATCGACACCCCCAGATGCGCGCCCGATGAATGGCCCACGACCAGCACCTCGTCCACATCAGACCTCAGCGCCTGCGCGATGGCATCCCCGAATTCGGTCATGCGCGTTTCAAGCGCGGGCGGGTTCGCCCCGTGCGTCGCTGCCCCGAAAGCGTAATCATGCATCAAGTAATAGGCGAAAAGCTTGCCGTCGTGTTTCTTGAACCAGCGCAGCACCTGCCAGCCCAGCCCCACGCCAGCGGCGGCGACGATCCCCTTGAACCACGCAGGCCCGCCAAAGAAGGTCAGCCCCGCGTAAAGCAGCTTGCCCGCGAGGGCAGCGATCAACAGTTGCAGCAACAACATCCCCACCGGATAAAGCGCCGCAATCACTGGCCCCTTGCGCAGCTTCATCAACCGCCAAAGCGCACCCGACGCGATATAGACCCAAGCCGTCTGCACCAACTGCCCATAGGTTGCGAGGATCGAATTGCTCATGGAGATGCGGACGATGTCGGACCAGACGAGCACGTCGACCTGAGCCTCTACATCAACGCCATCGATATGCGCGGCGACGTTCCAGCCGTAGTTCCCGCCGCCCTTCTTGGGCGACAGCGCGATCTGATAGTCCGAGATCCGCGCCTGTGCGCTGCCTTCCTTGCGGTAAAGCTCGCGGTAGCGGCGCGGATGAATGGGGTCATAGCCCGGGATATAGAAAACCCGTCGCGTCCTGACTGTCTGCTCTATGTTCTCGGCCATCGTTCACCCTGTATTTCGCCGGAGCTTAAACAGGTTTTCCGGCAAGAGTAAGGCGCCTAACCCAAGGAACCCAATGCAGGAAATGTTTCCAGCAACCAGAAAGAGAAGGTCGTAAACGCCCCCGTCAGCAGCGCCAGACCGACGACCACCAGCAAGATCCCCATGCCGCGTTCGATCAGCTTCATATAGGGCTTGATCCGGTTCATGACGTGGGTGGCGCGGGTGATGAACATCGCCGCCAGCAAGAAGGGAATACCCAAGCCCGCCGCATAGACCCCCAGCAAAAGCGTGCCGCGCGTGACCGAGGCTTCGGACGCTGCGAGCGACAGGATCGCGCCAAGCTGCGGCCCGATGCAGGGTGTCCAGCCAAAGGCGAAGGCCAGCCCAAGGATATAGGCCCCAAAGGACGTGCCGCCCTTGTCGCCCGCATCCAGACGCGCTTCTTGATCCAGAAAAGGAATGCGGAAGACGCCCAGAAAATGCAGGCCAAAGATGATCACCACAATGCCCGATAGCCGCGCGAAGAGCACCTGATTTTGCAGGAAGAACGCCCCGAAGACCGAGGCCGTGAACCCCAGAATCAGAAACACCGTACTAAGCCCCATAACAAAGAACAGCGCCGCGATGACAGCCTTGCGGCGCGCGGCGGCGACCGATGACATGTCGTTCAGGGTTACCCCGCTCATATAGGCGAGGTACGGGGGGACGATGGGCAGGACGCAGGGGCTCAGGAAGCTGATGATCCCGGCGGTCAGCGCGATGAGTATGGCGGGCAGTAGTCCCGCGTCGATCAGGTCAAATCCAAACATGACATCAGCCATAATCTGCTTTGTCCGGCGCGTCACCTGCTGTTGCGCGTGATCCCCGTCACAAGGTTGTGGACGCGTTGAAACATGTGGCTTATCTGAGGATCATGACAGATAAAAACTTTCTCGACGCGACGGGGCTTTTGTGCCCCCTGCCCGTGCTCAAAGCCCGTAAACGCCTGCAATCATTGGCCTCTGGCGATCTTCTGACCGTGCATGCGGATGATCCCGCCGCGATCATCGACATCCCGCATTTCTGTGCCGAGGCCGGTCACAGCCTTGAAAGCGCCGCGATGGACGAAACGCCGCAGGCCTATGTGATCCGCAAAAAGTAACGGTCCCGCCGCCCCACGTGCCGCGGATACCGCAGATAAAAAAGGCAGACGCGAAGGTCTGCCTTTTTTCGTTTCCATATGTCGGCGCAGGGGCGCTGCTTAGCCGCCCAAGGACCACCAGCCGCGCCGCTTGGGCTTGGCGGGTTTTTCAGGCTCCGCCTGCGGGGTCGCCTCGGGCTGCGGTACTTCGGTGACCGGTGGCTCCGGCTGGATTTCCTGCGCGGGCGGCATTTCCGTCGGGGTGCTATCGGGCACCTCGGTCGGTGCCGGTGTTTGCTCCACCTCGGCGGGCTGGGACGGCTGCGCGGGCGTGGGTTCCGGCGTAGGGATCGGCGTCGGCTCCTTTGCGGGCTCGGGCGTCGGCGCGTCTGGTGTCACCTCTGGCTCGGGCTTGGGCTCGGGGGTTGGCTGCTCTTTTGGCGCAGGTGTTTCCTCGGACTTGGGTGTCTCTTCGACAGCCTCAACCGGCGCGGCCTTGGGCTTGCGCGTGCGGGTCCGCTTGGGTTTTGACTTGGGCGCGTCTTCGGCGGCGTCCGCGTCGGCAGGGGCCGTCTCCGCAGGTTTCGCGTCCTCGGAGGTCTTGGCGTCCGCGTCTACGGTCGCTTCTGCCGCGGCATCTGCCTTGGGTTTGCGGGTCCGGCTACGGGTGCGCTTGGGTTTGTCCTGCGGTTTCGCGTCATCAGAAGCGGCGTCTGCAGTCGCATCCGTTTTCGCGTCATCCTTGGCACCAGCAGTATCCGCCTCGGTTTGCGCGGGCGCGTCGCTATCGCCGTTGTCACTGTTGGTGTTGCTATCGCCGTTGTTTTCACCGTTGGCAGCATCATCCCCGTTGGATTTGCCACCCCGACGCCGCCGGCGACGACGACGACGCTTGGGTTTCCCTTCGCCATCATTGTCATCGTCAGAGCCATTGTGCTGGTTCTGCCCGCCATTGCCGTTGCCGGTAGGTTCATTGTCAGCATTGTCCGCATCTGCTTCCGCATCGACATCCAGATCGTCGACCTCGTCCATGATGGAGGTATCAACCGACACCACATGTTCGATCGGCGTGACAACGCGTGTCGCGGTCTTGAACTTTTCAAGCGAGAAATCGGGGCTGACCAAAGCGGGGTCGCCTTCGATGCGCACGGCCATGCCATAGCGGCCTTCGATATGGGCAATATGTTCGCGCTTCTGGTTCATCAGGAAGTTAGCGATGCCGACGGGCGCGGTGATCAATACCTCGCGCGACCGTTTGCGGGTGCCCTCTTCCTCGATCTGGCGCAGGATCGACAGCGCAAGGTTGTCGTCCGACCGGATCAGGCCGGTGCCGTGGCAGGCGTGGCACGGCTGTGTCGTCGCCTCGATCATGCCGGGACGCAAACGCTGGCGCGACATTTCCATCAGGCCAAAGCCGGAAATACGGCCCACCTGAATACGCGCACGGTCGGTTTTCAGCTTTTCCTTCATCAGCTTTTCAACGGCGGCGTTATTGCGACGCTCGTCCATGTCGATAAAGTCGATGACGATCAGACCGGCCAGATCGCGCAGACGCAGCTGGCGGGCGACTTCGGCGGCGGCTTCCAGATTGGTCTTGGTCGCGGTCTGTTCGATGGAGCCTTCCTTGGTGGCCCGGCCCGAGTTCACGTCGATCGCAACTAGCGCTTCGGTGACACCGATCACGATATAGCCACCCGAAGGCAGCTGCACCGTGGGGTTGAACATGCCCGAGAGGTAGCTTTCGACCTGATAGCGCGCGAACAAGGGCAGTGTTTCGCTATAGAGCTTCACGTTCTTGGCGTGGGACGGCATGATCATCTTCATGAAGTCCTTGGCGATGCGGTAACCGCGTTCACCTTCGACAAACACCTCGTCAATCTCGCGGTTATAAAGGTCGCGGATCGAGCGTTTGATCAGGTCGCCTTCTTCATAGATCTTGGCAGGCGCGATGGATTTCAGCGTCAGCTCGCGGATCTGTTCCCACAGGCGTTGCAGGTATTCGTAGTCGCGCTTGATTTCGGCCTTGGTGCGTTGTGCACCGGCGGTGCGCACGATCAGACCGGCACCTTTTGGCACCTGAATTTCGTTTGCGATCTCTTTCAGCTTCTTACGGTCCGCGGCATTGGTGATCTTGCGGCTGATGCCGCCCCCACGCGCGGTGTTGGGCATGAGCACACAATAGCGGCCGGCCAGCGACAGATAGGTTGTCAGCGCGGCACCCTTGTTGCCACGTTCCTCTTTAACGACCTGCACCAGCAGGATCTGACGCACCTTGACGACTTCCTGGATTTTATAGCGCTTGGGCCGCGGCTTGCGCGCGGTGCGCAGATCGTCGTGGTCATCGTCATCCGCCACGGATTCGATGCTGTCATCCTTGGAGGACGCATCTTTAGCCTTGGGGCTATCGTCGCTGTCATCCGCGTCGTCGCTGTCGTCCTGATCATCGGCATCAGGTTTCGCGGCGTCTTTCGCATCTGCATTGGCGGCCTTGGGCGTGTCACCCTCTGCCTTGCTATCATCGCCGTCTGGCTCTTCGACAGGCGTTTCGGCAACCCGCTCCATCGGAGAGGAGCCTTCTTCATCGTCCAGATCGACGGTCTGCATGCCGTTGATCTGGTCGCTGTCGGTCGCATCCGCGTCTTTGCTGACCGTCGCGTCATCGGACACGGTGTCTTCGGCCTTGGACTTGCTGCGGCTGCGCGAGCGTGTCCGGCGTTTGGGCTTTTCGTCTTCGTCTTCCTTGGCGGCCTGCGCTTCGGCATAGGCACGCTCTTCCTCCATCAGCGCCAGACGGTCAGCGACGGGGATCTGGTAGTAGTCGGGGTGAATTTCCGAAAAGGCGAGGAAACCATGACGGTTGCCGCCATAATCCACAAACGCGGCCTGCAACGAAGGTTCGACCCGCGTGACTTTCGCGAGGTAGATATTGCCAGCTAGCTGGCGTTTATTCTCTGATTCAAAGTCAAATTCTTCGACCTTGTTTCCATCAACCACAACAACGCGAGTTTCCTCAGCGTGGGTGGCATCGATAAGCATTTTCTTAGGCATAAATCCATTTTGCACAGCTGCGCAAACAGCAGCCCCGGTGGGGCGCTGCGAGGCAGGGTATGTCTTGTCAGGGCGATGGGTGACGCGGCTAAAACAGGGCCCAAAAGGCCGCCTGTCTGTCTGCTCTTGGCGTCTGCGCGCGTCATCGCGGTTCTTCTCCGACATGGGTGGTGCGTACCGCGCCCCCATATCCATTAATTTACTGCGGTTGTCCGGCCAAAGGCACGGCGCAATCGTCAGCGGTTCTTGAGCCTTTTTTAAGGGCCTAATCGGTCTGCCTGGTCACCACATGCCGGGGAACCGAGGCATCGAAACTGTCTGGGGTCTGGTTTGCCATCCAAAGAGGCAAACAGCCCTATCTACAATTAACGGCAGAAGGCACCAAATGACAATGGGAAATCGCGTTTAGCGGCTTTACAGATACGGGGGCCGATAGCGGTATCACGCCCCCCGCCGCCTTGCTTGACAAGCGTCGGTGCTATGGGAAAAGCTTTGCCGGCGGGTTTATGCCCGTGCCGCAGCCCTGTGACGGGATGCACAAAAATAAGACAGATAAGGATGATACGAATGCATATTTCCCTGCGCGCAGCCCTGTGCCTGCCGTTTCTGGCGCTTGCCGCCTGCGAAGACATGAGCACGACCGGTGGCAGCGACCCCGAGGGCCCGTCCAAGCGCAGTTGCATCCGTGCCGTGGAAAAACACACCGGCAAATCGGGCGGTACGCTCAACACGACCATCCCTATCGTCGAGACTGGCCAGTATATTGTCGATATACCCGGCGGCCCGTCGTGGACCTGCTACACCGATGAGACCGGTGCAGCACGCGAGCTGATCGAGACGCGGCTCGGCTGAGCCTGTCTGCAAAATGCGGCGCTCAGAGGTAATCCGAGCGCTGCAAACCGTATTTCGCCATCTTCTCGTTCAGCGTCCGGCGCGGCAGGCACAACTCCTCCATCACACTGGCGATAGACCCTTTGTGCCGGCGCATGGTATTGTCGATCAGCATACGCTCGAAGGCTTCTACATATTCTTTCAACGGCTTGCCGTCGGTGGTCATCACCGGCTGCATCTCTTCGTGGTCCGACATCAGCAGCGATGCGATAGAACCGGACCCGCGACGCGACTGCAACACGGCACGTTCAGCCACATTGATCAATTGGCGCACGTTCCCGGGCCAGGGCGCTTGCAACAGTTGCGCGGCCTCTTGCGCGGAAACCTGCGGAGTCTCGCAGCCATATTCATCCGCGAATTCTTCGGACAAACGTGTGAACAACGTCAGAATATCCTCGCCCCGTTGGCGCAGCGGCGGCACGGTGATGCGCAGGGCGGCCAGACGATAGAATAGGTCAGAACGCAGCGCATCTTCGGAGGTGCGCCCCGCTTCTTGCAGGTTCGAAATTGCAACGATCCGCGTTTCCGCAGGCGTGCCTTGGTCGTTGATCGCACTCAGAAGACGGGCTTGCAGCGTCTCGCTGAGCGATTCAACACCTTCCAGCACCAAGGTACCGCCGCGGGCCTCCTCGATCGCGGGAAGCTGGGCGTCTTCAGGCATCATCGGACCAAACAAACGCTTGCTCAATGCGTCTTCCTCTAGCGCGCCGCAGCTGACCAGCACGAACTTCTTGCCCGCGCGCGATCCCACAGCATGCAGCGCATGCGCCACCAATGTCTTGCCCGTACCGGTTTCACCATCGATCAGCACGTGACCGTCGGCTTGACCAAGATCCAGAATATCCTCGCGCAGCCGCTCCATCACAGGTGAGCCGCCGATGAGCTTTTTCATCAACTGGCTGCCGTCAGACAGCTCCCGACGCAAGGCGCGGTTGTCCATGACCAGACGGCGCGCGTTGGTGGCCTTCTTGGCCAGTTCGCTCATCCGGTCGGGGTTAAAGGGCTTTTCAAGGAAGTCGAACGCGCCGACGCGCATCGCCTCGACCGCCATGGGCACATCGCCGTGGCCCGTGATCATGATCACGGGCAGCGCGCTGTCAGTGCCCATCAGCTTTTTCAGGAACTGCATCCCGCCCATGCCGGGCATCTTGATGTCGGAGATCACGATACCGGGGTAATCCGGCCCCAGTGTTTTCAACGCGTCCTCGGCGCTGCCGAACGTCTCTGTGTCATAGCCCGAAAGCGCCAGCCACTGGCTGATCGACTGACGCATGTCTTGTTCATCATCAACGATCGCGATTTTCATTGCCTGAGCCATTGGTTTACTCTGCCGCCTGTGTCTTCTCTGTGCTGTCCATAATGGGCAGCTGCATTTCAAAAACCGCACCGCCATGTTGGCCGTTGCGGGCTGTCAGCCTGCCCCCCAGATCGGATACAATACCCGACGAGATCGCAAGCCCCAGCCCGACACCATCGCCGGGCTGCTTGGTCGTGTAAAACGGCTCGAACAGGCTATCGAGATCTTCGATCCCGGGGCCATTGTCGCGCACGGTAAGCGTCGCCGTCTCACCCGCTGATAGTATAATCTCTACCGTCGGGTTTCGTTCCGATTTGGTGGCATCCAATGCGTTGCGCAAGAGATTGACCAATACTTGTTCGATCCGCATGCGGTCCCCCATCACCTGAACAGGCTCTGCGGGCAGGATCCGGTTGATCTGCACCTGACGCTGACGTAGCTGCGGCTCCATCATTGACAAGGCAGAGGCAAGCGCCTCCCCCATATCAAAGGGCGAAAACTGCTGCTGGCCCTTGCGCGCATAGCTTTTCAGCTGCCGCGTAATGGCCCCCATGCGTTCGATCAGATCGTCAATGCGCCCGAATGACGCCAGCGCTTCCTCCAGCCGGTTGCGCTGCATCAACAGACGCGCGCCCGCCAGATAGGTTTTCATCGCGGCCAACGGCTGGTTCAGCTCGTGGCTGACGGCGGCGGACATTTCGCCCAAGGCAGCGAGCTTGCTGGATTGTTCCAACGTCTGCTCGGCCACGGCCAAAGTCTGCTGCACCCGTTTGCGTTCCGCCACCTCGCGCTGAAGGGCGGCGTTCAGCGCGCGCAGCTCGGCGGATTCACGCTGAAACAGCGCCGCGCGCCCCGCCGTCCGACGGCTGAGAGCATAAAACGTCAGCGCCAGAAGGATCGCAAAGCCCATCACCTCAAGCGCCAGCACCCCGTTCACCTTCTCGCGGACCGAGGCATAGGTGGTATAGCTCGTGATCCGCCAGCCCCGAAACGGTATCCGCGACGACAGACGCATCACCGCCTCGCCCTGCAGATAAGCATCCGCAGGCAATGCGGTCCAATCGGCGGTGGCCTTGATCGCGCGCTCGATGGCGCTTTGCGGGGTCTGGTTCGACAGAGCCTCGCTTTCCGTCAGACCGCGCCAGCGCGGTTCGGTCGCCATGATGATGTCACCCGTGCTGTCGGTGACGATCACCGCATCCGAGATCCCGGCCCAGGCCCGTTCAAACCGTTGCAGATCCACCTCGGCCGCGATCACCCCAAGGTTGGTGCCGCCTTCCTGAATACGACGCGAATAGAAGAACCGATAGCCGCCGGTATCGCGGGGTATAACGCTGAACACGGTCGAATTCGATCGCAGCGCGTCAACAAAATAAGCCTCTTGCCGGTGCGAAGCCCCCAACCGGTTGCGGTCGGTCGCTGCCACCGTGCGCCCATCGATATCATAAAGCATCAAGGACGCCGCGCCGATCTCCTCTACAAAAGAGATCAATCGCTGGGTCGACAGGGAATAATCAGATCGGGTCAGCGCCTCGATCAAGGCAGGATCGCGCGACAAAAGCTGTGGCACAATCGCGTTCTGGCGCAGCTCGGCCAGCAGGTTGCCGCTGTAGAGCGCGATCCGAAGCTCGGCCCGGTTACGTGTGCTTTCGGTAAAGCGATCCGTCAGCAGCTTGTTGGTGACCGAAATCGTGGCCACCGCAATGACCAAAAGCAAAGCAACCGCCAGCCGGACGCGCCAGCTGACAGATAAAGGGGCTTCACTAGAGGACGCAGACCGAAACATGGCGGCAATCTACGCGTCCTCACCGGTGCACTCAAGTCACGCTGTGACCAGAGACCACGCCAATGCGCGGAAGAGCGCCGCCCCGTCCGTGCCCCCATGCCCGGCATCCGCTGCGCGTTCGGGGTGTGGCATCATCCCCAGCACACGACGGTTCGACGAAAGGATTCCCGCGATGTCCGACTGCGACCCGTTGGGGTTATCGCCATAGGTAAAGGCAACACGATTCTCGCCATGCAGTTTGGCAATTGTATCGCCATCGGCAAAATAATTGCCATCGTGGTGTGCGATCGGGATGTCGATCATCGCACCGGCCTCGTAGCCCGATGTGTAATCGCTGTCCGTCGTGGCCACGCGCAGCGGCACGGTGCGACAGATGTATTTTAGCCCCGCATTGCGCAGCAGGGCACCGGGCAGCAAACCGGTTTCGGTCAGCACCTGAAAGCCGTTGCAGATCCCCATGACATAACCGCCACGTTCCGCATGGGCCGCCACTTCGCGACAGATCGGAGAGTTTGCCGCAATGGCACCGCAGCGCAGATAGTCGCCATAGGAAAAGCCGCCGGGTACACCCACAATATCGACGCCCTCGGGCAGGCTCGTGTCCTTGTGCCAGACCATCGACACTTTGGCACCGACCGCCTTGAACGCCACCGCCAGATCGCGGTCACAGTTAGAGCCGGGAAAAACGATGACCGCTGCGTGCATCAGCTCATCTCCACTGTGTAGGATTCGATCACCGTGTTCGCGAGCAGCTTTTCACACATCGCCTCGACGTCGGCCTTGGTTGCGCCGTCGTTCAGGTCCAGCTCGATCACCTTGCCCTGACGCACGCCATTGACGCCTTCAAAGCCCATGGCCCCAAGTGCGTGGCGCACGGCCTCGCCCTGCGGATCCAGAACACCGTTTTTCAACATCACATGCACCCGTGCTTTCATGACGCGTCCCCTATCTTCATTTTGCAAAATAAACTCATCTGCGACGCCAGCCTAGTTGATCAACGTCGGTTTCATCATCGGTGTCGACGTCTTGGGCATCACCCCCAAACGTCGGGCGACTTCGGTATAGGCATCCGTCAGCGACCCCAGATCGCGGCGGAACACATCCTTGTCCAGTTTCTGTCCGGTTTCGATATCCCACAGACGGCAGCTGTCGGGGCTAATCTCGTCGGCGACGATCAGACGCTGGAAATCGCCCTCGTAGATCCGGCCCACCTCAAGCTTGAAGTCCACCAGCCGGATGCCCACGGCCATCATCACGCCGGACATGAAATCATTGACCCGCAGCGACAGGCTCAGGATGTCTTCCATGTCCTGCTGACCGGCCCAGCCAAAGGCGGCGATATGTTCCTCGGTGACCAGCGGATCGCCAAGGTCATTGTTCTTGAAGTGATATTCCACAATCGGGCGCGGCAGTTGCATGCCCTCGTCAATGCCAAGCCGCGTGGACAGATCCCCCGCCGCATAGTTGCGCACAACGATCTCGAGCGGGATAATCTCTGCCTGACGGATCAGCTGTTCGCGCATGTTCAGACGTTTGATGAAATGCGTGGGCACGCCGATGTTGTTCAGACCGGTCATGAAGAATTCGGACAGGCGGTTGTTCAGCACGCCCTTGCCTTCAATCACCGCTTTTTTCTCGGCGTTAAAGGCGGTTGTGTCGTCTTTGAAGTGCTGGACAATGGTCCCCGGTTCCGGTCCTTCATACAGGATCTTCGCCGTACCTTCATAGATTTTCGTGCGACGGGCCATGCACATCCCTTCCAGACAACAGGCCGGTTGGAATACCCATCAGCCATTTCTAGCCTGTCACATAGTCCAAGCGCCCCTGCCACGCAAGCGCGCGCCCTGCCCTCATAGCGGTCATGCACGCAGAAACCATGGCGGCGGCTCATGACGATCATGAGAATAATGAAGTTGCGTCATCAGGGGCGTTGTGGGAAACGGCAAAATCACCCATTTAGCGGAGCGTTTTGATGTCCAACCCCCTCACCGATCTTCTGGCTGAAAAAGGCACGCTGCTGGCCGATGGTGCCACTGGCACGAACCTGTTCAATATGGGCCTGATGTCCGGTGACGCGCCAGAGATGTGGAACACGGAACAGCCGCAAAACATCATCAAGCTGTATCAGGGTGCCGTGCAGTCGGGCAGCGACATCTTCCTGACCAACTCCTTCGGCGCGAATGCCTCGCGCCTGAAACTACATAATGCCGAAAAACGCGCCCATGAGCTGAGCCGCGTGTCCGCCGAGCTCGCGCGCGAGGTCGCGGATAAGGCCGGTCGCAAGGTAATCGTAGCAGGCTCCGTCGGCCCCACGGGCGAGATCATGGAGCCGGTCGGCCCCCTCACCCACGCGCTGGCGGTCGAGATGTTCCACGAAACCGCAGACGGGCTGAAAGCCGGTGGTGCCGATGTGGGCTGGCTGGAGACGATCAGCGCCCCCGAGGAATACCGCGCCGCCGCCGAAGGCTTCAAGCTGGCAGGGCTCGACTGGGTCGGCACGATGAGCTTTGATACAGCAGGCCGCACAATGATGGGCATGACATCCGAGGCGATGGTCGACATGGTGCATGACCTCGATTATGGCCCGCTGGCCTATGGGGCCAACTGCGGCACCGGCGCGTCGGATGTGTTGCGCACGGTGTTGGGGTTCGCCTCCAAAGGCATGCCGACGCCGATTGTGTCCAAGGGCAACGCGGGCATCCCGAAATACGTCGAAGGCCACATCCATTATGACGGCACGCCCGAACTGATGGCCGATTACGCCGAGATGGCCCGCAACTGCGGCGCGTCGATCATCGGCGGCTGCTGTGGCACCATGCCGGAACATCTGGTGCATATGCGCGCCGCTCTCGACAGCCGGCCCAAGGGCGACGCCCCCACGCTGGAACAGATCGTCGAGGCACTTGGTCCGTTCTCTTCGGCCAGTGACGGCACCGATGGCGAAGGCCCCACCCGCGCACCACGCCGTGGCCGCCGCCGGGGTTAATCCCCGAACAGATCCAACTGCGCGCTCGCCCGTTTGGGCGGGCGGAACAGATCGCAGCGCATCGGCGGCAGGAGCGTATCCAGCCCCAACCGTTTGACCGCCAAGGTAAACCGCTGCGCAATCATCTCGGCATAGGGGCCTTCGCCGCGCATCCGTCGGTGCCAATTTGCGTCATATTCCTTCCCCCCGTGCATCTCGCGCAGCCGCGCCATGATGCGACCCGCGCGGTCAGGGTAATGCGCCGTCAACCATTCCTGCATCAAGGGCGATACCTCGCGCGGCAAGCGCAGCATGATCCAACTGGCCGCGACGGCCCCCGCATCGCGCCCCGCTTCCAAAATCGCCTCAAGCTCGGGATCGGTCAGCGCCGGCACCATGGGGGACGCCATCACCCGCACCGGAATGCCTGCCTCTGCCAATCGTTCGATCACCTGCAACCGGCGTTTCGGTGCAGGCACCCGCGGCTCCATCAACCGCGAAAGCGTCGCATCCAGCGTCGTCACCGACACGCCCACGCGGCACAGCCCGCGCGCCGCCATATCCGACAGAATATCAATATCCCGCTCGATCAGACCGCCCTTGGTCACAATGGCAACGGGATGGTTCGCGTCTGACAGCACCTCTAGCAGCGCGCGCATGATCCGATGCTCTTTCTCGATCGGCTGATAGGGATCGGTATTCGTGCCAATCGCAATGGGGGCGACCTGGTATTTCTTCGCCGCCAACTCTCGTTTCAACACCTCGGGTGCCTCGGGCCGTGCGATCAGCCGCGTCTCGAAATCCAGGCCCGGCGACAACCCCAGATAGGCATGGCTTGGCCGCGCGAAACAATAGACACAACCGTGTTCGCACCCGCGATACGGGTTGATCGACCGGTCAAACGGCAGGTCCGGCGACTGGTTGTAGCTGATCACGGAGCGCGGAATTTCAACGCTCACCTGCGTGCGCAAGACCGGCAAAGGGTCATCATCGCCCGCCCATCCATCGGCCACAGCGCTGACGGTCAGCGGCTCGAACCGGCCCGGGCGGTTGCTGGATGTGCCCCGTCCGGGCAGTCTGTATTTGCGCTGTGCCTGATCCATTCAAATCTTTTGGAACAAATTGGGAACATGGTCAAGTATATTGGCCCAAGCCATTGTTTTACAGCACGATTGAGCGTAATTTCCCAACAACCAAAGCGTCGCACGCGGTGCCGGGTTTGTCGCAAAAAGCACGAAGCTTTCGACGCGTATGTGACAAAAAGGCACAAGCCCGCGCGGGTGAGTTAACCGATGAGGAACGACTATGTCGGATGAAGACGAAATTATCCTTGCCGATCTGGACGACGAAGAACTTGTTCAGCAGATGTTTGATGATCTCTATGACGGTCTGCGCGAAGAGATCGAGGAAGGGGTCAATATCCTGATCGAACGCGATTGGGCACCCTATGATATTCTGACCAAGGCGCTTGTCGGCGGCATGACCATCGTCGGGGCCGACTTCCGCGACGGTATCCTCTTTGTCCCCGAAGTGCTTTTGGCTGCGAACGCGATGAAAGGCGGCATGGCGATCCTAAAGCCGCTGCTGGCCGAAACCGGCGCGCCGCGCGTGGGCAAGATGGTGATCGGCACGGTCAAGGGCGACATCCATGACATCGGCAAGAACCTTGTGTCGATGATGATGGAAGGCGCGGGCTTTGAGGTTGTCGATCTTGGCATCAACAATTCGGTCGAAGCCTATCTTGAAGCGATGGAAACCGAAGGGCCGGACATCCTTGGCATGTCCGCGCTGCTGACCACGACCATGCCCTATATGAAAGTTGTGATCGACACGATGGTCGAACAGGGCATCCGCGATGACTATATCGTGCTGGTCGGCGGGGCCCCGTTGAACGAAGAATTCGGCAAGGCCATCGGTGCCGATGCCTATTGCCGCGATGCCGCCGTCGCGGTGGAAACCGCCAAGGAATGGGTCGGGCGGAAACACAACGCCGCCAAGGCGTAAGCAGTTGATCTAGAACATAAAGGCCCTTCCCTACCGGAGGGGCCTTTTGCATGACGGAGCGTGAGATGAAGCCGCCCTCGGACCGTGATCTGACAGAAAAAGGCCTGCCGCTCGCCCCGCAGACGGGCCGCATTCTGCTGATCGCCTGCGGGGCGCTGGCGCGGGAAATTCTCGACCTGAAAGAGGCGAACGGCTGGTCGCATCTGGACCTGACCTGCCTGCCCGCCAAGCTGCATCTTTACCCAGAAAAAATCACCAACGAAGTCCGCGAAGCCGTTGAGAAGCACCGCGACAAATACAACGATATATTCGTTGTCTACGCCGACTGCGGCACCGGCGGATTGCTAGAGGTGGAGTGTAAGAAACTTGGCGTGCAGATGGTCGCAGGGCCGCATTGCTATAGCTTTTTTGAGGGCAACGACCGCTTTTCCCAGATCTCGGAGGACGAGATTACCACCTTCTATCTCACTGATTTTCTGGTCCGCCAGTTCGACGCTTTCATTATAAAGCCCATGGGGCTCGACCGGCACCCCGACCTGCGCGATATGTACTTCGGGAACTACGAAAAGCTTGTGTATCAGGCGCAAACAGATGATCCCGCGCTCACCGCCAAGGCGAAAACATGCGCCGATACGCTCGGCCTTGCCTTTGAACGGCGCTTTACCGGCTACGGCGATCTGGCGCGCACCCTCAAGGCGCTCTGATCTTCATTTTGCCAAATAAACTCAACTGGCACAGCCGTCGCCACCCCCCGCAGGCGCGCGTTCAACCCTGCTGTGCAGCCTCGCCGCGAATCCGTTCGATCATCGCGGTCAGCCCGTTCGACCGCTGCGCTGACAGATGTTCGTTCAACCCAAGGCGCCCCATCTCGGCACGGGCATCGACGGCGCTGACCTCGGCCGCGGGCACGCCATTATACAGTTTTTGAAGCACCGCAATCAGGCCTGAAACGATCATCGCATCGCTGGCCCCGTCGAAATGGAGCACGCCATCCTCGAACTGCGTATGCAACCAGACCTGACTGGCGCACCCATCTACTTTGGTTGCGGGCACGCGCAGCTCTTCGGTCAGCGGCTCCATCGCCTTGCCCAGATCGATCACATGGCGATAGCGGTCTTCCCAATCGTCCAGAAACTCGAAATCCTCGACCAGTTCTTCAAATGCCTCTGTCGCCACGGTGCGTCCCTCTTTTCGCTTGCCAAACAGGTAGGTTGCACGATGCCAAAGGTCCACCCCCTTCCCAACGGGTCTGGGATGGGTTAGTCAAATATTACCGAAATTTCTACGGCGGACCCCATGCGCAAGACCTTTTCAGCCATCCTGGTATCGACCCTTGTTTTGACAGGCTGCGCGACCGTGCGCGACAGCCGTGTGAACCCGTTCAACTGGTTCGGGACCGCGCGGTCTGAACCGATCACCCGTCAGGAAGCCTCGACCAACCCTTTGATCCCCCAGCGGACCGGATTGTTCTCCTCCTCGCGGAATAAAGAGGTGGTATATGCCGGTCGCCCCTTCGACCAGATCATTGATCTGACGATCGAAGAAGTACCGGGCGGTGCCGTCGTGCGCGCCACCGGTCGCGCGGATCGTCAGGGCATTTACGAGGTGCAGCTAACCCCCGCGAACGAAGACGAGCTGCCAGTGGACGGCGTTCTCACCTACCGTCTTGAAGGGGTAGAACCAAGCGAGGCGACCGCCATCGGCACGCCCCCCACCCGCGAGGTTACGGCCGGCCGCAAGCTGACCAACCAGACGCTGGCTGGGGTGACGACCATCCGCGTCGAAGGGCTTCGCAACGCGATGACATCGCGCCGCTAACCCCAACAAAAATCAATAAAAACCAAAGGGTTGAGCGTTAAAGCTCAACCACTTTCAGATCGGACCCGACCGCGGTCAAGGCGATCTCGCCGTTGCACAGTCGCAGCGCATCTTCCCCGAATACCTCGCGTCGCCACCCTTTCAGGGCGGCCACATCACGCAGCCCTGCGGCGATCCCGTCAAGATCCGCTGCGGGGGCGATCAGCTTGGCCGCAACGCCTGCGCTTTCGGACTTGGCCTTTAGCAAGACACGCAGCAGATCGGACAGCGCCGGATTGACCTGAAGCTTGTCGCGGCTGCGATCAGGCTGCGGCATTTCTCCGGGCGGGCAATTCACGCCAGCGGCCACCGCCTTGAGGATACCATCCGCGATCTCGCCCTTGCGGGCCTCGCGCAGAAGCAGACGGGCGCGGCCCAGTTCCTCGTGGTTTTTCGGTTTGTTGCTGGCCAGTTCTACCATCGCGTCATCCTTATAGACGCGGCTGCGCGGGATGTTGCGGGTCTGGGCGTATTCCTCGCGGAAGGCGGCCAGTTCGCGCACAAGCGCCAGAAACTTTGGCGAATTCGTGCGCGTCTTGACCCGACGCCATGCCTCGCGCGGCGGGGTGACATAGGTGTCAGGGCTGGTCAGGATCTCAAGCTCCTCCTGAACCCAGCGGGCGCGGCCCGTCTGTTCAAGCTTACGCGCAAGGAATTCGTAAATCTGGCGCAGGTGCGTGACATCGGCCAGCGCGTATTTCGCCTGCGCATCACTCAGTGGGCGGCGCGACCAGTCGGTAAAACGGGACGTCTTATCAAGAGGTTGATGGGCGATCTTGCGCACCAGAGTTTCATATCCCACCTGTTCGCCAAAGCCACAGACCATCGCTGCGACCTGTGTGTCGAACAAGGGTTCGGGAAAGACGCCCGCATCGACATAGAAAATCTCTAGATCCTGCCGCGCGGCGTGGAAGACTTTGACCACCGACGTATCACGGAACAGCGTGTACAGCGGGTCGAGCGACAGCCCCTCGCTCAGCGGGTCCACCAGAACGGCATTGCTATCGTCGGTTCCGGGCATCGCCAACTGGATCAGACAGAGCTTGGAATAATAGGTCCGTTCGCGCAGAAACTCGGTATCGACGGTCACGTAATCATGCTTGGCGGCCTCTGTGCAGTAGGCTTCAAGCTCGGCGGTGGTGGTGATTGTTTTCATAGCGCTACTTTGGACAGAGGAAGCCATTCAGGCAATGGAAAAGCGCATGGTTTCAGCGCAATAGGCCGCGCGGTCAGCTTTCCAGCATTAAAAGATCACGGTTGCCGCTGGCAAACCGCCGAAGCACCGCAGGATAAAGACGATGTTCCTGCACCAGAACCCGCGCTGCCAGATCCTCTGGCGTGTCGCCGGCCATGACGGGAATGGTCGCCTGCCCCAAAATCGGCCCGTCATCCAGCGCCGCTGTAACCTCGTGCACGGTGCAGCCATGCTGGGTATCGCCGGCCTCAAGCGCGCGGGCATGGGTGTGCAGCCCCTTATAGCGCGGCAGCAAAGACGGGTGGATATTGATCATCCGCCCCGCCCAAGCATCGGTAAAGCCACCGGTCAGTTTGCGCATGAAGCCGGCCAGACAGATGATGTCGGGCGCATGGGGCATCAGCCGCGCGGTCAGTTCGTTTTCAAAGGCAGCGCGATCCCCTGCAAAGGGCTTGTGATCCACGACTTCGGTCGGGATGCCGCGTTCTTTGGCCCAGGCAATCCCGCCCGCGTCCGCCACATTCGACACCACCACACAGGGCCGCGCGGGATGATCGCCGGTCATGTCTTCGACCAGCGCCCGCATGTTCGACCCGCCACCCGAAAGAAAAATCGCAACCCGTTTGGTCACAGCAGGCTGCCGGTATAGGCAACGCCCGTGGTCTCGGTGACATTACCCATCGGATAGACCGTTTCGCCCGCCTCGGTCAGCAGTTTGGTCAGCGCCTCGGCCGCATCCGCCTTGACCACAAGGATCATACCCACGCCGCAGTTAAAGGTCTTGAGCATCTCGGCTTCCGAGATCGCGCCAACATCGGCCATCCATTTGAACACGCCGGGCAGCTCCCAGCTGTCCAGATCAATCTGCGCGCCCAGATCATCGGGCAGAACGCGGGGCAGGTTTTCCGTCAGACCGCCGCCGGTGATATGGGCCAGCGCATGCACGCCCCCTGCCCGCACGGCCTGCAACGCGGGTTTCACATAAAGCCGCGTCGGCGTCAGCAGCACCTCGCCCAATGTTCCGTCTGCCCAGGGGCAATCCGCATCCCAGCCAAGACCAGAGATCTCGACCAGTTTACGCACCAAAGAATAGCCGTTCGAATGCACCCCGTCCGAGGCAAGCCCCAGCAGCACATCCCCCGCCGCCACATCACGGGGCAGGTCCGCACCGCGTTCCATCGCGCCCACAGAGAAGCCCGCAAGGTCAAAATCACCTTCGGAATACATACCAGGCATCTCTGCCGTCTCGCCCCCGATCAACGCGCAGCCAGAGCCTTCGCAGCCTTTGGCGATGCCTTCGATGATCCGCGCGGCCTGTTCGGTCTCAAGCTTGCCGGTGGCGAAATAATCGAGGAAAAACAGCGGCTCCGCCCCTTGGCAGACCAGATCGTTGACGCACATGGCGACCAGATCGACCCCGACGCCATCGACGTTGCCGGTATCAATCGCGATCCGCAGCTTGGTGCCCACACCGTCCGTCGCGGCGACGAGGATCGGGTCGGTATATCCCGCCCCCTTGAGGTCGAACAGCGCGCCGAAACCGCCAAGCCCCGACATCACGCCCGGACGCTTTGTCCGTTTGGCCGCCGGTTTGATACGTTCTACCAGCGCGTTGCCTGCATCAATATCCACACCAGCGTCTGCATAGGTGATCGAGTTCTTGGAGTTGGTCATGACGCATCCCGCTGCCTGTTCCCTTTGCGAAAGTGGGTTATAGCAGGTTGCGCAGGCGTGCAATGCACCTAAGCCACATCTGCGCGTTTCTATCCCTTGACGCGCCGCGCCCGCCCGCTTACCAAACCGCGCAGGCGGGCCTGTAGCTCAATTGGTTAGAGCAGAGCGCTCATAACGCTTTGGTTGCGGGTTCAAGTCCTGCCGGGCCTACCAAACTTTCAGTATTCAAACTGAAACCGCCGCATTCCATTTGAAAATACAGGGTTACTCCGGGGTTGCACGCTACGATCCGCGGGACAATCGCGCTGTTTCGCGTGGCCTCAGGCGGCAGCGTTTACCTCGAGGCTTTGCGCGGCGCGGATGGGGAGTGTCAGGATAAAGCAGCTGCCCTGCCCGACGACGCTGGACACGCTAAGGCTGCCGCCCTGCATTTCTGCCAGACTGCGCGAAATCGCGAGCCCCATGCCCGTACCGCCTGCCCGACGCGTGGCGGTGGAATCGACCTGATAGAAGACCTCGAAGATGCTTTGGAGTTCGGCTTCGGGGATGCCGGCACCGCTGTCATGCACTTCGAAGCTGACGACATCGCCCACGGGTTTCACCACCAGACGGACGAAACCGGTGTCGGTGAATTTGATCGCGTTGCCGATGAGGTTGAACAGGATCTGCCGCGCGCGCACTTTATCGGCAAAGACCATATCCGCCTCTTGTACCACATCAAAGGCCAGCCCCTTCTTGCTTGAAAGTGTGCGAAGCTGTTCGATTACCGGGTCGACAATATCCTGCACCGCACAAGGACTGGGTTCGATCACAAGGCTGCCGGATTCGATCTTGGCCACGTCGAGGATCTCGTTGATGAGGTGCAACAGATGCTCGCCGGATTGCACCAACCGGTTCATCAGGCCGGACAGCTGGTCGTACATCTCATCCAGCAGACGTTTTGCCTCTTCGTGGCTGATCTCTCCGTCCTCATAGCCCTTGAGCAGCGCCTTGGACGACGACAGCATGCGCGCGTTGCGGGAAAGCTGCGCCACGCCCATGATCACCGTCAGAGGCGTGCGCAGTTCGTGGCTGAGGACGCCCATGAAATCCGTCTTGGCCTTGCTGGCAGCTTCGGCGGCATCCTTGGCGTGGCTCAGCTCGGTCACATCCACGCGCAGGCCGACATAGCTGCCGTCTGCCAAAGGCCGGTCAGAGGCTTTGATCACGCGCCCGCCCGACAGATGTTGTTCTGTCTCGGAGGTTCTGTTTTCGCGATGGATGGCCAAGCGACGCTCGATCCATTCATCCTCATCATAGCGCCCAATTGGGAACTGCTTGCTTTTGACTCCGGTTCGCAGCAGCTCGGCAAAAGGTGTTCCGGGTTTGAGAACCTCGGGGGGAAGATCGTACATCTCTTTGTATTTCGAGTTGCTAAGAAGCAAACGATCCTGCGCGTCGAACATGACAAACCCGTCGTTCAGCGCTTCGATCCCGCTGCTTAGCAGGACTTCGGCACGTTTGCGCCGCTCTGACACCTGCAGCACATAAAGCAGCGTGCCCAAAAGCATCAGCCCGGCCGACGCGATGAGCGCGCGTTTTGACCATTGATCGGGCGCGTGTTTGGGCCACCCGCCCTTGGTGCGCGCTTCCAACATCCATTCCTCGAAGGAGAAATCGAATTCCAACGTAACAGTATCCGCCCCCAGCAGGCCCCGATCGCCGTAGGTGAACATCTGCGGCGCTACCCCCACCTGCGGAGAGGCCGCATGAATCAGGATGTCATAGCGTTCTTCGGCCTCACGTATGCCGGAATTGATCAGGAATTGATCATAGTCCAGCACGAGCGATACGATCCCCCACAGCTGGCGTTTGCTGCCGTCAACATCGCCTTCGGTGGCAAAGTCCGGATCGGGCCAATAGACCGGGGCGCGCAGGATCAGCCCCTTACCGCCTTGCACCAGATCGACGGGGCCGGTCATCAGCTCTTTGCCCAAGCTCAGCATCCGTTCAATGCCGGGAAACTGGTCTTCGTTTGTGCGGTAGTCTAGCCCAAGCGCGCCCATGTTCGGCGCGAGCGGGTGGATCAGGGTCACGACGAGGTCAGGCGCGGCAGCGATATTGATGACCGTCTCGTCGATTTCACGTATATTCTGAACCCGCTGGGTAAACTCTTCCTGTTTGGCAAAGGGGTTCTCGCCGATGAACGTCGCAAGCTCGCGCAGCGCGAGGGACCGTTCGTGAATGATTTCTTCAAACTGTTCGCGCACCTCAAGCAGGTCCAAGTATGTCTGGGCGCGGGCTTCGTATACGAAAGCTTCGGAGAGCAGACGGTCCAGACGGCCGGCGGCGTAGGTAATGATGACCGTCGCGACAAAAAACGCGATCAGTGACCAGATACCACCGATGTGGGTGCGCTTTGTTCTACTTAAGGGCAAGCACTGTTCCGCCTGAAGCGCAGCCTAGCTGCGGATTACATCAAGCATCCAAGTCTAAGAGATCGTTCTATGCGGCGGCAGGGCGAGGTTCCGCCGACATAATACTATTGGAGATGTGTGGCGCGCGCGCCTCATTTGTTAACTCTGCGTAAACCTTGACCTTCATGCCCAAATAAGTTGCGCGCGCCGGATAGGTATCCGACGCGCGCCCCACGTTTACCGTTGCCTCGCAGGCTTAGGGCAGGAAGATCGCCTTGGCATTGGCGAATTCCTTCATGCCGAATCCGCCATGCTCACGCCCATAGCCGGAATCTTTCACCCCGCCAAAGGGCATATTCGGATCGGCAGCCCCGAAAGAGTTGATGCGGATCATGCCTGTGTCGAAATGCTCTTTCGCGAGCTTCAACGCGCGGTCCTCATCCTTCGAGAATATCCCGCCGCCCAGACCGTAGCGGCTGTCATTCGCCAGACGCATCGCGTCTTCGTCATCCTTTGCACGGATGATCGACGCGACGGGTCCGAAGATTTCATCGTCAAACGCCGGCATACCGGGTTTAAGGTCGGACAGAACGGTTGCGGGATAATAGGCCCCCGTACGGTCAGGCACCTCGCCACCGCACAGCACCTTGGCCCCTTTATCAACGCTTTCTTTCACCTGATCGCGCACGGTCTCGAACTGGTCTTGGCTGGACAACGGCCCGAGCTGAACGTTTTCGTCGGTCGGATCGCCCATATTGATCTTTTTCATCTCGGTGACGAAGGCATCGACAAAGGCGTCATGCACCTTATCGGCGACAATAAAGCGTTTCGCCGATACACAGGTTTCCCCGTTGTTATAGAGCCGACCCATAACCGAGAATTTGACCGCTGTTTCGATATCAGCATCCTCAAGCACCAGATAGGCATCGTTGGACCCAAGCTCGAGCACGGTCTTTTTCAGCGACTTCGCGGCGACCGATCCGATGTGACGGCCTGCGCCATCGCTGCCCGTCATTGTCACGCCACGCACCTTGGGGTGTTCGATCAGCTTGTCGCTGATGTCATGGTCGATGAGGATCACTTGGAACAGGTCTTCTGGTAGCCCTGCCTCGATACAAAGTTCGCGCAGGCGCAGGCCCGATCCGGTGCAGATGCTCGCGTGTTTCAGAACACAACCGTTGCCGGTCATCAGGTTCGCCGCAAGCACACGGGTGGGCTGATACAGTGGGAAGTTCCATGGTTGGATAGAGTAGATCACGCCAATGGGCTGATAGCTCACGACCCCGCGCTTGCCGTCGGCACCGTGGGTGCGTTCTTCATCCGCCAGCACGTCGGGGCCGTTCTTGGCAGTATATTCAAAGATGGCCGCGCAAATCTCTACCTCGGTCTTGCCATCTTTCAGCAGCTTACCTGTCTCGCGCGTCATAAGAGCGGCCAGTTCATCCGCGTTCTCGCGCAGCTTGGCGGCGATCTTGGTCAGATAGGGCGCGCGTTTCTTGTGCGACAGTTTGCGCCATTCAAGATGCGCGTCATGACAGGATTCGACCCGCTGTATCGCCTCTGCCTCGCTCATCAGATCGTAGGATTGGATCTCTTCTTCGGTGGCGGGATTGATTGTCGTGATCTTGGACATGTCTGCTCCTTCTTCGCTTATTCGCGTCGAAGGGCAAACACATGGCCGTCGTATCAAGTTCCTGCGGTTGCGGCTGTAGCGGTCACGTCTGCGTGTGCGACACCCGCGCCCTTAGCCGCCGAAGCCCGTGCGCCCGCTGCCCACCTTCCCGAAACCGCCGCGGGATTTCGCCGTAGCGCGGGTCATCGGGGTTTTGCCCACGGTCGTCGCGGGGCGGGTGAATTGCGAGGTGCTGAGCTTGGCCGCCCCCTTGTTGCTGGAATAGGTGCTGGTGCGCGCCGCATTGGTGAACTTGCCATCCGCCGTCTTGTACATCGGCTGGCTTGCGGCCATACCCGACCGCCCGCCCAGCATGTTCCCGATCAGATAGCCCGCGAGCAACGGCATAAAGATACCGCCCGATCCGCCCTGTGTTTGCTGCGCCTCTGACCCGCAGGCCCCTTCGCCGTGTTGTTCTTCGCAGACATCCAGACTGTTGTAGCGCGGTGCGGACTCCACATGCAGCGTCTCTGCCTCGGCAAAGGCGGTTTCACAATCGGCGGCGGTGAATGTGCCCCCAAAGGACGCCTCGTTCTTGCAGCTTTGCACATCGGGAAAGGCAGCGGCATCAATCTTTTCGTCGCGGCAACCGGCCAGTGTAAAGGCGGTGGCCCCGATGATCGCGATGGCGACGCGTTTTGACCGTTTTGTCATGATGATCTGCTTTCTGCTGTGGTTCGGCGATTGGGCGACGATGCTAACCGGAATATGGCGCAATGTAATGGGGTTTGAAACGTGACAGGTCCTGCGTGATCCTTGACCGGTCCTCGCGCAGGCCGATGCCCGCACAGGTCTGCCCGATGATCCACGCGCCGACCACGGGGCGCATCCCGTCGAACTGCGGCAAGGGCGCATAGGCCTGAAGGATACGGTCGTGTTCGGCATACGCCGTGTTGCTGGCACTTTCGATGATCTGGCCGGATTTCACGATCTCGACCGAGGCCCCTTCGCGCGACAAGATCGGTTTGCGCACATAGGCCCGTGCAAGCCCTGCCCGCGCACGGTCAAAGGCATACGCAGCACGCCCCGTGACAGAGCCGCGCCCCGCCATCGCATCGCCCACATCCTGTTCAAAGAACGCAGGGAGCAGGTTCGGGTGATCCTCGAACATCTCCCACAACACGGGCAGCAGGCCCTTGTTGGACAGCAGTGCTTTCCATGCGGGTTCAAGGAACAGACAGCCAGAACCTTCGATGTGGTCCGCGTAATCGTCGCGCAGCAGGTCTTCCCACGGGTAGAGTTTGAACAAGACGGCGACGCGCCGGTCCTCATCATCCAGAAACTGCCCGTCATCGCTCAGCGCGATTTTATCAAGGTCGCAGTAATGCGCGCCCAACCCCGCCTCGCGCGCGGCCCAACCCATAGCCTCTACCGTGCCGTAATCTTCCGGATTACCCGCCACGGCGGTGAAATGCAGATCGCTATCGGGTTCAAACACATCGGCGAAACGGGCGACAAGCGCCTCGTGGATGCCGTTGAACTGATCCGCCCCCTCGGGCAGGTTGCCTGCCTCTAGCTGATCTTCCAACCACTGCCACTGGAAGGCCGCCAATTCATAAAGCGAGGTCGGCGTATCGGCATTATACTCCAGCAGTTTGGCAGGCCCCTGCCCGTCATATGCCAGATCGAAGCGGCCATAGATCTCGGGGTCGCCTTGCTTCCAGCTGTTCGCAATGAGGTCACGGTGCGCTTCGGGAATGGCAAGCTTGTCCAACAGCTCTTCGCTGGCAAGGATGTGGTCCACCGCCTCGCGGCACATACCATGCAGCGCGGTCGCGGGGTCTTCGATGTCATTTTCGATCTGGTCAAGCGAGAACGCGTAGACAGAGGTTTCGTCCCAATAGGGTTCCCCGTGCATGTCCGCGAAGGAAAAACCGACCTCTTTGGCGTGGTCGCGCCAATGGGGCCGTTCGGCTAGTTCTACTCTATGCATCCGGCCCGACCTTTCCCGCGAAAAACTACCGCGGGTTTAATCGCTTTGCCCCTGTGGTGCCAGAGCATATCCTCCATTGCCGTACCCGCACCCGCATCATTCACAAAAACGTCAGACATATCGCGGAACAACGGGCGCGCCCATTCGTTGAACGGTCTACGCGGTCGTTATTGCGGCGTACCCAGTGACGCCCTGACCGGTATAAGAAATGAATTGAAAGGCCCAAAAACATGAAAATTCTCATGGTACTCACCTCCCACGACAAGCTGGGCGACACTGGTAACAAAACCGGTTTCTGGCTCGAAGAGTTCGCGGCCCCCTATTACGTGTTCAAGGACGCTGGTGCAGAGATCACTTTGGCATCGCCCAAAGGCGGACAGCCGCCGCTTGATCCGTCCAGCGATGCAGATGATGCGCAGACCGACGCGACCAAACGGTTCAAGGGCGACGACGCCGCACAGAAAGAGCTGGCCAATACCGAGGTGCTGTCGAGCGTTTCGGCTGACGGTTTCGACGCGATCTTCTACCCCGGCGGCCACGGCCCGCTGTGGGATCTGGCTGAGGACAAGGCTAGCATCAACCTTATCGAAAGCTTTGCCGCCAGCGACCGCCCCGTCGGGGCCGTCTGCCACGCGCCAGCAGTGTTCAAGCACACCAAAGGCACCGACGACAAACCGCTGGTATCGGGCAAAACCGTCACCGGTTTCACCAATACCGAGGAAGAGGCCGTGGGCCTGACCGATGTGGTCCCCTTTCTGGTCGAAGACATGCTCAAGACCAACGGTGGGACCTACAAAAAGGGTGACGATTGGGCATCCTTCGTGGTGACCGATGGCAAGCTTGTCACCGGCCAGAACCCCGCGTCTTCGGAAGAAGCCGCCCATAAGCTATTGTCGCTGCTGTAAAGTGCCGCCCGCTGCGCGAAGGCCGCGCGGCGGGCAGTTTTTCCGCGACACGTATAACAAGGATTACAACCATGAATATTCTCGTCGCCGGCGCGACCGGCAAAACCGGTATCCGCGTCACTGAACAACTCCGCGAACAGGGTCACACGCCGATCGCCCTTGTCCGCAATTCCTCTGACACCAGTGCGCTTGCCTCTGACGTGGTGCTGCGCAAGGGAGACCTGACCAATCTGTCCGCTGACGCCTGCGAAGGCTGCGATGCGGTGATCTTTGCCGCGGGCTCCGGCGGGTCCACAGGGCCAGAGATGACCGACAAGGTCGACCGCGATGGTGCCAAAGATCTGGTTGATATCGCCGCCAAGGCCGGCATTTCGCGCTTTGTGATGCTCAGCAGTGTCGGCGCAGACAACCCCGACCCAGACAGCGAGCTTGCGCATTATCTGCAAGCCAAACACGACGCCGACGTGCATTTGCAAAACTCCGGCCTCGAATACGCCATCCTGCGCCCCGTCGCACTGACGGATGATGCGGGCAATCGGAATATGATCTTTGGCGACAGTGTTGACGTCAAAGCCAAGGCCGCCCGTGGCGATGTTGCCGCCGCTTTGGTCGACGCCGTCACCGACCCCGAATGGAAGAACCAGGCTTTGCTGATGCAATCCGCCTGATCACGGGTTTGCGCCTGATCTGACTGCGCGCGGGCACCTCCCACCCGTTCGCGGGAAGAATGCGCTGTGCCGCCAGACCCCATCGGTCTGGCGGTTTTTCTATGTGTGACGCTGCGAAAGCGACATTTCGCGCCAAATCCGCCGCATTGGCCCCCTTGGCATCCCTGATCGTCTCGTCTATCAGGCGCCTCCCCGGTCGCAGCCTACCCGGGTATCAAAACAAGGGTTAAGAAATGAAAACGATTGTCATCTGCTCCGGCGGATTGGATTCTGTGTCGCTCGCTCATATGGTGGCGGCAAATCGCAAGCTGACGGGGCTGGTGTCGTTCGACTACGGTCAGCGTCACCGCAAGGAACTAGACTACGCCGCGCTCTGCGCCAAACGTCTGGATGTGCCCCATGACATCATCGATATGCGCGGGATCGGTGCGGCGCTGACCGGGTCAGCGCTGACTGATGATGTGGATGTACCCGACGGGCATTACGCCGAAGAAACGATGCGGGTCACCGTTGTCCCCAACCGGAATGCGATCATGCTGACGGTCGCCTATGGCATTGCCGCCGCACGGGGGGATCAGGCGGTCGCAACCGCGGTGCATGGGGGTGATCACTTCATCTACCCCGACTGCCGCCCCGATTTCACCCAAGCGTTTGAGTTCATGCAATATATGGCGCTGGACGGCTATGCCGATGTATCGCTTTACACACCTTTCGTGCACCGCTCAAAAGCGGATATCGTGACCGAAGGCCAGCGCCATAACACCCCCTTTGCCGAAACGTGGTCTTGCTACAAAGGCGGCGCGCATCACTGCGGGCGCTGTGGCACCTGCGTGGAACGGCGCGAGGCTTTCGATCTGGCGGGGGTTGCCGACCCGACCCAATATGACGATCCCGATTTCTGGGCCGAAGCGGTCAAGCGTAAGATCCTCGCCTGATGTATACAATTACGAAAGAGTTCCATTTCTCCGCCTCACATCAGCTGTCGCATCTGCCCGATGGCCACCAATGCGCCCGCCTGCACGGGCATAACTATGTCGTGGTGGTGGAGCTTCGGGCCAAAGAGCTGAACGCCGACGGTTTCGTTCGCGACTACGGAGAGCTGAAGCCTCTCAAGACCTATATAGACGAGACTTTCGATCATCGTCACCTCAACGACGTGCTGGATTTTGTCTCCACCGGCGAGAATTTGGCGCGTCATCTCTATGAATGGTGCGCGCAGCACTGGCCCGAAACCACCGCTGTCAAGGTCAGCGAGACGCCAAAGACCTGGGCAGAGTACCGGCCATGAGCCAGCTGCGCATCGCCGAAGTATTTGGCCCCACGATACAGGGCGAAGGCGCGCTGATCGGGGAACCCACCGTCTTTGTGCGCACGGGCGGCTGTGACTATCGTTGCGCGTGGTGTGACAGCATGCATGCGGTCGACCCCGCATTCCGCCATGACTGGGCCAGCATGTCGACCGACGCGGTCTGGCAAGAGGTGCAGCGCCTGTCGGATAACACGCCGCTGACCGTATCCCTGTCAGGCGGCAACCCCGCCATTCAGGACTTCGCGCCCTTGATCCAATTGGGTCATGCTGCCGGCTACCGTTTTGCCTGCGAAACGCAAGGCTCCATCGCGAAACCGTGGTTCGGTCAGCTGGATTGTCTTGTGCTTAGCCCGAAACCACCATCCAGCGGCGAGACGGTGGATTGGGCCGCTTTCGACCGTTGCGTTGCAGCTGGCGAAACGGCGGCCCAGACGGTGATGAAGATCGTGATATTCGACGACGCGGATTACGATTGGGCCCGCGTCGCCGCCACCCGCTACCCCCAACTGCCGCTTTATCTGCAACCGGGCAACGACGAGGTCGACCCCAGCGTCGCTGTCGATCCGCAGGTGCTGGCGGATAAGCTATTGTGGCTGGTGGACAAAACCATGGCAGATCGCTGGTTCACGCCGCGCCTGCTTCCGCAACTTCACGTATTGCTATGGGGCAACAAACGCGGGGTCTGACCCGCCACCGGAGGATTTATGGAAACGATTTACAGCGATTTGCAGCAGCTTGGCGGCAAGACAGAGCTTCCCGCCTCGCCCGAAGAAGCGATGCTCGAGAAAGTCGCGAACCCTCAGGCCGATGTCGATTATTGCGTGCGCTTCACCGCGCCCGAGTTCACCTCGCTTTGCCCGATGACTGGCCAGCCCGACTTTGCGCATCTGGTGATTGACTATGTACCGGATCAGTATCTGGTCGAATCCAAATCGCTCAAGCTTTACCTGGGCGCATTTCGCAACCACGGTGCCTTTCACGAGGATTGCACCGTCTCGATCGGCCGCCGTCTGGTAGAGCTGTTGTCGCCCCGCTGGCTGCGCATCGGCGGTTACTGGTACCCGCGCGGGGGCATCCCTATCGACGTGTTCTGGCAAACGGGCGAGACCCCCAAAAGCGTCTGGATTCCCGATCAAGGCGTGCCGCCCTATCGCGGGCGCGGGTGAAGCGAGAGAAGCCCTCACACTACCCAAGGTAGATCACAGCCGCGCAACGATTGCCTCGCTGCGCGGGTTTTTTGTGCTCGGGTTTCTCGGCATATTCTTATGCCAAACCTGCCGATTACCTTTAGATATGAGCGCAAAGCCCGGCGATCAGTCAGCCCCGTCTCGCAGGACCAAGAACAACTAAAACGTGTTACCGCACGTAAGCTGTTAGCCTTAAAGGTTATTTATCGCTAGACATTGCACTTTTTAATTGCGTTAATATTTCGATAGCGAGTGATTTCAGTACGAGTATCGATTTTTACACTTCGCCAAGTTTTTTGGCAGACATTTCAGGTGACACATGTTTTCGAAGCTCGTCCGGGCGCTTTCGCGCGTGCCGTGCAAATTTGGTATTCATCGCTGGCGTGACAGTACAACCATGCCGCAAAAAGTCTGTACGAGGTGCCACTGTCGGCGACAGACCTACGTTTAAGGTCAATGTCTCCGCTTCATAATGCGCCCTTCTGAAGACCACATATAACGCTCCTGCCCCGCATATATTCTATACTGTGGGACAGTAGAAAGCTCAGTCACCGGGGCAGCAGCCTGCCCCGGTGAAGCATTCATTAGCCGTTGATCAGCACTTCGCCGAAGCTTTCGCGCAGATCGCGTTTCAACACCTTGCCGGTCGCGTTGCGCGGCAATGCGTCGGTAAAGACGACGCGATCAGGGATCTGCCATTTGGCGATCTTATCTTCGAAGATCGACAGAATCTCTGCCTCGCTCGGGTCCTGGCCTTCGGCTTTCACCGCAATCAGGATCGGACGTTCGTCCCATTTCTCGTGACGGGCACCGATGACGGCCGCATCCGCGATTTGCGGGTGACCGATCGCGATGTTTTCAAGCTCGACCGAGCTGATCCATTCGCCGCCCGACTTGATGATGTCTTTTGACCGATCGCGGATCGTGACATAGCCGTCGGGGTCCATTGTCGCCACATCGCCCGTGTCGAACCAACCGTCCTTGTTCAGCGTCTCGCTGCGGGTCTTGCGGAAATAGCTGTCGAGAATCCAGTAGCCTTTGGTGACCAGATCGCCCTGCGTCACGCCGTCATGCGCCACGGGATTGCCGTCGTCATCAAGGATTTCAAGATCCACACCAAAGACGGGACGACCCTGATTTTCGCGCAGCTTGTTTTGCGCGTCGGCAGGAAGCTTGGTGTGTTTGGCCAGCAATTGGTTGATGCTGCCAACGGGCGACATCTCTGTCATGCCCCAGGCGTGGATCGTCTCTACCCCGTATTTCTCGCGGAAGGCGGTCATCATCGACGGCGGGCAGGCAGAGCCGCCAACGACCGTACGCTGCAGGCTTTCCAGCTTGCTGCCGATCTTATCCGCCTCGTTCAGCAGCCCCAGCCAGATGGTTGGAACGCCAAGCGCCAGCGACACATGGTTGGTGTCGATCAGTTTCACCAGCGATGGGCCATCCAGACCGGGACCGGGCATGACCATCGCCGCGCCAACCATAGCGCAGGCATAGGGCGCGCCCCAGGCGTTGACGTGGAACATCGGGACGACGGGCAGCACCACATCCTTGGCCGTGATCGCAATGCTGTCGGCCAGGTTGATCCCAAAGCTGTGCAACACGGTCGAACGGTGTGAATAAAGAACGCCCTTGGGGTTACCCGTGGTGCCCGAAGTGTAGCACAGGCTGGAGGCGGTGTTCTCGTCCAGATCTGGCCAGATGAACTCTGGGTCGCCACTGGCGATCAGGTCGTCATAGAACTTGATTCCGGGCAGTTGCGCGGCGGCTTCTTCATCGGTGCCTTCCATCAGCACGACATGCTCAAGGTGTTCAAGCTTGTCCTGAATGCCCGCAATCAGCGGCACAAACGTCTTGTCGATGAACAGCACCTTATCTTCGGCGTGGTTCAGGATATAGACAAGCTGTTCGGGGAAGAGACGCGGGTTGATGGTGTGGCAGACGAAGCCGCCGCCCGATGCACCAAAGTAGATTTCAAGGTGACGGCGGTTGTTCCAGGCGATGGTGCCGCAGCGCGCCTGCGGGTCCAGCCCCAGATTTGTCAGCGCAGAAGCCAGCGCACGGGCGTTGCGCGCAACTTGACCCCAAGAGGTCTGCTCCAACCCGCCGGTGGTCTTGACAGAGACAATCTCTGTCTCGCCGTGAAAGCGTTGTGCGTGTTCGATCAAGCTCGAAATCAGCAGCGGTTTATTCATCATTTGGCCAAGCATGGCGCATCCTCCCAATTACTCGTTGGGTGCAAAATGGACAAATCACCCCAGTCTTGCAAGCGCCCTCATTGCTGCTTACGCAGGGTTCATGACAGTTATTTATCACACGCCCCTTTCCCCCGATCAGCAACGCGCCGCCGGTATGCCAACACCGCAACCGCTGGCCATGGCAGATCAGGTCCGCTTCTCTGATCTGGACACCAACAACCACGTCAATAACACCGTCTATTTCGAATGGTTCGAACGGCTGCGCATCCGCTATACGCAGTCATTGGTGGAACGCGGGCTGATCGACAGCCCCGGCCCGCGCGTGGTGATCCGGTCAGGGTCGATCCGCTATCTGCAAGAGATGCTGGAGCGCGAGAATTACATCGTGACCTGCCGCTGCACCAGCTTTCGCAACACCTCTTACGCTTTGGCGCAAGAGGTTTGGGTAGGCCGCGAACTGCGGGCGACGTTCGAGTGTATTTTGGTACTGCTGGAACGGGACGGCTCCGGTCGGTATCCCCTGCCCGACCGTTTGAAACAATATTTTGAGCAGACTGAAAACGCCCGCCCCGAGGGGTAACCGCCGCGCGCGCATGCATCGAAAGGAACATAAGATATGACAGTCACCACCCGCCCGATGGACGCCGCGGATCGCAGTGCTTGGGAAGCGCTTTTTGCCGGCTACGCCGCCTTCTACAAGGTCGATCAGACGCCGCAGATGCGTGAAACCGTCTTTGGCTGGCTGATGGACCCCGATCACGGCAGCAATTGCATCGTGGCGCAGGATGCCAGCGGCACGCTTGTCGGATTTACTCATTACCGCCCCTTTGTCAGCCAGCTGCGCGCGGTGACGAACTGTTTTCTGGATGATCTGTTTGTCAGCCAGCAGGCCCGCGGTACCGGGGCCGCGCAGGCGCTGATCAAAGCGGTTGAGACGGTGGCGAAAAACAACGGCTGGGGCACGCTGCGCTGGATCACGGCAGAGGATAACTATCGCGGGCGTGGGGCCTACGACCAGCTGGCGACCCGCACGGGCTGGGTGACCTATGACATCGCGCTGAACGGGTAACCTGCAGCGCTGTGGGCGAAGTTGGGGATGAGGGGCGCTGCCCCTCACACTCCCCGGAGTTTATTTGGCAAAATGAAGCCGTGATCCTAATCGGCGTGTTTTGCAATAAAGGCGACAAGAGCGGCGGTCGAGCCGTCTTTATCGGTGGCAGGTGCCGCGCCCTCGACGATGGGCTGCAAAGAGGTGGCGAGCTCTTTGCCCAGTTCTACGCCCCATTGGTCGTAGGAATTGATGCCCAGGATGACCCCTTCCACAAAGACGCGATGTTCATACAGCGCGATGATCTGCCCCAGGGTGAACGGGTCGAGCAGAGGGTAGCTGAGCGTGGTCGAGGGGCGGTTACCGGGGAAGACGCGGTGGCGTGCCTGACGGTCCAGCTCGGCACCCGTCAGACCTTTTGCCGCCATCAGCTCTGACGCGTCTTGCAAGGATCGACCGCGCATCAAAGCTTCGGATTGCGCAAGACAATTGGCGATCAGCAGCTTGTGGTGATGTGTCAGGTCCGGCTCGTGCCCATTGGCCGCGATCAGGAATTCGCAAGGAATAACGCGGGTGCCTTGGTGGATCAGCTGATAGAACGCGTGCTGGCCATTGGTGCCCGCAGCCCCCCAGACGACGGGGCCCGTGTGATAGGGCGCGGTGCTGCCATCCATCAGGGTCGACTTGCCGTTGGATTCCATCTCAAGCTGCTGGAGGTAATCGGGCAGTTGCCCCAACCGCTGGTCATAGGGCAGCACAGCGCGGGTGGCATAGCCGCAGATCTGATTGTGCCAGATGCCAACCAAGGCCAGCAGCATGGGCATGTTCTCATGGGGGGCGGCCGCGCAGAAGTGACGGTCCATCGCCTGCCCGCCGCGCAGAAACGCATCAAAGGCGCGTGGGCCAATGGCGATCATCAGCGACAGGCCAATGGGCCCCCAGACGGAATAGCGCCCGCCGACCCAGTCTTCGAAGCCAAAGACCTGATCCGCATCGATGCCGAAATCGCTGGTCTTGTCCTGCGCTGTGCTCAGGGCGGCAAACTGCTTTGCCGGATCGCCGCCATTCTCTGTCATCCACGCACGTGCGGTGCGGGCGTTGGTCATCGTCTCGATCGTGGTGAAGGTCTTGGAAGCGACGATCACCAATGTGGTTTTCGCATCAAGCCCGCGGAGCGTGTCCGAGATATGCGCCCCGTCGACATTCGACACGAAGTGGCAGCGCGGCCCGTCATGATAGGGCGAGAGCGCCTGCACCGCCATCGCGGGCCCAAGATCGGACCCGCCGATCCCGATATTCACCACATCCGTGATGTCGCTGCTGCGGATCTGATCCGCGAAACCGCGCATCCGGTCGAGCGTATCATGGACGCCGGGCATCACATCCGCCCCATCCACCATCACCGCGCCACCATCAAGATTGCGTAGCGCGGTGTGCAATACGGCGCGGTCTTCGGTCTCGTTGATCTTTTCGCCTGCGAACATCGCATCGCGACGCGCGGGCACGTCGGCGGCGTCTACCAGTGCCAGCAGCGCATCCATCGTATCGCGGTCAAGATTGGTTTTGGAGAAGTCGAACAACATGTCGCCGGTCTGCGCGCTGAACGTCTGGGCGCGATCGGCTGTTTCGAACAACGACAGGATAGAGCGGTCTTGCACCGCCGCCTGCATACGGATCAAATCATCAAACTGCGTCATGGTGCCCAATGTACTGTTGCCTCGTTCAATACTGCGCCGATGGGGGCCTGAAGGGCCGGCAGGCTTTGCGCCTGTTCCACCGCTGCACGTTTTTCATCGCCAAAGATCACAAGATGTTTTGACATTGCGCCTTCCAGCACCCTGCGCGACAGGGTGATGCGCCCGATGTCCTGCCCGTCGACATCGATCGGACAGAGCGCCGGCGCGTCCGCGGCCATCGCCGCCTCCAGCCCGTTGGAACCGGGAAAGAGCGAAGCCGTGTGCATATCCGCGCCCATGCCCAGCAACAGCACCGACAGCGGCAATCGGGATTCGATCTGGGGGGACAGCGTTTCTGCGGCCTCGGCCGAGGTCAGCCCGTCGATATAGAACGGGGTGAACGCTGCCTCGGCCGCGCGACCCACCAGCAGGCGTTTGCGCAAGAGCCGCGCGTTCGACATCTCGTGGTCGGGGACGACCCAGCGTTCGTCACCCAGCATGACCTGCACCCGCGCCCAATCAAGATTGGCCGCGCTCAGGCTGTCAAAGATCGGCCCCGGGGTTGTTCCGCCCGGCACCGCAAAGCTGACCGTGTCATGGGACAGCAGGGCGTTCTTCAGCTCCCCTGCGATCAGATTGGCGAGGTCCATCGCAAGGACTTCGCGGTCAGCATATTCGATCAACTTCATGCAGAATACTCCCGCCATTGGCGCTGGTCACGGCGCATCAGTTCGTTGGCATCTGTCGGGCCGTCGGACCCGCTGTCGTAGGGTTTGGGCACATCATTGCGCGCTTCCCAGCCCTGGATGATCGGGTCGGTCCAGGCCCAAGCGGCCTCTACCTCGTCGCCGCGCATGAACAGGGTCTGGTTGCCACGGATCACGTCCATGATCAGACGTTCATAGGCGTCTACCTGTTCGGAGCCTTCAGGCCCCAAAGCGTCGGCGAATGTCATATCCAAGGGTACGTCCACCAAACGCATGCCGCCCGGGCCCGGTTCCTTGATCGTCACGCCAAGGGTGATGCCTTCGTTCGGCTGCAAACGGATCGACAGAACATTGCGGTGGCGGCCTGCGTCTTCTGCAAAAATCGAATGGGGTGTCTCCTTGAAGACGACCGTGATCTCGGAGGACCGCGCCGCCATGCGTTTGCCGGTACGTAGATAAAAAGGCGTGCCAGCCCACCGCCAGTTACTGATGTGGGTTTTCAGCGCGACGAAGCTTTCGGTGCGCGAGCGTGGATCCCCCACAGCGGTACGGTAACCGGGTTGTTCGGCCTCGTTGCACGGTTCCGCCTGATATTGACCGCGGGCGATGTGATGCGGCAGCACAGGGTCCAGCGCGCGGATCACCTTGAGCTTTTCATCGCGTACCGCGTCGGGGTCAAACCGCGCGGGCGGCTCCATCGCGATCAGGCACAAAAGCTGCATCAGGTGGTTTTGCACCATATCGCGCATGGCACCCGATTTGTCGTAATATTCGCCCCTGCCCCCAACGCCGACGGTTTCGGCCACGGTGATCTGGATGTGATCGACATATTGGCTGTTCCACAGCGGCTCGAACAGCATGTTGCCAAACCGCACAGCCATCAGATTTTGCACCGTCTCTTTACCCAGATAGTGGTCGATCCGGTAGATCTGGCTTTCGTCGAAATACTTGGCGAGCGTGGCGTTGAGCGCCTGCGCGGTTTTCAGGTCGCGGCCAAAGGGCTTTTCGACGACGATCCGGCTTTGCGCGTCAGCCATGCCCCATTGTTGCAGACGTTCCGCCAGATCACCGAACAAGGCGGGCGAGACGGAGAAATAATAGGCCTCTACCCGTTCGGTCCCGGCCATGAGCTTTTGCAACTCGGCCCAGCCGTCCTCGCCTTTGGCGTCAATCGCGACATATTCCAGCCGGTCGATGAACCCGTCCAGCTGCGCCTTCTCGTGCTCGAAGTCGCCGTTGAATTCGGCAATCGCCTCGCGGATCATCTGCTGGTAGCCCGCCCGGTCCATTTCTGTGCGCGCGGCACCAATGACACGGGCGTTTTCGGGCATCTGCCCTGCGCAAAAGCGCCGGAACAAGCCGGGCAGGATCTTGCGGCGCGCCAGATCGCCTGTGCCGCCGAAAATCACCAGATCAAAAGGATCGACCGGAATGACGCGTGATACCATATGGATGCTCCTTGTCGCGAGGCTACGACGTTTGGGTGCCGAGATGTGATGTTAGCGCAAACATACCGAGATTTCCGTTTTTCACAAGTCTGTGCACCAAATGACACGGGGTTTTATTGCGCATACCATTCGCATAGACAAAGAAAAGTAATTTATACAGGTGAGGCCCGGTTTCCTATGAAAGACGTTGTCGACGCAAATATTGGTAAATTTCAGGACCCTGCCCTGACGGCCAAGGGCGAACCCCGCGCGACTGTCAGCCTGACAAACCCGCAGACCCTGTGGTTCAACACCGGCACCCTGTGCAACATTGAATGTGTGAACTGCTATATCGCGTCCAGCCCGACGAATGATGCGCTGGTCTATATCACCGCCGACGAGGTGCGCGATTATCTGGGGCAAATCACGCAGCGCAACTGGCCGGTGACAGAGATTGCCTTTACCGGCGGTGAGCCGTTCATGAACCCGCAGATGATCGAGATCACCGAAGCCTCGCTGGCCGCCGGATATGACGTGCTGATCCTGACCAATGCCATGCGCCCGATGATGCGTAAATCGGTGCAAGCGGGGCTGGTGCGCCTGAACGAAGCCTATCCCGGCAAGCTGACATTGCGCATTTCCGTCGATCACTACCGCACCGATCTGCATGACGCAGAGCGCGGCGCGGGCGCGCTGGAAAAGACAGTGACCGGCATGAAATGGCTGCGCGACAATAACATCCGCATGGCCGTTGCAGGGCGGTCGGTTTTTGGCGCCACAGACGAAGACAGCCGCGCCGGATACGGGGCATTTTACGCGGAACACAGCTTTGACATCGACCCGCAAGACCCTGGGATGACAGTGCTTTTCCCTGAGATGGATGAAACCGTCGAAGTGCCCGAAATCACCACCGCCTGCTGGGGAATCCTGGATAAATCTCCCGATGCGGTGATGTGTTCAAGCTCGCGTATGGTGGTAAAGCGCAAAGGTGCCGCGACCCCTGCCGTGCTGGCCTGCACCCTGCTGCCCTACACCGAAGAGTTCGAGCTGGGCCATTCGCTGGAAGAAGCGGAAAAAGATGTTGCCCTGAACCACCCTCATTGCGCCAAATTCTGCGTCTTGGGCGGGGCAAGCTGTTCGGCCTGACCCCGCTCCCGCACAGCACTAGGGGCGGATGATCGCGCCGACCTTGGGGTCGGCCTCCCCTCGTGCGAGGGTGGCATAGACCTCTTCCGCATCGGCCACGCCGTCATGCACCTGCACCTCCATCCAATCGGATGCGCTGGCCGCGATGCGCTTCCACGCGGCGGTGATCTGCGCCTCGATCTTGCCGGGGCCCCATTCCTCGCGCCGCTTGGCGACCTGTGAGGGCGCAAAGAAGAATTGCGGCTTGGGGCCATCCAACGGGGCTGTCGGGGTGAACTGATCCCAATGGCTCAGCCCGACAGCCGAGGAATGTTTCAGCTGATTTTTCAACGTGCTGTGCAGTTTGGCTTTGACCGTACTATTGCCGGACATATCGACATAGACGGATGGGACATGGTCCAGCGCGTCGATCTGGTCGTAGGTCAGCACCGTATCGCAATGCCCCAAACCTTCGACAAAGGCGCGATTGCCAGAAGACGTGAGGCCCACGATCTTGACCCCGCGCGCCTCTGCCTCGGCGAGATAGCTGCACAGACCCAATCCGGTCTTGGACGATGCGCTGCCCACAATAATCTGCTTGGCATCGAAGAAATCATTATCCAGTAGCCAGTCGTAAATCAGATACGACGTCGCCAGCAGCGGTTGCAGCAAGGCGCGCAGGTGATCCTTCTGATGCGGGGGCGGTTTTGACGGGCGTGTACTGATTATAGATCAAGGGCAGTTTCGCGCGATGTGCCGCCGCATCCACCAGACCCGCCGCGCCTTTTTCAGGCGTGATCACCAGCTCGGAGGCCATTGGATAAAATCCATACAACCGCGTGCCGACCTCAAGCACATCTGTGCGGCTTTCGACGACTTTTGCAGTCCCCCATACGGGCACGATCCCCCATCCGTTTTCGGACGTCGGGAAAAACTGCCAATAGCCGATATCGAAACCCGCCGCCGCATAGGTTACATTGTTCGATGTCACCGCGAAGCTTTCGATCGCAAGACGCGCCTGCCCCGGTGCCAGCGGCTCTCCCTCCGCCTCGAGCATGCGGGTTTCGGTGATTGCGTTTTGATTGACCAATATCTGTTGCACGTAGATGCCTCCCCCTCGTTTTGCTTTAGCCTACCCCAAACGCGCGGGCTTGAACCACCAATTGACATTGACGTTACGCCACAAAAATCACGCCGGATTTAGTATCATTACATTTCAACAACTTAGCCTGATGAGCAAGTGAATCCCCGCCTGCCAAGGCCGCAGGCATTGCACCCGATATGCCCCGTCTGCTATACAAAACCGCAAGATATAGAACCAGCAAGAGCTAGGCAGATTACGTGAACGACACGCCAGAAACCCCTGAAAACGATGACGAAATCCCGGCTACGCGCCCCGTATATGATGGCCCCTCGGTCAATATCGAACACGAGATGCGGACATCCTATCTGGATTACGCCATGTCGGTCATCGTTTCGCGCGCCATTCCCGACCTGCGAGACGGGCTGAAACCGGTTCACCGCCGCATCATCTATTCGATGTATGAAAAAGGCATCACCCACGAAAAAGCCTACCGCAAGTCGGCAAAGTCCGTGGGCGACGTGATGGGTTCCTATCACCCGCATGGGGACAGCGCGATCTATGACGCTCTGGTCCGCATGGCGCAGGACTTCTCTATGTCGCTGCCGCTGATTGACGGTCAGGGTAACTTTGGCTCGATGGACGGCGATAGCGCTGCGGCGATGCGTTATACGGAATCCCGCCTTGATAAGGTCGCGTCCTTCATGACCGGCGATCTGGACAAGGAAACCGTTGATTTCATCGACAACTACGATGGCAAAGAACGCGAACCTACTGTTTTGCCTGCACGTTTCCCGAACATGCTGGTCAATGGCGCGGGCGGTATCGCCGTTGGTATGGCGACCAACATCCCGCCGCATAACTTGGGCGAAGTGATCGACGCCTGTCAGGCCCTGATCGAGAACCCCGATCTGACCTCGGAAGAGCTGATCGAATATATCCCCGGCCCCGACTTCCCCACCGGCGGGATCATGTTGGGTCGTTCGGGCGCGCGCAAAGCCTATCTTGAGGGGCGCGGCAGTGTGATCATGCGGGCCAAAACCCGTGTCGAAGAGATTCGTAAAGACCGTTTCGCCATCGTCATCGACGAGATCTGCTATCAGGTGAACAAATCCACCATGATCGAAAAGATCGCCGAGCAGGTGCGCGAGAAGAAGATCGACGGCATCGCCCATGTTCAGGACGAATTTGACCGCAACGGCGTGCGGGTTGTGATCGAGCTGAAGCGCGACGCGACGGCCGAAGTGGTGATGAACCAGCTTTACCGTTTCACCCCGATGCAGACCTATTTCGGCTGTAACATGCTGGCGCTCAACGGCGGCCGGCCCGAACAGCTGACCCTGCGCAAGTTCCTGACATCCTTCATCGATTTCCGCGAAGATGTCGTCGCCCGCCGCACTGCCTATCTGCTGCGCAAGGCGCGTGAACGCAGCCACATCCTGTGTGGTCTGGCCGTGGCCGTTACCAATATCGACGAGGTCGTCGCCACCATCCGGTCCTTCTGCCGATGCCGCAGAAGCGCGCGAAAAGCTGATGACCCGCCGTTGGCCCGCGGAACAGATCCTGCAATATATCGCATTGATCGACGATCCGACACATACCGCCAACGACGACGGCACCTATAATCTGTCCGAAGCACAGGCCCGCGCCATTCTGGAACTGCGTTTGCAGCGTCTGACACAGATCGGGGTGAAAGAGGTCACCGACGAGCTGGAAGAACTGGCCAAGAAGATCAAGGAATACCTGGAAATTCTGGGCAGCCGCGAACGGATCATGGGCATCATATCGGACGAGCTGGCCGAGGTGAAAGACCAGTTTGCCGTGCCGCGCCGCACAGAGATCGTCGACTGGTCCGGCGACATGGACGACGAAGACCTGATCGCGCGCGAGGATATGGTCGTGACCGTAACCTCCGGCGGCTATATCAAACGCACCCCGCTGGTCGATTTCCGCAGCCAACGTCGCGGCGGCAAAGGTGTTTCGGGCATGCAAACGAAGGAAGAGGACGTCGTCACCACCCTCTTCGTTGCCAATACCCACACGCAACTGCTGTTCTTTACGACCGACGGCATGGTCTACAAGCTCAAGACCTGGCGCTTGCCTCAAGGCGGGCGCACGTCAAAGGGCAAGGCGATCGTTAATATCCTGCCCATCCCGACCGGCGTTTCCATCGCGGCGATTATGCCCGTGGACCGTGACGAAAAAGAATGGGACGATCTGCAGGTGGTCTTTGCGACATCCGCGGGCACCGTGCGCCGGAACAAGCTGTCGGATTTCACCAACGTCATGCGCAACGGCAAGATCGCCATGAAGTTCGAGGACGACCACGCCGACACCACGCTGATCAACGCACGCATCGCGTCGAATGAAGATGATGTCATGCTGGTGACCAATTCGGGCCGCGCGATCCGCTTCCCAGCGACGGATGTGCGCGTCTTTAACAGCCGCGCCTCTGTCGGGGTGCGTGGGATCAAGCTGAACGGCGATGACAAGGTCGTCTCCATGTCGATCATCCGTCACTTCGACGCCAGCTCGGAAGAGCGGACGGCCTACCTCAAGATGCGCCGCGCGATGGCCGGTCTGGCCGATGATGCGGAAGGCGACGAAGACGAAGCCCCCGCCGATCCGAATTTCTCGCAAGAGCGCTACGCCGAAATGTCCGCGGCCGAGAATCTGCTGCTGACAATCACCGAAAAAGGCGCGGGCAAACTATCCTCCAGCCACGACTATCCCGTGCGCGGGCGTGGTGGCCTGGGTGTGACCGCGATGGACAAAGCGATGCGCGGTGGCGATATCGTCGCCTCCTTCCCTGTCGAGATGGATGATCAGATCATGCTCGCGACCTCTAAAGGGCAATCGATTCGCGTCCCGGTAGAGGGGATTTCCTTCCGGTCGCGCAGTGCCGGTGGCGTCAAAGTCTTTGACACCGGCCGCGGCGAAGTTGTGGTAAGCGTTGCCTGGATCGCAGACCAAGGTGATGAAACCGGCGACGACGAGATCGCAACGCCTGAGGCGTAAGTCGCCTGACAGACTGCTAAAAGCCGCCCCTCTTCCTGAGTGGGCGGCTTTTTCTTTGCGCGCTACGGATTGGAAACCCAAAAAAAAACGCCCCCGAGGGGGCGTTTTCGAAACTCTCAGATCGTCAGATCTGTATTGCTTACGTACCGTTGGAACCGTTTGTGCCGTTTGCGTCGTCATCGTTGCTTGCGATAACTGCAACTGCAACGATAACCGCTGCGATACCACCGGCTGCGGCAGGGCTCAGGCTTTCAAAGCCAACGCCACCAGCGGCGCTTGGATCGATGCAACGACGTGCAATGATGCCATCGATTTCGGTAGGTGCTTGGCAAGCGTAGGTAACGCCGTTTTCGCCAACAACTGTGGTTGGGTAGCCGGCAACGCCGGAATCACCACCAACAGCGGCTTGGGTTGTAACTTGGGCGGAAGCTGCGCCGGCAGTCATCAAAAGCGCGGCGGCAAATGCTGTAAAGCGTGTCATAATAATTTCTCCAGTTTGCGAAGGTCAAAAATCTTGATCATCATATCGCATATTTCAGGCGCAATAGCAAACTTGATATTGACGCTAGGGTCATCAGATCAAGTAAATGCAATTCAACCGACCGTTTTCGGGCTCGGCCAGACTATAATGCATATAGAGTGCTGAATTTCTCCGTCAAATAAGAAAGCAAGGGGGCCTCGCTCGGCTGCTCCCCGGTGGCGCGCGTGATCAAATCCCGCGGGGCGTAAAGCCCGCCGTGGCGCTGGACATTCTCGCGTAGCCAGCCCGTCGCCGCAGAAGTATCGCCCTGCGCCAATTGCGCATCCAGTTCCGGTACATCGCGGCGCAGCGCCGTATTCAGGCACCCGGCATAGACGTTGCCCAAGGAATATGTGGGGAAATAGCCGAACAACCCGACCGACCAATGTACATCTTGCAGCACGCCATTCGAGGGCCGGTCAACCGCATAGCCGAAATCGGCTTCGAACCTGTCGTTCCACGCGGCTTCCAGATCATCGACCTGCAGATCACCGGCCATCAAAGCGCGTTCCAGATCAAACCGCAAAAGCACGTGCAAATTGTATTGCAGCTCGTCGGCCTCGGTCCGGATATAGCCGTCAGAGACACGGTTGACGATGCGGTAGAAGGTTTCCTCATCCGCCACGCCAAAATCACCGAAGGCATCGCGCATCTGACGATACAACCAGCCGGTAAAGGCACGGCTGCGCCCAAGCTGGTTTTCATAGATCCGGCTTTGACTTTCGTGCACCCCCATAGACACCCCCGCCCCAAGCGGCGTCAAAAGGTAGTCCTTGTCGATGCCCTGCTCATAGCAGGCATGCCCGACCTCGTGGATGGTGGAATAGAAACAGTTGAACGGGTCCAGCTCGTTGGTGCGTGTGGTGATCCGCACATCAAGCCCAGACCCGCTTGAGAACGGATGCACGGCCTTGTCGACACGCCCCATGGACATATCATAGCCGAAGGTGGTGGCGAGCTGGCGTGTCAGCTTCATCTGGGTCTCCGCGTCAAAACGGCCCTCTAGCACCGGCGGTGCTTCGGCGGCGCGCACGGCTTCACGCAGGCGCGTCAGCTCGGGGCGCAATGCGCCGAACATCGCCTCCAGCTCGGCAGCACGCGCACCGGGTTCATAATCATCCAGCATCGCGTCATAGACATCGCCGCCAGCAGCCAGCGCCTGCCCTTCTTCGCGCTTCAACGCGATCACATCGGCCAAGGTTGGCGCAAAGGCCGCGACATCATCGGCGGCGCGCGCCTCGGCCCAGATGCCCTGCGCTTCCGAGGTGACCCGCGCGATGCGCGCGGCAAGGGCTGCGGGCACTTTAGAGCTGCGCGCGTGACTGCGACGGATTTCACGCAGCTGTGCTTGTCCGACGGGGTTCAGCGCCGCCTCGTCGATCCTGTCCAGCCATTCGGGAATGCGCGGATCCACACGGCGCGCATGAAGCACGCCTTCCATTGCCGCCATCTCCTCACCACGCTGCGGGGCGGCCCCGCGTGGCATGACGGTCTCCTGATCCCAACCCAACCGGCCCGCGACCTGTGCCAGCGCCTCGGTTTCGCGCTGGAACGCCATCAGCTCATCAAAAGCACTCATCAGGATTTACCTCGTACAGATGTCGGAATGGGATAGGCGCTCAGGAAGCGGGCGCGCAGGATCAGCACCCACAGCACCACGGCAAGCACCTGATGGAAGATCGCGATATGTACCGGCGCGGCGTTGATCACGGTCACAATGCCCAAGGCTATCTGCCCCAGCATCGCGATCATCATCAGGTTGAACGCTTTGCGCGTATTGGGATGCGCCGATTTACGGCCGCGCAGCCAGACCACGATCGCAAAGGCAAACAGCAGATAGCCCGCCATGCGGTGCATGAACTGCACCAGCCCGGGGTTTTCAAAGAAGTTACGCCAGACCGGCGTGATGCTGAAGGCGTCAGGCGGAAAGAACTGCCCCTGCATCAGCGGCCAATCGACAAAGAACCGCCCCGCATCGATCCCCGCGACCAGCGCGCCCAATAGGATCTGCAGGAAGGCAAAATGCAACAGGCCCGTGGACATGCCGAACAGCTTCGCCTCCTTGGCGCGTCGCGCCTGCATCAGGTCACGCTCGCTTCGGCCCAAGAGCAACGCATACCAGGTGATGAACCCAAGAATGACAAAGGCAAGCCCCAGATGCGTGGCCAAACGGTAGCTGGCGACATCCAGAACCGCCTCTCCGGTGGTGACGCCCGACGACACCATCCACCAGCCGATCGCACCCTGCAGACCGCCAAGACCGCCCAAGACAAGCAAACGCCCGGACCAGCCAACGGGGATCTGGCGACGCAAGAGAAACCACAAGAACCCGACAGCCCAGACCAGACCAATCACCCGCCCCAACTGCCGATGGCCCCATTCCCACCAGTAGATTGCTTTGAAATCAGACAGTTCCATCCAGGAGTTCTGGACCTGAAACTCGTCAATCTCTTGGTATTTGGCGAATTCCGACTGCCAGTCCGCCTCGTTCATCGGCGGCATGGCTCCGGTAAAGGGCTTCCATTCGGTGATGCTCAGGCCACTGTCGGTCAATCGGGTCAGACCGCCTACGGCGATCATCACAAAGACCAATGCGAATAGGATGAACAGCCAGATACGGATGCCACGGCGTGCCCCACCCCGCCCGCGGTCAATGCCGCCAGCCTGGGCCACGGGGCGCGTGGCCTGCGCCTCTCCTACGTCCTCGAACAGCTTTCGTTTTTCGGCCATGGTGCCTCTCGTCTGCTAGGGTTTGTGCAGAAGTAGGACACAAGCGCACAAAGGTCTAGCCGCGCTCTTTCCAACGTACCATCTGTCGCAGGGTGCCGTGCAAGGTCTGCACGTCGGCACGGGTCAGCGGCAGGCGCGACCACATGTTGCGCAGGTTGATCTTCATGCTGGCGGCCTTGTGCTCGGGGTAGAAAAAGCCGGCGGTGTCCAGACGGTCCTCGAAATGCCGTGCGAGATGTTCGATCTCGCTGTTGTCGGCCCAGTCGGTGCCCGCCATCTCGACCTGCTCGGCCACGACATCGCCCTGCGCGCGCATCCACTCATAGCCCATCAACAACACACATTGCGCAAGGTTAAGCGAGGCAAAGGCAGGGTTCACCGGGACCGAGACAATCGCATTCGCGCGGCTGATATCATCATTCTCAAGCCCTGCCCGTTCCGGCCCGAACAGCACTGACACACGGCGACCCTCGCGGATCATCTGCGCGGCTTTGGCCATAGCAGCTTCAGGACTATAAACCGGCTTGGTCAGATCACGATCGCGCGCCGTGGTGGCAAAAACAAAGGCAGCGTCACCCACGGCGCCGGCGACATCATCATAGATCACCGCCTCATCCAGCAACCGCCCCGCACCAGATGCCATGGCAACGGCCGACGGGTTCGGCCAGCCGTCACGCGGCGCGACAATGCGCATGCGATCAAGGCCAAAGTTCCACATGGCCCGAGCGGCGGCACCGATGTTTTCGCCCATCTGCGGGCGCACAAGCACAAAGGCCGGGATCTGCGGGTGTTCTACTGTATCATTCATGGGCACCTCATACGCGCGCGGCGCGCACCTCGCAAGAACGACGGGGCGCTCCGCGCGCCTTCCAAATGGGAAAAAATCCTCGCCGAAGGCATAAAAGTTTTTCTTTCCCCGCGTGATCCGCTAATTGACGCGCAATAACGCAAAGGACAGCAAGCCATGGATACGCCCGAACAGCCGCAGCTTTACCTGATTACCCCGCCCGAGCTTGAACTCTCCAGCTTTCCCGACCAGCTGGCGCGTGTGCTGGATGCGCATGATGTGGCCTGCGTGCGTCTGGCGCTTAGCACCCGTGACGAAGATCGCGTGATGCGCGCGGCGGATGCGCTGCGGGGCGTCACCGACGCGCGTGACATTGCGCTGGTGATTGCGGATCACACTTTGCTGGCGGAACGGCTGGGGCTTGATGGCGTGCATCTGTCGGATGCGGCACGCTCCGTGCGTCATGCGCGCAAGACCTTGGGCGATGACGCCATTGTCGGCAGCTTTTGCAACGGCTCGCGTCACGACGGCATGGCCGCAGGCGAAGCGGGGGCGGATTACATCAGCTTTGGTCCGGTGAACGCGTCCCTGCTGGACGATGGCACCCACGCCGAACAAGACCTGTTCCAGTGGTGGTCCGAAGTGATCGAAGTGCCGGTCGTCGCCGAAGGCGGGCTCAACTCCGATCTGATCCGCGCGCTCACCCCCGTTACCGACTTTTTCGGCATCGGGGATGAAATCTGGACCAGCGAAACACCCCAGCAGGCGCTCGCTGATCTGATTGCCGCGATGAAGTAACCGCGCAGGGCGGGTGTTACAGGAACACCCGCTCTACGAACCAATAGGCCCCGATGACCGCAATCGCGACTGACGCCGGAATGGCGACAAAGCGACGGTAGGGTGCCGCGACCTGACGGAACTGCACCGACAGGAAACACCCGGTAAAGACCAGCGCCAGCGGGATCAGGAACACCGGCACCGGTGCCTCCAGCAGCGCGGCCACGGCGGGCATCGGTACAATGCACAGCGCCAGCGCAATCACCGTCAGCGCCACATAAAGCCCCTTGGCCGCACGCGGGTCACCCTGCCCGCGCATCACCCGCAAGGCTTGCCAGACACAAAGGAACATGACGGCAATCACGGTGAGCTGCCCGATCTCTACCCCGATGTTGAACCCGATGAGCGCAGGGATGAACTGGTCTTGCGGCAAGCCGAATTCCCCCAGCACCGACGCAAAACCAAGCCCGTGCAACAGACCAAAGCCAAAGATCACCAGCGGTCTCCATGGGCTGAGCCCTGCAAGAAAGATATTCTCGACCGCGACGTAGACGATAGAGGCGGCGATCAACGGCTCGACAATGCTGCCGGGGACAGTCACCCAGCCAAGCGCGCCAAGCGCCAATGTCACCGTATGCGCTGCCGTAAACGCCGTGACCTGCCAGATCAGCGGGCGCAGATGTGTCGACAGGAAAAATAGGCCCAGCACGAACAGGATATGATCCAGCCCCTTGGGCAGGATGTGATCGAACCCGACGGGAATATAGCTGGCAAACGCCTCCCACGCGGATTGCTGTCCGCCGCCAGCAAGCAAAATTTCGGGGCTTTCCGCGCCACCGTCCAGATAACCGGTATAGGGGTTTTCGACCCCTTGCTGACGCAGGACCAGCGCGCCCGACCCATCGGGCCATGACACCACCAGCCCGCGCGTGTCTTGCGGCACCGTTGCTTGCAGCGACCATTCGGCGATGCGGGGCAGCTCTGGGTTCACATCTTCGGGAAGCGTCAGCGCCACTGCCTCCAGCGCGACAGGCTCCCCATCGGCGCGCAGCAGCGGTAGCGCGTTCCACTGGGCCAGCAATTCCGGCGCACGGGCCGCGACCTCATCGGCGGGCAAGGCACGCAAGCTGTCGTAATCGCTGGCATTTTCGGCATCATTCGTATCGGCCACCGCGTCCAGATCAATGTCGGACATCAACGCCTCTAGGTTCACGCGCAGATCAAGCGTGACCTGACCGTCGCTGCTTTGCACATCGGCGATGGTCGGCACGACCTCATGCGCCTGCGCGAGCCCTGCCATCCCACTTGACAAAACCAGCGCATAGGCCAGCTTGAGTATCAGTTTATAAAAGGTTGTTGTCATGTTTCTGTCCCGTTTCGTACTCGTACTATCATTCTTATTACCAACTTCGGCTGTCACTGCGCATGAATTCTGGTTGGACGCGCCCGCGTATCAAGTACAGACCGGTACCGAAATAACAACCGACATCCGCAACGGTGAGTTGTTCGAAGGCACACGCCTCGCCTATTTCCCGAACAGCACCGAACGGTTTGACGTGACTTTTGACGGGGAAACCACACCGGTCTCAGCGCGCATGGGCGATATCCCGGCGCTGAAGATGACCGCGCCGGATCAGGACGGGCTGGCAATCGTCGCGCATCAGGCCAAGGCGACAATGCTGACCTATAAAGACTGGCAAACATTCGTCGGATTTACCGTGCACAAGGATTTCATGCAGGCATTGGCCGAGCACCGCTCCAAGGGTTACCCCCAAGACAAGGTGCGCGAACGCTATAGCCGCTATTCCAAGGCGCTGATCGCTGTCGGCGACGGACAAGGTGAAGACAAAGCCTTGGGGCTTGAAACCGAACTTGTCGCGCTCACCAACCCCTACACGCTTACGGCCGATCAGCAAATGGAGGTCGCGCTGGCCTACCAGCAAGAGCCGCGCCGCGATGTGCAGGTTGAAGTCTATGAACGCGACGCCGACAAGAACGTCACCGTGACCAAATACCGGACGGATGACACGGGGCACGTCCGATTTCCGGTTACCGCGGGGATGACCTATCTGGTGGATGCCGTGGTGCTGCGCCCTGCCCCGGACGTGGAAACCACCCCCACCAGCCCCCAATGGGAGAGCCTTTGGGCATCGCTGACATTTGCCGTGCCGGAATAGGCCTTTTCGCGCCGCCGCGCCTTGCGCCCGCCATATCGGTTGGGCCATACCGGCGGCATGACACATACACCTGACATTCTCTGCATCGGTTCGGTGCTTTGGGACATTATCGGCCGTGGCGATACGGTCATGCGACAAGGCTCGGATATGCCCGGTCGCATCTCGCGTCTGCCCGGTGGCGTTGCGCTGAATATCGCGATGGCGCTGGCCCGCTTTGGGCTGTCCCCCGCCCTCATCAGCGCCGTCGGCCGCGACCCCGAAGGGGACGAGCTGATCGCCGCGTGCAAGCTGCGCGGGCTGCATACGGATCATGTGTACCGCTCGGATGATCTGCCCACGGACCGCTATATGGCGGTCGAGGGCACCAACGGCCTGATCGCCGCCATTGCCGATGCCCATTCGCTTGAGGCTGCGGGCGATAAAATCTTGCGCCCGTTCGAAGACGGATCACTGCCCACTCCCTACCGCGGGGCCGTGGCGCTGGATGGCAACCTGACGCTGGACCTGCTGTCGCAAATGGCCCGTAGCCCGCTGCTTGAGCATGCCGATCTGCGCGTCGCTCCTGCGTCGCCGGGCAAGGCGCAACGGCTCACACCGTTTTTGCAGGCGGAACGCGGCACGCTTTACGTCAACCTCGAAGAAGCGGGGCTGCTGTGTCAGGCGACATTCGACAATTCGCGCGATGCGGCCACGGCGCTGCTGTCCCGCGGTGCCGTGCGCGCGGTGGTCACCGATGGCGGCAATCCCGCGACGGTGGGTGCGCCAAGCGGTCTGATCACCCAGAACCCGCCCCCCGTCTCTGTCACCCGCGTCACCGGTGCCGGTGATACGTTCATGGCTGCCCATATCGCGGCTGAAATCAAAGGGGCGGCACCAGACGCGGCCCTGACCCAAGCGCTTAGTGCCGCTGCTCAATATGTTTCTGGAGAGACCAAAATATGATTCCCCTGCACCGCTCTGCCGAAGTCGCCAAAGCCCATGCGAATGGCACCCCCGTTGTTGCGCTGGAAAGCACGATCATCACCCACGGGATGCCCTATCCGCAAAACCTAGAGGTCGCGCGTCAGGTCGAGGCGGATGTGCGTGAGGCCGGTGCGATCCCCGCCACCATCGCTGTGATCGACGGGCGGTTGCACATCGGGCTCGAGGACGACGAGCTGACGGCATTGGCGCAGGCCAAGAACGTTGCGAAACTGTCGCGCGCCGATATGGCGGCCTGCATCGCCACGGGCGGCACCGGCGCCACAACGGTTGCCGCGACGATGATCGCCGCCCATCTGGCCGAGATCGCGGTTTTTGCCACCGGCGGTATCGGCGGCGTGCATAAGGGCGCAGAAGACAGCTTTGATATCTCTGCCGACCTGATGGAACTTGCCCAAACGCCGGTGACCGTTGTCGCCGCAGGGGCCAAGGCCATTCTCGATGTGGCCAAAACGCTCGAGGTGCTGGAAACGCAAGGTGTGCCGGTGATCACCGTCGGCCAAGACAGCTTCCCCGCGTTCTGGAGCAGCACCTCCCCGCTGAAATCGCCCCTGCGCATGGATAACGCGGCAGATATCGCCGCCGCCCATAAAATGCGCGGTCTAATGGGTCTGCCCGGGGGGCAGCTGGTCGCCAACCCGATCCCTAAAGAGGATGAAATCGCCGCCGCTGATCTGGCTCCCATCATCAAGGCCGCCCAAGCCGATGCCAATACCCATGGCATCAGCGGTAAGGCCGTGACCCCCTATCTGTTGCAGCGCATCTTCGAACTGACCGAAGGCCGGTCGCTGACCGCGAACATCGCATTGGTGCGCAACAACGCCCGTTTTGCGTCCAAAATTGCGGCTGCACTTATGTCAAAAGACGCATAAAGCTTAATTATTATGCGTCCTCCATTGTAGCAACGCGTGAAACGCCCTAGCTCTAACGCATTGCTGCAGTGGGATAACCTTCATTCATGAACACACCGTTTACGCCGCCCCTTCCTCCCGCACCGCGCCGGACTTTGTTCGCGCGGATCAGGGCTTCGTTCCTGACGGGGCTGGTGGTGATCGCGCCGGTCGGCCTCACCATCTGGCTGATCTGGACCGTGATCGGCTGGATCGACGGGATCGTGCTGCCGATGGTGCCGCTGGCCTATCACCCTGATCGGCTGATCCAGACGTATTTCGGGTTGGACCCGTCTGCCCAGATCAACGTGCGCGGCATCGGTGTGATCATCTTCTTGCTGTTCACGGTCATCGTAGGTTGGCTGGCCAAGGGCATCATCGGCCGGTCGTTCATCCGTTTCGCCGAAAGTCTGGTAGAGCGTACACCTGTGGTGCGGACCATCTATTCCGGCATCAAGCAGATTTCGGAGACGATTTTCGCCCAGTCAGAGCGCAGCTTTGAAACCGCCTGCATGATAGAATACCCGCGTAAGGGTATGTGGGCGCTTGGTTTTATCTCTATCCCCGCAAAGGGAGAGGTCGCCGCCGCAGGGGGTGAAGGGTCGAACCTTGTGGGGGTGTTTGTGCCGACCACGCCCAACCCTACCTCGGGCTTTTTGTTGTTCGTGCCGCAAAAGGATGTGACCGAGCTCGACATGTCGGTCGAGGACGCGGCCAAGCTGGTGATCTCTGCCGGTCTGGTCTATCCGCCAAAGAAACCGGTGCCGGTGGACCCATCCGCGACCCCGCGACCCGACCGCATTTCCCCTAGCTGAACATCTTGCGCAGATCGACTGAACTGCGTTTGCCTATACTGTCGATATCGGTTTGCAGAAACCGCTCGGCCGAGGTGCGGCCCGCGGATTTAAGCGCGGTGATTACTGCCCCATTCGGCACGCTTTTGGTAGCGGTGGACAGCTGTGACATCAGATCGTCGTCAGCGATCATGTGAATCCGCAACCGCTGCATCTGGCCTTCCTCGACACGTCCCTGATCCAACAGGTTCTGTACAAAGTGGATCGCACGAAGTTCGCGTAACAGGCTGGAATTAAAGCTTATTTCATTCACCCGATTGTGGATCATCTGCGGCGTGGTGGGCAGTTCGTCCCGTTCAAGCGGGTTGATATTGATGATGACGATGTCCCCCGGCAGGTCCGAGGAATACAGCGGGAAAAGCGCCGGATTGCCGGTATAGCCCCCGTCCCAGAACGCCTCGCGCCGGCCCGATTTCGGATCCTCCATCTCGATCGCCTGAAACAGCGTCGGCAGACAGGCAGAGGCGAGGATCGCGTCCGGTGTGATCTCTTCTTTCTCGAAGACGCGGATCTTGCCGTCGCGCACTTTGGTCGCGCTGACAAACAGCCGTGGTCCTGCCGCCTCGCAGATATGTTCGTAATCAAACGTCTCGACGATATCGCGCAGCGGGTTGCGATAGAGCGGGCCGTAGACATAGGGCGACACGATCTGCGTCATCGCCGTGCTGAGCATGACCGGCCAGCTATAGGCCATCGCCTGACTAAGCGCACCGACGCCAAAGGGGGCCATCCAGCCATTCAGATGCAGGTTCCCGACACCGGCCACCCTGTCCCACAGCCAATCCAGATTATCGCGCGCGGCCTGATGCCCGCCCTTGATCAGCCCCGCCTTCAACGCAGCGCCGTTCAGTGCGCCAGCCGATGTGCCGGAAATACCGCTGATCTCAAGCTCTGGCTCTTCCAGCAGCCGGTCAAGCACGCCCCAGGTGTAGGCCCCATGCGCGCCGCCGCCCTGTAGGGCAAGGTTGATCTGTTTTTTCTGCATCTAGACGCTCCGCCAATCGGCGCGCGCGAGGAATCCCGCGCGCGCGTGCTATATTACAGGGCGGTCCAGCCACCATCGACGCTGATCGTTGTACCGGTGATCTGGTCCCCTGCCTCGGAACACAGGAAGGTCGCGGTGCCGCCCAGTTGTTCGACCGTGGCGAACTCTTTCGACGGTTGGCGCTTGAGCATGACGTTCTTGATCACCTCTTCGCGCGACATGTCGTATTCTTTCATCGTATCGGGGATCTGCTTTTCTACGATATCGGTCAGCACATAGCCCGGGCAGATGGCATTGCAGGTGATCGGGTCTTCGGCCGTTTCCAGGGCTGTGGTTTTGGACAGCCCTACGATCCCGTGCTTGGCCGCAATATAAGCGGATTTATAGGGCGAGGCTGTCAGCCCGTGGGCCGAAGCGACGTTGATCACGCGGCCCCAGCCCGCCTCGCGCATCATTGGCAAAGCCACCGCGGTGGTATGAAACGCAGAGCTGAGGTTGATGGCGATGATCGCGTCCCATTTCTCGGTCGGGAAGCTGGGGATCGGCGCGACATGCTGGATGCCCGCGTTGTTCACCAAAATATCGCAGCGCCCTGCATCGGTGATCAGCTGGCGGCATTCTTCGGCTTTCGACATATCCGCCTTGATATAGCGCGCGGTGACGCCGGTTTCGGCGGCGATGTCTTTCGCAATAGCGTGGTCTTCGTCGCTGTCGGTAAAGGAGTTCAGCACAACATCCGCCCCCGCCCGCGCCAATGCCCAAGCGATGCCAAGCCCGATACCGGAATTGGACCCCGTGATGACTGCTGTTTTTCCTGAAAGATCGATGCTGTAAGCCATGAAAATCTCCTAGCGTTTCTGCAGGTGCATCATGGCGGGCTGCGAAACGAATGGAAACGGCTAATTCCGCACCCCGGCGGAATGCCCCTGCTGCCCGGACATATGCCAGATCACGGGCAAAAAAAAACGTCCGCACGAAGCGGACGTTAAGTTATTGAGGCAGGTTTCATACAGGCAAGAAACCTATCGAGCAGTGAGTTCGTTATACGCAATTCGCCGCCGTAATCCAAGCTTAAAGTTTGAACTGTAGCCGCCGCATCGCTAAGGAATACGCTAATAAAACAAGGGCAGAGCGGGATTGTTGCTAAAATGGCGTTTAAATTTTTCCAAAGCTGTCGGGCAGTTGCAGCTGTTTCTTCACTGATTCTTCTCAGTGGATTTGCCCGCGCCGAGCCCGCACATGGTATATCTATGTATGGGGACCCTGCTCTCCCACCTGATTTTGTGTCGCTGCCCTATGCCAACCCGGACGCACCCCAAGGCGGTGCGATCGTTCTGGGCAACACCGGCGGGTTTGACAGCCTCAATCCCTTCGTGCGCAAGGGCACTTCTCCGTGGCAGTTGCCGTTCTTTACCCATGAAAGCCTGATGGGCCGTTCGTGGGATGAACCTTTCGCGCTTTACGGGCTTTTGGCCGAATTGATTGAGGTCCCGGAGGACCGGTCCTGGGTCGAATTCACCCTGCGACCCGAGGCGCGCTTCTCCGATGGCAGTCCGGTCACCCCCAAAGATGTGATCTTTAGCTACGACATGCTCGGCACAGAGGGGCACCCGCGCTACCACGGGCTTTATGCCCAGATCGACAGCATCACCCAGACCGGTCCGCGCAGCGTCAGAATGGTGTTCAACACCGACAACCGAGAGCTGGCCCTGCTGGCAGGGATGCGCCCGATCCTGAGCAAGGCGCAATGGGAGGGCCGCGATTTCGCCAACGCCCCGCTGGCGGAGATACCGCTGGGCTCCGGCCCCTATGTGGTCAGCGATTATAAGGCGGGCAAACAGGTCACGCTGACGCGCAACCCTGACTACTGGGGCAAGGATGTGCCGTTTCGCAAAGGCACCCATAACATCGACGAGATAAAGCTCGACTTTTATGGCGACGCGAATGTGTTGTTCGAGGCGTTCAAGGCCGGAGAAATTTCCGCCCTGCGCGAATTCAACGCCGAAAGCTGGGCGACGCAATATGACTTCCCGGCCGTGCAGCGCGGTGATGTGGTCAAATCCACCTTCGCCCATAGCAAACCCTCGGGCATGACCGGATTGGTCATGAACACCCGCCGCGCCCCGTTTGACGACATCCGTGTGCGCGAGGCGCTGATCGCGGCCTTTAACTTCGAGTATATCAACGAGACGCTGACCGGCGGGGCGCAACCGCGCATTACCTCTTATTTCTCGAACTCCCCGCTGGCGATGCAAGACGGCCCCGCCACCGGCCGCGTGGCCGAGTTGTTGACCCCCTTTGCTGATGACCTGCCTGCCGGCGCGCTTGACGGCTATGCGCTGCCCGTGTCCGACGGATCCGCCCGCAACCGCGCGGGCATCCGCCGCGCCATGGGCGCGTTGGCCGACGCGGGATTCAGCGCCGATGGCGGCACCATGCGGGGGCCTGACGGGCAGCCCTTGTCGTTCAGCATCCTGCTGTCCAAAGGCAGCAGCGAGAATATCGCCATTGCCGAGCTTTATATCCAGGCGCTGGCCCGTCTGGGCATCACCGCCCGCGTGGACGCTGTGGATGACGCCCAATTCGTCGCGCGCAACGCGGCCTTCGACTTTGACATGGCCATCTTCCGCCGCGCCCTCTCGCTGAGCCCGGGCAACGAACAACGCTATTACTGGGGGTCGGAGGCAGCCGATCAGGAAGGCAGCCGCAACCTGATGGGGGTAAAATCCCCTGCCATTGACGCGATGATCAATACGATGGTCGGGGCCAGCAGCGCCGAGGATTTCACCGCCGCCACCCGCGCGCTGGATCGCGTGCTGACCGCCGGGCGCTATGTCATTCCGTTCTGGCAGTTCACCGAAGACCGCATCGCGCATGTCGCAGCGATGAAATACCCTGAACACGTGCCGCTGTATGGCGACGGGCCGAACTATATGCCCGAGGTCTGGTGGATTGAACCGGCCCAGTAAGCGACGCGTGTAGGTATCAGGCGGCGGTGCCTGTGGCGTAGCGGCCCTTCGGGGAGAGTTTATTTGGCAAAATGAAGCGCGGGCCCGTCGGTTAGGTGAGCGATGTGACCCAAAGGATCGTGGCGTCCTCATCGCTGGTAGAGACGACGTTATGCCCCATCGTCGCATCATAATAGGCACTGTCGCCGCGGCGCATTTCGACGGGTTCGTAGAATTCGGTGTATAGGGTGATGACGCCGGTCAGCACGTAAAGGAACTCCTCCCCGTCGTGGCGCACCCAGCCGTCGAACTCATCCATCCGGCGGGCACGGATACGCGCGCGGTAGGGCAGCATCTGCTTTTTGCGCAGCGTATCGGCCAGCATCATGTGCTCGTAGGTGGTCGTCGCCTTGGCCGCCCCCTCGCCCGATTTGGTGACCGCCATCCGCCCGTTGATCTGCCCAGCCGAGGGGGGCGTGAAGAGCTGTGGCACCGAGATTTCCAACCCCACGGCGAGCTTTTTCAGCGCCTCATAGGTGGGCGACATCTGGCCGTTCTCGATCTTGCTGAGCGTGGAGCGGGCCAGTCCGGCCTGATTGGCGGCTTGCTCCAGCGTCCAGTTGCGCGCCTTGCGCAGCTCGCGCACGCGCGCCCCCAGATCAACAGGCGGGGCGGTTTCCGTCTCGCCGCTTTCGCGGGCGATCTGGATCATGGATTTCGGGCCGTCTTGCGTCATGCGCTGGCTATAGCGCCGCGCCGGAGCGCTTGCAACGCTGCTGCGCGCGGGGTAGCGATTGGGCATGCTGTCCGTCTCTGCGTCCTCCGGCCTTGCGCCTTGCCCCGCCCCGTTCAATCTTGCCGCCCATGTTCTGGGCCGCGCCGCCGATTTGGGCGACAAGACGGCGCTTGCCATTGTCGGGCCCGATCGCGTTGAGGCGTGGCGTTTCGACCAGCTTGAGGCCGCCGTGCGCGGCACCGCGACGGGGTTGCTGGGCATGGGTCTGCGCCCGGGGGACATCGTGCTGATGCGCCTTGGCAATACTGTGGATTTCCCGCTGGCCTATCTGGGCGCGCTGGCCGCAGGCTTGGTGCCTGTCCCCACCGCCGCCGCACTGACAGAGCCGGAGGTTGCCGCGATCATCGCCACCCTCGCGCCCAAGGCGGTCTTGCGCGATCCCGCCGTGCCCTGCCCGCCGAATGACACCACCGTCGATCTGGCCCAGCTCAGGTCCATGCGCGATATGCCCGCGGCCCCCTGGCATATGGGAGACCCCGACCGGCTGGGCTATATCATCTATACCTCTGGCACGTCGGGCCGGCCGAGCGCGGTGATGCATGCACATCGCGCCATCTGGGCACGGCAGATGATGGTGCGCGGCTGGTATGATCTGAAGCCCGAGGATCGGGTCATGCATGCAGGCGCGTTCAATTGGACCTATACGCTGGGGACCGGCCTGATGGACCCCTGGACCGCCGGTGCCACCGCCCTGATCCCGGCTGCGGGCGTGGTGCCTGCGGATTTACCTGCCTTGATGGCACGGCATGAGGCGAGCCTTTTTGCAGCCGCACCGGGGGTGTACCGTCAGATCCTGAAACACCACGACCGGATCAACGTACCAAGCCTGCGCCACGGGTTGAGCGCGGGGGAGAAGCTTCCCTCGGCCGTTGCCCGGGCATGGGAAGCTGCCAGCGGCACGCCGATCTTCGAAGCCTACGGTATGTCGGAGTGTTCGACCTTTCTCTCCGCCTCTCCCGACCGTCCGGCGCGGGCCGGCACATTGGGCCAGCCCCAGGACGGGCGGCGCATCGCGTTGATCGGGACGGAAGGCCCGGTAGAGATCGGCCAAGAGGGCACCATCGCGATCCACAAGAGCGACCCGGGGCTGATGCTCGGCTATCTTAGCGCGCCGGATCAAACGGCCCAGAAATATCAGGGTGACTGGTTCCTGACCGGCGACCAAGGTGTCATGGGCACGGATGGGCAGATCACCTATCTGGGGCGCAATGACGATATGATGAACGCGGGCGGGTTCCGCGTCTCGCCGATCGAGGTGGAACAAACCCTCGCCAAATTCCCCGGCGTCCATGCTGTCGGCGCGGCGGAGGTCGAGGTTAAACCCGACGTGACCGTCATCGCGGCCTTCTATACCGCCGACAGCCCGCTGGACGAGGCCGCGCTGGCACTTTATGCACAAGACAACATGGCGCGCTACAAGCAGCCGCGCCTTTTCATCCACCTGCCAGAGCTGCCGATGGGCGCGAATGGCAAACTGCTGCGCCGGTCCTTGCGTGCAGCCTATGAGGCACAACGATGACCCAGACGATCAAGCTTGATATCATGTCCGACCCGATTTGCCCTTGGTGCTATATCGGCAAGGCCCATCTGGACCGCGCACTGGAAAGCGAGCCGGACCACCCTTTCGCGATCGAATGGCACCCGTTCCAGCTGAACCCCGACATGCCTGCTGACGGGATGGACCGTCGTGCCTATCTGGAAGGCAAGTTCGGCGGCAAGGAAGGTGCGGTGCGGGCTTATGCCCCTGTGGTGGAACATGCCGAGAAAGCCGGTCTCAAGATCAACTTCGAGGCGATGCAGCGCACCCCCAACACGCTGAACGCCCATCGGTTGATCCACTGGGCCGGGATCGAAGGGCGTCAAACCGCGGCGGTATCGGCGTTGTTCAAAGCCTATTTTGTTGATGCGCGCGATATTGGCGATGCCGAGGTGCTCGCCGATATTGCCGACGGGATCGAGATGGATGCATCTGTTGTGACGCGTCTATTGGCGACGGATGAGGATATGGAAGACATCCGCAAACGCGACGCGCACAGCCGCGAGATGGGCATTAACTCCGTCCCGACCTTTATCGTGGGCGGGCGTCACGCGGTGCCGGGCGCGCAGCCGCCCGAGCTTTGGAAAAAAGTACTGGCCGAACTGCGCAACGAAGGCTGAGGCCACGCGCCCGCACTGGAAGTCAGGGGCAGAAAGGCTTTGCCTTTGTGCTGAAACCCGCCTAGAATCAATCGGATAAAGGGGCAAAGACCCCTATCCAGATCGAGCGGGCAGCATGAAATACGATATCCCCTTTCCCTTTATGGGACGCGGGCGGGCGACGGTGGTGACACCGGCGGCGCGCCCGTCCAGCTTCACACCCTCCACGCCAATCACGCGGACGATCCTGACCTATGGCGGGTTCGACGGATTCCACACCGGTCACGCCGACTGGCTACGGCAGCTGGCCCGTATGGGCAGCGAACTGGTCGTCGGCTGCCAGAGCGAACAGTTCTGTCAACGGGCGGGGCGTCCGGCGCATCTCGGCTTTGCCGCCCGCCGTGCGGTGCTGGAGCGGTGCCGCTATGTCTCGCGGGTCATTCCGCTTGAGACATGGGATCAGGTGCGCAGCGATATCGTGAATTACAACGTCTCGGTATTGGCCCTGCCCGCGCATCTTCCCCTGCCGGTGTCGGGACTGGACGAGATCGTTCAAGTATTGCGTTTGCCGGTGACAGCCCGCGAGACAGAGCCGCGCCAGAGCGCCCGAGCCAGCTGACAGCGCGACGCCGATTGCACTATCTGTAAGGCAGCCTTATGAACACCATAGGCTGCGCCCTGCGGCCCACCGTCACGATGGAGCCGATGGATGACCGACGACCGCCCCGACATCAACATGAGCCGCCCCGAGTTTGTGGCGCTGATTGCAATGATGTTTGCAATCATTGCGTTCTCGACCGATGCAATGCTGCCTGCCCTGCCCGAGATCGGCGCAGAGCTGTCGCCTTTGGATATGACCAAAGTCCCGCTAATTGTGACCGCCTTTATTCTGGGGATGGGGATGGGCACTTTTGTCACGGGGCCGCTGTCGGATGCTTTCGGGCGCAAGAATATCATCTACCTCGGGTCTGCGATCTATATCTCGGGGGCTGTGGTGGCGTGGCTAAGCCAATCGCTTGAGGTGATGCTGATCGCGCGGGTCGTGCAGGGCGTGGGGGCTGCGGGCCCTCGGGTTGTGGCGCTTGCGGTGATCCGCGACCTTTATTCGGGCCGGCAGATGGCCAAGATCATGTCTTTCGTGATGATGATCTTTGTCGTCGTGCCCGCCTTTGCCCCTGCAATGGGGGCTGTGATCATCGCCCTGTCCGATTGGCGTGGCGTGTTCTTGTCGTTCATCGTTTTCTCGGCAACCTGTGTGGTCTGGGCCATGCTCCGCCTGCCCGAAACCCTGCCCAAGCCCAAGCGTCGACCTTTGCAGATCGGCCTGCTGTGGAACGCGGTGAAAGAGATATTCAGCAACCCGATGGTGTGTCTGTCGATCACGGTGCAGACGCTGGTGATGGGGTTCTTGTTCTCGACGCTGATGCTGGTGCAACCCATTTACGACCAAGTCTATGACCGCGCCGAGAGCTTCCCCTTCTGGTTTGGCGTCGCGGCGCTGATCTCGGGGACGTCGAGCCTGCTGAACGCGCTGCTGGTCGTCCGGCTGGGGATGCAACGGATCGTGATCCTTGCGCTTGGGCTGCAGATCGTACTGTCGGGCCTGATGCTGGGTCTTGGTCTGGGCGATCTGGCCGAGCCCTATGGCTTTGTCTTTTTCCTGATGTGGCAGGCGTCGCTGTTCTTTCAGGTGGGGCTGGTGATGGGCAACCTCAACGCGCTGGCGATGGAGCCTTTGGGTCATATCGCCGGCATGGCGGCGTCGGTCATCGGGGCGGTGTCGACGGTGATGGCAGCCATGCTCGCTTCGCCCATCGGGTTAATGTTCAACGGCACGATCACCCCGCTGATCGGCGCGGTACTGACGCTGGCGACACTCGCCTTTGCGCTGATGCTGCTTCTGGCGCGGGTCAACCGGCAGGCGGCAGCAGACCCCGCGGAATAGGGCTGAGCGACCACGTGGTGGGTGGTGGTGCCGGTTTCGCCCTTCGGGCGAGGATTTAGAGCCATTTGGAAGCGCGGACCATGGCGCTTTAGAGAGAGGTAACAAAAAGGGGCACCGCTGATGGCGGTGCCCCTTTTGATCGTGCGTCGGTACCTGCGCGCTTATGCGGCGCGCTGCCCGGCTGGCTTGCGACGACGCCGCGCGGCACCGGCGGGTTTGCCCGCACCGCCGCCATTGCCACCGCCACCGTTACCGCCACCGCCACCGGGGCGACCACCGCGACCACGACCGCGTCCGCCGCGACCCTTTGGCTTGGCAGGCTCATCAATCGCTTCCCACGGACGGCCGGAGGCCACGGGGATCGAGATTTTCATCGTCTTCTGGATATCTTTCAGCTCGCCCATTTCATCCGGTGCACAGAAAGCAATCGCCGCCCCGTCTTTGCCCGCGCGCGCGGTCCGGCCGATACGGTGGACATAATTGTCGGGCACATTGGGCAGCTCGTAGTTGTAGACGTGCTTCACGTCGGGAATATCCAAACCGCGGGCGGCGACATCCGTTGCCACCAGCACAGTGACCTCGCCTTTCTTGAAGGATTCAATGGCGCGGTCCCGCTGACCCTGGCTTTTGTTGCCATGGATCGAGGCGGCTTTGAAACCGGCTTTGACCAGATCTTTCATCAGCTTTTCACAGCCGTGTTTGGTCCGCCCGAACACCAGGGCGCGTTCCTCGGTGTGTTTGCCAAGCAGTTCGATCAGCAGGGATTTCTTTTCCGCCTTGGCGATGAAATGCACCTCTTGGGTGATCTTGTCCGCCGCCTTGCCCGGAGGCGAGACTTCGATGCGGATCGGGCTGTTGAGGTAGCTGTTGGCGATCTCGTTCATCAGTTTCGGCATGGTTGCCGAAAAGAGCATCGTCTGACGCTCTTTCGGCAGCACCGCCGCGATCTTGCGCAGATCGTGGATGAAGCCCATGTCGAGCATCTGGTCCGCTTCATCAAGCACAAGGAAAGTGGTCTTGTGCAACAGCACCGCGCGGCGGTCCATCAGGTCCAGCAAGCGCCCGGGTGTGGCCACCAGCAGGTCGACGCCGCGCTCCATCCGTTTGATCTGCGGGTTGATCGACTGGCCGCCGACAATCATCATGGTTTTCAGCTGGGTGCCTTCGCAGAACCCTTTGAGGTTCTCCATGATCTGGTTGGCCAGCTCGCGGGTCGGGGCCAGCACCAGCCCACGCACGGTGCGCGGCTCGGGGCGGGCTTCGCGTTCCAGCATCTGGGCCACCAGCGGGATACCGAAGGCGGCGGTCTTGCCGGTGCCGGTCTGTGCCAGCCCCATCACGTCGCGGCCATTCATCCCGTGGGGGATCGCCTGTTTCTGGATCGGGGTCGGATCGGTCATACCCATGTTGGTCAAGGCTTTGACCAGACGGCGCGGCAGGCCCATCATTTCAAAATCGCTCATCGTTTTGTCGTCTTTCCGCGGGATGCGGGGCAATGCCCCTTCCCGCCATAGCAATCACGCGGGCCCTGTCGATGCAGGGAAACCGCGAGGGACGCAAAGCAGATCGCAGGGGGCAGCCTAGTGCCAACACCCTGTCTGTTGCGCTTGGCCCCACGCGTGATTTTGGGAACATCGGCGGCCTTTTGTTCAGCTCTCAAAAGACGCGACGATTTTTGGTCGACAGGTCAAGGGCTGGTCTGCTCACGCGGCAGAAGGCATCGCTTGCGCCCCAGATGGGCTGTTTGGGAGGTAAAGTCAACGGTGCTGTGAAAGATAGCCTAGCGCGGGGTGCTGCGTGCCAGCATCAGGGGCAGCACAGCGCTGAGGATGAACAGGCGCATCATGTGGCAGGCGGCGACGAAACCCGGGCTGATCCCCAGCACGCTGCCCATGGCGATCATGGTCTCGAACCCACCGGGCGCAAAGGCCACGAGGATATGCGCCAGCGGCATGCCAAGCGCCATCGCGACCGGGATCGCCCCCAGCAGGGCCAACCCCACGGCAAGGCAGGTCACAGCCAGCCCTGCGGCAAGCCCCTTGGTCAGATCGTCAAGCCGCACGCCGGAGAACCGCGTGCCGATCAAGGTGCCGAGCACCACATAGGCGGGCATTACCAGCCACAGGGGCAGCACACCGGGGGCGAGCCCTGTCACATGCGCAAGCGAAGACACCAGCATCGGCCCGATCAACATCGGCGCGGGCACCCGGATGCGCCCCAGCAGCACCCCTGCCCCGACGGAGAGCGCCGACATCACCAGCAATGTCACGCCGCCCATAACGGGGCCGTCGGGCACGATGGACCCGCCCAGATCAACCCCCATCGCCAGCGCGACAAAGGGCACCACCAGCGTGAGCGACAACAGCCGCACCGACTGCGTGGTCGAGATACGCACCACATTATCCCCGCCATCGGCCGCCATCGCCAGCACAAAGCTGAGGTGTCCGGGGGCCGAAGCCAGCAGTGCTGCACGACGGTCAAAGCCAAAGAACCGCGCCAGCAGCCACCGGCTGAGCACCAGCATCGCCCAGACCAGCACGGCCATCGCTACAAAAGCCAGCGGCCAGCGCAGCATGGCATCGACGGCATTCTGGTTAAACCCCGCCCCCACCGACAGGCCAATGACGACAAAGCAGATGTTGCGCAGTGGCAGCGACACCCCCATGCGCCCGCCCGCCAGACCGGCCAGAGACACCAGCACCGCAGGCCCCAGCAGCATGTAGATCGGCGCGCTCAGCAGCCAGCCGATACCGGCCCCCACCGCGCCGATACAGACGGTGAAAACGGTCGTAAGCGTATCAGAGGGGGGGCGCGGCCATTTCATACGCTTGTGCTAGCAGTTGGTCCCTTCCGCCACCAGCCCCGTCACGGGATGCGCCGCGAGGCTTGCACATCCCCCGACAAAGGGACATGCATCCACTGACGGAATTTTAGAACGATTGTATGAAGGAATAGGATATGGACAATCTGCGCGGCGCTTTGATCATGGTGCTGTCGATGTTGGGCTTTGCCATTGAGGACATGTTCATCAAGCTGATCGGGACGGATATCCCGATCGGGCAGATTATCTTTATGCTCGGGACCGGTGGCGCGCTCTGCTATGGTGCGATGGTGGTGATGAAGGGCGAGCCCTTGATGGATCGCGCGATGCTGACCCGCCCGATCCTGCTGCGCGCCTTGGGCGAGATTGTCGGCACATTAGGGTTTGTATCGGCCATTGTGCTGACGCCGATTTCTTCTGCCTCGGCCATTTTGCAGGCGACACCGCTGGTGGTAACCCTTGGGGCCGCGCTGTTTCTGGGCGATCCCGTCGGCTGGCGCCGGTGGAGCGCTATTCTGGTTGGTATGCTGGGCGTCTTGCTGGTGATCCGCCCCGGGATGGACAGCTTTCAGGCGCTGTCCCTGCTGGCAGTTCTCGGGGTGCTGGGGCTGTCCTTGCGTGATCTGGCGACGCGGCGGGTGCCGAAATCGACCTCTACGTTCCAGCTGTCGTTCCTTGCGTTTCTGGCGCTGGTCCCTGCAAGCCTGCTTTTCATGCTGGGCACGGGCACGGCCTTTGCGCCGATGTCGGGGGTGCAATGGCTGTTCATGGGGGCCGCGCTGACAACCGGCATGGTCGCCTATTACGGCATCGTCGCGGCCATGCGTATCGGCGAAATCAGCTTTGTCACACCGTTCCGCTATGCGCGCCTGCTGTTCGCGATGGTTGTGGGCATTACGATCTTTGGTGAACGCCCCGATCTGCTGACCTATGTTGGCGCAACCATCATTGTTGCCTCGGGCATCTATACGGTATGGCGTGAGCGAAAGGTCAAAGAACAGGCCTGAACACTTTCCATCCTCCCCCCGGCGCGCTAAACCGCTGCGCAATTGTCATCTGCAAAAGGATAGCCCCTTATGAGCACGATCATCGACATCCACGCCCGCGAAATCATTGACAGCCGGGGCAACCCCACGGTCGAAGTCGATGTGACGCTTGAAGACGGCACCATGGGCCGCGCGGCCGTTCCCTCTGGCGCATCCACCGGTGCCTATGAGGCGGTAGAGCGTCGCGATGGCGACCAAAAGCGCTATATGGGCAAGGGCGTTCTGGAAGCCTGCGCCTCGGTCAATGGCGAGATCGCAGATGCGCTGGTCGGCATCGACGCGACAGAGCAGGTCGAGATTGACGGCACGATGATCGAGCTGGACGGTACCGACAACAAGTCGCGTCTGGGGGCCAACGCCATTCTGGGTGTCTCCCTCGCGACGGCGAAGGCCGCGGCTGATTATTGCTCGCAGCCGCTCTACCGCTATGTGGGCGGCACCTCTGCGCGCATGCTACCCGTGCCGATGATGAACATCATCAACGGGGGCGAGCACGCGGATAACCCGATCGACATTCAGGAATTCATGATCATGCCCGTCGCGGCAGAGAATATCCGCGACGCGGTGCGCATGGGCTCCGAGGTGTTCCACACGCTGAAGAAAGAGCTTTCGGCCGCAGGTCTGTCCACCGGTATCGGCGACGAAGGCGGCTTCGCACCCAACATCAGCTCCACCCGCGATGCACTTGATTTTATTCTGAAATCCATCGAAAAAGCAGGCTACAAACCGGGCGAGGAAATCTACCTCGCGCTGGATTGTGCGGCAACGGAATACTTCAAGGACGGCAGCTATGTCCTTTCTGGAGAAGGGAAAACCCTGACCAGCGCCGAGAATGTGGATTATCTGGCGGCCCTCTGCGCCGATTACCCCATCATCTCTATCGAAGACGGCATGTCCGAAGACGATTGGGATGGCTGGAAACTGCTGACCGACCGTCTGGGTGACAAGATCCAGCTGGTGGGCGACGATCTATTCGTGACCAACCCTGAACGTCTGGCCGAAGGCATCAAACGGGGGTCTGCCAACTCCATGCTGGTGAAGGTCAACCAGATCGGCACCCTGTCCGAGACGCTGCAAGCGGTCGACATGGCGCATCGTGCGGGCTTTACCAACGTGATGTCCCACCGCTCGGGCGAGACCGAGGACGCGACGATTGCGGATCTTGCTGTTGCGACGAACTGCGGTCAGATCAAGACTGGCTCGCTCGCGCGGTCCGACCGGTTGGCGAAATACAACCAGCTGATCCGCATCGAGGAATTGCTTGGTGTGACAGCGGAATACGCCGGTCGTTCGATCCTGAAAGGTTGATCAAGGGGGGCAGTTCGCCCCGCCCGAAGATACGAAAGCGCGCCCGATCAAGGCGCGCTTTTTTGTGCTTGCGGTGTCGCGTCCAGTGTCAGCTTTGGATCTGACGCAACAGGCCCGACTTGGTAAAGCCCACACGGATCATATCCGTGTCACTTTTCAGCATCGGCATCTTGATCTGGATCGTCCGCGGCTGCGCGCCAAAGGCGACGTTCATCCGGATGGTGGCCACGAATTTGCCTTGCGTCGACGGGCGCACGTCTTCGATCATACCGACGACTTCGCGGTCGGTGGTCATGACCGTAGCGCCCAATGCCGCCGTGATCGGGACAGAGGCCGCGGCGCGGGACACATCGCCGCTAACACTGCGCGATACCGCGGCGGTCGCGCTGCTGGTCGTCCCGCTGCTGTCGGTCGTCGTGCCGCCACCGCTGTTGGACCCGCCAGTGCTGCCGACACCCACGCCAACGCCCGCGACGGAACCCCCGCCAACCGAGGCCCCGACACCAGCGCCCACGCCGCCGACAGAGGCGCCAGCGCCCGCATCAGCAACCGAACCGCCACCGACAGAGGCACCCGCCCCCGCGCCGACGCTGCCTGCGCCCACACCAACACCGACATCCGCGGCGGACCCGTGGCCGACGCTGGCCCCTACGCCCGCGCCAATACCGCCAACGCTGGCACCGACGCCAACATCCAGCGCAAAGGCCGACGTGGCGATGAATACAGTTGCAACCGAAGTTGCGGCGTTTTTAAGAAACATACTCGTCATGGTCATTCTCCTTTTGAAAAGGAACGGCGCAAGCAAAGCCCCCACTTTCTGCGCCACCGTTCTGAGGTAGTACAATTCAAGGTAGAACCACCCAGATATCAAGCAAGGAAACAGACTGTTTACGGAATACCACTGTGCAAGCGGGCAACAGCCCTTTGCCGCGCCAGAAACCCGCAGCGCGTAGCTAACCTATTCGGGAGAAACAAAGAATACGCACGACCATAACGCGAAACATCAACGGGCGACTCAGGCCGCAACACCTGCTGTCCAGCGAAAAGCGCAAGTCACAGGGGCGACGATACGCTGGCGCGACATCCATCAAAGGGCCTTATTCTAAACTCTGATCGCCTCTGTCGGCATGCTGACGGTGCCGCCCCCGACCGCAGCCCGCACCCCCGTGGTGCCGGGGCAAGAGGTCGGCAGCCCGCGCGCCACCCGCACGGCAAGATATCCGAAGGCCTGCGCCTCCAGCATATCACCGTCGAGCCCGATCTCTTCTATCGGCATGACCGGACAATCCAGACTGACGCTGAGCATCTTCATCAACACAGGGTTGTGCCGCCCGCCCCCGGTGACCAGCACACGATCGGGCAAACGCGGACAATGCTGCATCGCTTCGGCCACGCCAGCGGCACACATGGCCGTCAGCGTCGCGGCGGCATCGGCGTCCGACAGTTCGGTCACCAGCGCGACCATCTCGTCAAAATCGTTCCGGTCCAGCGACTTGGGAGGCATCCGTGCGAAATAGGGCTCGGCCAGAAACAGCTCAAGCGCGCCGGTCTCGACCTGCCCGCGCGACGCGGTCTTGCCGCCCTCGTCAAAGGGCAGCCCCAGACGCGCCTGCATCAGATCGTTGATGGGCGCATTGGCGGGCCCCGTGTCGAAAGCCAGCAGCGCCCCCTCCGCCTCGGGCAAGGGGATCGCCGGATCCACCCAGGTCAGGTTCCCCACCCCGCCAAGGTTCAAAAAGGCCACCGGCCCCGTCAGCCCCGCATAGCGGGCGCAGGCGTGGTGAAAGAACGGCGCGAGCGGTGCGCCCTCTCCGCCCAGATGCACATCGGCGCTGCGGAAATCCCACACGACGGGCAGCCCCAGATGATCCGCCAGCGCGGCACCGTCGCCCACTTGCAACGTCCCCTGCATGCGCGGCGCATGGGCCAGCGTCTGCCCGTGAAAGCCGATCAGATCCACATCGGTATACGCGCCAAGGGCATCGATATGCGCTGCCTCTACCACCTGCGTCGCCGCCGCCACCTCTGGCCCTGACCATTTGCCGAAACCGGCCGCGATGGTGCGGCGTTCCTCCGCAGAATAACTGCGGTAGCTCGACCTGCCGAAACCTATAATATCGCGGCCGTCCGTCTCGATCACCGCAACGTCCACCCCGTCGAGCGAGGTGCCGCTCATCGCGCCTGCGGCCCGCAGCGGGCCTGTTTTCGCGATCCGTGTCGGGGTTCTTGCCCCTTGGGCCTTATTCATGGCCTTTTCCTTTGTCTGCTCAGCACCTATAGAGTGCACCACCACCCAAGCTGAGGGCAAGCACCATGACATACCACCCCAAATCCGATTTCATCCGCATCATGATGGAGCGAGGCTTTCTCGCCGATTGTACGGACTATCAGGGCCTTGATGACGCGCTGATGAACGGGGCTGTGCCTGCCTATATCGGCTATGACGCGACAGCGAAATCCCTTCATGTGGGGCATCTGATGAATATCATGGTGCTGCGCTGGTTGCAGAAATGCGGCGGCAAACCGATCACCCTAATGGGCGGCGGCACCACCAAAGTGGGCGACCCGTCGTTCCGGTCGGATGAACGCCCCCTGCTCGACAATGCCGCCATCGACGCCAATATCGCCGGCATGCAGCAGGTGTTCGAGAAATACCTGTCCTACGGTGACGGCGACAGTGACGCGATCATGCTGAACAACGCCGAATGGCTGGACAATCTGAACTACCTCGAATTCCTGCGCGACATCGGGCGGCATTTCAGCGTGAACCGGATGCTGTCGTTCGAAAGCGTCAAATCCCGTCTTGATCGGGAACAGTCGCTGTCCTTCCTCGAATTCAACTACATGATCCTGCAGGCCTATGACTTCCTTGAACTCAACCGCCGCTATGGCTGCCTGCTGCAAATGGGTGGCTCGGATCAATGGGGTAATATCGTCAACGGGATCGACCTGACCCGCCGCGTGCTGGATCAAGAGATTTTTGGCCTCACCACGCCCTTGCTCACCACCAGCGACGGCCGCAAAATGGGCAAATCCCAGGGCGGCGCGATCTGGCTGAACGGGGACATGTTGTCGCCCTACGAGTTCTGGCAGTTCTGGCGTAATACCACCGATGCGGACACGGGCAAGTTCCTCAAGATCTTCACCGAACTACCGGTCGAGGAATGCGACCGTCTGGGCGCACTGGAAGGCTCCGACATCAACGCGGCCAAGATCATTCTGGCGAACGAGGTCACGACCCTGCTGCACGGTGCCGAAGCGGCAAAGAATGCCGAAGCCACGGCACGCGAAGTGTTTGAAAAAGGCGGCGTCGGCGATGACCTACCCACCCTGACGCTCAGCGCGGCGGATATCGGCGACGGCATCTCTATCGTGCAGCTGATCGTGAAATCCGGTCTGGCCGGCTCGGGCAAAGAGGCAAAGCGTCTGATCACCGAAAACGGTGCCCGCTATAATGACGAACCGCTGACAGACGCAGGCCTGATGGTCGATGCTGCCACGCTGGCCACACCGATCAAGCTTAGCGCGGGCAAGAAACGCCACGCGCTGGTACAACTGGGCTAAGCCCCCGCAGTATGAGAGGGGGGCGGGTCGCCCTGCCCCCTTTAGCTTTCGGCTTTTTCTTCCAGCATCAGCCACTCGGCCTCTGCGTCCTGCAGCTTTTCATTCCGCTCGACCAAGGCATCGGTCGCTTTCTGGAATTTCACCGGATTGTCGGAATAGAGCGTCGGGTCGCTCATCAACTCTTCCAGTTTCGCAATTTCGGCTTCCAGTCGCGCAATCTCGGCGGGCAGCGCCTCAAGCCGGTGCTTTTCGGTAAAGCTCAAGCCTGATTGCTGCGCCGCTTTGGGCTTTTCGGATTTCGCGCCGGGCTTTGATTTGACAACAACGCTTTGGTCAAAATCATCTTGCTGGCGCTGCGCCAGATAATCCGTCCAACCGCCCGCATAGACAGTCGCCTTGCCATCGCCTTCCATCGCGATGGTGGTCGCGGCAACACGGTCAAGGAAGTCACGGTCGTGGCTGACCAGCAGCACGGTGCCATCATAGGTCGACAGCAGCTCCTGCATCAGATCAAGGGTTTCGACATCCAGATCGTTGGTCGGTTCGTCAAGCACCAAGAGATTGCTGGAGCGCGCCATGATCTTGGCCAGCAGCAACCGCGCCTTTTCGCCCCCCGACAAGGAACGCACGGGCGCACGGGCCTGCCCCTCGTCGAAGAGGAATTCTTTCAGGTACCCAACCACGTGTTTCGGCTGCCCACGCACCAGAATCTGGTCCGCCTTGCCCGATACACGCATTTCCGGATCGCCGGTCAGACTGTCCCACAGCGACATATCGCCATCAAGCTGCGCGCGCGCCTGGTCGAACAGCGCGATCTCAAGGTTGGTACCCTGTTTGATTTCACCCCCGTCGGGCTGTTCTTTCCCGATCAGCATATTCAGCAACGTCGTCTTGCCCACACCATTCGGCCCGACCAGGGCGATCCGATCCCCCCGCTGGATGGTGATGTCGAAGGGGCGTAGAATTGTCTTGTCGCCAAAGGCCTTGGTGATGCCCATAGCCTCGACCACCTTGCGGCCCGACTTCGGACCCGCTTCCAGCGCCATGGCGGCGGTGCCCTGACGTTTGATCTGGCTGGCGCGTTCGGCTCGCAGGTCTTGCAGGGCGCGCACACGGCCCTGGTTGCGCTTGCGCCGCGCCGAAATACCTTCGACAGCCCACCGTGCCTCCGCCTTGATCTTGCGGTTCAGCTTGTGGCGCTGCATATCCTCTTCTTCCCACATCTGGTCGCGCCAGGCTTCAAACCCGCCAAAGCCGATGTCCTGCCGGCGCACAACACCGCGGTCGACCCACAGCGTCGCCCGTGTCAATTCGCGCAGGAACGCCCTATCGTGAGAGATAATCACAAAAGCGGCCCGCGTCGCTTTCAGCTCGTCTTCAAGCCAGCGGATCGCTTCGATATCCAGGTGGTTCGTCGGCTCGTCCAGCAGCATCAACTCAGGCTCGGAGGCCATCAGACGCGCCAATGCCGCGCGGCGACGTTCCCCCCCGGATGCGGTGCTGACTGGGCGCGCGGGGTCGAATTTCAACCCTTCGCCGGCGCGTTCGACCTTGTACATCTCTGACGGGTCCAGGCCATGGGCCGCGAAGTCGCCCAAAGTCTCGAATCCGGTCAGATCCGGGTCTTGCTCCATATAGCCCACCGAAACGCCGGGCCCGACGATCACGTCGCCACTGTCGGCCTCGACCAATCCGGCCATGACCTTCATTAAAGTGGATTTACCTGACCCGTTCCGGCCCACCAGCGCCAGACGGTCGCCGGATTGAACCACAAGGGACATATCTTCGAATACGGGATCTCCGCCGAATGTCAGCGAGATCTCGTTAACTTGTAAAAGGGGTGCGCGTGCCATGACAGCCAGCTAGCGCCGCGCCGCGTCAGCGTCAATGACCCCTCTTCCAAATGGGCTAAAATCCTCGCCGAAGGCATGAAACTCTTAGGCGGCACCGCGCAGCAGGCGCTTACGCCCCTCGGGGATCGCCGCGATTTCAAGGCCGGTAAACACATGCAGCGTGTTCATCTGATGGTCGATCACCGCATGATCGCTCACCCAGCCCCCCATCATCAGATAGCTTCGCAGCAGCGGCGGCAGCATTTGTAGCGCGGCTTTCTCGGCCGGCTTATCCAACGTCCGTTCCACAAAGCCCACCGTATCGGGGGCCTTGACCAGCGGCTGCCAGTGCAGTGGCGCAAGGTGGCGGCTGTGCAAAAGCGCCATGACATGGCTATAGGGTGCCGGATCGGTACCCTTGAAGGAGGTGCACCCAAAGAGCAACGCGACCCTATGGGCGTCCACAAACTGCGCCAACGCGGCCCAGGCCATGCGCACGACATCCGGGTCTGTGACCCCCGGGGCCAAACAGAACCGCCCCAGTTCCATCATCGCGCCGGGGAAATATGCAAGCTTGGTCAGATCGTAGAATTGCGCGGCATAGCTTTGATCCAGCGACGCGCCCTCCATCAGCCCGATCCGGTAGCAGCACAGCAGGTCACCGCTGCCTTGATGCCGTACGAGGATATGATGTTTTTGCGCATCAAACCCGTCGATATCGCGCGGCTGAACCAGCCCGAAGGCCCGCGCGCGCAAGGCTTGCGCGGCGTCGACATCCTCAGGCGTGGTGGCACAATAGGCGCGGTACGGACCGCGTAAAAGCGGCTTGATCACAGCACCCTGTGGCACCGTCACGGGCCTGCCCTAGCCAGCCAGCGCCGCAGGGTTGAAGCGGCCAATGTTGCCCAGAAGCTGCCGAATAAAGGATTTATCCGAGATCGGCGAACTAGTGACGCGGCGGTCAAGGGTGACGACATTGCCACGCTCCAGCCCGAAACGTTCGACGTTCTGCACAACCCCGTTGCTGTCAAAGCTGACAGCGACAACTTCGCGCTCTGTCTCGCGCGGGGCCATGAACCACATCGCCTGACGGCGCGACCGGACATAGTAATACCCCGAATTGGTCAGCAACCCTGCCGACGCGGGCACGCCCACGGTTTCGGCCACGGTGTCACGTGTGTCCTGGCCCACGGTAATCTTCTCAAGATCCTCTTGCGGCGGGATATAGCCGTGGTTGGAGTATTGCGGGGAGCAGGCCCCAAGCGTCAGACCAGCAGCGAGAACTGTGGCGGTCAGCAGTGTCTTTTTGACATGGCGGTCGATACGCATTCTTGGTGCCCTCTTGCCCTTGGGGATCATGGCTTTTATCTCGCATACACTAAGCACGCCCCATGGTTCAAGAAACGAAAGTACCCCTAACATGTCTCGCACGCCCCCAAGCCCTACAGCATTGCGCGTCGCAGAGCTGTCGCAGAATGCGCAAACCCCTTTCTCCCTGCGTCCCGACGCCGACAGCTTGCGGATGATCGCAGAAGAACTTGATCTTTCAGCCTTACGTAAACTTTCATTCGAAGGGCACCTCAAAGCGCTTGGTCGCAGTGATTGGGAGCTCAAGGCGCGTCTGGGGGCCACTGTGGTACAGCCCTGCGTGGTGACGCTGGAGCCGGTCCAGACTCGGATCGACGTCGATGTCACACGGCTTTTCGTGCAGGATTACGAAGAACCCGAGGAAGCCGAGATCGAGATGCCCGAGGATGATCGCACCGAACCGCTTGGCGCGTGGATTGATCCCGCGGCCATCATGATCGAAGCGCTGGCGCTTGAGATTCCCGAATACCCCCGCGCCGACGGGGCCGAACTGGGGCAAGCGGTCTATACCAAACCCGGCGACACCCCGATGACCGACGAAGACGCCCGCCCCTTTGCGGGGCTGGCCGGCCTCAAGAACCAGCTTAAGGACGATACCACCGAATAACCCTGCCGGTTTGGGTGAAAAAAGGGTTGCTTCGGCGGGTTTTCGCAGTATTTTGCGCCCTTCACCCCAATTAAGGTTGGACATCGGATAGGCTTCGGCCTAAACGCACGTCACGCCCAAACCGGGAGTTGATCTGAAACACGGTCGTCTTTGGCAGGAAGCCGATGAACGACCCCGAAGGCAAAGGCACCAGACATGGCTGTCCAACAGAATAAAGTTTCCAAATCGCGTCGCAACAACCGCCGCGCACACGATTCGCTGACTGCAGCGAACCCGAACGAATGCTCCAACTGTGGTGAGCTGAAGCGCCCGCACCACGTTTGCGCAGCATGCGGTCACTATGACGACAACGAAGTTGTTTCTCTGAACGAAGAGATCGACCTCGACGAAGACGCGGCGTAAGCTCGTCACGTCAACCGCAGTTCATAAGAGGCATCGCACCAGATGACGGCCACGTCCGATCAGCCTAGCGCGAGAACTCAGCGCACCCTTATCTCAGTTGATGCGATGGGGGGCGATCAGGGCCCGGCAATCGTTGTTGCCGGGTGCTCTGCGTCCGCGCTAAAGAATCCCGATATCAGCTTTATCCTGCACGGCCCTGCCGAAACGCTGGAACCGCTGGTGGCAAAGCGGCCCGAACTGAAAGGGCGCTGCACCATTCGGGATGCCCAAGGGGTTGTCACAATGGATGACAAGCCCAGTAATGTCGTGCGCAATGGCAAGGACACATCGATGTGGTCCGCCATCGAATCCGTGCGCGACAACGAAGCCTCGGTCGCGGTCAGCTGCGGGAACACCGGCGCGCTGATGGCGCTGTCGATGATCCGCCTGAAAAAGCTGCCGGGTGTGAACCGCCCTGCCATCGCCGTGCTCTATCCCTCCACCAACCCTCAGGGCTTTAACGTTCTGCTGGATGTGGGTGCGGATGTGCGTGCGGATGCCGATGACCTGCTGCGCTATGCGCTGATGGGCAAATCCTACGCCCGCAACGGCATGGACATCGAACGCCCGCGCATCGGGTTGCTGAATGTCGGCACCGAAGAACACAAAGGCCGGACCGAGCTGAAAGAAGCCCACGAGTTGATTCGCGACGCCGCGGATGATGCGGGCTTTGAATTCGTCGGTTTCGTCGAAGGCGGCGATATCTCGGGTGATGTCGCAGATGTGATCGTCACCGATGGATTTACAGGTAATATTGCGATTAAGACCGGTGAAGGCACCGCGACGCTGATCGGCAATGGCCTGCGCCAAGCGTTCAAGAATTCGATCTGGTCCCGCGCGGCATCGCTGCTGGCCTATACCTCGCTGCGCCGCGTCAGCAAACGGTTTGACCCGCGCCGTGTGAACGGCGGTGTGTTTTTGGGGTTGAACGGCACGGTCGTTAAATCCCACGGTGCCGCTGACGCGACGGGGGTTTCCTCGGCGATCAAACTGGCCGCGCGATTAGCGGAAAGTGAATTTACAAATCGGTTGGCTGCGCGTGTTGCCGCAGCAAAGCCGACGAAAGAGACCGAAGAATGACAAAAAGAGCCGTCGTAATTGGTGCCGGACACTACCTTCCGGAACGCATTGTCGAAAACGCAGAGTTTGAAGGCAAGATCGACACCAGTGACGAATGGATCCGGTCACGCTCTGGCATTGAACGGCGTCACTTTGTTGGCGAAGGCGAAACCACGTCGACCATGGCCACAGCTGCCGCCAAGGCCGCACTGGCCGACGCGGGCAAGACAGCCGCCGATGTGGATGCCGTGATTGTCGCCACCTCTACCCCCGATCTGACTTTCCCCTTTGCCGCAACGATGGTGCAGGCGCAGCTTGAGATGGAGCGCGGCTTTGCCTTTGATGTACAGGCTGTGTGCGCGGGCTTTGTCTATGCGCTGGCCAATGCCAACGCGCTGATCGTCTCGGGCCAGGCTGACCGCGTGCTGGTTATCGGCTCCGAGACGTTCTCGAAAATCATGGACTGGACCGACCGCAGCACCAGCGTGTTGTTCGGTGACGGTGCGGGCGCGATCCTGCTTGAAGCGCAAGACGGCGACGGCACCGCAGCCGACCGCGGTATCCTCTCCACCGATCTGAATTCGGACGGGCGCTACAAAGACTTGCTCTATGTCGACGGTGGCATCAGCACGGGCACGACCGGCTATCTGCGCATGCAGGGGAATCAGGTCTTCCGCCACGCGGTTGAAAAGCTCGCCGCGTCGGCAAACACAGCGATGGACCGTGCCGGCGTCAGCGCAGAGGACGTCGACTGGATCGTCCCGCATCAGGCGAATATCCGTATTATTCAAGGCACTGCCAAAAAGCTGAACCTGTCGATGGATAACGTCGTCGTGACGGTTCAGGACCACGGCAACACCTCTGCAGCGTCGATTCCGCTGGCGCTTTCCGTCGGGCAAGAGCGCGGCCAGATCAAGAAAGGCGACCTGCTGGTCACCGAGGCGATCGGCGGCGGGCTGGCCTGGGGCGCGATCGTTCTGCGCTGGTAAGCGGCTTTTCTTCGCGCGAACAGCACGTTACGTCCCATAGTTGTTGACTTGCGGAAAAATCACAGCCTATGCTGCTTAAAACACATGGGGGGAAGATATGGCCGACAAAACGTTGACCCGGATGGATTTGAGCGAAGCAGTCTTTCGTGAAGTAGGTCTTTCCCGCAATGAAAGCGCACAGCTGGTCGAAGCGGTGCTTGAACATATGTCCGATGCGCTGGTCAAAGGCGAACAGGTCAAGATTTCATCTTTCGGCACTTTCTCGGTGCGCGACAAGTCGGCCCGCGTTGGCCGGAACCCCAAAACCGGCGAAGAGGTCCCGATTAACCCGCGCCGCGTGCTCACATTCCGCCCGTCCCATCTGATGAAGGACCGGGTTGCAGACGGGAACAAGCGATAACCTAATGCCCAAGTCTCCGGACGCATTCAGAACCATCTCCGAAGTTGCAGAATGGCTTGAAATTCAGGCGCATGTCCTGCGTTTCTGGGAAAGCAAGTTCACGCAAGTCAAACCGATCAAACGCGCGGGCGGGCGGCGATATTATCGCCCCAACGATATGCTGCTGCTTGGCGGTATCAAACGCTTGCTGCATGAAGACGGGCTGACGATCAAAGGCGTCCAGAAGGTATTGCGCGAAGAAGGCATGGGCCATGTCGCGGCCCTGTCTGCGCCTCTTGACGGGGTCACGCAGGATGATCCGGATGCCGGTGGCGACACGATCGACATGACCCCCGCGCCGATGCACGAGGACGCAGAACAGACCCACGAGGGTGTTGTTCTCCCGTTCGAGCAACGCGGGAGCAAAGCGGCTAAGCCAGCCCCTGTCGAAGCGCCCGAAACACACGCAGAAGCCACTTCGAAGCCCGAGGTGTCGGCCGAGGATACCACGCCCCTGCCTGCCGACGAACCGACCCTCGTCGCGACAGAGGCGGAGCCGGAGGAGACAACCGTCGCCCCCGCCGATACCTCTGCGGAGGACGGTGCCACCCTGCCCGGCTTCCTGCGCCACCCGATGACCGATGCACCGGTGCCGCCAAGCGATAACACACCGGACGACGCCCCTGCCGCAGCGCAAACACGCGCTCCGGATCAGGACGCGCCCGCGCCGACCATCGACAGCACGCCAGAGTCAGCGCCGGAAGACAGCATAGCCGAAACGCGGGACGTCGAAGCCCCAGAGATCAGCGAGGCACCGGAAGCCCCTATTGTTGCAGGTCCCAAGCCGCGTATCATCGATCTGCCGCCTCTGACGGCAGAAGAAGACTTCCCCGCCAAACCCTCTGTGCTTTCTGCTGCATTGCTGTGCCGCGATCTGCCCGAGGATTCGGCCCGCGATATCGCGCCTTTGCTGAGCCGTTTGGGCGAACTGCGCGATTCCATTCGGGCCGATGTGATCCGCGGCACAAAAGTCTAAGCCGCGCGTGCGATTTGCGACAATTCCCCCTTGCACGCACGGTTTTATCAGGTATGAAACGCCTCATGTCGGGCTATGGCGCAGCCTGGTAGCGCGTCCGTCTGGGGGACGGAAGGTCGCAGGTTCGAGTCCTGCTAGCCCGACCAACCGACATAAAACAAACGCCCGTACCCTAATGGGTGCGGGTGTTTGCATTTGAAAGGCCCGGATATGATCGGCGTAGTTCCCAACCAGCATATCACCGACATGATCGCTTCGGGTCAGATCATCGGCACACCACCTGTCGACAGCGCCCAGATCCAGCCTGCGAGCCTTGATCTTCGTCTAGGAACAGTGGCTTACCGCGTGCGCGCGTCTTTTCTAGCGGGGCATGGGGCCAAGGTCGCCGACCGTCTGGAAGAGTTCGAGATGCACCGCGTCGACCTGACGAATGGGGCGGTGCTGGAAAAGGGCTGCGTCTACGTTGTCCCGCTGATGGAGAGCCTCGCCCTGCCCCAAGGCACCTCTGCGGCGGCCAATGCCAAAAGCTCCACCGGGCGGCTGGACCTGCTCACGCGCACCATCACCGACGGCGGGACCGAGTTTGATCGCATCGCGTCGGGCTATACCGGCCCGCTTTACGCAGAGATTTGTCCGCGCTCTTTTTCGGTGCTCGTACGTCCGGGCATGCGGCTGAACCAGATCCGTTTTTCCACCGGTGCCGCCACGCTTGACGATGCCGCGCTGCGTGCATTGCACGCCGACAGCCCGCTGGTGGACGGCGAGGCCGTGATCGATGATGGTCTGGGATTCTCGGTTGATCTGCGCTTGCCTGACACCACGCTGGTCGGCTACCGCGCCAAACCGCATACGGGTGTTATCGATCTGGACAAGATCGGCCATTATGACCCCGCGCAATACTGGGAAGAGGTCCACAGCGACAACGGTCAGATCATCCTCGACCCCGGTGCGTTCTACATCCTGGTCAGCCGCGAAGCCGTGACCATCCCGCCCGAATACGCCGCAGAAATGGCCCCTTATCTGGCGATGGTGGGCGAATTCCGCGTGCATTACGCGGGCTTCTTTGACCCCGGTTTCGGCCATGCCTCCGCAGGGGGTGCGGGATCACGGGGCGTACTTGAAGTGCGCTGCCACGAGGCCCCTTTCGTGCTGGAGCATGGTCAGGTCGTCGGACGGTTGGTCTATGAGAAAATGACCGACGTACCGACCCAGCTTTACGGGTCGGGCATCGCGTCGAACTATCAGGGTCAGGGTCTCAAGCTCAGCAAGCATTTCAGCGCGCCGTGCTAAGCTTCGCAGCGCCTGATCACGCGGGTTAGAAACGCGTCAACTTGCGCATGTTCTTGACCATATTGCGCGCCTGTTTGCCCTGCTCGCGGCTGCTTTTGTCACGACGGGCCATTTCCTCGGCGCTTGGTTGGACAGGATTGCCGTCACGGTCCACCGACGCCCGACGCCCCTTGCCCAGCTTTGATGCCTGATCAAAGCCGATATCAACGCCTTTGTTGATCAAACGCCCCATCACGCGACGCATAATCATATTAACTATCTGGTTCATGTCCTGACCTCTTTACCGCGCGTTAAACTGTGTCTGAGGCCAATATAGCACCTATTGCGGCGATTTTCAGGCCACCTGCGGGATTAATCCTCGAACAGCTCGCTCTGGCCCTCGGTCGCTTCTGGCTCTTCTTCGCTGTCGACACCCGGCATCTCGCCAAAGGCGGGGCGGCTTTCCAGCAATCCGGCAGAGCGAAGCTCTTTCAACCCCGGCAGATCGCGGGGGCTTTCCAGACCGAAGTGGGCCAGAAATTCCTGTGTCACGACAAAGGTCACCGGACGACCGGGGGTCATCTTGCGGCGGCCAAAGCGAATCCAGTCCAGCTCAAGCAGCTGATCCAGCGTGCCGCGCGATACCGATACGCCGCGGATCTCTTCGATCTCGGCGCGGGTGGCGGGCTGGTGGTAGGCGATGATCGCCAAGGTCTCGATCGCGGCGCGCGACAGCTTGCGCGTCTCGACCGTTTCGTGCTGCATGAGATACCCCAGATCCGCCGCCGTGCGCATGGCGTAGGCATCCCCGATGCGACACAGCACGACACCGCGGCCGGTGTAGCGTTTGCGCAGATGCACCATCGCTTCGGCAGGGTCACAGCCGTGCGGCAGACGCGCCGCGATCTCGCGCAGGGTCATCGGCTCTGCGGTGGCGAAAAGGATCGCTTCGATCATGCGCTCCTGTTCGGCCAACGGCGGGGCCTCGAACAGGCTTTCTTCTGTTTGTTCAACGGGTTCGGCCACGTCAGATATCCTTCTTGCGCAACTGGATCGGCGCAAACACGCCCTCTTGGCGAATTTCCAGATGCCCTTCCTTTACCAATTCAAGCGATGCCGCAAACGTCGATGCCGTGGCCGAGCGGCGCATTGCCGGTTCTTCGCCCCATCCGTCGGGCATGTAGCTGGTCAGGTCAGACCAGTCGCCAGAAAAGCCAATCAAGCCGCGCATCCGTTCCAGCGCCTGCTCCATCGTAAAGACCTTGTCACGGTCCATCACAAAGGGGCGGAAATCGTCACGGGTGCGGATACGCGCGTAGCCCTGCATCAGGTCCAGCAAGGTCGCGGTATAGGTCACGCGGCGGGTCTGGCGCATTTCCTGGGTCTGGCCGCGGGCAAAGAAGTCGCGCCCCAACTGGTCACGGGCCATCAGCTGGGCCGCCACGTCGCGCATCGCTTGCAGACGTTCCAGCTGGAACGCCAGATGCGCGGCCAGTTCCTCGCCCGAGGGGCCATCGTCCTGCGGATCAGGCGGCAGCAGCAGGCGGGATTTCAAAAACGCGAGCCACGCAGCCATGACCAGATAATCCGCCGCAAGCTCAAGCCGCAGCGCCTTGGCCTTGTCCACGAACATCAGATATTGGCGTGCCAGTTGCAGCACCGAGATTTTGCGCAGGTCGACCTTCTGGGTGCGGCTGAGGGTCAACAACAGGTCCAACGGGCCCTCGAACCCGTCGACATCCACGATCAGCGCCTCGGCCGCGAGCCGTTCAGCAACTTTCGTTTGCCCGTCTTCCAACTGCGTTTCAGCCATATACCGTCCCGCCCAAAAGCCTGTCGAGCTTTGCAGTCAGGGCAGGAATGTCAACATCATCAGGGGTCCGGCGCATGGCAAGGGCGCGCACGGCCCGTGTTTGCGCAGCGTCGGACATCTCTCCGGCAGCATCGGCAACCCGGGTGCGATCCTCAAGTGTGGCGTTGCAGTACAACACCACATCACAGCCTGCGGCCAACGCTCCGGCGGCGATGACATCCACCTCGCCCGTCAATGCTTTCATCGAGATGTCATCCGTCATGATCAGGTTATCAAAGCCGATATCCTCGCGGATCAACCGCATCATCACGGGCGACAGCGTGGCAGGGCGCGGATCAATCGCGTCATAGACCAGATGCGCCGTCATCCCCATCGGCAGGTCGTTCAACACCTTGAACGGGGCGAAATCATGCGTGTCCAACGCGGCGCGCGGTGCATCAACCTGCGGCAGGTCAAAATGACTATCCATCGTGGCACGCCCATGTCCGGGCATATGTTTGACCACGGGCAAGACGCCCCCCGCCAGCATGCCGTCAGCCGCCGCACGGCCCAAAGCCGCCACCGCATCGGGCGTCGTGCCGTAACAGCGGTTGCGTAGAAATGCGTGGGTTTGCGCCCCGGCGACATCGACCATCGGCGCGCAATTGCTGTCGATGCCCACGCGGTGCAGCTCGTCCGCGATCAGTCGAAAGCGCAGATACATTGCCTCGGCCGCGTTGGGGCCTGCCGCCTGCACGAAGTCCAGCGGTGCCGTCCAGTCGCGCCAATGTGGTGCGCGCAAACGCTGCACCCGCCCGCCTTCTTGATCCACGGTGATAACAGCCTCGTGGCCCGCCGCCTCGCGCAGCTCGTCACACAGCGCGCGGACCTGATCCGGCGTGTCGATATTGCGCGCAAAGAGAATGAACCCAAAGGGCTTTACGGCGCGAAACAACGCCTTTTCCTGCGCCGTCAGCCGAAGCCCCGACGCGTCCAGTATCGTCGCCCCGTAACGCATCAGCGTGTAACGACGGGAATGCAGTCGGTGTTTTCAGCAACCAGCGCCGAACAGAAGCGTCGCGCATCCGCGATGTCCGAGAACCCATGCGCACGCAGACGGTAGAAGGTGCGCCCGCCGCTGCTGGCCTCTTGGATGATGCGGTCCTTGCCTTCCATATAGGCCCCGAAACGCGCGTTCAGACGGACCCATTGCGCCCGTGCGATCTGCGGTGAATCGAATGCGCCAAGCTGCACCAGACGCGTACCTGTGGGCAGGCTGTCGGGCGAAAGCTCTTTCACTTCGGCGGCGGCAACCGGTGCGGGTTCAAACGACGCTTTGGTTGCGACGGCACGGCCACCGGGGCGCGTTTGAGGACGCAAGGATGCGCGCACGCCCGGCTCTTCGCCCATGGCAACGGCCACCGCGTTCGACACCGCCATCTCAAGCGGATCGACATCCATCGTGGCACTTGCGTTCATCGGCTCTGGCAGGGCGGTGCCGTCTTCTTCGTCTTCCAGTGGTTCCACCCCATCGGTGAGAGAGGCGACAAGATCGTCCACATCGCCGTTTTTCAACGCCTCTGCCACGTCAGCCGCAGGCGATGATTGCGTTGGTGCCTGTTGCGCAGGTGCAACCATCGCGACGGGAATGGGCTGGTCTTCTTCTTCCAGATCCAGTGGCTTCGGGGCCAAAATCAGCTGTTCCGCGAATTGGTTCGCCGTCCCTTCAGAGGCCACAGCATTGACCGACAACCCTTGATTGTCCGCCAGTTGGCCGCCCGGATTTTCGGGCCGCACGCGCATATCGCCCTGGGCCGCACGCACCACCGGAATGCCGGTAACATCGCGCACCAGCAGCTTGTAGCCCCAGACCCCGATGCCGACGATCAAGGTGATGGAAAGCGCCGCGCCCGCGAAATTTGCAAACTTAGTCAAGGGCTTGGCCGCAACTTGCGGTGCCATCCCTGCGTCATGTTCAAAGGAGTACCCCCCACCCTGGGAGGAGGACGTGTAATCTGCCATTTCTGCCTCACTGCCCGCGTCAGATATCACCCGCGCGGGTCTGTTTTTTGAACCTGCCTGACCAGCAATGGTGCGTTATCGCATCTCTTCCGCTGGCTTGACCCCAAGAATACCAAGACCTGACGCAATTACAATCGCCGCGGCTTGGGCCAGCGCGATTTTTGACTGGGACAGGGCCGCATCATCCTGCAGGAAACGCAGTTCAGGCACGTCGTTGCCGCGGTTCCACAGCCCATGGAAATCGCCCGCCAGCTCGTAGAGATAAAAGGCGATCCGGTGCGGTTCGTTGCTGCGCGCAGCGGTCTCTACCATCCGGGGCCATTCGGCCAGCTTTTGCGCCAGTTTCAGCTCTGCTTCGTGGTCAAGCTGGCTCAGGTCGGCACGCTGCAAGGTTTCCATATCCGTGTCGACACCAGCCTCTGCCGCCTTGCGCAGGACAGAATGCACACGCGCATGGGCATATTGCACGTAGAACACCGGATTCTCGCGCGACTGTTCCAGCACCTTGGCAAAGTCAAAGTCCAGCATCGCGTCATTCTTGCGGGTCAACATGACAAAACGCGTCACATCAGGGCCCACCTGATCAACCACATCGCGCAGGGTGACGAATGTCCCTGCCCGTTTGGACATCTTGAATTCCTTGCCGTTCTTGAACAGCTTGACCAGCTGCGTCAGCTTGATGTCGAGCGTCACCGCCCCCTCGGACAGCGCCGAGACAGCGGCTTTCATCCGTTTGACATAGCCGCCGTGATCCGCGCCAAAGACATCGATCAGCATGTCAAAGCCACGCTGCACCTTGTCGTAATGATACGCGATATCGGGCGCGAAATAGGTCCAGCCGCCGTCGGACTTCATCACCGGACGGTCAACGTCATCGCCATGGGCGGTGGATTTGAACAGGGTCTGCTCGCGCGGCTCCCAGTCCTCGGGCTTCTTGCCTTTTGGCGGCTCAAGCACGCCCTCATAGATCAGCCCTTTGGCTTTCAGGTCATCAATCGCGGATTCGATCCGGCCCGTGCCATAAAGCGACTTTTCGGAATAAAACACATCCATCTCCACCCCGAGAGAGGCGAGATCATCGCGGATCAGCTTCATCATCTCGTCGGTGGCAAAGTTGCGCACCTCTTCAAGCCAGACGGATTCATCGGCGTCGATATAGGCGTCGCCCACCTTGTCTTTCAGCGCGGCCCCCACATCGATCAGATAGTCGCCGGGGTAGGTGCCTTCGGGAAAGGCGACCTCTTGGCCATGCGCCTCGAGATAGCGCAGATAGACAGAGCGCGCCAAAACATCGACCTGCGCGCCGCCGTCGTTAATGTAATATTCACGCGTGACATCGAAGCCGGCGAAATCCAGCAAGGACGCCAGCGCATCGCCAAAGACCGCACCGCGGGTGTGCCCCACATGCAGCGGCCCCGTCGGGTTGGCCGAGACATATTCGACGTTGACCCGTTTGCCCTGCCCCAGATCGCCGCGGCCATAGTCTGTGCCCTGCCCCAGAACGGCACCGACAACGCCCTGCCAGACCGCAGCACTCAGCCGCAGGTTCAAGAACCCCGGGCCCGCCACATCAGCCGCCGTGATCCGTGGATCCTCGGCCAGCTTTTCGGCCAGTTTCTCGGCGATATCGCGCGGTTTCATACGGGCCGGTTTCGCCAGCACCATCGCGGCATTGGTCGCCATATCCCCATGCGCCGCATCGCGCGGCGGCTCTACGGTGATGGCGTCAAAGCTCAGCCCCTCGGGCAGAAACCCGTCGGCAACCAGCGTATCAAGGGTGGACAGCACGAGGCTGCGGATATCGGCAAATAGGTTCATAACGGGGTTCCTTCGACTTGGCCCCGTGTATCACCTGAATATGCGCCCATAATCAAGGGCGGTTCAGCCTTTAACGATCAACCGCTCATGTTCCTGCAAAGCAAAGCGATCTGTCATCCCCGAGATATAGTCGCTGACGATCCGCGCAAGCGCCGTATCGCCGTCTGCATCCTCTACATCCTTGCGCCATTGCTTGGGCAATTGGTCCGTATGCGCGCAGAAATAGGGGAACAGATCCTCGACCACCTGCGTCACCTGCTTGCGCATGATCACCACGGATGGCGCGCGATACATGCGGTCGAACAGAAAGGCGCGGATGACCTTGAGATCCTGGAAAACCGGATCGGAGAACTGGATCAACGTGCGCCCGGCCATGCGAATATCGGTGGCGGTTTCTGGCTTCATCTCGGCCAGACGGTGCCGCGCGACGCTGATCACGTCCTCCACCAGCACGCCAAAGAAACGGCGCAGTGCCTCGTGACGGCGGCGATAGTAGTTCAGACCGGGATACAGCCTGTCAACTTCGGCGAAATTCTGCTTCAGGATCGGCAGTTCGGCCAGCTCGTCCGTCGAGAACAGCTCGGCCCGCAAACCGTCATGCAGGTCGTGGTGGTTATAGGCCACATCATCGGCAATCGCCGCTACCTGCGCCTCGGCACTGGCGAATGTCTCCAGCTCAAGGTCATGCTGACGCTCATAGGCCGCAAGTGCCCACGGCAGCTCTCCCGTCACCGGCCCGTTATGTTTGGCCAGCCCCTCCAGCGTGTCCCAAGTCAGGTTCAGCCCGTCGAAATCCGCGTAATGCCGCTCCAGATGGGTGACGATGCGGATGGCTTGGGCGTTGTGGTCAAACCCGCCATAGGGGGCCATCAAGGCTTCCAGCGCGTCCTCGCCCGTGTGACCAAAGGGCGGATGCCCCAGATCATGGGCCAGGGCGACCGCCTCTGTCAGCTCGGCATTCAGACCCAACGCACCGGCGATCGTACGCGCCACCTGCGCCACCTCGATCGAATGGGTCAGCCGCGTGCGATAGTAATCGCCCTCATGTTCGATAAAGACCTGCGTCTTGTGCTTGAGCCGCCGGAAGGCGCTGGCGTGGATGATCCGGTCGCGGTCCCGCTGAAAGCAGGAACGAAAGGTGCTTTCCTCTTCCGGTATCAACCGTCCCCGGGTCAACGCCGGATCAGAGGCAAAAGAAGCGCGCATAGTCGGTGGTCCTTGTGGCCTGTCCTGCGGGTTTCTATATTGTAAGACAACACAGATGGAAACCGATCACACCGGAGCCCGAAAATGAACCTGCCCCCCCAAGTTACCCCGCGCGCCTTTGACCGCCTTGCCGAAATCGGTGCCGCCGCAGAGGGCAAAGCCCTGCGCGTCGCCGTAGAGGGCGGCGGCTGCTCCGGCTTTCAGTACGACATCGCGCTGGATGATCCCAAAGACGATGACCTGATCCTTGAAGGGGCCGGCCAGAAAGTTGTGGTCGACAGCATCTCCCTGCCCTTTCTTGCCAATGCCGTCATCGACTTTTCCGAGGAATTGATCGGCGCGCGGTTCGTGATCGAAAACCCCAATGCCACCAGCGCCTGCGGCTGCGGCACGTCTTTCTCGATGTAACAGACACCCGCTTCATTTTGCCAAAGTAAACTCCCGCCGGAGGCTGGCCTCATGCCCGCATGAGGCCATTCTAGCGCCGCAGCTGCACCGCGGAGGGCATGGCCGGGATCGGTGCCCGCGCGAACCGCGCGAAAAACGCTTCAAATTGCGGGCAGGACGCCTCTGCCTCGGCCAGTACCTCTTGCGCCTCAGGGTCCAGCGCTCTCATGACCCGTCCACGCATAAGCGACCACTGCGCTTGCCGCGTCTCTCCCATGTCAAAAAGCGCCGCCGATAGCGCCTGCAGCGCACCGTTTGGCGGGGTATAGCGGATGGCCACAGCCCCTTGTGGCACCGGTTGGCAAAATGCCGCCCCTCCGGACATGTGCGCGGCCCAGCCGGTCACCAGATAGGCGTGATACCCGTCCACCGGTCCGCCCCCCTGCTGCGGTACGATCCGGCAGGCACGCGCAGCGGACTGAACCGCATCCTCCCACAGTGCAGGTGCCGCAGCGCCTGCAAACCGTAGCGCGGCACAAATCTCGGCCAGCAGATCCATATCCTGATCAAGATACGCCAGAATACCGGCAAAATTCAGGCTTCTGATCGCTGTCGCCGGCAGTTGGGGGTCGCTCTGGCCGTAGTCTGACAGATAGAAAACGATATGTGCCAGCTCATAGGATGCTTTCTTGTTAGGCAGCGCAAAGGTTTCGGATCGCGTGAAAAACCGGCGCAAGCGTGATTGCAGAGCGTCGTCGCGCGGCACGGACATCCGACGCGCCAGCAGGCGCTGCGCTTCGGCGCGTTGCAGGTCAGACAGTTCCCCATCCGCCAGCCGCATACGGGCGACCCGATGCACCAACCGCTCCCCCGCGTCGCCGGGCAAACCCAGATCCTCAAGGTCCAGCGCGAGAGACAGGAAAAATCGGTAGTACTGCGGAAAGAAGCGGATCGTCTCTTCGATGCGGTCATAGAAGGACGCATAGGGCACCAGAGCGTCTGGCGCGACAGGCATGTCCGCGCTTGCCAGAATTCCCAGCCATTCCGCGTTTTCCTTCAACCAGAACACATCCCCCGCACGGCGTCGCTGTACCGCAAACATACGGCTGATCGCGGCGCTATCGGCGTGTTTGCGACCGCTATTGCGCGCACGTACGGATGAAAGCGGTATAACATTCGACATAGGCCCCCCTTGGCAAGAAACCCCTGCGCCGGTTCCAGCGCAGGGTGTGTTTGGATTAGCAGCCGGTGGTAAACAAACCGGTAAGCATCCCAGTCGCCATGCCGCCTGCCTGCGGTCCCGACTGTAGCCCTGTGGTGAACAGCCCGGTGCCGTGGCCGCAATGGGGGTCTTGCCCTGCACGGATACAGCCGGTGGTATAAAGCCCTGTCCCCGCCCCCTGATGGAGCGATGCCGCCCCGGCGTGAACATTCGGGAAAGCAGTTTCGACGTAAGCAATAGCGGTCATGAGTTTTCCTTTTTGACGTGATTTTGAAATCGGCAACTAAACCTCAAGCTGCACTCCCTTCATCAATCACCACCTCAGGGCTTTGACCTAGGCGACAAAAAGATCGCATTTTAACGATGTAAATCATCCACATGCGCTGCGTCTTTGATCCGGTTGAAACCACGCGGCGATGCCGTGTTCTCCACAATAGCGACAATTGTAACGGAACGCTGGCAAAGCGCCCCGCGGCGGCGCACGCACTGTCGGCTCACCTTCGAATCGCGGGCGAAACATGCCCAAACCGGTGCAGCCCCCTTGCCCCATATTGCGGTATGCGCGATAGCTGCGGGGACCAATGCAGGGGGCCGCCATGAAAATCGCCACGTTCAACATTAACGGGATCAAAGCGCGGATCGACGCCCTGCCCCAATGGCTCGACGAAGCGCAGCCCGACGTCGCCATTCTGCAAGAGATCAAATCCGTCGACGAAGGCTTCCCGCGCGAGCTGTTCGAGGATCGCGGCTATAACGTGGAGACCCACGGGCAGAAATCCTTTAACGGCGTCGCGATCCTGTCAAAGCTCCCGCTTGAGGATGTGACCCGTGGCCTGCCCGGGGACGACAGCGACGAACAGGCGCGCTATATCGAGGCAACGGTCGTGGGTGATCATTCATCTGTGCGGCTTTGTGGGTTGTATCTGCCCAACGGCAACCCCGCGCCGGGCCCGAAGTACGATTACAAACTGGCGTGGATGCAGCGTCTTGAAGACCGTGCGCGCGCACTCTTGGCCGAGGAAACACCGTTTCTGCTGACGGGCGACTTCAACATCATCCCCCAGGCCGAAGACGCGGCAACGCCGGATGCCTGGCGGGAAGATGCGTTGTTTCGCCCGGAATCCCGCGCCGCCTGGCGACGCCTGCTGGCCCTTGGCCTGACAGAGGCGTTCCGCGCACGGACCCAAGGGCCGGGGCATTACAGCTTTTGGGATTATCAAGCAGGCGCGTGGAACCGCAACAACGGCATCCGTATCGACCATTTCCTGCTGAGCCCTGCCATCGCCGACAGCCTGCGCGACTGCCAGATCGACAAGGATGTACGCGGACGCGAGAAACCCTCCGATCACGTGCCCGTCTGGGTGGAGCTTGACCTCTAACGCGGACGCACAAGCGCGGCCCTAGATCACGCCTGAAGCTCGGCATCCCAATAAAGAAAATCCATCCAGCTATCATGCAGGTAGTTGGGCGGGAATTTCCGGCCCATATTGCGCAGGTCCTCGGCTTGCGGCTGGCGTGGTGGTTTGCGCAGCTGGAATCCGGTCTGGTGCAGCGCCTTGGACCCTTTTTTCAGATTGCACGGGCTACACGCCGCAACAACGTTCTGCCAGCTTGTGATACCGCCCGCCGCACGGGGCACCACGTGGTCAAAGGTCAGATCCCCCCGTGCACCGCAGTACTGGCAGCAGAATTCGTCCCTCAGAAATAAATTAAAGCGCGTGAAGGCCACGCGCTTTTGAGGTTTGACATAATCTTTGAGAACGACCACCGACGGGATGCGAATTTGCATCGACGGGCTGTGAACATAGTCGTCATATTCAGCGACGATATCCACCCGATCCAGCCATTTGGCCTTCACCGCTTCCTGCCAGGGCCACAGCGACAGCGGATAGTAGGACAAGGGCCTGTAATCCGCGTTCAGCACAAGGGCCGGTTTGTTTTTCAGCCCTGCCGGGCTTCGGGTGAATTCAGTTCTAAAGTCGCCGTCCATTGTTCGATAGCCCCTTGCCGTTCCGCGTCCGGTCCAGCGGGACAGCCCCGCTGATGCTTTCGACTATATCTCGTGGTTTGCGTCTGACAAGTCGCAAACGGGTACAAGATGTCGCAGAATGCGTAAGCTGATTACGTAACAGGCATGTGACGGAAACGGCCAATCCGGCCGGGGCCTTCCTGCGGGTCGCGCATGCGCCCGCAGGGGATGGGATCAAAGACCCAGTTTGTCGCGCATAAAGGCCAGCGCCACGCTCAGCCCGTCGGGGGCGATTCCGTGGCCTGTCCCCTTCATGATATGGGCGAAAACGTCCGTCCATCCGGCCTCTTGCAAGGTTTCGGCGGCCTGCGGCAGGGATTGCGGCGGGACAACATCATCGGCGTCGCCGTGCACCAGCAAGACCGGAGGGCGCACGACCGCTTCGTCTTTCAGGCTCTCGGGCGACAGCAAGCGCCCCGAAAACGCGACAACACCGGCCACAGCATCTTCGCGGCGCGGCGCGACATGCAGCGCCATCATCGTACCTTGGGAAAAGCCAAACAGCACGACCTGTTCGGGCAGCAGATCTTCGTCCACCATCAGCGCATCGAGAAAGGCGTTCAGGTCATCGACCGCCTGCATCATCCCGCGTTCGGCTTCTTCCTCAGAGGAATTATCGATCCAGGGGATCGGGAACCACTGGAACCCCATGGGCGCACCGGCACAGGCTTCGGGCGCATCGGGGGCCACGAACAGCGTGTCGGGCAGATGTTCCCCCAACGGGTCGGCAAGCCCCAGCAGATCGGCACCATTCGCGCCATAGCCATGCAGGAACACGACGGCAGACCGCGTTTCCCCCGAGACCGGTTCGCGGCGCTCTGCGTTTAGTACTCGTGTCATGAAATCCCTTCCCGTTGTTTTGCCACGCGGTAGTACGAAAACAGGATGCGGGCTGCAACCGATCGCCAGGGCGACCAGTCCTGCGCCATCTCCGCAAGCTGCTTTGGCTTTGGTCGCTGGGGCAGATCAAACAGGATTTTCGCGGCCTCTTGCAAGGCCAGATCGCCCTGCGGCAGGATATCGGCGCGGCCTAGCGAAAACATCGCATAGATCTGCGCCGTCCACAGCCCGACACCGGGCACCGCGGTCAGCGTCTCGATCACCACGGCATCAGGCGCGTCCCGCAACGCGGTATAGTCGATCCCGGCCTCGGCCAACGCCAACGCATAGCGGATTTTCTGGCGGCTCAGCCCCGCCGCGCGCAGACCTTCCTCGCCCGCGGCGAGTATCGCCGTCTCATGGGTCAGTCCCGCCGCATCCATCTTGGCACGCATGGCATTTGCCGACGCGACAGAGACTTGCTGGCTGATGATCGCCCCGATCAGCGCGTCAAACCCGTCCGCACGTAACCGCAGAGGCAAAGGGCCAGTAGCGGCCAAGGCGGTAGCAAACTGCGGCACATGCGCAGCGAGCCAATCCGCCCCTTCGGCGACATCCGCGTCGCCAGTGATAATCCGTCCGATGCTCATTCGGTGGTGCCCCCCGTTGTCAGCGTCTCGACCCAGTTGATCGCCGCATCCGGCGCGGCGACAACCTGCGCGCCGACGGGGGCCGCCGGCCGGTCAATGGCAATCACCCGCAGCCCCATCGCGCGCGCTGCGTCCAGTTTGGGGCGGCTTGGCACGCCACCGACGTTGCGCAGGACCAGCGTATCGATCTGCAAGGCGCGAAACAACGCCTCCTCCGCCGCCTGAGTGAAGGGGGGCTGGCCATAGACGGCTTCGGCAAAGGGGGGCAGCTTGGTTCGGGCCTGCGCGTTGGTCTGCCGCAGATAAAGCCGCGCGCCTGCGAAGGGGGCGTAATCCTCCACCGTCCCGCGCCCCGTCGCGGCAAAGACCCGTACTTTGGGTCGGATCATCCGTGCCGCTGCCGCGACCGACGCGGCCCGTTCAACCGGTGCCGAGATGTCCCACATGGGCCGCAGGACACGCAGATAAGGCAGCCCCAACCGCGCGGTGGCGTCAAAAGCGATCTGCGAAATATCCGCGTCAAACCCGTGTCCTGCGTCCAGCACCGCGGTAAACTCATGGGCGCGCAGGTAAGCTGCCATCTCATCCAGGTTGCCCGGCGACCAGATCTCGGACGGTACGGCCAGCGGGCCAAAGCTCCGCTCCGCCCGCCTTAACACCGCCCTTGCAGAGACGTCAGAGGCCGACATCGCAGCGGCGATCTCATGCGCTTCGGCGCTGCCAGCGATCAGCAGAATATGGGGGCCCTGGTTCATGGCGCGACCATCGTTGACCCCGCCGCCGGACGCAAGGCCCTTGCAGCCCCCCAAAGCCCGGTCTACGCATTCACCATGACAGTGATTGATGACACCCGCGCCAAGCGCAACGTCGCCGTGCTGGTGACCGCGCAGGCCTTTCTTGGCAGCCAGATGCCGATGTATTTTGTGGTCGGCGGATTGGCGGGGCAACAACTGTCGCCCAACGTCTGCCTCGCGACGCTACCGATCTCTATGATCGTCTTCGGGTCGATGACCACGGCCCCGTGGCTGTCGACGGTGATGCAACGCTTTGGCCGTCGCGCGGGCTTTGTGGCAGGCGCATTTGGCGGGATGATGGGGGCCGTGCTTTGTGCCTATGCCTTGACGATCCAGAGTTTCATGACCTTCCTGCTGGGCAGCTATCTGATCGGCATCTACATGTGCTCGCAAGGGTTTTTCCGCTTTGCAGCGACGGACACCGCATCTGACGCGTTCCGGCCAAAGGCGATTTCCTATGTCATGGCGGGCGGGCTGATCTCGGCCATCATCGGGCCGCAGCTGGTGGGGTTTCTGACCGGAGCAAACGGCGATGCGACGATGATGCGGTTTTTCCCGGTCTACCTCGCCGCGATTGCGCTGAACGCTGTGGGCATGGTGCTTTTCGCCTTCCTCAACATCCCCAAGCCGCCCGTGCCGGCAGTAGATGCCCCCAAGGGCCGCAGCCGGATGGAGCTTTTGAAGACCCCGCGCATCGCCGTCGCTGTGATCTGCGGCATGGTATCCTATGCGCTGATGAACCTTGTCATGACCTCGACCCCGCTGGCGGTTGTGGGCTGCGGCTATGACATCGTGGATGCGTCCCATGTGGTCACAGGCCATGTTCTGGCGATGTACGCGCCGTCGTTTTTCACCGGCCACCTGATCGCGAAATTCGGGGTCGAAAAGATCCTCGGCCTTGGCATCGCGATCCTTGCGGGGGCCGGTGTGGTCGCGCTGCAGGGGGTGGAGCTGAACAACTTCTACATCGCGCTGATCCTGCTGGGGATCGGCTGGAACTTCGGCTTTATCGGCGCGACATCCATGCTGGCCGGGGCCCATGAACCGCACGAGCGTGGCCGCATGCAAGGTCTGAACGATCTGCTGGTCTTTGGCGGGGTGACCTTTGCGTCGCTGTCAAGCGGCGGGCTGATGAACTGCTCGGGCGGCAACCCCGTCGAAGGCTGGGCCGCCGTCAATATCGCGATGATCCCGTTTCTGGTGCTGGCAGGCGGGTCGCTGATCTGGCTAATGCTGCGGCAACGTAGCGCGCGGGTCTAGCGCTACCAACGCCCCGACAAAGCCCGCCACGACAGGGCGAAATCATTCATCGGCGGCAGTTCTGCGGCGCTGACACGCCCGGGGGCGGCGATGGCCGCGCTCAGCACCTTGTCTGCCGCGCCGACGCTATACATCGCCGGTCGCGCGGCTTTCGAGATCTTGCCACGGTTGGCCCGCGCCTGTCGTAACCGCGCCCGTGCCTTTTGGGCCAGCGCCACAACGCCAGCGTCGGTGCCGTCCAACAACGGGACGCGCCCCTGCTCTACCAGCTGCGGGATCGCGTGCAGCCAAGCCGCCACCCCCGCCCCATAGGCCGCATCGCGCACCGTGGCCTCCTCCGCCGGTCCCAAAGACCGCGCGGCCACCCACATCAGATGGCCCGCGGTCTGGTCGATATAGGCGTCGAAATGGGCGGCATCTTCAAAGGCGTCGCGGTAGATATCCCACCGCCGCGCGGCGGCCAGCGTGTCCAGCAACACCGCGTCTTCGGGCGAGATAGCCAGTGCAAGGGGTGTCGCAACCTCGTGCCGCCGCACAACGCCACGGTTCGCGATCTCGACACAGACATCGCGCCACCACTGCAAACGCATCTCCGCGATCATGGTTTCCTGCGTCACCCAGGGCGCGCGCGCCACCTCGATATTAAAGGCATAAAGCGGGAACAACACACGGCGTGCGGGCACAAGGGCGGCCATGCTGGCGCGAAAGCGCAGCGGATCGGCACGCTCTATAATAGCCGCGCAGGCGCTTAGATCGGCATCAAATTCCATCGGTCCTATCCCTTGCGGTCGCGGATCAGCTTCCAGCGGATCGCGTCCAACAGCGCTTCGAAAGACGCATCGACGATGTTGGCCGACACACCCACAGTAGACCAGCGCCGCCCCTGCCCGTCTTCGCTGTCGATGATCACCCGCGTCACCGCCTCTGTGCCACCTTGCGTGATCCGCACCTTGAAATCCACCAGATGCATATCCTCCAGCAGCGCCGAGTACTGCCCCAGATCCTTGACCAGCGCCTTGCTGAGCGCGTTCACCGGCCCGCGGTCGCAGCCTTCGGCATCCATGCTCTCGCTCACCGACAGACGTTTCTCGCCATCAACTTTCACGACGACAACCGCTTCTGACAGGCTGACCATCTGGTCGTATTTGTTTTTGCGCCGCTCGACGGTCACACGATAGCGTTTTACCTCGAAGAGATCCGGCATCTGCCCCAGAGCCTTCCGCGCCAGCAGCTCAAAGCTGGCCTGAGCGGTGTCGTAGCTATAGCCTTCGGCCTCGCGCGCCTTCACCTCGTCAAGGATCTGCCCCAAGGCCGGATCCCCCTTGGCGATGGTCAAGCCCGCACTTTCCAGCCGCCGGCGCAAGTTTGACTGACCCGCCTGGTTCGACATGGGGATGATACGCGTGTTGCCGACCAGCGCGGGGTCGATGTGTTCATAGGTGGACGGGTCTTTCAGGATCGCGCTGGCATGCAGCCCCGCCTTATGCGCAAAGGCCGACGACCCGACAAAGGCCGCCTGTTTGGTCGGCACCCGGTTCAAGATCTCGTCCAGCGCACGGCTGATCTGGGTGAGGTTCGCCAGACCGTCTAGCGGGATTCCCGTGTCGAAACGGCCGGCGTAGGGTTCTTTCAGCAGCAGGATCGGGATCAGCGTGGTCAGGTTCGCATTGCCGCAACGTTCGCCCAAGCCGTTCAACGTGCCCTGTATCTGCCGCGCGCCCGCATCAATGGCGGCCAGCGAACAGGCGACCGCGTTTTCGGTGTCGTTATGGGTATGGATGCCCAGATGATCGCCGGGGATGCCTGCGGCGATAACCTCGGCTGTGATGCGCCCGATCTCGGCGGGCATGGTGCCGCCATTGGTATCACAAAGCACGATCCACCGCGCGCCAGCCTCATAGGCCGCCTTGATCGCGGTCAGCGCATAATCGGGATTGGCGCGGTAGCCGTCAAAGAAATGCTCTGCATCGAACAGCGCCTCGCGGCCCTGCGCCACCAGATGCGCGATGGATTTCGCGATATTATCCGTGTTCTCGTCCAGCGTAATCCCGAGCGCTGCCGAGACGTGAAAATCATGGGTCTTTCCCACCAAGCAGACCGTCCGCGTGCCCGCATTCATCACCGCCGCCAGCACATCATCGTTCTGCGCCGACATGCCGTTGCGCTTGGTCATGCCAAAGGCCGTCATCTTCGCCCGCGTGATCGGTGCCGCTTCGAAAAAGGCACTATCCGTCGGGTTCGCGCCGGGCCAGCCGCCCTCGATGTAATCCACCCCAAGCGTATCGAGCGCGGTCGCAATCGTGACCTTTTCCGCGGTCGAGAATTGCACCCCTTGGGTCTGCTGCCCGTCGCGCAAAGTCGTGTCATAGAGATAAAGGCGTTCGCGGGTCATCGCAGCGATCCCTCCTTCATTTTGCCAGATAAACTCCGGGGAGCGTGAGGGGCTGGCCCCTCACCCCCGCACGTCACACAAGCACCAGCGCTGGAGGCGACGCACATCACTTCAACACATCCAGCTTGGCAGGGTCGAAGTCTGGCCCCGGCATAATTTCTACGCCTTGTTTACTCATTCTCACTTCGGCTCCAGCATCTAGCAAAGCAGCCTTGAACGCATCGACCTGAGAAAAATCCTTGCTCTCCATGGCCTTCTGCCGCAGCTCGTCGAGTTGATTAGCCAAAGAGGCCAAAACCTCAGAGCCACCACTCCCGAAACTTGTCGTGTAGGCGGCACGTGCTTTCGCATCATCCTCCCGCGATTTGTCGCTAAGAAACCCTAGCCATCGCGCATGATCGAGCAGTTTTTGCGGCTGCGCGGTCAGAGCGTTCAAATAGGTCAGCGCGAGATGCGTATTCAGGTCGTCGGCAAGCGCGTCGATCAGTTTCTGATCGGGCTTAAAGGCGGCAGGGTCGCAAGGCTCTAAGTCTCGCGTCAGGTCCATCCACTTCCTCAACGTCTTCTCTGCCTCGTCCCGTTTCTTCTCGGTCCAGTCCATCGGCTTGCGGTAATGCGTGCTGAGCATGACGAAACGGATCACCTCTCCCGGAACGCCTTGATCCAGCAGATCGCGTACGGTGAAGAAGTTGCCAAGCGATTTGGACATCTTCTTGCCCTCGACCTGAAGCATCTCGTTATGCAGCCAGTAGCGCGCCATCTCGTCGGTGCCATTGGCGCAGCAGCTTTGGGCAATCTCGTCCTCGTGGTGCGGGAACTGCAGGTCCAGACCGCCGCCGTGGATGTCAAAGACGTGAGGTGCGCTCTTCGCCTCATCAGACAGACGGTCCTGACGCAGGGGCTCTTTCCACAGCAGCTCGTCCGCCATGGCGGAGCATTCGATGTGCCAGCCAGGGCGGCCTCGGCCCCAGGGGCTGTCCCACCCCGGCGTCGCGTCGTCCGACGGCTTCCAAAGCACGAAATCCATCGGGTTACGCTTGTAGGGCGCAACCTCGACCCGCGCGCCGGCGATCATATCGTCGATCGACCGGCCCGATAGCGCGCCATAGGCTTTGTAGCTTTCGACAGAGAACAGCACATGCCTCTCGGCGGCATAGGCGTGGCCCTTTGCAATCAGGTCTTCAATCATAGCCACCATCTGCGGAATATAAGCGGTGGCGCGTGGCATGTGGTCGGGCTCAAGCGCGCCGACTTCGGCCATATCGTCCAGAAACCACTGGGTTGTCTCGGCGGTAATCTCTCCGATAGACCGCCCGCTTTGCGCTGCGCGCGCGTTGATCTTGTCATCCACATCCGTGAAGTTGCGCACATAGGTCACATGGGCGTCGCCATAGACATGGCGCAGCAACCGGTTGAGCACGTCAAACACGATGACGGGGCGCGCATTGCCCAGATGGGCGCGGTCGTACACCGTCGGCCCACAGACATACATCCGCACGTTTTTATCATCAATCGGGGTGAAATCCTCGCGTTTGCGGGTTTTCGTGTTGTGCAGCTTGATCGTGGTCATGGCGCGTCCTTACGCAAGGATTGCGCGGGCATGGCACAGAAATCTCGGGAAGAAAACGATGTGAGCAAGCCCGCCGGAAGGTCTTAGCAGGTAATACAGCAAATAATGAGTGGCATCATCTTCATGCCGTCTGCGTAGCCCGACCCGCCACTGGCGGTCAAGCCTGATTGACAAATCAACCATGCTCTGCGCCCCTGCGTCTTCAAGTTACGAGGGAGAGACGGCATGCAACTATCATCGCGCATCACAGGGCTGCTTGGCGGCGGATCAGACGGCTGGGGCGTTTTCCTGCGCGCCCGCCAGATGATTGAACAGGGTACGCAGGTGACAGAGCTGACGATTGGCGAACATGACATCCGCACCGCCGCACCGATCCTGCAAGATATGCACCGCGCCGCTTTGGCCGGTCACACCGGATATGCGGCCATCCCCGGCACCACGGGTCTGCGCGATGCCGTGGCCGCGCGATTGCAAGAACGTACCGGCGTGCCGACAACGCGCGACAATGTGCTGATCACGCCGGGTGGTCAAAGCGCGCTGTTTGCAGCGCATATGGCGACCTGCAACCCCGGCGATACAGCGCTTTATATCGATCCCTATTACGCCACCTACCCCGGCACGATCCGCGGTGTCAGCGCCCTGCCCCATGCGATCGCCGCCCGTGCGGAGGATGCGTTCCAGCCCCGTGCGGACGTGATTGCCGCCGCTGCGAAACAGACCAACGCGGCGTCGCTGCTGGTGAATTCGCCCAACAACCCCACCGGCGTTGTCTATTCCCGCAAGACGCTTGAAGGCATCGCGCAGGTCTGCCGCGATCACGACATGTGGCTGATCTCAGACGAGGTTTATGACACGCAGGTCTGGGAGGGCGCGCACCTCTCGCCGCGCGCGCTGGACGGGATGGCAGAGCATACTCTGGTCGTAGGGTCGATGTCGAAAAGCCACGCGATGACCGGCTCGCGCTGCGGCTGGATCGTCGGGCCCGTGGATGCGATCGAGCATCTGACCAATCTGGCGACCCACACGACCTATGGCGTGCCCGGGTACATTCAGGACGCGGCGCTGTTCGCGCTGAACCAAGGCACCGGTTTCGAGACAGAGATCGCCGCGCCTTTCCAGCGCCGCCGTCTGCTGGCGCAAGACATTCTTGCGCGACAGAACGCCGTCAGCCTCGTACCCGCCCAAGGCGCGATGTATCTGATGCTGGATGTGCGCAGCACCGGCATGAGCGGCGAGGATTTCGCCTATGCGCTGCTGGAAAAACACCACATCGCGGTGATGCCCGGCGAAAGCTTCGGGACGGCAGCGGCAGGCCATATCCGCGTCGCGATGACCATCGAGGACACCCGCTTTGCCCAAGCGCTGGCGACAGTATGCGACTTCGCAGAAAGCCTCGCCGCCTGACGAAAGCGTCGCGCGACCGCGGCTACCAACATACGAAAAAGGCCGGAGGATGATCCTCCGGCCTTTTTGACTGGCACATTATTATTTCCTGCCGAGAGCACCGTTATGCGACGCCCTCGGCAGATACACCGCCAGTTGTCAGCGTGTCAGCTTAGAAGCGGTAGGAACCACGGATGTTGAATGTGGTTACGTCCGCGTCGTCACCGGAAACACCGTTTACGTCGTCAAACTTGTGCTCAAGCAGTTCTGCGCCAACGCTGTATTGCTCGGTGATTTTGTAATCCATGCCGATACCGTAGAAGGCACCGTCTTCGTCACCCAAGGATGTGTCGGCACGAGCGTAACCGCCGGTTGCGTAGATCAACGTGCTACCCAAGTCGTAGCCACCTTTGATTTTCGCACGAGCAACGGAGTCGATGGAACCCGCGTCTGCGCCCAGACCGTCTTCCAAGTCGATGTCGGTTTTGTCGTAGTCAAGCTCACCGCCCAATACGAAGCGACCGAAGTCGTAGTTGTAACCTGCGTGGAAACCGTAGGAACCGTTGTCGCCGTCGATATCACCATCGATTTCAGCGTCGGAATAGCCCAGTTGCAGACCGGTGTAGAAGCCGGTCCAGTCGCCACCCAGATCGGGTGCAGGAACGGGTGCGGTCATCACGGGCTCAACCACTGGCTCTGCCAGGCTGCCGGCGTATGTTGCGCCAGCGAATGCTGTGGATGCCAGAACGGCTGCGGATGCAAGTTTCATAGTGCGTTTCATAATCGTAACTCCTCGATCAGTTTGTACCGGAGCGGGCGCTTCCCGCTTCATCGACACAACACGGCAGCTAAGATCTGGTTTCGGGATTTCCCAATCACGGGTTGGTGATCGGAAAATTGTTGCTCAAATGCACGGCGTCTCGGCGGCCCGTCGCCGCTATTAACCCTTTTTACCAAGGCCAAAACGCGGTTCCGCGGAGATGCGCCAAAATCACCCGAAATTAAATTTTCAACAAGATGGAACAATCTGCCCGCAGGCTGCAGCAGGAATCCCGCGAAAATGCTGCAAAAAGTGGCGTTTACCCCCCTATGTGCTAGGTAGCGATGCGGCGCGGATGACAGCATGTCCGGCATAATCGAGGCGAAACGACCATGATCGAATTCTTCATGACCCATATAGAGGTCGTTGGCGTCATCCTTTTGACCCTCGGCGTGGCCTTCATCCTGCTTCAGCAGCGCCGCAGCCCACAATCAACTGCCGCCTGGATCCTGTTTCTGGTGGTGATGCCCTATGTCGCCGCGCCCTTGTTCTTGGCGCTTGGCTTTCGCAAACAGGGTAAACGCTACGAGCCAATCATCTTTACCCAGAAAGAAGACCCGCAAACGCCCGTGCATGCGCTGGACGAGATGTTCCAGAGCTTCAACCTGCCCCCCGCGCTGGAAGCACAGCGACTGAACCTGCATGATACACCGCAAACCGCCTATGCCGCCGCGATGGAGGTGATCGAGAGCGCGACACAGACGATTGATGTGCTGTTCTACATCATCTCGGACGATGACACCGGCAATCACGTGGTCGACGCCCTGACCGAAAAAGCCCGCAACGGCGTCAAGGTGCGCCTGCTGATGGACCGGCTTGGCACCTTGCGCGGCCCCTCCAAGGCGGTCAAGGCGCTGCGCAAGGCCGGCGGCGAGGTGCTGTTCTTTTCGCCGATCCTGCAACTGCCCAGCAGTGGCCACCTGAACCTGCGCAACCATCGCAAGATGATCATCGCCGATCATGCCCGTGTCTTTTCGGGCGGGATGAACATTGGCGAACACTATATGTCAGACCACCCGCAGAGCGATCATTGGGTCGATCTGGCCTTCACCCTTGAGGGGCAATCGGTACAGACCTTCTGCGATGTCTTCCGTTCGGACTGGGAAGTCGCCTGTGGTGAAGACGTGGACCATATCACAACGCCGGCCCCCACCACCGCGGGCAATGCGACGGTGCAGTTGATCCCCTCGGGCCCTGATATTGTCGAAGACCCGCTGCACGACGGGATCATTCGCGCGCTGCATCTGGCGAAAACCCGTATCTGGATCGCCACCCCCTATTTCGTCCCGACCGAGCCGCTGGCCAATGCGCTGCGCATCGCGGCGCTGCGCGGGGTGGATGTGCGTATTCTGGTGCCGCAGAAGTCGAACCAGCATATCGCCGACTTCGCCCGTGGCGGCTATCTGCGCGATGCGCATACCGCAGGGGCCAAGGTCAAATACTTTGAACCCGCGATGATCCACGCGAAGGCCGCGCTGATTGATGATGTGGGGCTTGTGGGCACGGCGAATTTCGACGTGCGCAGTATGCTTTTGAACTTTGAGGCGATGTTGTTCGTTTATGATGCACGCAGCGTGTCAACCCTGTCGGACTGGTTCACGGCCCGCGAGGCAGACTGCCACGAGGATATGCCAAGCCCGCATTTGCCCCGCCGTCTGGCCGAGGGCGTCTTTCGCATAGGAGCACCGATCTTGTGACCCAAGCCCCCCTTCGCATCGCCAGCTATAACATGCGCAAGGCCATGGGCACTGACCGCAAACGCGATCCCGCCCGCATCCTGCGCGTGATCCAGACGCTCGCGGCGGATATCGTCGTACTGCAAGAGGCCGACATGCGCCTTGGCCCCCGCCCCTCGGCGCTGCCCATGGATCAGGTGACGGCGCAGACCGGTTTGATCGCGGTGCCCGTCCCAAGTGAGGTCAGCATCGGCTGGCATGGCAACGCCGTCTTGCTGCGCCCCGAGGCAGAGCTGATCGAGGTCAAACACCTGAACCTGCCGGGGATGGAGCCGCGCGGCGCGATGGTGGTGGATTTCGACCTGCGCGATATCCCGCTGCGCATCATCGCCACCCATCTGGGGCTGATGCGCCGGTCGCGGCGCGCTCAGCTTTCCGCGCTCATCGCCCATCTGGATGCGCAGTCCAAACGTCCGACGTTGATCGCGGGCGATATGAATGAATGGTCGCTGAACGTCGGGCTTGGGCGTCTGGCGCATCACTTTGACATTTACGCACCGGGTAAAAGCTATCACGCGCGCCTGCCGTTGGCCGCATTGGATCGCATCGCGGTGGATGACGCGCTGCATGTGATTGACGGTGGCGTCTGCGAGACTGACGATGCGCGCCGCGCCTCGGACCACCTGCCCATCTGGCTGGATTTCGCGCGTTCTGCAGGTCAGTAGAGCACGCGGATTCAGCTAATTTATCGGGTGAGATTAACATCATAACCTACTGATAGTTAAAATATAAACGCCATACTTAAACCAATTTCTGAAGTGCCGTCAGAGCAATTTCCGCAGCCGCGCCTCCTCTGCGCGCGCCTGTTCGATAGCGGCGTGCTTCACCGGACCATAGCCCCGAATATCCATCGGCAGCGCCAGCAGCTTTTGCACCGTCTCGACCGTTGTCTCACAGGTCTTGGCGGGCAGCTCTGCCAGCAAGGCTTCATACCAGCGGATCAACGCCACTTCTTCGCGACGTTCCTGAGTGTAGGAAAACACATCCAGCGCCGTGCCCCGTAGCGGACGCAGCTTTGACAGCGTGGCCAGCACCGGCGTGAACCATGCACCGAACGCGCGCTTGACGGGCCGCCCCCGCGCGTCCTTGCGCAAAGACACGATCGGCGGAGCCATATGGTAGTTGATCTTGAACCCCGGCTCGAACTCCTGCGCCAACATCTCGGCAAAGGCAGGATCGCGGTGCAGCCGCGCGACCTCGTATTCATCCTTGAACGCCATCAGTTTGAACAGGGCCTTGGCCGCGACCTCTGTCAGCGCGTCGGCATGGGCGGCGGGCACGGCGGCGCAGAACTGCGCAAGCCTGTCGCGGTAGCGCTGCGCGTAGCTGTCGTTTTGATAGGCCCGCAACCGGTCGGCCCGATCCGCGATCAACGCGGCGCTGTCCAAGTCTGGCTGTTCGCTCGACGGCAAGGCCAGCGCGTCAGGCGTTTCCGCCATCACGCGGCCCAGATCAAAGGCGCGATGATTCTTGTCGATAGCCACGCCGTTCAGCACGACCGCCTGCCGCAGCGCGCCGTGGGACACGGGCACCAACCCTTTCTGCCATGCGAAGCCCAGCATGATCATATTGGCGAAAACCGTATCGCCCAGAAACCGTTCTGCCATCGCATTGGCATCGAAACCGGCAAGGTTTTCATCCCCCACGGTATCACGGATCACACTCTCGCGCTGGTCAGTGTGCAGCTGCGCGTCGCGGTGCAACACCAGATCGCCCGTGGGCATTTCCGCAAGGTTCAGCACCACCTTGGTCGCGGGCCCGTAGTAGACCGACGCCTGCGCGGCAGAGGAAACGACGATATCGCAGCCAATCACCGCATCCGCCGCCCCGTGATCAATGCGCACCTGATGGATCGCATCAGGGCGCGCCCCGATCCGGATAAAGCTAAGCACCGTGCCGAACTTCTGCGCGAAGCCGGTGAAATCCAGCACGCTGGCCCCCTTGCCCTCCAGATGCGCGGCCATGGTGATCAGCGCGCCGACCGTGATCACGCCGGTGCCGCCCACGCCTGTGACCAACAGATCAAAGGGCGCATCAAGGCTGGGTAGTTCGGGACGCGAGATACCCGCCAGCAGCGCGTCCACATCGACCTCTGCCCCGGTTTTCTTGCGCCGCACCGCCCCTTCAAGGGTGACGAAGCTGGGGCAGAACCCGTTCAGACACGAGAAATCCTTGTTGCAGCTCGACAGGTTGATCTTGCGCTTGCGGCCCAGATCCGTCTCTAGCGGCTCGATGCTCAGACAGTTGCTTTCAAGCGAGCAATCGCCGCAGCCCTCGCATACAGCGGGGTTGATGAAGGCAAATCGTTTGGGGTCCTCCATCTGCCCGCGCTTACGGCGGCGGCGTTTCTCGGTGGCGCAGGTCTGTTCGTAGATCAGCACCGACACGCCTTTGACCTCGCGCAGTTCGCGCTGCACGGTGTCCATCTCTTCACGCGGGTGAAAGCTGGTGCCTTGGGGGAAATCGCCGCGGTCGAATTTGTCGATCACATCCGACACCAAGGCGATGCGCTGGACCCCTTCGGCACGACAGGCCTGCGCGATTCCGGTTACGCTGATCGGCCCGTCCACCGGCTGCCCGCCGGTCATGGCCACCGCGTCGTTATAGAGGATTTTATAGGTGATATTCGTCCCCGCCGCGACAGCCTGCCGAATGGCGAGCGACCCTGAATGGTACCACGTGCCCTCGCCCAAATTCTGGAACAGGTGTTTGCCGCCGTTGAACTTGGAAGCCACCACATGCGGCACGCCCTCGCCGCCCATCTGCGCATAGCCACCGGTTTCGCGGTCCATCCACCCCGCCATGACGTGGCAACCGATGCCCGATGCGGCTTGCGACCCCTCGGGCAGCTTGGTCGAGGTGTTATGCGGGCAGCCCGAACAGAAATATGGCGTGCGTTTTGCCCCCGGCACATTCAGTAGCACAGGCGGCTTTTCAGTCAGCGCGCGCGCCTTTTGCGGCAGGTTTTCATCGGGGAAGAACGCGTCCAACCGCTCGGCCACCACGGGCACCAGCGCCAGCGGGCTTAACTCGCCGGTCCAGGGCAGCAGCGGATCACCTGCCGCGCGGTGTTTACCGACCATGCGACCGGGCTTGTGCCCCGGCCAGTCGTAGAAATATTCCTTCAGCTGGCTTTCGATGATGCCGCGCTTTTCCTCGATCACCAGCACTTCTTCCGTGTCGGCAACAAAGGCCAGCGCATCACGCCGCGCCAGGGGCCAGACCATGCCGACTTTGTAGATATCGATGCCAAGACGGCGGCAGGTGGCTTCGTCCAGCCCCAGCAGACGCAGCGCCTCCATCAGATCCAGATGGCCCTTGCCGGTGGTGACGATGCCAAAGGTGGCATTGTCCAGATTGTAGATACGCCTGTCGATCGGGTTGGCCTCGACAAAGGCTTCGACGGCGCTGAGCTTATGCTGCAACCGGGTCTCGATCTCGGGGCTTGGCATGTCAGAGCGGCGCACATGCAGCCCGCCGGGCGGTGGCGTGATCTGGGGCAGCGTAAACGCGCGGTCAGGCTGCAACGCTACCGATTGCCCGCTTTCCACCGTCTCGGAAATCGCTTTGAACCCAACCCATGTGCCGGAAAAACGGCTTAGCGCGAGCCCATAGGCCCCGAACTCCAGAAACTCTCCTACATTCGCGGGGTTCAGCGTCGGCATCATCCAGGTCATAAAGGCGACATCCGATTGATGCGGCATGGACGACGACACACAGCCGTGGTCATCCCCCGCCACAACCAGCACGCCCCCCTTGGGCGAAGAGCCATAGGCGTTACCGTGGCGTAGCGCGTCCCCCGACCGGTCCACCCCCGGCCCCTTGCCGTACCACATGGAGAACACACCCTCGACCTCGCAATGGGGATCGAGCACAGCCTGCTGCGCCCCCAGAACCGCCGTGGCCCCAAGGTCTTCGTTCACCGCGGGCATAAAGGTGATGTTGTTATCATTGGTCACATCCCGTGCGCGCCACAGCTCAAGATCGACCGCGCCCAAGGGCGACCCGCGATACCCCGAGATAAACCCAGCGGTGTTCAGCCCCTGCTGCTTATCGCGCCGCGCCTGATCCAACATGATCCGCACCAGCGCTTGGGTGCCGGTCAGAAACACCGTTCCTTCTGTGCGCGTGTAGCGGTCGGATAAGGCATAGGGGTAAAAATCGTGGGTTTCTTTGGTCATGATGGCAATCCTTGGCTGTCTTGACCATCAAACCACGTTTTCGTGAAATATCTGCCCCCTCTTGCACCCACATGCGGAATAAACGAATGTTTTATTCAGCAGATAGGGGATTGATGAAATGTCTGACCAAATGCGCTTTGACGACCGCGACCGCAAGATACTGGAGCTGCTGCAGCGCGACTGCCGCATCTCGAACGCCGATCTGGCAGAGCGGGCCGGCATGTCCGCCTCCGCCTGCTGGCGACGGGTGAAAGCGTTCGAGGACGCCGGCGTGATCGAACGCTACCGCGCGGATGTGTCCCCGACCAAGGCGGGCAACAGCTTTCAGGCGCTGGTGCAGGTGCAGCTTGCGCGTCACAATCAGGAAAAGCTGGCAGAGTTCATCAAAGCCATCGCGCACCGCGCCGAGGTGCTGGAATGCTATGCCACCACGGGACAAGCCGACTACCAAATGCGCGTCCTCTGCCGCGACATCGCCGCCTATAATCGCTTTCTCGAAGATTTCCTGTTCCGCCTCCCCGCCGTCGAAAGCGCCCAAACCAACGTGGTCCTGCGCGAGATCAAACGCAATACGAGCATTCCGATGTAGCCCCCCAAACGAAGAAAGGGTGCCCGATGGGGCACCCTGAGTTTCGCCTGACCTTGCTCATCGTTCACCGCTCGTTTGTTTTATGCCTGCGGCAAGGCCAGCGTCAGGGGCAAGCGCACCTGCCCCATGTAGAAAGCCCCGACCGCAAGGCCGGGGCGTTTGTCTTAGCTGCAGCCCGACGTTCCGCCGCAGGTGTTGCACTTCATGCAGGTGCCGTTGCGGACCAGCGTGTAGTTGCCGCATTCTCCGCAGGCTTCGCCCTCGTAGCCCTGCATCTTTGCTTTGGTACGGGCGTCCATGCTGACCGCGCCGCTGGACACCGCTGTGGTCGACCCCATGCTGGCCGCGACCGAGGCTTGGCCTGCCTGCGGCATCACGCGGTCAAGCGTCTGCGTGTCGCCCTGCCCCTGCCCGCCTTGCAGCAGCACCAGATCCTGCGGCAAACGGTTGCGCAGATACCCGGTTGAGCTGATCTGCTTGAGCACCTCGAGCGAGCGGTTGGCGGCGGTTTCGGAGATTTCCGCCACATTGGCAACGCTTTCCTGATCGCCACGGCCGAGGCTGTCAAAGCTGGCCCCTTCGGGTTGAACATGCGCCAGATCGGTACGGTCCAGATAGGACACGGCGAGCTCGCGGAACACATAGTCAAGGATCGAGGTCGCGTTCTTGATGCTGTCGTTGCCCTGTACCATGCCAGCGGGCTCGAACTTGGTGAAGGTGAAGGCGTCGACGAATTCCTCAAGCGGGACGCCGTATTGCAGACCCACGGACACGGCGATGGCAAAGTTGTTCATCATCGCACGGAAGCCCGCGCCTTCCTTGTGCATGTCGATAAAGATCTCGCCCAAGGAGCCGTCTTCGTATTCACCGGTGCGCAAATAGACCTTGTGCCCGCCCACATTGGCCTTTTGGGTATACCCCTTGCGGCGCTGAGGCATCTTTTCGCGGTGCGATTTGATGATCTCTTTGACGATGACCTTCTCGACAATCTTTTCGGCCAACACGGCAGCTTTCTCGTGGGTGGTGCCGCTTTCCAGCGTTTCGGCGGCCTCGTCATCATCCTCGACCAGCGCAGAAGCCAGAGGCTGCGACAGTTTTGATCCGTCGCGGTACAGCGCGTTGGCTTTGACGCCAAGCGACCACGACAGCTCGTATGCGTTCTGGCAATCCTCGATGGTGGCGCCATTCGGCATGTTGATCGTCTTCGAGATCGCGCCAGAGATGAAGCTTTGCGCCGCCGCCATCATGTAGATGTGGCTGTTGACGGACAGGTAGCGCTTGCCCTTCTTGCCGCAGGGGTTGGCGCAGTCGAAGATGCCGTAGTGTTCGGGCTTGAGGTGCGGCGCGCCTTCCAGCGTCATCGTACCGCAAACATGGTCGTTGGCCGCTTCGATGTCTTTCTTGGAAAAGCCTAGGGATTTCAGCAGGTCAAACGTCGGGTCGTTCAGCTTTTCGGCAGGGATGCCAAGGACTTGCGTGCAGAACTCCTCGCCCAATGTCCATTGATTGAAGACAAAGCGGATGTCGAAGGCCTGTGCCAGCGCCGCGTCGATCTTGGCCAGCTCGTTAGGGCCAAAACCGTGACCGACCAGCGTGGTGTGGTTGATCGCAGGCGCGTTCCCGATAGTGCCGTGACCGACGGCATAGCCGACGATCTCTTCGATCTGGGCCGAGCCGTAGCCAAGCTTTTCAAGCGCTGCGGGCACCGACTGGTTGATGATCTTGAAATAGCCACCGCCCGCGAGCTTCTTGAATTTCACAAGCGCAAAGTCAGGCTCGATCCCGGTGGTGTCGCAATCCATCACCAGACCGATGGTGCCCGTCGGCGCAATCACAGAGGTTTGCGCGTTGCGGTACCCGTGCTTTTCGCCAAGACGCAGGGCTTCGTCCCAGGTCGCGGTGGCGATGTCGATCAGGTTGGCTTGCGGGCAGTTTGCGTGATCCAGTGGCACGGGCTTGACCGATAGCGCCTCGTAGCCATCGGTCTTGCCGTGGGCCGCATTGCGGTGGTTGCGGATGACGCGCAGCATGTGGTCGGCGTTCTTGGCGTGGCCGGGGAAGGCCCCCAACTCGCCCGCCATCTCGGCGGAGGTGGCATAGGAAACGCCTGTCATGATCGCGGTCAGCGCCCCGCAAAGCGCACGGCCTTCGTCGCTGTCGTAGCTAAAGCCCATGTTCATCAGCAGACCGCCGATGTTAGCATAGCCCAGTCCCAGCGTGCGGAAATCATAGGACCGCTGCGCGATTTCCTTGGACGGGAACTGCGCCATCATCACCGAGATTTCGAGCGTAACGGTCCACAGACGGGAGGCGTGCATATAGTCTTCGACCATGAACTTCCCGTCTTGCAGGAAGGTCAGCAAGTTCATCGACGCAAGGTTACAGGCCGTGTCGTCGAGGAACATGTATTCGGAGCACGGGTTAGACCCGCGGATCGCGCCGTCTTCGGGGCATGTGTGCCAGTCGTTTACCGTATCGTGATACTGGATGCCGGGATCGGCGCAGGCCCAAGCCGCGTGGCCGACTTGCTCCCACAGGTCACGGGCGCGGATGGTTTTCGACACGCGCCCCGTGGTGCGGTCCAGCAGCTCCCAATCGGCGTCTTTTTCGACGGCGTGCAGGAAGGCGTTGGTCACCCGGATCGAGTTGTTGGAGTTCTGGCCCGAGACGGAGGAATAGGCTTCGGAATCCCAGTCGGTGTCATAGGTCGGGAATTCGATCGAGGTATGACCCTGCTTAGCATAATCCAGCACGCGCTTGACGTATGTCTCTGGGATCGCGCATTTTTTCGCGCTGCGGATCGCGGCCTTCAGCTGGTCGTTCTTGGCGGGGTCATAGGCGTCGGCCTCTGCGCCGTCCCATGCTTTGATCGCCGCAAACAGCTTGTTCAGCTCGCGTTCATGCATCTTCGAGCCAGCGACGATGCTCGCCACCTTTTGCTCTTCGATGACCTTCCAGTTGATGAAATCCTCGATATCGGGGTGGTCTGCATCAACGATCACCATCTTGGCCGCGCGCCGTGTGGTGCCACCCGATTTGATCGCGCCTGCCGCGCGGTCACCGATTTTCAAAAAGCCCATCAAGCCAGAGGATTTCCCCCCGCCCGACAGTTTCTCGCCCGCCGCCCGCAGGCTCGAGAAGTTGGTGCCGGTGCCGGAACCGTATTTGAACAGACGCGCCTCGCGGACCCATAGGTCCATAATGCCGCCGTCGCCTACCAGATCGTCAGCGACAGACTGGATGAAACAAGCGTGGGGCTGCGGATGCTCGTAAGACGATGTCGACCGCGTCAGCTTACCGGATTTATAATCGACATAGTAATGCCCCTGCGCGGGACCATCGATGCCGTAGGCCCAATGCAGACCGGTGTTGAACCATTGCGGGCTGTTGGGTGCGCCGCGCTGGCTGGCCAGGATGTGGCGCATCTCGTCATAATAGGCTTGGGCGTCTTCTTCGCTGGTGAAATAGCCACCTTTCCAACCCCAATAGGCCCAAGCGCCGGCCAAACGGTCGAACACTTGCTTCGACGACGTCTCGCCGCCCATGGTCGCGTCATCGGTCGGCACCGAGCGCCAGAGAAATTCTGGCACGCCCTTTTCCTTGACCTTCTTGGTCTCGGACGGGACGCCTGCCTTGCGGAAATATTTCTGGGCGATCACATCAGAGGCGACCTGGCTCCAGCTGGAGGGCACTTCGACGTTATCGAGGCGAAAGACCACCGACCCGTCAGGATTGCGGATTTCGGAGGCTGTGCTCACAAAGTCCAGTTCTGCGTAGGCATCCTGACCGGATCGCGTGAATTTTCTCTCGATTTTCATAAGTGCTGCCCCAAATTTTCAAACTCTCAACCAGCGGCATGATCGGGCCGCCAAACCTATCGCCGGTGTGCATCGTCCCCCGCACCCGCATCAGGTTGGTCTTGGATCAAGCCGTTTAACCGGCGCAAATGTGCGAAACCCAATTTCACCCGATCAGCACGCCACCCCGATCAATCACCAGATGTAGTGGCCCGCCCGTCGATTTACACAAACTGGCGTATGCAGCCCTATTGGGTCAACGGCTTTATTATCGAAATAAGGGAAGTTGCATCTTGACCGGATCGGCATTTTTTGAAGCTTCGGTCGGCGCGGTGATTCAGCGAAATGATATGCACAGACAGCGGATCACGAGGGTGATTTTCCACACCGCGGATAAAGTTAATAAACGCTAAGGTTTAGCGCGGCTGGCTCATGTATCGCTTGAGTTATCCACAAAATCCCCGACAGCGGGCTGGGGATAAACATGGCGGAACTGTGGATGATAAAAATTTATGCAGCCACCAGATATAGGTTCAAAAACCCGGCCATCTCACCAGATTTAGAGCGTGCATCTGTGGCAAAAAAGAACGACTGCACACAAATACAGCGTTCTGATCTGCATGAAGCAGATCAGGAACACTATATGTGGTGGTTCTTAAAGTGGTCGGGGCGAGAAGATTCGAACTTCCGACCCCCTGTACCCAAAACAGGTGCGCTACCAGGCTGCGCCACGCCCCGACTGCGGCCTACTTAGCCCCAAGCAATCGGATTGAAAAGCCCTAAGTTCACAGAAAATGATAGTTTCTGACGAACTAACAGGGCCATGCCGGATTGCGCCCTGCAAACGCGGGATGGCGCAGCTCTGTCCCCGGTGTGATGCCCATCCGCGCGCTTAATCCGCCGTTGATTTCCAGCACCGCCAGCAGCGCATCACTGCCCCCCTCAAGCGGAGATTCGTCGAGCGGAATCGCATTATGGTGGATGTGCTGCACCACACCGTGGGAATCGATGAACAATAGGTCGAGGGGAATCAACGTGTTGCGCATCCAAAAGCTAAGCGGCTGCGGTTCTTCATAGATAAAGAGCATACCCGCGCTGCCCGCCAGTGAGGTGCGATGCATCAGTCCTTGGGCACGTTCACCGGCATCATCGGCAATCTCGACGCTAAAGCGCGCCTGCCCCCAGTCGCCGCGCAACGTCACGCTGGTGTCGCTGCATTTGGCAGCGGCCGCCCCCGCCATCGCCAGAGAGGCAAAGGCTAATAGACCCGCGCGGATCAGCTTTGCGCGGTGCCAGATGAATCGAGTCGTACCGTTTCCCATGCATGTACCTCTGCCGCCATCTGGCCGCGTTCCCCGTTAATGACCCGCAGCGCCAATGCCTCGCCCGGTTGCAAATCCGACAGGCCCGACTGGCGCAACACTTCTATATGTAGAAAGATGTCATCGCTTTTGCCAAACACATTCGCGAAACCAAAGCCTTTGGATTTATCGAACCATTTGACCCGCGCGGGTTCCAGCGGTGCGGCGGCCACCAGTGCGGGATCAATGCCCACAATATCCGACAACGCCATCGCCTGAGCTGCAGCGGGCGGGTGTACCGCATGAACCTGGGTCGCCTGCACACCGCGTTCGGTCTTTTGCACCGTCAGATCAATGCGCGCACCGTCCGCGACAGAGCTTTGTCCGTAATTACGCAACACATTGACGTGCAACAGGATATCAGGCCCGCCAGCGTCTGAGACAACGAAACCGAACCCCTTCGCGGGGTCGAACCATTTCACCACGCCGGAAATGGCAGAGCTATTGCTGGATACTTCTGACACAAATGTCCTTTGGTCTTCTCTAGGTCAGGCAACAGCGTGCCCGCGTACAAAATATCAGCGGCAAAAGCCGCCTTATGGGTTCAATCTCGTTACGCTCCAATCACCGTTTTGTTCGGCATGTCGCCAGACAAAACGGTCATGCAATCTATACTCTCCGTCGGCCCAGAACTCGATTTCGACCGGGGTGATCCGGTAGCCCCCCCAAAAAGGTGGACGGTCTGGGTTTGGCCCCTTTTTGGCGGTGACTTTTGCCACTTCGGCGACCAATGACGCACGGCTGGCTAAAGGGGACGATTGGTCAGAGGCCCAGGCCCCCAACCGGCTTTTGAGCGAACGCGACTTGTAATATGCGTCCGCCTGCGGGCCTTCTTCTTTGGAAACCACGCCGCGCACCCGTATCTGGCGGCGCAGGGATTTCCAATGCATCACGAAAGCAGCCTTGCCCGCGTGATCCAGTTCTTGCGCCTTGGCGCTGGTGTAGTTTGTGTAAAAGACGAATGCCGCGTCTTCGATTTCTTTTAGCAACACCATGCGCGCATTGGGCAGACCGTCGGCATCCACGGTCGATAGCGCGATGGCATTTGGGTCGTTGACCTCTGTCTGCGTTGCCTCATCCAGCCAGCGGCGCGCAATCACAAAGGGATCGTCACCGGCAAAAATGCCTCTGCGCACTTCCATGATCATGATCCCCTTCCTTGCGCATCGACGCAAACTTGCGACAATGCCTTACATCAAATGACATACTAGAACAACTAAACACACTGTCGCGCCTAAAAACCGCCAGGGCGGTCTATCACGGCGTCCTCTCAAGTGCCGCGATCACCGTGCAGCCTTGATGCCAAACTATCAATAGCATAAACCGGATAAAAGTTCAGTGACATAGTCGAAGGAAGTACAATGGCAAATGACCTGATGGCAGGCAAACGTGGGCTTATCATGGGCCTCGCCAATGACAAGTCGATTGCCTGGGGCATCGCACGCACCCTCGCGGATGCCGGTGCAGAGCTGGCATTCTCGTATCAAGGCGACGCGCTGAAAAAGCGGGTCGATCCACTGGCGGCGCAACTGGGTAGCGATCTGGTCCTGCCCTGCGATGTCGGGTCGGAAGAGTTGATTGACGCGCTGTTTACCGCTTTGGGCGAACGTTGGGACGGGATCGACTTTATCGTCCACGCGATCGGGTTCTCTGACAAGAACGAATTGCGCGGGCGCTATGTCGACACCAGCCGCGCCAATTTCGCGATGTCGATGGATATCTCTGTCTACTCCTTCACCGCTGTGATGCAGCGCGCGGAAAAGATGATGAAGTCCGGCGGCAGCGCGGTCACGCTCACCTATTACGGTGCCGAAAAAGTGATGCCGCATTATAATGTGATGGGCGTCGCCAAGGCCGCTCTGGAAGCATCGGTCAAATATCTGGCCGAGGATCTGGGCAAGGACGGCATCCGCGTCAACGCGATCAGCGCCGGCCCGATCAAGACATTGGCCGCATCCGGCATCGGCGACTTCCGCTATATCATGAAGTGGAACGAGTATAACTCGCCCCTGCGTCGCAACGTGACCATCGACGATGTGGGTAAATCCGCGCTGTTCCTGCTGAGCGATCTTGGCTCGGGCACGACGGGCGAGAACCTGCATGTGGATGCGGGCTATCACGTGGTAGGCATGAAAGCCGTCGACGCTCCAGACATGGCAAAGGAATAACGACATGAGCAAGGATGCCTCGCGCCTGCCCCATGAAAAAGGGTTTCACATCAGCTGGGACCAGATCCACCGTGACAGCCGTGCGCTGGCGTGGCGTCTGGACGGCATGGGCCCCGATGACGGCGGCTGGCGTGCTGTGGTTGCGATCACCCGTGGCGGGATGGCCCCCGCGATGATCGCCGCCCGCGAGCTGGATATCCGCACCGTCGACACGATTTCGATCAAGTCCTATGACCATCAGGATCAATCGGACGCGGTCGTGCTCAAGGCCCCCGATGCAGAGCTGATGGGCGACGGCACCGGTATCCTGATCATCGACGATCTGGTAGATTCCGGTAAAACCCTTGAAGTCGTGCGCCAGCTTTACCCCAATGCGCATCTGGCCACCGTCTATGCCAAGCCCAAGGGCCGCCCGCAGGTGGATACCTTCATTACCGAAGTCAGCCAGGATACGTGGATTTTCTTCCCTTGGGATATGGCGCTGCAATATGTAGAGCCCTACCGCGGCAAAGACTAAGCGCCCCCCCCCGCAGATACCTGCCTTCGGCGAGGATTTAGGACCATTTGGAAGCAGCGGCCCCGCGCCGTGTCAGACTTTGCGCTGGTCCGCTCGCCGAAGCGCCCCCTCCCTCGCCCAGTCAGGAGCATTGACCATGACCCCGCGTACCGCCGCGACTTTCTCTCCTCCGGTGATGGAGGCGCGCCGCTGGTTGACGGGCGTCCACTTTGACGCCGACCGGCCCCTGATCAACGTGAGCCAAGCCGCCCCTGTCGATCCGCCACCGCAGGCCATGCGGCAGGCCATGGCTGATGTCGCGCTGAACAACGATGATGCGCATCTTTATGGGCCGGTGCTTGGTCTGCCTGAATTGCGCGACGAGCTGGCCGCGCAGGTCAGCGCCCATTACGCTGGCGCGGTAGAGCCCGCGCAAGCGGCGATTACATCGGGCTGCAATCAGGCCTTTGCTGCTGCGATTGCCACGCTCTGTGCCGAGGGGAACGAGGTGATCCTGCCGGTGCCGTGGTACTTCAACCACAAGATGTGGCTGGATATGTCGGGTGTCGCCGCCGTGCCGCTGCCGGTGGGGGATGCACTTTTGCCCGACCCGGAACAGGCTGCCGCCCTGATCACCGACCGCACCCGTGCCATCGCCTTGGTCACGCCCAACAACCCCGGCGGCGTTGAATACCCCGAAGAGCTGGTGCAGGCGTTTTTCGATCTGGCCCGTGCGCGCGGTATCGCCCTGATCCTTGACGAGACCTATCGCGACTTTGACAGTCGTTCCGGCCCGCCGCACCGCCTGTTTCAGGACCCCGACTGGCACGATACGTTGATCCATTTGTATTCGTTTTCAAAGGCCTACCGTCTGACAGGTCACCGAGTGGGCGCGATTGTCGCCTCCCAGACGCGTCTTGCCGAGGTTGAGAAGTTCCTGGATACCGTTGCCATTTGTCCCGGCCAGATCGGCCAACATGCCGCCCTTTGGGGGATGCAGAACCTTGACACATGGCTGGCCGGCGAGCGGCGCGAGATCCTGGCGCGGCGACAGGCGATTGCCGACAGTATGCACCGTTTGGACGCGAAAGGCTGGAAGCTTTTGGGGCTTGGCGGCTATTTCGCCTATCTCTCGCATCCCTTTGACGAAAGCTCTGCCACATTGGCCCCGCGGCTGGTGCGCGAGGCGGCCGTGCTGACCCTGCCCGGCACCATGTTCCATCCGGCAGAGGATATCACCGGCGGGCGACATCTGCGCATCGCTTTTGCCAATCTGGATGTCGCAGGCATCGAGGTGCTGTTTGACCGTCTGACACAGGTCTAACGCGGCTCTTGCCCCCCTGCCGCGCACCGCATAGACAGGGCAAAACGTGCGTTTAAGGGATGACACCATGAAAGCCAAAGGCAACAGCTTTACGAAAACCGCAGTATGGGGGCTGATGGGTCTTTTGATCCTGGGTCTGGGCGGTTTTGGCGCGGTCAATCTGAACGGCAGCGCACGCACCGTCGGCGAAGTGGGCGACAAGTCAATCTCGGTCGACGATTACGCCCGCGAGCTGCAGCAGCAGATCCGCGCCATCGAAAGCCAGTCCGGCGAACAGCTTAGCTTTCAGGAAGCCCAAGCCATCGGGCTGGACCGTGCCGTGCTGCAACGTCTGGTCCGTTTGCGCGCGCTCGACAATGAGGCCGACGAGATGGGCCTGTCCATCGGCGACGCAAACCTGCGCGAACGCGTTGTGGAAATCCCGTCGTTTCAAGGCGTTGACGGGAATTTTGACCGCGAGGGCTATCGCTTTGCGCTGCAGCAGGCCGGTCTGAACGAGAATGAATTCGAACAATCGCTGCGCGAGGAAGCGGGCCGCACCCTGTTGCAGGAAGCGATCACCGGCGGGGTTGCGATGCCCGACGCCTATGCCGACACGCTTGTATCCTATGTGGGCGAGCAGCGCAGCTTTACCTGGGCCAAACTGACGCAAGATGATCTGGATGCGCCCCTGCTCGACGCCACCGATGCGCAGCTGCAGGCCTATTACGACGAGAACGCCGACCAGTTCATTCTGCCCGCCAGCAAGACCATCAGCTATATCACCATGGGCCCGCAGGATCTGCTGGACGAAGTAGAGCTGACCGACGAAGAGCTGCAGGCCGCCTATGACGACCGCGCGGATGAATACATCCAGCCCGAACGCCGCTTGGTCGAACGTCTGGTCTTCCGCGATCAGGAGGCCGCCGATCAGGCTGCCGCCGCGCTCGAGGTTGATGGCAATACATTTGAGGGGCTGGTCGCGGACCGTGGGCTTTCCCTGTCGGATGTGGATCTTGGCGATCTGAGCCAGCAACAGCTGGGTGCCGCAGGGGACGCCGTGTTTGCTGCCGAAGTGGGTGATATTGTCGGCCCGCTGCCCAGCAACCTCGGGCCTGCATTGTTCCGTGTGAACGGTGTGCTGCCGTCGCTGAATACCACCTTCGAAGAAGCCCGCCCGACGCTCGTGCAAGACCTTGCCGCGGACCGCGCGGCCCGTCTGGTAGAGGTCCGCGCCCAGGATCTGGACGACCAATTGGCCGGTGGTGCCACGCTGGAACAGATCGCCGAGGAAAGCAAAATGACCCTCAGCACCATCGAATGGACGCAGGACAGCAGCGAAAGCATCGCCGCCTATGCCGGTTTCCGCGAGGCCGCGACACGTCTGACCGAAGGCGACTTCCCCCAGATCCAGCAGCTGGATGACGGCAGCGTTTTTGCCATGCGTCTTGATGGCACCAAAGAGGAACGCCCCAACCCGTTTGACGCCGCCCGTGCAGACGTGGCCGAGGCGTGGCAGAACGAACAATTGATCACCGCCCTGCGTGCCAAGGCCGAGACCCTGCAGGCCGAGCTTGCCGATGGCGCTGATTTTGCCGAGCTGGGGCTGGAGCCCAAGACCGGGACCGACCAGACCCGCGACGCCGTGGTCAGCGCCGCACCGCAGGGGTTCATCGCCGCTGTGTTTGACGCAGCCCCCGGCGAGGTGGAACTGCTGGAAGGTGCCGATGAGGTCGCGCTTGTCCGTCTTGATAGCATCAAGGACGCGGGCGAAAATGACCGGATGACGCAGGTCAAAACCCAGATCGCCACCCAGCTGGATGACCAGCTGTCGCAAGCGCTTTTCGCCGCTTTCTCTGACGACGTGATCCGCCGCACGGCACCGCGTGTCGATCAGCAGGCGATCAACGCCGTCCACGTGAACTTCCCCTAAGTTAGGTCTCCCATGTCGTTGACACCCGATTATGACAGCTTTGCCGCAGGCTATGCGGCGGGCAAGAACCAGATCGTTTACACCCGTCTGGCTGCCGATCTGGACACGCCCGTTTCGCTGATGCTCAAGCTCACCGGTGCGGCACAGAACGCCTTTGTGCTGGAATCTGTGACCGGCGGCGAGGTCCGCGGGCGCTATTCGATTATCGGGATGAAGCCCGATCTGATCTGGCGCTGTCAGGGCACCACATCGGCCATCAACCGTTCGGCACGCTATGACGCAGATGCCTTCGACGATGTCGCGGGGGATCCGCTGGATACATTGCGTGCGGTGATCGCGGAGTTGAAGATCGACCTGCCCGATGACCTGCCGCAAGCCGCCGCCGGGCTGTTCGGCTATCTGGGGTATGACATGATACGGCTGGTGGAGCATCTGCCGAATGTGAACCCCGATCCCATGGGGCTGCCCGATGCGATGATGGTGCGCCCCTCGGTGATTGCCGTGCTTGACGGGGTCAAGGGCGAGGTCACGATCGTATCGCCAGCTTGGGTGTCTGACGGGCAATCGGCCAAGGCCGCTTATGCCCAAGCCGCCGAACGCGTGATGGATGCGGTGCGTGATCTGGAACGGTCGATGCCCGGCACCAGCCGTGATCTGGGCGACGCCCACGAAGAATCCGCCCCCGTCAGCAATTTCACCCGCGAAGGCTATAAATCCGCCGTTGAAAAAGCGCGCGAATACATCGTGGCGGGCGACATCTTTCAGGTGGTGCCGTCGCAACGGTGGGCGCAGGGTTTCTCGCAGCCGCCCTTTGCGCTGTATCGCAGTTTGCGCCGGACCAACCCGTCGCCCTTCATGTTCTATTTCAACTTCGGTGATTTCCACGTCGTCGGGGCCTCGCCCGAGATCCTTGTGCGCGTCTTCGGCAACGAGATCACGATCCGCCCCGTTGCAGGTACCCGTCGTCGCGGGGCCACACCGGAAGAAGACCGCGCGCTGGAGGCTGATCTGCTGGCCGACCAGAAAGAGCTGGCTGAACATCTGATGCTGCTTGATCTGGGCCGCAATGACGTAGGCCGGGTTGCCAAGATCGGCACCGTGCGCCCGACCGAGGAATTCATCGTCGAACGCTACAGCCACGTGATGCATATCGTGTCCAATGTCGTGGGCGAGCTGCGCGAAGACCGCGATGCGCTGGATGCCTTCTTTGCGGGAATGCCTGCGGGCACCGTATCAGGCGCGCCCAAGGTCCGCGCGATGGAGATTATCGACGAGCTGGAGCCCGAGAAACGCGGGCTGTACGGCGGCGGTGTTGGCTACTTTAGCGCGGGCGGCGACATGGACATGTGCATCGCCCTGCGCACGGCAGTCATCAAGGATAAAACCCTGTATATTCAGGCCGGTGGCGGTGTCGTCTATGACAGCGACGCAGAGGCGGAGTATATGGAGACGGTGCATAAATCCGACGCGATCCGCCGTGCGGCGGCCGATGCAGCACGCTTCGCAGGTCAAGGGAACAGCTGAGGATGCCGACCCAAGCCCCGTTCGAGATTGCGGGTCAACACGTGGCACCCGGCTCTCGGGCACAGATCGACTTGCCGATCTCGATCCTGCCGGACCACACGCCTGTCGGGCTCTCGCTTGAAGTGATCCACGGCAAGCGCCCCGGGCCCACCATGTTTGTCAGCGCCGCTGTTCACGGGGACGAGCTGATCGGGGTCGAGATCGTGCGCCGTCTGCTGCGCGCACCGCAGTTAAAATCCCTGCGGGGAACGCTGCTGGTGATCCCGGTGGTGAACTCTTTCGGTTTCCTGAACCGGTCACGCTACCTGCCGGACCGGCGCGATCTGAACCGTTGTTTTCCGGGGCACCCGTCTGGGTCTTTGGGGTCACGGCTGGCGCATATCTTTTTGAACGACGTGGTGCTGCGCTGTGATTTCGGTATCGATCTGCATTCAGCCGCGATCCACCGGACCAACCTGCCGCAGGTGCGTATCTCTCCTTCAGATGCGGTGACGCGGCGCATGGCCGCCAGCTTTGCCGCACCGGTGGTGCTGACCTCGCCCCTGCGCGACGGATCGCTGCGCGCGGTCGCCGCCGCCAAGGGCACCCCGGTGCTGCTGTATGAGGCGGGCGAAGGGCTGCGCTTTGACGAAATGGCCGTGCGCGCAGGCGTTGCAGGTATCTTGCGGGTCATGCATGCCGAAGACATGCTGCCGGCCAAGGGCATCGCCCCCTCGCGCAGGCAGTCCCATGTCTGCTCAAGCTCGACCTGGCTGCGCGCGCCCGTGGGTGGGCTGCTGCGCACCTTCAGGGCCGAGGGGGAGACCGTGAAACAGGGCGACGCACTGGCGACAGTCTCTGACCCGTTCGGCAAGACCGAAGAGGATATTATCGCCCCCCACGACGGTATTCTGATCGGCCGCGCGATCCTGCCCGTGGTGAACGAGGGCGACGCGGTCTTCCACTTGGCAAAGCTGCTGCCCAAGGCGGTGGCAGACACGGTCGAGGATATGATCACGCAGCTCGAAAGCGACCCACTGTTCGACGAAGACGAGATTATCTAGGCAGATCACATCCAAGCACGCCGAAACCCGCGCAACGCGCAGGTTTCGATGGCTTTACCGGTAGATCATTCAGGCGTGGCGTTTTTCAGCACGGCGGAAACAGGAGCGAGTGCAACTTGGCTGGCACGGTCCTGCAACCCCCAGACCAACAGCGCCGAGATCGTCTCGGGCCGCATCCGCCCCATCATGATCACCGACCCTTCGATCCCCGCCTTGAACGCGGCCTGATCAAGGAACCGCCGGATCACGGTGGGCGTCTGCCCCTTGCTATCAAAGTCGCGGAACACGGGTGCAGCGGGCACGCCCTCTTTCACTGCAAGCTTGGGCATCGTGTTCAGCCCTTTGTCCTGGGTCACAAGGCCATAGCCCCCCTGCCCAAGGATCGCAGTCACCTGATCTGCTGTCGCGCGGTCGGGTTGCAGCCCGGCACCCTGCCCTTCAAGCACGCCGATCACTTCGGGCATGCGCGAGAAGGCGACCGCCAGCGTGGTCTCTGCATCGCTTGGCTGCGCACCCTGAGGCAGGTCGACCATCGCCAGCACCTCGAACCCTTCGTTGCGGTAGGTCTGCATGCGCTCTGCCGCGTCGGGCAGGCTGACGTCGACGGCAAAGCTCAGCGGATAGGGAAAGCTGCGCAGCGCGGCGATACCGACCTCGCCGCCTTGCAGGTCACTGCCCACGTCCATCAACAGGACGCTCATCAGCGGTTTGTCATCAGGATTCGCGAAAGGCTGGCCATACCGGGTGATGGCGGGGCTTTCTGCGGTGGCTTGCGCCTCGGGGGCGGTCTGTTCGCCCGATTGGGCGGTCGGCAGGCGGTTGATCGTCACGCCCGTATCCCGCTCAGAGGTGATCGCCGCAGGGGTACCGATTGTGGGACGCCCGTCTGTGCGTTGCTCGGGCGCGCCAAAGACAACATCGGCAGGGGCTTCTTCGGGTTGCGCGTCGGGCGCGCTTGGCGCGGTGGCGACATCGGTGTCCGGCGTGGGCGACACTGGCGTGTCGACGCTTTCATCGGCGGTGACGGGCGGTGCTGTCTGGGTCTCGATGCCAAGCGCATCCGGCTCGGTCGGTTCCATTGGCGCAAGCGCCATCGGATTGGGCAAGACAGGATCATCAAGCGTGATCTTCGGTGCAGCCGCATCGGGCACGGTCACGGAGGCTGTCGCGTCGATATCCTGCGCGATCTGCGGCGCGGGTTGCGGCGTTGGGGCGACCTCTGGCTCGGGCTTTGGTTCAAGCTGTGGTTCAGGCTCTACGATCTCAGGCGCTGCCGCGACGTCCGGCGCGTCCTCTGAAGGTGTGTCTGACACAGCCTCTTGCGTGACCGGTGCTTCTACTTCTGGTGCGACCTCGGCTCGCGGCACAGTCTCGGGCTCTTGTTCAACGGTGGGCTCCTCGACGACAGGCTCGTCGACAACTGGCTCCGGCTCTGGCGTGATCACATCCTCGTTAGTGTCCTCAGCCGCCGTCAGGGGCGTTTCATCAGCCGCTACCACCGGCGGTTCCACAATATCGGGCGCGTTGGTCGCGCGCTCTGCGTCAGGCGCGTCACTTGGCACAGGCGTGTCTTGCAAGGGCGCGGGCCCCATGGGCACCATGAAGGACGCGACACCGGCGACGCCGACACTGAATACCGCACCAATAAGGATGCCGCCAATAAACCCGCGTGACATAGATGATCGCTCCTGTTTTTGTTCCGGTTCGCGCGGCTCTCCGGCCTGCTGCCCTTGACGATAGGTCTTAACCCTGAACATGTATCAGCGGACATTATACCGTGGTTTTGCACGGTTCCTCTAGCCCTAAACCCTGCCCCAATACAAAGAATTGCCGCATGCTGCTCTTGATAGATAACTACGATAGCTTCACCTACAACCTCGTACACTATCTGGGTGACCTCGGGGCCGAAGTCGAAATCCGCCGCAACGACCAGATCGACGTGCAGGCCGCGATGGCGATGAACCCCGCGGGGATCATCCTGTCGCCCGGCCCCTGCGACCCGGATCAAGCGGGCATCTGCCTTGCGCTGACGGCAGCCGCCGCCGAAACAAGCACGCCGCTATTGGGTGTGTGCCTTGGCCATCAGACGCTGGGTCAGGCGTTCGGCGGCAAGGTCGTGCGCGCGGGCGAAATCGTGCACGGCAAGATGGGCATGATGCACCACAAGGGTCAGGGCGTCTTTGCGGGGCTGCCATCGCCCTTTGCCGCGACACGCTATCATTCGCTGATCGTTGACCGCGCCACCCTGCCCGACTGCCTTGAGATCACGGCAGAGCTTGAGGACGGCACGATCATGGGCCTGCAGCACCGCGACCTGCCGCTGCATGGCGTGCAGTTCCACCCGGAATCGATCCGTTCGGATCACGGTCACCAGATGCTGCAAAACTTCCTGAACAACGTAAAGGTGCCCGCATGAGCGATGCTCTGAAACCTCTGATCGATGCGGCCGCCAATGGCCCGCTGACCCGCGATCAGGCCGAGACCGCGTTCCAGATCCTGTTCGAGGGCGAAGCGACCCCCAGCCAGATCGGTGGCTTCCTGATGGCCCTGCGCACCCGTGGCGAGACGGTGGATGAATATGCTGCCGCCGCCCATGTCATGCGCGCCAAATGCAATCCCGTCACCGCCCCCGAGGGCGCGATGGACATCGTGGGCACCGGCGGCGATGGCAAGGGCACGCTGAATATTTCTACCGCGACGGCCTTTGTCGTTGCCGGCGCGGGCGTCGTGGTGGCGAAACATGGCAACCGCAACCTGTCGTCCAAATCCGGCGCGGCGGATGCGCTGACGCAGATGGGGCTCAAGGTGATGGTCGGGCCCAAGGTGGTCGAGGCCGCCCTGCGCGATGCGGGCATCGGCTTTATGATGGCCCCAATGCACCATCCCGCGATTGCCCATGTCATGCCCACACGGTCCGAACTGGGCACACGCACGATCTTCAACATCCTCGGCCCGCTGACCAACCCTGCGGGCGTCAAACGGCAGCTGACCGGGGCCTATCGCCGCGATCTGATCCGCCCGATGGCCGAAACACTTGGCGCGCTTGGCTCTGAAAAAGCGTGGCTTGTGCATGGCTCCGACGGGACGGACGAGCTGACGATCACCGGCACCAGCTGGATCGCCGCGCTGAACCCTGATGGCACCATTTCCGAATTCGAGATCACGCCCGAAGACGCGGGCCTTCCGGTCCATCCGTTCGAGGATATCGTCGGCGGCTCACCCGAAGAAAACGCACGTGATTTCAACGCACTGCTGGACGGAACCCCCTCGGCCTACCGCGATGCGGTCTTGCTCAATTCGGCTGCGGCGCTGGTCGTGGCCGATGCCGCGCCCGATCTGAAAGCGGGGGTAGAGATGGCACGCCACAGCATCGACAGCGGTGCGGCCCGTGACAGGATCACCCAAGTCGCGCGGATCACCCAGACCGCATGAGCCGTTTTGACTTGTCGCGCCTCGGAGCCTGGCGCGACCTTGCATTCTTTGACGATACCCTGCCCGGCATCGCCGCAGCGCTGGCCGCGGACCCGCGCGAGACGCTGCCGCACCGACCGCAGGTTTTCGCCGCGCTGGAACATACCCAGCCCGACGCGGTGCGCGTGGTGATCCTGGGGCAAGACCCCTATCCCACCCCCGGCCACGCCCACGGCTTTGCCTTTTCCGCCAGCGCCGATACCAAACCGCTGCCCCGTTCGCTGTCCAATATCTATAAGGAAATGGTGGATGACATCGGCGCGTGCCCACCGGATGCCGATCTGCGGTTCTGGGCGGATCAGGGCGTGCTGTTGTTGAATACCACATTGACCGTGCCTGCGCGGGACGCAGGCGGCCATGGGAAACTGGGCTGGCAGCAGCTGACCACGCAAATTCTTGGCCGCTTGGCCGACCGTCCCCGCGCCTATTTGCTGTGGGGTGCGCATGCCCAAAAAGCCGCGCGGGATGTGGACGGGGGACCGAACTTCAAACTTGAAACCCCGCACCCGTCGCCCCTGTCCGCGCGGCGTGGGTTTTTCGGGTCACGCCCCTTCTCGCGCTGCAATGACTGGTTGCACGCCCAAGGCCAAGCGGCCATAAACTGGGCAACACCGGAGACATCATGACCGATACCAACACTGGCACCATCCTAGACAAGATCAAAGCCTACAAGCTGGAAGAGATCGCCGCCGACAAGGCCGCCAAACCGCTTGAGGCCGTAGAGGCAGAGGCGCGCGCCGCCTCGCCCGTGCGCCCCTTTTCCGACGCGTTGTTCGACGCCTCGCGCGAGGGGTACGGGCTGATTGCCGAGGTCAAAAAGGCAAGCCCGTCAAAAGGGTTGATCCGCGCCGATTTTGACCCCGCCACACTGGCCGCTGCCTATGCCGCCGGTGGCGCGACCTGCCTGTCGGTGCTGACAGACACGCCCAGCTTTCAGGGGGCCAAGGAATATCTTGTCGCCGCCCGCGAGGCCTGCACCCTGCCCGTGCTGCGCAAGGATTTCATGTACGACCCCTATCAGGTCGCCGAAGCCCGCGCGCTTGGGGCTGACTGTATCCTGATCATCATGGCCTCTGTCAGCGATGCCCAAGCGATCGAGCTTGAGGACGCCGCCGCCCAATGGGGCATGGACGCGCTGATCGAGGTGCATGACAAGGAAGAGCTGGACCGCGCCGCCGTGCTGAAAAGCCGCATGATGGGGATCAACAACCGCAACCTCAAAACCTTCGAGACGACGCTTGATACCACGCGCCGCCTGTCGAAACATGTGGATGTGGAAAAGATGATCGTATCGGAAAGCGGGCTGAACACGCCCGAAGATCTGGCCGATATGGCGAAATACGGATCGCGGGTATTCCTGATCGGGGAAAGCCTGATGCGTCAGGACGATGTAGAGGTCGCAACCCGCAACTTGCTGGCCACACCGCTGCGGCCGGGGGGCATGTAATGGCGCTCACGCATTTTGACGGTAAGGGTGACGCGCATATGGTCGACGTGTCGGACAAACCCGTGACGTCGCGGGTGGCCGTTGCGGAAACCCACATCAAGATGTTGCGCGAAACCTTTGATATCATTACCGAAGGACGCGCCAAAAAGGGTGATGTCATGGGGGTAGCCCGTTTGGCGGGGATCATGGCTGCAAAACGCACCGCCGATCTGATTCCGCTGTGCCACCCTCTGCCGATCACCAAAGTGTCGGTTGAACTGACACCCGATGCCGACCTGCCCGGTCTGCGCATCGCCGCGACCGTCAAGACCACCGGACAGACCGGCGTCGAGATGGAGGCGCTGACCGCCGCCTCTGTCACCGCGCTGACTGTCTATGACATGGCCAAGGCCGTGGACAAAGGTATGGAAATCGGCGGCCTGCGGGTCGTGCTGAAAGACGGCGGCAAATCGGGCCGATACGAGGCAGAATGATCTCTGTCAGCGACGCCCTGTCGCATCTCTTTGATCTCGTCACCGCCACCGAAGTGGAAGCGGTCCCGCTGCGTCAGGCCGCGGGCCGTGTGCTGGCGCGCGATGTTGTTGCCATCCGCACCCAGCCACCTTTCGCGGCCTCCTCTATGGATGGCTATGCCCTGCGCCAGACAGAGGTCGAGCCCGACGCAATGTTCAAGGTCATCGGCGAAGCGGCGGCGGGCCATCGGTTTGACGGTGTGGTCAAGGCCGGTCAGGCCGTGCGCATCTTTACCGGTGCCCCTGTCCCCGAAGGCGCTGATTTCGTTGTGATCCAAGAGGATACGACCCGTCGTGGCGATCTGATCATGCTGGGCCATGACATCGGCCCCAAGACCAATATCCGCCCCGCCGGTGGGGATTTCCATGCAGGCGACACGATGGATGCGCCGCGTCTGCTGCGCCCTGCCGATATCGCGCTGCTGGCGTCGATGAATGTGGCGACGGTGCCGGTCTATGCCAAACCACGCGTCGCAATCATCGCCACGGGGGACGAGCTGGTGCAACCCGGCGAGGTGCCGAACCCCGACCAGATCATCGCCTCCAACACCTATGGACTGGCCGCCCTGCTCGAACAACATGGCGCGCAGTGCCGCATGATCCCGATTGCCCGCGACACGGTGCCCTCGCTGACCCAAGCCTTCACCATGGCGCAGGATGCCGATCTGATCATCACCATCGGCGGTGCCTCTGTCGGAGACCACGATCTGGTCGCCCCCGTCGCTGCCCAAATGGGGATGGACCAGTCTTTCTACAAAGTCGCGATGCGCCCCGGCAAACCTCTTATGGCGGGGCGGCTGCGTGATGTCCCAATGATCGGCCTGCCCGGCAATCCGGTGTCGGCCATGGTCTGCGGGACGGTCTTTGTCGTGCCGGTGCTGCGCAAGATGCTAGGCCTGCCCGCCGCGCCCGCCGCACGGATCGATCTGCCGCTTGGCGTCGATCTGCCCGCCAATGGGCCACGCGAACATTATATGCGTGCGATGCTCCGTGACGGTGCCGTCCTGCCCGAAGACAATCAGGACAGTTCGCTGCTGGGTATCCTGTCGCGCGCCGATGTCCTGATGGTCCGCCCGCCCCAAGATGGGGCCCGCACAGCCGGAGAGATCATAGGCTGTATTCCCCTCTGACGGTTGACACAAAACAGGAACATCCCTAGAACAAACCCCAAATAGAAACGGGGAATGTCCGGATGCTGACCAAGAAACAACTCGATCTGCTGGCCTTTATTCACAAACGTGTGCAGCGCGACGGCGTGCCGCCCAGCTTTGACGAGATGAAAGAAGCGCTTGATCTGCGGTCCAAATCCGGCATCCATCGTCTGATCACAGCGCTGGAGGAACGCGGATTCATCCGCCGCCTGGCGCATCGCGCCCGCGCGATAGAGGTGGTGAAACTGCCCGATAGCTTGGGCAGCCTTTCCGGTGCGGGCTTTACCCCGCGCGTGATTGACGGCGACCGCCCCGATGGTCCGCCCCCTTCTGCCGCGCAGCCGGTCAGCGCGTCGTCCTTTGATGTGCCGATGATGGGCCGGATCGCCGCCGGTGTCCCGATCGAGGCGATCAGCACCATGACCCAATCCGTCGCCGTCCCCGGCGGGATGATCAGCGGCAGCGGCGAACATTACGCTTTGGAGGTGCAGGGTGATTCCATGATCGACGCAGGGATCAACGATGGCGACGTGGTGATCATCCGCGAAACCTCTGTCGCGGATGATGGGGATATCGTGGTTGCGCTGGTCGAAGACCACGAGGCGACGCTCAAGAAATTCCGCCGTCACGGCAGCTCTGTCGCGTTGGAAGCCGCTAACCCCGCCTATGAAACGCGGGTTCTGCCATCGGATAAGGTCAAGGTGCAGGGACGTCTGGTCGGGTTGATCCGCACCTACTGATGCTTGCTACCGCGGCGGCCTGTCCTTGGGCCATGCCGTCCACAACCGCGTGCCCGCCTTTTGGCGGGCCGTTTGCATTGTGACCCGCCCGTTGTCGAGGGTGAGTGCGACTGCCCCCGAGGATCGCAACCGGTCGGGGTCAAACACATCGCAGCCGCCCATCAGCGGCGGATCGGGCACAACTGACAGCACGATGATCTGATCCGCACGGCACGCCCCGAACGCCGCCCGCGCGCGCTTGCCGGACAGGTGGACCACCTCCTGTCCCCCGATCTTTGACCTTGTGGGCCAACGCGCTGCGGCCTGGACCTGATCGGCGCCGTCGCCGTCATTCTCCAGCCAGTTGAGCGCGACAAAGCCTGCGCCTTTTGCCTTGCTCAGCGCACGGCCCGTGGGGGTCATCACCCCCACCAGACTGCCGGTGTCCGAGATCAGCACCGTCGGACGCTCTGCCCCGTGCCACAATACCCCCGCCGCAATCACGGCCCCCAGACCGGCAAACCGCAACCAGCCCTGCCACAGCAACAGCCACAAAAACCCGAGCGCCAGCAGCGGCAGCACCCAGGGGCCGGGGGCGGCCACATGCCCCTGCACACCGTCGATCTCTGCCACGCCCTGCGCGACCAGCAAGATCCAGCGCAACCCTGCGCCCATGATCTGCAGGGGGATCCACTCTAGCCCCAGCGGTGCCATGACCAAGGCCGCCACCGCAGCCGGCATCACCAAGACCCCCATCAGCGGGACCGAGAGCAGGTTCGCGACCAAGCCATATTGCGCGATCGTATTGAAATGGGCCGCCCCGATGGGCGCGGTAAAGCCCCCCGCCACAGCCGAGGAGATCACCGTCGCCACAGCCGGTGCCAGCCACTTCGGCCCAAGTGAGACCTCGGCGTTGCGCAACCAGCCAAAGATCGCAACCAACCCCGTGGTAGCGGCAAAGGACATCTGGAACCCCGGCCCCGTCAATGCCTCTGGCCGAAGGACCAATACGACCGTGGCTGCAATCGCCACGGCCCGCAGGGTCAGCGCCCGTCGCCCGATGATCAATGCGCCAAGGGCCACGGCGACCATGATGAACGCGCGTTCGGTTGCGATGTTACCCCCCGACAACAGCAGATAGCCACTGGCCGCCACCAGCGCCCCAGCGGCTGCGATACTGCGCGTGGGCCAGCGCAGCGCGATCCACGGCACCAACGTCAGCACGATCCGCAACGCGCCAAAGACCACCGCGCTCAGCAACCCCATGTGCAAACCCGAGATCGCCAGTAGATGCGCAAGGTTGCTGGCACGCAGATCCTCCAGCGCGTCCTGGCTGATGGCGCTGCGGTCGCCGGTGGTGATCGCCGTGGCAAACCCGCCGATATCACCCGGCAAGATCCGCTAAATCCGGGCCGAGGCCGCCATGCGCGCCCGAAAGACCGCCAGCCCGCTATGCCCCGCCTCAGCCGGTGTCGCCGCCAGTAAAGGGGTGCGACTGTACCCCACAGCGCCCAAGCCCGCGAACCATGCATGCCGTTGGAAATCAAAGCCCTCAGGCTCGACCGGACCGCTTGGCGGCGACAGATGCCCCGTGGTCATCACCCCCAACCCCGGCGTGATATCCGCGTCAAAGCGTCTGTCGCCGTGCAAGGACACGCGCACATGCAGCGGCGTCCGAGGCGCAGAGACCCGTTCCAGCACAACCCGATCCAGCGTCAGCCGCAAGGCGTCGGACTGGCTGCGATCCACCGCCACGACGCGCCCCGCGATCGGGCCGTAATAGCGCCACCCCAGCACCGGCCCGCCGACAGCATGGGCCCGCCACGCCGCCAGATCAAAACCGAGCAACACCAAGGCCGCGCCCAACAAAACAGGCCCCGCGACCTCGCCCGCCAGAAAGGCCGCAGCCCCCAGCAGCGCCGCCCCGCCCGCGACCCAAAGCAGAACGGTCAGCGAAGGCTCAACCCGCAGCGCAAAATAGCTGCCGATCCCCACGGCCAGACACACCGGCACCCAGCCGATCAGATGCCCCCGCTGTGCGCGCATGCTCTGCGCCATATAGGACAACAGCCCCATACTTGCCCCCGTTCTCTGCACTGGGTAGATAGTCGGGGACGCTATCTCCAAAGGAGTTAGCAAATGATAAACGGCACCCCGAACGGGCGTTTTCCGTGAACTTCTGCTGCAAAGGATCCTCCGCCCATGACAACGCCTGTCGTTACCCGTTTCGCCCCGTCTCCTACCGGTTATCTGCACATCGGCGGCGCGCGGACGGCGCTGTTCAGCTGGCTGTATGCACGCGGTCGGGGCGGTAAATTCCTGCTGCGTATCGAAGACACCGACCGCCAGCGCCACACCCCCGAGGCAACCGAAGCAATTCTGCAGGGCATGGCGTGGCTGGGTCTGGATCACGACGGTGACGTGGTCAGCCAGTTCGAAAACGCCCCCCGCCACGCCGAGGTGGCGCTACAACTTCTTGCCGAAGGAAAGGCCTATAAGTGCTTTGCCTCGCAAGAAGAAATCGCCGCGTTCCGGGATCAAGCCAAGGCCGAGGGGCGCAGCACCCTGTACCAATCACCCTGGCGTGACGCCGCGCCCGAAACGCACCCCGACGCCCCCTATGTCGTACGGATCAAGGCCCCGCTGACGGGCGAAACCGTCATCCGCGACGCGGTGCAGGGCGACGTGGTGATCGGGAACGACCAGCTTGATGACATGGTGCTGTTACGTTCCGATGGTACGCCCGTCTATATGCTGGCCGTTGTTGTTGATGACCATGACATGGGCGTGACCCATGTGATCCGCGGGGATGATCACCTCAACAATGCCGCGCGCCAGATGATGATTTACAACGCCATGGGCTGGGACGTACCGGTCTGGGCGCATATTCCGCTGATCCACGGCGCGGATGGCAAGAAACTGTCGAAACGTCACGGCGCTTTGGGCGCGCAGGAATATCAGGCCATGGGCTTTCCCGCGGCCGGTATGCGCAACTACCTCGCCCGTCTGGGGTGGAGCCATGGGGACGACGAATTCTTCACCGACGCCCAAGCGCAAGAATGGTTCGATCTGGACGGTATCCGCAAAAGCCCCGCGCAATTCGACCTCAAGAAGCTGGAAAACATCTGCGGGCAGCACATCGCCGCGGCGGATGATGCTGCATTGCGGCACGAGATCGAGGCCTATTTGACCGCAGCCGGTCTGCCCGCGCTCACAAATGCGCAAGCTGACGGGCTGGAGCGGGCGATGTATTGCTTAAAGGATCGCGCGAAGAAATTCCCTGATCTTCTTGAAAAAGCTGAGTTTATCCTCGCCGAACGCCCCATCCAACCGGACGAGAAGGCAGACAAGCACTTGGACAATGTATCCCGTGGTATGCTGACTGAATTGACGCCGCAGTTGCAGAATGTTACTTGGGACAGAGAAACGCTGGAGGAGGCGCTGAACGGCTTTGCCGCCGCTCGGGACACCAAATTCGGCAAACTGGCGGGGCCGCTGCGCGCAGCACTCGCCGGGCGGGCAGCAACCCCATCAGTTTTCGATATGATGCTGGTACTTGGGCGTGACGAAAGCCTTGCCCGTTTAAACGATGCGGCTATCTAAGATATGCAAAAGCATATTCCTGATATGCTCAACAATAACTGAGGGGCGGACCGTTTCGGTATCTCCCCAGTCGACGGCATAACGCACGTCGATAAAACGATAGGAAGGGACTTCATGGCCGAAAGTACAAAATCCGCAACGTTGACCATCGACGGGAACAGCTTTGAACTGCCGATCTATTCCCCGTCGGCGGGCCCGGATGTCATGGACATCCGCAAGCTGTTCTCTCAGGCGAATGTGTTCACATATGACCCTGGCTTCACCTCGACAGCGGCCTGTGACAGCACGATCACCTTCATTGACGGTGACGAAGGCGTGTTGCTGCACCGTGGGTATCCGATCGACCAACTGGCCAGCGAATTTCACTACCTCGAAGTGTGCTACCTGCTGCTGTATGGCGAACTGCCCTCTGCCGCGCAGCTGGAAGAGTTCGAAAATCTGGTGACCAACCACACCATGATCCACGAACAGATGATCAACTTCTTCCGTGGTTTCCGCCGTGATGCACACCCGATGGCGATCATGGTCGGCGTTGTGGGCGCGATGTCTGCCTTCTACCACGACAGCACCGACATCAACGACGCGCACCAGCGCGAAGTGGCAACGATCCGTCTGATCGCCAAGATGCCGACGATTGCCGCGATGGCCTATAAGTACACCATCGGTCAGCCGTTCATCTATCCGCGCAACGACGTAGACTATGCCGGTAACTTCCTGCGCATGTGTTTCGCCGTCCCTGCCGAGGATTATGTCGTCGACCCGATCCTTGCCCGCGCGATGGACCGCATCTTTACGCTGCACGCGGACCACGAACAGAACGCATCGACGTCGACCGTGCGTCTGGCGTCCTCTTCTGGGGCGAACCCCTTTGCCTGTATCGCTGCTGGCATCGCCTGCCTTTGGGGGCCGGCGCATGGTGGGGCGAACCAGGCATGTCTGGAAATGCTGAAAGAGATCGGCACACCGGACCGCATCCCTGAGTTCATCGCCCGCGCCAAGGACAAGAACGACCCGTTCCGCCTGATGGGCTTTGGTCACCGCGTCTACAAGAACCACGACCCACGCGCGACCGTGATGAAAGAAAGCGCGGACGAAGTGCTTGAGCTGCTGGGTGTCGAAAACAACCCGATCCTGCAGGTCGCGAAAGAGCTTGAAAAACAGGCGCTGGAAGATCCGTATTTCGCAGAGAAAAAGCTGTTCCCGAACGTCGATTTCTACTCGGGCATCATCCTCGAAGCGATGGGTTTCCCCACGTCGATGTTCACGCCGATCTTTGCGCTGGCACGGACCGTTGGCTGGATCTCGCAGTGGAAAGAGCAGATCAGCGATCCTCAGCTGAAAATCGGGCGTCCCCGTCAGCTGTATCTTGGCGAAACACCACGCGACTATGTGGATATCGAAAAGCGCTGAATGTCAGTACATTAGTCAAAACGCCCCGCCCTCACGGCGGGGCGTTTTGCGTTTCAGGGTGGGCTGCTGCTGCTTGGAACGCAGGACAAAGAGAATCACCTGAAACACCGCCCACAAGCGCCCCGTGATCAAAGCGCCTCTTTCCAGCTCACTGTTTCAACTCACTTTTCCCCATTTCGAAACCATAGGGTCCGAAATATGGCAGTTTTGTGTTGTTGTTTCCGAGCTGGGCATAATGGCCAAAATTGATTGACCAACCGCCCCGATCATCCCAAATTCATCGTCAATTCAGGGCAGGTTTACCCTGTGCAATGCACAGCAGCCCCAATACGCCCGCTGCCCCCCGCGGAAAGGATGACCGGATGAACGACCCTCGGCCTCGCCTGCAATGGGATAACGCGACCAGTCTAAGCTGCAAGACCGCACGGCATCACCCCGCGCCGCAGGGATCGTTCGTACATGATATCGAACAGAAATGTGACCAGATCGCGGTGGTCTATGACAAGGGCCAGACACCACCGCGGATCACGGTAAAGCAAGTGTCAGGCAGCGTTCACACGGTGCTCGCAGACGGGATAGCGGTGGCCGTGGTTGCCAGCGCCTCGCGTCCGACCCTCAACCCCGATGATGTGTTGCTGGTCGAACGCTCGGTCTAGCGGGATTAGCGGCCCTCGAAGCTCGCGGGGCGTTTCTGCATAAAGGCCATCACGCCCTCTTTGAAATCACGTGATTGCCCGCATTTCCCTTGTTCCTGCGCCTCTAGCGACAGCTGATCCTCCAGCGTGTTGTCCCAGCTTGCGCGAATGGCGTTCTTGGCAGCAGCATAGGCTGCGGTCGGACCTTGCGCCAGATGCGCCGCCTTGGCACGCCAATGGGCGTCAAACTCGGCATCGGCCACCGCTTCCCAGATCATCCCCCAGTCATCCGCCTGACGGGCAGAGATTTTATCCGCGAACACGGCCGCGCCCATAGCCTTGGCCGTGCCCATCTGGCGGGGCAACGTATAGGTGCCGCCCGCATCGGGCATCAGACCAATGCGCGTAAATGCTTGCAGAAAATAGGAAGATTCCGTCGCAAAGACCACATCCGTCGCCAGCGCAAGGTTCGCCCCTGCCCCCGCCGCAGGACCATTGACCGCGGCGATCGTTGGCACAGGGCAGTTGGTGATCGCCCGCAGCATGGGGCCATATTCCTCGCGCAGGGTGCGTTCCAGATCCAGCGAGCCCTTGCTGCTGCTGTCGCTAAGATCCTGACCGGTGCAAAACGCACGACCGGCACCGGTGATGACCACACAACGCGCGTCTTTGCCCGCTTGGGTAAACGCGTGCTCGATCTCTGCCCGCATCTGCGTGGTCAATGCGTTCATCTTGTCGGGGCGGTTCATGGTGACCACGGCCAGCCCGTCGGTCAGTTCATAGGTAAGGGTTTGATAGTCCATGGCGCGGGTTCCTCATCTAGATTTTCCCCGCACCTTACCCATACGACAGGCCACCGCCAGTGAAACCCCGCGTTATCGCTTCAGAATGTCGTCCAGCCGCGCCTGTTCTTGCGCGCTGAGCGGGGCCTGTTCCGCGGACGGTGCTTTCGCACGACCGCGCAGGTAGCCAAACCCGACCCCCGCCGCGATCAACAGCATGAGTGGCCCTGCCGCCCATAACACCCAGGTCGATCCCCGCGCAGGCGGGTTCAGCAGGACATATTCACCATAGCGGTCGACGATATAAGCGACCGCCTCTTCGTCGCTATCGCCAGCCACCAGACGTTCGCGCAGCAGGATACGCAGGTCGCGCGCAAGGCTGGCGTTGCTTTCGTCGATGCTTTCGTTGCGGCACACAAGGCAACGCAACCCTTTCGACAAGCTCCGCGCGCGTTGTTCAAGCGCAGGATCCGAGAGCACCTCGTCCGGCTGCACGGCCCAGGTCGGCGCAACCGATAGCACAGGTGCTACAAGCAACATCAGGGCGAGGATGAGCGCCCTCATTCTGCAGGCACCGGTTTTGATTTCGCCGCCCCTGCCGCAACGCGGTAGCGCCGGTCCGAAAGACTTAACACGCCACCAAGGGCCATCAGCGCACAGCCGATCCAAATCCAGTTGGTCAGCGGTTTGACATAGGTGCGCACCACCCAGCCACCATTTGCCTGTTCATCCCCGATCACGACATAGACATCGCGCAGCAGATTATAGTCGATCGCCGCTTCGGTCGTGGGCATCTGCGCCACGGGATAGAAGCGTTTCTCCGGTCGCAACTGCGCAATCTCTTCCCCGTCGTGGAACAATGTCACGCTGCCGGTCGTCGCCGTATAGTTCGGACCTTGGCCCTGGGTGACATCGTCCAGCTGCACGGTATAGCGCCCCACATCGTAGGATTCCCCCAGTGGAACGGCGCGGATGTCATCAATCGACCACGCTGTCAGGCCAGCCACCCCCGCCATGGTCACCCCAAGGCCGGCGTGGGCCACCATCTTGCCCCAATCCGCACGCGGCAACCGCCCAAGCCGGCGCAGCCGGTTGCTACCGCGCCCCGTGCGCCCCCACAGGTCAACCACGGTGCCCATCACGATCCACGCGCCCAAGAACAACCCGAGCGGACCCAGCAAGCTGCGCCCCGACTGCATCGCGTAGGCCAGCCCCCCAATCGCAATCGCCAATACAAAGGCGTAGCGTAGCGGCTTTAGCGCCCGCGAAATCACCGCACGCTTCCAAGGCATCGCGGACCCGATCGGTAGGATCAGCCCCAGCATAATCATGAAAGGCGTAAAGGCGGCGTTAAAAAACGGGGGGCCAACGCTCAATTTTCTGTCGAAGAACATTTCGGCCAGCAGCGGCCACATCGTGCCAATGAACACCACGAAACAGGCAACGGCGAGCAGTACGTTATTTACCAGCAAAGCCGACTCTCGGCTGACCATGCTGAACACGCCTTTCGCCTCTAGCGCGCTAGCGCGCGCCGCGAACAGAACCAGCGCACCGCCCATGAAAAACGCCATGATCATCAGGATAAACACGCCGCGTTCGGGGTCATTCGCAAAGGCGTGGACCGAGGTTAGCAACCCGGACCTGACGATAAACGTCCCGATCAGCGAGAAGCCAAAAGCCAGGATCGCAAGCAGGATCGTCCAGCTTTTCAGGCTTTCGCGTTTTTCCACAACGATGGCGGAATGAAGCAGCGCCGCCGCCAGAAGCCAGGGCATAAAGCTAGCATTTTCAACGGGATCCCAGAACCAGAACCCGCCCCAGCCAAGTTCGTAATAGGCCCACCAGGACCCGAGAGCGATGCCGATCGTCAAAAACACCCACGCCGCCAAGGTCCAAGGGCGCACCCACCGGCCCCAAGCAGCATCAATCCGCCCTTCGATCAAGGCGGCAACGGCAAAGCTAAAGGTCATCGAAAGGCCGACATACCCCAAATACAAAAACGGAGGGTGGAAGGCGAGCCCGGGGTCCTGCAGAAGCGGGTTCAGATCCTGCCCGTCAAAAGGTGGCGTCGCCAGCCGCAAGAACGGGTTGGATGTGAACAGGATGAAGGCAAAAAACGCCACACCGATTGCGGCTTGCACAGAAAGAACCCGCGCCCGCAAAGTCGGCGGCAGATTACCCCCGAACCACGCGGCCATCGCCCCGAATAGCGAGACAATGAGCACCCACAGCAGCATTGAGCCTTCGTGATTGCCCCAAGTACCGCTGATTTTATACAAAAGCGGCTTCATCGAGTGGCTGTTCAACACCACCAATCGCAGCGAGAAATCAGAGGTGACAAAGGCCCACATCAACGCCCCAAACGCCAGCAATGTCAGGGCGAATTGCGCCCCGGCGGCGGGCTCTGCCACGGCCATCCAACCCGGCCAGCGTTTATGGGCACCAATCAGGGGCACGACCATCTGAACGATGGCAACGCCGAAGGCGAGGATAAGGGCGAAATGTCCGAGCTCTGTAATCATACCCCGATCATAGAGCGGTGCTCCGCCCCATACCATGCCGATTCACCGCGAAATCACACGACTGTGCGCAGCAAAGCGTCGCAGGCCCCCCTTACCCTGCAACCCTGCGCCAGTCCGCAAGCGCCGCGTTGTCCGATCTGTCGCGCACTGCGCTAGATACGCCTTCCAGATCCCGCAGGGCCCCTTCTTCAACACCATCAACACGCAGCGTTTCCAGCTCTTTGATATGTCGCATCACCGTTGGTGTCTGCGCAATGGTGCGCGCGATAGAGCGTTGGAACTCTTGTGTTTTTAACTGATGCCGCGCGCCAAAGTAGAAGGACACGACAACCCCCAGAAGCCACCATAACGGCTCTGGCACCAGCGACACGCCCTGCATCCGGCTGGCAAACCAGACCGGGTCAACCATCGCCGTGATGAACAAGCCCAAGGTCCCAAGCGCCAGCGCTGGACGCGGAAGCCGGTTCAGCCCGTCCATGAAACGGTCAAACCGTCCCTTGCGGGGCACAGCGAATTCCGCCCCAAATTGCACCATAGCCTGTTCCCGCGCGGTCGCATCACGGCCGGCCGTCTTTTCCGCATTGGCGCGAAATACCTCGACCGTGTCGCGCACCACATTGCGGCCGTCACCAAAGACCAACGCAAGCGCGGTATCAATCATCCCCATGCCGCGACCCTTTCGTTAAAGTCACGGATGCTCAGATGGTACCGCGGCGACATAAATTCCTCTGCCCGTTTGATCCATCCTCCTTTCTTTCCGGCCCTCGTGCGGGCGTATTTGCGACTTGCGGGGCGCTGATCCGCCAGCCCAAAGTAATAGTTGCGCCGCGCCACGGCGTAGGCGTCCACCATCTGCGCAGGTGCAGCGGCATAGGCGCGCCCCGTAGCGCCAAGCGTTTGCGGTCCAAGGACCCCGTCCACAGCCACATCAAACCCCATATCTCTTAACAATCGCTGAAGAATCTTCACCGCATTCGCCCCCGCATTCACGTACATGTCGAAAACGGAGGGCTGGAGCGGACTGGGCAGCTGCGCGATCTTGGGTTTGTGGAAGTAGTGGGTGATGAATATCTCGGTCGCTTGATCTTGAGTAAGCTCTTGAACATCGGCGAGATTTACGGCGCCGTCACGGTTCACATCCAGCCCCAGCCGACGCAGCGTGTGGATGGTGACGCCGTGGTTCGTTGCCCCGCCCGGATCATCGGGGTCATTCACGAAGCCCCCCTCACGCGCGACGATGGACTTTGCAATTTCCTCAACAGTTTGCATCAAATTGGCCCTTCTTGCAGGTTGCACTGCTGCAAGAATGACGTCTCAGATGTTAACGAAACCCGGCAGGCCCGTACGCATCACCCCTCGGGGGCAACATAAACGCCTTGCTCTTTCAGGGCGTCGACGACCTCTTTCGGCATGTAGGTCTCGTCATGTTTGGCAAGGATTTCAGTCGCTTCGAAGGTGCCGTTTATGTAACGCCCTGTCCCAACCATGCCTTGATTTTCCTCGAACAGATCGGGCAATACACCGCTGTAGGTCACAGGCACAGCCGCGCCGCCATCGGTCACGGAAAAGCGGATCGTCAGACCATCCCCGCGCACAAGGCTGCCTTCTTCAACCAGGCCACCGATGCGGAAAACCTCTGTCGGGCCGGGGGGTTCGGCGATCACCTGACTGGGCGCGCGGAAAAAGTTGATCCCGTCGCGCATGGCATATCCAATCAGCGCCGTGGACAGCACAAGCGCCACGACCGCGACGCCGATGATCTGGATACGCCGTTGCTTTTTAAGACTTTTCATGCGCCCTCAGGGAAATAGCGGAGCCATCATCAGCCCCTCGACCTCGTCAATACCTAACATCAGGTTGGCGTTTTGCAACGCCTGCCCGCTGGAGCCTTTGGTCAAATTATCGAGCGCGGCAACCACAATGGCGCGGCCGTCGATCCGGTCTGCCACCACGCCGATATGACAGAAGTTCGACCCGCGAATATGGCGCGTGCTCGGGGCCTCCCCCATGGGCAGCACCTCGATAAAGGGCTCTGCATCATAGGCCGCGGCAAGGGTTTTGTGGATCACCTCGGCGTCGCCTTTGACATAGACGGTCGCCAAAATCCCGCGGTTGGCGGGCACCAGATGAGGGGTGAACTGCACCTTGACCGGACGGCCGGCAATGGCGGAAAACTCTTGGTCAAACTCACCCAGATGGCGGTGCGTTCCGCCAAGGGAATAGGCATGATACCCCTCGGACAGTTCTGCATGCAGCAGGTTTTCCTTCAACGACCGCCCCGCACCGGACACGGCGCATTTGAGGTCAAGGATGATGTCGTCCAGATCAATCACGCCTTTTTCGATCAAGGGGCGCAGGGCGAACTGGCCGGTGGCGGCGTTACAGCCCGTACCGGCCACAAGACGCGCGGATTTGATCTCTTCGCGGTAGAATTCGGTGAGGCCATAGACCGCCTCTTTCTGCTGCTCCAGCGCGGCATGGGGGTTGCCGTACCACTTGGCGTAGGCCTCGGGGTCGCGCAGCCGGAAATCTGCCGAAAGATCGACGATTTTCAGGTCTTTAGGCAGGTTCGCGATGACCTCTTGGCTGGTCTTATGGGGCAAGGCGCAAAAGCACAGGTCAATCTCCGAGAAATCGATCTCTTCAATGGTGACCAATGTGGGCAGGTCGAGATGGCGCAGATGTGGAAACACCTCTGCGATGGTTTGCCCCGCCTTGGAGTTTGCCCCCAAAGCTTTGATCTGCATAGAAGAATGGCCAGCGATCAGCCGGATCAGCTCGGCTCCGGTATAGCCGGAGGCACCAAGAATGGCGATATTATGGGTCATGTCGGGTTCCGTTCGGAAAGTGTTAGCAAATACGTGTTAGGCCGCTTGAAAGGTCAACGGTCGTCGCAAGAATTGCGTCGCACGGCTGCTGACCTTTTTAGGGTCGCCCGTGGTCAGGAAAGCCGCCTCGCCCGTGCCCAGCATATTGGGGTGACGCTTTAGATAGTCACTCAGACTATGGGCGACCAGATTGGCCTGGCTGAACACTTTGACATCGGGGCCAAGCGCGTCCTGAAAGGTTTCCTGCATCAGCGGGTAATGGGTGCAGCCCAGAATGGCCGCTTCGGGCGCGGGCATCTTGCGTTTCAGCGCGTCCACATGGCTGCGCACCAGCGCTTCGGCGAGGATGAAATCACCGTCCTCGATCGCATCGACGACACCCCCACAGGCCTGCGCTTCGACATCGACCCCGATCGCCCGAAAGGCCAGTTCACGCTGGAACGCACGGCTTGCCACCGTTGCGGGCGTCGCAAACAGCGCCACGTGCTTGAGATCCACCTCGCGCGGGGGGGAATTGTCGCCCCATTGGCGTTCTGTCATCGCCTCGATCAGCGGCACAAAGACGCCCAACACGCGCTTGTCCGACGGGATCCACCCTTCCTGCATCCGGCGAAGCGCCGCGGCAGAGGCCGTGTTGCACGCCAAGATCACCAGATCGCAGCCCGCATCGAACAGACGCTGGGTTGCAGCAGTGGTCAGGTTATAAATGTCATCCGCATTACGCACACCGTAGGGCGCATGGGCGCTATCGGCCAAATACACGAAATCCACATCCGGTAGCTGTGCCTGCACGGCATCCCAAACGGTCAGCCCGCCTAGCCCAGAATCGAAAATACCAACTGCCATAACACCTTGCCGTCACCTGTCGGCACGATGCCGATCTTCAAATTCAAACCCCAGATCAAAGGATTTTGCCGGGTCTGGTGACAACTCATACGTCGCTTTGCGCAGGAAATCCATCATAGCTTTTGCGTCTTTTGCCATGGGGTCCAGCACGTTTCTGCCGATGGGGTCGCCGATGACCACGCGCACGGGCGTGTCGACGCGTTTGCGGAATTCCTTGATCAGCAGCCCCATGCGCAGGGTGTGATGCAGATGGCTGGCAATCTGGAACAGACGGCTGGTGTGGCCGTCAAAGTAGATCGGCACGACGCTGGCATCCGATTTCGCGATCATGCGGGCGGTAAAGCTGCGCCAGCCCGGGTCCATGGGGCGCGAAAACGGCCGTGCGCTGGTGCTGACGGTGCCCCCCGGAAAGATACCAACCGCGCCACCCTGCCCCAGATACTCCAGCGCGGTCTTGCGCGTGCGCAGGTTCAGCGCCAGCGCGGCCTTGTCCTCGTCAAAACTGATCGGTAGCAGATGGCGGTTCAGGTCGGGTGCGCGGTTAAAGACCGAATGGGCCATGATCTTGAATCCGTCCCGGCGGCGCGCCAACATATGCCCCAGCATCAACCCGTCCAGAATACCGTAAGGATGGTTCGCCAGCGCGATGACAGGCCCTGTTTCGGGGATATTCGCCAGACTGCCGCCCACGACATCAAGCGTCAGCCCATAGCGCTGCACCATCACGTCAAAGAACCCCATCCCGCGCGCCATGTCGTCTTCATAGCCGGTTGCGCGTTTCATCAGCCCTAACCGCCCTGTGCTATTCTCCATCAGGCGGATGAAGGCACGCGCGGGCCGCGATTTGGCGGAATAGGCATAGCTGATGTCACGCGCTGTCAGGGGCCGAAGATCGGGCTGCAAGAGGGTCAAGGTCGGTTCCTTTTCACGGGCTTTGCCTTGCCCTCTAGCAGTGGATCATGACAGTCGCGTGACAGACAGCCTATTCAGCCTATTCTGCCTATTCAGCCGCGCGCGAGTTTTGCGTGCCGCCTGACCGGATGACGGCCAGCAGCTCTTCGCGCCGCTTTGCGGCCTTGGCTTCATTCGACTGTTTCACCGGACCAAAGCCGCGGATCTGCAAGGGAAGCTCTGCCAAGGCGACAATCGCGTCATGGGTTGCGTCGGTCAGCTTGGGCAGAACATCCTTCATGTCGGCCTCGTATTGCGTGATCAAGGACCGCTCCATCCGGCGTTCTTCGGTGCGGCCAAAGGGATCGAACGGCGTGCCGCGCAGGAACTTCATCCGCGCCAGCATGTTGAACGGCCCCTCCATCCACGCGCCAAAGGTCCGTTTCATCGGACGGCCATCCGCGCCGGTTTTCGACAGGATCGGTGGCGCAAGGTTGAAGGTGAGCTTGGGATCCCCCTCAAAGGCCTCTGCCACTTTGGCGCGGGTGGATTTCAACAGGCGCGCGACCTCGTATTCATCCTTATAGGACAAGAGCTTGTGGTAGCCCAAGGCCACGGCCTCTTTCAGGCGCGCGTCGGTAATGCCGTCCACCATGGTGCCATAACGCTTCGCCAGCCGCTTGCCCTGATAGGCGATCAGGTGGTCCTTGCGGAAGGCGATCCGTTCATCCAGCGTTTTCGGCAGGGCGACAACATTGGGTGTCATCACGCGCTTGGCATCTTCGGGGTGCAGCACGGCCCAACGGCCCAGTTCAAACGCACGCAGGTTCCGCTCGACCGCGGCACCGTTCAAGGTGATCGCCTGTTGCAAGCTGTCCAGCGACAGCGGGATCAACCCCTGCTGCCACGCCGCGCCGAAGATCATCATGTTCGAATAGATCGAATCCCCCAGCGTCGCCTTCGCCAGATCAGAGGCATCAAACAGCGCGACGTCATCCTTGAGCCGCGCCTCAAGCGCGAGGGTCAGCCGGTCGTAGGGCATCTGGAACTCGGTATCGCGGGTAAACTCGCCCGTGATGATCTGGTGCGAGTTCACAACCGCCCCCGTCCGCCCAGCGCGCGTCAGGCCAAGCGTCTTGGTCCCGGCAGAGACAACAAGATCGCCCCCGATCAACGCATCCGCTTCACCCGTTGCCACGCGAATGGCGCTGATATCTTCGGGACGGTTCGCAAGACGGCAATGGATATGTACGGCACCGCCCTTTTGGGCAAGGCCTGCCATCTCCATCATCCCAGCGCCCTTGCCGTCAATCTGCGCGGCTTGCGCCAGCACGGCACCGATGGTCACAACGCCGGTCCCACCAACACCGGTGATCACCACGTTATGCGTGCCATTGATCGCAGGCAGGGTCGGCATGGGCAGGTCGGGGATCTTGACCTCTGTCGTGGGATCCTTGCGGATCTTCGCCCCTTCCAGCGTCACGAAGGACGGGCAGAACCCTTTAACGCACGAGAAATCCTTGTTGCACGAGGATTGATCAATCGCCCGTTTGCGCCCCAGTTCTGTTTCTTCGGGCACGATCGAGACGCAGTTGGACTGCACACCACAATCCCCGCAGCCTTCGCAGACATCGGTATTGATGAACACGCGCTTGTCGGGATCAGGGAACAGCCCCCGTTTGCGACGGCGACGTTTCTCGGCGGCACAGGTCTGGATATAGACGATGACGCTGACGCCTTTGTGTTTGGCGAAATTCTCTTGCACGGTCTGCAGGTCTGCACGCTCGTACATCGGCACGTCGCCAAAGGCTTTTTCGTCTACATCTTCTTTCTCGTCATAGACCACGGCGATATTCTTGACGCCCATGGCCTTCACCTTTGCCACGATACGCGGCGCGTCCAGATCGCCTTCGTTGTGCTGGCCACCGGTCATGGCGACGGCATCGTTATAAAGGATCTTGTAGGTGATGTTCGTCTTGGCCGCGATGGCCGCACGGATCGCCAGATTGCCCGAATGGTTGTATGTCCCGTCCCCGAGGTTCTGGAACACATGGTCGCGTGTCGAGAATTTGGATTCACCGATCCAGTTCGCGCCTTCCCCTCCCATATGGGTAAAGCCGGTTGTCTCGCGATCCATCCATTGCACCATATAGTGGCACCCGATCCCGGCGTAGGCGCGGCTCCCCTCTGGTAGCTTGGTTGATGAGTTATGCGGACAGCCCGAACAGAAGTAGGGCACACGCGCGGCGATGTCTTCGGCGTTATCGGCACGTCGCGCGGTATCCAGCGCTTCCATACCCGCCTTGATGCCATCGGTGGTGCGGCCTTCCTCGATAAAGATACCGCCCAGCTTTTCGGCAATCCAGATCGGGTCCAGTGCGCCACGGGTGGGGAACAGCTCTTCGCCATGCTCCATCCCGGCACCACCGCCTTTGTGCCAGCCATAGACGCGGCGATGCGTATCCGAGAACAATGCCTCTTTGATCTGCACCTCGATCAGCTTGCGCTTCTCTTCCACGACGATCACCAGATCGAGCCCTTCGGCCCAGGAATGGAACCCCTTCATATCCAGCGGGAAGGTCTGCCCGATCTTATAGAGCGTGATCCCCAGACGTTCGGCTTCGTTCTCGTCGATGTTAAGCAAGCTCATGGCGTGGATCACATCCAGCCAGTTCTTGCCGGCTGCCGCGATGCCGATCTTGGCCCCGCGCTTGCCCCACATGCGTTTGTCCATCTTGTTGGCGTGGCTAAACGCCTCTGCGGCAAAGCGCTTATAATCGATCATCCGCGCTTCTTGCAGATGCGGCGTGTCTTGCAGACGAATGTTCAGCCCGCCGTCGGGCATATCGAACTGCGGGGTGACCAGCTTCATTCGATTCGGGTCACCATTCACGACCGATGTTGCCTCTACGGTGTCCTTCATCGTCTTGAGCCCGACCCACAGCCCGCTGAAACGGCTTAGCGCCCAGCCATAGATACCGTAGTCCAGGATCTCCTGCACACCGGCGGGGCTGACGACGGGCATATAGGCATCCACCATCGCCCATTCGGACTGGTGCAACACGGTAGAGGATTCACCCGTGTGGTCATCCCCCATGGCCATCAGAACACCACCGTTCACGGAAGATCCCGCCATATTCGCGTGGCGCATCACGTCACCAGAGCGGTCAACACCCGGGCCCTTGCCGTACCACAGGCCAAACACACCGTCGTACTTCCCCTCACCGCGCAATTCTGCCTGCTGGCTGCCCCATAGGGCCGTAGCGGCAAGATCTTCGTTCAGGCCCGGCTCGAACACGACGTTATGTGCGGCCAGCGTCTTGGCGGCGCGGTCCATCTGAAGGTCAACGGCCCCCAGTGGCGATCCACGATATCCGGTCACGTATCCGGCGGTATTCAACCCTGCCGCCTTGTCCCGTGCCGCCTGCATCATCGTCAGGCGCACCAACGCCTGTGTGCCGTTCAGCAACACGGGCGATTTCTCGAGGTCATACCGGTCAGTTAGTGAAATTTTTTGCGTACCCATAGCGCGTCCTCCCCTACGTGCAATCAATAGCTATGGCTTCACACTAGGTCACAAAAGCTGACCTGTCTAGCGTTGTGTCTGACCCTAGGTCATAAAGCGCCAAGGCGCGGGGCTTGATCTTTTGCACCCTCGCCCGATCTATCCGTGATAAGATAACCGCACCTATACCGATGCGCCGCGTCGGAGGGTTGTTTTTAAACTGAAAAACGCGCAAAGATGACCGTTCTTGCGAACACTGCGCTCATTATAAAGGTAGTCCTCATGGATTGGGACAAGCTCAGAATATTTCACGCCGTGGCGGATGCGGGCAGCTTGACCCATGCGGGCGACAAGCTGAATTTGTCCCAATCTGCCGTCAGCCGCCAGATCCGCGGACTGGAAGAGCAGCTGAACACCAACCTGTTCCACCGCCATGCACGCGGCTTGATCCTGACCGAACAAGGCGAGCTGCTGTTCGACGCCACCGTCGCCATGTCCAAACGGCTTGATACCGCCGCTGCGCGCATCCGCGACAGCGAGGAAGAAGTCTTTGGCGAATTGCGTGTCACCACGACCACGGGCTTTGGCACCCTATGGCTGGCCCCGCGTCTGCCGAAGCTCTACGAGAAATACCCCGACCTCAAGGTCGACCTGATGCTCGAAGAACGCGTCCTTGACCTGCCCATGCGCGAAGCCGATGTCGCCATCCGCATGAAAGAGCCGTCGCAAGCCGATCTGGTCCGCAAGAAGCTGATGATGATCAAGATGTGCATGTATGCCTCGCCCGCCTATCTTGCGGCGAACGGCACGCCCCAGCGGCTTGAGGATATGTCGGACCACCGTCTGATCTGCCAGAACACCGACAGCAACCAGGTGCATGCGGGTCTGAACCTGATCCAGCAGCTTATGATGCATGACGTGCGGTCGATGCTGACGGTGAACAACTACTTTGGCGTATTGCAAGCGGTGATCAACAACCTCGGGATCGGCGTGCTACCCGACTACCTCATCCAAGACTTCCCCGATCTGGTGCAAGTTCTGCCAGAGACCGAGTTGGCGGATGTGCCCGTATTCCTTGCCTACCCCGAAGAATTGCGCGCCTCCAAGCGGGTCGCGGCCTTTAAAGACTTCGTGCAGGACGAGATCATTACCCACCGCAAACTGCTGCGCGAGAAAGAGTCCCACTAGCTATGCGAAAACCGCATATCGGACATGTCATAGATTAACGATTCCATCCTTGAACCGTGCACGAACGCCACTTAATTGGGCGGTATGAAGACGGGCGGCTCCGCGCCGCTACTTCATACCTCCCTGTTGGACTCGGCCGAGCTTCGTGCTCGGCCTTTTTTTTGGCTATGGCCCTTCACGAGCCTTAGGTCTTTTCCCCGCGCTGCGCTTGATCTAAGAGGTGTGGCATATTGCTAGGGGAAAACGCGCACCATGACCGAACCAGCCATCACCCAAGACCTGATTTCCAGCCACGGCATCAATGCCGAAGAATATCAGCGTATTCTGGATATCATCGGGCGCGAACCCACCTTTACCGAACTGGGCATCTTTTCGGCCATGTGGAACGAACACTGTTCCTACAAATCGTCGAAGAAATGGCTGCGTACCCTACCGACCGAAGGCCCACAGGTGATCTGCGGACCGGGCGAGAATGCGGGCATCGTTGATATCGGCGATGGCCAAGCGCTGGTCTTCAAAATGGAAAGCCACAACCACCCGTCCTACATCGAACCCTATCAGGGTGCGGCGACCGGCGTGGGCGGCATCCTGCGGGACGTCTTCACGATGGGCGCGCGTCCGATCGCGGCGATGAACTCTCTTAGCTTCGGGTCGCCCGACCACCGCAAGACACGCCAGCTGGTGCATGGCGTGGTCGCGGGTGTGGGCGGCTACGGTAACTGCTTTGGCGTGCCCACGGTGGGCGGCGAAGTGCGCTTTGACACCGCCTATGACGGCAACTGCCTTGTGAATGCCTTTGCCGCGGGTTTGGCCGACACCGACAAGATCTTCTATTCCGCCGCTTCCGGCGTCGGCATGCCAGTCGTTTACCTTGGCGCGAAAACCGGCCGCGACGGCGTGGGCGGCGCGACGATGGCCTCGGCCGAGTTCGACGACACCATCGAAGACAAACGTCCCACCGTTCAGGTCGGCGACCCCTTCACCGAAAAACGCCTGATGGAAGCCACGCTCGAACTGATGGCGACCGGTGCCGTGATTTCGATCCAGGATATGGGCGCTGCAGGCCTGACCTGTTCGGCCGTGGAAATGGGCGACAAGGGCAACCTTGGTGTGCGTCTGGACCTCGAAAAGGTCCCGACCCGCGAACACGCCATGACCGCCTACGAGATGATGCTGTCGGAATCCCAGGAACGGATGCTGATGGTGCTGCGCCCCGAACTCGAAGCCGAGGCGAAAGCCGTCTTTGACAAATGGGACCTCGATTTCGCCATCGTAGGCGAAACAATCGCCGAGGACCGTTTCCTGATCGTGCACAATGGCGAGGTCAAAGCCGACCTGCCGCTTAAAGCGCTGTCAGGCAACGCGCCCGAATACGACCGCCCCTATGTCGAGACACCCGCAGCCGAACCGCTGTCGGATGTCCCCGGCATCGACCCCATCGACGGGTTGAGCGCGCTGATCTCCAGCCCGAACTACGCGTCCAAAGCATGGGTGTTTGAACAATACGACACGATGGTCATGGGCGACAGCGCCCGCACCCCCGGTCTGGGATCGGGCATCGTGCGCGTGCATGGCACCGACAAGGCGATCGCCTTTACCTCGGATGTGACGCCCCGCTACGTCAAGGCGAACCCTGTCGAAGGCGGCAAACAGGCCGTGGCCGAAGCCTACCGCAACCTCTGTGCCGTAGGGGCACTGCCGCTGGCGACCACGGACAACCTCAACTTCGGCAACCCCGAAAAGCCCGAGATCATGGGCCAGTTCGTTGGCGCGCTGAAAGGCATCGGCGAAGCGGTTGCCGCGCTGGACATGCCGATCGTATCGGGCAACGTGTCGCTGTATAACGAAACCGACGGCAAAGGCATTCTGCCCACCCCCACCATTGGCGCGGTCGGCCTGCTTAAACATACGGACGAGATCATCGGCAAAGAGGTCCGCGAGGGTCATGTCGCTTTGGTTCTTGGGGCCACCGAAGGGCACATCGGACAATCCGCCCTGCTGCTTGAAGTGTTCAACCGCCGCGATGGCGACGCCCCCCATGTCGATCTGGCGCTGGAGAAGGCCCACGGTGAATTCATCCGTGCCAACCGCGCGTTGATCAAAGCCTGCACCGACCTGTCGGACGGCGGTCTGGCGCTGGCAGCCTTTGAACTGGCGGACGAGGCCGGCGTCGGCGTGACCCTGGATTCTGCCGATACGCAGGTTCTGTTTGGCGAGGATCAAGCCCGCTATCTGATCGCCTGTAACTTCGATCAGGCCGAAGCCCTGATGATCGCCGCGCAAAACGCCGGCCTGCATCTGGAAAGCGTCGGCAAGTTCGGCGGGGATCAAGTCAACTTCGGCGGCGTCAAAGCGCCTTTGGCTGACCTGTCGGCGACCTATCGCGGGGCTTTTGCCGAAACTTTCGCCTAAGGGGTCGCCCCCATCATCTGCATCAATCGCGTTTTCTCGCCCCGGTCATCGGGGCGGGAGATCACCTCTGCCAGTTCTTGCAACGACGCAATCGAGTGACCGGCCCGAAAGCTGTCGGTAAAGGGCAACATCGCACGGATACCCGCCGCTTTGGGCGCGAACCCGTCCCACCGCAGCAGCGGATTTAGCCAGATCAGCCGACGTGCGGACAGATGCAACCGCTGCATCTGTCGCGCCAGATCATCGGGCGCATCGCGGTCCAGCCCGTCAGTGATCAACAGTACAACCGCACCCTGCCCCATGACCCGCCGCGACCAATCGCGGTTGAACGCCTCTATACAGGCCCCGATGCGCGTGCCGCCCTCCCAATCCTGCGCCTCTGCCCCCGCCGCCTTGAGCGCTGCATCCACGTCGCGTGTCGCCAGATGGCGGGTGATATTGGTCAGCCGCGTGCCAAAGGTAAACGCATGCACCTGCGCCCACCCCGCGCCCTTGGCATTGCTCACCGCGTGCAGGAAATGCAGCACCATGCGGGAATATTGGCTCATGGAACCGGAGATATCACAAAGCACCACCAGATTGGGATAGCGTGGGCGCGGGGTTTTCAGCACCAGCTTGTCCATCTCGCCGCCCCGGCGCAACGCAGCCCGCAGGCTGCGCCCCGCGTCGATCCGCCCCCTCGGGGACGTCATGGCACGGCGTGACGGCATGGGTTTGACCGGCAAGCGCAACCGCGCCAGCATCTTCTTGGCCTCCGCCACCTCCGCGAGGCTCATCAGTTCGAAATCAAGACTGCGCAGCCGTTCTTGCGAGGACATGGTCAGGCTGGCATCGACCTCGATCTCTGTCTCGCCTTCGTCTTGCGGTTCTTCGCGGTCGCGTTCCGGCGCTTCGGCACCGTCCAGCAGCGCCTCTGCCGCGCGTTTCTCGGCGGCTTGGGCGGGGCGGTCTTCTTGCACGCCACGGATCGCGGGCAGCATCGCGGCCATCATATGCTCCAGATACCGCGGGTCGCGCCAATAAAGCCGGAAGAGCTGCGCAAAGATGGTCCGGTGTTCAGGACGGTTCACAAAGCAGGCGTGCAGGGTCCAGTAGAAATCGGTTTTGTCGGTGAACCCCGCCACCTCTACCGCGCGGATCGCGTCGATCACGCGGCCGGGACCAATGGGCATGCCGGCGCGGCGCAGGGCACGGGCGAAATGGGTGATATTGCCGGCGAGTTTGGGGTTATCGGGCAGATCCAGGGGCAGATGTTCCATCAGGTCGCCTGCCGCCGGGGGCTGTCGGCCCCCGGACCCCCGAGGATTTTAGACCATTTGGAAGCGGCAGTATCAGTCAAGGGGTCGCGTCCAGCGTGGCTTTGGCTTGATCGAGGATGCGTTTCGCCTCTGATCCTTGCAGTTTAGCGATATCATCCTGGTATTTCAGGATCGCCCCAAGCGTATCCGCAATGGTTTCGGGGCTGAGGTTGATCACATCCAGCGCCAGCAGACATTTTGCCCAATCAATGGTTTCGGCCACGCCGGGCTTCTTGAACAGGTCCTCGGTCCGAAGGTGCTGGACAAAGGCCACGACCTCGCGGCTGAGCGCGGCTGAGGCTTCGGGGGCGCGGGCGGCCAGAATCTCCATCTCGCGGGGGAAATCGGGATAATCGACCCAGTGATAAAGACAGCGGCGTTTGAGCGCGTCATGCACCTCGCGCGTGCGGTTCGAGGTCAGGATCACGATGGGCGGCTCGGGGGCCTTTATCGTGCCAAGTTCGGGGATCGTGACCTGAAAATCGCTGAGCGCCTCAAGCAGGAAGGCTTCGAACGGGGCGTCCGTGCGGTCAAGCTCGTCGATCAACAGGATGGGGGCGCCGCGTCCGTCAGGGCGCATCGCTTCAAGCAAGGGGCGTTCGATTAGAAAGTCGTCGCTAAAGAGTTCTGTTGTGAGCTGCTGTCGCGAGCGATCGCCCGTGGCCTCGGCCGTGCGGATTGCCACCATCTGGGCAGGGAAGTTCCATTCGTAGACCGCCGTGGCGGCGTCCAGCCCTTCATAGCATTGCAACCGGATCAACTTGCGGTCCAAGGCCAGCGCCAATGCTTTGGCGATCTCTGTCTTGCCGACGCCTGCCTCTCCCTCGAGGAACAGCGGCCGGCCCAAGGTCAGGCTCAGGAACACCACCGTGGCCAAAGGCCGCCCGCAGACATATCCCTGCCCCGCAAGCAGCTCTTGCACGGCGTCGATCGAAGGGGGCAGTTGCATGGCATTCTCCGGTTGTGATTGGGACGAGTGGTGCATTCTGATCCCGCGCGGTCAAGGGGTCTGCACGGGGTTCAGCAAACTCTATGCCTTGGAGCGACCACAGAATGTGCTATAAATGTGCTTCAAATCTCCGCATTTTCGCCTTAATGCGCCGATACCTCAGACCAAAAGCCAGGGGGTTTCCTGTGCCCAGATACGATTGAGGAAGTTTACCATGATCGATACCGCCGTAACGCTCGACACGTCTTTTGAGGACTATTCCAAAACCGAGTGGATGGATGCTGTGAAGCAGGTCGCGCAGAATGGCGGGTTCTATGAAGCGCTCGGGTCAAGGCACCATGCGATGTTTCTGGAAAAATCCTCTACCCTGCTGGTCAGCTTTGAAACCATCAACGGGATGCGCGCCTTGTCATCGATGGCGCACCCCTTGGGCTGGGAAATGGTGCGCAGCGAAGGCTGGTCGCATCTTTGTCTGGCGTCAGAAGGGGATACATGGTTCCGGGACGCGCCCGTTTACGCGTTTTTCGACCGGCTGATCGACGATGGCTTTTTCGACGGCTTTGACCGCGTGGTCTTTTATGGCGCGGGTCCGGGCGGCTATGCGGCTGCGGCATTCTCTGTCGCGGCACCGGGGGCGAAGGTCGTTGCCATCCAGCCGCAAGCGACGCTGGACCCCAGCGTGACCGAATGGGACGATCGCTTTGTCGAGATGCGGCGCACGGATTTCACCTCCCGGTTCGGATATGCCCCCGATATGCTGGACGCGGCCGAGGCCGCTTTTGTGATCTATGACCCGACTGTGCCGCTGGACGCGATGCATGCCAGCCTCTTTACCCGCCCCAATGCGACCAAACTTCGGATGCGGCGCATGGGCACGGCGCTGCAATCGAAACTGCTGGAGCTTGACCAGTTCGAAAACCTGCTGACCCTTGCAGCCGATGGCGAGCTAACAATCGCGAGCTTTGCACGCATCGCCCGGGCGCGCCGCGATCACCGCCCCTATCTGAAAGGCCTGCTTGCCGCGCTGGAACGCGAGCAGCGCGATCCGTTGACGCTCACGCTTTGCAATTTCGTGACAGGGCATATGTCGGCCCCTCGGTTTGTCCGGCGCAAAAAGCAGTTAGAGGCCGAACTGGCCCTGCGTGTCGCACAGGAAAACGGGACTGCAGAGGAACCGGATACGCCATCTCAGGATGCAGCCAAAACCACCGGCTGACGGTTGCTGCGGTCCCTTTGACCAACCCGAGACTAGCGCGCCCGCACGCCCTGTGCTAGCGGGGAGCCCATGACACAGACCCTCACGCTTCGACGCCCCGATGATTGGCACCTGCACCTGCGCGACGGCGCGATGCTGGACGCCGTGTTGCCCCATACCGCCGCGCATTTTGCCCGCGCCATCATCATGCCCAATCTGGTGCCCCCGGTGGTGCGCGGTGCCGATGCAGCCGCCTACCGCGATCGTATCCTCGCGGCACTGCCCGAGGGCGCGAATTTCAGGCCGCTGATGACCCTGTATCTGACCGAGGATACCGATCCCGACGATGTGGCCGCCGCCCATGCCAGCGGGTTGATCACCGCGGTCAAGCTCTACCCCGCCGGTGCGACGACAAATTCGGCCAGCGGCGTGTCGAACTTTGACAATGTTGCGCCCGTGCTGGAACGCATGGCCGAGATCGGCCTGCCCCTGTGCACCCACGGCGAGGTCACCGACCCCGAGATCGACATTTTCGACCGCGAGGCCGTGTTCATCGACCGCGTGCTTGACCCGATCCGCACCCGTCATGCGGGGCTGAAAGTCGTGATGGAGCATATTACCACCGCCGACGCCGCCCAGTATGTCACGGAAAGCACCGGGAATCTGGGCGCGACCATCACCACGCACCATCTGGTGATCAACCGCAACCATATCCTCGCCGGTGGGATCAAACCGCATTACTACTGCCTGCCCGTCGCCAAACGCGAGAGCCACCGTCTGGCCCTGCGTGCTGCCGCGACTTCGGGCGACGCGCGTTTCTTTCTGGGCACGGATTCCGCGCCTCACACGGACGCGAACAAGCTGCTGCCCTGCGGCTGTGCCGGCTGCTTTACCGCGCCCAACACCATGTCGATCCTGGCCGAGGTCTTTGAACAGGAAGACGCGCTCGACCAATTGGAACGGTTTACCTCGCTGAACGGGCCGGATTTCTACGGGTTGGTCCCGAACGAGGCGACGATGACGCTGACCCGCACACCGGCGACCTACCCCGATCACATCGACACGCCCGACGGGCCGGTCACCGTGTTCGATCCGATGATGCCGCTGAACTGGTCCGTCACCGACTGACGCCCCCCCACCAAAGACAGTTTGCCGGTCGCAGCAGGATGAGACCGGCCACCACCGCCCTCAACGCCAAGGCCCCAAAAGGAACGCATGACATGATCCCCACCAGCTACCCCGACTCTACCGAAATGGCGCGCTTGACCGCGCGGATGTTGCTGGAGATCAAGGCCGTTCATTTCAACGCGGCAGAGCCCTTTACCCTCGCCTCTGGTCTGCCAAGCCCGACCTATATCGATTGCCGCAAGCTGATCAGCTATCCGCGCATCCGCGCCACCTTGATGGACTTCCTGACCGTCACAGTGATGCGCGAAGCGGGGTTCGAGGCGTTTGACAATATCGCGGGCGGTGAAACCGCGGGCATCCCCTTTGCCGCGATGGTGGCCGAGCGCATGGCGCTGCCCATGACCTATGTGCGCAAGAAGCCCAAAGGCTATGGCCGCAACGCCCGCATCGAAGGTGAAATGACCGAAGGCCAACGGGTTTTGCTGGTCGAGGATCTAACCACCGATGGCGGCTCAAAGATCAGCTTTGTCGACGCGATTCGCGATACTGGTGCAACCTGCGCGCATACGGCAGTGATCTTTTACTACGGTATTTTTCCGCAGACAGAAAAGACCTTGGGCGATCACGGGGTTACGTTGCACAGCCTGTGCACCTGGTGGGATGTGCTGGCCGAGGCCAAAGCGCAGAACGCGTTTGACACAGAAACCCTGACCGAAGTCGAAGCCTTCCTGAACGCACCCGAAGCGTGGCAGGATGCGCGGAAAAAAACCTAAGCAATCCACATGATATTGTGTCGCGTGGTGTAAAATCACGCGACATATGCTACGCTAGCGCAGAGATCAGGTTATCCACAGCTTATAAAGATTGCGGGATGACGGGCGGCTCGGGTAGATAAGCCTCGGGTCATTAATCAGTGGGGCAACACGTAGCATGAACGAGATTTCAAGCATCGACGGTAACCAGCTAACGGTTCAAGCGGCCGAGACAATGCCGCATTCCATCGAAGCGGAACAGCAGTTGTTGGGCGCGATCCTGACCAACAACGATATCTACGACCGCGTGGCGTCTGTCATCGGTCCCAAGCATTTCTACGACCCCGTTCACGCCCGTATTTTCGAGATCGCCGCCGCGCGGATCGCCAAGAACAACCTTGCCTCCCCCGTCACGCTCAAGGCGTTTATGGAGGATGACGAAGGGTTGAAAGAACTTGGCGGCCCCGCCTATCTGGTGCGCCTAGCCGGTGCCGCGATCAGCGCCTTTGCCGTGCGTGACTATGCGCAGATGATCTATGATCTGGCGGTGCGCCGCGACCTGATCCAGTTGGGCCGTGACATCGCGGCCAAAGCCGCACAGGTCGATGTCGCGTCAGAGCCGCGCGAACAGATCGTCGAGGCCGAACAGAAACTCTATAAGCTCGCCGAGCAGGGTCAGACCGAAAGCGGTTTCCAGAGTTTTCTGAAAGCCGTGACCGATGCGGTCAACGTGGCCAATGCGGCCTACCAGCGCGACGGTGGCCTATCCGGTGTCTCTACCGGTCTGATTGATATGGATAAAAAGCTGGGCGGCTTGCACCCCTCTGACCTTTTGATCCTTGCCGGTCGTCCGTCGATGGGGAAAACCTCGCTTGCGACGAACATCGCCTTCAACGTCGCCAAAGCCTACCGCCGTGGCACCTTGCATGACGGCACCGAAGGCGCGGTAGATGGTGGCGTTGTCGGGTTCTACAGCCTCGAGATGAGCGCGGAGCAGTTGGCTGCGCGTATCCTGTCCGAAGCGGCCGAAATCCCGTCCCACCAGATCCGGTCCGGTGATATGACAGAGACCGAATTCCGCCGTTTCGTCGATGCCGCCAAAGCGCTGGAAGCCTGCCCGCTTTATATCGACGACACACCCGCCCTGCCGATCAGCCAGCTGGCCGCCCGTGCGCGGCGGCTCAAGCGGACCCACGGGCTGGACGTGTTGATTATCGACTATCTCCAGCTGGTGCGCGGGACGGGCAAAGGCGAAAACCGGGTGAATGAAATCTCGGAAATCACCATGGGCCTCAAGGCCATCGCGAAAGAGCTCAACATCCCCGTGATCGCCCTGTCGCAGCTGTCGCGTCAGGTGGAAAACCGCGAAGATAAACGCCCGCAGCTGTCGGATTTGCGTGAATCCGGGTCGATCGAACAGGATGCCGACGTCGTGATGTTCGTGTTCCGCGAGGAGTACTATAAGGAACGCGAAAAGCCCGGCGATCACGAGCTGGATAAAATGGCGATCTGGCAAGAAGAGATGGAGCGTTTGCACGGTCGCGCCGAAGTGGTCATCGGCAAACAGCGTCACGGCCCGATTGGTACTGTCGATCTCAGCTTTGAAGGGCGCTACACCCGCTTTGGTAACCTTGTGAAACCGTGGCAGAGTGAGAATGGCGGCGGCGATCAGGAGTTCTGATCGCCACACCCCGTTAATTTGATGAATACACGCCCTGTGCGGAGGTCAGACAACCGCCGCGCGGGCGATCTCTGCCTCTGACAGGTTGTATTTCGCGGCAAAGCGCTCCCGCGCTGCGATCAGCCTTGGGTCATTGGGTCGCATCCCCAAAGTACGAATAAATTCAATCCGTTGCTGGTGCTTTAGCGCCTCGCGGTCAATCGCCGTCCCCATCGCGCGGTCAATCACGGCCCCGCCGGGGCTGACGTGGAACCACTTGCTGAAATCGCGGAAGTGATGCTGGTTGTGCAGCGTGGTCACATAACGCTCTACCCGCGTTTTTGGCACGTTCACATGGGCGGTCATGTGGAACCATTCATAGACCAGAAAGGTCAGCACCCCGCCCACTGGCACGATGGCCACGGCGATCCAGCCCGCCTGCGGCACACCAAACAGGGCAAGAACACCCCACAGCAGCCCTCCGTTCACCAGTAGCATCGGCAAAGCGACCCAGATCGGCACGAAAAACAGTTTGGTGTTGGTCGGGAAATCATGATGACCGTAGTGCGCCATATACAGCAGGTTGAATGCCCATTGCGCCCGCGGGGGCGACAGGTGGAACACATAGCGGTGCAGGTTGTATTCATTCAGCATTTGCGCGGCGACCCCCAAGGGGATCAGCGCCCAGACCCATAGCGGCGCGAACAGCGCCAATCCCACCAGCCCCGCCCCACAGGCGACCGCCATCACCACGACGGCCGCATGCGAGAACATGATACGCAAGCGCATCATCAGCGGTGCTCCTTACTCGGGCGACAGGGTTTCATAGCGCAACCCTTTGGCGGTGTCCTTGTCGAACCCCTTCCAATAGCTGTGATCTTCCTTCGGGGTGCCATCCTCGTTCATCGACCAGACCCCGTCATTGGAGTTTTCGACCAGATCAAGATAGGCCCCCATCTCGGCATCGCCCTTGAGATGCTGTGCCATCCAGACGGTGGCGAAATGCTGCGCGATGTTGTTCATGCGCACCGTGTCCCAGACCGGATCGGTATAGTGGCCCGACACGTTGAACCCCAGATCAGCGTCATCGCGAAAGGATTCCGCAGGCGCAGGCATCGGGGCCGCCGCATTGTGGCCGCCGTTTTCAAAGGTCAGCAAGGCGCGGTCGACGCTGCTGGCGTTTTCCCAAATGGCGCGCACGCCTTTTTCGTAAAGCGATACCATATCCTCGGACCCGGCCATGAAGAGCATGGGGATCTGCACGCCCTTCAAGCCTTCGGCATCCCAGAAGCCCGTGTTCATGCCCCAGGGGCCGATCGCGATGGCGGTTTTGATCCTTGGGTCGGGCAGGTTGTTATGCGTCTCGGACCCCGCCTGATGGATGCCCAACGTGCCATGCGGCCCGCCCCAGCCATAGCCGACCGACGCTTCGGTCACGCCACCACCTGCGGTGATCACCGCGCCGTAGCCGCCCATGGAATAGCCGATCAAACCGGTGTTATCCGCATCCACCAACCCATTGAGAAAAGAGCTTTCGTCTTGCGACAGACGCGCCATTTCATCCAGCACGAAAAGCTGGTCCAGCGACCGGTTCACCAGCGTAGAGCCAAAGGCCGCCTGCGTGCGATAGGTGGAATCGAGGTGATCGATGGACGCCACGACATAGCCCTTTGACGCGATATTCTCGGCCAGATGGGACATCAGGAAGCGGTTGCCGGGATACCCGTGGGAGACGATGACCAGCGGATAGGCCGCGTCGGGCTGTGCGGGGTCCGCGTCGCGCATGGCTTTGCCTTGCAAGGTGACCTCGGTCTTGCCATCGCGGATGAACGCCTTGATCGCGGTGTCGCCGGTGGCCCCGTCTGCGGCGGGGTACCAGACCTCTACGGTCAGCGAGCGATCATAGCGCGGCAGGGTTTCAGGTTTGTCCGCTGCGGGATCGATGGACAGAATATTGATCTGGTCCTTATGCACCAGATCAAGCTGGCGCACGCCGATCGCTTCGTCGCCATAGGCCGCCATATCAGGGGCTGTGGGCATCTGGGTATCGATCCGGTTCTCGGCCAGCGCCATAGGCGCGGCCATCGCCGTGACCACCGCCAGCACGGGCCCCGTTGTCATTGTTGAAACTCGCATTGAACTCTCTCCCGTTTTATATCCGGCTACTGCGCGCAGCCTGTCTTTTGTCAGGAACCAAGCTATCGCGTTCGCGCCACCATGCAAGCATCATGCGAAGGTTTCGTTACGTTAGGGAAATGGGCCAAACATTCCGTCCCGCTCCCCGCAAGGCGAGGGATTATTGGCCGGTGGCCTTGCTCGTGGCTTGACCTTGGCGGGCATACGGTCAAAACAAATCCCATGACAACAGCCACCCTCTCTATCGACCTCAATGCGATTGCCGCCAATTGGCAGGCGCTGAACAAAATGACCGGCTGCGACACCGGTGCCGTGATCAAGGCGAATGCCTATGGTCTGGGCATTGACCGCGTGGCGCCAGTTCTCGCCGCCCAAGGCGCGCGCAAGTTCTTTGTCGCTGTCGCGGAAGAGGGAGTGGCCCTGCGTCGCGTGTTGGGGCCCGGCCCTGCGATCAACGTCTTTGCGGGGCATATGCCCGGTGACGCCGATATGATCCGGAGCGCGGCCCTGACGCCGATGATCAATTCGGTCGACCAGATGATCGCCCATGTCGAAGCCCTGCCCGGCCATCGTTTCGGGGTGCAGCTGAACAGCGGCATGAACCGCCTTGGCATGGACCCCGCGGAATGGGCCGCGCTGCGCGACATCGCCCTGGCGCAGAACCCGACCTTGATCATGTCGCATCTGGCCTGCGCGGATGAACCGAACCACCCGATGAATGCCCGCCAGCTCAAGACCTTCCGCGAGATGACGGATGGGTTGAATGTGCCACGATCCTTGGCCGCGACGGGGGGGATCATGCTTGGCCGTGACTACCACTTTGACCTGACCCGCCCGGGCATCGGGGTCTACGGCGGATTGCCCTTCGCCGATGCGATGCCGGTGGTGACGCTGGATGTGCCTGTCATTCAGGTGCGCGAAGTCGCCACGGGCCAGACCGTTGGCTATGGCTGCGCCTGGACGGCCCCCCGCCCGACATTGGTCGCCACCGTTGCTGCGGGTTATGCCGACGGGTTGATCCGCGCCTTGGGCAACGGGGCCACTTTCACCCACGAAGGGCGCAAACTGCCCGTTGTTGGCCGTGTCTCTATGGATCTGATCACCGTCGATGTGACCAGCCTGACAGAGGTGCCAGAGCATTTGCAGCTGATCGGGAACTATCAGTCTGTTGATACGGTCGCCGGGTTTGCGGGCACCATCGGCTACGAGGTGCTGACCGCGCTTGGCGCGCGCTATGACCGGGTCTATGTGGAGTGATGGGGCACGCCTCCGCGCAGACCGCTTTGATATGCTGCTGCGCATTGCAAACCTGTCTCTGCTGATCCTCTACCCTGTTGCATGGGCCGCGCCCTTATTGCGGGCGGGCGTGTTGCCGCTGTTCGGGCTCACCGAAATCTCTGTCCTGAGCGGGCTGAAATCCCTATGGGACACCGACCTGTTTCTGGCGCTGATCGTCGCGATTTTTGCGCTTGTCGCGCCCTATGTTAAGACCGTGGGCCTGACGCTGGTTCAGTTCCGCCTGATCGGCCCGCGTGCCCTGCCCGTCTTGCAGGCAATCGGCAAACTGGCGATGGCGGATGTGTTTCTGATCGCGCTTTATGTGACCCTATCAAAGGGCATCGGCATCGGGCGGATCGAGACGGCTTGGGGGCTATACCTGTTCACAGGCTGCATCCTCGCGTCGCTGTTTATCGGGCACCGCGCGCAGAAAATCGCCTAAGCAGGCTGGCGTTTTCACGCGACCAATCCACCCGTCTGGGTAGAATTGCTCGGAATTTCTCAAGTAAAATCGATTCATTTACGGAAATTTCAAGATTTTCTTCGCCTTTTGCCAACATCGGCATATTCTTGCTTACAACAGCAACTCAAGCACAAGGTGAGACAGATGAACGCGTTGACGGCACTTATTCAGTATCTTTTTCAAAGACTCGCATTCGCGGTTTTCGCTGTTGCCGCCGTGGCGATCACCGTCTGTACCGTTATGGCCGCGCTTGGCCAATGGGCATGGATCGAACTACCGCTCAACTATGACGGGCAACCCGTTGAGAATGCAGGGATGTATGCGCAGATCGGCCTGACCATTCTGGCCGTGGGCATCTGCTTTTTCATCCCCACCAACCGCCGGATCATGCAGCTTGAGACATCGCACCGCAAATTTGCGCTGAACATGGATGACATCACCCGCGCCTACGGGGCGGTGCATGCGGCGGATCGCGGTGACGTTTTTCACATGTCCTCCGAATTCAACTCGGTCCGCGAACGGCTGGCCTATCTGCGCGATCACCCTGATCTTAGCACGCTTGAACCCGCCCTTCTGGAAGTCGCCGCGCAGATGAGCCACATCTCGAAAGAGCTGGCGACCGTCTATGCCGACGAGAAAATCGAACGCGCGCGCAATTTCCTCAAGCAACGTCAGGAAGAAGTGAACCTGTTCAACAGCCGTCTGGATCAGGCCAAAGGCATCACCTCGGAAATGAAGCACTGGCTGCATGAGGTCGAGCTGGAAGAGAGCGTGGCCGCAGCACAGCTGGACCGCCTGCGCGCTGAAATGCGCGAGATCATGCCCGAACTGGGAATCGAACGTACCGTATCGGCGGATGAAATGGCCCGCGATTCACGCGTGGTAGAGCTGCCCCCCAAAGCAGCAGAGTAACCCCGCGTGGGCACCAAGGTTTTGCTTTGACGTTTCCTGTTTGTTCGGCCAGAAAGACGCATGGCTAAATCTCCCGTTACATTTTCGTGCACGGCTTGCGGTGCGACCTATAACAAATGGTCCGGGCGCTGTGATGCCTGCGGCGAATGGAATACGATCCAGCAGGACAAGGGCATTTCATCCGGCCCGCCCAGCAAATCGCTTGGCACCCGTCGCGGCGCGGCGATGGTGCTGACCGACCTCACCACCAAGGACACGCCCCCGCCCCGCAGCCAATCCGGCATTGCCGAGCTGGACCGCGTTTTGGGCGGCGGGCTGGTGCCGTCCTCTGCCATTCTGGTGGGCGGTGATCCAGGCATCGGGAAATCCACCCTTTTGCTGCAAGCAGCGGCCCATTTTGCCCGCAGCGGTTTGAAAACAATCTACGTCAGCGGAGAGGAAGCCTCGGCGCAGGTCCGTATGCGGGCGCAGCGCCTTGGGCTGTCCGACGCCTCGGTGCAACTGGCCGCCGAAACCAATCTGCGCGATATCCTGACCACGCTTGAAGAGGTGAAGCCCGATCTGGTCATCATCGATTCGATTCAGACCATGTGGGCCGATAACGTCAATTCCGCCCCCGGGTCCGTCAGTCAGGTCCGCGCCGCCGCGCACGAGCTGACAAGTTTTGCCAAACGGCGCGGTGTTTCCGTGATTCTTGTGGGGCATGTCACCAAGGACGGGCAGATCGCAGGGCCGCGCGTGGTCGAGCATATGGTCGATACCGTGCTGTATTTCGAGGGCGAGCGCGGCCACCAGTTCCGCATCTTGCGCGCGGTCAAGAACCGCTTTGGCCCCGCAGACGAGATCGGCGTGTTCGAGATGACCGGCGAAGGGCTGGCAAAGGTCACCAACCCCTCTGCGCTGTTTCTGTCCGAACGCGGCACACCCGCCGCGGGCTCAGTGGTTTTCGCAGGTATCGAAGGCACCCGCCCTGTTTTATGCGAGCTTCAGGCGCTTGTGGCCCCGTCGCCTCATTCGCAGGCGCGGCGTACGGTCGTGGGCTGGGACGGGGGACGGCTTGCGATGATCCTCGCCGTGCTAGAGGCCCGTTGCGGCATCCCCTTTGCGGGGCTTGATGTTTACCTCAACGTGGCAGGCGGCATGAAAATCTCGGAGCCTGCGGCGGATTTGGCGGTCGCGGCCGCGTTGCTCAGCGCGCGCGAAGACGTGGCTTTGCCCGCGGAAACCGTTGTTTTCGGCGAAATCAGCCTGTCCGGTGCGCTACGCCCCGCCAGTCAGACCGAAAACAGGTTGAAAGAAGCGCAAAAACTTGGTTTTACCAGCGCCATCGCGCCCGCGGGCGGAAAACCGGTGGGCAAGAACGGCATAACGCTTAACACCATGAGCGATCTCACCGGATTTGTAGGCGAAATATTCGGGGCTGGCTAACCGCCCCTTCAAGGAAGGCAAGACGACCATGGAAGGTTTTACCATCATTGACGGGGTTGTGGCGCTTGTCATCGTTCTGTCGGCTTTGCTGGCTTATGGCCGCGGGCTTGTACGCGAATTTATGGCCATCGTGGGCTGGATTGCCGCCGCGATCCTTGCGTTTCTTTTTGCGCCGCAGGTTGAACCGCTGGTGTCAGAGATCCCTGTTGTGGGCGAATTCCTTGCCGACAGTTGTGAACTATCGATCATCGGGGCGTTTGCCATCGTCTTTGCCATCGCGCTGATTGTGGTCTCGCTGTTCACCCCGTTGTTTTCGTCGCTGGTGCAGCGCTCTGTTCTGGGTGGTCTGGATCAGGGGCTCGGGTTTCTTTTCGGCGTGGCGCGCGGCATCCTCTTGGTTGCCATCGCGTTCTTTGTCTATGACACCGTGATCACCGGCCAGACCTTCACCATGGTGGACGAAAGCCGGTCGGCACAGGTCTTCGGGCGCTTTACCGGCCAGATCGAAGAGCAGAACCCAGAAGCCGCATTGGGCTGGATCACCACCCGCTACGAAGCGTTGGTTGGGGCCTGCGGTGCCTAATCGCCACTGAGGCTGCCAAAAGTTAAACATGCGCCCCCGTTTTCGGGGGCGTTTGCATTTCTGCCATATGTTGCATCGCAGCATATGCGGGGGCAAAATGTAACGGCGGGGTGACAAGGCCCGCCCAAAGTCCTACATAGCCCCTATCCCTTCATCGGATTCGGAGTTGCCCCGTTGTCCAAGATCATGCCCCCCGCACACCCGTTTAATTCCTCCTATCTGCGTGATGCAGATGACGGGGATAAACTCAAAGAAGAATGCGGGGTGTTCGGCGTGATCGGCGTTGCAGACGCCTCGAACTTTGTGGCCCTCGGCCTGCACGCGTTGCAGCACCGTGGTCAGGAAGCCGGCGGGATCGTCAGCTATGACCCCGCTGCCGGTTTCCAGTCCGCCCGCCGCTTCGGCTATGTGCGCGACAACTTTACCTCGCAAAAGGTGATGGAGACACTGCCCGGCGAACTGTCTATCGGGCATGTCCGTTATTCGACCTCTGGTCACAAAGGCCCGACAGCGATCCGCGATGTGCAGCCCTTCTTTGGTGAATTCGCCATGGGCGGTGCCGCGATTGCCCATAATGGCAATATCACCAACGCCAACGCCCTGCGCCGCGAGCTGATTGAACGCGGGTCGATCTTCCAGTCCTCGTCTGACAGCGAATGTATCATCCACCTGATGGCGCGGTCCCTGCAACGCAACATTCCCGAACGCATGGAAGACGCGCTGCGCCGTGTCGAAGGCGCGTTTTCGGTCGTGGCGATGACCCGCACCAAGCTGATCGGCGTGCGCGATCCTTTGGGCGTGCGCCCGCTGGTTCTGGGCAAGCTTGGCGACGGTTGGGCGCTCAGCTCCGAGACCTGCGCGCTGGACATCATCGGCGCCGAATTCGTCCGCGAGATCGAGCCCGGCGAGATGGTCGTAATCACCCCTTCGGGCGTCGAAAGCCATTTCCCCTTCCGCCGTGTCGCATCGCGTTTCTGTATCTTTGAACACGTCTATTTCAGCCGCCCCGACAGCATCCTTGGCGGTCGTTCGGTCTATGAAACCCGCGAAGCCATCGGGCGCGAGCTGGCAAAGGAATCGCCGGTGGAGGCGGATCTTGTCTGCCCCGTCCCCGACAGCGGCACGCCTGCGGCCATCGGTTTCAGCCTCGAATCGGGTATTCCCTATGCGATGGGGATTATCCGCAACCAGTACATGGGCCGGACCTTCATCGAACCGACCGAGCAGATCCGCAACATGGGCGTGCGGCTAAAGCTCAACGTGAACCGCGCGCTGATCAAGGGCAAGCGGGTCATTCTGGTCGACGATTCGGTTGTGCGTGGCACCACCAGCCGCAAGATCAAAGAGATGATCCTTGATGCCGGCGCGAAAGAGGTCCACTTCCGCATTGCTTCGCCCCCCACCGCGTGGCCCTGTTTCTACGGTGTGGACACGCCGCAACGTGAAAAGCTGCTGGCGGCCACCATGTCGGAAGAGGAAATGCGCGAGCATTTGCAAGTGGATAGCCTCAAGTTCATTTCGCTCGACGGGCTTTACCGCGCCGTGGGCGAGGCAGAAGGGCCGCAACAACAAGTGCCCTCAGTACTGCGATGCCTGCTTCTCGGGCGATTACCCCGTCACCCCTGCCGACCAGATCAACCAAGGGTTCGAGATGAAGCCAGCCGCCGAATAAAGCCGCCGCTTCGCGACAAGTTCCGCAAGGGCGGGCGCAGGGTTCAACCCCTCGCCCGCCCTTTTGCTATTTCGCACCCCCGTGCCGCTGGCAAAGCTTTGCCGACGTGCAAGCCAGTCTTTGCCAGCTTCCCCCGCGCCCTCTTTCGGCTGTCAGGCAGCTTTGTTAGCCCCTCGGTCTAACCATTCTTTGCCCCCCTAAGCGCAGCAAGAGGCACCCATGTCGACTGACGAAAAAGGCACTCCGACCCCGCAGAAAACACTTAATCTGGCAACGCAGCAGGCGTCCCTGCCCAAGCTCGCCCTGATTGGGACCTTCGGCAGCCTGACCGACCCCGGCGCGTTGATCCGCGATGGCCGCGGACGCATCCACCGCGTGACATTGAACGACAAGATCAGCGACGGCATCGTCGCCGCCATTGGCGACGACAGCGTGGTTCTGGCGCAGCGCGGGCGCACGGTGACGCTCAAACTTCCCAAAGGGTGAAACGCCCCGCGACATGACCACGGGTGCCGCGCCCCTCTTGACGGGGCGCGGTGGCTCAGGCAAAGCCACCCCATGACAAAAACAGCTCTTATCACTGGCGCGTCCCGCGGTCTTGGTGCCGCCCTGGCCGAAGCACTTTGCGACACGCATCACATCATTGCAGTCGCCAAAACCACCGGTGCCCTGGAAGAGCTGGACGACCGCATCCAGTCCCGCGGCGGCAGCGCGACATTGGCCCCGATGGACATCACCAATGCCGATGCGATGGCGACCCTGTGCCGTGGCATCTATGACCGCTGGGGCAGCCTTGATCTTTGGCTGCACACCGCTGTCCATGCCGCCCCCTTGGCCCCAACCGATCACATCGACGCCAAAGACATGGCCAAATCTGTCGCCTGTAACGTCACCGCCACCTCGACCCTGATCACCTATGTGGCACCGCTGCTGGGGCAATCGGGTCAGGCCGTATTCTTTGACGATCCGGTCGTGGCGACCAAGTTCTTTGGCAGCTACGGGGCCACCAAGGCCGCACAGATCGCGCTGGCCAAAAGCTGGCAGTCCGAAGCCGTGGCAATCGGCCCGCGCGTCCACATCATGACCCCCGCCCCCATGCCAACCGCGACACGCGCGCGTTTCCACCCCGGTGAAGATCGTGAGGCGCTGAACACGCCACAGTCGCAAGCCGCTGAAATTCTGGCGCAACTGGCTGTTTCCCAGCCTTAAAACATGATGCGGTGAAGGCTCCTGCCTTGCCGCGCCGCGCCCCGTCGCCTATCAAGGCGCAAAGGGGAATTTATGCGCATTCTGATCACCAACGACGACGGTATTCACGCTCCGGGTCTGAAGACCCTGCAGGGCATTGCCACCGACCTGGCCGGACCCGATGGCGAGGTCTGGACCGTGGCCCCCGCCTATGAACAATCCGGCGTCGGGCATTGCATCAGCTACACCAAGCCGATGATGGTCGAAAAGGTCAGCGACCGGCGCTTTTCGGTCGAGGGCAGCCCGGCCGATTGTGTGATGGCGGCACTGCATGACTGTATGCTGGATGCCCGCCCTGATCTGGTGCTGTCGGGTGTGAACCGCGGCAACAACGCGGCGGAAAACACGCTCTATTCCGGCACGATCGGTGGCGCGATGGAGGCGGCGCTGCAAGGCATCCCCGCCGTGGCCCTGTCGCAATATTACGGCCCTGCCAACCGTGATCTGGATGATCCGTTCGAGGCCGCCGCCGGCCACGGGGCCGATGTGATCCGCCGTATTCTGGATGCGACACCGGCGCATGGGGATGGCTACCGTCTGTTCTATAACGTGAATTTTCCGCCCGTCGCAGCGGCAGAGGTTCAGGGCATCCGTTTGGCCCCCCAGGGGATGCGCCGCGATACCAGCTTTTCCACGATCCCGCAGCTGTCGCCCTCGGGGCGGCGGTTCTTGTGGATCAAGGGCGCGGACCAGCAGATCCCGACGGACGACGGCACCGACGCGGCGCTGAACCTTGACGGCTATATCTCGGTCACGCCCATGCGCGCCGACCTCACCGCTCATGATACATTTGACGCGCTAAAAGCCATCAATACATGAACGACGAAGAAGACATCACAGACGCGACACGCAAGATGCAGTTTCTTTACGCACTCCGTTCTAAGGGCGTCACCGATGCGCGTGTCCTGAACGCAATGGAGCAGATCGACCGTGGTCCCTTCATCCGCGGCCTCTTTGCGTCCCGCGCCTACGAGGACATGCCCCTGCCGATCGCCTGCGGTCAGACCATCAGCCAGCCTTCGGTTGTGGCGCTGATGACGCAGGCGCTGGATGTGTCGTCGCGTGACAAAGTGCTCGAGGTGGGGACCGGATCAGGCTATCAGGCCGCGATCCTCAGCAAACTAGCGCGGCGCGTCTATACCATCGACCGCCACCGCAGACTGGTGGTAGAGGCCCGCCAGATCTTCGAGGATCTGGCCCTGTCCAACATCACGGCGATCATAGGCGACGGCAGCTTTGGCCTGCCCGAACAGGCCCCCTTTGACCGGATCATCGTGACCGCCGCCGCCGAAGACCCCCCCGGCCCGCTTCTGGCCCAGCTCAAGGTGGGCGGCATCATGGTCGTGCCCGTGGGCCAGTCGGACACGGTTCAACACCTCATACGTGTACGCAAAACCGAGACCGGGCTGGAATATGACGAGCTGCGCAAGGTCCGCTTTGTTCCCTTGCTTGAAGGGCTGGGAAAAGACGGCTAAATGCAGTATAGCAAGGGGAACTCCGCCCGAACGGGGACCCAAGGCGCTGACGGCACCGAAGACGAGGACGAGCAGATGACCCAACCAAACGTGACCCGTACCCTCAGGCTGACGGTACTGGCGGGCAGCTCTGCGCTTTTGCTCGCCGCTTGTGAACAGCCCCTTGATATGGATTTGCGCGGCGGCTTTGGCGACGGTTTCACCACCGCCCACGCAGCCACCGGCCCGCTGGATGAACGCCCCGCACCGGACAACCGCGGCGTGATTTCCTACCCCAACTATCAGGTCGCCGTGGCGCGGCGTGGCGATACGCTGTCTGACGTGGCCACCCGCGTGGGTGCCGATGTGGGCAGCCTGTCGCGCTACAACGGCATCGACCCCACTGTCCCCCTCCGCAAGGGAGAGATCATCGCCCTACCGACCCGCGTGGCCGAACCCTCTCCCGCGACTGGCGCGTCGGGCACCGGTCCGATCACCACTGCAGCGGTCGATATCCAGACCATCGCAGGCGGCGCGATCAACCGGGCGCCCGCCACCCCCGGCGTGCAGACCACCACCCTGCCCTCGGCGCAGACCACCACCCGCGAGAACCCCGCGAAACAGACCGGGATCGAGCCTGTGCGCCACAAGGTGGAACGTGGGGAAACCGCCTATACCATCGCGCGTCTCTATGCCGTGCCGGTCGAAACGCTGGCCGAATGGAACGGGCTTGGCGCTGATTTCTCTGTCCGCGAAGGGCAGTTCCTGCTGATCCCCGTGGCGCAGCAGGCCGCCCCGAAACGCAGCGCTGCAGTGCCAGCCGCCGCGACGGCCACCGCGCCGACAACGACCAGCTTGCCCGGCACCGGATCGCCAACGCCGACCCCGCCAAGCGCCGCGAAACCGCTACCGCCCGTGGACGAAAAGCCCGCCGCGCCAAAGCCCGAACCCGCCGCAGCCAAGCCTGTCGCCGATGTGGGCAAGACGACGCAACCCGCCTCTTCCGGCCGCATGTCGCCCCCGGTACAGGGCAGCATCATCCGCGCCTACTCCAAGGGCAAGAACGAGGGCATCAACATCAAGGGCACACCGGGCGCTGCGGTCAAAGCCGCCGATAGCGGCACCGTCGCCGCGATCACCAAAAGCGCCGAGGGCGTGCCGATTGTCGTGATCCGCCACCCTGACAACCTGCTGACCGTATATGCCAATGTCGCCAATGTGTCGGTCGCCAAAGGGGATAGCGTCTCTAAAGGGGCGAGCATCGCCAAACTGCGCCCGGGCGATGATTCATTCGTTCACTTCGAGGTGCGCAAAGGCTTTGATAGCGTCGATCCGACGCCCTACCTGAACTAAGCCAACTGGAAAACGGAACAGCTTTAACATGCGGCCCCTATTCGGGGCCGCTTGCTTTTGCGAAGGTCGCTTATCGCTTAAAGCGCGACGCCGCGCCGCCCTGCCAGATCAACGAAATACTGCCACGCCACACGGCCCGACCGCGCGCCACGGGTCGCTTGCCATTCGATCGCCTCGGCGTGCAGGGTCTTGGCGTCAATCTCGACCCCGTAAGCATCGCAATAACCGCGGATCATATCCAGATACTGTTTCTGGTCGCAGGGATGGAAGCCCAGCCACAGCCCGAAGCGATCCGACAGCGATACTTTCTCTTCGACCGCCTCGGCCGGATTGATGGCAGAGCCACGTTCGTTCTCGATCATGTCACGGGGCATCAGATGACGCCGGTTCGACGTGGCATAAAGCACGACATTCTCTGGCCGCCCCTCGATCCCGCCATCCAGCACCGCCTTCAGCGATTTGTAATGCGCGTCATCATGACCAAAGCTCAGATCATCGCAATACAGGATAAACCGTTGCCGCGCACCGCGCAGCAGGCTCAGCAAACGGCCCACCGATGGCAGGTCTTCGCGTTGCAGTTCCACGATGCGCAGACGTTCGTGCGTCTCTCGGACATGGGCGTGCACGGCTTTCACAAGGCTCGACTTGCCCATCCCGCGCGCGCCCCACAGCAGGGCGTTGTTGGCGGGCAGACCGGCGGCGAATTGCATCGTGTTGGCCAGCAACGTGTCGCGCGCACGATCCACCCCGACCAGCAGCGATAGATCAACCTTGCTGACCGTTTCGACCGGTGCCAGATGGTCCGGCCCTGTCTGCCAGACAAAGGCCCCCGCTACATCAAAATCCGGGGTTTTCAGCGGCGGAGGAGACATCCTCTCCAACGCCGCTGCAATACGGTCCATCGGGTCACGGTTCACTTCAGGTCGTCCTCATCCTCTTCGAACTCTGCGAGGATCGGGTCATCATATTCGTCGTCATAATACCCGTCTGCGCGCAGCTGCTCTTCTCGTTTGCGTTCAACCCGCCCTACAAGAAAGATAGAGATTTCGTAAAGCCCGTAGACCACAACAAACAGGATCCCTTGGGTGATCACATCCGGCGGCGTGACAAGTGCGGCCAGCACCAGGATACCAACCACCGCATATTTGCGCACGTTGCCAAGCCCTTCGGCGCTGACCAGTCCGGCCTTACCCATCAGGGTCAGCAATACGGGCAGCTGAAAGCACAGGCCAAAGGCCACGATGAACTTGATCGTCAGGCTCAGATACTCCTGAGCCGACCCCTGGAACGCGATGGCCGCGATCCCGCCTGCGTTATCCGTCCCCTCGCCGACAAGCGTCCCCGCCTGCTGGAACCCAAGGAAGAAATCGAAAGCCAGCGGCGTCACGACATAAAAGGCAAAGGACGCGCCCAAAAAGAACATCAGCGGGCTCGAGATCAGGAAGGGCAGAAACGCGCCCTTCTCGTTCTTGTAAAGGCCCGGCGCCACAAAGCGCCACAGCTGGTAGCTGATATAGGGAAAGCCCAAAACCAGCCCGCCCAGCAAAGAGATAGAGATGGCGACGAAAAAGCCCTCTTGCAGCTTGATCAGGATCAACCCGCAGTCTTCCTGCCCGCGCTCGGCCATAGCCGAACACAAAGGATTTGTCAGGAAGTTAAAGATCGGATTCCAAACGGTAAAACAGATCACCATGCCGATGATAAAGGCGATCACCGAATGGATCAGCCGCGTGCGCAGCTCGGCCAGATGCTCGATCAGCGGGGCGGCGCTGTCGTCAATATCGTCTGATGCACTCATGTGTCACTCTTTTTGGCCGCTGGCGCTTTGGGCGCGGCTTTCTTGGCCACAGGTTTCGCTGCGGCAGGTTTCTTGGCGGCAGGCTTTTTCGCGGGCGTGGCTTTGGCTGGCGCTTTGGCGGCAGCTGCCTTCTTGGCTGGCGCTTTCTTGGCAGGAGCTTTCGTCGCCGGCTTCTCGATCTGCGGCGCGGCGGCGGGTGTCGCCAGTTTGGCCTCTGCGGCGTCGGCCTGTGCCAGCGCTTCGGTAGCTTCACGCTGCTTGCGCTCGGCACCGGCACGGGCGGTGGCGGCCTGGATCTTCTTGACATCCTCGGCCCGCTGCGAGGCCAGTTTGCCCGTCTCGCTTTCGGGGTCGAATTTGGACAGGGATTTGGTCGCTGATTTCACTTCGTCCATCGCCGATCCCAGCGGGTTCGTCGCGGTTTTCAACGTCTTGTTCAAACTGGACGACATCTCGCGCATGCCCGTGTCATCGGCGGCATCATTCATCGCATTGCTGAACTCGCGCGCCATCCCCTTGGCCTTGCCCACAAACTGGCCGACCTTGCGAAACAGCACGGGCAGGTCCTTGGGACCCACCACAATCAGCGCGACAACGCCAACGACCAACAGCTCTGACCACCCCATATCAAACATGAGAGCTTACACCCGGTCCTTGTCGGTCTTCGTGTCGGTGACAACAACGGTGTCATCGCTCAGCTCGGCAGTGTCCTTGTCGCCGTTTTTCACATCATCTTCGCCTTCGCTGATGCCTTTCTTAAAGCTGGTGATGCCCTTGCCGACTTCGCCCATCAGGCTGGAAATCTTGCCGCGCCCGAACAGGACCAGCACCACAACGGCAATCAGCAAAAGACCCGGAAGGCCGATATTGTTCAACATAGTCTCAACTCCATAATCCGAATGTGAGGCAGAGGGACTGCCCCCGCCGGTAAACTCTGTCTCTTTTTAGGCCCCTGCTCTGGCAGCTTGAAGGGCCAAAGCGTTTCCCCCGCCGCGTGGCCCCGCAAAATTTACGCCCTCCGACGACCGCCCCAACACTCCTGACAGTTTTTTGGCAGTTGTCTTGCGCCCTGCCCCCCTGCGTGGCAAACAGAAACCATGCGCCGCAGCGACCGATTGTTTTCCCTGCTCTCCCTCTTGGGCGACCACCAGCTTCACCGGGCCGAGGATATGGCGCAGGCGGCGGGCGTGTCATTGCGCACGCTCTACCGCGACATCGCGCGGCTGCAGGCGTCGGGCGTTGCGATCACCGGCACCCGTGGCGCAGGCTACCGGCTGACACCGGCGACGGTGCTGCCGCCGCTATCCCTCTCCCCCGAAGAGATTGAGGCGCTTCAACTCGCCCTCGCCGTTGTGCTTGAAACAACCGACCCCGACCTACAGGCCGCCGCGACCTCTCTGGCGCAAAAAATCGATGCGGCCTTGCCCGAGACCGCACAGCCCGCAACGCAGGACTGGCAGCGCATCGAACACCCTTTCGCCAATGCCGCGCGGGGGTTGGGGCATCTGCCCGTGCTGCGCGCCGCAATCCGCGCGCGCCAGAAACTCAGGATCGTCTATAACGCCGACGATGGCTCGCTCGATACGCTGGTGCTCCACCCCCACAGGCTCAGCCATGCCGCGCGCAGTTGGACCCTGTCAGGTTGGGATGAAACCAAAGGGCAAAATACCACCCTGCGGCTTGACCTGATCGAGGCGACACACCCGCTGCCCGCGCTATTCACCGCGCCGCCCGCCTTCCAAATGGATTAAATCCTCGCCGAAGGCATCCCGCGGTGCCACAGGGGCAGCCGCCAGCGGTCTACCCTGCCGCATGCACCGGAAAGACAAAACAACGATCGCGGCGGACAGTCAGCCACATGACGGCTCCGGGCTGCGGCAAGAAGACATTGGGCACGGTGGCGCGCAGGGTGCTGCCGTCATGGTCCATGACAAATTCCACGAGACTTCTCATTCCCCATGAAACGCGCACGCGCAACAACGGCGCGGGCTGCGGTGCCATCGGTCGAGGTTGGCAACGGCCCCTTGCCCGCTCGATCAAAGTCGATGCGCAAATGCTGGGGGCGGAACACGATATCCACCTGCGTCCCGTCCGGCACGCCGGGGGCCAGAAACCGGCCAAAGACCGTATGCGCAAGCGCCCCAGACACCTCGGCCCGCAACACATTCGCGTCCGAGAAAAACGCCACCGACGCGCGGTCGACGGGACGCGTATACACGTTATAGGGGGCCCCCTGCTGCACGATCCTGCCATCGCGCATCAAGGCGATCTCGTCTGCCATGCGCATGGCTTCCTCGGGCTCGTGGGTGACCAGCAAGACGGCGGTACCTTCCTCTTTCAGGATGCCCAAAGTCTCGTCCCGGATGTCATCGCGCAGCCGGTTATCAAGACCCGAGAAGGGCTCGTCCATCAGCATGATCTTGGGCCGCGGGGCCAAGGCACGCGCCAGCGCCACGCGCTGTTGTTCGCCCCCTGACAGTTGATGCGGATAGCCGTCGATGAATCGCAGCAGGTCCACACGTTCAAGCAGTTCCTCGATACGGGCGCGGCGTTCGGCCTTGGTGCCGGTTTTCAAGCCAAAGCCCACGTTGTCGGCCACGCTAAGATGCGGAAACAGCGCGAAATCCTGAAACATCAACCCGATCTCGCGCCGTTCGGGGGGCACGCGGAAAACCGTGTCACAGATCAGCTTGCCATCAACGTGGATCGTACCGCTGTCCTGCATCTCGACGCCGGCGATCATCCGCAGGGTGGTCGACTTGCCGCAGCCCGATGGCCCCAGCAGACAGGTCACCTGCCCCGGCATGATTTTCAGGCTGACATCATCCACGACGGCCCGCCCGCCATAGGCGCGCTGCAGGTTCTTGATTTCCAGTCTCGGGTGCACGTCAGTCACTTCAGTCATGGGCGCAGTCTAATCCGATCAATTCGCTCGGGATCGACCGCTATCAGCCCCGCCGCGCGCCCGCAAGCACCGCCGCGAAGCCTGCGACCAGAACGACCACACAAATCACCAAAAGCTGTTCGTATTTATGCCCCTCTGGCAGCACCGCGGCAAAGGCGGGCCACGCACGGGCAAAATAGGCAAAGGCCCCGATCATCGCCGCCCCGAAGGCTGCCAGATAGGCCCATAGGGCGATCTGCCGCTGCATCACCAGCCCGACCACCAGCACCGGCGTCAGGAACATCGACGCAGTACCCGACACGGCCACCGCATCGAACAGCGTCGCATTGCCCCAGAGCGTCAGCACCGTGCCCGCGGCCATAAAGCCCAACATCACAATCCGCCCGCCGTTCAGGCTACGCGGTGCGAGCTTCAGCTCTTCGACCACCAGACGCGCGGCAGAAGAGAGCGCGGAATCCAGCGTGCTCAGCGCCGAGACCAGCAGCGAAATCATCAGCGCCACAAACACCCACGCAGGAAACATTGTGGCCCAGGTGCCGATCAGCTCGCCCTCGTAGGCCGCACCGACAAGGCTCGCCTGAATGCCGAAGAACCCGAAGCCGATGATACACAGGGTCGAGATCCAGAAGGCATGCAGAAAGGACCGGCGCGTCACCTCCGGGTCGGCGATAAAGCCGCGGTCCATCATCACCGGATCATGCGCGGGGTAGGAAAACACCTGCAACAGCGCCACGGCCAGCAAGACCCAGCCGTTATAGGCCCCTGCTGTTCCCGGTGCCGTGACAACCGCCCCCAGATCAAAGCCGGGCGACACGACCAGCGCCACAAAGGCGACACCGAAAACCACGAGGAACACGACCATCTGCACCACATCGGTGCGCAGCGCAGCACTGAGCCCGCCCCAAGCGGAATAGCCCAGCCCCACGAGCGCCACGATCAGGATCGCAGGCGTGCCGCTACCCGCCAGCACGGCGTTAAAGATCAGCCCCACCACCAGCAGATTGGCAAACACCTCGGACAAGAGCCGCAGCGCGATGACCAGATTATAGCAGGCATTGCCCGCCCCGCCAAAGCGCGCGCCCAGCCAATCCTGCACCGACATGGCACCGTTCTGGCGCAGACGCCCGACGATAAAGCCCCCGGTCAGGAAAGACCCGTAATAGGCCGCATAGGCCAGCGTGCCCGCGATGCCGTAATAATATCCCAGGATCGCCGCGTTCATCAGGCTGCGCGCGAAAATCCATGTGGTGACCTGGCTGAGCACCAGCGTCCAAAGCCCCGGCGCGCCGCCTTGGGCCGTCATCCCGCCAAAGAACCCCTCGACCGAGGCGCGGCGCGGTGCGGCCAGCAGACTTGCGGCGATGATGGCACCGAAGAGGACAAACAGAACAATGGGGGACATCTGGGAATACCTTTGAAAGGGACAGTAACGTCCATGGGTAGCCTAGCAAAAACCGCCGCGCTATCTGTTGCGCGGCGGTCTGTCGTAAACGTGATGAAATGTGTCAGGTAGGCGCGCGTGCCGCGACGGCATCGCACGCAGCGCCCGCCCCTCGCCCTTACATCGTGATATTGGTCGCCCCGCCGTCCAGCAGCAAGTTCTGCCCGACGATGAATCCCGCGTGTTGCGAGCACAGGAAAGCACAGGCCGCGCCGAATTCATGCCGCGTGCCATAGCGCCCTGCTGGAATTGTCGATGCGCGCTCGGTGCGGGCCTCTTCCAGCGTGATGCCCTTTTGTTTGACGACACCGCCATCCAGCGCATCGGCGCGGTCGGTGGCGTGGATGCCGGGCAGCAGGTTGTTGATCGTGACACCCTTGCCCGCGACCTGACGCGAGGTGCCCGCGACATAGCCGGTCAGACCGGTACGGGCGGAGTTACTGAGCCCCAGAACGCCGATTGGCGCGCGCACAGATTGCGAGGTGATGTTGACGACGCGGCCCCAGCCACGGTCCATCATCGCGGGCACCAGCGCCTTGATCATCGCAATGGGGGCCAGCATGTTCGCATCGAGCGCCTTGATGAAATCCTCGCGGTCCCAATCGCTCCACATGCCGGGGGGGGGGCCGCCTGCGTTATTGACCAGAATGTCGATCTGGCCCGCGGCCTCCAGCACCAGCTTCTGGCCTTCGTCCGTGGCGATATCGGCGGCGATGGTGGTGACCTCGACGCCATAGTCCTGACGGATGCGTTCGGCGGCTGTTTCCAGATCAGCGGCACCGCGTGCGTTCATCACCAGATCCACACCCGCTTCGGCCAGCGCCTCTGCGCAGCCCAGGCCGAGGCCCTTTGACGATGCGCAAATCAATGCGCGTTTTCCCTTGATTCCCAGATCCATAGCGATCTCTCCCGGTTAGTGTTCGCGCAAGTCGTAGCACTGTCTTCGCGGACAATGCCAGCAAAAGGCCAAAGGCTTGACCCGAATGGGACACAATCCTATGGCAAGGACACAAGAACCACCCGCAGTTGTGTGACTGCCGACCCCGATATCATTCACCTTTCGCGCGCAAAGGCCCGCCCCATGACCTCGCCCCGCCCTTCCCCTCCGCAAAGCGTCCCTGTCTTTCGTGCGACGCAATTCACGGCGACGGATGGTGCGAATATGGGCGACACGCTGTCTTTTGCCTCGGAACTGTTGCTGGATGATGTGTACGAGCTGTCCTACGGGGCGGAACCAGTGCGCCTGTCGATCCAGACGGCACCGGATGGCAGCCTGTCGATCGCGCCCGATACGCAAACCGGCACCAGCGGGGCCGCCCTGCATCTGGATTGCGCACTGACCTTCATGTCGCCTGACGGGCAGATCAACGATGCGATCCTGCTGGTCGAAGTGGCCGATGACGGCCATGCCGAAGCGATCTATCTCATCCCGCTCAGCGCGCTGTCGTCGAAAGTGGAATACCGGCTGGTTGGCATCGACACCGAGACGATGCGCCAGAAGTTCGCGCAGGTGGCTTGCGTGTCCTTCACCCGCGGCACGCATATCACCATGGCCACCGGTGAACAGCGCCCGATCGAAGAGCTCTGCGTCGGGGACAAGGTCCTGACCCGCGATGACGGTGTGCAGGCGATCCGCTGGATCGGACAAAGCACCGTGCGCGCGGTTGGCGAATTCGCCCCGATCTGCATCAACGCGGGCACATTGAACAACGACAATGACCTGATCGTCAGCCCCGATCACCGCCTGTTCATCTACCAACGCGAAGACCGTCTGGGCGCCGGCCGGTCAGAGCTGCTGGTCAAGGTCCGCCATCTGGTCAACGGCGATACGGTACGGGTGCAGGACGGCGGCTTTGTCGACTATTTCCAACTGCTGTTTGACGGGCACCAGATCATCTATGCCGAAGGCATCGCGGCGGAATCCATGCTGATCGACAGCCGCACCAAAGGCGTGCTGCCGCAAGAGCTGTCGGACGCCATGGGCGATGTCATCCCCGGCCATTCCGACCTGCCCCATGCGGGGCTTGATGTGTCGGAACCGCTGCTGGACCGCCCCGACGCGGCAGAACTGCTGCGCCGCGCCAGCATGCGCTGATCAGCCAAAGAATTCCTCGCGCACGATCTTGCCATTGGCCACGTGGTAGATGGCGACCTCTTTCATCTCCATCTCGGTGCCGCTGTCTTTTTCGCGCGCCGCAACATCAAAGATGACGGCAAAACGGTCATCGCCGTGGAACATCGGGTCGCTGACATTCTGACGCGTCACCTCCATCGCGCTGTCCCACCACGCATGCTTGCCCTTGATGCCCTCAAGACCCTGCGTCTCGCGCCCGTTTCCGTGGTCCATCCCTTCAACCGACACGGCGTCCTGCGCGTAAAGCCGATCAAGGTTCGCCACCTCGTGGCCCTCGCGGCAGCCTTTTACCAACGCATCTGCGATCTCTTTCAATTCCATTGTCACACCCCCTCTGGTTTCATCTGCCCCCATCATACCGCAGTTTCGCGCCGACCCCCAAGAAAATGCCACCACCCGCCTGATCCAAGCAGACTTGCGCGTGTGTACGGGCGTGGATATATGCCAATCCATGTTGGATACCCCCTCAAACCGCCCCGCTTTGCCTGCCGAAATCGCTCGGCGTCGCACCTTTGCGATCATTTCCCACCCCGATGCGGGGAAAACCACGCTGACAGAGAAATTCCTGCTGTTCGGCGGGGCGATCCAGATGGCCGGTCAGGTCCGCGCCAAGGGCGAGGCGCGACGCACCCGCTCTGACTTTATGGCGATGGAAAAAGACCGCGGCATCTCTGTCTCGGCCTCGGCCATGTCCTTCGATTTCATGAACAAGGGCACGAATTTCCGCTTTAACCTTGTGGATACGCCCGGCCACTCTGACTTTTCCGAAGATACCTACCGCACGCTGACCGCCGTTGACGCGGCCGTGATGGTAATTGACGGCGCGAAAGGCGTGGAAAGCCAGACGCAAAAGCTGTTCGAGGTCTGCCGCATGCGCGACCTGCCGATCCTGACATTCTGTAACAAGATGGACCGCGAAAGCCGCGATGTCTTCGAGATCATCGACGAAATTCAGGAAAACCTTGCCATTGATGTGACCCCTGCAAGCTGGCCCATCGGCGTGGGTCGCGACTTTATCGGCTGCTACGACATCCTGCGCGACCGGCTTGAACTGATGGATCGTGCCGACCGGAACAAGGTCGCCGAAAGCATTGCGATCGAAGGGTTGGATGACCCGAAACTGGCCGAACACGTGCCCGCCGCCCTGCTAGAGAAGCTGCGCGAAGACCTTGAAATGGTACGCGAGCTGATGCCGCCGCTGGATGCGGCGCTGATGGCCGAAGGGTCGTTGACACCGATCTGGTTCGGCTCTGCGATCAACAGCTTTGGCGTCAAGGAACTGATGGACGGCATCGCCACCTACGGCCCCGAACCGCAAATTCAATCGGCAGAGCCAAGACAGATTTTACCTGAAGAACCAAAGGTTTCCGGATTTGTCTTCAAGGTTCAGGCGAACATGGACCCCAAGCACCGCGACCGCGTGGCCTTTGTCCGTCTGGCGTCGGGCCATTTTACCCGTGGCATGAAGCTGACCCATGTTCGCTCCAAGAAAACCATGTCTGTCACCAACCCCGTGATGTTCCTTGCCGCCGACCGCGAGCTGGCCGAGGAAGCATGGGCCGGTGACATCATCGGCATTCCCAACCACGGGCAGCTGCGCATCGGTGACACCCTGACCGAGGGCGAGGCGATCCGCGTCAGTGGCATCCCGTCCTTCGCGCCAGAGCTGTTGCAGGGCGTGCGCGCGGGCGATCCGATGAAATCGAAACACCTTGAAAAAGCGCTGATGCAATTCGCCGAAGAAGGTGCGGCGAAGGTCTTTAAACCCGCCATCGGCTCGGGCTTTGTTGTGGGCGTCGTCGGGCAGCTACAGTTCGAAGTGCTCGCCAGCCGGATCGAGCTGGAATACGGGCTGCCGGTGCGGTTCGAACAATCGCAGTTCACCTCGGCTCGCTGGGTGAACGGTGACCGACAAGCCGTTGATAAGTTTACAGAAGCCAACAAACAGCATATCGCCCATGACCACGATGGCGACATCGTTTACCTGACGCGGCTGCAATGGGATATCGACCGTGTGGACCGCGATTACCCCGATGTGCGCCTGACCGCGACCAAGGAAATGATGGTCTGACTTGGGCTTGCCAGCCCGACCGACGCACCGCAAACTGGCCCCATGACTGATGTAACATGGGGCATCGCCTCTACCATTCTGGCACCGACGCGCGACATATTGCAGTTCGCCGCCTATCATCTGGCGGCGGGCGCGCAGCGGCTTTACATCTATCTGGATGCGCCCAACGACGAGGCCTTTGCCCATCTGGACGCCCATCCCAAGATCCGTGTCATCACCTGCGACGCGCGCTATTGGAAGCAGCGCAAACGTGACCGGCCAGACGCCCACCAGCAACGCCAGACGGCAAATGCGACCCATGCCTACAACCGCCGCCGCGAGGTGGACTGGCTGATCCACATGGACGCTGACGAGTATCTGGTAGCAGGCCGCCCGATCGCTGACATTCTGGCCGATATCCCGCAAGCTGCGCCCGCCACCCGCATCCGCCCGATGGAGCAGCTTTCAGGCGATCCGACCGCGTTCAAGGGGTTCATCCCCGCCGGCCCCGACCGCGCGCGCATTGTGGCAGAGCTTTATCCGACCTATGGCGCTTATTTGAAGGGCGGGTTTCTCAGCCATCTTGCGGGCAAGGTATTTGTCCGCACGGGGCTGCCGAATATGCATCTGCGCATCCACAACGTCTTTCAAAAGGGCGAGATGCTGGACTGTCACGACGCCCCGCCCGACATCACGCTGGCCCATGCCCATGCGAAAACATGGGACGACTGGATCGCCGCTTACCGCTACCGCGTCACCAAGGGCAGCTACCGCCCCGAACTGCGACCCAACCGCCCCCATGACCAAGGCGGTCTGTCGCTCAACGACCTTTTCTCGATGATAGAGAGCGAAAGCGGAGAGGACGGGTTGCGCGCGTTTTTCGACGAAGTCTGCGCAGATACACCGGAATTGCGCAGCCGCCTGCGCGACCATGGGCTGCTACGCGAGGTTGATCTGGCGCTGCCCGACCAACTGGCAACACATTTCCCCCGTTTCACAGGGCTTTAGCGCATCCATTTGACGCGACGGGGAGTCTTTGTTAATGGGTGCAGAACATGTCGCGGAGAGCCTCCGCCCCTTGGGCCATGCGGGCCGACATGAATGCTGCCGCGGGCCAAGTGTATGTCCGCTATCATCGGACACACATGACAAAATTTTCTGATCTAAACCTTAATCCTAAAGTCCTGAAAGCCATTGATGAGGCCGGGTATGAAACCCCCACGCCAATTCAGGCCGGCGCGATCCCCCCTGCCCTTGAAGGCAAGGATGTCTTGGGAATCGCCCAAACAGGCACCGGCAAAACTGCCAGCTTTACCCTGCCCATGATCACCCTGCTTGCCCGTGGCCGCGCCCGCGCCCGGATGCCGCGCAGTCTGGTGCTGTGCCCCACGCGGGAACTGGCGGCACAGGTGGCCGAGAACTTCGACACCTATACCAAGCACCTGAAACTGACCAAAGCGCTGCTGATCGGCGGTGTGTCGTTCGGAGAGCAGGACAAGCTGATCGACAAGGGCGTTGACGTTTTGATCGCCACGCCCGGCCGTCTGATCGACCACTTTGAGCGCGGCAAGCTGATCTTGTCGGACGTCAAGATCATGGTCGTAGACGAGGCCGACCGGATGCTGGATATGGGGTTCATCCCCGATATCGAACGCATCTTCCAGATGACGCCTTTTACCCGTCAGACGCTGTTCTTCTCGGCCACGATGGCCCCCGAGATCGAGCGGATTACGAACACCTTCCTCTCTGCGCCAGAGCGTATCGAAGTGGCCCGTCAGGCCACCACGAGCGAGAATATCGAGCAAGGCGTGCTGATGTTCAAAGCCTCGCGCAAGGACCGCGAAGCGACGGAGAAACGCAAAGTGCTGCGCGCGTTGATCGACGCCGAAGGCGACAAATGCACCAACGCGATCATCTTCTGCAACCGCAAGATGGATGTGGATACGGTCGCTAAGTCGTTGAAAAAATACGGCTATGACGCGGCTCCGATCCATGGGGATCTTGATCAAAGCCAGCGGACCAAAACACTGGAAGGGTTCCGCAACGGCGATCTGCGCTTCCTTGTTGCCTCTGACGTGGCCGCGCGCGGCCTTGATGTGCCGTCGGTGAGCCACGTGTATAACTACGACGTGCCCTCTCATGCCGAGGATTACGTGCACCGGATCGGCCGCACGGGTCGCGCGGGACGTGATGGCAAGGCGATCATGATCTGCGTCCCGCGGGACGAAAAGAACCTCGAAGACGTTGAACGTCTGGTACAGCGCGAAATCCCGCGCCTCGACAACCCCTTGGGCGGTTCGGAGGCAAAAGCGGCCCCCGCGGCAGAGGCCAAGACAGCCGACGCCCCCGCTGCGAAATCCGATGAGGCGGCCAAATCTGAAAAGCCCAAACGTACCCGCACGCGCAGCCGCAAAAAGCCTGATGCGGCTAAGGTTGACGCTGAACAGACAGAGACGGCGCAGGCGGACAGCCCTAAGGCTGACAAACCCGATGCCAAAGCGGACGCCAAATCTGATGCAAAGCCGCAAGACAAAAAGTCGGACAAACCAGCCAAGGAGTCCGCAGATAAAGCCCCTGCCCAAAAGGCAGACGCCGCTCAGGACGACAAACCCAACAACCGTCGCGGTGGCCGTGGCGGGCGCGGTGATAACAACCGCAATGACAACAACCGTCAGCAGAACAACCGCAACGACAACCGCGTCGTCGGTCTGGGCGATCACACGCCCGAGTTCATCGGCCTAAGCTTTGCCGAGCGTCGCGAATAACCCCGCGCACCAACTGACAGAAACGATTAAAGGCGCAGAGCATCCTCTGCGCCTTTTTCTTTGTGGCTACCGCTTTGCCTTGCAGCAGCCCCGACGCGCCACACCCTTCCCCCACAAACGCAAAACGCCGCGCAGGGGGCTGCGCGGCGTTTTCTATTTAGCGTGAGAGCGTATTAGCTTAGGCGGCTGACCACGATGGTAACCTCGGGCTTTTTGCCGATCTCATCGTTGGCGGACTGACGCACAGTGCGCTTCAACCCATCGTGCAGCTTGTCGTCGTCGCGCAGGGTCTTGGCGTTTGCACGGCCAAGGAACTGGGCCAGATCGGCTTCCAGCACGTCAACCAGCGATGTCTTGGACCGACCTTGCTCTGGCAGACCCATGGCATCGACCCAAGGATCGCCCAAGGCTTCGTCATTCTCGTCCATGATGACGGTCACGGTGACGTGGCCGTTCAGCGCCATGCGGATACGGTCGCGCACAACGCCGTCCATCGCGCCAATCTGGGTAGAGCCATCAAGGTAGGTCCGCCCGCTGTCGACATATTCAACGACCTTGGGCTCGTTGCCCGACAGGTCGATCATCATGCCGTTGACGGCCAGAACACCCTTCATCCCCTTGGCGTTGGCGATTTTGGTGTGTTCACGCAGATGGCGGTGCTCACCATGCATCGGGATCAGAATCTGCGGCTTGACCACGTCATGCAGCGTTTCCAGATCGGGACGGTTGGCGTGGCCCGATACGTGATACAGACCCGAGCTGTCGTCGACGATATCAACGCCCATCTCGGAGAATGCGTTGATCACCTTGATCACGCCACGTTCGTTCCCGGGAATGGTTTTGGAGGAGAACAGGAACATGTCCCCTTCCTTCATTTCCAGCCCCATGTATTTGCCGCGTGCCAGCTGTGCCGACGCCGCACGGCGCTCCCCTTGCGAGCCTGTCACCAGCAGCATCAGGTTCTCGCGCGGGATGCCGCGGGCTTCTTCCGGGCTCACGACCGGGGGGAAGTCCTTCATCACGCCGGTTTCAAGCGAGGCTTCGACCATGCGTTTCATCGCACGTCCCAGCAGCACAACCGACCGCCCTGCCCGTTCGCCTGCATCCGCCAGCGTTTTCACACGCGCCACGTTAGAGGCAAAGGTCGTCGCGACGACCATACCCTGCGCGGTGCCGAGCAGCTTTTCAATCTCTGGCCCGACGGTCGCTTCGGACCGGCCTGCATGCTGCGAGAAGACGTTGGTACTGTCACAGATCAGCGCCTTGACGCCGTCTTTGGACACATCGGCCCAAAGTTCGGGGTCGTAGGGTTCACCAACACCGGGTGTCATGTCGATCTTGAAGTCGCCCGAGTGGATCAGGCGATCACCAGCGACATCAATCACCAGCGACGACGATTCAGGGATGGAGTGGGACATGGGCAGGAAACCCACTTTGAACGGCCCTACGGTCGTTTGTTGGGGCCAAGGGGCCACGGTGGTCACCGCATCGTCGGGGTGGCCGTATTCGTCCATCTTGCGCTTGGCGATATTGGCGGTGAACTTCCGCGTGTAAATCGGCGCGCGCAGGCGGTCATAGGTATGGGCCACGGCACCGATGTGGTCTTCGTGGGCGTGGGTGATGAAAATCGCCTCAATCTGGTCGCGGCGTTCTTCAAGCCAGGCGATATCGGGGATGATCAGATCCACGCCGGGGCTTGTGTCCATGTCGGGGAAGGCGACGCCAAGGTCGACAACAATCAGCCGCTCCTTACCGGGTTTCCCGTATCCATAAACATAGGCATTCATGCCAATTTCACCTGCCCCACCGAGGGGCAGATAGATCAATCTTTCGCTGCTCATATGACTAAGCGGTATCCTTGTTATAGTTATAAATCACGGTCAGGCCGTGCATCGTCAAATCATCTTGGTATGCATCAAACAGATCGACTGTCTGTTGAAAGAGCGGGGCCAGCCCGCCTGTGGCAATCACGCGCATTTCGCGGCCGCGCTCAGCCTTTATTCGGGCACATATCTCACGGACGAGGCCAACATAACCCCAAAAAATGCCCGATTGTATGCAAGAGACGGTATTTGTACCAATCACCGCCTGTGGTTTCGAGATGTCTACATGAGGTAAGGCCGCGGCGGCGTTATGCAATGCCTCAAGGCTCAGGTTCACACCGGGGGCAATCACCCCGCCGATATAGGCCCCGTCCGTATCGACCACGTCAAAGGTCGTCGCCGTGCCGAAATCGACAATGATCAGATCACCGCCATAAAGATCATGCCCCGCCACCGTGTTGACCAGACGGTCAGGCCCCACGGCGGTGCCTTCGTCAACGCGGACATCCACGGGCAGCAGGCAATCGGGTTTGCCCACCACAATGGGCCGCGTGTCAAAATAGCGGTCCGCCAGAACGCGCAGGTTGAACACCACCCGCGGCACGGTCGAGCTGATGATGACATCGGTGATATCTGCCTCGACGCCCTGAAACTTCATCAACGTGCTGAGCCAGACGTAATATTGGTCAGAGGTACGCTGCCATTCGGTAGAGGTCCGCCACGTCCCGAGGAACCGCGCCCCGTCCCAGATCGAAAAGACTGTATTGGTGTTTCCGCAGTCAATCGCCAACAGCATGGCACATACCTCCGCTCGCGCTTAGAAAAATACATCCGCCGCAGTGATGGGCACACGGCCTTTAGGGGTGCGCAGGATCAGGTTGCCTTGCGCATCCACGTCTTCGAACACACCACGGGTTTCGTCCTTCATGGTGCGCGCGACGATCTCTTCGCCCAAACGCGCGGCATGGGACAACCACGCGGTACGGATGGGGGCAAAACCATAGGTCTGGAACTGGGTTTCCAGCTGCGCATATTCCGCCGCCAGCGCATCCAAAAAGACCTCGGGCGGGACGACCTTGCCGGTCTCTGCCACGACGGAAACGGGGCGCAGGGCCCCTGCCTCGACCTGATCGGCACCGGGCGCATGGGCAAGGTTCACCCCGATTCCGATAGCCAGAAAATCACCGATGCTTTCCAGCAGGATGCCCGCAACCTTACCGCCGTTCAGCAGCACGTCGTTGGGCCACTTCAGGGTAAATGCCCCCTCGTCCCGCGTGGTGGCGACAAAGGCGCGGCGCAGGGCAAGCGAGGCGACAAAGCTGCGCAGCGCCGCGGTCGAGGGGCTTTCCGACCGGCGCATCATCAGCGTCGCGGCAAAATTGCCCCGTGGCGTGGCCCAGGACCGACCGCGCCGACCGCGTGCGGCGGTCTGCTCCTGCGCGAGGATCCATGTGGACCCCGTCAGCTCGCTCGCTTGGCGTGCCGCCTCGCTCAGGGTGGAATTGACGCTATCGAAAACCTGCCGCCCATAGCCATCGGGCCAAGACGCGTTTTGCGCCTTGGCCCCCGTTGCTCCCGCGGTGGAAGCGCCATTGTTCACCGATGTCACCGGCAGATCAGTTGATCAGCGTCGCCGCTGCAGAGATCGCAGCAGTTTCGACGCCAAACATGTTCAGGATACCCACGACCATGATCACGGCAGAGGCAACAACGAACCCCGACAGCAGGCTGCTTTTGCCTTCGTCCAGACGGTCATCGCCTTCGGCTCCGAAATACATCAGGAAAACGATACGCAGGTAATAATAGGCACCGATGGCCGAGGCGACCGCACTGGCAACAACCAGCCAGACCAGCCCCGCATCCACACCCGCCTGCCAGACACCCAGCTTGGCGAAGAAGCCCAGCATCGGCGGCACACCAGCAAGCGAGAACAGCAGCACCAGCATCGCCAGCGCCTTACCCGGCGCGCGTTTGGAATACATGTTCAACGCCGAGATATCGGTCACCGGCTGGCCGTCTTTCTCCATCCCGAGGATGAAGGCGAAGGTGCCGATGTTCATGGTCACGTAGATCGCCAGATAGACCAGCATGGATTTGACACCCAGTTCAGTCCCCGCAGCAAGGCCGATCAGCGCATAGCCCATGTGGGCGATCGAGGAATAGGCCATCAGGCGTTTGATGTTGGTCTGACCAATCGCGGCAACGGCACCAAGGAACATGGACAGAACCGACAGCAGCGCGACGATCTGGCTCCAGTCGGCGACGGCATTGCCGAAGGCGTCATGCAGCACACGGGCAAACAGCGCCATCGCGGCAACCTTGGGGGCTGTGGCGAAGAAAGCTGTAACCGGCGTCGGTGCGCCTTCGTAGACATCAGGCGTCCACATGTGGAACGGCACGGCCGAAACCTTGAACGCCAGACCGGAGACGACAAAGACGATCCCGAACAACAGGCCAATCGATGTCTGCCCTGCGCTTGCAAGGCTCATGACGCCCGCGAATTGCGTGGTGCCGGCGTAGCCATAGACCAGCGACACACCGTACAGCAGCAAACCAGAGGACAAAGCGCCCAGAACGAAATACTTCAGACCCGCTTCGGTCGATTTCACGCTGTCACGACGCAAAGACGCGACGACATAAAGCGCCAGCGATTGCAGCTCGAGGCCCATGTAAAGGGTCATCAGGTCGCCTGCGCTGACCATCATCATCATGCCGACAACGCTCAGCGCGATCAGCACAGGGTATTCAAACCGCAGTAGCCCGCGCTTTTTCATATAGGCTTCGGACATCGCCAGCACCGCCGCCGCGCTGAGCAGCATGGTGACTTTGGCAAACCGGGCAAAGCTGTCTTCGACGAACAGACCGTTGAAGGCGATGCGCGTGGTGCCACCGCTGGTCATACCGATCCAGATCGCCAGCAGCGTCATCACGATTGCCGTGGCCCAGACGATCACCCCCGCGGCGGCGTCCTTATTGGTGTAAACCGCCCCAAGCAGTGCCAGGATCGCGAAAAGCGCCAGCAGGATTTCGGGCAGGATGACATTCAGATCAGCGGAAATCATCGCGCGGTCCTTTATTCTGAGGCCGTCTGGACAGCGGCACCTGCCGCCTCCAGGGCCGTATCATAGCTATCAACAAGGGCGGCAACCGAAGGCCCGATCATGTCGAGCACCAGCGCCGGGTAGACGCCCAACAGCAACGTCATTGCCACCAGCGGGGCAAAGATCCAGCGTTCGCGGCGCGACATGTCCGTGATGGTGCGCAGGCTTTCCTTGATCAGATCGCCCATCACCACGCGGCGATAGAGCCACAGCGCATAGGCCGCCGAGAAGATCACCCCGGAGGTGGCTACCGCCGCGACCCAGGTGTTCACCTGGAACGTGCCCATCAGCGTCAGGAATTCCCCGACAAAGCCCGATGTCCCCGGCAGACCGACGTTGGCCATGGTGAAGAACATGAACACCAGCGCATAGGCAGGCATCCGGTTCACCAGACCGCCATAGGCGTCAATCTCGCGGGTGTGCATCCGGTCATAGATCACACCGACACAGAGGAACAACGCAGCCGAGATGAAGCCGTGGCTGATCATCTGGAAGATCGCGCCATCCAGCCCCTGCTGGTTGAAGGTAAAGATACCCATGGTCACGAAACCCATATGCGCGACCGAGGAATAGGCGATGAGCTTTTTCATGTCTTCCTGCACCAGCGCCACCAGCGAGGTATAGACAATCGCGATCGCCGACATCCACAGCACCAGCGGGGCCATCACATCTGCCCCCACAGGGAACATTGGCACCGAGAAGCGCAAGAATCCGTAGCCGCCCATTTTCAGCAGGATCGCCGCCAGCACCACGGAACCGGCTGTCGGGGCCTGAACGTGCGCGTCCGGCAACCATGTGTGCACCGGCCACATCGGCATTTTCACCGCGAAGCTGGCAAAGAACGCCAGGAACATCATGGTCTGCAAACCGCCGACCACGGTGATCCCCGCAATCGAGAAGCTGTCGGAGGCAAAGGTATGGGTCAGCAAGCTGACCTCGCATCCGCCAATACAGGTCGTGCCGGCATCCGCGTACATCATCACCATCGCCACCAGCATCAGGACGGATCCGAGGAAGGTGTAGAGGAAGAACTTGAACGAAGCGTAAATGCGGTTCGCCCCGCCCCAGATGCCGATGATCAGGAACATCGGGATCAGACCTGCTTCGAAGAAGAGGTAGAAGAGCACCAGATCCAGCGCCATGAACACGCCGAGCATCAGCGTTTCCAGCAGCAGGAAGGCGATCATATATTCCTTGACCCGCGTCTCTACGTTCCAGCTGGCAGCAATGACCAGTGGCATCATAAAGGTGGTCAGCATCACGAAAAGGATCGAAATCCCGTCAACGCCCAGGCGATATTTCAGGCCCATCAGCCACTGCGCCTCGTCGACGAACTGGAACCCGGTGTTGGACGGGTCGAAGTCGAACAGGATGAACAGCGAGATCAGGAAGGTGACCGTCGTCGTGATCAGTGCGAGCCACTTTGCATTGCGCCCCGCTGCGGCGTCATCGCCCCGCAGGAACACAGCCAGAATAAGCGCCGCAAAGCTGGGCATGAAGGTAATGATGGAAAGCAAGTGATGATCCATTAGTGTGCCCCCCCGCTCATCGTCATCCAGGTCACAAGGACCGCGATGCCGATCACCATGGCAAAGGCGTAGGTAAAGATATAGCCGGACTGCGCGCGCCCTGCCAGTCGGGTGAGGAACGGGATGATCCCCATAGCGACACCGTTCAGCGTGCCGTCGATCACATTGCCGTCCCCGCGCTTCCAGAAGAAGCGACCGATGGCCATCGCGGGTTTGACGAAGATCACGTTATACAGCTCGTCGAAATACCATTTGTTCAGCAAGAACAGATAAAGCGGCCGTTGGTTCGCCGCCAGACGCGACGGCAGGGTCGGGTTCCAGATGTAGAACCACAGGGCCATCACAAGGCCAAAGACCATCGCGATAAACGGGCTGACCTTGACCCATGCCGGTGCGGCGTGGGCGTCGTCCAGAACGTGGTTGTCGGGTGCGATATACAATGCCCCCTCGCCCGGTGCACCGGCGAAGGCGGGACCGTGGTGACCGGCATCGGCACCGTGGCCGTCTTCAGCATGGTCACCTGCGTCGGCGTGGCTGTCTTCCGCCCCCTCAACATGGGTTTCACCCCCGGCGGCCATCTCGGCCATGGGGATGCCATAGAACTCGCCCACATCCTCGGCGTGGCCAAAGAAGCTGTTGTACCAGATCATACCCGCAAAGATCGCGCCAAGGCTCAACACGCCAAGCGGCACCAGCATGACCATCGGGCTTTCATGTGCGTGGTCATGGGTATGCTTGTCGCCGCGCGCCTTGCCAAAGAAGGTCAGGAGCATCAGGCGCCAGCTGTAGAAGCTTGTCATCGCAGCCGCGATCACCAGCATCCAGAAGCCATACATGGACCCGCCACCCCAGGCGCTTTCGATGATCGCATCCTTGGACAGGAAGCCCGCGAAGCCGAAATGCGTCAACGGAATACCGACACCGGTAATGGCCAGCGTACCGATCATCATCGCCCAGAACGTATAGGGGATTTTCTTACGCAGCGCGCCATAGTTACGCATATCCTGCTCGTGGTGCATCGCGTGGATCACCGACCCCGCCCCCAAGAACAACATCGCCTTGAAGAACGCATGGGTGAACAGGTGGAACATCGCGGCAGAATACATGCCAACGCCAGCAGCCACGAACATATACCCAAGCTGCGACATGGTCGAATAGGCGATGACGCGTTTGATGTCGTTCTGCACCAGACCGATTGTCGCGGCGACAAAGGCGGTGGTGGCCCCAAGGAAGGTGACGAAAGTCATTGCCTCGGGGGCGACCTCCATCAACGGGGACATGCGGCAGACGAGGAAAACACCGGCCGTCACCATCGTCGCGGCGTGGATCAGCGCCGACACAGGCGTCGGGCCTTCCATCGCGTCGGGCAACCATGTGTGCAGGAAGAGCTGCGCCGATTTACCCATCGCACCGATGAACAGCAGGATCGCGATCAGGTTCGCGGCGTTCCAGTCGGCCCAAAGGAAACCAACGGTGGTTTCCGCCAGCTCGGGGGTTGCGGCGAAGACATCGTCGAACTTGATCGAGTTGGTCAGATAGAACAGGCCAAAGATACCAAGGGAAAAGCCGAAGTCACCGACACGGTTGACCACAAACGCCTTGATCGCCGCCGCATTTGCCGAGGGCTTCTTATAGTAGAAGCCGATCAACAGATAGGATGCGACGCCCACGCCTTCCCAGCCAAAGAACATCTGCACAAGGTTGTCAGATGTCACCAGCATCAGCATCGCGAAGGTGAAGAACGACAGATAGGCGAAGAAACGGGCGCGATAGGGTTCGGCGTCCGAGAAATTCTCGTCATGGGCCATGTAGCCGAAGGAATACAGGTGCACGAGGCTGGAGACCGTCGTGATCACGATCAGCATGATCGCGGTCAGACGGTCGAGACGGATCGCCCAATCGGTCGACAGGCTGCCGCTTTCAATCCAGCGCAGGATCTGGATGTGCTGTGTTTCACCGTCAAACGAAAGGAACACGATCCAGCTTAGCAGTGCCGCGAGGAACAGCAGAGCCGTTGCCACATATTGGCCGGTCTTCTCCCCGATCAGCTTCCAGCCGAAACCACAGATCAATGCACCGACAAGTGGTGCGAAAAGAATGATCGTTTCCATGATCTTAGCCCTTCATCACGTTGACATCTTCAACCGCGATCGTACCCCGATTGCGGAAGAAGCAGACCAGAATGGCCAGCCCGATTGCGGCCTCTGCCGCAGCGACGGTCAGGACGAACAGCGTGAACACCTGCCCCACCAAATCACCCAGATAATAGGAGAAGGCGACAAAGTTGATGTTCACCGCCAAGAGCATAAGCTCGATCGACATCAACATGATGATGATGTTCTTGCGGTTCAGGAATAGCCCGAAAATGCCAATGACAAACAGCGTCGCCGCTACTGTCAGGTAATGTTCAATTCCGATCATGTCGTCCCTCGGTTCTTTTGCCCGTTTCAGGCGTTCTTTAGTTCTTGTCGCGAGATGTTTCCATCCCGATCCCGTCGCATCTAGAAAATGCTGTAGCCGCCCACGACCACGATCAAAACCACGACAAGCACCACAATTGTATTACGTGACATGGATCACATCCTTGATTGGGCAGGCCGCTTAAAGGCCCTGCCCGGGTTTCACATCATTCAGTTTCATCGCCAGCTTCGGATCACGCATCATCTGATCGACCACGTTCTGGCGTTTCACATCCGCACGGTGGCGCAGCGTCAGCACAATCGCCCCGATCATCGCGACCAGCAGGATCAGACCCGACAGCTGGAACAGCAGGAAGTATTGATCATAAAGGATCAGGCCCAATGCAGCGGTATTATGCACCTCGTCGGTGATCACCTGCGTGCGCAGCCCTTCGGCGGCAGAGTTCGCATCCCATGCGCCGAACGCCATCACGAATTGCATCAAGATCACCAGACCGATCAGCAGGGCTAGAGGCATATAGCGCGCCATTTCGGCCTTGAGCTCGGCGAAATCGACATCAAGCATCATGACAACGAACAGGAACAGCACCGCGACCGCGCCGACATAGACGATGATCAGCAGCATCGCGACGAATTCGGCGTTGAGCAGCACGAAAAGCCCCGCCGCGCTGAGGAAGGACAGGATCAACCACAGCACCGAATGCACGGGGTTGCGGCTGATCACAGTGAACAGCCCGCCAGCGATCACGCTGATCGCGAAGAGGTAAAATGCGAAAACGCTCATGCGTCACCTTCCTTGTCATCCAAAACACCCTGCGCGATTTCCATTGCGCGGGTCATGGCGGGGATGCCGGCGAAAACCGCCATCTGCCCGATCGTCTCTATCACTTGCTGCTTGTGGGCCCCTGCCTCTACCGCGTGGATCACGGCCTGACGCAGCGCCACGTCATTCTGGGCACCCTGCATGGTCAGCCCCGAAATCGTCAGCAACATCCGTGTTTTGGCATCCAACCCGTTGGGGTTCATCGTATTGCCAAAAAACGTTTCCATCATGTCTTTGGGCATCTTGCCCATCATCGCCTCGAACCCTTTGGGGGAAAACGCATCCATTGCAGGAAAGGCCTTGGCCATATCCTGCATCTGACGCATCATCTCTTCAAAAGGGTTCTGGCTGTCGGTCATCGGTACGGCGCGTCCAGTTCGAGGTTGCGCGCGATTTCAGCTTCCCAGCGTTCGCCGTTGTCCAGCAGCTTGGCCTTGTCGTAGAACAGCTCTTCGCGGGTCTCGGTCGAGAATTCAAAGTTCGGCCCCTCGACAATCGCGTCAACCGGGCAGGCTTCCTGACAAAAACCGCAATAAATGCATTTGGTCATGTCGATGTCATAGCGCGTGGTGCGGCGGCTGCCATCATCGCGCGGTTCCGCGTCGATGGTGATCGCCTGCGCCGGGCACACCGCTTCGCACAGTTTGCACGCGATGCAACGCTCTTCCCCGTTGGGATAGCGGCGCAGGGCGTGCTCCCCACGGAACCGAGGGCTCAGCGGGCCCTTTTCATGCGGGTAGTTGATCGTCGCCTTGGGCTTGAACATATACTTAATGCCCAGCTTCAAGCCTTGATAGAAATCCTGCAGCAGGAAGTATTTCGCGTGACGGGTATAGTCGGTGTTAGCCATATCAGCCCCCTACTGTCCAACGGGCATAGATACCCCAGAACCAATCGAATTTCGCGGCGAAGGATACGAAGACAACCCAGAACAGGCTGAACGGCAGGAACACTTTCCATCCCAGACGCATCAGCTGGTCATAGCGGTACCGCGGGGTGATCGCCTTGACCAACGAGAAGAAGAAGAACACCAGCCCCATTTTGGCGACCATCCAGAAGATGCCGTCCGGCAGGCCCGGGATCGGCGACAGCCAACCGCCAAAGAACATCAGCGAGATCAGCGCGCACATCAGCACCACGGCGACCAGTTCACCGATCATGAACAGCAAGAAGGGCGTGGAGGAATATTCGACCTGATACCCGGCAACCAGTTCCGATTCCGCTTCGGGAAGGTCGAACGGCGGGCGGTTGGTTTCGGCCAGCGCCGAGATGAAGAACAGGATCAGCATCGGGAAGTGCGGTAGCCAGTACCAGTTCAGCAGACCGTAGTCGCCGCTTTGCGACAGCACGATGTCCCCGAAGTTCAACGAGCCAGAGCTGATGACGACGCCGATGATGATCAGGCCGATCGACACCTCGTAAGAGATCATCTGCGCGGCAGAGCGCAGCGAGCCCAGAAACGGGTATTTGGAGTTTGACGCCCACCCGCCCATGATCACGCCATAGACTTCAAGCGACGAGACCGCGAAGACATAAAGGATCGCGACGTTGATGTTCGACAGGACCCAACCGTCGTTGAACGGGATCACCGCCCAGGCAACCAGCGCCATAACCAATGTGACCATCGGGGCCATGAAGAACACGGCGCGGTCAGCACCGGCGGGCACGACCACCTCTTTGACGATGTATTTCGCGAAATCCGCAAAGGATTGCAGCAGACCGTAGATGCCTACAACGTTCGGGCCGCGGCGCAGCTGTACCGACGCCCAGATTTTCCGGTCAGCGTACATCAGGAACGCAAGGGCAAGAAGCAGGGGAATCACAACAAGGAAAATCTGGCCAATAATCAGCAGGATCGTCCCCAGCGTGGTGTTGAAAAAGAAGTCAGCCATAGGTCCTCACACCGTCGGTATGCCTTTTTCCATGCAGTTCTGCACGGTCACTTCAGCATCTATTGTCTTCAAGCCCGCAGGCAGGCTCGGCGAGATGGTGTAAACAGCATCTGCGTGCCAGACACCACCCTCGATCTCAACATTTGTACGCACGTGGCGGGCAAAACCAAAGCCCCGGATCAAAGTATAGCGCGCCGCGGCACATTCCGCGTATTCCGCTACATTCTCGGATGACTGCGCTTTGGTCATCGCCACGTCGAACTGGACAAGATCCCCGTCCAGCAGTTTGGTTTCAACACCGCGATACTCGGGAATGAAATCTTCGGCCATGGGCGCTTGCGTCTCGCAGGCACCCAGAGCCAAAGGCAACATCATCCCCAAAATCCTCACTCCGCCGCCAGTGGTTTTTCGCGGCGGGCTTTGGCGTTGGCCGAAAGTTCTGCCATCAACTGGCTGGCGCGGGCGATGGGGTTGGACAGGTAGAAATCGGCAATCGCAAAGCGCAACGGGCTGTCGCCCAAGCTGCCCTGCGCCACCGGCTGCCATGCGTTTTCAGCGACCTGATCGATATTTCCCAGATGCGGGACATCAGCGACCAGCGCCTTGCGCAATGCTGCAAGCGAATCGAACGGCAGCTTGGCGTCCAGCTCGGCACTCAGCGCGCGCAGGATGGCCCAGTTTTCCTTGGCCTGACCGGGGGCAAAGCTGGCGCGCGCGGCAAGCTGCGGACGGCCTTCGGTATTGACGAACAAACCGCCCTCTTCCGTATAGGCGGCACCGGGCAGGATGATATCGGCACGGTGCGCGCCGCGATCCCCGTGCGAGCCTTGATAGATCACGAAGGGGCCAGCAGGAATGTCGCCCTCATCGGCCCCGAGGTTATAGATCACATCGGCGGCCAGCACATCGTTGATGCCATTTTCGGCAACGGCACCGACATCCATCGCACCCACACGGGATGCGGCAGTGTGCAAGACCATAAAGCCGGATTGCGTCGCCTCGGCCAGCGCCATGGCAGCGGCCAGAACCTCTGCCCCGTCTTCGCGCGCCAAGGCCCCCATGCCCACAACGATGACCGAGGATTTCTCGGCGATGTCGGCGTGGTCCTTTTTCAGCAGGTCATTCAGCAGCGACGGGCTGTCGCCCAGATGATCGTAATCGTAGGTCAGATCGACCGCTGGGCCCATCAGCGCCACATCCGCGCCGCGGGTCCATGCCTTGCGGATACGGGCGTTCAGCACCGGTGCTTCCACCGCGGGGTTTGCGCCGATCAGCATCACGGCTTGCGCGTGATCCAGATCTTCGACCGTGGCGGTCCCGACATAGCCCGACCGGTTACCCGCAGGCAGCTTCGCGCCATCGGTCCGGCATTCGACAACGCCGCCCTGCCCTTCGATCAGTTGTTTCAACGCATATGTCGCCTCGACCGAGGCAAGGTCACCGATCAGACCGGCGACTTTCTTACCCTTCATCGCAGCAGCGGCAGCGGCCAATGCTTCGGGCCAGTCAGCTTTGCGCAATTTTCCGTTTTCACGAATATAGGGCGTGTCCAGACGTTGGCGGCGCAGACCATCCCAGACGAAACGGGTTTTATCGGAAATCCATTCCTCGTTCACGCCATCATGGTTGCGCGGCAAGAAGCGCATGACTTCGCGGCCTTTGGTATCCACACGGATGTTCGACCCGAGCGCATCCATCACGTCGATCGATTCGGTCTTTGACAGTTCCCACGGCCGCGCGGTGAAAGCATAGGGTTTCGAGACCAGCGCCCCCACGGGGCACAAGTCGATGATGTTGCCCTGCAGGTTCGAATCGAGCGTCTGCCCCAGATAGGCTGTAATCTCGGCGTCTTCACCGCGGCCGGTCTGGCCCATCTGGTGAATGCCCGCGACCTCGGTGGTGAAACGCACACAACGGGTGCAGGAAATGCAGCGCGTCATATGGGTTTCGACCAATGGACCCAGATCCAGATCTTCGGTCGCGCGCTTCGGCTCGCGGTAGCGGCTGAAGTCAACGCCGTAGGCCATCGCCTGATCCTGAAGGTCACATTCGCCGCCCTGATCGCAGATCGGGCAATCCAGCGGGTGGTTGATCAGCAGGAATTCCATGACGCCCTCGCGGGCCTTTTTAACCATGGGCGAATTGGTTTTGACGACAGGCGGCTGGCCCTCTGGGCCAGGACGCAAGTCACGCACCTGCATGGCGCAGGACGCCGCAGGCTTGGGTGGGCCGCCCACGACCTCCACAAGACACATCCGGCAGTTACCGGCAATCGACAGACGTTCATGGTAACAGAAACGCGGAATTTCCACCCCTGCTTCCTCGCACGCCTGAATGAGCGTCATCGCCCCTTCGACTTCGACTTCCTTGCCGTCAATGATGATCTTGCGGGTATCGCTCATATGCTTATTTCGCTCTCAGTAACGAACCGATCCGGCTCGATTTTTGGATTTCTGCACGCCCTAACGCACAATAGCTTTGCGGGTCCGAAGTATCGACCCCCTTCGCCTTTAAATATGCGGCCCCACGGGCCTTCATGCGCGCCTTTTCAGCATCGCTTTTGCGGTAGGCGTCAATTTCGTCCGACGTATAGCCCAAAGATTTCGCCGTATTGTGCACATTGTTCAAATAGCTGAGTGCGCGGATCATACGGGCCGAGATATCGGGGCATTCTTTGCGAATCCGGTCGGCCAGTCCAAGATCAAGCAGCGCATCATCAACAGCCGGTACATCACGCAGCGGCGGCTTTGCGGCGACAGGGCTGGCCATCAGGGCCACGGTTGTTACGGCGATCAATACGTTACGCATCTTACTCTCCTCATGTAGCGGGGCGGACTGCCCCTTGCTACACATGGGAACTGACCCCGATGTTATTCAATAACATCTCCGGATCAGCCATTTGCCAGCGGTATGTCGCGCAAACGGTCAGGAAGGGCAAGCCCCCTGAAACGTCAAAGCGTCGTCCACAAGGCGCAAATTCTCGGGCGGGGTGTCCGGCCCCACGACCCATTTGATATCCGAACTGCCATAGTTGGTCACACAATAAACCGTCGCTTCATAGCGCGCCGCTTCGCGGGCACCGTTGATCGACTGCGACGCATTGCGCACCCGCAGGGTAAAGACATCGCGTTGCCCGTCAACTTTGGCCAGCTTGGTGCGGAAATATTTACCATCAAAGGCCAGACGGTCTTCGCGGGCGGTACAGCCGGCCAAGACCGCGGCCGTTATACAAAATAGAACAATCTGCTTCATCTTCCCTCACTCTGCCGGTGTGGCCGGACCCGTCTTTTTGTGCAGCCCCCTGCCCGATCAACGGGTGAAAGCTATCGTTCTTCAGTCGTGCCTCAGAAGGCTGCGAAAATCGCCAGGACCGCCAAGGCCAGAATACAGACCAGCCCCAGCATAAAGAACAGCGACCGCATCGGCTGGTTGGTTGTCGCGATATGCACCACGGCCATCGCGACCCGCACCACCACGAACAGCGCCGCAAAGAGGTTCACCCAAAACACAGGCGCGCCAAGCAGCACCGCCGCAAGCGTCGATGCCAGAAACGGGCCCGACGCCTCTATCGCGTTCATGAACGCGCGTTCGCGGCGATAGACCACATCGTCGTAGTTCCGCTTGGGCTTGCCGCAATCGCAGCGCCCCTCTGGCGTGCGCCCCATGGTAGAGAGCGCGCCAAGGACACTGATCAGAATGGCCCAAAAAGCCAAAGCAGTCAGCGCGTGGCTATAGGCGGCAAAGCTTTCCATCAAAGCTTACTCCGCCGCGACGGCGCTGACGCGGCCGGTGCGTTTGTGCTTGATGCGATCCTCGATCTCGTCGCGGAAGTGACGGATCAGACCCTGAATGGGCCAAGCCGCCGCATCCCCAAGGGCGCAGATCGTGTGCCCTTCGACCTGCTTGGTCACGTCGAGCAGCATGTCGATCTCTTCAGGCTCCGCATCGCCGCGCACCAAACGATCCATCACGCGCATCATCCAGCCGGTCCCTTCGCGGCATGGCGTACACTGACCACAGGATTCGTGCTTGTAGAACTTCGCCAGACGCCAGATCGCCTTGATCACATCGGTGGAGTTATCCATCACAATGACCGCAGCCGTCCCCAGGCCCGAGCGTTGTTCGCGCAGGTAGTCGAAATCCATGATCGCGTCGCGCATCTGCGCGCCGGGGATCATCGGCACCGACGACCCTCCGGGGATCACAGCCTTGAGGTTGTCCCAGCCGCCACGGATACCGCCGCAATGCTTTTCGATCAGCTCTTCAAAGGTAATGCTCATCGCTTCTTCGACGACGCAAGGATTATTCACATGGCCCGAGATCGCAAACAGCTTGGTGCCTGCGTTGTTCGGACGGCCAAAGCTTGAAAACCATTCTGGACCGCGACGCAGGATTGTCGGGACCACCGCGATGGATTCCACGTTGTTCACCGTGGTCGGGCACCCATAAAGACCGGCCCCCGCAGGGAACGGCGGCTTCATCCGCGGCATGCCTTTTTTGCCTTCAAGGCTTTCCAGCAGCGCGGTTTCCTCGCCACAGATATAGGCACCTGCCCCGTGGTGCAGATAGATGTCGAAATCATAGCCGGATTTGCAGGCGTTCTTGCCCACAAGCCCCGCGTCATACGCCTCGTCGATCGCGGCTTGCAGCGCTTCACGCTCGCGGATGTATTCGCCGCGGATGTAGATGTAGCAAGCGTTGGCGTTCATCGCGAAGCTCGCGATCAGGCAGCCCTCGATCAGCGTGTGCGGATCGTGGCGCATGATCTCGCGGTCCTTGCAGGTGCCGGGCTCGGATTCATCGGCGTTCACCACCAGATAGCTGGGGCGACCGTCGCTTTCCTTGGGCATGAAGGACCACTTCAGACCGGTGGGGAAGCCCGCACCGCCACGGCCCCGCAGCCCCGAGGCTTTCATCTGGTCGATGATCCAGTCGCGCCCGTTCTTGAGGATGCCCGCCGTGCCATCCCAATGGCCACGCGCCTGCGCGCCTTTCAGCGTGCGGTCGTGCATACCGTAGATATTGGTAAAGATGCGGTCTTGATCCTGAAGCATGAAGCTAACCTTTATGTGTCACGGCTGGCCGCGCGGGCCCGCCTCATCTGATATATATTGACCATCGCCCAGATCAGGGCTGCCAGCGCGGCAAAGTCGAACAGCAGCGCATAGCGTCCGGGCAAGCCGAACTGCGGCGCAAGCCATTGCGCCGCGATCCAAAGCAACATGGTGCCGGCAATGACAAGGCCGACCATCCGGCCCTTACGGGCCAGAGCGATTTCTTCCTTATCTGTCATTACACGGCATCCATGTCAGGCTCAGGTCTTTTTACTACGGGTGGAGAATTCGGTCTCTCCACCGGAGGCGAGGGTTTTGGCCTGCGCCATCCAGTCATCACGTTGAATACGGCCTTTGAACCGCACGCGGGCATCAACCCAAGCGATTTCAGCCGCGGTCCATTTGGCGATCTGATCAAAGTGATAGATCCCCAGCTCATTCAGCGTTTGTTCAAGCTTCGGCCCTACCCCACTGATAAGCTTGAGGTTATCGGCACCGCCAGCGCGTGGTTTCTCCAGCGTTTCGGGGCTGCTTTCCACAGTACCCGCTGGAATATCCGCGATCCCCGAACGGGTCGAGGTAGCACCCTTGACGGTGGCCGGTGCCTGCGGTGTTTCAGCCGGCGTTGGTTCTGGGATAGAGGCGACAGGTTCCGCCGCCGCTTCTGTTGCTGGCGCAGGAGCCGGAGCCGCCTTGGCCTGTGCAGGCTCGGCTGCGGGGGCTTCGTATTTGTAGCTGCCTTTGCGCGCAGCGAGTTCCTCTTGGCCCTTCAGCTTGGCCGTGGGCTTGATCCCCGAGAAAGCGGCGGGTTCGTCTTTGGCTGCTGGCGAGGTGCCCGCTGTCGCCTCTGACGCGGCACCGCCGACATCGGCCTCGGCCTGACCGCCGGTCGTATCTTCGGGGCGAGCCTCTACCGTTTCGGTGGCAGCGGGTTCCGCCTCCAGCGTCGGCTCAGGCTCTACCGCGGCGTCGCTGGTTGGTGCGGCGCTGGCCGCCTGGGTTGTGGCCGCCGTTGCAGGGGCCGCAGCCGCCGCAGGAGTGCTGGCCGTCTGCATAGGCTCATCCCCAAGCGACCCGCACATGAGTTTGGACAGGGCCACAAAGGTCACAAGCCCCAGTATGATTCCAAGGAACAGGGAGGCGATAAACCCCCAGCCGAAAACCAGCCAAAATAGCAACGCGAGGACAAGGCCGACCCCGGCCCCCCACCGCATGCAACCGCGTTTGCATTGCTCTTTTTGCGTCAAATCAGTCATGTCCGTCCCTTCGTTCGCCATTCAAGATGATCTATTATGTGTTATAGATACCATCTTTTGTGGCGCGCGACGAGAATTCTGTTTCTTCACCAGCAGCAAGCTTTTTCGCCTGCTCGACCCAGTTGTCGCGGGTCACGCGGCCCTTGAAACCTTCGAGGTTCTGATCCACCCAGGATACCTCGTTCGGGCCCCAGTCAGCGATCTGGCTAAAGTGGTAAAAGCCCATCTTGTTCACCAGCGCTTCGAGCTTGGGACCGATGCCCTTGATCATCTTGAGGTCATCCGCCGCGCCGCCTTCGGGGGCATCCAGCGTCTTGGGCTTGGTGGCTGCCGCATCCGCATTGGCCTCTGCAGATTTTGCAACCGATGCTTGTCTGGTGCCCGCGGTCGAGGCTTTGGGCGCAGGGGCCGGATCGCCGGGTGCGACGCTGCCTGCTTCGGGTTTGCCCACAGCTTCGGTGCCGTCAGCCTCCCCCGGTGCTTCGGAGCGTTGATCCGAGGCATCGCCCACATCACGTGGTGCGTCTTCCTCTGCGGCGGTACGACCGCCTTGGGCACCGTCAGGGCCTTCGGGTGGCATATTGTCATCCCGCGCAAAAGGCTGTTCCTTGTCGGAACCGGCGCTGTCTGCACCATCTTTACCCTGCCAGGGCGCTGTCAACGGCACTTCGGTACCATCGATGCGCTTGAGCGTATCGCCGATGTCCACGGCCAGTTGTGCGCTGGCGTTGTATTGTGTCTTGCCGCTGTCGTGATCGGTGAGACTGGTCAACCCGGACAGCGGTTCAGAAGGCATAGCGCCCGTTCTGCGGGCCGGGTACAGGCACCTGCCCCGCCGCCATCTCGTCGATCATGGCGCGGAAGCCGTCGACGGTCAGATCTTCGTAATAGTCCTTGCCGATCTGCGCCATCGGCGCGTTCGAACAGGCACCCAGACATTCGACTTCTTCCCACGAGAATTTGCCGTCTTCACTGATCTGATGTGCCTTGGGCGCGATCCGTTCCTTGCAGACCTCGATCAGGTCTTCAGCACCGCAGATCATGCAGGATGTCGTGCCGCAAATCTGGAAATGCGCGACCTCGCCCACAGGCTGAAGCTGGAACATAAAGTAGAATGTCGCGACCTCGAGCCCGCGGATATAGGCCATGCCCAGCATTTCAGAGACATGTTCGATTGCAGGGCGGCTCAACCAGCCTTCCTGTTCTTGCGCACGCCACAGCAAGGGGATGATCGCGCTGGCCTGACGGCCTTCGGGGTACTTCGTGATCTGCGCTTCGGCCCAGGCCTGGTTGGCAGGGGTGAAGGCAAAGCTTGTCGGTTGGTCAGGGTGCAAACGGCGCAGCATCAGATCAGGCTTTCGTTCTTGCGGAAACGGCGGGCGCCTCCGGCGGGAGTTTATTTGGCAAAATGAAGAGGACCCGGCTCAACGGTCGACCTCTCCGAAAACGATGTCCATGGTGCCGATGATCGCCGCGACATCCGCCAGCTGATGCCCCTTGGCGACATAGTCCATCGCTTGCAGGTGCAGGTAGCCGGGTGCGCGAAGTTTGGCACGGTAGGGTTTGTTCGATCCATCCGCCACAAGGTAGACGCCGAATTCGCCCTTTGGGGCCTCGACAGCGCAATAGACTTCGCCGGCGGGGACGTGGAACCCTTCGGTGTAGAGCTTGAAGTGGTGGATCAGGCTTTCCATGTCGGTTTTCATCGCGGTCCGGCTGGGGGGCGTGATCTTGCCCCGCGCCAATACATCACCCTGTCCTTCAGGCGCGCGCAGCTTTTCGATGGCTTGCTGGATGATGTAGGTGGACTGGCGCATTTCTTCCATCCGGACGAGGTAGCGGTCATAGCAATCGCCGTTCACACCGGTCGGGATCTGGAAGTCGAATTCATCGTAGCATTCATAGGGCTGAGCACGGCGCAAATCCCATGCCAGGCCAGAGCCGCGGACCATCACCCCCGAGAAGCCCCAATCCTGGATGTCCTGTTCAGACACGATGCCGATGTCAGCGTTACGCTGTTTGAAGATCCGGTTTTCTGTCAGCAGCTGATCCACGTCGACCATGAAGCCCGACAGGAACTTGTGGGTCCATGCCTCGATATCATCAAGCAGCGCGGGCGGCAGATCCTGGTGGACCCCGCCGGGGCGGAAATAGGCCGCGTGCAGACGGGCACCGCAGGCGCGTTCGTAGAAGATCATCAGATCTTCGCGTTCTTCAAAGCCCCAGAGCGGCGGTGTCAGCGCGCCCACGTCCATCGCCTGTGTGGTGACGTTCAACAGGTGGGACAGGATGCGGCCAATTTCAGAATAGAGCACGCGGATCAGCGAGGCACGACGGGGCACTTCGACACCGGTCAGCTTTTCGATGGCCAGACACCAGGCGTGTTCCTGGTTCATCGGGGCCACGTAATCCAGCCGGTCGAAATACGGCAGGTTCTGCAGGTAGGTGCGGCTTTCCATCAGCTTTTCGGTGCCACGGTGCAGCAGGCCGATGTGCGGATCGCAACGTTCGACGATCTCGCCGTCGAGTTCGAGAACCAGACGCAGAACCCCGTGCGCCGCAGGGTGTTGCGGGCCGAAGTTGATGTTGAAGTTGCGGATCTTCTGCTCGCCGGTCAGGGCGTCTTCGAAACCTTTGGTGCCGTCCATCATTTACGCTCCAGCTCGGTCAGTTTGACGCCCATCCACCACAGAAGGGCGACGGTGCCCAAAGGCACGATACAGGCAACAGACCAGTATTTATTGATCCCGAAAAACGGCAACAGCTTGACCATCGGGATGATTGTGAGGGCAGACAGTATGAACCACCACATGCCCCCCATTATTTTGCCTCCGGCTTTTCATCGCCCGGCAGAATATATTCAGCCCCTTCCCAAGGCGACATAAAGTCGAACTGGCGATATTCCTGAACGAGGCTCACGGGTTCATAGACCACGCGCTTTTCCGTCTCGTCATAGCGGACTTCGGTATAGCCGGTAGTCGGGAAATCCTTGCGCAGCGGGTAGCCGCGGAACCCGTAGTCGGTCAGCAGGCGACGCAGGTCGGGGTGGCCGGCAAAGATGATGCCGAACATGTCAAAGACCTCGCGTTCGAACCAGTTGGCCGACGGGTGGATATCGACGATCGAGGGGACCATATCCTCTTCGCGCGCGGCGACGCGCAAGCGGATGCGCTGGTTTTGGTACATCGACAGAAAATGATAGACGACATCAAAGCGTTTGGCGCGGCCCGGGTAATCCACCGCGGTGATATCCACCAGCGAGGAGAAACGGCAGGTCGCGTCGCTTTTGATAAATTCCACCAGACCGGGCAGATTGGCCTGGGTGACATCCATGTTCAGCTCGTCAAAGGCGATGTCCCAGCCGAGGATACAGTCGGGGCGTTTTGCTTCGATATACGCGCCAAGTTCGTTCAGTTGTTCTGACATATCAGCCCCTTAGCGAACAATTGTGCCGGTGCGGCGGATTTTGCGCTGCAGCTGCATGATACCATACAGCAACGCCTCTGCCGTGGGCGGGCAGCCGGGCACATAGACATCGACAGGCACGACACGGTCACAGCCGCGCACAACGGAATAGCTGTAGTGGTAATAGCCGCCGCCATTGGCGCAAGACCCCATAGAGATCACATAGCGTGGTTCCGGCATCTGGTCATAGACCTTGCGCAGGGCCGGTGCCATCTTGTTGGTCAGCGTGCCCGCAACAATCATCAGGTCGGACTGACGTGGAGACGCGCGTGGCGCGGTGCCAAAACGCTCCAGATCGTAGCGCGGCATCGAGGTGTGCATCATCTCGACGGCGCAGCAGGCCAGACCAAAAGTCATCCAGTGCAGCGAGCCGGTACGGGCCCAGTTGATGATGTCTTCGGTCGAGGTCAGCAGGAAGCCCTTGTCCTGCAGTTCCTTGTTCAGGTTCTGGGTGGCCACATCGCGGTCCATCCCGGCCACATTGGCCCCGGCGGCTGCTACTGCCATTCCAGTGCTCCCTTTTTCCACTCATATGCAAAGCCGGCGGTCAGCACGGCAAGAAAGACCATCATCGACCAGAAACCGGCCATGCTCACGTCCTGAAAGGCCACGGCCCAGGGGAAGAGGAAAGCGATTTCGAGGTCAAAGATGATGAACAGGATCGACACGAGGTAGAACCGCACGTCAAATTTCATCCGGGCGTCGTCAAAGGCGTTGAACCCGCATTCATAGGCCGACACTTTTTCAGGGTCCGGGTTGCGCACGGCCAGCACGACGGCGGCCAGGATCAAAACAATGCCAAGGACAATCGCCACGGCTAGAAAAAGTAGGATCGGCAGGTATTCCCGCATCATGTCGTCCAAGGGGAAGCTCCTTTTGCGTATGCGACGCGCCACGCGCCCTGTCAGCCAAACGGCACTATTGGCTTTGGTCGGTTTACTCCGCTGTCCGGTCAGGGTCAACCGAGCCCGCCATATTTGCGTCATCCTGTCGTGGGGCGCGGCACACCCTGCCCGCGCCCGCGTGATTGGCGCTATTTTTCCAGCAGATCGCGGCTCTCGCGCCAGCTGTGCTGCGGCGCGAACCCCAACAGGTCACGCGACTTTTCGATGCTGTAGAATGTCTCGAACTGGCCCATATCGCGGGTCTGGCGCACGTCTTTATAGTAGCGATCAATCAAGTCAGAGGTTTGTGCGGCGACAGAGGTGTCGGCGTTGGCCACATTGAACACCTCGTAGCCTAAGCCGTCCACATCAAGACAGCGCTGCACCAACTGCCCCAGATCGCGGACATCGATATAGGCGAAGATATTGCGCCGCCGTTGATCGGGGTCGTGAATGAAGCCGGGGAAAAGGCTGGCGTATTCATGCGTTTCGATCACGTTGTTGATTCTCAACCCGTAGATATCCGCCCCCGTGCGCGCCTGAAAGCTGCGCGCCGTCGCCTCGTTGCAGACCTTGGACATGGCATAGCTGTCTTCGGGCACGGTCGGATGCTCTTCATCGACGGGGATATAGTCGGGCTTACGCTCCCCCTGGGCAAAGCAGATGCCATAGGTCGTCTCGGATGAGGCAAAGATGATCTTGGGCACCCCCGCCTTCACGGCAGCATCAATGACATGATAGGTGCCAAGCGTATTTACCCGAAACACCTCTGTATCCGACGTGATCAGGATGCGCGGCACGGCGGCGAAATGCACAATGGCGTCAAACCCCTGCACGCCGGTGCCCTCATCCAGTTCGCCCAGATTCATCAGACTATGCATCACATCATGCATCTGGCCCGCATCGGTGATATCGGCAATGCGGTTGTCAACGCCGGGGTGATCCAGCGGCTGCTGGTCCACGTTCAACACCTGATGCCCCTGATCCATCAGATAGGGGATCACATGCCGCCCCGCCTTGCCGCTGCCGCCGGTGAATAGAATACGCATGGGGGCCCCTCTCGCCGTTGATGTCGTGGCAAAGCCTAGAGCCTTGCCGCCCCGCTTCAACCCGTAACCCAGGCCGCCTTGCGCTTGTCGAAGAAGGCACCGATTCCCTCGGCCGCCTCTTCGGTTTCCCAGCGGTCGGCCAATGCGGCGATGGTATGGTCCACGACCTGCGCGTCGATCCGCGGTCCCAGATCCCGCGCAAGCTGTTTCGCCGCAGCCACGGCCCCCGGCGCACAGGACAGATAGGGCACGACCTCGGCCTCGATCGCAGCGTCCAGCGCATCTGCCGGCACGGCACGGGCCAGCAACCCCAGATCGACCGCCTCTGCCGCGTCAAACAAACGGGCCGACATGAACACTCGCCGCACGCGCCCCTCGCCCATGCGGGCCAGCACATAGGGGCCGATGGTGGCCGGAATGATCCCCAGCCGCGTCTCGGTGAATCCCATCTTCAACGTATCAACCCCGATCGCCACGTCACAGACCGAGGCCATGCCGACACCGCCACCAAAGGCGTTGCCCTGCACCCGCCCGATCAAGGGCTTGGGCAGCGTGTTCAGCGCGCCCAGCATCGTGGCCAGCTTGCCTGCCTCGGCCGATCGTGTCGGCCCATCCATATCGCGCTGCGCCTGCATCCAGCCCAGATCACCGCCCGCGCAAAAGCTTTTGCCCGCGCCGGTCAGCACCACGACCCGCACAGCATCATCAGCGGCCAAGGCGGCGGCGGCCCCGGTCAGCTCCGCGATCATCTGCGCGGACATGGCGTTGTGCTTTTCCTCGCGCGCCAACGTCAAGGTCGCGACCCCGCGCGCGTCGGTCTCTAGCTTCAGTGTCTCGTACATCATCCTGCCCTCATCCGCCGCGCCATCTCGGCGGCTTCCTCGATCACCGCCTGATCCAACCCGGTGTCATAGCCAAGCGCCATCAGATGCGCGTTGACCTTTTCCGTAGCAACATTGCCCGCAGCCCCCGGCGCATAGGGGCACCCCCCCAAACCGCCGACGGCGGCATCGAACACCCGCACGCCCATGGACAGGGATGCATCGATATTGTCCATCGCCCGCCCGTTGGTGTCATGGTAATGCCCGGCCAAACGCCCCACAGGCACCACATCGCGCACAGCCAGCAACATGCGCGCAATCGTATCCGGCGTGCCCGCCCCGATGGTGTCGCCAAGCGAGACCTCATAGCAGCCCATAGAGAAAAGACGATCCGCCACTTCCGCCACCTTGGATGGCGCGACCGCCCCGTCATAGGGGCATTCCACCACACACGAGACATAGCCCCGCACCGGCATATCCACATGGCGGGCCTGCTCCAGGATCGGGGCGAAACGCTCGAACGCCTCCTCAATGCTGGCGTTGATATTTTTCTGGCTGAACCCCTCGCTGGCCGAGGCGAAGACCGCGATCTCTCCCGCTTTGGCCGCGACCGCATCCTCGTAGCCCCGCATATTCGGCGTCAACGCGGCATAACGCACCCCCTCGACCCGAGCAATCCCGCCCAGAACCTCACCCGATCCGGCCATCTGCGGCACCCATTTGGGGCTGACAAAGCTCGCCACCTCGATCCGGGAAAACCCCGCACGGCTCAGCAGGTCGACCAGCGCGATCTTCTCCGACACCGGAATTTCGCGCGCCTCGTTTTGCAGCCCGTCCCGTGGACCGACCTCGAATATCTCGCAGACCCCTTTATCCATAACGCCCACTCCCCTTCATTTTGCCAAATAAACTCACCTGCGTGACGGTAGCATCACTCGACCGGCCACGGGTCATAAAATGTCCGGTCAAACAACGGCACGTCTTTGGGCAGCGATAGCTGGAACGCCTCGCGGTCGGTGATGCGCGCATACCAGGCCGCCACATTGGGGTGATTGTCGAGCTTGGCGAAATGCTGCGCCATATAGACCGCCTGCCCCACGTTCACATCCGCCGCGGTGAAACCGCTCATCAACAGATAATCCTGTGACAGTATCCCGCCGCCCAATCGCGCCTCGATCGCGTCGTAACACTTCATCAAACGCGCGGCTTCCAGCTTCATCACGATGGGGCTGCGCATGGAATCATCGCGCAGCGCCACATGCTGCTGGGTCAGCGCGGCACAGTGCTGCGATACCGTCTCGGCAAAGTGGATCCACACCAACCACGCCATGCGATCCGGTGCCCCCGGCATCCGCCCCAAACGGTCGGGGCTGAACCGTTCGCAAAGATATTCCGCGATGGCACCCGTCTCGAACATGCGCTCCCCGTCGATCTCGAGCGAGGGCACACGCCCCGCCGGCGAAATTGCCAGATAGCCCGGATCACGCAAGGATTTGTCGAAGGCGTGGATCGACACCTCAAAGGGCACCTCCAGCTCGTGCAGCAACCAAAGGGTGCGCATGGAACGGGTCTGTTCGACGTGGTGCAGGGTAATCATGGTGCGGTCTCCTATGCCTCGGGCTCTAGCCGCACCAGTGCTACACCCGCCTCGACCTGATCACCAGCCTGCGCCAGAACCTCGGCGACCACGCCATCGCGCGCGGCAAGCAGGCTGTGCTCCATCTTCATGGCTTCCAGCACCGCAAGGCGGTCGCCCTTGGTCACCGTCTGGCCGACCTTGGCATCCACGACACGCACCAGTCCGGGCATCGGGGCCTCGATCAGGTTGCCGTCACCGTGACCACCCGCGGCACGGGCCAGCGGGTCGATAACGTCAAACACCAGCCCATAGCCGTCAAATACCGTTACGCGCCCCTCGGCGACGGATACAGCCGCTGCCTGTTGCCCGCCCACGGACCAGCGCCCGCCGATGCGCTGCGCCACCACCTCTGTCCCGTCCACGGTCCAGATCTGGTGATCCGCCGAGACGACCTGCACCTGCAGCAGATGATCCTCTCCGCCCCAGGTCAATCCGACCGCGCGGCGCAGCGGCTGCCAAAGCGTAAATCCCGCGCCCTCGGCCGGATCCAGCAACGACAGTGCCGCCATCCCGGCAAGCGCCGCATGGCGCGGCTCCACCTCTGGCGCTTGGGTCAAATCATCAATGTCACGGGCGATCAGCCCGGTATCCACATCCCCCGCGGCAAACCCTTCATGCGCCGCCAAAGCGCCCAGAAACGCAAGGTTCGTGACCGTCCCCGCCACCTCGCAGCCGGTCAGCGCCGCGCGTAGGCGCGACAGGGCAATCTCGCGCGTGTCGCCATGCACGATCACCTTGGCAATCATCGGATCATAAAACGGGCTGATCGTATCGCCGGCGCGCACACCGCTGTCGGCACGGCAGGCGGGCGTGAACTGCAAATGTGTCAAGGTGCCCGTGGCGGGCAGGAAGCCCTTGGGCACATCCTCCGCATAAAGCCGCGCCTCAAACGCATGTCCGTGGATCGACAATTCGTCCTGGCGCAGGGGCAGCCCCTCGCCCGCCGCCACGCGCAACTGCCAGGCCACCAGATCAACGCCGGTAATCGCCTCGGTCACGGGATGTTCCACCTGCAAACGGGTGTTCATTTCCATGAAAAAGAAGCCGTCCGTCTGCAACCCGCCAGAGCCGTCGACGATGAATTCAATCGTGCCCGCCCCGGCATAGCCGATCGCCTCGGCTGCTGTGACCGCCGCCTGCCCCATCGCTTCGCGCATTTCGGGCGTCATGCCGGGGGCCGGAGCCTCCTCGATCACCTTCTGGTGGCGCCGCTGAAGCGAGCAATCGCGTTCAAACAGATGCACGGCCTTTTTGCCGTCGCCAAAGACCTGCACCTCGATATGGCGCGGTTTGGTGACGAATTTCTCTACCAGCACATCGGCGTTGCCAAAGGCTGTCTTGGCCTCGGAGCGCGCGCTCTCCAGCGCGGCCTGAAAACCGTCCGCCGCCTCTACCAGCCGCATGCCTTTGCCGCCTCCACCGGCGACGGCCTTGATCAACACCGGATAGCCGATCTTATCCGCCTCTGCCGCCAGCAGCGCGTCATCCTGATCGGCCCCGTGATACCCCGGCACAACCGGCACGCCCGCCTCGACCATCAAGGCCTTGGCAGCATCTTTAAGCCCCATCGCACGGATCGCCTTGGCCGACGGGCCGATAAAGACCAGCCCCGCCGCCTCTACCGCATCCACGAAATCGGGGTTCTCGGACAAAAAGCCATAGCCCGGATGGATCGCCTGCGCGCCCGTATCCAGTGCCGCCTGAATGATCACCTCGCCGCGCAGATAGCTATCGGCAGGGGCCGACCCGCCGATATGCACCGCCGTATCCGCCATCGCCACATGGTTCGCCGCGCGGTCCGCGTCGGAATAGACCGCCACGCAGCGCACCCCCATGGCCTGCGCTGTCTCCATCACGCGGCAAGCAATCTCGCCCCGGTTCGCAATCAGGATCGTATCAAACATCACGCAGTTCCCTCACATCCATCTTATCTTCATTTTGCCCCTTAAACTCCGGGGGTCCCGGGGGCTGGCCCCCGGCTTAATTAAAAACTTGGGCTGGCCCCCGGCCGCATAAAGGCCCACCGCAGCCTACATCCGGAACACACCAAACTTCGTATCCTCGATCGGTGCGTTCAAACTGGCGCGTAGCGACAGGGACAGCACCTCGCGGCTGTGGCGCGGGTCGATCACACCATCATCCCAAAGCCGCGCGGTGGCATAAAGCGGATGCGACTGTTCTTCGAACATATCAATCGTGGGCTGCTTGAAGGCAGTCTCTTCTTCCTCGGTCCAGCTGTCGCCCGCGCGTTCGATCGCATCCCGTTTGACGGTCGCCAGAACGCCCGCCGCCTGCGCACCGCCCATGACCGAAATGCGCGAGTTCGGCCATGTCCACATGAAGCGCGGGGAATAGGCGCGGCCCGCCATACCATAGTTACCAGCCCCGAACGACCCGCCCACCAGCATGGTGATCTTGGGCACATTGGTCGAGGCGACAGCCGTCACCATCTTGGCCCCGTGCCGCGCGATGCCTTCGTTCTCGTATTTGCGGCCGACCATGAAGCCGGTGATGTTTTGCAAGAACACCAGCGGGATCTTGCGCTGCGAACACAGTTCGACGAAATGCGCGCCTTTCTGGGCGGATTCCGAGAACAAGACGCCATTGTTGGCAATGATACCGACGGGGCAGCCTTTCACATGGGCGAAACCGCAGACCAGCGTCTCGCCAAAGCGCGCCTTGAATTCGTCGAAGCGGCTGCCATCGACCATCCGCATGATGACTTCGCGGATGTCATAGGGCGTGCGCAGATCGGCGGGGACAACGCCCAGCATCTCGGCCGGATCATAGGCAGGGTCTTCGGCCGGTTGCCACTGCACATTCATCGGGGCCGCGCGGTTCAGCCCGGCCACGGCGCGTCGTGCCAAGGCCAGCGCGTGGGCGTCATCCTCGGCCAGATAGTCGGCAACACCTGACAGACGGGTATGCACATCGCCGCCGCCCAGATCCTCGGCGCTGACCACCTCGCCCGTCGCGGCCTTGACCAGCGGCGGACCGGCCAAAAAGATTGTGCCCTGCTCTTTCACGATGATCGACACATCCGACATCGCGGGCACATAGGCCCCGCCCGCGGTGCACGACCCCATGACCACAGCGATCTGAGGGATGCCCTTGCCGCTCATCCGCGCCTGATTATAGAAAATCCGGCCAAAGTGGTCACGGTCGGGAAAGACCTCGTCCTGATTGGGCAGGTTCGCGCCGCCGCTGTCTACCAGATAGATACATGGCAGATGGTTTTCCTCGGCGATCTCTTGGGCGCGCAGGTGTTTTTTGACGCTCATCGGGAAATAGGTGCCGCCCTTCACCGTGGCGTCGTTGCACACGATCATGCAGTCGATGCCCTGCACCTTGCCGACCCCCGCGATCACGCCCGCCGCTGGGGCCGCCCCACCATAAAGCCCATGTGCCGCCAGCGCACCGACCTCAAGGAAGGGCGAACCGGGGTCGAGCAGATTGGCCACCCGTTCGCGGGGCAACATCTTGCCGCGGCTCACGTGGCGCGCGCGAGATTTCTCGCCGCCGCCCAGTTCCGCCGCATCCGCCGCTTCGCGGATGGTTTGCAGGGCAGCCAGATGCGCGGCCTCGTTCGCCTTGAAGCTTTCGGACGAGGGCAAGGCTTGCGAAATCAGCTTCATGTCGGTCTCCTTGATCGGATGGAATGGGGGGACGTCACAGGGGGGTATTGCATCACGCAGCCCCTTCGGCAGCGGCGCGGGCTTTCAGCGCGCGGCGGATCACCTTGCCTGTGACGGTCATCGGCAAGGCATCCAGAAAGGCCACCTCGCGCGGGTAAGAATAGCTGGCAAGGCGGGTTTTCACCCAGTCTTGCAGGGTCTGCTCATCGACAGTCGCACCGGATTTGCGCACGACATAGGCTTTGACGATCTCTGTCCGCAGCGGGTCGGGCTTGCCCACCACACCGCAGGTTGCCACATCGGGATGGGTCAGCAGGCAATCCTCGATCTCTGCCGGACCGATGCGATAGCCGCTTGAGGTGATCACATCATCCTCGCGCCCAATAAAGCGCAGGTATTCACCGTCGAACACGCCTCGATCACCTGTCAGCATCCAGTCACCCCGGAATTTTTGTGCTGTCTCGTCGGGGCGCTGCCAATAGCCAAGCATCATCGCGGCTGATCCCTTGCGGATGGCGACATCGCCTTCGTCTGCCGTCGGCGCACCGGTATCATCCAGTACGGAGACTTCATGGCCCGGCACAGGTTTACCGATGCAACCGGGGCGCGGCGGGAACCGGCTGCCCGCGCTGGTGGCGACCATATTACATTCGGTCTGCCCGTAGAATTCGTTGATACTCAGGCCAAAGGCTTGCTGCCCCCATGCCAGCATCTCGGCCCCCAAAGGCTCCCCACCCGATGCGACAGAGCGTAGCCGCGCGATTGTGGCGCCCTCGGCCTTGAGCATCCGCAGCGCGGTCGGGGGGAAGAACACGTTGCGCACATCGCCCTCGCGGAGGATGCGCGCACAGGCGTCGGACGAGAATTTCGCCAAGCGTGCCGCGACAACGGGCACGCCAAGCGCCAGCGCGGGCATTGCCACATCGAACAGCCCGCCGATCCACGCCCAATCCGCAGGCGTCCAGAGGCAATCGCCGTCCTGCCCCAGCACATCATGGCTGAGCGAGACGCCGGGCAGATGGCGCGTCAGCACCCGATGGCCGTGCAGCGCACCCTTGGGCGACCCCGTCGTGCCCGAGGTATAGATCAGCACCGCCGGATCGTCAGGGCCGGTGTCGGCAAAGGCGACAGGATCCCCCGCCACGCCGACGCTATCTGCCATCAAGGGCGTCGCTAGCCCCCCCAGCAGATCACGTCCTTCGGGATCGGTCAGCACCAGCGTCACGCCTGCATCACGCACCCGCGACGCGAGGGCATCATACTTGAAGAGTTTGAACAAAGGCACTGAAATCGCGCCGATTTTCCAGATCGCCAGATGGGCCGCAGCACACCACGGGCTTTGCCCCAGCAGCACGCCCACACGGTCACCTGCCTGCACCCGCTGCGCCAAGGCGCGTGCCAATCCGTCGACCATATCGGACAGGGTGCCAAAGCTGACATCGCGTCGCGCGTCGCCTGTCAGATCAATGATCGCGAGCCGCGCGGGATCATGGGACAGACATTGCGCCGCCATGTTCAGCCGCGCCGGAATCTCCCACGCGCCCGTTGCGTCCAGACCTGGCAGGACGTCAGCCATCAGCCTTCCCACACGTCCAGCGACAAAGCCTGACGCGCGGTCTGTTGCATCAGACAGTTAATCGCCGCAGGTCCGCGCCCTGTGCCCCCCTGCCAAAGCGAGGCTTCGTAGGTGCACGCCTTATCGCGGAACACGATCCACGCCCGCTGCATCTCGCGCAGGGCATCCGCCACGCCGGGGCTTCCCTCGAGCCCCGGGATCGCATCGGCATCCATCCGTTTGGCCTGCACCATCACCGCGGCGTAATTATCGTTCAACCGCTGGTCCCAGAATTGCAGCTCACGGTCCAGACACCCGCCCATACCATAGGTGCTGCTCCCGCCCGGAGAATCCTCCATGCACTGGTTCGCAGAGACACCGACGCAGGCCATCTCGGCGGCAAAACCATCGGCGTCGGCGAGGCAAATCTCTGTGCCGCGATCGGTATATTGCAGATCCTGCGCGGCAAGCGGTGAGGCGCAGAGCATCAGGGCAAGGGCCAGAGGTTTCACGCCATCGCTCCCATCATCTCGCGGCCCACCAGCATCCGGCGGATTTCAGAAGGTGCCTGCCCCGATCTCCATCAGCTTGGCATCGCGGAAGATGCGCCCCACGGGGTTGTCCGACAGGTAGCCCGCCCCGCCCATGGCCTGCACCGCCTGATGCGCCTGTTTCATCGCCTCTTCGCTGGCATAAAGGCAGCAGGCGGCGGCATCCGCACGGGTGACATCACCGCGATCACAGGCCTTGGCGACCTCGTAAACATAGGCGCGGGCCGAATTCATCGCGGTGTACATATCCGCCATCTTGCCCTGCATCAGCTGGAAGTTCCCGATGGGCTGCCCGAATTGTTTACGCTCGACCATATAGGGCATGATCTCGTCCAGACAGGCGGCCATGATTCCCAGACCGATCCCCGCCAGCACCACGCGCTCGTAATCAAGCCCCGACATCAGCACCGCCACGCCGCGCCCCTCTTCCCCTAGGACGTTTTCAAACGGGACTTCGACATCGTCAAAGATCAGCTCTGCCGTGTTGGACCCGCGCATGCCCAGCTTGTCGAAATGCGGGCTGGTGGTGAAGCCTTTCATGGATTTCTCGATCAGGAAGGCGGTGATGCCTTTCGATCCGGCATCGGGGTCGGTCTTGGCATAGACCACCAGCGTGTCGGCGTCAGGGCCGTTGGTGATCCAGTATTTGTTGCCCGACAGGCGGTAGTGATCGTTGCGCTTTTCGGCGCGCAGTTTCATCGACACCACGTCGCTGCCCGCAGAGGGTTCGGACATCGCCAGCGCGCCCACATGTTGACCCGAGCACAGGCCCGGCAGGAATTTCGCCTTCTGCTCGGGGCTGCCGTTGAGACGGATCTGGTTGACGCAGAGGTTCGAATGCGCCCCGTATGACAGCGAGACCGAGGCCGAAGCGCGCGCGATTTCTTCGACCGCGACCGTGTGTGCGACATAGCCCATGCCCGAGCCGCCGAATTCTTCCTCGACCGTCATGCCCAGCAGACCAAGGCTGCCCATCTCTTCCCAGAGCGCGGGCGGGAATTCGTTCTTGGTGTCGATCTCGGCGGCCATCGGCTTGACCCGCTCCTGCGCCCAACGGTGCACCATATCGCGCATCTCGTTCACGTCGTCGCCCAGATCGAATTTCATGGTGGTGTTGAACATAGACCCCTCCCCCGAGTTTATTGAACAGTTGTTCATTACACTACACTTCTCGCGGATTCGGTCAAGCAAATGTCGCAGGCTGCGCGGAACTGCACCCGCGCCGCCGATGTTACCCCCGTGACACAGGATAGAAAGGACGCCCCGATATGAGCACGTCATTGAAGAAAGAATTCTGGGACCGCGTAGACGACACCCGCATCGGCATGCTGGCCACCGATACCGCCCGCGCCATCCCCATGAGCCACTATGCCGACCACGACGCCAACTGCCTTTGGTTCATCACCGCACGGGACACCGATCTGGCGAAATCCGCCCAAACCGGTGCTGCGGCCGAATATCTGGTGACCAGCAAGGACGAACACCTATACGCCCGGATCGACGGCACCGTTCAGGCTGTGACCGACCCTGCCAAACTGGACGAGTTGTGGAACGCCTTTGCCGCCGCGTGGTTCAAGGACGGACGCAAGGATGACGACGTGCAACTTGTGCGCATGGACCTCAAACAGGCGGAGGTCTGGCTGACTGGCGGCAGCCTGTCCTTCCTTTACGAAATCGCCAAAGCCAATGTGACCAAACAGGTTCCGGATGCGGGCGAACATGGCACGATCAGGTTCTGAACGGCGGACACTTCACTATTCACATCAAGGGCGGGCCGTTGTGTCTGCCCTTTTCGCGATGCCATGCTAGGGTGCTGCAGAACACCGGCGGGCTTTGCACCAGACCCGGCCCGATACAGCCACGAACGGATGAATTGATATGAAAATCTATGTGACCAGCATCTTCGTTGACGACCAAGACAAGGCCCAGAAGTTCTACTGCGACAAGCTGGGATTTGAGGTAAAGAACGATATCCCCCTCGGGACGCACCGCTGGCTCACCGTGGTATCGCCCGACCAGCCCGACGGAACAGAGCTTTTGCTAGAGCCCAGCGATCACCGCGCCGTCGGCCCCTACAAACAGGCGCTGGTGGAAGACGGGATCGCAGCCCATTCCTTTCAGGTTGAGGATCTGGATGCCGAAGTCAAACGGCTGACCGACAGCGGTGTCGTCTTCACCCAAGACCCTATTGATGCCGGCCCCGTCCGCATGGCGGTGCTGGATGACACCTGCGGGAACCTCATCCAGTTGATCCAGATGGCGCCTCCCGGCGCGGCTTAGCCCTGCTGGAAAACCGCCGAGACTTCCGCGCGAATGATCCGTGCGATCAGCGCGCAGTCATCCAACGAGAATGTCAGCGGGACGCGCATGTCGATGATACTGGCGAGCACCGCATCGCTGGCGGGCAGCGCAGAGGGTTCGGCATAGCGCCATGAATCGTAGCGGCTGGTAAAGCCCACAGGCTCCGCCCCGCCGAACCACTTAAGCTCCACCCCGCGGGCGGCGCAACGGGTCAGCACTGATGCAATGGCCTCGGGGGCCCAACCAGACAGCAGGAACTGGAACGACGATCCGACAAAGCGTTCCACCGCGGGGCGGTTGATGAGGGTCAGGCCGGGCGTGTCGCGCAAGCCGTCCTGAACCACATGATACCGCGCATTCCACCCGTCGATCTGTGCCTCAAGCCGCTTGAGCTGCGGCCGCAGGATCGCCGCGCGCAGGTTATCCATCCGGCCAGAGATATTCGGCGTGTCGTATTTTACCGTCTCGAAGGCTTCGGGCGGCGGCCCCGCCAGATGCCGGTCGTAAAGCATATAGGACCCTGAGAGCATGATCGCCCGCGCCGCAAGTGCGGCATCATCGGTGACCAGCAGCCCGCCCTCGCCCGCGTTGACGTGTTTATAGGTCTGGCAGGAATAGCACCCCACCGCCCCATGCCGCCCCGAGGGTACGCCGTTCCAGCTTGCCCCCATGGTATGGGCGCAATCCTCTACCACGGTGACACCGGCGGCATCACAAAGCGCCATCAACCGGTCCATATCGCAGATATGCCCGCGCATATGGCTTAGCAGCAGCACCCGCGCCTGATCCAGCTTGGCGGCCAGATCGTCCAGATCGATCACCAGCCCTTGGGTGACATCGACAAAGACCGGCGTGGCCCCGACCGCGGCAATCGCGCCGGGCACGGGGGCCAGCGTGAAAGCGTTGGACAGCACCTGATCCCCCGGCTTGACGCCAACAGCCCGCAAGGCGGTCGCGATGGCATAGCCGCCCGAGGCCACGGCAAGGCAGTAGTGCGCGCCCACCATCGCGGCGAACTCCTGCTCTAGCAGCGCGGCCTCGGCGGTTTCGCCGGGCGCGGTGTTATAGCGGTGCAACCGCCCGTGGCGCATCACGGCGACGGCGGCGTCGATGGCTTCCTCGGGGATCGGTTCTTGCTGGGTGAAGCTGCCGGCGAACACCTCTGCCGTGTCAGATGCCATGTCAGACAGCACCGATCAGACGGGTGACGATGTCGGGCAGATCGTCATAGTGGTCCAACAGGGCTTCGGGGCCAAGTGCCGCCATATCATCGCCCGAGGGACCGAAGGAGACCAACACGCAAGGCACCCCCGCCGCGCGCGCCGTCTCGCGGTCGGTATTGGTATCGCCCACAAGCAAGCACAGCGCGGGGTCGCCCCCGGCACGGCGCGCGGTTTCGAACAGATGCTCCGGATCGGGCTTGCGGATCGCCAGCGTATCGGCCCCCACCATCGCGCCAAAGGCATCGCGCACGCCAAGCTTGGTCAGCAGCGTATGCGCCAGCCCTTCGGGCTTGTTGGTGCAGATCGCCACGCGGTAGCCCGCGGCTTTCAACGCCTCCACCGCCTCCATCGCGCCGGGGTACAGCACGGTATGGGTATCGATCTCGCGGCCATAGGCTTCGAGCAGCATGGGATAGTAGCGGTCGATGATCTCGGCGTCGTCGGCGCGTCCCAAGCGTTCCATGCCCAACCGCAGCATCGCCCGGCCGCCTTTCAGCGCCGTGCCTGCATCGGTTTTGGCATCCAGCACGTCGCCCTCGCCCATGTCGCGGAAACAGGCATTGGCCGCGGCGATCAGGTCTTCGCTGGTGTCCGCGAGCGTCCCGTCGAGGTCGAATACGACTGTTTTCATCGGCATTCCTTTGCTGAATGTGTTGCAGGCGGAAATCTTCTTTGATGACCCCTAGCCTTGCGCAAAATCGCCAACAAGGTAAAGAGAGCAGACATTAAATTGATTAAAGAGATTATACATGGAAGTTGCACTGATCCTTTTGGCCGCAGGCAAAGGTACCCGTATGCAATCGGATCTGCCCAAGGTTCTACATGCGGTCGCCCACGCACCATTGTTAGAGCACGCCATGGCATCAGGTGCAGCGCTGTCGCCTGCCCGCACGGTCGTTGTTGCAGGCCACGGGGCAGATCAGGTCCGCGCCGCTGCGCAGGCTTTTGACGACGAAGCACAGGTCGTCGTGCAAGAGGAACAATTGGGTACCGCCCACGCCGTCGGTCAGGCGCGCGAGGCGCTGGCAGGCTTCGACGGCACGGCTATCGTGCTTTATGGCGATACGCCTTTCGTGCAGACCGAAACGCTTGAAAACATGTGCGCAGCACTTGAGACGAATGATGTCGTCGTGCTGGGCTTTGACGCCGCTGATCCTGCCCGTTATGGCCGGTTGGTGATGCAGGGCGACAGCCTTGACCGCATCGTTGAATACAAAGATGCCACGGATGAAGAACGCTCGATAACCCTTTGTAATAGCGGGGTTGTTGCATGCAAATCCGACCTGCTGTTTGATCTGATTGATGCGGTCGGAAACGACAACGCATCGGAAGAATACTACCTCACCGATATCATCGGCATTGCACGGGAACGCGGGCTGAAAGCCACTGCTGTCACCTGTGACGAGGCCGAGACGATGGGCGTGAACTCCCGCGCGGATCTGGCCGCTGCCGACGCCGCGTTCCAGTCGCGCGCCCGTGCAGCCATGCTTGAGGACGGTATCACGCTGATGGCCCCCGAGACGGTCTATTTCGCCCGTGACACCTATATCGGCCGCGACACGGTGATCGAACCCAATGTGGTCTTTGGCCCCGGCGTGACGATTGAATCCGGTGCCACCATCCGCGCGTTCAGCCACCTTGAAGGCTGCCACGTCGCACGCGGCGGGGTCATCGGCCCCTACGCCCGCCTGCGCCCCGGTGCAGAGCTGTCCGAGGATGTGCGCATCGGCAACTTTGTCGAGGTCAAGAACGCGCAGATCGCCGAAGGGGCCAAGGTGAACCACCTGAGCTATATCGGCGACGCGACCATCGGTGCCAAAGCCAATATCGGCGCGGGCACGATCACCTGCAACTATGACGGCGTGATGAAGCACCACACCCATATCGGGGCCAACGCCTTTATCGGGTCGAACACCATGCTGGTGGCCCCCGTGCATATCGGCGACGGAGCCATGACGGGATCGGGGTCGGTCATCACCTCGGATGTGGAGGCTGACGCATTGGCGCTGGCGCGCGCGCATCAGGTCGAGAAACCGGGCATGGCGCGGAAATTGTTGGAAATGTTAAAGGCCAAGAAGGCCAAACAGCAGAGAGGCAGCTAATCATGTGTGGTATTGTCGGTATCCTTGGCCAACACGAAGTTGCGCCTACCCTTGTCGAAGCCCTGAAACGTCTGGAATATCGCGGCTATGACAGCGCGGGGATTGCGACAATCAACGCGGGCAAGCTGGACCGCCGCCGCGCGGTCGGCAAACTAGTGAACCTGTCGGATCTGCTGGTGCACGAACCGCTCGCCGGGAAGTCGGGCATCGGGCACACCCGTTGGGCGACCCATGGCGCGCCATCGGTCACCAATGCGCACCCGCATCAGGCGGGGCCCGTGGCTGTTGTGCACAATGGCATCATCGAAAACTTCCGCGAGCTGCGCGCCGAACTGTCCAAGGACGGCGTTGAATTCGTGACCGAGACGGACACGGAAACGGTCGTGTTGCTCACCCAGAAATACATGGCCGAAGGGCTGGGCCCTGTAGACGCCGCGACCAAGACCATTGCGCGGCTGCATGGGGCTTTCGCGCTGGCGTTCCTGTTTGACGGTGAAGACGATCTGATGATCGGCGCGCGCAAGGGGGCTCCGCTAGCCGTCGGCTATGGCGACAACGAGATGTATCTGGGCAGCGACGCGATTGCGCTGTCGCCCATGACGGACCGTGTGACCTATCTCGAGGAAGGCGACCGCGCCGTGCTGACCCGCACGTCGGTCAAGATTTACGATGCCAATGATGCCCCTGTTGACCGTGTGGTCAAGAAGATCAGCCTGGATACCACCCGCATCGACAAGGCCGGCCACAAGCATTTTATGGCGAAAGAGATCGCAGAGCAGCCCGCTGTCATTGGCGAGGCCCTGTCGCGCTATCTCACCGCGGACGGAGAGATCATGCTGCCCGATCCGGGGCTCGATTTCACCAAGATCGACCGTATCACCATGGTCGCCTGCGGCACGGCTTTCTACGCCTGCCTGACCGCGAAATACTGGTTCGAACAGATCGCCCGCATGCCGGTCGAGGTCGATGTCGCGTCGGAATTCCGCTATCGTGAACCGCCCATCTCGGACCGGACCATGGCGCTGTTTGTCAGCCAGTCGGGCGAAACCGCCGACACGCTGGCCGCGCTGCGCTATTGCGCGGGCAAGGCCGATCTCATCACTTCGGTGGTCAATGTGACTGAATCCTCCATCGCGCGGGAAAGCAATCTGGCGTTGCCGATCCACGCCGGGGTCGAAGTGGGCGTCGCCTCTACCAAAGCCTTCACCTGCCAGTTGACCGTGTTGTTCCTGATGGTGCTGAAAGCCGCCGTGGACCGCGGCGCGATCACCAAGGAAGAGCTGGCCGATTATGTCTCTGGTCTGCGGTCCATGCCGTCGCTGATCAACACCGCGCTCGAACAAAACGCCGCCCTGCGCGACGAAGCCTACAAGCTTTCCTCGGCCCGTGACGTGTTGTTCCTGGGGCGTGGCGCGATGTTCCCCCTCGCCCTTGAAGGCGCGCTAAAACTGAAAGAAATCAGCTATATACACGCCGAAGCTTATGCGTCAGGAGAACTTAAACACGGCCCGATCGCGCTGATCGACGAAAACGTGCCTGTGGTGGTCATGGCCCCCAATGACACGCTTTTCGACAAGACCGTCAGCAACATGCAAGAGGTCATGGCGCGCAAGGGCAAGGTGATCCTGATCTCGGATCGTGCGGGGCTGGATGAAGCCGCCGAAGGCACGTGGGGGCAGATCGAGATGCCACCCGTCGCCGATGCGCTCGCCCCCATCCTCTATGCGATCCCGGCGCAGTTGCTGGCCTATCACACCGCGATTGCCAAAGGCACCGATGTCGACCAACCGCGCAACCTGGCAAAATCGGTGACTGTGGAATGAGCCTTACCCCCTATATGTCGCAGCTGAACGAACTGGCTGATCCCGCCGCTGTCGAGAAGATGCAGGCCTATCACAAGGTGGATCGCCCCTATCTGGGCGTTGCCAATCCGCAGATCAACGATCTGACCAAAGCGTGGCGGACCGAGCTGTCGCTGACCGACCGGATCGCGCTGGCCGATGCCCTGTGGCAGACGGATATCTTCGAGGCGCGGGTGGCGGCGGCCAAGCTGTTGACCCAGGCCCGCCTGCGTCCGGATGACGAACCCGCGTGGCAGTTGATCCAAAGCTGGGTACCGGACTTCGACAGCTGGGCCATTGCGGATCATGCCTGCATGGCGGCGCAAAAACGGTTGCTGGCAGACCCTCAACGTCTGGATGTGGTCGAGACCTGGACCCAATCGGGCGAACTCTGGTCGAAGCGGGCGGCACTTGTTGCCACCCTGCCCTGGACCAAGCAGAACAACCCCAAGCCCGAAGAGCTGGACGCGCGCGAGCGTATCCTTGGGTGGGCAGCGGGGTATCTGCCGGTCAAGAACGGCATCCTGCAAAAGGCCATCGCGTGGTGGGTCCGCGACCTCAGCCGTCATGACCCCGTGCGCGCCGCCGCCTTTATCGAGGACAACCGCGCCACCCTCAAACCCTATGCGATCAAGGAAGCCGCGCGCCATATGCCGGATTTCCCGCTGGAAGCCGCAGTGACGGCGGACGTGACGGCGGAAGACGAAGCCCCCGCATCAGACAGCTGATCCCTACCGAAAACGGGCGTCCAAGGTTCCCCCTCGGACGCCCGTTTTGTATCTTACACCATCACCGCGCGGCTTAACCGTTGGTGGACACTTCAACCTTGGTAAGATCCGTCAGCGACGCGCCAATCAGACGCAGCGCCGACAACGACATGCGGCTCCCGCCCGAGGCAGGCCCATCCAGCGGGATCAGTTCAACCGTAGAGGATTTGCCCGTCGCGGGGTTCGTCACGCGGCCCTGCATTTCCGATTTCACCAGCGGTGTTTTCATCCACAGCCCCGGCTCCGTCGCGCTACCAAGCGAGGCGACGGTGGTGCCCAGCGATTTAGCCCCTGCCTCAGCAGGTTTTGACGCCTCGGCGCGTTGTTCGGCCGTTGTGGTGTCAAGCGCGTCGGCTGTGCGTGCCCCAGCAGGCGGACGGGCAGCCGCGGTGGCGGACGACAGGGACGCCTCTGCACGCGCCTCGGCCTCGGCCGTGGGTGGGGCCGCGTCCGCCCCGCGTTTGCCCAAACCCAAACGATCCGTTACGCCCGCACATCCGGCCAGAGCAACGACAGCGACACCTAGAATAATATAATGTTTCATGGGTTAAATCTAACGCTCCGCCCCTGCCGCTTCAATCTCCTAAATGCTACTTGCCCCGGGATGGGCCGATGTTTACCTATGGGATATGAATGCACCTTTGATTGACCCGTTCGCCCGCGCTATCACCTATCTGCGCGTCTCTGTCACAGACCGCTGTGACTTCCGCTGTGTTTATTGCATGTCCGAGAATATGAATTTCCTCCCCAAGAAGGAACTTCTGACCTTGGAAGAGCTGGATCGGCTGTGCACCAACTTTGTCGATCTGGGTGTGCAAAAGCTGCGCATCACCGGCGGTGAGCCTTTGGTCCGCAAGGGTATCATGACCTTCTTCAACAGCATGACCCGCCATCTGGACGCCGGCACGCTGAAAGAGCTGACGCTGACCACCAATGGCAGCCAGTTGGAACGCTATGCCGCCGATCTTTATGCTGCGGGCGTGCGCCGTGTGAATGTCTCGCTTGATACGCTGGACGATCAGAAATTCGCCGACATCACCCGTTGGGGACGTCTGCCGCAGGTGCTGCGCGGGATCGACGCGGCGCAGAATGCCGGGCTGCGGGTCAAGATCAACGCCGTCGCGCTGAAAGGCTTCAACGAGGCAGAACTGCCGTCGATGACCGCTTGGTGTGCGGATCGCGGGATTGATCTGACCTGGATCGAGGTGATGCCCATGGGCGACTTGGGCAACGAGGACCGCTTGGGCCAGTATTGGTCGCTCAAGGATGTGCGCCGCACCTACGAGGAACATTACACCGTCACCGATCTGGCCGAGAATACGGGCGGCCCTGCCCGGTATGTCCGGCTGGAAGAGACCGGCCAGAAGATCGGCTTTATCACGCCGCTGTCCCATAATTTCTGCGAAAGCTGCAACCGCGTGCGGATCACCTGCACCGGTGAAATCTACATGTGTCTGGGGCAGGAAGATGTGGCCGACCTGCGCGCGCCCTTGCGCAATCACCCCGATGACGACGCGCCCTTGAAAGACGCAATTCGCGCGGCGATCAACCTTAAGCCCAAGGGCCACGACTTTGATTATTCACGGCAAAAGCTGGATGGGCAGATGCCCCGCCACATGAGCCACACAGGCGGCTGACGCGACCGTGTCCGCGCCTTTCCTGTACCGCGCCTGGGTTCTTGCCAGCCGCTGCCTGATCCCCTTTGCCGCCAGCGCAGAGGCGCGCAAGCTGAACGCGCAAGACGTGCCCGCCGCCCGCGCGGGAGAGAAACGCGGCATCGCCACACAGCCGCGCCCAAGCGGCGGCCCGCTGGTTTGGGTCCATGCGGCCTCCGTGGGCGAAAGCCTGTCGGTGCTGGCGCTGATCACCCGCATGGGGCACATGCTGCCCGATGCGCATTTCCTGATCACCTCGGGCACCGCTACCTCGGCTAGGCTGGTGGATCAACGTCTGCCGCCGCGCAGCCTGCACCAGTTTGCCCCGCTGGACGCCCCCGGCCCGTTAACGCGGTTCCTGGCCCATTGGCAGCCCGACGCCGCGATATTTGTCGAAAGCGAGATCTGGCCGCAGATGCTGCGACGGACCCACGCGACCGGCGCGCCGATGGCGCTGGTCAATGCGCGCATGTCCGACAAAACGGTCGAGTTCTGGGAGAAATGGCCCCGCACTGCCCGCTACCTGTTTGATGTCTTCACGCTGATCGTGACGCAGAATGACGCGATGGCGCGCAATATGATCCGCATGCATGCCCCCGCCGATCGTGTGTCGCCGGGCGTGAACCTGAAATCCATGGCCGGCCCGCTACCCGTCGATGCACAGGCGCTGGCGGCTGCGCGCACAGCGCTTGGCGGGCGGGCGGTCTGGGTCGCCTCTTCCACTCACGAAGGCGAGGAACGCAGCGTGCTTGACGCGCATAAGAAGCTGCTGCGCGAGATCCCCGATCTGTGTCTCATCCTTGCCCCCCGCCACCCCGAACGCGGCGACGCGGTAGAGGCGCTGGTTCAGGACGCGGGGCTGACCGTGCAGCGTCGCAGCCGTGGGGATGCCCCCGGGGGTCAGGTCTATCTGGCCGACACGCTGGGAGAATTGGGCCTCTGGTACAGCCTGTCCGATGTCGTGTTTCTGGGTGGGTCGCTGCTGCCCATTGGCGGGCACAACCCGTTCGAGGTGGCGCAATCGGGTGCCGCCGTGCTGTCGGGCAACCACGTTGCGGCCTTTGCGGAAACCTATGCCCAGCTCGAGGCCGAAGGCGCTGCGCGGATCGTGGCGGATGGCGATGATCTGGCCGCCCGCGTTGCCGCGCTCTTGACCAAACCGGACGAGCTGGCGACGATGACCGCAGCCGCTGCCCGCTTCATCGCGGCACAGGATGACCAGCTTGATGCCATCGCCAGCCGTCTGATCACCACATTGAAGTTGGATACCCCATGACGCACCCCCTTGCCCGCACCGATGTGATCGCGCCGAATTTCAAACGCAGGCTCAGCGGCGTCACGGCCACTGTGATGCGGCTGGTGCCGGTGCAATCGCGCGATATCTCTATCGCGGCAACGGGCCCCGTTGTGCCTGATGATGTGCCGCAGGTGCCGCTGGCCTCGCTTGTGACCATGTCGCGCCGCGGGCCGTCGCCGTCGGGCTGGCGGGTCTGGCACGCGCGGCGCAACGTCGAGATGCTGGGCGGGCTGGCGCTGCGCTATCTGCTGGGCAAGCGGCTCAAGCTGATGTTCACCTCGGCCAGCCAGCGCGAACAGACCGGCCTGACGCGCTGGCTGATCCGGCGGATGGATGCCGTTGTGGCGACCTCGGACCGGACCAACGCCTATCTGGAAAACCCCGGCCATGTGATCATGCACGGGATCGACACCGAGGGCTTTGCCCCCTCGCCCGACCGCGCCGCCCTGCGCGCCGAGCTCAAGCTGCCAGTGAACGCGACGATGGTGGGCTGCTATGGCCGTATCCGCGCACAAAAGGGCACCGATGCCTTTGTCGAGGCGATGCTGCCGATCCTGCGGGACAACCCCGATGTCGTCGCCCTTGTGATGGGGCGCGCGACCGAGAAATACGAGAGCTTCGAGAAGGGCCTGAAAGACCGCGCCCGCGCCGAAGGGCTGTCGGACCGGATGCTGTTCCTGCCAGAGGTGCCGGTGGGCGATATGGCGGATTTCTACCGCGTGCTGGACCTTTACGTCGCCCCCCAACGGTGGGAGGGCTTCGGCCTCACCCCGATCGAGGCGATGGCCTGCGGTGTACCCGTGGTCGCGACCCGTGTGGGGGCCTTTGAAAAGCTGGTGGTGCAAGGCACGACCGGCCTGCTGGTGGACCCCGATGACATTCCAGCGCTCGAGGCCGCGACGCGCGATGCTCTGTCCGACCGGACCCGACTGGCCGCATGGGCAGAGGCCGGGCGCAGCTATGTGATGTCGGATTTCTCTATCGCGCGCGAAGCGGCGGCGCTGGTCAAAATCTATCGCAAGCTGCTGGCGGCATAGGGCGCGGGTGTCCCCCCGCCCCATGCCTGTGTGATCAGCCGATGGGCATGCGTTGTTCGGCGATACCCGCCCACCAGCTGCAGCCCGCGGGAATGATATCGTCGTTAAAGTTATACATCGGATGGTGCACCATCGCGGTGTCGCCATTGCCGACCAGAATATAGGCACCGGGGCGCTCTTCGAGCATAAAGGCGAAATCCTCGCCCCCCATGACCAAAGGTGCTTCGTCGCATTGCCCCGAGATGCCGCGCGCGACATCCGCCGCGAATTCAGTCTGTTCTTCGTGGTTCACCATCACCGGATAGTTGCGCACGTATTTGACCTTTGCTGTCGCGCCGAAGGTTGCCGCGATGCCTTTGCAAATCTCTGTCACGCGCTTTTCAGCCAGATCGCGCAGGTCATTGGACAGGGTGCGCACGGTACCCAACAGATTCACCCGCTGCGGGATCACGTTGAACGCCTTGGACGAGGATTCGATCGAGGTGATCGAGACAACGATATTGCCCACGGGGTCCGCGTTCCGGCTGACGATGGTTTGCAGCGCGGTGATGATATGTGCGGTGACCACACCGGTATCGATGGTCTCGTGTGGTTTGGCCGCGTGGCCGCCCAGACCCTCGACTTCGATTTCCAGCAGGTCGGTGGCCGCAAAGAACGGGCCGGGGCGGATGCCGAATTGTCCGGCGGGGATGCCGGGCCAGTTGTGCATGCCATAGACTTCCTGAATGCCCCAGCGTTCCATCATGCCGTCCTTGCACATCTCGCGCCCGCCGCCGCCGCCTTCTTCGGCAGGCTGAAAGATCACCACAACAGTCCCGTCAAAATTCCGTGTCTCGGCCAGATACTGCGCCGCGCCTAATAGCATCGCCGTGTGGCCGTCGTGGCCGCAGGCATGCATCGCATTGGGCGTCTTGGAGGCATAGTCCAGCCCCGTCTGTTCGTGGATCGGCAGCGCGTCCATATCGGCACGCAGCCCGATGACCTTGCCCGAGCTGGTGGCATTGCCCTTGATCACGCCAACAACACCGGTACGCCCGATGCCTTCGACAACTTCGTCACAGCCGAAAGCGCGCAGTTTCTCGGCCACGGTGGCAGAGGTGCGATGCGTCTCGAACAGGATCTCGGGGTGTTCATGCAAATCACGTCGCCATGCGGTGATGTCGGTGTGCAATTCGGCAAATCGGTTCTTAACGGGCATTTTTCGAAGTCCTTGAAGTCTGTGAAAAAAGGGAACGCGCAGCGCCCCTTTCGGGCAAAGCCGGCGGCTAGGCTGGCAATCTTGTTTCAATCATTTCCGCGAACCAGCTACAACCTGCGGGGATCGCGTCATCGTTGAAATTATACATGGGGTGGTGGACGGTGGGCCCGTCGCCATTGCCCAGCATGATATAGGCACCGGGGCGCTGGTTCAGCATATACGAGAAATCCTCTCCGGCCATGATCGGAGGCGTGTCGCGGTCTACACCGGGGGCGATATTCTCGGCCACATCAGCGGCATAGGCGGTGTTCGCGTCAGCGTTCACGGTGATGGGATAGCCGCGCGCGTAGGTGATGTCGGCAGTGCATTGGTGGGCGGCGCAGGTGTGGGTCACGACAGCCTCCAGCCGGTCCTGCACCAGATCGCGGATGCCCGCATCCAGCGTACGGACCGTGCCGCGCAGCCGCACGGTTTGCGGCAGGACGTTGTGGCTGTCGGTATCGGACCGCAGGGTACAGACCGACACGACAGCATTCTTGATCGGATCAACGTTGCGTGCGGCGATGGATTGCAACGCGACAACGACATGCGCCGCGGCAAGGTTGGTATCGATCGCCTCGTGCGGGGCTGCGGCATGGCCGCCCTGCCCGGTGATGATGATGTCGAACTCATCCGCCGCCGCCAGCAAAGGGCCACTGCGGATCGCGAATGCGCCGACGGGATGGCCGGGCATATTGTGCAGCCCGTAGACCTCGTCGATGGACCAACGCTCCATCAGACCTTCCTCGACCATGACGTTGCCACCGCCGCCGCCCTCTTCGGCGGGTTGGAAGATAAGCACCGCCCGCCCGTCAAAATTGCGCGTTTCTGCCAGATATTGCGCGGCCCCCAGCAGGATCGCGGTGTGCCCGTCATGGCCGCAGGCATGCATCTTGCCCGGCGTTTTGGAGGCATACTCAAGCCCCGTCGCCTCGGTGATGGGTAAAGCGTCCATATCCGCGCGCAAGCCGATGCTGCGCCCCGAGGCATTGGTCTTGCCCTCGATCACCGCGACGATGCCGCTTTGCGCCACGCCGGTGGTGATATCGGTGATGCCAAAGCTGCGCAGCTTCTCTTCGACGAAAGCCGCGGTCTGCGGCAGATCGAATTGCAGTTCGGGAATCGTATGCAGGTGACGCCGCCACGCGGTGATGTCGGCATGGGTTTCGGCAAAGCGGTTCTTGATCGGCATCGCGTGCGTTCCTTCTTGTGTCTAGACGTTCGGGCCCAGGATCATCGGGCTTCCATCGGTGAAACGTGCGAGGCGAAAGCGGGTCAGGTCGTGCCCGGCGCTTTGCCCCGTGGCCAGACGCGCCAGAACGCGGCCCATACCCGGCCCGATACCAAAGCCGTGCCCCGACATGCCGGTGCCGATGGTCAGCCCCGGCAGTGCTGCCACAGTATCCACAACAGGTACAATGTCAGGCATGGTGTCGATCATCCCCGCCCAGGCAGATTTCAGCTTTATCGGCCCCAGATCGGGAAACATTGCTGAAAAATCACGCAGCAGGCGGCGGATCTTGGCCATATTGGGCGCGGGATTAAGGATGCGCATCGCCTCGAAGGGGGATGGGGTATCGGCCTGCCAGCGCCGCTTGGTCGTCCAGGCATCGGGAAAGCCCTTGGGCGCAAAAGGGTGAAGCCTTTGACCAAAGGGATCGGCGCGCAACTGGGTCAGGTAATGGGGCAAGGCGCGAAAGGCGTCAGGGCCCACAAAAAGCTCGGGCGCGCCGGGAGGGGCCAGCGTATAGCCGCCATCCTCGCGCCGCCGGAACGCGACCCGCCCGTCCGACACCGCCCCTGCGTAAATTTCAGGCAAGCTTTCGGTCGCCGCCACATTTTCGCGTACCGACAGCTGCGGCATAGAGATACCGTGATTGCGCAGGAACAGCGCCGACCACGCGCCACCTGCCAGCACCACCTGCGAAGACGCGATACGCCCCTGTTCCGTGATCACCCCGGCAACCCGCCCCGCCGCGATATCAAGGCAGCGCACGGCGCAATTCTCGATGATCTGAACGCCCTCTCGCGCGGCGATACCGGCAAGAGCAGGCACCGCGACCCAAGGCTCCGCCCGCATGTCCGACGGCGTAATCAGCGCGCCGATCTGAGGTGTGGCAAGGCCGGGGAACATGGCGGAGACCTCGGCCGCCGTCATCATCCGGCTGTCCGCGCCATTGGCCCGCGCATGGGGCAGCCAGTCTTCGTAGCCCGCAAGCTGTGTCGGCCTTTGCGCCAGATAGGCAATGCCGCCCTGCCGCAGCCCGATATCCACATTCGTTTGACCTGCAAGTTCGCGCCAGAGCGCCTGCGCCTCGGCCATGATCGGCATCTCGTCAGGGTCGCGCCCCTGTTGCCGGATCCACCCCCAGTTGCGGCTGGATTGTTCAGCGGCGATGCGGCCCTTTTCCAGCAAGGTGACCGAGTGACCCTCCCGGGCGAGGAACAGCGCCGTGCAGACCCCGATGATCCCGCCGCCGATAACGACGATATCCGACGTCGCTGGCTGGGGGCCTGGATAGGTAACGGGGGTGGTCGTGTGGATCGGGAAAGGCTGCATGGGTCAGGCTTTATATTGCGTGGGCATCGCGGGCAAAGCAGGCCTGGATCGGGGGCCAGCCCCCGGTGCCGCGCTGCGGCCCCTCCCCCGGGATGTGATGCCATTTGGAAGAAGGGGGCCGCTGCGCTGTGTCATTTCAAACGTTCAAGCAGGTCGCGCATGAATTTATGGCCGGCCTCGAATTGCGCGACTTCGATATATTCGTTGGGCTGGTGCGCCTGTGCGATATCGCCAGGGCCGCAGATCACCGCGCTATACCCGGCTTCCTGGAACTGTCCGGCCTCGGTCCCGTAGGAGACCTTGTGGCTGGCATTGTCGCCGGTGATCTGGCGCACGAATGTTTCAGCCAGCCCGTCTTTTTCGGGTTGTAGTGCGGGGACGTCGAAACGGGGGGTGACCTCGATATAGGTTTCGGGGACGACCTCTTGCATCTGCTTTTCGACCTCGCGCACCTTTTCCAGATAGGCGGTGCCCCAGGCGTCTTTGTCTTCGCCCGGCACGACGCGGAAATCCATGGCGAAGTGGCAATCCTTGGCGGTGATATTATGCGCTGTCCCGCCCGAGATCACGCCCACATGGGCGGTGGTAAAGGGCGGGTTGAACATCGCGGCAAGCTCGCTGGGTTTGCGGGCCATGTTTTCGGTGTTCACCTCATTGGCCCATTCGATCAGCTTGGCCCCCGCCATGATCGCGTTGACGCCTGTGTGCAGGAGCGAGGAATGCACCTCGAAGCCGACCACATGGGTGTTGAAGCCCGTGCCGCCCTTGTGGCCTGTAACGGCCTGCATGGTGGAGGGTTCCCCCACGATCACCAGCGCCCCCTTGGGCAGCACCGGTTGCATCGCCTCGATCATCGGAGGGGCACCGGTGCAGCCGATTTCCTCGTCAAAGCTGAGCGCGATCTGGAGCGGGCGTTGCACGTCGGCGTAATGCGCCTCTACCAGTGCCCAGATGGCCAGCGCATCAAAGCCCTTCATGTCGCAGCAGCCGCGCCCGTAATAGCGCCCGTCCCGTTCAACCACGATGAAAGGGTCGCTGTCCCAGGGCTGGCCGTCCACCGGCACCACATCGGTATGCCCCGACAGGACCACCGCGCCCTCTTCCCACGGGCCCACATGGGCGAAAAGCGCATGTTTGGGTTGATCGGGGTGGATATAGCGATGGGACGCGATGCCGTGGCTTTCAAGGTAATCGGCCACCCAGTCGATCAGCGGGATATTCGTATCCCGCGACACAGTGGGAAAGCTGACAAGTTTTTCCATCAGCTCGAACGGGGTCATGCGCGCAGTCATTTATGTGGTCCTTTAGTATCCGCTATCGGTGATCAAGACCTGATGGCCGGGGGATACGGTTTTGTAAACAGAGGGTTCCGCGACATAGCTTGTCGGATGGATCGGGGACGGGATCGGCTTGAAGTTCAGCTCGCTTTCCTTTTTGCGACGCCGTGGATCGGCGATGGGGACGGCTTTCATCAGGGCCTGTGTATAGGGGTGCTGCGGGTTTTCAAACACCTGCGACCGCGTGCCCATTTCTACGATCCGGCCCAGATACATCACGCCGACGTGGTGGCTGACCCGTTCGACCACAGCCATATCGTGGCTGATGAACAGGAAGGACAGCCCCATTTCCGCTTGCAGCTCCAGCATCAGATTGACCACCTGCGCCTGAACCGACACATCCAGCGCCGACACGGCTTCATCCGCGACGATCAGCTTGGGGTTCAACGCCAAGGCCCGCGCGATGGCGACGCGCTGGCGCTGACCGCCTGACAGCTCGTGCGGGAAGCGGCGCATGAAGCTGCGCGGCAGTTCCACACGGTCAAACAGCATCTCGATGCGTTTGGTCAGCTCGGCCCCTTTGAGCGTGCCATAATTGTGGATCGGTTCGGCCACCTGATCCGATAGCTGCATCTGCGGATTGAGCGAGGCAAACGGGTCCTGAAAGATCATCTGCATGTCCAGCCGCGCCTTGTGCAGGCCACGTGAATCCAGTGCCATGATGTCTTTGCCTTCGAGGTTGACCTCGCCCGATTGGGGGTCGACCAGCCGCAGCAAGGACCGCCCCGCCGTAGATTTTCCGCAGCCGGATTCCCCCACAAGGCTTAGCGTCTGGCCCTTGTTGATGGTAAACGATAGGTCCTCCACCGCATGGACATTGGCGACGGTGCGGCGCAGGAAGCCGCCCTGCACCGGAAAGCGCGTGGTCAGGTTCTTGACCGTCAGCAGCGTTTCCTCTGTGCCCTTGATGGGTTTGATCTCTTTATCCGCAGTTCCGAGCAGTTTCATCGGCTCGGGATAGGGTTTGCCGCGCATCTCGCCCAGCTTGGGCACGGCGGCCAGCAACGCCTTGGTATAGGGGTGTTGGGGATTCTCGAAGATTTCCTCGACCGTGCCTTCTTCGACCTTGTTACCGCGGAACATGACGACGACGCGATCGGCCATCTGGGCGACAACGGCCATGTCATGGGTGATGAACATGACGGCGGTGCCGGTCTCGCGTTTCAAGCGGTCGATCAGCGCGAGGATTTCGGCCTGAATGGTCACATCCAGCGCGGTGGTGGGTTCATCCGCGATCAACAGCCGCGGCGAACAGGCCAGCGCCATGGCGATCACCACACGCTGGCGCATCCCGCCCGACAGCTCGTGCGGGTATTGTGCAAGACGGCGGGCCGGTTCGGGGATGCGGACCTGGGTCAGAAGCTCCAGCGCGCGGGCCTCTGCCTGCGCCTTGGACATATTCTTGTGCAGGCGTAGCCCTTCGGTCAGCTGGCGACCGACGGTAAAGACCGGGTTCAGCGCGGTCATCGGTTCCTGAAAGATCATCCCGATTTCATTGCCGCGAATATCGCGCATCACATCCTGATCTGTGCGCGCCAAATCGACAGCGGGATCGTTCTGGCGCTCAAATAATAGGCGCCCACCCGCAATTTTTCCGCCGCCGAACTCGACCAGACGCATCAGCGACAGCGAGGACACCGATTTACCCGAGCCGGATTTGCCCACAACGCAGACAGTTTCACCCGCATTGATGTCAAAGCTGACGTTCTCCACACCTAGAACGGGTCCGTCCTGGGTTTGAAATTCGACCCTAAGCTCTTGAATTTGCGCGATTGGTGTCGGCGTTGCCTCGTCTAGCATGGTATTTTCCAGCGCTTCTCGTTTAATCAATTTGACGACGCTAAGGCACTTCGTCATCTGGTGTCAAATCGGTCCAAGGGACCGCTAACATCCGCTGCTTTGGAGGCTTGCATTTTTTTTCAAACCTGTTTCGATGCTTCGACGTTATTGGCGTGGCTGGAAAAACGGGCGTTTTGGCGGGCATCCCTGTCTGTCGCAGCACCCTGCCCCCGGCCGTGATCAAGATTGACGTTTTTGGCATTGCCAGAAAAGACAGACCATAAAAAAAGGCACCTCAAAAAACCAACGGTGTCCAACAAGGAGTAAGCTATGAACATGAAAACCCTGTTACTGGGAGCCGCGGCTTCGGTAGCGATTGCCCCCGCCGCATTCGGCGCCGCCCACGAGGGCGAGCGTGGACGCGACGGCGAGGTGAAAGTTATCTACTGGCAAGCGCCCTCGATCATGACCCCCTATCTGTCGGGCGGCACAAAAGATCTCGAGGCGGCGAGCCTCGTGCTGGAGCCTATGGGCCGCTATGACGAAACCGGCGCGTTGGTCCCCTATCTGGCGACCGAGATTCCCACCGTTGAAAACGGCGGCGTGGCCGAAGACCTGAAATCCATCACCTGGAAGCTGAAAGAGGGCCTGGTTTGGTCCGACGGCACGCCGGTGACCTCGGCGGATCTGAAATTCACCGCTGAATACTGTATGCACCCCGAAGGCGGCTGCGCGCAGGCGTCGAAGTTCGATGGCGTTGAAAGCATCGATATCGTGGATGATCTGACGGTTACCGTTCATTTCACCGACGCCAAGCCAAACCCTTACGGCCCGTTCATGGGCGCGCAATCACCGATCATTCAGGCCGCGCAGTTCAAGGACTGCCTGGGCGCGAAAGCCCCCGAATGTACCGAAGCCAACTTTAACCCCATCGGCACCGGCCCGTTCCGCGTGACAGATTTCCGTCCCAATGACGTGATCCAGATGGAAGCCAACCCCAACTACCGTGACCCCAGCAAACCTGCGTTTGCCACACTGACCCTCAAGGGCGGTGGTGATGCGAATGCCGCGGGTCGTGCGGTGATGGAAACCGGCGAATACGACTATGCCTGGAACATGCAGCTGGCCCCCGATGTGCTGGCGAAAATGGCCGAAGGCGGCAAGGGTCAGGCGATCTCTGCATTCGGGACATTGGTCGAACGGATCGAGATGAACCTGACAGACCCATCGCCGGACCTGCCAGAAGGGCGAACGCTCCACCGTGGCGCATCCGCACCCCATCCTGTCCGACTTTAAGGTCCGCAAGGCGCTGTCCATGGCGATCGACCGTCCTTTGCTGGTCGAAGTCGGCTATGGCCAGGCGGGTCGCGCGACCTGTAACCTCGTGCCCGCGCCTGAGCTTTATGCCTCCGACAACACCGAATGTCTGACGCAGGATCTGGAAGGCGCGAAAGCTCTGCTGGAAGAAGCCGGCTGGACCGACACCAATGGCGACGGCATCCGCGACAAAGACGGTGAAAAACTGTCCCTGCTGTACCAGACCTCGACCAACGCTGTCCGTCAGGATTTTCAAGCGCTGATCAAAGACTGGTGGAACCAGATCGGTGTCGAAGTCGAACTGCGCAACCTTGATGCGTCGGTCTTCTTTGGTGGTGACCCCGGTTCGCCCGATACCTTCCAGAAGTTCTATGCCGACGTTGAAATGTACGCGAACAACTTTGACGGCACCGATCCGCAGGCCTACCTGTCTGCCTATCGCTGTGGCAACGAGCCCAAGCCTTCCAGCCAGTGGCAGGGTGAGAACATCAACCGTTTCTGCAACGAAGAATACGACGCGTTGCTGGACGAACTGTCGCGCACGGGCGAGTTGGACAAGCGCGGCGAGATCGCCAAGCAGCTGAACAACATCATCACACGTGACACGATGACCATCGTTCCGCTGGTCGACCGTGGTCGGGTTTCCGCTGCGTCCAACACTCTGGGCGGCGTGATCCTGAACACATGGGATTCCGAACTGTGGAATGCCGCCGACTGGTACCGCGTGAAAGAATAATCACGCCCAAGCTCAGAGGAGCACGCTGCGCGCGTGCTCCTCATGACTTGATGCCTGTGTGAATGTGTGCGAAATCGCGCCTCCCTTCGATTTTGACATGCTTCCCCTCCCCTAGACCGACTTGCAAAGGCGCTGTGCATGCTGACCTTCACCATTCGTCGACTACTTTTGTCGATACCAACGCTTTTGTTTATCAGCCTGGTAATCTTCCTGCTGTTGCAACTGGCCCCCGGCGATCCGATGGCCCAGGTGCCGCTGACAGTCCCACCAGAGGTAAAACAGAAAATGCGCGAGGCGCTTGGCCTCGGGCAGCCGATCTATGTGCAATACTATAAATGGCTGATCCAGTTCTTCTGGGTTGAACCGCAGGTCTTCATTGACTGGGCCACCCGCGACAGCTTCCTGCTGGGCTGGCTGCCCGACACCAGCCTGTCGACCTTCATTGACCCCGACACAGGCGCTGTGCGTCCCGTTCAGCGTGCGATCAGCTGGCAGACCCGCAGCCCGATCATGGATATCGTGATCCAGCGGATGCCGCAGACGCTTTGGGTGGTTGGGCTGAGCTATATCGTGGGCATCCTGATCGCGATCCCGATTGGCATCTATTCGGCCTACCGCCACTATTCGCTATTCGATCAAGCCGGCACCTTTGTCACCATGATCGGCTTTTCGATCCCGCCCTTCTTCACCGGGCCGCTGCTGATCGTGATTTTCTCGGTCTCGCTGGGGTGGTTGCCGTCGATCTATGACACGACCCATGTGGTGACCGACTGGGAGAGTTTCAAATTCCAGTTCATGCAGATGATTATGCCCGTGATGGTGTTGGCGCTGCAAACCACCGCGCAGATCAGCCGCTACATGCGCGGCGCGATGCTGGACAACCTGAACCAGGACTATGTGCGCACCGCCCGCGCCAAGGGGCTGCGCGAGAAATCGGTCGTTCTGGTCCATGTGCTGCGCAACTCGATGATCCCAGTGGTCACGGTGATTGCCCTTGGCATGCCCGCGATCTTTGGCGGCGCGATCATTACCGAGAATGTGTTCAAGGTGAATGGTATCGGGCAGCTGCTGCTGACCGCGCTTTTTGCCAACGACCTGCCGATGGTGATGACGCTGACCTTTATCTTCGCCATCCTCATCGTTCTATTCAACCTGATTGCCGATGTTCTATACGGCCTGCTTGACCCAAGGATCCGCTATGACTGAGCAAGCCACCCCCGCAAGCCCGATCGAGGCCGACATCGAACTCTATGGTGCGCTGGTCGATAAAGAGCCGCAAAAGCCGCCGCGCAGCCAGTGGATCGACGTCTGGCAGCAGTTCCGCAAGCACAAGGGCGCTGTCTTTGGCGGAGGCTTCTTGCTGTTCATCACCCTCGCCGTGTTGTTCGGCCCCTACCTTTGGGATGTCGATCCCAAGGCGTTGGATATCCGAAACAAGAACTGGCGCCCCGTGTACCAACTGCTGTTCGACAGCGAGGCCAAGGCCGGTTGGGCACATCCCTTTGGCACCGACCAGCTGGGCCGTGATATCATGGCACAGATGATCGCCGGCGGGCGCGTGTCTATGGCGGTGGGCTGGCTGGCCATGGGGCTGGCGCTGGTCATCGGTTCGGCCATCGGCGTCATCTCGGGCTATTTCAAACGGCTCGATTTCTGGCTGATGCGCTTTACCGATCTGGTTCTGTCGCTGCCGATCCTGCCGCTGACGCTGCTGGCGGTGACCCTGTTCCGCCAACCGCTCAACGCACGGTTTGGCCCCGAAGGCGGGATGTTCATCCTGATCGTCGGCATCATCGGGCTGACCTCGTGGATGCAGACCGCGCGGATCGTGCGCGGCGACATTCTGGCGCTGAAAGAGCGCGAGTTCATCCTCGCCGCGCGGTCCATCGGGACGCGGTCGGGCAAGATCATCCGCAAGCACCTGCTGCCCAACGTCATCTCTCCGATCATGGTCTCGGCCACGCTGGGTCTGGCGACCGCGATCATCACCGAAAGTGCGCTGAGCTTTCTGGGCGTCGGCTTCCCGTCGGACTATCCGACATGGGGCAAGCTCTTGTCCGATGCCGTGTCACGGATGCAGGAATTCCCCGAGCGGGTGATCCTGCCCGGCGTCGCGATCTCGCTGACCGTGCTGAGCGTGAACTACCTGGGCGACGGGCTACGTGACGCGCTGGACCCGCGGTTGCGCGGACGGTGATCCGGATCGGACCGTCGCCTTTTGGGGCTTCTGTCGGGTTTGAGTATTTGAGAAAGGGTGAAGGGGGGCTGCGGCCTCCCTTTGTCGTGGGGGCGCAAAAGGCTTGAACTTAGGCGGTTTCCGCGTCAGGGAACTGTCGTGTTGTCGTCAAGGGGATCACGGGGATGTTTGAACAATTCGGTTTTGAGACCACCACACCGCAACAAGCGGCTGTCTGGTTCGCGCTGGCGGTTGGGGTGATCTTTGGCATACTCGGGCAGATCACCAAATTCTGTTTTCGCCGCTCGCTGATTGGCGAGGACCGGCGCGCCGCAAAAGGGGTCTGGCTGACAGCGCTGGCCTTTGCCGTGCTGGGGACGCAGGTCGCGGTCGCCATGGGCTGGATCAGCTTTGCCGAACACCGCTTTATGGTGCCGGATGTGCCCTATCTGGCGATTGGCATTGGCGGGCTGCTTTTTGGCGCGGGGATGGTGTTGACGCGGGGCTGTATCTCTCGGCTGACCATTCTGGCGGGCTCCGGCAATTTGCGCGCGGCCTTGGTCGTGGTTGTCTTTGCGGTCGTGGCCCATGCCACGTTGAAAGGCGTGCTGGCCCCGATGCGCGTGGCGCTTGGCAGTGTGACGCTTGGGCTTGGCGATTACGTCAGCCTTGCCGCCCTGCCCGGGGGGGTGATGCTATGGGGCGGGCTGATCGTGGTGGCGGCCCTTGCCGTGGCGCTGCGATCGGGCAACCGCTGGACCCATCTGGTGATGGCGGCGATGATTGGCCTGCTGGTCCCGCTGGCCTGGGTCGGGACGGGGTTTATCCTGTTTGACGCATTCGACCCGATCGCGATGGAAAGCCTGTCGTTCACCTCTCCTTCCGCCGATGCGCTGTTCTGGGTGGTGGCCAGCAGTTCGATCCCCGCGGGCTTTGGCGTCGGGCTTTTGGGGGGCGTGGCCTTGGGGGCCTGCGCGTCGAGCCTGATCTTTGGCGGCTTTGGCTGGCAGAGTTTCGAGACACCCGCCCAGACGGGCCGCTATCTGACCGGAGCAGCGCTGATGGGTGTGGGCGGTGTACTGGCGGGCGGCTGCACGCTGGGGGCCGGATTGTCCGGCGTGCCCACGCTGTCCCTTGCCGCGATCCTTGCGATTGTGATGATCGGTGTCGGCGTGCTGGCGATGCATGCCTTCCTGCGCGCAACACCAGCGGGCAGCTGACCCTATTTGATCTTGTGGCGCAGGCGGCGCAACAGCCCCCAGACCAGCACCACCACCACCGGGACGGCCACTGCCGTGAGCGTGCCCTTGCTGACCCCGATACGGTCGGCCAGCGGGTAGAGCATATAGCCCAACAGCGACACCGCGTAATAGCTGATCGCGACCACGGACAGCCCTTCGACCGTGTGTTGCAAACGCAGTTGCAGGTCAGAGCGTTTGTCCATGCTGGCCAGTATCGCCTGATTTTGCGCGGATCGTTCCACATCAACCCGTGTCCGCAACAATTCGGCCGCGCGGCTGGCGCGGGCGGACATTTTATTGAGCCGTGTTTCCGAGGATGTGACCGTACGCATCGCAGGCTCGTAGCGGCGCATCATGAATTCATCGAACCCTTGCCGCGCCATGAACCGTGTTTCGCGCAAGGCTCCGATCCGCTGTGCGACGATGGCTTGATACGCCTCTGTCGCACCCAGACGGTAAGACGCATCGGCCGAAAGCGCCTCTAGCCCGACAGAGATATCCAGCAGCCGGTGCAGCGTGTCTTCGGCCATGGCAGAGGTGCCTGCCATACCCGCCATCAGATCGTTCAGCTCTGCATCGATACGGTCCAACTGGCCCGCGAATTCGCGCACCTTGGCAAAGCCGAGCATCGACATGGATTTATAGGTCTCTATCTCGCACAGACGTTGCACGATGCGGCCCAAGCGGCGGCTGCCCGTGCCTTCGCTGGCAAAGACCGCCATGCGCATGTGACCCGCGGGATCGATGCGAAAGTCGCTGGCGATGACGGCAGCATCTTCAAGCACCGATGCCACGGCGAGGCTTTCGGGGACGAACCAGTCTTGCAACGCCTCGGCGATCTGCGCGTCCTGTGGCGGGCGGGGCACCAGCCGCAGCAGAATAGAGGTGATCCGCTGCGCGTTCAGGCCTGCGCGCCAATCCTGTGGGAAGACATCAAACTCTGCCGGATCAAAGGGGCGCTGGCCGAGCTGATCCAGAAACACGGTGTAGGTCACGAACTCGGTGTGCTGCTCCCACTTCAGCGTGTATTTCCCCATCGGGCCAAAATAATGGGTCGCGTCCGCGGCGGGCAGCGGCGCACCATAATGGGCCAAGAGATCACGGAGCTGTTGCAGATCGACAGAGCGGTCCCGCCGCGCGGCCTGCCCCGATGGGCGCACGGCCAGATAGGCCGCAACATGGGGCGCGGTGAGCGAGGGGAACGGGCGGGCGTGCAGCTCGCTATTGAGCGTATAGCGCAGGGGGTGATCGTCGAGGGCGGGCACGATGCGGGCTTTCTACAATGGGACAATCAAAGCAGTCTATCGTGACCACCGCCATTCGCCTAGATATATTTCACATATCTTTCATAGGGTTAACCGTATACCGCGGAATACCGGACCCGTTTCAGAACCGGTTGACCGGTATCTTGAGGTAGGCGTGACCGTCGTCTTCGGCCTCCGGCAAGCGCCCTGCTCGAAGGTTCATCTGCAAGACATGCAGCATCCGGTCGGGCAGCGCGAGGGTTTTGTCCCGCGCCTCGCGTTGGTCGACGAAGCTTTGCTGCGACACGCCACCGCCGATATGGGCGTTGTGCCGGCGTTGTTCGGCCACGGTGGATTCCCACATGGGTTGGCTGCGATACTCGGTGCCATAGTCATGGCCGATGAACAGGCGCGTGGCATCCGGCAGGGCAAGGATATCTTGCAAGGACTGGTAGAGTTCAGCCGCGGTGCCACCCGGGAAATCGGCGCGCGCAGTGCCCACGTCAGGCTGCATAAAGCTGTCATGCACAAAAGCCGCGTCAGAGCCTACAACATAGGTGATCGACCCTAACGTGTGCCCCGGCGACAGCATCACCCGCACGGGCAGCTCGCCGATGGTGAATGTATCGCCATCCTCGAAAAGGTGGTCGAAATCGGCGGCGGGGTCAAAGGCGTCGGGCATGTTGTAATAGTCACGCCAGAGCTCTGCGATCTCTGTCACCTTTGCCCCGATGGCATTGGGCTTGTTCAACCGCTGTTTTAGCACGTGCGAGGCCATGAGATGGTCTGCATGGGGGTGCGTGTCGAGGATCCATTGGATCTCGTAGCCCGCGGCTTCGGCGTGGCGCAGGATGGTATCGACATGCTGCGTGTCAGTCGCCGCACTTTGTGGGCTGAAGCCCAGAACCACGTCGATCACCGCCGCCTTTGAGGTCGCCGGATCCGCCACCAGATATTGGATGCTGCCGGTATCGTCATCGTAAAAGCCGGTCACTTCAGGGGAACCGGGGCCGGTCGAGGGGCTGGTGCGTGAAAACTTCATATTCAAATCCTCCTATATGACAATTCAACACGTGCCACCGGCTTGAGTTCCACTGCCTTCGCCTCAAAAGCAAAAGGGGCGGCGCATTGCTGCACCGCCCCTTAGTTTGTCGCCTGTCGCGTGATCAGTCGATCAGCGGCAGCAGCTTGTCGAGGCTCGCCTTGGCGTCGCCGTAAAGCATCCGCGTGTTGTCCTTGAAGAACAGCGGGTTCTCGATGCCGGAATAGCCTGTCCCCTGCCCGCGTTTGGACACGATGACGTTCTTAGCCTTCCAGCATTCCAGAACCGGCATACCGGCGATGGGGCTGTTGGGGTCGTCCTGTGCGGCAGGGTTCACGATGTCATTGGACCCGATCACGATCGCCACGTCGGTCGACGGGAAATCATCGTTGATCTCATCCATCTCCATCACGATGTCATAGGGCACTTTGGCCTCGGCCAGCAGCACGTTCATGTGACCCGGCAGACGCCCCGCAACGGGGTGAATGGCGAAACGCACGTTCTTGCCTTTTGCCCGCAGCTTCTTGACCAGTTCGCTTACCGCTTGCTGCGCCTGAGCGACCGCCATGCCGTAACCGGGGATGATGATGACGCTGTCGGCCTCGTTCAGCATGGTGGCAACACCGTCAGTGTCGATCGCGACCTGCTCGCCCTCGACCTCCATCTGCGGACCGGATGTCCCGCCGAAACCGCCGAGGATCACGCTGACGAACGACCGGTTCATCGCTTTACACATGATGTAGGACAGGATCGCACCGGACGAGCCGACCAGCGCCCCCACGACGATCAGAAGATCGTTGCCAAGGCTGAAACCAATCGCCGCCGCAGCCCAGCCAGAGTAGCTGTTCAGCATCGACACAACCACGGGCATATCCGCGCCGCCGATACCCATGATCAGGTGGTAGCCGATGAACAGCGCCGCCAGGGTCATGATGAACAGCGGCAGGAAGCCACCGGTGTTGAAGTACCAGACCAGACACAGCAGCGACAGACCAGCAGCCGCTGCGTTCAGGATGTGACCGCCGGGCAGTTTTGTCGCCGACGTATCCACGCGCCCCGCCAGCTTGCCATAGGCGATGACCGACCCAGTAAAGGTGATGGCACCGATGAACACACCAAGGAACAGTTCGACCCGCAGGATCGCGATCTCGACGCTGTCTTTCTTGGCCAGCAGCGCTGCGAACCCTTCGGTCGCCTGGCGGGCGGTGTCATCCATCGCCAGCACGTTGCCCAGTTCGATATGCGCGTTATAGCCGACAAAGACCGCCGCCAGACCCACAAGGCTGTGCATCGCGGCAACCAGTTCGGGCATCTGCGTCATCTGCACTTTTGTCGCCAGTTGATAGCCGATGGCACCGCCACCCGCGATCAGGATCAGCGACAGCAGCCAGAAGCCGGCCCCCGGCCCGATCAATGTCGCAGCCACGGCCAACGCCATGCCCACGATCCCGTACCATACCGCGCGCTTGGCGCTTTCCTGACCCGACAGCCCGCCAAGGCTGAGGATGAAGAGGATGGCGGCGACTACGTAAGCCGCTGTTGTAAAACCAAAATCCATTTACCTGAACCCTTTACGATTTTTGGAACATGGCAAGCATGCGCCGTGTCACGAGGAAGCCACCAAAGATGTTGATCCCGCACATAAAGACCGACAGCGCGGCCAGAATAATCACCAGGAACGACCCGGACCCGATCTGCATGACCGCCCCCAGAATGATGATCGACGAAATCGCATTGGTCACAGCCATCAGCGGTGTGTGCAGGCTGTGTGCCACACCCCAGATCACCTGGAAGCCGATAAACACGGAGAGCACGAATACGATAAAGTGCTGCATAAAGCTCGCCGGCGCGACCAGACCTACCGCCAACAGCAGCACGCCACCGATGGCCAGCAGGCCAACCTGATTGCGGGTTTGTGCCTTGAACGCGGCCACTTCGTTGGCGCGTTTCTCTTCCGGCGTCAGCTCTTTCGGCTTGTCTTTCTTCGGAGCCGCCGCAATTGCCGCGACCTTTGGGGGCGGCGGTGGGAAGGTGACTTCCTTGTCATGGGTGATGGTCGCCCCACGGATCACGTCGTCTTCCATGTTGTGGTTGACCACACCGTCTTTTTCCGGCGTCAGATCGGTCATCAGGTGACGGATATTGGTCGCATAAAGCGTCGAGGCCTGCGTTGCCATCCGGCTGGGGAAATCGGTGTAGCCGATGATGGTCACGCCATTCTCGGTCACGATTTTCTCGTCCATCTTGGTCAGCTTGCAGTTGCCGCCCTTTTCGGCCGCCAGATCGACGATCACCGACCCGGGCTTCATCGCTGCGACCATATCTTCGGTCCACAGCTCAGGCGCTTCACGGTTGGGGATCAACGCAGTGGTGATGACGATATCGACCTCGGGGGCCAGCTCGCGGAATTTGGCCAGCTGTGCCTCGCGGAATTCAGGCGAGGAAACAGAGGCATAGCCACCGGAGGCAGAGCCGTCCTGCTGCTCTTCCTCGAAATCGAGGTAGACAAACTCGGCCCCCATCGATTTAACCTGTTCGGCCACTTCAGGACGCACGTCAAAGGCCAGCGTGATCGCGCCAAGGGATGTGGACGTCCCGATCGCGGCCAGACCGGCAACACCGGCACCGACAACCAGAACCTTCGCCGGAGGCACCTTGCCCGCCGCCGTGATCTGACCGGTAAAGAAGCGACCAAAGTTGTTGCCTGCCTCGATCACCGCACGGTAGCCCGCGATGTTCGCCATGGACGACAGCGCATCCATTTTCTGCGCGCGGCTGATCCGGGGGATCATCTCCATCGCGACGACAGTGGTGCCTTTCTCGGCCGCCTCTTTCATCTTGGCCTCATCGGCCACAGGGCTGAAGAAAGATATCAGCGTCTGGTCGGACCGCAGCATCGCCATTTCTTCGGTGTTGGGGACGCGGACCTTGGCCACGACATCCGCCGTCTCCCAAAGCTCGGCCGCCGTGTCGATCACCTCTACCCCGGCTTCGACATATTTATCGTTGGAAAAACCAGCCGCCTCGCCTGCGCCAGCTTCGATCATACAGCTATGACCAAGCTTTTGCAGCTGCAGTGCTGATTCCGGAGTCATCGCAACGCGATTTTCCCCTTCAAATGTTTCTTTTGGCGTCCCGATCTTCAATCCAGAGTCCCCCGTTTGTGCTTCTACGCCCAGTGTGGCGCAATAATATTACCCAGAGCGATAGCGCTTGGGTTCCTATAGTACAAGAGACGGACATAATTAGAACAGCGTTTTGCAGCGTCAATAGCGCTAACAGCCCGATTTTTAGGTTTACGACGTTGCGTGAAAACCCGCGCGCCCTTGCACCTGCCCCCTGCTGCCGACAGCATGCCCCCCATGATGATCCATTTCATAAGGGAGAGCAGAATGGACCTACAGGGAAAACACGCGCTGATCACGGGCGGCGGCACCGGCATCGGGCTGGACATCGCGCGGGATCTGGCCGCACGGGGTGCACATGTGACCATCACAGGCCGACGCCAAGAGGTGCTGGACGAGGTCGCAGGCGATAACATGACCGGCATGGCAATGGACGTGCGCAGCGAGGAAGACGTGGTCGCCAAGATCGCCGCCGCCGTCAAAGCCCACGGTCCGATCCAGATCTGCATCCCCAACGCCGGCATCGCCGAGGGCAAGGCCGTGCATAAGACCGACATGGAATTCTGGCGCAATATGATGTCGACCAATCTCGACGGTGCCTTTCTGACCATCCGCGAATCGTTGAAAACCATGCGCGATACCGACTGGGGCCGCGTCATCGCGATCTCTTCGATGGCGGGCCTGAAAGGGCTTCCCGGGGCTGCGGCCTATTCGGCGTCAAAACACGGGATGATCGGTTTGGTCAAATCGCTGGCAGCGGATTATCTGGGGCAACCCTATACGTTCAACGCGATCTGCCCCGGCTATGTCGACACGCCCATCGTGTCGCGCAATACGGCGTCGATCTCGGAACGTGCTGGTATCTCGGAAGAAAAGGCGCGCGCGATCATGGTCAACTCCAACCCGCACAAGCGTCTGATCAAGGTGTCAGAGGTCACAGCCGCGGCCGCATGGCTCACCGGTCCGGGGTCGCAAAGCATCAATGGCCAATGCATCCAGGTCACCGGCGGCGAGATGTAATCCCCCACCGGTCATGATTTGTTAACTTTGGGGCGGCTAAGGTCGCCCCATGCACAAGATCACATACCCGATAGCCCCGCCCCCAAGCGCCGTCGCTTTTCAAAGCTGCCGCAAACGGCGCCTCCAGCAGGCGGGCAAACCACGCGCAGCGCAGCCAAGATCTGCCGCGCCGCCGGATTTCGTCTGGCAGAAGATCGACACGCTGACCGCCCGCTATCTAGCAGGGACAGGCCCCTTGCATGTGCCGCGCATCACGCTGTCGGGGTAACCTGTCAGGCGGATTTCAACATTCGCTGATGCTTGCTGTCCGCCCAGGCCTGCGCCGCCGCACCAAAGCGTTCGAACAGGGGACGCGACACCGGATCATTGCCCGCGTCCCATTCGGGGTGCCACTGCACGGCAAGGGTGAACCCCGGCGCGTCCTTGATATATATCGCCTCTGGCGTGCCGTCTTCGGCAAAACCGTCGATCACCACACGCGGACCCGCCGCCTTGATCCCCTGCCCGTGCAAGGTATTCGTCCGCACCTTCGGGGCCCCCAAGACCTCGTGGAAGACGCCCCCTTGGGTAAAGGTCACATCGTGGCGCAGCTCAAACTTCTGCTCCATCGTGCCGTCGGGGGGCATACGGTGGTTCATACGGCCGGGCAGCTCACGGATTTCGGGGTAAAGCGTGCCACCCATGGCGACATTCACCTCTTGGAACCCCCGGCAGACACCAAAGAACGGCTGCCCGCGTTCAACGCAGGCGCGCACCAGCCCCAGGGCGATAGCGTCGCGCGCACGGTCAAAGGTGCCATGAGCCTCGGTCGCGGGTTCGCCGTATTCCTCGGGGTGCACATTGGGCCGCCCGCCCGTCAGCAAAAAGCCGTCGCAAGTCTCCAACAGCTCTTCCACCGACACAAGCGACGGGTCGCTCGGGATGATCAGGGGCAAACAGCCAGACACCTGCGCCACCGCGATGGTGTTCATCGTGCCGGCGGCGTGGATCGGATATTGATCGTTCAACAGGCTGGTGTTTCCGACAATACCAACAACAGGACGCGCCATATTCAGCCTCAGAGTTTGATTTCGCTCAAAGCCTACCGCGTCCTCAATCCGACCTCAACACCCCAAAGCGGGCGTTATTCCTCGCCTTTCAGCCCTGCCGCTTCGATCCCTGCCAGCGCTGCCTTGACGTCGTTGTCCGAGGTATCCCCCGTCACGCCCAGCGCGCCAATCACCACGCCGGCGTCATCGCGCAGCAGCAAGCCGCCGGGCACAGGCACCACCGCCCCGCCGTACACACCGTTCACCGCCGCCATGAAATAGGCCTGCTGTTCGGCCCGCGCCATCTGCGCGCGCCCTGCCATCCCCAGCATCACCGCGCCATAGGCTTTGCCGTGGGCTATTCCGAAACGCCCCGGTGCGGCACCGTCTTCCCGCTCGAAGGCTTGCACGTGGCCGCCCGCATCAAGCACCACTGCCGACAAGGGCTTCAGCCCCAGCTCATGCCCCTTCTTGAACGTCTCGGCGATCATCGTCCGCGCCTGCTCTAATGTGACTGCCATGCTATCCTCACTGTTACTTCATTTTGCCAACTAAACTCCGGGGAGCGCGAGGGGCTGGCCCCTCGCCCTTTCCGAAACTTCAAACCCAGCCCTGCGCGGCTTTCAGCTCCAACCGGCGGGCATGCAGGACAGGTTCGGTATAGCCCGAAGGCTGCACGCGCCCTTTCAGCACCAGATCGCTGGCCGCTTGAAAGGCGATGCCGTCAAAACCCGGTGCCATAGGCTTATACAGCGGATCGCCCGCATTCTGCCGGTCCACGACAGCGGCCATCTTCTTGAGAGCCGCCGTCACCTGCTCTTCCGAGATCACCCCGTGGTGCAGCCAGTTCGCCAGCGCCTGAGCCGAGATGCGGCAGGTCGCGCGGTCTTCCATCAGGCCGACGTCATGGATGTCTGGCACTTTGGAGCACCCCACACCCTGATCGACCCATCGCACAACATAGCCAAGGATCCCTTGGGCGTTGTTCTCAACCTCCTGCGCGATATCCGCGTCCGACAGGTTCCGCCCGTCCAGTACCGGAATGGTCAGCAAATCGGCCAGCGTGCCACGGGCCCCACCCTGTTTGATCTCGTCCTGACGCGCCAGCACGTCGATTTTGTGGTAGTGCATCGCGTGCAGTGTGGCGGCCGTGGGCGATGGCACCCAAGCGCAGTTCGCACCCGCCTTGGGGTGACCGATCTTGGCCTCCAGCATTGCCTCCATCAGATCCGGCATGGCCCACATGCCCTTGCCGATCTGGGCACGTCCTTGCAGGCCGCAGGCCAGACCGATATCAACGTTGCGATCCTCGTAGGCGCTGATCCAGGGGGCGTTTTTCATCTCGCCCTTGGGCACCATCGGCCCTGCCTCCATAGAGGTGTGGATCTCGTCGCCGGTACGATCGAGGAAGCCAGTGTTGATAAAGGCCACGCGCGATTTGGCCGCGCGGATACACTCCGCCAGGTTGACCGAGGTGCGGCGCTCCTCATCCATGATGCCCAGCTTGACCGTATTGGCAGGCAGACCCAGCACGGTTTCCACGCGGGTAAATATCTCATCGGCAAAGGCCACTTCCTCGGGCCCGTGCATCTTGGGCTTAACCACATAAACCGATCCCGCGACCGAGTTGCGCATGCCCCCGGTCTTTTGCAGATCGTGCATCGCGATCAGCGTGGTGACCATGGCATCCATCAGCCCTTCGCCAATCTCGCGCCCGTCACGGTCCAGAATGGCAGGGTTGGTCATCAGGTGGCCGACATTGCGCACCAGCATCAACGACCGCCCCTTGATCGTCAGCGCGCTGCCGTCTGGCGCGGTATAGTCGCGATCCCCGTGCATCTCGCGCGTGACCTGCTGGCCGCCCTTCTCGAAGGTTTCCGACAGATCGCCTTTCATCAGCCCCAACCAATTCCCATAGGCCACGATCTTGTCTTCGGCGTCCACGGCGGCAACGCTGTCTTCACAATCCATGATCGTGGACATCGCGGATTCCAGCAGCACATCCGCCACGCCTGCCGGATCGGTCTTGCCAATGTTATGCGCGGCGTCGATCCGGATTTCGATGTGCAGCCCGTTGTTGCGCAGCAAGATCGCCTCGGGCGCGGCGGCATCGCCACGGTAGCCGACAAACTGCGCCGGATCTTTCAACGCAGGTATCAGTGCGCCGTCAACCACGGCATACCCCGTTACATCCGCGTGACTGCCAGAGCCAAGCGGGGCTGCGTCATCCAGAAACGCCTTGGCCTGCGCCACAACCCGTGCACCACGGTCCGCATCGTATCCCTTGCCCTGCGGCAGATCACCCAAAGCGTCGGTGCCGTAATAGGCGTCATACAGGCTGCCCCACCGCGCATTTGCGGCGTTCAGGGCAAAGCGGGCGTTGGTGATCGGCACCACCAGCTGCGGGCCAGGCACCTGAGCGATTTCAGGGTCGACGCCTTTGGTGTCAATCTCGAACGCGGGGCCTTCGGGCACCAGATACCCGATCTCGCGCAGAAAGCTTGTGTAGGCGTCCGCATCATGAGGCTGGCCGGCCCGTTCCTTGTGCCAGCTGTCGATCTTGGCCTGCATATCTTCACGGGTCTGCAACAGCGCGCGGTTCTTGGGGCCAAGGTCATGTACCAAATCGCTGAGCCCCGCCCAGAACGTTCCCGCATCGATGCCGGTGCCGGGCAGTGCTGCACCCTCGATAAAATCAACCAGTTCGGCGGCAACCTGAAGGCCGTTCTTGTCGGTACGCTGTGTCATCTCATAGCTCCTGTCGCTCGCTTGGAATTTGCTTTGCGACAAGACTTAGAAGGTATCCCCCCGTGGAGCAACATGTATTGGTAAAAACATCTTACCAATGCAGCCCCTACTGGGCGCTCGCGGCCCCCCGTGCCTTGCGGCATCGCTCAGAGCAGTATTTCACCGCCTCCCAATCGCGGGCCCATTTCCGCCGCCAGCTAAAGGGCAGCCCGCAGCTTTGGCATATCTTGGTCGGCAGATCTGCTTTCTTGCGCATTTTCGCCATTGCGCCTTACCCTCCGGATGATCCCTATCATCATAAAAAACGGCAGACCTTCTCGCCAAGGCCTGCCGTCCAAATCATTAAATCTTCAATCGTTAAAAGCGCTTATAAAACTCAGTTGCTTTCGTTTGTCCCCGGTGCGACGGGATCAACAGGCGCTGCGTTGGTGTCGTCCGCCTGTGTTGCGCCGCTTGTGTCTTCCTCGGTCACCGCGGGGACGGTGCTGTCAGTGGTGATGGCCTGCGTGCCTTCTTCGGCAGCGGGCTGACGGTCTTCGCGACCGTTGTCGATCAGGATGAAGCCAAGAATGGCCGTAATTACGATGCCGAAAATCATCGCGCCTTTGACGCCAAGCAGCGCGGGTTTGTGCTGTTTCTCTTGCTTGTCGATATTTGTGTCGGGTGCAGACATGATGCCCTCCGATGGGTTCGGTGAAAGTTGATCTTCTCGGGTGGCGACCTTGCAGGCGCCGTGTTGCAAGACTAACTTGAGCGCTGGACATCTGGTTCCAAACAGAAGGAAAAAACATGCGCGACGCTGCCCCCCAGACGATATATCTGGCCGACTACACGCCTTATGGCTTTATCATCGACGATGTCGCGCTGCATTTCGATCTGGACCCGCGCAAGACCCGCGTCAAAAGCCGTATCTCCTTTCGCCCCAACCCCGATGCAAGCGACAAGTCGTTCTTTCTGCACGGGGAGAACCTATCGCTCGTCTCGGCCGCGATTGATGGCACGCCCGTCTCGCCCGAGGTGACGCCCCAGGGGCTCACCTGTGACGTGCCGGACGCACCCTTCGTCTGGGAAGCGGAGGTAGAGATCGACCCGATGGGCAACACCGCGCTTGAGGGGCTTTATATGTCGAACGGCATGTATTGCACCCAATGCGAGGCGGAAGGCTTTCGCAAGATCACCTATTACCCCGACCGCCCCGATGTGATGGCGGTGTTTACCGTGACCATCAACGGCCCGCATCCCGTACTGCTGTCCAACGGCAACCCCGTCAGCAGCGGCAAGGATACCGCCGAATGGCATGATCCCTGGCCCAAGCCTGCCTACCTGTTTGCTCTGGTCGCGGGCGATCTGGTCGCACACCCCGGCAGCTTCACCACGAAATCAGGCCGCAAGGTTGACCTGAACCTCTATGTGCGCCCCGGTGACGAAGGCAAATGCGCCTTTGGCATGCAGGCGCTGAAAGACAGTATGAAATGGGACGAGGATGTTTATGGTCGTGAATACGATCTTGATCTGTTCAACATCGTTGCCGTGGATGATTTCAACATGGGCGCGATGGAGAATAAGGGGTTGAACATCTTCAACTCCTCCGCCGTTCTCGCGTCGCCCGAAACCTCGACCGATATGAACTTTGAACGGATCGAGGCGATTATCGCGCATGAGTATTTCCACAACTGGACCGGCAACCGCATCACCTGCCGTGACTGGTTTCAGCTGTGCCTGAAGGAAGGGCTGACGGTCTATCGCGACAGCCAGTTTACCTTCTGACATGCGCTCTGCCGCGGTGAAACGGATCGGTGATGTGATCGACCTGCGCGCCCGCCAGTTCCCCGAGGATCAAGGCCCGCTGGCGCATCCCGTCCGCCCCGAGAGCTTTCAGGAAATCAACAACTTCTACACCGCCACGGTCTATGAAAAAGGGGCCGAGGTGATTGGCATGCTCAAGCTGCTGGTCGGGGACGCGGCGTATTCAAAAGCGCTTGACCTCTATTTCGATCGCCACGACGGGCAGGCTTGTACCATCGAAGACTGGCTACAGGTGTTCGAGGATACAACAGGCCGCGATCTGGGGCAGTTCAAGCGCTGGTATTCCCAAGCGGGCACGCCGCAGCTGTCGGTCACCGAAAGCTGGGACCACGGCACATTGACGTTGCATTTCAAGCAGCACACCCCCGCCAGCGCGGCCACCGCCGACCCGCAGCCCTATGTGCTGCCGATCGCTGTCGGGCTGATCGGTCAGGACGGGGACGAGGTGCACGAGACCACGGTGCTGGAAATGACGCAGGCCGAACAAAGCTTTGTCTTTGACGATCTGGGGACGCGCCCTGTGGCATCCGTGCTGCGCGGCTTTTCCGCGCCGGTGGTGCTGACCCAAGACCTGTCGGACGCAGACCGCGCGCATCTGCTGGCCCATGACACCGATCCGTTCAACCGTTGGGAACAGGGGCGCATGCTGGCCTATGGGTCGCTGCTTGGGATGATCCGCGAGGGCAAGGCCCCGAACAAGGATTGGCTGGCCGGTATCCGTGCGGTGATCGGGGATGAAACCCTTGATCCGGCGTATCGCGCGCTGATGCTGGGGCTGCCGTCGCAATCCGATCTGGCGCGCGCGCTGTCAGAGGCAGGCGACACCCCCGATCCCGACATCATCTATGCCGCGACCGAGGCGACCCGCGCCGCGATGGCCGACGCCTTTGCCGATCTGTTGCCGACGCTTTATCGCCGTCACACCGTCGACGCCCCGTTTGAGCCAAACGCGAAACAGGCGGGCAAGCGCGCCCTGTCCAATGCCGCCCTGTCACTGCTGACGCGCAATGACGACGGCGTGCTTGCGCAAGAGCAATATGACGCGGCCGACAATATGACCCAGCAGCTTTCCGCGCTGGCCAATCTGGTCCGCGCCGGTCGCGGCAAGAAGGCTGTCGAGGCCTTCGAGGCGCAGTGGAAAGCGGACCGTCTGGTGATGGACAAATGGTTCGGCCTGCAGGTGATGGAAGCCGACCCCGAAGACGCCCACGAGGTGGTCGAGACGCTGACCAAACACCCTGACTTCAACTGGAAGAACCCCAACCGCTTCCGCGCCGTGCTGGGGGCCTTTGCTGCGCATCACGCAGGCTTCCACCATGCTTCGGGGGCGGGCTATCGTCTGCTTGCCGATTGGCTGATCCAGCTTGATCCGGTGAACCCGCAGACCACTGCGCGGATGTGTTCGGCCTTCCAGACATGGAAACGCTATGACACTGACCGTCAGGACATGATCAAGGCAGAGCTGGACCGCATCCTGTCGCAACCCGGCCTGTCGCGTGACACGACCGAAATGCTGACACGTATCCGCGGTGCATGATGCCGCCGAAGGTGTCCCGCCGCGGGGCACCTTCCACTACCGGCGTGCGGGGCGCAGCCTTTGGACGGCTTTGGTGGTCGCGGCTGTCTGGCTGGCGCTGGTCACGGCCTATGTCGTGATTGACGTGTCCCCGGTGATACTGGCGATCGTCGCCCTCTTCACCCTGCCCGCGCTATGGGATCTTACGACAAACCCCATCGCCAGCCTGAGCCTCACCCCGCAGGCGCTGATCTGGCAGCGGGGCAAGGATAAGGTCACGATCCCGCTCGACACCATCGACCACATCCGCCTTGATACGCGGCTGGACCTCTCTGTACGTGCAACGGTGGAGCTGCGCTCGGGGCAGCGGTTGCGTGTTCCCCCCGATACCATGCCCCCGCACCGCCCGTTCGAGCACGCGCTGCACGCCGCTGGCGTCCCCACGCAGCGGCACCACTTTAGCCTGCGCGGCTAGGCCGGCCACGGGCGGCGCGTTCAGGGTCACGTTCAGGGGCGCGGCTTGGGGCGCGTGGCATCCAGTGGTTTGCAATAGGCTTGCTGCTTCAGCCAGCGCGACATGTCCCGACGTTTCGCAGGGCTGCGCAACGGGCCCCAGTCCGCCGCGACACCACGCCCGCCGCGACCATAGATCACCCCGTCACGGGGCACGGTGACCGCCATGATCCGCACCGCACAGCTCAGGTTCGCGGCCCCGTTCTGCAACCCCGCGCCCGTGCCGACGTTGCAGCCATAGCCGCGCGCGGTGGCAGGCAGGATCTGCAGCAACCCGTACCACAGACCGCCGCCCCCGACCGCGCGGGACTTATAAGTACTCTCATGTTTCGCCAGCGCCGACATGAACCCGACCCAGAACGCCCTGCGGTCCGCGTCCGAGGCAGTGGGATAGGCCGGGCACCAGTCGTCGATGTCGGCGGGCACCATATCAACCAGAGGCTTGCCGTGGGACTTGAGCGCGGACAGCGCCGTGCGCGTCCAGACCGCATGCCCGCGCCGGTGCTGCCACCTTGTGCGCGGGATCACCCCGTTGCGCGCAGGCGGCGACACCTCGTAAAGATTGATCGGCGCGGCGGTCGCAAGGTCGGGGCCCGCTGTGCCATCCTCTCCGGGCACTGCAGGCGCGGGTTCGATCGGCGCGGCGGCGGTCGGCGGCGTGGTGTCAGGATCAGGGACCGCGCTGCGGGCCACCGGGCGCAGGACATTCACCGTCTCGGCCGCCAACGGCAGTGCCACGCCACCGGACAGTAGCGCGACCACCACCGGCGCGAGAATCACCCGCCCCAGACCACCGCGCCGCATGCCGCTGCGGCGTGCTGTTATCTTTGCTGACATTCCTACTCCCCCAGTCGTATTCGCGCACAACATAGCGTGTTCCGCGCCATCGTCGCCGGTCTTTGAACAATCAGGCATTATTCAGCCTTAAAGCCGCGTTCAGACGCTTGCCAAATCCCAGACTAACCATCGCGATGCCATCTTGGTGCCTAATTATCCCGCCATTTTCAGTGGCAGAAGACGGGTTCATATAGGACTGGACAAACGATGCGGCACCTCAAGAATTTATTCAAACGCAAAAGCGTTCCGACGCTGCTGTTGGATTCTGACGATATTGGCCAAACGCCGCGCAAGCAAGAGCCCCGCCCGCAGCCTCAGAAAACCGCGCAAACCGCCGTGCCGCGCCCGGATGCTGTGCCGCCTTCGCCTCATGAAATGCTCAGCATCGACTGCCCTGATCCCACCGCCGAGGACCGTCTTTGCGATGAAAACCACCAGTTGGGCCAAGGCTTGGTGCGGCAAGAGAACTGGGCGGCGCTGTCAAAGGTGATCCGCGCGGCAGATGCTGATAGCAGGCTCACCCCCGGGTCCATGCCTGTGGCCGAGCTGATCGCCTATGGTGCCCGTGCCGATGTGGTCATGGCGACAGAGCACGCGATCGAGGACGTGGACAGCGGCTTTGCCAAAGCCTTGCTGAGCGGGATCGAGGAATTCGAACATGTGCTGGACGAGCACCAAGACGATTACGTCGTCGCCTGCGTCGTGGCACAGGCGCATATCGACATCGGCTGGGCGTGGCGCGGCAAAGGCGAAAGCAACGTGCTGCCGCAACGCAACCGCGACGCCTGCATCGCCCACTTCGAGCGCGCCGGAGAGATCATCACCCACTTCATTGCCCAGCATCCCACCAGCGCGCTTGTCGCGGCCACCTGCTGCGCTCATGCGAGCGGGCCGTTCAACCACCAAGGCGGGCTGCGCGAAAGCTACGAAAAGCTGATCATGCTCAACCCGCTGAACCCGCGCCCCATGCGCGCCTTGGGCAACCACCTGCTGCCGCGCCATCACGGCGGCTATTCAGAGCTTGAGCTTGAAGCCCGACGCACCGCTGCGCGGGTACAGAATGTCTGGGGGGCCGGTGGCTATACCTGGGTGATGTTTGACGCGATCTGCTCTGATGATACGGCCTGTGCCAATCTGGACGTTGACTATTTCATCGACGGCTTGCGCGACATCCTTGCCCATCACTCCACCGCCTATTTCGCGAACCTGCTGGCGGCCTATTGCGCCAATATGACCAGCTTTGGCGGCGGCGGAAACGAACGCGCCGACAGCATTCGCGCCCGCATCGGTGCCTGCACCGAATGGATCATCCGCGCACATCTGACAGAATTGCACCCGATGATCTGGGCCCATGCCGCCCACGGCTTTGACAACAACCTGCGCATCCGGTCGCCGCATAAATTCGCCGCGTCCGGCCGCGAGGATGCGATGCAGGTGATGACCAGCCTATTCCGGTCCGAGCTCGCCTCGGGGCAGCGGATCGTGTTCACCAGCAAGGGACCACAGGCCACGCCTGCCTAAGATCGCCTTTGGGCAGCACCTCCTGGCCGGTCCGTGCGCGCATTGGCGCGGCCTGCCTCTTGCAGCACCCCGCCCCCTGTCTTATGACCAAGGCGTTCTGTTTCTGACGCCAAAGGTGCCCCCATGCTTGACCTGACCTATGACACCCCCAAAGTGCGCACCATTGCGGGTGCCAAACATGACTGGGAACTGGTCATCGGGATGGAGGTGCACGCGCAGGTTCTGTCGAACGCCAAGCTCTTTTCCGCCGCCTCGACCAAATTCGGGGCCGAGCCGAACAACAACGTCGCTTTCGTTGACGCGGCCATGCCCGGCATGCTGCCCACAATCAACGAATACTGCGTCGAACAGGCCGTGCGCACGGGTCTGGGCCTGAAGGCCGAGATCAACCTGCACAGCGCCTTTGACCGCAAGAACTATTTCTACCCCGACCTGCCACAGGGCTACCAGATCTCGCAGCTTTACCACCCCATTGTGGGCGAAGGTGAAGTGCTGGTGGAACTGGGCGACGGCACGGCGCGGCTGGTGCGCGTTGAACGCATCCACCTTGAACAGGACGCGGGCAAATCGATCCACGACATGGACCCGAACATGTCCTTCGTCGACCTGAACCGCACCGGTGTTGCGCTGATGGAGATCGTGAGCCGCCCCGACATCCGCGGCCCCGAAGAGGCAGCCGCCTATCTGACCAAACTGCGCCAGATCCTGCGCTATCTGGGGACGTGCAACGGCGACATGCAATCCGGTGCCATGCGCGCGGATGTGAACGTGTCGATCTGCCTGCCCGGTCAGTACGAAAAATATCAGGAAACGCAGGATTTCAGCCATCTGGGCACGCGCTGCGAGATCAAGAACATGAACTCCATGCGGTTCATCCAGCAAGCGATCGAGGTCGAGGCGAAACGCCAGATTGCCATCGTCGAGGCCGGTGGCGAAGTGGTGCAGGAAACCCGCCTGTTCGATCCGGACAAGCAGGAAACCCGCTCCATGCGCTCAAAGGAAGAGGCGCATGACTATCGCTATTTCCCCGACCCCGATCTGTTGCCTTTGGTGATCGAACAGGCGTGGGTGGACGACATCGGTGCCAACCTGCCCGAATTGCCTGACGCCAAGAAAGCGCGTTTCATCAACGACTTCGGCCTAAGCGACTATGACGCCTCGGTGCTGACGTCGGATCTGGACAGCGCAGGCTATTTCGAGGCGACCGCACAGGGTCGCGACGGTAAGATGGCGGCGAACTGGGTGATTAACGAACTGTTTGGCCGTCTCAAGAAAGACGAGAAAGCCATCACCGACAGCCCCGTCAGCCCTGCTCAGCTTGGTGGTGTGATTGATCTGATCGCCTCTGACGCGATTTCGGGCAAGATCGCCAAGGATCTGTTTGAAATCGTCTATACCGAAGGCGGTGATCCCGCTGTGATCGTTGAAGAGCGCGGGATGAAGCAGGTCACAGACACCAGCGCGATCGAGGCCGCCGTGGACGAAATCATCGCCGCGAACCCCGATCAGGTCGCCAAGGCGCGCGAGAACCCAAAGCTCGCCGGTTGGTTCGTCGGTCAGACGATGAAGGCCACGGGCGGCAAGGCGAACCCCAAAGCAGTCAACCAGATCGTCGCGCAAAAACTGAACGGCTAAGACATCGGGCCGGGGTTCACCAAAACCCCGGCCCTTTTCTTGCCACGCTCCCCCATCTGACATCCTGTGAAAGGTCATTTATGGAAACGCCCTTCCGGTCATCGCCGCGCATCGTTCAGCCCGAATGGATCGACTTTAACGGTCACCTGAACATGGCCTATTATTCAGTGCTTATGGATAACGCCGTCGATGATGCCTACCACCAGATCGGGTTCGGACCAGAGTATCAGAAGACCGGCCACACTACCTATGTCGCCGAATTCCACATCTGCTATCTGCGCGAGCTGCACGAAGGGGCGTCGACCCATTGCACCTTCCAACTGCTCGACTTCGATGAAAAACGTTTCCATTCCTTCACGCAGCTTTGGCACGCGGACGGATGGCTTGCCGCCACGGGCGAGGCGCTGACGCTGCACATCGACCAGTCCGGCCCCCGCGTGGCCCCCATGCCCGCCAACCTCATGGCGCGGCTTGAGGCGATGAAAACAGCCCATGCCAGCTTGCCCTATCCTGAACAGGCGGGCCGCAAAATTGGTCTGAAACGCTGAGTGTATCCCGTTGCCCACCCCCGTATTGATTTGAAAGCCAGCCGTCATGCCACGCTATGAATACAAAGTTGTGCCCGCCCCGACCAAAGGGTTGAAAGCCAAGAACGTCAAAGGGGCCGAAGCGCGTTTTTCTCATGCATTGCAAGAGCTTATGAACGGTCTTTCAGGGTATGGATGGGAATATCAACGGGCCGAGACCCTGCCATCGATCGAACGCGCGGGCCTGACCGGCAGCACGACAGAGTGGCGCAATGTGCTGGTGTTTCGCCGCCTCCGCGAGGCCGAGCCCGAGGACGAAGCCGTCACTACAGAGCTGCTTCCCCCGCCGCAGCCCGACACGCACGACACGCCCAAGCCCGAAGCTGAAACCACCCAAGCAGAGGTCACAGGCGACGCGCCCTATTTCGAGGATGAGCATGGCGAAACGAAAGACGACGGCAAGACCGCCGTGGTGGCCCCGTCCCTGCTGAACGCGCTGGCGTCGCGCCGCAAATCAACCACCGTGAAAACGCCCGCCAAGCCAAGCGCCACAGCCGCAGCGACCGCCCCGAAGACCGAGGCAGACACCACGGCACCCGAAACGGAAACGGCAAAGACGGATAAGACGGCAGACTAGCCGCGAACTGTAACGCAGGGCTTAAACGTCGAGATCCAGCGCAAGCGCGTGAATGCGGCCAATCAGATCGGGGCCAAGCGCGCCATGCACGGCACGATGCCGCGCAACACGGTTTAGCCCCTTGAAATGGGCCGACCGGATTTTCACATTAAAATGACTTTCGCCGCCCTCGCGATAGCCCCCGTGGCCGCGATGGCTTTCACTATCGTCAACGACGCTTAATTCCGACGGGGCGAACGCCTCTTCCAGCCGGTCGGCAATTTCTTGTGTCACTGACATTTTTTAGCTCAGCCCCCCTTCAATCTCACAGCCCAAGGTCTAAACTGACCGGCCTGAGTCGGAAAGGTCCATATCATGCCCAAAAGTGATCCCTTTGGATTCGACATGTCCGTGTCGTCTTCGAAAAAGAAAAATCCCCGTGGCCGTCGCGGGATGTCCGGTGCGTCCGAGACATCGCAACGCGTCTGTTCGCACGAAGGCTGCGAAGAACCGGGCAAGTACCGCGCGCCCAAAGCACCGGACGTGCTGGATGATTATTTCTGGTTCTGCCAGAAACACGTGCGCGAATATAACCTCAAGTGGAACTTCTTTGACGGCACCACAGAAGCCGAATTGAACGCCCAACAGTCCAAGGACAAAGTCTGGGAGCGCACGACCAAGCCCCTTGGCGACCCCGAAGCACGGGCCTGGGCGCGTTTGGGTATCGAGGACCCGCATCAGGTTCTGGGCAAGAACGCGACGCAGAACCCCGGCAAAGGGCCTGCCGCCGGTCGCCGCCTGCCCCCCACGGAACGCCGCGCGCTCGAAATTCTGGAAGCCAAGGACACCTGGACCAAACCCGAAGTACGCAAGGCTTATAAGGCGCTTATCAAGGTGCTCCACCCCGATATGAACGGCGGGGACCGCAGCCAGGAAGAGCAGCTGCAGCTCGTCGTCTGGGCCTGGGACCAGCTGAAGGGCAGCCGCAACTTCAAGGACTGACGCCGCGGCATTCCGGCGGGTCGAGGGCATCGGCAACCGCCTGTGACGGGCTTGAGAGCCATATAGATGGGGCGGTGCAGACAAATGCGCCGCCCCTTTTCCATGTGTCCCGGGGATTCGCGGTTTTGCCGCAGGTGCGAATTGCCCCTTTCCCTCGCGCTCAGGAAAGATATGTTGCCGTGGACGCCACCCTTGATCCGCAAGCGGTGCGCAAGACAGAAGCATGAAGGACGTACAGAATATGGCCGAGACCTCATTGGACCTCACAACCAAACCCACCAAAGAGATCTCCGTTCGCGAAGTCTTTGGCATCGACACCGACATGGTGGTGCACGGCTTTGAAGAACGTACAAGCCGCGTTCCCGATCTGGACAGCACCTATAAATTCGATCCCGACACCACGATGGCGATCCTTGCGGGGTTCAACCATAACCGCCGCGTGATGGTTCAGGGCTACCACGGGACGGGTAAGTCCACTCACATCGAACAGGTGGCAAGCCTGCTGAACTGGCCCTGTGTCCGCGTCAACCTTGATAGCCACATCAGCCGGATCGACCTGATCGGGAAAGACGCGATCAAGCTGAAAGACGGCAAGCAGGTCACGGATTTTCAGGAAGGCATCCTGCCTTGGGCCCTGCGCAACCCCACAGCAATCGTGTTTGATGAATATGACGCGGGCCGCGCCGATGTGATGTTCGTGATCCAGCGCGTGCTGGAGGTAGACGGCAAGCTGACGCTGCTGGACCAGAACCAGGTGATCGAACCTCACCCCTATTTCCGCATCTTCGCGACCGCGAACACGGTGGGTCTGGGCGACACCACGGGTCTTTACCACGGCACACAGCAGATCAACCAGGGCCAGATGGACCGTTGGTCGCTGGTGGCGACGTTGAACTATCTGAGCATCGACGCCGAAACCCAGATCGTTCTGTCGAAGAACCCGCACTACAACACCGAAAAAGGCCGCAAGACGATCAAACAGATGGTCACCGTCGCCGACCTGACGCGCACCGCCTTCATGAATGGCGAACTCTCGACCGTTATGTCGCCGCGGACCGTGATTGCCTGGGCCCAGAACGCCGAGATTTTCCGCGACGTGGGCTATGCCTTCCGCCTGTCGTTCCTCAACAAATGTGATGAGCTGGAACGCCAGACCGTGGCCGAATTCTATCAGCGTCTGTTCGACGAAGAGCTACCGGAATCCGCCGCCAGCCTGAGCCTTGGCTAAGCTACGATCCACCCCGTGCCCGCGTTGGCAGGGATGAAGAACAAGACGTCCACCGGCAGCTTGATCGGTGGACGACAGTCTGACCGCAGCGCCCCGTTTCGTGTGGCCGCGGTGACCAAAGCCGCAGGTCGGCCGCACTCGGATGGGAGAATGACATGAGCAAACAATCAGATAACCCCGCCGACGCGTTCAAAAAGGCTTTGGCCGAAGCGACCAAGGTCATGTCGAACGATCCTGACCTCACGGTCAGTTATTCCGTTGATCCGTCGGGGCTAAGCGGGGATTCCATGCGCCTGCCACAGGTCAGCCGCCGCATGACCCGCGAGGAAGTCCTGCTGGCCCGCGGCACCGCTGACGCGCTCGCGCTGAACCGCCGCTATCACAACGGCCAGACCCACGCGAAATACATGCCCGCCGGTGACATGGCCCGCGATCTTTATGAAGCGATGGAAACCGCCCGCTGCGAAGCCGTAGGTGCCCGCGACATGCCCGGCACTGCGGGCAATATCGACGCGAAGATCAAATACGACTCCCTGCGCAAGGGCTATGATCAGGCCAAGCAACCCTCGGACGTGCCTTTGGCGACGGCGGCAGGCTATCTGGTGCGCCATCTGGCGACGGGGCGTGACATGCCCGCCGGTGCCGCCAACGCAATGGAACTGTGGCGCGGCTATATCGAGGATCAGGCCGGTGGCACGCTCGAGACGTTGAAAGACACGCTGGATGATCAGGCCGCCTTTGCCCGCTTTGCGCGCAAGATGATCGTTGATCTTGGCTATGGCGATCAGCTGGGCGATGACCCCGATCAAGGCGACGACGACCAAGACAGCGCCGAGGAAGAAGGCACCGAAGAAGAGCAAGAGCCCGATAGCACCGGTCAGGACGATCAGGACGACGACGAGGCAGAAGCCTCGCCCGAGCAGTCGCAAGAGCAGCAGCAGGATGAATCTCAGGCGCAGGTGTCGATGGATGACACCGCCGATCAGGAGCTTGGCGAAGAGGCCGAGATGCCCGATGGCGACGCCCCGATGGAACCACCCGCCCCGCCGCAAGCCTCGGACGCGGACCCGAATTATCTAGTGTACCAGACCGATCATGACGAGGTGATCGGGGCCGAAGACCTTGCCGAACCGGCAGAGCTTGAACGCCTGCGCGCCTATCTGGACCAGCAGCTTGAACCGCTGAAAGGCGCGGTCAGCCGTCTGGCGAACAAGCTGCAACGTCGCTTGCAGGCGCAGCAGAACCGGTCGTGGGAATTCGATCTGGAAGAAGGCACATTGGATGCCGGTCGTCTGGCCCGTGTCGTGGCCAACCCCACAACCCCGCTGTCGTTCAAGGTCGAACAGGACACCGAATTCCGCGACACCTGTGTGACCTTGCTGCTGGATAACTCCGGCTCGATGCGCGGGCGGCCGATTTCCATCGCCGCAATCTGCGCCGATGTTCTGGCCCGCACGCTGGAGCGTTGCAACGTCAAGGTCGAGATCCTGGGCTTTACCACCCGCGCCTGGAAAGGCGGCCAAGCCCGCGAGGCCTGGTTGAACGACGGCCGTCCGGTCCAGCCGGGCCGTCTGAATGACCTGCGCCACATCATCTATAAATCCGCCGACGCCCCCTGGCGGCGCACGCGGCCCAATCTGGGTCTGATGATGAAGGAAGGCTTACTGAAAGAGAACATCGACGGGGAGGCGCTGGAATGGGCGCACCGCCGGATGATCGCCCGCCACGAGGCGCGCAAGATCCTGATGGTGATCAGCGACGGTGCGCCTGTGGATGACAGCACCCTGTCGGTGAACCCTGCGAATTATCTGGAAAAACACCTGCGCGACGTGATCGCCATGGTCGAGAAACGCAAGGCGGTGGAACTGCTGGCTATCGGCATCGGCCACGACGTCACCCGCTATTATGATCGCGCCGTCACGATCACCGATGTCGACCAGCTGGCCGGTGCGATGACCGAACAGCTGGCGGCGCTGTTTGATACCGATCCCCGCGCGCGGGCCCGTGTCATGGGCATGCGCCGCGCAAGCTGAGGGTAAGGGACGCTCCGCGGGGAGTTTTAAGAGCAAAATGAAGAATGGGGTGGGGATATGTTTCAATCGTTCGAGGTAACCTCGCGGCCGGAACAAGGGCCGCCACGGCTGGCGGCGCTGCGCAACGAGTTGCAGGCAGAGGCGCTTGACGGGTTTCTGGTGCCCCGCGCCGACGCGCATCAGGGGGAATATGTTGCCCCCCGTGACGACCGCTTGAAATGGCTCACGGGGTTCACCGGATCGGCCGGATTCTGTGCCGCTTTGCGCGATGTGGCGGGCGTGTTTATCGATGGGCGCTACCGCACGCAGGTCAAGGCGCAGGTGGCGGATGTCTATACGCCTGTGGCCTGGCCCGAAGTCTCGTTGGCCGAATGGCTGCGCGCACAGCTGCCTCAGGGTGGCGTTATCGGCTTTGATCCCTGGCTGCATGCCGCCGGGCAGATCGTCCAGCTTGAGGACGCCTTGGACGGCAGCGGCATCACGCTGCGCCGCACCGATAATCTGGTCGACCGCATCTGGGAGGACCAGCCCGCTCCGCCCATGAACCCCGCCAAGCTCCACCCGATCGGCTATGCGGGCGAGGCCCATGGCGATAAGATCGCGCGGCTGGCCGAAGGGCTGCGCGACAAGGGCCGTGGGGCCGCGGTGATCACCCTGCCCGACAGCCTATGTTGGCTGCTGAACATCCGCGGGTCCGATATCGCGCGCAATCCGGTCCTGCATGGCTTTGCCGTGCTGCATAGCGCGGGTCACGTGGACGCGTTCGTCGCCCCATCCAAGCTGGAGGGGCTTGAGGCGCATTTGGGCGCGCATGTGACCCTGCGTGCGCCTGAGGCGTTTTTAGACGCTCTCGCCGACCTGTCGGGCCCCGTGCTGGTCGAGAAGGCCACCGTGCCTGTGGCTGTTTGGGACGCTTTGGGCGACCGGATCGTCTGGGGCGACGACCCCTGCGCCCTGCCCAAAGCCTGCAAGAACGCGGCGGAGATCGAAGGCTCTGTCGCGGCGCATTTGCGCGACGGGGCGGCCTTGGTCGAGGTGCTGGCCTGGCTGGACGCGCAGCCTGCGGGCAGCGTGACGGAGACGCAAGTGGTGACCCAGCTGGAGACCGCGCGCCGCCGTGATCCGGCCTTGCAAGAGATCAGCTTTGAGACCATCGCCGGCACCGGCCCCAATGGTGCGATCATGCACTACCGCGTGACCGAGGACACCGATCGCCTTTTGCAAGACGGGCATCTGCTGGTGCTGGATTCGGGCGGGCAATATCTGGATGGCACCACCGATATCACCCGCACCATCGCCATCGGCACGCCGCCGGTCGAGGCGAAAGAGGCGTTTACCCGTGTGCTGAACGGTTTGATCGCCATGAGCCGCCTGCGCTGGCCCCAAGGGCTGGCCGGGCGCGATATCGAGGCTGTGGGGCGTTTGCCGCTCTGGATGGCGGGGCAGGATTTCGATCACGGGCTGGGCCATGGCGTCGGGGCCTATCTTAGCGTGCACGAAGGGCCGCAACGTCTGAGCAAGCTGAGCACGGTGCCCCTGTCCGAAGGGATGATCCTGAGCATCGAGCCCGGCTATTACCGCGAGGGGGCCTTTGGCATCCGGCTGGAAAACCTTGCCGTGGTGCGGTCTGCGCCTGATCTTCCGGGCGGGGACGCGCATCGCGCCATGCTGTCGTGGGAGACGCTGAGCTTTGCACCCATCGACACGCGGCTGATCGTGCCGCAGATGCTGAGCCAAGATGCGCGAGACTGGCTGAACGCCTATCATCGCGACGTTGCGGAAAAGATCGGGCCGCGGCTATCACCGGTTGCAAAACTGTGGTTGGATGCGGCAACAGCGCCGGTTTGAGCGCGATATATTTCAGTTCATTCAGGGAGGACGGTCAGCAATGGCAGACCATATCAAGATATTGAAGTCGAACGGAACATGGACAGTGCGCGCAGGGGGCGCGGTACTGGCCGAAACACGTAACGCGCTTGAGCTGCGCGAAGGCGACCACGACGCGGTGATCTATATCCCCCGTTCGGATATTGCCATGGCGTTTCTGGACAAAACCGACAAGACCACCCACTGCCCGCACAAGGGCGATGCGCATTACTTCTCGGTTGTGACCAAAAGCCGGACGTTGGAAAACGTGGCATGGTCCTACGAGGACCCCAGCGAGGATGTCGCCGAGATCAAGGGCCATCTGGCCTTCTACCAATTGCCCGAGGTTGCGGTCGAACAAATCTAGGGCCCCCGAGAGGGCCCTGGAAATTCAAGATCGAAGCAAGGGGGGCTGCGGCCCCTCTTATGCGTTCAGCAGCCAGCTTGTGTCCGCGCTGAGATCGGCGGCGCTGGTGTTTTGCACGATCACCACGACATTGCCGTTGACCACAAGTTCACTGTCGGTGCCATTGGCCGCGGCGCGGATCTCGAACATCCCGTCACCGGGGGCGAATTGCGCGGGTGAGCCTTGGGTTTCCTGCAGGTACAGCCCGTCTTCGGCGAGATTAAAGTCGGTCACGATGACCGGGGCCTTGCCCACTTGATCATAGCCGATGGCATTGATCACATCGGCCCCTTCGCCGCCTGACACGGTATCGCCGTCGTTGGCGCTGATGGTGTCGTTGCCATCGCCCCCCAGCACGACATCTGCCATCGTATCGGTATCGCCCGACACATTGCCGTTGAGGTTGAAGTCGAACGCGCGGATCACATCGTCACCGGCACCGCCGTCAATACTGTCGGTCCCCAGCCCCGAGATCAAAAAGTCATTCCCCGCCCCGCCGTTCAACGTGTCGTCGCCCATGCCGCCGAATAACGCGTCATTGCCAGCGTCGCCACCAATCAGGTCGTCGCCCCTGTTGCCCGCCAGCTTGTCCGGCCCCTCGCCGCCTGACAGTGTGTCATTGCCGGGGCCTGCATTGATCGTATCGGCACCTGCGTCGCCAGACAGCGCATCATTGCCACTGCCGCCATTGATCAGATCGCTTTGGGTGCCGCCGCTGATCACATCGTCGCCGCCATTGCCATTCAGCGTGTCGTTCAACCCGCCCCCCATCAACGTGTCATTCCCGATGTTGCCGTTGAGCAGGTCGTTGCCGCCCTGCCCGTCGAGCATATCATCGCCCGCCAACCCGCTCAGCGTATCGCTGCCAACCCCGCCCATCAGCGTGTCATTGCCCTGCCCGCCGCTGAGCCCGTCGTTGCCTTCATTGCCCATCAGGATATCGTCGCCGTCGTTCCCCTCGATGTAGTCAAAGCCTTCGCCACCGCTTAGCGTGTCATTGCCGCGCCCCCCCAGCACGGTATCCGCGCCAAAGTTACCTTGGGCGTCGTCATCGCCCGACCCGCCGTTGACCAGATCGTTGTTGGTGCCACCGCGCAGCACGTCATCGCCGGAACCGCCAAAGAGCGTGTCCATCAGCCCGCCGCCCAGAAGCGTATCATTATCGGCCCCGCCATCCAGATTGTCGGACCCGAGCCCGCCCACGAGGGAATCCGCACCGCCAAAGCCGCCAAGGCTATCGTCGCCGCTACCGCCGATCAGGGTGTCATTATCGGCACCGCCATCAAGCATATCGCTGCCGTTGTTCCCATTGAGCAGATCATCACCCAGACCACCGCGCAGCATATCGCTGCCCTGCCCGCCGGACAGGTCATCGGTGCCCCCGAAGCCTGAAAGACTGTCCGCGCCGTTCCCGCCCAGCAATGTGTCGGCACCCGGCCCGCCGTTGACGGTATCGCGACCCTCTTCGCCATTGCCAAGATTGTCGCCACCGCCAAGGTTCAGCAGGTCATTGCCCGCGCCGCCCTGCACCGTGTCATCGCCGCCAAAGCCGTTTACCGTGTCGTCACCGCCAAACGCGTCGATGTCATCATTCGCGCCCGTGCCCGTGACCAGATCAGGGCCGTTGGTGCCCTGCTGCGTGGCGATCTGCGGATCTGTCACCTCGGGCTCTGCCACGTCTTGCATGTCGTCATTGGTATCGTCGTCATCGCTGTCGCTGCCAATCAATCCCGCAAATCCCAAAAGCGCGAGCGCTGGTAGTAAAGTCAATCCAAGCATGTTCAAATCCCCCTAAGCTATACCCAGAGTGTAGCTTACGCTGAGGAACGCAAGAAAGACAAATTACCGCCGCATTTCAGATACATTTCAATATTTAGGACAGTTCAGCCCTGCTGCACCCACTGTCGCGAATACAGCGACAATCAGGAGTGTTCCTCGGCCGCTGTCTCGGCCAGGGCGCGGTTATAGGCCTTGAGCGCATCCACATGGAACAGCGCGCCCAGCAGTTCGGGCGGCGATTCGGGCTTGAGCGTGACCACGGGAATAAACGCCGCACCGGTCTGCTCGAAAATCGGCATCGCGGCCTCTAGCGTGGCGGTGCCGTCGATATAGGTACCCTCGCCAATCAGATCCCAGCAGGTTTCTTCGTTCGCAGCGCGCAGGTCGTCGGGGCGGCGCATGATGCGGCCCACCATGAACATGCCCAGCAGATAGGCCTGAGGACCGGCGGCAAGGTGGATACCGCGGCGTTCCATCTGCGTCAGGAAAAAGCTGCGGTGCACCAGACGCGAGGCCAGCGCGGTCGACATGCTGACAGCGACCATCACCGCCAGACCTGTCTGCCAGTCTCCGGTCAGTTCGAATACAATCAAGGTGGTAGAGATCGGCGCCCCCAGAACGGCAGCTGCCACTGCGCCCATGCCCGCCAGCGCATAAAGCGACGTGGCCCCCGACATCGTGGGAAAGACGCCCGTGGCGATCAACCCGAAGGCCAGTCCCGTCAGCGCCCCCAACATCAGCGAGGGCGAAAACACCCCGCCGCCCATCCGCCCGCCAAGGGTGATCGACACCGCGATGATCTTGAGCACGGCAAAGACAACGGCTTCGTGCAGGATCATATCACCGCTTAACGCACGGGTTGTCGTCTCGTATCCGACGCCGATGATATGCGGGAACCACAGCGCAATCACGCCAAGGATTGCCCCCGCCACGGCAGGGCGCAAGTAACGCGGCAGCTTGCTGCGGGCCTGTATGAAGTTGCCGAAATCTTCGGCCCAGAAGATACCGCGCATGAGAAACACTGCCACCACGCCGCAGGTAAGCCCCAGCAGCAGGAAGGCGGGCAGCTCGGCATAGAAGGACATATCGCCCACGGTGGGCAGGGCGAATTCGGTCAGGCCGCCGAATTCCAAACGGTTGATCACAGTGCCGGCGGCCGACGCGATCACGATGGGCGCAAAGGCGTGCACGGCAAAGTGGCGCAAGACGATCTCGAGCGCGAAAAGCGCGCCTGCGATCGGGGCGTTAAAGCTGGCAGAGACGGCCGCCGCAACGGCGCAGCCCAACAGGTCACGACCGGTAATACCGCTGGCATTGATCCGGCGGCTCACGAGGGTCGAGATCACGCCCGCAAGGTGGACCACCGGCCCTTCTCGCCCTGACGATCCGCCGGTGCTCAGCGTGATCAGCGAGGCCAGCGCCGACGCAATACCGGCCCGTGTTTCCACCCGACCTTCGTGCAATGCCGCGCCAAGGATCACATCGCCGACGCTGCGCACACGGGCGTCTCGGGTGAAATTATGCAAGATCAGCCCCACGGTCAGCCCGCCGATGGTGGGGATCAGAACGACCCAATACCAATCAAGGCTGCCGATAAAACTATGCAGGTGCTGCACGTCTTCAGTGCCGTAAAGAAATGCCTGTAACGCGTTGATCCCTTTGCGAAAAAACAGCGCGGCAAAGCCAGCCGAGATGCCGATTGCAAGCGCGATGAACCAGAAGGTGACCTTGCCCGGCCCTTTTTCACGCAACACATCCCACCCCAAACGCGCATGGCTGCACAATGTGTCATACTGCTGGTTCAGAAAGGGGCGCGGTTTCAAAGGCATGGCGGCTTTGCTGTCAGGGTTTACCCATGTCTAGGACAGAGCCGCCTGCGTTAAAACCCCTGCAATCAAGACTGTGCCGTTAGCTGGCGAATTCTTCGCCCAAAAGCTCGCGCGCGGCGGCGCGTGCGGCCTCGGTAATCGTATCCCCAGCCAGCATCCGCGCAACCTCGTCCACGCGTTCCGGCGCTGACAGCGGCGTAACGGTCGATAGGGTCATGCCCTTGGACACGGCCTTGGACACGCGCCAGTGATGCGCGCCCAAAGCGGCAACCTGGGGGGAGTGGGTGACAACAAGCACCTGCCCGCCCTGCGACAGCGCCGCCAGACGACGCCCCACCGCATCGGCAGTCGCACCGCCGACACCCCGGTCGATTTCGTCAAAGATCATCGTCAGACCGGTTTGCCCCTTGGCCAGACAGACTTTAAGCGCGAGCAGAAAGCGGCTGAGCTCCCCGCCCGATGCGATCTTGCCCAGTGGGCCCGCAGGCGCGCCGGGGTTGGTGGCCACGGTAAAGGACACCGCATCGCGGCCTTCCGGTCCGGGCGTTTCCTCGGTGATCTGCGTGGCAAAGACCGCGCGCTCCATCTTGAGCGGGGCAAGCTCTGCCGCGACGGCCTTGTCCAACTTGCCCGCTTTCTTGCGGCGCGCATCGGTCAGGGCGTCGGCTGCGGCATCATAGGCGGCTTGGGCGTCGCGCACGGCCTTCTCTAGGCCCGCCTGTGCGGCCTCGCCCGCGTCCAGCGCGTCCAGCTTGCCGCGCAGCGTCTCGGCAAAGCCCGCCAGATCATCGGCCAGCACCTCGTGCTTGCGGGCCATGGCGCGGATCGCAAAGAGGCGCTCTTCGGTTTCTTCCAGCTCGATCGGGTTGAACGACATGGTGTCGATGGCAGCGACCACGCCTTCCATCGCCTCGTCCAATTCGACCATCGCACGCGAAAGCGCGGCCATCGGGGCCTCTAGCGCGCCGTCGGCTTTATGGGCCACCCCGTCGAGCCAGCGCAGGGCGTCGCCCAGCTGTGTTTCGGCCCCGCCCTGCCCCATCATCTCGTAGGCGTTGACCACATCGCTGCGGATCTTTTCGGCGCTTTGCATCAGGCGGCGGCGCGCGTCGAGCTGTTCTTCCTCGCCCGCTTGCGGGTCCAGCTTGTCCAGCTCTGCCACGGCGTGGCGCAGGTATTCTTCTTCGGCGGCAATCGCCTCGCGCTCGGCGGCGGCCTGTTTGGCAGCCTTGCGCGCCGCAGCCAAGGCAGACCACGCCTGACGCACCTTGTCGCGCAGCGCGGCGGTGCCCGCGAATTCATCCAGAATGGCGCGGTGGCCCTTGGGGTCAAGCAACCCGCGGTCGTCATGCTGGCCGTGCAATTCGACCAGCGTTTCCGACAGCGCGCGCAGCACCTCGCCCGAGCAGCGGCGGTCATTGACCCAAGCCGTTTTGCGCCCGTCAGACCCGTTGATACGGCGCAAGATCAGCTCTCCCCCGCCGGGCAGGCCCGCCTCTTCCAGCACCGCGTGGGCGGCGTGGCCTTCGGGCAGATCGAACCATGCCGTGACCTCGCCCTGAGACGCGCCCTGACGCACCAGATCGGCGCGCCCGCGCCAGCCCAGCACGAACCCGAGGCTATCGAGCAAGATCGATTTACCTGCCCCGGTTTCGCCGGTCAGAACGTTCAAACCCGGCTGAAACGCAAGTTCCAGCCGGTCGATGATCAGCATATCCGAAATATCTAGGCCGCGTAGCATGGGTCACTATCCGTGTGGGCCGTCAAAAGGCGCTTGGGTCAGATCCATTCGCCCTTGATCGTTTGGCGGTAGATCGCGGTCAACCAGTTATCGCCGAAGGACTTCATTTCAAGGCCCTGACCGGTCAGCAGCTTATAGCTTGCCTCGTACCATTCGGTGGACTGGTAGTTGTGCCCCAGAATGGCACCTGCGGTCTGCGCCTCGTCCGTGAGACCCAGCGACAGATAGGCCTCTACCAGACGGTGCAGCGCCTCGGCGGTGTGGGTGGTTGTCTGGAAATCCTCGACAACGACGCGGAAGCGGTTGATCGACGCGGTATAGTGTTTGCGACGCAGATAATAGCGCCCCACTTCCATTTCCTTGCCCGCCAGATGGTCAAACGCCAGATCGAATTTCAGCACGGAAGACCGCGCATATTCGCTGTCTGGATAATCCTCGATCACGCGACGCAGCGCTTGCAGCGCCTGAAAGGTCAGCCCCTGATCGCGGCCAACTTCGTCGATCTGGTCATAGTAGCTTAGCGCGAGAAGGTAGCTTGCATAGGACGCGTCATCATCATCGGGGAAGAAATCAATATAGCGCTGCGCGGCAGAGCGGCTGTTGGGGTAATCCTGATCCTGATGATAGGCGAAAGCCTGCATGATCAGCGCCCGCTTGGCCCATTCGGAATAGGGGTAGAGGCGTTCGATCTCGGAGAAATATTCAGCGGCTTCGGCAGGGCGCTTGCGGTTCAGTTCAAATTCGCCACGCTCGTAAATCTGCTCGGCCGAGTATGTTTCAAGCGGAATTTCCTGAGGGTTGAAGAAGCTGTTGGTCGTCCGACCCGTGTCCTGAGCACCACCGCACGCGCCAAGAACGCCCGCCAAAAGCACCGCACCGACCACCCGCTTGCGCGACATCGTACCCGTCATGCGTTTCACCCTCGCTTTAAACTCTGCGTCACGTTTCACGATACGCCTTTGCCCGTGACTAGCACAAGGTTTCGCGCAACAAAACGACCATTCGGCAGTCCCCTACAAGGGCGGCTGTCGACGGGCCAAATCGTAAACAAAGGATTACCCAAGCCCCACCGGAGTTTCAACCGTCGTTAACGCCCTGCCCTGCGACATCGCGTTACCGCTTTCAGGCAACGGCGGGGATTTCGTCCCACTCAAGGCCAAAGCCGGGCAGACGCGACGCCATTTGCGCGTCACATTCAACCATGCGCACGGCACCGGGGGTCGCGAACAGCGCCCGCAGCAGCGTGTTGGTCAGGCTGTGGCCGGCGCGTACGCCGGTGTAATGGCCGATCAGCGGAGCGCCGGCCAGCGCCAGATCCCCCAAGGCATCCAGCATCTTATGGCGTACGGGTTCGTCCGCGTGGCGCAGACCACCTGGGCTCAGCACTTGGTCGCCGTCGAAGACGACAGCATTTTCACCAGCGTGACCGCCCAATGCCAGACCGTTCGCCTGCATCGCGTCGACATCCGCCTGACGGCAGAAGGTCCGGCTGTCGCAAAGTTCGCGGGCGAAGCTGCCGTTGTTCATGACCAGCGACTTTTCCTGATGGCCAATGGCGGCATCGGCGAAATCGATGACAAAGTCGATCTTCATGGTGTCTGCCGGTGCGATAGTGGCCGAGGCTTCTCCATCCGTCACGGTGACCGTTTTCAGTACTTCGAAAGCGCGCACAGGGGCCGCAAGAACGCGAACGCCGCGCTGCATGATACCACGCACGAAGGGCGCGGCAGAGCCGTCGAGGATTGGCACTTCGGGGCCGTCAATCTCGACCAGCGCGTTGTGGATGCCACAACCGGCCAGTGCGGCCATCAGGTGTTCAACAGTAGAGATTTGCAGACCCGCCGCATTTTCCAGTTTGGTGCAGAGAGGCGAGCGATTTACCGCATCCCAGCGGGCGGGGATCAGGCGATCGCCCACATCCACGTCACTGCGCGAGAACCAGATACCGTGATGCGCGCCAGCCGGACGGATCGTCACAGTTGCAGGACGGCCGGAATGAAGGCCGGTGCCGCTAAAGCTGATCGCTGTCTTAATGGTTGTCTGCACGGTCAATACTCACTGTCCAAAGATCATCTGTCTAAGTTGAACTCTGTCCTAACGGGGCCGTTCCTAATGCTCAATTCAATCATTGCTACCGTCTGAAACATCACTGTCACAATTGGGCGTTAACGTGCGCATACCCCCAATAAGCCGTTGTTATATATATGTTTTAGGTCGCAGAACGCCCCTGAAATGCCTCCGAAGCGTGAACATATAACAGCAATATTTCAAGGAATGTTACTGACTTGCGTTCACCAATTGCTGCACCGCAGCACGCTTAAAGTTGTGGCGCAAACAAAAAAGACCACCCCCAAGGGTGGCCTTTCGGACGTTTACGAGGACGTCTTAGGTAAGCTTAGTTCGCCTGACGACGCAGGAAGGCGGGGATTTCGATCCGCTCTTGATCTTCGTCCTGAACGTCGCGCGGCTGCGGCGCGGCAGAGCTCGCGCGGGTCTGAACCGGCGGCTGCTGACGTGCAGGGCGCTGCTGCTGTGTTTCCGCCTCACCGTGACCGGTCATGCGGTTGATCAACGAGTTGATGCCAAAGCGCTTCTCGCCCTGCTCCGCGGCGGGTTGTTGACGCTGCTGCTGCGGCTGCGCTTGCGGCTGACGCTGTTGCTGCTGGCTTGGCGACGCTTTTTGCGCGGCGGCGCGCAGACGGGCCAGTGCTTCGGGCGATGGGGTGCCGGGTGCAGGGGCGCGTGGCGCGACAAACGCCTCTTGCTCTTGCGCGTCGACATTCACCTCTTCGCGGCGCGGCTGGAAGGACGCAACCTCGGGACGGTAGGCGGGGGGTGGCAGATCATCTGCGTCCGACGCTTCGTCTTCGTAGGATGTGTCAGAGAAACCGCTGTGGTTGACCGCGGCTTCTTCCTTGAACAGCTGCTGCTGTGGCTCTTCTTCGTACTCGGCCTGTGCGGCAACGGGTGCAGGTGCTTCGGCGGCGGGGGCTTGTTCAACCTCTGGCGCTTTGGCAGGCAATGGCTGCGACATGGAACGGCGCGGCACGGGCATCTCTGTGTTGACGTCAACCGCATCGATCCCAGTGGCAACAACGCTCACGCGCATGACGCCACCCAGTTCGGTGTCAAGCGTGGACCCCACGATGATGTTCGCGTCCGGGTCGACTTCTTCGCGGATACGGTTCGCCGCTTCGTCGAGTTCGAACAGGGTCAGGTCGTGACCGCCGGTGATGTTGATCAGAACGCCCTTGGCACCGCGCAGGCTGATTTCGTCCAGCAGCGGGTTCGCGATGGCTTTCTCGGCGGCTTGGATGGCGCGATCTTCGCCCTCTGCCTCGCCGGTGCCCATCATCGCTTTGCCCATCTCGTCCATCACGGCGCGCACGTCCGCAAAGTCGAGGTTGATCAGGCCGGGGCGGACCATCAGATCCGTGACGCCTTTGACACCTTGGTACAGCACGTCATCCGCCATGGAGAATGCTTCGGTAAAGGTGGTTTTTTCATTCGCCAGACGGAACAGGTTCTGGTTGGGAATGATGATCAGTGTATCGACGACCTTTTGCAGCGCCTCGATACCGTCTTCAGCCTGACGCATCCGCTTGATGCCTTCAAACTGGAACGGCTTGGTCACAACACCAACGGTCAGAACACCCAGTTCACGCGCAGCCTGCGCGATGATCGGCGCGGCCCCTGTCCCGGTACCCCCGCCCATACCGGCGGTGATAAAGCACATGTGCGCGCCGGCCAGGTGGTCCACAATCTGTTCAATGCTTTCTTCGGCAGCGGCCGCACCGACAGAGGCCCGCGCGCCCGCACCCAGACCTTCGGTCACTTTGATGCCCAGCTGAACGCGGCTTTCCGCTTTGGCTTGCTGCAACGCTTGCGCGTCTGTGTTGGCAACCACGAAATCAACACCGTCGAGCTCTTTCTCGATCATGTTGTTCACGGCGTTGCCGCCTGCCCCGCCAACACCAAACACTGTGATGCGGGGTTTCAGGTCGCCCTGTCCGGGCATTGAAAGATTAAGGGTCATGAGCCATCCGCCTGTATTGTTTAGCTCGCTTACGGAGCATTTTTTGTGCAATCCCCCTTATTGTATAGGGAGAACGCCCATGCGTCACCTAGAAAACACGGTTTTGACACATTATATGGGCGTTTTTTTTGCCGGTTTTCTCATGATTTCGACGCGCGCACCGCATCTGGGGGTTACCAGTTGTCGCGGAACCACTTGACAGCGCGCTTCAACGACCGGGATGGGTAGCGGTCGGCGGGAATGTCAAAGTCCCACCACTCGTCCTGCGGGTGCGCGGCAAACAGCGCCAACCCTACAGCAGAGGCGAAACCCGGACCGGTTGCGGCTTGCGGCAGGCCATGCACGCGCAGCGGGCGGCCCAAACGGACCTGTTGGCCCAAAATCTTGCTTGCCAGACCATCAAGGCCCGGAATTTGACTGCCGCCGCCGGTTAGCACGATCTGCTGGCTTGGCAGGTGGTCAAAACCCGCGGCATCCAGACGGGCGCGGACTTCTTCCAGAATTTCTTCGACACGGGGGCGCATGATGCCGATCAGCTCGGCCCGACTGACAGTGCGACGGTCGTGTTCGTAATCACCGGTATCTCCACCGATATCGATCATCTCGCGGTCGTCCATGCCTGTCGCATGCACCCCGCCATAGAAGGTCTTGATCCGTTCAGCATTGGCCGTCGGCACCTGCAACCCCATAGAGATGTCAGAGGTGATATGATCCCCGCCCATGCGCACGCTGTCGGCATAGATCATGTGTTTGCGAATGAAGATCGAAACAGAGGTCGACCCGCCGCCAAGATCGATACAGGCGGCACCAAGTTCCTGTTCGTCCTCGACCAGCGATGAAATCCCCGAAACATAGGCCGAAGACGCAACGCCCGCCAGTTCGAGGTCACAGCGCTTGATGCAATGGGCAAGGTGTTGAACCGCCGCCGCATCCACGGTCAGCATATGCATATCGACCGACAGGGTATTGCCCAATTGGCCGCGGGGATCGGACAGGCCCGACCGGTTATCCAGCGCAAAGTTCACCGGCTGGGCATGCAGCACTTCACGGCCCTCGCCGTATTCGGGCACGTCGCAATTGGCCAGAACCTGCGCGACATCCTGCTCGGACACGACCTGCCCTTCCAGATCAAGCGCGGCATCCAGACCGTAGCTGCGCGGTTCAGCCCCCGAGAAACAGGCGATCACGTGATCCACACGGATGTTCGCCATTTTCTGTGCCGCCTGCAGCGCGGTACGCACAGCGCGTTCGGTTTCCTGCATGGCGCAGATCTCGCCAAAGCGGACCCCGCGCGACCGCGTGGTCGCAGCCCCGATCACGCGAAAACCGGATTGTCCTGCAAGCGACCCGATCTCGCCCTCCTCAGAGACGCGGCCCGTGCCGTCAAACCGCAGCACCAGGCAGGCGATCTTTGACGTGCCCACATCCAGAATAGCCACCACGCCGCGTTGCATCGCAAGCTTACGCATGTGGCGCATGGATCGCTGACTATCGTATAGGTCCATCATCTTTTCACTGTCCCGAAATCTGCCTGATGCGCCACAATTCTTGTGTGGCGTCCTTGTTCATTTGCACGGTGGGCCGTTGGGCCAACCGCATGTCTACCCGCGCAACGTCGCGGGCCAGCACATCCTGTGCGCCTTCCAGCGCGATCACCCGCTCCAGCGCCTGAACGGCCTGGGTTTCGGGCAGCAAGATACGCTGCTCACGGTCAAGAACGACGTCCCATCGCCGCTCTCCCATGCGCACCAAACCGCGCAGCCTCTCCCCCAACGGAGCCGCCGTGCGGATCAATTCAAGCGCTTCGCTCACACGCTGGTTCGCCGCCTCGCCTACCACCAAGGGCAGGTCCGTGCGATCGCCTCGCGATGCAAGCTGGCCGATGGGGCTTCCCTCGGCGTCGATCAGCAGCAGCCCGTCCTGGCTGCGCCAAACGGCGACCGGCACCCGTGGCTGTACCGACACCTGCAACACGCCGCCCGGCTTCACCCGCAGCGACGCCTGCTTGACGCCGGGAAGATCGGTGATCGCCTGCCGCAATGCAGGCAGATCAAGATCAAAGGAACTGGTTGGAAATTCGACAGGCACAGCAGCACGCACGTCGGCGGCCAAAACGCCTTCGACACCATCAATCGCCATCAGCTTGACCATGAATTCAGGGCGCTGCTGGATGCTGGTGCGGGCATTGGCATAGACATCGGCCAACTGGCCGCGTCGTGCTTCGTCCGACAGATAGATTGTCCCCGCTGCCAACGCCAAGCAGAACGGCACCCCGACGCGCAGCCCGAAACGGAACGTCGGCGTCAGCATCAAGCGCTGCATGCGCCACGCCCAACGTGATGGTGCGGGATCTGCCTTGGCCGGCTTGGCGGGTTTGACGCGTTTGATCAACGATTGCATGACGCGTCCTCGACCATCCAGGCGCAGAGCTCGCCAAAGGAAATGCCAACCGCCTGCGCCTGTTCGGGCGACAGCGACGTGGGGGTCATGCCGGGCTGGGTGTTGGTTTCCAGCAGGAACAGCCCCGCTGCCCCCTTGCTTTCATCCCACCGGAAATCCGTGCGGCTGACACCGCGACAGCCAAGCGCGTTATGCGCCCGCAGGGCGTAATCCATGCAGAGCTCAAAAATCTCGTGCGGGATATCGGCAGGGACCACATGGGTCGACCCGCCCGCCTTGTATTTGGCGTCGTAATCATACCAGCCCGTCGTGTGGATGTCGGTCACAGTCAGCGCACGTTCGCCCATCACGGTGGTGGTCAGTTCGCGACCGGGGATGAATTTCTCGACCATGACCTCGGCGGGCATGGCATCATCCAACTGTGGCGGGCCGTTGTTTTCGATCTCGACAAGGTAAACACCGACGGATGACCCTTCGTTGTTCGGCTTGACCACATAGGGCGGGTCCATCACATGGGATCCCCGCACCGTCGCCGCCGATACGATCAGGCTTTCCACAACAGGCAAACCCGCGGCACGAAAAACTTCCTTGCTGCGCTGTTTGTCCATCGCAAGGGCGGAGGCCAGCACGCCGGAGTGTGTGTAAGGCAGGCCCATCCATTCCAGCAAACCCTGCACGCAGCCGTCTTCGCCCCAGCGGCCATGTAAACAATTCAGAACGACATCGGGTTGAGCAGCGCCCAGATCGGCACAAAGGTCGGGGCCGCAATCGACCTCGATGACTTCGAAACTCCGGTCCCGCAAAGCCGCTGCGCAGGCGCGCCCTGTTGACAGAGACACCTCGCGTTCCGCCGAGGGGCCACCCAACAATACTGCAACTCTCGGGGGTGTCCTGCTCGACAATCCCACTCAATCTGCCTTTTTAAACGGGCCTGTTGCGACCCTTATTCATTCTGTTCCGGACCTTTTGGCGGCCCTAAATCATGACGCTCGAACGTTTATTTTTCGCCGATCCGCATAATTTCCCACTCTAGCGTAATCCCGCTGGAATCGTAAACCTTTTTTCGCACCATTTCCCCCAATGCTTCAAGGTCTGCTGCCGTCGCGGAACCCGTATTGATCAGGAAGTTGGGGTGTTTCGGGCTCATCTGCGCGCCACCCAAGGTGGCACCGCGCAAACCGGCGTCGTCAATGACCTTCCACGCCTTCAGATCGTGGCGGTCATCCGCCTGCCCCGTGCTGGAAAACCCCGCCGGATTGCGGAACGTCGACCCCGCGCTGCGGTCCTTGGTGGGTTGGGTTTCGTCCCGTTTGCGCAGCTGGTCCTCCATCCGTGCGTGCAGCGCTTGCGCCTCGCCTTTGGGGGGCGCGAAACGGGCAGCGGTGATGACATACCCGTCTGGCAAAGCGGTCTGGCGATAGGCAAATTGCAGATCGTCCGGCCCAAGCGTGACCTGTTCGCCTGTGCGGGTGATCGCGTCTGCGCTGATGAAATAATCAGCAGTATAGGCACCATAGCAGCCCGCGTTCATCCGTACCGCGCCGCCAATACTACCCGGGATTGTGCGCAGGAAGGTCAGGTCCAGCCCCGCGTCTGCTGCCTTGCGCGCGACATGGGCGTCCAGCGCCGCGGCACCTGCGGTGACGATTCCATCTTCGCAACTGATGGTGTTGAACCCGCGCCCCAGCCGGATCACCACAGCCCGCAAGCCGCCGTCGCGCACGATCAGGTTCGACCCGACCCCCATCGGCATGACCACGACATCGGCGGGCAGCGCCTGCATGAAAGCCGCCAGATCATCCGCATCGGCAGGCTGATAGAAATAGTCAGCAAGGCCGCCCACGCGCAGCCAGGTCAGATCAGCCAGGGGGCGGTTTTGCGTCAGCTTACCGCGCATGTCGGGAAAGGAAATATCTGTCATGCCCATCGCCTAGCCCGCTTTGGGAGGGAGGTCAATTTTCCACATGCGACCGAAGCGCGCCAAAAACCGCCCAATCAATCAGGTCGGTTCGCCCGCAGCTCGCGCGTGATACGGCCGGCCAGCCACCCTGCAAGAAACGCGCAAACCGCATAGCCCGTGGCAGCGGCTTGCGCCATGAACACCGGACGCTCCAGCGGTTTCGCGCCAAGGCCCCAGATCATCCACGCCCAGTTCAGCGCGAGCCCTGCCAGAAGGACCAGCACAAAGCCGCCATACCGGCGCATCAGACCGCACCAGCCCGCGGCAAGCATCCACACCACGAGGATGCTGATCAGGATCACCAGCGTCAGGTTCACTTTGCGGCATTCCGCACAGCGGCACCGCGCAGCCAGCGCATCAGATAGATCACCGGCCAGCGCAACACCGAACACCCGCCCGCGAACACCAGCATCCCGACCCAAGGGCCATGCTGCATGGTGACAAACCCCAGGACGGGTATGCCGACGGCAATCAGCACATAGGCGCTGCGCCAATGCTGGTCAGAACTGGGCGTCATTGCCAACACATTGGCAACGACCGCCCAAAAACAGGCAAGAACCAGTGATATACTCATTTTGGAACCTCCGGGTTTTGTCCGCGCAGCTTGGCCAGCAAAAAGCGCAAGGGATTGCGGAACATGGACACAAAGGCAGCAAGAGCAAGCAGGCTATAGAGCCAGCCCACCTGAAGACCGATCAGGATGATCAGCACCGGTGCGGCAATCAGCAGGATCACACCGGGAATATATTGCAGACGCATGGGCAGCGTCGCCACCGTGGCCGAGCAAAAGACCCACAGGATGCAAGCCCAAAGCAAGGTCATGACCGGCCCCCGTATGATGGGGTCCGCGCCATTCAGACGGCTTCCTTCTTCAAGGCTTCAAGCGCGGCAGGCAAGGCGTTGGCCCAGGTGCTGATTGTCCCTGCCCCAAGGCAGACAACCATATCCCCCGGCCCTGCCTGTTCGCGGACCAGTCGCGCCAGATCATCCTCGCTTTGGACGGCGCGGGCGTGGCGGTGACCATGACGGATCAACCCTGCGACCAGATCATCGCGCCCTGCCCCCTCGATCGGGGCCTCGCCCGCGGCATAGACCTCGGCGATGCCAACAACATCGGCATCGTTGAAACAGGCGCAGAATTCCTCAAAATGGTGGTGCAAACGGCTGTAGCGGTGGGGCTGGTGGACCGCGATCACGCGCCCTTCGGTGGCCTGACGTGCGGCTTTCAGCACGGCGGTAATCTCGACCGGGTGGTGACCGTAGTCGTCGATGATCGTCACGCCATCCACTTCGCCCACTTTGGTAAAGCGACGGTTCACGCCACCGAACCCGGCAAGCGCGGCACGGATTTCTTCGGTTTTCATGCCAAGGTGGCGCGACACGGCGACCGCCGCCATCGCGTTTGACACGTTGTGATCCCCGGGCATCGGCAGGCTGCAATCCTTGATCGTGATGCCTTCGGTCTGGAACATGATATCGAAATGCGCCACGCCCGCCTTGTAGTGCAGATTGACGGCGCGCACGTCGGCTTGGGTGTTAAAGCCATAGGTCATGACACGCCGGTCGGTGATCTTGCCGACCAAAGCCTGCACCTCGGGGTGGTCGATGCAGCAGACCGCCAGCCCGTAGAATGGAATGTTCGAGACGAAATCCAGAAACCCTTTGCGCAGGGTATCGAAGTCGCCCCAATGCTCCATATGCTCGGGGTCGATATTGGTCACGATGGCAATGGTCGCGGGCAGACGGTTGAAGGTGCCGTCGGATTCATCCGCCTCGACCACCATCCATTCGCCCTGCCCCATCCGCGCGTTCGACCCGTAAGCATGGATGATCCCGCCGTTCACAACCGTCGGATCGATCCCGCCGTTGACCAGCAGTTCGGCCACCATCGTCGTTGTGGTGGTCTTGCCGTGGGTTCCGGCCACCGCGATGTTGGATTTCAGGCGCATCAGCTCTGCCAGCATCTCGGCGCGGCGCACGATGGGAAGGCCCGCCACCCGTGCGGCATCCAGTTCAGGGTTGCCCGGCTTGATCGCCGAAGAGATCACGACAACCGCGGCCCCTTCGATATTCGCGGCCTCCTGCCCTTCGAACACCGTCGCGCCAAGGTCCACCAGACGGTCAGTGATCTTGGTCGATTTCAGGTCCGACCCCTGCACGCGGTAGCCGTGGTTCAACAACACCTCGGCAATGCCGGACATGCCGATACCGCCAATACCCACGAAATGGATCGGGCCCACATCGGTGGGGAGTTTCGTGGCTGCGTTCATCGTTTCTTTCCTTCGGTTGCCAGGGTTTCCACCATCTGGGCGAGTTCTTCTGCGGCGTCCGGCTTGGCGACAGACAGGGCGGCACGCGCCATCTGCTGCGCGCCCTCTGCGTGGGTCAGCACCATTTCGATCTGAGCCCGCAGACTGTCGGGGTTGGCCATGTTTTCGGGCACCATGATCGCGGCACCGGCGTCCACCAATCCACGGGCATTGGCCGTCTGATGATCGCCCGTCGCCGCCGCAAAGGGGATCAGGATCGACGGCCGCCCGATGATAGAGATATCGGCAACGCTGGACGCGCCAGCGCGGCTGATCACCAGCTGGGCTTCGGACATGCGCCGCGGCACGTCATGGAAAAACGGTTGCACATCGGCATTGATCCCGTTCTCGGCGTAAAAGGTAGCGACCCGTTGGCCATCCTCGTCCCGCGCCTGATGGCTGACACGGATATTGCGCAGCAGTTCCATCGGCAGATCGGCGATGGCGGGGGGGATCACCTCGCTCAAGATGCGCGCGCCCTGGCTGCCGCCCATCACCAACAGCTCCATCGGGTAATCGCCCGGCGCGATATAGCCCGCGCCCGCACGCTCCAGCACCGCGGCACGCACCGGATTGCCGGTGTGTTCGGCGTTGACACCATCGGGCAATGTGGTCGGCCATGTGCCGCAAGCCACGGCATCAACATGTTTCGAAAACAGATCATTGACCCGACCGAGCACGCCGTTTTGTTCGTGGATCATCCGGGGCTTGCGCAGCACCCAGGCCGCTGTCAGCGCGGGGATCGACGGATACCCGCCAAAGCCGACAACCACATCGGGCTTGTCGCGCAGCATACCGAAAATGCCGCCAAGCACACCGCCCAGAATACGAAACGGCGCGATGGCCTTGGCCACCAGACCGCCGCGCGCGAAAGTGGCGCTGCTGACCTGCTGAATCTCGACTGCCTCGGGGAAACCGCCGGTATAGCGCGCCCCCCGCGCGTCGGTGGACAGCTTTACCCGCCAGCCCCGCGCCAGCATGACTTCGGCAAGCGCTTGGGCGGGAAACATATGCCCGCCTGTCCCCCCTGCGGCGATGACCAGCAGCGGCGCCGTCATCGGGCACGGCTCCGGCCCAATAGATCAGAGATCTGGCCCTGTGGTCGTGTACGGGTAAACGCCAGCAACATGCCCACGGCGATGCCAGAGGCAATCACCGACGACCCGCCGTAGCTAACGAAAGGCAGCGTCATACCCTTGGCGGGCAGCAGCCGCACAGCCACGCCCATGTTGATCATCGCCTGCACGCCGAACATGCAGGCCAGCCCGGTGCCCGCCAGACGGATAAAGGGATCCCGCTCGCGCACCAGACGCAGCAGCGACCGCACCACGATCACGGCGTAAAGCGCGATCACACACATCACGAGGATCAGGCCGTATTCTTCGGCAGCAACGGCGATGATGAAATCGGTATGCGCATCGGGCAGCGACCATTTCACCTGCCCCTCGCCCACGCCGACCCCGAACAGACCGCCTTCGCGGATCGCATCGGTGGCATAGCCAAGCTGCGTGCGCGGATCGATGTCGGGCGACAGGAACCCATCAATCCGCCGGGCAAAGTGTTCAGAGTTGGAATAGGCAAAAGTCCCCGCCAAGACGACCAGCCCGGCCATACCCACCAGCAGCACCAACGGCGCACCGGCGACGAAATACATGACCCCCCAGCCGAACAGGACCAGACAGGCCTGACCAAAGTCGGGCTGCAACGCCAGCATCAGCACGATGGAAATACACAGCGCAAAGGACCACGTTTTCCCCGGAGGGCCGTTGATCTCGAGCGCGGCCGCCATCATCCACGCCGCCACAACGACAAAACCGGGCTTGAGGAACTCTGACGGCTGGAAGGACGCAAAGCCCATCGAATACCAGCGCACAGCGCCTTTGCCAAAGTCGGTGCCAAAGAACGGCAGCAAGGCCAGCGCCACAAAGGACACCAGAAAACCGACAATCGCCAGACGCCGCACCATCACCGGCGTCATCATCGATGTTAGCACCATGGCAATCACGGCAAGCACACCGAAAACAGCTTGTCGCTGCACATAATGAAAAGAGTCAAAGCCGTTTTTCGCGGCCAACGGCGGGGAGGCCGCCAGCCCCAGCAACATGCCCACGGCAAACAGCAGGAGGATGCAGGACATCGCCCATTTGTCGATCGTACGCCACCATTTGGGAAGAATCGGTTCGCCATCCCGAACGGGAACCGCGCCATAGACCATTTCTGTCATGGGACCTGCCTTACACTGCCTCGTTCCGCCCCTTTTCGGGGTCTAGCTTGCAGTGTAGCGCGAAAGGTCACGCGGGGCTAGTCTGTTTTAACCAGCCCCGCGCAAAGCTGCCTATGCCCCCGCGTGCGTGCCGCGGATCGGATAGTCGTTGTCACGCACAAACTTGATCCCGTTCAGCAGCCCCTCCAGATCAGGCCGCGCGAAGGGCGCGTTCGAGATGTCGAGGATCTGGATATTACCGTCGCCATTCACCACGAACACGCCGGGCTCTGCGAAGGGCTGATCGGTTTCTTGCGGGCTGCGCGGGTCAGAGACATAGAGCCCCAGTTCGCGCATCTGTGCGATGCTCATGTCATAGCCGATGGTCAGGGATAGATCCTGCTCTTGCGCCATCTCGCGCGCCTTGTCTTTCGGATCACCCGATACGGCAACAACGTCCACACCTGCCTTGTTGAAATCCGCGACCAGCCCGTCCAGCGTCGACAGGTATTTCTTGCAGATCGGGCAATGCAGACCGCGATAGACGACCACCAGTTGCCAGTCATTGTCGCCCCGCGGGGTGCCAAGGGTCAACATGCCGCCTTGCAGCTCTGCCACGGTCAGTTTCGGGAATGCGTTACCTGCGTCCAATACGTTCATCGGGTCTCTCCTTTAATTGCTTCGTCACTCACGGAGTTAGTCTTCATGCGCCGGGTTACCACCCCGCTCACGCCCACTTGACCGGCTTGCGTGGCGGGGGCTATGGCGGGGCCATGCAATATGACACGGTAATTTTAGGCGCAGGGGCCGCAGGCATGATGTGCGCGGCCCACGCAGGCGGATCGGTGCTGGTCGTGGATCACGCCAAAGCACCGGGCGAGAAAATCCGCATTTCGGGCGGCGGGCGCTGCAATTTCACCAATATGCACTGCACGCCTGATGCCTTCATCTGCGCCAACCCCCATTTCGCCAAATCGGCGCTGGCGCGTTATACTCAGTGGGATTTCATCGAACTGGTAGACGCACATGGGATCGCGTGGCACGAAAAGACCCTCGGCCAGCTCTTCTGCGACACTTCCGCCAAAGAGATCGTCGCCATGCTGCGCGGCCTGATGCAAAAAGCCGGTGTTGACCTGCGGCTGCACAGCACGCTGACCGATATCGCCGCGCGTGATGCCGGATATAGCATGACCTTGCACACGCCCGACGGCACCACGCCGATCACCACGCGCAACTTTGTCGTTGCCTCTGGCGGGAAATCCATCCCCAAGATGGGGGCGACGGGGCGCGCCTATGAAATCGCCGCGCAGATGGGTATCCCCGTCACCGACACGCGGGCGGGGCTGGTGCCCTTCACCTTTACCGACGCCCGTTTCGCGCCCATCTCCGGCACCGCAACGCCCGCGCGGGTGACTGCCCAAGGCCCCGCCTTTGACGAAGCCCTGCTGTTCACCCACCGTGGCCTCTCCGGCCCTGCCGTGCTGCAAGCTTCAAGCTACTGGACCGAAGGCGCGCCGATCACGGTGAACCTGCTGCCCGACAGTGATCTGCTGACCAAGCTGCGCAGCCAACGCCAGACCTATGGCCGCCGCAACCTGACGACAGAGCTTTCCCACCACCTGCCCGCGCGGCTGGTGGATCATCTGTCGGGGATCATGGACCTTGGCGGCAACGTCGCCGATTGGTCGGATGCAAAACTCGGCACCCTGATCGACACGCTGTCGCATTGGGTTATGACCCCTTCTGGCACCGAAGGCTACCGCACCGCCGAAGTCACCCTCGGCGGGATCGACACCGACGCGCTGTCCTCCAAAACAATGGAGGCCAAGACACGCCCCGGTCTCTACTTCATTGGCGAGGCCGTCGATGTGACCGGATGGCTGGGCGGCTATAACTTCCAATGGGCCTGGTCGTCTGCCATGGCCTGCGCCGCAAATATCGCACGGAAAGAGTAATTTCCAAATGGCCCTAAATCCCGGGGGAGCCGCCTTAGGCGGCGGGGGCAGCGCCCCTGGCCCGACACCATCGACCCAAAGCTGTCATCGACGCATGGAAGCGACCCCGCAATGCAGCTTCCCCAATGCAGACATGCGCCACACTATCGGTAAATTCAGAAAGGACGACCATGCGTGATCCAGAAACCGACAAGGCCAACGTCATCGCCTTTTACGAAATGATGTTCAATGATTGCCGCCCCGCCGACGCCATCGCGCGCTACGCCGGAGCGCAGTACATTCAGCACAATCCCCATGTGGCGGACGGCAAGGCGGCCTTCGTTGACTATTTCGAACGGATGGCCCGCGAGCATCCGGGTAAACATGTCGAGGTCAAGCGGTCATTCGTGGACGGCGATCATGTGATCCTGCATTGCCATCAGCTATGGCCCAACGGTCCCGATTATGCAGGGATGGACATTTTCCGTCTCGATGATCAAGGCAAGATCGTCGAGCATTGGGACGTGCTTCAGGAAATGCCTGTACAGAGTAACAATGACAACGGGATGTTTTGATGCAATGAATGCCGTGCGAGCACAGCAATGAAAGGCCAAAGCTATGCGTTGGCATTTTTGCCAAGAACCGAGCCGCAAGCCCTTTGACAGCGTCGACAACCAACGTGCCGCCAACCCCAACAAGCGTCGCAGTTATAAGAACTTGTGACGCAGGCATGTTACCTTCTTCCTTGAGGTTGGCGTTACCTTACCAGTTTTTGAGACAGTATTGGCACCGCCCTATACGCGCCGCGCCGCTTGCCAGACCAATGGCGCAAGCACGATGGCGATAAAGGGAAACATCAAGAGATTGATGAGGTGCCATCCCGACGCCTGCATCAACGCGCCGGAAAAGAACGAAAGCGCCGCGACTGTGCCGAAGACGGCGAAATCATTCAGCCCTTGGGCACGCCCGCGCTCGGCCTCTGTATGCGCGGCGGCCACCATCGCAGTCGCTCCGATGAAGCCAAAGTTCCACCCGACCCCAAGAAGGATGAGAGATATAAAGAAATGCCTCAGATCCAGACCGGTCAGCGCAACAGCACCTGAAATGCCGATGATGATCAGGCCAGCGGCGGTGACCTTTTCCTTGCCGAACCGGGCGATCAGCTTGCCCGTCACAAGGCTTGGCGCGAACATCGCCAGCACATGCCATTGAATACCCCATGCCGCGTGGTCAATCGAGTGCCCGCATCCGACCATCGCCAGCGGTGCGGCCGTCATGACGAATGACATAAGCCCGTAAGACACCACGCCAGCGGCGACCCCAAGCATGTATTTCGGCGAAGCCAGAAGCTGGAGCACGGTGCGCCCCCCGTCATCGGATGGCCTTTGCGCTGTGGCTGCGGGTTGGCGGCCCCTTAACCGGGTCAGAACAAAAAACGCGATGAGCGCCAGCGCCGCTTGGCTCAGGAAACTCCCCGCAAAGGGCACGCCCGGCACAGCGTCGCGCGTGGCAATCACCAGTTGCGGGCCGATAATGGCTGCGACCAGGCCGCCAACCATAACCCATGAAATGGCCCGCCCCCTGTCTGCCCCTTCGCGCCCGTCGGCAGCTGCGAAACGGTAAGACTGTACATAGGACGCATAGAGCCCCGCCAGAAACGTTCCCAAACAGAAGAATGTGAACGTCCCAAAGGATATCGCACCAGCGGCGACCAATCCCGACAACACGCCGATCATCGCCCCCAGAAGATAACCGCTGCGCCGCCCGTATTGTCGCATGATCCAAGCGGCAGGCACCGTTCCAAGGGCAAGCCCAAGATTATAGATGCTGACCGGAAGGGTCGCCAAAGCGGGGTCAGTCGCGAGATCCTGACCAACCAATCCCCCCCAGCGAGATTACAATCGGTCCGCTGGCAGCCCCCAAGGATTGGGCGAGGATCAGCACCGTCAGGTTGCGCCGGAACCCGGCGGTTTCAGTCGCGTCTATTGTCCGAGTCATCATATATCATCCGTATGGCCACCATGCCCGTTGGATTGGCTTGGCGCGGCGTGTTTTCATTTTTCTATTGGATGCCCAAAATCATGCGGGCGGGTGGTGATCAGGTCTGCATGGGGTCGTGCAGCGCCAGCGTGCTGGCCGCATGTTCGGCCGCCTCTAATGCGCCCTCCAGAAAGCCTCCGAATTCCGGGGCGGCTTCGGTCGACGCAAATATCATCCCGCGTGCTGACAGGGCACGCAGGTTGGACGGCAAACCATAGCGGGGATGGCTTCGAACCGGTTGTCGGTCCTGTGGGCGCGCGATGTGGGGAATGGTCGCCCAGTCTTGCAAAACAAGGTGCATCGGGTTGGCCATTTCCGGAACGAACATCGCCGTAAGCTGCGTCACCGCAAGGCGCATAATCTCATCTTTGTGCTGGGCACGCGCATCCGCAGGGACCCCGACAAAACCAAATAGCGCATAGGGACCGCCCTGCCTTGGCGAAGCATCATGGATTTCAACCATCGGTCCCTGCTGGCTCATGGCGTCGCCGGACAGCCCGGCATTGCGCCAATGAGGCTGGTCGTAAACCGCAACGATCTTGGCCTGACCGGCCATCCAGGTCGGCGTGTCTTGCAATGCCTGGATTTGGCCCGCATCCAGCGCGGGTTCAAAGGAAACGGTATCTGCAATGACCCGAGGCGGCATGGCCATCACGATCCTGTTGGCCTTGATGATCTGCGCTGTGCCGTTTTGATCAACCTGCGCCGTGATGATGCCCGCCGAATGCTCGACCGACGTCACCCGCGTGCTGGTCATGATCTTCACCGGGTCCAACCCTTTGGCCAAAGCATGCACCACGCTGCCGATCCCACCGGCCAAGCGGTACGACCCCTCCATAGAGGCGTAGCCGCGCCCGCGCTGCACGGTGCCGTTTTGCTCTTGATAGACCAAGTCACCCGTCGAGAACTGCCCAAACACAGGTATCTGAAAGCGTTCCGCGAGGGCCGCCATACGCGGCTGCCCCGGCCAGAACCATGCAGGCCCAAGGTCGAAGGCACTGCCCGAAAACTCCTGTGTAAGGATACGCCCGCCAAGGCGGTCCTGCGCTTCAACCAGCAAGAAATCGCGGCCTTGGCGGGCCAGATGGTCGGCAAGCGCAAGACCCGATAGGCCACCGCCCACAATCAGAACATCGGTCTGCATCAGAACGCCTCTCCCATCGGCCCGAGGTCCAACTCATGGGTCCAGGTGGACCGTGGTTGATCCGCCAGTGCCAGATAGGTGCGGACAATATCCTCCGGTTTCATCATCCGTGCGGGGTCCATACTGTGCAGGGCGCGGCTGGCAAGACCGGCACCCGCCCCGCCAATGATTGCAAGTGGATCTGACATCTTATCCCCCGACATTCGGTGCCGTCGGCGTGTCTGCAAGATGGCCAGATTTGACCCAAAGCCGCGCCCCATCAGGGCCGGAAACGGCGCTCAGCCGCGTGTGGGGCGGTAGACGCAGCCAGGAATTGACCGCGAAGACCTCATCCCCTTCGATAAAGCTTCCTTCGACCACAAGGGCTTCGAACCCGTTGTGGCCGGCCTGTGTCACTGCCACGTTGGGCTCCCAAAGCTCGATCCGCACCCGTTCGTGCGCATCCTTGAACAGCGGGATCTCTGAAACACCCTCACGTACCGGCTGCGGGGTCTGGGTGGTGGTGTCTATGGTGATCTGCTGACGGTCATCCATGTCAAACTGCCACAGCTTGACGAAGATCGTCGCCCCCTCGGCCGAGCTTGGCGTGTGCGAAGACGTCGGCGGGTTGCGCACGTAGGTGCCGACCGGAAAGTCACCGTGTTCGTCCTGAAACACACCCTCAAGCACCAAGAACTCTTCGCCGCCTGTATGGGTATGGGCCGAAAACGCGCTGCCCGGCGCGTAGCGGACGATGGTCGTCGCCCGCGCGACTTCGTCCCCGATCCGGTCCAGCATCCGCCGGTCTACGCCTTTCATCGGAGATGCAACCCACGGCTGCCGATCCGTATGTACAACAGCACGTTCATCAAAATTTGCGTTCAGGTTCATGGTACATCCTTCCGGTTCAGCGCGCAGCGGCGCCGCATAGCTACCTATCAGTTGATAGGCTTCCAGTTAGATATTGCCCTCCCCCCTGTCAACACCTATCTACCACATGATAGACAGGAGCCCCAAATGCCGCAGACAATGAAAGACAAAATCCTTGATGCCGCTGAAAAGCGTGTCCGCGGTGCGGGTTTCTCGGCGATGAGCTTTCGCGACCTGGCAAGCGATGTCGGCATCAAAAGCGCAAGCGTTCACTATCACTTCCCGACCAAACCTGATCTTGGCGAAGCTTTGGTGGATCGCTACACCAGCCAGTTCAAAGAGCACCTTGAACAGATCGATACGGCCAGCTTGCAAACGGCGTTGGACAGCTATGTCGCGCTTTACTCTCAAGCGCTGGTCTTGGACGAAACCATCTGTCTTTGCGCGATCATGGGCGCAGAAGCGATCGGGCTGCCCAAGAATGTAAACCAGAAAACAAAAGCATTCTTCAAAATGAACAGGTTATGGCTGCTTGACCTGTTCCAACGCCATAGCGTTCAAAACCCCGAAGACACGTCCTGCCTCATCGTCGCGGCGCTGGAAGGTGGTATGATCGTTGCATCATCCTCCGACGATCGTGCGATGTTCGACCAGATCGCCAAAGCCGCGATCCGAAGTATCGCCAAGATTTGACGTCGATATGGCAGCGCTCGCGACTGCCGTGAACTGCGTTTGCACGTCGAGAAACTATATCACCGCCCGGAACGTCCGCTTTTTCGCGGCCCGAAGTATCAAGCGCGTCATCTTGACCCCGTAAAGAGAATGCCCGCGCTCGGAAAATTCTAGGGCACTATATTTCTGTTGAATAAAAACGACGGAAAGTTGGCACGTGTCCGTTTAAGGCCTAGCTTCGGCTCAGCTGCGCCTCGACCCGAAGTTGGAAGTAAAGATACCGACATCTCATGGGAGATCAGAAAATCATGTCCAGGAAAACTCTCTATGGGACAGCCGGCGCATCGGTTGTGCTGGCCGCCGCATCCCTAATCTATTCGCCTTCATCGGCTCAGAATGCGCAACAGTCGAATGACACTGCGACGGTCGTTGAAGCGGCAAATTGGGCAGATCATGTCAAGATCACGGTCGATGCTGACGCAAAAACCTTCCGCTTTCAATCCAACGGCATCCCGGACCACGGTTTCGCGGAACAATATCTGATTCCAAGCGATCCAAACGATCAACCTTTTGCCGACAAGCCGCTGGAGTTCTTTGACGTGCAGAACTCTGCCGACTACTTCAAAGAGACCGAGATTGACGCGACAATCACAACGCAGCCGGTCTATTCGGATACATCAACGGACACCTCGCTGGGGAGAATTGGCGTGGCCTTGAGTGGCGCACAGATTTTCAACGATTACGAGAACCCCGACCGCTCCGTCGTTGCGATTGACGATCAGGTTGTTCATGATCACGTGGCATTTTTGGACAACTGCAACGGGCACACGCTCGTGGACGGGACGAATTACCACTATCATGGCATCCCTGTTTGTATCGCCGAGGCCGCGGCGCAAGCCGGGCAACATTCGCGGATGATCGGTGTTTTGGCCGACGGCTTTCCTGTCTATGGCAACAATGATGTCGGTGGCATTGTCGTGGTGAATGACGATCTGGATGCGTGCAGCGGCCACTCCGGCCCGACACCTGAATTCCCGGAAGGGATTTACCACTACCACCTCACGGCAGATGAAGCGCCCTATATGATCGACTGCTACCATGGTGAGGTCGACGTGGCCGCGAACAATGGCCCCGGTGGCGGTGGTGCCGCACCGGATTTTGCCGCAGTTGCCGATCAACTGGGCATCACAGAGGCTGAGTTGGTCGGGGCACTTGGTGACACGCGCCCGCCGGACTTTGCCGCGGCGGCTCAGGCACTTGGCGTCAGCGAAGACGACCTGCGCGCAGCTATGCCCGCCCCTGGCCAGTAAAGACCGGATCTGGTGGAAAAACTCGCCTATGCCATAATCGGGGCGTCGATGGCCCCGATCAAACAATCAGTCACGGGCCACAATCTGGACCGGAGCAGACCGAAACACCGCAATCATTGCCGATGCGGCGCTCCCTCCCCATAAACGCAGTTACGCGTCCGTCAGATGCTTCTGGACCTGCGCGACAAAATCCTCTCCGCGGCGCTCGAAACTGTCGTATTGGTCAAAGCTCGCCGCCGCAGGGGCCAGCAAAACGACGTCCCCCGCCTCGGCATCCTCGACCGCGCGCGCGACCGCAACGTCCATCGTGCCACAGACCTCGGCCTCGACCCCCAGTTTCATGGCGAACTGCGCCGCCTCGCGCCCGATCACATAGGCTTTGCGCACCGTCTCCAGCGGTTCTGACAAACTGCCCAAACCGCCCTCTTTCTCAAGCCCGCCGCAGATCCAGCGGATGTTCTTGAACGCCGCCAGTGCCTTGACCGCGCTGTCCACATTGGTCGCCTTGCTGTCGTTGACGAAGCGCACGCCGCCCGCCTCGCCCACGGTCTGGCTGCGGTGCGGCAGGCCGCCAAAGGAATGGAACGCCGCTTCGATGATCTTGGGCGCGAACCCCAGCGTGCGACAGGCGGCATAGGCGGCACAGGCGTTCTGGTGGTTATGCGCGCCGGGCAAGCCGGTGATGCTGCGCAGATCGATGGACCCGATCTGCTTGCCGCCGCGATATTCCGACAAGAAGCCTTTGCGCGCGAAGACCTGCCAACCAAGACCCGTGAGCTTGCGGTCCACCGACACGCGGATCACCCGGTCGTCGGCCGCCCCTTCGCTGAGCTGTCCCGCCAGAAAACGCCCTTCGGGTTCATCCACGCCAATGACGGCACGATCCGGCCCGCCTTCAGCAAAGAGCCGCCGTTTGGCCGCGAAATAGCCGCCCATGCCCGCATGGCGATCCAGATGATCGGGGCTAAGGTTGGTGAAGACGGCGACATCCGGCGTCAGATTGCGCGCCAGATCGGTCTGGTAGCTCGACAGCTCCAGCACCACGACCTCGCCATCAATGGCAGGCTCTATGTCCAGCACCCCGCGACCGATGTTTCCCGCCAGTTGCGTCGGACGACCCGCGTGTTTGAGAATGTGATGCACCAGCGCCGAGGTGGTGGATTTCCCGTTCGACCCGGTGATTGCGATGATCTTGGGCACAACGTCAAAATTATCCCAGGCCAGCGTCGCGAAGCTTTGAAAGAACAGCCCGATGTCATTGTCCACCGGCACACCTGCGTCCTGCGCGGCGACGATCACCGGGTTCGGTGCCGGATAAAGATGCGGGATGCCGGGCGATACGATCAGCCGCGCGATATCATCAAAGACGCCGGCCTTGCCCAGATCCACACAATCGAACCCTTCGGCCTGCGCGGCGGCGCGGGCAGCGGGGTTGTCATCCCAACAAATAGGTACAGCGCCCCCGGCGGCCAGCGCACGGGCCGCAGATAGCCCCGACCGCCCGAGCCCCAGAATGGCGACCTTTGCGCCGGTCAAACCTTGAACTGGTATCATGCCTGCTCTCCTGTTAGCGATGACCCTGAAACTTTCGGAGCCCCTTATGCCCCCTCTGCCAGAGATTTTAGCCCAGCTCAACGCCGACATGCGCGCCACGGAGGACTGGGGAGACGTGGCAGCCTATATCCCGCAGCTGGCCTCTGTCGATCCTGCGCAATTCGGTATTGCGATCACCACCGCGGACGGCGAGGTCTTTACCGCCGGGGATGCCGATACGCCGTTTTCCGTGCAATCCATCACCAAGGTCTTCACCCTTGCCATCGCCCTTGGACGGTCAGGCGACCAGCTGTGGAAGCGCGTGGGCCGCGAGCCATCGGGGCGTGCATTCAATTCCATTGTGCAGCTTGAGGCCGAACAGGGCCGCCCGCGCAATCCGTTCATCAACGCCGGTGCCATTGTCACCACGGACGAGGTGCTCACGGGCCGCGAACCGCGCGAGACCTTGGCCGAAATCCTGCAATTCGTCCGCGCCGCCGCCAGTGACGACGACATCCACATCAACGAAACCGTCGCGGCCTCTGAAACCGCCCATGGCCACCGCAACTTTGCCCTGGCGCATTTTCTGGCCTCCTGCGGAAACCTGAACAACCCGCCGGAGAAGACGCTCGGCACCTATTTCCACCACTGCGCCATCGACATGTCCGCGCGGCAGCTGGCAATGGCCGGACGGTTCCTGATCGAAACCGACAAGCTGCCCCGCATGATCCTGCCGCCCCGCATCCGGCGTCTCAATGCGCTGATGCTCACCTGCGGGCATTATGACGGGTCGGGCGATTTTGCCTACCGCGTAGGACTTCCGGCGAAATCCGGTGTGGGCGGCGGTATTCTTGCCATTGTCCCCGGCCGCGCCAGCATCGCCGTCTGGTCCCCCGGCCTGAACCGCTACGGCAACTCGAAGAAAGGCACCCAGGCCATGGCCCGCCTCGCGCGCGAAATGGGCTGGTCGATCTTCTGACGCCACCACGTCTTCCAGCCTCCCCCGCCCTTCATTTTGCCAAATAAACTCCGGGGGACGCGGCCCCTTGGCCGCGCGGGGGCTGGCCCCCGTCCGCCATAAAAAAAAGCGCGCCACATCCCTGCAGCGCGCCGTCTTGTTTCTTTCCGCTTTGATAAACGGCTCAGCGGACCTTCAGCGTCGCCAGCCCGATCATCGCGAGGATCAAAGAGATGATCCAGAAGCGGATGACGATCTGCGGCTCGGCCCAGCCTTTCTTTTCATAGTGGTGGTGGATCGGCGCCATCAGGAAGACCCGTTTGCCCGTGCGTTTGAAATAGAGCACCTGAATGATCACCGACAGCGCCTCGACCACGAACAGGCCGCCAACGATGGCCAGCACCAATTCGTGCTTGGTGGCAACCGCGATGGCCCCCAATGCGCCGCCAAGGGCCAGCGATCCGGTGTCGCCCATAAAGACCGCGGCGGGGGGCGCGTTATACCACAAAAAGCCCAGACCACCGCCAAAGATACCGGCGGTAAAGACCAAAATCTCGCCCGTCCCCGGCACATAGTGCACGTCCAGATATTCGGTGAAATCGACGCGGCCGACGGCATAGGCGATCACGCCAAGCGCCCCGGCGGCGATCATCACGGGCATGATCGCCAGCCCGTCCAGCCCGTCCGTCAGGTTCACCGCATTCGCCGCCCCCACGATCACGATGATCGAGAAGGGCACGAACAGATACCCAAGGTTGATCAGCGTGTTCTTGAACACGGGCAGTGCCAGTTGGTTCTGCAACTCTGCGGGGTGGAACTGCGCCGCCCAATAGGCCGCGCTGCCCGCGATGATAAAGCCCAGCAACAGACGCATTCTGCTGGAAACACCAGCGGTCGTCTGCTTGCTGACCTTGGCGTAGTCATCGGCAAACCCGATGGCGGCAAATGCCATTGTCACCAGCAGCACCATCCAGACAAACGGGTTGTCCAGTCGCGCCCACAGCAGGGTGGAGGTCAGCAAGGCCCCCACAATCAGCAGCCCGCCCATGGTCGGCGTCCCCGCCTTGACAAAATGCCCCTCGGGACCGTCATCCCGGATCGGTTGGCCCTTGCCCTGCCGCTTGCGCAGCACGGCGATCAGCGGCTTGCCGAACAGAAAGCCAAACACCAGCGCTGTCAGGAAGGCCCCACCGGCGCGGAAGGTGATGTAGCGGAAAAGGTTAAAGAAATCGCCGCCATCTGACAGGAGGGTCAACCAATAGAGCATCGTACGCGTCCTAACTCAAAATCTTGTGGGCTTAGCCCTGTCGTTCATTCGGGACCGGATGGCCCATTTTGTGGATCGCGTCAACGATCAGCCCTAGTTTCATGGACAAGGAGCCTTTGGCGAGCACAACATCGCCACTGTCCAGATGCGACGAAAGCGCGGGCAGCAGGTCTGCGGCGGTTTCGGCCCATTCCCCACGTTGATGCGCGGGCAGCAGGTCATAAAGCGACTTCATCAGCGGGCCCACACAGTGGATCACATCCAGCTTTTTGGTGGCGTCGAGATGGGCGAGCCCTGCGTGCAGGGCGATCTCGTCCGGTCCCAGTTCTTTCATGTCGCCCAGATAGGCGATGCGCCGCCCCTTGCTGACGCGGCCGATATCATGGGTCACCTCGGCAGCGGCCAGCACCTCTAGGGCGGCGGCCATCGACGTGGGGTTCGCGTTATAGCTATCGTCGATGAGGTTCAGCGTCAGATGGGTGTCGACCACGTCGAGATGGATAACCTCTCGCACGCCGCGCCCCTTATACGGTGTCCACCGTCCCAACGAGGCCGCAGCCAGCGCCAGATCCGCGCCCATGGCCTGTGCAGACGCCAAGGCCCCCAAGGCGTTCATCGCGAAATGCCGTCCCGGCGTTCCGATCTTGAACAGCAGTGGTGTGCCGTCCGCGTCGGCGCGCACGACGGTGGTGTCGCCCTGCACCTGCACGTCCAGCAGTTTGTACTGATAGCCATGCTCGCCAAATTCGACCTCGCGCAGGCGGCGATCCACGGCCTTGGCCATCAGGATCGCGGCGTGTTCGATGTCTGCGTTGATCACCGCCACGCCCCCCGGTTGCAGACCGTCAAAAACGGCGGCTTTCTCGACCGCGATTTCCGCGACATTGGCAAAGGCTTCCAGATGCACGGCGGCGACGGTGGTGACCATCGCGACATGCGGCTTGGCCATCTGCGCCAGCGGAGAGATCTCTCCGGGGTGGTTCATGCCGATCTCGATCACGGCATATTCCGTATCCGCAGGCATCCGCGCCAGTGTCAGCGGCACACCCCAGTGGTTGTTATAGCTGTCGACAGAGGCATGCGCCCGCCCCTGGTCGGCAAAGATCGCAAGCAGCATTTCCTTGGTCGAGGTCTTGCCGACGCTGCCCGTCACCGCGACGACCTTGGCCTGCGTTCGGGCCCGCGCGGCGGCACCAAGCGCCTCAAGGGCCTTGAGCACATCCTCGACGATCAGCAGCGGTGCATCCTCGGCCACGCCCTCGGGCACATGGGTGACCAGCGCGGCCCCGGCCCCTTTTTCCAGCGCCATGGCAACAAAATCATGACCGTCGCGCACGTCTTTCAGCGCGACGAACAGATCCCCCGGTGCGAGGGTACGGGTGTCAATCGACACGCCGTCACAGGTCCAGTCCCCGATGGCGCGGCCGCCGGTGGCGCTTTCGGCCTCTTTTGCTGTCCACAAGCTCATGCCAATCTCCCATCCAGCGCCGCGACGGCGACGCTGGCCTGTTCCACATCATCAAAGGGTAGCACATCGTCACCGATGGTCTGTCCGGTTTCATGGCCCTTGCCCGCGATCAGCAGCGCGTCGCCCGTGCCGATGGCGTCGATGCCACGCAGGATCGCCTCGGCACGGTCGCCCACCTCGGTCGCTTCTGGCGCGCCCTCCATGACGGCGGCACGGATGGTCGCCGGATCTTCGGAGCGCGGGTTGTCATCGGTCACGAACACCAGATCCGCATGGGCCGCCGCCGCCTGTCCCATCAGCGGGCGTTTGGCGCGGTCACGGTCGCCGCCTGCGCCCACGATAGCGACCAGCCGCCCCATGACATGGGGGCGCATCGCTTGCAGGGCGGTGGCAATGGCGTCGGGGGTATGGGCGTAATCCACAAACACCGCCCCGCCATTGTCCCGCGTGGCGGCAAGCTGCATGCGGCCGCGCACGGTGGTCAGATGCGGCAGCGTGTCGAACACATGGGCGGGGTCCGCCCCGCAGGCAATCACCAGCCCCGCCGCGAGCAACACGTTGTCCGCCTGAAACCCGCCAATGAGGTTCAGGCGTTTCTGGTAGGTCTTGCCGCGATAGCTGAACCGCAGGTCCTGCCCCGTCGCATCGAAGCGCTGGCCAGTCAGATGCAGATCGCCGCCGTCGCGCCCTATGGTCATCACCTCGCAGCCACGGGCGCGTGCGATAGCGACCATATCGACCCCCTTGGGATCATCGATATTGATCACCGCCGTGCCGTCCTCGGGCAGCACCCGCGAGAACAATCCAGCCTTGGCGTCGAAGTAGGCGTCGAAGGTCTCGTGGTAGTCGAGATGGTCTTGGGTAAAATTCGTGAACCCCGCCGCCTTGAGCGTCACGCCATCCAGCCGTCGCTGGTCCAGCCCGTGGCTCGACGCCTCCATCGCGGCATGGGTGATACCGTTGGCAGAGGCGTCGGCCAGAGTGCGGTGCAGGGTGATGGGCTCGGGCGTGGTATGCGCCAGCGGTGCGGTCCATGCGCCTTCGACGCCAGTGGTGCCAAGGTTGACAGCCGCCAGCCCCATCTCGATCCAGATTTGCCGCACGAAGGTGCTGACAGAGGTTTTCCCATTGGTGCCGGTGACGGCAATCATCGTCTGCGGCTGTGCGCCGTACCACAGGGCTGCCGCGCGCGACAGCGCTTCGCGGGGGGCATCGGTGACGACAAGGGCAACGTCAGCCTGTGCCAGCGCGTCAGCGGCCAGCGTGGCCCCCTCGGCGTCGGTCAACACCGCCACCGCGCCCATGCGCAGCGCATATTGGATAAACTCGGCCCCGTGGACCTTGCTGCCGGGCATGGCGGCGAAGAGGGTGCCGGGCTGGACCTGGCGGCTGTCGACGCTGATACCTGCAATGGGCGGGTTGCCCCCCCCTTTCGCGGTCAGACCAAGGGAGGATAACGGGACGGCCTGTGTGCCCATGGGGACGCTCTTTATATTAGTTGCTGCTGGAGAGCGTTATATCAGCGAGGCTGTCCGGTTCAACAGTCGGTCGCAGACCCAGCAGGGGCGCGACGCGACGGACCATTTCCGCGGCCACGGGCACGGCTGTCCAACCGGCCGTGCGACGCGGTTTGTCGCCCGAGGTCTCGACCGGTTCGTCCAGTGTGACGATCAGCACGTATTTGGGATCATGCGCCGGGAACATGCTGGCAAAGGTCGCGATGACCGTATCCTCAAGATAGCCCCCCCGGGGGCCGGGTTTATCCCCCGTACCGGTCTTGCCGCCGATCTGGTAGCCGGGCACTTCGGCAAAGCTGGCCGTGCCTTCAGTCACCACCGCACGCAACATTGCGCGGGCATCCGCCGCCGCGCGTTCAGACATCACACGCGGGCCGACCACGGGGCCGGATTGCTTGCGCAACGTCGGTGTGACCTTGTGCCCGCCATTGGCGATGGCAGAATAGCCCGCCGCCAGATGCATCGGGCTGGAGGACAGGCCGTGGCCATAAGAGACGGTTACGGTGCTCAGCTCTTGCCAGCGCTGCGGCAGCAAGGGCTTGCCGCCAGAGGCTTCGACGATCTCGAAGGGGGTTGGTTCGAAGAACCCGAGGTTTTTCAGGAACTCCTGCTGACGCTCCGCGCCGATCTCAAGCGCAAGCCGCCCTGTCCCGCGGTTGGAACTGTGCACGATGATCCCCGTCACCGTCTGCTTGCCGTAGTTCTTGCCGTGGAATTCGCCAATGCGGAAGCCGCCGACCTTCATCGGGCCAGAGGTGTCGATCACCGTATCCGCAGTGGCAATGCCAAGGTCGATCGCCTGTGCCGCGGTGAAAATCTTGAAGACAGAGCCAAGCTCGTAGACGCCTTGCACCGACCGGTTGAACAACGGGCTGTCGGACGCATCGCCTGTGACGGCGGCATGGGGCCGGTCGTTGGGGTCGAAAGAGGGCAATGATACGGCGCTGATCACCTCGCCCGTGTGGACATCCATCAGGACCGAGGTCGCCCCCTTGGCGTTCATCAGCTTCATGCCGCCATAAAGAATACGCTCGGACGCGGCCTGTACGGTCATGTCGATCGACAGTTCCAGCGGCTTGTTCCCATTGGCCGGATCGCGCAGATAATCGTCAAAGTATTTCTCTGCTCCCGCGACGCCGATCACCTCGGCGGCATGGACACCCTCGCGGCCATAGCTGGCCCCGCCCATGATATGCGCGGCAAGCGACCCGTTGGGGTAAAGGCGCATATCACGCGGCGCAAACAGCAAGCCCGGCTCGCCGATATCATGCACGGCCTGCATCTGCTCGGGGCTGATTTTCTTCTTGATCCACAAGAACTTGCGCTTACCGGTAAAGTCGCGCAGCAGGCGTTCCTCGTTCAGGTCGGGGAACACGGCCATCAGCTTTTTCACGGCCCCCTGCGGGTCGATCATGTGGTGCGGCTGCGCATAAAGCGCATGTGTCTCAAAATTGGTCGCCAGCAGATTGCCGTTGCGATCCACAATATCGGCGCGGGTGGCCGAGATCACGGAACCGGGGGCCGCCGCGCGCGGCTCTGTCGGGTCGGTGGTCGCCATGACCCCCATACGCGCGCCCACAACGGTGAAGGCGCAGAAGAAGAAGACCCCCAGAACCAGCAAACGTCCCTCGGCGCGCTGCCGAGAGGCGTCGCGCATCTGCTCGTGGCGGATACGCTTGTTCTCGCGCTCGATCGCATCGGGGTTTTCGCCCTTTTGACGGGCTTCAAGAATACGGGCCAGCGGGCGCAGCGGGGTGCGGATCATTCGGGGGCCTCCATCGAGGATACGTCAACGCCGTCGGTGATCTCGAACAGCGGCAGTTCTGGCAGCGGCGGGTAGCTCACCTGATCGATAGATCCGAACTGGTCGGGATGCAGCGGCAAGAGGTTCAGCCGGTCAAAGTTCAGCTCTGCCAGATCGCGCAGACGGTCGGGGCGGTTCTGATAGGCCCATTCCGCCTTGAGCACGGCCAGACGGCTGTAGGCTTCGCGGATTTCATAGCGCAGGTCATCGGCATCACTCAGGGCTTGCTGGGTCGCGTAATTCTCGCGGTAAGCCCAGAAGGCCAGCCCGATCACCGAAAAGGTGGTTAGGATGTAAAGCACGGTTCTCATACGGTTAATCCCCTGACCATAGGCATGCCGAGTGCCTTGGCATCGATGCTGCCCGCAGGCGCATCAGTGCGAATTGCGACGCGCAGCTTGGCCGAGCGGCTGCGCGGGTTCTCTTCCAGCTCTTGCGCATCCGGCCCGATGGCCTTGCGCTTGAGGATCTTGAATTGCGGCGCTTCTGTTTCAATTTCGGGCGCAAAGCGATTGGCGTTGCCCCCTGCCCCCGCACGCGCCGTCAGGAAGCGTTTGACCATACGGTCTTCGACCGAGTGGAAGGTCACAACGGCAAGCTGGCCACCCGGTTTCAACGCGCGTTCCGCCGCCATCAACCCGTTGAACAGCTCGCCATATTCATTGTTCACCGCAATGCGCAACGCCTGAAAGCTGCGGGTCGCAGGATGCGACTGGCCGGGTTTCGAGCGTGGCAAACAGCCTTCGACCAAGCCTGCAAGCGCCAGCGTTGTGGTGATCGGGGCCTCTTCGCGGGCGCGCACGATCGCTTTGGCGATGCGGCGGCTGGCACGTTCTTCACCGTATTGGAACAGGATATTGGCAATCACCTCTTCCTCGGCCTCGTTGACGATATCCGCCGCCGAGGGGCCGTCCTGGCTCATCCGCATATCGAGCGGCCCGTCACGCATGAAAGAGAACCCGCGCTCTGCCAGATCAAGCTGCATGGAGGACACGCCCAGATCCAGCACGATCCCGTCCAGATCCTGCGCATAATCGTACATCTTGGAAAAGACACCGCGCTGCATGACGATCCGGTCGCCATAGTCACCGGCCCAGGCCTGCGCCATTTCAAACGCAAGCGGGTCACGGTCCACGGCCACCACCTGCGCAGCACCCGCGTCCAGCAGGCCACGGGTATAGCCGCCCGCGCCAAAGGTGCCATCCAGCCAACGCCCCGAAACAGGGGCCACCGCCGCCAGCAAGGGGCGCAGCAGAACCGGTGTGTGCGGGGCGGAGGGGGTATCGCTGGGTCCGCTCATATCGATCAAGCCTCCGGCTTGCCGTCCAGGAAGGCCATCGGATCAAAGTCTTCTGGCAGATCGTCCAGCCATTCCTCTTCGCGGGCCTTTTCCTCGGTCTCGTAGGTTTCGGGCTTCCAGATCTGGAAGGTATCACCGGCGGCGATAAAGAATGCTTCGTTTTCCAGGTCGATCTTGTTGCGCAGCTTGGCTGGCAGAACCAGGCGGCCCGTTTCATCGACCGATGTGGGAAAGGACTGACCGTGGAACAGGCGCTGCAGCATCTTGCGTTCCATCGACCCGCGCGGCAGCGCGTCGATCTTGTCGTCCACCTCTTCGATGGCCTGCATGGTATAGCATTCAAGATAGCTGCGGCGGCTGTCGCCATAGACGATCACCAGCTCGGGCGTGCCACCGTTTTGCCAATTCGGGTCACCGGCTTCCAACACACGACGAAAAGAGGCTGGGATAGACACCCGCCCCTTCGTATCGACCTTGTGTTGGCTTTCGCCTCTGAACCTGCGGCTCACGTGTTTGTCCCTGCCTGCGACGCTTGTGCGCCCTAAAATCATGCCCCCGGCGGTAGATGTAGAAACGGCGGGCTGATCTGCTGCCACTGATCAACCCGCCGCCCGTCCCGCCTTGGCGGGGAAGTCCGACTGCGCGCGCCACCTGGGGGGATGTCTGCTCGCTCGCGCGCCGGATCTCTTGGTCTGATGAAAGCGAGGTGCCTGTATGAACCTGCTAGAGTTTTATTTGGTCGTTGGGGTCGTTTGGTGCCCCGTGTCTCGTTCTCATCCGATGCACTAGGGATGCCATGGGAATTGATGGGCGTCTATAAGTTTTTTGGGAAATACACACCAAATTTGGTTTTGCACAGGGTTGTAAATCAACATGTGGGAAAGAAATATCGGCCGTTTTTAGCTTATGTCGGCTAAATGTTAAATTTAGACACAACATATTGAGGTTAAAAACGCGTGCTGAAATTTCCCACAATTTCCCAACAATTTTAGACCACAGAGTTATCCACAACCTGTGTTCGCGGCTTGTTCCCCGATCGCAACGCCAATTGCAACTGTTTTATCGCGCAAACTGAGGATTCCGCGCCTCAGACAGCCATTTTCCGCCGAATCACCTTGCCAATCCGGCAGGGTCCGGCCGGCGATCTCCCATGTTTTCCCATGAGGTTTTCCCATGCGATCCCATACGCACGTCAACACGACGCCGATGAACGCGAAACGCCGCGCAGGGGGCTGCGCGGCGTTGACTACAGATAGGATGGTGAAGGAGGTTGCCCCTTAGGCCATCCCACCCTTGATCAAACCTTCGGCGATGCGGGCATAGGCCTGAGCCATCGGCCCGTCCCCCGCGGCCACCGGCGTGCCACCATCGCCAGAAAGCCGGGTATCAAGATCGATGGGAAGACTGCCGAGCAAAGGCACGTCCATCTTCGCAGCTTCGGCTGCAACCCCACCATGGCCAAAGATCTCATGTTCGGACCCACAATCAGGACAGACAAACAGCGACATATTCTCGATCAATCCCAACACGGGTGTCTTCAACGTATTGAACATATCAATCGCCTTGCGCGCATCGATCAGCGCCACGTCCTGCGGCGTCGACACCACGATCGCGCCGGACAATTCGGATTTGGTACATAGTGTCAGCTGCACATCGCCCGTGCCCGGCGGCAGATCGACAAGCAACACGTCCAGCTCGCCCCACTCTACCTGCCCCAGCATCTGCTGCAGCGCGCCCATCAACATCGGGCCACGCCAGACCACTGCCTTCCCCTCCTCCATCATAAAGCCGATGGACATCAGGGTCACACCATGGGCATGCAGCGGGATGATCGTCTTCCCATCCGGCGAGGCGGGCCGCTTGTTCACCCCCATCATACGCGGCTGACTGGGACCATATATATCGGCATCCAGCAGACCGACCTTGCGACCTGCCCGCGCCAGCGCCACGGCGAGGTTCGAGCTCACGGTCGATTTGCCCACGCCCCCCTTGCCCGACCCAATGGCGAGAATGCGCTGTACGCCAGCCGGTTTCATCGGGCCATCCTGCGCCTTCGGGTGCCCACCAATCTTGAGGCTTGGGGCCGATTGCTTTGGCGCGGGGCCATGAGCCGTCAGGGCGACTGTTACGCTGCCAACACCATCAACCTCGCGCACCACGGCCTCTGCCGCGTCGCGCAGCGGGGCCATCTGCGCGGCGACCTGCGCATTGGGGGCTTCTATAACAAAGCGCACCACATCGCCCTCAACCGTCAAAGCGCGGATCAGATCGTAATCAAGGATAGATTTCCCATCCGGCAGCATCACCCGGGCCAGAGCAGATTCGACGTCGGATTTAGAGAGCGGCATGACATATTCCTTTCGAGACTGCTTTTGACATGGCAGTTTCTGGCCAAATCGCAACCCTACGTTCGCATGCCGCACAACACCAAGGCAAAACGAACATTTAGCGCCCAAAAATTACGCAAAACCCCTATGTTTTCGCTGCATGGCAGCAATGCACAATTTGAGAATTGTGCAAACGCAGCAAATAGGTCAAAAAGGTTTCAGGAACGCAGACACTGCGAGCCAAGAATAAGACCAAACTCATCCATCCTCCTCCCGGATGTGTTTGTTTTCGGCGGCGATACCCTCCTCCTCCCTGGTATCGTCGCCATTTTTTTTCATACGACTCCTCCTGACTGCTAAAGCGTTTGCGCTAGGGTTATTTTGTTCCCGATCAAGACGTTACGTCACCTTTTGCCCATGCATTTTCTGCATAGCAGCATTGACGATCTGGCTATTGTGCAGATGCAGCATTTTACTACATAACCAACACAAGACGAATGATAACGAACACAGACGAAACAAGACGAGGTATCCGATGGCCTACTTGAACGCTACAACCGCACCGACACTGGCAGACCGCTTTGCCGCGCTGATGTCCACACTCGAGACTCGCCGCAAGCAACGCCGCGTATACCGCTCCACTTTCAACGAGCTGAGCTCCTTGTCCAACCGCGAGCTGAACGACCTGGGCATGGGCCGCTCGCAAATCCGCGGCATCGCGCTGGAAACAGCACGCAACGCTGCATAGATCATACTGGATCGGGCACACGCACCCTCCCTGTTGTGTGCCTGTAGAAAGCTTCGGGTCTCCTCCTCCTCCCTGAGACCGGCGGCTTTCATAAACGTCCCCTTCCCCCTTTCCTCCCGATTGGATTGGGGACGTAGATAAAGACGGCGGTGCTTTCCTCCCAAAGCACCGCCGTTCTTGCATCTAATTCTTGATATTTCGTAAAATTCATGACGCCCGTTTAGAACGGAACGTCATCCGATGCGCTCAGATAGCGCGACACGACCTTCTTGACCCCGGCCTTGTCAAAGCTGATCTCAAGCTTATCCCCTTCGATTCCAACAACTTCGCCATAGCCAAATTTCTGGTGGAACACCCGTTCTCCCATCGCAAAACTGCTGACGGCGGACATGTCGATTGTCACATTTCGGGCTTCCGAAGGCTGGCTCACGCTGCGCGCTTGGCTGCGCGTCTGCAACCTTCGCCACCCCGGAGAATTATATACATTCGCTTCAGCGGCTTTTTCATGCAGATTCGATTTGGGCATCGCAGCGCCATACCCGCCACCATACAGCCCCGGCGGGGTCAGCACATCCACATGGGCTTCGGGAAGTTCGTCGATAAACCGTGACGGCATGGCGCTTTGCCACTGACCAAACACGCGGCGGTTGGCCGCAAAAGAGATCGTGCAAAGCTGCTCGGCCCGTGTGATTCCGACATAGGCAAGCCGCCGCTCTTCCTCCAGCCCCTTCAGGCCGGATTCGTCCATCGATCGCTGCGACGGAAACAGCCCATCCTCCCAGCCGGGAAGAAACACCGCCGGAAACTCTAGCCCCTTGGCCGCGTGCAACGTCATGATCGACACTTTGGCACCACCATCGTCGCTTTCATTATCCATAATCAAGCTGACGTGTTCCAGAAAACCTTGAAGATTCTCGAACTGCTCCAACGCTTTAACCAGCTCCTTCAGGTTCTCGAGCCGCCCCGGAGCTTCCGGCGTTTTGTCGTTCTGCCAAAAACCAGTATATCCGCTTTCATCCAAAATAATCTGCGCCAATTCCACATGGCTGACCTCGGGCGGGCCATATTCCTCGTGAAACAGCGGCGCACCTTCGTCGATGACGCTATCGTCATCAACCACAGTCTGTAGGCGCGGGCCCCGCGCCAGTTCGGACCAGCGCTGAATCCCGTCGATGAGCAGACGCAACTGCGCCGCACCACGACCGCCAATCCCGCCATTCGCCAATAGGATCCGCGCCCCCTCCACGAGGTTCACACCGTTTTCCCGCGCGGTTTTCTGTATATTTTGTTGCGCTTTATCGCCTAAACCACGCTTGGGCGTGTTAACGATTCTCTCAAAAGCAAGATCGTCATCAGGCGAGGTAACCACCCTGAAATAGGCCATGGCGTCGCGAATTTCTAACCGTTCATAGAAACGCGGTCCACCGATCACGCGGTACGGTAGGCCAATGGTCAGGAATCGATCCTCGAACGCGCGCATCTGGTGCGATGCCCGTACAAGAATCGCCATATCGTCCAATGTGTATGGATCAAGCTCGCGTGTGCCGCGTTGCAACGCTTCAATTTCGTCGCCGATCCAGCGCGCCTCTTCCTCGCCATCCCAATGGCCGATGAGACGCAGCTTTTCACCCTCACGGGATTCCGTCCACAAAGTCTTGCCCAAACGCCCCTCGTTTCCTGCGATCACGCCCGAAGCGGCCGCCAGGATGTGCGGTGTTGACCGGTAATTCTGTTCCAAGCGCACCACATGGGCGCCGGGAAAATCTTTTTCGAACCGCAGGATATTGCCAACCTCGGCCCCTCGCCATCCGTAGATCGACTGGTCGTCATCCCCGACACAGCAGATATTCTTGTGGCCAGAAGCCAGCAGACGGAGCCACAAATACTGCGCCACGTTGGTATCCTGATACTCATCCACCAGAATATATTTGAACCACCGCTGATATTGCCCCAACACGTCTTCGTGCTGCTGGAAGATGGTGACCATATGCAGCAGCAAATCACCGAAGTCGCAGGCGTTCAAATCTTTAAGCCGCGCTTGATACTGCGCATAAAGCTCCGCCCCGCGGTGGTTATACGCCCCCGCATCGGCCGTAGGAATTTTGTCGGGCGTCAATGCGCGGTTTTTCCAGCCATCAATAACGCCTGACAGCAAACGCGCGGGCCAACGTTTGTCATCAATCCCTTCCGCTTTGATCAACTGCTTGAGCAGGCGCAGTTGGTCATCCGTGTCCAGAATGGTGAAATTCGATTTTAGCCCGACCAATTCAGCATGGCGGCGCAACAGCTTGACGCAAATCGCATGAAACGTACCCAGCCAAGGCATCCCTTCAATGCTCTGCCCCAGCATATGCCCCACACGGTTCTTCATCTCGCGCGCGGCCTTATTGGTGAAGGTTACCGCGAGAATCTCGTTCGGGCGGGCGCGCCCGGTATTCATCAGATGCACGATCCGCGCCGTCAAAGCCTTGGTCTTGCCCGTGCCTGCCCCCGCGAGCATCAAGACAGGGCCGTCCATCTGCTCCACCGCGGCACGCTGGGCCGGATTCAGCCCATCAAGATAGGGTTGCGGACGCGCAGCCATAGCGCGCGATGATAGGGAAGCGCCCTCGAAGGCGGCCATTTCGTCAAAATCATTCATACGGCCAATCTATCCCGCACACGCACCAAATAAAAGACACGTTCGCAAAATGTTCCCGCCGCATTTTCTATAATGCAGCGGCGGTTTGTTAGCCGTCTAGCGTCAAAGCCGCAGGAATTATTGTTATCTGTTCCTCCTTATTACTTATGTCATTGCATAGGTACGATCGCGCCCTCAACTCGGCGTAGCACCCCATCTCTTTCCAAATGGTTAAAAATCCCCCGCGGAGCGCAAAAAAACTTCTACTTGCACACCGCGTCAAACAGACGCAACAATGCCGCAGCGCAGCGTTAGCGCGCGCTCTAGACGCTTGAAAATTAAGATTTCTCGCCAGCAGGAAGGCCTAGCTATGACCGACTTTAAGAAAATTCTAATCGCAAACCGCGGCGAAATCGCCATTCGAATTATGCGCGCGGCCAACGAGATGGGAAAAAAGACGGTCGCCGTTTTCGCCGAGGAAGATAAGCTGGGCCTACACCGTTTCAAGGCCGATGAAGCCTATCGGATCGGGGCCGGTTTGGGGCCTGTCGCCGCCTATTTGAGCATCGATGAAATCATCCGCGTGGCCAAAGCCTCGGGCGCGGATGCGATCCACCCGGGCTATGGGCTATTGTCAGAAAATCCCGATTTTGTAGATGCTTGCGCACAGAACGGTATTACTTTTATCGGGCCGCGAGCGGAAACAATGCGCGCCTTGGGCGACAAGGCCAGCGCGCGACGCGTGGCGATGGAGGCCGGCGTGCCGGTCGTCCCCGCGACAGACGTTCTAGGCGATGATATGGAGGTCGTCCGTAAGCAGGCGGCAGAGGTTGGCTACCCGCTGATGCTCAAGGCGTCCTGGGGCGGCGGGGGTCGTGGCATGCGCCCCATCGCGAATGAAGACGAACTTAAAGAAAAAGTGATGGAAGGCCGGCGCGAGGCAGAAGCGGCCTTTGGCAATGGCGAAGGCTATCTGGAAAAGATGATCCTGAAGGCGCGCCATGTCGAGGTGCAGATTTTGGGCGACAGCCACGGCGAAATCTACCATCTATTTGAAAGAGATTGTTCTGTTCAGCGTCGCAACCAAAAGGTCGTCGAACGCGCGCCTGCCCCCTATCTTACCGAAGAACAACGCGCCGAGATTTGCGAATTGGGCCGCAAAATCTGTGCACATGTTAACTATGAATGCGCCGGTACGGTCGAATTCCTGATGGATATGGACGACGGCAAGTTTTATTTTATCGAGGTAAATCCAAGGGTTCAGGTCGAACACACGGTCACCGAAGAGGTCACCGGCATCGATATCGTCCAGGCGCAAATCTTGATTGCCGAAGGCAAGACCATCGCCGAGGCGACAGGCAAGGCCACGCAGGCAGATGTGCAGCTGAACGGCCATGCGTTGCAGACTCGGATCACCACCGAAGATCCCCAAAACAACTTCATTCCTGATTATGGCCGCATCACCGCCTTTCGTGAGGCCACCGGCATGGGCATCCGCTTGGACGGCGGTACCGCCTATTCAGGTGGGGTGATCACGCGCTATTATGACAGTCTTTTGGTCAAGGTGACGGCGAAAGCGCAAACGCCCGAGCAAGCGATCGCCCGCATGGACCGCGCCCTGCGCGAGTTCCGCATCCGGGGCGTGTCGACAAACATCGCCTTTGTCGAAAATTTGCTGAAACATCCGACCTTCCTCGATAATAGCTACCACACCAAGTTTATCGACCAGACACCCGAGCTTTTCACCTTTGAAAAGCGCCGCGACCGGGCGACCAAAGTATTAACATATATCGCTGATATTACGGTGAACGGGCACCCTGAAACCAAAGGGTTCGAACGCCCTGCGGCGGCCGCCCGCGCGCCGCAGCCGCCCGCCGCCCGAGCCGAGCCGATGATGGGCACCCGTAACTTGCTTGAACAAAAAGGGCCGCAGGCTGTTGCCGATTGGATGGGGCAACAGCGGCAGCTGTTGATCACCGACACCACCATGCGTGACGGCCATCAGTCATTGCTTGCGACGCGAATGCGCAGCCATGACATGATCAAGGTTGCCCCTGCCTATGCCGCTAATCTTCCACAACTTTTCTCGATGGAGTGCTGGGGCGGTGCGACCTTTGATGTGGCTTACCGGTTCTTGCAAGAATGTCCGTGGCAACGCCTGCGCGACCTACGCGCTGCCCTGCCAAACGTGATGACGCAAATGCTGCTGCGTGGGTCGAATGGCGTGGGCTATACCAATTATCCGGACAATGTGGTGCAAGAATTCGTCCGCGTGGCCGCGACCGAGGGTGTCGATGTTTTCCGCGTGTTTGACAGCCTGAACTGGGTTGAAAACATGCGTGTCGCGATGGATGCGGTGATTGAGAACGGTAAGATTTGCGAAGGTACCGTTTGCTATACCGGTGACATTTTTGATCCGGACCGGTCCAAATACGACCTGAAATATTATGTTGCTATGGGCAAGGAACTGAAAGCGGCCGGTGCCCATGTTCTGGGCCTGAAAGACATGGCCGGCGTGCTCAAGCCGAATGCTGCCAAAGTATTGATCAAAGCGCTGAAATCCGAAGTCGGCCTGCCGATCCATTTCCATACGCATGACACCGCAGGCACGGCGACCGCGACGATCATGGCTGCCTCCGAGGCGGGCGTGGACGCGGTAGATTGCGCCATGGACGCGCTATCGGGCAACACATCTCAGGCGACGCTCGGGTCTGTGGTCGAAGCGCTGAAACACACGGATCGCGACACGGGCCTGTCGATGGACGCGGTGCGCGAAATCTCTAACTACTGGGAAGACGTGCGTGGCGAATATGCCGCGTTCGAGACCGGCATGCAGGCCCCTTCCTCCGAAGTCTATCTGCACGAGATGCCCGGCGGGCAGTTCACCAACCTCAAGGCGCAGGCCGCGTCGATGGGGCTGGATGATCGTTGGCCCGAGGTCGCTAAAACCTATGCCGAGGTGAACCAGATGTTTGGTGATATCGTCAAGGTGACGCCGTCGTCCAAAGTGGTCGGCGACATGGCTCTGATGATGGTATCCCAAGGGTTAACCCGCGCGCAGGTCGAAGACCCGAAGGCAGAAATGTCCTTTCCTGACAGCGTGATCGACATGATGCGCGGCAATCTGGGCCAGCCTCCGGGCGGGTTCCCTGACGCGATTGTCGACAAAATCCTGAAAGGCGAAAAACCGAACACGGAACGCCCCGGTGCCCATTTGCCCCCTGCCGATCTTGAAGCGACACGCAAGGAATTGCGCGACCTTCTGGAAGGGGCTCAGGTTGAAGACGATGACCTGTCAGGGTACCTGATGTACCCCAAGGTTTTCCTGGATTACATGGGTCGTCACCGGACCTATGGCCCTGTCCGTGTATTGCCGACCCGCACCTTTTTCTACGGGATGGAACCGGGCGAAGAGATCACCGCGGAAATCGACCCGGGCAAGACGCTGGAAATTCGTCTGCAAGCCTTGAGCGAGACCAATGAAGACGGCGACGTTAAGGTCTTTTTTGAACTGAATGGCCAGCCGCGCGTGGTGCGCGTGCCCAACCGGATGGTCAAAGCGACGACCGCACAACGTCCCAAGGCCGAGATCGGCAACGTCAATCACATCGGAGCGCCGATGCCGGGGGTTGTTGCCTCGGTCGGGGCGACGGTGGGTCAAAAGGTCAAATCCGGCGACCTGCTTCTGACCATCGAGGCGATGAAAATGGAAACCGGTATCCACGCGGACCGCGATGCTTTCGTCAAAGCGGTTCATGTCACGCCGGGTGGCCAGATCGACGCCAAGGATCTGCTGGTCGAGCTGGAGTGATCCTATGCGCCTTTCTGCCCTGACCCTGATCGTTCCCAGCTACGACGAAGGAATATCCTTTTACTGTGGCACGATGGGGTTCGAGCTGACACAGGACGAGGACCAGGGGCATAAACGCTGGGTGCGCGTCACCCCTTCGGGTGGCGGCACCGGCTTTATCCTCGCCGAACCGGGCGACGATACTCAGCGTGCAGCGATTGGGAACCAAGGTGCGGGCCGGGTCTGGTTGTTTTTAGAGACCGACGATTTTGCCCGCGACCATGCCCGACTTTTGGCTGGGGGCGTGACATTCGAAGAAGCCCCCCGCCATGAGCCCTATGGCACTGTCGCCGTGTTCCGCGACGTTTTCGGCCATCGCTGGGATCTGATTGAACCGCGTACGACCCCCTAGAAAAAACATCGGCCCTGACACTTGGGGTCGGATGCATTCTGCCGCATTGATCAGGCCCGTTCTGCTGCTACGTTCAGGGCTTGGCACGACAGATGGACACCCCCCATGCCCTATGAATGGAAAACCCGACCCGACGCCTCGACGCAGGTTCTTTGCCTGTGGCCGCACCAATCCCTGCCGGCAAAGGGATTCGCCAGTTTTATCCTTATCACGTTCGTCCTAATTCTGATCCCCGTTCTGCCACTGTTGGGGACTGTTTTGCTGTGGGGGCTTCTTCCTTTCATGCTGGCCGCCGTCGCGGCGATGTATTGGGCGCTACAGCGCAACCATAAGGCCAGACAGATTGAAGAAGTGTTTACGCTCGACCACAATACAGCACATTTATCCCATCGCACCGCGCGCGGAGAGGTCAAAGAATGGCAGTGCAACCGGCATTGGGCCGTCGTGACGAAATATGAAAAAGACGGCCCCGTACCCCATTACGTGACCCTGCGCGGCATGGGCCGCGAGGTCGAAATCGGGACCTTCCTGAGCGAAGAAGAACGGATCGCCCTTTATGACGAGCTGAACCGTTCGCTGATGCGCTGAGCCTTAGCTCAGTCGCTCTTTCACTTTGGGGCCAACCGCGCCAAAATCCATTTGCCCCGTGTACTTACCTTTAAGCAGGCCGATCACTTTGCCCATGTCACGGATCGATGTCGCACCCACTTCGGCAATGGCGGCATCGACGGCCTTGGCGGTTTCTTCTTCGGTTAGCTGACGGGGCAGAAACTCTTCGATCACGGCAATCTCTTCACGCTCGCGATCCGCAAGATCAAGCCGCCCGCCCTCTTCATAGGCGCGTACGGATTCCATACGTTGTTTCGCCATTTTACTTAAAATCGCGAGCACTTCGGCATCGCCAACACCCGTGTCGCCCTCATCAGCACGCGCCGCGATGTCTTTATCCTTGATCGCCGCATTGATCAGCCGCAGGGTCGACAGCCGGTCCGCCGCCTTGTCTTTCATTGCCTGTTTCAGTGCATCCGAGATGCGAGTGCGCAGTACCATTACCATCGTCCTTTTGACCCTAGGGGGTATTAAGCCGTGCAACATAGAGATATTGCGCGGCGCAGGCAATGCCACAAGCCTCGCACAACACATTGAAAATTAACGATATTTCATTTTCAACCTGCTATTGACCCCGACGAACTGCGGCTTTAGGTTGCCACCGTTTAGCTCCATATACCTGCCGCTGGAGGCCCCCGACATGACCGCGACCACATCACCTCGTCCGACTGCCTGCCTGGCGCTAGCGGACGGATCGATTTTCTACGGCAGGGGCTTTGGCGCAACGGGAGAGACCGTGGCCGAGCTTTGCTTTAATACAGCGATGACGGGCTATCAGGAAATCATGACCGACCCGTCCTACGCGGGGCAGATCGTGACCTTTACCTTCCCCCACATCGGCAACACCGGCACCAACCCCGAAGATGACGAAACCGGCGATCCGGTCGCAGCGGGGATGGTTGTCAAATGGATGCCCACCGACCCGAGCAACTGGCGTTCGGTCCAGCCGTTGTCCGAATGGCTGGCATCGCGCGGGCGCATCGCGATTGGTGGTATTGATACCCGCCGCCTGACCCGCGCCATCCGGCAGCAAGGGGCCCCACACGCGGCATTGGCGCATAATCCTGACGGCGTTTTCGACGTCGAAGCGCTGGTCGCTGCGGCACGAGGTTTCGCGGGCCTGGAAGGCATGGATCTGGCGAAAGATGTCAGTTGCAAGCAATCCTACCGCTGGAATGAAATGCGGTGGGCTTGGCCCGACGGCTATACTGCGCAGGAAAACGCACCTCATAAAGTGGTCGCGATCGACTACGGTGCCAAGCGCAACATCCTGCGCTGCCTTGCCTCGGCCGGCTGCGATGTCACGGTGCTGCCCGCCTCTGCCACGTATGAAGATGTGATGGCGCATAATCCTGACGGAGTTTTCTTGTCGAACGGCCCCGGCGATCCGGCGGCGACCGGCGTGTATGCCGTGCCGATGATCAAGGACGTCATTGAAAAGACAGAGCTTCCGGTTTTCGGCATTTGCCTTGGCCACCAGATGCTTGCGCTGGCTCTTGGGGGCCAGACGGTCAAGATGGGTCACGGTCACCACGGTGCGAACCACCCCGTTAAAGATATTGATACCGGCAAGGTCGAAATCACCTCGATGAACCATGGTTTTGCCGTCGATGCGCAAAGCCTGCCAAGCGGAGTGGTTGAAACGCATCAGTCGCTGTTTGACGGCTCCAACTGCGGCATCCGGATGGAGGGGCGGCCCGTCTGGTCCGTTCAGCACCACCCCGAAGCGAGCCCCGGCCCGCAAGACAGTTTCTATCTGTTTGAACGCTTCGCCGCGGCGATGGCAGAGCGGGCCAGCTAAACCTGATAATTGCGGGCGTTCTCTTCATCCGCAATTAACATCCCATTAAGGCATCTCTCCCAAGGTGGTCCCATTCCGACAGGAAGGGATTCGCCCGTTGAGCAACCTTGGATTAGAGCTGAAAGCACCCAGTCCCGCGCGTGTGCGCGGGCGCTATCGTCCCTTGGGGCGCATATTGGTCGACGCAGGGTTGATCGATCAGGCCGATCTGGTGCACGCGCTTGAAGCGCAGCGCGATCTGGATGCACCGCTTGGGGAAATCCTTGTGGCTCAAGGGCTTGTCTCGCGCAGTGAGGTAACCAAAGCACTGGCGCTGCAACATCAGATCCAGCAGGTCGACCTTGACGCAGACCCACCCAAACCGATGCTTGCGCGCCATCTGTCTGCCGAAGCCAGCTTGCACCATAAGATTGTGCCGTGGCGGCGGATGGGCCAAACGCTGTTTGTCGCGACCAGCCGGCCGGATACCCTTCATACCCTTACCCGCGACGCCTTCGGTACTAGCGATCTGGACATCGTACCGGTGCTGGCAGAACCCGCGCAGATCAACCGTCAGATCACCGCACTTTACGGGTCCGAACTGGCCAAACGCGCGGCGGAGCGTGTGCCCTCTCATGAAAGCTGCCGAACATGGCGGGTTGCCGGGCCGCGCCGGCGTATTTGGGCCGCCGGTGTCATTTTTGTCGCGAGCATGCTGTTCGCGTTACTCCCCGCGGTGACGTTTACGGCGTTTGTTCTATGGGCATTGTTCTGCAGTACCATGATCATGACGCTACGATTATCGGCCTTTCTGGCGCGCTGCCTGTGGGGGAACACACCACTGCCTTCAGACCCCGCCGCGCCATCGCCCCCGACACGATGGCCAAAGGTATCGGTTCTTGTCCCGCTTCTTCATGAGGAGGAGATTGCCAGCGCCTTGATCGCACGCCTGTCGCAGCTCAGCTATCCCAAGGCGCTGCTGCAGGTCGTGCTGGTGCTGGAGGCAGGCGATCAAATGACCCGTGACACCATCGCGCGAACCGAACTGCCCTTCTGGTTCGACGTGATCGAAGTACCGCAAGCAGGCAAACTGCGCACCAAACCCCGTGCCCTGAACTATGCGCTGGAATTTTGCAGCGGCAGTATTATCGGCGTGTGGGATGCCGAGGACGCGCCGGAGGCAGATCAGATCAACCGCGTTGTACAACACTTTGATCAGGCGCACAAAAACGTCGCTTGTGTGCAAGGCGTACTGGATTTTTATAATGCGCGCACCAACTGGATCTCGCGCTGTTTCACACTGGAATATGCGACTTGGTGGCGCGTGATCCTACCCGGTGTCGCGCATCTGGGGCTGATTATTCCCCTCGGCGGCACCACATTATTTTTCCGCCGCGCCGCTTTGGAGAAACTGCGGGGCTGGGACGCCCATAACGTCACCGAAGATGCAGATCTTGGCGTCCGCCTCGCGCGGCATGGCTATAAAACCGACCTGCTACCGACTGTCACTTACGAAGAGGCCAATTTCCGTGCGTGGCCGTGGATCAAACAAAGGTCACGATGGCTGAAAGGCTTCTTGATCACATGGGTCGTGCACAGCCGTGCCCCCCTCCGGCTGATCCGTGATGTCGGGCTCATTCGGTTTTTGGGCGTGCAGGTATTGTTCCTCGCGACGTTCTGCCAGTTCATCTTTGCCCCCCTGCTCTGGTCTTTCTGCCTACCGCTGTTCGGCGCAGCACATCCTGTCCAGACAACACTGGGCGCTGACGTGTTCTACGGGCTTTTCGGATATTTCCTCTTCGCGGAAATCCTCAATATATCTGTCGCGATGACGGCGGTTTCGGGTCGGCAGCATCGCCACCTTATACCCTGGGCAATCACCCTGCCGTTTTACTTTATTCTCGGCTCTTTCGCGGCCTATAAGGCGCTATACGAATTCGTGGTCACGCCGTTCTATTGGGACAAGACCGAACATGGCGTACCACATAAATCCAGCCCCATCGGTTCTAAGGTGCCACCACTTCGTCCACCCTAGCCTTCGTCTTTGCGCTGTGCCGCTTCTTGCTTGAGCCGCGTCATGAAGGCGACAGAAATATGCGTACGCAATGCTTCATCCGCACCATCTTCGTCACGCTGTTCGATCATCTGAACAATGCGGTCATGTTCATCCTGCGCGATCGCACCGCGCCCATCCACCGCCAGTGACGATGTCGCCATCAGCGCCATGGACCGGTGCACCAGATCAAGTTGCTGCACCAGATACCGGTTGTGCGACGCGAGATGAATTTGTTTGTGAAAACGGCGGTTCGCACGCGCCAGCGCCGCTGGATTGTCGCGAAAAGCGTCGTCTTCCTCGACCATTTCGCGCAATACACGGACTTCTTCAGCGGTGGCGTGACGGGCGGCAAGCCGCGCGGCCAACCCCTCCAACTCGCCGCGTACGACGTAAAGTTCGGCCACCTGATTGTGGTCCAAGGATGCAACGATCAGGCTCCGCCCGTCCCGCGCGAGCAAGGATTGCGTCTCAAGCCGTTGTAATGCTTCACGAACCGGCGTTCTTGAGACACCGAAGCGTTCGGCCAATTCGCTTTCCACCAACCTATCACCGGGGCGATAGGTGCCCACGTCAATCGCGTCCAGGATCATGGAATAGGCGTCTGTGGGTCCGGAGCGTGGCGTCGTCATGGGTTCTCTTTCAAAAGGCTCCGGCACCTTAGCCCCCGCGTCCAATTGCGCAACCCCGTGATCTTGCGCAGATCATCTGGTCAGCGTAGCAAGTCCCCATGCCACACGCCTCTTTTTCTCATGTGAATACTTGGGTCTTTGACCTTGATAACACATTATACCCGCCATCTGCCCGCCTGTTCGACCAGATTGAACAGCGGATGACGCATTGGGTGATGACCGCCTTGAATGTCGATGAGCAGCGCGCGGATTATCTGCGCCGACATTACTGGCACACCTACGGCACCACGCTGGCCGGGCTGATGCGCGAACACGACCTTGATCCCGGCCCCTATCTGCACGAGGTGCACGAGATCTCCTTTGACGCGCTGATCCCGGATCCTCTGCTTGCCGCGCGGATCGCCGCCCTGCCGGGGCGCCGGATCATCTATACCAACGGCACTGCCCCCTACGCCGAAAAAGTCATTGCCGCACGGGGGCTGTCGGGCCTGTTCGATGCCATCTACGGCGTTGAACATGCGTCATTTTTACCCAAACCCGAACGCGCCGCCTACGACCTGATATTTGCCGCCGACGCATTGACCCCAACCACCGCCGTGATGTTCGAGGACGACCCCCGCAACCTGATCGCCCCGCATGACATGGGGATGGGCACCGTCCATGTGGCCGAACACCCCGCGCCCGCGCCGCACATCCATTTCCACACCGATGATCTTTCGGCTTTTCTTGCACAGATCACGGGCTAACTGACGGGCATGACCATGGCATGTGATATCTTGATTTCGGGCGGCGGCATTGCCGGTTTGACGGCGACAGCGGCTTTCGGCACTGCGGGTTTCAACGTGGTCTGCGTCGACCCCACGCCCCCCGTCACCGATGGTGCGGCGAAAGGGGCCGACATGCGCTCTACCGCGATGCTGCAACCGGCGCGCCGCGTGCTTGAGGCAGCGGGCATCTGGGCCCATCTGGAAGACCACGCCGCACCTTTGCAGGTGATGCGTATTGTGGATGCGGGCGGTGACGGCGATGCACCGGTGACCAGCCGCGCTTTTGATGCTGCCGATATTTCGGACCAACCTTTCGGCTGGAACTTCCCGAACTGGCTGCTAAGGCGCGCGCTTCTGGAGCGGCTAGAGGCTTTGCCGAACGTCGATTTCCGCCCCGGCACCGCAACCACCAGCTTGTTCACCCGCACCACCGGCGCACGCGTAAGCCTCAGCGATAGCACGAAAATTTCGACAAAGCTCGTGATTGCCGCAGACGGGCGCGACAGCCCCATGCGCGACGCCGCCGGCATTGAGGTGACCCGCCAAAGCTATGGCCAGAAGGCGCTTGCCTTTGCCGTGACACACCCGATCCCCCATGAAAACGTATCGACCGAGGTGCACCGCAGCGGGGGCCCCTTCACCCTTGTACCCCTGCCCGATCGCAACGGTCTGCCCTGCTCTGCCGTGGTGTGGATGGATGACGGCGCGTCCTGCCTTGCGCGGATGGCGCTTGACGCAGATGCGTTTTCCCAAGCCGCGACCGACCGCAGCGCCCATGTGCTCGGCCCGTTGACGCTGGCCTCCGAACGGGCGATCTGGCCGATCATCAGCCAGCATGCCGCGCGCCTCTCGGCCGAACGCATCGCCCTGATTGCAGAAGCCGCCCATGTGATGCCCCCCATCGGCGCGCAGGGGTTGAACATGTCGCTGCAAGACATCGCAACGCTGCTGGAACTGGCGCAAAAGCACGGCGCTGATCTGGGAAGCCAGCTGATGCTGGACGCCTACCACAAGGCGCGGTTTGGCGACATTCAACTGCGCTTGCGCGGCATCGACCTCTTGAACCGCGCCAGTCAGGCGACAACGCCGCTGGCCCGCGATGCCCGCGCCAAAGGGCTCAGCGCGCTATATGCCCTGCCCCCCGTACGGCGCATGCTGATGGAGATGGGCTTGGGCATGCGGCAGGGCTGACCTGCCGCGCGCCTTTATTTACAGTACCTTATCGACCACGGTTGCCAACCGCGCGAGCGTGGCATCCACGTCGTAAAGCTTATCCAGACCGAACAGCCCCAGGCGGAAGGTCTGGAAATCCTCTGGCTCGTCACACATCAACGGCACGCCAGCGGCGATCTGCATCCCTTCGGCAGCAAAGGCCTTGCCGTTTTGCACGGAGGGATCCGCGGTATAGCTCACCACCACCCCCGGCGCGCCAAAACCTTCCGCCGCGACAGAGGTAACGCCCCTCTCCGCCAGCATCTTGCGCACAGAATCCCCCAGACGCCACTGCGCCTCTTTCAGACGGTCAAACCCGTAGGATTTCGTCTCAAGCATGGTATCGCGGAATTGCCGTAGCGCATCGGTCGGCATGGTCGCGTGATAGGCGTGGCCACCATCTTCATAGGCTTTCATAATGCTATGCCACTTGGCCAGATCGATGGCAAAACTGTCCGATGTTGTCTCTCCCATGCGTGCAACAGCGCGATCCGACATCATGACCAGCCCGGCAGAGGGCGAAGCGCTCCAGCCTTTTTGCGGCGCAGAGAGCAATACGTCGACGCCAAGCGCCTTCATATCCACCCATGCGCAGCCCGACGCGATGCAATCCAGCACCACCAGCGCGCCGACGGCATGGGCCGCGTCTGCCATCTGCTGGATATAGTCATCGGGCAGGATCACCCCCGCACTGGTCTCTACATGAGGTGCGAAAACCACCTGCGGCTTATGCGTCTCGATGGCCTTGACGACGTCATCAATCGGGCTTGGGGCAAAGGGCGCGGGCGTGCTGTTGCCCTGCATCTGCGCCTTCATGACGGTGGCATTGCCGGTCAGATCGCCGCTCTCGATGATCTGGCTCCACCGATAGGAAAACCAGCCGTTGCGCACGACCAGCACCTCGGCCCCCCGTGCGAACTGACGGGCGACTGCCTCCATCCCGTAGGTGCCGCCCCCGGGGACGACAGCCACGGCATCGGCCTTGTATACGTCCTTGAGCAGAGTGCTGATGTCGCGCATGACCTCTTGGAACACGGCGCTCATATGGTTCAAGGACCGGTCGGTGAACACGACCGAAAACTCTTCAAGCCCTTCCGGGTCAACTGAATTTAGCAAAGCGGGCATGATATCCTCCTGATGGTTTCGCGCGAACATAGCCCCTCGCGTGGTAAAGTCACAGGCCCAATGGTCCGGTCAGTCGTTCCTCGCTTAAAAGCACATTTGCCTCGACCGCCCCCGCCCCCGGAAGGGTCATGATCCGCCGCCGCAGGACCCGTTCGAAATCCGCCAGATCCCGCGCAACAACCCGTAAACGGTAGTCATATAGCCCCAGAACATGCTCCACCGTTTGGACCTCGGGGATGGCACTGACGGCGCGTTCGAAATCCTCCAAGCTAACCCGCCCTTTGGTCGCAAGCTTGACGCCAAGAAAGACGGTGACGCCGAACCCCAATGCCTCCCGGTTCAAGCGCAACCTCTTGCCGCGCAGGATGCCTGCTTCCTCCAACCGCTTGATCCGACGCCAAGTGGCAGGCTGCGACAGCCCCAGATGGCGCCCCAGGGCTCCGGCGCTCTGTGTGGCATCCCGCGCAAGCGACCGGATCAGCCGGTGATCCACCTCATCGAGCGTAATCATAGCGGTAACGCCTCCTCTGACTTGATCCGCGCCACATGCATCAGCGCCTCGATATCGGCAATATGCGGCAAGGTCAGAATACCCTCCCGGTAAATCTGCTGATAATGCGCCATATCCCGCGCAATTACCGATAGGCGCACATCCACCCGCCCTAGAAAGGTCTGGAGCTCGATCACCTCAGGCAGTTGGCGTGCCTCTTCAAGAAAGCGGTCAAAGGCATTGCCCTGTGTCTTGTCCAAAGTGATCCGCAAGGACACCTCGACCGTGTAGCCCAATGCCGCCCAATCGACGACAGCCGCCACCCCCTGCACGATACCGGCTTCCTGCATGCGCGTGATCCGCCGCGACACCTTACCCGCAGTTAACCCCGTAAGGTCGGCCAGTTCCGCCGGCGACAGCCCCGCATCCGCCTGCCAGTGGCGCAGAAGTCGTCGATCCATATCATCAAGCATGATTTTTCCATTTTTTCCGCATACCGCGCATTACCATCTTCATTTTGCCAAATAAACTCACAATTCCGCAATAGCATCTCGCACCAGCTTCGATATGGTCTCCCTAGATTTCAACGAACCCGAAAGGACGCCCCAATGCGCGTTTATTACGACCGTGACTGCGATGTGAACCTGATCAAGGACAAGAAAGTTGCCATCCTCGGCTATGGCTCCCAGGGCCACGCCCACGCGCTGAACCTGCGTGATTCCGGTGCGAAAAACCTCGTCGTTGCGCTGCGCGAAGGCTCCGCTTCGAAAGCGAAAGCCGAAGGCGAAGGCCTGAAAGTCATGGAAATCGCCGAAGCAGCAGCTTGGGCCGATGTGATCATGTTCACCATGCCCGACGAATTGCAGGCTGAAACCTACAAGAAATACGTGCACGACAACATCCGCGAAGGCGCTGCAATCGCATTCGCCCACGGCCTGAACGTCCACTTCGGCCTGATCGAACCCAAACCCGGCGTTGATGTGATCATGATGGCCCCCAAAGGCCCGGGCCACACTGTGCGCGGCGAATACACCAAAGGCGGCGGCGTGCCTTGCCTGGTTGCGGTAGACACCGACGCCACCGGCAAAGCGCTGGAAATCGGCCTGTCCTACTGCTCCGCCATCGGTGGCGGCCGGTCCGGCATCATCGAAACCAACTTCCGCGAAGAATGTGAAACCGATCTGTTCGGCGAACAGGCTGTTCTGTGCGGCGGTATCGTTGAACTGATCCGCTGCGGCTTTGAAACACTGGTCGAAGCCGGCTACGAGCCCGAAATGGCCTATTTCGAATGCCTGCACGAAACCAAGCTGATCGTTGACCTGATCTATGAAGGCGGCATCGCCAACATGGACTACTCGATCTCGAACACAGCGGAATACGGCCAATATGTCTCCGGCCCGCGCATCCTGCCCTACGACGAGACCAAAGCGCGCATGAAGGCCGTTCTCAGCGACATCCAGTCGGGCAAATTCGTGCGTGACTTCATGCTGGAAAACTCCGTCGGTCAGCCGACGCTGAAATCCTCGCGTCGCGCCAATGACGAGCATCAGATCGAAGTCGTCGGCGGCAAGCTGCGCGAAATGATGCCCTGGATCTCTGCCGGCAAGATGGTCGACAAATCCAAGAACTGATCGCCGATGCAGCGATGTGGAAAGGCCCGGTTTTGCACCGGGCCTTTTCTTTTGCGCAACCGGCTGTCACATCTGGCGGGCCGAGTTTTCCCACAGGATATGTCATGCCGGACGCGCCCCAGATCACCAAATCCAGCTGGCTGATGATCCTGCTGCTTGCCTTCATCTGGGGAGGCACGTTTCTGGTGACCGAAATCGCCCTGACTGAAATGCCACCTTTCTGGATCGCGGCCACACGTGTCGGCTTCGCCGCCACCGTGATGATCGTTATCTGGGGTCTGCGCGGGTTTCGGCTCTTTACCCAATCCCCCACGCGCGGCGATATCGCGGCCGTGATCTTTATCGGTGCCGCCAGCTCTGCCGTGCCGTTCAGTCTGCTCGCATGGGGTCAGCAATATGTCACCTCGGGCTTCGCGGGGGTGACCATGGCCGCGACGGCGCTGATCATCCTGCCGCTTGCGCATTTCTTCGTTCCGGGCGAAGCGATGAGCCCGCGCAAGGTGATCGGGTTTGCCCTGGGCTTTGTCGGCGTTGTCATCCTGATCGGCGCGCAAGCCTTTGAAAGCACCGGCACCGCGCTTGAAACCCAGGGGCGTCTGGCCTGCCTGGGTGCGGCGGGGTGCTACGCCACCAGCTCGATCATCATGCGCCGCCTGCCCGCGGTGGACGCGATCGGCCTTGCGACCATCCTGCTGATCATTGCCACCTGCATCACCATTCCCATGGCGATCATCATCGAAGGTCTACCGCCCCGCCCCTCGCCGGCCATCTTCGCGGCGCTGGCGTTTCTGGGCCTGATCCCCACCGCCGCCGCGAACTTCCTGCGCGTGCTGGTGATCCGCAGTGCTGGCCCGGTGTTTATGTCACTGGTGAACTACCAAGTCCCCGTCTGGTCCGTCTGCCTCGGTGCGCTCTTGCTGAACGAACCGCTGCCGCCGTCCCTGCTCTACGCGATGGGGCTGATCCTCTCGGGCGTCGCACTCAGCCAATATGGCGCGTTCCGCCGCCTGTTCACCCGCACGCGCGCCTAGCTTCCAAATGGCTCTAAATCCTCGCCGAAGGCATCCCACAGACACCGCAGGCGGCGCGTCCCGCGAGGGCAAGGCAGGGCCGCCGCGCAGGACATCCCCGCCAGCAGCCCTGCGATCAGCTTAAGGTGCGACAGCCGCCGTGACCGCATCCACCACAGAATCGACAGCGCGTTCCATCAGCTGCGCGTCTTCATGTTCTGCCATCACACGCACCAGCGGCTCGGTGCCGGATTTGCGGATCAGCAAACGCCCCTGACCAGCCAGATCGGCCTCGGCCTGTGCGATAGCCCCTTGCACCTGCGCGTCTTCCAACGGCACCTGACCGGCAGAAAACCTCACGTTCTTAAGCAGTTGCGGCACGGGTTCAAAGTTATTCAGCAGCTCGGAGGAGGTCTTCTCCGACCGGATCATCTCTGCCAGAAACTGCAGCCCCGCCATCAGACCGTCACCCGTGGTGGCGTGGTCGGTCATGACGATATGGCCCGATTGCTCGCCGCCCAGATTGAACCCGCCTTCGCGCATCCGCTCGACCACATAGCGGTCGCCGACGGACGTCCGCTCAAGCCGTAGCCCCTTGCCCTGCAAGAAGTGTTCAAGGCCAAGGTTACTCATCACGGTGGCAACTAGGGCGCCATTGGCCAGCCGGTCTTCGGCCGCCCAACGGGACGCCATAAGGGCCATGAATTGATCTCCGTCACCGACCTTGCCGGTTTCGTCAATCAGGATCACGCGGTCCGCGTCGCCATCCAGACAAATGCCCACATGGGCACCGTGCTCTACCACCGCCGCTGCGGCGCGTTCGGGGTGGGTCGAGCCGCAATTCTCGTTGATGTTGAAGCCGTTCGGCGACACGCCAATCTCGATCACCTCGGCCCCGAGCTCCCACAGGGTTTCGGGTGCGACGCGGTGTGCGGCCCCATTGGCGCAGTCGATCACGACCTTCAGCCCGTCCAGACGCATCTGGCGCGGGAACGACGACTTCACCCGCTCGACATAGCGGAACCGCCCGTCATCGATCCGCTTGGCACGGCCAATCTTATCGGCGGGGTTCAACTCCACACCGCCTTCGATCAGCGCCTCGATCTCTGCTTCGACAGCGTCGCTCAGCTTGAACCCGTCGGGGCCGAAGAACTTGATGCCATTGTCCGTCGCCGGATTGTGACTGGCCGAGATCATGACCCCCAGATCAGCCCGCATCGACCGCGTCAGCAGCCCGACCGCAGGCGTGGGCACCGGCCCCAGCAACAGCACATTCATCCCCGAGGACGTCAGCCCCGCCGTCAGCGCGTTTTCGAACATATAGCCCGACAACCGCGTGTCCTTACCAATGACCACACGGTGCACACCGTCACGACCCGCGCTAAAATAGCGCCCCACAGCGGCCCCGATTTTCAAGGCGACCTCGGCTGTCATCGGATGCACATTGGCCTTTCCGCGAATACCGTCTGTTCCAAATAATTTTGTCATAAAATGCTCCCAAAATATGCGGCATGCCACAGAGCGACCGCTTGGCGGGTGTCGTCAACGTCATGCACACGGATCATTTGCACACCCTGCGCCAATCCTGCAAGCGCCACGGCGATCGACCCCGGCGCGCGGTCCTGTGCCTGCGGCGCGTTGCCGATCGTTCCGATAAACCGTTTGCGCGACACGCCTAGCAGGATAGGCGTCCCTAAAGCGTGAAACAGGCTTAGCCGCGCCAGCAGAGCCAGATTGTGATCCTGCGTCTTGCCAAACCCGATACCCGGGTCCGACAGAATGGCCCCCCGCGGGATGCCTGATGCCTCTAGCATGCTGATCTGCCGCTCCAGCGCGTCAAAAACATCAAGCAGCACGTTATCATACTGTGGGTCCAGATGCATGGTCGCGGGATCGCCTTGGGCATGCATAACGCAAACCGGCAGCGCCAGTTTTTGACACAGGGGCCCAAGGGCGGGATCAAAGGTGAAGCCCGAGACGTCGTTTACCAGATTGGCACCAGCGCTGACCGCCGCCTCGGCCACGGCGGCCTTGCGGGTATCGATGGAGATCGGCGTTTGCAGCCCCGCCCCCCGCAATGCGGCAATGACGGGAGCGGTGCGCGTGATCTCTTCGGAGACGGGCACAAAATCCGCGCCGGGGCGCGTGGACTCGCCGCCAATGTCCAGAATATCCGCGCCGGCGGCCACCATCTTTTGTGCGACGCGCAGCGCATCGGGCACGGCATTATGCTGCCCCCCGTCCGAGAAACTATCGGGCGTCGTGTTCAGAATGCCCATGATGCGCGGTCGGTCCAGCGTAAGCCCTGCCATCGCGGGTCTGGGCACGGTCAGCCGTGCCATCACACTCGCCGGGATATCGGCCGCGGGTACAACACGAGACGGCGCTCGACGCGACAAGACCTCGGCATGGGTGAACCAGCCCCACCCCCCCGCGAGAGACACCGCGGTGTCAGGCCGCGCGGGGCCGATCTGGACGAGAGGTCGAAAGTAATCGGTCATGTCTCACAGCCTGCCCTGGTCCACCGCTACGGCGCACAGCGGAACAGAGGCGTCAGCCGGCAGGTCCGCCCCGATCACCAACATCTCTGTCGCGTCGAAGCTGGCGGCGAACCACGCGGCCAAGGCCACTGCATCGCGCGGCTGCGCCGAGGGCGTATCCACGCTATCAAGCACGATCTTCGACGGAGCCCAAACGCTCGTCTGACCGTTCTTCATTGCCCAATCCAGCTCTGTCCGCGTCGCCACCACAACGCAGCGATCATCCTTTGCGGCCAGCACCCAGGCGTTCTGTTCAATCGCCAGCAGATCAATGCGGCGCTGCGCCATTTTATGCCCGACCTGCGGCGCGGCGGTGTCCGATGCGCCGACACAGAGGATCAGCGGCCGCCCCATCTGGTGCAACTGGTCCAGCCACCCCGCCAGATGCGGCGAGGCGATGGCATCATTGCTCAGATAAACCAGCTCGGGGTGTGGCACCTCGCGCGCCTCGGCCTGACTGTCGGGGGTATCATCGCGGGCGCGCACAATCTCGACGCCCAAAGCACCGGGGCCACGGTCCAGCTTTTCGATGCGCACAAACACCCGCATCGCCTGCCGTTCCAGCAGGATACGATCCGCGACCCGTTCGGCCAGCGTCTCGAGCAGGTTCAACCGTTCGTCCGACAGCTCATAGGCGATGGCCTCGGTCACGCGGTCGTAGGACAGGATACGGTCCACATCGTCGTCCACGGGGCCGGTCAGCGGCTGCACCTCGACGACGACATTGAAACAGATGCGCTGCGTTACGCCACGTTCGGCCTGAAAGGCGCCGATCTCGACCTCAACGATATGATCGCGCAGGGAAATCCGGTCCAGAGGTTCAGGCCCCGCCGTCGCAGCAGCGCGTTCGGACGGGTGCGCAAAGGCAAGCCGCGTGTCACTTGTCATGGGTTTGGGCCTTTGCTTGTCTCACTCGCAAACGATCCTAGACCGTTTGCGCGGATGTACCAAAGCCAGACACGGCTGGCCAGCCATCAAAGACGACAGAAACGCCGCTTAGTTCGACGCGGTCTGAACGCCGTCACGATAGAACATGTGCACGCCGATCTTGGTGGTGCGGGTAAAGACGCGCGACCAACGGGGGCTTACGGCGGTGGTATGATAATACGTCGCCCCCCCTGTCAGCGATGGCGCCTTGCCGTCCAGCACCGCGCGCGCGACCTTGCCGACCTGCGCATAGGCGCGAGGTTCGGCGATCACTTCGGCATTGCCATCGCAGGTGTAGGTGAACTGACACTGGTACTTGCGGCCTGTCCCCTGATTGATCACGCTGCACAAAGACCCGGGAAACTGCGCGGATTTCACACGGTTCATGATCACTTCGGCCACCGCGAACTGGCCCTTGACCGTCTCGCCGCGCGCTTCAAAGTACAGCGCCTCTGCCAGACAGCGCCATTGTTCGCCGCCCGATGCTTTCGGCTGTTCGGCCAGCCATGCGCGGGTGAATTCCACCTCGCTTGCGTTGTTCGATGCGATCATGCTTTCCAGACGTTCCGACCCGACAGAGCGCAGCCCTTTGGCTTCGATGTCAGCCAGTGCTTTGGCCTGTTGCGGGCTGGCGGACGCCACGGCAGGAGCAAGCAAAGACAGCGCCAGCAGGGCGCAGGACGAGAATTTCTGAAAAGAACGCATTGAGCGCCTCGCAAGTAGTTTCGGACAGCGCCCCCTACCCAAACTGGCACCAAGCGTAAACCCTGCCGAAACCGCCTGCGCGGGAACCCGCACAAGAAAACAACATCTAGGCGATCAGCCGCGCAAAACTACCCGATCTTGTCCGCGATGGCGAGCTGTGCCGCCGCCAATCTGGCCACCGGAACACGGAAAGGTGAGCAAGAAACGTAGTCAAAACCCGCGTCACGGCAAAAAGCAATCGATTCGGGGTTGCCGCCGTGCTCTCCGCAGATCGACAAGGTAATCCCAGGTTGTGCTTCCCGCCCCCGCGCGGCACCAAGCTGAAGCAACTCTCCGACGCCGTCACGGTCCAGCATATGGAACGGATCTTCGGGGAAAACGCCCTGCTGCACGTAGGTCGACATGAACCGTCCCGCGTCATCGCGGCTCAACCCATAGGTCATCTGCGTCAGGTCGTTTGTCCCGAAACTGAGGAAGGAACAATGGGGCGAAATCTCTCCGGCGCGCAGGGCGGCACGGGGCGTTTCGACCATCACGCCCAAACGGTAGGTAAAGCTCGCGCCGCGTTCGGATTTCACTGCCGTTGCGATCTTGTCGACGCTGGCTTTGATCAGCTCAACCTCGCGTTTGGCCGAAACAAGCGGGATCATGATTTCGGGCACCACGGGGTCGCCATCACGGCTGGCTTCGATCGTAGCCTCGAAGATCGCACGGGCCTGCATCTCGTAGATTTCGGGCACCGTCACGCCAAGACGCACGCCGCGCAGGCCGAGCATCGGGTTATATTCGGTCATCGCCTCGATCCGGCGGGTCACGTTGGACAGCGGCAAATCCAGCGCCTCGGCCAGATCGCGTTGACCGGTGCGGGTCGAGGGCAGGAATTCGTGCAAGGGCGGATCGAACAGACGGATGCATACCGGCTGACCCTGCATGATGCGGAACAGCTGGATGAAGTCATCGCGTTGCATGGGCAGCAACCGCTCTAGCACGGCGCGGCGGCCTTCGCTGGTATCGGCAAAGATCATCTCGCGCATCACGGTCAGGCGGCTGGGGTCAAAGAACATATGCTCTGTCCGGCACAGGCCGATCCCCTGCGCGTCGAAATTGCGCGCGGTTTGCGCGTCGGCAGGGGTGTCGGCGTTGGCACGTATCCCGATGTCGGCAGCGTCTTCGGCCCAGGACATGAGCTTTTGGAAGGTCGCGTCCAGCAGCGGCTCAAGCATATCCGCGGCCCCGCACAGCACCTCTCCCGAGGTGCCGTCGAGGGTGATTTCATCGCCTGCCTTGAACATCCGCCCGTCGGGGGCCGTGATCACCCCCTTGACCAGATCGAAACGCATCGACGAGGCACCGACGACGCAGGGCAAGCCCATGCCCCGCCCGATCACCGCGGCGTGGCTGGTGATCCCACCGCGTTCGGTCAGCACGGCTTGGGCGGCATGCATCCCGCGAATATCCTCGGGCGAGGTTTCGCGGCGCACCAAAATACATTTCTCGCCCCGTGCGGCACTGGCTTGCGCATCATTCGCGTTGAACACGATCCGGCCGGTGGCGGCACCGGGGCTGGCGGCAATGCCGCGCCCGATCACATCGCGTTTCACCCGGGGGTCAACCTGCCGGTGCAACAGCTCTGTCAGGGTGCGGGGCTGGACACGCATCAGCGCCTCTTCGCGGGGGATGATCCCTTCGTCCGCCAGCGCCACCGCGATCCGCACCGCCGCCCGCGAGGACCGCGACACGCGCACGCCATCAAGGATAAACAACTCTCCGTCAGAGATGACGAATTCCACCTGCATCTCGGCGCGCAGCCGCACCCGCATCAGCGCCGCGTGCTGTTTGAGCATCTCGAAAGCTTCGGGGGCGTGTTCCTCAAGCGACGGGCCGCGTGGATCGCGTGTTAGGTAAAGCGCATCGGCGGTGTCCTGCAAGGCGTCGCGCCCCTGCGACTGGCTCAGGTACCGCCCGGTGATCTGTGGCAGGCCGGTGGTGCTGTCCACCAGCTGCAACACGCCCGATCCGCATATCCCCGTGCCCACACCGAACACCATCTGCTGCACGATCAGGCCCAGCCCCGCATCCGCAGGTGCCCCCTTGGCCTGGCGTAACAGCCGCGCCGAGGTGCCCTCCCACGCCCGCGCCATGGAACTGAGCACGGCGGTCAATTGGGTCACACGATCCTGGGGGAAGCTTTCTTCGGTCTCAAGCTCGTAGGCGCGTAAGGATTGCAGCAGCGCCTCGCGCCCGTCGCCTTCGACGTCGTCGAACATATCGGGGTCCAAACGCGCCACATTGACGGCATAGGATTGCACGAAACGGGTGTAAAGCGCCGATGCGGGCCCCTCGCCCATGCGTTCGCAATAGTCGGCATAGCGGTCATCGTTCATGCCGATGTTCATCACCGCCCCCGGCCCGCCCCAATCCGGGTCCTGGCTAGAGGGGCGCACGCATAGCAGCGCGTCGTGGGGGAATTCATCAGCGACCGCTTGCAGATCGGGGATCTGCCCCTGCGCAATCTCGAGCACGACATCAAAGGGCAGCGCCACGGTGCGCGGCACCGGCAGATCAAGACGGACCAGACGCTGCAGACATTTCGCACGCCCCCCATGCGTATCATTCGCGATGGGGGCGGTTTGGGTCACAAGGGTTGTCATGGCGGTTTTCTGCACTGCGGCACCTTTTGGTTCCTGCGCAGCATAGGCTTTCGCCGTGGTGTGGCAAGGCGTGATCGCCTTGCCCACGTGTCGGGTCTGCTGCGTTACCCGTCGATTTTCGTCAGATCCGCGACCGAGCTACAGATCGTGCGGATACGGCTGAGCAGGTTCAACCGGTTGCGCCGGACCGTCGCGTTATCAGAGTTCACCTGCACCGCATCAAAGAACGCATCAATCGGGCCGCGCAAGGACGCCATCGCGGACATGGCCGTGCCGAAATCCTGTGCCTCCATCGCCGGTTTGATCTGCGCCTCTGCGGTATCAAGGGCGGCAAACAACGCGCGCTCTTCGTCCGTCTCGGCAAACTTGATGTCCGCGCCAAAGGAGTATTCCACCCCATCCGCATCCTCGGCTTGGCTCAGGATATTGTTGGCGCGCTTGAACCCCTGGATCAGGTTTTCCCCGTCGTCGGTTTTCAGCGTCTCGCTCAGCGCCTTGGCGCGTTTGACAAGCAGGGTCAGGTCGTCGTTGCCGTCCGTCGCACCAGCAGGTGCGCCATCAGAAGAACTGATGCAAGCGTCGATGATGTCATGACGGACGCCTTGGTCTTTGAGGTAGACCTTAAGGCGATGATGGAGGAAGGAGAGGAGGTTTTCTGCCGTCTCTTCGGCGCTTCCAGCAGCCGGTGCAGGGGCTTGAGACAAATGCTCAAGGATGGTGTCACGCAGTTTCAGCGACACATCATTCTCAACCAAAATCCGAATAACGCCCAAGGCCGCGCGACGCAGCGCGAACGGGTCTTTGCTCCCGGTCGGTTTTTCGTCAATCGCCCAGAAGCCGGTCAGCTTGTCGATTTTCTCTGCCAGCGCCACGGCGATGGACACGGGCGCGGTTGGCACGTCGTCGGATGGCCCCAGCGGCGCATAGTGGTCTTGGGCGGCGGCGGCGATGGCCTCGGACTTGCCTGCGGCTTTGGCATAGTAGCTGCCCATAAGGCCCTGAAGTTCGGGAAATTCATAGACCATTTCGGACGACAGATCGGCCTTGGCGAAACGGGCGGCGGCGCGGGCCTCTTCTGCGTCGGCCCCGACCATCGGGGCGAGTTCCCCAGCCAGCGCCTCCATGCGCGAGATCAGCTCGGCCTGTGTGCCCAGCTTGTTGTGGAAGGTCACGTTGGACAGGCGGTCCACCCAGGTCTGCATCCCGGCCTCCGATTGCGCGATGCGCAGATCGTTTTCCCAGAAGAATTTAGCGTCCGACAGGCGCGCAGAGAGCACTTTTTCATTGCCTGCCAGAATGGTCGCGCCATCGTCGGCGGTGGTGCGGTTGGCGACGGTGACAAAGCGTTCGATGCGGCCCGACTTGGGGTTGCGCACGGAAAAGAACTTCTGGTGCTCTTTCATCGAGGTTTGCAGCACCTCGGGCGGCAGACCAAGGAAATCATCGCCAATCTGCCCCATCAGCACGACGGGATATTCCACCAGCCCTGCGACCTCTGCCAGCAGGCCCGCATCCTCGACCACCTCAAGCCCGTTGGCAAAGGCCATATTGGTCGCGTCGTTCCAGATCGTATCGCGCCGCTCTGCCGGGTCGAGCACGACAAACGCGCGTTTCAGCTTGGCGCTGTAGTCGTCAAAGCTGCTGACGGTAATTGTATCGGGGGCCAGAAAGCGGTGCCCGCGCGTGGTGTCGCCTGCGGTGATCCCGTCGATGGTCAAGGGCACGGTCTGCGCGCCATCCTCGGCCGACAGGATACACAGGATCGAATGCAACGGGCGCACCCACCGCAAGCTGCCACTGCCCCACCGCATGGATTTGGGCCAAGGGAAATTGCGAATGGTGGTTTCCAGCACTTCTGCCACGATCTCGGCTGCGGGGCGGCCCGGCTTGTTGATCATGGCAAACAGGATCTTGCCCTTGGGCGTGTCGCGCTCTTCCAGCTGGTCGCGGGTCAGCCCTGCGCCGCGCAGAAACCCTTCGATGGCTTTTTCCGGCGCGTCGGCCTTGGGGCCTTTGCGTTCCTCGACCAGCGACGGGCTGGCGTCCAGCATCCCCTCGATCGTCAGGGTCAGGCGACGCGGCGTCGAAAAGGCCGCGGCAGAAGCATAGGTCAGCCCCGCATCCACCAGACCGTTCGTCACCAGTTTCTTTAGATCATCCGCCGCGCGCGCCTGCATGCGGGCGGGAATTTCTTCCGAGAAAAGCTCTATCAGGAGGTCGGGCATGGATTCGTACCTTTCGGGGCCGCGTGTCGCTTGGGTGCGGTTAAATATGTGTCGCGCAAACAGCGCTTATGTCAAAGGGCCTGTCGATCCGGGGTGGATCAGTCGGCGGGGCGTTCCGGGCAGGCTTCGCCCACCACGGTGCCATCATAGGATTTGTCGCCACAATCGTTCAGCTCGTGCCAGACATAGCCGCGCCCGTCCGAAGTGATCGCAACGATACGGTCAACGCCGAAATGCACGTTCTTCTGCCCCAGAAAGGTCAGCGCCGTGCCTGCCTCGATCTCTTCTGCGATGGCCCTGGCGTCGAAACAGTCGAACCAGCCCGGTGCATTGCGCGGCGTGACCTCGTCGCTGACGACATAGGTTTCGGACAGCATGGCGAGGCTGAGCGAGGTGTCGAAACATGCGCGGTAGCGGATGGGCGAGCTGTCGGCGTCGATGGCGCGGAAATTGTCGGTCAGGATCGGCTCGGACGCATTGCTGGAGATCGACACCAGCGAGACGCCCTCATCCGGTGCCGGTGCCTCGTGATAATAGCCGTAGACCTGTAGATAATAAAGCGCGAGACCCGCAATGGCTGCTGCAACCAAGATGACGCCTCCTACAATTTTACCGTTCATGCCGCGTTTTCCGACCAACCGCCGGCCCGTGTCTGAACAAAGGCGTCAGCGCAGGCTTTGGCAAGGGTGCGTACCCGCCCGATATAGGCCTGACGCTCTGTCACCGAGATGACACCGCGTGCGTCCAGCAGGTTGAAGATGTGGCTCGCCTTGATGCATTGGTCATAGGCGGGGTGCGCCATCACGATGCGCTTGCCGGTCTTGGGGTCCACGGCATCTTGCGCAAGGATCGCCTTGCACTCGTTCTCGGCCTCGACAAAGTGGTCCAGCAACACGTCGGTATTGGCGACATCAAAGTTCCAGCGGGCGTACTCTTCCTCGGTCTGTTTGAACACATCACCATAGGTCAGCGGGATCGGCGCATCGGGGCTGTTAAAGGGCATGTCCATCACGTGATCGACGCCCAGAACATACATCGCCAGACGCTCGAGCCCGTAGGTCAGCTCGCCCGATACAGGGTGGCAATCATGGCCGCCGACCTGCTGGAAATAGGTGAACTGCGACACTTCCATGCCGTCACACCAGACTTCCCAGCCCAGTCCCCATGCGCCCAAAGTGGGGCTTTCCCAGTCATCCTCGACAAAGCGGATGTCATGCAGCGCCATATCGATCCCGATCGCTTCAAGCGATCCGAGGTAGAGCTCTTGCAGGTTGGGCGGGCTGGGTTTGATCAGTGCCTGAAACTGGTAGTAATGCTGCAAACGGTTGGGGTTTTCCCCATAGCGCCCGTCGGTCGGGCGGCGCGAGGGCTGCACATAGGCGGCGGCCCAAGGGTTGGTGCCAAGCGCGCGCAGGGTCGTGGCCGGGTGAAACGTACCCGCACCGACTTCCATGTCGTAGGGCTGCAGGACAGCACAGCCCTGACGCGCCCAATAGGACTGTAGGGCGAGGATGATTTCCTGAAATGAACGGGGGCGCTGGACCGGGTCGGACATAAGATTTTGCCTTTGCTGCTGCGCGCCTTTCCTAAGGTGCTGTCGCGGTAGGGTCAATTGGCAGCTTTGTGATGATTTGCGCTGTCTCAAGCATGGTATTTTGCACAGGTTCCTGCTTATCTACTGCAAGTTTAAATCCTTGAGAGCACCCATACCTATGACGCGACTGTTTGCGGCCCTGATCGCCGCCTTGTTTATTGCCCCGTTTGCCTTTGCACAGTCTGCCGATGATGTGGTTTGGATACAGGTCGAAGCCCAGCCTAATCTGGCCGCGGCGACAGATCGCGCACGTGCCTATAGCGCCAATCTTGAGGATGTGAACGGCTTTGCCTTGGGCGGCAGCTGGTATGGAATCGCGGTCGGCCCCTATCGCCGTGATGACGCCGAGCTGTTGTTGCGCCGCTACCGCCGCGACGGGGTGATTCCGCGCGACAGCTTTATCCAGCTTTCTGAACGGTTCCAGCAGCAGTTCTGGCCCGTGGGCGCGAACGTCCTGAACATTCCGCTGATCGCACCGGTTGACCCCGCATCCCCCACCGATACGCAGACAGACAGTGAGATCACGCAAACCACACTGCCCCCCGCCAGCGAAGCGCTGGAACAAGAGAACACCGCCACCGCCGAGACAGAAACCACGCAAGTCCCCGTCCTGCCAGAACCACCACGTGACGAAACCCTGGCCGAAGCGCGCGCTAGCGAACGGGAGCTTGACCGCGCGGCGCGCGAACAGCTGCAGGTCGCGCTGAAGTGGGCCGGGTTTTACAATGCCTCTATCGACGGTGCCTTCGGACGCGGTACGCGGGGGTCTATGGCCGATTGGCAAGGGGCCAACGGCTATGACGCCACCGGCGTGCTGACAAAGTTGCAACGCGCCGCCCTTCTGAAACAATATAACGCCGTGCTCGAAGGTCTGGGCCTGCAGGTCGTGCGCAACGCCGACGCGGGGATCGAGATGGTGATGCCGACCAAGATCGTGGGGTTTGACCGGTTCGAGCCCCCCTTCGCCCATTACAATGGCACCGGCGACATCGACGCGCGGGTTCTGCTGATCAGTCAGGCGGGCGATCAGGATACGCTTTTCGGTCTGTATGACATCATGCAGACCCTTGAAATCGTCCCCGAAGAAGGCCCGCGCGAGCGGAAATCCGACAGTTTCGAGCTGATCGGCGAGAACGGCCGCATCGTCAGCCAGACGCAGGTGTCGCTGCAGAATGGCGAGATCAAGGGCTTCACCCTCATCTGGCCCGCCGGGGACGAAGACCGCCGCCGCCGCGTGATTGCCGAGATGACGAAATCCTTTACCCGCCTGCCCGGTACGCTGGATGCCGCAGCGGGGGGTGGCGACCGTCAGGCTGTCGATCTGGTGTCAGGCCTGCAAATCCGGTCGCCGAAAATCTCGCGCTCGGGCTTCTTCATTGATGGGCGCGGTACTGTTGCCACCACATCCGAGGCGGTGCAAAGCTGTGGTCGGCTGACGCTGGACGACGAGACAGAGCTTGATGTGGTTGTTGACGATGCGGCCAGCGGGATCAGCCTGCTGAAACCCCGCGCAGCGCTTTCGCCCCTGGATGTGGCGGCGTTCAACACCGTGCCCCCCCGTTTGCAATCCGAAATCGCGGTTGCGGGTTTCCCCTATGAAGGCGTGCTTGGATCTGCAACCGTGACCTATGGCACGCTGGCCGATGTGCGTGGGCTGCAAGGCGAAGAGAACATCGCCCGCCTCGCGCTAGAAGCCCGCAGCGGGGACGCGGGTGGTCCGATTCTGGATCGTGACGGGCGGGTCTTGGGCATGTTGCTGCCCCGTGCCAATGGCGCACGCGAATTGCCCGAAGATGTCGCCTTTGCGGTTGAATCCAAGGTCATCGCAGAGCTTGCGCAAAAGGCCGGTGTCACCGTGGATACCACGGCCAGCAGCACCACGATCAAGCCGCAGGACCTGCGTGAAAAAGCTAAGGGCATGACCGTACTGGTCAGCTGTTGGGAATAAAGAAAACCCCGATCCCCCGTTTAACGGGGGATCGGGGTCAGTCGTTTGAACCGCTTCGGGCAGCGCCCTTGATCAGACTGCGGTCTGGGGCGTCAGATAGATCAACGTCGGGCGGTCGGCCTTGAAGGCTTGCGCCAGGACCTCTGGCAACTCCTCCAGCGATTTCGGTGCCGCAGCATAGGCTCCGTAGGCTTCGGCCAGTTTGCAAAAATCGGGATTATGAGCGATGACCGCATTTGGCGCGATCTGCGCGCGGGTCATGCTGTCTTCGATTTCGCCCAGTTTGCCATTGTCCCACAGGATGATCGGCAAGGGCAGCCCCAGCTCTACCGCAGCCCCCAGTTCCTGCACCGTGTACTGAAAGCCATAATCCCCGATGATCGCCATGGTCGGCAGCCCGGGGCGGCCAATGGCCCCACCAATCGCAGCAGGTGTTGCGTAGCCAAGCGTGCCGAACCCGTAAGGATGATGCCAATTTCCGGGGCGGTCCATCTCCCAGACCTCTGTCGCGGCATAGGCGAATTGGGTCATATCCGAGTAGATCATCGTGCCTTCGGGCGTCGCAGCCTTGACCGCGTCCACCACGGCAAGGATGCCCGGACGCTCCATATCCACTTCTGACCGCCAGCGTTTGCGCCAGCCTGCCACCTCGGCCGCATTCCAACCCGCTGCTGTGCGTTCGTCCGGCAAGGCAGCGTCAAGCGCGGCCATTACCTGTCCCGCATCCCCAAGAATGGCAAACGGTGCCGCTTGCGGGTCCGCCAGAACCGACGGATCAATATCAACGCGCACCAGCTCGCCTGAATGCCCCAGATGATCGCGCCAGAGGTCCACCTCTGCCAGCTCGGTCCCGACGGCGATCACAAGATCCGCCTGCGCGATCACATCGACGCTGCTTTCCCGCGCGAGATAGGCCCCGAAATGCAGCGGCGCTCCGGGCGAGACGATGCCACGTCCGGCATAAGTCGTCAGGCTCGCCGCCTGCCAGCGGGCCAGCAGGGCGTCAACGTTTTGAACGCCAACGGCACCACCGCCAAAAATGAACAGCGGCTTCTGCGCTGCCGCCAGCTTTTGCGCCAGAAGGTCGATCTGCGCAGAGGGCACCGCCGGCAAGGTCGCGCTGACGGCAAGGGCGTGCGCGGGGGCGGCCTCTGCCTCCAGCAGGTGAATGGGAACAGAAATATGCTTGGACCGCGGGCGGCTGGTGGCAAATTCGGTCAGGGCGCGATCAATCAACTGGTAGGCCGCCGGTGCCGTCAGCGCCATTTCGGACCAGTCGCACACGGTTTCCGCCGCCGCGCGCTGATCGTTCATCTGGTGCAGCTGCCCCTTCCGCGCCGCCGTTTCATCCAGACAGGAGGACAACACCAGCACCGGCACGGAATCGCTGTAGGCCTGCCCCATCGGCGTCATCACATTGCACAGCCCCGGGCCGGTGATCACATAGGCGATCCCCGGCTTGCCTGTGGCCCGGGCATAGCCATCTGCCATAAAGCCCGCCCCCTGTTCGTGCCGCGCCAGCACATGGGTCAGCCCTGCTTCCTCGATCCCGCGGTACATCTCTTGGTTATGCACGCCGGGGATGCCAAAGATCACCTCTACCCCGCGAGTTTTGAGCATATGAGAAATCTGTGCCCCCAAAGGACGGGTTTGTACTGCGCTCATTATGCTCTCCAGAATTTGAATGTCAGAATGACGTATACCGCCATAAGCTCCAGCCGCCCGACCAGCATTGCGGCGGTCAGGATCCATTTGGCTGTGTCGTTGAGGGTGCTGAAATTGCCCGCCGGCCCGATGATCTTGCCCAGACCCGGCCCGATGTTCCCCAAGGCCGCCCCCGCCCCCGAGATCGAGGTCACGAAATCCAGCCCTGTCATGCTGAGCGCCACGGCCACCAGCCCTAATGTCAGCGTGAAAAACATGAAAAACGACATGACCGAGATCATGACATCGCCGCTGATCGGGCGACCGTCATAGCGCGGGGTAAAGATGCCGTGGGGTGACCGGATTCGCTGCAACTGCGCACGGATGGATGCGAACAACAGCTGATAGCGGAAGATCTTGATCGAACAGGCGGTGGACCCCGCGCAGCCGCCAATCAGCCCCGTAAAGAAAAACAGCGCCACGGGAAACGGCCCCCAGGTCATATAATCGACCGAGGCAAAGCCCGTGCCCGAAATGATTGAAGTGATGTTGAACAGCGCCTCGCGCAGGGATTGCTCCCAATGATGCGGAAAGACCGACTGGATAGAGATAAAGATCAGCCCCACCAGCACCGCAATCGTCAGCAAGAAACCCTTTACCTGCGGATCACGATGCAGCGCCAATGGATTGCCGTTCAGCAATTGCACATAGCGCACGAAAGGCAGCGCCGCGAGCACCATGAAGATCGACGCCGCATATTCCGCATTGCCGCTAAAGGTCCCGAAAGAGGCGTCATAGTTTGAAAACCCGCCCGTAGACACGGTGGTCAGCGCGTGGACCGTCGCGTCAAAGACGTTCATTCCCAAGGTCAGATAGGTCAGCGCGCAGGCGAAGGTCAGCCAGACATAAATGACCGAAATCTGGCTGGCGATCTGCCCGGCCCGCGGCAGGATTTTGCCAAAGGTATCAAAAGCTTCCGACTTGAAAATCTGCATACCACCGACGCGCAGTTCGGGCAGGAACACCATCGCCACAACAATGATCCCGATGCCGCCCAGCCACTGCAGGATCGCACGCCACAACAACAGCCCCTTGGGCAGATCATCAAGCCCGGAAAACACCGTAGATCCGGTGGTGGTCATGCCCGACATGGCCTCGAACACCGCATCGACGAAACGCGCCTCTGTCGCGCCCAGCATGAACGGCAGCGCGCCGAAGAGCGGCAGCATCAGCCACACGGCCGTCGTCAACAAAAAGGTCTGCTGGATCGTCAGCCCTTCCCTGACCCCGTTGGCACAGGCCAGCGCGATCATGCTGCCCCCCAGCATGGTGATCAGCCCGGCCTCGACGAAGACGGGCCAATGGCCGCGCCCTTCGGCAATATCGACCAACATTGGCACGATCATCGCAATGCCAAGCACCGACACCAACAGGCCGATGACATATCCAACTGGGCGCAAATCCAACATCTGCGCAGCGTTGGCGCGGCGGCGCGCCGGTGTCAAGGACGCGCCCTGCGGTAAAACGCAAAACGGCCCGGGCAAGACACACCCGGGCCGTCAATAATCAACCTGTGAACCGATCAGACGTAATATGTGTCGCGGAAAACATGGTGCACGATGTCATCACGTTTGATACCCATCGCGGCCAGCTCTTCGTCGGTCTTGGACTGCAGGAATGTCACCTGACGCATCCGGCCCGAGTTCGCACCCGCTGCGATCAAACCGTTCCAGATGGCAGCAAAAAACCCGCCGATGACGGCGAAGGGGGCTTTGATAGTGGGGACGTTGCTTTGCGAAATTGTGCTGTTGTAAGCCATAATAAACTCTCGATTTATCTTGGCATTTCTGCCGGTTACCTTGTTCTGCCTCTTAATATAACGAAGCAATCCCTAATGAGAACCGACGTTTCTGCATAGCAGCATCCCGAAGATGCCGCATCGCAGCATGGCTTTGTGCATGTTTCAAGCAAGCACCACAAACCTCCGCGCAATAAATACGCGGAATGAAAACATGTCAGAGTAACTGCCCTAAAATCGTGCGAACATCAGCCGACGTGGAACAGCGTGCTGAACAGTCTGGGGTCAATGCTTTGAGCCGCAAAGGTATCGCCCTGCGTCAGAACAGAGATCGCATCATGACTGTGCAGGCTTTCCTGGTGGCTGGCCACAACGCGAAAATCACGCACCCGCGGTTCGGCTTGCAACTGCTCGCAGAACAGCCGCGCCGCGTCTTCGACAAAGATCGGGTTAGCGGCGTTCAGCTCGGCAAACGCCTGTTCGTCCTCGCGTTTGACCATCACCTGCGTTTCTGTCGGCACCGCGCGCCGCGCCGCGTCGATCAGGTCTTCGAACCACAGGCAGCTTTCCTCGCAGTTCACCTCGACCGAGATCCGCGCGACAGAGCGTTGCGAATGCGGCGTGGCAAGTTGCCCCCGTGTCGCACGGGCATGCTCGGACAGCTCCAGCGAACAGGGACAGGTAGAGGAATAGACGTAATCAAGGTGGATGATCTTCTTGCGCGCGCCTGCGGCCTCGACCAGCTCAAGCGCAATGTCGTAATACTGGTAGCCCGACAGCCCCGACCGCAGGCTATCGATCCGTACCGGAAAGGAAAACCGCATCTGGATGCGGGCATCATAGCTTTCGAGGTCGGACTTATAATCATCCAGCGCAGCTTCCATCACCTCGAAGCTGAACACCTCATCCGCATGTTTATAGAAACTGCGCATGATGCGGGACATGTTGATGCCCTTCTTATCCGCCTCAAGGCTGACCGATCCGGTGACCGATGTCTCGAGCGTCAGATCGCTGCCCTCGCGGGTGTGAAACCGCATGGGCAAACGAAAGTTCGATATCCCCACGTGCTGGATCTGCTGTTTCGCACCACGGATTAGGCTCGACGGGCCGTTTTGCAGATCGGGCAGCGTAGCCTTGTAGTTATCTCCCACGGCGAAATCACTGGGATAATCGCGGCTAAACTGCGGATAGCTGTCAACGCTTTGCAGCAGACGGGCCAGCGACGGGTCCAGCGTCTCAATCTCGGCGGTGCTGGCCTTGCGCGCCCAGGCCCGCAACGTATCAAGTGCCGCAACCGCGTCATCACGGTCCGGTATCACTGTCGCGGCGATATTCATAGCAAGGCCCTTTCGCAAGTTGCCCCCTATATAGGCGATATCGGGGGCTTTACCAATGCTCCGTCCAGCCAAGCAGGCAAAGCCCCCAAGTGATCACTTCAATGTGTCCAGCGCCTGACGGATGTCGGCGATCAGATCATCCACGTCCTCAAGCCCCGCAGACAAGCGCACAAGGCCGGGGCTGATCCCCAGCGTGGCCTTCTGGTCATCCGGCAAACGCTGGTGCGTCGTGGTCGCCGGATGGGTCGCGATGGATTTCGCATCGGCGAAGTTGTTCGAGATGGTGATAATCTCGAGCGCATTAAGGAATGCAAAACACGCGTCCTTACCGCCCTTGACCTCTACCGCCAAGACAGTCCCCGCCGACGGCGCATGAGACGTGGCGAGCGCGTGCTGCGGATGGCTGGGATGTGTCGGATAGCGCACAGCGCTCAGCTTGGGGTGCCCGTTCAGCGCATCAGCGATCTTATAGGCGGCATCCGCCTGGGCACGCACACGCAGGTCGATGGTTTCAAGCGCCTTGAGGTGGGTCCAGGCGGTAAACGGGTTCATCGCGCCGCCGGTGTGTTTCATATAGGTTTCGACGGGTCCGCGGATCAGCTCTTTGGGGCCGCAAATCGCACCGCCCAGCATACGCCCCTGCCCGTCCACATGTTTCGTGGTCGAGATAATGGCGATATCCGCACCACATTCCTTGGCATAGGAAAATACCGGCGTCGCCATGGCGTCATCCGCCAATACCAGCGCGCCGACGGCATGGGCCGCTTTCACCACATGGCGCATGTCAACGACTTCCAGGGTAGGGTTCGAAATGCTCTCAAAGAAGACCATGGTCGTGTCAGGGCGAATGGCCGCATCCCACGCCGCGTTATCCGTGCCGTCGATCAAGGTCACCTCGACCCCGAAACGCGCCAGGATATCCTCCAGCACATACAGGCATGACCCGAAAAGCGCGCGCGCGGCGACCACGTGATCGCCTGCTTTCAGCAGCGATGTCAGCGCGCCGCTGACCGCCGCCATACCAGAGGTACAGGCGAAACAATCCTCATACCCCAAAAGGCCCGAGATCCGGTCCTCGAACATGCGCACCGTGGGGTTGCCGTAGCGGGCATAGATAAACTCGTCATCCCCCAGCGACTGGAACCGCGCCTCGGCCTGTTCGGCGCTGTCATAGACAAAACCCTGTGTCAGGAACACGGCCTCGGACACTTCGTTATACTGGCTGCGGCGGGTGCCACTGTGAACAGCCTTGGTCCGTGGTTTCCAATCAACGCTCATTCTCTCATCCTTCCTGTCCCGCCGTGCAGCGGGCGTAAAAAAACCCCAGACGCGGTCAAGCGAAAGGGGGCTTTCATCCTGACCTTTTAGCGGAATTTGGCAGGTCTCTCTGCCCGTGGCCCGCAATCCGGTATCAAATCGCCACGTGTCATCTGCTACGCCCCTCGCCCGCTCGCGTCAACTATAACAGCAAGCCGCCTTCCAAATGGCCGTAAATCCCGGGGGCGCTGCCCCATACGGGGCAGCGGGGGCTGGCCCCCGTCCTAGCTTTCGTCTTTTTCCAAACCATAGGTCTGGAACAGCCGCCCTTGCGTCATAAAAAACACAAACACCGCCGCCGTCAGCCCGAATGTCTTGAAATACACCCAAGTCTCGGTGCTGGCAAAGCGCCAGATCAGCTCGTTCGCGAGCGCCAGACCGAAAAAGCACAGCATCAGCCGCTTGGTCAGAATCATCCAGCCGGCGTCATTCAGAGGCATCATCTCCTCCATCACGAACTTGAGATAGGATTGCCCCCGCGCCAGACCTATCGCCAAAAGCACTGCAAACAAAAGGTAAATGGCGGTCGGCTTCATTTTAAAGAACCTCTCGTCATTCAGCCAAACCGACAGGCCCCCGAACAGCGTCACCAGAATGACTGTGGCAACCTGCATGCGGCTGATCTTGCCCGTCAGCGCCCACAGCGCGCCCGTCGACAGGATCAACAGCGGCACAAAGGCCGCCGTCACCACGATAAAGCCGCTGTAGTCGGTGCCCCAAAGGGTGAAAGTCTCGTCCTTGAAGCGCAGATAGGCGACAAAGAATATCAGCACCGGCCCGTATTCCAGCGCCGATTTGACGAAAGGGTTTATCTCGCGTGTCGTGCTCATCTTGCTCTCCAGTTATCCGCCCATTTCGACGATCACCGCGCCAAGCGCGATCAGCGCCATCAGGGCAATACGGCGCGGGCCTACGGTTTCTTTCAGCACCAACCATCCGATCAGCGCCGCAAACACGGTCGAGGTTTCACGCAGCACGGCGGCCTCGCCCACTTTGTCCAGACGGGTCGCCAGCATGATCGAACCAAAGCTGAAAAAGGCGACAAAGCCACCCGCCACGCCACGGGTCATCAACGGGCCAAGGTCGGGACGATCCTCCATCCGCAGCCAGCGGCGCGCGGCGATCACGGGCATGACCAGCCCGTCGATCATGAAAAACCACGCCAGAAAGGTAAACGGGTTGTCCGTCGCGCGGATGCCATAGGCGTCGAATGTCGTATAAAGCGCCACGAAAAGCCCCGTCAGCACCGCCAGCCCGAGGGCCGCGTTCAGCGTATCGCGTTCGGACACGAGGTAGACAAAGTTATACAGCGCCAGCCCGAAGATGCCGGCCACCAGCACCGCAACGCCCAACCATTGCACGCCCGAAAAGCTCTCTCCAAAAATGAGGTAGGCGCCGATCACGGTGAACAAGGGCCCCGTGCCGCGCACGACAGGGTAGACGACCGTATAGGCCCCCTTGGTGTAGGCCCAGGCCTGTAACAGCTTGTAGACAATATGGATCGCCCAAGCCCCGGCAAAAATGACCCACATATGGGGCTCGGGCCACGGCACGACAAACAGCGCAAAGGGCGCTGCCATCAGGCAATAGGAAAAGTCGATAGCCCCGCGGGTCAACCACGGATCATGGCGCCCTTTCTGAAGCGCGCCAAAAACGGCGTGCAGAAAAGCCGCGGCCAGCGCAAGCCAAAGCGCCGCTTGGTGCCCCGCTGCGGTGCCTTCAATTTGGCTGATCCATACGGTCATGTCGCCGAACCTTTATGCTGCGTCACTGCGGGTCCAGCCCCATCAAGGCATCCGCAAACTCCTGCGGGTCAAAGGGCTGCAGATCGTCAATCTGTTCGCCGACGCCGATGGCGTGGATCGGCAGCCCGAACTTATCTGCAAGCGCCACCAGTACACCGCCCTTGGCCGTGCCATCCAGCTTGGTCATGACCAGACCGGAAACATCTGAAATTTCCTGAAAAACCTTCACTTGGTTGAGCGCATTCTGCCCTGTCGTCGCATCCAGCACCAACAGAGTATTATGCGGCGCACTTGGGTCTTTCTTGCGAATGACCCGCACGATCTTGGCCAGTTCTTCCATCAGGTCGCCGCGGTTCTGCAACCGTCCGGCCGTGTCAATCAGCAGCAGATCAGCGCCGTCACGCTCCGCCTGCGTCATCGCGTCGAACGCAAGGCTCGCCGGGTCCGACCCCTGCCCTGCGGTCAATACCGGCACGTCGGCACGGTCGCCCCAGACCTGCAATTGTTCGACAGCGGCCGCGCGAAATGTGTCACCGGCGGCGATCACAACGTTCTTGCCTGCGGCTTTGAACTGGCTGGCCAGCTTGCCGATTGTGGTCGTCTTGCCCGACCCGTTTACCCCCACCACAAGCACTACCTGCGGTGTCTTGGCATAGATCGGCAAGGGCTTGGCAATCGGGTCCATGATCCGCGCGACCTCTGTCGCCATGAGGCGCTTGATCTCGTCCACAGACAGACGCTTGCCAAAGCGCCCCTCGGCCATATTCGCGGTGACGCGCAGGGCCGTATCCACGCCCATATCGGTCGAGATCAGCAGCTCTTCGAGCTGTTCGAGCATCTCGTCATCCAGCACACGCCGCACAACAGGGGCCGCGGCGCTGCGTCCCATCAAGCGGCCCATCAGACCGGGTTTGGCCGGTGCTGGCTCGGGGGGTGCGGGCACCAGATCGGGGGCCACGGGGGTCATCGTCTCGCGCAGCGGCACGGGCGCGGGCGTATCCTCTTCATCCGCTGGCATCGGTGCGGGTTCATCATCCACCGCTTCGGGCAATGCTTGGGCCGCGGCCTGCGGCGCATCCATCACCTGATCGACAGGAACCTCATCCACCGTTTCAGGGGTATCCGTCGCCCCGCCATCTTCGACAATCGCCTCAAGCCCTTCGTCGATCTTGGACGAGGATTTGAACATTTTGGATTTCAGCTTTTGAAAAAAGGCCAAGCGCGCTCTCCGAATTGTCAGGCGTTTTCTATGATCTATAGGCTCGACCGGCGGGATGGAAGGGCGACAAGAGCAATTGACAGCAAGGGGCCCGTCGCGCACCAAGTCTGTATGCGGTTTTTATGGGTGCTCTGGGTGATACTGATGGCAGGGGCGGCGCAGGCCGAGCCGGACCAGCGCTACTGTTCCAGCACCAAATGGGGTCATGCCCACTGCATCCGCCCTGCGCATTTCGTGTATGACACGTGCAACGCGATCAAGGTCTTTTCCGAGCGGCACGGGCTGGACAGCGGATTTTTCGCGCGGCTGATCTGGCAAGAAAGCAGGTTTGACCAAAACGCCTTGAGCCACGCCAATGCGCGCGGCATTGCGCAGTTCATCCCCTCCACCGCCGCGCTGCGCGGGCTGAAAGACCCATATAATCCAGCTGACGCACTGGAACACTCTGCCCAGTATCTGGCTGAAATGACGCAGAAATACGGGAACGAAGGACTGGCTGCGATCGGCTACAATGGCGGCGAGCGCCGTGCGGAGGGGTTTCTGATCGGCAAAGGGCTCGCCCCCGAGACGGTCGCCTATGTCCCCATCATCACCGGTCTGGACGCCGAGCAATGGCGCGATGCCCCGCCCAAAACGCCCGATTTCCGGCTATCAAAAACGCAAGCTTTCCTGCCCGCCTGCTACGAGATGGCACGCAATCGCCGGCTGACCGCCCTAAAGGTGACACCCCCTGCCCCGGTGATCAAACCCTGGGGGGTTCAGGTATCCTTCGGGACCAGCAAGGACCGCGCGCGGGATAAAGCCAATGCCCAGACAGCAAGCTGTCGCAGCGCGGTGAAAGGACGGCGTCTGGATTTCCTGTTCAAGAAAAACCGCGTGTCGCGCCGCAAGGGATTCTACTTCGGACAATACGGCAGCAACAGCCGCACCGACGCCCAGCGCCTGTGCGACAGGATGCGCGCGACCGGGTGCACCTGTTTGGTGGTGCAGAACTAATTCCCGCTTTGAAGAGACGTCTATCCCGTTCTAAACCTCGTCCGCGAAGTGTTTGATCACCAGGCGGATCGGGTTCGGCGCTGCCTGCCCCAACCCGCAGATAGAGGCATCGACCATAGCAGTCGAGAGCTCTTCCAGCAGGGGTTTATCCCATCGATCCGCCTGCATCAGCTTGACGGCTTTTTCGCAGCCCACGCGACAGGGGGTGCATTGCCCGCAGCTTTCATCCTCAAAAAAACGTAGCATATTCAACGCTGCGGCCTTGGCGCTGTCTTGGTCCGACAGCACCACTACTGCTGCAGAGCCGATGAAAGACCCGTGCGGCTGCAATGTATCAAAGTCGAGTGGTATATCATCCATCGCGGCGGGCAGCAGCCCCGAGGATGGCCCACCCGGTTGATAGGCTTTGAACCGGTGCCCGTCGGCCATGCCACCCGCAGCCTCGATGACATCGGTGATCGTGGATCCCGCAGGCAGTTCATACATCCCGGGTTTGGCGACGCGCCCGGATACCGAATAGCTGCGCAGGCCCTTGCGCCCGTTCTTTTCCGTGCTGTTCAGCACCTCGGGCCCTTCGCGGCAAATGCGCGCCACCCAATGCAGGGTTTCAACGTTATGCACCAAGGTGGGGCAACCAAAGATACCCACCTGCGCCACATAAGGGGGACGGTGCCGTGGCAGCCCACGCTTGCCTTCAATGCTTTCAATCATCGCGGATTCTTCACCGCAGATATAAGCCCCCGCACCGCGCCGCAGATCAATGTATCCTGCGGGAACAATGCCTGCAGCCTCGAGCGCCGCAATCTCAGTCCGAAGGAGCGCGAGCACCTGCGGGTATTCGTCCCGCATGTACAAGAACACTTTCTCTGCCTCTACGGCCCAGGCGGCGATAAGCATCCCCTCCAGGAAAAGATGTGGTAGGCGTTCCAGGTACCAGCGATCCTTGAAGGTGCCGGGCTCCCCCTCATCGCCGTTGACCGCCATATAGCGCGGGCCCGCGTTATCCCGCACGAACCCCCATTTCTTACCCGACGGGAAACCGGCGCCGCCAAGACCGCGCAAACCAGCGTCGAGCAGGTTTTGCTGCACGTCCTCCCAATCGCCGTCACGGCGCAGTTTCGTGAGCACCTCATACCCCCCGCCAGCGACATAGGCGTCGAAGGCTTCGTAGTCGGGCACATGCACATGGGTATCGCCTGCCGCGATGACCTGCTTCACCTTTTCCAGCGTTGCGTGGTCGACAAAGTTATGCCCGATCTCAAGCGCCGGTGCCGTATCACAACGCCCCATACAAGGCGCACGCACGACACGCACCTCTGACGCGTCCAACCCGTCTTCCAGTGCGGTTTTCAACGCCTGCGCACCGGCCAATTGGCAGGACAGAGAATCGCAAATCCGTATGGTCAGCGCGGGCGGTGGTGTTTCCCCCTCTTTCACCACGTCAAAATGGGCATAGAACGTTGCGACTTCGTAAACTTCCGCCATGCTCATGCGCATTTCTTCGGCCAAAGCGCGCAGGTGCGCCGCAGAAAGATGCCCGAATTTATCTTGAATAAGATGCAAATGCTCAATCAGCAGATCGGCACGTCGCGGTTTATCCGCCAATAGGGCGCGCACCTCATCCCACGCGTCCTCTTGCAGCTGACGACCCTTGGTGTGGCTGCGCCCCTTACCCTTGCCAGATTTCCACACACCTTTGCGCGGTGCGTTTGCATCTGAGGTATCATGATTATCCAACGCCATCGGGCCGCCCTCTCGTATCGCTTTCGCATCACGCTATCAAAGCCGCATCAGCTTGCGCAGAGTAAAAGCGACCAATCCGCAGCAGTTTACGCGGTAGCTGCGGCGACCTAGGCCCTTTTTCACGCGCCATTTCGCGTATAAGAAACACGCATCCCCAGCGGAGCCGCCCTATGTTCTGGTACAGCATCGCCAGCCTGACCCCAGCGATATTTCTGTTTCTCGCCTGTCTACGCGGCGGCCCCTGGCCCTTGATCGCGCTGCTGTCGATCACTGTGGTCGTGTTTTGCCTTGATAGGCTATCTCGCCGACTGCCAGTGCGAAACTCTTCGGGTCGTGTTCTAAGCCTTACACTGGGCGCTGTGCATTTCACGCTTTTACCCCTTGGGGTCTGGGCGCTGGGCGCAAGCGACACGTTGAATGTGACCGACAAGCTGTTGATTTATATCGGGCTTGGTCTGTTTCTTGGCCAGATCTCGAACTCCAACGCACATGAGCTGATCCATGCCGCGTCGAAATGGCCCCGACGGATCGGCACCGCGATTTATTGCAGCCTTTTGCACGGGCATCACGTGTCGGCCCACCTGCGCGTGCATCACATCTACGTCGCAACGGAGCATGATCCGAATTCGGCCAGATTGGGCGAAGGCTTCTATACCTATGCCCTGCGCGCCCTAAAAGGCGAGTTTATGGCCGGGCTACGGGCTGATACGCGGCAGCGGCGTGGAAAACGGCACCTGTTGTCACACCCTTATGTCACCTATGTCACTGGTGCGTTGATCACCCTCGCCGCTAGCTTTGCAGTGGCCGGCGCGCGCGGGGTCGTTGCGATGCTGGCGCTGGCGGCCTATGCGCAAATGCAGCTGTTGCTGTCCGATTATGTGCAACACTATGGCCTGCGCCGCAAAACATCTGAAAATGGCAAGCCCGAGCCCGTGGGCCCGCAGCATAGTTGGAATGCGCCTGCGTGGTATTCCTCGGCGATGATGCTGAATGCGCCGCGCCATTCGGACCATCACATGCGCCCCTCGCGCGCCTTTCCGGCGCTGGAGCTGACACCGGGCACCATGCCGATGCTGCCGCGATCCCTGCCAGTGATGGCTGTGCTGGCGCTGGTCCCACCGCTGTGGCACCGGGTGATGGACCGCCGTGTTGCGCGTTGGCAGCCGGTCCGCGATCAAGACTAGATCACGCCTCGGGTTTCTGGCACGCTGCGGCTATGAAACAGCTTGCCCTGATCCTCGCCCTGACACAGGCCTCCCCTTTGGCCGCGCAATCCATGATGTCGGCGGCAGAATTTGACGCCTATACACGGGGCAAAACCCTGTTCTACGCCCAAAACGGAGAGACCTACGGTGCGGAGCGGTATCTGAGCAACCGGCGCGTCGAATGGTCCTTTCTGGACGGTGAATGCAAGTCAGGCCGCTGGTACGAAGATACGGGAAAGATTTGCTTTACCTATGACGAGAACCCGACACCCCAGTGTTGGCGCTTTCGCGAAGGGGCGTCCGGGTTGATCGCGCAGTTCGAAAACGACCCGACCACCACCGAGCTTTACGAGGCGCAAAACAGCGGTCAGGATTTTACCTGCCTCGGCCCGAAGGTAGGTGTCTAAGACCTAGAACAGGCTGCCTTGTTCGGGCGCTTTCTTGGGGGTCTTTTTAGGGGCCGCCCCGCCGCCGATCTTCATCTTGCCGTCGATAAATTCAATCTCGAGCGCCGAAGCATCCTGCGCCGCCTGCTTGGTTGTCACCACGCCCCCGTCGCCGCGTACCACGGCGTAGCCCCGTGCCAACGTCGATTTATAGCTCAGCATCTCATGCAGACGGTCAAGCCCTGCAATCTGTTTGTGCCAGCCTTGGGTCTGCCGTTGCCCGGCATCTGAAAGGCGCCGCGCAAGCGATTGAAAGGCTTCCTCTTTCCGCTTGCGGTCCTGCTCTAACGCGTCGGGGCGGAAACGGGCGATCAAACCTTCAAGACGGCGCTTTTGCTCGCGGCCCAATGCCTCGGGGCGGAAGCGATCGGCCAGGGCGGCCAGCCTGCGCTGCTCTGCCTGAAGGCTGCGGCGCAGGCTGGCAGGGCGCAACGCGCCAGAGATGTCAGAGAGATGCACCTTGCGTTTCTGCACACCCGCGGTCAGCGCCGGACCCAGACGGGCGCCGCGCATATCGAGCCGTTGGCGCGGACCATCAAGCAGGCTGTCGGGCCGAGGCAACGCGCGCGCCATGTCGCGCAACCGCTGGTCGCGGCGCGCAAGGCCCTGACTGAGCGCTTGGGTCATCCGTGCCTCCTGCCCATCGAGCAGGGCGACGAGTTCATGGCGCACAGGCACCGCAAGCTCGGCTGCCGCCGTCGGCGTGGGCGCGCGCTTGTCAGAGACATAGTCGATCAGCGTGGTGTCGGTTTCATGCCCCACCGCCGAAATCAGCGGAATGTCGGATGCTACGGCAGCCCTCGCCACGATCTCTTCGTTGAACCCCCATAGATCCTCGACCGAACCGCCGCCGCGCGCCACAATCAACAGATCAGGCCGCGGCAAGGCTCCGCCCGGGGTCAGCGCGTTGAACCCCGCAATGGCGCGCGCGACTTCTGGCGCGCATTTCGCCCCCTGCACGGCGACGGGCCAGATCAACACCTTGCGCGGAAACCGGTCGCGCAGACGATGCAGAATATCGCGGATCACCGCCCCCGAGGGCGAGGTCACGACGCCGATCACCTCTGGCAGGTAGGGCAGCGGGCGTTTGCGTTCGGGGGCGAACAGCCCCTCGGCCGCCAGCACCGCCTTGCGTTTTTCCAGCAACGCCATCAGCGCGCCCATGCCCGCGGGTTTGATATCCTCGATCACGATCTGGTACTTCGACTGCCCGCCAAAGGTGGTGATGCGCCCCGTGGCAATCACCTCCATCCCCTCTTCGGGTTGGGTTTCAAGCCGTGCCGACACGCCTTTCCAGATCACACCGGAAATAACCGAACTGTCGTCCTTGAGGTCCAGATAGATATGCCCCGAACGTGGCCGGCTGACACGCCCCACCTCGCCGCGAATCCGCACATGGCCGAATTCGCCCTCGATCACCCGTTTGATCGCGCCCGAAAGCTCGGTCACGGTGAATTCGGGGCTGTTCTGCCCCTCGCGCGGGTCGTCGATCAGATCCATCAGCGGTGTCTTTCCGTGTTTATCTTGTGTCGGGCTCAGTCCCAGCTTAGAACGCGCAGCAACCAAGGCCAAGGGAGTGCAACCATGAACATCCTCATTCTGGGCAGCGGCGGGCGCGAACACAGCCTAGCCTGGGCCGTATTGCAAAATCCTAAATGCGACAAGCTGATCGTGGCACCGGGCAATGCCGGAATCGCCGTCATCGCGGATTGCGCCAGTCTCAACATCAACGACGGGGCGGCGGTGGTCGGTTTTGTCGATGAAAACAACATCGATTTCGTCATCATCGGGCCAGAAGCCCCGCTTGCTGCAGGCGTTGGCGATGATCTGCGCGCTGCCGGCGTATTGGTGTTTGGCCCGTCAAAAGCGGCCGCGGCGCTGGAAGCCTCCAAAGCCTTTACGAAAGAGATCTGCGACGCAGCAAACGCCCCCACTGCCGCCTATGGGCATTTCACCGACGCAGACGCGGCGCGGGCCTATCTGGCCGACCACCCTGCCCCGATCGTGATCAAGGCCGACGGCCTTGCAGCGGGCAAAGGCGTGATCATCGCCGAAACCGATGCCGAGGCGCTGGCCGCCGTCGATACGATGTTCGACGGCACCTTCGGCGACGCGGGCGCAGAGGTGGTAATCGAGGAGTTTATGGACGGCGAAGAAGCGTCCTTTTTTGTTTTATGTGACGGCGACACCGTACTGCCGATCGGCACAGCCCAAGACCACAAACGCGTCGGCGACGGCGATACCGGCCCCAACACCGGCGGCATGGGGGCCTATTCGCCCGCGCCGGTGCTGACCGACGAGATCGCCGAACGTGCGTTGGCAGAAATCATCCGCCCGACCATGGCCGAAATGGCCAAGCGCGGCACGCCTTACCAAGGGGTGCTTTATGCCGGTTTGATGATCAAGGACGGTGCCCCCCGTCTGGTCGAATACAACGCCCGTTTTGGCGACCCTGAGTGTCAGGTCTTGATGATGCGTCTTGGCGCGCAGGCTTTTGACCTGATGCATGCCGCCGCCGAAGGGCGGCTGAACGAGGCCCGCGTGAACTGGGCCGACGATCACGCTGTCACCGTCGTTATGGCCGCGCAAGGCTATCCCGGAAGCTATAACAAGGGCAGCGTTATCAAAGGGTTGGATGCCCTCCCCGAAGACAGCCGCAACATGGTGTTCCATGCGGGCACCGTCAAGAAAGACGGGGCGATAACGGCCATCGGCGGGCGGGTTCTGAACGTCACCGCGCGCGGCGACACCCTGGCCGAGGCACAGGCACGCGCCTATGAGATGGTCGAGGCGATTGACTGGCCGGGCGGGTTCTACCGCCGCGATATCGGCTGGCGTGCGCTGTCCTGAGGGCGCGGCCTGCTGGTCTGACGAGATGAACCGGGGGCTTGCCCCCGGACCCCCAGGATTTTTAACCAATTGGAAGCAGGTCTGTGTTCAGCTTGGGTTGAGCGTACAGGCCTGGGCGGCGGCGATATTGCTGGCCGTGAAGGGCACGTCGAAGCTTCGCGGGCTTAGTGTTTTGCCGTCAAGCTGAAGGGCCACCATTTGCGATGGCGCACTGCGCTGCCACGGCATCTGCGCAAGGATCACTTCGGGGTGTGGGCCGCATGTGCGGATACCCCCCGCGATTTCCGGATCACCGATGCGGTGGTTGGTGAACCCCTCTGCCGTAGCAATGACGGTGAGGCTGCTGTTATCGTAAGCAAGCAGCTGCACCGAACCGGACAGATGCGGTGTGACGACGATCGCGATCTCGAGCCGCCCATTGCCGGTGAAGTCCGCAGCACCAATCGGGGCAAGCCAGCGGTTTTTCCGCCCGATAAAGGGCGTCTGTGCGATGCGCCCGGACGCGCCATAGACCGCAAGCCGCGCACCTTTGGACTGATGGCTTTCAACCACGATCACTTCGGGTTGGCCATCACCATCCAGATCCGCAATCCGGGGCGATGTGTCTTCGAATACAAGGGCTTGGGGTAAGATTATGCGGCGGCTGGTGCCGTCAGCCAAGCCCAGCGTCAGGCTGCCCCATTCGACCGCATCGCCCAATACGCCGTGATCATAGCGTGTGGTCGGATCACCAAAGCTGGCGCGGGCGATGTCTTGCGCAGAAGCGGGCAGCGCATTGATCACGCACGCCGCAACGATCGGCAAAAGGCGCGACGAGATATGTCGCGCCAGCCGTCGCATCAGATTTGCTTTTCGGGCATTTTCACGCGCAGGCCGTCCAGCGCGTCTGTGACCTTGATCTGGCAGGTCAGACGGGACGTGGCGGGATCGGGCTCGAACGCGAAGTCGAGCATATCTTCTTCCATGTCGTCCTTGGCGGGCACTTTTTCGACCCAGTCGGGATCCACATAGACGTGGCAGGTGGAGCAGGCGCAGGCACCGCCGCAGTCGGCCTCGATCCCGGGGATGTTATTGTCACGGGCCCCTTCCATGACGGTCAGGCCATTGGCCACATCGACGACATGTTCGGTGCCATTGTGTTCTACATAAGTGATCTTGGCCATCTGAATGCCCCTTCGAATTTAGAATTTCGACATATGTAAACAGCAGCCCGCGGCTTCGCCAGCCCCTTTTCACGGCTCAGGCAAGGGGATGGCATTATTCACATCCCGATAGGCCTATCATCTAGGCATTGCTGCGAAAAGCCGCTAGCCTGCGACGGACCCTTTGACCCGCAAGGCCCGGCTGTGCAGTATTTCTCCCGATCACATTTAGTTCAATTCGCCTGCGTATTTACGGTTCTCGTCTCGCTCGGAGCGTGTAACGCCCCCTCCCAAGACGCAGAGGTACCCGAGCCTGGCGTTCGCGAGGCGACAACCAAGGGCCCGGCAGGGGCTGCACCGGGCAGCTGTTGGGGGCGGACCGTATCACCTGCAGTGATCGAAACGGTGACCGAGCAGGTACAGGTGCAGCCGGCGCAGATCAGCTCTACCGGCGAGATCCAGTCGCTGCCGATCTACCGCACGGAAACACGGCAAATGATCGTCTCTCCCCGTGTGGACAACTGGTTCGAGACCCCCTGCATCAGCGCGCTTACGCCCGACGTGATCGCAACGCTGCAACGTGCGTTAGAGGCGCGAGGGTTCTATGGCGGGGCCATTAATTCAGAGCTCGACGACGCGACACGGCGGGCAATGCGGGCGTATCAGATCAGCACTGGCGGGCCCGATAGCCCCGTTCTTGCACTGGCCACCGCGCGATCACTGGGTGTCATCGCTGTGGACATCCCCGGTGTTTCTCGGGACAGCAGCGGTTAAGAAACGACCTCAAGCGGTTGGAAAACAAAACCTTTGTCGGTGACTTCACTGAACGCAGTGATGCCGAAGACGGCTTTGACAATCTCTGTCGTCAGCGCCGCCTGTGGCAAGTCGTCTGCGACGACCGCGCCGTTGTGCAACACGATCAACCTTGTGCAGTGCCGCGCTGCCAATCCCAGATCATGAAGCGAGACGAGCACCCCGCGCCCTTGGCCCGCTGCTTTGGAAAAGCTTTCCATCGCGGCGATTTGATGGGCGGGGTCTAGCCCGGCGGTGGGCTCGTCCGCGATCAGCAAGGGTGCCTCTTGCGCGACGCTACGGGCGATCAGCACGCGCGCCTGCTCCCCACCCGATAGCTGTGTGGCGGGACGATTGCGGAAGGTGTCCAAACCCATCTGCGCAATGGCACGATCTACGGCAGCCTGATCTTCTGCCTGTATTTTCTGCCCGCCCCGTAGATGGGGTGTGCGGCCCAGTCGAATGATCGTTTCAACCGTGACCGGCCATGCAATCTCGCGCGATTGAGGCATCCACGCGGCGGCACGCCCGCGCATGCGCGGGGCAAGTGCGGCGATTGAACTTTGGCCATCAGCGGGGATCAGGCCCAGGGCCGCGCGCATCAAGGTGGTCTTGCCGGCACCATTCGGCCCGACCAGGCCTACGACCTCTCCTTCACGTAAGGTCAGGTTGATGTCGGATAAAACGGTTTTCCGCCCCCGATGAACGGAGAGGTTTTGTAGTGATAGCAGGGTCATAGCCCTTCCCTCCGCGTGCGATAGATCAGGTGGAGAAACAGCGGCGCGCCGACCAATGCCGTCACAACCCCAAGCTTGAGATCACGGTCGGGTACCACAAGGCGCACAAGGATATCCGATGCGAGGATCATCGCCGCGCCGCCAAGTGTCGCGGCCCATAGCAGCGCCCCCGGTCGCGCGCCAACAAAGCCACGTAACAGGTGCGGCATGACCAGCCCCACAAACCCGATCGCCCCCGCCACGGCGGTAGAGGCACCAACGACCGCCGCCGTACCGATAATAACCGTGAGGCGAAGCCGGAATAGGTTGATCCCCATCGCCTCTGCCGCGTCTTCGCCCAAGGTCAGCGCATCAAGCCCGCGCCCGAGGGTCGCCAACAAGACACCGCCCCCAAGCAGAAAGGGCATCGCGATCCAGACATGGGTCATGGACCTGTCCGCCAGAGAGCCCATCATCCAGAATACGATCTCATTCGCCGCATAGGGGTTCGGCGACAGGTTCAGCACCAGCGAGGTCAATGCCGCAGCAAAGGCCGATATTGCGATACCAGCGAGGATCAGCGCCAGTGACGTGCCCCGAGGGCCTGCCAACAGCAGCACCAACAACACCCCCAGCAGGGCACCGCCAAGCGCCATCGCGGGAAGCGCAAGTGCTGCAAGCGCGGCCAATCCGGTCTGTATCGCCAGCACAGCCCCCAACGCTGCAGAGCCAGATACCCCGATCAACCCCGGATCAGCCAACGGGTTGCGCAGATAGCCCTGCATCGCAGCGCCAGAAAGCCCCAAGGCACCGCCGATCATCACGCCCAATAGCGCACGCGGGAGCCGTATCTCGCGCATGACGGTGGCCAGCGGGCCGCCCTGCCCGGTGACCAACGCGTTCAAACTGTCGCCCACGGATGCGCTGGACGGGCCAATCAGCAGCGACCCGACAAATAGCACACACACAAGGCTGCCGAGACCAAGCGCCAGGACCGCTGACCGCCCCATCAGCAAGCGCCCCGGGCACTTAGGCACTTCATTTGCCCTACTGCATAGGGCGCAACACTTAACATTGGGTGAATGGATATGCTCATCGTTCCGCTCATAATTTCTTCGCGACCCTCCTATTCTCATCACAGTTGCGCGCAACCTTCGAGGGGCGTTTGGATACTGCCGCTATATAAGCTCACACACCCGTGAACTTTTCCACGCGCTACGGCGTTGAGCTTTAAATCCTTCAACTGCTGGAGCCATATTTGGAACATCTGCCCTCAATCCGGCGCTCGCTTCAGTTGCTGGTCCTGATTTCCCTTTTCGTCACCGCGTATTTCGCCAAGGACTTGATATTGCCCATTGTTCTGGGTTTTTTGCTTGCCCTGACCCTGTCGCCCGTGGGCCGTGCGCTTTATCGCATCGGCGTGCCGCATCCTGTGTCGGCCTTTTTGCTGGTGACCGCGACGAGCTTGGTGATTGCTGCCGTGGTTTTACTGTCCGCGGGCACCGTAGCGATCTGGAGCGACGAGATCCCGGAAATGGGCCGCGAGATCCAGATAAAGCTGAGCGGCGTGAGCAATGCGGTCGAAACGATGCGATCTGCCTCGGAAGAGGTAGAGAAACTGGGCACCGAAACCGGCGGCAAACCGCAAGAGGTTGTCGTGCGCCAACCTGGCTTGCTCGACACCGCGATGGATACGGTGAGCAAAACAGGGGCGTCGCTGGCGGTGATCCTGATTCTGGCGCTGTTCTTACTTGGCTCTGGCGAGCTGTTTTACTTAAAACTTGTGCAATCCATGCCGACGTTAAAGGAAAAGAAACGTGCGCTGCATACGGTCTATGACGTGGAGAAGCGGGTGTCGCGCTACCTGCTGACGATTGCCACGATCAATGCCGTGCTCGGCATATTAGTCGGGACCTATCTGACAGTGCTGGGCTTGCCGTCGGCCTATATCTGGGGGATCGCGGCGTTCATGCTGAACTTCCTGCCCTATATCGGCGGGTTTGCGGGGGTGCTTTTGGTCGCGGGTTTCTCTCTCGTGACGTTTGACACCATCGGCTATGCGATGTTGGCCCCGATTGGCTACCTGACCCTGACCCTTCTAGAGGGGCAGATTATCACCCCGTGGCTGGTCGGCCGCCGGTTAGAGATGAATACCGTCGCGGTATTTCTAACGGTGGTGTTTTGGGGGTGGCTATGGGGCATCCCCGGCGCATTGGTCGCGGTGCCCTTTCTTGTGGTGTTCAAAGTCGTTTGCGAGAACTTTGAACCGCTTCATACCATCGGGAATTTCCTGTCCGCAGAGCAGGTTAAACCCGATGATATGAAGGATCAGGAAGTCATGTCAGCCAGCGAGTGAGGGCAGCCACAACACGATGGACGGGAAGGCCACCAACAATGCGATTGTCACGGCATCCGCGATAAAGAACGGTGTCACGCCCTTGAACACGTCCTGAACGCTCAGGTCAGGGCGTACCCCTGCAACCACAAAGCAGTTGAGGCCAATGGGCGGCGTGATCAGACAGAACTCTGCCATCTTCACCACCAGGATTCCGAACCAGATCGCACACATCGGCCCCGACATGCCAAAGGCGCTATCCGCAGCAGAGACGAACTCGCCCCCGTTCAGCGCCATGACGGCAGGATAGACGACCGGAAGTGTAAGAAGCAGCATGCCAATCGCATCCATGAACATCCCCAGCACCGCATAGGCCAGCAGGATGCACACGAGGATCAGGATCGGCGAAGCCTCAAGCCCCGAAATCCAGTCGGCGAACGCGCCCGGCAGATCGGCAAAGCCCAGGAACCGAACATAAATCAGCACGCCCCAGATGATGGTAAAGATCATCACCGTCAGCTTCGCGGTTTCAAGCAGCGCGTCCTTAAGCTCGGCCCACCGCATGCCGCGATAAAGCGCCATCAGGAACACGATAAACGCGCCCACGGCCCCGCCCTCGGTCGGGGTGCCCCATGCGTCGCCGAAGGGGTTGTAAACAAAGAAAATAATGATGATCACAACCGCAAAGATCGGCATGGCCGCAGGGAGAGACGCGAACCGTTGCTTCCAAGTAAAGCCGCTTACAGGGGGGCCGACGCTTTTCCAGATGGTCGCAATGCCCACGATCAGCACGGCATATACGATGGCCGAAAACGCACCGGGGATAAAGCCCGCCAGAAGCAGTTTGCCCACGTCTTGTTCAACGATGATCGCATAGATGACAAGAATCGCTGACGGCGGGATCAACGAGGCCAAAGTGCCCCCGGCCGCCACGACGCCCGCCGCGAATTTCTTGTTGTAACCAATCGCCAGCATCTCGGGGATGGCGATGCGGGCGAACACCGCTGCCGTCGCGACCGAAGCACCGGAAACCGCGGCAAAGCCCGCGGTTGCAAAGACAGTCGACACAGCAAGACCACCGGGCAGCCAAGCAATCCAGCGTTTTGCGGCCTCGAACAAGGCGCGGGTCAGACCGGCGTAATAGGCAAGAAAGCCGATCAGAATGAAGGTGGGAATCAAGCTTAGCGTCTGGCTCGACACTTTGGAGTGTGGCACCTGCCCCGCGGTCTTGATCGCGACCGTCAGCGCCCAGTCCAGCTCGGACCACTGCATGCCTTTCTTGGACCAAAAGATCCAGATCAGGCCGACCAGACCCGCCATTGCCGCGGCGAAAGCCACGCGCATACCGAGCACCACCATAAGCAGCAGCCCGCCCGAGACCCATAGGCCAATTTCAATAGGATCCATAATCAGTCCCGCCCGTCTAGATGTTCAGCTTCCGCCATCGCCTGTTCGGCTGCGGATTGTACCAAAGGTACGGCAACAGGGTTTTCCAACCCCAATACAAAGGCCCGCCCATAGCCCCAGATCTGCAGCAGCAACCGCAGAGCCAGCACCGTAAAGGCCATTGGCACGATCAGTTTCGCAGGCCAGATCGGCAGACCGATATCGATGGAGCTGTCACGGCTCCACATCGGGGCGGCGAAGTCAAAGCTGCGCTGGAAATGCGCCCAAGAGCCCCAGATCAGCGCCAGCATAAGGATAAAGATCAGCACGACCGAGAATGTCTCGGCGGCCCATAGCGCGCGGCCTTTGAGCTGGCCGATCAGGATGTCCATGCGCACATGGCCGCCGTTCCGCTGGGTATAGGAAATCCCCATGATCGCGATCAACGGCATAGCGAATTCAATCCAGTCCACATACCCCGCCAGCGGCGTGCCAAAGAACTTGCGGCCGCCAACGGACCAAACGGCAAGCACCATCAGCATGAAAACGGCAATACCAGAGACCAGAGCAAACACGGTTTCAAGGCGTAAAAGCCCTTTGTCGATACGGCTAAGCAGACTGCCGTCTTCGAGCACGGCGGAGGAACCGGCCATGATGCTTTCCTTTCAAATGAGTGGGAGGGAGATCGTACAAACAAAGGGGGCCTGCATCGGCAAGCCCCCTCCTCGCGCCAATTAGTTGGACGCGCGTTTTTCTTCAAGCGTTTTGACGACCAGGTCATAAAGCTCTTGGCCAGGGATGCCTTGGGCTTCCATATCCTTGATCCAGGCTTCACGCGCAGGATCAGCTGCCTTGGATTTGAACTCGGCCAGAACTTCGGGCGTGAACATCACTTTTTCAACGCCCTTTTCTTCCAGCACGGCGTCCCAGCGGTTCAGCAGCTCGCCATAGTTCGCCAGATAGTGATCCAGCGCCTCATCGACAGAACCGTCCAGCGCTTCTTTTTCTGCGTCCGACAGGGCCTCATAGGCGTCGATGTTCACCACGACAGGGCAGTTCACCGTACCGGGGTTGAGGTTCGCGGTCCACCAATCGGCCTTGTTGATCGTACCAAAGCTCAGGTGGGCGTGCTGCGCGAACGCCACGGTATCCACAACACCGGATTCCATTGCGTTATATGCCTCGGAGGAGGTCACGGAGGTCGGCACAGCGCCCACGGTTTCAAAGGCTTTGCCCAGACCACCTGTCGCACGCACGCGCATGCCGTCAAAGGATTCCAGCGTATCGCGAGGCTCGCCCGTGCCGACAAGGTTGTACTGCGGCATTGGCGAGGTCATCAGCATCTTGGCGTTCCACTGTGCCATCTCTTTGGCCACGGCGGGGTGTGCATACACAGCGCGGGATACGGCGACTTCTTCTTCAAGGTTCTGAACCCCGAGGAAGGGCAGTTCTAGCACGGTGATCGCGCGGTTCTTGTCGGCGTGGTAACCAGCACAGAATTGCGCCATCTCGAAGGCGCCGATGGAAATACCATCAAGGTTGTCAGAGTTCTTGGACAGACCGCCATAGCTGACATTGATGGTGAATTCGCCATTGGTCTTTTCGGACACAAGCTCGGCAATCTTTTCGACATGCTCGGTGAACGCACGACGTTTACCCCAGACAGAGGCGTTCCATTCCGTCGCGGCCGCTTGCGAGGCAAAAGCGAAAGTCAAAGCGCAGACAGCTGCGCCGTTCAGTAGATTGTTCATTGATATCTCCCTTATGCGGGCTGTTTGGGGCCCGCTTGGGCGAAATACTATCCTTAGGGCAACTTGCTGCCAACCCCTGAACATATCTCTTGATTGCCCCTGTGGGAGCCTTCGGCGAGGATTTTTCACCATTTGGAACCATGCCCCGCGCGCGATCGGCCCCGTTAACAGGCAATCGGTGCTGTTTCCTAGGGTTTTGGCAGGGTTGTCAGCGAAATTTACTAGTCCGCGCAGCAGACGGAAAAATATTTACAGACAAACCGCGTGTTTCCATATGCTTATTTCCTTCTTTTCACTTCCCGTTATGATCTGCCAAGGGAGAGCCGCCACGCCCATGCGTCCGAGCGGCAGAAAACGAACAGAGTTCTGAGGGAGGAACCATGTCCAACGTCGCCACACAGACCTATCCGCCATCCGACGACATGGCGGCCAATGCCCATGTGAACGCCGCGAAATACGACGCGATGTATCATGCCTCTATCGCGGACCCCGAAGGGTTCTGGCTGGAGCAGGCGCAGCGCATCGACTGGATGAAGCCGTTTACCAAGGTTAAAGACGTCGACTTCACTTTCGGTCAGGTCAAGATCAACTGGTTTGCCGACGGTGCGCTGAACGTCAGCGCCAATTGCATCGACCGTCATCTTGAAACGCGCGGCGACCAGACCGCGATCATCTGGGAGCCGGACAGCCCGGACGAAGACGCGCAGCACATCAGCTATCGCGCCCTGCATGCCCAGACTTGTAAAATGGCCAATATCCTGCGCGATATCGGCGTCGGCAAAGGCGACCGGGTTATCATCTACATGCCGATGATCCCCGAAGCCGCCTATGCCATGCTGGCCTGCGCGCGCATCGGTGCGATCCATTCGATCGTCTTCGCCGGGTTCTCTCCGGATGCGCTGGCGGCACGGGTTCAGGGGTCGGACGCCAAGGTTGTGATTACCGCAGATTATGCGCCCCGCGGAGGCAAAGCGACGCCGCTGAAGGCCAACGCGGACAAGGCTTTGGCAGGCTGCGACCCATCGGTCAAATGTCTGGTGGTGCGGCGCACTGGCGGTGATGTGGCGTGGAATGATGCGCGCGACGTGGATTATACCGCGCTTGAAAAAGAGGCTTCTGACACTTGCGCGCCGGAAGAGATGAACGCCGAGGATCCGCTGTTCATCCTCTATACCTCTGGCTCGACCGGTCAGCCCAAAGGGGTCGTGCATACGACGGGTGGCTATCTGGTCTATGCCGCGCTGACCCACGAGGTCACGTTTGATTACCACGATGGCGATGTCTATTGGTGCACGGCCGATGTGGGCTGGGTGACGGGCCACAGCTATATCGTCTACGGTCCGCTTGCCAACGGGGCCACAACGGTCATGTTCGAAGGGGTGCCCACCTACCCCGACGCCAGCCGCTTTTGGCAGATCTGTGAAAAACACAAGGTAAATCAATTCTACACCGCCCCGACCGCCATTCGCGCGCTGATGGGCAAGGGGCGCGTCTTTGTTGACGGTTGCGATCTGAGCAGCCTGAAACTGCTTGGCACCGTGGGCGAGCCGATCAACCCCGAAGCCTGGAATTGGTACAATGACGTTGTGGGCAAAGGGAACTGCCCCATCGTGGACACATGGTGGCAGACGGAAACCGGCGGTCACCTGATGACGCCGCTGCCCGGTGCCCACGCCACCAAACCCGGTGCCGCGATGAAGCCCTTCTTTGGGATCAAACCGGTCGTACTTGAACCCACCACCGGTGCCGAGATCGAGGGCAATGACGTGGAGGGGGTTCTATGTATCGCTGACAGCTGGCCAGGCCAGATGCGCACGGTCTGGGGCGATCACGAGCGGTTCGAGCAGACCTATTTCAGCGACTACAAGGGCTACTACTTTACCGGTGACGGGTGCCGCCGGGACGCGGATGGCGATTACTGGATCACGGGCCGCGTGGATGACGTGATCAACGTCTCCGGTCACCGGATGGGCACGGCTGAAGTCGAAAGCGCTTTGGTCGCGCACCCTAAGGTGGCAGAGGCCGCGGTCGTCGGGTTTCCCCATGATATCAAGGGACAGGGCATCTATTGCTATGTCTCTCTGATGAGCGGCGAAAGCCCGAGCGAGGACCTGCGGGCCGAGCTGCGCAACTGGGTCCGCTCTGAGATTGGCCCGATCGCTTCGCCCGATATGATCCAATGGGCCCCCGGCTTGCCCAAAACCCGTTCAGGCAAGATCATGCGCCGCATCCTGCGCAAGATCGCAGAGAACGACTATGGCACGCTTGGCGATACATCTACCCTGGCGGAGCCCGAGGTCGTCGACGATCTGATTGCGAACCGGATGAACCGCTGACCACATAACGCGAAAGGGGCACCAAATGGTGCCCCTTCTGCATATCGCTCTATTGGCCTGAATTAACCTTCGACGCGTTGCAGTGTAATTTCACCCACGCCGATGGCAAAGTTTACGCCGTTCTGCGTGTTGACGCTCACCGGTTGCAGCGCCAGCGTGTCCTCGGAACCGCCGACCATGACATTGGCCCCAAGGCCCACACCAACAGTGGCTTCAGCAGAAACACCCTGATAGTCGCCGTTCAACCCGCCTTCGTAATATTCGGATTCAGTTGGTGCCAACACCAACCAGGACATCTGACCATTCTGGGTCTTGCCGATATCAATGCCGTAGCGTTTGATGTCGCCGATGTATGTCTCGTCAGCCAGACCCTCTTGCACAGGATTGAAGGTGCAGGTTAGCTCACGGGTAGACCCGAAGATGAAGCCCGTGCCATCACCTACGTCACAGCTCAGCGAGCCGACCTCGGTGTGGTCCACAGTCTCGCCGTCGTCGGCCAGTGCAGGCGTGGACAAAGCAGCACCGGTGACAAGGGCTGCGACAGTCAGCTTGATGGGGGCAAAACGATTCAGTGTCATAGTTAATCCTTCCGGCGGGAAACCCGCCAATAACAGTCGTGAGCGTCGGCATTCGGGTGCCTGTTGGCGGTAGCTGGAACCTCATATCCCAACACCCCTTCTCCGACAGGCAGTCCGAAATTTCGCGGTCATGCCTCTCAGTGGGGGAACAACACGGCAGGCGCTATTCGGTTCCACACAGCATTATTTAGCGACCACCATCGCCATCCGCAGAGGGCGTGCCGCAACGGGCCGGGGTTTGCTGTCTGGACAAATCCGGCTCCCCGTGGCACCGCTGCGGCATGGCTGATCCTTTGCACCACTTCATCCCCCTGCCCGATGCCACAGTCGAGCTTCGCCGCGCCTTTGGTCGTTTTGGTACGGGGGTCACGATTGTGACGGTGCAGACCGCGAATGGCCCATTGGGGATGACCGCGAACTCCTTTTCCTCGGTTTCGTTGGACCCGCCCCTGGTGCAGTGGTCCCCCGCGCTCAGCTCCAAACGTCATGACGCATTCACCAACGCGGCGCAGTTCGCTGTGCATATTCTGGGTAGCGGTCAGCGGGCACTGGCAGATGCCTTTGCTGTCTCTGGCGACGCGTTTGACCAATTCGACTGGACGATTGGCCCCAATGGCGCGCCGACACTGGCAGGCTGCCTCGCCAGCTTCCACTGTGACACCTTCGGCGTGCATCCGGCGGGTGACCACTCCATTGTCCTCGGGCAGGTCACGCATGCCGCATATGACCCCGATGACAGCGTTGCAGGCCTGATGTATGACCAGGGCCGCTATGGCCGTTTTACACCGCTGACGGAATAGCCCGTAAGCCTTTCCAGATGGTCAAAATCCCGGGGGTGTCCCGGCATCGCCGGGACGGGGGCTGGCCCCCATCCCAGCTGAACCGCAGAACAAAGCGCTCAATGGCGGGTCAATAGTCCTTCTCAAAGAAAATACCGATCCCGGTGTTCCCATCGGACCCGACCGTCCCCTTCGCCGTCAGGTTCTTGGTCAGATCAAGGTTGATAGACACATCCGCTGTCCCGTCAGAGGCGGCGGTCACATCGGTGTAGACATTCTCAGAAATGTATTTACCCGCGCGGACAGCCGTGGCACCGCTGTCGGTGGTGGTCACATCCAGATCGTCCAGCCCGAACCCTGTGCGCAGGTTAGAGATCACCCCAGCACCACCGCGCCCGGCAAGTGTCGCCACCGCGCTGGCGAGTTGCAGCGCCTGAAACGCCGAGATTTCAGAGATGTTTCGCCCAAACAGAAGCTGCGCCAGCACCTCGTCCTGCGGTGCGTCGGGTGTCGATTCAAAGGAAACCTCGGGCGATGTGGCTTTGCCTTCGATCACGATACGAACCTCGCCTGTGTTGGTGGTCGTCGAGGTTACAAACCTCAGGTAGGGCACCAGATCGCCTTGGAAGCGCACGGCCCCCTCGTCCAGCTCGAACCGTTTGCCAAGAATATCAAGACGGCCACGGATCAGGTCGAAGCGACCGGCCGAAATGATGCGATTGGTCGATCCCGTCAGCAACAGGCTACCGCCCAGTTCCGCATCCAGACCACGGCCGCGCACGAAAATCCGCCGTGGCGCATTGATGCGGACGTTCAGGCCAAACCCCGGCCCGCTGTCGCCACTTGCCGCGGGATCCGTGCCCGCGTCGGCACCGGTCAAACCGGCCTTGCGACGGGTCGCCACAACATCTGCTGGCGCGCCGATGAAATCGATCTGTGGAATATCACCGATGCTGGTCATACCGGTTGACGGCACGCTTACCTCGGTCTCGCCCACGTCGATCTGACCGGTGATATTCGCCCCCCCCGAAAGCGGTCCCGCAAGACGCAGGTTGCCATCAAGCGACGTGCGATACAGCGATGGATCGATCAGCACGAGGTTGTTCAATCCGATCTGGATATCGGCGGGCAGTGATCCGGTCAGGGTCACCGCCCCGCCCGCCTTGATCTGCCCCCCGTCCGCGCTGCGCGCAGAAAGGTCGATTTGCGCGCGGTTATTGGCCAGCCGGATATCCGCTGCGATGTCCTGCAGTGTTACCCGAAGGTTGGGGGCGGACAGCGACGCGTTGGAGGTTTGAATGCTCCCGTTGACCGACCCAAATGCCGGCGGCCCGTTCACCGTCAAATCGAACCGTGCCTGACCTTGCAAGCTCCGCGGCGCAATGAACGGGGCGGACAGCCCCAATGGCGCGTTCCCGTTCACGTCAAGGTTCAGATTGCCATCGCTGCCCACAAGCCCCGCGATCGTGGCACGGGTGCCCGCTGGTCCGGTGGCGTTCGTATTGACCCGCCAGCCAGCGCTTTCCTGCTGTGCGGTACCGGACACATTCAGCGGGCCGGACAGTTTTGGCACCACGGCCCCCAGATTGGGGATCGTGACATCATAATTCAGCGCGGGCGCATCCCCCGTGACAACGCCCTGCACAGACGCCCGTGCCGCATAGGGGCCCGTCGCGTTTGTATCTACGGCGATGCCGGCGGGCGTTTGTCGCACCGATCCTTTGGCCGCCAGGGGGCCGGACATGCCCGGCACCAGCGGCTGCACATTTGGCACCGACACGTCAAACGTCAGCGACATATCGGGGCCTGTGGCCAAGCCTTCCACCATCGCGCGCGCGCCATATGGGCCCGTCGCGTTGGTATCGACAAAGAACCCCTTTTCCGTCTGACGCACGGTCCCTGTCGCCGCAAGTGGCCCGTTCACCTGTGGCACCACCGCCTGAAGATTCGGGACCGATGCGTCGAAAGAGATATCGACCATAGGTGTTAACATCCCCTGAACGGCAACCTGCGCGGCGTAGGGGCCACTGGCTTTCGCGTCGATCTGGAACCCTTCCTCCAACTGCTTGAGGTTGCCCGACGCCTCTACCGCGCCGGTCACCTGCGGTGCAAAAGCCTCTACCCGCGGGATCGAGGCGATAAAGTCCAGATCCAGCGGAGTCAGCAGCCCCTGGACAGAGGCGGTCACATCTTCGGGGGCGGAGGCTTTGGTGTCGACCTGCCACCCGTCCGGCGTCTGGCGGAGCACGCCATCCAACGCGATAGGGCCCTCGACCGGCGCGTCGGGCACAAAGTCACGCAGTTCGGGCACATCGGCCGTGAAGTTGAGCACCGCATTCTCGCCCGTTGCCAGCCCTTTGGCGGTCAGCGCGGCACCGTAGGGGCCGTCCGTCACGGCATCAACAGTCCAGCCACGGGTGTCCTGCTCGGCCTCGGCCTTGATCGTGATGGGACCGGAATATTGCGGCAGCACAGTCGCGATATCGTTCAGTTTTGCATCAAATCGCGCTTGCGAATTATTGCTGCGCAGCTCGACGCCACCGCTGGCGGTCAATGCGTCATTTTCCAGCAGCAGGTCACGCACGAAGGTGCCCGTCTCGTCACGTGATGCGCCAAGGCTTAGCGTCGTGTCGCCGGCCAGCAATGCGTCCGCCTGTTCGATCCCCACTTTCAAATCCTGCGTCAGGCCAGAAATATTCAGGTCGAATGTCCCGTCCAGTGGCGTGATCTGCCCCGCGATCTCTACATTCGCGGCCCCGTCCATCTCGCGTCCGGCAAGAGCGGAAAAGCGGCTGATGTCAGTGGCTTCAAGGCGGGCTTTCAACTGGGTAAGAAAGCTATCGGCTGGCCCGCTAATCGTGACATCACCGGTCAGACCATAATCCGCGCCAGAAAGATCAAGCCCCGTGATCTGAACCGGTGTGCCTTCGGTATAGGCGATGGTTGTACGCCCCTTGATGGACTGACCGACCGCTTCGGAAACCGCGGCGTTGGTCAGCGTCAGCCCGTCAGCCGAGAACGCCAAATCACCCATGAATTCGCCGACCGACCCTGCCGCACCTTGCAACGTCCCGTTCAACTTCAGTTGTGTCGCGTCAATCGCTAGCGCGTCTGTGGCCAGTTCGGTCACGTCGAACGTGGCGTCAATCGCGTCGCCATCTTGCGCGTTATAGTTCACATCAAGCCCGACGCGCCGCACGTAAGTATCGCCTCCGGCCACTGGCAGCAAAACGCGACTGCCATCGGCGCTGGCGACAGTGCCCGTGATGTCGATCAGGCTGGGCCAGTTGTCGCTGTTCAGCGTGACCTTGCCCTGCAATTCCGCGGATTGCGCCTTGAGGGCAAAATCGCTGACCTCGACACCGCCTTCAGCCTGCACCAAAGCATCCACGGTCAGCGCGACATCGGGGCCAAAAAATTTGCGGTATTGCGACAGGATCAGCGCGGTCACGTCGCCGTTCAGGTCGGCCTGAATACGGCGGTCGGGCGCTGCGCTATCGCCTTGGGCGGCAACGATAACCTGACCGGCAAGCCGTTGTTCGCCGTCGGTCGACAGGTTGATATCCGTCGCGAAATCCGAAAGCGGCCCCTGCCCCGCAATCACCAGATCGACAGAAGGGCTCATCAGGCAGTTTCAACGTACGCGAGATGATGCCTTTGGCTTCCTCGGAAAGCGTTACAGCCATGTCCAGCAGGCTGTCATTGCGATCCAGATCAGCGGTGATTTTGAACTCGCCCTTCTTGCCATCGGTGCGCGCGGCCAGAATATCGATTGTCGCCGTGTCGTCATTCAACAGCGCGGTGGCTTGAACGGTCAGTGTGGCCGCTTCGCCCAGAATTGGCGCGCCCAGATTGATCTCGTCGACCGAAAAGTCAGCCACGTCGATGGCGACGGGCAGATCGGGGATCGCCGGAAAGGTAAAGGGCTTCGCCTCGGGATCGGGCAGCGTTTCTTCCTGCGCCACGGGCAATCGCGGCACGCTCAGCCGCTTTGCGGTCAGGGCCTGCACCTCCAGCCGACCGCGCAACAGTGCGGAGCGGTTCCAGTCCAACTCCACCTCTTCCAGCGTCAGCCAGACCCCTTGGTCGTCAGCGATGGTCATCCGGTCGAACCGCGCGCGCGAGCTGAGCGCACCCGCGAAACCGTCAATACTGACCGTGCGGCCCGCGCCGCTAAGGGCGTCTTGGATCGTACGGGTCAGGAAGCCTTTGTCATCCTCTTGGGCCGAAGCGACAGAGCCGACAAAGATCAGGGCGAAAACCAGAAAGCTGCGCATGAAGTGGATCAAAACGATTGTCCAATACCGATATAAACTTGAAAATTCTCATCTGTTTCGGGGCCCGACACAGGCACCGCGAGGTCTACGCGGATGGGGCCGATGCCCGTGGCATAGCGCAGACCAAGCCCTGCGCCTGACTGCCAAGTACCTGACCCGTCGTAGAATTCCTCGGCACCGATGTAGCCCGCGTCGGCAAAGGCAACGACGCCGATCTTGTCGCGTACCTGCCAACGTGCCTCTGCGGATAGGCCAGCAAAGCTGCGACCGCCCACCGTATCGCCACTAGCCAGATCAACGCCAAGCGATTGGTAGGGTTGCCCACGCACGGTGCCGCCGCCGCCGGAATAGAACAGATAGTCGGCGGGCGATTCAGCCAGCGTCGGGCCATAGACCGACCCGAGCTGTCCCCGCAGGGCAAAGGTGACGGGCCGCGTGGTGCCAAAGGTTTTATAGCCGCGCACGTCGATGTAGGTGCGCACGCCGTTATCCGACCCCGACAGCGCCACAAAAGGCGTCACGCTGGCCTTGGCGTAGTAGCCATCTTTCGCATCAAGCCGATTGTCGCGATAATCATGTTCCGCGCTTAGGGGCAGCGTCAGCAAGGTATATTTGTTCTCGCCAAAAGCGTCGCGGGTTTCAGCCGTCCGCAAACCGACACCAAGCGTATAGGTCCGTTCCTCGCTGGCGATGCGTTCGATCCCAGCCTCAAGGTCGAGCTGACGCGAGAAATAGTTCACCTCGTCAAGCTGTTCGATCTCGGCCAGCGCGTAGAAATTCGTGTCGGCGTTAAAGGTCGCAGGGCGTTCAAAACGTGTGCCAAGACGATAATCCGTGCCGCCGGAATCGCCGCCGATCCCCGACACCTCGCCTTCGACACGTAGGCTTTCGGCCCCGCCCAGCAGGTTACGGTGCAGCCAGTAGGTGCTGACGCTGAGCCCTTCAAGCGACGACAGTTCCCCGCCGAAACCAAAGCGTCGCTTGGGCGCGTCAGTGATCTGCGCTGTAATCGGCAGAACATCGGGCGCGGTGATCTGTTCGGCCTCGATCATCGCGACAGAACTGAAAGCGCCCGTGCGCCGCAACCGTGTGGCGGCCAGATCAAGTTGCTCTTGTGAATAGACCTCTCCGGTGGGCAGGCCGGCGATTTTGACAATCCGGCGCAGGCGCACATCGCTTTTTCCCTTTACCGTCAACTCTCCGAAACGCAGGCGCGGTCCCGGGCGCAGACGCAGGGTTGCCGCCAGCGTGGCATCGGGCACGCGGGCGGTCAGCTGCTGGTCGGCCAGTTCGGCTTTGGCGTGGCCCTGATCACGCCAGCCTTCAATACCGGCGGCGACGGCCTCTTTCATGACGCCAAGACTTGCGGTTTCACCTGCGGCGAATTCATCGGGCAGCTCGGTTTCGGGGGCGACTGGGGCGATTTCGGCCTTGGAAAAGCTGAACTTGCGACCGGTTTCGATGTCGATCACAGCGCGGTTGATCTGGCGCGGCGGGGCGACCGGCGCGATGGCAGAGGCGTCTACACCGTCGATGGTAATCTTGATGACGGCAGCAAAATACCCTTCGTCATAGAGCACGGCCAGAAGGCGGGCATAATCGGCCTGCGCGGCGGCCAAAAGCTCTTGCGTGGTGGGGTCTGCATCTTCGTCCGTTTGTTCGCGCAGAAGCGATCCGCCGAGCACCGTCTCGTATAGATCGGAGTCCTTATCGATGCCGGTGATGTCGAGCGTCGCCGCAAGACCCGCCGTGCATCCTCCCCAGACCAAAGCTGCCGCGGCCGTAGACGCCCGCAAGAACTTTGCAAAACTGTCTGATTGAAAATGCCCCATGCGGTGCTCCCTGTACTCATAGAACGACGTGCCGTTGGGTGAGACATAGAGCGCGCGACCGCAACGTCAGCAAACTTGTTTATTATTCTCTTGTGCATAGCGGAAAGCGCCTGCCATCGGCAAACAGTCTGTTGGTCAAAATCGCGATTGTGAACCGCAAAACACATGCGGTTGTGTCATTTTACGCAAGCAGGCGGAAGTTTGCCGTGAAAATGGGGGCGCGTATGCAAAACGCCCGCCAGGGGGAACCTGACGGGCGTTCTTTTCAAGGCCGTGCGAAACGGCCAGTGGCCGGTGGTTAGGCCGATTTCGCGAGGTTGCGCAGCACGTAGTGCAGAACGCCACCGTGTTCGATGTATTCAATCTCGATCGCGGTATCGATCCGGCATTTGATCATGATCTCTTTGACCGAGCCATCTGCCATTGTGATCGTGCAAGGCACTTCCTGCAGCGGCTTGATGGTGTCCAGACCGCTGATCGAAACGGTCTCCTCACCGGTCAGGCCCAGGCTCTTGCGGGTGTCGCCGTTGGTGAATTCGAACGGGATAACCCCCATGCCAACCAGGTTGGAGCGGTGGATACGTTCAAAATTCTCGGCGATGACCGCCTTGACGCCCAGCAACGCCGTGCCTTTGGCCGCCCAGTCACGGGACGAACCCGCGCCGTATTGTTCACCACCGAAGATGACCAGCGGCGTGCCGTTTTCCTGATGCGCCATAGCCGCGTCAAAGATCGAGGTCTGTTCGCCATCGGGGCCTTTGGTATAACCACCCTCAACACCGTCCAGCATTTCGTTCTTGATACGGATGTTGGCGAAAGTGCCGCGCATCATGACCTCGTGGTTACCACGACGGCTACCGTACGAGTTGAATTCACGGACAGGCACCTGACGTTCCACCAGATACTGACCCGCTGGCGTGGTTTCCTTGAAGGAACCGGCAGGCGAGATGTGGTCGGTCGTGATCATGTCACCCAGAACGGCAAGCACTTTGGCGTTCTCGATGTTGGTGATCACACCCGGCTCTGGCGACATGCCTTGGAAGTAGGGCGGGTTCTGCACATAGGTCGAGGTTGGTGGCCAGTCATAGGTCTTGGCGTCGGTGGTTTCGACGGACTGCCACTTTTCATCGCCCTTGAAGACGTCGGCATATTTTTCCTGGAAGGCTTCGCGGGTCACGGTCTGCTCGACCAGATCAGCGACTTCCTTGGATGTTGGCCAGATGTCTTTCAGATAGACGTCGTTGCCGTCCTTGTCCTGACCCAGCGGGCTGTTGGCCAGATCGACGTTCATGTCACCGACCAGCGCGTATGCCACGACCAAGGGAGGCGACGCCAGATAGTTGGCGCGCACGTCAGGCGAAATCCGCCCTTCAAAGTTCCGGTTACCCGAGAGGATCGATGTCCCGATCAGGTCGTAGTCGTTGATTGCCTTGCTGATCGGTGCTTCGAGCGGGCCGGAGTTACCGATACAGGTGGTGCAGCCATACCCGACGAGGTTGAAGCCTATGGCGTCCAGATCCTCTTGCAGGTTTGCGGCCTCAAGATAGGCGGACACAACCTGGCTACCGGGCGCAAGCGACGTCTTGACCCAAGGCTTGCGTGTCAGACCCAAGGCGCGTGCCTTGCGTGCAACCAGACCGGCACCGATCATCACATAGGGGTTGGATGTGTTGGTGCACGATGTGATCGACGCGATCACGATGGACCCGTCATGCAGCTGGTAGTTGCCATCTTCGGTCTGGACGTAGCCACGCTTGTGGTTGCCCTCGTCACCGGGGATGTCGCGTGGCTCGGGCTGGCCGCCCTCACCTTCCCAGCGGACTTCGGCGTTGGCTGTGGTGTCTTTACCTTCGCGCACGCCCTTCACGTATTCTGCAAATGCAGTGTGTGCCGAGGTCAGTGCAATGTAGTCTTGCGGACGCTTCGGACCCGAGATCGCAGGCACGATGGTGCCCATGTCGAGCGACAGTGTGTCGGTGTAAACCGGCGCATAATCATCGCCGCGCCACATGCCGTTTTCCTTGGCATAGGCTTCGACCAGCGCGATGCGGTCTTCATCACGGCCGGTGGTGCGCATGTAACGCAGGGTTTCGGCATCGATCGGGAAGAAGCCGCAGGTCGCACCGTATTCGGGGGCCATGTTGGCGATTGTCGCGCGGTCCGCCAGAGGCAGGCTATCAAGGCCGGCACCGTAGAATTCAACGAATTTACCAACCACGCCCTTCTCGCGCAGCATTTCGACCACTTTCAGTACCAGATCGGTCCCGGTGGTGCCTTCCATCATGGCACCGGTAAGTTCAAAGCCGATCACCTCGGGGATCAACATCGAAATCGGCTGACCCAGCATCGCGGCTTCGGCCTCGATCCCGCCAACGCCCCAGCCCAGAACGGCCATGCCGTTTACCATTGTGGTGTGGCTGTCGGTCCCGACGAGCGTGTCAGGATATGCGACTTCGACGCCGTCTTGGTCCTTGTCGGTCCAGACGGTCTGCGCCAGATATTCGAGGTTCACCTGGTGGCAGATGCCGGTGCCGGGGGGCACAACGCGGAAGTTGTTAAACGCCTTCTGACCCCACTTCAGGAAGGTGTAGCGTTCGATGTTGCGCTCGTATTCGCGGTCAACGTTCATCTGGAACGCGCGCGGGTTGCCGAACTCGTCGATCATGACCGAGTGGTCGATGACAAGATCAACAGGGTTCAGCGGGTTAATCTTGTCGGCATCGCCACCCAAGGCAACCAGCCCGTCGCGCATCGCCGCAAGGTCGACAACTGCGGGAACGCCGGTGAAATCCTGCATCAACACGCGTGCGGGACGATAAGCGATCTCGCGCGGGTTCTGGCCGCCCTTGGCACCCCATTCGGCGAAGGCCTTGATGTCATCGACGGTGACAGTTTTGCCATCTTCGAAACGCAGCATGTTCTCAAGCACCACCTTAAGCGCGGCTGGCAAGTTGGAGAAATCACCCAGACCGGCTTCCTGCGCTGCAGGAATTGAATAATAAGCGATGGATTGGCTGCCCGAAGATAGAGTTTTGCGGGTTTTGGCGGTGTCCTGGCCAACGAAGATGGTCATGGATGGCTCCCTTTATGGGTTAAAAAAGGTCGGTGACTTGGGGCCTAAATGCCTTATTGCGCGGGTCGTTTCAACTGCAAACACGCGCTTCTGGCGCTTTTGTATACCGTTGTGTACTGGATTGAGGCATTTCATACGCAATCCCGTGACGTTACAGCGCCTCAACAAAGGTTGAGTGGTAATTACAACGGGTGCAGTCTACGAATTGAGCATCCAAACCGAAAGTACCCTGCGATGCCCCGCCTGTTTACGTCCCTGATTGCCGCTGGCCTGCTGTCCATAGCGCCCGCCTTTGCTCAGGATCGCCCCGTTGTCGTCGAACTCTATACCTCGCAAGGGTGCTCTTCCTGCCCTCCTGCTGACGAGATGTTTGCCGAGCTGTCCAAACGGGACGACGTGATCGCGCTGGCGTTGCATGTGGATTATTGGGACTATATCGGCTGGCAAGACCCCTTTGGTGCGCCTGAGCACGCCGAACGCCAGCGCGCCTACGCGCTGACCGGTGGGCGGACGTCGATTTACACGCCCGAGATGATCGTCAACGGCCAGTCCGATGTGGTCGGTGCCAAACCCATGAAGTTGATGGAGGCGATCAACAAGCACAAAGAAGACGCCCCGCAGGTCGACCTATCTATCGCACGCGACGGGGAAACCCTGCGCATCAACGCGCATACCGTATCGGGTGCCGCCGGACCGTTCGACGTGCACATGTTGCGCTATCACCCGATGGCGGTCACGCAGGTCAAACGCGGCGAAAACGCGGGCCACACGTTCGAGAATTATAACATCGTCGAAGGCTGGCAGACGGTTGATCAGTGGGACGGGCAAGCGCCGCTATCACTCTCTGCCGCCATCACCGGCGATATGCCGGTGGTTGTGCTGGTGCAGCGCAGCAACGCGGGACCGATCGTGGCAGCGGCGCGGATCAAGTAGTCACTCAAAACACCTAGATGTTTAGGCATTAATTGTCGTGGATGCGCCAGCGACGATGGACCCAGAACCATTGCTCGGGATCCGCTTCGACCCGTGCGGTAAGACTGTCATTCAAAGCCTGGGTCATCGTGACAGCATCGCTGTGTGGCACAGGTGCCTCCAGCACCGTGTCGAATGACACCCCATCAGCTTGTCGAATGCCGTAGAACGGGATCAACAGCGCATCATAGCGCAATGCCAGCTCGGCGGCAGAAAGCGCTGTATTGGCAGGCTGCCCCAAGAAATCAAGCGCCGGCGCGCCAAAGACGTGTTGATCAAACAGCAGTACAAGCTGCCCGCCCTCTTTTAGATGCCGTACGAAACCCGCCGTGCCGCGTCGGCCTTGCGGGAAGACAGGACCGCCGAAAGCCTCCATCGTTTGGACGTAATGCGCGTTGAAATAGGGGTTCTTCATGTTGCGGTAGAGCCCGCCAATGTCATACCCCCGCGCCACAAGACAGGCACGCATCGCTTCGTAGTTGCCATAGTGGCCCGTCACCAAAATGACCGGCTTGCCTTGTTCCGCCGCTTTTTCCAGCGCCGCGACGCCTGCGCCGGTCGGCGTATTCTTTGCCATACGCTTGGGGAAGTCGCGCGCCGAATAGTTTTCGATAAAGCTGCGCCCCACGTTGTTAAGGCACTTTGAAGCAATTTCTGCGCGCCGTTCTTGCGGCATCTGCGGCCAGATCATGGAAAGATTATCAAGCGCCCGCGCCCGATATCCTGCTACCGGCCCGATCACATGTTGAACAACCCAGCCGACGAACGCTATGCGCGTTTTATAGGGCAGCACCAAGGCCAGTCGAATAAGGCCGACGATAAAGGCATTGGTCAGGTAGTGCCCTGCACGTCGGCTAAATCGAACGTTCTTGGGATATTTGGGACTGGCCATGCGCATCTGCCTGCAAGGAAAAGCGCCCCTAAGGGGCGGGGCCTGCCGTTCATAACGCGCAGGGCCCCGCGCAACAAGCGTGTTTCACCCAGGCGGCAATGCGCCACCGGATGCAACAGCGGCTGGTTAATAGCTAAACGTCTGACCGGTTGCGATCGCTGTCCGCAAGGAGGTTTCGGCCCATGTCCCTGCCCCGCCATGCGCGCGAATGGCACGAAGTTCGGCCAAAGCTTCGGGGATATCGCCCTGCTCTACCAAAGCTTGCCCGCGATAGGACCGCGCGAGAACATTCGCAGGGTTGGCTGACAGCGCACGCGCATAGAACGCCATTCCGCCAGCTTGGTCGCCCATTTTGCGCGTCGTGAACCCCATGTAGGTCAAGCGACGATCGTCGTGCTCAGGCATAGCGGCAAGTACGATCTGCGCATCCGAATATTCCCCTGCATAGGCCAGTTCACGAACAGTTTGATAAAGGTCATCCGGTGTTAGCCGGCTATCCTTTGCATCGATACAGGTCTTTGACTTCTTGTCATACACCTGCCCTTCTTCGCACTTCACAACGGGCTTGGGTGGGGGCGTATCATTGGAACCAGCGGCAAAGGCCGCGAAAGGCATAGCCAATGACAGGATGGACGCAAACACAACACGCATACTCAAACACTCCTGAACAAAATACACGGCTGATGTTAGACGATCCGCGCCATAGGTAAAGCATTAGGTTCCAGCCTAACGTCACGATATGGCGCGAGATAGGGCCGGAATACGCAGCTTTTGAATCAAAAAGGCTGCACCGCCGTCAAGCGATGCAGCCCTGCATGCCTGCGCGTGTATCAGTCCTTGAAGACGCGCTTAAAGATCGTATCAACATGTTTGGTGTGGTAACCCAGATCGAATTTTTCTTCGATCTCTTCTGCACTTAGTGCGGCCAGAACCTCTTCGTCAGCCAGCAGCTCGGTCTTGAAATCCTTGCCGTCTTCCCAGACCTTCATGGCGTTGCGCTGAACCAGCTTGTAGCTGTCTTCGCGGCTCACGCCGGCCTGCGTGAGCGCGAGCAAGACACGTTGCGACATTACAAGACCGCTAAACTTGTTCATATTTGCGAGCATGTTGTCAGGATAAATCAGCATATTGTCGATGACGCCGGTCAAACGGTGCAGCGCGAAGTCAAGGGTGATGGTGGTGTCGGGGCCGATCGCACGCTCCACGCTGGAGTGGGAGATATCGCGTTCATGCCACATGGTGACGTTTTCCATCGCTGGAATCACAGCCATGCGAATTGTACGGGCCAGCCCGGTCAGGTTCTCGGTGAGCACAGGGTTTTTCTTGTGCGGCATCGCCGAAGACCCCTTCTGACCCGCCGAGAAAAACTCAGCCCCTTCCAAGACTTCGGTCCTTTGCATATGCCGCACTTCGGTCGCAACGTTCTCGATAGAGCTGGCGATCACACCAAGTGCTGCGAAGAATGCCGCGTGACGGTCACGGGGGATGATCTGCGTGCTCACGGGTTCGGGCGACAGGCCCAGCTTTTCGCAGACATGTTCCTCGACCCGCGGATCGATATTCGCAAACGTCCCCACAGCGCCGGAAATCGCACCCGTAGCAATCTCGGAGCGTGCCGTTTTCAGCCGCGTCAGGTTGCGGTCCATCTCTGCATAAAAGCGCGCAAAGGTAAGGCCCATCGTTGTGGGTTCAGCGTGGATCCCGTGGCTGCGCCCGACGCGCACAGTATTTTTATGTTCCATGGCACGGCGTTTCAGCGCGGCCAGCAGCAAGCCCATATCTTCGACCAGAATATCAGCTGCGCGGGTTAATTGCACGTTAAAGCAGGTGTCCAATACGTCAGAAGAGGTCATCCCCTGATGCACAAAACGCGCCTCGTCGCTGCCCACATGTTCGGCCAAATGGGTCAAAAAGGCGATAACGTCATGTTTTGTAACGGCTTCAATCTCGTCAATGCGCGCGACATCAAACTCGACATCTTTGGCTTTCCAAACCGCCTCCGCATTTTCGCGCGGAATCACCCCAAGGTCGGCCATGGCGTCACAGGCATGCGCCTCGATCTCGTACCAGATGCGGAACTTGGTTTCGGGGGACCAGATCGCAACCATCTCGGGGCGGGAATAACGGGGAATCATGTGGTGATACCTTTGTTTTGGGGTGTTTTGATGTACGCGCGGGATAGACCGCGGGGGGGTAAAGAACAAGTCTGAACCCTTGCGCCACCAAGGCAGCGACGCTTGCTGCCTCGCCGATAGGCGCCTCCGGCGGGAGTTTTCAGAGCAAAATGAAGAAGAGGCGGGTTTGTCCCATTCTGGTCTGGCAGTTTACCTTCGGACAGGCAAAGGTGCCGCAAATTGAATATATTACGCCATTAGGGAATCGCTAAGAAATGTCTGATACGTCTCGCTTAAGCCCCGCTACGATTGCTGCCCAAGCAGCGGGAGCGGTTGATGCGCAAACCGGCGGGGTGGTCCCGGCGCTGCCTATGGCCACGACCTATCTGCGGGATGAAGCATACCAACCGCTGCGTGCAGACAACATCTATCTGCGCGATCAGAGCGATATTGTACGCGTTGCAGAAAAAGTGCTCTCTCAACTGGAGGGGGCGAAAGAATTGCTGCTGTTCCCGTCAGGCATGGCAGCGCTTGCCGCCGTCTTCCGTACCGTCCCAAATGGCGGGCGCGTGCTGGTGCAAAGCCAAATTTACTGGGGTACCACCAAGTGGATTCGGGATTTCTGCACCCGGCGTGACATTGAACTGCGAGAGGTCGAAGCCTCTGACAAGGCGGCGTTTGCGGCCGCCTGCGAGAGCTTTGGACCAACCTTGGCGCTCATCGAAACGCCATCAAACCCGTGGCTTCGCGTGGTCGATATCCAAGCTGCGGCTGATGCGGTGCATAGCGCGGGTGGGCTGCTCGTGGTGGATAGCACGGCCGCGACGCCGATTCTGCAACAGCCGCTTAAACACGGTGCCGACGTTGTAATGCATTCTGCCACAAAGGGCATTAATGGACATTCGGACGTATTGGCGGGCGTTCTGGCGACCAATGACGTCACGGGCCGCGTGTGGGAAGATATCAAAGCGGACCGGCATGATGCAGGCGCGGTTATCGGCCCGTTTGAAGCATGGTTGCTGGTCCGCGGGATGCGCACCCTGCCCCTGCGCGCCAAGCAAATGTCGTGTAACGCCATGGAATTGGCAGAATTTTTGCAAACTCACCCGAAGATTGAAAAGGTTCTTTATCCGGGTCTTGCCTCACATACGGGCCACGATTTGGCGACGCGGCAAATGTCGGAAGGATTTGGGTCGCTTTTGTCTTGCATTGTAAAGGGTGGCAGCGCAACGGCGCTGGAGGTTGTCGGTAAGCTGGAAGTTTTTCATCGCGCAACGTCTTTGGGCGGGGTCGAAAGCCTTGTTGAACACCGCCACACGATCGAACCCCACACCGGGATTCCCGAAGGGTTGCTGCGTTTATCGGTGGGGATTGAAGATATCGAAGATCTAAAACGCGACTTAAGCCAAGCGCTTGATGCATAAAGATACTTCGGGGCGCTCGCGCCCCGGGACCCCATGTCTTTCGAAGATGATTTGAAGGATACAACCAGTGGTGCGGTCGGAGAGACTCGAACTCTCACGGGTGTTACCCCACAGCGACCTCAACGCTGCGCGTCTACCATTCCGCCACGACCGCACGCCATGGTTGGTGAGGGTCGTTTAGACAAACTCTTTCACAAAGTGAAGAGCAAAATTGCGCAGATTAAGTCGTTGTTCAGATTCGTGTGATTTATCATTCAATCGGGCGGGGTGGCTTGAAAAACAGTGCGAAGACGTAAACTTAAAGGAGGATATGAATCGAGGAACAATATGACCCAAGCGCCCACAGATCCCCCTGCCCTGCAGATTGACATCGTTTCTGACGTGATGTGCCCTTGGTGTATTGTCGGGTACCGCCAGCTAGAGCAGGCGTTAGCCGCCTTGAATATCGGCGCGTTCATCCGCTGGCACCCTTTCGAGCTTAACCCCCAAATGGGCCCCGAAGGACAGAACCTGACCGAACATATTGCCGAAAAATATGGTGCATCGCCTGAGCAATCGGCGCAAAACCGTGCGCATCTTGTGCAGCTTGGCACCGAACTTGGAATCGACTTCAATTTCAACGCCGATAGCCGCATCGTCAACAGCTTTGCTGCACACCAATTGCTGGATTGGGCTCAAGATCAGAACCTGCAGCACCCACTTAAGCTTGCGTTGTTTGAAGCACATTTTACGAAGGGATTGGATGTTTCAGACCATAGTGTCCTCGTTGATGTCGCTGCAGATGTCGGATTGGATCGTAGTTCTGCGCAGGACGTTCTCGACAGCGGCAGCCATGTAGAACGTGTTCGCGAACGCCAGTCGGTTTGGACATCGCAGGGGATTTCTGGCGTGCCTTCAATGATCTTCGCGGGCAAATACCTTGTGACCGGTGCGCAGGGTGTCGATAATTATGTGCAAATTATCCAAAAAGTAATTCAAGAGGTAAGCGCCGCGGAATGACTGTCTCGTTTACCTCGGCTCAACGGTGCGCACAGAATGGTTGAATGGATCACCTCCAAGGGCCTTGTCGATTACCGGGAAGCCGAAGCATGGATGGAGGAACGCGCGTCCCTTATCGCCGCGGGGAATGCCGATGAATGCGTCTGGCTTGTAGAGCATGCTCCGCTATATTCTGCCGGCACCTCAGCAAAATCGGAAGATTTGACCGACCCCAAGCGGTTTCCGGTATATGAAACGCGCCGCGGCGGACAGTACACATACCATGGGCCGGGGCAGCGGGTTGTTTATGTGTTGCTGGACGTCGGTAAACGCGGCCGGGACGTCAGACGTTTTGTTCAAGACCTTGAACATTGGGTGATCGCGACCCTTGCAAGCTTTACCATCAAAGGCGAGATCAAGGAGGGGCGCGTCGGCGTCTGGGTGGAACGTCCCGAGAAACCGCTCACGGCGCAGGGTGGCATTCGCGAAGATAAAATCGCGGCGATCGGTATCCGACTTAGAAAATGGGTCAGCTTTCACGGAATCAGCATAAATGTTGATCCAAATCTTGAGCATTTTTCCGGGATCGTCCCCTGTGGGATCCAAGAACATGGCGTTACGTCTTTAGTTGACCTTGGCCTGCCAGTTACGATGGAAGACGTTGATATCGCCCTGAAAGCGCAGTTCGACACGGTTTTCCCTCCGCTGTCTGAATACGCGCCCAAAGACGAATAATGTACCTCGCCGCTCAAACGTTTCACTGCGCCTGTGCTATTTCCGCCGCGGCTTTACGGTTTCTTCATCGCTAAAGGCGTATGTCATCCAGCATGATGAGCACTTCTGACACCTCCTACCCCCGTCACTACAAGGCTGTGCGCCTCCGACACAGTTTGATAAATGATCTGTCTTTTTTCGTGCCCTGCGTCAAAGGCGGCCATTGCCCATATTGGCAAGCCGCACTAGAACGAACCTTAATTCAATGCGCGCCCCCTGTCGGGGCGTGAGTTGACAACCCAATCTCAGGAGGCACCGCATGGCAGACGCAGCCATTCACGGGCAAGACCATCACGACGAGCGCGGATTTTTCACGCGCTGGTTCATGTCCACAAACCACAAAGACATCGGGCTCTTGTACCTGATTGTTTCGGCCCTCGTTGGCTTCATCTCTGTATGTTTCACCATATATATGCGCTTGGAGCTTATGCACCCAGGCGTGCAATATATGTGTATGGAAGGCGCGCGGTTTATCGCTGATAGCGCAGCGACCTGTACGCCAAACGGCCACCTTTGGAACGTTCTGATTACCGCGCACGGCATCTTGATGATGTTCTTCGTGGTTATTCCCGCTTTGTTCGGTGGTTTCGGTAACTATTTGATGCCATTGCAAATTGGCGCGCCTGACATGGCGTTCCCGCGGATGAACAACCTCTCTTTCTGGCTATATGTCGGCGGCACAACGCTTGCAGTCTGCTCCGTGCTGACACCCGGCGGCAGCGGCCAGCTTGGGTCAGGTGTGGGCTGGGTTCTCTATCCGCCGCTCTCTGTTCGTGAAGGCGGCATGTCGATGGATTTCGCGATTTTCGCTGTGCACGTCTCCGGCGCATCGTCGATCCTGGGTGCGATCAACATGATCACAACGTTCCTCAACATGCGCGCCCCTGGCATGACGTTGTTCAAAGTGCCGCTGTTTAGCTGGTCCATCTTTGTTACAAGCTGGTTGATCCTTCTGTCCCTGCCCGTTTTGGCCGGTGCCATCACCATGCTTTTGATGGATCGCAACTTCGGATTCGCATTCTTTGACCCAGCAGGCGGTGGTGATCCGGTTCTGTATCAGCACATTCTGTGGTTTTTTGGTCACCCCGAAGTGTATATCATTATTCTTCCAGGCTTCGGCATCATCAGCCACGTCATCGCGACCTTCAGCCGCAAGCCTATCTTCGGATATCTTCCGATGGTTTGGGCGATCATCGCGATTGGCGCATTGGGCTTCGTCGTTTGGGCGCACCACATGTACACCGTTGGCATGTCTCTGAACCAACAAGCTTACTTCATGTTGGCCACCATGGTTATCGCGGTGCCGACGGGCGTTAAGGTATTCAGCTGGATTGCGACCATGTGGGGTGGTTCGGTTGAATTCAAAACACCTATGCTGTGGGCCTTCGGCTTCCTGTTTCTTTTCACCGTTGGCGGTGTGACAGGTATCGTTCTCTCGCAGGCAGCTGTGGACCGCTACTACCACGACACATACTATGTGGTTGCGCACTTCCACTATGTGATGAGCCTTGGTGCCGTCTTCGCGATCTTCGCCGGTATCTATTTCTACCTGCCGAAGTTCACGGGCCGCATGTATCCTGAATGGGCTGGCAAGCTGCACTTCTGGGCGATGTTCATTGGCGCGAACCTGACGTTCTTCCCACAGCACTTCCTGGGCCGTCAGGGCATGCCGCGTCGCTATATCGATTACCCTGATGCTTTTGCATATTGGAACCTGTGGTCGTCGATCGGCGCGTTCCTCAGCTTTGCGTCCTTTATCTTCTTCTTCGGTGTTATGTTCTACACGTTGACACGTGGGGCCCGCAGCTCAGCTGCGAACCCTTGGAACGAATATGCGGACACTCTGGAATGGACGCTGGCAAGCCCCCCACCAGAGCATACGTTCGAAATTCTTCCCAAGCAGGAAGAATGGGACAAACAGCCTAGCCACTAAGCTAGCACACCATTGAAATGAGAGGCTCCAACGGCGGTTGGGGCCTTTTTTCGTTCTACCCGGGCTCTCGGTACAGTTTCATAAAGACGAATGTTTATCGACGGTTAGCCGAAATCTTACCGCGTCCCCCAGTAAAATAAGGGCTTTCCAAAATTGTCTGAAATTAATTTCGGAAAATGCTATTTTTCCTCTTGCGGCTCACCGCCGCTATGGGTATTCCACGCCCTACCAGAGGATGCGGGCGTAGCTCAGGGGTAGAGCATAACCTTGCCAAGGTTAGGGTCGGGCGTTCGAATCGCCTCGCCCGCTCCAACTGGTTCTCTGCTTACCCAGCAGGACAGCAAGGCCACCTTCGGGTGGCCTTTTGCTGTTCCGGGCCCCTGTAACAATGATGCTGTTCACAGGCCTGCAAAGGGCCAGCACACTTACCAGTTCGGACAACGGTCCGTTCATTGGTGCCCAGTCTAGCACTCTGATCAGGGTTGAAGCAGGCACGGCTACGGCGCAAAATATACTGTCGCCACAATGATACGCCCAAGCGGCACGTGACAAAGCTTTCACCGCTGAATGTCCTCACTCTGCGACCTACAAGGGTTCCCTAGGCCTCTCTCTGAGGGCAGCAGCACAAACAGGCCCGATACCCCCTCCCCCGTTCTCGCGAGAGCACCTGAGGTGTCTCAGGCCTGTACCAACGAAGCTGGGGCAAGTGGATACTCGCGAGGCTCTACGCGCTCTGCCTGTCCTTGCGGATCATCGCTGATGAGGTGGATCAAACGCCCCAGCCGCGTGCGTCAGAGCCAAACACAGAGCATGTTTCAATATGGCAACGAACGAGTTTCTGCCGACGCCTAACGTCAGTCAAATACCGTTGTGATCAAAAGAAAAAGCGGGCGCTGAAAGCACCCGCCTGCGTCGGCTTATACCTGTTCGAATGATGGCACTATGAACACGACCGCCATACAGCAAACGCCGGTGACGCAATTATTTTCCGCTTAAAGAAGAGATATCGTCGAACGTGCTGATAGTGTTTCACGCTCCATCTGCTCGATGGCGCGAATGTGCCACTCCAAACCGGTTTGACCCTGATCGGCCGCTTCGGCCAGGTTGTTCTGCGCCAGCTTCGCCTGGTCGGCCGACAGAACCAACGCCTCGGCGACCTCTGCGCGGCTGGTGCGTATATCGGCAAGCTGCGCGTCATAAGCATCCTCCGAAATCGCCCCTGAGGCCTTGAGCTGATTCAACGTCGCCACATCTTCTTGCTGCTGTGCGAGCATCTGGGGAAGATGTGTCGTGATATCATCCAGCTGGTCATTGGACTTGCGGATACTGCGCACGAGGTCATTCGCGGAAACCAGCTCCATCCGTTGGGCGACTTCTCGTTTGCCAGCGAGATTCCCGCTCACCGCACCAACAACGCCACCGGCCGCAGCGGCTCGTAGGCAGCCCGAGGCATCGGATGCGGCAAGCACCGAGATACCGCAGCCCACCGCGGCACCAACCGCGGCATGCTTGATTGTGGAGTTGCGGACAATATCGCGCATCAACGCGTCAAGCGCGGCGGTTTGCTCCACCATACCGGCGTCGTTCTCACGGTTTTCTTTGAAGCTTAGCGTGCCGGACGAAGGGTCGAATTGGGCAACGCGATCGGCAGTGGGCGCAGCACATCCTGAAACAAGAACGGCAGCGGCGAGGGAAATCGTTAGAACAGTGGTTTTCATTACATGGATCCGTTGAGCTAGGCGTATTCGCGACGAATAGACGAAAATTATGCCGATTTTACGGCATCAGCGCCATGAAGTTTTCCGACGTTAACGTTTATCTATTCACCTTCGTGCCACAAATGCCCATAGTTCCCGCACAGGGTGAATTTTTTAAAAAGTCATATTGTTGCCGGTTTTGTTCACTATCGTTTAGGGAGTTCGACATAGGTTGCCTCGGAGCCCCGAAGCAAATCTTGGAAGGAGACCACATTGAAAATTCTAGCAGTCGACGATGATCCATTCATTCTAGAACTCCTTCCCGCGATGTTTGAACAGGCAGACCTGAACGATCTGCACACTGCCCCTTCGGGTCCGGCAGCGCTCGACATGATCAAAGCTCAGAAGGTGCCATTCGATTGCATGCTGCTGGACGTCGATATGCCGGAAATGGACGGGATCGAGCTTTGCCGAAGAATTCGCACTGTCCCCGGGTATGAGGACAAACCGATATTGATGCTGACGGCGAAGACGAGATTCGATCTCTATCGAGAAAGCGTTTGCCGCCGGTGCGAATGACTACATCGCCAAGCCATTTAACCTGAAGGACATCTACAACCGCATTCGCGTGGCCGAACGCCTGTTGGTGTCGTCCAAGACCATCAAGCGCATCGACGCGAGCGACCTGTCCAAAGAAGGCACACAGGTAGCTGAAGATATCACACTGGCCGACAAGGTCTTTTTGGCGAATGTCGGCAGGCTGATCCTGTCATTCTCCCTTGGAAACTACATTACGCAGCTCGATCGGAGCGAACTGGACAACTATCAGGTTTTCGGCGTGTCGATTGATGACGCGGAACGTATTTTCGAAGAAACGTCACAACAGGGGTTCCTTCATATCCTCACCAGCGTGGCAGAAACCCTGACCGACCTAATCACTTGCCCCCATCTGCTGATGTCCTACGAAGGCAACGGTGCCTTCCTGTGTATTACGCGCGACCCGAACCTGCCCGAATGGGACCGGATGGAGGCTGGCCTACAGGCCAAGCTGGATGCGCTGAACTTGCTAAGCGATGATCTGAAGCAAGAGAGCATCAGCCTGTCAGTCGGCACGCCGATTGCGCCGAATGCGAACCGGACCCAACGGGTGAAAAAGACCTTCGAACGGGCGCTATCGCGGGCTGAAATGCGCTATGCGAGCAAATGCGCTGCCGCCTGATCCTAGTTGATCGGGAATTGCACCAGACACTGCGCCGCATGTTTGCGGTAATCCTCTAGCGTCTGATCGATCGAGCGGCGGTCGCGCATTTTACCCATGGCCGCTTTCTTTTGCGCCCGCGTGCCGCTCACATGGCGTTCTAGGATCAGGACCGTCACGCCCAGCATGATGGTCTTTTCATCCTCACCGATCATGTCCGCACGCGCCAGTGTTACCGCCGTATAGGCGATCATATTGGCGCAGCGCAGCGCCGCGGCCTCTTCCCCTTCATAGGTAAGCGCATGCGCTGGCCCCCAAAGAACAGATCCGCAAAGAAGCGCAGAAAGCAGGAGCCTCAAAACGCTTTGAACGTCATCGTTGTAAGCGAACGTTCAATCCCTTCGATGTCCAGAAGGTTATCGTTGATGTAAACCCCAATATCTTTTCCCGAAGGAATATAGAGCTTCATCAAAAGATCGTAATCACCAGAGGTTGAATACAGCTCGGAGTGTATTTCCCGCAGCGCGACCTCTTCGGCAACGCGATACGTACTGCCGGGCCGGCACCGGATCTGGATAAAAACGCAGGTAGACATGGACAGGCCTTAGGCTGGTTACAACACGTCCAAGCTGACATAAGGGGGCAACAGCCGCAATCGCTGATTGGGACCGATCGGCAGCGAAACGCTTTGTCTTGGCGCGACGGCCTGCCCTGCTATAAGAGCCCGAAAGACGGAGATAATCATATGCGCCAGACCACCATCAATCGCTCGACCGCAGAGACCGAGATCAGCGTCGAAATCAACCTCGACGGGACAGGGTCCTACGCCAACCACACGGGCATCGGGTTCTTCGATCATATGCTGGATCAACTGGCGCGTCATTCGCTGATCGATATGAAAATCAGCGCAAACGGCGATCTTCACATTGATGATCACCACACCGTCGAGGACGTGGGGATCACGCTGGGCCAAGCGCTAAGCACCGCATTGGGCGACAAACGCGGCATTCGCCGATACGGCGCGTGCCTGCTCCCAATGGACGATGCCTTGGTGCGTACCGCGCTTGATCTGTCGGCGCGGCCTTTCTTGATCTGGAATGTGGACCTGCCGACTGCAAAAATCGGGAATTTCGACAGCGAATTGGTACGGGAGTTTTTCCAGGCGCTCAGCACGCATGGCGGGATCACCTTGCACATTGATATGCTGCATGGCCTGAACAGCCACCACATCGCCGAGGCCGTCTTTAAGTCTGTCGCCCGCGCCCTGCGCGAAGCGGTAGAAACCGACCCTCGGAAATCTTCTGATATCCCCTCGACCAAGGGTGCGCTGTAACGATGTTAACTGCGATTATCGATTACGAATCGGGCAACCTGCATTCGGCGCATAAGGCGTTCGAACGGATGGCGCGTGAGTGTAATGCTGGCGATGTGGTGGTCACTGCTGACGCCGATGTCGTGGCGCGCGCCGACCGCCTTGTCCTGCCCGGCGACGGCGCATTCCCCTCCTGCATGGCCGCGCTGAAAGGCCAAAGCGGCATATACGCAGCCATGGTTGAATCCGCCGTCGACAAGGGCCGCCCCTTCCTCGGAATCTGTGTGGGCATGCAGTTGATGGCATCCATGGGGCGCGAGTATGAAGACACAGCAGGCCTGGGCTGGATCAGTGGCGAAGTGACCAAGATCACGCCACGCGACCCATCCCTAAAAGTACCGCATATGGGATGGAACGACCTTGTCATAGACCACCCTCACCCCGTTTTCGACGGAATCGAAACCGGGGATCACACGTATTTTGTCCATAGTTACCATATGGATGTACACGATGAGGCCGAGCGGTTGGCGCATGTCGATTATGCTGGTGACGTCACTGCTGTTATCGGCCGTGACACCATGATCGGCATGCAATTCCACCCAGAAAAAAGCCAGACAACCGGCCTTCGTATGATTGCGAACTTTCTGAACTGGCACCCCTGAACCAGGCACCGCCTTCTATCGAAGGCGGGTCCAGATCATTTCGTCGCAAGCATTTCCTGTGCAGGTCTGTAACCGCATCGCATTGCCGTCGACCAACATCTTCGCCTTATGTTTTTTTGAGGCAGAAGGCTCCAGCAACGTGCCGACATAGCTCCCGTCTGGTTGCGGCTTCATATCCCAGAAGACCCGTTTCCCAACCGCTGTAGAGCGTTTGTCATATCCACGCCGATCCTTGGCACGCTCGACGGTCCCGCATAACGCAGGGCCGCAGGGCTTCGCCCGCACGTGAACAACCAATCCGTTAACATCCGGCGCAGATTTCCAGACACCTTCAACTACATCAGAAAATACAGTCGTCGAAGAAGCTGCAAAAATAGCAGCAAAGAAAATATATTTTGTTAAAAACATCGTATCACTCCCCCAAGCGACACATGCCTTACAGCTTTTTAGCAACGCACCAAAAAACCAAGGCGCGGGCATATTCTACACCCGCGTCCCGATTCGCGCAAATCCCACTCATTTGGGATGGAAATGAAGCTTACTGGACCCGCTGCCAGTCCTGCTTTGAACACAGCAACCCGCCCGCGACACAGCCCGACAGTTTCAGGCTGTTACCGGCGACGGTCATCTTGCCGATGTAGATTTTGTTGTTTGAAGGTCGCCAAACCTTACCTGCATATTTGCCGCTCCCGTCAGGTTTCATGTCGATGACCAACTGCTTGCCGATATTTTCAGACTTATATTCGCCCGACGCGTTGAACGTCCGCTGAATCGTGCCGCAGATCGCCCCACCACAGGGGGTCATTTTGACATGCGCATAAGCCCCGTCATCCGGTTGCGTTTTCCAAACGCCAACCGCCGGGTCAGCAGCCATGGCTGTTCCTGCAAAACCAATGCCAACGATGGCCGCAATAATCGTTCTTTTCATGATATATCCTCCCGATATGCTCTCAGATTGAAGCGAATACGACGATTCAGGCAAGCTTGACGTAGGGGACACCTCTGCCGCGTTGCAAAAACCCGCCCGCCGTGGCAATTGAAACCAACTCCCCCAATGCCAAGGGCAACACTATGATCCTCTACCCCGCTATTGACCTTAAAGACGGCCAAGCCGTTCGTCTTGTGCACGGCGACATGGAAAAATCCACTGTTTTCAACGATGACCCCGCGGCGCAGGCCCGTGAGTTTGTGGATGCGGGCTGCACTTGGCTTCACTTGGTGGACTTGAACGGTGCCTTCGCAGGGACGCCGGTCAATGCCGCCCCGGTGGAAGCGATTTTGAAGTCTTGCAACGTCCCCGCCCAGTTGGGAGGCGGCATTCGCGATATGGCGACGATCGAAGCTTGGCTGGACAAGGGTCTGGCACGCGTCATTCTGGGCACTGTCGCGGTCGAAAATCCCGCTTTGGTGCGTGAAGCAGCGCGTGCTTTTCCAGGCAAGGTCGCGGTCGGCATTGACGCCAGAAATGGTCGCGTGGCAACCAAGGGATGGGCTGAGGAAACCGATGTAATGGTTACAGATCTCGCTAAATCTTTCGAAGATGAAGGTGTCGCGGCGCTGATCTACACCGATATCATGCGAGACGGGGCCATGGGCGGTCCAAACATTGACGCCACCGCCGCTTTGGCGCGTGCCGTCAATATTCCTGTCATCGCCTCCGGGGGCGTCAGCTCCCTTGCTGACCTTGAGGCGTTGAAAGAAACTGGCGTGATATCCGGTGCCATTTCCGGCCGGGCGCTTTATGATGGCGCGATCGACCTGAGCGAAGCTTTGAAGGCCCTCGCCTGAGTTTCCAAATGGTTTCAAATCCTCGGGTGGTTTGGAGGGCAGACAGCCCTCCAACGGTTTTTTCCGCTGCCCCGTCGCGAGAAAGAAGACATGCTTAAGACCCGTATTATTCCCTGCCTCGATGTCGCCGATGGTCGCGTTGTCAAAGGCGTTAATTTTGTTGGCTTGCGCGATGCCGGTGACCCGGTTGACGCAGCGATCGCATATGACGCTGCAGGGGCGGACGAGCTTTGTTTCCTTGATATCCACGCCACGCACGAAAACCGTGGTACCATGTTCGACCTGGTCACACGCACAGCCGAACACTGCTATATCCCGCTTACTGTTGGCGGCGGTGTACGCACCGTTGCAGATGTTCGCGCCCTGCTTTTGGCTGGCGCCGACAAGGTCAGCTTCAACTCTGCCGCGGTGGCTAATCCGGACATTATTGCGCAGGCAGCAGACCAATTCGGCAGCCAGTGCATCGTCTGTGCCATCGATGCGAAAACCGTCGCCCCCGGGAAATGGGAGATATTTACCCACGGTGGCCGCAAACCCACGGGCATAGATGCAGTCGAATTCGCAAAGACGGTCACAGTGAAAGGCGCAGGAGAGATTCTGCTTACCTCCATGGATCGAGACGGTACCAAGCAAGGGTTTAACATTCCGCTTACGCGCGCGATTTCCGACGCGGTTTCTGTGCCTGTCATCGCCTCTGGCGGTGTCGGAACGCTGGATCATCTTGTCGATGGCGTCGTTCAGGGCGGCGCTTCAGCGGTGCTCGCAGCCTCGATCTTTCACTTCGGCGAATTTACGGTCGCTCAGGCGAAACAACACATGGCTGATGCCGGTATCCCAATGAGGCTCTCATGACGCTCGACGATCTATTTGAAACAATCCAATCAAGAAAAACTGCTGATCCATCAAGCAGTTGGACGGCGCAGCTTTTGGCAAAAGGTCCCGAGAAATGCGCCGAAAAATTCGGTGAAGAAGCGGTCGAAGCGATCATCGAGGCCGTGAAGGACGATAAAGCTGGCCTGACGTCGGAAGCCGCAGATGTGCTGTACCACCTGCTTGTCATGCTCGCATCCCGCGACGTCGCGCTGTCAGATGTACTGGATGAACTGAGCCGCCGACAGGCGCAAAGTGGCCTCGCTGAAAAAGCCGCCCGCTAACACGGGGCACGTTTACCACAGTATATTTCTTGACGCGTAGCAAACTGGGGTCAAAGCTTGCTGGAGATTATTCCCGTTGCAAAGCCTCCCATGCGCAATTCGCCGAAAAGGCGCTGATATTCAATCTTCGGGCATCTGTTTTGAATAACGGTCACGCCCTTTGCTTCCGCTTTTGCGGCAGCTTCAGAATGCTGCACCCCGATTTGCATCCAGATCGTCGCCAGATCAGGAAACACCTGTAATGCCTCGTCAACGATTTCTGGCACAGTCTCTGACCGTCTAAAAATATCGACCATGTCAACGCCACCCTCAATGTCTGACAGCTGCGAAACCACCGTTACCCCCAATAGTGTCTTCCCCGCATGCGCCGGATTTACCGGAACAATATCGTAGCCCTTGGTCTTCAAATATCGCGTGACATAATAGCTTGGCCGAACCGGGTTCAACGAAGCCCCCACGACCGCGATACGCTTCGTCTGCGTCAGAATATTTTTCAATTGGGTATCGGTGTAGGTCATGCTTCTTACTAAACCTCTAACGGTTCAAAAAAAGCGCCCTCGACGATAAACGTGAGGGCGCAAAGGTATGGAACGAGGGACAGTTAGGTGATCGGCGAGAGTTCCAAACTCGCCGTCATACACAATAGGTAGGAACGATTTGCTCCATTCAAAGAGCATGTGACAAATCCGTGAAGAAACGATGAATGCGCCAGCCATTTTCCGCCGAATCTCGCTTCTGGTAGCGTAAACTAGTCAAATATATCGTCGATCACATCCGTGACCTCACTCGCGATCTTTGTCGTCCAGGTTTTCTTTTTCTTCACTTTTCGATGCTTAGGCTTGCGAATAGCAGCTGCCGCTTGGGCACGTGGAAATTTCCGCATCCCCGCCGCAGGCCTGCCACTGGTACTGGGCTTTTCAGAATCGCGAGGGAGCGGAATTTGTTTCAGATCATGCAATGGTGCGCCGCATTGTGCGCAAGCCAGCTCGTGCCGCCCTGCCCCCAATGTCAGCGCTGCCTTGCTGCCGCAAAAACAGCATGTCGCGATTTTTGTCGGGTAATTCATGCAATTATGCTCAGCTGTGATCCCGCGACGCATATAGCGCGATTGCCGCTGCATTTGACACGTTTAGCGAACCGAACCCGCCCCCTGCGTCGATTCGGACCAGCGCATCGACCGTTTCTTTGGTTTTTTCACGCAGACCTGGCCCTTCGGCCCCCAGCACAAGCGCCACCGGACGGTCGCGCTTCCCCTCCAGCGCAGATTCGACGGTCATATCGGCTTCGCCGTCCAGACCAAGAACAAGATACCCCATCAATTGAAGCTCCTTGATCGCATCGGCTAGGTTCCGGACACGCAAATACGGCTGCCGCTCCAGCGCGCCACTCGCTGTTTTCGCAAGCGCCCCGGTCTCGGGCGCAGCGTGATGACGCATGCCCACAACCGCCGATGCACCTAAAACCTCTGCGGACCGCAGAATTGCACCAACGTTATGGGGGTCTGTCACCCGATCCAGCAGCAACACGCGCGGTGCTTCAGCCCCGATGCAGACATCCTTGAGCGCCCCCCAGCTCAGCGGTTTGACCTCTAGTACGGCTCCTTGATGCACCGACCCGGGGTCCAGCGGCGGGCGGAATTTTCGCGGATCAACGACCTCTGGCTCAATGCCGGCCTTGGCAATCGCCTCTTCCAGCTTGATCTGAGCATTCGGCGTCACCATCAGCTTAATCTTTTCACGCGCGGGATTTTCCAGCGCGTCGCGCACCGCATGAAGGCCAAACAACCAAACTGTTTGGTTCGCATCCGCCTTCTTTTCCTGCTCTTTTTGCACAACCCACTTAGGTTTTTTCATCGCCGAACCTTCTATCTTTCATCGCAAGGTAAAATTCCCTGCATTTCGCGCCGGTTTTCGCCTTGACGCCTATACTGCCCGCTTGTAATCACGCCTTCACATCCGGTGCAATGCACAGGGTGAAAGTGGGCGACAGGCCGCAAGGTGTGGCAGGGGACTGTAACTCCCTCGCGGAGACGCACGCCTGGTTCGATTCCAGGGTCGCCCACCACTTTCCCCTTTTCGACTATCCATAAGTATAGCGGCACAGCCGTTTGATACATTGTGTTTCGATGTGAATTTGTGACACATCTTATGCATTTAGAACGCATACGAAATGATAGGGGTGACCCGTGTCCCATGCTTCCCGGCCGGATCAGGCTTTCAACATCGCGATCGTCGGGCAACACGGGCGGCTGGCTTATGAGGCTCTGTTGTTTGCCGCATCGCTGCGCCACCACAGCCCCCATTTTTCGGGCAACCTCTATGTGATGGAGCCGCAGCCCGGCCCGCTTTGGTCGGGAGATCCACGAATCAAGAACCCCGATGTTATCAGCGCGCTCCACAATCTTGGCGCAGAGGTGATCCCGTTTGACACAAAGCACTTCGGCGAGAGCTATCCATATGGAAATAAAATCGAAATGCTCAATGCGCTTCCAAAAGCTGAGCCCTTCGTTTTCTTCGATACGGACACGTTGATCACTGGCGACCTGATGTCGGTCCCCTTCGACTTTGACCGCCCGATGGCATCCATGCGGCGCACAAACACATGGCCTGTTCCCCAGCTGTACGGACCACAATACGCCGGTCTGTGGAAATCCCTTTACGACAAGTTTGACCTAGATTTTGACAGCAGCCTCGACCTGTCTCAGCCCGACGACTATTGGCAACGGTATCTGTATTTCAACGCAGGCTTCTTTTTCTATCGCTGCCCTCACGAATTTGGTGAAAAGTTTTTGCATTATGCGCTGGCGATCCGCGATGACGCGCCGGAAGAGCTGTGCGCGCAGTCTTTTGACCCTTGGCTTGACCAAGTCGCGTTGCCGCTGGTTATTCATGCGCTTGGTGGGGCGCGCGATACCTTGCCTGACGGGCTGATCGACGGGTCTGTTAGCTGCCACTATCGCCTGCTGCCCTTGCTTTACGCACGCGAACCGGACCACGTCGTTGAGACTTTAGAAACGATTGCAGCACCAAATAAACTGAAGAAAGTTTTAAAGGGTTCGGAGCCGATCAAGCGGATGGTCTATCAAGGCCGCGGTCGCAAGGCGCGGGCTCTCTTTGATCAGGACAACTTGCCGCGCAAAGAGCAGGCTATTCGGAATCGTTTGAAATCAAACGGCTACTGGATGCGGTAGCGTCGACCGCATTTCATCCGAGTTGGCAAACAACCTCCTAAGCGTGACAGAAGCGACCTACAGCTTGTGCGTTCACATCGGTTCACCTAACCATATTGAAGACAATTTTAGGGAGAACAACGATGACAGATAGCCCCAACTATGGTTTTGATACCCTGCAGATACACGCAGGGGCCAAACCTGATCCGGCGACCGGTGCGCGGCAGACGCCGATCTACCAAACCACGGCTTATGTGTTTCGCGATGCGGACCACGCGGCGGCTTTGTTCAACCTGCAAGAGGTGGGGTTCATCTATTCCCGCCTGACGAACCCGACCGTTGCTGTCTTGCAGGAACGCATCGCCACGCTTGAGGGGGGCGTTGGTGCCGTATGTTGCTCTTCCGGGCACGCGGCACAGATTATGGCATTGTTCCCGCTGATGGGGCCGGGCAAAAATATTATCGCCTCTACCCGTCTATATGGGGGCACGGTGACGCAGTTCAGCCAAACGATCAAACGGTTCGGTTGGTCTTGCAAGTTTGTCGACTTTGACGACGTTGATGCCGTGAAAGCAGCGGTTGACGACGATACCCGTGCGATCTTTGGCGAAGCCATTGCCAATCCTGGCGGCTACATCATGGACGTACGCGCCATTGCCGACGTGGCGGATGCGGCAGGCGTTCCGCTGATCATCGACAACACAACGGCGACGCCCTACCTGTGCCGCCCGATCGAACTTGGCGCGACTCTGGTGGTACATTCGACGACGAAATACCTGACCGGCAACGGCACGGTAACAGGCGGCTGTATTGTGGATTCAGGCAAGTTCGATTGGTCCGCGAATGATAAATTCCCGTCGCTAAGCCAACCGGAACCTGCTTACCACGGTCTTAACTTTCACGAGACCTTTGGCGGCTTGGCCTTTACCTTCCACGGCATCGCCATCGGTTTGCGGGATCTTGGCATGACAATGAACCCGCAGGCTGCGCATTACACGCTGATGGGGACAGAGACACTTTCGCTGCGCATGGAACGTCACGTAGAAAACGCCCAGAAAATTGCGACTTGGCTCGAGAACGATGACCGCGTCGACTATGTCACCTATGCGGGGCTGGAATCCTCGCCCTATTTCGAGCGTGCGAAAAGCGTTTGCCCCAAGGGGGCCGGCGGGTTGTTCACCTTTGCGGTGAAGGGCGGATACGACGCCTGCGTCAAATTGGTAAATGCGTTGGAGATTTTCAGCCATGTCGCAAATCTTGGCGACACCCGATCGCTGATCATCCACTCTGCCTCCACCACGCACCGTCAGCTTAGCCCCGAGCAGCAAGAAGCCGCGGGTGCCGGCGCGAATGTTGTGCGCGTTTCCATCGGGACAGAGGATGCCGCCGACCTGATCGCCGATCTTGATCAAGCGCTGGCCAAAGCGACGTCTTAGGTTACGATCAATAAAAGACCCCCGCCGAAGCAATCCTTTGGCGGGGGTCTGTCTACCCATTCAAACCTTCAAATGCCGCGAGGCAGCAGAGGGTTAGTCAGCCTCGGCGATTTCGAACTGCAGCGTGACTTGCGCGCTGATGTCGATCTCTCCGGTCTCGATGGGCATATCCATAGTTTTCATCTGGGCACCCCGCATCTCCATCGGGCGGAAACCCTGGCTCGATTCGGACATGCTGGTGAGTTTACCAAGCTTAACGCCAGCGGCTTCTGCAAGCTGCTGCGCACGCGTAATCGCATCCTCAACGGCCCTCTCTCGGGCCTTGGCCAGCGCCGCTGCATTATCCTGCAAGCCGAACTGCAAGCCGTTGAAATCATTCGCGCCCTCGGCCACGACCGCATCCAGCAATTGCCCAAGTTTGCTTAGATCGCGAACCGTCACACTAACAGTGTTGCCCGCCTCGTAGCCCGATACTTCCACCGGGGACGCATCTTCGCGGGGGCGGTTGTCATAGACGGGCCGCAGATAAAGTCCGCTGGTCTGACGGTCGAGGCCCGCGATCTTCAATGTGTCCAATTGGTCTAGAATGCCGCGCACTTTTTCAGAAGTCTGCGCCATTGCGTCCGAAGCAGAGGCCGCCCGCTCGCTCACGCCCAACCGGATCGTCGCGGTATCAGGGGCAAGCGATACAATGCCCTCGCCATTCACGGTGATCCCCTGCGGCGCTTGTTGCGCCAGCGCCCCTGACGCGAAACCGGCACAGACGATCGCGGCAATTTTCAACATTCGCATATTCATGACCTTTTTTTACTGTGATATCCCTTGGCATCATATGTGACCTCCCGCCTAAGTTGCCGCAAGCCTCCTCTGCGCTCCGCTCTTTTCATGAGCAAACTACTGCTCTATTCTTTTGCTGTGAACGGGCGCTCTGTTTTGCAGGCGATCCGCATGGTATTGGCAATCTGCTGCCATCCGAATGTCCCACCGTCCCAATGCCTCTAGTCAAAAGCGTTCCAATGAAGCCCAATTTTGCACTGTCTCTCTCCTTCGAAGGTATTCGCCTGCTGCATCGCGCCCCTGATGGATGGCGGCAGGTGGGCGAAGTGTCCGTCGACGCGGAGGATATGGCCGCCCAACTGGCCGCCTTGCGCAGCACCGCCACCGCGCTAGAGCCGAGCGGCCTGCGCAGTAAGCTGCTGATTCCGAACGATCAAATCAAATACATGACGATCGACACCGCAGGGCTTAGCGATCAGGCGCGGCGCGAACAGGCCGAAGTGGCCCTTGATGGCGCGACGCCCTATGCCGTCGAAGATTTGGTCTTTGACATCAGCAATGACGGCCCCCGCACGCATATCGCCGCCGTCGCCCGCGAAACACTGACCGAGGCCGAAGCCTTCGCGACTGAGCATCGTTTTCACCCCGTCAGCTTTGCCGCCCAGTCCGACGATCATGATTTTACCGGCGAGGCGTTTTTCGGCCCAACAGTCTCCGCCCCCAAATGGTTGGAGCCGGGCGATTCTGTGGAGCGTGACAAAGGGCCATTCGTTATCCTGGGCGATGTGGAGCTGCCGCCGGCGGATACTTCGCCGCCGAAAGGTGATACGGCTGCTAAGGCGGAAAACCCCGGTAAAGCCGATGATGTGACGGCGGATGCGTCGCAGGAGGGTGACAGCACGTCGGATGCTCCGGCGGCTGATGCCGCAACGCCGGAAGCAAAGACGGCTGATGCTCCTCAGCCTGCAAGCCAGAAACCAGCAGGTGCCCCCGCGCCCAAAGCGGCAAAGCTTGACCCGCCTCGCGTTGCACCCGCGTCCCCATCGGTGACGCCCCCGCCAAGCAAGGTGTCGGCCCAAACCAAAACGCCCGAAGTGTCAGCTGGCAAGGCAACGGCACCCGCGGTACAGAAACCAGCCGCCCCTTCTGTTGAAAAAAATGTGGCAGCGACACCCAAGCCCGCGCCCGCCGTGTCCAAAGCCCCGCCCGCGGCACCTGCCGCTACGAAGGCCCCCGCGGATTTTTCCAGCCGACGCAGCGCACCTATCGTCACGGGTGCCGCCGCGCGCGGTAGCGTGCAGCCCTTGTCGCACACGGGCGGGCCGGTCCCCGATAGCAGTTCGTTAACCGGTGCCAAACACACACAGCCCGCCAACTCGTCGCCTTTCGGCTTTCTGAAACGCGGCAAGCCCCGCGCGACACCACCTCCGCCCAAGCCAATTGCCGCAAAAGCGGCCCCCATTCCAGGCAAGGCCCTTGCCACGGGGGCCAGCGAAGTCGACCAGATGACCGTTTTCGGGGCCCGCAAAGAGCAGTCCATCGGAGGCAAGCCGCGCTTTCTGGGGCTGGTCCTGACCGCAGCTTTGCTGGTGTTCCTCGCGGGCGTCGCAGCTTGGGCGTCTGTCTTCCTTGATGATGGGTTAGCGCTTTCGCGGCTCTTTGGCGGTCGTGACACCACGCAGACCGCTTCTGCCCCACCGGAGCCGGTGGTCAAACAGCAGGCGGAAAGCCGCGAGGACCCCATCGTACCGCAGGCCCGGCCCGAGACTACGGCTGACACCACTGTCGCCGCGCTTGATCCCACGCTCAGCGATGAAGACGGTGCGGTTTTGGACGCGATGCTCGTGCCACAGCAGCTGCAACCGCGCGAGCTGACCGCGCAGGAAATCGAAGCGAAATACGCGACAACCGGCATTTGGGCCATCGCGCCAAAGACACCAAAAGCGCCGTCGATGGTGACGCTGGATGATCTGTTCATGACCAGCATCGATCCCGTCAGCACCTCGAATGACGCTGTTGCACTGCCGACGCTCGCGTCCTTTGGCGGGGATACGGTCGATATCAGCTCGGCCCCTCCGGCGGCGGCAGGCACGTCGTTCACACTGGATGATCGTGGTCTGGTTGTTCCAAGTCCGAATGGCACGTTGAACGCGGATGGGGTTTTGGTTTTCGCCGGGCAACCGGCCCGTGTGCCCCCGGCGACCCTCGCCCGCCCCGGTGCGGTCGAAGAGGAAGAGGTTGAGGATACGGTTGTTGCCGCCCTGCTCGGCTTTCGCCCCAAGCTGCGCCCCGAGGATCTGCCCGAACAGAACGAGCGCGCTAATCTGGGTGGGGTGACCCGCAACGAACTTGCCGCATTCCGCCCAACCCTGCGCAGCGCCGATGTCATCAAGGCCGCCGCTGCAGCCAAACAAGCCGAGGTTGACGCCGCAGCAGAGGCAGCCGCCGCCGCGATCAAAGCCGCCTTGCCGCAAGAGCCGGTGAACAACGCGACGCAATACGCGACAGAAGTGTCCAAGCGGCCTGACACGCGCCCCGGTAACTTTTCGCGCATCGTACGTCGGGCCGAACGGGCGCAGCCTGCGCCTGTGACGGTCGCCAGTGCGCCGGCTGCGGTCACGCCACAGGTAGTACAGCCTTCGGTGCCGTCGAAAGCCTCCGTATCGAAGCAGGCAACTGTGAAAAATGCGATCAAACTGCGTCAAATCAATCTGATCGGGGTGTACGGCAAACCCTCAAGCCGCCGCGCCTTGATCCGGCTGAGCAACGGGCGGTACCAGAAGGTTGCCGTCGGGGATCGTCTGGATGGCGGTCGCGTCTCCGCGATTGGCGAGGCTGAATTGCGGTATAACCGCCGCGGGCGCGATGTCGTGCTCAAGATGCCGCGCGGCTAAGCCCCGCAAGATCTGACTGCTCGCTACATGAAAAAGCCGCATCCGAAGATGCGGCTTTCTGTCGTTTCAGGCTTCGCTCAACTCGCCACTGTCGATTTGTTCTTGCTCGATGCTCTCGAACAGCGCCTTGAAGTTCCCTTCGCCAAAACCGTCGTCTCCTTTACGCTCGATAAACTCGAAGAAGATCGGCCCGATGACAGTTTTCGAGAATATCTGCAGCAAAATGCGGGTTTCGCCGCCATCGACGACCCCTTCCCCGTCAATAAGGATGCCGTGTTTTTTCATCCGATCAAGCGGCTCTTGGTGGCCGGTGACGCGATCCTTGCTCATCTTATAGTAGGTCTCGGGCGGGCCGGGCATGAATTTCATCCCGTTGTCCGCAATGGCATCCGTCGCATCATAGATGTTCCGCGCGCCCACGGCGATGTGCTGGATCCCCTCGCCGTTGTATTTCTTGAGATAGGCCACGATCTGCCCCTTCTCGTCGCGATCCTCGTTGATCGGGATACGGATGCGGCCGCAGGGAGATGTCAGCGCACGCGAGGTAAGGCCGGTAAACTTGCCTTCAATATCGAAAAATCGGATCTCGCGAAAATTGAACAGATCGCCGTAGAACTTGAACCAGACGTCCATGTTCCCCTTAAACACATTATGCGTCAGGTGATCGAGATAGTAGAAACCTACGCCAGCGGGTTTGGATTGCGCGATCCAATCGTATTCCTCGTTATAGGGCGACGTGTCGTAATACTGATCCACAAAGTAGATTAACGACCCGCCGATCCCCTTGATCGCGGGCACATCCAGCACCTTGCCTGCGCCTGTATATTCCTCCGCCCCTTTAGCAACAGCGTGGTCCAGCGCCTTTTGCGCATCCACAACCCGCCAGCCCATCGACGGCGCACAAGGGCCATGTTCGGCCACAAAGCCTGCGGCAAAGCTGTCCGGATCGGCGTTCAGCACATATGTGATGTCCCCCTGCTGCCAGAGTTCGATTTTCTGCGTTTTGTGGTTCGCCACATGGGCATAGCCCATACGGGTAAATAGATCGCGAAGCTCCTGCGGGTCGGCGCTGGCGAACTCGACGAATTCGAACCCGTCGGTGCCGGCCGGGTTTTCATCGGTGATTTTGGATTTTTCGGCGTCATGCGGAAACGGACCCATGAGATGCTCCTTTGATAGCGTTCGTGCGCAGTCTATCGCCGGAACCACGCTATCTTTGCGCAAACATACAAGTGTGACTGGCTATTCGCGCGGGGTTGACGCATGGTTTTATCATTCTATGTGAGAATACCGCATGACATTAGATGATATCGATAAACGCCTGCTGGCGGCACTGCAAAAGAACGCGCATCTCACGGCTCAAGAGTTGGGAGAGAAGCTGCACCTATCCCCGTCCCAAGCAGGTCGGCGGCGGCAACGGCTTGAAACCGAAGGGTATATCCAAGGCTACACGGCCCGGCTCAACCCCGAACGGTTGGGGCTGACGGTACAGGGCTTTGTGCAGGTCCATCTGGGTACCCACGGCCCCGAACATTCCGCCAGTTTTGCGCGGCTTTTGGCCACCCGCCCCGAAATCGTTAGCGCCTGGACGATGACGGGGGATGCGGATTATTTGCTGCGCGTCTATTGTGCAGACCTGCCCAGCCTGAACCGCCTCATCCATGATGTGCTGCTCCCCCATGGTGCTGTCGCAAAAGTGCATAGCCAGATCGTTATGGATCAGCTTAAACGAGACGGGCCCTTGCCCACCTGATTGACCCGCTCGGGGCCTGCCCGACACAAAGAAAGTATGCCCCTTATGGAAGGTTTCCTGTTTCAAGCCTCGATCTATCTCGCTGCGGCGGTGATTGCGGTTCCCATCGCATCGCGTCTGGGGCTGGGGTCGGTGCTGGGATATCTCGCCGCGGGGATCCTGATCGGGCCGGCCTTCGGGCTGGTCGGATCGGAAACCAAGGATTTGCAGCACTTCGCCGAATTTGGTGTGGTGATGATGCTGTTCCTCATCGGGCTAGAGCTTGAACCCCGTGCCCTGTGGAACATGCGCCACCGGCTGCTGGGGCTTGGCGGGATGCAGGTCGTGCTTAGCGCTGCGGCGCTGATGGGCATCGCGATGGCCTATGACCAACCGATGGGTGTGGCGATTGCGATCGGCCTCACGCTGTCACTGTCGTCAACCGCGATCGTGCTGCAAACCCTGTCAGAAAAGGGTTTGATGCAAACGGCGGGCGGACGGTCCGTCTTTTCGGTGCTGCTGACGCAGGATATCGCGGTGATCCCGATCCTCGCGTTCCTGCCGCTGCTTGTGGCGCAGCTGCCTGCGCAAATGCTACCGGACGGATCGATCTCGGTGAACCCCGAGGATGCCGCCCACGGGGCAGAGGCAGCCTCGGGGCATGGTCCTGCGGCAGCAGGTCATGGTGCGGAAACCGCACAGGCGGCGATTTCACTGGTGCAGGGGCTGCCGGGCTGGGCCATCACGCTGGTCACCTTGGGTGCCATTGCCGGGATCATCATCACCGGCGTGTTCTTCACCCGCCCCGTTTTCCGGTTTATTCACGCCGCCAAGCTGCGCGAGATGTATACCGCTTTGGCCCTGCTGATCGTCGTCGGGATTTCCTTCCTGATGATGCTGGTGGGCCTGTCGCCCGCGCTTGGGGCCTTCCTTGCGGGGGTGGTGCTGGCCAGCAGCGAATTCCGGCACGAACTGGAAACCGACCTCGAGCCGTTCAAAGGGCTGCTGCTGGGGCTGTTCTTCATCACCGTGGGGGCGGGTATCAACTTTGACCTGCTGTTCGCCGATACGATCATCATCGTCGGGATGGCGCTGCTGGTCATTCTGGTGAAGGGCCTGATCCTTTACGGGCTTGGCACCCTGTTCAAGCTGCAAGGGCGCGACCGCTGGCTCTTTGCGCTTGGTCTGGCGCAGGCGGGTGAATTCGGCTTTGTGCTGGTCAGCTTCTCGGTCGCCACGGGGGTCATGCCCAATGACGTGGCCGAGACATTGTTGCTGGTCGTCGCCCTATCGATGCTGATCACGCCGCTGCTGTTCATCACCTATGACCAGATCAGCAAACGGATGGATACGAAATCCGGCCCCATCGTTGCGGACGAGATTGACGAGCAAGGCACCGTGATCATCGCGGGTGTCGGGCGGTTCGGGCAGATTGTGAACCGTCTGGTGCAAGCCAGTGGCTTTCGCACCGTCGTTCTGGACCACAACCCCGAAACCATCGCCGTTATGCGCCGCTTTGGCTTCAAGGCGTTTCTGGGCGATCCGACCCGCGCTGACATTCTGCGCAAGGCCGGTCTGCGCGATGCCAAGGTTCTGGTTGTCGCGTTGGATGATCCCAAGTCGGCCTTGCAGCTTATCGCCTATGCGCGCAAGGAACGCCCCGACCTGCATATCGTAACCCGCGCCCATGATCGGACGGATGTGTACCAACAATACCAGGCCGGCGCGAATGACATCGTGCGCGAAATGTTCGACAGCTCGCTTCGGGCGGGGCGCTATGTATTGGAAAACCTCGGGCTCTCCGATTACGAGGCGGCAGAGGCGCAGCGGATGTTCTATTCGCACGACCGTGCGTCTGTGCGCGAGCTGGCGGCCCTGTGGCGGCCTGACATCCCACCAAGCGAGAACAAAGCCTATGTGGCCCGCGCGAAAGAGCTACAAAAGGATCTGGAAACCGCTTTCCTGAACCGGATTGACCAAGAGGATAAGACTCAAGGGTAGTAGCCCCCCTCGCCCTTCAGACACCAAAAAGCCGCGCCCGATATGACATCAGGCGCGGCTTTTCAAAATTTAACGGTTGCGATCAGGCAGCGGCGACGCGGCTTTCCAACACATCACCGACCTGCTTGGAGGCCGCCAGTTCGTCCCCACCGGCGACGGCGGCAACTTCACGGGTCAGACGCTCAAGCGCGGCTTCATACAGCTGACGCTCGGAATAGCTTTGCTCGCGCTGGTCGTCGGTGCGGTGCAGGTCGCGTACGACTTCGGCGATGGCGATCAAATCACCGGAGTTGATCTTTTGCTCATATTCCTGCGCACGGCGCGACCACATGGCGCGTTTGACCTTGGCCTTACCCTTCAGGGTTTTCATCGCATGGCTGATGACGTCAGGGCTGCTGAGCGCACGCATGCCAATTTCTGTGGCCTTATGGGTGGGCACCCGCAGCGTCATCTTGTCTTTCTCGAACGCGATCACGAACAGCTCCAGCGAGATGCCCGCGACTTCCTGCTCTTCGACCGAGATGATCTGACCAACGCCATGCGCCGGATAAACAACGAATTCATTCGGGCGGAAATCTAGCTTCTTCGACTTGCTCATACAGTGGCTCCTTGGGCGCGGGGACGGCCCGCATGGGTAAATATGCTGTCACAACGACAAAGGCCGACCGGCCCAAAGAGCCGTCAGCCTCATTTCATAACTTCAGATGTTCTGGTTCAACCTGTGCAAAACGGTTGAGATTTGGCGCGTAGGTATCATCATTTGCGACAACGTATATCACAAAATTAGCCCCCCCGAAAGCGGGGGGCCGCATAAATTCGATCAAATACGTGTTAATCGAATAAATAAAGGGGATCAGGTGGCGTCACACGCAGCGATCAGCCCATGCACCCAAGTGCGAATCGCTTAGCCGCCTTCGCCGGGTGCTTCAGAGAAATACTTCTCGAGCTTGCCCTCTTCACCATCGCGTTCCTCTGCCTCGGGCAGCGGGTCTTTCTTGGTGATGATCACGGGCCACAGTTCGGAGTATTTGCGGTTGAATTCAACCCACTTCTCCATGTCCGGCTCTGTATCGGGGCGGATCGCGTCTGCGGGGCATTCAGGTTCGCAAACGCCGCAGTCGATGCATTCATCTGGATGAATGACCAACATGTTTTCGCCCTCATAGAAGCAATCCACCGGACATACTTCAACGCAGTCAGTGTATTTGCAGGCGATACAGGCATCGTTAACGATATAGGTCATAACATCATCTTTTATGGCAGGTTTAACGCAGGAGATACGTCAGCACAGCGTATCATTCAAGGTGGCGCGCCCGAGAAAGATCAAGCACGCGGCGATCACGCTTACTGGGGCGCCCTTTTCCCTCAAATGCCGGATTTTCAGGTTGTTTTTTCTCGGATCGGGGGACCGGCGGGGACAGATCGGTGTAAAGCGTTTGCGCCTCGGGGGCCGGACCACGGCGGGTGCCGATGCCCTCTATCTGGATCACCCGCACATCGTCGCCCATAGCAAAGGTCAGTACGTCGCCAACCACAACCAGCGTCGCACGCTTTTGCGCGACGCTGCCGTTGACCCTGACGGCCCCCGCTTGCACGCGGGCAGCCGCCAGAGAACGCGTTTTATAAAACCGCGCATGCCACAGCCATTTATCAAGCCGCAGCTTTGTCGGCGCTTCGGACAATTACTTGTTGTCTTTCAGCCCCATCAGCGCAGCGGCGAATGGGTTGTCGGGGTCGATCGGCTTTTCGGCACGGGCGGGCTTGCTGCTGAACTTCTGGGCTTTGCCGCCCTTGTCCCCACGCGGTGCACCCTTTTTGCCACGCGGTCCGGGCTTCCCCTTCCCTTGTGGACGATCCCCGCCGCCGCGACGCTGGCCTTGGGCATTGCCACGGGGCGTGCGCCCCCAGGTAAAGACATAATATGTCTCAAGCTCGGCACCTGCGATATCGGCGTCAGGCGCTGTGCCTTGGGGGTTTTCCTCGGCGGGGGTGTCCGGGATGTGATCGTCGACCTCTGGTGTCTCGGCCAGTTCCTCGACCATCGGGGCGATCCCGTCATCGGGCATATCCGCAGTTGCGGGCACAATGTCATCCGCCTGAGCAGCCGCCGGATCTTCGACGATACCACCGGCAGGTTGCTCGGCCGCGACATCCATCACGGGCGTCTCGGCGTCTGCGCCTTTGTCGGCAGCCATCGGTGCACCGTCATGAGGCACGACAGTATCAACTGCTTTTACCTTGGTGCGCTCGGCCTTTTCGGCCTTATAGCCCAGACCCTCCATCAGCGTGGCAAATTGTTCGAGCGTCATGCCCGTGATCGACAGCATATCGGCCTTCGCCTCGAACCCGCCGCGCGAATCTTCGGAGCGCAGCATATCTGCCAGACGTTCCAGCATATCGATACGGATCGCGCGTTCACCAGCATTACGGTACCCCGCCATCGTCGCAGCGCCTTCAGGCGCGCTTGTATCTACGGGGATGGTGACCAAACCGGGGGGCGGCGATTCAGGGAATTCGTTCAGCCCCTTGGAAATCGACCACAGCACCAGACGCAAACGGGTCGGCGCAGGCTTCAGCAACAATGGCATAAAGATGGTGAACTGACCAAAGCGCAAACCATGCTTGCGCAGCGCGCCACGGGCGTCCTGATCCAGAGCTTTCACCTCGTCCGCCACATCAGCGCGGGGCAGAATACCAAGGTTTTCAACCATGCGGAAAGCAAAGCCACGGGCCAGACCGGTCAGCGCCTCATCCTTTGAAAGGGCGATCAGGGGCTCGAACAGGGCTGCGACCTTGCGGTCGATGAAATGCTGCAAACGGCGCTGCACTTTTTGCGCAACCTCGGGGCCCGCAACGTCATCGACGAAGACCTCGACACCGGGTTTCAACGGATCGGAGCCCGCAACCAGTTTGCCCACGGCAGAGCTGCCCCACATGAGGCCGCCCTGCTCTGTAAAATCAATCTCTGTATCAGGCGCGTTGTAGAAACGATCCGCCCGCAAATGGAACTGAGGAGCCAGCGCCTGCAACGATGCAGCTTTGATCGTTTTATCTTCGGCAACGCCTGCGCCTTTGTCTTGGCGAAAGCGGAACCCGTCCAGCTTGCCAACAAATTCGCCTTCAACGGTTACTTCACCGGTCTCGTTTACTTCGGCCACCATGGCTTCCTTCTGTCCTAGCCGGCGCAAAAGCACGGATGTGCGCCGATCTACAAATCTTTGGGTCAGACGCTCGTGCAGCGCATCCGACAGTCTGTCTTCTACGACACGCGCCTCGTGTCGCCAATGGCTTTCGTCACCTGTCCAGCCTTTGCGCTGTGTCACGTAGGTCCAGGTGCGAATAAACGCCAATCGTTTGGATAACGCATCAATGTCGCCATCGGTTCGATCTATGCGTTTAATTTGCCGCGCCAGCCAGTCGTCGGGGATGGAACCGCGTTGATGCAAAAAGTTAAAAATCTGCTCTAGCAGGCTGGCGTGCTCTGCATGGCTTATACCACGAAAGTCGGGAATCCGGCAGACATCCCACAACAGACGTACTGACGGCCCATCGGTACAGCGCGCCGCGATCTCGGCATCCACGGCGAGATTCTTGAGCGCGCGCAGATCATCGGCCTCGCGCGCTTTGAACAAGCGTTCATTGTCCGGCGACATTTCAAGCGTCTGGATCAGCCGGTCAATGGACCCGAACTGCAGCGCGGGGTTGCGCCAGTTGAGCTTGTTCTGCGGGGTGAACTGATGTTCCATAATGGCTCGCGCGACACCATCATCAAGCGGAGACGCATCGCCCGTGACACCGAATGTACCGCTCTTGAACCCGCGTCCTGCCCGTCCGGCAATCTGCGCCAGTTCGTTCGGAGCCAAGGGTCGCATCCGACGCCCGTCAAACTTGCTGAGCGCCGAGAAAGCGACGTGGTCCACATCAAGGTTCAGCCCCATCCCGATGGCATCCGTGGCCACCAGATAGTCGACCTCGCCGTTTTGATACATGGCGACCTGCGCGTTGCGCGTGCGCGGGCTGAGCGCGCCCATAACCACCGCCGCACCGCCCTTCTGACGCCGGATCAGCTCTGCAATCGCATATACATTCTCAACCGAAAACCCGACGATTGCGCTGCGCGGACGCATCCGGCTTATCTTTTTCTGACCAGAATAGATCAATTCCGACATTCTCTCGCGCCGGATGAACTGCGCCTCTGGTACCAGCGCCGCGATTGAGCCGCGCATGGTGTCGGACCCCATGAAAAGCGTCTCGTGTTGACCGCGCGCACGCAAAAGACGGTCGGTAAAGACATGCCCCCTCTCTGGATCCGCACAAAGCTGGATTTCATCGACCGCAACCAGATCAGCGCCCATGCCTTCGGGCATCGCCTCGACGGTGCAGACCCAATATTGGGTGCGCGGCGGCACGATCCGTTCTTCGCCTGTGACCAGTGCCACGATGGACGGGCCACGCAGGGCAACGATGCGGTCATAGACCTCGCGCGCGAGCAACCGCAGCGGCAGCCCGATCACCCCCGTGCGATGCGCCAACATCCGTTCGATTGCATAGGTCGTCTTGCCTGTATTGGTCGGGCCTAAAACGGCCACGACCCTGCTGTCGCCTGCCACCAGAAATTCCTTAGATCGTTAAAGCGTGCGCCCGATGCCGTCGCGCCGCAGCCCGTCCAGCGCCCTTTGCGCGTTATCATGGTGAGGGTTAATGCTTAACACTCGGCGATAGAGATCGGCAGCCGCCCGCAGATCGCCAAACTCCTGCAGGATCGCCCCCAGACCGAAGATGGCGTTATACTGCTGCGGGTTCAAGGCAAGCGTGGTTTCCAGATCATCGATTGCAGGACCATAGAGACCTGCGCCAAAATAGGCCTGTGCACGGGCGTGATAGCCTTCGGCAAAATCAGGGGCGTGATCCGTCAGAGCTGTCAGATGGGCGATCGCCAAGGTGGTGTCCCCCTCTGACATGGCATCGCGGCCACGGGAATACAGCAAATCCATCGCGGCCGAGCCGGACCGCGCCCAAGCGCGCTGCACATCACGTTCGATTCGCGCCGCCTCTGCCGCGGGGGCATCGCGTAAATTCTGCAGCAATTCCGCCGCCGCGGGGAGCGACATTTGCGCGAAACTTATACCCCCAAGCAACACCCAGAGACCAAGTGCCGCGACGGTATGTTTGAGGTTGACGATGCGGTTGCCCATAACAAGAGTGAATGTAACAGGCTGCCGCCACAATTCCAGACGTGTCGGCACCATTTGCCAAGAAAAGGGCCTATGATGAGCGATATTGTGAACCAAGCTGTAACAGTGCTGAACGAAAAACTGGCGGGGGCCGACTTTGACGGCACAGCCAAGTTCGACATCGAAGACGAAGGCACTGTCATGATGGATTCGACCGGCGCACGTGCCGCGGATGAAGAAGCGGATGTAACCCTTTCTGCTGACGCAGAAACTTTCCAGGCGATCCTGTCCGGCGACACCAACCCGACCGGTGCCTTCATGAGCGGCAAGCTCAAGATTGACGGCGACATGGGCATGGCGATGAAGCTGGCGTCCGTTCTCTCCTAATATGCTGGAAACCGCGCCCTTTTTCACCGACATTGCGCCGCTGCCCGAAACGGGTCAGGCGCATTGGGCCGAGACATCGGATGGTAAAAAGCTGCGCGTCGCGCATTGGCCGCTGGACGGGGCAAAGGGCACCGTGCTGCTTTTCCCCGGCCGCACCGAATACGTGGAAAAATATGCGATGACCGCAAGCGCCTTTGCGAAAAAGGGGCTGGCGGTCATGGCGATTGACTGGCGGGGGCAAGGTCTGTCGGACCGGTTGATCCCCGACCGTAACATCGGCCATGTCGATGTCTTCTCTGACTATCAAAAAGACGTGGCGGCCATGATGCGGACAGCCCGCGCCTTGCAGCTGCCGCGCCCGTATTTCCTGCTGGCGCACTCTATGGGCGGGGCCATCGGCCTACGCGCCTGTATGGAGGGTCTGTCCGTGCAGGCCGCCGCCTTTACCGCGCCGATGTGGGGTATCCATATCGCGCCGCACATGCGTCTGGTGGCCGCGGGGCTGTCCAACCTGATGCCGCGCATCGGTCAGGGCTACAAGCTGCCCATGGGCACGCAGGCGGCATCCTATATCTCGACCGCACCGTTCGAGAACAACATGCTCACCACCGACCCCGAGATGTACGAGATGATGCGCACGCAACTGGCGGCCCATCCCGAACTGTCTTTGGGCGGGCCCAGCTTTATCTGGCTGCGCGAGGCTTTATCCGAGACCAAGCATCTGTCCCTGCGCGCCGCCCCCAGCCTGCCCTGCGCCACGTTCCTCGGGTCCAACGAACGTATCGTGCACAAGGGCCGCATCCACGCCCGTATGGAGACTTGGAAAGGCGGTAAGCTGCATATCATTGACGGCGCAGAGCACGAAGTGCTGATGGAAATCCCCGCCACCCGCGACAAAGCGGTGGATGAGATGGCGGCCCTGTTCTTTGGAAACGCCAAAAAGTAGGACGGATCGCAGGATGAATTTCCGCCTGCAACCTACTGTTATTCCGACGGAAAGCTTGACATCGGCGAGGATTTTCCTGCCCACCCTGTTCAAACGCGCGCGCCCCGCTAGCTTATGCGCATGGCCAAGCAACCTGTTCTGACATTCAACGAAAACGGCATTTATTGCCCCGCGGGTGATTTCTATATCGACCCGTGGCGGCCTGTGGACCGTGCCCTGATCACCCACGGGCATTCCGATCACGCCCGCTGGGGCATGAACCGTTACCTGGCCACCGACATCGCACTGCCCGTCATGCGCCATCGTTTGGGCGACATCACCGCTGACGGCATCGCATATGGCGAGGTGCGGCAGATCGGCGGGGCGCAGGTATCGTTTCACCCCGCTGGCCACGTCCCCGGCTCCGCCCAGATACGCGTTGAGGTCGACGGCGAGGTCTGGGTTGCCTCGGGCGATTACAAGGTGGTCGATGACGGGCTGTCCGACCCTTTCGAGCCGGTGAGATGTCATCACTTCATCACCGAAAGCACCTTTGGCCTGCCGGTGTTTCGCTGGGCCGAGCAAGCCGCCGTGGCGGCAGAGATCAACGCATGGTGGGCAGGCTGCGCGGCACAGGGCAAAACGGCGTTTCTGGGGGCTTACGCCTTGGGTAAGGCACAACGTTTGCTATCGATGCTCGACCCCGACATCGGCCCGATCCTGACCCACACCGCGACCGAGAACACCAATCGCGTCATGCGCGATCAGGGGATCACCCTGCCCGACACGATCCTCGCCGATGCGGATCTGAACCCCAAGGATCACCGCGGCGCGATTGTGCTGGCCCCACCCGGTGCCTTGGGCAGTGCGTGGTCGAAAAAATTCGGCCCGCAGGAAACCGCCTTTGCCAGCGGGTGGATGGCCGTGCGCGGCGTGCGTCGCCGTCGTGCGGGCGATCGCGGCTTTATCATCTCGGACCATGCGGATTGGGATGGGCTGCTGTCGGCGATCAAAGCGACAGAAGCCGAAAACATATATGTGACACATGGTTACACCGATGTCTTCAGCCGGTTTCTGGCCGATAGCGGTTGGCAAGCGCAGGTCGTTCCCACCCAGTTCGAAGGTGAATCCCTGGATAAGGACGCAAGCGAATGAAACGGTTTGCCGCGCTGTTCAACGCCATCGACCAAAGCACCAAGACGACAGTGAAAGTCGCCGCACTGGCCGATTATTTCAGCGCGGCACCGGATGACGACCGGCTATGGACCATCGCCCTATTTTCCGGCCGCCGCCCCAAACGCGCCGTCACGACCACCAAGCTGCGCGAATGGGCAGCCGAGCGCGCGAACATCCCCCTGTGGCTGTTCGAGGAAAGCTACAGCATCGTTGGCGATCTGGCCGAGACGATCACGCTCGTTCTGCCCCCCAACCCGACGCAGGATGATCAATCGCTTGCCGCGTGGATCGCGGCACTGCGCGAGATTTACACGCAGGATGAAGAGGCCCGCAAAGCCTTTGTCCTTGACGCATGGGCGACGCTTGGCGGGACCGAACGATTTATCTTCAACAAGCTGATCACCGGCGGGTTTCGAGTGGGCGTCAGCCAAAAGCTGATGACCCGCGCCCTGTCTCGCGCCACAGGCAAGCCCGAGCCCGAGCTTGCGCATCGCCTCATGGGCAACTGGCACCCCGACGACACCACATGGCATGGGCTGGTAGAGGCCGAAGATGCCTCTGCCGACGCATCACGCCCCTATCCCTTCTATCTGGCCTATGGGCTGGAAGCCGAGCCGCAAGAACTGGGGGATCCGCAAGACTGGCGCGCCGAATGGAAATGGGACGGCATCCGCGGCCAGTTGATCCTGCGGGACGGTGCCTATTTCGTCTGGTCGCGCGGTGAAGAGCTGATGACCGACCGCTTCCCCGAGCTCGCCCGTGCGGTGGACTTCATGCCCGACGGCACGGTTCTGGACGGCGAGCTGTTGGTCTGGCCTGACGGACAGCCTGCGCCATCATCTTTCAATGCGCTGCAAGCCCGCATTGGCCGCAAAACCGTGCCGAAGAAACTGCTTACCGAAGCCCCGGTGGTGCTGCACGCCTACGACCTGCTGGAATGGCAGGGCCAAGATATTCGCTCCCGCCCCTTCGCCGAGCGCCGTGCGCTGCTGGAACAGGCCTGCGCCGCCCTGCCCGACGATGCGCCGATCCGCCTGTCGCCGCAACTGACCTTCCCCACATGGGATGCGCTGGCCGACCAACGCGCCACGGCACGCGACGCGCAGGCCGAAGGGGTCATGCTGAAACGTGCCGACAGCCCCTATCTGGCGGGGCGTAAGAAGGGCGATTGGTGGAAATGGAAGCTGGACCCGCTGACCATTGATGCGGTGATGATCTACGCCCAATCCGGGTCAGGACGACGCGCCAACCTGTTCACAGACTTCACCTTTGCGGTCTGGAACGGCAATGATCTGGTGCCTTTTACCAAAGCCTATAGCGGTCTGACGGATGCCGAGTTTCGCAAGATCACAGCTTGGGTGCGTAAGAATACGCTCGAACGGTTTGGTCCCGTGCGCAAGGTCACCCCGCATCATGTGTTCGAGATCGCTTTCGAAGGCATCCAGCGCAGCACGCGGCATAAATCAGGCGTCGCCTTGCGCTTTCCGCGGATGCTGCGCTGGCGGCAGGACAAGCCCCTGCAAGAAGCCAACACATTGGCCGATCTTGAAGAAATGCTGCGGATTTACGGCTAATCCGCGCCGCCATCGCCTTGCTTTGCCGCGGACCCGTGCTTAGGTAGATTTAACGTCAAAAAGAGGTTTTTCATGTTTCAACTGCCCGTCCCCGTCCTTGATGCCAACGCCGGTTCCGGGGCCTCTGCCTTCGGCAAGCTGCCTGAGTGGAATCTTGACGACCTGTACACCGGTGAAGACGCGCCCGAGCTCAAGCGCGATCTGGACTGGCTTGAAGAGGCCTGCCGCAGCTTTGCCGAGGATTACGAAGGCAAACTGGCCGAATTGGATGCGAACGAATTGCTGGACTGTGTGCTGCGCAACGAGAAGATCAACCAGATCGCCGGACGCATCATGTCCTACGCGGGGCTGCGCTATTACCAGCTGACTACGGATTCCGGCCGTGCCAAATTCATGTCGGACGCGCAGGAGAAGATCACCAACTCTACCACGCCGCTGGTGTTCTTCACGCTGGAGCTGAACCGGCTGGAGGATGATCACCTTGCCAACCTGCTGAGCCAAAAAGCGGATCTGGCGCGGTATAAGCCGGTGTTCGACCGTATCCGCGCGATGAAAGATTATCAGCTTTCCGACGAGATGGAAAAGTTCCTGCATGATCTGGGCGTCGTCGGCGACGCATGGGAACGTCTGTTTGATGAGACCATCGCCGGGCTGGAATTCGAGGTAAACGACGAGCCACTGAACATCGAAGGTGTGCTGAACCTGCTGACTGACCCGTCGCGTGATCTGCGCGAAGCCGCGGCGCGCGAATTGGCGGATGTGTTTCAGGCCAATATCCGGACCTTTGCCCGCGTGCATAACACGCAAGCGAAGGAAAAAGAGGTCATCGACCGCTGGCGCGGGATGCCCACACCGCAAACCGGCCGCCACCTGTCAAACCACGTCGAACCCGAGGTCGTCGAAGCGCTGCGCGATGCGGTGGTCAACGCCTACCCTAAACTCAGCCACCGCTACTACGAGCTGAAACGCAAATGGCTGGGCCTCGACACCATGCAGGTCTGGGACCGCAACGCCCCCCTACCGATGGAAGATCCCAAAACCGTCAGCTGGGAACAGGCCGAAAAGACCGTCATGGACGCCTATAACGCCTTCGATCCCCGTATGGGCGAAATAGCGGCCCCCTTCTTTACCGAAGGTTGGATCGATGCAGGCGTCAAACCGGGTAAAGCCCCCGGTGCCTTTGCGCACCCCACCGTGACCGACGTGCACCCTTATGTGATGCTGAACTACTTGGGCAAACCGCGCGATGTGATGACACTGGCGCATGAGCTGGGCCACGGCGTGCATCAGGTGCTGGCCGCGGGTCAGGGCGAGATGCTATCCTCCACACCGCTGACCTTGGCCGAAACCGCCTCGGTCTTTGGCGAGATGCTGACCTTCCGCAAGATGCTGGACGGCGCCAAAACTAATGCCGAGCGCAAAGTGCTGTTGGCCGGCAAGGTCGAGGATATGATCAACACGGTCGTGCGCCAGATCGCCTTTTATGATTTCGAATGCAAACTGCACGACGCCCGCCGTGGTGGAGAGCTGACACCAGACGATATCAACGCGCTGTGGATGTCGGTGCAGGGCGAGAGCCTTGGGCCAGCGTTTGAATTCATGGACGGCTACGAGACCTTCTGGGCCTATATCCCCCACTTCGTCCATTCGCCCTTTTATGTCTATGCCTACGCCTTCGGCGACGGCTTGGTAAACGCGCTCTATGCGGTCTACGAGGAAGGCGAGCCGGGTTTTGAGGACAAGTATTTCGATATGCTGAAAGCGGGCGGATCGAAGCACCACAAGGAGCTTCTGGCTCCCTTCGGGCTTGATGCCTCTGACCCCGCGTTCTGGGATAAGGGCCTGTCGATGATTTCGGGCTTCATTGATGAGCTGGAAGCGATGGAGGATTGATCCTGCGGGAAGGCATAAGAGTTTAATGCCTTCGGCGAGGATTTAGGACCATTTGGAAATCGAGTGGGGCGGTGCAGATGCAGCGCCCCGTTTTGCTTTTGGCTATTTCAGCTGGCTGTCTTTGCTCCCGCGCCGGTTGATGCCACCGCGGGCCTGCGCCAGACCGTCCCGTTCGCGCACGCAATCAATGCAGAGCTTCACGCCCGGCAAGACTTGCCGGCGCTCCTCGGGGATCGGTTCTTCGCATTCGGCGCAATGGGTGCGGCTTTCGCCCTGAGGGGCCTTGCGCGCCTTGAGGCGGGCCAGTTCATCGTTAATCGACGCTTCGATCTGTTCACTGACAGCGCCGTCTTTCGCCCATCCTCCGGCCATGATCATCCCCCTTGAGTGTTACCCCTTATAGGTAGGTCGCAAGTGCCAAGGCTCAACCCCCGGCGGCAAAGGCCATATCCGTCATGCGTTGCGTGCCGCGGCTGAATTCAAGCGGACAGGGATAGGCCGTGCCCTCGGTCACTGACGCGCCAAAGTTTTCGACCTGCTGCACATAGTGGTTCACGCCGGGAAAGCGTTCGACGGTGGTGCTGTTCTGTGTGGTCTCGAGATACAGCTCGGCTTGGGAATAGACCGTCGGGTTGAACGGGCAGCTCAGACGCAGGATGCCCTTTTCGCCGTGAATAACGACCTGCTGAAACGGGAACATACGCATGGACACGGTTGCGGATAGGTCAAACCCGTCGAAGCGGGCCGCGACCTGCGCGAAGACATCGACATCGTTTTCATAGTCGATCTTGGCATGGGGGATCGCGGTCGGCTCTTGCCCCGTGACGAAACGGGTGCAGCCGAAGGCATAGGTACCGATGTCCGGCAGCCCGCCTCCACCGGCCTTGGGGTCGTTGCGGATGTTGCCGGTATCGTCGTTGAAGAACGAGAAGTTGACCGCCACGTGGCGCAGCCGACCCAGGCTGCCCGATTGCACGATCTCTCGGGCGCGTATCCATTGGGGGTGATGGACGATCATGAAGGCTTCGGCCGCGAGCAGGCCCGTGGTATCGCGTGCGGAGATCAACCGCTCATAGTCTTGCGCCTGCATCGCCATCGGCTTTTCACATAAGACATGTTTGCCCGCCTTCAGCGCCTTGAGCGTCCATTCCACATGCAAATGGTTGGGCAGCGGGATATAGACCGCGTCGATCTCCGGATCGGCAAGCAGCGCCTCGTAGCTGCTGTGCACGGCAAGCTGCGGGGCGAAGGCCTGAAATGGCGCGGCTTTGTCAGGGTGAGATGTGGCGAGGGCAACCAGTTCGGCCCCTTTCGCCGCGTGGATGGCCGGTGCCATCTGTTCTTGTGCGAATTGGGCAGCCCCGAGGATGCCCCAGCGTAGCGTTTTCATCGTGATCCCCTGATGTTTGGTGTCGCGTGACTGTAGGGGGAGCCGCGGCGGATCATCAAGGGGCGCATAAAAAATCCCCGCAAAGCGACGCGCCTTGCGGGGATCGATATTCAAAACCGTGGCTGGCGATCAGGCGGTGCCCATCAGACCTTTTTCACGGGCCAGATCACGCATGCGTTTTTGCAGTTTTTCAAAGGCGCGCACCTCGATCTGGCGGATACGCTCGCGGCTAACGTCATACTGGCTGCTCAGATCTTCGAGGGTGACCGTTTGGTCCGACAAGCGACGTTGGGTCAGGATGTCCTTCTCGCGGTCATTGAGCACATCCAGCGCCTCTGCCAGCATCTCGCGGCGGGTTTCCAACTCGTCCCGTTCCTCGTAGTCGGTGGCCTGGTCGGCGTCTTCGTCTTCCAGCCAGTCCTGCCACTGCATCGTCCCCTCGCCTTCGGAGCCGACAGTGGCGTTCAAGGACGCATCACCGCCCGACATACGGCGGTTCATGGAGATGACTTCGGTTTCAGTCACGCCAAGGTCCGTCGCGATGCGTTTGACGTTATCGGGGTGCAGATCGCCTTCTTCCAGCGCGCCGATGCGGTTCTTGGCCTTGCGCAGATTAAAGAACAACTTCTTCTGGCCCGAGGTCGTGCCCAGTTTCACCAGCGACCAGGATCGCAGGATATATTCCTGGATCGAGGCGCGGATCCACCACATGGCGTAGGTCGCCAGACGGAAGCCTTTTTCGGGGTCGAAGCGTTTGACCGCCTGCATCAGGCCGACATTGGCTTCTGAAATCACCTCTGCCTGCGGCAAACCGTAGCCGCGGTAGCCCATGGCGATCTTGGCCGCCAAACGCAGGTGCGAGGTGACCATGCGATGCGCGGCCTCGGTGTCTTGCTCTTCGACCCACCGTTTGGCGAGCATGTATTCTTCTTCCGGCTCCAACAGGGGAAACTTGCGGATTTCCTGCATATAGCGGTTCAATCCGCCTTCCGGTGTTGGCGCTGGCAGATTTGCGTAATTAGCCATCTTTGTCCCTTTCCCCAATTTCCGGGGCCCATGTTATTTGGATTAACATAGATATGGAGAGGGCCCCGCTCCGTTTCAAGTGCCCAGCCTAACGCATGGGACGGTGAATTGGGCCCAATAATCCTTAAAAAACCGTTTTACTACAGGTCGATCACACAACTGTGCACTAGGGCAAGTTGTAGCCTACGGCCCCGAGCAGCTCGGTCATATCACCGGGCAGCGGCGCTTCGAAGCGAACGTAGTCGCCCGTGACCGGATGATCAAACCCCAGTACCGCCGCATGCAGGGCCTGGCGCGGAAAGCTACGCACCGCTTCGGCGGCGGCGTCCGAGACCGCGCCTTTTGCGAGCTTGCGTTTGCCACCGTAGGTCGGGTCGCCCACCAATGCGTGACCGGCATGGGCCATATGCACCCTGATCTGATGGGTACGGCCGGTTTCAAGCCAGCATTCCATCAGCGCCAGAACCTCTGGATTGCCAAGCCGCGCAACGGTGCGCGCACGGGTCACAGCGTGGCGGCCGCCCTGAAAGAACACGGCCTGACGCTGGCGGTCGGTACGGTGACGCGCCAGCTGCGTGGTGAGCTTGAGGATATTGCCCGGCTCGAAGCTGGCACCCTTCACCCCCCGCAGGCGCGGATCGTTGGCATCCGGCACGCCGTAGACCAAGGCCTGATAATAGCGTTCAACGGTGTGTTTCTCGAACTGTTTGGCCAGCCCGTGGTGGGCTGCGTCAGACTTGGCGACAACCAGCAGACCCGAGGTATCCTTGTCGATCCGGTGCACGATGCCAGGGCGTTTCATGCCACCCACCCCCGACAGGTCATCGCCGCAATGCGCCAGCAGCGCATTGACCAACGTCCCCGACGGGCTGCCCGGCGCAGGGTGAACCACCATGCCTGCGGGCTTGTTGATCACGATCAGATCCGCGTCTTCAAAGACGACCTCCAACGGGATTTCCTCGGCGAGGATATGACTGTCTTCGGCCTCTTCCACATCGACGGTGATCTGCTGCCCCGCTTCGGCACGGCTGCGCGGATCGGTCACCACTGCCCCGTCAACCCGCACGGCCCCTTGTTCCAGCAAACGCCCCAGCCGTGTGCGCGACAGGTTCGCATCCTCTGGCACATCGCGCGCAAGCGCCTTATCAAGGCGAGGTGGCGGGCTGTCCGCGATGGTAAACGTAATTTGACGGTGCGACATGACTGATCCTTCCGAGCCCCCGAACATCAAATTCCTGCGGCGGCTGGTGACGGTGCTGACCGCCACAATGATTTTCGGCCTTCTAGTCGTGATCGGGCTACTTGTCATCCGCTTCTCGAACAAGAGCCCCGATTTACCGGCCTCTATTACCCTGCCCGATGGCGAAAAAGCGGTCACCTTCACCCAAGGCCCCGACTGGTATGCTGTGGTGACACAAGAAGATATGATTCTGATCTTTGACCGGATGACAGGCGAGCTGCGGCAGCGCGTTACGATCGAGTAACGCGCGCAGCCTATGCGCCACAGTGCCGAGGCAATGCGCACAAATACATCACGCCCATCAGACATATGCTCTAATTTTTCGGGGGGGGGGGAGAGTGGTACCACCTCCTGGTCTCGAACCAGGGACCTCCTGATCCACAATCAGGCGCTCTAACCAACTGAGCTAAGGCGGCACTGCGGTCGATCTAGCGTTCATGAAAAAGGAATGCAAGCACATATCCGTCGCAAACTTCGATTTGTCCTGTCGCAGGTGAGAATGGCAAAACTTGCCATTTCCAGCGCCGCAGGGTACGGGACCTGACACAGTTTCGGAGAAACCTTATGGGCATCGACACAGAACGCGACATTGAAGCCAACCTGCAAATCGGGCCAACCGATAAGGGCATGGTCCGGCTGTTCATCGAAGCGGAAGGCGGGATCGAGATCCCGATGGATTTCACCACGGATGAAGCCGTTGAAATCGCGGAAGAGATCATGGCCGCCGCCCATCGTGCGGGCAAAGCTGGCAAGAACAAGCGATAACGCATGTTGCCCGGTCGGGATGGGGGCCAGCCCCCGCCGCGCCTTTGCGCGGCACCCCCGGGATATTTTCCATTTGGAATATTGATGTACCCTAGCCCCACTGTGGCATGGCATGCGGGTCGCGCAGCATATGCAGCCTGCGCGCGGCATGGGTGGCAAAGAGATGGGTCATCTTTTTGCGGCGCGCGGCGGCCAGACGGGTTTCCGGCCCCATGCGCACGAGCTCTGCCCCGTAGCTATCGCCGATAAACAGGCCGGTGTCCTCGGGCAGCAGGTCGACGTCGAAATCCGCATCCACCGCCCAAAAGAACCTGTCGGCCCATTCGAGATACCCTTCCCATTTGCTGTCGGACATGAAATCGGCGCGGCTGGATTTGCATTCGACGATCCAGATCTCCCCCTTGGGGCCAAGCGCCATCACATCCACCCGCAGGCCGCGTGTCGGCACCAACTCTTCCACGCTCGCGAAACCGAGTGCGGCAAGCTGGCGGGTCACACCACGGGCAATCAACTGTCCGGGTTGCAAGGTCGGGGCGGTCATCAGGTCGGTCTGGGTCATGGGGGCAATATGAACAATTCATGAACATCAGGCAAGCGCTTGGTAATCCGCAGCGCGCAACCTATCTAGTTCAAAAGAAAACAGGGTGGGCATATGGCGCGCGACGGCGAAAACTCAACACATCAACAGCGCGGCATCCGATATGGCCGCGAACTCGAAGGGCATCTAGGCTGGCTCGATACGTTTTCGGGCACAGCGCTTGGGGTGCTGGCGGTGGCGTCGGGCATCTACACCTATCTTGGGGTGTCGTCCTTGCTGGATGACAACGGGGCGATGTCGGCCTTTGCCGCGATCGCCTATTCCGCTGCTGTTTCCGTGGGCATCTTTGTGTTCTGGTCCTATATGCTGCGCCTGTTTCCGGCGGTCCGCAGCGCCCGTGCGCGGGTCGGGCTGTTGGGGGCCATGTCGCTGGGAAGCGTCGCGATTATCGCCATGTCGAGCTGGCTGAACGCCGCCGCCCTTGCCGGATCCGCTGCGGTGGAACAGCATCTGGCCGAGACCGTGCAGGATTACCAAGGCTCGCTAGAGCGCGCGCATGAGATCACCCTTTCCGCCCAAGGGTTGGAGCGCGACGTTGCCCGTGTTCGTCAAAGCTTCGAGGATCTGAGCGAACAGGAGGCCACGGGCGGGCTGTCGGGCTTGGCAGGGCGTGGTGCCGTGTTCCGCGTGCTGCGTCAGAAATCGGCAGAGCTGTCGGGGCTGGAGGCGCAGATCGCCACCCAGACCCCGCTGGTCAATGACGCCTTTGTCGAGGGCAACCAGATCCTCAGCCGGATGCGCGCGCTGACGGTCGAACCCGGTCCGGTGGAAGCGCGATCAGTCGAATTTTCCGAACAGGCGGTACGGCTTGCCGGGTTGATCACGCGCTTGCGGCAACTGTCAGTCGCCCCGCTGGTCGAACGCGCCGCGCAGGATCTGTCGGCCTCTGTCGTGCTGCCCGAACTGGATGGCAGCAGTGTCGAGGTGCGGGGCAATCAGGCCTCGACCATCAGTGCCGTGCTTGAGGTTCTAGCCCAACGTGCCGCCACACTGGAGCGCGCGGCCCAAGACGTGCTGGCCATGGCCCCGCCAACAGAGACGACCTACACCCCGATTTCCAGCGCCGATGCGGTGATCAAATACGCGCGCAACTTCGTGCCCTCCTGGGCCGGCGCGATTGCCATTGATCTGTTGCCCGCCGTGTTGGTCTTCATTCTCGCCATCACCCAAGGGGCGATCCGCGAAGGTCGCGAGGGCAGCGCGATCGAGGAAACACTCACCCTTGCCGAACTGCGGGCCGCGGTGCTGGCAATGCGTGACATGGATGCGGCGATGAAGGGCACATCTGTTGATGAGGACGCGCATGATGACCGCGATGACACTGCGCCCCATGATATCGTGACCGAAAACCCTGCCCTTAGCACGCCTTCGAAAACCACATGAAACTGCGACGTGATCCTTCCAAACGCCCACCCGTGGCACGGGTTCTGGGCGGTGTTCTGATCTTTCAGCTGGGGTTGGCGGGGCTGCTCTTTTGGGGTGATCTGGACGAGGGGCTGCGCCTGCCCGGCTTTGGCCCGCGTGCCCCGGGGCTGACCGAACCCACGCGCCCCGGCGACCAGACCCGCCGGTTTCAACCCGACCGCGCCCGCCCCGGCGGCCGTCCCATGCCGGACACGCCCCTGCCCGAACGGCTGACCCTGACCGTGGTCGAAGGTGGCGCGCGCGTGCTGCTGGAAGGGGGCATCATGGCGGGTGATGCCGAACGCATCGAGAAACAGATCACCGCGCTTGATCCCCAACCCGAGGGCGTGATCCTGAATTCGCCCGGTGGGTCGGTCAGCGACGCGCTGCGTCTGGGGCGGTATCTGCGGGATGCCGAGCTCACGACCGCCTTGCGCAGTGGCGATATCTGCTATTCCGCCTGCCCCTATCTATTGGCTGCGGGCACCAGCCGCGACGTGCCGGAGGATGCCTCTGTCGGGGTGCACCAGCATTTTTTCGGTGAAAGCACCCTGCTGCCCGCCTTTGTCGCGGTAGAGGACATCCAGCGCGGCCAAGGCGAGGTCATGACCTATCTGGATCAGATGGGCATCGACCCGCTGGTCATGCAGCACGCGCTGGTCACGCCGCCTGATGAAATCTATCTGCTGCTGCCCGAAGAGCTGACCCGCTACCGCTTTGTCGAAAACACCGAGCCAAGCTAGAATACCCCTTGTCGCAGGCTATGGTCGCGCCTACTTAACGGGGGTGACGGGTTCTGCCCTGTTTGTAAAAGTTACATTCCAGTGGCCTTAAGCAAATCCGAGGGAGCTGGCTCTGTTCGAGCCCTGGTTCGTTTATCTGGCGCCCACCTGTACATACAGGTCCTCGGGAATATAGAACAGAACGGCAGCGGTGGTCCCGTCACACTTTCCCGAAAATATCAGCCCGAAAATATCACGTTTTTCGCTGGTCCGTCGCTGTCGACCAAAGACGATGGTCTGAGCCTGTCCGGCTCAGAACTCTTCCGGACGGGCTTCGCGGGCCATATGATCCAGAACGGCGTTCACGAACTTCGGCTCGTCGCCCCCCTCGAAGAATGCACGGGCAACGTCGACATATTCGTTGATCACAACCCGCGGCGGCGTTTCCTGCGCGCGCAGCTCGGCACCAGCAGCACGGAACAAGGCACGCAAAGTAGGGTCGATCCGCGCGATAGCCCATTTTGCCACCAGCGCACGGTCGGTCATCTGGTCAATCGCCGCCTGATAGTTCACCGCCGTCTCAAGCAGGTCTGCAAAATGCCGGATGTCACCATCGATCATTTCCTGACCGTCGTAACTCGCGCCAAAGCGGTGCTCAAGGAACTCCTTGCGCACGGTGTCAAAGCTTTGCGAAGAATGCTCCATCTGGAACAGGGCCTGCACGGCATAAAGCCGCGAAGCTGATTTCATCTTGCGTTTTTGATTGCCCGAAAGGCCGGCGGAGGATGTCATGCTGTCTTGGGTCCGTCATTGTCGCCCGCCATCAGATATTCATCCGAGCGCGGCTTGAAACCGATGTCTTTGCGAATGTCGCCCCACTTACGGCTCAGCGCGATCAGATGCAAGGCCGCAGCTGCCGCACCGCCGCCCTTGTTTTGCCCCTCCGGATCGGCGCGCACGGCGGCCTGTTCGTGGTTCTCGACGGTCAGGATGCCGTTGCCGATACAGATGCCCTGCAACCCCATCAGCTGCAAGGCGCGGCTGCTGTCGTTGCACACGGTCTCGTAATGCGTCGTCTCGCCGCGGATGACACAGCCAAGTGCTACGTAGCCGTCAAAATTGCTCTTGCGGTCAGAGATACCGATGGCGGTCGGGATTTCCAGCGCGCCGGGCATTTCCACCACGTCCCATTCAGCCCCGGCGGCCTCGAGCTCTGCCTTGGCACCTTTCAGCAAGCCCTCGGCTATGTCCGAGTAATAGGGCGAAATGACGATCAGAACCTTAACCGGCGTGTCAAAGCGCGGTGTGGTCAGCGTCGTATGATTTCCAGCGGCCATTGCATTTACTCCTGCGTGATGGGGCACGTGCCCACGATGCTAAGGTCATAGGCGTCTAGCCCCAGATAGCGCGTATCGGGATTATCCGTCAGCAAGATCAGCTTGTGCAACCCAAGGCTCGCCATGATCTGCGACCCAAGACCGGTGCGTTTGACGGTGCGGGGGCGATCATCCTCTTCGTCCTCGAAACGCAACCGCGGGTCGGGATCGCGGAACAACAGCACCGCGCCACGGCCTTCGTCCGCGATGATCTGCATCGCGCGTGGCAATTCGTCGGCGGGGCTTGGCCCGAGGCCGAGGATATCCTCAAGCGCGTTGATCGCATGGGTCCGAACCAGAACCGGCGCATCCGTTGTGATATCGCCCTTGGACAGGACCACATGATCGGTGCCGCTGATCTCGTCGGTGAAAATCTGCATCTTCCAGTCACCCCCATAGGCAGAGGTTACGGTGCGGCTGTCGCGCTCCACCAGCAGGTTGTCATGCTTGTGGCGATAGGCGATCAGATCGCTGATCGTGCCGATCTTCATGTCGTGCTGCTGACAGAATGCAACCAGATCCGGCAGGCGGGCCATGGTGCCGTCTTCCTTCATGATCTCGCAGATCACACCGGACGGATGCAGCCCCGCAAGACGCGAGATATCGACGGCAGCCTCGGTGTGGCCTGCACGGACCAGGACACCGCCATCGCGTGCGCGCAGGGGAAACACATGCCCCGGCGTGGCGATATCCACCGCGCCTTTATCCTCGTCGATGGCGACCTTCACGGTCAGCGCACGGTCGGCGGCGGAAATACCGGTGGTCACCCCCTCGCGTGCTTCGATCGATACGGTAAAGGCTGTTTCATGGCGGGCAGAGTTATTCACCGCCATCATCGGCAGACCCAGCGTGTTGACCCGTTCCTCGGTCATCGGCAGGCAGATCAGCCCGCGCCCGTGGGTGGCCATAAAGTTGATCGCATCCGCATCCGCAAATTGCGCAGGGATTACCAGATCGCCTTCGTTCTCGCGGTCTTCGTGATCGACCAGCACGAACATGCGACCCTGACGGGCCTCTTCGATGATCTCTTCGATGGGCGCGATGGCATCCGCCAATTCAGCCTCGACCGGTCCGGGCGTTTCAAATTTCATGGGGTCACCTCACTCTTTGCTGCTCTGGCACATACCCCACCCCACGCGCCTTTGCCAGAGCAGGGCCGCCCCCCGCCCTGCTTCATTTTGCCAAATAAACTCAATTCCGCACCGTCACCGCGCGCGGCGGTCCGCGTTAAGCGCCAAAATAGCGCGCGGCCTCCACATAGCCCGCCGCCTTGCTTGCAGTGGCCCAGTCCCGTTCCAATCCGGTGTCGCCGATGATCAGCACCTGATCGCCGACCAGCTTGCGCCCTTGAACCACCTGCCCCAGATGATCGCGCATCGCGCTCCAGCTGTCGGTGAACTTGGGGGCCTCGGCCACGTGATCCAGCACGGGATTCGCCTGTGCCACACTGTCGGGCCGCAGCGGGCGATGTACCAGCGCCAGCTTTTGGGCGCGCTGCACCTTGTCCAGCACCTCGGCCTCGCGCAGGGGGATATGCGGTGCCCCCGCACGCACCACCCGCAGCGCATTGGACGAGAACAGCAGCGCCAGAATATCACGCCCCGTGGCCTGACGGATCGCGGCATAGGCCTTGTAGTCCAACCCCAGCTCGCGGGCGCGCGCCACGCGCATCTTGACCACCATCAGCGGGATCGCTGAAGGCATCGCCGCCTCGCGTGCCTTTTGCCACTGGAAAGCGCGCCATTTCTGGCCGCGCTCAAGGCTGGGGCCCTGATTATGTCCGATCCCCGCGATCATGACATTTCTGCCAGCCGCGCAACATAGCGGGCCAATGTGTCGATCTCTAGGTTGATGCGGTCCCCGACAGCGACATCACCCCATGTGGTCACCTCTTTGGTGTGAGGGATAAAGTTGATGCCGAAATCGCAGCCGTCGACCTCGTTCACGGTCAGCGAGGTGCCGTTCAGCGCGACAGAGCCTTTGGGGGCAATGAAACGCGCCAGATCCTCGGGCGCGCGCAGGGTCACGCGGGTGCTGTCGCCCTCGTCGCGCAGCGCCACCACTTCGGCCACGCCATCGACATGGCCCGACACGATATGCCCGCCCAATTCGTCCCCGACCTTCAGCGCGCGTTCAAGGTTCAGACGGCGTCCGACCTCCCATGCGCCAAGGTTGGTCTTGTCCACGGTCTCGGCGCTGATCTGCACCTCGTACCAATCGGCCCCCAGATCCACCACGGTCAGGCACACGCCATCACTGGCGATAGAGGCCCCCATGTCGATGCCGCTGGTATCATAGCCCGTTTCGATCCGCGCGCGCAGGTCGCCTTGCTGTTCAAGCTTGGTGATCTTTCCGATGTCCGTGATAATGCCTGTAAACATGCGCCTGCCTCTTCTATACTGGTCGCTACCGAAGTAGACCTCTGCCCGCAGCATGACAAGTCCACAGACACGCCACATTTTCGCCGGTATCCGGTGTTTGTCTGCCCGATGACCAAGATAAACCGAAAGCAACCGATGAACGCCGCAGCACCCCGTGAACGGGTCTTCCTTTTCCTGCAAGGGCCGCATGGCCCCTTCTTCAACCGTCTGGGCAAGATGCTCCGTCTGGCGGGGGCGCAGGTCTGGCGTGTGGGGTTCAACGCAGGCGATCGGGCCTTCTGGTTCCACCCGCGCAGCTATATCCCGTTTCGCGGAACAGCTGACACGTGGAAAGACACCTTTGTTGCGCTGCTCGCCGACAAGGGTGTCACAGATATCGTGCTTTATGGCGACACCCGCCCGATCCACGCCCAAGCCGTGGCCGAGGCCAAAGCCCGCGGGCTGACCGTGCATGTCTTTGAAGAAGGCTACATGCGCCCCTATTGGGTCACCTATGAACGCGGCGGGTCCAACGGCAATTCGCGGCTGATGGACATGTCCATCGAACAGATGCAGGCAGCACTGGCCAATTCGGATATGGAGGCCCCCCTCCCCCCGGTCATTGGGGCGATATGCGCCAGCATGTGTTCTATGGCGCGCTCTATCACTGGTTTGTGCTGTTCCGGAACGGCGACTACCGTAACTTCCGCCCGCACCGGAGCTTGCCGGTGACCAAGGAGTTCAAGCTGTACCTCAAGCGGCTGCTGCTGATGCCCGCGCTGGCGCTGGACCGGCTGATCGCAACGCTGCGTATCCGGCTCGGCGGCTTCCCCTACCATCTGGCACTGCTGCAGCTGGAGCACGACAGCTCGTTCCAGGAACACTCCCCCTTCGAGACGATGACCGATTTCCTGACCGTGGTGCTGGAAGGCTTCGCCAAGGGCGCGCCGCGCCACCATCATCTAGTTGTGAAGGCCCATCCGTTGGAAGACGGCCGCGCACCTCTGCGCCGCGTGGTCAAACAGGTGGCGCGAGAGCTGGGTGTCGCGGACCGGGTGCATTTCGTGCGCGGCGGCAAGCTGGCGCAGCTGCTCAACGATGCCCGCACGGCCGTGACCGTGAACTCCACCGCCGGTCAGCAGGTGCTGTGGCGCGGAATTCCGCTCAAGGTGTTTGGCAGCGCCGTCTATGCGAAACCCGAATTCGTCTCGGACCAGCCGCTGGCGCAATTCTTTGCCGCCGCCTCGCGCCCCGATAACAAGGCCTACAAGGATTATCGCCGGTATTTGCTGGAAACCTCGCAGGTATCGGGCGGATTTTATGCGGCACGCGCGCGCACGCAGTTGATGCGGCAAGTGGTCGATATGATGCTTGCCCCCGAAGACCCCTACGACGCGCTAGAGCTGGGAACCGCGGCACCAAGGCAACAGTTGCGGGCCGTCACCTGAGCGTTTTTCGCCCAGACAGTAGCTTTTCGATCCAATCTGCGCTAAGCCGATGATAATTACGCCGAAAAAATCGGCGAATTCGAGGCAGAACAAGAACAGGTCGAGGAGACCGGGCAGTGAAATCCGTACCCTTCCGGTGGGCGCGTCCCATCGCATTACTTGCGGCTATGGCCGTGGTATCTTCATGTGGCCTTCCGCAGGTTGGCCCGAACAAACGTCAGATCTTTGCCGGATCGGTCCAGAAGGAGGGCGACGCATTTGTTGTCGCCGTCAACGACCGTGTGACCCGCGCCACCGCCGTCGCCCCCGCGCTTGGCTTTAGCCCGGGGTTCATCAACGCCGGTCAACTTGGGTCGGATACGATCAACCCCGGTGATACGCTGGGGCTGACGATCTGGGAAAACGTCGATGATGGCTTGCTGGCCGCCCAAGGGGCCAACGCCACCGTGCTGGAAGAAGTGCAGGTCGACGGATCGGGGTTCATCTTTGTGCCCTACGCGGGCCGGATCAAGGCCGCTGGCAATTCCCCCGAAGCGATCCGCCGCATCATCACCAACAAACTGTCCGAACAAACGCCGGACCCGCAAGTTCAGGTGCGCCGTCTGGCCGGTGACGGGGCGACCGTGTCGCTTGTCGGCTCTGTCGGTGCGCAGGGTGTCTATGCGATTGAACGACCGACGCGCACGCTTGCCACCATGCTGGCGCGTGCCGGTGGTGTGACCATCACCCCCCAAATCGCGCAGGTCACCGTGCTGCGTGGCAATCAGCGGGGCAAAATCTGGCTTGAAGATCTTTACAGCCACCCAGAGCTCGACATCGCCCTGCGCGGCGGGGATCGCATCCTGATCGAGGAAGACACACGGTCCTTTGTGGCCCTTGGTGCCACCGGCGCGCAGCAGAAAGTCCCGTTCGAGACCAAGAACCTGTCAGCGCTTGAAGGCATCGCACAGGTGGGCGGGCTGAACGCGGGCACCGCTGACCCGACAGGTGTTTTCGTCTTCCGCAACGAACCCGAAGCGGTCGTCGCACAGGTTCTGGGCCGCAATGACCTGCAAGGCGCACAGCGCATGGTCTATGTGCTTGACCTGACCAAGCCCAACGGCATGTTCATGGCCCGCGATTTCGTGATCCGTGATGGCGATACGCTCTACGTCACCGAAGCCCCCTTCACCCAGTGGAGCAAGGTCATCTCCTCGATCACGGGGTCGGCCAGCTCGGTCAACAACCTGTCGTCGCTCGCGTCGAGCAACTGATCTGGGCCGATGGCTTTAGGGCCTGAAATATACGACACACCCGCCGCCGGTTCCCCACGGGATCGGCGGCTTTTTGTGTTTAACGGCGGCTTCATCACCAACCGGCGGGTGCGGCGCATCTTGCAGCTGTTGGGCTATAGCCTGCATCTGGGCATGCCGCGCGACGGGGATGCGATCGCCGTATGGGGCAATGCGGGCACCGCGCATCGTGGGCTGGCCGTCGCATCCAAAAAAGGGCTACCCGTTGTCCGCGTCGAAGACGCGATGCTGCGGTCGCTGTTTCCCGGTCGCGCAGGCGAGCCGCCGCTGGGGCTCCTGGTCGATCACAAGGGGTTGCATTTCGACCCGGCACAGCCCTCCGAGCTTGAGGACATCCTGACCAGCCACCCGCTGGATGACACGGCTTTGCTGGACCGTGCGCGCGGTGCCATCCACCGCATCACCGAGACGCATCTGACCAAATACAGCGGGTTCGACACCGCGCACCCCGCGCCGGATCCCGGCTATGTGTTGGTGATCGACCAGACCTTGGGTGATGCGTCGGTCGCGGCCTCGGGCGCGGACCGGTCGCGGTTCCTTGAGATGCTGGTCTTTGCCCAGCAAGAGAACCCCGGCGCGCGGATCATCATCAAGACCCATCCGGAAACCGCAAAGGGCTATCGCAGCGGTCATTTCGGGCTTGAGGACGCCAACGACCGCATCACCCTGCTGACCGCACCCATCAGCCCCTGGACCCTGTTTGAAGGGGCCGTACGTGTCTATACCGTGTCGTCACAGATGGGGTTCGAGGCGATCTTTGCTGGCCACAAGCCCCGGGTCTTCGGGCAGCCCTTCTATGCGGGATGGGGCCTGACCGAAGATGAATTCCCCGTGCAGCGGCGGCAACGTGTGCTGACCCGTGCGCAACTTTTTGCAGGAGCGATGATCCTTTATCCAAAATGGTACGATCCGCACCGTGACTGCCTGTGTGATCTGGAAACCGTGATAGAGGCGATGGCCGCGCAGACCCGAGCCTGGCGCGAAGACCACCGGGGCTGGGTCGCCTCTGACATGCGCCTGTGGAAACGTCAGCCCTTGCAGCGTTTCTTTGGCCGCTGGGCGCCGGTGACCTACCAGAATGACCCGAAGGCCGCCCGCGCCACAGGCAAGCCCTGGATGGTCTGGGCATCGAAAGCGACGCAGGCCCATGCCGGCGCCCTGCGGGTCGAAGACGGTTTCCTGCGCTCGCGCGGATTGGGGGCCGATCTGGTGCCGCCCCTGTCGCTGATCTGCGATGATCTGGGTATCTACTATGACCCGCGCAGCCCCAGCCGGTTGGAACAGTTGATCACGTCGCGCGCCAAAATGCGCCCCGACCAGTCGCGCCGCGCGGCACGGTTGATTGCGGCGCTGCGCGACGCGGGGTTAAGCAAGTATAACCTTGGCGGCGGTGGCGATCTGGACGCCCTGCCCGCCGGACGGCGCATTCTGGTACCGGGTCAGGTGGAGGACGACGCCTCCATCCGTGCGGGCACCGATGCGGTATCCACCAATCTGGCGCTGCTACACGCCGCGCGCACCGCACATCCCGACGCCGTGATCCTGTACAAGCCCCATCCCGATGTAGAGGCCGGGCTGCGCCGCGGCGCGATTGACGCAGGCGGGCTGGCGGACCGTGTGCTCACCGATGCCGACCCCATCGCTCTGCTGGCGCATGTGGATGAGGTTTGGACCATGACATCGCTGCTGGGGTTCGAGGCCCTGCTGCGCGGCGTCAAGGTGGTGACCTTAGGTGCCCCCTTCTACGCGGGCTGGGGGCTGACCGAAGACCGCGGCGATATCCCGGCGCGGCGAAGGGCAGAGGTGAGCATCGAAGGTTTGGCGCATGCCGCCCTGATCGATTATCCGCGCTACTTTGATCCGCGCAGCGGTACCGCCTGCCCGGTCGAGGTGGTGGTGGAGCGGTTGGCTTCGGGTGATCTGCCGCGGCGCGGGGTGGCGAACCGGGTGCTGGCGAAGCTGCAGGGCGTGTTTGCCACACAGGCGCATTTGTGGCGGCGGCATGGGTGAGAGGTCGGGACTGTTGCAGATCAGAGGCGGGGGCCAGCCCCCGCGCCCCCGGGATTTTAAGCCATTTGGAAGGGGTTAGGCGGGCGTGTTGGCCCGGTGCCAGATGTGGATCAGGTCGGGGCCGATGCGCGAAGTTTCGGTCAGGGTGAAGCGCGGGGCCTGCGCCAGACGTTGAAGCTGCAGCGGCGCGATGGCGGGCAAGCCGTCCGCGCCAAGGGCCAGACCCGCCGTAAACCCGACCAGTTGATCCACGAGATTCTCCTTTAGCAGCGTCGCAGCCAGTCCGCCGCCGCCCTCGCAGAAGATGCGTGTCAGACCGTGGCGTCCAAGCTGCTGGAGCATGTCATCGGCGTCGATCTGGCCCATCTTTGGTGCGCAAGAGATCAGCGTCGCGCCAAGGCTTTCCCACGTCTCGATCAGCTCTGCCGGGGCCTTGGGGCCGTGGCAAAGGATCAGGGGGATGTCATTGGCGGTTCTGGCGAGCGTGCCATTCAGGGGGATGTCCAGCCCGTTCGACACAACAATCCGTGTCGGCTGGCGCGTGGTGCCAAGGTCGCGCACAGTCAGGCTAGGGTCATCCTGCCGCGCCGTGCCACCGCCCACCATGACCGCGTCATGGCGGCTGCGCATGGCATGAACCACGCGGCGGGCGGGCGGGGCAGTGATCCACTGACTTTCGCCCGACGCGGTGGCAATCCGACCGTCAAAGCTGCTGGCGAGTTTGAGCGTCACCATCGGGCGGCCTTCGTCGACACGCAGGAAAAAGCCCAGATGATCCGCGCGGGCTTCATCTTCGAGCACTCCTACGTCAACAATAGTGCCCGCCGCACGGAGGATCGCAATGCCCTTGCCGCTGACGCGTGGATCGCTGTCGGTGCAGGCGATCACCACGCGCGCAGGCTTGGCGGCGACAAGCGCATCGGCGCAGGGCGGCGTCTTGCCGGTATGGGCGCAGGGTTCGAGGGTGACATAGACCGTCGCCCCCTGTGCCGCAGGTCCGGCCTGAAGCAGCGCTTGGGGTTCCGCATGGGGCCTGCCGCCCGGCTGGGTCCAGCCGCGCCCGACAATGCGGCCGTGTTGCACGATGACGCAGCCGACGGCGGGATTGGGCCAGACAGCCCCCTGCCCGCGCCGGCCCAGCGACAAGGCCAGCGCCATAAAGCGCGCGTCGTCAGACATGCTTATTCGTCCGCAGGGGTATCGGGCCGCAGTTCCTGCACGAATTTATCGAAATCATCTGCCGCCTGAAAGTTCTTGTAGACGCTGGCAAAGCGGACGTAGGCGACGGTGTCGATGCGGGCCAGTGCCTCCATCACGATCTCGCCGATTTGTTTCGATCCGACATCGGTTTCGCCCATGCTTTCCAAACGGCGCACGATGCCGCTGATCATCTGATCGATCCGTTCGGGATCAATCGGGCGTTTCTGCATCGAGATCCGGATGGAGCGTTCCAGCTTGTCACGGTCGAAATCCTCGCGCTTGCCCGAGGTTTTGACGACAACCAGATCACGCAGCTGTACCCGTTCATAGGTGGTAAACCGGCCCCCGCAGGCGGGACAGAAACGGCGGCGGCGGATCGAAACGTGATCCTCGGCCGGGCGGCTGTCTTTAACTTGGGTGTCGATATTTCCGCAAAACGGGCAGCGCATAGCCGGTCCCCTTATCTTAAACCTGCTCAATAGGGGGTGAAACACCCCCATTCCCCAAAACTATAGGACCAACGCGAGGTTTTGGGTAGGGGCGAAATGCCCATCTATATGTTGTAGCGGGGAAAACTGCCCTGAACTTTGCCTGATACCATGCGTTGTGCCTGCAAGACGACTGATCTGAAAGGAATTCACTATGACCAACACGCTTTTCATCACCGGAGCCTCAAGCGGGATCGGTGCTGCCACCGCCCGCGCTGCGGCCAAGGCCGGCTGGAACGTCGGGCTTTTCGCCCGCAGCGAAGACAAGCTGAAAGATCTTGCGCGCGAGATCGGGGATCAGGCGCTTGTGCTGACCGGGGACGCCACGCAATACGACGATCAGGAACAGGCCATGAGCCGTCTTGCCCAGAAGTTCGGGCAAATCGATGCTGTCTTTGCCAATGCAGGACGGGGGACATCGCCGGGCGGCACCGAAAAGGGTGACCCGGACGACTGGAAATCGATGATCGATCTGAACGTGATGGGCGCGCTGTATACGGCCCATGCCGCGATGCCATATCTGCGCAAGACCACTGGGCAGTATGTTGTGACCGGTTCCGCCGCAGGACGCCGCCACATCAAGGGGTCGATCTACGGCGCGACCAAGTTCTTTATCCACGGCTTTGCGGGCAACCTCGCCGACGAAATGGCGGAATGGGGTGGGCGCTGTATGGTTGTCTCCCCCGGGATGGTGGACACGGCGTTCTTTGACGAAGCCAAGCCCGACAAGCTGAAACCAGAAGACGTGGCATCGGCCGTGATGCACGCGCTAGAGGCACCGGCCCACGCAGCCGTGCGCGAGATCCACTTGATGCCGGTGGATTGAGTTCAGGCGAAATGCACCGCGATGCGTCTGCTATGGGGCGCGTCGCGGTGTTCGAACAAATAGATGCCTTGCCATGTGCCCAACACCATGCGGCCTGCAACCACGGGGATGCTGAGCGTAACGGGCAGCACTGCCGCCTTGATATGCGCGGGCATGTCATCTGGTCCTTCCAGCGTATGCCGGAGGTAGGCCATTGACGGGTCATCCGCAGGCGGCACCAGACGCGAGAAATAGGCCAGCAGATCGCGCTGCACATCCGGGTCCGCGTTTTCCTGAATAAGCAGCGAGGCAGAGGTATGGCGCAGGAACAGTGTCACCAACCCGTCAGAGCGCTGCCCCGATAGCGCCTGATGCACCTGATCCGTCACCTCGTAGAGCCCCTGCCCGCCGGTCTTGACCGTAAACTCGCTATTCATTCCGCCCGCCTTGTGCTGATGGGTCAGGCTAGCCTCAACGCCCGGGCGATTGCAAACCACCGCAGAGCGTGATCCCATGGCTGATGGTCATAGCCGACCCGGCCTTGGTCAAGGATCCGCCCAGGATCACGACGGGCGATGGGGTCAGCCCCGCGGGATCCAGCGTGAAGGTGACACCATCATCGCCGCCAAAACCACGCGCGCGCGGCTCGCTTACATACAGCTTTTGACTGTCCTGCGCGCCCATTTCGCGCAGCGCATAATCCGCCGCGGCACACCAATGCCCGCGCGCACCAAAGCCGGTGCTGCCGCTGATATGCACGCCGCCCTCGGTCGGTGTGAAAGTCAGACGGTCATTCGGCACATAGGCCTGTGCGAGGGCTGGGGTCGTTGCCAATGCGGCCAGTACGAAAGCGGTGGTCAGGGTTTTCATCGTGGTATTCCTAGTTTTCAAAAGTCTTTAAGCTCAAGAATGTAGTCCTTGCAGAACTGGATGGCGTGGCCCACGGGCAGGGCCTGACCCGCGTTGCGCACCGATACCGAATAGGATTTGAATGCAGGCTCCGACAGCTCTGCATCATTCAAGGTAAAGACGACGCCCGTGCGCCCTACCCCGCTGACAGATGGCCCGCGCGGCGACTTGACGTAGATCTCAGCGGCGCTTGGCGTGCCCAGCCTTTCCTCGGCATATTCGGCGGCGGCACACCACATGCCCCGGGCCCCTTCACCATGATCCTCGATCACCTCGAAGGATGTGCCCGACAGCGGGATGACCTGCAGCTCGTTCACCGCGGTAAAGGATTGCGCAAACGCGGCGAGCGGGGCGGCAGAGAGAATGGCGGCAAGGGCAAGACGTTTCATGGCGGCTCCTGTTTGGTGCGTGGTTCACAGATAGGCTGCGCGGCGGGATTTTAAATTCACAGCTTCGAGATCGTCGTTTCAGCCATGAAAAAAGGCGGGTGCCTGAACACCCGCCTTTCAAAACTCTCGCGATCACGCGCTTACTGATCGAGGAACGACCGCAGCTTGCGCGACCGGCTTGGGTGCTTGAGCTTGCGCAGCGCCTTCGCCTCGATCTGACGGATACGTTCGCGGGTCACGCTGAACTGTTGGCCGACTTCTTCCAACGTGTGGTCGGTGTTCATGCCGATGCCGAAGCGCATCCGCAGCACACGTTCCTCGCGCGGGGTGAGGCTGGCCAGAACCCGTGTCGTGGTCTCCTTGAGGTTTTCCTGAATGGCGCTGTCGAGCGGCAGCACGGCATTCTTATCCTCAATGAAATCACCAAGCTGGCTGTCTTCTTCGTCGCCAATAGGCGTTTCAAGAGAGATCGGCTCCTTGGCGATCTTCATCACCTTGCGCACTTTCTCAAGCGGCATCTGCAGTTTCTCGGCCAGTTCCTCCGGCGTCGGCTCGCGGCCAATCTCGTGCAGCATCTGGCGGCCGGTCCGAACCAGCTTGTTGATCGTTTCGATCATGTGGACCGGAATACGGATGGTGCGCGCCTGATCCGCGATGGAACGGGTGATCGCCTGACGGATCCACCACGTCGCATAGGTCGAGAATTTATAACCGCGACGGTATTCGAACTTGTCGACGGCCTTCATCAGGCCGATGTTGCCTTCCTGAATAAGATCAAGGAATTGCAAGCCACGGTTGGTGTATTTCTTGGCGATCGAGATCACGAGACGCAGGTTCGCCTCGACCATTTCTTTCTTGGCCTGACGGGCCTCTTTCTCGCCCTTTTGAACCTGCTGCACGATGCGGCGGAATTCAGAGATATCAAGACCGACGTATTGACCCACCTGCGCCATATCAGCCCGCAGCTCGTCCACCTTGTCAGAAGGACCGTTCGATGAACATCTGCCAGCCGCGACCGGACTTCTCGGCCATCCGCTCCATCCAGTTGGGGTCCAGCTCGTAGCCGCGATAGGCGTCGACGAATTCCTTGCGGTTGATGCGCGCTTGGTCGGCAAGCTTCACCATCGCAGAGTCGATCTGCATGATGCGGCGGTTGATGCCGTAAAGCTGGTCAATCAGCGCTTCGATACGGTTGTTGTGCAGGTGCAGGTCGTTGACCAAAGCCACGATCTCGGAGCGGACGCGCTGGTATTCTTCCTCATCGGTCTTCGAAAAGGTGCCGTCCTCGTTCAGGGTGGCCGAAATCCGGCTGTCCTGAATTTGGCTCAACTTGACGTAGTCATCAGCAATGATGTCGAGCGCTTCCAGCACTTGCGGCTTCAGCGCGGCTTCCATTGCGGCCAGCGACATGTTGGCCTGTTCGTCATCATCCTCGTCGTCGTCATCGTTCGAGATCGGGTTGCCGTCGGCGTCAACTTCGCTGGTGCTTTCGGCGGGCTTTGTCTCGGTGCCCGCGGTTGGCACGACCGGAGTCGTTTCCTCTTCGTCGCCCATCTGGGTGCCGAATGTCGCCTCGAGGTCGATGACATCGCGCAGCAAAATGTCTTCGGACAAAAGTTCGTCGCGCCAGATCGTGATCGCCTGGAAGGTCAGCGGGCTTTCACACAGCCCCGCGATCATCGTGTTGCGCCCTGCCTCGATCCGCTTGGCGATGGCAATCTCGCCCTCGCGGCTCAGCAGTTCAACCGATCCCATCTCGCGCAGATACATGCGAACGGGATCATCCGTGCGGTCCAGCTTTTCGGACGTGCCAGAGGACAGCGCCACATCACGGTTGCTTTCCGTGGTCGCAATTTCTGTCCCGCCCTTGGCGTCTTCTTCTTCGGCTTCTTCGTCCTCGATCACGTTGATGCCCATTTCGGACAGCATCGACATCACATCCTCGATCTGCTCCGAACTGACCTGGTCAGGGGGCAGAACGGTGTTCAGCTGATCGTAGGTGATATAGCCCTTTTCACGGGCTTCGCCGATCATCTTTTTGACGGCGGCTTGGCTCATATCAAGCGAATGGCCGGCATCCTGGTCGTCAGACTTCGCGTCTTCGTTCGTGTCTTTGGCGGCCATGAAATTTCCTCCAGCGAATGGGTGCGAATCACGTGACGTGATTCGGTTGTTCGAATCATGCGGGGTTCTGGGTGATTCTTAAACCCGTTACCCTGTATTTTGTTAAACATCCCGGCGAAAAAGCCACGCCGGGTTCATTTTTTGTCTTTCGCATCACCCTTCAGGATCGACCCCAGCAATGCGTCAAAAGCGCTGCGTTCGTCCCGGCTGATGTGGGCACCGTTCTCGGCAATGTCGTATTCTGCGGTATCTTCCTGCCCGCTGCGCTGTGCGCGATCAGCGTTGCGTGCCGCTTCGCCCAACCGCCATGTCAGCCCTTCATCCGCGGTGCCAGTCAGATCTTCGACCGCATCGGCAATCTCTTCGTCCAGCCCGCGCACGGCTTCCAGCTTGCCCAGTTCTTCGGCGACAGTCATGCGCGTCTTTTCCAGGTTGCCAGGGCTTCGGATGCAGGGCGTGATGGCTACGTGGCGCTGCGACAGCATGTTTTCAAGGGTGTACTCCCCCACTGCGTCATAAATCTTTTCGCGCAACACCGCCGGATCGTGATGCACATGGCGCAACATCAAATCGCGGATACGCCCGTGATCAGGGTCCTGACAGCGCATCGCGGCCAGCCCGTTCTCGAACTCTTCTACAAGCTGCGGACAGCCCAGCAGAGCCATCAGGATCACCGCCTCGCGCAGATGCTCCGTCGCTCCCAGCCCGGCTGCGGTCACCAGAATAGAGGACTTCGCACTAGGGGATGGCCCCTGCGGCGCGGGGGCCCATTTGGCCCCACCGGAGCCGCGCGCGACGGGGCTAAAATCTCTCTTGGCCTTTTGCGGACGGAAGAGCTGCCAGCGCAGATCCTTGATTTCCTGGCCATAATGGCTGCGGATCGACGGGTCTTTGATCATCATGATCTTTTCGCGCAGCGCCTTGTCCAACCCTGCCTTACGCTCGGGGCTGTCGAAAACGCGGCCGTCGGTCTCGCGTTGCCAGAGCAGACGCACCATTGGCATCGCGTTATCCAGTAACTTTTGCAACGCTGGTGCCCCGTGGGCGCGGAGCAGATCATCCGGATCCTGACCGTCAGGCATCACGGCAAAACGCAAGGATTGCCCCGCCTCAAGCAGCGGCAGCGCCAGATCGATCAAGCGCATGGCCGCACGTTGACCCGCCGCATCCCCGTCCAGCGTGATGACCGGCTCGGGCGAGATGCGCCACAACATCTGCAGCTGGCTCTCGGTGATCGCCGTGCCCAAGGGGGCCACCGCCGCACCGAAACCGGCCTGCACCAATGCAATCACATCCATATAGCCTTCGGCCACGATCAACGGCTTGCCCTGCCCTGCCGCTGTCCGCGCATCACGCACATTGTAGAGGCTGCGGCCTTTGTCAAAAAGCTCCGTCTCGGGGGAGTTCAGATATTTGGCGTTGTCATTCGGGTCCATTGCCCGCCCGCCAAAGGCAATCGCCCGCCCCCGGGCATCCCGGATCGGATACATGATCCGGCCCCGGAAAGTATCATAAGGCCGCCCGCCCTTGGACGAAGGCTTGGCCAGCCCCGCCCCAAAGATCAACGCATCCTCGACATTCTTGGCCTTCAGGTGATCCCAAAGCCCTTGCCACAGGTCCGGCGCGAAGCCGATTTCCCATTGCTCCAAGGCCTGCGGCGTCAGCCCGCGCCCGGCAAGATAGTCGCGCGCGGCCCCTGCCGCGGCGGTGCGCAGCTGCAGCCGAAAATACTGCACCGCCAGCTCCATCACCTCGGCCAGTTGAGTGCGCTTATCCGCCTTCTCCTGCGCGCGCGGGTCTTGTTTGGGCATGGGCATCCCCGCCTCACGCGCCAGAATCTCTACCGCTTCCATAAAGCTGACATTCTCGGTCTCTCGCACGAAAGAGATCGCGTCCCCCTTAGCGTGGCACCCGAAACAATAGTAGAATCCCTTGCGGTCATCGACGTGGAAGCTGGCGGATTTTTCCTGGTGGAACGGGCACGGAGCCCACATATCGCCCTTGCCCTGATTGGACTTGCGCGGATCCCACATCACTTTGCGCCCCACCACCTGTGACAGGCTGGCACGGCTGCGCAGTTCATCCAAAAATCCAGGGGGCAGGCTCATACTGTTTTATATTGGGTCGGCAGGGCCAAAGTCCAGCACCCAAAGCCTGCGCGACGGGCTTCATTTTGCCGGATAAACTCCGGGGGGATCGTCCGTCAGGGCGATGGGGGCTGGCCCCCGTCTTACCGCCCCGACAAGGACTACGGCACGATCAAACGACGCGCGCGGGCGTCACTGGCCCAAACACATCTCGTTCCAGGCGGCAGAAAGGTCATTGCCCTTCACGTCGCGCATTTTCATTTCATAGACCCAAGGGGCGACCAGCGGGACAACCGCGTCATAGCGATCGGGCCATTCGGGGTTCTTGGAGGCGATGTGATCCGGCACGTCACGCTCTTTCACGCGGTCGATGCGCGCTTGCCGGACGGCCTGCACGACATCTGCCTGATACTGGCAATCGGTTTCAGCGCTGGTGGCGGCGAAGACAGGCGCGCTGGACGTCGCCAGTGCTGCGGCAATCATGAGTTTACCAAATTTCATCGTCACATCTCCTAAATGTTTCTTTGTAAGCCCGCCGCCCTTCCACGGCCTACGCCGTTTTAAGTTAAAGGCTGCAGCGGACACGAGAGCGGGTGCTCATGGCGCAGGAACCTAGCCAGCCCCCGTTGGAATACAAGTGACAGAGCGGTTTTCCGCAGTACGCGCTTGGCGGTTTGGCGCGTCTTTGCCGAAAGCCGCTATCACAGCGGCTTTCGGGGAACTTTTCAGGGGCGCAGCACAGGGCCCGCGCGAGGTTACAGCCCCTTTGCGCGGTAGCTGGCGGCGACCTTTCCGATGCTCACCAGATAGGCGGCGGTGCGCAGGTCTTCGACATCGTCGCGGCTGTGCCAGACTTCCGCCATCGACCGGTAGGCGTCGCTCATCGTGTCGTAAAGACCGGAGCGGACCAGCTCAAGCTCCCCGGCACCCCGCAGGTATTTATCCTTGAAGTTCGGGCTTAGCTGCCAGCCGACACCGCTATCGGCGCTCAGACGTTCCAGCTCGTCCACCAACAGCTGGTGGCGGCTTTCCTCGTTGCGGCGCTGCATACGGCCAAAACGGATGTGGCTCAGGTTCTTGACCCATTCGAAATATGACACCGTCACACCGCCGGCGTTGGCATACATGTCAGGGATGATCACGACGCCCTTTGCACGCAAGATATCATCGGCACCAGCGGTTACGGGGCCGTTGGCGGCTTCGACGATCAGCGGAGCCTTGATGTTATGCGCGTTGGTCAGGTTAATCACCCCTTCCAGCGCCGCAGGGATCAGGATGTCACAGTCCGCTTCCAGCAGCTTGGCACCGTCTTCTTCAAGGGGCGCATCTGGATAGCCCTTGATCGTACCATGCATGGAAATCCAGCGGTGCACCTCTTCCACATCAAGACCACGGTCATCGAACAAAGCGCCGTCGCGTTCAATGATCGCGGTGATCTTGCAGCCATCCTCTTCGCTCAGGAACTTGGCGGCGTGGTAGCCCACATTGCCCAAGCCCTGCACCACGACGCGTTTACCGTCCAGCTCACCGCCCAGACCGGCCTTTTCCATCCCCTTGGTGTCGCGGAAGAACGCGTGCAGCGCATATTGCACGCCGCGGCCTGTCGCCTCGGTGCGGCCATGGATGCCGCCCGCGTTGATCGGCTTGCCCGTCACACAGGCAACCCCGTTGATATCCGTGGTGTTCATGCGCTTGTACTGATCCGCGATCCAGGCCATCTCGCGCTCGCCCGTGCCCATGTCGGGGGCGGGAACGTTTTGCGCGGGGTTGATCATATCGCGCTTGATCAGCTCGTATGCGAAACGGCGGGTGATCAGTTCCAGCTCGTGTTCGTCATAGTCGCGCGGATCAATGCACAGCCCGCCTTTGGAGCCCCCGAACGGTGCCTCGACCAGCGCGCATTTATAGGTCATCAACGCCGCCAGCGCCTCTACCTCGTTCTGGTTCACGCCGGGGCTGTACCGGATGCCGCCCTTGACCGGCTCCATGTGTTCGGAATGGACCGAGCGATAGCCGGTGAAGGTCTGGATACCGCCGCGCAGGCGCACGCCGAAACGCACCGTGTAGGTCGCGTTGCACACGCGAATCTTCTCTTCCAGACCCGGCGACAGGTCCATCAGGGCCACCGCCCGGTTAAACATGATGTCGACGCTATCGCGAAAGCTCGGTTCGGTTCCGGGGTTCATTCTACGCTCCTAAATTGGCTCTGCGACCCTGATACGGGCCGGTTCATCGCCTCGCCTTTTGAACATGGCACCTGCGTCAAGCAAAGCTGTAAATCACCATATTTCGAAGTTTTCGCACAAATTTTAATCAGTTTGAAAACTTATCGCCCAAAGCGAGCAATCACGACACACAAGACAAGTCCTGCGCGAAGTTTCCTGACAGGGGACAGTCCGGCTGCTCCGGCGGGATCTGCCCCAAAAACGGTCTGAGTATACACTTTTTTAAACGTATTTCGCCCTATTTCGGCCAACTTCACCCCGCATATCTGCTGGCAACGCCGATCCGCCCGAAATGCGTCTGTCGCATGGGTCGCACGAATAAGGACATGGAAATGCCGGTGAACGATACAGTGAGTAAATGGGTAACCCTCCCCCTGCGCAAGCGGCTGACGCGGTTCGCCCGTGAAGACGACGGGTTGGTGACGATCCTCGCGCTTTTCATGATCATGATGATGATCGCCGTGGGTGGCATCCAGCTAGATTTCATGCGCCACGAGATGGAACGCTCGCGTCTGCAAGCTGTGTCGGACCGTGCCGTTCTAGCCGCTGCCGATCTGGATCAGATGCGTGACCCCAAAACGGTGGTGGAAGACTACTTTGCCAAATCGGGCATGACCGAGTTCCTGTCGAATGTCGTGGTGGATGACGGTCTGAACTTTCGCACCGTGACGGTCGACGCAAGCAAGGACATGGACACCCAGTTTATTGGCCGCTTTGGTTTCCCCACGCTCGAAGTGCCCGCCCATAGTCAGGCGGAAGAACGCGTTGCGAAAGTCGAAATTTCGCTCGTGCTCGATATCTCGGGTTCGATGGCCACCAATAACCGTTTGGGCGAGGTACAGGACGCCGCCGATATCTTTTTGGACACCGTGCTGAAGGACGAGAACGAAGACCTGATTTCAGTCTCCTTGGTCCCCTACTCGGAACAAGTGAACGCGGGCCCGTTGATCATGGACCGTATGAACGTGAACAGAAAGCACGACTATTCCCACTGCATCGATTTCGACAATGGTGACTTTGATTCGATCGCGATGAATAGCAGCACACGGTATAACCAGATGCAGCACTTCCAGTGGAACTACGACGGCCGCAACAACTACCGTGACGATACGGTTTGCCCGCGCTACGATTACGAGCGTATTACCCCGTTTTCACAAAACAAACGCACGTTGAAGAACCAGATCGATGATCTTGTACCGCGCGCTGGTACGTCGATCTTCCTTGGCATGAAATGGGCTGCGGCGATGCTTGATCCGGCGTTCCGGGACATCAACAACTCGCTGGTGAATGCCGGTCATGTCGACCGTGAATTCTACAACCGCCCTGCGAGCTATACCGATTCAGAAACGCTTAAGACTGTGATCCTTATGACGGATGGCGCGAATGATAACTCGTTCCGCATCAGCAATACATACTACAACGAAGATAGCGAGTATGTTCATTGGAATAAATACAACCTTTGGTGGTATCTGCGCCGCGAGGTAAACTCGCGCTATTGGGGCTACTTCTATTATCAGAAGTACAACAAATCGCTGGGCAACACCTTGCTGTCGAGTATCTGCGACGCCGCCAAAGCCAAGCGGATCGTGATCTGGTCCATCGGGTTCGAGGTCGATGACGAGGACGTGCCCGCGATGCAGGATTGCGCCTCCTCGCCCAGCCACTTCTTCCGTGTCGAAGGCGTCGAGCTGTCCGAAGCCTTCCGTGCCATCGCCCGCCAGATCAACCAGTTGAGATTGACCCAATGATCGCCCGCATTTCACAAGCGCTGCGCCGGTTCCGCCGGGGTGAGGATGGCGCAGTTGTCCTGATCGAGTTCGTGATCCTCTTTCCGGTCATCTTCGGCATGTTCCTCGCGTCAGTCGAGGTCAGTCTTTATTCCCTGCGACAGTTCCACCTGAACCGCGGGCTGGAAACGGCAGTTCGGTATATCCGGCTGAACACACGCACGACGATCACCCACGACATGATCAAAACGATGATCTGTGACAACGTGGGCTATATCGGCGATTGTAAGGATACCCTGCGCCTTGAGATGGTGCTGGTGAACCCGCGCAACTTCGCCGCGATGAACGCTTCGCCCGACTGCGTGGACAAATCCCTGCCCGTCAAACAGGAACGCGGCTTTACCCTTGGCGCGCAGCACCAGCTGATGCTGCTGCGGGCCTGCGTCAAGTTCGATCCGATGCTGCCGGGCAGCGCTATGGGCTTCAAGTTCGAAACTGATGGCGCGGGTCAGGGCAGCATGTACGCCGTATCCTCCTTTGTGCAGGAGCCAAGCTAATGGTTATCTCTTATCTCAAACGCCGTGTACTGGCGCGTTTTCTGCGCGATCAGGACGGCAGCGCCTCGATCGAAGCGGTGATCATGATGCCCATGGTCTTCTGGGTCTATCTGGCGATGTTTACCTTCTTCCAGACCTATCAGGAATATTACACCAACCAGAAAGCGGCCTATACCATCGGCGATATGATCTCGCGCGAGACGCTGCCGATGGACACCGAATATATGGACGGCATTCAGGATCTGCTGGATTATATGACCCGTTCCTCTGGCGCAACGACAGTGCGCATCACCTCGGCGAAATACGATCAGAAGAACAAACGGTTCCTGCTGCACTGGTCCCGCGCTCGCGGCAGCCTGAGCGACGCGACCCAAGCGGATGTGACCGGCTGGACTGATAAAATCCCGGAACTGGAGGATGGTGAATATATCACTGTCACCGAGACATGGACGTCATTTGCCCCGCCCTTCAACATCGGGCTGCCGGTGCAAGAGGTGAAGAACTTCGTCTTTACCCGCCCGCGCTACGCCCCTTGGGTGCTGTACTCGGACGGGGCGTAAAAGCTGACGATCACGACAGAAAGAAAAGGCCCGCGGCGATCTGCCTGCGGGCCTTTTGCTTAGGATCGTTCTGCCATCATGGCAGAGATGATCTCGGACATGAACTTGGTCTGACTGCCGGGGGTCATGCCGCCGACACCGATGCGCCGGCCAATCCGCCACCACAGGCCCGGGCGCCAGATGCGGTCACCGCCTGTGCCGGGCTTGGTGCGCAGTAGAAAACCGTTAGACGGCTTGAACGCAAAAACGCCGCGATCCAGCCCGATGATGTCTTCGACCCGTGCAATCACCGTACCGTCGCTGTCGCGTAATTCGGTGGCGGTCAGCTCGATCGCGCCCGCGGTTGCGCGGCGCATCTTGTCAGCCATCCAAAGCGCCAGCCCCCCCATTGCCAGCAAGAACACCTGCCAGCCCAGACCGGGCGACGAGGTGAACGCGACGTAGATCAGGAACAGCCCCAATATCCCAAGCGCCGTCAGCCCGATGGCCCGCCGCCCAGAGGAGGCACGCGTGGTGGCAAGAACTTCGTTCGGATCGTTGAATTCAGGGAGCATGGGGCGCGACTTTCGTTAAGGTCGCTTTGCCTACCGCGCCGGGCGCGCATTTGGCAAGCCCGCGCCGCGCAATCCCGCACGGCAGGCCCTGACCGCTTGGGCCAGTTGCCAGCCTATTGACCGGCCTTCGGAGGCTTTGCGTCGTCGCGTTTGCCCTTTTTGCCGCGCTTGAGCATTTCCTCGACTCGGTCGGCATAAGCTGCACGCTCGGTCGCCGACATCTCGGCCAACTCGGCCAGCCACGCGTTTTGAACGGTCTGCTGAACGGTCAGCGTGGCGTCGCGTTGCAGGTCCAGCACACGGCGTGCCTCTGCGGGGTCAAAGGGCTCTGCGCGGATGGCGGTCAGCGCCTCTTGATACAATGCGCGGCGTGCGGCACGGCTGACGGATTTATCCTCGCGCCCCTTGCGCGCATCGGCAAAGACGGCGCGGCGGCGTTCTTCGGGCAACGCCATGACGTAGGGCGTGCCATAGTCGCGCATGTGCCGCATCGCGCCACCATGCGGCCCGTCAAAGCGATAGACCGCCCCCGCAACCAGCCCCAGCACCAGAAGGTTCACCCCCAGCGACAGCCCCAAGGCCCACCGCAGTGTCTTCGTGCTTTTGAATGCAAAGCCTGCCATTTTCTATCCCTCGTCCAAGTCCCAGCCGAACGCCGTCAGATCTGACGTATAGGTGTCCAGCGATGTCGCATCGGCGACGATGTAATCGTCGCCGCCGGTGATGATCTGCGTCGCGACATCCGGCAAGCCGCTTGGCGGGGCGACCCCGATCCAGAACCCGACAGCCGTTGCCGTGATCAGCCCGCCCAAGGCAGGTGCGCCGCCGATGGCGCGCCAGAAACCCCGCCAGCCCCCTATCGCAGGGGCAGGCTGTGCCGCGAGCGCATCGGCGATCAGCCGGTCCATCATGCCGGCAGGCATTTGCGGCGGAGTCGCCCGCGCCTGTTCGAAATGCGCCTCTAGCGTATCTGTGTCACGTTTTGTCATCATCGTATCCCAAGGCGTCACGTCTTGCGCCCAAAAGTTTCGCCAAAGCCCTTTTGCCCCGTGCGGTCAGGCTTTCAACCGCTTCGACCCCGACATCCAGAATGGTCGCGATCTCGGGGTTCGCCATCCCGTCTATGTGGCGCAGCACCACCGCCTGCCGCTGCCGCTCGGGCAATCTGTCCAGCGCCGCTTGCAAGGCATCCTCGCGCGCCGTGCGCTGCAGCCGAGCCTCGGCGCTCTCCGCCGGATCGGTGGGTTCCGCGATGTCCTCAAGCGGGACACCACGGCCGCGTTTGCGCAGCCGGTCGGTGCACAGGTTGGCGGTCACACGGTACAGCCAGGTGGTCACCTTCGCTTCGCCATCGCGCCAGTCCGGAGCGATCTTCCACAGGCGCATCAGCGCGTCTTGCGTCACGTCTTCAGCCTCGGCCGCGTTGCCCAGAATGCGGAAGGCGTGACCAAAGATGCGCGGTGTCAACTGGAGCGTCAACAGCCGTGCCGCCGCCGCATCCCCCTGCACATAGCGGTGCAGCAAGGCGCGTTCGGGGTCATCCACCCCGTCGGCATCCGTCGTATCGTGCATATCCATCAAACCGGAGGTAGCCTTTGCGGGCGCGCCGTTCAAGCGCGCCCGCATGCTTGCCTTATTCCGTTGCAGCCGCGTCGCCGTCATCGGACTTGTCGTGCTTCATGTGTTTGCCGGGTTTGCCGTGCCCGTCCTTGCCGCCATGACCACCGCGTTTGCCGTGATGCTTGCCACCCATACGGGCTTTGGCGAACTCTTCCGCGCTCAGCGATCCGTTCTTGTCGGTGTCCAGCTTCTCGATCATCTGCTCGGGGCTGTGACGCCCGGCCATTTCTTCCATCGACAGCTTGCCGTCTTCATTGGCATCCATGCGCTTCATCATCTTGTCGTGGCGCTTGGCCATCCGGTCGCCTTTGCCTTTGCCCATGGCTTCAAGCTCGGTCGCGGAAAGCGACCCGTTGCCGTCGGTGTCCAGCTTCTCCAGCATGCGCTGGCTGCGCTCGGCGTGGCGTGCCTTGGCTGCGGCGGCCAGTTCATCCTGTGTCAGGAAGCCGTCGCCATCCGCGTCAGCAGCAGCGAAACGTGCCGCGGCGTGGGCTTTCATTTCTTCGGCAGTGACTTCACCGTTCATATCGGTGTCCAACTGGACAAAGTGGCTTTGTTTGCCGCCCTCTGCCTTATCCGCATTCTGCGCGACCAGTGTCGTGCCGCCCAATGCGATCAACCCGCTCAAGAGTGCGATCTGAAGATTTGCTCGTTTTGTCATCTGTTTCTTCCTTTGGTGATCTATCTAACGCCCGCCGTTTTCAGCGTGGCGATACCGGTTCAAACGACAGCCGCCCGTCATTCCGTCGCAGAAAATGTGAAAAAGTTTTGAGCACCCCTGCGCGGGCTTTGCGACATGGCGACGCAACTGCCCCGAGATCCCTTTATTTCGCGGCGTTTTGGCCGCATGTAGGATGGGAACAAGGAAGCCCAGATGACTGACCAGACCGTAAATATGCCTCACGTAGACACAGATGAACGCAGCATGAAGAAATCCCTGCTGCGCGGCTGGCGGCGTAAATGCCCCAACTGCGGGGCCGGTCCGATGCTGAAAAGCTATCTGAAGGTCAATGATACCTGCACCGTCTGCGGCCAAGAACTGTTCCACCACCGCGCCGATGATGGGCCCGCCTATCTGACGATCCTGCTTGTCGGGCACCTGCTGGCGCCGGGGCTGCACATCGCCTTTGTGGTCTGGCGCCCCGAACCGCTGACGTTGTTTACAATCTTTTCGGTTGGCTGCGTCGGATTGTCCCTCTACCTTCTGCCCAGACTGAAAGGAGCCATGATCGGCTTCCAATGGGCAAAGCGCATGGGCGGGTTCGGCAGCACCAGCTGACCGGCACCCCAAAAGCCCCGCTAGAAAAACAGGATATGGGGCAAGGCGATGACCATCGACAAAAGTAAAATCCGCAACGCAGCCACGGTGATCGTGATCCGCGACCGGCATACCGCGCCGCGGATCCTGATGGGGCAGCGTGGTGCGACGGCAGCCTTCATGCCCAATAAGTTCGTCTTTCCGGGCGGCGCGGTCGATCTGGGCGATGCGCAGGTGCCGCTGGCCAGCATGGTGGATGAAACCTGCCAGAGCCGTCTGGCCGAAGACGCCGATGGCAGCCTTGCACATGCCCTGGTGGTAGCCGCGATCCGCGAGCTTTGGGAAGAGACCGGCCTGATCCTTGGCCAGAAAGGCGCATGGGAGGGCACGCCCCCTGCCGATTGGCTGACCTTTGCACAGCGCGGCTATTTGCCCCACGCGGCCCCGCTGCAATTTGTTTTCCGCGCGCTGACGCCTCCTGGACGTCCGCGCCGCTTTGATGCGCGTTTCTTTCTGGTCGATGCCGAGGATATCGCCACCGATCTGGACAATTTCGACGACGCCTGTGACGAGCTTTCGCATCTGCAATGGGTGGCCCTGTCGGACGCGCGCAAATTCGACATGCCCTTCATCACCGAGGTGGTGCTGGCCGAAGTCGAGGCCCGCGCGCGGCAGCTTGACCCGCCCGCCTCGGTCCCGTTTTTCAAGAATAACGACGAAGAAAGCCTGTTCCTGCGTTTGCGCGGGCGCCCGATGCCAAGCTAGGCGACCATCACCAGCATCAGGATCGACGCGATCAGCACCGCCATGCCTGCCGCCTCTCGGGGGCTGATTTTCTCGCGGAAGAACAGGGTGGAGGCCGCGACGCTCAGGATCAGCTCTACCTGACCAAGGGCTTTGACATAGGCTGCGTTCTGCAAGGTGAAGGCGATGAACCAGCACAGCGATCCGCCCATCGAGGTCAGCCCGATCCAGACCGCGACCCGGCGCGCGCGCCAGACATCGCGAATCTGCCCCGGTTCGCGCAGCCGCAGGTACACCGCCATGATCAGCGATTGCATCGTCACCACCGCCGCAAGGGTCACGCCTGCGCGCAGCACCGGCAGATCGGTCTGCACCGCCAGCGACGCCCCGCGATAGGACACGGCTGACACCGCGAAAAGCGCGCCTGACGCAATCCCCAGCCCCGCCGCGCGATTGCGCAGGTCGCGCAGGTGAAACCCCTTGGCCTCTGCCCCGCCGGACAGCAGCAACAACCCTACCACGCCAAGGGCAATCGCGGCGAAACCGGTGGCGCTGACGCCCTCGCCCAGAATGATCCAACCCACCAGCACCGTCAGGATGACCTCGGTCTTCTTGAAGGTGATGCCCACGGCAAAGTTGCGCTGTTTGAACAGTAGCACCACACAGACCGTCGCGAGGATCTGCGCCGTGCCTCCGACCAACCCATGCGCCCAGAACCCCGGCCCAAGTGCCGGCAGGGGCGTCGCGCTGAGCGCCAGATAAGCCGCGAGCCCCAGTAGAATAAAGGGCGCGGAATACAGAAACCGCGAGAACGTCGCCCCCGCCGCCGACAGGGTCGCGGTCGCGAGGTATTTTTGCAGCATGAACCGCCCGGTCTGAAAGACCGCCGCGGCCAGCGTCACGAGGATCCACAGGTCCGGCAGCGTGTCAGCCATGGGCGCGGACCCCGATCACCGTGGCGCGGCCACATAGCGGCCCACACCCTCGGGCATCGGCAAGGCCGCATGGGCATGGGCAAAGCGCGTCAACGCCGCCGCGATCTCCGCAGACGGATCAGAGGGTTTGCGGGTTTCAAGGCTGACGTGCAGCAAGAAGTGTTCCCCCGTGGCGAGCAGCCGGTCGCCTTCGTACATCTCGTGCCAAAGGTGCATTTTCTTGCCCGCCCCCAGCAGCACGCGGGTGCGTATGTCGATCACCGCGCCTGCATGCACTTCGTCCACGTGGCGGATATGGGTTTCAGCAGTGAAAAAGCTCCCGCCCGAGGCAATATACGCCGCGTCGCAGCCGATCAGCTCCATGAATCGGTCGGTCGCGTCGGCAAAGGCCTGAAGGTATTTCGCTTCGGTCATGTGGCCGTTGTAATCGGTCCAGTCCAGCGGCACGGCACGATGGACGGTGGGCACCGGCTGGGACGGATCGTCGATATCCGCCGCTCTCGCCTCAAGCACGGTGCCCGCGCGCAAGGCCGCCTCGTGCTGTTTCATCAACCGTCCTGCGCCCCAATCCTGCTGTTTCAACGCCCGCATCATCGCGACCAGATTATTGTCGCGGATGCGTTCAAGGTCGCGGATGCCATAGGCCCCCGACTGTGCGTCCGATTGCCCCGCGATCAGATCAACAAGGGTCTCGTCAAAATCGGGCACATCCATCAGCTTGGTCCAGGGCCATTTCAATGCCGGACCGAACTGCGACATGAAATGCTTCATCCCCGCTTCGCCACCGGCAACGCGATAGGTCTCGAACAGGCCCATCTGCGCCCACCGGATGCCAAAGCCATAGCGGATGGCGTCGTCGATTTCTTCCGTGGTGGCGATGCCGTCCTTGACCAGCCAGAGCGACTCGCGCCAGACAGCTTCGAGCAGACGGTCGGCCACATGGGCGTCGATCTCTTTGCGCAGATGCAGCGGGTACATCCCAAGCCCCGTCAGCAGTTCCTTGGCGCGGTCTACCAGGGGGCCGTCCTGCCCCTCGGCCGGGACCAGCTCGACCAGCGGCAACAGGTAGACGGGGTTGAAGGGATGGGCGACCATGATCTGATCGGGGCGCGTACTGCCCGCGCGCAGTTCTGACGGTTTGAACCCCGATGTCGACGATCCGATCACCGCCTGTGCATCACAGGCGGCCTGAATTTCGGAGAGCGTGCTGTGTTTGACCTCAAGCCGCTCGGGCACGCTTTCCTGTATCCACACGGCCCCCTCCACCGCCTCGGCGATGCTGGTGCAAAACCGGAGCCCCCCTTCGGCGGGTAGGGCGACATCGGTCAGACCGGGCATGGAGCGGCGGGCGTTTGCCAGCACCTCGGCGATCTTGCGTTCGGCCTGCGGGTCGGGGTCGAACACCTGTACCTGCCAGCCATTTAGCGCAAAGCGCGCGGCCCATCCGCCGCCGATTACACCACCGCCGATGATTGCTGCGATTTTGGTCATTGTCGTATCCTCAGCTGGTCCGTGTCATAGCCGTTAAAGTCCAATATCTCGCGCGCGGCCGCGATCCGGTCCGCGCCGCCGCTGGCGCTGCGGTCAAGGATCCAGCCAAAGTCGCCAGCGGGATTGCCGACCACCGCGGTGCGGAACCCTTCGTCGACCCAAAGCACCCAAAGCGTGCGCGTGCTGCCATCGGGGCGCGACAGCGCATAGCGCCCCTGCCCCTGCTGCTGCGCCAGCCACAGCGTCCCCCCGTCGCCACAGCCGACCTGTGTGCACAACTGGAACGCGGGGCCCTGCGTCGTCTCGACCAAGGCCACCTGCGCCACGCCGTCGCCAAAGCTGTCGCGGACCAGCCACGGCCCTTTGAAGCGCGCCGCGTCATAGCGGCTGGTGGCACCGATTAGCGCCTTGCTGTCCCGCAGGCCCTGCGCGGTGTCGGGGGCCTGAGCCCCGCATCCGGCCAGAAGCGCCAGCGCCAGAGCCAGCAGCGCGCGCTTCATGCGGCGGCCCGTTTGGTCAGGCCAAGCTGTTCGCGCACCTGCGCCGGGCCGATGACCCGTGCGCCCATATTCTCGATGATCGTTCCGGCGCGTTCGACCAGCTGCCAGTTTTCCGCCAGAACGCCCTTGTCGAGCCAGAGGTTATCCTCGAGCCCGACACGCACATTGCCCCCCGCCAAAACGCTGGCGGCGACATAGGCCATCTGGTGACGCCCCAGCCCGAAGGCGCTGAAGGTCCAATCGTCCGGCACGTTGTTCACCATCGCCATAAAGGTGTTCAGATCATCGGGGGCGCCCCAGGGCACGCCCATGCATAGCTGCACCAAAGCAGGGCTATCCAGCACCCCGTCCTTGACCAGCTGTTTGGCGTACCACAGATGGCCCGTATCAAAGGCCTCGATCTCGGGCTTCACGCCAAGCTCGGTCATCATCCGGCCCATGGCGGTCAGCATACCGGGGGTGTTGGTCATCACGTAATCGGCTTCGGCAAAGTTCATCGTGCCGCAATCAAGGGTGCAAATCTCGGGCAGGCATTCCTTGATATGCTGCACCCGTTCCGCCGCGCCGATCATATCGGTCCCGGCCACAGGGGGCAGTGGCTGCTCGGTCGAGCCAAAGACGATGTCGCCGCCCATCCCCGCTGTGAGGTTCAGGATCACGTCGACCTCTGCCTCGCGGATGCGCTGCGTCACCTCGCGGTACAGATTAAGCCGACGGCTCGGCGCGCCTGTTTCGGGGTCGCGTACGTGGCAATGGACCACCGCAGCCCCCGCCTTGGCCGCCGCAATCGCGCTGTCGGCGATCTGTGCGGGCGACCGTGGCACATGGGGGCTGCGGTCCTGACTGCCCCCCGACCCCGTGACCGCGCAGGTTATGAATACGTCCTTGTTCATGGTGAGAGGCATCAAAATCTCCTTGGGTTCAGGGCCGGCGTGGCGTTTGAAGGGTCAGAACGGCATCGGATGCGCTTTATGCGCGGCATCCAGATCTGCCATCACCTCGTCATCCAGATGCAAGTCGATCCCGCCGAGGATCACCTCGAGCTGGTCAAGCGAGGTCGCGCCAAAGATCACCGAGGTCATGAAGGGCCGTTGGCGCGTGAAGGCCAAGGACATCTGCACCGGATCCAGCCCGTGTTTCTGCGCGATCTGCAGATAGGCGTCCACCGCATCGAACACGCGATCCGTTTTGCGCCCGCCCAGATCCCCATTGATCGCCATGCGCGATCCTTCGGGCAGCGCGCCATTCTGGTATTTGCCGGTCAGCAGCCCCGCCGCCAGCGGAGAATACGACAGCATCCCGATATCTTCGTTGTGGCATGTCTCGGCCACGTCGGTATCAGCGATGCGCGCCAGCAGCGAATATTCGTTCTGGACCGAAACGGCACGCGGGCCGCCCGTGCGTTCGGCGGCATTCACCCATTGGGTCAGCCCCCAAGCGCTTTCGTTGCTCAACCCGAAGGCGCGGATGGTGCCGCGGGTCACCTCGTCTTGCAGCGCGCCAAGGCAGTCTTCCATATGCGCCATCGTCTCGGCACGGTTCTGCGACGAGGGGTCATACTCCCAGTTCTTGCGGAACATGTAGCTGCCACGATTGGGCCAGTGGAGCTGGTAGAGGTCCACATAATCGGTGTTGAGCCGCTTCAGCGATCCTTCAAGCGTGCTGCGGATCGTATCGGGTGAAATCCCCGCGCCGTCACGCACCGGAGCCCCCGCGCCTGAGTGCTTCGTCGCCAACACAAAGTCGTCGCGCCGTCCTGTCTTGGCGATCCACTGACCGATGATCTCTTCAGTGCGGCCAATGGTTTCCGCCTTGATCGGGTTAACCGGATACATCTCGGCAGTGTCGATAAAGTTGATCCCCGCATCAAGGGCGCGTTCAATCTGCGCATGGCCTTCCTCGGGGGTGTTTTGCGTGCCCCAAGTCATTGAGCCCAGACAGAAATCAGTCACTTCGATACCTGTGTGACCCAGCGTGTTCTTTTGCATTGGAATTCCTCGTTTAGATTTGCGCCTACCCTTTCTGTTCCGCCACGTCACCGCAAGCGCATTTTCCGGGCAGCCGTGCCGTGCAAAAGCCGAAGGGTGAAAATTTTCGCGTGACTGTCGCTTTGACCATTGGTCTTGCCCGAAAATGGGCACAGAGTACCACGATATGCGCCTTCTCATTTCCTTCGCCGCCCTGTTTCTTTCCGTCATTCTGCTGCAACTGTCGTCAGGCGGTGTGGGGCCGTTGGACGTGCTGTCGGGCACGCAACTGGGGTTCACCAACCAGCAGATCGGCCTTTTGGGCTCGGCGCATTTCGTCGGCTTTTTTCTGGGCTGCTGGGGCGCGCCGCGCCTTTTGGGCACTGTCGGGCACAGCCGCGCCTTCGCCGCCTTTACCGCTGCGGGCGCGATCGGGCTGCTGTCGCATATGATGGTGCTGGACCCCTATGCCTGGGCGCTCATGCGGGTCGCGTCCGGGTTCTGCGTCGCCGGATGCTATACGGTGGTCGAAGCATGGTTGCAGGCCAAGGTCACGAACGAGACGCGGGGCCGCACCATGGGGGCCTACCGTGTAGTGGATACCAGCGGGTCATTGGCAGCGCAGATGATCATTGGCGTGCTCGCGCCTGCGTCCTATGTGTCCTACAATTTGTTGGCGATCCTGTGCTGTGCCGCGCTGATCCCGCTGGTGCTGACCCGCCTGCCCCAACCCGAAACCCCCGAAAAAGGGCGGCTGCGCCCCAAGCTCGCGATTGATCGATCCCCGCTGGCCGTCGCCGCCGTGGTGGTCGCGGCCCTGTCCAGCGCGTCCTTCCGGATGGTCGGGCCGATCTATGGGCAAGAGGTCGGGCTGACCGCCGGTCAGATCGCGTGGTTCCTGTCGGCTTTCGTGCTGGGAGGCGCTTTGGCGCAGTTCCCCGTGGGCTGGCTGGCCGATAAATTCGACCGCCGCTGGGTGCTGATCTGGCTGTCGGCTGCATCAATGCTTAGCTGTGCGGTCACCGTGATGTCGGCGGGCATGGGCACGCAGGCGATCTTCCTTGCCGCGACCTTCTTTGGCCTCACGACCTTTCCGATCTATTCCGTCGCGGCGTCCCACGCCCATGACTTTGCCAGCAGCTCGGAACGGGTAGAGCTTTCGGCGGCGCTGATGTTCTGGTTCGCGGTCGGTGCGATCTTTGCGCCCTACATCGCCTCGGTGCTGATCGAAGGCTTTGGCCCCGCGGCGCTGTTTACCATGATCTCGGTCGGGCACGGGGTGCTGGTGCTTTTTGGGCTGACGCGGATGCGCGCCCGCCCTACGGCTACAAAACGCACCCCCTATGTCTATGCACCGCGCACATCCTTTACCATCGGCCGCCTGATGCGCCGCAGCCGCGAACGCGACGCCCCCTAGCCCTTGCCCCGCCGCTGCGCTAGAGACGTGCAAAAGCAGTTTCGGGGTCCAAGTCATGACGCGCCACCTTATCACCTCCGCCATTCCGTACATCAACGGGATCAAACATCTGGGCAACCTTGTGGGCAGCCAGCTGCCCGCCGATCTATACGCCCGCTATCAGCGCGGGCGTGGCCAGGAGGTCTTGTTTCTCTGCGCGACGGATGAACATGGCACGCCCGCTGAACTGGCTGCTGCCAAAGCAGGTAAACCGGTGGCGGAATACTGCGCCGAGATGCACGAGGTTCAGGCCCGCATCGCGGAAGGGTTTGGCCTGTCCTTCGATCACTTTGGCCGGTCCTCCAGTGCGCAGAACAAGGCGCTGACCCAACATTTTGCCGCAGCGCTTTATGATCAGGGCCTGATCGAGGAAGTCGAACAGCGCCAGATCTATTCCGAGACCGACGGGCGGTTCCTGCCCGACCGCTATGTCGAAGGCACCTGCCCCAACTGCGGGTTCGAGGATGCCCGCGGCGACCAATGTGACAACTGCACCAAACAGCTAGACCCCGAAGACCTGATCAACCCGCGATCGACCGTTTCCGGTGCTACCGACCTCGAGATGCGCGCCACCAAGCATCTGTTCCTGCGTCAATCGCAGATGAAGGACAAGCTGGACGAATGGATCAACAGCAAGGCCGACTGGCCCGTGCTGACCACCTCTATCGCGAAGAAATGGCTGCATGACGGTGACGGGCTGCAGGACCGTGGTATCACGCGCGATCTGGACTGGGGTGTGCCTGTCAAACGCGGCGACGCCGATTGGCCGGGGATGGAGGGCAAGGTCTTCTATGTCTGGTTCGACGCCCCCATCGAATACATCGCCTGCGCGCAGGAATGGGTCGATGCGGGCAAGGGATCGGACTGGGAAAGCTGGTGGCGCACCGACAAAGGCGCCGACGACGTGCGCTATACCCAGTTCATGGGCAAGGACAACGTCCCGTTCCACACGCTCAGCTTCCCTGCAACGATCATGGGTTCGCAAGAGCCGTGGAAGTTGGTCGATTACATCAAATCGTTCAACTACCTCAACTATGACGGCGGCCAGTTCTCGACCTCGCGCGGGCGCGGGGTGTTCATGGATCAGGCGCTGGAAATCCTGCCAGCGGACTACTGGCGCTGGTGGCTACTGTCCCATGCGCCTGAAACCTCGGATGCGGAGTTCACGTGGGAGAATTTCCAGTCCTCCGTGAACAAGGATCTGGCGGATGTCTTGGGCAACTTTATCAGCCGCATCACCAAATTTTGCCGCTCGAAATTCAGCGAAGACGTGCCAGCGGCGGGCGAATACGGGCCTGAAGAACACGCGCTGATCGCGGATCTGACCGAGCGGGTAGCCCGCTATCAAACCGCGATGGAGGCGATGGAAGTCCGCAAATCCGCCGCCGAACTGCGTGCGATCTGGGCAGCGGGGAACGAATACCTGCAAGCACAGGCCCCTTGGACCACCTTCAAGACAGACCCCGACAAAGCCGCGGCGCAGGTGCGTCTGGCGCTGAACCTGATCCCGCTTTACGCGGTCTTGTCTGCGCCATTCATCCCGACGGCCGCCGCCAGCATGCTTGACAGTATGAAGGTTGAAAATGCCGCATGGCCGGATGATGTGCCAGCCGCCTTGGCCCAACTGGCCCCCGGTCACACCTTCGAGGTGCCAGAGGTGCTGTTCGCGAAAATCACCGACGACCAGCGCGACGAATGGGCCGAAAAATTCGCAGGCGGGCGCAGCTGATCTGCCAAGGCTCCGCCGTCTGACCACTCCGAAAACGATCAAAGGCCAGCGCACCGCGCTGGCCTTTGATTTAGTCCCACCAGAGAACCCTGAACGGCGTTCAGGCAGCCAGCAACGGTAAACGGAACGCAAATGTGGTAAGACCGTCATCGCAGGTCACGTCGATCTGACCGCTATGCGCCACCGCGATGGAAGATGCGATATGCAGGCCAAGCCCCAGCCCCTCGCCCTTGGTCTGGTCGCCACGTTGGTAGGGTTGGAACAGCTTTTGCTTCAGGCTTTCGGGGATTGGCGTGCCGCGGTTGGCAACGGAAATCACGGCCTCCGCCTCGCTGACGCGCCCCCGCACCGTGACCTCGCTGCCGTCATCGGCATAGCGCACGGCGTTCGATAGCAGATTCGACACCGCCTGCGCCACGCGCGCGGCATCGCAGCTCACGGGGCGGTCAAAGTCCAGATCGACGGTGATCTTGTGATCGGGTGCTGCGGCGCGCACCTCTTCGACCACGTGGTTCAACGCGTCTTCCAACCCCGCGTCCGGCGTGGCCGAGATGCGGATACCGCCGCCCAACCGCGATTTTGCGTGCAGCATGATATTGTCGATAAGCTCGCTCATCCGGTGGATAGAGGTCCCCATCAGCGGCAGAATTTTCCGCGCCTTGTCTGACAGCGGCTCCTTGTCGAGCTGGCGCACACCCGCGTTCAGCGCGGCGACCGAATTGCGCAGGTCGTGACCCAAGACGGCGACGAACTCCTCTTGCACGGCGGCCATCTGGCGTTCGTGCTCTACCAATCGCTCCTGCGCCTCAAGCCGCTCTTCGGTCTCCAGACTGCGCCCGATGATATCGGCAAACATCTCGAGCATGGCCACAACGCGGGGGTGTTTGACGTCGCGCGGTTCGGTATCAATCGCGCAGAGGGTGCCAAAGAACGACCCGTTGCTGCGGAAGATCGGGATGGAGGCATAGCTGACGATGCCGAATTGCGCGGCAATCGGATGGTTGCGATAGACATCATCCGTGGCGACATCGTTGAACATCACCTTCTCGGAGGTCTCGCGCACCGATTGGCAGAAGGTCTGGTCGATCCCGATCTCGTCACCTTCGGACAAGCCAAAGTTCACTTCGTCCACCGTGCGACAGGCGACCCAGCGATCGGTCGTCACCCGCGCCACAGCAGCAAAGCGCATATCCGTCGCCAGCATTACCGTTTCCAGCAACGTCCCCACAGTTTCGCTTGCCGCGAGCATTTCGATATCTGACTGGAAATCATGCGCACCGGCAAGATAGGCCTCATGATCCTGAATGATCGCGCGCATGTTCGTTTCGTCGTCCACCCGATATCCCCCATTTGTTTCGCATCCGCTACCATATGCACAGCCAAGAGCAACGACAATGCCATGATAACCGGCCTGTCACGCTTTTCGGAGACTGGATTTAAGTGGAGGGATGAGTGGTGCGGGCGGTGGGACTCGAACCCACACGGGCACAAGGCCCAACAGATTTTAAGTCTGGTATGTCTACCATTCCATCACGCCCGCAGTGCCGCGCACAATAGCTAGGTTGCGGGCGGTGTAAATGGTCAGATGCAGGGCAGCCGGCATCAAAATCGCGATTGGCCCCGTGCGCCTTCGCGGCTTACGCCATGTCCGCGAGCATGATTTCCTTGACCGCTTCCATCGCCACATAGGTAGAGGTGTTGGCGACATAGGGCAGCGTGGTCACCGTTTCGCCCAGAAAACGACGGTAGGCGGCCATGTCACGGGTGCGCACCTTAAGCAGGTAATCAAAGTTCCCTGCGATCATATGGGCCTGTTCAATTTCAGGCACACGGGACACGGCCTCGTTAAAGGCGCGCAGGGCGACCTCGCGGGTGTCTTCCAAACGGACCTCTACGAAAGCCACGTGATCCAGCCCCAGACGGATCGGGTCCAGCAGGGCGCGATAGCCCAGAATGACGCCGCTATCCTCAAGCCGCCGCAGCCGCGCTTGGGTGGGGGATTTGGACAGCCCGATCCGTTTAGCGAGGTCAGTGATGCTGATGCGCCCGTCTTCGGCCAGTACCGTCAGAATCGCCGCATCGAAGCGGTCCATTTTAAAGTCGTCGTTTGTCACGCAAGAGGCCCAATAATAAAGCGGTTTACCCACCAAACTGGCCGGAATCAGGAACTAATACTACTATTCCCGAGCTATTCTAGCGCAATTATCAGTTGGAGTACCTCATGGCACGCGATTCTTCCCCTATTTTGCGCCACCAGATTGACGCAGGCACCTACACCGACCAGGACAACGTCTTGCGTGAACTGGTGCGCAATGCGCACCTGTCGCCAGAGGAACGGGTCAAGATCACGCAAGACGCGGCACAGATCGTGCGCGATATCCGCGGCCATACCTCCCCCGGTATCATGGAAGTGTTTCTGGCCGAATACGGTCTGTCCACCGACGAAGGTGTCGCGCTGATGTGCCTTGCCGAAGCGCTGCTGCGTGTGCCCGACGCCGAGACCATCGACGCGCTGATCGAGGACAAGATCGCGCCCTTCTGACTGGGGCCGCCATATGGGGCACTCCACCTCGCCGCTGGTGAATGCATCGACTTGGGCCCTGATGCTGACCGGTCGCGTGCTGGACGATGACCAACCCGGCCCCGTGCGCCACCTGCGCGCAGCCATCAAACGTCTGGGCGAACCGGTGATCCGCACCGCCGTCAGCCGTGCGATGAAGGAAATGGGCCGCCAGTTTGTTCTGGGCGAGAACATCAACGCCGCGATGGAACGCGCCAAGGGCATGGAGAAGAAGGGCTATACCTATAGCTATGACATGCTGGGCGAAGCCGCGCGCACCGAAAGCGACGCCAAACGCTATCACCTGAGCTACAGCCGCGCGATCTCTGCCATCGCGACGGCCTGCGTGCACAAGGACAGCCGCAAGAACCCCGGCATCTCGGTCAAGCTGTCGGCCCTGCATCCGCGCTATGAGGTCGCGCAAGAAGCATCCGTCATGCGTGATCTGGTGCCGCGTCTGAGGGCTCTTGCCTTGCTGGCGAAATCCGCTGGCATGGGGCTGAACGTCGACGCCGAGGAAGCCGACCGTCTGGGCCTGTCGCTGGATGTGATCGAAAAAGTGCTCTCCGAACCTGCGCTGTCGGGTTGGGACGGTTTCGGCATCGTGGTGCAGGCCTATGGCCCCCGCGCTGGTGTGGTGATCGATGCGCTGTATGACATGGCGATCCGCCACGACCGCAAACTGATGGTCCGCTTGGTGAAAGGTGCCTACTGGGACACCGAGATCAAACGCGCACAGGTCAAAGGTGTCGAAGGTTTCCCCGTCTTCACCCAAAAAGCCGCGACCGATGTGTCCTATATCGCCAACGCCCGCAAACTGCTGAACATGACCGACCGGATCTATCCGCAGTTCGCCACCCATAACGCGCATACGGTCGCCGCCGTACTGCATATGGCCGAGGATAAAGAGAAGTTCGAATTCCAACGTCTGCACGGCATGGGCGAAACCCTTCATAACATCGTGATGGACAAGCACGGCACCCATTGTCGCGTCTACGCCCCCGTCGGCGCACATGCCGATCTGCTGGCCTATCTTGTGCGACGCCTGCTGGAAAATGGCGCGAACTCAAGCTTTGTGAACCAGATCGTCGACGAAGACGTCGCCCCCGAGGTCGTTGCTGCCGACCCCTTCGACAGCCTTGCGGAAAGCGGTTTGCACATCCCCACCGGGCCCGAGCTCTATGCCCCTGCGCGCGTGAACTCGATGGGGTTTGATCTGATGCATACGCCGACGCTAGACGTGATCGAATCCGCCCGCGCGCCGTGGAAAGCCCACCGTTGGGCCGCCGTGCCCCTGTTGAACGGCGAGGCAAAGCCCAAGAAATCGGCACGCCTGATGAACCCTGCTGCCTCTGGCCGCAGCCCCGGCACCGTGCGCAATGCGTCCGAGGCTGATGTCGCCAAAGCGTTGGACAATGCCGCCGTCTGGGACGCCCCGCTAGAGGAACGCCGCGAGGTCCTGTTGCGCGCAGCCGATATGCTGGAATCGCACTACGGCGAGATTTTCGCCCTGCTGTCGCGCGAGGCCGGCAAAGGCCTGCCCGACTGCGTGGCAGAACTGCGCGAGGCGGTGGACTTCCTGCGCTACTACGCACAGCAGGCGACCAACACGCCCCCCGCCGGCATTTTCACCTGCATCTCGCCGTGGAACTTCCCGCTGGCGATTTTCTGCGGGCAGGTCAGCGCGGCACTGGCTGCGGGTAATGCGGTGCTGGCCAAGCCGGCGGAACAGACCCCGCTGATCGCTTTCCTTGCCGTGACCTTGCTGCATGATGCCGGCGTGCCCCGTCACGCCTTGCAACTGCTGCCCGGCGGTGGCGAGGTCGGCGCGGCGCTGACCTCGGACAAACGGATCAACGGTGTGGCCTTCACCGGATCTACCGCCACAGCGCTGCGCATCCGGTCCGCGATGGCTGAACATTGTGACCCCGGTGCAATTCTGATCGCGGAAACGGGGGGGCTGAACGCCATGATCGTCGACAGCACCGCCCTGCCCGAACAGGCCGTGCAATCGGTTGTCGAAAGCGCGTTCCAATCTGCCGGGCAACGCTGCTCTGCCCTGCGCTGTCTCTATATTCAGGAAGACATCGCCGAAGATGTGATCGAGATGCTCGAAGGCGCGATGGACGCGCTGGTCATGGGCAACCCTTGGGACATCTCGACCGACGTGGGCCCCGTGATCGACGAGACCGCGCAAAAAGGCATCGCCGAGCATATCGAGACCGCCCGCGCCGAGGGCCGGATCATCGCCGAGCTGACCGCCCCCACCGTCGGCACTTTTATCGCGCCGACCATGATCCGCGTGAACGGGATCGCTGATCTGGAGCGCGAGATTTTCGGCCCCGTCCTGCACATCGCCACGTTCAAGGCGACCGAGCTCGACAAGGTCATCGACGCGATCAATGCCACCGGCTACGGGCTGACCTTCGGGCTGCACACCCGCATCGATGACCGGGTGCAGCATGTCTCTGAACGGATCGAGGCGGGCAACATATACGTCAACCGCAACCAGATCGGCGCGATTGTCGGCAGCCAGCCCTTCGGCGGCGAAGGCCTGTCGGGTACAGGTCCGAAAGCGGGCGGTCCGAACTACCTCCCCCGTTTCAGCGCGCCTGACCTCAAGGTGGTGGAGGACACATGGGACAGCACGCAGAAAGACCTGCCCAAGCTGCCCGGCCACAGTGGGGCCTTCCTTGAAACCATCACGCTGCCGGGGCCCACGGGCGAATCCAACCGGCTCAGCACCCTGCCGCGTCCGGCGCTCTTGTGCATGGGGCCGGGCAAGGACACCGCAGCCGAGCAAGCCCGCGCGGTCACGGCCCTTGGCGGGAATGCGGTGGAGCTGTCGGGCAGCATCGACGCGACCGCGCTGACCGATGGGCCAGCCTATGGTGGTGTGCTCTGGTGGGGTGACGAGGCGACCGCGCGCAAACTGGACCAAGCCCTGTCTGAACGCGACGGGCCGATCATCCCGCTGCTGCGCGGGCTTCCAGATACCGCCCGCGTCCGCGCCGAACGCCATGTCTGCGTTGACACCACCGCCTCTGGCGGGAATGCGCAGCTGCTGGGAGCTGCCGGCTGATCTGCCACATGGGCGGGCGTTCCGACGCCCGCCCTTGACCACACCCGCGCAATGGCTAAGGGTCAGCCCATGTTCCCCATTCGCGATCACAACCCGTCCGGCCGCACGCCCTATGTCACCTATCTGCTGATGGCGGTGAATATCGGCGTTTTCCTCAGCTATGTCGGGCTTTTCAGCGACGACCGCGCACTCAATATCTTCTTCTTCGACTGGGCGCTCATCCCCGGCCGCGTCACCACGGGGGATGGCTATACCGGCATCCTCACCTCGATGTTCCTGCATGGCGGCTGGATGCATCTCGCGGGTAACATGCTGTTTCTCTACATCTTTGGCGACAATATAGAAGACGAGATGGGCCACGGCGCCTATCTGCTGTTCTATCTCGCCTGCGGGCTGCTGTCGGCGCTGGCCCATGTGATCTCTGCCCCCTATTCGCCGGTCCCGACAGTCGGGGCATCGGGCGCGATTGCGGGGGTGATGGGCGGCTATCTGTTGCTTTACCCCAAAGCCAAGGTCGACATCCTGATCATCTTTATCGTGTTCTTCCGCATCTTCCCGATCCCCGCATGGATCATGCTCGGCTTGTGGCTGGGGATGCAGTTTATCGGTGGCGTCGGGGCGGACCCGACCGTGGGCGGTGTCGCCTATTGGGCGCACGCGGGCGGGTTTATCGTGGGGATGGTGCTGACCATTCCACTATGGCTGCGCTTGGGCGGGCCGCGCTTCTGGTCGGCCACGGACGGCCACCCGCCGCACCCGCAAGCGACCTACCCCACCTCCGCCAGCCGTATCCCGAAAGTGAAACGAAAATGACCGCCAGCACCCATAGCGCGACCTGTCACTGCGGCAGCGTCACCCTGACCGCCACCCTGCCGGAGGGGCTCTCCTCTGCCACACGCTGCACCTGTTCCTTTTGCCGCCGCCGCGCGGCACCGGCGGTGACGGCGCTCACCAGCGCGCTCAAGGTGACCAAAGGGGCCGAGCATCTGACGCTCTACACCTGGGGCACCCATACGGCGAAACATTATTTCTGCAAGATCTGTGGCATCTACATGTACCACCAGCGTCGATCCGACCCCGCGCAATGCGGCGTCAATCTGGGGTGTATCGACGGGGCTGCGCCCTGGACACAGGAACCGATCCCCTACACCGACGGGATCAACCACCCGTCAGACAAATAGCCGACGGGCGCTTCCAAATGGTTTAAATCCTCGCCGAAGGCATCCCGCCCTCGGCCACTGGATCACCCGCGTGCGATTTTTGAAAATCCGCTGAACAACGCCTCATTGGCGCAGACGATCTCACCATCGTCCAGGATGTTGCCTTCGGGGTTCAGTGGCTCGACCATGCCGCCTGCTTCGCGCACGATCAACATGCCCGCTGCCAGATCCCATTTGTTCAACCGGCGCTCCCAGTAGCCGTCATAGCGACCGGCGGCCACATAGGCCAGATCCAGCGCGGCAGAGCCCCAGCGACGCACACCGGCGCAAACCGGCAAGATGCGGCCCAGATCACGCAGGGTGTCCGGCAAATCTCCGCGACCGCCAAAGGGCAGACCGGTGGCAAAAACCGATTCAATCATCCGCGAACGGCCCGAGACGCGCAAACGGCCTTCGTTCATCCAGGCACCCGTGCCTTTTTCGGCAAAGAACATCTCGTCCTTGGCGGGATCAAAGACGACGCCCGCAACGATCTGGCCTTTATGCTCCAGCGCGATGGAGACCGCCCAGTGGGGCAGACCGTGCAAAAAGTTTGTTGTCCCGTCCAGCGGATCGACGATCCAGCGGCGTGTGGGGTCTTGCCCCTCTTCCTCGCCACCCTCTTCGGCCAGCCAGCCATAGGTCGGGCGTGCGCCCATCAGCTCGGCCTTGAGCGTCTTTTCCGCCTGAATATCGGCGCGGCTGACAAAGTCGCCGGCCCCCTTCATGGACACCTGAAGGTTCTCGACCTCACGGAAATCCTTGACCAACCCGCGCCCCGCCCGGCGGGCCGCCTTGATCATGATGTTTAGATTTGCACTGCCAACCATATTTCCGTGTCCTTTGATGGATCAGGCCGTGCGTATAAGCCCCCATGCCGCATTTGCCAAGGGGGCAGCGGCATCTGACGCAACGTGGCGCGCGCGGTTGCCTTGCTTGCCTTCGATTTCCATATAACGTGCCAGAAACATTGCTAAGGAGGAAAGCAAAATGTCCGACCAGATGAAACGAATTGTGCTTGCGTCGCGCCCTGACGGGGCCCCGACCGCCGATAACTTCCGCCTTGAAGAAGGGCCCGTGCCCACCCCCGGCGACGGCGAAGTGCTGGTCCGTGTGAAATACATGTCGCTTGACCCCTATATGCGTGGCCGCATGGACGACGCGAAATCCTATGCGGCCCCGGTGCCTGTCGGCGGCACGATGGAGGGCGGTTCGGTCGGGGAGGTCATCGCCTCCAACAGCCCCGACTTCAAACCCGGCGATCATGCGTTCGGGATGCTGGGCTGGGCCACACATGGCGTGCTGCCTGCGAACCAACTGCGCAAGGTCGATCCGGATCAGGTGTCGATCACCACGTCGCTTGGTGTTCTGGGCATGCCCGGATTTACCGGCTGGCAAGGTTTGATGGAATATGGTCGCCCGAAGGAGGGTGAAACACTCGTCGTCGCGGCGGCAACGGGTCCGGTCGGGTCGATGGTCGGCCAGATCGCCAAGTCGCACGGGCTGCGCGTCGTGGGCATTGCAGGCGGCGCGGACAAATGCGCCATGGCCAAGGAACACTTTGGCTTTGACGAATGCATCGACCACCGCGCCTATGACGACGCAAAATCGCTGCGCGCTGCGTTGAAAGACGCCTGCCCCAAGGGGATCGACATCTATTTTGAAAACGTCGGTGGCAAAGTGCTTGAAGCCGTGATCCCGATGATGAACCCGCATGGGCGTATCCCGATCTGCGGTATGATCGCTTGGTATAACGCCGGTGGTCTGGGTGCCGGTGCCGCCGAAGAGGCGCTGACCGCGCCGAAGCTCTGGCGCACGATCCTTGTGAACTTCCTCAGCGTGAACGGCTTCATCATCTCGAACCACTGGAACAACTTCCCCAAGTTCCTCAAGGAAGTCGCCCCCAAGGTCGCCGACGGCACCATTGCGGTGAAAGAGGACATTACCGAGGGTCTGGAAAACGCGCCACAAGCGTTCATGGACCTGTTGACCGGTGGCAACCAAGGCAAGGCCATCGTCAAGGTTGGCTAACACCCTACCGGCGGGGGCGTGCGCGCCCCTGCCCTTCATCGCATGAATGCGACCCCCCCCCGCCCCCTTGAAAAACACCGCGTCACGTGTCATATATTTTACGACACATGACGAAAAGGAGTTCAGCCATGGGTGCGACGGCCTTTCAATCCGACAGCAGTGCAATCCCCCTGATCGACGTGGATGCAGAGGACGCCGTGCGTGCCTTTCATCTGCTGGGCGGGCGCAAGGTGATCAACCAGACGGTGCGCAACTCGCTTGATGCGCATGATGTGATCGTCAAAGGCATCTCCTCGAAAGCGCTGCTGCATCTGGTCGATACCGTATCGGTGTTGTCCTCTGGCGATGCGCTGAACAAGGCGATCGGGATGAGCCTGCGCACGCTTCAGCGCAAGAAAGCCGACAAGGGCAAGGACCGTCTGTCCCCCGAACAAAGCAGCCGCGCGTGGCGCTTTGCCGAGCTGCTGGCACAGGCGACGGATGTCTTGGGCGATCAGGACGCCGCAGAAGCATGGATGCTGGCCCCTGCCATCGGCCTTGATAACCGCCGCCCGATTGACCTGCTGTCGTCGGCAGCGGGGGCGGAAGCCGTTGAAAACGCGCTCACCCGGATGGAGTACGGGGTCTACGCTTGACCCCTTTGCCCCCGCCGCTTGGGACGGGCGAGCTGCGTTTTTGGCGGCTGGATCAACGGCAGCATGCGCCCACATGGCACAGCGGCGAAGGGGCTTACCGCGTCGGTGGACGCTGGAACAGCAGCGGTGTGCGGGCGGTCTATACCGCGCTCGACCCTGCCACCGCGATCCTCGAGGTTGCGGTGCACAAGGGGTTCAAGGCGCTGGACACCGCGCATCACGTGCTGACATCAGGCCGTGTGATCGACCCGACGACGGTGCATATGGTGCAAGCCGCGGATGTCCCCAACCCGAACTGGCTGGTGCCCGGTGCCCATGGTGCGGGGCAAAAGGGGTTTGGCGACGCGCTGCTGCGCGATCACCTGTTTGTGCTGATCCCGTCAACGGTATCGCGGCACAGCTGGAACTTGATCTTTGACGCCCAAAAGGCAGCCGATCACTACGACGATGTGGTGCAGGAAGACTTCGCGCTCGACCCGCGGCTGCACCGCTAAGGGCAGCAGCGATCAGGCCCGCTGCAGTTTGCGCGCCTCTTCCCCTGCCAACCCCAAGAGCTTGGTCATAAACGGTTTCTCCAGATCATCCTCGCGCACCGCCGCATAAAGCCTGCGGGTGATGCCGTTCTCGGTCAGCGGACGGGTGACGTAATCATTGCTGTATTTCACCTCGCGCACGACCCAATCGGGCAGCACCGATACGCCCCTGTTCGACGCGACCAGCAGCAGGATCACCGCCGTAAGCTCCACCTGCCGGATCGCCAGCGGTTCGACCTTGGCGGGGATCAAGAGCTGGCTGAACACATCCAGACGGGTCCGTTCCACCGGATAGGTGATCAGCGTCTCGCCCCTGAAATCCGCGGCCTCAACATAGGGCTTCTGCGCCAAGGGATGCGTGCTGGAGGCGACAAAGACCGCTTTGTAATCAAACAGCTCGACGAATTTCACGCCCGGCAGTTCTTCGGGGTCGGAAGACACCACCAGATCGACCTCTTCGCGCAGCAAGGCAGGCAAGGCGTCAAAGGCCAGACCGGGGCGGATATCCACATCCACATCGGGCCAGCTTTTGCGGAATTGTTCGAGCACGGGGAACAGCCATTCGAAACAGGCGTGACATTCGATCGCGATATGCATACGCCCTGTGCTGCCCGCGCGCAGGCCCATGAATTCGGCCTGCGCTGCTTCAAGCTGCGGCAAGACCTGCTGCGCCAGCTTGAGCAGCCGCAAGCCTGCGGGCGACAGTTTCAGCGGTTTGGACCGGCGCACGAACAGTTCCACGCCAGCCTGATCCTCCAACCCCTTTACCTGATGGGACAGGGCTGATTGGGTGATGTTCATCGTCTCTGCCGCGCGGGCCAGCCCGCCTGCTTCGTGAATCGCCTGAATGGTGCGCAGGTGACGGAACTCGATATGCATATGAGGCGTTCCTCATGTTGAAAATGAAAGTTATGAGTTTGTTTCACAACCGCATCTGTGCGACAAGAGACGAAAGTTAAAAACAGGATCGTAAAAATGACCAGTCCCGCCGTTTCATTCGAAGTCTTCCCGCCCAAATCCGTGGACGCGTCGTTCCGTCTTTGGGACACGGCGCAGGCCCTGGCACCGCTGGCCCCACGTTTCTTTTCCGTGACCTACGGTGCGGGCGGGTCTACCCGCGACCTGACCCATGATTCTGCGCATGTGCTGCGCCGCACCTCTGGCCTGCCCGTTGCCGCGCATCTGACCTGCGTGGGGGCCAGCAAGGCCGAAACGCTTGAGGTCGCCGACAGCTTTGCCGAGATCGGGGTGACCGATATTGTCGCCCTGCGCGGGGATCCCGAAAACGGTGCGCCGACCTTTACGCCCCACGCGGACGGCTTTGCCGACAGTGTCGAGCTGATCGAGGCGCTGGCAAAGACCGGCAAGTTCACACTGCGCGTCGGGGCCTACCCCGAACCGCACCCTGAATCCCATGATCAGGCGCAGAACGTCGAATGGCTGAAACGCAAATTCGACGCTGGCGCGGACGAGGCGATCACCCAGTTCTTCTTCGAGACCGAAACATTCCTGCGCTTCCGTGACGCCTGTGCCGCGGCGGGGATCACCAAGACGATCACCCCGGGCATCATGCCGGTGACAAACTGGAAGTCGGCGCGCAACTTTGCCACCCGCTGCGGGGCCAGCGTGCCTGCAGCACTGGACGAAGCCTATGCCGCCGCGATCCGCGATGACCGCCACGATCTGCTGTCCACCGCGCTCTGCACCGAAATGTGCAGCGAGCTGGTGTCGGAAGGTGTCGAGAACCTGCACTTCTACACGCTCAACCGGCCCGAGCTGACCCGCGCTGTCTGTCGTGCCCTTGGGGTGACGGCGCAAACATCGCTGTCCGACGTGGCGTAAAACCACCGCACAACTTGCCCTTGGGTCAAGAACAGAACAGTCTTCTCCGGCATTCAACTGCCGGAGATTTTTTATGCCACGCCTCGCCGAAACACCCGAAGATTTGCTGAGCCAATCCGAAGCGCTCTCTCTCAGCGGGTTGGAATTCATGCAAAAGATTCTGGACGGCACCAACCCCGGCCCGCCCATTGGCGGCACCTTGGGCTATGCGCTGCATGACGTGTCCGAGGGCCGCGCGGTATTTCGCGGCACGCCCGAGTTCAACGTGACCAACCCGATGGGGACCGTGCATGGGGGCTGGTACGGCACCTTGCTCGATTCCGCGATGGCCTGCGCCGTGATGACCAAAGTCCCGCGCGGGTCGGTTTATACGACCCTAGAATACAAGATTAACATCTTGCGTTCGATCCCCTTGGGCATGCAGATCGACTGCATCGGCACGACCGATCACGTGGGTCGTTCTACCGGTGTCGCACATGGCGAAATTCGCGGGGTCGAGGATGGCAAGCTGTATGCCACCGGTTCAACCACCTGCATCGTGATGAAGATCACGGGCTAAAGCACTGCCTCGGGGCGGGTGATGCGCCCCGAGGAATGCCAAGCTCACTCTGCCGCGATGGCGCTGTCGTTCAGCAAGGCCCAGACTTTATGAGGTGTGAACGGCATGTCGGCCTGACGCACGCCACGCTCCCACAGGGCATCCTGTACCGCGTTCGACACGGCCGCCAGTGCGCCCACGGTACCCGCCTCGCCACAGCCCTTCATCCCCATCAGGTTCGCCGTAGATGGCACGGGTTCGGAGTTGAAAGACACGAACGGCACATCCGCCGCGCGCGGGATCGCGTAATCCATGAATGAGGCCGTCAGCAGCTGGCCGTCTTCGTCATAGACCACATGCTCCTGAATAGCTTGGCCGATGCCCTGCACCACCCCGCCATGCACCTGACCTTCGGCCAGCATCGGGTTTATCAGATTGCCGAAATCATCCACCACCGTATAGCGGTCGACGGTCACAACGCCTGTTTCGGGGTCGATCACCACCTCGGACACATGCGCCCCGTTGGGATAGCTGCGCCCCGGCAAAGTCGCCCGTTCGTGGTGTACCAGCAGATCGTCGCGGCCTTTCTGGCGGGCCATCTCGGCGACTTCCAGCATGTTGGGGGTCATGTTCGACCCGTCCGCGCGGAAGCGTTCGTCGTCAAAGCTGATCTGCGCCGCAGGCACGCCCATTTCGTCAGACAGAAAGGCGGTGAAAGCTTCGGTCATCTTGGCCACCGTCGCCAGCGTTGCCGTGCTTTGCGTGGTGACAGAGCGCGAGCCGCCGGTCCCGCCGCCCTGTTTGATCAGATCGCTATCGCCTTGAATGACATGGATCAATTCAGCCGGGATCCCGGTCTGATCCGACAGGAATTGCGCATAGACGGTTTCATGCCCCTGCCCGTTCGATTGAGTGCCAACATAGATGAACACGGTGCCGTCTTCGTTGAACGCGACCTTGGCCCCCTCTGCCGGATCGCCAAGGATGCTTTCGATGTAATAGCAAAGCCCCTGCCCGCGCAGCAGCCCCTTGGCCGCATCCGCCGCCTTGCGCGCTGCAAAGCCATCATGATCCGCTTCGACGGCGATGCGGGTCAGCAAGCGGTTGAATTCGCCCACATCGTAATGCTCGCCCGTGGCAGAGGTATAGGGAAACTGCTCGGGCTTGATAAAGTTGATCCGGCGCAGTTCCCACGGGTCGACGCCCAACTCGCGCGCGGCGCGGTCCATCAAGCGCTCCAGCACATAGATCGCCTCGGGTCGGCCGGCACCACGATAGGCATCGGTCTGCACCGTGTTGGTGTAGTAGCCTTCGACCTGCAGCCATGTGGTCTGCACATCATAGACACCCATCAAGACCTTGCTGAACAGCAGCGCCTGAATGGGCTGGCCGAACTGGCTGTTATAGGCCCCGAGGTTGCATTTGGTGCGGACGCGGTAGGCCGTGATCTTGTTGTTTTCGTCAAAGGCGAATTCCGCAAGCGACGTCAGATCGCGCCCGCCATTGTCGCTGAGCATGGCTTCGGTCCGGTCCGACATCCAGCGCACCGGACGCCCCAGGGCCCGCGCCGCCTGCGCGACCGAGAAATATTCGGGATAGGCGGCCGCCTTCATGCCGAAACCGCCGCCTGTGTCGGGATTTGTGACCTGCACGTGGTCATCATCCAGCCCGAAAACGCGCTTGAGGTTGCCCTTGTGCACCCAGACGCCCTGCCCGTTGTTCGCAAGATGCACCTTGCCGTCGTTCCATTCCGCATAGCAGCCGCGCGGCTCCATCGCGTTGACGATGATACGGTTGTCGCCCACGTTCAGACTGACGGTTTTCGCTGCGGCATCAAATGCCTTTTGCGTCGCCGCCTCGTCGCCCATGCCCCAGTCGAAAGCCATGTTATCCGGCGCTTCGGGGTGCAGCGTCTCTCCGCCCCGTTCCAACGTCATATGGGTGGGCAGATCGTCAACGTCGAATGCGATCAGCTCCGCCGCGTCGCGCGCCTGGTTCAATGTCTCGGCAATCACCACCGCGACGGGCTCCCCCACGAAGCGCACGCGCCCCTTGGCAAGCATCGGACGCAAGGGTTTGGCCCCTTCCGTGCCATCGCGGTTCTGCAACACGGTCGCCGCCATAGAGATATCCATCCCCGCCGCTTCCAGATCCTCGATCGTGAGCACCGCATGCACGCCCTTCTGCCTCGGCCGCATCTGTGACATCCAGCGTCGTGATCACCCCATGTGCGACGGGCGAGCGGAAGAAATAGGCATGCAGCGCGTCGGTTGGGGCGATGTCATCCACATAGCGCCCCTCGCCGGTCAGAAACCGCACATCCTCGACCCGTTTGACCGGTTGGCTTTTCCCGAACTTTTCCATCTGGCGGCATCCTTTGATCATCATCTTGGTGTTGCGCCCGACCTTAAGCGCCAAACCGGCGATGTCCATACGACGCGGGGCGAAAGCTGGGGCTGCTACGCCAAGTTTTCGGCCCCCCAGCCTTCCCCTTTACGCCCCGCTCGGCTAGATCATCCCAAAGCTCAAAGCGCTACGTGAATAGAAGGACGCTGATCATGGCCCTCGACAAGAATTTTGACGCCGCCCAGGCCGAAGCCCGCCTCTATGCCGCATGGGAAGAGTCCGGTGCCTTCAAAGCCGGTGCCAATGCCTCGCGCAAGGAAACCTTTTCGGTCATGATCCCGCCGCCCAACGTGACAGGATCGCTGCACATGGGCCATGCGTTCAACAATACATTGCAGGATATTCTGGTGCGCTGGCACCGGATGCGTGGCTTTGACACGCTCTGGCAGCCCGGTCAGGACCACGCCGGTATCGCGACGCAGATGGTAGTGGAACGCGAACTTGCCAAAGACGGCAAACGCCGCACCGATTTCACCCGCGAGGATTTCACCGCCAAAGTGTGGGAGCAAAAGCAGAAGTCCGGCGGCACGATCATCGGCCAGCTTAAACGTCTGGGCACCTCGCTTGACTGGTCACGCAACGCCTTCACCATGTCCGGTGCCCCCGGTGCCCCCGCGGGCGAGGAAGGCAACTTCCACGACGCCGTGATCAAGGTCTTCGTGGATATGTATAACAAGGGCCTGATCTATCGCGGCAAGCGCCTGGTCAACTGGGACCCGCATTTCGAGACGGCGATTTCCGACCTCGAGGTCGAATCCACCGAAGTCGACGGGCACATGTGGCACTTTAAATACCCGCTGGCCGATGGCGCGACCTATACCTACGTCGAGAAAGACGAAGACGGTAACGTGGCGCTTTCCGAGGAACGCGACTATATCTCTATCGCGACGACCCGCCCCGAAACCATGCTGGGCGATGGCGCGGTCGCGGTTCACACCTCTGACGAACGCTATGCGCCGATCGTTGGCAAGCTGTGTGAAATCCCCGTCGGCCCCAAGGCGCAGCGCCGCCGTATCCCGATCATCACCGACGAATACCCCGACAAGAATTTCGGCTCGGGCGCGGTGAAGATCACCGGCGCCCATGACTTCAACGACTACGGCGTCGCCAAACGGAACAACATCCCGCTCTACGCGCTGATGGACACCCGCGGTGCCATGCGCGCCGACGGCCTGCCCTATGACGCCGCCGCCGCACGCGCGGCCGCCATCGCCGAAGGCCGTGAAGACGCGCCCGCGGACGCGACAGAGATCAACCTCGTCCCCGACGCATACCGCGGCCTCGACCGGTTCGAGGCGCGCACCAAGGTCATTGCCGACATCACCGCCGAAGGCCTGGCCGTCATGGTGCCGCCGACCGATCCGCGTTTGGGCAAACCCGTCAAAGCCCCCCTCGCCCCCGAAGAAGGCGGCGAGGAGCGGGACGAGACGCTGGTCCCACTGGTCGAGCCCAAAAAGATCATGCAACCTTTCGGCGACCGGTCGAAAGTGGTGATCGAACCGATGCTGACCGATCAATGGTTTGTCGAGACCTCGAAGATCGTGCAACCCGCCATCGACGCCGTGCGCAACGGCGAGGTACAGATCCTGCCCGAACAGGACCGCAAAGTATACTTCAACTGGCTGGAAAACATCGAACCCTGGTGCATCTCGCGCCAATTGTGGTGGGGGCACCAGATCCCTGTGTGGTTCGACGACGAGGGCAAGGAATACTGCGCGGCAACCGAAGCCGAAGCACAGGCGATGGCCCCCGGCAAGACGCTCACCCGTGACCCTGATGTTCTCGACACGTGGTTCTCCTCGGGCCTCTGGCCCATCGGTACGCTCGGCTGGCCAGAACAGACGGATGAGCTGGCGAAATACTTCCCCACTTCAGTGCTGATCACCGGCTTTGACATTATCTTTTTCTGGGTCGCCCGGATGATGATGATGCAATACGCTGTGGTCGATCAAAAGCCTTTTGATACAGTCTATGTCCACGCGCTTGTGCGCGACGAGAAGGGCAAGAAGATGTCCAAATCGCTTGGTAACGTGCTGGACCCGCTGGATCTGATCGATGAATACGGCGCGGATGCGGTGCGCTTTACCCTGACGGCAATGGCCGCCATGGGGCGCGACCTGAAACTGTCGACCGCACGCATCGCCGGCTACCGCAACTTCGGCACCAAACTGTGGAACGCCCACCGTTTCGCCGAGATGAACGGCGTGTTCGAGGACAGCGTCGCGGCAGTGACCTACACCAGCCACACCCAGGTCGATCACACGCTGAACAAATGGATCATCGGCGAAACCGCCCGCGTCCGCGAAGAGGTCGACGCCGCACTGGACAACTACCGTTTCAACGACGCGGCAAATGCGCTCTATTCCTTTGTCTGGGGCAAGGTCTGCGACTGGTACGTTGAACTCTCCAAACCCCTGCTGCAAGACGACGCGCCAGAGGCCGCCGAGACTCGCCAGACGCTGAAATGGGTGCTGGATCAATGTCTTGTGCTGCTCCACCCGATCATGCCCTACATCACCGAGGAACTGTGGCAGACCACGGCGACCCGTTCCAAGATGCTGGTGCATGGCGACTGGCCGACCTACAGCACCGCCGAGATGCTGGATGCCGATGCCGACCGCGAACTCAACTGGGTGATCGGCCTGATCGAATCCATCCGTTCGGCGCGCGCGCAGATGCATGTGCCCGCGGGGCTCAAAGTGCCCATGCTTTATACCGATATGGACGACGCCGGCCAAACCGCATGGGACCGCAACGAGGCGATGATCAAACGTCTGGCGCGGGTCGAAACCCTTGAGAAGACAGAGAGCTTCCCCAAGGGCACCGTCTCCATCGCCGCACCGGGCGCGAGCTTTGGCCTCCCGCTTGCGGGGCTGATCGACATCGACGCGGAAAAAGCGCGTCTGCAAAAGTCGCTCGACAAGCTGGGTAAAGAAATCGGCGGGCTGAAGGGGCGTCTGAACAACCCCAAATTCGCCGCCTCCGCCCCGGCGGAGGTCGTCGCGGAAGCCCAAAGCAACCTTGATGCGCGGCAGGAAGAAGCAGACCAGCTTCAGGCCGCTCTGAACCGTTTGGCCGAGCTGGGATAATCAGCACCGCTTCCAAATGGCTTTAAATCCTCGCCGAAGGCAAAAATCTCTTTTGACGCTCCAAAAGATGCCTTCGGCGAGGATTTTTTTACCATTTGGAAACGAATACCGGCGCAAGATACGTCTGCGGTCCTCGCTGGGAAGCAAAGATCGTCCATTTGGAAGGCCCCGTCTGAGCGATCAGGCGGGGCTGACTTTTTTTGCGGCGCTAGTCTTTGAAGACCGCGGGGCGTTTGCCGAATTCGGCGGCGATGACTTCCATCTGGTGCGGGCGTCCCAGCAGCGCCGCCTGTTCACGGGATTCCGCGCGCAAAACCTCTGTTTCGGTTCCCGTCTCTGCCAAGGCGGTCAGACGTTTGGCGGCCTCGATGGCGCTTGGACTTTTGCCCGCGATGGTGGTGGCAAGCGCCATCGCGGCGGCCAGCGGGTCTTCGGCAATCTGGGTGATTAGCCCCCAGCGTTCGGCTTGCTCTGCCCCGATGGGTTGCGCGGTATAAGTCAGCAGGCGCAGCACGTCGCCGCGCACCAGTTTGGGCAGCAGGACCATGCCGCCCATGTCCGGGACGATGCCCCATTTCATCTCCATCACCGCCATTTCGGTATCAGGGGCCGCGATGCGGATATCGGCCCCGAGCGCGAGTTGCAGACCCGCGCCGTAGGTCTTGCCATGCAGCGCCGCGATCACTGGCACGCCGACACGGGTCCAGACCATCGCGACCTCTTGCCACTGGTTGGTGGTGCCGTCGCCATGGGTGCGCGTCATCATCCGTTCCGTCGGGTCACCGCCCGCCAGCGCCCCCATATTGCCGATGTCGATCCCCGCGCAGAACGCCCGGCCCTCGCCCGAGATCACCACGGCACGCGCGTTCGATGCAGCGACCTCGTTCCCGGCGGCGATGACAGCGTCGATCATATCCTGATCAACGGCATTCATTTTATCGGCGCGGGTCAGGCGCACATGGGCGATGTGATTGTCATAGGTGACGGAAACGCGGCTCATTGGGTTCTCCTCGAATTTTCGTCAGTTTGGGCATGAAGCCTGCGTGTTGCAAAGCGAAACGCTACGGCACCCAAAACCGCGCGCGGGCATGCTGATGTCACTTGCCCGAAGCAGGGCAGATGCAGTAGCTGAACCCCATGACACAGTATCGCCTCACCCCGCTTGCCGACGCCCTGCCCTCTACCGTGCCCTTTGTCGGCCCCGAAACGCAGGAGCGCGCCATGGGGCGCGCCTTTGATGCGCGGTTGGGGGCGAACGAGAACGTCTTTGGCCCCTCTCCCCGCGCGATAGAAGCAATGGCGCAGGCCCAGCAGTGGATGTACGGCGATCCGGAAAGCCACGACCTGCGCGCAGCACTTGCGGCGCATCATGGTATCTCGCCCGCCAACATCATCGTGGGCGAAGGGATCGACGGGTTGCTGGGCTATCTGGTGCGGCTCATGGTGACGGAGGGGGACGCGGTCGTGACCTCGGACGGGGCCTATCCGACATTCAATTATCACGTGGCAGGCTTTGGCGGTGTGCTGCATAAGGTGCCCTATGCCGGTGATCACGAGGATCCTACGGCCCTATTTGCCAAAGCTGCCGAGGTAGATGCCAAGCTGGTCTATCTGGCGAACCCCGACAACCCCATGGGCAGCTGGCATGAAGGGCCCGTCATTTCCAGCGCGCTAGAGGCATTGCCGAAGGGCTGTCTGCTGGTGCTGGACGAGGCCTATATCGATTGCGCCCCCGAGGGCACCGCCCCCGATCTTGCCGCCGATGACCCGCGTCTGATCCGGATGCGGACCTTTTCCAAGGCCCATGGTCTGGCGGGAGCGCGGGTTGGCTATGCCATCGGCGCACCGGATCTGATCACAGCCTTTGGGAAGGTGCGCAACCATTTCGGGATGAACCGCGCGGCCCAGGCCGGGGCGCTTGCAGCCTTGCAGGACAGCGACTGGCTGGCCCATGTGCAGGCTCGAATCGCTGAGGCGCGGGACCGGATTGCGCAGATCGCTGAGGATAACGGGTTGATTGCCCTTCCCTCTGCCGCGAATTTCGTGGCGATTGATTGCGGGGCGGACGGCAGCTTTGCCAAGGCGGTACTGGACGGTTTGGTGGCGCGCGGCGTCTTTGTGCGCATGCCCTTCGCCGCGCCGCAGAACCGCTGTATTCGGGTCAGCTGCGGCACGCCAGATAACCTTGATGCCTTTGCCGCGGCGTTGCCGGGTGCCCTTGAGGATGCGAAAAAAGGCTGACGTAGCGCATATCCCGCCTATGCTGGGCCATGATCCAGTTGCGAGGTGGCATCATGCGCTCTTCAGACCGCCGCCAACCGGCCCCTAACTATACCAGCGCCTGCGTCGTGATGTTCGGCGTCAATATCCTGTGGCTATTCGTTGTGATCTGGGCGCTATGGGGCTTGTTTGCGGTGGTGCTGTCGGGCTGGGCCGTCAATGCCATGATCGATCGCATAGCCGCGCGACGGGGCTAGGCCCCGCCGATCACCTTCGCCGCCGCCTCTAGCGCGCCGGAGCCGCGTTTGATCTCGAGTGCGGACATCCCGGCCTCTATCCCGCCGAGCATCCCCATGATCATCTGTCCGTTCACGTGCCCCATGTGGCCCAGACGGAAGAAACCGTGGCTTTCGGGGCTGCCCTTGGGGGCCATGCCCAGTCCAATACCGAGGGTCAGGCCGATGTTGCCTTCGACCCAGTCGCGCAGCTCTGTCGCTTGGGGGGCCTTGAGCCGCAGCGCTGTCACCGCATGGCTGCGCAAAGCGGGATCGGCGATGTTCAGGGAAAGATCGCCCTCTGCCCCCCACGCGTCACAGGCCGCCCACACCGCGCGCGCCAAGGTCTCGTGACGCTGCCAGACGGCTTCCAGCCCCTCGTCGTGGATCATATCCAGCGCCGCGCGCAGGCCGTAGATATGGTGCGTCGGGGCTGTGCCGCAGTGGTACTGATAGAACTCCTCGGGATTGGCGCGCGGGGTCCAATCCCAGAAACGGCTGACCCGTGGCATCGCATCGCGCACCGCAGCCGCACGGTCGTTGAAAAAGACGAAGCTCACCCCGGGCGGGACCATCAGCCCCTTCTGGCAGGCGGTGACCATGACATCAGCCCCCCAGTTGTCCATCTCGAAGCGGTCGCACGCGAAGGACGCGATACAGTCCACCATCAGCAGCGCGGGGTGATCTGCCGCATCCAGTGCCGCGCGCAGACCGGCGATGTCGTTGACCACCGAGGTCGAGGTATCCACATGCACGGCCAGCACGGCTTTGATCTCGTGGTTGGTGTCCGCCTCAAGACGATCGGCGATCTGGTCGATGTCCATTGTGGATTGCAGGCCGAAATCCATCACCTCGACGTCTGCCCCGATGCCTGTAGCGGCATCGCCCCAGCCGTGACCGAACCGCCCTGTCGCGGGCACCAGCACCTTGTCACCGGGGGCTACGACATTGCTCAGCGATGCCTCCCAGACGGCGTGGCCGTTGCCAATATACATCGCCACATGATGCTGCGTGCCCGCGATACGGCGCAGATCCTCCATCAACGGCGGCATCATATCGACGATCTCACCGGCATAGATATTGGGGGCCGGACGGTGCATCGCGTTCAACACAGCCTCGGGCATGACCGACGGTCCGGGGATCGCGAGGTAGCCGCGCCCTTGTGACAGGTTGGAAAGTTTCGGCATGACACGGGGGCCCTTCAGCAGGAAAAATCTCTTGCAACTTATCCGCAGCCAGCGCCGCGTCAATCACACAAAGCGCGCAGGCAGCTTGCCCTGCCCCTAAGGGCTGCGTAAACCCGTAACTGTATATGCCCAAAGGAACCGGCCTTTATATGAGTGATGTGACCTATACCTCGCGCGAACTGCTGACCTGGCTTTGGCGCGACTATCTGAAAAAGCATATGTGGGTGCTGCTTGTCGCGGTCATTTTCATGTCGATCGAGGCCTCGACCATGGGCGGGTTGGCAAAGCTGATGCAGCCGATGTTCGATCAGGTGTTCGTCGCCGGTGAGAAAGGCGCATTGCTGTGGGTTGGTCTGATGCTGGTGGGCATTTTCGTCCTGCGCGCCGTATCGGGTGTGGTGCAGAAGGTGCTGCTGACACGCATCAAGCAGAAATCGGCGGCTGATATGCGGATCGATCTGCTGGACCGGATGATGGTGCAGGACGGGGCCTTTCACCAACAGAACCCCCCGGGTTTTCTGATCCAGCGCGTGCAATCGGATGTGAATGCCATCGGGTCGGTCTGGCAGGCGGTGATCACCGGTGCCGGTCGCGACTTGATCGGGCTGATCGTGTTGCTTGGCGTCGCGATCTCTATCGACCCGGTCTGGGCGCTACTGGCCTGCATCGGCTTGCCGCTGATGGTCATGCCCGCAGCATTGGCGCAGCGCTTTGTGCGCGCGCGGTCGCGCGAGGCACGGGATCTGGGCGCGACCCTGTCGACACGGCTGGACGAGGTTTTCCACGGCATCGTGCAAATCAAGCTCAACGCGCTTGAGAAGTATCAGGCCAAGCAATACCGAGACCTGACCAGAACCTATATCCGTACCGAGGTACGTGCCTCTTTCGGGAACTCGGCCATTCCGGGGATGATCGACATCATCTCGGGCCTCGGGTTCATGGCCGTGATCCTTTATGGCGGCAACGAAATCATCGAGGGCGAGAAAACCATCGGTCAGTTCATGACCTTCTTTACCGCGATGGGGTTCACTTTTAACCCGCTGCGCCGTCTGGGGGCGATCAGCGGGTTGTGGCAGACGGCTGCTGCCGCGCTGGAACGCCTGAAAGAGCTGATGGACGAGCCGGTACATCTCACCTCGCCCGCCAAACCCACGCCTGTGCCCACCACCCCACCGCATATCGCGCTGGAGGGGGTTAGCCTGTCTTACGGTGATGCCAAGGTGCTGGACAATCTCACGCTGCACGCGGCGGCAGGCGAGACGACGGCGCTCGTCGGCGCATCTGGCGCGGGGAAATCGACGATATTCAACCTGCTGACCCGTCTGATCGACCCGCAAGAGGGCAACGTCAGCATCGCGGGCGTCCCCCTGACAGAGATGGACATCCCCGCGCTGCGCGGCTTGTTCTCTGTCGTGACGCAAGAGGCGCTTTTGTTTGACGAAACCCTGCGCGAGAATATCGTATTGGGCCGCGAGAATGTATCTGACGAAGAGCTGCAGCAGGCGCTGGATGCGGCGCATGTGTCGGACTTTTTGCCCAAACTTGAACACGGGCTGGAAACCCGCGTCGGCCCGCGCGGCTCTGCCCTGTCGGGGGGGCAGCGCCAACGTGTCGTGATCGCCCGCGCCCTGCTGCGCAACACACCGATCCTGCTGTTGGACGAAGCCACCAGCGCGTTGGACGCGCAGTCAGAGAAAGTCGTGCAGCAAGCGCTGGACCGCCTCTCGCAGGGGCGCACCACCTTGGTCATCGCCCACCGTCTGTCTACCATCCGCGGCGCGGATAAGATCGTTGTGATGGACCGTGGCCGCGTCATGGATGAAGGCAAACACGAAGACCTTCTGGCCCGTGGCGGCATCTATGCCGATCTCTATCGGCTTCAGTTCGAGGATGGAAAAACCGTCAGCGACGGGCGCAATCTAGCGGCGATGCGGCGGATGGAACGCGGCCTCAAACCTGTCGAGCCGAACCTGCTGCAACGTATCGGGCTCCGGCTGTTCGGCAACTAGGCCACCCCCCGGCACGCGGGTCACTTGGCATAACCCTCGGCCAGCTTGGCCGGGGCGACCCCCGCGAAATAGCGGATCAATGTCCATAGGTTACGCCCCCCGCGACGCAACCAGCCCTGCCGCGCGTATTTGTCGGCCGACGTCACCGCGGTGACCTCCAGCCCCAGCAGATGGCCGCGCAGGGCACGCGCTAGCGCTACATCCTCCATCAGCGGCTGATCAGGATACCCACCAACCGATTGATAAAGCGCACGTGGCAGCAGCAGCCCCTGATCGCCATAGGGAAGCCCCAAACGGCTACGCAGGTTCGCCCAAGCGGCCACCGCTTTGCCGGCCATGCCGCCCTGATCGAATTGAAGCTGGCACCATCCCGCTTTCTGCCCCTGCAGATGCGCGGTGACGGGCCCCGTCCACCCCGGTGCCAGCCGCGTATCGGCGTGTAATACCAGCAGCCAGTCGGATTGCGCTTTCGCACAGCCTCGCCGCAACTGTCCGCCCCGCGATGCCGGACCGATGACGATCTCTGCGCCCCATGCTTCTGCCATTGTCAGGGTCATGTCGGTTGATCCCCCGTCGCTGATGATCAGCTCGCGGATGAGCCCCGCCTCCAGCCCCTCCATCAGGGCGGTTAGGCAGCCGGTCAGGGGCGCTTCGGCATTCAAGGTCGGAATGACAACAGATATAGGCGCGCGCATGGTTGCCCCTTTCAGCTTCGAACTGCGCTGCTATATGTCATGTTAACCATTGAAAGGACAAGCGATATGACCAGCCGCCGCATCCTGAGACTGTCAGGCCCCGACACCCGCGAGTTTCTGCAGGGCCTTGTGACCAACGATATCCGCAAGCTGGATCAGGCCCCGATCTATGCCGCGATCCTGACGCCCCAAGGCAAATTCATCACCGATTTCTTCTTGTCCGCCGACGGGGACAGCGTTTTTCTGGACGTGGCCGAGGCGGATGCCGACGCGCTGGTGCAACGCCTGACCATGTACAAGCTGCGGGCTGATGTCACGATAGACGCGACCGGCCTGCATCTGCACCGCGGGCTAGAGAGCGCACCGGACAATTCCTATAGCGACCCCCGCGATGCCCGCATGGGCTGGCGCGCCTATCGCGACACACCGCAAACCGATGACACCACCGATTGGGACGCGCTGCGGGTGACCTATATGATCCCTGAAACCGGGGCAGAGCTTACCTCGGACAGCTTTATCCTCGAAATGGGGTTCGAGCGGCTGAACGGCGTGGATTTTCGCAAGGGCTGCTATGTCGGACAAGAGGTAACGGCCCGCATGAAGCACAAGACCGAGCTGCGCAAAGGTTTGGCCCAGGTCGAGATCAGCGCGCCAGTAGAACCCGGCACGGACATCACCGCCGATGGCAAACCTGCTGGTACGATCTTTACCCGCACCGGCACCCATGCGCTGGCCTATCTGCGGTATGACCGTGCCAAGGCGGCGATGCAGGCGGGGGATGCCACGGTGACCATGGTGACGGACGGCTAAGGCCCCGCAACGGCGCTGCGCAAATATTAGGCACCCTGAAATGACAGCGTGCGCAGCCCGCCGGAAAAGTTGCATATCGGCAACAAATACCCGTGATTGGGGAGTTTCGAGGCTCCCAAATCCGATACCCCGCAGCCCCGCAACGCAAAAGAGCCCCGGCGTTCACCGGGGCTCTGCATCGCAGCGAAGCTATGACGTAGCGTCACACCACAGCTTACGCGCGTTCGGAATATTCCATCGTTTCGGTGTTCACGATGATCTCTTCGTCCTGTCCGACGAAGGGCGGCACCATCACTTTGACGCCGTTATCAAGCACCGCTGGCTTGAAGGAATTCGCCGCTGTCTGGCCTTTGACGACCGGTTCAGTTTCGACAATTTTACAGGTTACTTTTTGTGGCAAGGACGCGTTCAGCGCCTCTTCCTCGTGATACTCGACCACGACCATCATACCGTCCTGCAAGAAGGGGCGACGCTCACCGAGAAGCTCGGCTGAAAGCTGCACTTGCTCGTATGTTTCGGTGTCCATCAGAACCAGCATACCTGCGTCTTCATACAGGAATTGTTGGTCTTTTTGCTCGAGCCGGACCTTTTCAACCTTGTCGGCGCTGCGGAAGCGTTCGTTCAGTTTCGACCCGTTGCGCAGGTTGCGCATTTCGACCTGAGCAAAGGCACCGCCCTTGCCCGGTTTGACATGATCGACCTTGACCGCTGCCCAGAGACCACCGTTATGCTCGAGCACATTTCCTGGCCGAATTTCGTTCCCGTTAATCTTTGGCATGTATCAGCACCATAGCAATGAAGTTGAAGAGAGATTGGACCGACCTATATATATCAACGTCGACCCCCGCAAGACAGCGCACCCGATGCTGCAACCGCGAAAGCCATGCAGTAAATGCATGAGTGTTATGCAATAAAGGTGTATCCGAATCGAGCTCTTTCAGTCATAAGGAACCCCACGCCTAAATGACAAGAGCAAGAATAATAGAAAGGACGACGAGATGAAAGATTTCGTTGATGGCACTGCCTTTAACAATGAACAAGGTAACCGTGCCCGCAAACTTTTCGCAGCTGTGGTACTGGCTGCATTGGACGATGCGATTGCCGATGACAAGAAATACGGCAACGGTCCTGAACAGATTGCCCGTTGGGCCCGCTCCCGCGATGGCCGCGAAGTATTGAGCTGCGCGGGCATTGACCCCAACGAGCGTGTTGTCGAAGGTCTGATGGACTTTGTTGGCAAAGGTGTCCGTACCTCTGTCGCCCTGTCCCGCGAAGAGTCCGAGCGTCGCCACGCTGCACAACAGGCTGAAGCTGCCTGAAGACTGCCAAAAGTTTGAACAAAAAGACGCGGCTCACGGGCCGCGTTTTTTTTGGCTAAATGCGATTGTGTTATGCCGGAAAGCGTCGCGCCCGCCTGATGCGCAAAAGGGCAAGGTGTGACGCCCTGCCGCTTACCTGATGCGTTGCGCCGAAACGGTAAAGCCCCGACAGTGGCGGATTTCTGCGAGAGTGCTGGGTTCTTGAATCTAGGTTGCAGCGACGAAGCTGGCGTTCGCTGAGGGTGCGCGATCAGGAAAAGTGCTCGCGCTGCTTTCCAAAAAAGATGGGGAGTAGAATTTATCTGCGCATGAACTTCTGGCGAGCTTCACGAGCGATATTGTATCGCAGTTCAAGGCGAGCGAGTTCAGCCATCGCTTCCTTCCGTTCAGGCCCGTTCGCAAGTGTGGCAAGATGGCCCTGATGCGCAGCCATCTTCTTCTTGAGTTCGATTTCTTCGGGCACGACACCGGCTTGAGCCATAATCCGGAACCCCGCAGCTTCTCCCGCATCCACAAAAGCATCTGCTGAGCGATCAGGCAGTGGTTTGCCTTCGCCCTCAAGACCTTCAAGCTGACCTTGCAGCTTCGCCTTCTGTATCTGGCGCTCGATGAGTCTCTGAAGGTTTCGGATCATGCTGACCAATAGCTCAGTGTTGAGGTAACGGATACTACGGGCTCGAAGCGGACGTTGCGGCGGCGGCGTCTTGGCCTGAGATGCAAAACATCTGGCAAGGGGCTTGCGTGACGCCCTGCCCTCTTATCCACTAAGATGCGCCTTCGCGCTAAAGGCTCTTTATTCCAGATCTTGCGACGTCAGGGCGCGGTGAATTTCACGGCGCACTAGTTTGCGGACGTTGCGGGTGATCCGTTCACCCAAAGCCCCCTGCAGCTCTGTGCGGACGATTTCAGACACCAGATCACGCAACATCTCTTCGTCCAGATATTCATCCGGCCCGAACCCGAGCGTTGCATCATCATTCTGCGCCGTTTCGACATGCGCGTCGGTGGCATCGGTCACAGTCGCATCTGCTGCGGTCACACGGGTGGCAAAGGGGCCGTCCACAACACGATCTTGGGGTTCGGCACGAGCTTGGGGTGCATGGGGCTCGACAGCATCTTGCCAGCCCATATCCTCGTCCAGCGGGGCCTCTTCCGCAGCGTTTTGGGCGGCATCGGACACAGGCGCGCCGGTGGCGTCGAATTCGACGTCGTCTTCCCAGGCCATCGCGGGGTCTTCGCTGCCGGAATAATCGCTTTTGCCGGGCTCGTCAGGTTCCCAGTTTTCGGGAATGCGGCTGATCGCTGTTTCGAGGGCAGCGATTTTCGCGCTCAACCGATCCGGCGTCGGTGGCACGTCATCGACCAGCTCGGATGTTCCAAGGTTGAGCATATCGGTGGAGTATGCCGCAGCACGTGGCGCGCTAAAGGCCAACTTGCGCGGCGGCTCGGCCGTATCCTGCGGCTTGCCATCCCCTGCGGGCGTGGCGAACTGGGCGCGAAAACGCGGTTCGCGTCCGGAAATAAACTTAAAATCTTCGGCAACTTGATTGCGATCCGAGGCGGACGAATCCGCCCCCTCGTCCGTCTCAACGTCCGTATCCATGTCCTGCATCGCATCCTGATAGGACGCCGACCGGGGCTGAACCGCCTCTGGCGTCGCCTCTTTCCGAGGGGCGGCCACAGGCGCGTCATTCGACACGCGCAAGGACGGCGTCAGCACAAGTTTCTCTTCAATCGCAGGCGCTTCCGACGGCTTCTGCGCCGGTTTGCGATCCTCTGAGACCAGACGGCGGATCGAAGACAGAACGTCTTCGACCTCTGCATTCGTGACGGTTTCGGACATATTTAATCACCACTCGTTCTTCGCGAATAGTCTAACCCGAAGGTTGGCTTCTCACAATGGGGGTGGTGAAAATGTCAGTCTTTTTGCAGCGCCTTCAGCACACGATCCAACTGCTTCCCCTCTTTGGAGTATTTTGTCGGGCCGTCCTTAACCATATTATAATAGGCGGATGGATCATAGATTTGCACCGGCAGTTTCAGGTCCTGCGCGGTCAGCTGACCCGTCGCGGAGAGCACGGAATAGGCCGCAACATAAAGCTGCGATTGCGCCGACACACGGGCAGAACGGGCGTCGAGCAAGGATTGCTCTGCGTCCAGCACATCAAGTGTGGTGCGCGCGCCCAAGCTGGCTTCCTCGCGGATACCGTCAAAGGCGATCTGTGCGGCGCGAACCTGACGCTGGGAGGCTTCGATCTGCGCCCGGGCGGAGGCAAGCCCCGCATAGGCATCGCTGACCGCGCGTTCCACGTCTTTAACCACAACATGCAGATTGCCGCGCTGTGCGTCGCGCTGCGCCTGGCTTTTGCGAACACCGGCCGACAAGGCACCGCCTTGATAGATCGTTTGCCCGACCTGAAAGCCGATCGACCCGCTGCGTGTCGAGGCTTGGGAATCAAACGTCTCGGTCAGACCGTAAGACCCCTGCACCGAGACATTGGGCTTCAGCGCGGTTTCGTTGCTGCGTACCAGCAGATCGGCAGCCGCGACCTGGTGCTGGACGGTCAGGATATCGGGGTGCTGACGCACCGCCAGTGCCTTGGCCGTGGCGATGCTGTTGGACAGTTTCGGCAGGCTTGGTGGCGGGCTTAGACGACCGGGCTCGCGCCCCACGGCCACCTTGTAATAGGCTTTCGCGCTGATGAAATCGCCCTGCGCACCGGCAAGATTGCTGCGTGCGGCGGCCAGCTGTGCTTCGGCCAGCGATACGTCGGTGCGAGTCACCTCCCCCACTTCGAAACGGTCACGGGCAGCCCGCAATTCCTGCGTCAGAACCCGCACGTTATTCTCGGCCAGAGAGACAAGCTGCTGCGTCTGGATCACGGTCATATAGGCATCAACCGCGCGCAGCAGAATCTGCTGTTCGGCGCTGACCAGCGTTTCGCGCGTGGCAAGCACGGTTTCTTTTGCCGCCTCGATCGAATAGCGCGACGACCCGAAGTCATAGACCAGCAGCGACGCCACAAGGTTCACCGATGTCGTCAGTGAATCGGTGGAGTTCTTAAAACCTGCCGGTGTTGTGCCACCACCGCTGACCGACCGGTTGTAGGATTGTGTCAGGTTCCCCGTCCACTGTAGCACCGGCTTGAGCGCGGATTTCGCGATCGCCACATCTTCGTCTGCGGCGCGCAACACGGCGCGGTTCTGGTCCAGCAGGCCCGAGTTGTTATAGGCCCCGACCAGCGCATCGGCCAATGTCTCTGCCTGTGTGGCCATCGGTGCCAGCAGCCCCAAACCGACGCAGGACGCCGCGATCATGCTGCGGACAGACCGCATCTTGCCCGTATTCATCATATTTCACACTCCATCGGTGTCACTGCATCTGCCGTCATCTGCAGCAGTTCTGATAGCTTAAAGCTGGAATTCTTTCGCGCGGGTAAACCCGTCCAGGACAGGTGCGGCGGCGTTGAAACTTTTGCGCCAGCTGATGCCACGTTCGCTTTTGTAGCCCAAACGCACCTCGCCCAGGGGGCCGTCCATGAACAGGCAAGCGATCCGCCCGCCATCCTTGAGCTGCGCCAACAGAGCTTCGGGCACGTCGGCGACGCCGCCTTGCACGATCACTACATCATAGGGCCCATGTTGCTGCGCCCCTTCGGCCAGCGGGCCGTGGTGCACGATGACATTGTCGATATCCGCGTTGATCAGGGTTTCCTGCGCTTCTTTCGCCATCTGCTCGTCATCCTCGACGGCGACGACCGCTTCGGCCATATGTGCGATCACGGCAGAGGAATAGCCGTAGCCACAGCCGATATCGAGCACCAGCTCGTCATTCTCGACCCCAAGATCGTCCAGCATCTTGGCCAGCGTCCGCGGCTCAAGCAGCACGCGCCCTTCGCCCAAGCTGATGTTTTCGCCCAGATAAGCTGCCTCACGGCGGGCCACCGGCACAAAATCCTCGCGCGCCACCTTGAGCATCGCATCAATTATCGGGAACTTGGTAACATCCGAAGGGCGCACCTGAGTATCAACCATCATGGTGCGGCGGGCTGTGAAATCTGTCATCAGCTAAACTCTTTCGTTCAGTTATTTGTCTCGTGAGATGCCACATCACCGCCCGCCGGGCAACGGCCAGTCGGGTCAATAGGCGCAATTTTCCGTGTTTGGCGGATAATACGGTTAAAACATAGAGGATGCCATAGCCACGACGCATGCCACGCGCGGCCAGCCTGTGAGAAACATAATTTAGAGAGGGAAATATAGTGGAGGCGAGTAGGAGAATCGAACTCCTGTACACGGATTTGCAATCCAGAAAGAGCGTAAGCGAAAACAACGACTTAAGGGTGCAAAACACCCCCTGACAAAAAGTGAACAAAAAGCGAAAGTTTCAAAGCCAAATTCGCCGGTTCAAAACGAAAAAGGCCCCGTCACAGCGGCAACTGTGAACCGGGGCCAAATAGAAAAAGCCTGTCAGCTTTCACTGCACATTAGCATGGGCCAGTGCCGTATCGCAAATGCTCAGTCGGCTTTTTCCTGGCCTCTGACCGGTGAGGTAATCCAATGAGTTGGCGCATCGCAAACGAATGCGCCGAGCGCCGCTTTGGCAGCGCCGCGCGCAAGCAGATCATCATGTTCCTGGCCGACAAGGCGAGCGATGATGGCTCGGGCATCTGGTGTTCCAAGGGGACGATCCAGCGCCACACAGAGCTTAGCGAAAGCACGGTGAAGCGCACCATCATCGACTTCTTGCGAGAAGGCATTCTGATCGAGACAGGGCGGCGGCACTGCAAGAACGGCTACACCGTCATTTACCGCATCGTTCTGGAGCGCGTGGCTGCTCTCGAACCCACAGCCGAGCCCGACATTGAGACGGGGGTCACTGTGAACCCCGTCCAGCCTGAACCCGGTACGGGGTCCATGGTGAACGGGGTACGGGGTTCACGGTGGACCCCAAACCATCCTAAAACCATCCATAAACCACCTACGCGCAGGCGCGAGGCAGCGGAGGAGGTTGAAGATCTTGAATTTGACAAGATCCTGGCGGCCTATCCCGAGGACAGGATCCGAGACCGGCGAACCAGTCTGCGCCTGATCGCAGCAGCTGTGAAGGCCGGAGTGGAGCCCGATGACCTGCTTCAGGCGGTCAGAGCCTATGCCAAGGAAAGCGAAGGCTACACGCGCAGCAAGGTCTGCTTCTCGGACAATTGGTTCAAGATGCGCCGATGGGAGAAGGGACTGGTTCAGATCCAGGCCGACCGCGAGAAAACACGAGAGGCCGAAGTCAAAGGCCGTGCGAGCCTCGCCGAGTGGATCCACGAGCGCCATCCCCTGTGCCGCCATATCACGAACCGCCAGATCGAAGACTTGATCGCGTCAAAGCTGGTAACGCCCGAACAGGCGCGCGCTGCGGGGTTGCAGGTGTGAGTGCAGCTCGCATGTTACGCTGTGGCGCAAAATTTATATTTTTACGTTGCAGCGCAATTTACTTTGATTTACTCTGCGCCGTAAAAGGAGCCATATCATGGACCTCACAGCACGAACGGCCGAGCAGATCGGCGAGGCATTCCGCCGGACGCGCAAAGCGCGCGGCTGGACCCAAAGCGATATCAGTGCGCGCACGAATTTGCGCGTTGCGACGATTTCGTCGCTGGAGAATGGCGACGCGGGAACCAAGCTTGCCACTGTGCTCGCTGTCATGGCGGCACTTGGGCTTGAGTTCCGATTGGTGGAGCGCGGTGGCTCGCTTGAGATCGAGGATATCTTCTGATGGCCAAACACGGGCGTAGTGGCACGATGCAGGTGCTTCTGAATGGACGATTGGTGGGTGCCTTGCGTCTTGCAGGTTCAGGCGCAATCAGCTTCACATATGATCCGGACTGGCTGTCGTGGGAACACGCCATGCCCATCTCGCAGTCACTGCCTTTGCGCGAAGAGGCTCACCTAGGCGGACCTGTAATCGCTTATTTGGAAAACCTGCTGCCGGATAATCAGGCGATACGCGAACGCGTTGCCGCTCGGGTGCGTGCTGGCGGTACGGACGCATGGCACATGCTGGAGAAGATCGGGCGCGATTGCGTGGGGGCTTTGCAGTTTGTTTCGGGGGAGATGCCCGAGGTTGGCGCGTTCGGGGGCGAGCCCGTTTCCGAGGCACAGATTGCGGATATGCTGCGCAACCTCGCGAGCGCTCCGCTCGGTCTGGATGAGGAAGACGACTTTCGCATTTCAATCGCAGGGGCGCAGGAGAAAACAGCGCTGCTGCGCCACGAGGGCGCGTGGATCCGTCCATCGGGGCTCACTCCTACGACCCATATCTTCAAGACCCAGCTAGGTGTTTTACCAGCGGGGATTGATTTGTCTGACAGTGTTGAGAACGAGTTTTTCTGCATGAGCTTCTGTCGCGCCATGGGTTTGGATGTAGCAGAGGTCGAAATTACTGACTTCGAAGACGTACGAAGCCTTGTCGTGACGCGGTTTGATCGGCGCTGGACCAAAGATGGCCGCTTGATCCGCCTCCCGCAGGAGGATTTTTGTCAGGCGCTCTCAGTCCCACCCAGCCAAAAATATCAAATGGATGGCGGGCCGGGGATCACCGAAGGAATCGGGTTGCTGACAGGCAGTGATGACCCCGAGGCGGATCAGCGCGTGTTCTTCCGCGCGCAAGTGCTGTTTTGGCTTTTAGGGGCGACAGACGGGCACGCTAAGAATTTCAGCATCGCATTGCGCCCTGGCGGGTTCCGCATGACCCCGCTCTATGATGTGCTGAGCGCTCAGAAAGCCGTGGATGACGGTCAAATCCGCCAGAACCGGATGCGCCTCGCGATGGCCGTCGATGGACACTACCGGATCAACGAGGTGGTGCCGCGCCATTTCCTACAGGCTGCGAAGGTGGCAGGTTTTGGTGTGGCGCTGGCGGAAGAGGTCTTGTCGAGCGTCGCGACGGAGCTTGAACCCGCCTTGGACAAGTCACTCGCAGACCTGCCGGATGGGTTTCCACAGCCATTGGCGGAAGCCATTGCTGCTGGCGTGCGACATCGGGCGGCTGCCTTTCATGCTGTATGATCCGCAGATCATATTTCCGTTTTATGGTCTGTAGATCATATTTACTGCGCGCAATCTGCAGGCCCAGCACAGTAGTTGCAGCGTTCCAGGCCAGCTTTGACGAGCCAACCCAGAGATTGACGGCCAAACTCAGATCCTCAACGCCGTGTTTCTGATTGCTGAACATACCTAGAACAAATCGAAGGCTTCGCAGCTTAATTCGGTACATATGAGGCTGCAGCAACCTCATTCTGATCTTCTGCTGTTAAGATTAATGGTCAGCCTGCTCTCTGAGCACTGAGACATAAACAATGCAATCGGTTTCCAGGTGTGTAAGCTTCGACCAAAGTGTTTATCCTTGACCACCCGGCCTCGCGAAGCACTCATAACCACTGGGTCAATTGATCTGGGACATGTCGCAATGAGAACATTCCGACGGTCCTCTCGAACTGTGGTGAGAACGCTATTTGCCTTCATCCACTAAGCAGAGCCTCGGCTAAAGCCGATGCTAACAGTGTATCTTCCCACTTCATTCTTCCATGGCGTGACCCAGTGTGTTTGCTCTGGGTGAACCGGCAACAGCACCGCGTCGCGGCTTGAAGGGAGGAAGGTTCGTTCTTGTCCGGCTTTATTGCGGGCAACCAGAACCCCACCTCCTGCGTGCAGATTTTCCTGATCGAAATACGTCACCAAGTTTGCAACCCGTGTACCTACAGCGTCCGTGTGGGGCGAAATGAAATCTTCTGAGGCATACCGAGTAAACTCAACACTAGTCGCGCTTATCTGGTCAGTATCCAAAACCATCGACACCCATGTTGATAGCGCCGGTGTCAGTATGGCGAAGGCAAAGAAATACCTGAGGGCCTTTTGCTCAATCTCTGTAAGAGTACCGTTGCCATTGAGCGCCTCATCGAGGCAAATTGCTCGGTCATGAGCACTGAAGCGGAGAGCTTGCGGAGACGCGTAGAACTCCAGCTCAGTCACTTGACGAACCGCGGCTCCGCCATCGCGCAGTACGCGCATTTTCTCCCAAGTCAAATTAGGAACCGCCTTCGACAATGCTAAGAAAGGTACCTCTTTCCACAAACCTTTGAACGGGAGCGCCGCCTCTCCGGCTCGGATGGCATCTTGGGCTTGGGCGAAGGTATCCGGCGAAGTATGACGTTCGTTGATCCAGTTAGCCCACATTCCCGAGAGGCGGTTAGATTGTGAAGAGGCGGCGTTCAATGCAGGCAACCTACTGATCAAATGGGAGGAATATGCCTTTTGAGGACATAACATCGATAAGAAAGACCAACTCGTCAGGATTGTGCGCGTTACCAATCAGGTCGTCGTAACAAAAACCGTTGCTGAAGCTTTGCGCACGCTCATAAATCGGCAAAAGGCCCTGTGAAGCCACCCATTTTTCGCGGGTTCTCCAGTTGAAAATATGCAACTCATCTCCATTGCACTGCAAATCAACGTCATTTTCTGCAACAAGCAAGCGACGCCTTGAGCCAACACCAACCGCTTTTTCGCGGGGCGTTGTCGTCTTGTGGTTTTGACGTGCGCTGACACGATCGGCAAAGTCCTGGTAAAGTACAATTACCTCCTGTAGCTCATCCGCACTCATGGCGGGGTCTTCGACTGAAAGGTGATTGTCAGCGAAGAGCGCTTGGCCTTCCGAGGTCTCTGTCTTTGCAAGCTTCAGACCAAATTTCTCAGGAGTCCGACCAATTTGGGAAGAACGAGTTGCCTCAAAAGGGAAGACCGCGACGCTAGTCAAAGTGTGCGCAATCTCTTCAAGCTTGTTCAGACTATCAATAGCGTCCTGATAAGTGGTCGTTGGTAAATTTGGTATCAAATTGATGTACAGCGATATTCCTGCTTCACTGGCATCTCTTAGAAATGCTTCGTTGTCGTCGCATGTGGCGTATTTCTCGACTCCCTGCAGTACTCGATCGCTCATCGTTTCAAGTCCGATGACCAAGTGGTCACAACCAGAGGCGGCCATTGCTTCGAAATGCTCTGGTGAGAAGTGTCGGTCGACCATCGCGAAGGAATTCCACGATATATCTATACCTTTGTCCAATATTAGCTTTGAGAAACGCAACGCAAAGCTGGGCGGGATTGCTTCGGTGATCAAAGAGAATTTTCGTGTTTTGTGCTTTGAAATCTGCGCCTCGACCTCGGCCACAAAACTGTTAGCCGAGCGTCCACGATACTTAGGACTTCCCTCATAAAGTTCGACGAAGTCACAATAGGCGCAACGCCCCCAATAACATCCTCGAGTCTGGATGATACCAAGTTCAGGCTTTTCCAGCCGCCTCACCAAAGCTGGATCATAGTCGGCAAACGGAATCTCAGCGAGTTTCGGTCCAGGTGCTGGCGGAAGGTGGCGAACGCGTTCTCTTACCAGGGCTGATGTACCCGGAACCTTGGTCGGCTCCCAATCCTCGGAAAGAGCTTGATCTGCAAGCATCGCTATTGGCCCTTCGCCATCGTAACGAACCACCGCGTCAACTTCTCGGCATTGGTCCAGCAAAAGCGCCAACGCCTCGTCTTGCATAAGGCTCATCGTCGGTCCGCCAAAGATAACTTTTGCTTTGGGACGCAGACGCTTGAGATGTAGGCAGAGAATTAATGCAGGCAACAATTGGGGACCCATAGGTACGGAAATCCCGATTAACGCTACATCAGTCGCAATGCGTTCCGTAAGATTGAGGGATTTGTAGAAAGCACTGTACCATCTCACTAGAACCCCTTGTTCTGACAAGACCGCCAGGGTCTCTGGAACAGTCTCGTCAAATTGAAAGGGTTGCGATAGGGCTGACAACAAGTACCCGGGGGCAGAGGCTCTTTCTGCGAACTGGATCCCACCGTTATCAGAATACAAGAGCGCCCGGTTCTTTTGTATCAACCGCGCTGCGGTACTTGGCATTGCCGCGGTGTCGTCTCCCTTATCGGACTCGTCAAAGAAATATCCTTGACCGAGTCTCTCGAGGTGTTCTGGAGCCAAAAGGTACTCCGCTGCCTCAGTGTTTAGGTCGAACTGTTGTACTTTGTGCCCCCACGCTGTGAGGTGGCCAGACAAAACAGCCAACGACGGATAGTAGGCTCCAAAACCTGAACTCACTATCGGAGGAAAGAAAATTGCAACTGTCACGTTGGTAGCCTCTCTCCGGATGCGGGACGCAAAACGCCATCGCGCTCTATCCTGAACCCTGCAGCACGAGGCGACACAAGGCATCTCGATCGAACTCTCAAAATCGGGACCAGAGGCATAACTTCATTTAGCATATCTTGCGCAGGCATGCAGGCTTCTAGGCGATCGAGTGGTTCCAAGACCGCCTGCGCGTTCTGCAGGGTTGAGACGAAAGCTTCACTGGTCCGCCCAAGCCAGCTGTCGCTTCCGAACATTTGCCCCAAACTTGTTGGGTCGTCGAAGGGCGGTTGGATCAGAGAGTAAACGAGGTCCACATCTGGCGCCGCGAGACAGTCTAGGAAATCTTGATAATTCAAAGCCCGAAGACTGATGTTCAATCCTAAAGCGCGCGCAAGCTGATCGGACAATTGGTCTACGACCGTGTCATTTGGAGGAAAGTTTGCATACGCGAGCGTTAGGTCTCTTTTGGGAAAAAAAACTTCAGATGAGTTTGTTTCCGCTGCCGGAGCTGCGGCTTCCGGAGCCCATAATTCGAATAAGGACCACAGAGGCCGCACTGTATCGTCGCATACCTTCGCAATCGCAGGGCGGTCGAGAGCAGTCGAAATAGCGCGCCGAAAATTGGTTGCATTCGGCTGCATGAGCATCGAGTTTGTGAAGAAAAGCGCACCTGCTAGCAGCATATCTCCTTGTATGAGCGAAGCTGTTCCAGTGTATTTTGGAATAGCTGAGACAGGTAGATTGGGATTGCTAGTAACATCGATTAAGCCGCGCTCGAATGCGCGCAGTCCGCGTGCGGGATCCCGTAAGATTGCAAAAGTCACAATATCAGGGCCATCAGGCCAGATCCGATCACCCACAGCATTTTTTTTCATGCCGAGACACTTCCCAGGTTTGTCAATCACCAAGTCATAAGGCCCAAGACTGCGGGAGTTACTGTGCACTGAAAACAAGTCTGACGTTAGGACTGCTTCGAAACATGCAATCGGCCGCTTCATATGCAAGGTTATTATCCCATTGGCGTTAGCGATCCGTTCAATGCTCCGTTCGTTCTCAAAGGAAAGTGCAAGCTTGTCGATGGAAATTGGCTCACCATCCGACCAAGTGTTGTTGGGATCCGGGTAAAGCTTCCAAGTCCATCCGCAATCAGAAGTCGTGGCATCTGTTAGTAGTCCCAACGGTCCGCCTTGCCCACCGACAAGTGCCTCGAACATCCGTCTGTTATTAAAAACCGCGACTTGCCTGCCGGCGAAATCCAATGCACGCCCCCTTCTTGGAGGCGCTGGCAGGACGTCCAATTCAATCGTCAAGCTATTGTCCTCAGTGCGTTCCGTAGCCCTTCCCCTTTTAGTGAGCTTTCCACCTTTTCTTTATTCAATAAACGCCGCGAGAGCGCTGCCAAATAACTTTCAACTTGGTTGATCAAACTTTCAGGCTTGTCCAAGTTAAGGGAGGCACTGGGCAGCCTCGCCTTGAAAGCGTCTTATGCAGTTTTTCATAGTATGCGATGACCGGAAGGCGTTTGGCAATCATAACTGCTGACAAAGCTGCCAATTTGACTTATTGGTGGTGTTGAAGTTCAACTTAAGGAGTTTTTGATGTCAGAAGAAAAAAAGACTGAACTTGTATCCGTCCAAGAAACGGCTCCCTCGATCAGTATTGAAGGTTGGGACCTTGAAGATGACCAACTTGCTGATTTGCTCGAAGAGACTGCAAAATTCTTGAAAGAAAACAAAGGCACGGATGCGGTAAAGGTAGGTAGCGGTCAGTTGCGCTTTAGGTCTGTCGAAACCGGCCAGCTGTTTGATCTGGTCCACCGTAGCTGAGCAAAGGACTGACCTCCTGATTTATGCTACCGCCTGAGGCGAAGATTGCTTTCCCGCGTGACGTGCATATTAAGTGGCAAAAGTGCGCTTGCTGGATTGTGTCAGAAACGACGGCGCTTAAGATAGATGGCGACACCGCGGCATTAGAAAAGGTGACGTCAGCACTTACGTCTGGAACGACCTTTCAATCCATTCTCGCGACATTTGATCCGGATTGGGTTACGGCGTTAATGCGGCAACTATTGTCCGACAAGCTGCTATTGGTTGAAGTTGAACCGGACGAAATCAACGAACGCCACAACCAGACTTACGGTTGGCTGTCCAGTCTTACTGCGCGGCCTCAACGTGCGCTCAAAAGGCTGCAGCGCGCGCATGTGTGCGTGATTGGAGTTGGAGGATTGGGCGGGCAAGTGTTGGAACACTTGGTGGGCAGTGGTGTAACCAATTTTGTTTTGGTGGACGGTGACCGCGTTGAGAGGTCGAATCTCAATCGGCAATACCAGTTCAACATGACAGACATCGGTAGCAGCAAGGTCGCATCAACTAGAAGTGCGCTATTGGCTAAGGCACCCGATTTGAATTTGACGATCATTGACCGCTATATTGTGGGGCCAGGAGAATTCGACGTTTTGAACGCTTATACCTTGGATTTGATAATCAATTGCGCTGACACTCCAAATGACATCGAAGCGTTGGTTGCGGACTTTGCAGATCGCCAAGGCGCAGCTTTCCTGACCGGAGGTCTAGGGTTGAATCGAGGCTATTGGGGGCCACTTTTGAAAGGCCAGGCAAATGAAAAATTACGAAATTTAAAGTCTTCTATACAAGCGGAGCTTTCAGATGATCTGCGCGATTGGTCTGGGGAGCATGTTTGCAGGTCTTCTCATGGGCCTTACAATAGCATGATAGCTGCCATGATGGCGTCGGATGCAATTCATTACTTGACTCGTCTGCACCGCCCTCGTAGCGCCGATACTAAGTGGGTGATTGACTTTCAAACGATGGCGGTGACCGAAATCGCTCTGGGTGAGAAGCAGGTTTAGATATGGATCCAAGTAGCAACGCGACTGCTGGCAATCTAGATGCCGCGGCACGAGAGAATAGCCTATGTGCTATGGTTCAGGCCAGTGAGCGAGTATTGATGAAGGCCATTTGCAGCTATAGCGAGAGCGACGGTTATCGGACCTACAAGGCGGAGGAATTTCCCGGCTTTTATGCGGGCAACGGTTTGGCGATTTCTCAACCAGCAGCCCGAAATATCCAAGGATGGGTTGCAGCTTTTCATGAAGAATTTCCGGCTGCAGACTATGCCCATGTAACGTTGTCGTTCGAAGATTGTTCTTTGCCTGATACTTTGCGCGTTGAAGCTGAGGAGGTGGGGTTTCATTCAATAACAGAGGTTTATTTGGTGGCTCGCTGTGCGGATGTTGCGAGCAACAGCTTGGATGAGGGGTTTCGCGATCTTTCAATGAGTAAACCGGATGACCAATCTGTTCTTAGACTACTTCATTTGGACGAAGCCAGTGACCAAAACTGGTTTGAGGACGAGAATTCATTTTATGACCTTTTTGCCAAGACAGTCGTTGTATCCCGCAGAACAGGTATCTCTTGGCTTGGAATCCCTCATGCTGAAAAGCCGGACCAGCTAGCCTCGGCGCTTGGGTACTTTGATGCTGGTGGTCTCTGCCGCTTGCAAGACGTTATTACTGCAAGAGATAGCCGAAATCGCGGACACGCATCAGCGCTGATCCGTGAGGTGGCCCGCCGAGCGCTAAAAAGAGGCACCCCAACGATCGGCCTAGCCGCTGAAAAAGGTGGGACGGCAGAAATGCTATATGAGAGACTTGGCTTCTTCCCGGTTGGAACTAGCGATGTGTTGATGAAGTTCTAAACAACAAATGGGCTGTACAGGAGTTTCCCGTCCGCTAGCGACGCTCTAATCCCTTGAAAACTTTCGGTTTCAAGTAGTCACTTTTTGCCGTTGGAAACTGCTATTATTGCCTCGCTGGCATCAGAACAAAGGTATGCTACGATCACTTCTTCGATGCGCGGTAGATATTTCGGCAACGCTCCCCGATTGACCTTACGCGGATGGGACTTGGCGCTGATCTTCCGGTCATCCGGCTCGTCCTCGACGAGCACAGCTTTCTGGACGGCCTCAATACTCGAATGAAATTCCGCAGTGACGGCGTGACGGCCGTTAGAGCGCAGCGGCTTTTTGGTTTCCTTCTGAATCGCCCCGAGTTTGTCGGAGACCATCAACTTAAGTAAGGATGATGGTTATGACAAAAAGCAAAATGGCAAATCGCTACTCGCCAGAGGTCCGCGCTCGCGCGGTCCGAATGGTGTTCGAGCATCAAGGCTCCTACGAAACGCAGGCGGGCGCGATCGCGGCCATTGCACCCAAGATCGGCTGTATTCCCCAAACCTTGAGCGGATGGGTCAAGCAGGCTGAGAAGGACAGCGGCATGCGCGACGGAGTGACAACCGAAGAGCGTGATCGCATCAAGACGCTGGAACGGGAAAACCGTGAGCTGCGCCAAGCGAATGAAATTCTCCGCAAGGCATCAGCTTATTTTGCGCAGGCGGAACTCGACCGCCCACTCAAGCGATGATCGGCTTCATTGATGATCAAAGGGCTGTTTACGGTGTCGAGTCAATCTGCAGGGTGTTGCCGATTGCGCCGTCAACTTATTACCATCGTCTGGCATGCCTCGCTGATCCGGCCAAAGCTTCTGCCCGGTATCAGCGGGATACAGAGCTGCGCCCGGAGATCAAACGTGTCTGGGATGAGAATTATCAGGTCTACGGGGTGCGCAAGGCCTGGCATCAGTTGAAACGTGAGGGCTTTGAGGTTGCAAGATGCACGGTGCAACGGTTGATGAAACAGATTGGCATCCGTGGGGCTGTGCGGGGCAAGGTGGTCAAAACAACCGTGCCTGACACGTCAGCGCCTTGTCCGCGTGACAAGGTGAACCGCGTGTTCCGAGCACCAGCTCCGAACCTTCTCTGGGTCAGCGATTTTACGTATGTGTCGACGTGGCAGGGCTTTGTCTATGTGGCCTTCGTCATCGATACGTTTGCTGATCGCATCGTCGGATGGCGGGTCTCACGATCCGCCAAAACGGACTTTGTTCTCGATGCTTTGGAGCAGGCCCTGCATGACCGACGGCCGGTCCAGAAAAGTGGATTGGTTCACCATTCGGATCGCGGCGGTCAATATTTGTCCATTCGTTACACCGAGCGTTTGGCTGAGGCTGGCATCGAACCGTCGGTAGGCAGCGTCGGGGATTCCTATGATAACGCCCTCGCTGAGACAATTAACGGTCTCTACAAAACAGAGCTGGTCCATCGCCAAGGACCGTGGCGCAACATGCAGGATCTGGAACTGGCCACCCTCGGCTGGGTCGATTGGTTCAACAACCGGCGTCTACTTGGTCCCATCGGAAACATCCCGCCAGCAGAGGCTGAACAGAACTTCTATGCACAGCACGACGTGCTCGATATGGTCGCGTGAAATGAAGCTATAGGTCTCCGGTAAATCCGGGGCGATTCAATGCTGTTGACGCCATCAAGGCGTAGGCACTGTAACAGAGCATTGCCGCGCGTGCGGACCGTCACGTCATTCACGAGGCTGACATATGGAAGCATGCTGGCCATCGGGCGCTCTTTGCGCGCCCAGTCCGGTAGCACGGCAAGATCATCCGAAGGATCACTGAGCATAGCTGTCCCCTGAATGGATCTTGCGGTTTGGCGTCGGGGGCGTTTCCTGCAGGGCGGTGACCATCACCTCAAGAAAGGCCGGATCCCAATCTGCCGCTTTCCACAACGCGGGATAGGCCAGAGCGGCAATGATGATCACCGGCCAGCTCTGAACCCACAGAAACAGCAACACAAACCCGAACAGCCAAACCATGGCATACATGATGGGCAAGCCGATGAGCTTTGGCGGCCGGATCAGGCCCAGGAAGAGGCGGGTTTGCGTTGCCATGCCGGATTTACGCGCCCCAGATGGCGGTCACGATGGTGGGCGCAGCTGCGATGCCTGCAATGGCAACAAGCACCCAGAGGGCTTGGCGGAAATCCAGAATGCCAAAGAGCCAGGAGAGGAACACACCAATCAGGGCCAAGGTGCCGATAACAATGCCCAGGGGACCGGTGATCGTGTCGACGATGCCTTGCAGCAGGTTTTGGACCGGCGAAAGGTCGATGCTCTGCGCAATGGCGGGATTGGCAACCATCAAGCTGGCCAGAGCCAGCGACAGGATCGTGCGGATTTGTGTGTGCATCAGGAGGCTCCAGTCAGTCGATCACGCACGGCCATGACGCGGCGCACGTGATTTTGGGTTTCTTGGTAGGGAGGGATGCCGCCGTGACGCGCGACCGCGTCTGGCCCCGCGTTGTAGGCGGCAAGAGCAAGCTCAGGCGTGCCGAACTGCGCCAGCATCATGAGAAGGTAGCGTGCAGAGCCATCGAGGTTGGCCTGCCAATCATGGGGATCCACACCGAGTTGCGCGGCCGTCGCGGGCATCAACTGCCCAAGGCCAATCGCGCCTGCGGAACTGCGCGCGTTCGGGCGATAGGCGCTTTCAATCTCGATATTCGCTTGGAAGAGCGCCTGCCATTCGGAAACAGACAGACCCGCGCGGCGCAATGCGGGGTGCCCGCCATAGCGATGTGCGGTGCTTTCAAGGGCGTCGAGGATTTCGGGACGCGGGATCGCGCGGGCAGGTGTGGGAGGCTGTGTTTCAGGCTCAGGCGCTGCAAACACGATTAGCTCTGGTGGGTTTGCACCAATCCCGTCGACGTAGCTTTGCGCGAAACCTGATTGCGGTGCTTTGGTCTCCAACTGACCATCTGCACGCATGGAAAGCACGAAGCCTTCAGAATAGGCGGGGGCAGCAAAGAGTGCTGCGAGGACGGCAAGTGGTTTAGCCCGCGTCGTCCAGTTTGTGAGAGGCGACTTTGCCCTCAAACATGGGGATAGAAATGATCGAAGCGCCGAGCCCGGCAAGGAAGCTGGATAAGCCGTTGATTGTCTTGAACTCTCGCGCAGCCATGTTGTTGCGCGCGGTAACGAGCAAGCGGCGCGTCTCGCCGTCTGGCGAGACGCAATGCACGGTCCAAACCCCGGACCACTGGGCACCTGTACGTGTGGGCGTAACTCGGCACACGACATCCGCCGAATGTCCTTCGGCAAGCAGTGTGCGCAGCCCTTCTTCGCTGACAACATTGGGGGCGTCTTGCATCAAATTCATAGGATCGAGCCTTGCAGAATTGTGCATTGGCCCGGCAGTCCCTCATGGACTACCCAACCGATACAATATTATAATTATGCAATCAATAGGTGTATTTTGATGTAGTGCACCTTTCATGCTTTGAAACGAATTTACTGCAACGGAGTGGCTGAGCCAAGATAATATGGTGCGTTTGAAACAAACATGGGTGGTTATGGTCGTTCTGAGTTGGGGGTCAGCTTCGATCGCGGGCAGTTGCCTGCCGCCCGTGCCGCCCTTTATGCCGACCAATACCGATGACGTGGGGGCTAACCTGTTGCTGCGAAACGTAGAGTTCTATTCCGCGGACGTCGACTAGCATTTTCGTTGCGTAGACCATGAGCTAGGTGCGGTCTTCGAACAGGCGCTTGGGACAAGTGCAGGTTCGGCGCGTGTTTGGGGGCGTGAATGAGGTGTAGGAATTATGAAAAAACCAAGCTGGCACGAAACTGCGTAGAATTGTGTCAACTATATTTCCTGCACGATTTACCCGGCTTCATTAAAGGGCTCCAGCGCTGACCAAGATATCTACTCTTCGTTCTTGACGCCGTATCCTAACTCAACGAGTTTTAGCCAAACACGAACTTGCTTATTCCATCTATTTTCCAGCTTTTCTCGGATGTTGAAACAAATCCTGTCTTTCGATTTGATGCGGTCCGCAAAAAAGTGCGCGGTGATGACTAGTTCCACTTCACCGATGAGTGCGCCCTCAATCTCGTGAATTCGCAAACTTATGTGACTTTCATCCATTGGCCACTCCTCGACGCTAAGTTCATCGGCAACGAATTGTCTTAGGAAAAGAATCTCATCTCTTGCATCACCCAATGTCTCTCGGTGCCCAAATATATCTAGAATCGGCATGGCTCAATCATCCCAAAAAGTTGAGGTTCGCAAAGACCTGAAGGGCGCGGTCGAAAACAACCCCAGTAGATGTTCAGTGTGTATAGTCGTTGTAACAACTTTCAAGGCATCGAACCGAACTTCGAGTGTTGCCTCAGCGAGAGTGTATCGATTGCCCTCATGTTCTAGAGCGATCCGTGCATAATCGACGATTTCCACATCTGACAGAGTTGTTGCTTCTACCGTTGGTAGTCGTTCGGGGATGGCCGGAGCCTTTACTCTTTGTACAGTCAGGCCGTCTCCAAACAGCTTTGAGTTGGGCCAATCTGCTTCCGACAACTTATATGATCTCTCTTCGAAGATTTTAGAAATGTCAGGGAGCGCGTTTCCAGTTCTCGAGAAAATATCAGTCAGACAATCCATTGCGGTCGTCCAAACAGGTTGAAGTGGCACGTTGGCATCAATAGGCTGGCGCTCCACTGCAAAAACTGTTGTGGCTTCTGTGCTTGAATGGACATCACGATAACTTGTTGAGAGGCATTTGCTTGTGGCGAATATCGATTTGTAGCCAGTGGAAATGAGAGCTTCAAATAATTGGGGCAAAGGCGACGGTACAAGAAATACGTTGTGGCCGAAGCCTGGATACTGAGCGCGCAACGGCTCAAGTCCATTGCCCCTCCACTCCGTAGACATCAGCCTTGGCTCAATTTCTAGAAAACCCAAAGATCGAAGCTTCTGTTCCAAAACTTGTACTATTTGAGCCTGTATCATCAACGTACCAGACGCAAGATATGGTTTATCTCCCAGTTCATGGGAGTTCTCCGCGTTTATCAACACTACTTCAGGGGGATGTGACGCAAAAATCGACGTGGTCTTCGAACTATCGCTTTCTCCTACAGACCCTTTCACTGCGATGATGTCACCTTTCCGGAGGGATACGCATTTGTTTTCGTATTCATCATCTGTGAAGCGATCTGCACTCATTAAAATTTGAATTTTTCCTGTTACATCAACTAATTCAATGAATAGCGTTCTGCCAGCTTTCTTTCTCTTAGTGATGATACCCCTAAGGCTTGCAGACTGCCCGTCAGCGCCATTGGCTTCAAAGTGACTGTGCACGTCACGAGCGTAGCGTAAAATAGTTTCTAACATTTATATCTTTTCCGTAGCCCTAATGAATTTTTCTATATCTTCATTAGAATTTATATAGTGTGGAGACACCCTAAGCAGAGTTGGTAGACCCTTGTTGGTGAAATCCCATGGGGCGTCCCAGTCACTCAAAGTTGAAACGTTAATATTAAGGTCCGCGTAATACTTTTTTAATTCAGCTGCATCAATTTCGTGACTATAGAAGGTTATAACACCGCTCTCTGAGTTGCCACCGGGGTACAGAACAAGCTTTGGGTTTTTTGACACTGCATCAGCTATCATCTCTCGAAATTCCTGGATCGCAGAGGTGATTGCACCCTTAGCATTCGCTGACATATATTCGAACATAGCGTTTGCCAAACCGAGTTGCCCTGCTAGTGAGCGTTCCCATGTTTGAAGTCGTTGTGCTTTCTTAAAAAACGAAACCTGGGAGCCTGATTCAGGGGATGCCAGCCAATCGGCGTTCGCTAAGTCCACCGATACGGACTGAAGCGAAGTAGCAAATCTATCATTTGCATAAATAAATCCAGTTCCCCGTGGTCCCCTTAGCCATTTTCTTCCAGTACCAACGAGCGCGTCGCACCCAATATCATCAACTTCAACGTCAAATTGCCCCACTGATTGGCATGCATCAAGCAGATAGAACGCTTCACTACCTTCAAGCTGCTTTCCGATTTCTCGAGCGTTTATTACGCTACCATTCTGTGCCGGTGCGTGCGACAAGGCTACCAGCTTAAGCCGCTCATCAATATGGTCATCAAGATGTTGAAGATCGAGTTTTCCATGATTGTCCAAATCAAGGACGATTAGTTCCGCGCCAGTGCGTTCAGAAAGTGCTTGCAACGAAACTACATTGCTTCCGAACTCTGTCGAGACCGTAACGATTTTGTCGCCTTCACCAAGTTTCATGGAGAACAAAATCGTGTTCCAAGCGCGAGTGGCACTATCTGCAAACGCAATTTTATCGGGTTGACACTTGAGCAATTTAGCCGCCGTCGAATAGAAATCCTCTATTCTGTCGTGTTCTTGTGCAGCTGCTTCGTAGCCCCCGATTTCTTGTTCAAGTCGCAAATAGGAAATCATGACGTCAAGAGTTTGATTGGACACAAGAGACGCGCCCGCATTATTGAGATGTATTCGATTAGCCATCGTTCTTGAAAACCTTTCGTGCATTTAAAACTATGTCGACCAAGGCCTTACCTAGATCACTAAGTTCCCAGGCTATCTCGTTCGTCGGTGGGTCAGACAGACGGTTGGCGTCCAATATCAAACCATGGTGCTCCAAGGTCCGTACCATTGAACGTACAACGTCCTTATAGGCCGGGAAACCAGCTATCAGTTTCTCGGGGGACATCACAGAATGTGGATCGTCGATTTTTTTCTGGTCAATGAATAGAAGGACTTCGATGTGAGGCCCCCTAAGTTCTGATAGAATATCAGCGAGAATTTCGGTAGAGCCAAAGTCGCTTGTTTCCTCGTCGCCAAGCGCCTGTGAAATCAAATATGCGATTGCGTTGTCTCGGTCTGGCTGTTCGTGTTTAGACGCAATTTCTAGCAGCCGATGACCTAGGTCAGATACACTTGATTTTTCCATAAGTTTCTTAAAGAAGTCATCCAAGGACAGGCCTGCGAAATCCGCTGCTTTGATTGCCAAAGCTTCCGCACGCTCTTGTCTACGAGCTCTAACTTGCAGCAAATAGTCTGCCAAGGGGCCCACTGCACCGCCAACTACTGCGCCTGCAGGGCCCCCAATTGCCGCTCCAACTAGCGCCCCGCCTGTCGCTGTGGCTAAGCCTTTGCCTAGTTGCTTTTCACCCTCAAATTTCTTAGTCATGTTTTTGTTTCAACTCCGAACCAGTAGCGTAGTAAATCTGCGGTCCACTTTTGCACCGCCGTCTCATAGCGGAACGCCTCTTCTACGTGATGAGCTTTCGATTTCTCACTATGTTGAGTCACTGTACCTTCACCTAGATCCATCCAAGCAGCCACCGTCGTCGGTGTCGCGTCAGGATGAAATTGTAGAGCTAACGATTTATCCACAGAGAAGGCTTGGCACTCAAATTCATCAGTCGAGCCAAGGTTAATTCCCTCCGCAGGGCAGGGCATATCATCCCAATGCCACTGGAAGAACTTTCGGTGGTTCCAGAGATCTTGCGGCGCGGCGGCCGATGGTTTTATTTCACAAAATCCGATCTCAGGCCGTTGGGCTGTCTTCACTGTGGGGGCCCCTCCATAGATCTTGGAAAGCAATTGGCCACCAAGGCAAATACCTATGATTGGCACGCCGTGCTCGATGCAGCTCTCTAGAAAGCGAAGCTCTGGTTGGTAACCCTTTCCAAGGCCTTGTGCCAACGAATCCATCCCGCCGAACACTACGACCCCATCATACAGATCGGACCCGTGGAGTGGCTTTTGCCCCACGAGGAAGTTAACCCTTTCATGGGTGAAGCCGATTTCAGAGAGCGTTGCCGGAAAACGGCCCAGATCATTGTGGTTGCTGTGCGCGATACAAAGTGCATTATTTACCATAAATTGAACCTACTAGGCCTTAGCCAAAATTTGCAAGGAAGCTATGCATCGTGACTGTAGAAAATCAAAAGCTGGTTGAGCCGTTTGGTCATTTTTCTCCACTTTCAAAGCTTGAGCGCATTTGGAGCGCGCGAGTTCCAGGAAAGGCCATCTGCAGGAAAAGGGTTCAGAGCTTTGATCCTTTAAGTGGGGCATCCTTTTCGCCGATGGAGTACTCATTCGAGGACATTGATCACTTGCACGTCAAGGAGGCACCCACGAAAAGCTGGATCGACGATGCGTTCCTGGCATTCGTGAAGGGTGAGTTTAGCAGCGGTGAGGAAAGAAGGCCGGCTCCCGGACTGCCAGAGATCATAGCTGAAAGGTACATCGAAAGAGACATATTTGCTCACTACATGCTTAGTTGCGAGCGTGAGATGTTGTATCCTTACCATGAGGCAACTGACCGTCATACAGATCAGGACCTTTTTGAAAATTTCAAGCGTCTCTTGACCGACGACGGCTTGGGAAACAAAAAGAATGCTGGTTTTGCGCCGTTTGAGGAATTGTCCCGACGAATAGAAGAATGGGCAGAAGGCGAAAACAGGCTTCTCTGTGTTTTACCGTCCTTTCCTTTCAAAGATCAAAGCCGTCTGAGAGTTGGTCCTGCCACAGCAGACGCATTTGATCTTGGTGAGATCGCTCTTCTAATCCGGCTGCATCTATTATCGTTGGCATTTTATCAATTTCATCCTTGGGGCGTTGACTGGCTGATTGCCGCAGATGGGAATTTCTATGCCGATATGTTTGGGATACCACGCGAACAGGCAGAATCTTACTTCGAAAAAATTCGTCTTGAGAGAACTGCAATGAATCTGTCTGGAACCCTTTCGATACTGGATCTTGAGGAGATCATGCTACATTATAGACAAGGTTGTTCTACAGCTTTCGACCGCGACAAGGATCTGATTCTAAATAGAATTCAAGAAATTTCGGTTTCAGATGATGAAAATTTGAGCAAAGCGTTCGCAGTTCTCAAGCGGGGGATGAGGCAGAATCAATCCACTCGAGAGTTTGAAACTTATGTGACTGCGGATGAGCTTTGGAAAATTTGCAACTGGGAATCCCTTCAGGGCGACGAGTCCGAAAACGTTAAAGGGTTACACCGGGACTTAGAAGTGAAAGCAACGGAGATTGCTATTCATTATGCAGCAGAGAACATTGTTCTAAAAAGGCACGATGTGCTGAATAGGGTTTTTCCGGACTCGATGCGAACAACTATCCATGCAAAGGAAGGTCAAGTTGCAGTACCTCAACTTGGTTCATGCTTCCCATGGAATGGGGTTGCGTACATTCCAGATCCAAACAATTTTTCTGCTAAGAGCCTTCAAGTGAAGCGCTTCCATGATCTAACAAGAAAATCGCCACAGCTTGTTGCATACAAGGATCGAATTTCGGGATCGACCTTGTTTTACTCTGACCCTTGAGGGCAATCATGAACTTTGAAACTAATAGGGCTGAGTTTGATTTTCCAACTTGGGGCGGAACACCAAATATCTCATATTTGCTGTTGTCCACGCCTAGAAGCGGTAGCAACATGTTGGTTCGCGCGTTGTGGCAATCTGGGGTCGCAGGAGCACCGGAAGAGTATTTGACAAAGCAGTTTATGGAAGACTTTTCCTTGCGTTTTGCACTTACTAAAGAGAACCTGGTAAGCGAGAATGCATGGCGAAGTGGAGCAGTTGTAGCGTTTGGTAGCATTGAGGAGTATTTTCGGCGTTTGATGGAAGTTAGGACATCGCCAAATGGTGTTTTTGGGCTGAAAATGCACGCCAGTCACTTTTTTTTGGATCACCTCCGGTTAACAAACATTCGTCACCAATTATCTATCGAAAAACTAGTGAGAATACGCCGTCGCGACTGCGTAAAGCAGGCTATATCATTGATTTTGGCTAAGGAAACAAATCAGTGGATTGTTGATCCAGAGTGGAATTCTGTGTCTCAGGAAAAAAGTAGACCGTCTCAATCGATTGAGTACAATCGCAAACGTATTTCTAACACAATCCAGTACTTGAACTGTTTGGAGCTTTTTCTTGATGAGTTAGTTTCTGATTGGGGGTTGCCGCTTAAGACGGTCTATTATGAAGACCTTTGCAAGGACTACAGAAAGGAAATGTTTCGTATTTTTTCATTCATTGGTGTTCCAGTTTCGGAGCGGGTGGACGAGGTCAACATAAAAAGGCAAGTAGATCAAACTAAGGCTATTTGGTACGAAAAATATAATCGAGAGACATAACTTTGCACACTCTGACCGCTTTACGATGGCTGCGTGAAGCCTCATCTGTCCTACAGATTTAGTCGGATTATTAGCGGTTGTGATGACTGTGGCAACTACAACTTGATCATACGTCACCCCTAGCAGCGAACTGGCTAGTATCGGATTCTTCTTTTTGGGTTATTGAGATTTGTATTCTGTGATAGCTGTCGTCAGATAGGCAAGGCTGTAAGTCGCCGTTATCCCACTGATACAGCAGACCGATTTCTTCGCCTGTCTTGATACACGTAATGCGGCCGATGGCTTCGGCCGTTGAGCGAACACTTTCATGTTCGGGCATAACTAGCCCCTCTCGTTAAGCAATTCCTTGGGAGCAACATCAAGGGCAAGCGCAATCTGCTCCAGAATATCGATTGATACTGAATTCTTGGCGAGTTCGATCTCGCTGATGTAGCTGCGGTCCACGTCCGCAGCCAAAGCTAGCTGTTCTTGGCTCATACCTTTGGAATTTCTTAGATTCCGGATATTTAACCCTACTTCTTCCCTCAATCTCATGGCCTGTATTCGGCCAGATCGCTGAGATTGCTCTACGGAATATATTCCACAAAACGCGCGCGAGCCTCGCAAAATGGATACTCGCATATGGTGTAAAGGTGGAGTGTGAACGTAAGCTATCAATAATGTAGTAATGACATCAAAAGGCGTATATTGATATGTGGCGCAGACTTATCAGAAATTGGACTGCCGGAACGGTTTTGGCTTTGCTTTCAACCGTGGCTCCACAAGCGGCGAAAGCCTATCAGGTCGATTGTGCCATTCTGCTTTGCCTGGCCGGTGGATGGCCCGCGTCAGCAGAATGCGCCCATGCCCGTGCCGTGTTTATCCGTCGGATCACGCCATGGCCGATTGAGCCGCCTTTGCAAATCTGGCGTTGCCCGATGGGTGTTTCTGAGCGCGCGCCGCTGCAAAGTACGACCCCTAAAATCTGGGAGGCCAGCAACCAAACAGGTCAGACGCTCGGCCAAATCATCCTGGCTCAGGTGGTCGAAGACGGTGCCGATATCGACATCAGTGGCTTGGAATTCGACTTCGTGCGCTCGATCCGCGTCTGGGATGTGCGGTACTACAGTCATCGCGAACGTGGCCGCGACGATGATTGCTCTGAGAGTTACAACATGCGCCTCGGGACCTACGGCACACAAGGCGAATTCGGCTGGCAACGCACAACACCAGCGGCCGCTCCACAATGGGTCCTGCCGTCACGGCGCTGTTCGTCATCGAACTGGCGGCGCGGGGTGGGTGTTGAATGGGAAGATCACGAAGGCAACCACGGATATGAGTGGGTGGCCTACTAGTGCCCAGTGCCCCTTTTTCCGTTCCCGTTTTGCCGTTTGGTGACTTGTGCTGTTGTTCGACAACGAGGGAAGGAAGAGCACCCAAGGAACGGTTCGTCGTCTGGCCCCATTCGGAGAACCATATTGCCTTGATTGCATGTTGGGCATTTCGCCCTTTCAGCTATGGGGTCTTTTAGTCGAATGGATTTCACTGCAGAAGCGCTGCCTCTACCACCCGAAAGTAGTCGCTTGGTATAATCACATTCTGGATGCGCGCTGCACGCTTCAAACGGTCCAAATCGTCCGTTCTTTTGGCTCAGTGTGCCAGCCCCGCATTTTGGGCAGACCTTCAACGTAGCCTTTTCGCTTTTGATCTCGGTGTGCCCGTCTTTGGCGAGCTCGACGACAAACCTCGAAGGCTTGTCCTGCAATGTGTAGATGCGTGTTTGTCGACGGGCGCGTGTCAGGGCAACATAGAAAAGGCGGCGCTCCTCAGCCAGTGGGAAGTCATCGGGCTCTGGCATCGCGAGCTGCAATGCAGGGTCGTCAACTATTTGGCTTGGAAAACCCATCAAGCCCTCGGTGACATTGAGAAGCATCACATAGTCAGCCTCGAGGCCTTTTGCGGCATGGGCAGTAGAATAACGGAGCTCAAGTTGATCGCCATAGGCGCGCTTCCAGCTGTTGAAGCTGGCGGGATTATCCTTGTGATAACGGCCCAAGAGCATGATGGTGATTTTGTTGCCGTCGGGCACGTCAAGCTGGCCATTTTTGGCGGCACCATGCAGTTGCCTAAGATCTTTCTCAATGCGCTCAAGAGCGCCACTCATCGTCTCAGCTGCAAATGTATGAAGTCCGGCTCTTTCATAAGTGTGTAAGCATTCGGCGAAGGCCGTGGGCGCGCCGTATTGATCAGAGGCGTTTGGGTGCGGCTTTTGGTTTGCGCGGTTTCGGGGCCCATTTCTTTGCAAGACGCTCGAAGTTATCGAGGATGCGGCCGATCTCTGCCTCATCCGGGTCGAACTGCCCCCCATACCATTCCAGCATCTGGCTGTGTTCTTCGTGCTTGGGGTCGGCTATGGCATCGAGGAAGTCAGCGTAGCCGGAGAAGCCACCCACATCCTCCGGAGGGCAAGCACCGATAGCCCTGACAAGGCGTGGATATGCGGCGCCCGCGATAGAGCCATCGATTTTCTCGATCTTGATCACGTGGTGCCAGTTGTCGCCAAAGTCATAGATGTAATGGATGGTCTTGGTTCCCACATCTTCGATCACGTCAAGCAGGCTGGTTTTGCTGGCGGGCATCGGGCCATCGTAAAAACCATCTGGGTCTGGCACGCCCCAGCCGCTGCCACCGGCTCTGAACTCATACAAGTGACTGTCAGTCCATCCCATGGCAGCCTGGATCACATCATGCAGGCGGTTCAGCTTGATCTTGAGGGGCACATCAAAGCGTCGAAGCACCTGAGGCTCGACATCGGACAATGTGACCTTGATGCGCGCGACCAGCGTCATGCAGCAATCCTCTTCAATCCTATGGCGGCCTTCCAATTCCAGGGTAACAGCTCTGGCAAGCGTGACACAGGCATCTCGGGCAGTCGCGCCAAGACGTCTGCCATCCATGCCTGCGGGTCGATGTCGTTCATCTTTGCTGTGACAATGAGGGTATACATGAAGGCTGCCCTGTCGCCACCGCGTTCAGACCCTGCAAAAAGCCATGACTTTCTGCCCAATGCGATCCCTCTGAGCGCCCGTTCGGCGGCATTGTTCGTGAGGCAGAGACGCCCGTCATCAAGGAATGCGGTGAAGGCCTCCCAGCGACCTGTGCCCTCGAGCATGTAGTTGATCGCCTTGGCAACTGGGTTGTGCTTTGACATCCGAGCCCGCTCGGCCTGCATCCAATCATGCAGATCATTGACCATCGGCGCTACCCACTGCTGGCGAGCTTCACGACGCGCTGCATCTGACAGGCCGGTGATGTTACGCTCGGCCGCAAAGATCGCATCGATCCGCGTCACAGCGTCCAGCGCGATGGGCGAGATTTCTTTTGCTACCTTTTTACCTTTGCGGGCTATGGCCTTGATGTCGGCCAGTTCAAAGAACTTGCGTCTTGCGTGGCTCCAACACAGCGCACTACGGACCGGGCCCGGGCTACGATCTGCGAGATACAAATCATTGTAGCCGCCATAGACGTCCGACTGAAGAACACCGTGCCATTCGGCCAGATGCCGTGTCGGGTGTTCTTTCCGGCGATCTGTTGAGAAGTGGAAGAGTGCGGCAGGTGGCGCACCCCCACCCCACGGTCGATCGTCGCGCACATAGGTCCACAGTCGCGCCGTTTTTGCGCCACCACGCGCCAGTAGCGGCACGGTGGTATCGTCACCATGCAAACGGCCAGCATCCAGCACGTGGCGCGCGATTAACGCATGAATGGGGGCCAGCGCCACACAGGTATGGCCGATCAGATCAGCCAAGGTGGACAGGCTCAGATCAATCCCCTCCCGTGCAATGCGCTCGGATTGCCGGTTCAAAGGTTGATGTTGTCCATACTTGTCGAAGGCGATCATCGCGATCAGTTGCGGCCCTGCCCAACCGCGCGGAATGGCGTGGAACGGGGCCGGCGGTTGGCTGATCTTCTCGCAAGCTCGGCAAGTGAACTTCTCGCGGACCGTTTGGATCACCTTCCACTGGCGGGGGATCACCTCCAGCGTCTCGGTGACATCTTCACCCATCTTTACGATCCGGTCCGAGCCACAGCAGGTGCAGGCGGCAGGTGCTTCGACGACGACCCGCTCGCGAGGCAAATGATCGGGGAACGGTTTGCGCACGGGCTTGCGTCGCGTGAAGACACGCACGGCGTTCGCCTTGTCCGCAGCATGCTCAGCTGCCAGCGCATCCTCGGTTGCGGCCGCTTCCAATTCCTCAAGCTGCAATTCCAGCTGATCAATCAGCCGCGTGCGACGCTCGGAGGTGATGCCATATTTGTCACGCCGAAGCTTGGCGATCTCCAGCTTCAATTCTTGGATCATTGCGTCTGTGCAGGAGGCCAGAGCGCGAGCCTGCGCCAATTCGGTTTCCGCAGCCTGCGCACGGGCGGTCTGCGCGGCAAGTGCAGCGCTTAATCTGGCAATTTCGGAAGCGGCGTCGGACATGGCAAATATTTACCACAGAAGCCGCTAAATACCAATAAAAACAGGCGCTTCAGCATAAATTATCCAGCCGCGTTGGGCCTTTGCGTCCAGCGTGGATTGCGCCAATCTATCCCCTCAAGAAGATAGCCCAACTGCGCCGCAGATATCGCAACAGCCGTCCCGTCTTGGCTCACCGGCCAGATGAACTTCCCCGCCTCAAGACGCTTCAAATATAACGACATGCCCACCCCGTCATGCCAGAGCAGCTTCACCAGGTCACCCTTTCGACCTCTGAAGCAAAAGATCTCGCCCGCATGCGGATCACGCCCAAGCCCCTGTTGCACTGTCAGCGCCAAAGTATTCATGCCTCGGCGCATATCCGTCACACCACCTGCAATCCACACCTTCGTTCCAGCCGGAAACGCGATCATGACCGCACCATCAAGCCGTTAAGCAGCTGCGCAGCAGCTTCCATGTCAAAACCTGACGGGATCGCCACACGACACCGCTTTCCGAGATCAATAGTCATGACAGGAGCTTGCGGCGCTGGCGCAGTGTCAGTGCCATCAGAAGCATCTTCGATCTTCATAACGCGCAAAAATTGCGGGCCAGAACCAAGCAATCCATTCTTATGGCGATAACGCCAATCATAAAGCTGAGACCGCGATACCTCATGGCGTCGTGCTACCTCCGCCACTGTCACGCCGTCGCCAAAGCTTTCCTCAACGATACGGATTTTTTCGTCATCAGACCAACGCCGGCGGCGGCCGGTATCAGAGACTGACAAAACTTGAATGCGGGGGGTGTCTTCGTGTGCGTCCATAAGGACACTCGATAAACGATCTCACAGCTCAGCAGCCAGACGGCCCTCGGCGGAGGTTTACATAAGTGTTGGTGGTTTCAACGGTCTTTTTTATTTGGACCGGATTCTTCTGGATGAAGTCGCTGGATGCTTCGCACAAAACCTTAGGGCATCGGAACGTTTTGCTTAGTGTGAGCTGTGTGGCGTTCGGGAATGTTCGGTCGAAACCGGTCATGACAGAAATATCGGCACCAGCGAAACGGTTGATCCCTTGCCAGTCGTCGCCAACAACGCACAAGCTGGCGGAAGCCCCTGCGCTTTCCTTTAGGGCTTTGAGTAAACGTAACTTCGCCTGAGAAACATCCTGAAACTCGTCTGCAAGAACCATGTTGAAGGGGCTTTGATATGTCCCTTCATTGAGGTGCTTGATCGCATCGAGCAACATGTCATCGAAATCGATGCAGTTTTCGACAGAAAGACGCTGCTGCCATTCCTCGGCGACTCTTTCGTAGAGTTTAACGAAGCGCGTTAGCCGGTCGCGGTGGCCACGCTCATGATCAGCAATCTTTTGGCGCAAGTCCCTCGGGCTCAGTCCATTGCTTTTGACATGCTGCTGGAAAGCACGGATCGTCGAGGCTAGTTGCTTGGTTGGAATTGGCTCTTGGCCGGTGGATTTGCGGTTTTCGTCGAATTCTAGAACTTTGCCGTGTTTCTCCAGTTCGGATTTCAGCCGATCCAAGTCGTTACCGTTTCGCAAGCCATGCGAGGTGGTTTCGAATAGCTGGGTTCCTTTTTCGTCGTGTAGCTCCCTTTTCCAGAGGACACCGGAGACATAGTCGCCGGAAAAATGGGCCGGTGCTTTGCCATGCGCGTCTAGCGCAAAATGCTCGTGGTAGAGGTGTAAGCGGGGGTAATAAAAGTCAGGATGGTATTGGGAGTGCGCTTCTGTGGCAGTGTCGTGTTCGTATGCTCGTTCGTACTCATATGGCACGCCGTGGTAGAAGAGAAAATCGCAGACCATGCGCTCTTCTTGGCTCTTCACCAGTTTTCCGTCTGCAGTTGGAATGCTGCCTTTACCTATGACGTCGGTTTGCGGTTGTTTGAGGTTGTCCCACTCATCAATGCCGCGACCGTAGACCGTTCTGAACAGATCCCAGTCAAGCCGGAAGCGGGGATCGCGTTGGCGAAGATCTTCGACAATTTCTGAGATGGCTTGAACGTCTCTACCTGGTTCAACCCAGTCAGCCAACCTTGGCTTTCGCCCGGTGCTCTTTCCGATTACCTCCAGGCCGAAAGCATTGAATGTCTTTACATTAATGCGTTGGACATTGGGAAAATCACCAAGGCGTTCCTTGATGCGAGCTTCCAGTTCGTCCTTTACAGATCGGTTGAACGCAAGAATCAAAATCTCCTCAGGTGGGACCAAGCCTTCTTTTAGGGCATACCCGACACGTGCAACGATAGTTGATGTTTTACCGGATCCTGCGGCGGCAACGATTTGAAGCGCGTTGTCCATGCGGATGCAGCAATCCATTTGCTCATCGGTAAGAGGGTTCCGCTCAACTGACGAAAAAAAATTGTTCAACCGGTCTTTCTGTTTTTTGCTAAAAGTGGCGTTGGCCGCATCGAACTCTTTCGAAAGCGCCTTCTGAAAACGTGGATGCTGCGAAGTGGGTTCAGCGTCTTCGCTCCCGTTCCTAAATGGTGGAAAGCGTCGGATAATGTTCTCGGCCGCACCTCTAGGGACCCACCTATCTGGGTCAACTTCGCCTTCCCACTTTGCTCGCCAGGCGGAGTATTCAGAGTCTTTGGTTATCGAAAGCGTTGGCTCCACTAGCTTTAAGCTAGTGCGTGCCAATTTGGGGCCAGGGTCTTTCGATTGCCCTTTGCCACCAAATAGTAAGCCGCCGAGTACGGCCGTTCCAATAATCCACTCAATCAATTCGAGCTCTTTCCTGCGTGCTTAGCCGCGCTCGTTCTTCGCATCGCCGCGTTCAATAGTGACCATCCGCGCAACTATCTCGTTGGCAATTGTCTCGTAGAGCGCCGCTTGGCGCTCCCTCGCTGAACCCGGTTTGGGTGTTCTGCGTCGTATTCTTTTGGCAAGCCAATAAAGAAGCCTTGCGGCAGGATCGGTGACGTTTTCCGGGACAGGAGCCGGATAGTTTTCTTCGAGAAGGGCAACGACCTCAGCATTCATGCTGCGATGGTTAGCCTCAGCCGCAAGGCGTATTCGATCGCGCAAGCCATCGGGCAGCCGTACGATGAATTTGTCCTGATTTTGAGAGCTTTGTTCTGACATGGTGGCACAGTGCCATAAAAAGCAATTGACGCAATAGTGGCTAAATGCCACTAACAGGGTGTGGTTTCAACCTGGAGGCGTTTCATGAACAGTCGTAAACCAATGCAGCTTCGGCTTCCGCAAGAGCTCAAAGAGTGGATCAAGGCGGAGTCAGATCGCAATGGAAACTCCCAAAACTCAGAAGTGATCCGTGCCATTCGCGCGGCAAAGGACAGACGTTCTGCACCTAGTGCATTTGGAAAAATCACTATGGATCAGGGTGATAATGCGCGTTGTTAACGATGTAAGGGAGGTGCCGATACGATGACCAAAGCAAGTGCACAGACAAAGGCGAAACAGGCAGCCTCGGCCTTCATCCGCGAGGCGCGGGAGGCAGGTTGGCAACGCGCGAAGTTCGAGATCAAGCCTGATGGCAGTGTCATCGTCGATGCCAACATGGTCGCGCCAGACGCTGCAGACGACTTTCTCAACAGTGACTTGAGAATGGGCGAATGACCCGAAAGAGCCTGCCCAAATACGTCTATAATGACAGGGGGTATCTCCGGTTCATCCGGCGTTCGCGCGGTATCTCGGTCATGATGCACGAGGAAGCGGGCACGCCGGAATTTTGGGATCACTACAATCGTTTGCTGAAAGGAAAACCCGCGCCAGCGCCGTTGAAACGCAATTTTGAGGCGCTGATTCTTAGCTACTACGAGAGCGACGCCTACAAAAAGCTGAAGCCCCGAACTCGGTCCGATTATCGGCGGTACATCAGCCACATTCGTGAGATCTGGGCCGACAAAGACCCGGCGAGGATCGAAACCCATCACATTTACGAATTGCACCGCGCCAATGCGGATCACTGGCGGCAGGCCAACTACCTTGTCCAGGTCATGGTCGTCTTGATGAATCACGCCCGGTTGATCGGCTTCATCAAGAAAGAGCACGGCAATCCGGCGAAGGGTATTCCGCTTTTCAAGCAGCAGAGCGACGGCTGGGAGCCGTGGCCAGATGATGTTCGGGAAGAGTTCGAAGCGCTGGCTTCAAAACGGGCGCGGCTGGTCTACGAGCTTTGCGTTGGCACAGGCCAGCGCATTGGCGATGTCGTGAAGATGAGGTGGGAGCACTTCTCCGATGAAGGATTCGATTTCACGCAGGGCAAAACCGACAAGCCTCTTTGGATCCCGCTCACGGACCGCCTGAAAACCCACCTCGAAGGCATTGCGCGAACAGACGGCACTGTCGTGACCGACACCAAGGGGCGGCCAGTGAGCTACCGGATCGTTGCGGAGGAAATGCGCACCATCAAAAAGAAGATGAAGCACGAGAAGGCGAGCTACTACAAAACCCACGGGCTAAGGAAAAATGCGACGATCGAGCTGTATCTGGCTGGATGTGATGACGAAATGGTTAAGGCGGTCACCGGCCCTTCAGGCGTTGAGATGCTGAAAAAGTACGGTGGGCCGATCCGGCAAAGAGAACTTGCGAAGCGCGCTCAAGAGGCAAGAAATCAAATGGAACGAAGCAAGACCGAACCGTGAAAGTTTCAACGGTTGTTTCAAAAATGGCAGTGAAGGAGAGTAAGGATGACGCAAGTCATTGATTTTATTGGAGGCGAGTACCGGAATCGAACCGGTGTACACGGATTTGCAATCCGCACGTTTTCGACTGATTTTAAACAGTTTTTTGTGCACCAAACCAGTGGAACATATCAGAAACATATCAGGAATGTGCGGCAACGAAAAATGCATGGCGACGAAATAACGGAGGTTTGGTGTGCGGACCAATCGACCGTTCGCCTAAGCGGCACCATCACCCGCGATCAGGCCGAAGTGGGCATTCTCATAATATAAAAAACGGGCTAACGAGCCCTACAATGCTAGCGCCCGTACCACATGTTTCAATAGATTGGGCTGAAACTCCGCTCCAACCTTTGTATCGGGTGCCTGGGTTCAGCTGCTTATATAGGGCGAGCGGCCCCTAGTTTTGCCTACTCAAGCTGCCATAAAACAGAATCGATTTATTGCACAAGGAACTGTATGGTCTGCGCATCAACGCGTGGGAAAATCGTGAGCGCTTCAGAACCCACCTTTACGCTCATCGCGCCAAGCGAGAAATCAAATTCAAATCCAATATTGGAATAAGTATAGCGCCCTGTAATGAGAGCTTTCGCTTCCTCAGGTAGATTGACTAGTCCGATCATATCAAGAAGACCTCCAGCGCCCAGAGCAAATTCTGCCACAGTACATGATAGCGCAAACCCTTTGTCTTTGGTCAAACTGTCCCACGGGGATGGGCGAACTGTAATCATTACGGGATCACCCACTGCCGTCACTTGCCCCCTTAATACCGCACCGCCATCTGCGATTTCAAATTTAATATCACCTCTTACACTGTAATCGTTTTCCAAAACTGCAACCGGCGATCGAAGAGACGGCTTTTCGCTCCACAAACAGACAATGTGCCCGACAACGCCTTCCGGGTTCAAAGTCAAATCAACTGCTAAATCAGCGACCAATGCGATATTAGACACGATTTCTACCTGTGAAAGATCCGGCGCAAATTTAATCCCAGTCACAGAGATGTCGGTTGAGATGTTTGAAACTTGTACGGTCCCATCAATCTCTCCAATGTCTAAAAAGTCTTCAACAACGCGCAAAGTCTCCAGCTCTGTTTTGCAAGCGGCCACTTTAACTTCATTGTTGAGCTTACAGTTTTTGACCTCTAGGTCCTGCCCTGCGCGACAAACTTCAGCCTTAACTCGCTCTTTCGCGCGGCAGGCCTCTGCCTCTGCTCGCGCTGTCACCCTACATGCCTCAGCTTTTGTGCGTTCGGTTGCACGGCAAATCTCGGCTTTGGATTTACAATAGAAATCGTATTTGCTGCAGTTTCTCGCACAGCTGCTACCTGCACAACTTCTTGAATTAGAGCAACTGCTTCTGTTTTCGCAGCTTTTTCTCTTTGCTTCACAATTTTGTTTTAAGTCTCCGCACCGCACATCTTCTTTTTTGTATAGTTGAGGGTGCGCGCTAAAGTGGTGAATGACATCCGGAGCCCGCGTTTCAATCCTTAAGATATCAGAATTACTAGCACCAAGGAATGCATTCATACGTTGAGAAATAAAGCCTTTAGCGATCAACGCGCCACTCGATGCGGTAAAAGCGGGGAAAGCGGCCTGATAAGTGGATGTGAAAGCATCGTTAAGTAAGTCAAAGTTGTAATCGAAGTCGTTAGATTTTAGAGCAGCGGGCTCTACGTCAACGGTGCTATCGATCGCGGCCTTAAAACCATCGTCAAACTGAGCAAGCAACGCCAAACCGTCTTTATTAATCCGTATCGCCGCGCGCTTAAGATCAAGTTCAATTTTTCTGATATCATTAGACACCGAGAGGCCATCAATATCTGCTATGTTTTCATCAGTGATCAGTACAATACTGTCAAAATTAAGTTCCAGATCAATCGGGTCCGAGAACGCTACAGCGTTCAATTGGGAGCTGAGTTGAGATATGACTCCATCAACCAGTTTCGCAGTAAATTTGCTGCGCCAACTCCAATGTCTGCCAGAAGATATTTTTCCTCCGGTAATAGACGGTAAAAGCTTCACATTTCCATTCTCAAAATACGCTGTAATGACGCCCCTTAAGTTTCCAGCTAAGGAGACATTGTAACTATCAACTTGAGCCACAAAGTTGATATCCAATGATATTCCTTGCTTTCCAAAATCATATTTTATGTCAGAAATGTTTAGTATGTCACCCTTCTCTAGGGTGATGCGGCTGAGTTTTTCCTCAATCACAGGTGCAAGGAATTGTAAGAAATCGGATTTAGATAGTTGAAAATACAAACTTGGATCTTGCAGCTGGTGAAGCTCTTGAATGGCTAACAGAGTCGCCTCACTTGATTGATCGTGAGAACTCACACCCTCAAATATTTTCGAAACATCGGACCTTAAGGCAAAAACCGCAATGAAGGCACCAAGGGTAACCAATGCAAATATAACATATATATATCTACGCATACAGTGAATCCATTTCTCGATAAATATTCCTAAAAGATCTGATTTGAGCTAATGATACTAAGTTTTTAATATGCTTACTCATAGTAGTATGGACCTATTCTGGGATCTTGCATAGACTTCCTAGAAAAAGATTGGGGATAGCGCAGGCTTCCCTCATTCACACCTACAAGGGCCTTCTGCATAAACTCCTGATTCCAGATGATTTTCGTAGGGCCTTCAAAGCACACTAAGTGTACTTGGCGAATATCCGAATCTGGAACCAATACTAACCCATTGGGCTCACTACGGCCCCTCCCTGCACCGAGAATCCCCCCCCCTTCAATTAGAGCCTACGGCTCAACCGGCACAGCAGTGCAACTGCGGTTTGCCCGGATCGGCGCATCCCCGTGCGACATACCAGGACAGCTTGTATAGAGCGGCTCCAAGCAAAACTCAGCGTTGGGTTCTAAACCAAATGGTGCGGTTACCTGATACTGGAACGTGACCGGCTTTGACCCGACGTTTTGACTTTGCACCGGCCGATCGAGGCTAACGTATAAGCTGGCGTCGGTGCGCGGATTGCGGAAGGAATAGCGCGTTTGTCCGGGCACGATTTGGCAGTTTCGTCCTTCCTCGGTCCGCTCAATCTCGACCTCGATCGCGCAGCTGCGCCCGCCCCCGCACCGGGGCCCCAATACATCTGATCGCGATATTCGGAAAATCACATCCGGCCGCTGCAGCAATTTGACGTCTTCGACCAGATGCGACAGCGTCTGGGTATTGGCATCTACCTTGTCGCCTAAGCGCCATGGCGAGAACACCAGCTCGTTAACCACGGGCACATAGGCACCGCCCCATGCGGCGAAGGCCCCAATGACGGTGATGCGGAAAAACTTTCCGCCATCCTTTCGCCACTCCGACCAGTTGATCAGCCCCACGCGCGGGGTTTCTTCTTCAGACATGCAGACAGGCTCCAGGTGCAGACATTTCAAGCCAAGATGCCCTTGGGGGCGTTTAGGAGCCTCTGGCGGGTTCCCTACTCCGGCCGCTCGCATTCGGCCATCGTGCGGTAGCCGCCCTCGGAGACTTCATGCGTCGCTGTTTTCACAACCCAAACGCCGGATGCGGCCGCGCTGAACCCGATCGGGATCAAGCGCCCCTCGGCCGCGATCGAGGGGTTTCCAGGAAGCTCCACCTCGAGCGTCTCCTTTGCGCGGCCGGCACGGCGCGACTCGGCCGTCGCGACGGCGCGCGCCTCTTCCTCAGAGCGGAACCGCTGCCGCAGCCGGCGCACCGGCTCCGCGTCCCCGACCTTCACCTCGACATCTTCGGCCTTCTCGAGATCCCGATAGGTAGCGATGATCGTACCGGTCGCCTCGCTGAGCCCCCGGCGCATTGACCAGCGGGTTACATCCGCCTCCTGCAGCACCACTGTCGCAGTGGGCTGCCCCGAGGCTTTCACCCCCTCAGCCCTGCGGCCGACGTAGAGAACGCCTCCGGCCGGCTTCGCAATTAGATCATACAGCACCGCAATCCGCGTCAGAACCGACAGGTCGCTTTCATCCAGCTGATCGATGTGACCAGGCACGATAGAGCCCGCGGCCTCGGTTACGGCCGGCTCGAGCCCGTTGTCGCCAGCAATGGTGGTGGCGATCGTTTTCAGCGTCATGCCGGCCGGCCACGACCGGGATTTCTGCTGACTGATCGGGGCAAAGCCGCTCTGCGTCTCGCCTTGCGCTTTGGCACGGCACACGGCCGTGATCATGCGAGGGGGCGAGCTCTCCTCAACCTCATCGGCGATATAGATCCCCATCTGCAAGAACGCCCCGAGATACCCCAGGGCGATCGCGACCTCGGCCCCCGGCTCCGGCATGGCAAAGCGCGACAGCGGCGAGGTATTGGCGAAAGTGATCTCGGCAGTATCAGAGATGAAGCCGGCCGTGTCGGACACGCGCACCGAACTCAGCTGCGAGAACACGAACCCCGACAGCGGCACCCCGTTGATCGTGACCTGCACCAACGGTCGATAATCCATCAGCCCCATAGCTGCGCCGTTTCAGAAGGCTCAGAGGTGTCCAGATTCGGCAACCGGATGCGAACGCCAGGATCGAGCACAGCCCCCAACGCGCCCAGACCAGGGTTAGCAGCAAGAACCGCCTCGACCTTGCCGCCCAAGGTATCCCCGTAGTGCGCGGCCACGACCCGGTCCAGGACATCGCCCTCAGAAGAAACGAAGTAGAGATCGGACACCGCCGTCATATCTTGCCATCCTCATTGTAAAATCTTGCCGATGCGGGATGCCCTGCGAGGCAAAGACTTCCTGCCCCTCGGTGACGCCTTCCACGACCCACAGGCCGAGCACCTTGCCGATGCCAGACACCAAGGGCAGTGGCAGCCCAAGGCTGGCCTGTGTGCGCATCTTATCGATCTGCTTCAGCCCGCCCCGGAAGTGGGGATAGATCACCCCCTCGAGCTCCACGGTCTCCGGGCCCAGGCCGGTGAACTGCAGCGCATCATTGGTCCCAATCCGCGCCTGACGGGCCCACCGATACTCAGCCGATCGACTGAGCCGCTGGTAGGCTGCGCTATCCAGGGAGAACTGAAAGAACCCGAGCTGCATCATGACTTCTGCCATCGTTATCTCCCAAACGGCCCCGTGGCCGGCGCGCGATCGAATAGACCGTTGCCGGCGTTGCGTTGTTCCTCACGCTTCAGGAGCCGCAAGACTTCATGAGCGTCAGCCCCAGGCGCGTTGATCGTGTAGTAGTTGGTGACGGTTTGCGATGCCTGCGCAGGAGCTGCTGCCAGTGCCGGCGCGGCCGTCTGGGAGAATACGGCCTCGATGCGCGCCATCATGCCGTCCACGTCGGGACGGCGCGACTGACCGCGCTCACTCGAGGTGAGCGGAGCGGATCCCATGCGCCGCGCCGGCTGCGCAGGAATACCCACCCGCGGGCTGCTGCGACGAAGTTCATCCAGGACACGGGCACCTCGATCGCGAACCGGCCGCGCGGCCGAGCTGCTGCGACGTGCCGCCTCCGCTGGAATGCTTACCCTCGGGCTGCCGCGGCCCAGATTAACAGGCATTACACCGCGATCGCTGACCGGCCGCGCGACCCCGCCGCTTCCGCGCACCGTATCCAGAACACGCGCGCCTTGTTTTTTCACAGACCGCGCGGCCGGGCTGAACACAGAGCCGACACGTTCGGCATAGCCGGCAAGCTGGCGCATGGCGCGATTGTTCGCCACATACCCCGACCGGTTCTCAAACTTGAGCTCCGGACCGAGCTCGCCGGTCAGGTGCCAGCCAGGACGGAAGGGTCCGCCCAAGGCGTTCTTCTGCGGTTTGATTCCGTATAGCTTCTCCGCGGCCGAGCTGGTCATCGGTGCCGCGTTGTCGTTTGATGCCGTATTGCCAAGCCCCGAGACTTTGCCAGGCTCAACGCGCGCGGCCACCGCAGACCCAACGGCCGAGCCGATCGCATTGCCGGCGCGCTGCGCGTTCTCATAGCCCCACTTCAAAGCCTCGATCACTGGTTTGATCAAGGTCATCAGCGTGGTGAACTTGTCGCCGATCCAGGTCAGCACAGGATCAATGGCGGTTTTGACCGCCTCCCAAGCCGCCCCGATGCCACCGGTCGCAGCCAGCCCATCGATGAGCGGCTTAACCAGCCCAGACCAGGTCGTGTCGAAGACGGACCCGATCGCACTAAGCGTCGTGTCGATCGCAACGGAAAGGGTCGACCAGGCGCGCTCGATCGGCGCGGTCACCCCCATAGCATCGGTCACCGGTTTGATGACATTGTCATAGATCCACCGGAACCTGTCGCCGATGCCGCCCAGGATCCCGTCCATGACAGACCGTGCCGACTTCCACATCCGCCCGAGCCCATCTGACGCGCGCTGCATGTCACCGGAAAAGGCGCCAGCGACCACATCGCCCAGACCCGAATAGTACGAACCGATATCGGACAGCACCGGACCCAACACGCTGCCAGCCTGCCGCCATGCTGCCTCGATTGGCCCAGTGATCCCCATCGCATCGGTCGCCGGCTCGATGAGGTTTGTATAGGTCGCAGAGAACACGGCACCAATGCCGCTCAAGGTCCGATCGAAGAACGACGTGGTGCCGTCCCACATTGCCCGAACCCCCTTCTCGGCGCGCTCCATATCCCTGGAAAAGACCCCACCGACGAAGTTGCCGAACCCCTGAAAGTACCCCTTCGCATCGCCCCATAGGCCCTTGAACCAGGGCGCGACGCTTTCCCAATTGCGGTAGATGAGATAGGCCCCACCCGCGACGACGGCGATCGCCGCCCCGATCGGGTTCATGACCAGAGCAGACCCGATCGCCCGGATCGCACCAACGACGATCGGTGACGCTGTGGCCAGGGACAGCATGGCGCGGCCGAGGCTGAACACTGCGCCCCCAAACTTGGCAACACGCACGATCGTGCGCGACGCCAGAACCGCCCCGACCACCATCCCGAAGTTTTCCCAGCCGCCAATCATATCGGCCGAGCCTTCGGTCACCGACCAGACCACGGACCCGATCGCACCGATGCCCGCGGCAACCTCGCCGATCACTGGCAGCGCCCTCTCAGCGCCATCAGCGAACCCGTTCGCCCACCGTTCCACATCGGCCCGGTTGCCGATCAGAGCGTCGCCGATGCGGCGCATAGAGCGCGTCACCACCGGCATCAGTGCAGAGCCGACCGTGTTCTTCAGGCCGGCCATGACCAGCTGTGTATCGAGCAGCGTGTCCTTAAAGACTTCGGCATCCCGCGCGGCCTGATCCGACAGCACATAGCCGGTGCGCCGCGCATCTTCGCGCAGCTGCGTCAGCCCGTTTGAGCCGTCCTTCAGCATGTTGAGCAGACCGATGCCCGATCGGCCGAATAGATCGTTTGCGAGCGCGGCCTTTTCTGCCTGCGTCTCTACCCCCTGCAGCTTGTCCGCGATCGAGGCCAGCGCCTCCTCTGGCAGCTGATTGGCGAGCTGGCCGGCTGAAAGACCCAAGGCGTCCAGGGCGTCCTTCTGGGCACCGGTCCCCTCAATCGCCAGACCGATGTTCTTGGTCATTTTTTCCAGAGCGCCGTCGAAGGTACCTGTCGCAACCCCTGACCGCTCGGCCGCATAGCGCAGCTCCTGCAGCGCGCCCAAGCCGATCCCCAACTTGTCGGCCGTCTTGGCGACGTTATCCCCGAGATCCGCTGTCGAATTGGCAAGGCCGAAGATCGCGCCACCCGCCAAGGTCGCGCCGATCGCGATCTGGCGCGCGTTCCGGCCGATGCCAGATGCCATATTACTGAAGGTGGACCCGACACGGCGCGACGCTGCGGCCGCGCGGTTCCATCGCTCCTGGGCGCGGCGCAGATCCACAAGCGTCCGCTCGAGCTTTTCATACTCACGATCTAGGTGCTCAACGGACTGACCCTGCTTGCGCAGAACGTTACGCTGGCGATCGAGCTCCTTTTGCCGGCGCTCGACACCCTTGATCGCGTCGCCGACTTGGGACAGCCCAGATTTTAGGAAGCCCATGTTGCGCTTGACCGACTGCTCGAGAACCGAACCGATCGTGATCGTTGCGTTTAGGCGTTGGTTTTTACTCATTCTTCGGAAGGCCTTCTATCCACCAGATGAAACGACTGACCGGCATGGCCATGATTTCACGCTCGGCCCATCCGGTGTGCCGGGCGAGCCGAAGTGACCCCGCCCGGACTTGTTCACGGGTCAGCCAATAAAAACCGAGAGCGCCGTCTGCAGCCGGCTGTACTGGCGCATTGTCATCAAGCGCACCGCTTCCGGTGAGATTTCACACAGGTTGGAAATCAGCGCGATTTCAGACAGCGCACTGCTGGACCCCGCAGAATCCGCAGCCAGCTGATCATCAACGAACGGCTCACGCATCTTCAGGCTTTTGACTTCCGTCCCGTCGATCTTCGGCGGCCGGCTTTCAAAGTTGATAGTGAGCGACCCATCGTCATTTTCGACCAGCCAAGCCGGCTTAGTTTGATTGTCCATGAAAGCTCCTTACAGGCCGATGTTTGCGCGGTGCTCTGCGAGCTGATCCACGCCGCGCACTTTGCGCACCATATTGACGACATCGATCTCATTGATATCGACGCCACCGTGCACCTCGCGGTAGTACCGAAGGCTCACAGTGAAGGTCAGCGACGGCTTCGCCCCCGAGCCCCAGGTACCGCGCGCCACCGAGACGATTTTGCCCTGCATGTGATGCGCCACGGCCGTCTTGGTGCCATCCAGGCTTTCAAGGGACCCGCGCGCCGTCAGCTGAACCAACGAGCCGTCTTTGATGCCCCAGAGGGACAGCACATCACGGTCGTAGGACGTGAGCACGAAGGACGTGGTCATCTTCTCTTGGCCCATGTCGAGATCGATGGGCGCGTCCATGCCGCCCCCGCGGAACTCTTCGGTCGAGACCGTCAGATCGGGGGGACTGTATTCCTCGATCTTGCCCGCGTGGCCACGGCCATCAACGAACAGATTTAGATATTTCAGGATATCTTCAGCAGCCATCAGTTAAACACCTCCTCGATGTAGTCGTTCACCAGGTGCGAACGGAACGTGATATGCTCGGCCGGATAGACCGGGGTAAAATCAAAGTTGAAGAATACTTTGCCGAGCTGGATATTTGCGGCCGAGTTCAGGTCCGGATCGGCCCAGCACCGCCCGCCCAGGATCGCGCCCAAAGCGACTAGATCCCGAAGGTAGGCATTCACGCTTTCCTCTACGTCCGAGACGTAAGTTTTGGTGATGCCCCGATCGACGGCCCACAGATGAGCGCGCAGCAGCGAGTCGTTGATGATGTCGGCCGTGCGACGAACGCTGAGGAAGATCCACTTGGTATCGTCGGTAAGGGTCCGGTTGCCCCAAAGACGGTAGCCATTCTGGCGGATCGTTGTGGCAACCTTAGCCTCGTTCAGCAGATTGGCGCGCGCACTCGCATCGCCCAGCTTGAAGTCAACCGGCCGGCTGGTTCCGATTACGCCCCCCAGCAGATTGTTAGATGGCGATGCCCAGAACCCGGTGTCGTTGTCCACTTTGGCGATCAAGCCGGCAACGCGGGACGAAGCCGGCACCGACACAATATCAGACCCGACCATGACCTTGTGCCACGGATCGATCAGATAGATGCGGTCCGACCCAAAGTCGCCGGCCGCGGTGATCGCGTCGGCATCGTTGGTATTGGGCCCATCGGCGATGATGACAGCGCGCAGACGGTCACCGATGCCCTGCAGTTCAGCCACAACCGGGTTGGCGTTGCCCTCGGGGCGTTGGTGGGTGAAGCCAGGCGCGCTCAAGATGCGCGGGGAAAACCCGACGACGCTCTCGGCTCCGACCAGAGCATGCACCCCTTCAAAGTTGCCATCAACCGCGTTCACGCCACCGATGACATTGGCGAGGCTTTCAGCTTCAGTAGCCCCCTCTTCGACCCGCACAACAATGACGACCGCACCGATCTGGTCGAAGATGCCGTCCATCGCGGCCGGCAACGTGCCGAGCGCGGTGCCGATGGTATCCAGACCGGCCGCTTCTTTGCGCGAGCCGGCGACCAGGACCGGTGTGTTTAGGGGGAAGGCATCAGGATCGGCGTCGGGCGCGGTGCCCACAATGCCGATGACGGATGACTTGACCGTCTGAATGGGACGTGGACCTGCATCGATCTCGATGACCTCGACGCCGTGAAGAAATGCCATAGTGACCTCGCTTGCGGATGTGAACTGTTGTCCAAGCATTCCACCGCGCCGCGGCTCAATCCTCTGGCGGTTCCCCCGCGCGCGTCCAGCCGGCGAGATAGGCGCGGTTCATTTCCAAAACACGGCAGTATAGCCCGCCTGGCGACAGCTCCTGCGGCGCACTCAACTCAAGCGCATGGGCGCAGATTTCAGAGCAGAACCACTGGTCACGGCGATGCCGGCGCAGGTTCAGCGCCTGTGATGCCAATAAGCCGGCATAGTCATAGGGATTGCCAATCTCGGCGATCACCCGGTCGATCGCGGCCGGCCCCGCCCAGGGAATGGTTACGAACTCCCAATGCCCCGGTTTGAAGGTGATCGACTTCTCGCGCACCCCGCCATCGCGGCCGCTCGATGACCAGGCGCGCGCATCAGAACCATAGTCAGGCCCTGCCGGTACCTCGCGCAGAATTTCGACATGGCTAAACGAAGATCGGGTGACCCAACGGATCACCCGATCGAGCACCTGCCCGCGCCCTTTGTAGAAAGCCAAGGCGATCATTGGATCTACCTCGCCCCGGCTCAGAACTTGTCGACAACGTCGCGCGCGCCATCCGGCAAGGGAGGCCAATTGGCGTCATCAGCGATATCAAGCGTCGGATCATCCGCCAGCTCGGTTACACGGCCGCGCATCTGCGCCACCCACCCGATCGCATCATCGAGCCCTGACAAGATCGAAGCCTCGTCTTCGGTCCGCGCGCTGGCCTCTTTCGCAGAGATGACCGCGGCCGCAGTTGCCATGTTCATCTGGGTCTCAGCAGATGCTGCAGCATAGATACGGCGGCGGCACTCTGCTTTAGCCGTAGAAACACGAACACCGTTTTCTGCGGCTGAAACGACAGCCTCCGGATACCCCGCCTGAAGAGCGTGTTCACGGGTGGTCGCAAGAGTAGTTCGACCTTCATGAGTAATATCAAATCGCATATTAGCCTCCATTTTCCAGAATGTTAGGAAGATCGCCCGTTGTTGATCGGACCAAGGCACCATTTAGCAAAGTCAGACTTTGCTTTGAAATGATGGACACACCAGATGCCGTTCGACTGACCCCAACAATAGTCCCGTCAAGCGTTGTGCTGTGAAGTCCAAGAACGTTTGTGCAACTCCCGTTGCCGGTTACTAGGGCGAACGGTGCATCTCCCGATACCTTACAATCCGTCAAAGACAGATGGTTGAAGCCGCTGACCGTATATTGAAGCAAAACGGAAGATGCCTCATTCCACTCCAAACTGTCGTCAATTTTTTCGGCGGGAAATTCAATTTCGCAAGACTTTATGTAAACGGCACCATTCCGGCAGTCATCAAAATGATACGGGTAATTGAAAACATCTGAAGCACGAGCCTTGAGACGAATTACCGGCTTTTCGACACCATTTTTGTCGATGTAAATCATCCTGTTTCCCACAGGAATATCACTAGTGACTTCATGGATACCCGGGTCCAAAAAGAGCATGACCTGTGCGCCATAAGGGGAGCGAACGACCGCATCATAAATCGTGAGGAATGTACCGCCGTCGATATTTGTAGGGTTTGGCTCATTGGGTTTAACGTACCCAACAAAATACATTTGGCCGTTTACCACACCCTTTAGATCAGCGGCCAAACCATCGTAAGCCGCACGGCGCTGCGCAATCTGCGCATCCGCATCACCAACAAAATTGTTCATACGAGCGGTTAGCGCGTTCATTGCCGTAGCGGCTTGGTTAATATTCTCAATGCTCATGGTGGTCTCCTTCAGAGGGCTTCTTGCAGAGCGCGAATGGCGATCCGCTGATCGAACTGCTCAGCCGCAAAAATCGCCTGGGTTTCTAGATTTGTTAGAACGTGGTCGAACAGGTCGTCGTCTGGTGCATCGACGATGATCAGCCCCTCGGCGACCCGGCTAAAGTTCAGCACGTGGTCGATCAGATAGACGATCGCCCCGGTGCGACGGACCTCAGCCACTGGAAATGTGCAAAGTGCAATCAGATCCCCATCAGCATCGAAGAACCCCGCCTCGCGCACATCGAACGCGAGAGTGTCGACCCCAAACTCGGCCTTCACGCGCCAAGCGCTCAGTGAGACAATATGCCGGCGCTCGATCGGCACCCGGACACGTTCCCGTCGCAAAGAGGTCTGATCAAAGTCCCCGTTGTAGCTGGCCCCATTGCCGTCACCCAACGCCACATGCGTGATCGCAACCTGTGAACCTGAGCCGGCAGCCTGGGTGATTTTCGCCTCGGCGATATCGGTGAGAATGGTGGTGGGCATTAGGCGGCATCCCTTGGCTGAACATCATGGTAAACTGTGCTGATCTGGCGCGCCCGCGACCCGACCCGCATATGCGTGGTCCCGACCGAAACGCGCGTTCGGGGATTGGGGTCATGGCTCAGATCGGAGCGCGCACGACCCCGAGTGCCGGCACGGGCATAAACGGCCGTATCGAACCGCTCCCCAATGCGGAGCTCAAAATGAGAGCGCTGAGGTTTAAGATTGACCAGGATCGAAGTGACCAACGCCAAGGTCCGACTGTCGATCGACATCCCTGCTGCGAACACATCGTCCCCGTAGGCATCAATTCGGAATGTATGGGGTTCCCCACCATAGTCGAACCATTCCGCAATCTCCGCTTCAAAGCCGATGCCCCCGAGCGCGCGACGAACAGACCCGATTGTGCCCTTTGCCCGGTGAACCTGCACCGCATCGATTAGAACCTGGCGCTTTTGGTTCTCAGGCCAAGCACTATCCCAAACCTCAACGGAGAATGCCCACGCCAGATAGGAGAGCAGATGCTCAGGGCACAGCGATGCGTCCCAAAGCGCTGCGATCGGATTGCCAAACCCGAGCAAGCGGCCGGACAGCTGCTCCAGCTCGCGCTCAATCTCTTGCGCATTTGGCGGGAGAATGGTGGGCAGATCAGACATCACGCCCTCCGACCGTCACGGATACCGACGTACAATAGGCAGCCTCAGACGCATCAATCTCGAGATCAGCGCCGGGGCTGACTAGGGTAACCTTCTGCACCCCCGCCAAATGCAGCGCTGCATGCAGCCCAGAAACCGTGATGTCATGCCCCAGGCGGTGCTGGTCCCATACGAACGCAGAAACTGACGCCTCAGCGGCCGCGCGCACAACATCGGCATCGGGCCCCTCATACAGCGTCAGCACGGCCTCGAGCTGATACGGTACGATCGATGCGCCTTGCACGATGACTTGATCGGTCAGCGGCCGGATGTCCTCATCGTTTAGCTTGTCAGACACCGTCTGGATCAGCGCGGCATCGCCGCTGCCGTCCCCGACATCCGACAGCACCGTGACCAGGATTTGACCAGGCGATGGCGATTCGACGCTGATGTCTTTCACCAAGGACGAGGCCGACAGTCCCCAGAATACATACGACCCGCGCGGGCCGGCCGTGGTGAACCCTTCAAGTGCCAGCTGCACCCGCGAGCGGAACCGGACGTCATCCTCAAGCACGGCCGGCACAGGCAGAAGTGCCGCAGGATCGGCCGGCTGGATCACCGCGCGCTCGACCCCGTAGAACGCCGCCAAATGGTCCAGCTGCGCACCACCAGCGAACGCCAGCATGTTGCCGCGGCCGGCATCGTCAATTTCAGCGCGCAGTAGCAGCTCTCGATACGCCCAAGCCTCTAGCACCTTGGTGATCGGCTCGCTTTCCAACCCCATGATCGGCGCGAGGCTCGGATCGCGAGCGACCAGCCATGCCTTGATTTCCGCCAGGATCGTCTCGAAGTCCTTGCGATCGATGATCTCGGGAGCGGGCAGACGCTCAAGATTGATTGCCGTAAACGCGCTCATCCGACCTCGATCCCCGCGATGGTAACTTCGCGGCCGTCGGGCAGATAGCGGCCGCTGAGATCAATGATGATTTTGCCAGGCTCAAAGGTCCGAAGTGTCACAGTGTCCACATCGATGCGCGGCTCCCATGTAATCAATGCCTCGGCCGTTGCCGCGATGATCGCCAGCTTGGTCGCTGAGGAATATGGCGCATCGATAAGATCGAACAAACGGGATCCATAGTCGCGCCGCATCACCCGCGACCCGATCGGGGTCGTCAGGATATCCCGGATTGATTGCCGGAGGTGGTCGATGCCGCCCAATTTACGGCCTGTGAGTGCGCTGATCCCATACATGCGCCCACATTGGACAGGACACGCGCTGCGATCCTCTGGCGGTTCCCCACTGCGCTACTTCGGAGCGCCGGTGTCGCTAGGCCCAGGCTGAATGCCCCCATGCACGTGAGACACCAAGCTGACCTCAGACGCCACGACATCGCCGGCCCCAGTGATCGTGCCGGCAAAGTTGCCGGCCGGCACACCACCCGCAAAGGGACCAGGATAGATGATGCCATGCGCAGTATTGCCACCAGGCGAAAGAACCACCACCTGAGTGCCCACCGATGGCGGGATCCAGAATTTCAGCTGCTCCGATCCGAGCTGCGCAATCTTAAGCCAATCGCTTTCCGCCCCGTCAGCCCATTTGACCTTGGCACGATCGCCTTCGCGCGCCGTGACCGTGGCCACCATGATCATCCGCTCCACGGCTTGCATCAGCTGCGACAAGGTGAACTCAGACATCGCCGCCCTCTGCCACATACTCCTGCTCATGCGCAGGCCCAATCTCCGGCGACCAGGACGTCAGCAGCTGGGTCGGTGTCACGCCGTCATCGATAAAGAAGCTCGGACCGATATCCGCTGCATGGGCCCACTCGACGCGCCAAACGTCGTACTGATCCGCTTGCGGCGCAAACTCATCTGGCTCAACAGCCAAGACTGCGGCCGCGCCCCAGGCCACCCCTAGTCGGTTGCTGTGCACCGCGGCCGCGAGCGCGCCGGCTGCCTTCAGCACCTCGCGCCGCACCTTCGGTGTCCGGTACCCGAGCACGATGCGCGCCTCGATCCGGACCAGGCACGGAAACTGCCCCGTATGTGGATCCTTGTCGGGATCAGGCTCGAGCTCCGACATCTGAACGATGATGGCCGGCACTTCTAAAGTTTTGCGCGTCTCATCTTCGGCCGCGACCGTCTTAAAGGTCGGAAACGCCGCCGCCAGCGTGGCTACGACCGTGTCCAGGGCATCGCCCAAATCAAGTGCTTCAGCCATTATCCAACTCCCAAGATTGTGCGCGCCCGAATTTCTGCCAGAAAGTGCTTCATGTAGATGCTGTCGATATCCACAAAGACCTCGTCCTCGAGGTAGATCATCATCCGATCGGCAACCGACAGCGTAGCCTCGCCGATCGCCCACCGCTTCGACCCGTACCGCTGCATGACTTTGCGCTTGCCGCCCACCTTAGCAAAGAACGCGCCGTGGACCATCGTGTCGCCAAACTTGATCCCGCCATCGACCTTTTGCGGCCGGCCTTTGAACGCTGACACCGGCAGATCATTGGCACCGAACCACAGCTTCAAAGCGTTGTTACCCTTGCCCACCTTGTACTCCTTCAGGCGACGGCGCAGTGCTTTGGCATTTCGCAGCCCGAGCTCCGTCTGCAGGCCAGTGGATGCCAGACGCCGAAGGGTCGCAGCCGTGCGTTTCAGCGCGCGCGATCGAGAGAGGTCTACCTGTTTGGGGGTTGCCGCATACTCGGCCGCGATCTTGTCGAGCTGACCGTCGTCAAAGTCAAAGGCCAGCATTGTAGATCACATTCGGCACCGCAAGGATCAGCGTGGCGATCCCCGTACCGTCCAACTGTGGCTCTTCCAGAACATCGAAGGTGCGGCCCTCGATCACGGCCGTGTCGCCGCGCAGAACCTGCGACACCTCGTCTTCGCGGCAAACGAACCGCGGCCCAGGGCCGTCGAATTCGAACTCGCCCAAGGTTGCCATCTGGCTCGGGTCGTCAAAAATGCCAAGGACATCTGCCACCTTTTCCGAAGCTCTGGTGATGCTTGCCGTGGTAGCAAATTCCTCGAGCTCAAAAAAAGCGGAGATGTCCTCCCAATCGGGATGGGGCATCGGTTACGCGTCGCGCGCTTCTTCGATGGCAGCAATCAACTTGGCTTGGTTCATGCCGTCATACCCGTCAATCTCAAGCTCGGCCGCGATGACCTTCAGGTCCGCGACCTTCATCTTGCCCAAATCGCCTTCAGCTTTGGCAGCCTTACCCTTTGCCAGCTCGGCGCGGCCGCGGTTGATCAGGTTCTTTGCCAGATCCTCGCCGATCTCCACCGTGGTGCCAGGCGTTTTGATTTTGCCCGCAATCGCGATCGCGGAGGTGATTTTAACTTTCACTGTCTTTTCAGCCATTTTGAAATCCTAAGATTAAAGAGGTCAGAGGGAGCGAACCGGCCTGATCGGCCGGCTCAGATCGTTACGCCGTCGGCTTGCGGCCGAGGCAGAAGCTCTCGGTGCGGCGCGCGGCGATATCGAAGTCCTGGTGCAGCACAACGCGGCGCGTCCCTGACAGCGACTGGGTGTAGGGATCGACCAGGATATCCAGAGCGCCCCACAGGCCGATGTAGACATCGCGCAGGTTGCCAAACAGCACGTCGCCGTTATCGAACTGATTGGTGATTTCGGCTGTCGACCCGTTCACGGTACCGCCGTCTTCCCAGATCGTCTGGCCATTCGAGTTGGCAAACTTCTCGGTCGACTTGCAGTGACCGCGGAACTTGGAGTTACCCACGTAGCGCACCGAATCCGTCAGAGCGTTGTCGAGGGCGACCTCGCTCTCCATTTCGATGATTTCCGCATAGGTCGGCTGGATACCCGCGAAGGCCACCGCGTTGATACCGGAGTGGTTCAGGATGCCCAGGGGGTTATTCCCGACGCCGTCGCCATAGTAGCCGTACCAATCGATACCGAGTGCCAGATCCGTTGCCAAAGAGCTGCGGAACTGCAGCTCAACATCCATCGAGGACTGCTGCATCATACGACGCGTCACCCGGCCAAAGACACCGATGGTGGTCGGGCTCATTTTGACCAGCCCAGCGTCCATGCTGCCCTCGCCGACATCTTCGTCTTCACCGACGATAAACACGTTACCCGAGCCGGTTTGACCAGGCACATCCAGATTGCCGACCAGACCGCCCATCGGCGTCCCCAGCTGCAGCAACGTGGCGCGGTTGCGCAACATCTCGATAAAGGACTGCGTGGCAAGGTTGGTATCGATCAAGAACCCGCCTGTGTCACCCGGCGTGGCACCGGAGGTCGACGTGTTCAGTGCGCGGGTCAGGACGTCGACGGGGACTGTGATCCCTTCGGAGCTGCGCCCCATCGTTTCCTGCGCGGCCGCCGATGCTTCGAATTCGAATGCAGCTGCGGCTTGTGCTGACCGGTCGCTTGGATTGAGCAAGGCCCGAGCTGCGCGAAGAAAGCTAAACCGACCCACCTCGGAGTCCGTCATGCCAACGACGCCTGCGTTGTCATCCAATGCGCGGTTGCCAGTATCATCGGAACGGCCGCTGTTGCCGTTGCCATTCCCGCGCCCACCACCAACGTGATCGAGCAGAGTGCGGGTGAATTCATCGACGGACGTGCTGCCGCGGATCGCATCTGCTGCCAGCTGCTGCGCCGAATACTGCTCGCCCATTTCCAGCAATGCCGCAACGCGGGTCTGCTCGGCTTCTTGGCCGCGCGTCACCAGCGCTTGTGTTTCGGATGCCCGCTCAAGCACCTCGATCTCTTCCACGATGTTGCCGTTGTCGTCCACCTTGGCACGGACCAGGTGACCGGCTGCGTTGCGGAGATTGCGAATGTTCATATCGCCTGATCCTTCTGTTTCAGTTTGCGCTGTGCGCGTTTGAGAATGGTTTGGAGTATTGGAGCCATCGCCGGTCGGTTCCTCTGGCGGTTCCCCCGCCGATCGACCGACCCCCACAGATGCATCCGCAGGAACGCTGACCATCGAGATTTCAAACGGCTCCCAATCGGTGATCGTGACCTTGTCGCGCTCGCCTTCGACCTCTTCGGTTTTGATTGCGCGCACGAAGTAACCGACCGACACGTGACGGATCACACCGTCCACAATATCGGCCCAGATTTCGGCAGCCTTGGCGGAACGCCCGAACCGCAAAACGGCACGGCCGCGGCGATCACCGTCCACCGACGACGTCTCGACCACACCGATCTGGAGATCGGGGTTGTGGTTCCAGAGCACGGCCGCGCCATTGCGCAGGCGCGCGTCCGACATTGCCCCCGGCGAGTGGTCCAGGATTTCATCGCCGAACCAACGCGCAACCGGCTCCTCAGAGCTGAACGCCACCTCAACGGTGCGCGCCTCTTCATCGATCGTGCGCACAGCCGCCTGCCGGCGCAAAGGTGCCCCGCCGCGGTTGGCGTTGACCTGCTCCACGGTCACCGACCGGGTCAGAGCAGATCCGATCAACGAAGCGGCCAAGCCGCTATTCTGCGTCAGGAGTTTCATTTTTGTCATCGGACACGTCCTCTTCTTGATTTGCGTCGCCAGCTGGTGGCCGAACAGCGCCGGGCACCACGCCCAGAACCGAGGCCATAATGAACTCATCGGGGATGCCGGCCTTGCGCATGGCCTGGATATCGTCGGCGTAGGTGCGCCAAGTGGTGTCGGGATCGTCTCCGCGACGCCGGATGATTTCAGACGGCGATGTGAGCATGTTGTTTTTGGCGTCGATTTCCGCTTTCACGTCCTTGGTCGGATCGACCCATGCCCACCGACGGCCCTGCCAATAAACATTGCGGAACTTCTCGATGCGCTCCGGACGCAGCCGGATCGAGTTGTTCACGACCAGCCCCATCAACAGCGCCGGCTCGAGCGCCGACTGATAGCAACGGTCGATCAGCGTCTCGATGAGCCACTCCTGCAGGTCCATCCAGTGATCGCGCTCATCCAGAACGCCCTGGCGGATTGAGCTGAAGTTCACCCCCTCAAGATCGTTGGCAAAGCTGACATAGGCCACGCCCATGCCGGCACCGGCACCGCGCAGCATCGACTTGTGGAATGGGGCGAACTCGCCCGAGGGATACTGCTGGGTGAATGCCTTTGATTTCAGACCCGTCGGAAGCTCTTGGAACACACCACCCGCGCTTTCGATGTAGAGCTCTTCGTCCTCCTGCTGTTCCTCATCGGGTTCAGGCCCATAGCCTTCCTCCCACTCGAGGAAACCACCGACCGACGCGCCGGTCCGCGCGCTGGTCAGCGCCGCATTTTCCAACCCGCCCAGCATGTGCAGACGCCACAGCGACGTGGCAGCCCAGGGAATGCCCCGGCGCTGGCCCGTGATATCTTCCAAGAACCCATGAATGATCTCATCGGCCGGCACCCGGTCGAGGCTGGTCCCGTTGAACGTGTATCCGGAGCCGGCTGGATCACCCGTCATGAAGTAGAACGCCAGCGGCCGACCTTCACGGCTGAACTCGATCCCCTGGCGCACGAAGCGGCCATTGGCGAGACGATCGACGTTATAGTCGACCGGGCACCGCTGCGGATCCAGCACCTGCAGCGCATAGCGCATGGGGCCCGCGTTACGGCCGCGGATTTCGCGGATCATGAACTCGCCGTCTTTGGCAGCGGTTTTGACCGCCCCCTTGCAGATCATCCGGAAGCTGCGCTTGCCAGTGATGTCGCAGTTAGACGCCCGCTGCCATTTGCGCCACCAGGCCTCGAGCGCTTCGTTTGCCCCCCGATCGAGCCCGCCGTTATTGTCACGCGCCTGCGCCTGAAGCGCAAAGCCGCGGTGCCCGACAATATTCTGATCGCACAGACGCAGGAACGATTTCAGATAGTCGTTCTTCTGCGCCTCCTCGCGCGAGCGCGCGACCAGGACACGCTGATTGCGATCGATGACCTGGTCAGCGGTCAGCGGAGTGGTTGACCAATTCGATGTCAGCCGATCCGAGATCGCGGCATCAAACCCGCGTTGACCCACCGCGGGGCGCATCGGCTTATTGCGCCGGCTCACTTTCGGGATCGAGCTCTCGACCATGACCACGGGCGCGCTCGGCTCCTGGCGATTGCCCTCGCCGGAATCGCGCGTTTTACCAAAACCAAACATTAACGACCAAACCTCACTTTAACCTGCCGGCCGGTCAGACGTCGGCGTTTTCCATTGGGGCTCTCGCGCGCGATCTCGCGCTTGTACCGATCGCGCAGCAACAACAGGTCAGCGATAGATGTACGGACCAGCGACCGGCCGTTGATCGCGTAGCTTTCCTGATCCTTCGTGGCGCGCCCCTCGATGACCGCCTCGATCGAGGCAAGCACCCGCTGCGCGTGACCACGTGCCTCAAACCCGGCATCGACCGACACCAGATCCCCGGCGATAGTCAGCTGGCCGGCTTCGACCTCATGTACATCCTCCCCCGAGACGGCACGGACCGACACCGCATAGGTGCCAGCGTTCCAACCCGAGGTGACGGCCGCGGTTACGGCGAACAAATGCCCAGACCCGAGCGGTGCCGCTTCCAGATCGATCGAAGACGGACCACGGATGATCGCCGTCAACGTCCACTCCGGTGCCGGATATGCATCGACATGCACCTCGGCCTTGATGCTTAAGCCGGCCGTGACTGAGCTGGGAAACTGATGGAGCAAACCTGACTACCTATTGTTGATCCGCCCTGATCCACGAGGTCGTGTGCGGCGCGTTTTACCTCGCCTAGTCTTGCGAGCCTTTGGCTTTGCTTCCTCTGGCGGTTCCCCCGCGGCCGTTTCATCCTCCGCAATATGATCGTCGTCGGGTTTGAGCCGGCGCAGACGCACCGAGATATTCGGGTTCAAGATTTTCAACGCGGCATAGGCATAGACCCGACAATCGAGCGCCTCGTTTCGGTCGCGGGTTTTCTTCCACTCGCGGATTGGGAAGCCCCGCACGAACCGGGTCACCAACCGCTCGGCCGTCAGCTGGTGAAACCACTCCGGATCCCGATCGACAGGCCAGTGGCAATAGCCCTGCCCAGGCGTGTCTTGCTTCGCCCGGCGCATCACAATCAGCTTGGCGTCATTGACCCCGATCGTGAACAAGGTCACCGGCCGCGCGCGCTTGCCAGACTTGGACTTCTTCGGAGCAGATGCGATCGGATTGTCCCACCCTTTGCCCCCCTTGATGGCAAAGATATTGCGCCGCTGCTTCCCACGCAGCTGCTCATAGGCTGCTTGGGTCAGGCCACCGGAACCACCGGTGTCGACACACGCAGAGGCAATCCGCATCTGCGCACCGGATTCATGCTCGAAGGTTTGATCGAGATAGTCAAAAAGCTGGTTCCAGACTTCAGGCTTAAGCGGATCGCCCCAGAACACTTGATGATCGAGGCTCCAACTTTCCTCGCCCAACCCCCAGCCGACGCGCTCGAGCTCGAGGCGATCCTCCTGCATGTCGACACCGCAGGTCTGAACGCCGACTTCCATCGGAACCTTCGATGGGAACGGCTCAGCGCGCGCGATCAGCTGCTCGACCTCGAGCGTCTCGGCCTCTTCCTCCCAGGCTTCCGCGAGCGTGACGTTGACGAAGGTCTGCAGATCCCCGGCCGCTTTCTTGTCCAGGAAGGACTGCACGATCATCTTCAGCTTCACAAAGCAGGAATAGAGCCCGTTGAGATGATAGGACGCATGCCCCCGGAACGGCTTCTTTGCCTTCCACCCATGCCCCAGCCGCTCGGCGTTGCGGATGGCAAAGTACCGGTCGGTGTCCGACCAAACGCAGCCATTCGCCCGGCACTCATAGTAGGCGCTCTCGGGCATGTGCTCGCCCTCGGCGTTCTTGTCCCATTTGACGTTTGACCACTCGATCGTCTGCACGGCATCGCAGTGCGGACAAGCTACGTGGAACTGACGCTGGTCCCCCTGCTCGTAGGCATGATCAATCCACGAAATCCCGCGAATTGTCGGCGTCGAAATCTCTACCAACTTGCGCTGATCATCAAAGGTGTTGGCGCGCTCCCACAGCAGACCGACGGGATGACCCTCGGCCGTGCGATCGTAGCCGTCGGTTTCGTCACAGACGATGAACGGCGCAGACCGGCCGCGCTGCGTCTTGGGCGATCCGGACCAGGCGAACATGATGAAGCCGCCCGGGTAGGACTTCATCCGCGTGTTGTTCACCCCCTTGCGCGCCCGCGGGGTGGCGATCCGCGTCTCAAGGTCGGGGTTGGCTTCGACCAGCGGGTTAAACTTCGTCGTCAGCCATGTCTGCAAATCGCCTTCCGACGGCTGCATCATCAGCTGAGACACCGGGTCATGCACTATCTTGAAACCCTGAGCACAGAGTGCCAGCTGCGTCTTGCCAACCTGCGCGCCCCATTTGAGCGTGATCCGGTGACACGATGGGTCGGCCGTCATGTCCAATGGCTCGCGCTGATACGGCGCGTTGTCGAAACTGATCAAACCCGGGATCGCATTCCCGACCGGGATTTGAACCGATTGCTCCGCCCACTCGGACGGCTTCAGGTCGGGAGGTGGTGCCAATCCTGCGAGAAACGAAGTGGCCACCATCAGAGCGGCGCTACCAAATGGCCAGGACATCAGTCAGCTCCAACCAGCGAAGTCGGATCAGTGGTCGACAGCTTGCGCAGAGCCGCGCCGATCTCTTCCTTTGCGATGAGCTTGATCGAAGCCTCTTTCTTTTCTGACTTCGCGCGCGCCGCGATCCGAGTGGGCGCGTTGTTCAAAAGATTGGCGCGCACCTCGGCGATCACCAAGTCCAGTGCTTCCTTCATCTGCTCGGCATCCACTAGGGCACCGCGCATCTTCGCCGCTTCCATTTCTGCCATGTCAGCCTGCGACTTGGTCAGCCGCGCCTTTTCGGTATGGTAGTCAGCCTTTTCGGGATCACCATCGGCACCGCGGGGTGCAATCCGTTCCTGCAGGTACCCGACATAGCCTTGAACCGCGGCCGCAAGCTCATAGCGGCCGTGCTCGGCCTTCGGGATCACGCCCTCCTTCGACAGCTGCTGGACCCGGCGCTCGGTCAGCTTCAGCAGCTTCGCAATCACGCTGACCGGATATGTTGGATTGCTCGAACTGCTCATTCAACATCCGAGCAATCCAGTGCGGGCAGCCAACCTACGCGCCTTGTCACTTGCCTGCCTCCCCACGTTTGCCACGCAGATCGTCAAAGCGATCCGACGTGCCCTCCAGGACAGCCTGCCCCCCGGTGAAATCCTGCCAGCGTTTCACGATCACATCCGCGAACCGTGGATCCAGCTCCATCAGCCGCGCTACACGTCCGATCTTCTGCGCCGCAATCATCGTGCTTCCCGAACCGCCGAAAGGATCCAGGACCAGATCACCGCGCCGGCTGCTGTTCTTCAGGTACTGCATCACCAGCCCGACCGGCTTCATTGTTGGGTGCTCGGTGTTGCGGCTCGGCTTTTCGTGGCGCAGCACCGAAGACACCAGCTCCTCGATTTGAAGGTCAGAACCCGAGACCCGCAGCTGGCCGGATCCCGTGTCGATCAACAGCGACCCGTCCTCTTTGACGACGAACGGCAGATCCTCTGCATCGATGACAGTTGTCTGCTTACGGCCGCCAAACCACCGGTGCGGCGCGCCAGGCTTCCAGCCGTAAAGGATCGGCTCGTGCCGCCACTGATAGTCCGACCGGCCCAGGACAAGGCTCGGCTTCACCCAGACAAGACACCCTGACAGTTTGAACCCAGCGGAGCTGAAGGCTGTGCGAAACGGCAGCCCCTCGGTGTCAGCATGGGCGACATAGAGCGCCCCGCCTGGCTTGACGGCCGAGAACACAGAAACAAAAGCATCGGTCAGAAAGGCAAGGAACGCATCCGCGCCCATGTTGTCGTTCTCAATCTTGCCGGCCGTGCCCTCGTAATTCACGTTGTAGGGGGGATCGGTCCAGCACATATCGACCAGCTCGTCAGCGATCAGCCGCTCGATATCAGACATGACCGTGGAGTCCCCACACATGATCCGGTGATCACCGCAGATCCAAACATCACCACGCCGAGAAACGAAGTCCCCCCCGATCGGCGGCACCTCGTCGTCTTCGGTTTTTCCTTCCTCTTCCAGGCCGTCAAGATCGACAAAAAGCTCGTCTAATTCGGATTGATCAAAGCCCACAACCCCGAGGTCAAATCCCAGATCGCGCAGCTCGCCGAGCTCCAGCTTCAGCAGCTCATCATCCCATCCGGCGTTCAGCGCCAGCTTGTTGTCGGCGATGATATAGGCGCGCCGCTGCTCGTCTGTCAGGCCGGTAATTCTGAGGCACGGAACCTGCGACATCCCTATTTCTAAGGCTGCAAGCACCCGACCGTGGCCGGCGATGATGGTACCGTCCTCACCAACCAACACCGGGTTGGTGAACCCGAACTCGCGGATCGATGCCGCGATCTGGCTGACCTGCTCAGAACTGTGGGTCCGCGAGTTTCGGTCATAGGGCGTCAGGTCGCCAGGCGGCAACATCTCGACGTCGGTGTAAGAAATTAGATCAGACAAGCGCTGCTCCTAAAACGAAACGAAATGGAAAAAATAGCGCTCTCACAAGTTGATTTTTGCGCACATGCGCACCCACTGGCCCTCCCGGCCGAGGAAGGACCCCTTTTTTATATGACGATTTCACTGCGACCTGCCCGCGCGCAGCTGCTCACGCAGCACGGCATAGTCGCCGATCAGCACTGGCAGCACCGAACCCTCGGGCAGCGCCTCAAGCTCATCAGCGGCCTGCGCTTGCACCGCGCGCGGGTAGTCCTTCACGATCGGCAGCACACTAGAAGGCTCCCTTCCGCAAGCGTGTAACGACAGACCGACGATCAGTAGCAACGGAAGCGCCTGCATCCTGCATTCTCCTCATGGTTTTGATGTTTTCCAGCGATTGACGCTCTTTAGCGTCAACTCTGCCCTCGCGCTCTCTGAGCTCGCCCCAGCCTTTCAGCCCAGCCAAGATCGCAAGCCCAAGCATTAGATAGCGTCCCCATGCCGAGCGCATGAATCGATGTGCAAGCAATCCGATCATCGCGCTAGGCTCCGGTTTTCACGCGCATCCAACAGCCGGCGACGACGGGTAGAATACCCAAGAGCGCGCAGTGCAAACCATGCCGTTACGCATAGCCCGCACAGCAGTAGCGCAGGCCAGTGTTCGGAAATCATCGCACTCAGCTGTCCCATCACCCCGGATGCGGCCTGCGCCGCTTCACCTGCCTGTTTGGCTTGGGTGGCAATGCCGGCAACTCCGCCCAGGCCGACTAAGTCTCCTACACGCGCTGTCATCTGGGCATCCTGCGCCGTACCGCTTTCACGATCGATCTCTTCCTGAGTGACGAAACGCTCAGGCCGTGATGTCGCCTTAGCCATTTGAAGCCAGTCATCAGCGTTCACGACGCCATCGGATGGCAGATCGTTATCGGCTTGGAAAGCGAGGGTTGCAGCACGGGTGAGCCGGCCGAAATCTTTGTCAGCACGCCCCAGATGATATCCTCGATCGGATAGCTCGACCTGCCAAACGCCGACATCAACAGACCTGTCACCAAAGCGTAGGATCGGGCGGTTGGACTGAAGCACTTCCACGCCACCCAGCATCAAGGCGATACGCTGGCGCATGAAGTCACCGACGGATCGAGCCCCGCGGAGGTCGTCTCGCCAAGGAAGCCGCGCAACGTCCCATTTGCCCCGCTGCTGCACCCCAAGCGTTGTTTGGACCTCTGCGTGCGTGAGGACCGTCTGGGGTGTGACGGGGATGCCGTACTCGACGCAAAGATCAGCGACCAGTTTGCAAAAGGCGTTGAACTGCGCCTCATTGAGTGGCGAGGGTCCGGCATCAAAGGGATGTTCCACAGCGCCACGCATGCCGCACATAGCAACGCCAATCGATCCTGTGTTCAGCTGCAGAGTATGGGCCGCATAGTCGCCATCAGACGTGACTATGTTGTCCTCAACGGCCTCTGCTCCAGCAACGACTGTGCCGTCGTACTCGACCAGCCTGTGGTAGTGGGCCTTGTCTTCAGCAGAGGCGCGCCCTGCCCCGGCAGTCCAGTGCGCGATGACGCGCTTCATTCGTCCGCCACTCACGGTACGTCCCTTTCATTGGGTTGGATTGCGGGTCGCATCATGCTGACCCTTCCTGCAGCGCGATGATCTCTCGAACCCGATAGGTTGAAAGCTCGACACGGTCTGCGATTTCGTTGATTTCCATGCCTTCATTCAGCATCCGCATGATCTCGCGATCGCGATGCTTGCGATGGATGAAGCGGCAGTTACTTGGCTGCAGGATCATTCCTGAGAAGGCGTAGACCATCTTGCAAGCATCCTGCCATCCGAGCAGCTCGACCAGCTTGTGATCAAGTGAAATTCGCTTTGGGATGTAGACACAAACACGCCAAGAGCGTGATCCGGAAACCGGCAGCTTGCCAATGAACTCGAGCGCCTTGTCACGCCCAATCACTTCCGCAATCTCTTGCACGGACTCTGGCAGCCGTGCGACCAACTCACGTCCCATCAGACCTCCACCACCTCGATGCCTTGGGCACCGGCGACAGCCCGACGGACCTCGTAGTCACGGGTGGGCATGCCCTTTGCGTCCTCGTAGACCTGCAGCCCGGTCTTCAGATCGACATAGCCAAAATCAACCGTGATCCGCATCTGCCGCCCTTTCCGAGACAGCAACGGTCCGTCGCGCCCAACAAGCGGAACGACCACCTGGCGCTTTAGGTCAGATATCTGCCCAGCGCGCTGGCGAAGGCAAAGCTGCGCCCAGCGCGCTGCCTCTTTCTTGGAATCGAAGGTTACCCCATCCACCACGGTGCGCTGGGCCCCGTACTTTTGGCTCTTTGGCTGGGATTGCGTCGCACGTAGATCGGCGGCGGTCATACGTTCAACCACGCTCGGCCCCCTTCCGCTTCGCCATCAATTGGGTAGCCGCGAATTTCAGAGCCCGCGCAACATTGGCCGCCACAGGATCGGTAACGCCGAGCCCGAACTGGACCTGGTAGGCTCCTTGAATCTCATCGATGGAATGAAAACGTTTCCGGTATGGGATATCCCTATAGGGCCCAGGCCGCTGCGAGTGGATGACGCAATCCCCCGCGATCAGATCGACGGTCACAGTGACGCCATCGAAAGTGGTGCCATTGGTTGACGGATCGTTGTGGACCGAGCTCATAGGTCGATCCACACTGCCCGGCACTCTTGGGCGGAAACTAGGCCCTCGGTGCACAGCTGACGGGCCATCGCTGCCGAACAATGCCGCGCATTCTCAGCCTTCGTTCGGATCCAGCGCGCCCAGCGCTTTTTGACGGCATCGGCGTTGACCGTGTTTTTAGCTGCCGACTTAGCAAGGAACTGAACCCACCCCTGACGAGTGAGCCAATTCTGCGAATACGACACGTAGCGAAGTTCGTTGTCCTTCTGCTCCAGGGCGTAGGCTTTGGCACCGGAGAGGATGGCAGCGGGATCGGCACCGGCGGCAATCGCCTTCTTCAGCGCAGCCTCGGTTTCGACGGGGTCACCGGGACGCGGATGCGCTTCAAGGAACTCTTCCAAGAAATCCGAAGAAATTCCATTTGTCTGCGGGTCGGCTTCCGACGCGCAAGGTTCCTTTACAGGTTCTCTTACTGGTTCTTCTATATACAACTCCACCCCAGTGGAGACGGACCCCTCTAAAAGTGGAGACGGAACTGCCTCAAAAGTGGAGTCGGCTCCGGCTCCACTGAGTGGAGTTGGCTTTTGGGCTTCTGACAGCTCGAAACCAAGGACATATCGGGTCGGTTTTTGCCGGTTTGTGCGCTCGTCACGTTCCTGCTTTCTGCGGATCAATCCCTTACGCTCGAGCTCGCCCAGCGCCTTGTTCAGTCCACCATTCGACAGGCCTGTGTGGTCGCGCAAATAGGTCTGCTTCGGAAAGCAGCCCATGCTGGCATTGTGACAATCGCATAGGTGAAACAGCACCCTAAACTCGCCATGCGTCATGTCGTTGGGCGGCACCGTTGCCAACCAGTGGGTAGCAGCGTGGCTCATAGCATTTCCTCACACCAGCGCGCCCGGGGCAGGCTCACGCCCAGCGCAACCATGCAAACGATCCGACGAGCAGACCGAATGCACTGAATTGAAAGTGATAATTGATTTACTGCCGCACCCACGAATTTGCTGCTGTGCAGCATGTCAGGCAGTAACCGCCCCGCCATAAGTCCGGCGATAAGTCCGATGCAGGGCAAAAAAATATGCGGAGCGCCCATGTCAGCTGGCCTCCGCAAATAGCATCTGAAAAGCGATCAGGCCGTGCTCACGCATTGCCACGGCAACGTGGCCACCATTGGCCCCAAATTGCCCTTTCCACCAGTTTCTGGCGGTTCTTTCGGACACTCCGAACACATTCGTGACATGGCCGATGTTTCGATAGTTGGCGACGATGTATGCCTGCCAGCGCGCTGGGAAGTCACGGTGTACTTGATACGCATCGTACCCCGCACGGGACCCGGAGGAAGGTCCGCTCGTCTGCGAACCCTCTACCGTGACAGTGTCACCGTATGGAGAGCCATTCACATAAATCACGATTGGGGAACCCGCCGGCAACGCATTCATGTCGCGAAACTCCCTTTGGAGGTAACATTCGGAAACGAATCAACTTGGGGAAGACTGTGGATATCGAATTCCAATCCATCAGAGACGCGATTGAACTCGCGGAAGACACTGGCACGTCTGCGAAGCGGGCAACTGAAACCCTCGTCGAAATCAAACAGCTGTCGAAAACGGTGGAAGAGATCCCAGCTCCGGTAATCAAACTCGCCGCTAGCGAATTGCTGGCACAGGTGGCTAGCATCCAGGTCGCGAACGCGACGCTGATACAACGGTTGTCGGTGCTTGCCGCTTCGCTTGCGGCATCGAAGACAAAGCAGTCTGACTTCGACCGCTATGAACTTTGGAATACTCCTGCCGGCAGCCTCATGTATCGGCTGAAAGAAGGCCATGACATGGGAGAACCAGAGCATTTCATTTGTCCGAACTGCATGGCCAACAAGAGAAAGTCGTTTCTGCAAGGGAACAACACTAAGATCTGCAGTGGCTGCGAGACAGTATTCACCGTCGAGCCTCTCGGACACCCCTCCGCGATAAACAGGGTGGTAAACTGAAGGTGACCAGCTCATGCCGCGTCCTCCTCAATCTGCAGAAAGGAGAACATCGAACGTGGGGGTTCTTCCAAAGACGCATCGATCGCCATTTGGCAAAGCGCGTCGTACCAAGATGCAGGCAATACGCCGCTTTGCATCGCGGTATGCACGGTCGAAGGCTTCTTTCTCAAAATTCGCGCAACGGCCTGATAGCCACCCAATGCCGCAATTACAGTTCGTGTTGGTTTATCCATAAATCGCACTTATTACGGTTTTTCCGTAATAGCAAGATTTTGGTGCTCCTCTGATGCGGAAATTCCAAAATCGAGCGATGTAGAATTATGGATTACTTAGAGCGCCAACGCCGACTTCGAGAGAAAATTGTCACACAGGAGGCCATTCACACACGGATGGTGGCCGCCCGATTGGCTACCGGGAAATCAGCAAAGCAATTAGCCGAGAACGCTGGCATCACATACTCGACATTTAAAACCCAAGAGTACGCAGGATCACCGTCACTGAAAACTTTGGACTTCTACTGGAAGGCACACCAAATCGATCCCAATTACATCATGGGCGGCGACGCCGCGAGAATCCCAGCCGACGTTCTTGAAGAGCTTCTGAAGCACCTGGACGACCCCGAAGCCAATACCTAACGAACAGCACGCGCGTAAGATCCCAGCCCATAAATAAACAAATCCTTGCGACAATGCGCAGCCACATCCACCTAGCCCCCAAGATGTTCACGTTTTACCCTCACACCCCGAGAACCCAAGATCAATCGCAATATCAACATTTACGGTTTTTCCGTATTTCTGATTGACATTCTACGGTTTTTCCGTAATTACTCCCTCAACCAAGGAGGTAATCATGAAAAGTCACATTGGAAAGCCACCAACTGGTGCCGACCTAGCCAAGGCGATAAATGGCGCAAGCAGCAAGCAGACACAGTGCCATGACTATCAAGCACACTGCCAAAAAGATGGTGAGACCGGGGTTGTCGTACATGATGGTCAGCATTCGCTGAGCCTCCTTAAATTTTCTCCACGCTCCAGCGAGCTTGAGATCACAGCTGCGTTTCATCCCGTATTTCCTTTGTTTTTGCGGGATGGATTGGATGTCGGTGTTGGTAGCGCCGGCATCCTGCCCGCGGACAAGTCATGCAAACAGACTTGCCCGCGGGTAATCCAATTTCCTCTGGCGGTTCCCCCGCCTACTCAACTCGGCAATGCGATGGCGATCGCTAGCCACCCTGAGGTGGCCTACGATCGCCCTCTCCTACGCCGTCTTGCCTGGTCGACGCTGATGGCGGATCGCGGCCACAGGGTGAACCAGACACGCTTAGCGCAGTTGCAACGGGAGATGGCACTATGAGCACCCGGAAGCTGACAGAGTTGCAGCTAGCAGCGTTGATCGATGCACACCGATCGCTGAACTACGGCGGCCTCATCGAAATGCCCTCTCGCAACCCACTGGACATCGTCTGGACTGCTATGAACCCAACCTACAAAAAGCGCCACGCCGACAGCACAGTGCAGCTGCTGGTGCGGGCTGGATTGCTTCAGGTCTCCGGTGAGAAGCCCGATCGCAGAGCACATCTCACTGAAAATGGGCTCATGGAACTGGATATCGAGGGCATCTGCGAATGACGCCTCTGCTGCAAGGAATGTTGACATGCCATTAGGATCTGCCACACTCATCAGTGGAATTGCACTCCGCAACAGTGTTGCAATTTCCCATCGGCCCTCGAGCAGTAACTCCCGCTCGGGGGCACCCCTTCCCTGCGAAGCACTAGGTCAATCCGGATTGCGCAACTCAATCCGGATTGGCTCTTTTCCCAAAGGCACCGCCTTTACGTGCGAAAAAGTTGACAAATTCGCAGTTTTTCCCAAACTTATAGGCAGGCTTGCAACTAGCGTGGCCCACGCCGCACCTTGGTTGCACCTAAGGTCTCAGCGCAGCTTAGGTGCAACCAAGCCATTCGGTTGGCGAGATATCCTCCATCACTCGAAGAGCGGACATATCAGAATGGACACATCGAAACCCAAGCCCTCTGGCCACTCTGAGCAAACGGCTGAGGCGGCACCGAATGTCGATGTGCAGACGAGCGCCTCCGTGAACTCGCGCTTCCCGTTTCACTTCCCCGAAGTAGGTGACGAGGTAATCTTTACCCGATCCCCCTCCCACGAGAGGGAAACCGGATACGTTATGTCGCGCGAATACGGTACAAGATGCATCGAGATAGTCGACGTTAATGCGAAGCCTCTGCGACTGCGACCCGGACAGTACAGGAGTGCAGCACGATGAACGCACACGTCAAACCGGCTTCGGGCACTACCATCTTGTCTCCTGCCCGCGTCGCTCTCTATGTGTCGACGTTGGAACAGAAGCTCGGCCGACAAATCGGCAAGGCAACGATTTTGCCAGGCGGCGGAATTGAGGTGGAGATAGCAGGCCATGACAAATCTTCTAACCCAGCTGACCTTGTGGACATGACTGAATGAAGGGACGCGATCTTCCCTCCTACATCCATCGGCGCAAGCGGGACGGTAAGCTGTTCTTCCGGAAGCGCTACGGCGCGAAGATCGTGGAGATCCCGCTGCAGACCCAGTTCCCAGCGGGCGACCCTGTACCCTTTGCTCTGCACCAGGAACGTGAGCGCCTACTGAACGCCCCCATGCCGGTGGCTGAGGATAAGACAGTCACTCACGTGATCGAGCGCTACGAGCGATCAGACGACTTTGCGAACCTCGCGCTGCGAACGAAGGCTGACTACCGGCAGCACCTAGACTTTCTTCAGGACAAGATCGGACACTTGCAGCCCAAGGCGATCGAACGTCACCACATCATCAAGTGGCGGGATACATGGGCAAAGAAAAGCCCGCACAAAGCCAACTATCGCCTGCGGATCCTGAAGATCGTGATGGAGCGGGCGATCGACTTTGGCCTGCTGCCAACGGGTGGCAACCGGGCAAAGGGCGTGTCCGAGGTGAAGTATGAGAAGAAAGAGCGCTTGCCGTGGCCGACCGTGATGATCGAAGCAGCCAGGGAACATGCCGAGCCTCGCACCCGGCTGCTGTTCGAACTTCTGCTCGGCACCGGCCAACGCATCGGCGATGTGCTCAAGATGAAGTGGTCAGACTTCGACGGAGAGGCGATCAGCGTCCGCCAGGGCAAGACCAAGGCCAATTTATGGATCCCAGCGCCCCAGATACTCCTGCAGTCGCTAGCAAGCGCCCAGCGCAGCTCGGTGTTCATTCTGACGAACCAGGCGCAGACAGGCCCTTGGTCGTACCGAGGTGCGGCCGACGGCATGATGAAGCTGAGACGCCAAATCGGTGCTGAACCTTACGACATCCACTCCCTGCGCTATACAGCGACAGCCGAACTGGCCCGAGTTGGCTTAGACGACGACTTGATCATGGCCATTACCGGCCACAAGACGCACCGTATGGTTCAGTTATACGCAGGCGCGGAACGGCAGAAGCTTCGTGCAAAGGCAGCTTACGTGGCGAGGTACCGCGGTTCTTCATGAATGCAGCGCCAGCCCCATAGCGCGCAGCCCGTCGGACACCGCAAGTTCCTACCGGCGCATTCGTACTAGTTGTGTGCATTCTACCCAGAGAAGAATCGTTGACGATCTGGCTTGAGCGGCGGACCTTGCACGAGCGGACCAGCCATACATCGAATTCAGCGCCTCGGCAGGTCCAGCATTTCGGCTGAGGTGAATAACGGATAATAATATGAAATTTCGCACCTTAGCTTTCGCCACGATGGTCGCATGCCAAAGCAGCACATCAATAGCGGATACAAATTTAGCCAAGACGACACCCGTTCAGTCTACCGCGGAAAGCAGCACGCCTGTAGACTTTTGGTCCCAAATTCTAAACGCTCGCGACGGCGCGGTCGTATATTCGGCAGCTTGCTGCAAGGTATGTAGCAAAGGAAAGGCGTGTGGGGATAGCTGCATCAGCCGGTCGTACACCTGCCGCAAAGGCGTCGGATGCGCTTGTGACGGTTAAACCTAGCAGCGAGACGCCAGAGCAAATCTTATGTAGTGCCGTACTCATACAGCGGATGGTGAAGTAGTGTCAGAATTGCGCCATCTATGCTGCCGAGTCATGTTTGCTCGACACCTCTATGAAAGCCCCTTGAACCGATGACGCTCGAAGATTTTATCGTATTGCTAGAACGGTTTCAGACTTCGATCGTTGGATTTTTCGGCTTTTTGGGCGTAATAATCACTCTGTTCGTGACGTCCTGGAGCTCTAAAAAAGGACATCAACGAGAGGTCACGACAAGGCGAAATGCGTTGCGACGTATTTTAGCTGCCGAGCTAAGGAACTATGCTCGAGCACTTAGAAAAAATGTTGATCAACAAAAGCCGACCGAAGCGAACATATCTGTTGGGCGCATACGCAGATTACTTTCAGATCATCTAACAGCCGATCTTGGCCTACTTGCGCTACATGAGATTGATATCGTGGTGAATGCTTTGATCACCTTAGATGGCATGGATACTGTTCTGTCGAATATCGCAACGCAAACCTTAGATGACCGGTTTCTATTTGCCTCTAGTTCATGGGAGGAACTATGCAACATAAATGCGACGGCGGCAGAAGCTCTGGATTATGCAGTTCAGGCTCTCGAAATTTCAAATAAGGGCTGAACCATTGACTATCAAAAAGAGTAAGCAACCTCGTAGCGTTAGCGATTTTCTCGAGGCAATATATCAAATAGACCCTGAGGACGAAGTGCTCTGCTTTCGGGGAGAGGCCAACGGCGCTTGGCAAACTAAGCCATCTGTCATGAGAGCGCTCAAAGACGACGCAGAACGTCACATTATCAGCGAACTCACATTAGAAGCTTCAAGCGAATTCCTATCTGATACGTCGATGTTCAAAAAGCTTGTACGAGCCCAGCATTTTGGGCTGCCTACAAGACTTTTAGACGTTAGCCTCAATCCATTAGTGGCCTTGTATTTTGCCTGCTCAGATCATTCGCAAATGGGGAGTGCAGGCCAATTAATCATATATAGATTCAAGCGCAACAGGGTTAAATTTGCAGATAGCGATGCCGTAAGTATTGTGAGTAATCTCGCAAACTTGCGCGATGATGAAAGAATCGAGCTCAACACAGAAGCAAAAGCATATCTAAACAAATACACTACAGAGGAGCGCAAAAACCCAGATCTTCGCACGGATTTCAACAAGCTGAAGTCGGCGGACAGGTTGGCCCAATTTGTGAGAGTTGAAAAGCCATATTTTCGCGCAAATATAAACCCTGTTGATCTCAGGAAATACTATTTCGTTTACCCTCATAAGGATAATCGAAGGATAATTGCACAGTCTGGTGCATTTATCATCGCTGGACTTTTATCCTACCAGCGGGCGAGCTCATCTAAAGGCTTTGCGGTTGAAAAGATTGAAATACCCGCAAACGCAAAAGAGACGATAATCAGCCAACTTGACAAAATAAACATCAATAAAAGAACATTATTCCCTGAAATAGAATCTACGTCAAGATACATTAAGGAGCGATGGACGGCATCGAACGAGGTGATCGAAGATGTTGACGATTCAGATGATGAGGGCGGCGAATAGTGCATCCCTCCAAAATTTGCCTGTCGCATTTAATCGAAACGATCAAGATCATAAGAATTGACGATAAGATATGCGAAGCACACTCTTTGTGCAGTGATGTCTATGCCCAAGGTTTTTTAAGATAGCACGCAGGAGGCTTTAATCAATGGCATTTGAAGGCGATATACACACAGTTGGGCATCACCTACAGAGCCACGCCCACAATCTTGGAGGTACTGAGAGGGATGCATACGCTCGATCCGCTTTCAACCGATATTATTACAGCGTCTTTTTGAAAACTCGCGATCTTTTCAAGTTTCTCAATCCTGAGTGGTCAAGGTTACCACATTCGCAATATCCCATCACACTGAGAAGTGCGGTACGCAAACGGATGAAAGTTGGATGGAGTAGAGCCCGTAGAGACGATGATTCCAAACTTTTACGTGATATAGAATCTGCTATGAGAGCTATAGATGCTTTAAGCAACCTGCTTGAGCAAGCGTACGCAGTCAGGGTGGTGGCCGATTACGAGCCCGAACAAGTGGTCGAGTTTAGTGGGGCAAACCGATTTTCTCTTAAAGAGGTTGAAATAACTTCAGCTCATGAATGGCGAGCTAAATGCGATACGTTTTGCACCGATATACAATCAGCATGGGTTCAAATAAATGTTTAATAAAGAGAAAATATCCAAAATAGCGCTTGGAAGTGGCCTCGCTTTGATCGGAGAACCCGTAAATGATCCAGATACCGAAAAAGGTTTAATACTTTTTGTAAAAGCAATCGGAGGAGATGCCTCTCCGATAAATAAAAGAATTTCGAAATTTCACAATCGCCTAGCCGCCGAAGACATCGTAGCGAAAATTGCAGCTCCAGACGATAGGACCAAGCAGATTGAGGCGTTTCTGAGCGCGACTTTAAAGGGTGCTCTCCCAGACCTTGAAGCTGATGTAACCCTAGCGTTCGAAAAGAATAGCGCAGCAGTTTGGATAAGTTTGCCAGATGGCAGTCAAAAACAAGAAGCGGAGGCAGTTGAGGCGTCTGCACGACGCTTTCTCTCCGAGCTAGGCATAAACGACGTAATCGTCAAATTTAAAGCAGACCAGAATTTTCTCTCTAATACTGCGTGCTTACGGATTTTACGACGAAACTCTCCTTGCAGTGCTGAAGAGTTAGTCCAATATTTGGTTCGTCCTGGCTTTGATCAGATGAGTCTAGACGATGTTAGACGTTTCCTTGATACAGCACGGCGCAAAGGCCTTGTAATCCGCCGACACGATAAAAAATACATTGTTACCCTAAAATGTCTTATGGACCTTGGCAGCAGTCGTGATCGATTCAGCCCTGATATCTCGCGGGCACTTGCGCTGCGAAACTTGGGGGCTTAAGTTGGTATCGTGGGAACCTCCGGCGAAGGTGTGTATCACACCTGTTTGTCGAGGCTATATATAGAAGGTTCCGCCATCTTCGCTTGGCGATGCCTTCAGATCGCCAATCGAAGATGGCGGTACTTACGAAAGGTAACTTTGCTAATGAGGTTCCCACACCCAGATTTCGATGAAATCTGCTTATTTGCACATGAACCTGGTATCCTTATTAAGGCCCTTGGAACTTATTCCAACGAAGACGAGCACCGGTTGATACGAGCTTACTGCGACCAGAAACTCCCTCCGGTTACTTCTGTCGAGGCCCTATCAGTAATGACTGGATTTAACCCTGGCTTCATATGGTCGATATTAACCCGTACAAGTAGGCATTACAGGACATTCGAAATACCCAAGGGCAATGGAGCCCCCCCCCGGGTAATAAACGCCCCAAAAGTTGGTCTGAAAGCTATACAGTCATGGCTTTCGATCCAGTGGGTAAAGAAATTCGTTCACCACCCAAATTCTTTTGGTTTTACACCCGGAAGATCTCACGTGGATGCCGCCAAATCGCATGTGGGTGCTGAATGGGTGATATCGGTAGATATCGAGAACTTCTTTCCCTCAATTCAGGAGGCAAGGGTAAGAGACGCGCTACACGATCTTGGGTACCAGGAGAACTCAGGTTCGCTTATGCTATCTAAGTTGCTATGTTTTAATGGCGCATTGACTCAGGGGTCCCCTGCAAGCCCGGTCATATCAAATGTGGTATTGCGAAAATTAGACGAAAAACTGACCGCATTGGCCGAAGTTACAGGTGCAGTCTATACGCGGTATGCCGACGATATTGTGTTCTCGGGTCAAGGTTTACCACCTACCTTATTGTCAGAAGCACTGCTGACCGAGATTACAGACGACGGGTGGAGAGTCGCTGAGAACAAATCAACCGTCAGCATCTTGCCTGAGAGATTAAAAGTACACGGCCTTCTGGTTCACGGATCTTCTGTAAGACTGACGAAGGGTTACAGGAATAAGATTAGAGCTTATCGACATCTTTTGAAATCCGGAAAAATTTCGGAAAAGGATCTGAAGAGCGTCCATGGACACGTGGCTTATGCGGCGTATGTTGAAAAATCGGCCGCTTCTTAGTGATATCAGTTTTATCGAAAAAACTGACTAAACCTCTGAACCGGGGCGGCACAAAAGGCCAATATCTTCATCGGTAATAGCTGATATAAAATCCGAAAATGTACCTTTAATCTAAATATTTCGATTAGCCCCAAAATTTCCAAAAATATGAAACGATCTTTGATTTGCTAGCCGAAGGGTGTCACCAACTTGTATTGAATTTGCGCTGCGTCGAAATCCACCATTCGGTGTTATTACTTGTATATCCGGATTTATCATTATTGCTTCGTTGATATCATTAGCATGTGCAGGGGTATCATTATAGGCGCTTTGGTAAAAATCCTCTACAAGCATGGCATCGCCTGATGACTTAATCCAGTCGGGGATATCGTCATATAGAGCTCTTAGCGCACCTTCTCTCGCCGCCGTATCGAAGAAATATGGGCTACCTTCGTCGTCCGGGTTATAGGACATCATATTGAGACCGGATCGACCGAAGTGAGCCTGTGAGCTAGCATTGTCATGTAGCACTTGATTGTAAACCTGCCTTGCACGGTAGTTTTTCGAAAAGTGTACTAGCCAGTAACGCCATCCCTCAGGATTGTTAATTGAGAACGGGCTGTGAAATTGAGCAACATCCTTAAACACATTGTATACAAGCATTTCGGCTCTTCCTAACCACGTCTCACAATTCATAAACCCGTCAAGCGTCGAGACTTGTGCTGGTTCTACACCGTAGGAGCCCAACTGTTTAACAAGCCCGGCCGGATTAGTCCTCTTGAGGTAAGCCAATAGAGAGTCGATCATGAACGTATAAAATATTTCGACCGAGCCGTTGAGACGCATGATACGCTTTAGAGTATCTATTTCGATATGTCGCGTTCCGCACTGATCAAGATTAAACAGAACATTTTTGAATTTCACTATACGGAGTATTTCTTCAACCTCAGGATAAAGCTCTTCAAATTTTTTGCACCTAAATTCGACGCGAAGCGTTAGTTTCGGCGCGGTTTCTCGCAAATTAGTTATCGTGGCGGCTACTGCCTCTTCAAGAACCGTAACGACATCTGGTTGAGCATCATTTAGGATTAATAGACATTCCAACTCTATTGGCTTCATGCCGCTAACGGCTCGATCTATGTTCAGCTTGTTGCTGGCCTTAATTAGCTCTTCAATAAAAATTATGGGGGAACCAGCTCCACCATCCAAGTATCGCCCGCCACCCGCAAAACCGTCGACGACGGCGACCCTGAACCTTTCTTGCTGAGGTAGGCCGCAGCGGACCCGAAGGTATTCCGCAAAATATTCGCGTACCACCTTGTGTTTTCTAGCAGTATGCAAGTCTAACTTAGGTCCGCTCTCCCAATCATACTGTTTTTTTACCAAATTAAGATCCTAGTGTTGGTTATGAGCTAGCTATCCTAGGAAGTTGGTCCCAATGTTGACCATCTAGAACCCGCCCGGCCAACTTCTTTCCGATGCGAATCATTGTAGTACCGTCGGACACAACCTTCGAGTGAGTCGGTCTAGCCGTCAACATATTGATACCATCTCCTGGGGCCCAATCCCCCCACTGCTTGAAGTGAAAGGCTGTCTCAGTTCGCATACACTGTGAATGAAGGTCTTTGAACCAATGAGGTGAAGCTGGCCTTGCTTTGGGCCCGCTCTCACCACCGGTGATCACCCAATCGATTGAGCTGCTCAGCCAGCCTTCGATGTCTAGGGGCCCCAGAAGTGGCTCCGCTGATATAAACCGAACCTTAGCAGGTATCTTTGCCAGAAACGGGAGAAGCTCGTCAGCTCTATGCTGAAGCTCAACAGTTGTGCCCAACCAGATGTTATCTGGCCACTCCTGATGCCACCGTGCCATTCGTGAAACGTTCTGAGGACGTTTGGTTAGTATTAACCAATCAAGGTTCGGTGTCGCCTCAATCAGATCAAACAGGCGATCTCTTAGAGGTATGAGGTCATCACGATCTTCAAACACATCGGCCATAGAAGCACAGAAAACCCTAGGGCGACTCCCCTGCCCTTGCGCATCGCGGTTCCATTTTAATGGTTGCCGCCAGTGAGTGTCGCTTAACCGACGGCGCTCTGGTTTTGGTCCCCACACATCCTGCCCGACCCGTTTCGCCCATGCTTCAGCATAACAATTTTTGCAGGCTTCGGACACTTTCGTGCAGCCCCACCAAGGATTAAAAGTGTGTGTCGTCCACTCGATTTTTGAATTCGCGCCCATATCACCCTCCTGCGTTCACTAATGTTCTCGCATAGTTCCAACATCGGTTAAAGAACTTTAGAATACGAGTGACTGACCAAAGTTCTTGCTTCCAGCACAGCACAATGGGACTTCGGAAACAAAACGAAAACAGAACAAGAATGTGCGGCAGAGTGTGTGGCAACCACATTCTTGCGTCTGAGTGGCGTGGTCTAACTCTTTGAAATTAAATGGAGGCGAGTAGGAGAATCGAACTCCTGTACACGGATTTGCAATCCGCTGCGTAACCACTCCGCCAACTCGCCTCGGCCGCGATGACGCGGCTGGCACATGGGCCGCTGGCCCCTATGCGTTTGGCGCTTATCCCGATTTTCTCGGGAAATGTCTAGCCCAGTTTAAAGCAAAACGGCGGGAAAAATATCTCCCGCCGTGAAATGGTCAATTACAGGGAAATGACGGGCTTGTCGTCTTCTTCGGGCGCGTCGAGCTGCAGGTGGTGATCTTCGAGGATCAGGATGTTTTCCGCCCCCACAACCGCGCTTTTGGTTTTGTAGCCGATGACGTCTTCGATCTCCATCTCGGGGTTACGCGCCATCAGGATCGTCTCTTCGGACGAGAAGTTGGTCAGCCCGCGGGCGAACTCGTTGCCCTGCTCGTCATAGACGTGCAGCACATCACCTTTAGAGAATTCGCCCTGAATCGACACCAGATCATCACGCTGCAAGCCGCGTTCCTTGGCGGTGATCGCGCGGACAGCCTCGTCCGTGACGACCAGCGTTCCGGCAACCTGCAAACGGTTGCTTAGCCAGATCATCAGCGGCGACGCGGCCTTGGCCGACGCCAGACAACGGGTGTGGCGGCGTTCGTTGTTCAGTACCGAGGAAATCGGGCGTTCAATGATACCGTCGGCGATGATCGTCTCGACACCGGCGTTCTGTGCCATATTGGCCGCCAGCATCTTGGTCAGCATGCCGCCGCTGCCCAATTCGCTGATGCTTTTGGTGGATTCGAGGTGTTCGGACACATCTTCGATTTCCTCGATGAACTGGGCACCGGGTTCGGAGGGGTCACGGTCATACAACCCTTCGACGCTGGTCAGGATGATCAGGTGATCGGCCTCGACCATCTGGGCCACCTTGGCGGAAAGACGGTCATTGTCGCCCACTTTCAGGTCGCGAGTGGCAATGGAATCGTTCTCATTGATGATGGGCAAGATCTGGTTTTCAAACAGCCGCAGCATGGTGTTCTTGATGTTCAGAAAGCGGCGACGCTCTTCCATATCTTCGACGGTCACCAGCATTTGCGCCACGTCAAAGTTGTATTCGTTCGCAACCTGACGGTAGGCGTTCATCAGCAGTGGCTGACCACAGGCGGCCGCCGCTTGCTTGTCCAGAATACCGGCCTCTTCGGGGCGTTTCCCGATCATGTTCAGGCCAAGCGCGACCGAGCCTGACGAGGTCAGGATGATCTCGTATCCTTGGTCCTGAAGGTCCCCCAAATCCGCCATGAGACCGTTCATGAAAGCATAGCGCAATGTCAGCTTTTCTTCATTTGCCAACAGGCTGGATCCGATTTTAACGACGATACGTTTCTTCTTGGACACGGGGAGATTTCTCCGGTTTATTGTTAAATTTCAACACGTCATCCCGCACGACACAGAATGCCGCAACGCAGAAAAACGCTGTGATTCGGGGATGTATAACATGTGGACACCAAGCATTTGCAACCGCCAAGCTAGGGCGCGCGGGATTACGCCACGCTCAGCCCGTGGTTTTCAGCCCTTCTAGCGCGGTACGGGTCGCGGTGGGAATCTCGGTCGGGCGGTGGTCGTCGCGGTTCACATAGACATGCACAAAGAACCCTTCGGCAGAGGCGTTTTCCTCGTCGTTCCGGAACAGGCCCAGCTCCATCCGGACGGAGCTTTTGCCAAGCTGCGCCACCCGCAGCCCCGCTGTCACACGATCGGGGAAGGCCATCTCTCCGAAATAGCGGCAACCGGTTTCCACGACGAGCCCGAAGGCGGAGCTGGTCTGTGGGTCCAGCAGCCCCCGTTCGATCAGCCAGCCGTTTACGGCCGTGTCAAACAGCGCATAGTGCACGACGTTGTTCATATGCCCATAGGTGTCATTGTCGTTCCATCGCGTCTGCAATGGATAGAAATCCGCGAAATCGGCACGGGTGGCGGCAGGTGCGCGGGCGGCCATTACCAAGCCGCCTCGTAAATCGCCTGAGCATCGGCCTGTGTCACCTCGCGCGGGTTGTTCACAAGCAGACGGGCCTGCACCATCGCGTCTTCGGCCATCTTGGGGATCGCGGACCGGGGGATATCGACGTCGCGCAGGCGGGGCGGCAGCCCAAGCCGCCTGGACAGATCCGTCAGCGCATCAACGAAGGCGGCGGTGCGGGCCTGACCGCCTTCGACCTCTGCCAGGTCGGGGAAGGCATCGGCAGCGATCTCGGCATAGACACTGCCCGCTTGGGGCGCGTTGAAGCTCAGCACGTGGGGCAGCACCAGCGCGTTGGACAGCCCGTGCGGGATATGGAAGGTGCCACCGATGGGATAGGCCAGCGCGTGTACCGCCGCGACGGGCGCGTTGGCAAAGGCTTGCCCCGCCAGCATCGACCCCAGCAACATCGCGCCGCGGGCCTCTAGATTGCTGCCATCTGCGACAACGGTTTCGATATTGGCCCCCAGTAGGCGCAGCGCCTCGCGGGCAAGTAGCTTGGACACAGGGTTGTTGTTGGCATTGACCGAGGCATAGGATTCGATCGCGTGTACCATCGCGTCAACGCCTGTGGCCGCGGTGATCGACGCGGGCAGACCGACGGTCAGGGAGGCGTCCAGAATGGCCATGTCAGGCAGGATCACGGGCGAGGAGACGCCGCGCTTTTCCTCTGCCCCGACGGTGATGATTGACACAGGCGTGACCTCTGACCCGGTGCCAGCGGTGGTGGGGACCAAAACCAGCGGCAGGCGCGGCCCCTTGGCCTGCCCTACCCCCCAAGCGGCATCCAGATCCTCGTCAGAGCCAAGCAAAAGCGCCACAAGCTTGGCCACATCCTGCGATGACCCGCCGCCAAAGCCGATGACTCCGGTCGCCCCCGCGCTGCGCCCTGCCTCTACCGCGCGCATCAATGTCTCGCGCGAGGGGTCGGCCTCTACATCATCAAAGACGGTGACCTGATGACCGGCTTTCTCAAGCGCATCGATGCAAGGGTCGCACAGGCCAAGTTTGCGCAAACCTGGGTCGGTGATCAACAGGCACGTCTTGCCCAGCAACCCGCCTGCCAGCGCGGCGATACGCACGGCGGCCCCGTTTTCGAATACGACGGATTTTGTGGTGTTGAATACAAAAGGGTTCATATGCCCGCGCCTCTCCCATAGCTGGCTGCAGCGTTCCTCCGCGCTGCGACTTGGGGGCATTAAAGGGAATTATCCTGCACGCGCATAGCCGTTATTTCGGTTTCTTTTTTCGCTCTGCGAAACTGGGGTAAGAGCTTGGCCCGCCACGCGGCACATGTGCATACCCGCCCTGCGCGATTGGCTTTTTCGACGCGGCATCCAGCGTCTGCGTGGATAACTCGGGCGCGTTTGACACATCAGACAAGCCGTCAGGCCCTTCAGGGCAAGCGGCGGACTTCGTTGGTCTGGCTGCGTAGATACTCCATCACCGCGGGACGTACCGATTGATCCCCGCGATCACGTGCGGCATGGATCACCTCGCGGATTTCCCCCAGATCAGAGCGGTGCAACATGCTTTTGACCGGCCCGATGGACGCGGGACGCATGGACAGCGTTGTGATCCCGATGGCAGCAAAGCACAGCGCCTCTATGGGGCGGCCCGCATCCTCGCCACAGAACGATAGTGGCGTACCGGTTTCGCGGCAACGGTCTACGATGTTCTCTAGGAAGGTCAGGAAACTGACGTTCAACGTGTCATAGCGGCGGCGCACCAGCTCGTTCTCGCGGTCGGCGGCAAAGAAGAACTGCTTCAGATCGTTGCCCCCGATCGACAGGAATTCGACCTCTTCGAAGAACTTCGTCGGGGCAAAGGCCAGCGACGGGGTCTCGAGCATCGCGCCCACTTCGATTTGCGACGGCAGCACATGGCCCAAGCGCGCCTCGCGGGCGAGCGTCTTGTCCATCTCGGCACGGGCGGCGCGGTATTCTTCGAACTGCGCGACAAAGGGGAACATCACAGACAGGGGGCGCCCGTTCGCCGCACGGATCAACGCCTGCAACTGCATCCGCATCATGCCCGGTTTGTCCAGCCCGACACGGATCGCACGCCAGCCCAAAGCGGGGTTCGGTTCGTCGTTGGGCTTCATATAGGGCAGCACCTTGTCCGACCCGATATCCAACGTACGGAACACCACACGTTTGCCCGACGCGGCATCCAACACGCGGCTATAAAGCGCGGACAGTTCCGACCGTTTCGGCATCTGGCTGCGTACAAGGAACTGAAGCTCCGTGCGGAACAGCCCCACCCCTTCGGCCCCAGACCCGTCAAGCGAGGGAAGATCCGCCATGAGACCCGCGTTCATATGCAGCCCGACCCGCGTGCCGCATTTGGTGATCGCCGGTTTGTCGCGGATCGACGCATAGCGTTCCTGCGCCTCGGCCTGCATCGCGATTTTGTCGCGGAAGGCAGAAGCAACGGTTTCCTCGGGGCGCAGATGCACCACGCCCTGTTCGCCGTCCACCATGATCCGGTCGCCGTTCAGCGCATCATTGGTCACGCGGCTGGCGTGGACGATCAGCGGGATCGCCAGCGCCCGTGCGACAATCGCGGCATGGCTGCCAACCGATCCGCCCTCCAGCACGATACCGCGCAGGGAACGGCCGTATTCCAACAGCTCAGCCGGTCCGATGTTGCGCGCCACCAGAATAGGGTCGGTGGGCATCTCGGCCCCCGTGTTCGACCCCTGCCCTGTCAGAATACGCAGCAAGCGATTGCTGAGGTCATCGAGATCGGACAGACGTTCGCGCAGATAGGCGTCGGCGGCCTGCCCCATACGGGCGCGCGCCAGAGATTGCTCTTTCTCGACAGCCGCTTCGGCAGACAGGCCACGGCCGATGTCTTCCTCCATCCGGCGCAACCACCCTTTGGAGTTGGCGAACATCCGATAGGCTTCAAGCACCTGTTGCTGGTCCTTGTCCCCGCCCGCCATCGCCATCATCTGATCCACGCTGACGCGCAAATCATCGACCGCCTCGTTCAGGCGTGCGGTTTCACTGGCAGGATCGTCGGCCACAAGCTTTGACACAACAACGCGCGGCTCGTGCAGCCAGACGTGACCCTCGGCCACGCCCTCTTGCGCCACGGTGCCGCGGATCAGCACCGCCTGACTGTGCCGCGCCGACATCGCGGCACCCTCACCGACAAAGGCCCCCAGCTCGGTCATTTCGGCCAGTACCATGGCAACCACTTCCAGCGCATAGACCTCGTCAGCCGAGAATTCCCGCGCGGCCTTGGATTGCACCACCAGAACGCCCAGCATCTCGCCCAAGCGCTGCACCGGTATCCCCAGAAAGCTTGAATACAGTTCTTCGCCCGTTTCCGGCATAAAGCGGAAACCGGGGGCCTGCGGGGCATTGGGCGTGTTGATAATACGTTTGCGTTTGGCGACGCGGCCGACCAGCCCCTCGCCCATCTTCATGCGCGTCTCGTGGACCGCATCGGCCTTTAGCCCTTCGGTCGCGCAAAGCTCCAGCGTGTCTTCATCGCGGAACAGGTAGATAGAGCAGACCTCGCAGCCCATAGAGGACGCGATCAGATGCGTGATCTTGTCCAGCCGCGCCTGCCCTGCATCATCACTGGCCATGGCATCGCGTAAGCGACCCAACAGCTTGCGGCTTTCTGTCTCTATCCCATCAGCCATGTGATCATTTCCCCCCGGCGATGCCAGCTTAGATCACAGGCGTCCCAAAATTGAAACGCCTGATATCATTGACATCTATCATCTGCTCCCCGAGGCCGGAAGATGCGTTTTCCCCTGTTGCGGGAAAACGCTGTGATCTTCGCAGGTGGGGTGCCCGGGAATTAGGCGCGTTTGTCCAGCTCGAACGCGTCATGCAGCGCCTGAACGGCCAGCTCCATGTATTTGCGGTCGATCAGAACAGAGATTTTGATCTCGGAGGTGGTGATGACCTTGATGTTCACACCCTCGTTCGACAACACCTGAAACATCTTCGCCGCAACGCCGGTGTGGCTGCGCATGCCGATACCCACGACGGACACTTTCGCCACATCTGTGTCCGCGATCAGATCGTCGAAATTCAGCTCGCCCGATTTTTTCGCGGCATCAATCGCGACTTCCGCGCGTTTAATCTGATCGACGGGGCAGGACCACGTCATATCGGTGCGCCCCTCTTCCGAGATGTTCTGAACGATCATATCGACGTTCACGCCACCATCGCTGAGCGCGGTGAAGATCGCGGCGGCAATGCCGGGGCGGTCCGCGACCGATACCAGCGTCATCTTTGCTTCGTCACGCGAAAACGCGATACCGGATACTACATTGCTTTCCATAATTTCCTCCTCGGCGCAGACCAGCGTTCCAGCCTCGTCTGTTTGTTCCTCAAAACTGCTCAGCACGCGCAGCTTGACCTTGTACCGCATGGCCAGTTCGACCGACCGGGTTTGCAGGACCTTGGCCCCCAGCGACGCCAGTTCCAGCATCTCTTCAAAGGCGATCTTGTCGAGCTTGCGCGCCTTGGCGCTCACCCGCGGGTCGGTGGTGTAGACCCCGTCCACATCGGTGTAGATATCGCAACGCTCTGCATCAAAGGCAGCGGCAAAGGCGACGGCAGTGGTGTCCGACCCGCCACGCCCCAGCGTGGTGATCCGGCCCTCGGGGGAAACGCCCTGAAAGCCAGCGACAACCGCGACGCGCATGCCTTCGCCGAATTTCGCCATGATGTTTGCAGGCGGAATTTCCTCGATCCGGGCCGAGGAATGCGCAGAGGTCGTCTTGACCGGCACTTGCCAGCCCTGCCAACTGCGTGCCGGTACGTCCATTTCCTGCAAGGTCAGCGCCATCAGACCCGCGGTCACATTCTCGCCCGAGGAGACGACAGCGTCATATTCGCGCGCGTCATATAGCGGAGAGGTTTCGTTCACCCAGCCGACCAGCTCGTTCGTCTTTCCCGACATGGCGGAAACGATGACGATCACGTCATAGCCCTTGGCCACTTCAACGCCCACGCGTTTGGCCGCGCGGCGGATACGGTCCAAGGTGGCCACCGACGTGCCACCAAACTTCATCACCAGAACAGGCATATGTCCCCCGTTGCAAAACTCCGGCGCGGTGTACGCGCAAGCGCCGCCCTTAGCAAGCCCGCAGGCCGCTGTCGTAACGCAGGGAAATTATGTGTGAACCGCAAGTTGCAAGGTGACGCGGCGGGGTATTCGCCCGCCCAAGGTCGCCTGCGACCCGCCGTCTATGACGTGGTGCGCTTGGCCCGAAACGGCAGCGGCGTCAGCGGGATACCCTCTTCGATCAGGGCGACGGCTTCGTCCAGACGCGCCTCGCCATAGATTGACCGGTCGGGCGCATCCCCGATGTGGATGGCACGGGCTTCACGCACGAAATCATCGCCCACATATTCCGAGGAGGTTTCGACCTCTTTGCGCAGCGCCTTCAGCGCCTCTTCCAACGCGCTTTGAGGTTTCGATAGTACCGGCACTGCGGCGTCCGGCTTTTGATCACCCTCATTGCGGTTCTCGCGGCGCTCGCCGGTTGTGACACGGGGGGCCATCATGCCCTTGGTCACCTTGGTCGACCCACACAGCGCGCAGGTCAGATGCCCCGCCTGCGCCAGCGCATCAAAGGCGGCGGCAGATTTGAACCAGCTTTCAAACTGGTGGTCCTGATCACATTTCAGCGAAAACTTGATCATCGCGCCCGCAGGCATCCTCTCATCGTTAAGATACGTTAGAAATGGGGGCGCAAGCCGGTCCCGTCAAGCGGCTCAACTCCGCCCCCGCGGATCGAAGTCCCGGATCATGCGCGCCAGCTCGGGCTCTGACACCATTTTGGCGGCCTTCTTGCGCGACATCCACTTGCGCCGGCGCTGGCCGGCTTCGGGGTATTTATCGGCGGTGATCTTGACCTCTACGGGGTAGAGCATGGCCACCACCGGCAGCATCTCTCCATCGTCCATTTCCTTTGTGTAGGAATAGACGCCAAGGCAGCCACCCGTGACCCGCCCGCGCACGCCCGCTTCTTCCCATGCCTCGCGCGCGGCGGCGGCACCGGGGGTTTTGGCATCCATCGGCCAGCCTTTCGGCACAATCCAGCGTTTCGCCCCCCGAGACGTGATCAACAGCACCTGCACCTTGCCTTGGCGCACGCGGTAACACAGCGCGGCGAACTGTGTTCGCACCTCTCCCTTGCGGGCACCTTGCAGTGATATGGGCAACTGTTTCATGCGGGGCATTCTGTCTCCGGGGTGGTACGATAACAAAAGCCTACCCGTGCCGTGATGACAAGACCAGTCGCCCTTGCACGCCCCTACGGCATGGCGGATACTGCGGGAATGAAACGTTTTTTGCCGCTCATTTTTGCAGCGCTGCTGCCCACCCTCGCGCAGGCAGAGCAGCCTTCGGTGACGGTCTTTGCGGCCGCCAGCCTGCGCGGTGCCCTGGACGAGGTCGCGCGCGGCTATGACGGCGATGTGGCGCTGTCTTTTGGCGGGTCCGGCACGATGGCGCGGCAGATCGATGCGGGTGCCCCTGCCGATGTGGTCTTGCTGGCGGCACCGGTCTGGATGACATGGCTGCGGGATCGCGGCGCGGTCAAATCGGACGCGGTGGTTGATCTGCTGAGCAATTCGCTTGTGCTGATCGCACCCGCAGACAGCAATATCGCCCCGGACCCCGCCGATCTTGCGGGTGCCCTTGGCGATGCGCGGTTAGCGATGGGTCAACGGGACGCGGTGCCCGCTGGTATCTATGCGCGCGAATGGCTTGAGGCGACCGGACAATGGGAAGCGATCGCCCCGCATCTGGCAGAAACGGATAACGTGCGCAGCGCACTGGCTTTGGTCGCACGGGCAGAGACGCCTTTGGGCGTGGTTTACCGCACCGATGCTTTGGCCGAACCACAGGTCCGCATCCTTTACGATATCCCGCAGGGGACACACAGCCCGATCACCTACCCCGCCGCCGCGCTTACTGACAGCGGCGCGGCCTTCATGGCGCATCTGCAGTCCCACGACGCCCGCGCGGTCTTTGCCCGCCACGGCTTCAAGCCGCTGCCCGAATGACCGCAGACGCCGCCGCCTGGGACGCGCTGCGTCTGTCGCTTTGGGTTGCAGTTTGGGCGACGCTACTGGCGATCCCGCTGGCGCTTTGGGTGGCGTGGCTGCTGGCGCGGCGGGATTTCTGGGGCAAGGCGCTGCTGAATGCCGCCGTGCATCTGCCGCTGGTTTTGCCGCCCGTGGTCACGGGATATCTGCTGCTGATGGCATTCGGGCGGAACGCGCCCTTGGGCCGCGCATTGGACGCCATCGGGTTGCAACTGGCGTTCCACTGGTCCGGCGCGGTGCTGGCGGCGATCATCATGGGGTTCCCCTTGATGGTCCGCGCCATGCGCCTCGCGATAGAGGCGGTGGACCCCAAGCTTGAAAACGCCGCTGCCACGCTCGGTGCCCCCCGCGCGGCGGTTTTCGCCCGTGTCACCCTCCCCCTCATTTTGCCGGGTGTGCTGGCGGGGACCGTGATGGGCTTTGCCAAAGCTATGGGCGAATTTGGTGCCACGATCACCTTTGTCGCCAATATCCCCGGCCAAACGCAAACCCTGCCAAGCGCCATCTGGGCCGCCTTGCAGATACCCGGTGGCGAGGGTCAGGCGGTGGCGATGGTGCTTATGTCTTCGGCCATCGCGGTCAGCGCCGTGCTTCTGTCCGAGCTGCTCGCCCGCCGCGTTGCCAAAAGGATCGCGGGCACATGACGCTTTCCCTGTCCCTGTCGCACCGTTTTGACGGCTTCGCGCTGGACCTCGCGCTTGAAGCCGGGCCAGGAATCACCGCGCTGTTTGGCCGGTCGGGGGCCGGAAAATCCACCGTGATCAACGCTGTTGGCGGCTTGCTCCACCCCGACCGCGGGCGCGTCGTGATCGAGGACGAGGTGCTGCTGGACACCGAAGGCGGCATCTATGTCCCCCCCCACAAGCGCCGCCTTGGCACCGTGTTTCAGGACGCGCGGCTGTTCCCGCATCTCAGCGTGGCGCAAAACCTGATGTTCGGTGCCCGCTATGCGCCGCGGGGCAGCAGCGGCCCGTCACAACGCGACGTGGTGGCACTGCTTGGGCTAGAGACATTGCTCGACCGCGCGCCCGCCACGCTATCAGGCGGCCAAAAGCAGCGCGTCGCCTTGGGCCGCGCCTTGCTGAGCCACCCGCGCATGTTGCTGATGGATGAACCGCTCGCCAGTCTGGACGGGCCCCGCAAGCAAGAGATTTTGCCCTTTCTCGAACGGCTGCGCGACGGGCCGCTGGGGCTGCCGATCCTGTATGTCAGCCACGCAGTGGACGAGATCGCGCGGCTAGCCGATACGCTGGTACTGATCCAGAACGGACAGGTTCAGGCGCAGGGCCCGCTGTTCGATGTCATGGCCGATCCCGCCGCCGTGCCCCTGCTTGGTGTCCGCGAGGCGGGTGCCGTGATCGAGGCGGATGTCCTTGAGCATGGCAATGACGGGATCACGACCCTGCGGATCAGCGCCGGAGAGCTTGAGCTGCCCGGCGTGCACGCCGATGCCGGTGCCCGCGTGCGGCTGCGGGTGCTGGCCCAAGATGTGATCCTGTCCCTGACCCGCCCCGAGGGGCTAAGCTCGGTCAATGTGCTGCCCGTCACGGTCGAGGCGATTCATCCCGGCGACGGTCCGGGCGCGGCCATTGCCCTGCGTGCGGGGCGTGACCGGTTGCTCAGCCGTGTGACGGCCCGCGCTGTCGCCGAGCTTGGCCTGACACCGGGCATGATCTGCTATGCGATCCTCAAGGCCACCACGGTCGCGCCGGGCAGTATCGGACGCTAGGCGATCTTGCGCAGCCCGACCTTGGCGCGCAGCCGCTCGACCAGTTCTTCGTGGGGGACATCCGCATCAATCGCCAGCTTGCGCAGCCCGAAATGCACATGGGCCATGTCTTCGTAATAGCTGGTATAGGCATAGTTGGTCGCCGCACCGGCCACCGCCCCCAGCACCGGCACCGCCTGCGCGGCCAGCTTCTGCCCCAAGACCAGCGCCAGACGCGGAGCCACTTTGGCAATCACCGCCTGCATGGCGCGCCCGCTTAACGCGACCCGTGCAGATAGGAACGCCAGATCGGCGCCGTCATCCTCGGACAAGGGCCCCGCGGCGCTGAACACCTGCACGCAATCGAACTGCACATTCTCGGCATGGGCATCAAAGCCGTGTTCCACCGCCACCCCCTGAATAACGCGGAGCAGCAAGGTCGTCGTCACCGGCAGTTCTGCCAGTGCCGTGGGCAGGCCACCTGCGCCGCCCGCCGCCCCCATCGCCGCGCTGACCGCCTGGTTCAGCCAGCTTTTCTGGTCCGGCACCATCGACCGCGTCGACGTCGCTGCCTTCATCGCCTGGCCCAATGCCTTGACGGTGGCGCTTTCAAGATTGCGGCGCACGGGCGAGGGAAGCTTGTCGATCAGCCCCTCGGCGCTGCCGCCGATGACGTTCAACACATTGATACCCACGCCGCCCGCGCTTTTGTAGCGCTTGGCGATCTGGTCCAGCCGTGCCTCTACGTCAATGGTGCTGGGTAGGTTGCTTTCAATCTGCATGGGGTGGGGCCTCCGCCTGTTTGGCTAGAATGTGGGCCATCCCGCCGCCGCTTTCAATGTGGCCAAGCGGTGACATCGCCCGCGATGCCTTCCCACGCGCCATCGACCAGCGCACGGCCCAACACCCGTTCAGGGTTCGTTGGCGGCGGCATCACCACATCGGTCAGCAAGGTAAAGCCGAAGCGGTTATAGTAAGGCGCATCCCCCACCAGCATCACGCGCGACCACCCCAGCGGGGCCGCTTGCGCCAGACTCCCCTCGATCAGCAAGGCACCCAAGCCTTCGCCCTGCCGCGTCGGGTGCACGGCAACGGGGCCCAACAACAGCGCGGCATGGGCACCGATACAGATCGGCCAATAGCGTATGGCCCCGGCAAGGATACCGCCCGCGTCACGTGCCACATGGTTCAGCCCCGCCACAGGCGGCACCCCGTCGCGCAGGCGATAGGACGACAACGCTTCGCGTCCCGGCGCAAAGCAGGTGTCGTACAACGCTTCGACTTCCCAGTGATCGGCAGCCGTCTCGGGGGTAATATGATACAAGGCGTGGCCCTCTGGACGGTTTTCCTGTGGCGCTGCCTTTATCATGGCGCTAGCCATAGGTGCAAACCATGAGGAGAGTTTGATGTTCTACCGCCCGCAAGACGGCCACCCCCTGCCCCATAACCCGTTCAACGCGATCGTCACCCCACGCCCGATCGGATGGATTTCCACCCGAGACGCGGACGGGAACGACAATCTGGCCCCCTATTCGTTTTTCAACGGGGTCGCCTATACGCCGCCGCAGGTGATGTTTGCCTCTACCGGGACCAAGGCCGATGTGGACGGGACCAAGGACAGCATGGCCAACATCCGCGAGACCGGCGTCTTCTGCGTTAACATTGTCGAATACGCGATGCGCGACGCGATGAACGCCTCCTCTGCGACGCTGCCCCATGGCGCGGATGAATTCGGCCACGCTGGCATCGAAAAAGCGAGCTGCGACCAGATCAACTGTGCCCGTGTGGCGACCGCCCCTGCAAGCCTGGAATGCCGCATGACCCAGATGGTCAAGATCGAGGGAGAGAATAACTTTGTCGTCTTCGGCGAGGTCGTCGGCGTGCATATGCGCGACGATTGCATCAAGGACGGGCGGTTCGACGTGACGACCTACCAACCGCTGTCCCGCTTGGGCTACCGCGATTATGCCCGCGTGACCGACGTGTTCGAGATCATCCGCCCCGACGATTGATCCCGCCCCATCCCGAAAAGCGAAAAGCCCCCGATGCGGACTGCATCGGGGGCTTTTTGTTTCCCTTGGTCGGGCGGTTTAGTGCCCGCCAAGAATGCCGGTACGGACCTGATAGTTCGCCGCGATCTCATAGTCGGGATCATCGTCGCTATCGATCATCAGATGCCCGGCCTTCTTCAGCAAACGGTGACAATCGCGGCTGAGGTGGCGCAGCTGGATGCGCTTGCCCGCGCCTTCGTATTTCGCGGCAATCGTCTCGATCGCTTGCAGGGCGGATTGATCCACAACGCGGCTGTCCTCAAAATCGACGATCACCTCGCTGGGGTCGGCCTTGACGTTAAAGAGCTCGGCGAAACCTTCGGACGATCCAAAGAACAGCGGCCCCTGAATCTGGTAGACCTTGGCCCCTTCAGGTGTGGTGTATGTCTTGGCGTGGATGCGACGCGCATTGTTCCACGCATAGGCCAGCGCCGACACGATCACACCGACGACCACCGCGACCGCAAGGTCTTCATATACGGTGACGACGGTGACCAGCAGGATCACGAAGGCATCGGTCAGGGGCACTTTGCGCAGAATCCCAAAGGAGTTCCACGCGAAGGTGCCGATCACGACCATGAACATCACACCGACCAGCGCTGCCAGCGGGATCTGTTCGATCAGCGGCGCGCCGACCAGAATGAACAGCAGCAAAAAAACCGCAGCCGCAATCCCCGCAACCCGCGTGCGCCCGCCGGATTTCACGTTGATCATGGACTGACCGATCATGGCGCAGCCGCCCATACCGCCGAAGAAGCCGGTCACGGTATTGGCCACGCCCTGCGCGATACATTCCTGGCTGGCCCCGCCGCGGGTGTTGGTCAGGTCGCTGACAAGGTTCAACGTCAGCAGCGATTCAATCAGGCCGATGGCCGCAAGGATCACCGCATAGGGCAGGATGATATACAGCGTCTCGAGCGTGAAGGGTGCCAAGGCGGTGCCGTACAGGCCGACACCTTCGCCAAACGGCATGTGGAACGTCGGAAAGCCGCCCTCGATCGAGGCCAGATCGCCGACCCGTGGCACATCCATGCCCGTCGCGATCACCAGAATGGCGATGATGCCGATGCCTGCCAGCGGTGCGGGGATCAGCTTGGTGATGCGCGGCATGACCCAGATGATCGCCATCGTCGCGGCGACAAGCGCCAGCATCAGATACAACGGCCCACCCGACAGCCATTCGCCACCCGACATGCCGTGACCTGTATCAACCATCGTGCCCGGTACTTTGAACTGGCCCATCTGGGCAAGGAAGATCACGATGGCCAGACCGTTCACAAACCCCAGCATAACAGGGTGCGGCACCAGCCGCATGAACTTGCCCCATTGCATGACACCCGCGAAAATCTGGATCAGCCCCATCAGCACGACCGTGGCGAACAGATATTCCACACCGTGCTGCGCGACCAATGCGACCATCACAACCGCCAAAGCCCCTGTCGCCCCCGAGATCATCCCCGGACGCCCGCCGATCAACGCGGTGATCAACCCCACCAGGAAGGCCGCATAGAGGCCCACCAACGGGTGGACCCCCGCGACAAAGGCAAAGGCAACCGCTTCGGGCACAAGGGCCAGAGCGACGGTCAGCCCCGACAGCAATTCAATGCGCAGCCGCGACGGAGAGAACCCCTCTCCCGGCATCCATCTCAGGTCGGTCACATCAAGATTTTTGGTAAAACTACGGAACGTGGTACGCGCCATCGGGCATCCTTCGGGTCAAATCGCATCAATAAGTCGGAAAGGTCTTTGCGGCCTCCTAGCTGAAACGTGAACAAAATGGAAGGCGCGCAACAGCGCGGGCCGGATTTGAGGCTTTCCCTATGGGCCCAGCTTGATACTCTGCGCACAACTCAATCCAAGGGCGACTTCATGACTCAGACGAAAATTGCCGTGATCGGCGGCTCCGGCATCTATGACATCAACGGGCTGGAGGGGGCCGAATGGCTTACCGTGGAAAGCCCGTGGGGGCCGCCATCCGATGCGATCCTGACCGGCACGCTTGACGGGGTAGAGATGGCCTTTCTGCCGCGCCACGGGCGCGGACATGTGCATGCGCCCTCTACCGTCCCCTACCGCGCCAATATCGATGCGCTGAAACGGCTCGGCTGCACGGATGTGATCAGCGTTTCGGCTTGCGGGTCGTTCCGTGATGAAATGGCACCGGGAGATTTCGTGATCGTGGACCAGTTCATCGACCGCACCATCGCGCGGGAGAAATCTTTCTTCGGCACCGGCTGCGTGGCCCATGTCAGCGTGGCGCACCCTACCTGCCCGCGTTTGGGCGACGCCTGCGAAACCGCTGCGCGCGACGCGGGCATCAACGTGCACCGCGGCGGCACCTACCTTGCGATGGAGGGGCCGCAGTTCAGCACATTGGCGGAATCAAAGATGTACCGCGAAAGCTGGGGGGCGGATGTGATCGGCATGACCAATATGCCCGAAGCGAAATTGGCCCGCGAGGCAGAGCTTTGCTATGCCTCTGTCGCGATGATCACGGATTACGACAGCTGGCATCCGGACCACGGCGAGGTCGATGTGACCAAGATCATCGAGACGTTGATGGGCAATGCCGACAAGGGCCGTCAACTGGTCGCGCGCCTGCCCAAACTGCTAGGAGCCGACCGCGCCCCCTGCCCGCATGGCTGCGACCGCGCGTTGGAATATGCGATCATGACCCAGCCAGAAATGCGCGACGCGGCACTGGTGGCCAAGCTGGATGCCGTCGCGGGCCGCGTGCTCTAGGCGCACTGCAAACGCCGTCGCAGCGCCCGTGGCGGGTGCTGTGGCAGGTGAGTTTATTTGGCAAAATGAAGCGGGGCCTTGCGGCTTTGACGTGATGTCCCGCGGGGCCGCGCTGTTGAAGATGCTTGCTGACAGGGGGCGTGTCGCTTAACGCTGTGGCGCGGTTGTTGCGCTGGTGTGGCGACCGACCAAAGCCCAACGACCGGAGCACTGCATGAAACAGGTTCAAGATTACATCCGTACCATTGTCGATTTCCCCCACGAAGGGATCATGTTTCGCGATGTGACCACGCTTTTCGCCGACCCGCGCGGGTTCCGTATGGCCATCGACCAGATGCTGCACCCCTATGCCGGCATCGACATCGACAAGGTCGTCGGACTTGAGGCGCGCGGCTTTATTCTGGGTGGCGCGATCGCGCATCAGCTGTCCGTCGGCTTTGTGCCGATCCGCAAGAAGGGCAAGCTGCCCGGTCGCACCATCTCTCAGGATTACAAGCTGGAATACGGCGAGGCGATTGTGGAGCTGCACGACGACGCGATCAAACCCGGTGAGAAGGTGTTGGTTGTCGACGATCTACTGGCCACCGGTGGCACCGCCGAGGCGGGGATCAAGCTGATCCAGCGTTTGGGCGGCGAGATCGTGTCCTGCGCCTTTATCATCGACCTGCCGGAACTTGGCGGGCGCAAGCGGCTGGAAGCGATGGGGATGGAGGTCAACGCGCTCTGTGCCTTTGACGGCGCGTAAACCGCGTTGCCGAGACTTTATTCCGGCGCGGGGAACATCGCGCCGGGGTTCATGATCCCGTTCGGGTCCAGCGCCGCCTTGATCGCGCGCAACGCAGAGAGCTTCGCCGGATCGCTATAGCGTTCGAGGTCTTTGACCTTGAGCCGCCCGATCCCGTGCTCCGCACTGACAGAGCCGCCGAGCTCGTGTACCAGATCATGGATCGCCGTCTTGATGGGCAAGCGATCCTCCAGATGATCCTCGCGGCTTCGGCCCTGCACCGGGAAAACGTTGTAGTGCAGGTTGCCGTCGCCCACATGGCCGAAACAATTGATCCTGAAATCGCCCAGCGCGCCGATCTTTTCCCCCGCGCGGATGATAAACTCGGGCAGCGCGCCCAGAGGGACCGAGATATCGTGGCTGGAGATCGACCCGATCTGGCGGTTGGCGTGGGGCATCATCTCGCGGACGGCCCAGAAATCTTCGGATTGCTGCTGACTTTGCGCGATGAGCCCGTCTGCCACCAGCTCCGCCTCGAAGGCGGCGGCAAACAGCGTCTCGAGCGCCGCCATCGGTTCCAGACCACCGCTGAGGCCCAATTCGATCAGCACGCTCCATTCTGGCGGGGTGTCGAAGGGCTGGCGCAGTTCGGGCATCTTTTCGGTGAGGAAATCCAGCCCGACGCCGTTCATGATCTCGAACGCGCTGATCATCTCGCCCAACTGACTGCGCGCGAGCGACAGCAGCTTCAGCGCCGCCGCCGGAGAGTTCACGACCAGCAGCGCGGTCCCCGTCTTGGCGGGCCGCGGGAAGAGTTTGAGCGCAGCGGCGGTGATGACGCCAAGCGTGCCCTCGGCACCGACCAGCAGGTGACGCAGATCATAGCCGGTGTTGTTCTTGCGCAGCCGTGTCAGGCCGTTCCATATCTGGCCATCGGGCAGCACGGCCTCTAGCCCCAGACAGAGATCACGGGCGTTGCCATAGCGCAGCACGCCGGTGCCGCCCGCATTTGTCGCGAGGTTCCCCCCAATTCGGGCAGAACCCTGTGCCGCGAGGGTCAGGGGAAACAGGCGATCCGCCGCCTCGGCGGCGTCTTGCACGTCGGACAGGATCATCCCCGCTTCGGCCACCAGCACGTTTTCATCGGGGTAGACTGCGCGAAGTTTGTTCATGCGTTCCAGCGACAGGATCAGCGGAGCGGGGCCAGTTTCTGCCACTTGACCGCCCACAAGTCCGGTACCTCCGCCATAGGGGATCACGCCGACCCGTGCTGCATTGGCATGGCGGATCAGTATCGCGACCTCTTCGACCGTGCGTGGCAGGGCCAGCACGGCCGATTTTCCGGCATACAGCCCGCGGGGTTCTTCCAGATAGCGGGGTTCGACCGCGCGGAAGACGTCGGGCGACAGATCGGCACGCAGCGCGGCCTCGAATGCGGGATCGGCGGGGTTCAATGTCATGGCCTATTGATCGCGCCAAGCGGGGCGGGATGCAAGCGGCTTTGGTCCTCGCTAATGCAGGATCGGCGGCTTTGACGGGTCAGAGCCGGGGGCCTCCATCCGCGGGGTTTTTTCCAGCGGGTCCATCTGGGGCAGATCAAAACGCAGCCCGACTTTCGACAGTTTTTCAACCGTCGGATCAGAGGGCGCGAAGAAGCCCACATCCATCGCCCCCGCATCGATACCCGAGAATGTCAGCGCCTCGGAAGCGGCACGAACCAGCGCGTCTTGTGCGCGCGGGATGGCCCCGACAAAGCCCAGCAGATGCCCGCGCCCGCCGCCGGTGTATTCAACCCCGACCAGCCACGCCCCTGCCGCCATGCCTGTGGCGGTCGCCAGCTTGGCATCAATCGCGGCAATCAGCGTTTCGGGCAGACCCTTGGGCGGCAGAACACGGTCGATGCGCGCCTCGACCTCTCCGGCTTCATGGGCGAGTGTGTCGCGCAGCCAAGCCACGGCGCTGTCGGGCAGCAGGATCGCCGAAGGGGCAACATCCAGGTTCACCGCCATGCCAAGCGGTTGGCCATCCAGCATCCCCGCAATCGCGCGCCCCGACAGCGCCACATAGGGCGCGGGCTGCCCGACATAGGCCGCAAGCCGTTCGATCCGGTCAAAGACCAGCACATAGGCGTCCTCGAGCAGGACAGGGCTGACCTGATCGGCGTCCGGTTCGTCTTCGAGCAGCAGGAAAAGCTCCACATCGGCCATGCGTTCATAGAACCGCAGGCGGGCAGCGTCATCGCTTTCATCGGCCATCATGGCGGCATGGGCGATGTCCAGGGGCGTCGCTTCAGTCATCCAGTACATTCCTTACAGCAGCGCGGAGCCGGGGAAGCACGTCCTCCTCGAACCACGGATTTTTCTTGAGCCAACCGGTATTGCGCCACGAGGGATGAGGCAAGGCAAAGACGCCCTTCGGGTGGTTTTGCCAATCGGCGACGGCGCGGGTGACTGTGGTGAACCCGGGCAGGTGATAGCGCATGGCATAGGCCCCGATCAACACGGTCAGCCGGACATCGGGCACGGTATCCAGCGCCCGGGCCCGCCATGTTTTCGCACAGATCGGCGGCGGCGGCAGATCGCTGCCCTTGGCGTCATAGCCCGGAAAGCAGAAGGCCATGGGGATGATCGCCACGCGGTTGCGGTCATAAAAGGTCGTCTCGTCCACGCCCAGCCAGTCGCGCAACCGTTTGCCGGAGGCATCCCAGAAGGGGGTGTTCGCCTCGTGCACTTTCAACCCCGGCGCTTGCGAGGCGATCAGCAGCCGCGCGCCCGGTTGGAACCAGACCACCGGATTGGGCCGGTGCCCCGTCGCCGTAGCCGCAAAGCGGTCGGCGCAGAGGGTGCATTGGCTGAGTTCGGAGCGGATGTCGGTCATGGGGGTAGACCTAAGCGGTGGCGCGCCGGTTTCAAAGGGGGCGGTGCGGTGACGCGGTGGTGCCTGACCATCGTTTCGAGACATTTCGAAATGAGCTTGACGCGGCCAATCATTTCTATATTTCTAAAACCATGAAAATGAATCCCACCTCCCCCCGTGACCTTGCCTTGGCTGCTGCGCGCTTTGCCGCGCTCGGGTCAGAGCAACGGTTGCAAGTTCTCCGCTTGCTGGTGCGCGCAGGCCCTGACGGGCTGACCATCGGCACGCTGGGTGATCGCGCGGGCATCACCGGGTCGACGCTGACCCATCATCTGAAACTGCTTGTGGCCGCGGGGCTGGTGCGCCAGCAGCGGCAGGGGCGCAGCACCATCTGCGCGGCGGTATCCCATGACGCGGTACAGGATCTGTCCGAGTTCCTGATGACAGAGTGTTGCGCCGACGCCGCGGTACCCTGCCCTGATCATCTCCACGGTTAACACCACAGATAGCGAAAGTCCCCCCATGTCACACGGTCACCACCATCACGTCGATCCCGACAGCGGCGACGGCAAGATTGCCCTCGCGGTGGCGATCAACCTCGGCCTCACGGTCGCGCAGGTCATCGGCGGGATCGTCGCGGGCAGCCTGTCGCTGATCGCCGATGCGCTGCATAACTTCAGCGACGCCATCGCGCTGATCATCGCCTTTGCCGCGCGCAAGATCGCCCGCCGTCCAGCCAATGCAGATATGACCTTTGGCTACGGCCGGATCGAGGCGGTCGCGGCGCTGATCAACTATACCACGTTGATCGTGATCGGCCTGTATCTGGTCTATGAGGCCGCGATGCGCTTTGCCAATCCCGAACCCGTGGCGGGCTGGATCGTAGTGATCGTCGCCGGCATCGCCTTGCTGGTGGATCTGGGCACCGCCGCGTTGACCTTTCGCGCATCCAAATCCAGCGTGAACATCCGCGCGGCCTTTTTGCACAATGTGGCCGATGCCTTGGGGTCGGTTGCCGTGATCGTGGCGGGGACGCTGATGATCCTGTTCGGCTGGGCTTGGGTGGACCCGTTGGCCACGCTGCTGATTGCCGGATACATCCTTTGGCAATCCGCGACCGAACTGCCGCAGGTCGCGCGGATCTTGATGCTTGCCTCGCCCGATGCGCTGCGCACCGAAGACGTGATCGCGGCACTGCGCGACCAGCCTAGTGTTACAGATGTCCATCATGTGCACCTGTGGCTGATGGAGGAACACGGCGCTGCCTTTGACGCCCATATCGTTGCCGAACAAGGCACCGACCCAAGCGCCCTGCGCCAAGCGTTGAAATCCTACCTGAAGTCCGAGTTCGATCTGAACCACGTCACGCTGGAGCTTGAGACCCAGGACGCCCAGTGCCACGGTGCCAAGGTGATCGGTCACTAGCACCCGCACCCGTCGACCTTTCGTATAGCGCGCCCTGCAAACCATCGCCGATGGCACTGCCTTCGGGCGCGTGGGTCGTTTTGGCTCCTTGTAAATTCGGCCTCAACTACGACATAATATAGTCAAAATAGAGGGCTAGACACCGCCCAAGGCTCGGGAAACAGGGCGCGACATACCCGCAACAGCACCAATCGGAGCAGGCATGCTGGAATTCGACAACGTCTCCAAGTCCTTTTGGACTGGCACGCAACACAAGGTCATTCTCGACCATGTGTCATTTCGTGTGGATTTGGGTCATTCCCTTGGCATCCTCGCCCCGAACGGCACCGGCAAGACGACCCTCATTAATATGATGGCGGGGCTGGAAAAGCCGGACGAAGGCGAGATCCGGCGCGGCTGCAACATCAGCTTCCCGCTGGGGTTCATGGGCGGTGTCGTCAACAAGGTTTCCGCGGTAGAGAATGCCCGCTATATTGCCCGTCTCTATGGGCTGGACCCTGACTACGTCGAAAGCTTTTGTCGCTGGCTGTGTGGGTTGGGGGAATATTTTGACCAGCCCGTCGGGACATATTCGGCCGGGATGAAATCACGGTTTTCGTTTTCACTGCTGCTTGCGCTTGATTTCGACATCTATTTGATCGACGAAGGCATGCCGAGCACCACAGATGTGGAGTTCAACCGCAAGGCGGGCGAAATTCTGCAAGAACGGCTGCGCACGACGACGATCATCATCGTTTCGCACCAAGCCGAGACGTTGGAACAATTCGCGCGGTCCGCTGCTGTCTTGCTTGGCGGAAAGCTACATATCTTCGACACCTTGGAAGAGGCCAAACAGCTTTATGACTACGAAACCCAAGGCTAGAAAATTCCGCATCAAACGTGCGACCCCTGCTGCGGCCCCAAAAGGAACCGACGCGGTCGAACGTGATGCCCCCGCGGCAGCCCCGCTAAAGCCGCAGGCCCCCGACGCGCCACGCGCTGCGGCTGCATCACGCGGCGAAGCACCGAAAGCTGCAGCGCCCAGCCAAGCTGCCGCTGCCTCCGCTGCGCGCCCGACCCCGCCCTCCGACGCCCGCAGCGGCGAGGTGTCATCAGCGACCGAAGTCAGTGGAGAGCAGGACATCGACGCGATCCGCCGCGAAGGGCTGACTGGCCGCCAGTTGCGCATGGCGCGTCGCGTGGCGCAAAAACACGGGCTTGCCCCGACCTCTGACTTCGATGCGGTGCGGTTGCTGCGCGCCGAAGGGATCGACCCGTTCCAACGCTCCAACATGCTGGAACTGGTCGTTCCTCAGGACAAGCAATCCACCGGCACGGCACTGCAAAAAGGGCGCATCCAGCTTCCCCAGACAGTCCCTGCCGGAGGTCGCAATCTGCCCTCGACCGACGTTAATCCGATGGAACGCCGCATGCGCGAGATCTCGGACATCCAGCGTGACATCACCAAGCGCCGCCGTCGCAAGATGGGGCTGCTTATGGTGCGTCTGGCGTTCTTTGTCGGGCTGCCCACAATCATGGGCGGGTATTATTTCTACAACATCGCCACGCCGATGTATGCGACAGACAGCCAGTTCCTGATTATCCAGAACGAAGGCACAGGCGGGCTTGGCCCCCTTGGCGGGCTGCTGCCAACGCAATTTGCCAACTCTGCCGATAGTATCGCGACACAAAGCTACCTGCAGTCAAAAGACGCGATGCTGCGGCTGGACCGTGATGTCGGCTTTATGAAGCATTTCTCGGACCCCGCGATCGACCCGATCCAGCGGATGAACCCCGATGCCTCGAACGAGGAAGCGTATAAACACTATAAGGACAACGTTAAAATCGGATACGATCCGACCGAAGGCATGATCCGGATGGAGGTGATTGCCGCCGATCCCGAGGTTGCGAAAGACTTTTCCGAACACCTGCTGGAATATGCCGAAGAACGCGTGAACGCCCTGTCGCAGCAAAAGCGCGAAGATGGCATGCGCGACGCCCGCGAAGCCTATGAGCAGACGGTCGCCAAACGCCGCGAGGCGCAGGAAGCGCTGATCAAGCTGCAGGTCGATAACGGGGTGGACCCGCAGGCGGTGATCGCGTCGATCCGCGGGCAGATCACCAATTATGAAACCTTGCTGCTGGAAAAAGAGCTTGAACTTGCCGCCCTGCTCGACAACCCGCGCCCGAACCGCGCCAAGGTGGACGGTGCCCAAGGCGACGTGCGCCGGCTTAGCGCGCAGCTGGACAAGCTGAACGAACGCATGAACAGCGCGACCGAGGGCACCAACTCGCTTGCACAACAAGCGGTCAGCTTGCAACTGGCGCAGGCCGATCTGGCAGCGGCGGATGCCGCCTTGCAGGCGTCCCAGACCCAGATGGAGCAAGCCCGCACAGAGGCTAGCCGTCAGGTCCGATATCTGACCGTCGCGGTGCGTCCGGTGGCGTCGCAAAGCGCCTCATACCCGCGCAAGTTCGAGAACACGATTTTGACATTCCTGATCTTTGCGGGCATCTACCTCATGCTATCGCTGACCTCCTCCATTCTGAAAGAACAGGTAACAAAATGACCCAAGTCACCGTTGGAAATGTCGTCATCGGGAATGATCGCCCGCTGACGGTGATCGCAGGCCCCTGCCAGCTGGAAAGCGAAACCCACGCCCAGATGATCGCCGGCCAGATGAAAGAGGCATGCGATGCCGTGGGCGCGCAGTTCGTGTTCAAGGCGAGCTATGACAAAGCCAACCGCACCTCCCTTGGTGGCAAACGCGGGCTTGGCATCGACGAAGGTCTGGCTGTGCTGCAATCGGTGGGCAAATCCATCGGCGTCCCCGTCCTGACCGACGTGCATACCGAAGCGCAATGCGCCATCGCGGCCGAGGCTGTCGACATCCTGCAAATCCCCGCCTTCCTGTGCCGCCAGACCGATATGCTGCTGGCCGCGGGCAATACGGGCAAGGTTGTGAACGTCAAAAAGGGTCAGTTTCTGGCTCCGTGGGATATGCCAAACGTCGTCGCCAAGATCGAATCCACCGGCAACAAGCGCATCCTGCTGACCGAACGCGGCACCTCCTTTGGCTACAACACGCTGGTCGCTGACATGCGCAGCCTGCCGCAGATGGCGCAAACCGGATACCCTGTCGTGATGGACGCGACGCATTCGGTCCAGCAGCCCGGCGGGCAAGGTGGCTCCAGCGGCGGACAACGCGAGTTCGCCCCCGTCATGGCGCGTGCAGCGGTCGCGATTGGCGTGGGTGCGGTGTTTATCGAGACCCACGAAGACCCGGACAACGCACCGTCGGACGGGCCGAACATGATCTATCTGGATCAGATGCCTGCGCTGGTTGCGTCGTTGATGAAATTCGACGCGCTGGCCAAGGAATACCCCCTCACCTTCTAAGGGGCCATCCTGCCAATACTAGACCTTCGCGGCGTTTCCGAATGCCGCGATCAGCCCTGCGTCCTTTACACCCGGCGCGCTTTCCACACCGGAAGAGACATCTACCTGCCGTGCGCCGGTCATACGGGCGGCCTGAGCCACATTGTCAGGGGTCAGCCCCCCTGCCAGCATCCACGGCTTGTCCCATGTGCGATCTGCGATCAGACGCCAGTCAAACGACAATCCATTGCCACCGGGCAGCGCGGCCCCTTTGGGCGGTTTTGCGTCGATCAGGATCTGGTCCGCCACGGCCATATAGGCATCAATCTGTGGCAGGTCATCTGCATCGGCCACACCGACCGCCTTCATCACCGGCAGCCCATAGCGCGCCTTGACCTCGGCGACACGCTCGGGCAATTCCTTGCCGTGTAGCTGCAGCATATCAATAGGCACAGCGGCCGTCAGCGCATCCAGAAAGGCGTCATCCGCGTTGACCGTCAACGCGACCTTACACAGCCCCATTGGCACCTCTATGGCCAGTTCAGCGGCTTGATCAATCGTGACGTGCCGAGGGGATTTTTCAAAGAAAACAAAGCCGACATAGCGCGCGCCGGCCGCAGCGGCCGCCGCAATATCCTGCGTGCTGCGCAAGCCGCAGAATTTCACGTGCAAATTTTGGGTCATCGGTTGGTTCCTGCGCTAAGGGGCATAGGCCCGCTTAGCTTGCTTGATCCAGCAGCGCCAGAACCTCGTCCTGGTCCTGATATTTCTCGCCCTTCAGGCGTGCGACTTCACGTTCCAGCCGGCGCATTTCGCGGGCCTGACGTGCGGCTTCGGCACGCTGGCCGTATTCGCGGATCCACTCCCAGACGAAACCCACCAGCAGACCGGCGATGATGCTGCCCAGAATAACAAGGAACAGCGGCACCTGAATTTCAGGGTTCAACGCGAACCAGCCCGATACCTCGGTCGGTAGCAACTTCAGCGACACCATAGACCGGTTGGCCAAGGCAACCGCGATCAGTGCAATGGCGAAGATTGCGATGCAGAGGTAGCGAACATAACGCATTAGGAATTCCCGTTTAAACGATCTCTAAGCAGTTTACCGGTCTTGAAGAACGGCACGTGCTTTTCTTCTACATGAACCGTTTCCCCAGTGCGAGGGTTCCGGCCCACACGGGCGTCACGTTTTTTCACTGAAAAGGCACCAAAGCCGCGCAGCTCTACCCGATCACCGTCGGACATCGCGCCGGTGATCTCTTCGAAGATGGTATTTACGATCCGTTCCACGTCGCGCTGATAGAGATGGGGATTGTCGTCGGCAATCTTCTGGATCAGTTCTGACCGGATCATTTAACGTCCTCCGAGGTGCGCAATTAATGTCTTAACTAGATGGGACTATAGCAAACCAAACGCGTTCGTGAAGTCATGCATATTTCTATTATTGCGATTAAGTAGCGGGAAGTCGCTGTTTTCCAGTCATTTTTTAGCCACATTTCACGCAACCACCCGGAATAGCGCTGCCAGCCGCCCTTCCTTGCCCCTCGCCACAGATTGCGATTCGCAACGAAAAAGGGCCCCGCAGTCTGCACTGCGAGGCCCCTGATCTGTGCAACAAGCGCTAAGGCTTATTCGTCGCCTTTCAGAGCGGCACCCAGGATATCACCCAAGGATGCGCCGGAGTCAGAGGAGCCATACTGCTCGACTGCTTCTTTCTCTTCTGCGATTTCACGTGCTTTGATCGACACGCCCAGACGGTGCGCTTTCGCGTCAACGTTGGTGATGCGTACGTCAACCTTGTCACCAACCGAGAAACGCTCGGGGCGCTGTTCGGCACGGTCACGCGACAGATCGGAGCGACGGATGAAGGCTTTCATGCCTTCGTATTCGACTTCGATGCCACCGTCTTCGATGGAGGTCACGGTCACAGTCACAACGGAACCGCGCTTCACGCCGCCCACTGCTTCTGCGAACTTGTCGCCGCCCACACCTTTGATCGACAGGCTGATGCGTTCTTTTTCCACGTCAACTTCGGAAACAACGGCCTGAACCGTGTCACCTTTGCGGTAGTCCTGGATCGCTTCTTCGCCGCGCTGGTCCCAGCTCAGGTCAGAGAGGTGAACCATGCCGTCGATGTCGCCTGGCAGGCCAACAAACAGACCGAATTCGGTGATGTTTTTGACTTCGCCTTCAACTTCGGTGCCTTCTGGGTGCGTTTCAGCAAACACTTCCCATGGGTTGCGCATGGTCTGTTTCAGACCAAGGGAAACGCGACGCTTGGCGCCATCGATTTCCAGAACCATGACTTCGACTTCTTGGCTGGTGGAAACGATCTTGCCGGGGTGTACGTTCTTCTTTGTCCAGGACATTTCGGAAACGTGAACCAGACCTTCAACGCCTGGCTCCAGCTCAACAAATGCACCGTAATCGGTGATGTTGGTGACACGGCCAGTGTGCGTGGATTCCAGCGGGTACTTGGCTTGAACCAGATCCCATGGATCTTCTTGCAGCTGTTTCATACCCAAGGAGATGCGGTGCGTCTCTTTGTTGATCTTGATGACCTGAACCTTGATGGTTTCGCCGATCGACAGGATCTCGGATGGGTGGTTCACACGGCGCCATGCCATGTCTGTGACGTGCAGCAGGCCGTCAACACCGCCCAGATCAACGAAGGCACCGTATTCGGTGATGTTCTTGACCACACCGTCAACTTCCTGACCTTCGGTCAGGTTGCCGATAACTTCGGCACGCTGTTCGGCACGGGATTCTTCAAGGATTGCACGACGCGATACAACGATGTTGCCACGACGACGGTCCATTTTCAGAACTTGGAACGGCTGCTTCAGACCCATCAGAGGGCCGGCATCGCGCACGGGGCGCACGTCAACTTGGGAACCGGGAAGGAAGGCAACTGCGCCGCCCAGATCAACGGTAAAGCCACCTTTAACGCGGCCAAAGATCGCGCCTTCAACGCGCTCTTCTGCGGCATAGGCTTTTTCCAGACGGTCCCAGGCTTCTTCACGACGGGCCATCTCGCGCGAGATAACAGCTTCGCCACGGGAGTTTTCTACCTGACGCAGGAATACTTCGACTTCGTCGCCGACTTCCACTTTGGGTGCTTCGCCAGGCTCGGCAAATTCTTTCAGTTCTACGCGGCCTTCCATCTTGTAGCCTACGTCGATAATAGCTTGGCCCGCTTCGATCGCGATAACCTTGCCTTTGACAACAGAGCCCTCTTCGGGCGTGTCCATTTCAAAGCTTTCTTCCAAAAGTGCTTCGAAGTCTTCCATTGAGTTCATAGCCATGTAGCTTGATTTTCCTTTAGCATTTGGTTTCTGGCCGCGCGGTTGTCTCCGCCGGTCTGTGGTTAAAATTGTCATCCGCGATGGGATTCGATCCGCAAAACAAAGAGGGCCGGATGAAACCGACCCTGCCTGATATTTCGCGCCCGAAACGTGTATCCGCCCCTTAGACAGTCGCGCGTATAGCCCTGTTTCGGGGCAAAGGCAAGGGCTGGCACGGGTGAACCCCTGTTCACACAAGGCGATGTCAGCAAAAAGGGCAGACCGTAGTCTGCCCTTGCTCATTCGGTCATCCGCGTAGTGGCGCGATCAGCTTTCAGTCGGGCCGCCCGCCTCTTTCCAGCCGGGAAAACCGCCGATGTTGGTGACATTCGTATAGCCCATGTCGTGCAGCGTTTTACCCGACAGCGCGGCCTGACCGCCCGCGCCGCAGACCAGGTAAATCTCCGCGTCTTTTTCGAAGATCGGGTTGTACATCTCTTCCTTGTTGGGGTCGGCGCGGAATTCGATCATGCCGCGCGGCACACGATGCGCGCCCTTGATGGTCCCTCTTTTTGCGATGTCGCCAGAATCGCGCACGTCGATAAAGACACCCTTGCCTTCGGCATGTTTCGCAATCGCGTCCTTGGCGTCCATCTTGGGGACAACGGCATTCGCATCGTCGAGATAGTCTTGAGCGGTCTTCATAGTCAGCACCTCTTGTTTATTCCTATCGTGCCCAGCCTACCGCCAGACACATCCCAAACCAACGTCGGGCACCGACATTCGTTCCGCCGCGTTTAGTCACGTCTACGTGCGGCCACCAGTTCGATGGCGCGGGCCACGGCTGTCTCGATATCCATGGTCGAGGTATCCATCAGCTCTGCATCCTCGGCGGGCTTCAACGGTGCCTCGGCGCGGGTGCTGTCGCGGGCATCGCGGGCCTGCACATCGGCCAGCACCCCTTCCAGCGTGACCTCGGCCCCCTTGGCGCTAAGCTCGACAAAGCGGCGCTGTGCACGGACCTCGGGCGTGGCGGTAATGAACAGCTTGACCGGCGCATCGGGGCAGATCACCGTGCCAATGTCGCGCCCGTCCAGCACCGCGCCCCCTGCCCGCATGGCAAAGCTGCGCTGGAAATCGACCAAGGCGGCCCGCACAGCGGGGATCGCAGCCGCGCGGCTCGCGGCCTCTGCCACGGCATTGGTGCGCAGCTGGTCATTCTCAAGATCATCGGCTTGCAGGGTCAAGGCGGCCTCTTCGGCGGTCATGCCCTCCAGCACTTTCGCCCCTACGGCGCGATAGAGCAGGCCAGTGTCCAGATGCGCAAAACCGAAATGCGCCGCAACAGCGCGCCCGACGGTGCCCTTGCCCGCCGCAGCCGGCCCGTCAATCGCAACGGTAAAGCCCAGCATCACGCCCCCCCCCGCGTCACATCCGCGCCAAGGCGTTTCATCAGCGGCTCGAAGATCGGGAAAGACGTGGTGATTGGCGACCCGTCGTCCACACTGACAGGCGAGGTTGCGGCCATGCCAAGGATCATAAAGGACATCGCGATGCGGTGGTCCAGCTGGCTGGCGCAGGTGGCCCCGCCCGGCACGTTCCCGTGCCCCCGTCCGGTGACCGCCCACCAATCGGGGCCCTCGTCCACTTCGATCCCGTTGGCGCGCAACCCCTTGGCCATCGCGTCGATCCGGTCGCTTTCCTTGACCCGCAGCTCTTTCACGCCGCGCATCATGGTCTGGCCCTGCGCAAAGGCGGCCACGACAGAAAGCACCGGATATTCGTCGATCATCGACGCCGCGCGCGCTGGCGGCACCTCGATCCCTTTGAGGTCGGGCGAGAATTTGGCGCGCAGGTCGGCGACAGGCTCGCCGCCCTCGGTCCGCTCGTTCTCATAGGTCAGATTGGCCCCCATCTCGCGCAGTGTGGTGAACAGCCCTGCCCGTGTCGGATTCAGCCCGATCCCCGGCACCAGCACGTCGGAGCCCGGCACAATCAAGGCAGCACAGACCGGAAACGCAGCCGAGGACGGATCGCGCGGCACATCAACATGCTGGGCCTGTAGCTCCGGCTGGCCGGTCATAGTGATCACACGGCCCTCATCCGTGTCTTCCACCGAGATCTCGGCACCGAAGCCCGCCAACATCCGCTCCGTATGGTCGCGCGTGGCCTCGGCCTCTATCACGACGGTCTTGCCGGGCGCGTTCAGCCCTGCCAGCAAGACGGCGGATTTCACCTGCGCGGACGGCACTGGCACGGTGTAGCGCACGGGCACAGGGTCAGCCGCCCCCACGATGGTCATCGGCAGGCGTCCGCCCTTGCGCCCGACAGATTGCGTGCCGAACAAGGCCAGCGGATCGGTGACCCGTGCCATGGGGCGGCCGTTCAGGCTGGCGTCGCCGGTGAATGTCGCGGTGATGGGGGAGGTCGCCATTGAGCCCATGATCAAGCGCACGCCCGTGCCCGAGTTTCCGCAGTCGATCACCCCGTCCGGTTCGGCAAAACCGCCCACGCCCACACCGCGCACAGACCAGTTGCCGCCGCCCATATTGGTCACTTCCGCGCCAAAGGCCTGCATCGCCTTGGCCGTGTCCAGCACGTCGTCGCCTTCAAGCAATCCGCTGATGGTGGTTTCGCCGATGCACATCGCGCCCAGAATCAAGGACCGGTGCGAGATCGACTTGTCCCCCGGCACCTCGGCCACGCCGGACAGCGGGCCGCATGCGGTAGAGGTCATCGGGACGGGCGTGGCGTGGCTGGACATGGATAACCCTCAAAAAAACTTCCTGAAAGCCCGTCTTAAACCAGCGATCCCGCCCCGTCCATCGCCAGCGTTCTTGCCCGCGCCCGCCCGCTTAGGTCTTGCGGAAAGTCAGGTAGTGCGGCACGCGCCCTTCGCGCAGGGCTTTTTGTTCGTAGCGGGTGGAAATCCAGTCGCCCCACGGCTCTTTCCAGTCGCCGGGGCGTTCCGCCAGCCATTCGAACCCGTGACGCGGCACCTGCTCAAGCGTCTGGCGCACATAGTCTTCGATGTCCGTGGCAACGCGAAAGATCGCGCCGGGCTTGAGCACCTTTGCCAGCGGCTCAAGATGTTCCGGCGTCACAAAGCGACGACGGTGGTGGCGCGTTTTCGGCCACGGATCGGGGTAAAGCAGGAAAGCGCGGTCAATCGACGCCTCTGGCAGCACGTCAAAGATATCGCGTGCATCGCCGGGGTGGATCGCCACGTTATCGACACCCGCGCGGCGGATCTTGCCCAACAGCATCGCGACCCCGTTGATGTAAGGTTCGCAGCCGATGATGCCTACGTCAGGGTTTTGCGCCGCCTGATGCACCATATGTTCGCCGCCGCCAAAGCCGACCTCGAGCCAGACGGGTTTGCCGCCAAACAGCGTCGGCAGGTCCAGCGGTGTACGGTCGGGGTTCGCATCCCAATCGACAGGACCGGGCGACAGCGCCTCTAGATCCTCTTCGATATAGCCTTTCTGGCTTTGCTTAAGCGATTTGCCTTTAAGGCGACCGTAGAAATTGCGGCGGGGGCGTTCAGGATGTGTCATGGCGCTGGCTTTAGCCTGCGCGGGGGACGGGCGCAACATTTCGCGTAAGCCCGCGCTGCAAAAGCCCACGCGCGCCCTGCGCAACGGCGGTGCCGCCCCTGTGAAGCGCAGCAAACCCGGAACGATCACAGGGACTTTACGTTGAGCCACAGGGTTCTACCTGACCAAGAACCGATAATAATGCAGCGGAGGACATGCGAATGCGGGAACTGGCAAGCCGACTAGGACTACGAACGGACCCTACGATATTCTTTGTTTCCGCCCTGTGTACCGCCCTATTTGTACTGGCTCTTGTCCTTGCCACTGAACCGATCGGGGATGCTTTCGCCGCAGGCCGCGCCTGGATCGTATCGCATCTGGGGTGGTTCTTTATTCTTGGCGTCAACGTCTGGCTGGGCTTTTTGATCTGGGCCGCGATGAGCCGTCACGGCCATATCCGCCTTGGCCCGCGCGACAGCCGTCCCGAGTATACAAACCTGTCGTGGTTCACCATGCTTTTCGCGGGCGGCATCGGCACCGTGCTGATGTTCTGGGGCGTGGCCGAACCGATCAGCCATTTTTCGGACCCGCCCCTGCCCGGCGTTGAACCTTTCACGGAACAGGCCGCACAAGACGCCATCTCTATCGCCACATACCACCTTGCGCTGCACACCTGGACGATCTTCGCGCTGCCCGGTCTTGCCTTTGCCTATTTCATCAACCGCTATGATCTGCCCGTGCGGGTCAGTTCGGTCTTTTACCCGCTGTTGAAAGAGCGCATCCACGGCCCTTGGGGCAAGGCGATCGACATTGCGTCGATCCTCGGCACGCTGTTCGGCGTCGCGGTCTCGCTTGGGCTGGGGTCGTCGCAGATCGCAGCGGGTCTGTCGGCGCTGTTTGGGTGGAACGACGGCGTGCCGCTGCAGGTCGGCATCCTGACCGCGCTGACCGCCGTTGCCGTGGTGTCTATCGTGGCGGGGCTCGATAAGGGGGTAAAGCTGCTGTCCAACCTCAATATCGGCATGGCCGTGGCGTTGATGGTCTTTGTGCTGGTGACCGGTTCGACCCTGTTCCTGCTGCGCGGCATGGTCGAGACCTTTGGCCTGTACCTAAGCAACCTGCCACGGCTCGCCTTCTGGAATGATATGCTTGCCGATACCAATCCCGCGAATGGGGATTGGGGCTGGCAAGGCAGCTGGACGGTGTTCTACTGGGCCTGGACGGTCACGTGGTCGCCCTTCATCGGGCTTTTCGTCGCGCGGATTTCGCGGGGGCGCACGATACGGGAGTTCGTCTTTGGCGTGCTGCTGGCCCCGTCCCTGTTCACGCTGATCTGGTTCTCTATCTTCGGCTGGCAAGCGATGGAGATTGACGGCATCGGCACCGCCGCGCGCGCGGCTCTTGGCGCGCAGGCCGGTTCGCTGAGCGCCGCTGTGGCTGATTCCGTCCCGCTTGCCATGTTCGCGTTTTTCGAAAGCTTCCCTTTCGCCGATATTGTGCAGGGTATCGCCGTGCTGGTGGTGGCGATCTTCTTTGCAACATCCTCGGATTCCGCGTCGCTGGTTGTCGACATGTTGTGCACCGGTTCGCCCGAACCCGGCCCCACCCGCCAGCGGGTGTTCTGGGGCGTGTCCGAAGGGCTGGTCGCCGCGATGCTGCTGATCCTTGCAGGCGATTTGGGGCTGACCGCCTTGCAACAGGTGATCACCGTCGTCGGCTTGCCGATCTTCCTGCTGGTCTTTGCGATGATCCCCTCGCTGATCAAAGGGTTCCGGACCGAAGATATCGACCACGTCTCTATCGGCAAACGCCCCGGCCTAGGGGATCTATAGCAGCCCCCACCAACGCAAAAGGGCAGCCCATTGGGGCTGCCCTTTCTTGTACCATGAAGCATGTGTTTACAGCGCGGCCTTCAGCGCATCGACCAGATCGGTCTTTTCCCAGCTAAAGCCGCCATCCGCTTCGGGCGCGCGTCCAAAGTGGCCGTAGGCCGCGGTGCGTTCAAAGATGGGGCGGTTCAACTGCAGATGCTCGCGGATGCCGCGCGGTGTCAGGTCGATGATCTGACGGATCGCCTTTTCAATCGCCGCATCCGTGACATCCGCGTCGCCACCATAGGTATCGCAGTAGATCGACAGAGGCTTGGACACGCCGATGGCATAGCTCAGCTGGATCGTACACCTTTCGGCCAGACCGGCAGCCACGACGTTTTTCGCCAGATAGCGCGCCACATAGGCGGCAGAGCGGTCAACCTTCGTCGGATCTTTCCCCGAGAACGCGCCGCCCCCATGAGGAGCCGCACCGCCATAGGTATCCACAATGATCTTGCGCCCGGTCAGGCCCGCGTCGCCGTCAGGGCCGCCGATGACAAAGGTCCCCGTCGGGTTCACCCACCATTCGGTGTCGGGGGTGATCCAGCCTTCGGGCAGAACCTGGGTGATATAGGGTTCGACGATGTCGCGGATGTCGGCACTGGTCTGGCCTGCATCGGCGTGCTGCGTCGACAAGACGATAGAGGACACGCCAACAGGCTTGCCGTCTTCATAGCGCACGGAAAGCTGGCTTTTGGCGTCGGGGCGCAATGTCGGCTCTGTCCCGTCTTTGCGCACTTCGGCCAGACGGCGCAGGATCGCATGGGCATAGTGGATCGGCGCCGGCATCAGCTCTGGCGTCTCGTTGGTGGCGAAACCGAACATGATGCCCTGATCGCCCGCGCCTTCTTCCTTGTCGCCTGACGCGTCTACGCCTTGCGCGATATGCGCCGACTGCGGGTGCAGCAGGTTGGTGATCTCGCAGGTGGCGTGGTGGAATTCATCCTGCTCGTAGCCGATGTCCTTGATGCAGGCGCGGGCGATGCCGTCGATCTTGCCAAGGTATTCATCCAGCTTGTCCTTGTTCGACAGGCCAACCTCGCCGCCGATGACCACGCGATTGGTGGTGGCAAAGGTCTCCGCTGCGACACGCGCTTCGGGTTCTTCGGTCAGAAAGGCATCAAGTACGGCGTCGGAAATCCGGTCGCAGACCTTATCCGGGTGGCCCTCGGAAACGGATTCCGAAGTGAACGTGTAGTTTTTGCGGGACATTTAGTGCTCCAATAGATTTCTTAGCCACGTCAGGAAGCCGTTGTGGCCGATTAACGGGGCTTAGCTTTGCCTGCCCCTTTGGTCAAACTTTAAGTTGCGTCGTCGGCGCAGGATAACAAGGGCAAACCCCGCCAAAGTGATGAAAAGAAACGGCCATTCGCCCCATCTGCTATAGGGTGTCGCAGGGCGTGGGGCGGGCAGCGGGGCATCCAGAAAGCCTGCCTCGTTCAAAGCCAAACTCTTTGTGATGCGGCCCCAGGGGTCAATCATCGCCGAAACGCCCGTGTTGGCGACGCGTGCCATGGGCAGACCTTGCTCTATCGCGCGCATCCGGGCCTGAGCCAGATGCTGCAACGGCCCCTGCCCCTTGCCGAACCACGCATCATTCGTGAGCTGCATCAAGAACGCGGGCCGCGCCGGTGCAGCGTTGACGTCCCGCGCAAAGACGGCCTCGTAGCAGATCAGGGGCAGCGCCTGGCCCAAGGGCCCCAGATCCATCAGATCTGCCCCCGGACCCGAGGAAAACCCGCTGCCAAACTGCGCCGCCATGCCGCGCAGACCGACACGGCCCAACAGATCGCCAAAGGGGATATATTCGCCAAAGGGCACGAGGTGGTGCTTGTCATAGGTCTGCACAACCTCGGCGTCTGGCCCCAGCACCACGGCCGAGTTGTAATAGGCCATGTCGTCGCGCCGCTGCACCCCCAGCACCACAGGCGTACCAGCGGCGGCTTCGCTGATATAGGTCAGCGCGCCATGGGCCAAATCAAGCGGCCACGCGATGGCGGTTTCGGACCAGAGTATCAGATCAGGCGCCGCATCCCCCTGCGCAGGCGGTGCAGCGGTCAGCGCCAGCTGACGATCAAAGAATTCGGGAATTTTGACGGGGTCCCATTTGTCTTTCTGCGCCGCGTTCGGCTGCACCATACGGATCATATGGTCCGTGATTGGAGCGTCGCCCCCTCCAAAGGGCACCGTCAACGCCGCCACACCCAAGACCCGCGCGCCCCAGACAGCGCCCTGCCGCAGCAATGTGCCCCGCGCGCGCTGCACCATCGCCACAGCCAGCGCGACAAAGGCAAGGGTCATGCCGTAGGGCCCCACCAGCGCAAGCCCCTGCCCCGGCCAATGGTTGACCAAAGACTGAGAGAACATCCCCCACGGGAAGCCGGTGAACAGATAACCGCGCAGCATTTCCGCGACGGGCAGGACGAAGATCAGCGGCCAGACCTGTGCCGACAACCGGCGGGACAGGTAGAACGCCAAAGCCCAATACAACGCCAAACCGCCCGTCAGCCCCACCACAGCAAAAGGTGCCATCCAGGCATAGCGTTCAGGGTCGACCATGAAGGGCGATACCAGCCACGACCATCCATGCAAGAAGTAGCCAAAGCCAAAGCCCCACCCGATCGCTGCGGCCTGCCGGGGCGTTGCAGCAGCACGGTAGATCAACAGAACAGCCGCAAATGCAGCCAGCAAGACCAACGGCAAATCATAGGGTGCCTGCCCAAAGGCCGCGACACCTCCCGCAAGCACCGCGGCACCGAACCGCATCCAAGCGGCACTGCGCAAAGTCATCAGTGAGTTCCGGCCATACGCACGCGCAAACGCTTGATCCGGCGCGGATCGGCGTCGATCACCTCGAACTCGGGGCCATCGGGATGCACGACCACTTCGCCACGTGCCGGCACCCGTCCCGACAGCATGAAGACCAACCCGCCAAGCGTGTCGATCTCTTCTTCGTCAACATCATCGTGGTCGGTCAGCGAATGGCCAATCTCGGCCTCGAAGTCATCCAAGGGTGTCTTGGCCAGCGCGAGGTAGCAGCCGGGCTTTTCGACCGTCCAATATTTGCCTTCGTCCACGTCGTGTTCGTCTTCGATCTCGCCGATGACCTGTTCGATCAGATCCTCGATCGTGACCAGCCCGTCGACCCCGCCGTATTCGTCAATTACCAGCGCCATATGGCGCCGTTCGGCCTGCATCTTGGTCAGCAAGACGCCGATGGTCATGGACGGCGGCACGAACAGCAAGGGACGCAGCATCGCCTGAAGGTCAAATTCGGTGTTTCGGCCGTTAAAGCCGTGGGTCAGCGCCAGATCCTTGAGGTGGGCCATGCCAACGGGGGTATCGAGCGTGCCGTCATACACCGGCAGGCGCGTCAGACCGCTGTCCTTGAACACGCCGACCAGTTCATCCAGCGTCGAGGTCACCGGCACGGCGGTGATATCCGCCTTGGGCACCGCCACATCATCCACCCGCATCCGGCGCAGGTTCATCATGCCGCGGGTCGACAGCCTGTCAGCCTGTGCCGCGGTGATCTCCTCCTCTTCCTCGTTGTCCGACGCGCTGAGTGCGCCCATGACCCGGGAAAAGAAGCCACCGGATTTCGGGGTGTCTTCGGTTTCTTCGGCCTCGGAGGCCGGTATGATGTCTTCCAACTGCGCGCTCTGCGCCGCCTCAGATGATCCGTCTGTGTCGCCCATCGGGTCCTGTCTTTATGTGTTTAGGCAGGCGGTTGCACTGCGTCGTCTCTATATGGGTCATCCAACCCCAGTTTGCCAAGTATTTCTACCTCTAACCGTTCCATCAAGGTCGCATCCCCGTCCCGTTCGTGGTCATATCCCAACAGGTGAAGCAGCCCGTGCACGATCAAATGGGTCACGTGATCGGCCATCGGGCGGCCTGCGGCCTCTGCCTCGGCGTGGCAGGTGTCATATGAAATCGCGATGTCGCCCAGTTCCAGCATATTGTCGAACCCCGGCGTGACCGGTAGCGGAAGTTCGCCGTCGCGCGCGGCTCCGCGTTCCTCGGCCGGCCAGCTGAGCACATTTGTCGGCGTGGGCTTGTCACGGAAATCTGCGTTCAACGTGGCGATATGTGCATCGTCGCAGGCCAGCACCGTCACCTCGGCGGTGTCGGCATCCAGCGACAGATGCGCCAATGTGGCGCGCATCGCGCGGGGGCATAGGGTATCAAGGTCCAGACCGGCCCAACGGGGGTCTTCCTCTATCACGTCAAGCGCCTGCATCAGCGCCCCACCGGGGGCCAGCCCCCGTCCCCCCGGAGTTTATCTGGCAAAATGAAGCAGCCGGGCATCACGCGTGGCCTGCATCTGCTTCATAGGCTTCGATGATCGCGGCCACGAGCGGGTGCCGCACCACGTCTTTCGAGGTGAAGTAGTTAAAGCTGATCTTGGGGATCGTCTTGAGCAGCCGTTCCGCGTCTTGCAAGCCCGATGGCACGCCGCGTGGCAAGTCGATCTGGGTCCGGTCACCGGTGATCACCATCCGCGAGCCTTCGCCCAGACGGGTCAGGAACATCTTCATCTGCATCGAGGTCGCGTTCTGCGCCTCGTCCAGCACAACAAAGGCGTTGGACAGGGTCCGCCCGCGCATGAAGGCGAGCGGGGCGATCTCGATCTTTTTCTCTTCGATCAGCTTGGCCAGTTGCTTGCCGGGCAAGAAATCATTCAGCGCGTCATAAAGGGGCTGCATGTAGGGATCGACTTTGTCCTTCATGTCACCGGGCAGGTAGCCCAGCTTCTCCCCCGCCTCAACGGCAGGGCGCGACAGGATGATGCGGTCCACGTGGCCACCAATGAACATCGACACGCCGACGGCCACCGCAAGATAGGTTTTACCCGTACCGGCAGGGCCGATGCCGAAGGCCAGTTCGTTGTCGAACAGTGATTGCACATAGGCTTTCTGCGCAGCCGTGCGGGGTTCGACGCGTTTCTTGCGGGTCTGGATTTCGACGCCGCCCAAATTCGGCATCTCGATCTGGTCACCCGGGCGCACCCCCGTCCCAGCCGCTGAATTGCCCATGCGTAGCAAACTGGTGACATCGGCGGGCTCCACACTGCGCCCGCCTTCCAGTCGGGCGTAAAGCCCTTCGAGCACTGAGGCCGCGCGGGTGGTCGCGTCTTCCTCTCCCATCACCGACAGGTGGTTGCCCCGACGCACGATCTGGACCTCAAGCGCCGTCTCTACGGCGGTCAGGTTGGCGTCATAGGGGCCGCAGAGATCGATCAGAAGCCGGTTGTCCGGAAATTCAAGCTGCTGCGCGTGAGAAGCGGGAGGCGTCATTGTGTCACTAGATGGCAAAGCGTTTTCCTAATTGGAGGTGTCTTTGGATTAATATGGGTCCCATATTCAAACTATGTACCCCTTTGAGCCGACAAAAAAGGGCCGGAGCGTAAAACGCGCCGGCCCGATCCTATGTGCAGGAGTGGTCGCAAGATCAGTTGGGATCTCGGACGCGCGAGCCGCCTTTGAAGTCGCCCGCCGTATATGTGGGCTGGGCCACGCCAGAGCAGACCGGCTTGCCGTATTTGTCCAGTCGCTGGCTCAGGTAGCCTTCGACGCCGTCGTCGATGATCCAGTGGTCGCAGCCATTGGGATCGACCCAGATGCCGGCCTGAAGCTGGCTCAGGTGCTTTTTGTCAAAGCCACGGTCGACGGTTTTATCGGCGGGATAGCCCCGGCCTTCGTAGTCAGCGCAGGCACCCAGTGTCAGGGCGCAGGCGGTGACCATCATAATCTTAGCTTTCATCACGTTACTGTCCCCTTAGCGAATGCAGATGATTTCGACGCGGCGGTTCTTGGCCATACCGCCCGCTGTGCCATTGGACGCCGCTGGCATCCGTTCGCCATAGCCGCGGACATCCGCGATGCGGGCCCCCGATTGCTGGGCGATGCTGGCAACCGCATTGGCACGGTTCAGCGACAGCTTCATGTTATAGGCATCCGACGCGCGGCTGTCTGTGTGCCCGCTGATGATATAGGACACGGCACCCGTGGTCTTGAAGAATTCAGCCAGACGGGCGCGGCCCTGCGGGTGCACACGGTAGCTGTCGGTGTTGAAAAACTGGTCCGTATTCATCACGCCGCAGACGTTACCCCGGCGGCAGACCGGAATACCCTGACGGGTGACATGCGGTGTCATATAGCCTTCGGCACCGTCATCCATGACCCAATGTTCACACCCATCGGGGTCAACCCAGATCGTTGGAATATACTGGCCCTTGTCGCGGCCCTGTTGAGATCTTGTTTGTGCATCGGCAGCAGATGCCTGAAGCACGAATGTTGCGGCAATCATCGTGCCCGCAAACAGCCGTAGCCCCTTGGAAATTGTATTAAACACAGCCCTCGTCCTTTTCTTACTGTCCCCCAGTCGGAAGACCCACAGATACCCCAGGCACCACGGTCGTCCGCTATATGTTGTGAGATTAAGAGGTAAACGCGCTTCTGTGAAGCGCGAATGCGGCCATATTTACTATATTACTGCCACACTTACGCCATTTTCCGGCCATTGCAGTCGTTTTGGTCTACAATCATTGCGGGCAAATCGCGGCCGGTGACACCTAAATCTGACGTGCCGTCAGCGAATTGGTTTTGGCATCAACGATTCTGACGCGGACAACGTCGCCAATTTCGGCCTGCGCCTCGTCGATATGCACAGAGTGGAGGTATTCGGATTTCCCCACCATCTGCCCAGCCTCGCGGCCCGTTTTTTCGACAAGAACAGAAACATCGCGCCCCACCATGCTGTTCTGGATCTCGCGCTGTTGACCGGTGATCAGCCCTTGCAAGCGCTGGAGGCGTTCGTCAGCTATGGCGGGTTCTACCTGCGGGCGTTCGGCGGCGGGGGTGCCGGGACGGGTCGAGTATTTGAACGAATAGGCGTAGCCGTATTTCACCTCGCGGACGAGCTCCATCGTGGCTTCGAAATCCGCGTCGGTTTCTTCGGGGAAGCCGACGATGAAATCACCCGACATCACGATATCGGGGCGCGCGGCGCGGATGCGTTCGATCAGCCGCAGATAGCTTTCGGCGGTGTGGCTGCGGTTCATCCGCTTGAGGATACGGTCCGAGCCGGATTGCACGGGCAGGTGCAGATAGGGCATCAGCTTGTCGATCTCGCCATGGGCGGCGATCAGCGCGTCGTCCATATCGTTGGGGTGGCTGGTGGTGTAGCGGATACGCTCTAGCCCGTCGATCTTGGCCAACTCCTTGATCAGGCGGGCGAGCGTGTAATCCGCCCCCTCTTCCCCCACGCCGTGATAGGCATTGACATTCTGACCCAGCAGGGTGACTTCGCGCACGCCGCGTTCTACCAGTTCGCGCGCTTCGGTCAGCACGCGGGTCGCGGGGCGCGAGACTTCGGCCCCGCGGGTATAGGGCACCACGCAGAAGGCGCAGAATTTGTCGCAGCCTTCCTGCACGGTCAGAAACGCAGAAGGCGCACGCGTCGCTTTGCCGCGGCCTTTCAGCTTTTCGAATTTATCCTCTTCGGGGAAATCCGTATCAAGCGCGGTTTTGCCAGAGCGCACGCGCGCCTCCATCGCGGGAAGGCGGTGATAGGATTGCGGCCCCACGACCAGATCAACGGCCGGCTGACGGCGCATGATCTCGGCCCCTTCGGCCTGCGCCACACAGCCTGCGACGCCAATCTTCAGATCGGGGTTCAGTTCCTTAAGAGGCTTCAGGCGGCCCAGTTCGGAATAGACTTTTTCTGCTGCCTTTTCACGGATGTGACAGGTGTTCAGCAGGATCATATCGGCGTCAGCTGCGGTCTTTGTCTCGACGTAGTTATCGCCCAGAGACTCGGCCATACGTTCACTGTCGTAGACATTCATCTGGCAGCCGTAGGTCTTGATGAACAGCTTTTTTGGCGCGGTCATGGCAGGGTCCGTTGATCAAAGGTGCAAAAGCGCGGTCTAACAGCGCCAGCGTTCTCTTGCAATGCGTCCCGATTTGACAGATTTAGGGCACAGTACAAATAGAGCCGGGGTGTCATGCAGTACCGCAGTCTTGACCATTTTATCAGTGACAGCAAAGCGGTGCTGAGCAAGGGGCCCATTGCCCTCATCATGGTCGAGGACGCGATAGAGATCGAGACGACCCTGCGCCACCACCAGCAGCTTGGCTTTGCCACCGTTGTCGCCTTTATGCCCGCCAGCTTCGTGCTGGCCCGTGATGTCGCCGAAAGCAAAGGCGTGCTGCGCGTGGATTACGACATGGACCGCGAGGGCGCGCTGGAAAATGCCGTAAACGCCGTGATCGAGGCCGCACCGGGGCAATGGCTTTATACCTGCTACAACGCCGAATATCTGTTCTACCCTTTCTGCGAGACGCGCACAGTGGGGGAGTTGCTGGCCTTTCACACAGAAGAGCGCCGCGATGCAATGCTCACCTATGTCGTTGATCTTTATGCAGATGATCTAGGTGCCGCTCCGAACGCGGTATCGCTGGACAACGCCTTTCTGGACCGGTCCGGCTATTACGCGCTGGCGCGGCCTGACGGCACGCCGGACAACCATCCCAAGGAACGGCAGCTTGATTTCTTTGGCGGATTGCGTTGGCGGTTCGAGGAACATGTGCCCGCCGCGCGGCGCAAGATCGATCGTATCTCGCTGTTCCGCGCCAAGCCCGGCTTGCGGATGCGGGACGATCACACCTTCACGGATGAAGAATACAACACCTACGCCTGCCCGTGGCACCACAATATCACGGCGTCGATCTGTTCTTTCCGCACGGCCAAGGCGCTCAAGTCCAACCCGGGCAGCAGGGATAGTATCGCCAGCTTCAAATGGCACAACTCCGCGCCGTTTGAATGGCATTCTCGCCAACTGCTGGATCTGGGGTTGATGGAACCGGGGCAGTGGTTCTGAACGCAGGGGACCGGTAAAAACCGTATCCCAGACCGAATGGCCCTAGCCCTTGCGGCGCAGACGGATCACCACATCGACCGAGGCGATCTCGGCCCCTTCGGGGGCGTCGGGCAACTGCGCGATCACCAATTGGTCAGAGGGCGCATCGGACAGGCGTGCCTCGTCCTCCCAGAAAAAATGGGGGTGATCATGGGTGTTGGTATCGAAATAGCTTTTGGACCCATCAACCGTGACTTCCTGCATCAGCCCCGCGTCGCAAAAGGCGCGCAGGGTGTTGTAGACCGTTGCCAGCGACACGGCATCGCCCTGCCCCTTGGCCGCGTCAAACAGGCTTTCGGCGGTGACATGCCGGTGCTGACCGTCGCCCACCAACAGATGCGCCAGCGTCATGCGCTGCCGCGTGGGGCGCAGGCCCGCTTTGGCAAGCCACTCAGAACTGATCTGCTGTGTTGTTTGGGTCATTGGCTATAAGTACCTCTCATGCGCTATATATAAGGGGCAATGGGGGCGGTTTTCAAACGGAAATCCGGAAACTCTTGCCAGCGCCGCCTTTCGCCGTCGCGTAAATGCGGTGTGCCTGCGCCCTTGCGGGCCTGCGGCGCGCAATGCTAAACCTGCCGGGATTTGAAATTCAGCCCTCAGGAGCCGCGATAATATGGCCGACTACCCCACCAGCTTTGACAAAGAAGCCCTGCTCAAATGCGCCCGTGGCGAGCTTTTCGGCGAAGGCAATGCGCAGCTGCCCGCCCCGCCGATGCTGATGATGGACCGGATCACAGATGTCTCGGCTGACGGCGGTGCCCATGGCAAAGGCCACATCACAGCGGAATTCGACATCACGCCGGACCTGTGGTTCTTTGACTGCCACTTCCCCGGCAACCCGATCATGCCCGGCTGCCTTGGCCTGGATGGTCTGTGGCAGCTGACCGGCTTTAACCTTGGCTGGCGCGGCTGGCAGGGGCGCGGCTATGCGCTTGGCGTGGGCGAAGTGAAGCTGACCGGCATGGTACGCCCTGACCGCAAGATGCTGACCTACAAGATCGACTTTACCAAAGCGATCCAGACCCGTCGCCTGACCATGGGCGTTGCCGATGGCATCGTCGAAGCCGACGGCGAAGTGATCTATCAGGTCAAGGACATGAAGGTCGCGCTGAGCGAGAGCTAAGCCCACCCGTCAGATCATCGCTCGGATCACCTTGCTGATCATCCAGACAGACTGATGACTTGATTTGTCGCCCCATAGGCGGCAAACGGGAAACGAACGTGCGGCCCCGCGACAAGCGTGCGGGCCGCGCAGCATCAAGAGGGCACCCGCCCCACACAGATCAAGGGAGTGCAGCCCATGCGCCGCGTCGTCGTCACAGGATTGGGAATTGTCTCGTCCATCGGAAACAATGCAGAAGAAGTTCTGGCATCGCTGAAAGACGGGACCAGCGGCATCGCCGCCAGCCCCGAAATGACAGAGCACGGCTTTCGCAGCCGCGTTGCAGGGACGCTCAAGATTGATGTGGCCGACCACATCGACAAACGCGCGCTGCGTTTCATGGGCGGCGGTGCGGCTTATGCCTATATCGCCATGCAGCAGGCCATCGCGGATGCGGGCCTGAGCGAAGACCAGATCAGCAACCCGCGCACCGGCCTTGTGGCGGGCTCTGGCGGGCCGTCGACATCGGCGCTGTTCACCGCGCATAACGTGGTGCGTGACACCGGCGCGACCAAGCGGATCGGGCCGTTTGCCGTGCCGAAATGCATGTCCTCCACCGTCAGCGCGAACCTGTCCACCGCCTTCAAGATCAAGGGCATCAACTATTCCATCACCTCGGCCTGCTCTACCTCGCTGCATTGCATCGGCAACGCGGCGGAACAGATCATGCTGGGCAAACAGGACGTGATGTTCGCTGGCGGCGGCGAAGAGCTTGACTGGACGCTGTCCTGCCTGTTCGACGCCATGGGCGCGATGAGCAGTAAATATAACGACGCCCCCGAAACCGCGAGCCGCGCCTTTGACGCCAACCGCGACGGGTTCGTCATCTCGGGCGGCGGCGGCATGCTGGTGCTCGAAGAGCTTGAGCACGCCAAGGCGCGCGGTGCCACGATCTATGCCGAAGTCACCGGCTATGCGGCGACATCCGATGGTCACGACATGGTGGCCCCGTCCGGCGAGGGCGGCGAACGCGCCATGCGCTTGGCACTGGAAACCCTGCCCGAGGGCCGCAAGGTCGGCTATATCAACGCGCATGGTACCTCCACACCGGTCGGCGACGTGGGCGAGATCGAAGCGGTCCGTCGCGTTTTTGGCCAGGGCAGCACGCCCCCCGTCAGCTCGACCAAGTCGATGACCGGCCACGCCCAAGGCGCTGCCGGCGCGCTCGAGGCGATCTTCTGCCTGCTGATGCTCAAGAATGACTTTATCGCCAAATCCATCAACGTCGTTGATCTGGACCCGAAACTGGACCCGTCCGAAATCGCGCTGGAGCGTGTGGACAATGCCGGTCTGGATTCTGTGATGACCAACTCCTTCGGGTTCGGCGGCACCAACGGATCGATGATCCTTTCCAAATTCCAAGAGTAAGGGCAGCAGATGTCAGACATGCTTAAAGGAAAACGCGGCCTGATCATGGGTGTCGCGAACGAACGCTCCATCGCTTGGGGCATTGCCAAGGCGATGGCTGAAGCCGGTGCGGAACTGGCGTTCACCTATCAAGGCGATGCCTTTGGCTCGCGCCTCAAGCCCTTGGCCGAAAGCGTCGGGTCGGACTTCATGGTCGATGTCGATGTCACCGACGACGCCTCGCTTGATGCCGCGTTTGACCAATTGGGCGCGCGTTGGCCCACGATCGATTTCGTCGTCCACGCCATCGCCTTTTCCGACAAGTCCGAGCTGACTGGCCGATTCCTGAACACCAGCCGCGCGAACTTCAAGAACTCGATGGATATCTCGGCCTATTCCTTCATCGAGATCGCCCGCCGTGCGCACCCGCTGATGGTCGAGAATGGCGGCACCCTGCTGACGCTGACCTATATGGGATCAAACCGCGTGACGCCCAACTACAACGTCATGGGCGTGGCAAAGGCCGCATTGGAAAGCGCCACGCGCTATCTGGCGAATGATCTGGGCCCCGAAGGCATCCGCGTCAACGCGATCAGCCCCGGCCCGATGAAAACGCTTGCGGGTGCCGCGATTGGCGGGGCGCGCAAGACCTATAAACACACCGACACAAACGCCCCCATGCGCGCCAATGCGACGTTGGAAGCGGTTGGCGGGACCGCGGTCTATCTGGCCTCGGATGCCGGTGCTTGCACAACGGGCGAGATTATCCGCGTGGATGGCGGGTTCCATGTGCTGGGGATGCCGCAGGCGGAGAATCTTTGACGGTACTGGCGGACCGGGGCGCTGCCACAAATTCTATTTCCGGGGCTCTGCCACAAAGTTCTATTTACGGGGCTCTGCCCCGGCCCCCGGGATTTCAGACCATTTGGAAATAGGCCGTCGCGTCTGGAAAGGGCCGTCGCGTTTACCGTAGGGGCGGGGTTTGATAGAGCCAGACCTTCATGCCGCCATGGGCGATGGCGGGACCTTGGGGTTTCCACGGCAGGCCGGTGGCTTTGGCCAAGGGCGGCTCGGACGTGACAAGGCCGACGCGCCAGCCCTTGAAGCGCGTGAGCAGCGTTTGGCCGAGCGTGCCATACAGCGGATAAAGCAGTTTCTTGTTGCCGATGCGCCCGCCGTAGGGCGGGTTCACCATGACAAGGCCGGGGGGGCCATCGGGCGGGGACAGCTCCCCCGCGGCGTGGTTTTCGAAGGTTACGGCATCGGCCACCCCTGCCCGTTCGGCATTCATACGGCTCATCCGGACGGCACCCGCGTCACGGTCGGAACCATAGAAACGCAGCGACGTGGATGTGGTGGGAGTGTCGCGCATGGCGGCCCATTGTGCAGCGTCAAAGCTCGCGAGGTCTTCGAAAGCGAAAGGGCGCGAGCGCCCGGGGTTGAGGCCCATGGCGATCTCGGCCGCCTCGATCACGAAGGTCCCTGAGCCGCACATCGGATCGACCACCGTCTCGGTGCCCGTGTACCCCGCTTGACGTAGCATCAGATAGGCCAGGTTTTCGCGCATCGGCGCTTTGCCCACGGCTTCCTTGTGGCCGCGCTTGTGCAGCGCATCGCCCGAGGTATCGAGGCTGATGGTCACCACATTGTCGTCGATCCGAACCTTGAGCACGAGAGCCGCCTCGGGCGAGATCGTGACCCCGAGGCTTTCGCGCAAGGCGGTTTCAATCCGCTGGGTCGCGGCACCGGCGTGATAGATTTTAGAGGCTTTCGTGGTCACCTGCACCCGCAGCGGCACATCGGCGCGCAGCACATCGCCCCAGGGGAACTTGCGCGCGCGTTTGTCCAGCTGCGCCAGATGGAACGCCATGAAGGACCCGATCCGCGCCAGCACGCGCGAGGCTCCGCGCAGTTGCAGGTTCGCGCGCCAGACCTCGGGCCAGCCGCCCTGCACCGTGATCCCGCCGGGCGAGGCCACAGGATTGGCAAAGCCTTTTTCTGTCACCTCGGCGAGAAGCATGTCTTCCAGACCGGGGGTGGCCACGATAAAAATGTCGAAGGTGTTTTGACTGTCCATGACCGCTGCTTACTGCGCGGCGCGCGAGGTTTCGAGCGGTTTCTTGGAGCAAGACAGTCCGGCGCGATCAAAAGCGCCGGACTGTATGGGCCTGGTTCAGGCGATTTTTACCAGTTCGATGTCGAACTGCAGGTCTTTGCCCGCCAGCGGGTGGTTGGCGTCAAGTGTCACAGTGGCGTCGTCAACCTCGACAACCATCACCGGCATCGCCTGCCCGTCCGGGGTTTGCATCTGCAGTTGCGTGCCGATTTCCAGCGGGATATCCGCAGGGATGCCTTCGCGTGGCACGGCCTGACGCATCTCGGGGTTCACATCGCCGTAGGCCTCTGCGCTGCCGATCTTGACGACTTTCTTGTCGCCGACTTCCATGCCGGGCATCGCGCTGTCGAGGCCGGGGATGATCTGGCCGGACCCGACCGTGAACTCCAAAGGCTCGCGCCCTTCCGAGCTGTCGAAGGTGCTGCCGTCAAGCAGGGTACCAGTGTAGTGAATAGCAACAGTATCGCCGGATTTAACCTGCGTCATAGAAAGCTCCGATCCATAAAGGGAAAATACAGGAGGCCGCGTATCTGCGCGGGTGCTCCGGGTTCGGCGCGCAGTGTTTCAAGCCTGCGTCCCGTCGTAAACCCCCATGAGGCCAGTTTTTCGGCCTTTTCTGTCGTGACGGGTCGTGACAGTCTTGCGAAAGAAATATTCAGGGGGGAAATCATGGCGATTACAACATGCGTGTTCGACGCATATGGCACCTTGTTCGATGTGGCCGCAGCCGCACGACAAGCCGCGTCAGAGCCGGATTTTGCAGCGATAAAAGACAGCTGGCCGCAGGTCGCCGAACATTGGCGGCAAAAGCAGCTTGGCTATTCCTGGCTGCGCGCTGTCACCAGTAAACACGATGATTTCTGGCAGGTCACCCAAGAAGGTCTGGACTGGGCACTGGAAAAGACCGGAAACGATAACGACCCTGCCCTGCGCGAACGCCTGCTGGCGCTTTACTGGGAGCTGCAGGCCTTCCCCGAAGTTCCCAAGATGCTGAAAACGCTAAAGGAAGCTGGGCTGAATACCGCGATCTTGTCGAACGGATCACCAGCCATGCTGGACGGTGCGGTTTCTTCCGCCAATCTGGGTGACACGCTGGATGCGGTGCTGTCGGTGGAAAGCGTCGGCGTCTTCAAGCCACATACGAAAGTCTATGAACTGGTCGGTCAGCGCTTTGCCTGCGCGACCTCCGAGGTGTTGTTCGTCTCGTCCAACGGATGGGATGCGGCGGCGGCGACAGGCTTTGGCTTTACCACCGCTTGGGTCAACCGCGCGGGAGAGCCGATGGACCGGCTGCCGTGGCAACCGGCCCATGTGCTGCAGGACCTCAACGGCATCCCAGAACTGGCAGGCGTATAATGGCTCATTTCACCACATCCGACGGGCTATCGCTCTATTTCACTGACGAAGGGGCGGGTCTGCCGATTCTCTGTCTTGCAGGATTGACCCGGACCACAGCGGATTTCGACTATGTCACCCCCCATCTGAAGGGCGTGAGGCTGATCAAGATGGACTATCGCGGGCGCGGGCGCTCTGACTTCGACCCCGACTGGTCACACTACTCCCCCCCGGTTGAATGTCGTGATGCGCTGGAGCTGCTGGATCATCTTGGCATCGACAAGGCCGCCGTGCTTGGCACCTCGCGCGGGGGGCTGAATGCATTGGGGCTGGCCAAGGGAGCCAAGGATAGGTTGCTGGGCGTCGCCTTTAACGACGTTGGCCCGCATATTGACCCGCAGGGGCTGAATTTCATCATGGGCTATATCGGCCGCAATCCTGCTGCCAAGACCCATGCCGAGGCCGCCGCCGCCATGCCGCGTGTGTTTCCCGAATTTGATGGCGTGCCCGACAGCCGTTGGATGGAAGAGGCGCAAAAGCATTACACCCAGAGCGAAAGCGGCTTGCAGATCACGTATGACAAGCACCTGCGTGATGCGGTGGCCAAGGCGTTCTCCGCCCCCTCCCCCGACCTGTGGCCGTTCTTTGACGCGCTTGACGGGCTGCCGATTGCCTGCATCCGTGGCATGGCGTCCAATCTGCTGAGCGAGGAAACCTTGCAAGAGATGGAACGCCGCCGCCCCGATATGGTGGTCGCGCGGGTGCCGGGACGTGGGCATATTCCGTTTCTGGACGAACCAGAGGCGGTTGCGGCCTTGAACGAATGGATCGGGAAGATGCAATGAATATCGACATGATCCGCGCGGCAGCGCGGCGGCTGGAGGGGCACGTGCGGCGCACGCCTTTGCTGAACTCTCCGTTTCTGGATGACATCGCGGGGCGGCGCGTTTGGGTCAAGCCCGAGTGCCTGCAACACACCGGCAGCTTCAAGTTTCGCGGCGGCTGGTCGGCGGTGTCGGCACTGGAGCCCTCCGTGCGCGCCAAGGGGGTCATCGCCTTTTCCAGTGGCAACCACGCCCAAGGAGTCGCCTATGCGGCCAAGCTGCACGGGGTGCCTGCGGTGATCATTATGCCCGCCGACGCCCCCCGTCTGAAGATCGCCAACACCCGCGCACTTGGGGCCGAGGTCGTGCTTTATGACCGCATGACCGAGGACCGCGACGCCATCGGCGCGGCTATGGCGGAGGAACGCGGCCTCACGCTGGTCAAGCCTTTCGACGATCCGCTGGTGATTGCCGGTCAGGGGACAACGGGGCTCGAGATCGCGCAGCAGGCCGCCGACGCGGGGATCGCCCGCGCCGATGTGATTGCCTGCTGTGGTGGCGGGGGGCTGACCTCTGGCATCGCGCTGGCGCTTGAAGCCGAGGCACCGGGGCTGCGCGCGCGCACCGCCGAGCCCGAAGGCTTTGACGATGCCGCGCGGTCGCTCGCCGCAGGAGAGATCACGCGCAACGCCGCCCTTGGCGGGTCGATCTGCGATGCCATCGTTACGCCGCAACCGGGTGATCTGACCTTTCCGATCCTCAAGCGGCTTTGCGGCCCCGGCCTTGTGGTCAGCGACGCAGAGGCGCTGCAGGCGATTGGCCATGCGTTCAACCGGCTGAAACTTGTGGCCGAACCCGGCGGGGCTGTGGCCCTCGCCGCCGCGCTGTTCCGGCAAGACGAGATCGACGGCGACGATGTGATCGTCACCATCTCGGGCGGGAATGTAGACAGTGATATTTTCTCGCGGGCGCTTGCCACGCTTGACTGACGCCCCACAGGAGGTTCTGACATGAAGATTTTCGATACTGGCGATGTGCGTCTGCATTACCGTGTGGATGGCCCCGAGGACGGTGCGCCTGTGGTCTTTGCCAATTCACTGGGGACTGATCTGCGCCTGTGGGATCCGATCCTGCCGCTGCTGCCCAAGGGTCTGCGCATCATCCGTTTTGACAAACGCGGGCATGGGCTGTCGTCCTGCCCACCTGCGCCCTATGCGATGGGGGCGCTGATTGGTGATACGGAAAAGCTGCTGGATCATCTGGGCGTAAAGGGCTGCGTCTTTGTCGGGCTGTCGATCGGCGGGATGATCGCCCAAGGGCTTGCGACCAAGCGGCTGGACCTGATCCGCGCCATGGTGCTGTCCAATACCGCCGCCAAGATCGGTACCAAGGATATGTGGGCAGACCGCGTGCGCGCCGTGCAAGAAAGCGGGATCGAACCGATGGCAGATACCATCATGGAACGCTGGTTCGCCGCCCCCTTCCGCGCCACGCCCGAGCTTGAGCTTTGGCGCAGTATGGTCGTACGCCAACCGGCCGAAGGCTATGCCGGTTGCTCTGCCGCGATTTCGGGAACCGATTTCTACACGCCCACGGCGGCGCTGCGCCTGCCAGTGATGGGGATCGCGGGCTCCGAAGACGGGTCAACGCCCCCTGATCTGGTACGCGAGACCATCGAGCTGATCCCGGGATCCAAGTTCAAGATCATCCGCAAGGCCGGCCATCTGCCCTGTGTCGAACACCCACAGGAATATGCAGCGCTGCTGACCGAGTTTTTGCAGAGCGTCGGCCATGTCTGACATCCTTTTGGTCCACGGCTCGTGCCACGGCGCGTGGTGCTGGCGCGATCTGATCCCTGCGTTGCAAGAAGTGGGCCACAGCCCCCGTGCGATTGATCTGCCCAGCCACGGCGACGACACGACGCCGGTCAACGCGGTCACGCTCGACAGCTATGCCGATGCGGTGCTTGCGGCCTCTACCCCCGATACGGTGGTGGTGGGTCATTCGATGGGCGGTTTCGCCATCGGGGCGGCGGCACAGAAAAATCCAAGCGCCATGGCGCGGCTGATCTATCTATGTGCCTACGTCCCTGCGGCGGGGCTATCGCTGGCCGAGATGCGCAAACAGGCCCCGTCGCAACCGCTGATGCCCGCTGTGCGCCTCGCCCCCGATGGCAAAAGCTTTACCCTTGATCCCGCGATGACAGAGGCGCTGTTCTATCACGACTGCCCGCCGGATGTCGCAGGTTTTGCCGCACCACGCCTCTGCGCGCAGGCCGTGGCCCCGACGATCAAGCCTCTGCCAGATACTGCCCGTGCGGACGCCATGCCGCGCAGCTATATCCGCTGTATGGACGACCGCACCATCTCGCCCGCCTATCAGGTCACGATGACGAAAGACTGGCCAAGCGCGGATGTTCATGAGATGGCCTGCGGGCATTCACCCTTCTTTACCGATCCCGCCGGTCTGGCGCGGATCATTGACGACATTATCCCGAGGTAACCCATGGCCGCCAGCGTCTTTGACAGCCCCCTGTTCGCACAGCTTTTCAACACCGGTGACGCAGGCCGCCTGTTCTCGGACAGCGCTGCGATCCGCGCGATGCTGCTGGTCGAAGGGGCGCTGGCCAAGGTGCAGGGCAGCCTTGGTATCATCCCCGAGATGAGCGCCGCCGCGATCCACCGCGCCTCTCTCGAGATTCAGGTCGACCCCGGGGCGATTGCCGCCTCTACCGGAGAGAACGGCGTGTCCGTGCCCGGGCTTCTGGCGCAGTTCCGCGCTGAGATGCAGGCACCGGAATTTGCCCAGCACGTCCATTGGGGCGCGACCAGTCAGGACATCATCGACACGGCGCTGATGCTGCGCCTACGTCAGGCGCTCAAGCTGGCGGAAACCGATCTGCGCGAGATCATCGCGGCCCTTGCGGCAGGTGCCGAACAACACCAATCCCTGCCGATGCCTGCCCGCACCTATGGCCAGCACGCCACCCCCACCAGCTGGGGCGCGGTGCTGGCGGAATGGGGTATGCCGCTGTGCGATGCGCTCGACCAGCTTGAGGCGCTGCGCGAAGGGTCGCTGTTCGTGTCCCTGTCGGGGGCGGCGGGGACGGGATCTGCCCTTGGTCCCAAGGCTGCCGAGACCCGCGCGCAGCTGGCCCAAGCGCTTGGGCTGCAAGACCCCGGGCGCAGCTGGCATGTGGACCGCGGCCCCGTGCTGCGCATCGCCGATTGGCAGGGCCGCGTGATGGCGGCGCTGGCGCATATCGCGCAAAGCACGCTGGCGCTGGCCATGACCGAAACCGCCGAGCTTGCCCTTGGGGCGGCAGGCGCGTCGTCGACCATGCCGCAAAAACAGAACCCCGTGGGGCCCTCGGCGATTGTTGCCCTCGGGCACCAGTTCACCGGCCAGCGCGCCACGCTACAGGCCGCCGCGGCGCATCAGCATCAGCGTGATGGCGGCGCGTGGTTCGCGGAATGGATGGCCGTGCCCCAGCTGGCACTGAGCCTTGCCGCCGCGCTGAACCACACGAAAAGCCTTGTCGCGGGGCTGACGCCGCACCCTGTGAAAATGCGCAGCGCGCTGACAGACGGGCTGGGCCTGATCCACGCCGAAGCGCTGAGCTTTGCCCTAGCCGAAACGATGCCCCGCCCCGAGGCCCAGAAGATCACCAAACAGCTTTGTCAGGATGCGCTGGCCAAACAGGTGCCGCTGGCCGATCTGGTCCACGCGGATTACCCCGACGTGGCCGAGACCCTTTTCGACCCGTCAACCCAGATGGGACAGGCCCCCGCAGATGCAGCCGCCTTCGTGGCCCGCGCGCGTGCGCTGTAACCGCGCAACCGGCGCGCGATAGCCCATGCGTCCGGCGGTCATATTTATCATCCTGACCGTCATGATCGATGCCATGGGCATTGGTCTGATCATCCCTGTGATGCCGGACCTGATCGCGCAGGTCCAATCCGCCGATCTGTCACGCGCCGCGCTGTGGGGCGGTGTGTTGGCGACGACATTCGCGGTGATGCAATTCCTGTTCAGCCCGCTGGTGGGCAGCCTGTCCGACCGCTTCGGGCGCAGGCCGGTGCTGCTGACCTCGCTGAGTGTGATGGCGCGGGTGGTCGCCTTGGTGGTCTTCCGGCGCGTGCGTATTAATCCCGCGCATGTGGACTGACATAACGTAAGCCTGAGCCAGCGCGGCGCATATAGGCTTGCGGGAGGGGGCAGAGCTTGCCACCCTTCCCAAAACTCACGCGCCCGGAAGGACCCGTTATGCCGTTGATCAAAGCCGCCGTTTGCCATAAATTTGGTGCTCCCCTGAAAATCGAAGACGTAGAACTCCGCGCCCCGGAGGGGGCCGAGGTCGAGGTGACGCTGGATGCCGTAGCGATCTGCCATTCGGACATTTCTTTTGCCAGCGGCGGCTGGGGCGGATCGCTGCCCGCGGTCTATGGTCACGAGGCCGCGGGACGGGTGACCGCTGTGGGCGACAGGGTAAGCGGTGTCTCGGTCGGGGATAGCGTCGTGGTCACGCTGATCCGCGCCTGCGGCAGCTGCCCCAACTGCGCTAGCGGTCGTCCTGTGATCTGCGAAACACCCTATGACGGCGACACCGGCCCGCTGAAAACCAAGGACGGCGGCAAGCTGCATCAGGCCATGGCATCGGGTGCCTTTGCCGAAAAAGTCGTTGTGGATCAGGCGCAGGTCGTCAGGATCAGCGCCGATATTCCCAAGGATGCCGCCAGCCTTATCGCCTGCGGGGTGATTACCGGCGTCGGTGCGGTGGTCAATGCTGCGCAATTGCGGGCCGGTCAGGACGTTGTGGTCATCGGTGCCGGTGGCGTCGGGCTGAACGCCGTTCAGGGCGCGCGCATCGCCGGGGCCCGCCGCATCGTCGCCGTGGATATGAGCGCCGAGAAGCTGGAGATCGCCAAGGAGTTCGGGGCCACGGATGGTATCCTTGCCACCGAAGACAAACCCTGGGGGCAGTTGGAACAGGCGATTGGCCGCAAGGGTGTGGATGCGGTGATCGTGACCGTTGGGGCGATCCCTGCCTATAACGACGCGCCGAAATACCTTGCCGCGGGGGGGCGTGTGGTCATGGTCGGCATGCCTCATATCGGCGACGGCGCGACCTATGACCCCGGCACATTCGCCGCAATGGGTCAGGGCACGGTCGGCTCCAAAATGGGCGACGTGGTGATCCAGCGCGATATTCCGTGGATGGTCGATCTATATGCCCAAGGACGGCTGAAACTGGACGAGCTGATCTCGGGGCGGTGGTCACTGGAGCAGATCAACGACGCAATCGAGGATACCAAGACCGGTGCCGCGCGGCGCAATGTCATCCTGTTTGACCGCTAGCGCCACGGGGGCCAGCCCCCGTACCCCCGGGATTTTGAACCATTTGGAAAAGAGGATCACGCGATGAAATTGCAAGATCTTGAGGTTATCGTCACAGCGCCCCCTGCCCCCGGTTGGGGCGGGCGCTATTGGATTTTGGTCAAGCTGACCACGGATACCGGCATTGTGGGCTGGGGCGAATGTTATGCGGCGTCGGTTGGGCCGCAGGCCATGCGCGCGGTGATCGAGGATGTTTTTGCACGTCACATGCAGGGCGAGAATCCCGAAAATATCGAGCTGATGTACCGCCGCGCCTATTCGTCAGGCTTTACGCAGCGGCCCGACCTGACCGTCATGGGCGCATTTTCGGGTCTGGAAATCGCCTGCTGGGATATTCTGGGCAAGGATCGCGATCGTCCGGTCTATGCCTTGATCGGCGGCAGGATGAACGAACGCGTGCGGGGCTATACCTATCTTTACCCGCTGCCGCATCACGATATGACCGCTTTCTGGACCTCGCCCGAGATGGCGGCGGAATTGGCGCTGGACTGTGTGGCGCGTGGCTATACCGCGATCAAGTTCGATCCGGCGGGGCCCTATACCATGCGCGGCGGGCATATGCCGGGGATGACCGACATCTCGCAATCTGTCGCCTTTTGCAAAGCGATCCGCGCGGCCGTTGGCGACAAGGCCGATCTGCTGTTCGGCACCCACGGGCAATTCACCACCGCAGGCGCAATCCGGCTGGGACAGGCCATCGCGCCCTATAGCCCGCTCTGGTACGAAGAGCCGATCCCGCCAGATGCGGTCGAACAGATGGCCGCCGTGGCGCGGGCCGTGCCGATCCCTGTCGCGACCGGAGAACGGCTGACCACCAAGGCCGAGTTCGCGCCGGTGCTGCGGTCGGGGGCGGCGGCGATCCTGCAGCCTGCCTTGGGCCGTGTCGGTGGCATCTGGGAGGCCAAGAAGATCGCCGCCATGGCAGAGGTCTATAACGCGCAAATCGCGCCGCATCTTTATGCGGGTCCAGTGGAATGGGCGGCCAATATCCATCTGGCAACATCGATCCCGAATGTCCTGATGTGCGAATGTATCGAAACGCCGTTCCACGACCAGTTGATCAAGAGCACGATAAAGGTAGAGGACGGGTTTATCACAGCCCCCACCGCCGCTGGCCTGGGCATAGAGGTGGATGAGGCATTGGCCCGCGCGCATCCGTATACCGGCAACGGGCTGCACCTGGAAATGCAGGAAGCGCCTTGTGATTACGTCAACGGGAATGCGTTTGAAGGGGGGGCACCGTCGGTCAAATCCTGACGGGTCCGGTGGTATGAGGGGGCCGCAGCCCCCTCAGCCAGAGATTTAGAAGAACGCCTGCAGGCCGGTCTGGGCGCGGCCCAGGATCAGCGCGTGCACGTCGTGCGTGCCTTCATAGGTGTTCACCGTCTCGAGGTTCATCATGTGGCGGATCACCTGGAATTCGCCGCTGATGCCGTTGCCGCCGTGCATGTCGCGGGACATGCGGGCGATGTCCAGCGCCTTGCCGCAGTTGTTGCGCTTGACGATAGAGATCATTTCCGGCGCGGCGTTGGCGTTGTCCATCAGACGGCCCACTTGCAACGAGGCTTGCAGGCCAAGCGCGATTTCGGTCTGCATGTCGGCAAGTTTCTTTTGGAACAGCTGTGTCTGCGCCAGCGGTTTGTTGAACTGTTTGCGGTCCAGACCGTATTGACGCGAGGCGTGCCAGCAGAATTCAGCGGCCCCCAGTGCACCCCAGCTGATGCCATAGCGGGCGCGGTTAAGACAGCCGAACGGGCCTTTCAGACCTTCGACATGGGGCAGCAGGGCATCTTCACCGACTTCGACGTTGTCCATCACGATCTCGCCTGTGATCGAGGCACGCAGCGACAGTTTGTTGCCGATTTTTGGCGCGGACAGACCCTTCATGCCTTTTTCAAGGATGAAGCCGCGGATCTTGCCGCCGTGCTCTTCGGACTTGGCCCAGACCACGAAGACATCCGCGATCGGCGCGTTCGAGATCCACATCTTGGAGCCGGTCAGCTTGTAGCCGTTGGCGGTTTTCACCGCACGGGTTTTCATGCCCGCAGGGTCGGAGCCCGCATCAGGTTCTGTCAGGCCAAAGCAGCCGATGAATTCGCCGCTGGACAGTTTGGGCAGATACTTCATGCGCTGCTCTTCCGAGCCATAGGCGTAGATCGGGTACATGACGAGGCTGGATTGCACGGACATCATCGACCGATAGCCGCTGTCCACACGTTCCACTTCGCGCGCGACCAGACCGTAAGACACATAATTGCCGCCCAAGCCGCCGTATTGTTCGGGCACGGTGACGCCCAGAAGGCCCATGTCGCCCATCTCGCGGAAGATCGCGGGGTCGGTGGTTTCATTGGCGAAAGCGTCGATCACGCGGGGCTGTAGCTTTTCCTGCGCATAGGCGCGCGCGCTTTCCTGGATCATGCGTTCGTCTTCGGTCAGCTGTTCGTTCAGGCGGAACGCATCCGCCCAATCAAAGCTGCCCATGTCGGGGGCGTCTTTGGCTTTCAATACGGGCAATTCGGTGCTCATGGTATGTCCTCCTCGGGGTTCGGATTTGGGCGCAGTATTGCAAAGCCCGGCGGCAATGACTATCGCTGGTTACTCCTGAACCTATGAGTCAAAGTCATATGATCGCCCCGCGTCGCTTCCTTCCGTCGGTCAACGCCCTGCTCGCATTCGAGGCAGTGGCACGCTTGGGCAGCGCCACTTTGGCGGCGCAGGAACTGTCCCTGACGCAAAGCGCGATCAGCCGGCAGCTCAAGACGCTCGAGGCGCAGTTGAATGTGGCGCTGCTGGATCGCCAAGGGCGTCAGCTGGTGCTGACAGAGGCGGGAAAAAGCTATGTAATTCAGGTGCGTGACGTTTTGAACAGGCTGGCTCAGGCCTCCATCACCGCGCGCACGAACCCAATTGCGGGGGCGCTGAACCTTGCCATTCTGCCGGGGTTCGGCATGCATTGGCTGGCCCCGCGGCTGCGCGACTTTGCCCAGTCCCACCCGGAGGTGACAGTGAACCTCAGCACGCGGCTGCATCCGTTTTCCTTCCAGAACAGCCCCTTTGACGCTGCAATACATTTTGGCAAGGAAGACTGGCCCGGTGTGCGCTATTTGCCGCTGATGCCCGAGACGGTGGTCCCCGTCTGCGCGCCCGAGCTGCTGACCGAACCGCTGGAGGATCCCAGCCAGATCCTGCGCTATGCGCTGCTGCATCTGGATACCCGCCCGCGCGGCTGGTCGCGGTGGCTGAGCGCGCTTGGTGTCACGCAAGAACCCCCTGCCGGCATGATGTTCGACCAGTTCTCAACCATGGCGCAGGCGGCGGTACACGGGTTGGGCGTGGCGCTGCTTCCTACCTTTTCGGCCGAGCCCTATCTGCGCGACGGGCAGCTTGTGCTGGCATCAACGCAGACGACACAGAGCATCGGGAATTACTACCTCGTCTGGCCCGAGGACCGTGCCGAAACCGCGGCCTTGCAGTCGTTCAAGACGTGGCTCGACGGGCAGACGGGTCAGGTTCTTTAGCATAGGCCAAGGTTCTGAAGCATATTCGCCCTATTTCCGCCGCAATCCTGCATTAGCACACCCTTCATCAGTTTTAGGGGGGGGCCCCTTTGAAAGGGAGCATGGATATGCCAATTTCACTTACCAAACTCATTTCTGCGGGCGCGACAGCGGTCACACTTGCGGCTGCCACCGCAGCGACCGCGCAAACCCACGACGTCGTGATCTTTGACGACGCCTTCTTTCCTGCCGTGATCTATGTCGATGCCGGGGACGAGCTGCGTTTTGTCAACAACGCCAGCGCCGCGCGCAACGTCAGCGCGGGTGACGGGTCGTGGTCATCCGGCACGCTGGAAACCGGCAGCAGCTTTAGCCAAACGGTAGAGGCAAACAGCCAAGTGACCTTTATCGGCACATCGCTTGGGGAAAACCCCAAAAGCTACTCCGGCGAGATCAGCTTTGATCCCGCACCGCTGAGCGAGTGATCGGGTCCATCCCTGCGCTTGTCGCAGGTGCTTGAAATAAAAACGGCGCGCCCCTGTTTCCAGCGGCGCGCCGTTTCGCGTTGATATGGCGACTTGGCTTATTTCACTGTGATGCGGCCATCGGTATAGGGTGTGTAGGCCCCGTTGGCGGCGATGAATTCAGCCGTCACATCCGCCAGATCGGGACCGTAGTCATAGGCATTCTGCGCAGAGGTAAACGGCGCATAGCCGTCGCCGCCATTGCGCACATAGTTGTTGGACACGACGCCATAGGTCTTTTCGGGATCAAGCGGCATGCCGGATACGGTGACATCGCTGATGCGGCTGCCCGGCTCGGCGCTGGTGTCCACGGTAAAGGTCATGCCCGCCACTTGCGGGAAACGACCTGCGACCTCTTCGATCTGGCTCACGCCATTTTCCAGCGCCTCTACCAGTGCCGCACCGGTGACCTGAAAGGTCGACAGGGTGTTCTGGAACGGCAGCACCGCCAGCACTTCGCCCATGGTCACCTCTCCGGCGTCGATGGAAGAGCGTAAGCCGCCGCTGTTCTGGATCGCGACCTCGATCCCCTGATCCGCCACACGGGCCAGCATCGCATCGGCGACGAGGTTGCCCATCTGACATTCCTGCACGCGGCAGACCGACCGGTCGCCCTCGATCGGCTCGGTGGTTTCGGCGACGACCTTGCTGCGCAGTTCTTCCAACGGTTGGGCCAGCTCACCGATACGGGCGACGGTGGTCTCGTCCTCTGCGACGCCTGCGTCGATCAGGATCGGATCGCCCGAGGCTTCCTTGATCTTACCTTCGTCATCGAAGGTCACGTTCAGCTCGCCCAGATATTTACCGTAGGCATAGGCCTGCACGATCGCCGTATCCTTGACCATCGTCGGATAGGCCCCTTCGGCTTTTTCATCGGTATTGGACAGCAGCGTATTGGTGTGCCCGCCGACGATCACATCAACACCTGTGGTATTCTCGGCGACCATCTGGTCGACCCCATAGCCCGAGTGGCTGAGCACGATGATCTTGTTGATACCCTGCGCGGTCAGCAGATCGACCTCGCCCTGCACGGCAGCCACGGAATTGGTGAAGACGACGTTGTCTCCGGGGCTCGACAGTTCGTGGGTGTCTTCGGTGGTCAGTCCGATCAGGCCGATCTTTTCACCGCCACGCTCGATCACGGCAGATTTCGCCAGCTTGTCCGCCAGCAGCGGTTCGGCAGAGACATCGGCATTCGACATCAGGATGGGAAAGTCGATCGCTTCCATGAAACCGGCAAGCACTTCGGGGCCATCGTCGAATTCGTGGTTCCCCACGGTCATGCCGTCATAGCCCAGCATGTTCATCATCTCGGCTGCCATCTTGCCCTTGTAGTGGGTGTAGAACAGCGAGCCCTGAAACTGGTCCCCGCCGTCGACCAGCACATAGTTGTTGGTGCGCGCCTTGGCGTCCTTGATCGCGTTGACCAGCCGCGCGGTGCCCCCGAAACATTCACCGGCGGTATTGTCCTCGGCGGAGCAAGGGCCATCGTATTTGCTGATCGGTTCAAACCGCGCGTGGAAATCATTGGTGTGCAGGATGGTCAGACTATAATCCGCCGCTGCCATGCCCGAGGTCAGCGCAAGCGCTGCCGTGGCTGTCAGGAATTGTTTCATGATGGGTCCCCCCTTTGGGTTGAATTATGCACCTATGGTGACCCCCAGTTTGCTCCCTTGTCAAAGACCATCTGAGCGCAAACCCGCCCTTCCCCAAGGTCACCGCCCTACGCTGCCGCAAAGCGCACAGCCCTTGACCGTTTGCACCGACCAAGGCATCACAGCGGCTATGTTGATTTACAAAATTTTCCGCTCCGATGAATGGCAGGCTCTGCGCCGCGACGGCTCTACCACGGGCGCGCCGGTTGATGTCGCCGATGGCTATGTGCATTTCTCGACCTCTGAACAAGCGGCTGAAACCGCTGCGAAATACTTTGCCGGTGAGGCAGACCTGTTTCTTCTGGCCGTAGAGACCGACCGCCTTGGTGATGCGCTGAAATGGGAGGTGTCGCGCGGCGGCGCCGAGTTCCCGCATCTGTACCGCATGCTCATGCTAGAGGATGTGGTTTGGGCCCAGCCCCTGCCCTTGCTGAACGGGGCGCATGATTTTCCCGCTGGCTTTAAGGAAGCTCAATGATGACAGGATATATCGACCCGGATCGCGCACAGTTCGACGCCTTCAAGGGGCTGGACCGCGACACGCCGCTGAATATGGTGAACCTTGTCAAACTGCGCGACAAGGCCGCCTACCCAGACGATCACGCGCTGGCCGCCAAGGCGCTGACAGGGGCGCAAGCCTATAAGAACTACGGTGCCGAAAGCGGTCCGGTGCTGGCGGATGTCGGCGGATCGATCCTGTGGCGCGGCCAGTTCGAGGTGACGCTGATCGGCCCCTCGGACGAGGATTGGGATGTGATGTTCATCGCGCAATACCCCAACGCCCACGCATTTTTGCAGATGATCTCGGACCCGCGGTACAAACAGGCGGTGGTTCACCGTCAGGCCGCGGTTGTGACATCGCGCCTGATCCGCAGCGCACCGCTGCCTCTGACGGATGAATTTGCATGAAGCGCATGGCCGAGCAGCTGGGGCTGCGCGCCCTGCATCAGGTTGACCCCGAAACGGCCCATGGTCTGGCGATCACCGCGCTGCGGCTTGGCTTGGCCCCGACACCCGGTCCGGTCACATCGAAACGGCTGAAAACCTCGCTTGCCGGGATGAGCCTGCCCAACCCTGTCGGCCTTGCCGCGGGGTTTGACAAGAACGCCACCGCCGTCGCGCCGCTGTCCAACGCGGGTTTCGGCTTTATCGAGGTCGGGGCCGCAACGCCCCTGCCCCAACCCGGCAACGACAAACCCCGACTGTTCCGCCTGCCCGAGGACCGCGCGGCGATCAACCGCTTTGGCTTTAACAACGAAGGCATGCAGGCGATCTGCACACGCTTGGCGCGCCGCGGCGCGGGCGTGCCCGTGGGGCTCAACCTTGGGGCCAACAAGACCAGCACCGACCGCGCCGCCGATTTCGCCCGCGTGATGGCGCTTGCCCGCGATCACGTGGATTTCGCCACGGTCAATGTATCCTCGCCCAATACCGAAAAGCTGCGCGACCTGCAGGGCAAGGCCGCCCTCGCAGCACTTCTGGCTGGCGTGATGGAGGTGCGCGGCGATACGCCCGTGTTCCTGAAAATCGCCCCCGACCTCACCGAGGCGGAGATCGCCGATGTGGCAGAGGTCGCCAATGACGCAGATGTGGCCGCGATCATTGCCACGAATACAACGCTGGACCGCACCGGCCTGAAGAACGCGCAGCGTGACCAGATGGGCGGGCTGTCGGGCGCGCCCCTGTTCGAAAAATCCACGCGCGTGTTGGCGCGCCTGTCGACGCTTACCGATATTCCGCTGGTGGGCGTCGGGGGCATCGGCTCGGCCGAGGATGCCTATGCCAAGATTTGCGCAGGCGCTTCGGCGGTGCAGCTTTATACGGCGCTCGTCTATGGCGGGCTGTCACTGGTGACGGATATCGCCAAGGGGCTCGACAAACTGCTGAAGCAGGACGGGTTCGATACCGTGGCCGATGCCGTGGGCAGCAACCGCAGCGCTTGGCTTTGACAGGACGCACAGGCGCAGATCGGGGCGCGATCCGCGCGACTTCACCCCGACCTTGCGCGGGCGGGGCCTATCCCGCGGCACGCTCCAACGCGGGGTAGCGCAGCGCCAGCGTGACCCCACGCGCGACAAAGGACACCAATAGCGAAATCCACAGCCCGTGGTTGCCCAGCCACGGCACCAGCAGCGCCGCACTTGCACAGTAGATCACAAACGACACCGCCATCATGTTGCGCATGTCCCGCGACCGCGTGGCCCCGATAAAGATCCCGTCCAGCATCCATGACGCCCACCCCAGCAGCGGGGCCGCGACCATATAGGGCAAGAACACCCGCGCCTCTTCGCGCACAAGCGGGGCCGTGGTCATGAGGTCGATGATCATACCCCCGCCCCATGCGAAGCCCACGGTCATCAAGGCACAGGCCAGCAGACCCCAACCGCTGGTCAGCACCGCGCCGCGCCGCAGGACATCACGCTGCTTGCCGCCCATGGCCCGCCCGACCAACGCCTCGGCCGCAAAGGCGAAACCGTCAAGCGCAAAGGCCGTGATCATCAGGAATTGCAAGAGCACCTGGTTGGCGGCGAGTTTCACGTCCCCCAACCCCGATCCCAGAAACAGGAACGAGACGAACACCGCCTGCAACAGAAGCGACCGCACAAGGATGTCGCCGTTGACCTTCATCATGTTAATCCAGCGCGGCCCGTCGAACACCTGCGCCCAGTCCCGCCATGCGGGCACTCCGAAAGCCGCACGGCAGAACCACAGCCCAAGTGCCGCACCCGACCATTCCGCCAGAAAGGTCGCGATGGCGACGCCCTGGATACCCCAGCCGAGCCCCAGCACGAACCACAGATCCAGCGCGATATTCAGCCCGTTCATCCACAGTTGCACCACCAGCACGGCACGGGTGCGTTCCTGCGCGATCAGCCAGCCGGTGATTGCGTATATCGCAATCGCCGCCGGGGCGGACCAGACGCGGATCCCCATATAGGACCGGGCGAGGTTTTCGACCTCTGCGCTGGCCGGAGAAACCTGAAACGCCGCCCAGAACAGCGGTATCTGCAGCATCACCAGCGCAAGGCCCGCTAGCCCGCCGATCAGCAGCCCGCGTGTCAGCAGTGCCGCGACCTTTGCCGCGTCGTTGTTGCCTGCCGCCTGCGCGGTCAGCCCGACGGTGCCCATCCGCAGAAAGCCGAATACCCAGTAGAGCGATGACAGGATGATCGCGCCGATGCCCACGGCTCCGATGGGGGCCGCCAGCCCGATCTGCCCGACGACGCCGGTATCCACCGCGCCCAAGATGGGCACGGTGGCGTTGGAGATAACAATCGGGATGGCGATGTTCAGCACGCGGCGGTGGGTCACCACGTCTTTCGCGGATAGTTTGCCTTGGGCGACGGCGCTGACTTCGCCCTTGGGGATCGCGTCAGTCACGGCGTTGGGGCATCAGGAAATGGCCCGTTGCCTGCGCGAAAAGCTTGCTGCGGTTGTCCTGCCATGCCTCGACATGCACCGAGGCATAGCGCCGCCCCGACCGGTTGATCCGCGCGCGCGCATAGGCATCGCGCGGCAGGCCCGAGCGCAGGTAATCGACGGTAAAGTCGATGGTCTTGGGCAGTCGTGGCAAATGCGTCGCATCCATCTTGTCGACGGCCAGCGCACCGGATTCAAGATCCTCCCACAGGTATTCCCAGCTCAGCGTGATGATCGACGTGACCTCAAGGAACGAGGCCGTGGCCCCACCGTGCAGCGCCTGCAACAGCGGGTTGCCGATCAGCTTGTCGGAAAACGGCAGAACGCCGGTCAGCTCGTCGCCGCGGCGGTCGAACTCGATCCCCAGAAAGCTGATGTAGGGCACCCCGTCCACCAGCGCACGCAGCGCCGCATCGCGACGCTTTTTAACGACCTGTACCGCCTCGGGTTTGCTCCGTGTGCTCATCGTTTGCCCTCCACCGTGAAACTGCCGGTGGCGGTGGCGACCGGGCTGCCGTCTTCTTCGTCCTGTGCCGTGGCGCGCACAAAGGCGACATTCCGCGTCACGTGATAACATTCCGCCCGCGCCGTGATCCGTTGACCGGGCACAGCCGCGCGCAGATATTCGATGCGCAAATCAATCGTCGCCGTCCCACCGGGATTGCTGGGGTGGCTCATCACCGCGGCCCCGCAGCAGGTATCCATCAACGCCGACACGGCCCCGCCATGCAAGACACCGGTGCGCGGATCGCCGATCAGCCGCTCATCATAGGGCATGTCGATCACGGCAACGCCGCCATCCAGCTCTTGCAGCTCCATCCCTAGGGCACCGCTGTAAGGCAGCGCCGCGATGAACTGCTTGGCGATGCGAAGTTTGTCTGACATTTTTTACTTCCTTGGCGTTATTCTCCCCATATCAACCGAGCGACCAAGCAAGAGCAACCCCAGTGTTGCGCTTGGAAAGTGAACCGCATAGTTTCCGAACTTGAGGAGACCAAGATGACAGACAAACGCCTGAACTTTAAAGAAATGTGTGCGGAGTTTGACGTCACGCCGCGCACGCTGCGCTATTACGAGTACATAGAATTGCTCCACCCCGAGCGCGAAGGCCGGTCCCGCAGCTATGGCGCGCGGGAAATCGCCCGCATGAAGCTGATCATGCGGGGACGCAAGTTCGGGTATTCGCTGGAAGGCATCCGCCAGTGGCTGCTGATCTATGAAAACGAAGGCACCGAAGCGCAAATGCGGGCGTGGGTCGTGAGCGCGGACCGCCAGTTGGGAGAGCTGGCAGAACAGCGCAAGCAGTTGGACGAAGCCATCGAAGAGCTGCAGAAATCTCGCGACGATACAGAGGCCGCATTGGCCAAGCGCGACTGATATTTGGGTAGCGCCTTGGGTTTACGGGGCGCTACCACATCTGACAGCCGCTGGCCGGATGACGCCGTCGTTGGCAGCATCGAGCGGTGGTATGAGAAACCGATGGGATGCGGGCTGGCTTACGCCTGCCGCGCGGCCATCCGACCCATCACATCGGAAAGACGGGTAAGATCTGCGGCTGTCACAATCAGCTCCGACAGTGAATCAGCGTCGAGACAGGCAGCAAATTCATACGCCACGTCTTCAACAAGCTTGGCCGCATCCTTGAGCCCCCGCGATGCGGAAGACGCGGAAATCACCGGCCCCTGCGCAAGATCATAGGTATTCGGTGTTGTTGAGGGTTTCGGGGGTTTGTTCTGCGCCACGGCCTGTCCACTTACGGTTGAGAATTCGCCACGACTATGCGTCCGACAGGTGATGCGCACGTCCCGTAAGTGCGCGACATCCGGTCACGCTCCCTGCATTACGACAGGTTATCCAGCGACGGGTCGATCAGGCCAAAGGCCAGGCCCCGCACCGCCGCGCGAGTCCGGTCGGTCACATCCAGTTTGCCAAACAGACGCCGCATGATCGTATCGACCGTGTGCCGCGACACCCCCATGATCTGCGCGATCGAGGTGTTGCTCTTGCCGCGCGCGATCCAACGCAGCAATTCCAGCTCGCGCGGGGACAAGCGCCGATTGGGTGCAGCAGGGCCTGCCACAAGCGCGCAGAACCGCATATGGGCAAACTGGCTGGCGACGTGCAGGTCCAGAACCTCTGCATCGCTCGGGCGCGGCCTGTCGTGGTGGAAGCCGATACTGACCAAAGCATTGCGCGCCTGTGGCCCAAAGACCTGACAGACCAGACCATCGGCAAAGCCGAATTCTCTCGCTCTGTTCAGATAGGCTTTCTGCTTTTCGGTCAAGGTGGTCAGCTGCGGCAGGTCACGCCAGAAAAACGGGGTGATCTGTGAGGCCGCGAAGGGGGGGAAGGGATCGTCCAGATACAGGTGCTCTTCGGTATACATCCGGTGAAACTCTGCCGGGATACCGATCGCGACAGCGCCAAAGCTGGAGTCCCCAAGCGATTGCACATCAATACTGTGATAGGTGACCGTGCGAAAATCCTGCGCTTTGGCAAAGCGTTGCACCAGCAGCCATAGCGCCGAAACGCTGCTGACCTCGCGCAGACACTCTGTGAATAATCGCGGATCCATATCCTCGGGCATATCACCTCCCCCCGGCCGATAAAACTTGCTCCCCCACACCACTTAGTCGGCACGAGATACCTATCAATGACCGCCCGGGGAAAATCCCTGAGGGGTTACGCAGATTTACTCAACGTAAAGCAAATGTTTGACGTAGCGTCCAAGTTACGTAAGCTTGTTTCTGGGTTATACCGCTCCCAGTTTAGGTGAAGTTGACCGTTCTACAGCAGTGATAGAATAGCGAGTAACTGATATGTCCAACACTACGATGACCATCCGCGAGATGTGCACCGCCTTCGATGTGACCCCGCGCACCCTGCGGTTTTACGAAGCGAAAGAACTGCTTTTCCCCGAACGTCAGGGACAAAAGCGCCTGTTTACCAAACGGGACCGTGCGCGGCTGAAACTGATCCTGCGTGGCAAGCGCTTTGGCTTCAGCCTCGAAGAAATCCGCCAGTTGCTGGACCTGTACCACATGGGCGACCAGCAACAGACCCAATTGGCGCGCACCTATGACATCGCGCGCGAACGTCTGGCCGACCTCGAAGCACAACGCGAGGATCTGAACAACGCCATCGACGACCTGCAAAACCAGTTAAAATGGGGTGAGAAAATGATCGCCTCCATCAACAGCGCCCGCAACGCGGCAGAATAGGCCCGCAGTCCGGCGCACCCGAACACCTGATACACCGACCTAGATATACTGACCAAACGACGGCCAGATGGCCAAGGGAGAACACCACATGCCGAGCTACACCGCCCCGATCAAGGATATGCAATTCGTCCTGCACGATGTGCTGAACGTCACCGCGTCGTCCACCCCCGGTTACGACGAGCTTGAGGCGGATTTCACCTCTGCCATTCTGGAAGAAGCAGGCAAGCTGACCTCCGAAGTCCTCGCTCCGCTGAACGCGGTAGGTGATCAGGAAGGCTGCCGTCTGGAGAACGGCGTCGTCTACACCCCCAAAGGGTTCAAGGACGCCTTTGCGAAGGTCAAGGAAGGCGGCTGGACCGGTCTGGACATGCCAGAGCAATACGGCGGCCAGAACATGCCCTATATCCTCGGCACCGCCGTGGGCGAGATGTTCTCGGCGTCCAACCAGGCGTTCACCATGTATCAGGGCCTGACCCACGGTGCGGCCTCGGCGATCCTCGCGCACGGCTCTGACGCCCAAAAGGATACATATCTGCCCAACATGGTGTCCTGCGAATGGACCGGCACCATGAACCTGACAGAGCCCCACTGCGGCACCGATCTGGGCCTGATGCGCACCAAGGCAGCGCCACAGGAAGACGGCAGCTATAAGATCACCGGCCAGAAGATCTTTATCTCGTCCGGTGAACACGACATGGCCGATAACATCATCCATCTGGTGCTGGCCAAGATCGAAGGCGGCCCCGAAGGCATCAAGGGCGTATCGCTGTTCATCGTGCCCAAGTTCATGGTCGAGGAAGACGGCTCGCTTGGCGAACGCAACGCGGTGTCCGTCGGCTCCATCGAAGAGAAAATGGGCATCCACGGCAACTCTACCTGTGTGATGAACTATGACGGCGCGGTCGGCTACCTGCTGGGGGACGAACACAAAGGCATGCGCGCGATGTTCACCATGATGAACGAAGCCCGCGTGGGCGTCGGCATGCAGGGTCTGGCGCAGGCCGATGTGGCCTATCAGAACGCGCTGGCCTACGCCAAGGACCGCCTGCAAGGCCGTGCCGTCACCGGAACAGAGCACCCCGACAAGCCTGCCGATCCGTTGATCGTCCACCCCGATATCCGTCGCAGCCTGATGGAGCAGAAATCCTTTGTCGAAGGGGCCCGGGCGTTCATCCTCTGGGGGGCCAGCCTGATCGACGCGGCACACCGCGCGGATGACAAGGATGCCGACGGGCTTGTCTCGCTGATGACCCCCGTCATCAAAGGCTTCCTGACCGACATCGGCTATGACATGACGGTCAAGGCGCAGCAGGTCTATGGCGGCCACGGCTATATCGAGGAATGGGGCATGTCCCAGTTCACCCGGGACGCCCGTATCGCCATGATCTACGAAGGGGCCAATGGCGTTCAGGCGCTGGACCTCGTGGGCCGCAAGCTGGCTCAGGACGGTGGCAAACACGTCATGGCCTTCTTTGATATGGTCAAGACCTTCATCAAGGAAAACGCAGGCCAGGACGCCGAGTTCGACGCTAGCTTTATGGAGCCGCTGAAGGCTGCCAGCAAAGACCTGCAATCGGCGGGCATGTACTTCATGCAGAACGGCATGAAGAACCCCAACAACGCGCTCTCGGGGTCGAATGATTTCATGCATATGTTCGGGCATGTCTGTCTGGGCCTGATGTGGGCGAAAATGGGTCTGGCCGCGAAGAAAGCGCTGAAAGATGGCACCGGCGACGCGTCCTTCTACGAGACCAAGCTGGCAACCGGCCGTTTCTACATGGCCCGCCAGCTGCCCGCGACTTCGCTGCACCTCAAGCGGATCGAAACCGGCGCGGATACTGTGATGGCGCTGGACGCGGCAAACTTCTAGGTTGCACCGGGGTGGGGACATCCCCCACCCCGATGCTGACTGAAAGGACGCCCGATGCCCAAACGTTTCCGCCTGACCCGCCGCTTCCCTGTCGCCATGACCGAAGACGGCTACCGCCGCCTGAAGAAATTCGCGGCAGAGGCCGGATTGGATGAAGGCGAAGCGCTGTCGTTTCTCTTCGAGAACTTCAACAGCGTGATCGACGAAGAGAACCTGACCGCGCGACTGCGGCTGTTCAACGCGGAACTGGACGGACGAAAGAGGTAGCACACCACCACACCCCGAACGCCCTGCCGAACCCGACCCTTCGGGGAGAGTTTAAGGGGCAAAATGAAGCGCAAACACCCTGCCCTGATCCTGCGACCCGCACGACCAAAGCAGGGCTTCACTTTGCACGCGGCTCAGCTCTCCAGCCTGCCGCGCGGGGGTTGAATACGACAGGATGATTAGTAACTGATTAACGCAAACCCGCGCATCTTCATTTTGCCGGATAAACTCCACGGGGGTGTGGGGGTGTGAAACCCCCACGGGACGACGATCGACACACAGGACTTGAGGGAGGGTTCAGATGACCATCAAACTGCATTGCTTCGGCGAAAGCGGAAACGCCTATAAGGCGGCGCTTGCGCTGCAGCTGTCGGGGCTCGACTGGGAGCCGGTGAAAGTTGATTTCTTCGGCGGCGAAACCCGCACGCAGGATTACCGCACGACGATCAACAACATGGGCGAAGCGCCGGTGATGATTGATGGCGATATCCGTCTGACCCAATCCGGCGTGATCCAGGATTATGTCTCGGAGCAATCCGGCAAATTCGGCGGGGGCAATCCCGAAGAGCGCCGCGAGATCCTGCGGTGGGTGCTGTGGGACAACCACAAGCTTAGCTCGAACGCCGGTATGACGCGTTTTTTGATGAACTTCCTGCCCGAAGACAAGCAACCCAAAGAAGTCATCGGCTTTATGCAGGGGCGTTTGTCTGCTGCCTATGCCGTGCTGAACGACCATCTGAACGGCCGCGACTGGATTGTCGGCGACGGGATCACCAACGCCGATCTGAGCTGCTGCGGCTATCTGTATTACCCCGAGCCTTTCGGCTTTGTCCGCAAGGACTGGCCCCATATCGACGCGTGGCTCACGCGTCTGAGCGACACACCGGGCTGGAAAGCCCCCTACGACCTGATGCCCGGCAGCCCTGCTGACCGCGCCTGACCCAAAGGGAGACACCACATGACCGAAGCATATATCTACGACGCCCTGCGCACCCCGCGTGGTAAGGGCCGCAAAGACGGCGCCCTGCACGAACTGACTTCGTTGCGCCTGTCCGCGCTGACCCTCAATGCGATGAAAGAGCGCAACAACCTTGAAGGCCACGCCGTCGAGGACGTGATCTGGGGGAACGTGACCCAGGTGATGGAACAGGGCGGCTGTCTGGCGCGCTCTGCCGTGCTGGCATCCGATCTGGATGAACGCATCCCCGGCCTTGCCATCAACCGTTTCTGCGCCTCTGGCATGGAAGCTGTGAACCTTGCCGCCAACCAGGTGCGCGGCGGCGCAGGCATGGGCTATATCGCCGGTGGCGTTGAAATGATGGGCCGCGTGGCCATGGGCAGCGACGGCGCGGCGATTGCCGTTGATCCTTCGCTCGCGATGGAGCGGTATTTCGTGCCGCAGGGCATCTCGGCTGACATCATCGCGACCGAATACGGCTTTACCCGTGACGAGGCCGACAAGCTGGCGATGCAGTCGCAGCAGCGTGCCAAGAAAGCCTGGGACGAAGGACGGTTTGATAAATCCGTGATCGAGATCAAGGACCAGAACGGCCTGTCGATCCTCAGCCATGACGAATACATGCGCCCCCAGACCGACATGCAGTCGCTCGGGTCGCTGAACCCTGCGTTCCAGCAGATGGGCGAGGTCATGCCGGGCTTTGATAAGGTCGCGCTGATGAAATATCCGCACCTCGAGAAGATCAACCACATCCACCACGCGGGGAACTCCTCGGGCATCGTGGACGGTGCGGCGGCTGTCCTTATCGGGAACAAGGAATTCGGCGAGAAATACGGTCTCAAGCCACGCGCGCGCATCCGTGCCACCGCCAAGATCGGAACCGACCCGACTATCATGCTGACCGGCCCTGTTCCTGTGACCGAAAAGATCCTTGCCGACAATGGCATGAACATCAACGACATCGATCTGTTCGAGGTCAACGAAGCCTTTGCCGCCGTGGTCATGCGCTTCATGCAGGCGTTCGACGTTGATGAAAGCAAGGTCAACGTGAACGGCGGGTCGATCGCCATGGGTCACCCCTTGGGAGCCACCGGCGCGATGATCATCGGCACGCTGCTGGACGAGCTTGAGCGTTCGGACAAGGAAGTCGGGATGGCCACGCTTTGTATCGCCTCCGGCATGGGCGCCGCCACCATCATCGAGCGCGTTTGATGGGCGACCAGCCGCATCCTTTCCACGCCGTGGCCGATCTGGCAGCGCGGCGTGGGCTGAGGGACCTTAAGCTCGCAGAGGAACGCGGGGGGCAATATGTGCGCCTGTATCAGGCCACGCCGCCGCTGTTCTTCAAGCATCGCAACGATCCAAGCGACAGCTATGACCGCGAGCGGTTCAAGGACTTCAAACGGATACTGCTAAGCGAGGAAGACTGCGACAAAGGCCCCGAAGCCACCATCGCCTTGATCCGCTCACTGCTTGAAAAATTCGCTGACTATACGCCTCAGCGCTCGTAACACACTCCAAATCAGGGAGAGATTTAAATGACCGATTTCACCATGAAGACAGACGCCGACGGCGTCGCCATCATCACCTGGGACGTGCCCGGAAAATCCATGAACGTCATGTCGATCGAGGGCCTGTCCGAGCTGGACAGCATCATCGACACGGTCCTGTCCGACGACGCCATCAAGGGGGCCGTGATCACCTCTGGCAAGGACGGGTCCTTTGCCGGTGGTATGGACCTGAACCTGCTCGCCAAGATGCGCGAAGACGCAGGGGACGACCCCGCACAGGGGCTGTTTGACGGCACGATGAAAATGCATGCCCTGCTGCGCAAGATCGAACGCGCGGGCATGGACGCCAAGACCAACAAGGGCGGCAAGCCGATTGCCTCTGCCCTTCCCGGCACTGCCGCCGGTATCGGGCTTGAACTGCCGCTGGCCACGCACCGCATCTTTGTCGCAGACAACCCCAAGGCGCGTATCGGCCTGCCCGAGATCATGGTCGGTATCTTCCCCGGCGCGGGCGGCACCACCCGTCTGGCGCGCAAACTCGGCGCGATGGCCGCATCGCCCTTCTTGCTGGAAGGCAAGATGGTTGCCCCTGCTGCCGCGAAATCTGCCGGTCTGATCGACGAAGTTGTCGCTGATCCGGTAGCCGCCGCGAAAGAATGGGTGCTGAATGCCAAGGATGCGGACATTCTGAAACCCTGGGACGCCAAGGGCTACAAGATGCCCGGTGGTGCCCCCTATCACCCTGCGGGCTTCATGACCTTTGTCGGGGCCAATGCGATGGTCAACGGCAAGACCCAAGGTGCCTTCCCTGCGGCCAAGGCCCTGCTGAGCGCCGTATACGAAGGCTCGCTAGTGCCGTTTGATACCGCGCTGAAGATCGAGGCGCGCTGGTTCACTAACATCCTGCTGAACCCGTCCTCCTCTGCCATGATCCGGTCGCTGTTCCTGAACAAGGAAGCGCTGGAAAAAGGCGCGGTACGTCCCGAAGGCGTTGCCGATCAGCGCGTCAAGAAACTGGGCGTTCTGGGGGCTGGCATGATGGGTGCGGGCATCACGCTTGTTTCCGTGCAAGCCGGGATCGAAGTCGTGCTGATCGACCAGACCCAAGAAGCCGCCGACAAGGGCAAAGCCTATTCCGCCAGCTTCTTTGACAAAGGCATCGCGCGCAAGAAATCCACCGAAGAAAAGAAAGCCGCAGCCCTTGATCTGATCACCGCGACCACCGATCTGGACGCGCTGAAAGGCTGTGACCTGATCATCGAAGCCGTCTTCGAAGACCCTGCCGTCAAGGCCGAGATGACCAAAAAGGTCGAAGCCGTGATCCCCGAGGATTGCATCTTTGCCTCCAACACCTCGACCCTGCCGATCACCGAGCTGGCCAAAGCCTCCAGCCGGGCGGATCAGTTCATCGGCATCCACTTCTTCTCGCCCGTCGAAAAAATGGCACTGGTAGAGATCATCAAGGGTGCCGAGACTGGCGACCGTGCGGTGGCCAAATCGCTCGACTATGTGCGCCAGATCCGCAAGACGCCGATCGTGGTCAATGACGCGCGCTTCTTCTATGCCAACCGCTGCATCATCCCCTATGCCAACGAAGGCGCGCGGATGATCACCGAAGGGGCGGCACCGCAACTGGTCGATCACGCGGCACAGCTTCTGGGTTTCCCTGTGGGGCCGGTGCAGCTGACCGATGAGACCTCGATCGATCTGGGGGCCAAGATTGCCCGCGCGACCAAGGCGGCCATGGGCAATGCCTATCCTGCCAGCCAAGCGGATGATCTGATCTTCTGGATGGAAGATCTGGGTCGTCTGGGCCGCAAGGCGAACGCGGGCTTCTTTGACTATGACGAAAAGGGCAAGCGTCAGGGCTATTGGAAGGGGATGCACGACAAGTTCCCGCTGGCCGAGGAACAGCCAGACCTGCGCGATGTGCAGGACCGTCTGATGTTCGTTCAGGTGCTCGAAGCGGTACGCGCGCTGGAAGAAGGTGTGTTGGAAGATATCCGCGAAGGCGACGTGGGCGCGATCCTTGGCTGGGGCTTTGCGCCTTGGTCCGGCGGCCCGTTCAGCTGGCTCGACATCATCGGCACGCCCTATGCCGCGGAACGTTGTGACCAGCTGGAAGCGCAGTTCGGCGAGCGGTTCAAATGCCCTGACCTGCTGCGCGAAATGGCCGAGAAGAACCAGACCTTCTATGGTCGCTTCGGGCCGGACGCCAAAGCCGCCTGAGACGGCAACGCCCGATAGAGAAAACGGAAGCGGCCAGCAGTTCTTGCTGGCCGTTTTGCTTTGCGGGGGATGTACCGCCCGCGCGCTCAGCCGTCGAAACTGTAGCCGAAACGCGCGATATCCTCGGCGCAGGTCGTGGCGATCAGGTCGCGGGTTTGGGGGGTGTAGTAGTCCCGATAGCCCGCCGCGCGGTCCGACGCATTCACATGCGGCAACGTCAGATCAAAGCCCAGATGGTCGAACAGCGGCTGCGCGTCCTGCGCGAAATGTTCGATCCGGATGAACAGGTTGCTTTGATCCTCGCCCGCCCCGTCACGCAGATATGACCCGTAGGGAGAGGCCAGAAGGCTGCCCTGCACGGTAGGCGTCTGCACGAAGGCATCAAACGCCAGCGACTTGGCAAGCCCCACGGCGGGATGATCGAACCCCTGCGCGCGCAGCCAATGGTAATAGCTGACCATCCGGTCCCACGGGTTACGCACCAGTGCAAAGGCGAACATCCGGGCAATCTCTTGGCGGGTGACCACGCCTTCGATATCGGCGAGGGTTGCGTGTTTCCAAAGCCGTCCTGCCGACGCCGCCCCTGACAGACGCTTGCGCCGCTTGACTGCCTTGGGCGTGTCGCCCAGCATCAGATCGTCCTTCATCGCCCGCGCTTCCAGCGCGAGAGCAAGGGACGTGCCTCCGGTCTTGGGGATATGCACAAAGATGTAGTTGCGCCCGCGGCTGATGATCATGACCGCCCCGCCGCATCTGTGATTGGCCGCTTTACGCTCGTGCCCATATCCTGCCTCTGCCCTGCTTTTATCATCCTTCCCAAAACGGGGGATGCTGCGCAATAGTAACCGGGACAAAGCGAATAAAGACAGGGTGCGCCATGGGCTGGATGACGAACGAAGACGGGTTGGACAAATGCGCCGCGAATTACGTGCCGCTCACGCCGCTATCGCACCTGAAACGCGCTGCCCATGTCTTTGCCGATATGACGGCGGTGATCTACGGCGCGCATCGGGTGACCTATGCGCAGTATCACGCACGCTGTTCACAGCTTGCTTCGGCTTTGGTGGCCGCGGGGGTTGAACCGGGTCAGGTTGTGGCGACGATCCTGCCCAATATCCCCGCGCAGGCAGAGGCGCATTTCGGCGTGCCCGCCTGCGGTGCCGTGCTTAACACCATCAACACACGGCTGGATGTGGATACGGTGGGCTACATCCTCGACCACGGCGAAGCGCGGGTGCTGCTGGTCGATACGCAGTTCGTCGATCTGGCAGAGGCGGCCTGTGCAACGCTCGACGGCCCGCCCCCGCTGCTGATCGAAGTCCCTGATCCCGCGGCGGGGTTTCCGGCAACGGGTCGCCACACCACATACGATGATTTCATCGCCACCGGCGACCCTGCGTTCAACTGGATCATGCCCGACGACGAATGGGAAAGCCTTGCGCTCAACTATACCTCTGGCACGACGGGGCGGCCCAAGGGCGTGGTCTATCACCATCGCGGGGCCTATCTGATGACCATGGGCACGGTGGTCAGCTGGCGTATGGTGATGCGGCCCGTGTTCATGCAGATCGTACCCCTGTTTCACTGCAACGGCTGGAACCACACGTGGATGATGCCCCTCTTGGGGGGCACACTGGTCTGCTGCCGCGACATCACTGCCGCTGCGATCTATGACGCCATCGCCGACGAAGGCGTGACCCATTTTGGCGGTGCCCCCATCGTGCTGAACATGATGGTGAACGCAACAGAAGCCGAACGCCGCGCCTTTGATCATCAGGTGGAGGTCTTCACCGCCGGTGCGCCCCCTGCCCCTGCCACCCTGTCCAAGATCGAAGCCTTGGGGTTCAACGTCACGCAGGTCTACGGGCTGACCGAGACCTACGGCCACGTCACCGAATGTCTGTGGGACCCCGCATGGGACAGCGCCCAAGGGGCCGAGCGCGCCGCGATCAAGGCCCGTCAGGGCGTCGCCATGCCGATGATGGAAGAGATCACCGTCATGGACAGCGAAATGGCCCAAGTCCCGCTGGACGCTGCCACACAGGGAGAGATCATGATCCGCGGCAATTCGGTGATGAAGGGATACTTCAAGAACCCCGCCGCCACGCGCGCGGCCTTTGCGGGCGGGTATTTCCATTCGGGCGATCTGGCGGTGCAGCATCCGAACGGACATATGCAGATCGCAGATCGCGCCAAGGACATCATCATCTCGGGCGGCGAGAACATCTCGTCCGTCGAGGTCGAAGGCGTATTGATGGGGCATCCGGATGTGAACCTCGCCGCCGTTGTCGCGCAACCAGACGAGAAATGGGGCGAAGTGCCCTGTGCTTTTGTCGAGCTGAAACCGGGCCGGAGTGGAGACGAAGCTGCCCTGATCGCCTTTGTGCGCGACACGCTTGCGGGTTTCAAAGCACCCAAACGCGTGGTGTTTCAAGAGCTGCCGAAAACCTCGACCGGGAAGATCCAGAAATTCGAACTGCGCGCACAGGCCGCCAGGCTTTAGTGCGGTCTACATCGCGCGCTGTGTGACGACCGGATCGGCGACGATCACCGCCTCTGCCTGCTCTTGCGGGCCGAGCCGTTTTTCATACCGCCAGACGTCGATCTGCAACGGCCCCTCGCCGGTTTCGACCTCGTAGGGGATCGTGCCCGCCTGCACCCAGCCGCAGGCCTCGTAGAACCGCGCGGCGCGGGTGTTGCCAACCGAACAGGCCAGCCATTTCAGCCCATGCCCTAGTTCTGCTTCGGTCGCCGCCATCATCTGCTGCGCCAGACCGCTGCCCTGAAAGGCTTCACTGACATAGAACTGGTAGATCTCGTCATGGTCCACCATGAAGAACCCGGCGATCTGCCCTTCGACCCAGACCACCTGCGTATGCTTAAGGTGCACCCGCATCCGCATCGTGAACTCTTCGAAACTGCGCAGGGCGGTCAAGGCGGGCGGCACGACATCGGCATGGGCCTGATGCCAACCACGATACCAGATCTCGACAAGTCTGGCGGCATCATCGGGATGTGCGGGCTTGATCTGCATGGGACGCTCCTTTCGAATTCTCCTATGCTGTCTTAAGTCCACCCATTGCTCAACCCGTGTCAGGTGGTAAACTATCCAAAACAGTTAGGCACTATACTTCAGGATATGACAGCCCTTTCCAAATACGCTCGGTTGGAAGCAACCGGACTATGGCGTTCGGCCCCCGATGCCCAACGTCGCGAGGTCATCGTGTCGATCGGCGATGCGACACTGGTGATTTCCGACCTCAAGGATCAGGCGCTGACCCATTGGTCTCTGGCGGCTTTGGCGCGGTCAAACCCTGGCACCCGCCCTGCGATTTTCCACCCCGACGGCGACCCCAGTGAAACGCTGGAAATCCCCGACAGCGAGGGAGAGATGATCGACGCCATCGAAACCCTGCGCCGCGTGGTCGAACGCCGTCGCCCCCGCCCGGGGCGGCTGCGGTTTGCCGGGGTGCTGACCTCGGCGCTGGTGGTGGCGGCGGTGGCGCTGTTCTGGCTGCCGGGCGCGCTGCAAGATCACACGCTGCGGGTGGTGCCCAAGGTCAAACGCGCCTCCATCGGGGCGGCGCTTCTGAAAAAGATCGAACGGGTGTCCGGCCCCGCCTGTACCAACGCCCGCGGGCGCACGGCGCTGGCAAAGCTCGGCGCGCGGCTGTCGTCTGATCCGATGGTGGTTCTGCCCGCCATGACCCGCCCCAGCCTGCACCTGCCCGGCGGGCTGATCGTGCTGAACAAGACCCTCTTCGAGGATTACGAGTCCCCCGATATCGCGGGCGGCTATATTCTGGCGGAGCAAGCGAAACGCGCCGTCACAGACCCGCTTGAACATATGCTCGCCACCATCGGCATCCGCGAAAACTTCCGCCTGCTGACCACCGGCGATGTGTCGGATGCGGCCCTCACACGCTACGCCGAACATCTGATGGCCGAACCCGCGCCGGAACCGCCCGTTGACGCCCTGCTTGCCCGTTTCGAAAAACAGCGCCTGCACAGCACCCCTTACGCGCAAGCCCGCGACATCACCGGAGAGACGGTGCTGCCCCTGATCGAAGGCGATCCGATGAACGGCAAGGAAACCGACCCTCTGCTGAACGATGCCGACTGGCTACGGCTGCAAAATATCTGCGGCGGCTAAGGCAGAGGTTCACGAACGAACCTTCCACGCAAAAGGCCAGCCGGATCGCCCCGACTGGCCTTTTATCTGCACTGTCGTGCGGATGCGTCAGCGAATATAGGCATCGCCGTAACCGGCACCGCGCAACTTACCCAAAGCCGCCGGGGCCGCGGACGCGCCAAAGGGCCCTGCCTGCACCGACAGATAGGTCTTGCCGCCGCGGATGGACTTACCGATGCGCGCGCCCATCCCCATCCGCGCGATACGTTGTGCCGCACGCTGCGCGTTCGCGCTGTCCCCATAGACACCGATCTGCACATAGGTCTTACCTGCGGCACGCGGGGTCGCTGGGGCTGTGGCGACTGGCTTGGGGGTCGAACGGCTGGAGTAGACCGGCTTGCGCGCGGCGGGCGCTGCGTTCTTGTTGCGTACGATACGTTTGACCAGCTGGCCGTTGCGCTTGGCAAAACTCACCTCGCCCAACTCGCGGCGCTGCTGCTCGACCGAGGTATAGGGGTAGACCAACGGCAAACGCGCGGTCACGTCCTGCCCTGTGCTTTGGTTCACTAGACGGCGCGGCACGGTGTTGGTCCAGATCAACAACATCTTGGACCGCCCCTCAAGGTTCTGTTCGGCCCGCTTGGGGTTCAGACGGTCGTCTTCCCACACGGGGCGATATCCTTTGGGCACCGAGACGTTGGCATAGGTGTTCTGGCGGTTGATCGCGACATGTTTCGGTACGATCCGCGTATGCGCATGCGCTGCTGCGGGGGCCGCAGTGGCCGCGACGCTGCCTGCGGCTGCCCCATAGGACGGCGCAGATGCCACGGCCCCGGCCTGCGCGGTGGAGGGCAGGATCGGCGCGGTTTGCGGGCCGCAACGCACGGCGAGCCCCTTGGTCCGCGACCCGGAATATTGCTGGCTGATGGCAGAGCGTCCGGCACAGGTGGTCGGCACCTGCGCCACGGCCACCGGCGCTTGCGCGCGCGGTGCGGCTGGCACGTCGACCGAGCGTGGCACCGGCTGGCGCACCGGCTTGGGTGCTTTCTGGCGTACAACAACCGGCTTGGCCTTGCGCTGTGGCAGAGGGCGTGCCGCAACCGTGGGCTGTTTGGCCGCGGCGGGCGCGTTGTTCACGGTGATCTGCACCGGCGCATCAGCACCACCGGCAGGCGCGCTGGCCGCTGTCTGCACATTGGTCGGCTTGAAGCCGCAGACACCCTGACGCTTGCGCGACACGCGCGGCACCCAGGTCACATTGCCGTCGATACCGGCCCGAATAAACACACAGCCTTTGCTGTCGACATATTGCTTGCCCTTATACGAGGCCGACGGGAATTCCGCCGGTTGATCGCGAAAGCTTTGCGCTTGGGAAATACCTGCCCCAAACGTCGTCATCAATGCCGCAACTGCCACAATACTAGTAAATTTCATCTGCGCCCCCACACAATGTAGTAAATAAACCATGCGCGATCCCGGTTTCAGAGTAAAGCACCCTGATCACCGGATCGCCCATTTTGCGCCTTACTTGGTCCCGAACATCCGGTCACCGGCGTCACCAAGCCCGGGAATGATATATCCCTGCTCGTTCAGCTTCTCGTCGACCGCCGCGGTGACGATCGGCACATCGGGATGCGCCTCTTTCATGCGGGCCACGCCTTCCGGGGCCGCCAACAGACACAGGAAGCGGATATTGGTCGCACCGGCTTTCTTCAGCATGTCGATCGCAGCCACGGATGAATTACCGGTGGCGAGCATCGGGTCCACGGCGATCACCAGACGGTCGTCCATACCCTCGGGCACCTTGAAATAGTATTCCACCGGCTGCAATGTTTCCTCGTCACGATACAGGCCAACAAAGCCCACCCGTGCCGACGGGATCAGCTCAAGCACGCCATCCATCAACCCGTTGCCCGCCCGCAGGATAGAGATCAGCGCCAGCTTCTTGCCGTCCAGCGTAGGTGCGTCCATCGGCTGCATCGGCGTGTCGATCCGCTTGGTCGTCATCGGCAAGCCGCGGGTCACCTCATAGGCCAGAAGCTGGCTGATCTCGCGCAGCAACTGGCGGAACGCCGCGGTCGATGTCGATTTATCCCGCATGATTGTCAGCTTGTGCTGCACCAGCGGATGATTAACGACGGTCAGGTGTTCTACGATATCGGACATCGGGGCGCTCTCCATATTACTTGGCTGAACTCATGCCCCGAAAAGCCGTGCCCCGCAACCATCGCATCTTCGCCAGCTTCATTTTGCCAGTCAAACTCCGGGGGGATCGCGGCCCTGCCGCGATGGGGGCTGGCCCCCATCCGACCGATACGCCTCCGAACAGAGTTTAGTCGGGCACCGCAACCCCAAGATGCCGCGCCACCAGCCCAGCGACATCGCGAAAGCCGATCTGCCCCAAGCGGCCAGCACCCTGCCCTGCCACCAGAACCGGGGCCCGTTCGCGGGTGTGGTCGGTGCCCACCCATGTCGGGTCGTTCCCGTGATCTGCGGTCAGCACCAGCAAATCCCCGTCCCGCAGTTGCCCCAGCAGCTTACCAATCTCGGCATCAAACCACTCAAGCGCGCGGGCATAGCCTGACACATCGCGCCGATGCCCATAAAGACTGTCAAACTCCACAAAATTTGCAAACGTCAGGCTGCCGTCCTCGGCGCTCTCGACCAGATCGCGAAGATGCCCCATCAACGTCTCGTCCGACCCTTTGCGCACCTCGTCAAAACCGGTCATCGAAAAAATGTCGCCGATCTTTCCAACGGCATAAACACGGGCACCACTGTCCTGCACCCAGTTGCTCAGCACCGGCGCGGGTGGCGTGATCGCGAAATCACGACGGTTGGTGGTGCGGGTAAAACCGCTTTGCGCATCCCCGATGAAGGGACGCGCGATCACCCGCCCGACTTTCATCTCATGCGCGATCGGGGCCATCTTTTCGCATAGGTCCAACAGCCGTTGCAGGCCGAAACTCTCTTCATGCGCGGCGATCTGCAACACGCTGTCAGCCGAGGTATAGCAGATCGGGAAACCGGTCTTGATATGCTGCGCGCCGAACTCCTCGATAATGGCGGTGCCGGGGGCGTGGCAATTCCCCAAAATCTCGTCCGTGCCGGCAAAGGCCGCAAGCTGCGCAACAAGCGCAGGCGGAAAGGACTTCGACACATCGGGAAAGTAATGCCACTCCCACGGGACCGGCAAACCGGCCAATTCCCAATGGCCCGAGGGCGTATCCTTGCCGCGCGAAATTTCGGTCGCCGCGCCCCATGTGCCGCTGACGGCGCCATCAAGGCTTGCGATATGCAGCCCGCTGGCCAGTTCAATCGCGGGGCCAAGCCCCAGCGACGCCATATGCGGCACGTTCAATGGGCCGCTGCGCCCGTCTTCTGCACGGCCCTCCGCACAGGCCTGCGCGATATGACCAAGGGTATTCGCGCCGGTGTCCGGCACGCGCCCGTTAAAGAAGGTGTCCGCATCGGGGGCACCGCCGATACCGACTGAATCCATCACAACCAGAAAAGCACGCGCCATCAGCCGACCCTCTCTACAATCAAATCCGGCACGGCGACCGGCTTCGGGCCGATGGTAATCGCACCGCGCACCGCCTGTGCGGCCCGCTCTGCGTCACCGGCGCGGGCGGCATGGACCACCGCCAGTGGCCCCTTGGACGATACTTTCGCGCCTAGGCGGACGACATCCGAAATCCCCACGGCCGGGTTGATCTGGTCCGTCTCGACCGCGCGCCCGCCGCCCAAAGCGACGACGGCAAGGCCCAAGGCCTCGCCGTCAATCGCGGTCACATATCCGGTTTTCGGTGCGGGGACCTCTCCGATGATCGTCGCCTCGGGCAGGAACCGCGTCCAGTTTTCGACAAACTTCGCAGGCCCGCCCATGGCCGCGATCATTACGCCAAAGCGTTCCGCCGCGCGGCCCGACCGGATCGCCTGCACGATCATATCCGCCCCGACCTGCACATCGCCCGCCAGCCCTGCATTGGCCAGCAACACCCCCCCAAGAGCCGCACAGACCGAGACAATCGGCCCCTTGTTGTGCCCCGTCAGCACGCGCATCACTTCGGCCACTTCCAGCGCGTTCCCAAGGCTGGGCACCAGGGGCTGGCTCATATCGCTGATCACCGCCGTCGTCCGGCATCCACTCGCATTCGCAGTCTTGGTCAACGCCGTCGCCAGCGCCTGCGCCTGCGCCAGATCTTTCATGAAGGCACCGCTGCCGACCTTGACGTCCAAGACCAAACCATCCAGCCCCGCCGCCAGCTTCTTCGACAGGATCGACGCGGTGATCAGATCAAGGCTGTCCACGGTCGAGGACACATCGCGCACCGCATAAAGCCGCTTGTCCGCGGGGGCGATACCGTCGGTCGCACTGACAATCGCACAGCCTGCCTTGACCACCACGGCGCGAAACTGTGCCTCGTCCAATGTGGTATTCACACCCGGAATGGCCTCGAGCTTGTCCAGCGTCCCGCCGGTATGCCCCAGCCCACGGCCCGAGATCATCGGCACATAGGCCCCGCAGGCGGCCAAGGCAGGGGCCAGCACAAGGCTGACGCAATCGCCCACACCGCCCGTCGAATGTTTATCCAGCACCGGCCCGTTCAGATCCCAGTCGAACACCCGCCCGCTGTCGCGCATGGCGAGCGTCAGGGCCACGCGGCCCACATCGCTCAGCCCGACCTGACAGACCCCCATCGCAAAGGCCCCCGCCTGCGCATCACTGACCCGCCCATCGGCAAGGGCCATCGCGAACCAGACAAGCTCTTCTCGGTTCAGCGACCGCCGGTGTCGCAGTTTGGACAGGATCGCGCGGGCATCCATGGCTTAGCCCTCCATATGCGCGCGGCCAAAGGCACCGGGCAACAGCTCGGCCATGGTCATCACCTCTTCAACGCCCGACAGGGTCGCCATGGTCACCCGCGCGTCCCCCTGACCGAATTCCGCCAGTTTCTGACGGCAGCCGCCACAAGGGGTGACGGGCGTGGGGCTGCCCGCAATCACATAGGCCTCGACAAAAGCCGTCTCGCCCGCCGCGATCATGGCGGCGATGGCACCGGCTTCGGCACAGGTCCCTTCCGGGTAGGCGACGTTTTCCACGTTGCAGCCCACAAACACCGCACCCGAGGCCGTGCGCAACGCGGCCCCCACCTTGAAATTGGAATAGGGCGCATAGGCATTTTCCTGCACGGCGCTGGCGTGCTGTCGCAAATCACTGGTCATAATTCCCCCAAGTTTCACAAAACTATAAAAACCTTTCGCCAAAGTTGCGATGCCAAAAGCGGAAAAATGCCATGCTTCATATTGCCAAACAAACTCCGGGGGAATCGTGGCCTGTCACGATGGGGGCTGGCCCCCTTCCCGCCCCATGATCTGCGCCGCATGGGCGGTGACACGCCCCGCTCCAAAAGTCGTGTTGGCGCGGCTGGCAAAATAGTTTAACGCTAAACTACTCTCTTAAAGGACCGCCAAAACATGACCGATGCGCCCAATCTGCGCCAAGCCGCACTTGACTATCACGCTTTCCCCAAGCCCGGAAAACTCGAAGTGCGCGCGACCAAACCACTGGCGAACGGCCGCGATCTGGCGCGCGCCTATTCCCCCGGCGTGGCTGAAGCCTGCCTTGAGATCAAGGCCGACCCGACCACAGCCGCGCATTACACTACCCGCGCGAACCTTGTGGGTGTGGTGACCAATGGCACGGCGGTTCTGGGGCTTGGCAACATCGGCGCGCTGGCCTCCAAACCGGTGATGGAGGGCAAGGCCGTCCTTTTCAAGAAATTCGCCAATATCGATTGCTTCGACATCGAGCTGGACCAGAACGACCCCGAAAAGCTCGCCGAACTGGTCTGCGCGCTAGAGCCGACCTTCGGCGCGATCAACCTCGAAGACATCAAGGCCCCCGATTGCTTTACCGTCGAACGCATCTGCCGTGAGCGGATGAACATTCCAGTTTTCCACGACGACCAGCACGGCACCGCGATTGTCGTTGGGGCCGCCGTGAAGAACGCGCTTTTCGTGGCGGGCAAGAAGTTCGAGGACATCAAGATCGTCTCCACAGGCGGCGGCGCGGCGGGCATTGCTTGTCTGAACATGCTGCTGAAACTCGGCGTGAAGCGCGAGAACGTCTGGCTTTGTGACATTCACGGTCTGGTCTACGAGGGCCGCGAGATCGACATGAACCCGATCAAATCGGAATACGCGCAGAAATCCGACCTGCGTGATCTGGCCGATGTGATCCATGACGCCGATCTGTTCCTCGGCCTCTCTGGTCCCGGTGTCCTGAGCCCCGAAATGGTGCAGAAAATGGCGCCGCAGCCGATCATCTTTGCGCTGGCCAACCCCACGCCGGAAATCATGCCCGATCTGGCCCGTGCGGTGGCCCCTGATGCGATTATCGCAACGGGCCGGTCGGATTTTCCCAATCAGGTCAACAACGTATTGTGCTTCCCCTTTATCTTCCGCGGTGCGCTGGATGTGGGGGCGACCACGATCAATGACGAGATGAAGATCGCCTGTATCGACGGGATCGCCGCGCTTGCCCGTGCCACCACCTCGGCCGAGGCTGCCGCCGCCTATCAGGGCGAACAGCTGACCTTTGGCCCCGACTACCTGATCCCCAAACCCTTTGACCCGCGCCTGATCGGGGTCGTCTCTACCGCCGTCGCGAAAGCCGCGATGGACACCGGCGTCGCCACCCGCCCGATCGAGGATCTGGCCGCCTATCGCCACAAGCTGGACAGCTCGGTCTTCAAATCGTCCATGCTGATGCGCCCCGTGTTCGAGGCCGCGCGCGTGGCCCCGCGCCGGATCGTCTTTGCCGAAGGCGAAGACGAACGCGTGCTGCGCGCCGCCCAAGCCATGGTTGAGGAGACCAAGGAACGCCCGATCCTGATCGGCCGCCCCGAGGTGATCGAACGGCGCATCGAGAAGGCCGGTCTGACAATCAAGCTGGGCGAGACAGTGGATCTGGTGAACCCCGAAAACGACCCGCGCTACCGCGACTATTGGGAGACCTATCACAACCTGATGGCCCGCCGCGGCGTGTCACCTGATATCGCGCGCGCCATCATGCGCACCAATACCACCGCCATCGGCGCGGTGATGGTGCACCGAGAAGAGGCTGACAGCCTGATCTGCGGCACCTTCGGGGAATTCCGCTGGCATATGAATTATATCGAACAGGTTCTCGGTCGCGACGGGCGGCGCCCCCACGGGGCCTTGTCGCTGATGATCCTGGAAGATGGGCCGCTGTTTATCGCGGATACGCAGGTGCATCTGCACCCCACCCCCGAACAGATCGCCGAGATCGCCATCGGTGCCGCGCGCCATGTGCAACGTTTCGGCATCGAGCCCAAGATCGCCCTGTGTTCGCAAAGCCAGTTCGGCAATCAGGGCGAAGGGTCGGGCAAACGTCTGCGCGCGGCGCTGCGGCTGCTGGATGCGGGCAACCATGATTTCTGCTATGAGGGCGAGATGAACATCGATGCCGCCCTCGACCCCGAGCTGCGCAGCCGTCTGCTGCCCTCGAACCGGATGGAAGGTGCCGCGAATGTTCTTGTCTTTGCCCATGCGGATGCGGCATCGGGCGTGCGCAATATTCTGAAGATGAAGGGGGGCGGGCTTGAGGTTGGGCCGATCCTGATGGGGATGGGCAACCGTGCCCATATCGTCTCTCCGTCGATCACCGCGCGCGGGCTGCTGAACGTCGGTGCTATCGCCGGTACGCCGGTCGCCGAATACGGCTGACGCCCCGCGTGAAAACGCCGCCCTTATGCGGGGCGGCGCATGGACCGGAACCGGCCGGATATTACTTGGCCGGTTTGGTGCCCTTGGCCGCAAAAGGTGCCTTGATGTCAGACACGCTGCTTGGCATCGGCTTGGCAGGCCGTGCGTCTGCTTTGGCCTTTTTCTTCTTGTTGGCGAGCTTATCACCCATTGTTCTGAACCTTTGTTCAAAGACGAAGGGCGGCGACATGCCGTCCCTATCCACGATGCTGCGCCCCTTTGCGCGATTGATCTGATCCAAATTCGACGCGGTGGGTCATATTCGACACGCGCTGTGCGAATTTCTGTGCGCTACCGGAAATAGGCCGAAACGCGCTTGTAAATTTTGACACCGCGCGCGGGGGAGCGGCTGTAAACTTTGTTGCCGGATGGCCGCGATATAGGCGCAAGCTCTTGCTCTTTCCCGCAGCCGTGGCCTACCAAATGGTATTCGCGTTCACGGGAGGGAGCCGCATATGGGATATCACGACATTTACAAAAGCTGTCAGGACAACCCTGAAGCCTACTGGCTAGAGCAGTCCAAAGCCATCGATTGGGAGGAAGAGCCCCGTCAGGCGTTGTTCGACAAGGGCAATGATCTGTACGAATGGTTCGCCGACGCCAAAGTAAATGCGTGCTATAACGCCGTTGACCGCCATGTGGAAAACGGCCGTGCCGATCAGGTGGCGATCATCCATGACAGCCCGATCACCGGCACCCAGACCAAGATCACCTTTGCCGAGCTGCAAACCCGCGTCGCCGCTGTCGCCGGCGCGCTGCAGGCCAATGGGGTGGGCAAAGGCGACCGCGTGATCATCTATATGCCGATGGTTCCCGAAGCGCTTGAGGCGATGCTCGCCTGTGCGCGGATCGGGGCGGTACATTCGGTCGTGTTCGGCGGCTTTGCCTCGAACGAACTGGCCGTGCGGATCAACGATTGCACCCCCAAAGCGATCATCGCCGCATCCTGCGGGTTGGAACCGGCACGCGTCGTGGCCTATAAGCCGCTGCTTGACGGGGCCATTGAACAGGCCGACCACAAACCCGACTTCTGCCTGATCCTGCAACGCGAACAGGCCCCCTGCGATCTGACACCGGGGCGCGATCTGGATTGGCACGCGGCGCAAAAAGGCACCACCCCCGCGCCCTGCGTCGCGGTGGAGGGCAACCACCCCGCCTATATTCTTTACACCTCGGGCACGACCGGCGCGCCCAAGGGCGTGGTGCGCCAAACCGCGGGGCATCTGGTGGCGCTGAACTGGACGATGAAGAACATCTACAACGTCGATCCGGGCGATGTCTTCTGGGCCGCCTCCGATGTGGGCTGGGTCGTGGGGCACAGCTATATCTGCTATGGCCCGCTGGTGCATGGCAACACCACCGTTGTGTTCGAAGGCAAGCCCGTGGGCACACCCGATGCGGGGACCTTCTGGCGCGTCATTTCCGAACACAATGTCCGCAGCTTCTTTACCGCCCCCACCGCGATCCGCGCCGTCAAACGCGAAGATCCCAAGGGCGAGGAGATTGGCAAATACGACATTTCCTGCCTGCGCGCGCTGTATCTGGCGGGCGAGCGCGCCGACCCAGACACCGTGATCTGGGCGCAGGAAAAGCTGGGCATACCCGTCTATGACCATTGGTGGCAGACCGAAACCGGCTATACCATCGTCGGGAACCCCGCCGGACTAGAGGCGCTGCCGGTCAAGGTCGGCTCCCCCACGGTGCCGATGCCGGGCTATGACGTGCAGATCCTGAACGAGGCGGGCGAGCCGCAACCCGCTGGTACTTTGGGGTCTATCGCGATCAAGCTGCCCCTGCCCCCCGGCACGCTGCCCACCCTGTGGAATGCCGAAGATCGCTTCCGCAAAAGTTACCTCACGACCTATCCCGGATACTACGAAACGGGCGATGCGGGCAGGATCGACGAGGATGGATATCTTTATATCATGGCGCGCACCGATGACGTGATCAACGTCGCCGGTCACCGCTTATCCACCGGCGCGATGGAAGAGGTTCTGGCCGGCCACCCCGATGTGGCTGAATGTGCCGTGATCGGCGTCAGCGATCCGCTGAAGGGCCAAGCCCCGATGGGGTTTGTGTGCCTGTCCAAAGGGGTCGACCGCCCCCATGCCGAGATTGCAGCCGAATGCCAGCAACGGGTGCGTGACCAGATCGGGCCAGTGGCAGCCTATAAGATGACGCTGGTGGTGGATCGTTTGCCCAAGACGCGTTCAGGCAAGATCCTGCGGGCGACGATGGTCAAACTGGCCGATGCAGAGCCGTTCAAACTGCCCGCCACGATCGACGATCCGGCCATTCTGGACGAGATAAAGTCGGCGCTGCAAACCATCGGCTACGCCAAGGACACCTGATAGATCCGGCCCCCAGAACGCGAAAAAGGCGGCTGTAACAGCCGCCTTTTCTAATCGATATCTAGGCCAGTTAGTGTTTGGCCACGAAGCTGTCTACCTGACGCTCCGCCTCGTCTTTGGCAACGCCGTAGCGCGCCTGAATCTTGCCGACCAGCTGGTCGCGCTCACCGGCGGCTTCTGTCAGGTCATCGTCGGTCAGATCACCCCATTCTTCTTTAACCTTACCGGTCATCTGGCTCCAGTTACCTTTGATTGTATCCCAATTCATGTCAGGTCTCCTTTTGCTATAATTCCAAACGATGAAAGCACCTGAGCGGCCTCTCATGCGTCTCGGAATATCAACGCGCCAAAGGCACCGCGGTTCCGTCTGAAACGCGGATTAGTTGAACTGCTCGCTGATCAGCCGTTCTTCCAGACCGTGGCCCGGATCGAACAGGATACGGTGCTTGATCAACGGGTCCGAGGTGATCTCGACCGCAACGACATCGCGGTAGGAATTCCCGTCGGCGTCGGCCATCACAGGGCGTTTGGCGGGCTCTAACACATCAAAGCGCACGGTCACCGTTTTCGGCAGCAAGGCCCCGCGCCAGCGCCGTGGCCGAAACGCCGCCATCGCCGTCAGGGCCAGCACATCCGCGCCAATCGGCAGGATCGGGCCGTGCGCGGAGTAATTATAGGCGGTGGACCCGGCAGGCGTCGCCACCAGTGCGCCATCGCAGACCAGCTCTTCCATCCGCACGCGCCCGTCGACGCTGATCCGCAGCTTGGCGGCCTGCGGCCCCTCGCGCAGCAAGGCGACCTCGTTCAAGGCCAGCGCCTTGGATGTCTCGCCATTCGCATGTGTGGCGACCATCACCAGCGGGTTGATCACCGCCTCTTCTGCTGCGCGCAGACGATCCACCAGATCCTCTTCGGCATAGGCGTTCATCAAGAACCCGATGGTGCCGCGGTTCATGCCATAGACCGGCGTCGACAGTTCTTGCGAGTCGTGCAGCGCCTGCAGCATGAACCCGTCCCCCCCGAGGGCGACGATAACCTCTGCCTCCTCGCGCGTGACATTGCCGTATCGTGCGCTCAGCGCCGTCAACGCATCCTGTGCAACATCAGAGCGGCTGGCGATAAAAGCGATCTTCATGGGCGGATGTTTCCAATGAGGGATATTCACAGTCAAAAGAACCACATATCGCGCCGACCTACCAGCTTTGCCGCATATGACGGTGCGACCGGCGCATTACGACCTTCACCCCCGTGCCGGATTAAGCTAGATAGCCCGCAACCCGCACACGTAGTCAAAGGAACCACGCCCATGTCCGGTTTTTTCACCACCCCCCTGTCCGAAGCCGATCCCGAAATCTTTGGGTCCATTACAGACGAGCTGGGTCGCCAGCGTAACGAGATCGAACTGATCGCCTCCGAAAACATCGTGTCTGCGGCTGTCATGGCGGCGCAGGGGTCGGTGATGACCAACAAATACGCCGAAGGCTACCCGGGCCGCCGCTATTATGGCGGGTGTGATTTTGTCGATGTGGCGGAAAACCTGGCGATTGAACGCGCGTGCAAATTGTTCAACTGCGACTTCGCCAACGTGCAGCCGAATTCGGGCAGCCAAGCCAACCAGGGCGTGTTCACCGCGCTGCTGCAACCCGGTGACACCATTCTGGGCATGAGCCTCGACGCGGGCGGCCACCTGACCCACGGGGCCAAGCCGAACCAATCCGGCAAATGGTTCAACGCCATCCAGTACGGCGTGCGCAAACAGGACAACCAGCTTGACTATGACCAGGTCGAAGCGCTCGCGAAAGAACACCAGCCCAAGCTGATCATCGCCGGTGGCTCCGCCATTCCGCGCCAGATCGACTTCAAGCGGATGCGCGAGATTGCCGATATGGTCGGTGCCTACCTGCAAGTGGACATGGCCCATTTTGCCGGTCTGGTCGCTGCGGGCGAACACCCCTCCCCCTTCCCCCATGCGCATGTGGCGACAACCACCACACATAAAACCCTGCGCGGTCCGCGCGGCGGCATGATCCTGACCAACGACGAAGCACTGGCGAAAAAGTTCAACTCGGCCATCTTCCCCGGCATTCAGGGGGGCCCGCTGATGCATGTGATCGCGGCCAAGGCCGTGGCCTTTGGTGAAGCGCTCAAGCCCGAGTTCAAGACCTACATCCAACAGGTCATCAAGAACGCCCAAGCACTGAGCGACCAGCTGATCAAAGGCGGGCTCGACACGATCACCCATGGCACCGACACCCACCTGCTGCTGGTCGACCTGCGCCCCAAAGGCGTCAAAGGGAACGACACCGAAAAAGCCCTGGGCCGCGCGCATATCACCTGCAACAAGAACGGTGTGCCGTTTGACCCTGAAAAGCCCATGGTCACCTCCGGCATCCGTTTGGGCTCGCCTGCGGCAACAACACGCGGGTTTGGCGAGGCGGAATTCCGTCAGATCGCCGACTGGATCATCGAGGTCGTCGACGGGCTGGCCGCCAATGGGGCCGATGGCAACGCCGAGGTCGAAGCCAAGGTCAAAGCCGAAGTCGAAGCGCTCTGCACCCGCTTCCCGATCTATCCCAACCTCTGAAGCCCCAACCTCTAAAGCAATGCGCCCCGGGCCCTTCCAAATGGATTAAATCCCGGGGGGGCCTGCAAGGGCGGGGCAGCGCCCCAAACCACGCCTCGAAACAAAGCCCCGCTTGCAGGTCCGCAGCGGGGCTTTTGCGTATTCGATCGTAACGTCAGCGGCCGTTAGACGTAGCCGCGCCACCACAGAAACGTGATGAACGCCACCGCAACGCACATCAGGTTGAACGCCACGCTGGCCGCAAGACCAAGCCAGCGGTCCTTGCGCCGTTCGGCCACGTCGATCCCGGCAAGATGCTCCATCACACGGTCATAGGCGGTCTGCACCGTTGCCCCCTCGAGCCTGCGTGCCATCTTGGGGTTGCGCGCCATAAAAGCCGCCTGTGCAAAGACCTTACCCTCACGCCGCACCCGCGCGGGCAGACGTCGCCCTGCGCGCGCCAACGCATGAGAGACATCGCGCCCCTGCACACCCAGCTTTGCCTGCAAGCCGCGCTGCATTTCACGTGCCTTGGTCTCTAGGTCTTTTTGATCCAGCATGTTTCAACCCTAAACGGTCTGGCACATCGGCTGCAATGGCCCTACATCTTGGGCATGTTGAATTACACTGAATATGGCACCACAGGCGACGCCCCTGCCCTGCTGATCGTGCATGGTCTTTTCGGGTCAGGCCGCAATTGGGGCGTGATCGCCAAACGGATGTCCGACCAGCGCCGCGTGGTGACCGTCGACATGCGCAACCACGGGGACAGCCCGCGCGCGCAGACGCAAAGCTACCCCGAGATGGCCGCCGATCTGGCAGAGGTCATCACCCATCTTGGCGCGCCAATGGACGTCTGCGGGCATTCGATGGGCGGTAAGGCGGCCATGATGCTGGCGCTGAACCATCCCGAACTGGTGAACCGTCTGGTGGTCGCCGATATCGCGCCCGTCGCTTATGGCCACAGCCAGCAAGAATTTATCGATGCGATGCGCACGGTCGATCTGGGTACGCTCACCCGCCGCGCCGACGCCTCTGACCAATTGGCGGCGGCGGGGGTCGAGCCCGCATTGCAAAGCTTTTTCACCCAGTCTCTGGATGTGCCCAACAAAACGTGGAAGCTGAACCTTGATGTGCTTGAGGCAGAGATGTCCAAGATCGTCGGCTGGCCCGATGGGGTCGATGGACAATACGAAGGGGAGGTGCTGTTCCTGTCCGGCGGCAACTCCACCTATGTCAAACCCGAAGACCGCCCTGTGATCAAGGCGCTGTTCCCGCAAGCGCGCTTTGCCAAGCTGCCGGACACGGGCCATTGGCTGCATGCAGAAAAGCCGCGCGACTTCGAGGCGTCTTTGCGGGCCTTCCTGACGCTCGGGTGAGGCAAAGGCGCACCGCATCGGGCGGTGCTGCGCCCCTGCCACATGGGTGTTGCCTGAAAACACGCCCCATATCCCGACATGCCCCCTTGCACCTCTCCCCCCAAAGCCTATAACGCGGAGAATTTGCAAACATCCGGGGGCCTGAGCCATGCCAAAAAGAACCGATATCCAGTCGATCATGATCATTGGAGCGGGGCCCATTGTCATCGGTCAGGCGTGCGAGTTCGACTACTCCGGCGCGCAGGCCTGTAAGGCCCTGAAAGAGGAAGGCTACCGCGTCATCCTCGTGAACTCCAACCCTGCGACGATCATGACCGATCCGGGGCTGGCGGATGCCACCTACATCGAACCCATCACCCCTGAAATCGTCGCCAAGATCATCGAGAAAGAACGCCCCGACGCGCTGCTACCCACCATGGGCGGTCAGACCGGGCTGAACACTTCGCTCGCGCTCGAAGAGATGGGCGTGCTGGAGAAATTCAACGTCGAGATGATCGGCGCGAAACGCGAAGCCATTGAAATGGCAGAAGGATCGCAAGCTCTTCCGCGAGGCGATGGACCGTTTGGGCATCGAAAACCCCAAGGCGACCATCGTCACCGCGCCCATTGCCGCCAGCGGTAAGAAAGACCTTGCGGCAGGCGTGCAGCTTGCGCTCGACGCGCTGGAATATGTCGGCCTGCCCGCGATCATCCGCCCTGCCTTCACAATGGGCGGCACCGGCGGCGGCGTGGCTTATAACCGCGACGATTACGAATTCTACTGCCGCTCGGGGATGGACGCGTCGCCGATGGGGCAGATCCTGATTGATGAAAGCCTGCTTGGCTGGAAAGAATACGAGATGGAAGTGGTGCGCGACACTGCTGACAACGCGATCATCGTCTGCTCGATCGAGAACGTCGACCCGATGGGCGTGCACACAGGCGATTCGATCACCGTGGCCCCTGCCCTGACGCTGACCGACAAAGAATACCAGATCATGCGTAACCACTCGATCGCAGTGCTGCGCGAAATCGGCGTGGAAACAGGCGGATCGAATGTGCAGTGGGCCGTGAACCCCGAAGATGGCCGCATGGTCGTGATCGAGATGAACCCGCGTGTATCGCGCTCCTCTGCGCTGGCGTCCAAGGCGACGGGCTTCCCCATCGCCAAGATCGCGGCCAAGCTGGCGGTGGGCTTTACCCTAGACGAGCTGGACAACGACATCACCGGCGTGACCCCTGCGTCCTTCGAGCCGACAATCGATTATGTCGTCACCAAGATCCCGAAATTCGCGTTCGAGAAATTTCCCGGCTCCGAACCCTATCTGACGACCGCGATGAAGTCTGTCGGAGAAGCGATGGCGATTGGCCGCACGATCCACGAGTCGCTGCAAAAGGCGCTGGCGTCGATGGAATCCGGGCTGACCGGCTTTGACGAAATCGACATCCCCGGTCTGGACAGTGACCTGCCCGCCGACGCACCTCAGAACGAAGCCGCGCTGATTGCCGCGATCAGCAAGCAGACCCCCGACCGGATGCGCACCATTGCTCAGGCGATGCGTCACGGTATGTCCGACGTGGATATCCACGGTGTGACCATGTTCGACCCGTGGTTCCTTGCCCGCATCCGCGAGATCGTAGACGCCGAGGCGCAGGTCCGTAAAGACGGGCTGCCGCTGACCGAAGACGGGATGCGCAAGCTCAAGATGATGGGCTTTACCGACGCGCGCCTTGGCACGCTGACCGGTCGCGACGAAGACAACGTGCGCCGCGCGCGTCTGAACCTTGGCGTCAAGGCCGTGTTCAAACGGATCGACACCTGCGCCGCCGAATTCGAAGCGCAAACGCCCTACATGTATTCTACCTACGAGGCACCCGCCTTTGACGAGGTTGAATGCGAAGCCCGCCCCAGCGACCGTAAGAAAGTCGTCATTCTGGGCGGTGGACCGAACCGGATCGGCCAAGGGATCGAGTTCGACTATTGCTGCTGTCACGCCTGCTATGCGCTGACCGACGCGGGTTACGAGACGATCATGGTCAACTGTAACCCCGAAACCGTCTCGACCGACTATGACACCTCGGACCGGCTGTATTTCGAACCCGTCACCTTTGAACACGTGATGGAAATCCTGCGGGTCGAACAGGAAAACGGCACGCTGCACGGCGTCATCGTGCAGTTCGGCGGCCAGACACCGCTGAAGATCGCGCACGCCCTGCAAGAGGCGGGCATCCCGATCCTTGGCACCACGCCCGACATGATCGACCTTGCCGAAGACCGCGAACGGTTCCAGCAGCTGGTGCAATCGCTGGGCCTGAAGCAGCCGCATAACGGTATCGCCCACTCCGACGCCGAAGCGCTTGAGATCGCAGCAGACATCGGCTTTCCGCTGGTGATCCGCCCGTCTTACGTTCTGGGCGGCCGCGCGATGGAGATCGTGCGCGATCAGGCCAGCCTTGAACGCTATATCCGCGACGCGGTGGTCGTATCGGGCAAAAGCCCCGTGCTGCTGGATCACTACCTCTCGGGCGCGGTAGAGCTGGACGTAGACGCGCTGTCAGACGGCACGGATGTCCACGTTGCGGGTATCATGCAGCACATCGAAGAGGCCGGCGTTCATTCGGGCGACAGCGCCTGTTCGCTGCCCCCCTATTCGCTGAGCCGCGAGATCATTGCCGAGGTCGAAAAACAGACCAAGGCGCTGGCGCTGGCGTTGAATGTAGTGGGCCTGATGAACATCCAGTTCGCGGTCAAGGACGGCGAGATCTACCTGATCGAAGTCAATCCCCGCGCCTCGCGCACCGTGCCCTTTGTCGCCAAGGCGACGGACAGCGCGATTGCGTCAATCGCTGCGCGGATCATGGCGGGCGAAAAGCTGTCGGCCTTTCCGCAACGCGCGCCCTACCGTGACGATGCCGCCTATGACGACGTGCTGCCTTTGGGTGATCCAATGACACTGGCGGACCCGAACATGCCTTGGTTCTCGGTCAAGGAAGCCGTGCTGCCCTTCGCCCGCTTCCCCGGCGTCGACACGCTGCTTGGGCCGGAAATGCGGTCAACGGGCGAGGTTATGGGCTGGGACCGCGATTTCCCCCGTGCCTTCCTCAAGGCGCAGATGGGCGCGGGCAACCCGCTGCCGCGCAACGGCTGTGTGTTCTTCTCGATCAAGGATATGGACAAGTCGGATGACATGCTGACCGCCGCGCGTATCCTGCTTGAGCAAGGGTTCACCCTGCGCGCCACCCGTGGCACCGCCGCCTGGCTGACAGAGCATGACATCGCCTGCGAGATCGTGAACAAGGTCTACGAGGGTCGCCCGAACATCACCGACATGATGAAGGACGAAGCGATCCAACTGGTGATGAACACCACCGAAGGCGCGCAGGCGGTCGAGGACAGCAAATCCATCCGCTCTATCGCGCTGTATGACAAGATCCCGTATTTCACCACGGCCGCCGGTGCCTATGCCGCAGCGCTGGCCATCAAGGCACAAGCCGAAGACGAGATCGGCGTTAAATCGCTTCAGGGCTAATCTGCCCTTTCTGACCTGCGCCGCGTCTTTGACGCGTGGCGCAGGTCTTTCCCCTTTCCTCCCCTCTCTCATTGTCCGTCGCCCTTGCATGCCAGCCCCCGCTGGACTTGACCCCGCAGCCGTTTCTTGGCCTACTCGGACAACGCTGAAAAAGGTTTACCCATGTACACACCCGCCATTACTGGTAGCGGCATCTTTACGCCGGAACAGGTCATCACCAACGCCGAGCTGGTCAAGGCGTTCAACGCCTATGCCGATCTGTACAATGCCGAACACGCCGCCGAGATCGACGCCGGGGAATTGCCCGCCAAGGAACACTCGTCAGAGGAGTTCATCGTCAAGGCGTCGGGGATCGAACAGCGCTATGTCATGGATAAGACGGGTATTCTGGACCCCAAGGTGATGCACCCGCTGCTGCGCCAACGGTCCGACGACGAACCCGGCCTGATGGCCGAGATGGCGCTGGATGCGGCACAAAAGGCGTTGCAGGCGGCGGGGAAAACCGCGGCTGATGTTGATGCCGTCATCTGCGCGGCGTCGAACCTTGAACGCGCCTATCCTGCCGTTGCGATCGAAATCCAGCAATTGCTGGATATCAACGGCTTTGCCTTCGATATGAACGTCGCCTGTTCGTCCGCGACCTTCGGCATCCAAGCGGCGGCGGATATGATCCGCTCCGGCTCGATCCGCTCGGCGCTGGTGGTCTGCCCCGAGATATGCTCGGCCCATCTGGAATGGCGCGACCGTGACTGCCACTTTATCTTTGGGGACGTGGCCACCGCCGTGCTGATCGAACGCGCCGAAGATGCAGCCGGTGCTTATTTCGAGATCAAATCGACCCGTTGCGCGACCGAGTTCTCGAACAACATCCGCAACAACAATGGCTTTTTGCGCCGATCCCGCCCCGATGGCGTCGCGGACCGCCGCGACATGCAGTTCATGCAGAATGGGCGCAAGGTGTTCAAGGAAGTGCTGCCGATGGTTGCCGAACACATCGCGGGCCACATGGCTGACGAAGGCGTTGAGGCCGCTGATCTAAAGCGTCTGTGGCTACATCAGGCGAATAAATCGATGAATGACTTTATCGGTCGCAAAGTGCTGGGTCGCGCGCCCGAAGCGGGCGAGCAGCCCAACATCCTGCAAGACTACGCCAACACCTCCTCTGCCGGGTCGATCATCGCGTTTTCAAAATACTCCGACGATCTGACCGATGGGGACACCGGGCTGATCTGTTCCTTCGGGGCCGGATATTCCGTGGGTTCTGTGCTGGTGCAGCGCCACGGCTAAGCCCACCGGCACAGAGCCACCTCAACACCTGTGACATGTGGGGCGCGGTCTGCGACAGACGCGCCCCCGCTGCCCTCCCCCCACCTTGAACGCCAAGGTCGCCTGACGCTAAAGAGGGCCATGGCAAAGCTTTACTTTCATTATTCGACCATGAACGCGGGCAAATCGACCGTGCTTCTGCAGGCGGCTCATAACTATGTCGAACGCGGCATGGTCCCCTATCTGATGACCGCGAAATTCGACCACCGCGCCGGACACGGGCGGATCGCATCGCGTATCGGGATCGGGCACGAGGCCGACACCTTCGAGACGGACGAAGACCTTCTGGCGAAGATCGAAAAGCGTTTGGCTGAAGGCCCTTGCGCCTGCATCTTCATCGACGAGGCGCAGTTTCTCAGCCCTGATCAGGTCTGGCAATTGGCCCGTGCGGTGGATGACCTGCGGGTGCCTATCATGTGCTATGGGTTGCGCGTGGACTTCCGTGGTCTGCTCTTCCCCGGATCTGCGACGCTGCTCGCCCTTGCCGATGAAATGCGCGAGGTGCGCACGATCTGCCACTGCGGCAAGAAAGCGACGATGGTGGTGCGGCAGGATGCCGAAGGCAAAGCGATCCGCGAAGGGGCGCAGGTGCAGATCGGCGGCAACGAGACCTATATCTCATTATGCCGCCGACATTGGCGCGAGGCCGTGGGCCGTTAAACGAGGTTCGGGGGCGTTTCGCCCGCGACGCCCGCTTTCAAATTCTCAACCGCCATCATCCACATATCCACACGCACCTCCCGGGAGGACGTGCCTAGATGCGGTAATAGCACCACGCTATCCAGATCCCGCAGGGCTTGCGGCACCTCTGGTTCGAACTCATACACATCCAGCCCTGCGCCGCCGATGGTGCCCGTTTGCAGGGCCTCGATCAAAGCGGCTTCCTCGACGATATTGCCGCGCGCGATGTTGATCAGGAAGGCATCGGGCTGCATCGCCGCCAGCACATCCGCATTGATCAGATGCTGCGTGTCGTCCCCGCCCGGCACGGCGATAACGACCACATCAACAGCGGCGACCAACTGTTTGAGATCACTGATATGTTCCGCCGGATAGGCGACGCTTTTCGCACTGCGGCTAAAGTATTTCACATCCATCGAAAAGCCGTAGTGACAGCGCCGCGCGACGGCTTGGCCGATCCGACCCATCCCGACGATCCCGACAGTCTTGCCCGTCAGATGCATACCCAAAAGCTGCGAAGGCTCCCATCCGGACCATTGACCTGACCGCACCAGCCGTTCGCCTTCTCCCGCACGCCGTGCGGCCATCAGCATCAGCGTCATGGCGATATCGGCGGTGGCATCGGTCACAGCACCGGGCGTGTTAGAGACCTGAAGCCCCGCCGCCTTTGCCGCCTCGACATCGATGTGGTTATAGCCGACCCCGAAATTGGCAAGCATCTTGCACCGTGGCATGCCGACCTTGCCAAAGACATCCGCGGTAAAGCGGTCGCCCAAGGTGGCCAGCACCCCGTCATAGTCGCGCAGGGCATCCTGCATCTCGTCTTCGGACAAGGGCGCGCTGTCCTCGCGATAGGTCACGTCAAAGCCTTCCAAGGCCTCGTGCACTTCGGGGGGCGCAGGGCGGGCGATCAGTAGTTTCGTCAATGCAGACGTCCTCCGTTCGGGGTGGGTTGCGTGGGGCGCATCAGCACAATCGCCCCGTCCTCGTCCGGCACCCCAAGCACCAAAACTTCGGACATGAACGGCCCGATCTGACGTGGCGGGAAGTTGACCACCCCCATCACCTGCGTCCCGATCAGCGTCTCGGGCGTGTAATGCACCGTCACCTGAGCCGAGGTTTTACGCTCACCGATATCGGGACCAAAGTCGATCCACATCTTGATCGCGGGCTTGCGCGCCTCGGGGAAGGGTTCGGCACGGGTGACCGTCCCGACCCTGATGTCGACTTTCATGAAGTCGTCAAAGCTGACCTCAGCCATTCGAAAGCTCGCGCGAACGATCGGCGGCCGCCGCCACAGCGCGTTTGAGCAGGACCGGAAAGCCGTCTTGCTCGTTCATCAGCACGTCCAGCGCGGCCTGTGTGGTGCCGTTGGGGCTGGTCACGTTGATGCGCAGTTGGTCCGGGCCTTCGTCCGCGGATTTCGCCAGCGCCCCGGCCCCTGCCACCGTCGCCGTGGCGAGCTTTAGCGCGAGCTCGGGGCTGAGCCCTTGTGCAACGCCACCTGCGGCCATGGTTTCGATCATGTGGAAAACATAGGCCGGACCCGACCCGCTGACCCCTGTGACTGCGTCGATCTGGGATTCCTCCTCCAGCCGGACAACGTCGCCCACGGCTGACAGCAGCTCTTCAGCTTCATCCATATCCTTGGCGTCGACGTGGGCGTTGCCGACGATGGCGGTGATACCTTGGCTGATGGCGGCGGGTGTGTTGGGCATGGCGCGCACGATCGGCGTCTGTTCCCCAAGCGTTTTCTCAAACGTCGCGATGGTGGTGCCGGCGGCGACGCTGACAAAAACCGTCTTGCCGTTGCCCATGGCCTGCAACGTGGGCAGCGCGTCACCCATCATCTGCGGCTTCACCGCCACAAGAACCACAGCGGGCTCCTTGGGCAGATCGACGTTCAATTGCACGCCCTGCTCTTTCAACCAATCAGAGGGTTTCGGATCGATGACATATACCGAAGATGTCGGAAGCCCGCGTGCCAGCCAGCCCGCCAGCATCGCGGATCCCATCTTGCCACAGCCCAGTAGAACCAAACCGTCTTTGGCGATGCGCGTATCTTTCATATCTGTACCCCTAAATTAACATTCGGGGATACACCTATGCGTGGCCGTACGCCTCTGCAATGGCAACCTGAAGGGCTTGTCGGGGCGTCTGGTCGCCCCAAACCGCCAGTTGCACCGCGGGATAATACCGCTCTGCGTTGTTCACGGCGGCGTTGATCATGGTATCAATCTGCTGCGCAGAGGCATCCTGCCCCCCGGCAAGAACCAGCCCATAGCGATAAACCATCAGCTTTTGTTCCGGCCAATAGGTGAAAGCACCGGTCCAGCATTGATCGTTCACATCGTTGAGCAAGTGATAGAGCACCGGCAGTTTTTCCGCGGGCGGATCCATTTCGAAGGTGCAGACAAGGCGCAGGGTTTCGTCAAAGGGCGACCACGCGAGGGTGATGGAATAGGTCCGCCACTGCCCTTCGACGGCCATCGCGATCTGTTCGTCCGATATACGGTCGAAGTCCCAGTCGTGATACGCCGCGAGATTTTCTACGATGTCGATGGGGTGAATGTCTTCTTCAAGATACTGCTCTGTCAGGGCCATGTGGTCACCTCTTTGGATCCGGGTATTCATATGCGCAGGCACATCAATACATGGGTGCATCTACCATAAATCGCCGAAGCTCTTAGCGACCTATACCAAATATGGTGCGCGCAACGCGGCCCTGAGGCAAGTCTTTTTCTGGGGGTAACCACGAAAGATAGGGGATAACCTCAGTATCTTGTGGATAAAAGCAGCATAACCCCCAATTTATAGAATGCCGCCCGAGACTGACAGCATTAGAAGCGAAGGCGCCACCCCAAAAACGAACACACCCGCCAAAAGGCGGGTGCGGATCACATCGTACAGAGTTGGCCGAGGATGAGCGCGGCGATCAGCCCTTGCTGTCCATCGCATCAAGCCGCGCCTTCAGCGCTTCATTCTCTTCGCGGGCTTTTTGCGCCATGGCGCGCACCGCGTCGAATTCTTCGCGTGTCACGAAATCACGGTCTGCCAGCCAACGGTCCAGCATTCCCTTCATCGCGGTCTCTGCTTCGGTCTTGGCCCCTTGGGCCACGCCCATGGCATTGGTCATCATCTGCGAGATGTCGTCGAAAATCTTGTTGCGCGTTTGCATGGTCATTCTCTCCTGATCGGCTGTTGCTCACTATATGGTGTGCAAAGCGGGTTCTCGCAAGGTTGACTTCCGTTTACGGTCAGGCTCAATCAGCGCATGAATGCAATGCTCCCCTTCCCCGACCTATCGCCCGAGATTTTCTCGTTCACATTGTTTGGCATGACCGTCGCCCTGCGCTGGTATGCGCTGGCCTATATCGTCGGCATCCTCGTTGGCTGGCGCATCGTTGTGCGCGCGGTTGAGCGGCCCAAGCTCTGGGCGGGCAATACCCCCGTCATGACCAAACAGCAGGTCGAGGATCTGCTTTTCTGGGTCATTCTGGGCGTCATTCTGGGCGGGCGTCTGGGATATGTACTGTTCTATCAACCGGGCTATTACCTCAGCAATCCCGCGCAGATCCTGCGGATCTGGGAGGGTGGCATGTCGTTCCACGGCGGCGCGCTTGGGGTGATCTTTGCGGGCATCGCCTATACCAAACGTCACGGCATCAGCACGATCTCTACCGGTGATGTCGTCTGTCTGGGGCTGGCACCCGGCCTGTTTCTGGGGCGTCTGGCGAATTTCATCAATGCAGAGCTTTGGGGCCGCCCCACCGATCTGCCCTGGGGCGTGGCCTTTCCCACGGTGGCCGCACAGGACTGCCCAGACATTGCAACGATCTGTGCGCGGCATCCCTCGCAGCTATATGAGGCGCTGCTTGAGGGGCTGATCCTTGGGGCCCTGCTGATCTATCTGGCATGGCGGCGCGGCGGGCTGAAATCGGAGGGGCTGATTGGCGGCGTCTTTCTGGCCGGCTACGGGGCCGCGCGTTTCATCGTCGAATTCGTACGCCAACCTGATGCGCAATTTGTCAGCGCCAACAACCCGCTGGGGCTGGCGTGGCATGTAAACGGCTGGGGGCTGACCATGGGCCAACTGCTGAGCCTGCCGATGATTGCCATCGGGGTGTTCCTGATCTTGCGGGCGACGCGCAAGGCATGACCACACTGCGCGACATTCTACACAGCCGCATCGCGTCCAACGGGCCGATGCGGATCGACGAATATATGGCCACCTGCCTGCTGCATCCGACGCAGGGCTATTATACCACCCGTGACCCCTTTGGCACCCAAGGCGATTTTACCACTGCCCCCGAGATCAGCCAGATGTTCGGAGAGCTGTTGGGCCTGTGTCTCGCGCAGAGCTGGCTCGCCCAAGACGCGCCCTCGGCCTTCACCTTGGCCGAGCTCGGCCCCGGCCGCGGCACCCTGATGGCCGATATCCTGCGCGCGACCCGCAACGTGCCCGGCTTTATCGAGGCGGCGCGGATTACGCTGGTAGAGGCGTCCCCGACGCTGCGCGATGTGCAGGCCAAGACCCTTGCGGGGCATCAGGTGATCTGGGCCGACGGGACCGACGCGCTGCCCGACCAGCCGCTTTTTCTGGTGGCGAATGAATTTTTCGACGCGCTGCCGATCCGCCAGTTCGTCCGTGGCGAAACATCGTGGCGCGAACGGCAGATTGGGCTGGCGGACGGCGCGTTGAGCTTTGGGCTGGGGCCCGAACTGCCGCAACCCGCGCTGGCCGACCGGCTGGCTGATACCAAGCCCGGCGATCTGGTCGAGGATTGCACTCAGCTTGCGCCGATCCTCCACCCTGTGTCGGAACGGATCGCGACCCACGGCGGTGCCGCGCTGATCGTGGATTATGGCGACTGGCACAGTCTGGGCGATACCTTGCAGGCGCTGCAGGGGCATGAAAAAGCCGATCCGCTGGCCGACCCTGGCCAGGCCGATTTGACAGCACACGTCGATTTTGAAAAGCTTGCCCTCGCAGCCGCACCGGCCAGCCACACCCGCATCACCCCGCAGGGCGTCTTTCTAGAACGCCTCGGGATCACACAACGCGCACAGACCCTTGCCAAGGGCATGACCGAGGACGCGCTGAACGCCCATGTCGCCGCACATAGACGCTTGACGCATCCGTCAGAAATGGGAAATTTGTTTAAAGTGATGGGGATTTATCCTCCGCACCGCAGCCCGCCCCCAGGATTGGAACCATGACGCTGGAAATACTCACCTCCGATAGTCTTGGCGACGTGCGCCACGGGTTCTTTACGCGCCGCGGCGGAGCCTCCTCTGGCGTGTTTGCCGGGCTGAATTGCGGGGTTGGCAGTTCCGACCAGCGCGAGGTCGTAGAGATCAATCGTGCCCGTGTCGCCGATGCAATGGACGTGGCACCGGACCATCTGGTTGGCGTGCATCAGATCCATTCCGCCACCGTCATTAGCGTCGATGGCCCCCTGAACGAGAAGCCCCGCGCCGATGCGCTGGTCACCGCGACACCGGGGCTGGCCTTGTCGATCCTGACCGCCGATTGCCAGCCTGTGCTGTTCCACGACGCCGAAGCCGGCGTGATCGGGGCGGCGCATGCCGGTTGGCGCGGCGCGCTTGACGGGGTGCTGACGGCCACGGTCGAGGCGATGGAAGACCTTGGGGCCACGCGCGACAATATCACAGCGGTGATCGGCCCCTGCATCAGCCAGCGCGCCTATGAGGTCGGGCCAGAGTTCATCGATGCCTTCCTAGCAGAAGATCCGACATTCGCCCGCTATTTCGCAAATGGCACCGATGACCGGATGCAGTTCGACCTTGCGGGCTTTGGCCTGAACCGACTGCGCGCGGCAGGTGTCGGCCATGCGGAATGGACGCGCCACTGCACCTATAGCGATGCGGATCGTTTCTATAGCTACCGTCGCAGCACCCACGCGAAAGAGGCTGACTATGGCCGGCTGATCGCTGCGATTGTGCTATAGAAGCGTGAATTTAGGCAGCAATGCGACAGGCACCTGCCCAAATTTCGCCCCATAGCCGGCCAGCAGCCTGTTTGAATGGCGGCGCATTTTCTACCACAGGTCATAAATTCAAGGGTGTTCCGCGCTTTTGAGGCCGTGCCACAAACCGCGCCCAGGTCTGCTCGAATTATCTGTATTTTTTCGCGAAATGCCCCATCGGTGCCCGAAAGCATTTGCATAGTGATCCTCGACGAAAGGGCATTGCCCATAGACAATAGGATACAGAGCATGAAAACCAATGCACGCTTCATCAAATCGGTTATCGACGCTTCCAACAAGGAAGGCGTGAACCTGCCTTGGTCCCGTGGCACACGCCGCGCCGCGTTTATCGCGAAACGCGCTGCCCTGACGTCCCAGCAAAAAGCCGCCTGAACAGGGTCGGCTTATGGCCCGGGGGTTCTCGGGCCAGCCGGTGACCCTGCGCGCGACGGGCGGGTGCCTGTCCGCACAGATGGTTTGAGACCGATCACAAACATTCTCTGCGCGCGGGCCTCTCTCGCGCGGATTAATCCGGATCGCAGGTGTTTCAGCGGGGGCTAGGCATGTGGGATCGACCATATAAAGGTCACGTTATGACATTGCATACTGCCCCTGATTTCATCCCCTCCCCTACACATACGGCGCAATCCGCAGCCTCCCGTTCGGTTCTGCGGGAAGCGCGTGCCAGATCTACCGGACGCACCCGCGCGTATGAGATTGCGGTGCTGCGTCAGGACGGCTCCGTCTTTGTGACCGAAGGCTACGCCCCTGCCACACCGTTGTTCGAAGAACCGTTTTCCGCTTTCGCCCATGGCACATTGATCCGCACGACCCAAGGGGAAATCCCGGTCGAAGACCTTTGCCCCGGTGACCGGATCGTACAGGCCGACGGGCTGCACACTCCGCTTCTTTGGGTTGGATCAAGCAAGTTCGTCCCTGCGGATATCGGCCATCGCACGCCGCTTGTACGGGTCATGGCGGACAGTCTGGGGCTGGCCCGCCCCTCTGGTTTCCTGACCTTCGGTCCCGCTGCGCGCATTCTGCATACGCCGCAAAGTCTTCGCGGCGCAGAGCAGACGCGCAAGGTCTTTACCCTGATGCGAGATCTGGTGGACGGGGTGAACATAATCGAAATTCAGCCTCCGACGCCGGTACGGCTGTATCACTTGGGTCTTGCCCGTCATGCCGCGATCAGCGTCAGCGGTCTGGAGATGGAGACATTTCACCCCGGCCCGTCGACAATCGCAGCCCTGCCGCTGCATCAACGTGACGCGTTTTTATCAATGTTTCCGCATATCAGTACTGCCAAAGATTTTGGCCCGCTGTGTCACCCCCGCGCGTCAGAACGGTCAGACCCGATCTACGCTGCGCAATAGCCCTTAGGGTTCGCTTTTCAGACGGCTTTCCAGCACATCAAAAGGCACGCCCGGTTCGTCTTTGGCCGGGCGGATCACAAGGCTGGTTTTGACGCTTTCCACATTGGGCGTCGTCAGCAATTGTCCGGTCAGAAAGCTCTGGAAGCTCGACAGATCGGGGGCGACGCATTTCAGCAGGAAATCCACCTCGCCGTTGAGCATGTGACATTCGCGGACCAGCGGCCAGTTGCGGCACTTCTCTTCAAAAGCGGTGAGGTCGGATTCAGCCTGGCTGGCCAGACCGACCATCGCGAAGACCTGCACCTCGAACCCCAGCTCACGCGCGTTAACATTCGCGTGGTAGCCGCGGATATATCCGCTTTCCTCAAGGGTCCGGACCCGGCGCAGGCACGGCGGTGCAGAGATGCCTACCCGTTTGGCCAACTCAACGTTGGTCATGCGCCCGTCCGCCTGCAATTCGGCTAAAATTTTCCGATCAATCGGATCAAGCCGCGTCCCTGCCATAATACCCCCATAGGATTTTCAATTGTTATAGCACCAACATCGTTGGACGCAATAATCTTTCGCCGGTGCGCAATGTTCTGAATTCAAGCAAAAATCAACCGCATTTTCGATGACGGCGATCTTTGCAGGGCGGATATGCAAACTTGGGGTTTAAGGCAACCCGAGGGGCGTCTATATCGGTTGGAACGCAACAAATGATACATTCTGGGGTTCTTTATCATGGCCGAAACTCGCGAAACCAAGCTTTTGATCATCGGCTCCGGCCCTGCCGGATATACTGCCGGTGTCTATGCCAGCCGCGCGATGCTGAACCCGATCCTTGTACAAGGCATCGAACCGGGCGGGCAGTTGACCACCACGACCGAGGTTGAAAACTGGCCCGGCGACAGCGAGGTCCAGGGCCCCGATCTGATGATCCGCATGCAGGACCACGCCAAGGCGATGGGGACCGAGATCATCGGCGACATCATCACCGATCTGGACCTGTCCAGCCGCCCCTTCCACGCCAAGGGCGACAGCGGCACGACCTATGTGGCCGACGCCGTGATCCTTGCAACAGGCGCACGGGCAAAATGGCTGGGGCTTGAGACCGAAGAGAAGTTCAAAGGCTTCGGCGTTTCGGCCTGTGCCACCTGCGACGGCTTCTTCTATCGCAATCAGGAAATCGTGGTCATCGGGGGTGGCAACACCGCCGTGGAAGAAGCGCTGTTCCTGACCAACTTCGCCTCCAAGGTCACCTTGATCCACCGCCGGGACGAGCTGCGCGCCGAGAAGATCCTGATCGACCGGCTGATGAAAAATCCAAAGATCGAACCGCTGTGGTTCCACCAACTGGATGAAGTTTATGGCACCGATGCGCCGCTTGGTGTCGAAGGGGTCAAGGTCAAGCACGTCGAAACCGGCGAGATCACCGATATTCCGTGCAAAGGTGTTTTCGTCGCCATCGGCCACGCGCCCGCGAATGAACTGGTCAAGGATACGCTGGAAACGCATATGGGCGGCTATGTCGTCACCAAGCCGGACAGCACCGAAACCTCTGTCCCCGGTGTATTCGCGGCGGGCGACCTGACCGACCACAAATACCGTCAGGCCGTGACCAGCGCCGGCATGGGCTGCATGGCCGCGCTAGAGGCTGAACGATTCCTTGCAGAAGTTGGCGATGACGAAGGCAAAGACACATCGCTGCCGCTTGGCTATGGAGCCGAGGTAAAAGACGACGCATAACGTTCGCCTAGGATGGCATTTGCTGGGATAAGATTGCCTTTTCCCAGCAAAAAACACGTCGCTGTCCGTAATTCGCCGCAAAGCGGCTACAAAGGTTGCCTAGCCCAATCGGTGCGGTCTATCAGCCCGAATATTCGAATTTGAACCTAAAATATTGCGAGACGCCCATGCAAACGCCCAACCTTGCTCCGATCCCTGAACTCTATGTCTCTTACAACTCGGCGCAGAAGCTGAAGGTGGAAGCTGGCGATCTGGTCAGCCATGACCTGACGCCGCGCCAGATCTGCGATCTAGAGCTGCTGATGAACGGTGGCTTCAACCCTCTTAAGGGTTTCTTGACCGAAGAAGACTATGACGGTGTTGTCGAAAACATGCGTCTGGCAGATGGGTCGCTGTGGCCGATGCCGATCAACCTTGATGTGTCCGAGAAGTTTGCCGAAGGGCTCGAGATCGGGCAGGACATTGCGTTGCGCGATCAGGAAGGCGTGATTTTGGCGGTCATGACCGTCACAGACCGTTGGGTTCCAAACAAGGCCCGCGAAGCAGAGAAAGTCTTTGGCGCGGATGACAGCGCGCATCCGGCGGTGAACTATCTGCATAACACCGCGGGCAACGTCTATCTGGGCGGCCCTGTGACTGGCATCCAGCAGCCCGTCCACTATGATTTCAAGGCGCGTCGCGACACGCCGAACGAGCTGCGTGCCTATTTCCGCAAGATGGGTTGGCGCAAGGTTGTGGCCTTCCAGACCCGCAACCCCCTGCACCGCGCGCACCAGGAACTGACCTTCCGCGCCGCGCGTGAAGCGCAGGCGAACCTGTTGATCCACCCCGTTGTCGGCCTGACCAAGCCCGGCGATGTGGACCACTTTACCCGCGTGCGCTGCTACGAGGCCGTGCTGAACAAATACCCCGCCGCCACCACCGCGATGAGCCTGCTGAACCTCGCCATGCGCATGGCTGGCCCCCGCGAGGCCGTGTGGCACGGTCTGATCCGCAAGAACCACGGCTGCACCCATTTCATCGTGGGCCGCGACCACGCGGGCCCCGGCAAGAACTCTGCCGGTGAGGATTTCTATGGCCCCTATGACGCACAGGATCTGTTCCGCGCCCATGAGGAAGAAATGGGCATCGAAATGGTCGACTTCAAACATATGGTTTGGGTCGCCGAGCGCGCGCAATACGAGGCGATTGACGAGATCGAGGACAAGGATGACATCACCATCCTCAACATCTCGGGCACCGAGTTGCGCCGCCGTCTGCAGGAAGGGCTGGAAATCCCCGAATGGTTCTCCTTCCCCGAGGTGGTTGAAGAGCTGCGCCGCACCAAGCCGCCACGCAACAAGCAGGGCTTTACCGTCTTCTTCACCGGTTTCTCCGGCTCGGGGAAATCGACAATCGCCAATGCTTTGATGGTCAAACTGATGGAGATGGGCGGCCGTCCCGTCACGCTTCTGGATGGCGATATCGTTCGCAAGAACCTGTCGTCGGAATTGGGCTTTAGCAAAGAGCACCGCGATCTGAACATCCGCCGCATCGGCTATGTCGCGTCCGAGATCACCAAGAACGGCGGCATCGCCATCTGTGCGCCGATTGCGCCTTACGCCACCACACGCCGCGCGGTGCGCGAAGACGTGGAGAGCTTTGGTGCCTTCGTCGAGGTGCATGTCGCCACCTCCATCGAGGAATGCGAACGCCGCGACCGCAAGGGGCTGTACAAGCTGGCGCGTGAAGGCAAGATCAAGGAATTCACAGGGATCTCAGACCCCTATGACGTTCCCGAAACCCCCGAACTGCGCGTCGAGACAGAGAATGTCGACGTCGACAACTGCGCCCATCAGGTGCTGCTCAAGCTGGAAAGCATGGGGCTGATTAAAGGGTAATCCTTTCGCCAAGTCGGACACAGAAAGGCCAGCCCTCATAGGCTGGCCTTTTACGTGCGCGTTGTTGGACGTCGTGCACAAAAAAGGGCCGCAAAACAGCGACCCTTTTTGTTCAATTTTATATGTTAAGCCTTAATGCACCATCACAGGCGCATAGTCATGATCGCGCGCGAGGCTAAAGGCGAGCTTGCGGTCACCGACCAGCGCCAGCTGCTGCCCTTCAGCGTCATGCACGGCGTATAGCTGTTTTAGCCCTTCCGCCTGTTCGCGCACTTCGAGGGGAAGGTCGGACACGGCAATCATCTTGACGTAGACGGTACGGTCCTGAACATGCGTTTCTTCGTTATGCATTTTATTCCCCTTTTCTGATCTTAATGGTCTGAACGACTTTTTCGGGCTTCGCGCGGGTGAGATCGACGTGTAGCAGGCCGTTTTCAATCAGCGCTTCGCCAACGTCTACACCGTCGGCCAGTACGAAAGATCGCTGGAACTGGCGTGCGGCGATCCCGCGGTGCAAAAAGATTCGGTCTTCTTGCGTGTCGACCTGACGGCCACGGATCACAAGCTGTCTATCCTCAACGGTTATAGAGAGATCTTGTTCCGCAAAACCTGCAACCGCAAGCGTAATGCGGTAGCTATAGTCCGACGTTTGTTCAATGTTGAACGGTGGATAGCCTTCGTTTCCGGCCTTCGCCGTACGTTCCATCACCCGTTCCAACTGCTCGAAACCCAGCATATGCGGGTAGGAAGCCAGCGTTAATTTCGTCATAAGACACGTCCTTTAAGATAAGCGACAGTCAGTCATCCGGCCCCGTATTCGGCGACCTGCATCAAATATGGGGGCCATGGGGGCAGGACGCAAGGGCTATGCCTTTGAATTGCAACCGCCTATATTCGCAGGCCTAGATATAGCAAGAATCAGCCAAACCTATGAATCCTCCCTCCGACCTGTCGATGAAGAATGACGATGTCCTGCGTGTCGAGCTTGAGGTGTTTCGCCGCGAGCATCGCGATCTGGACGATGCCATTCAGGCGCTGGTCGATAAGGGGACGGGCGATCAACTGACGCTGCAGCGGCTGAAAAAACGCAAGCTGCGCCTGAAAGACCTGATTGCCCAAATCGAAGACCGGCTGACCCCCGATATTACCGCCTGACAGCGCCCGCCAGCGGATTGCCACGCGGGCGATCATGGCTATAGTGCGCGCTTCTTATACGCTCTAGCAAAGGCCCTTTTTCATGGAAAATCCACCTGTCGGCATCATCATGGGCTCGCAGTCCGATTGGGCCACGATGCGCGAGGCAGCGACGCTGCTGGATGAACTTGGTATCGCTTACGAGGCCAAGATCGTATCGGCACACCGCACCCCCGACCGGTTGTGGAGCTATGGGAAAACCGCCGCCGACCGTGGCCTGCAGGTGATCATCGCCGGTGCGGGCGGTGCTGCGCATTTGCCCGGCATGATGGCGTCCAAGACCCGCGTGCCGGTGATCGGCGTACCGGTGCAGACCAAGGCGCTGTCGGGTGTGGATTCGCTTTATTCTATTGTGCAGATGCCCCGGGGCTTTCCGGTCGCGACGATGGCGATCGGTGCGGCAGGTGCTGCGAATGCCGCGTTGATGGCGGCGGGCATTCTGGCCCTCCAAGACCCTACCCTTGCCACCCGTCTTGACGCTTGGCGCGACGCGCTCAGCGCCTCCATCCCAGAGGAGCCTTCGGATGACTGAAGCATTGAAGACAGGGGCCACCATCGGGATTTTGGGCGGCGGGCAATTGGGGCGCATGCTGGCCGTTGCCACCGCACGTCTGGGGTTTCGCACGCATGTCTTTGAACCCGGTGCCAACCCGCCTGCAGGTGATGTCGCCCATGCGCTGACCACCGCTGGCTATGATGACGTCGACGCGCTGACCGCCTTTGCCAAATCGGTTGATATTGTCACCTTCGAGTTTGAAAACATCCCGACAGATGCGCTGGATGTGATCGAAAACATCACCCCCATCCGTCCCAACCGCGAGGCGCTGCGCACCAGTCAGGACCGTCTGGTGGAGAAACAGTTCCTCGAAGGTTTGGGCCTGACTGTCGCCCCCTTTGCCGATATCACCAATGCCGCCGATCTGGAGGCCGCGATGACGACCATTGGCGCGCCGTCGATCCTGAAAACCCGTCGCTTCGGCTATGACGGCAAGGGCCAGTCGCGTCTGCGCAGTGCGGATGATGCGGCGGGGGCCTTGGCGGATATGGCTGGCAATCCTGCGGTGCTGGAAGGCTTTGTGAACTTCACCGCCGAAGTGTCCGTGATCGCCGCGCGCAGCCCCTCGGGCGAGGTTGCCTGTTTCGATCCGGGCGAGAATGTGCACCGCGATGGCATCCTGCACACCACCACCGTCCCTGCCCGGCTCAGCGCCGCACAGCGCATGGATGCGGTACTGCTGGCCGCCAAGATCCTGAATGCGCTGGATTATGTCGGCGTGCTGGGGGTCGAGCTTTTCGTCACGCCGCAAGGTTTCATCGTGAATGAGATCGCGCCACGGGTGCATAACTCGGGTCATTGGACGCAGAACGGCTGTGCGGTGGACCAGTTCGAACAGCACATCCGTGCCGTGGCGGGATGGCCCTTGGGCGACGGCAGCCGCTATGCAGATGTGGTGATGGAGAACTTGATCGGCGACGATATGGACCGCGTGCCCGAGCTGGCGAAACAGCGCGACACAGCGCTGCATCTGTACGGCAAGGCCGACGTCAAACCGGGCCGTAAGATGGGCCATGTGAACATCGTTAAACGGCCCAGCTAGGGCGATATCCGCGCGGGCCTAGCGAAGGAACCGCGCGGCAATATCACCGGACATATAGCTGACGCGCCCGCCCGACATCGTCAGGGCCACACGGCGCGTCTGCGCGTCCAGCACCAGTAGATCAGCCCGTTTTCCGGTGGCGATCACGCCCCGATCCGACAGCCCCAGTACCGTCGCGGGCCCTGCCGACACCAAGTGCCACGCCTGCGCCAAGGGCAATACGCCACGATCCGCCAGCATGAAGGCCGCGCGTCGTGGCGACGGGTAATGGTAGTCAGAGGCAAGCGCCCCGCCGATCCCCATCGAAATCAGGTCAAGCGCGGAAACATTGCCGTTGTGCGACCCGCCGCGCACCACATTGGGCGACCCCAGCACCACATGATCCCCCGCCGCCGCTGCGGCTTCGGCTGCCTCCAACGTCTCGGGGAACTCGGCGACGCGCACGCCACGCTTGCGCCATAGGGCGCGCCCTTCGGCGGTGGTGTCATCATGGCTGCCCATCTGGATGCCCCGCGACGCCAGCACCTTGCACAGCCAGTCCAGCGCGCCGGGCACATCCGCGCTTTGGGCGTGCAGGTCTTGCATCATACGCAGATGGTCGTCCGGATTGCGTCCTGCCTTAAGCGCTTGCCCTACCATGCGTTTGGGCACCTGCCCTTTCGCCAGCCGGTCGTGCGGCAGATGGTCGTTGAACACGACATAGGACAGCCCCCAGTCCTGCATGCGCTGCGGCAGATCGGCGTAGAGGTCCAGCAGATGCGTCTCGAGCCGGAGCTGTCCGCGCAGGTCTGTAACCAACGTATCCGACACCTGCTGGATCGCGCCAAAGACCTGTTCGGCAAATTCATAGCCGCGCAGGCCGCCTTCCCAGCTGATGAACTGCGCCAGCACGGCGGTGGTGATGCCATTGGCGGCCAGCTCTGCCTCGGCGGCGACCAGACCCTCTTGCATGGTTTTCATCGCACCGCGACGGGGGGCGAGGTGCCGTTCGAACCCGTCCCCATGCACATCGACGATCCCCGGCACGATCATGTAACCGTCAAGATCAACGCGCGTGGTTTGCGCCACATCGGTAATCAGCCCCTGCGCAACCGCCAGCCGGCGGGGCTCAAGCACATCCGCGCCCAAGACGTGCGCCCCCGTAAATTCAACGTTCAGCATCGTTAGCCTTTTGTCCCGGCAAGCAGGCCCCATCGGGGCAGCCGATTGAATCCAGCACCGCGTCCACGAACCCCAGCGACCGGTCGAATTTCCCTGTGTCCAGATAGGTCATCGTCTGCGCAATCACCGTCGGGTTCATCATCATGAACGTATGCGTCACCGGCAGCATCAGAAAATCGCGCATCCCGTCGACCCGCGCGGATTGGACGGACACTTTGCCATCATCGCGCCCCGGCAGCAGCGACGAGAAATAGGGGTTCAGCGATTGCGTCCCCGCGATCACGCCCAGATCAAAGGTAACCGGAGGCAACCGCAGCGGGAGGGAGTTTTCACCCGTCCCCATCTGCGCCCCTGCGGGACCGTTCATCCAGTCAAAGGCGGCAAGATCACCCAGCGTGTCCACCACTTCGCTGCCGTGATTGGGCGGGGCCAGCATGACGACGCGGCCGATACGCGCATCTCCCGTCTCGGCAACCCATTGCCGCAGAAGGATACCGCCCATGGAATGGGTCACAAAATCAACCTTTTGCGTCCCGCATGCCGCGACTGCGTCGGGCAAGGTGCGGCGGGTCAGCTCTTCGACGGGGGCGGTGGTTGACGGGTAACCGGGGCGCACCACGGTGTAGCCCTCGGTCTCGAGCGCGGCCTCCATCACGGCAAAGGAGGTCTCTGTTCGGGCGAGCCCGTGCAACAGCACCACGCAGCGCCCCTTTCCGGCTGTGGAAAGCGACGCTTGCGCCTGTGCCATGCCCGACAGCACGCCAAGCGAGAAAGTGATTGTGACCAGTGTTTTCATAGCTAGGGTCAAATAGACTGAAAACGCCGCATGTGAAATGCTTTGACGCATGCGCCGCGAGATTGAGGGTAAGATGGCGGAAAATAGCCCGCGTTTGGCGGTTCGTGCCGTGTTGGTCCATGAAGGCCGCTTGCTGCTGGTCAACGCCTATCCCGATGGCAAAAGCGACCTGATGTGCGCGCCCGGTGGCGGGGTAGAACGCGGCAGCGCCCTGCCCGACAATCTGGTCCGCGAGGTGTTTGAGGAAACCGGCCTGCAGATCGCCGTGGGGGTGCCCTGCTTGGTGAATGAATTCCACGACCCCGAGGGGGATTTCCATCAGGTGGATATCTACTTTCGCTGCACGGTGACCGGCTCTGCCGAAGTGGACCCCGCGTGGCAGGACGCCGAAAGGATCGTGACCGACCGCCGCTGGGTCACCCCCGACGAGATGCGCGGTCTGCGGGTCAAGCCGGACAGTCTGGCGCAGGTCGCCTTTGGCAACGACCCGATCAGCTACGACCCGCTGGAGCCGATCGTGCGCTGACCGCCAGCCCGATCCCGCCAAGCACCAACGCGGTGGAAATGATCACCTTTGCGCCCAAAGGCTCTGCCAGCAAAAGCGCACCGGCAAGGATCGCGATGACCGGCACCGACAGTTGCACCACCGCCGCCGTCGCCTGCGCCAGCCTTGGCAGCACCGCATACCAAAGCGCGTATCCGAGGCCCGAGGTGACGGCCCCGCAGACCACGCCAAGAACAATGCCCGTGGGGGTGTAGAATGTCGGCTGCACCAGCAGCAGCATAGCGACCAAGGGCGTACAGATCACAAAGTTCCCCGCGCTGCCTGCCAGCGGGTCAGACGCACCGCGGCCAATGATCGTATAGGCGGCCCAGCCGAGCCCTGCGGCGATCATCAACATGGCGCCCAATGGGTCAACCGCCACGCCTTGCGACGGCCAGAGCACCAGCACCAATCCGGCAAACGCCACCCCCGCCCCTAACAGCTTGCGTGGTGTCGGTGTCACGCCGAACAGCGCACCATGGGCGAACATGGCGATCTGGACCACACCGAACAGGATAAGCGCGCCCAAGCCTGCGTCCAGCGTCAGATAGGCGAGCGAGAAACCGATAATATAGATCGCCAGCGTGACCGCCCCCAGCCCCTGTTGACGTCGCAGCAAGGGCACCCGCCCGCCGCGCAGCACGACCAGCAGCGCCAAGAGCACCGCCCCTGACAACACCCGCACCACGGCAAATCCGGTTGGATCAATATGCCCGCCGGCAATGGCAAAGCGGGTCAGGACAGAGTTGGCCGCGAAGGCGACCATCACAAGGGCGGTGAGCAAGAAAATACGCATGGCGACTGCTTAGGCTACCGACGCGCGACGTACCATGAAAAAGGGGCGCATCTGGTGATGCGCCCCTTCATTCTGTCAGCACAAGGGCGTGATCGCCCCCGCGGCGTGATTTACATCATGCCGCCCATGCCGCCCATGCCGCCCATGTCGGGCATGCCGCCGGCTGCGCCGCCGTCTTTCGACGGTTTGTCGGCAACCATGGCTTCGGTTGTGATCAGCAGACCAGCAACGGATGCCGCGTCTTGCAGCGCTGTACGCACAACTTTGGCAGGGTCGATAACACCGAATTTGAACATGTCGCCATATTCTTCGGTCTGAGCGTTGAAGCCGAACTTCAGGTCGTCGCTTTCGCGGATTTTGCCGGCCACTACGGAACCGTCAACACCAGCGTTTTCAGCGATCTGACGCAGAGGCGCTTCGAGCGCTTTGCGGACGATGCCGATACCAACGTTCTGGTCTGCGTTGTCGCCTGTCAGCCCTTCGAGCTTTTTGCCCGCTTGAACCAGTGCAACACCACCACCAACAACGATACCTTCTTGAACAGCGGCACGTGTCGCGTTCAGGGCATCATCAACGCGGTCTTTACGCTCTTTAACTTCGACTTCGGACATGCCGCCAACGCGGATCACGGCAACACCGCCTGCCAGTTTGGCAACGCGTTCTTGCAGCTTCTCTTTGTCGTAGTCGGATGTGGTTTCTTCGATCTGGTTACGGATCTGAGCAACACGTGCTTCGATCTCGGCCTTCTCGCCAGCGCCGTCAACGATGGTTGTTTCGTCTTTGGTGATGGTGACTTTCTTGGCCGAACCCAGCATGTCCATTGTAACGGACTCGAGCTTCATGCCCAGATCTTCGGAGATCACTTGACCGCCTGTCAGGATCGCAAGGTCTTGCAGCATGGCTTTGCGGCGATCGCCGAAACCAGGTGCTTTGACCGCTGCGATTTTCAGACCGCCGCGCAGTTTGTTGACAACCAGAGTTGCCAGCGCTTCGCCTTCAACATCTTCGGAGATGATCAGCAGTGGTTTTTGCGACTGGATCACTTGCTCAAGCAGGGGAACCATTGGCTGCAGCGAGGACAGTTTTTTCTCGTGCAGCAGGATGATCGCGTCTTCCAGCTCGACAGTCATCTTGTCGGAGTTGGTCACGAAGTAAGGGGACAGGTAACCGCGGTCGAACTGCATGCCTTCAACAACATCGGTCTCTGTTTCCAGACCTTTGTTCTCTTCGACGGTGATCACACCTTCGTTGCCGACTTTCTGCATCGCGTCCGCGATCTGACGGCCGATTTCTTTCTCGCCGTTTGCAGAGATGGTGCCGACTTGGGCAACTTCGTCGCTGTCGTTGACAGGGCGCGCTGCTGCTTTGATCGCTTCGACGACAGTGGTGGTCGCCATGTCGATGCCGCGCTTCAGGTCCATCGGGTTCATGCCAGCGGCAACCGATTTCATGCCTTCTTTAACGATGGCTTGGGCCAGAACGGTTGCGGTTGTTGTACCGTCACCCGCTTCGTCGTTGGTCCGGGAAGCAACTTCCTTGACCATCTGTGCGCCCATGTTTTCGAACTTGTCTTCCAGTTCGATTTCTTTCGCTACGGATACACCGTCTTTGGTGATGCGAGGCGCGCCAAAGGATTTGTCCAGCACAACGTTACGGCCTTTGGGGCCCAGTGTGACTTTGACGGCATCGGCAAGGATGTTCACACCCTTAAGCATCTTGTTACGGGCGTCGGTCCCGAATTTTACGTCCTTAGCAGACATAGTGTCTCTCCTAAAATCTTGGGTTGATGTCAGCGTATCTTGGGTGAGGCGCTAGGCCCCGGTCTGCCTGAGCTCAGGACAGGATCCCCATGATGTCGCTTTCTTTCATCATCAGCAGTTCTTCGCCGTCCAGGGTGACTTCTGTGCCGGACCATTTGCCGAACAGAACCTTGTCGCCGGCTTTTACAGCCATTGCGATCAGCTCACCGCTGTCCTTGCGCGCGCCTTCGCCACAAGAAACAACTTCACCCTCGGAGGGTTTTTCTTTTGCGGAATCAGGGATGATCAAGCCACCCTTGGTTTTTTCTTCGCTTTCGGTGCGGCGCACCAGCACACGGTCATGCAGCGGTTTAAATGCCATCTTTCAGCTCCTTAAGGCTCAAAGTTATTCTCCCAAGCCGCCCCTCCGGTCGAGGGGTGCAGCCATTAGCACTCAGCCCTGCCGAGTGCTAACGAGGGATAGCTAAGGATGTGCACGGCCCTAGTCAACCACGGTAATTTGAAAAATTTTAGCCAACTTGCACCGTGGCCCGAGCAGGCTAGTCCGACCCGAGCACCCGCCCCGCGGCGGAAACGGCTTCGGCACCTGTCGGGGTCAGGCCGTATATGCCTGTCTCGATCTTTTCAAACCATCCGTAGTGATTGTCGCGCATCATGGCGGTGGCCCGCTGAACCTGGGTTTCGCGCGCGACATGGGCACCTTTGCTGGCCCCTGCCTCGAACAGGTACATCGCGAGCTTCAGCGCATCCTGCCGATAGGCCGTGACCAGCCCTGCCCGCGTCTGCCCGCCGTCATTCGGGTCCCCCTGACGCCGTGCGAATTCACGCAGCAGCCGCGCCTGCCGCTTGGCGCTTTTGCGCGGCGCATAGGGGCCCGGATCGCAATGCACTTCGACCAGACCATCCTTCAGCCGCACGGTGATCAACCCCAACCCCAAACGCCGCGCCAGCGCTGTGTTGTCCTTGACCGCCTTGGCAAAACGTTTGCCCGGCTGACGGGCGACCGCCAGATAGACATCATCGCTAACCGACAGACGCGCGATACATTGATGGAACAGCGCGAGGCTAAAGCCCAGCTTCAGTTCGACCACCACCGGCGGCTCTGCCCCGCGAACGGCCACGACATCGGCAGCCCCCACCTCTGACTTCACGACATAGCCCTGATCCTCGAGAAAGGATTTGATCGGCGGGTAAAGGTCGGTTTCGCGCGGGTTTGTCATGGGTGCAGTGCTACCAGCTTTGCCCCGCTGCTGAGAACCCCAAAGCCGCGGCTATCAGGCAGGTGGTGACAACTGCGCCAACCAACCATATAAGGCGCGCAAATCAACACTCTCCCACTGCAGGACATTCCTATGACAACGCTTGTTTTTGGCCATAAATCCCCCGACACAGACAGCACCGGCAGCCCGATCATCTGGGCATGGTACCTGAATGAAATCAAAGGCGTCGACGCCGCCCCCGCCCTGCTGGGCGAGCCCAACACCGAAGCGCTGTTCATGCTGGACCACTGGAAGCTGGACAAGCCACAGATCATCGACGACGTGCAAGCCGACCAGCCCGTTGTGATCGTTGACACCAACAATCCTGCCGAACTGCCCGCCAGCATCAATGACGCGGACATCACCGCCATCATCGACCACCACCGTCTGGTGGGCGGGCTTGAAACCAAAGGCCCCGTCAACATCGTGATGGAGACGCTCGCCTGCACCGCGACGATCATGTACAAAATGATCGGTGATGACATGGCGCAGATGCCCGCCAATATCAAAGGCGCGATGCTGACCTGCATCCTGTCCGACACGCTGGAATTCCGCAGCCCGACCACAACGCAAGAAGACACCGCCATCGCCCACGCGCTGGCCAAGGATCTGGGTGTCGACATCGCTGAATATGCGGCGCAGATGTTTGCGGCGAAATCCGACGTCTCGTCCTTCTCCGAGGCAGAGCTGCTGCGCATGGATTCGAAAGAATACGAAGTCGACGGCAAGAAATTCCGCGTCTCCGTTCTGGAAACTACATCGCCCGCAGCCGTGCTGAACCGTAAAGACGCGCTGATGGCTGCTATGCCCGGCGTTGCCACAGAAGACGGGGCCGATCAGGTATTGCTTTTCGTAGTCGACATCCTGAACGAAGAAGCCACCATGCTGATCCCCAACGACTTTACCAAGTCTGTGGCAGAGAAAAGCTTTGGCGCGACCGTCACCGGTGACAGCGTTGTCCTGCCCGGTGTGATGAGCCGTAAAAAGCAGATCATCCCGAACATCAAAGTCTAAACGGACCTAACTGGCCCCTTGCTTAGCGGGGGCACAAACGCAAAAGCCCCCCTGAGATCAGGGGGGCTTTTGTCATTTCAGCGCCGCGCCGAAGCGTGAGGGGCTTATACCTTCAAAGGGGTATCGCCGCGTTCCCATGCCAGCGGCTTGAACACGTCGTCGACGGGTGTCTGCGCGACGTGGTTCACGTAGTTGGACATGGTTTTCTGCGCCATCCCAAGGATCACATCCAGCACCGCGCGGTGGCCATAGCCCGCGTCAAAGAACGCTTTCATCTGATCGTCGGACACATTGCCGCGCTGGCGGAACATCTGGACGGTAAAGGTGCGCAGCGCTTCCAGCTTGGGTGTCGGCAGCGCGGTTTCGTTGCGTAGCGCGTCCGAGATTTCGTCCGATACCTTCATCATCTTGGCGATACCTGTGTGCGCAGGGACGCAGTAGTGGCATTCGTTTTCGACGTTGATCGCCTGCCAGACAACTGTCAGCTCTTCCGCATCAAAATCGGTTTCGGTGAACAGCTTGTGCAGCACCTGATAGCCTTCGTAAGCCTGTGGGCTTTCGGCCAGAACCTTGTGCAAACCGGGCAGACGGCCAAAGGCCTTCTGCGACTGCTCAAGCAGCGGCTTGGAGGCTTCGGGTGCGGTATCAAGATCGTGAGAGGGGAAGGACATGGAAAAGCTCCTGTAAATGTTTCGCTAAAGTACATTTAGGGTTTATTGAGCGATCACTCAAGTATATAATTGAGCAATCATTCAAGAAAAGGTGATCCCATGCCCCGCAAACCCAGCTATGACCGTGAAGATCTGATCGAACGCGCCCGCGATCTGTTCTGGCAACGCGGTTGGGCGGGCACGTCGCTGAAGGACCTGGAGGCGAGCCTTAAGATGAAGCCGGGCAGCTTCTATGCAGCGTTCGGGTCAAAGGATGCGCTGTTCGAACTGGCGCTTGATCGCTACGCCGCTGACGGGTCAGAGCGGATGAAGACGCTTGCCCGTAACGAAGGCCCCCTGCCCGCGCTGCAAAAATTTCCCCGCATGGTGATTTCGAATGACACCGCACCGGCCAAAGCCTGCATGCTCTCGAAAACCCTGCTTGAACTGCAAGCCCACCGTCATCCGCTGGCGCAAAAGGCAAACGCCCATCTGCTGAAGATGGAGCAGATGTTCGCAGAGCTGTTTTTCCAAGCCCAAGCCGCCGGTGACATCAGCACCGAACACGATCCGCGCAGTCTGGCGCGGCGCTACCAGTCCGATGTGCTGGGGCTGCGCGTCTCGGCGGAACGTGAGGGGGTGGATGCCGCCGCCATCGCGGGCGAAATCGCGGACGGGTTGGCGCGGCTCTGACACGCATCACGGCGCGGGCCTGTTGCGCTGCCCAGTTGCCCCGCGGGGGGATGTGTGCTTTCTGCGGTGCAAAGCTCTTGCAGATTGGAAAGCGGCCCATGACCCAGATTATCAATAACCTTTTCGAAATCTCTGACCGCTATGACGCCTTGTTCGTGGACCTTTGGGGCTGCGTTCACGACGGGGTCAAGGCGCTGCCGGATGCGGTCACCGCGCTGCAAGCCTATCGCAACGGCGGCGGCAAGGTGGTGCTGGTCACAAACTCCCCCCGCCCCCGCGACGGCGTGATCAAACAACTGGCGCATTTCGGGGTACCGGATGATGCGTGGGACGATATTGCCACCTCGGGCAATTCTGCGCGCACGGCGATGTATCGCGGCATGGTGGGCACGCAGGTCTGGCACCTCGGCCCGCCCACGGACAAACACTTCTTTGATCCCAGCGACGTGCTTGATGATCCTGTCGATATCCAACGGGTTGATCTGGAAGACGCCGAAGGCATCGTCTGCACCGGCCCTTTCGATCCGTCCGAAGACCCCTCAGTGCTGCGCCCGCAACTGCTTTATGCCAAGCAAAAGGGGCTCAAGCTGCTTTGCGCGAACCCTGATATCGTGGTGGACCGTGGCGATGTGCGCGAATGGTGCGCCGGTGCGGTCGCGGCGCTTTATACCGAGATGGGCGGGGAAAGCCTGTATTTCGGCAAGCCGCACCCGCCGATTTATGACCTGGCCCGCCGCAAGCTCTACGCATTGGACAAGGACATCACCGACAATGGCATTCTCGCCATCGGCGACGGCATCCATACCGATGTCAAAGGGGCCATGGGCGAGGATATCGATTCGCTTTTCATCTCTGGCGGTCTGGCCGCGCGGGAAACCGAAACGCAGACCCAGCCCGATCCCGAGGCGCTAATCCGTTATTTGGAAAAGGAAACATCGGCTCCGACCTACACAATTGGGCACCTACGCTGACCTACTTTTTCCTTGCGTTTCTGCGCCTGCAAAGTAATTAAGTTTCACACTGGATAAAACTGGCGTCACTTTATTACTGAAAGGGCTGGCATGTTGGATAATCTGCCCCGTGGAACGATCTGTATTGAAGATATCGAAATCGGCATGACGCGCTATCTGCGCAAGGTCATCACCGACGAAGACATCGAGATGTTCGCGCAAGTGTCCACTGATCGCAATCCGGTACATCTGGACGACGCCTATGCGCAGGACACCATCTTTGAGGGGCGGATCGCCCACGGCATGCTGACTGCTGGCCTGATCTCAGCCGTGATCGGAGAGCAGCTGCCGGGGCATGGCACCGTCTACATGGCGCAGTCGCTCAAGTTCCTGGCCCCCGTGCGCCCCGGCGATCTGGTCTATGCCGAGGTGAAGGTCACCAATATCGAATTCGACAAGCGCCGTGTGAAACTGGATTGCCACTGTGCGATTGACGGCAAAAAGGTCCTGATTGGCGAAGCAACCGTTCTGGCCCCGTCGCGCAAGTTCGACTGACGATAGCCCTCCCGCCAGCGCCCGCCCCACGACGCTGCGGTTTTTCGGCACCGTGACCCGCCCCGCTGCTTGTCAGCACCGGCAGAGGGGGCTACCACCAAGCGCATGGAAATCATTCGCGACTATCAATTTGTATCCGCTTCCGATCAGGGGGCGACCGCCGCTATTGGCAATTTCGACGGGGTGCATCTGGGGCATCGGTCGGTCATCGATATGGCCCGCGCCGCCCTGCCCGACGCGCCCTTGGGCGTGGTCACATTCGAGCCACACCCCCGCGAATATTTCGCCCCCGACGCCCCGCCCTTCCGCCTGATGGGCGCAGAGGCGCGCGCGCACCAGTTGCAAAAGATCGGCGTCGACAAGCTGTATGAGCTGGGGTTCGATGCCGCCCTCTCCGGCCTCAGCCCCCGCGCCTTTGCGCAGGAGGTGATCGTTGATGGGCTGGGCCTGCGCCATGTCGTCGTGGGCGCGGACTTCCGCTTTGGCAAGGCGCGCGCGGGCACCGCTGAACAGCTGCAGGCCTTCGGTGCCGAGATGGGGTTCGGCGTGACCATCGCTCCGCTGATGGCAAAGGGCCCTGATACCGTGTCTTCGACCGCGATCCGCAACGCGCTGACAGAGGCACGCCCCCGCGACGCCGCCGCGATGCTGGGCCATTGGCACCGCGTTGAAGGCCCGATCCTGCACGGTGAAAAGCGCGGGCGCGAACTGGGCTACCCCACGGCGAATATGTCGATCGACGGGCTGCACCCGCCGGCCTTTGGTGTCTATGCGGTGCTTGTCGATGTGCTTGAAGGGCCGCAGGCAGGGCGCTACCACGGCGTTGCCAGCCTTGGCGTGCGCCCTATGTTCGGCGAGAACAAGGCCAACCTCGAGACATTCATCTTCGACTTCAAAGGCGATCTCTACGGCAAGCATGTCTCGGTCGCGCTGGTCGACCACCTGCGCGGCGAGGAAAAATTCGACAGTCTTGACGCCCTGATCACCCAGATGGACGCCGACAGCGCACAGGCCCGCAGCATTCTGGCCGCGCTATGACCGATCCGATTGCCGCCAAAGGTCTTGCCAAACGGTTCTGGGAAAAGAAGCCGCTGAACAAGATGTCGCAAGACGAATGGGAAGCGCTGTGTGACGGCTGCGGAAAATGCTGCCTGAACAAGCTTGAAGACGAAGACACCGAAGAAGTCGCCCTGACCCGCGTGGCCTGCCGCCTGCTGGATGATGCGACCTGCCGGTGCAGCCACTACGAGAACCGGCACCAATTCGTGCCCGACTGCATCGTTCTGAAGCCCGACAATCTGGATACCCACGCCTATTGGATGCCACTGACCTGCGCCTATCGGCTGCTATGGCAGGGCAAGCCGCTGTATGACTGGCACCCGCTGATCAGCGGTGACCCTGATAGCGTGCATCGCGCGGGGATCTCGGTGCAGCATAACACCGTCTCGGAATTCGACACCCCGTTCGAGGAATGGGAAGACCACATCATTGAGGAGCCAACCTGATGTTTTTTGCCTCTGACAACGCGGGCCCTGTTCACCCCCAGATCATGAACCGTCTGGCACAGGCAAACACCGGACACGCGATGCCCTATGGCAACGATCCCATCATGGACGAAGTCCGCGACGCGATCCGCACCGCGTTCGAGGCACCCGAGGCCGCGGTCTATCTGGTCGCAACCGGCACCGCTGCCAATGCGCTCGCGCTGGCGTGCTACACCCAGCCGTGGCAGACGATCTTTTGCTCCGTCACCTCGCATATCCACGAAGACGAATGCAACGCGCCCGAGTTCTATGCCGGTGCCGCAAAGCTGACCGTGGTTGAAACCGACGACAAGATGACGCCCGAGGCGCTGACAAAGGCGATCGAGAAACACCCCGAGGGCAATGTACATGGCGCGCAGCGCGGGCCGGTGTCGATCACGCAGGTGACCGAACGGGGCTCGGTCCACTCGCTGGAAGAGCTGAACGCCCTCACCGCTGTTGCCAAAAGCTATGACCTGCCTGTGCATCTGGACGGGGCGCGCTTTGCCAATGCGCTGGTTGCCCTGGGCTGCACCCCGGCAGAGATGACGTGGAAAGCGGGCGTCGATGTCGTCAGCTTTGGCGGCACCAAGAACGGTTGCATGGGTGTCGAGGCGGTGATTTTCTTCGACCCCTCCAAGGCTTGGGAGTTCGAGTTGCGGCGCAAACGCGGGGCGCATCTGTTTTCCAAGCACCGGTTCCTGTCTGCGCAGATGGCGGGCTATATGCAGGATGATTTGTGGAAGACAACCGCCGCCTTGGCCAATGACAACGCGCGCCATCTGGCCGACGGTTTGCGCGCCGCAGGGGCAACGCTGCTACATAAACCCGACGCCAATATGATCTTTGCCAAATGGCCCCGCCGCATCCACCAGAAGCTGCATGATGCGGGGGCGAAATACTATGTCATGGATGGCCCGTTAGAGGGCGACGACCCGAATGAGCCCTTATCGGCGCGGCTGGTCTGTGACTGGTCGATCGGCACAGAGGCGATCGACCAGTTCCTATCGTATTTCTGACCGCTATACCGTTTCGAGAAAGCTGCGGATTTCAGCGGCGACGGCCTGCGGGTGTGTGATCGGGGCCATGTGCCCCGCCCCTTCGATTGCCTTGCGTGTTACATTCGGCAAACGGCGGGCGATGGACGTGCTGATCGCATCTACCATATCCGCCGATGTGCCCCCGTCCATCAACAGCACCGGCATCGCGGCGCGGGCGAACTTGCCCGGCTCTAGCAGCCCGGCATTGTCGTCCCGCAAGAACGGCTGGCTGGCGGGCACATAATGGATACGGTCAGCCATATACTGGCGCAGCTTTTCCGGCGTCTGTTCCCATCCGCTGCCATCGCCCCAGCCGGTGTTGAAGATGCGCGCGGCCTCCATCCGGTCGCCCGCGTCAAAAGCCGCATCGAACCCGCCGGAGTTGCGATCCGCGGCCGCCACCCGTGCCGGATCGTCAGCCAGAGCCGCCGCGAAATAGACCGGTTCGATCATCGTCAGGCTGCGCACCAGTTCGGGGGTCTCGATGGCAATCCGCAAGCCGATCGTCGCGCCAAAAGAATGGCCGATAATATCAATCGGTTCGGTCACCAGTTCCCGCACCAGATCGGTCGCCCGGGCATGGATATCCCCCAGCCCGTCCCAATCAGCGGATTTCCCGTGGGAGGGCAGATCGGGACACAGCAGCGTCAGTTCATCTGCCAACGCCTCGCCCACGCCGCGCCACGCGCCGGAATGGGCAAGCGTGCAGTGAACAGCCAGCGCGTGCCGCGGACCATGCCCGAATTGACGTGTATATAAACCTGAACTCACAATTTACCTGCCATCACGAGGTCAAGGTCTTCAAGCCGGTCCTGGCCCCAGAACTTGTGGCTGTCGTCCAGAATATAGAATGGCGCGCCAAAGACGCCCTTTTCGACCGCCTCTTCCAGATTGCGCGCGTAGGTATCAGCCCCCTGCAGCAAGCCTTTATCGGCCAGCGCGGGGTCAAACCCGGCTTTTTCAAGACAGTCGCGCACGACCGCATCTTCGGCAATATCGCGTTCCTCGGCCCAGACGGCGGTCATGATCAGCTGGCACAACTTGCCTACATCGCCACCTTCGTTCTGCGCTGCGATAATGGCGTACGAAGACGGCGCGCCGTTGGTGGGCCAATGCGCGGGTTTGAGGTTGAACGGCATCCCCAGCTTCTTGGCCTGGCGCGGCAGTTCAATCGCGCGATACTCTTGTCGCGACGGATGCCGATCTTTCGGAGGCTGCCCGCCGGTGCGCCCGAAAGCGGTAATCAGATCGAAAGGTTTATAGGTGATCGTCGCCCCGTGTTTGGCGGCGATTTCCTCAAGCCGGTTTCCCGCCAGATAGGCATATGGTGAAAGTGTCGCAAAAAAATAGTCGATATGGGGCATTTGGGTCTCCGATCAGGGCTGTGCAGCTTTGCCAGACCGTAAGGCCATGCTAAGCGGTGTCAACGTCACGATTCTGTCACATGTTCTGCATCCAGGGACCCTTTGCACATGGCTCAAACCACCGAACCCAAACTGATCTCAGGTAACGCGAACATGCCGTTGGCCAAAGCCATCGCACGGCGGATGTCGCTGCATCGGGGGGTCAACGTAGGGCTGGTCGACGCACGGGTCGAACGGTTCAATGACGGCGAAATCTTTGTGGAGGTTTACGAAAACGTCCGCGGCGAGGATATGTTCATCATCCAGCCAACGTCGAACCCAGCCAATGACAACCTGATGGAACTGCTGGTCATGGCCGACGCGCTGCGCCGGTCCTCTGCGGCGCGTGTCACGGCTGTTCTGCCCTATTTCGGGTATGCCCGTCAGGACCGCCGCACCAAGGCTCGGACGCCGATCACCGCCAAGATGGTCGCCAATATGATGGTCGGCAGCGGTATTGAGCGTATCCTGACGATGGACCTGCACGCCGCACAGATCCAGGGTTTCTTCGATATCCCTGTCGACAACCTCTATGCCTCCCCCGTTTTTGCGCTGGACATCCAGAACGAATTCAAGGGCCGCATGGACGAGCTGATGGTCATCTCGCCGGATGTGGGCGGCGTGGCCCGCGCACGCGAACTGGCGAAGCGCATCAACTCCCCCCTCGCCATCGTGGACAAGCGCCGCGAAAAGCCCGGCGAGATCGCAGAGATGACAGTGATCGGCGATGTGACCGACAAGGTCTGCCTGATTGTGGACGACATCTGTGACACCGCCGGCACCCTGTGCAAAGCGGCGGAGGTGCTGATGGAAAACGGCGCGAAGGAAGTCCACTCCTACATCAGCCACGGCGTTATGTCCGGCCCTGCGGTCGAACGCGTTAGCAATTCGGTGATGAAATCGCTGGTCATCACGGACAGCATCGCGCCGACGCCCGCCGTCAAACAAGCAACAAACATCCGGATCGTGCCTACAGCGCCGATCTTTGCGCAGGCGATCCTGAACATCTGGAACGGCACCTCGGTCTCGTCCCTGTTCGACGCCGACACGCTAGAGCCGATCTACGACGGCATGTACAAACCCGGCTAAGCGCCCCTGAAACAACGGCTGGGGGCGCTGCTTAAAGCTCCCAGTCGTCTTGCTGCGGCAACGGCCCAATGGCCATCCAAGACGCCCTGACGCGCGCGATACGCGTATCGCCCCAGGTGCGGAACACCAGTTCAAAACCTTCCTTCGTCACATTCTCTGATCGCAGATCCGCGCGCATGACCGTGGCGTTATCCACGTCCCACAGCGCAAGCGAGGCGTGTACAGTGGGGATATCGCGGTATGGCGCGGAAAAGGTGATATGGTTGCGCCGCTCGCGCTGGCCCTTGCCCGTCCACATCTCGCCACCATCCTGAAAATCGGAGAACAACACCGTCTCTCCGCTATCGATACCAACGCTGCTTGCGTTCATTCTTTTCATGGTGATGGCCTGCCCCAACCTGTCCTACCCCTACAATCCGACAACCATAAGTTAAGGTTAACAAATAGAAAAGGCCCCGCGGATGCAGGGCCTTTTCATCAAAACGGGCAAGGAAACGTCAGAGGCTGGGTTGCTTGCTCGACAAGCCGATTTCGTCCCCCATGGCAACCATGTCGGACAGCAGCTTGGCTGCGTCGTCTACGGGGCCAGGTTCATTCACGAAACCCTCTTTTGCCGTTGTGTACATGGCTTTGGCTTCGGCGATCATTTCGTCCAGATGCTCTTGGGTCATATCACCCTTGGACACCGCGCGTTCGGCCAGGACCGATACGCCTTCGGAAGAAATCTCGGCAAAGCCGCCGGTTACCACATACTCAGCAGTGCCTTCCGGGCCTTCAACACGCAGCACACCGGGGCGCAGCGTGGTGATGGTGGGGGCATGATCAGGCATTGCTGTCATGTCCCCGTCCGCACCCGGAATCTGAACGGCCGTCACCTGCATCGAGGCCAGCCGCCGCTCGGGCGAAACGAGGTCGAATTGCATTGTGTCTGCCATTTTCAGCGCTCCTTAAGCGGCGTCTGCCGCCATTTTTTCAGCTTTCGCTTTCACTTCTTCGATGCCGCCAACCATGTAGAAGGCACCTTCGGGCAGGTGATCGTATTCACCGGCAACAACCGCCTTGAAGGAGGTGATTGTCTCTTCCAGTGGAACCTGCTTACCGTCGGAGCCGGTGAACACTTTCGCAACGTCGAAAGGCTGGCTCAGGAAGCGTTCGATCTTACGCGCACGGGCAACGGTCAGTTTGTCGTCTTCCGACAGTTCGTCCATGCCGAGAATCGCGATGATGTCCTGCAGCGACTTGTAGCGTTGCAGGATACCCTGAACGTCACGTGCCACGTTGTAGTGCTCTTCGCCAACGATGGATGGGTCCATCAGACGCGATGTGGAGCCAAGCGGATCAACAGCAGGGTAGATACCCTTTTCCGAGATCGAACGGTCCAGAACGGTTGTCGCGTCAAGGTGCGCAAAGGATGTCGCGGGCGCAGGGTCGGTAAGGTCATCCGCAGGAACGTAAACGGCCTGAACCGATGTAATCGAACCGGATTTGGTCGATGTAATACGTTCTTGCATCGCACCCATGTCGGTCGCCAGTGTTGGCTGGTAGCCCACGGCCGAAGGAATACGACCCAGGAGAGCCGAAACCTCGGAGCCGGCTTGGGTAAAGCGGAAGATGTTGTCGACGAAGAACAGAACGTCGGTACCGGATTGGTCGCGGAACTGTTCGGCCAGTGTCAGACCGGTCAGAGCAACACGCATACGCGCTCCGGGAGGCTCGTTCATCTGGCCGTACACCAGCGCAACCTGCGATTTTTCCAGATCATCAGGGTTGATAACGTTGGATTCGATCATCTCGTGGTACAGGTCGTTCCCTTCACGGGTACGTTCACCAACGCCCGCGAAAACCGAATAACCGGAGTGCACTTTGGCGATGTTGTTGATCAGTTCCATGATCAGAACGGTTTTACCAACACCGGCACCACCGAACAGACCGATCTTACCACCCTTGGCGTAAGGTGCCAGAAGGTCGATAACCTTGATGCCTGTTTCCAGTACTTCGGATGTGGTCGACTGTTCCGCGAATTCGGGCGCGTCAGCGTGGATCGAGCGACGCTCGGCCGACTGGATGTCGCCTTTTTCGTCGATGGCTTCGCCAACAACGTTCATGATGCGGCCCAATGTGGCGTTACCCACTGGGATCGAGATTGGCGCGCCTGTGTCTTCGACGCGCTGGCCGCGAACCAGACCTTCGGTCGCGTCCATCGCGATGGTACGCACGGTGTTTTCGCCAAGGTGCTGAGCCACTTCGAGGATCAGTTTCTTGCCGTGGTTTTCAGTTACAACAGCGTTAAGGATCTCTGGCAGGTGATCCTCGAACTGCACATCGACGACGGCGCCGATGACTTGTGTGATTTTGCCGACTGCATTTGCCATGTCGTTTCTCCGATTTGTCCTACAGCGCTTCCGCGCCGGAAATGATTTCGATCAGCTCGTTGGTGATGACGGCCTGACGCGAACGGTTATACTCGATGGTCAGATCTTCGATCATGTCACCGGCGTTCCGTGTAGCGTTGTCCATTGCCGACATCCGGGCACCCTGTTCAGAGGCCGCGTTTTCCAGCAGAGCCGAGAAGATCGCCGTTGCAACGCCGCGCGGCAGCAGGTCGGCCAGGATGGCCTCTTCGCTGGGCTCGTAGTCGAACAGTGTCGTCGCCTCGTCCGCGCCTTCGGTCTCTTCGAAGGTCGCCGGGATGATCTGCTGTGCCGTCGGGATCTGGCTGACGACGTTCACGAACTTCGCATAGAAGATCGTGGCGATGTCATATTCACCCGCGTCAAAACGGCCAAGTACGTCCTTGGCGATCCCCTGCGCATCGGCATAGCCAAGGCGCTTGACGTCGCTGAGGTCAACGTGACCGACCAAAAGGTCGCCAAAGTCACGACGGATGCTGTCGCGGCCTTTCTTGCCAACGGTCAAAATCTTGACCTCCTTACCCTTGGCGATAAGGCCACGGGCATGGGCTTTGGCAAGCTTGGCGATGTTGGCGTTAAAGCCACCGCACAGGCCACGTTCAGCGGTCATGACAACCAACAGGTGAACCTGATCCGACCCCGTGCCGTTCAGCAGCTTGGGGGCGGTGTCAGACCCACCTACCGATGCAGCTAACCGCGACATCACAGCGTTAAAACGCTCTGTGTAGGGGCGGGACTGCTCGGCAGCTTCCTGCGCGCGGCGAAGCTTCGCCGCGGCAACCATTTGCATGGCTTTCGTGATCTTGCGGGTCGATTTGACCGACGCGATCCGGTTTTTTAGGTCCTTGAGGTTTGGCATGTGCCCTCCCTCCCTTAAGCGAAGTCAGCGGCGAAAGAATTGATGGCAGCTTTGATCTTGTCTTCCAGCTCACCCTTCACCTTGCGGTCGTTGTTGGTGATGTCAGCCATCAGGTCGGCGTGCTTGCTGCGCAGATGCGCCAGCAGGCCCGCTTCGAAGCGGCCGACTTCTTTGACGTCGATCTTGTCGAGGTAGCCGTTTGTACCCGCATAGATCACGCAGACGATTTCCGCGTTGGTCAGGGGGGAGTACTGAGGCTGCTTCATCAGCTCTGTCAGGCGCGCACCACGGTTCAGCAGCTGCTGAGTGGAGGCATCAAGGTCGGAACCGAACTGAGCAAAGGCCGCCATTTCGCGGTACTGAGCCAAGGACAGTTTAACCGGACCGGCAACAGAAGACATCGCTTTGGTCTGAGCCGAGGACCCAACGCGCGAAACCGACAGACCGGTGTTCACAGCAGGACGGATACCTTGGTAGAACAATTCGGTTTCCAGGAAGATCTGACCGTCGGTGATCGAGATCACGTTGGTTGGAATAAACGCGGAAACGTCACCACCTTGGGTTTCGATGATCGGCAGAGCTGTCAAAGAGCCGTTGCCTGCGTCATCGCCCAGCTTCGCCGAACGCTCGAGCAGACGGGAGTGAAGATAGAAAACGTCACCTGGGTAAGCTTCACGCCCGGGCGGACGACGCAGCAGCAGGGACATCTGGCGGTAGGACACGGCTTGCTTGGAAAGGTCATCATAGATGATCAGCGCGTGACGGCCGTTGTCGCGGAAGAATTCCGCCATAGCTGTTGCGGAGTATGGTGCGAGGTACTGCATTGGCGCAGGCTCGGACGCGGTGGCGGCAACAACGATGGAATAATCAATCGCGCCTGTTTCCTCGAGCTTTTTAACAAGCTGGGCAACAGTCGAACGTTTTTGGCCGATCGCAACGTACACGCAGTACATTTTCTTGCTCTCGTCGTCGCCTGCGGCGTCGTTGATCTGCTGTTGGTTCAGGATCGCGTCCAGAGCAACGGCAGTTTTACCGGTCTGACGGTCACCAATGATCAGCTCGCGCTGGCCACGGCCAACGGGGATCATCGCGTCAACGGATTTCAGGCCAGTCGCCATTGGCTCGTGTACCGATTTCCGTGGGATAATGCCGGGGGCTTTAACGTCCGCGAGGCCACGCTCGGTGGATTCGATGGGGCCTTTGCCGTCGATGGGGTTACCCAGACCGTCAACAACACGACCCAGCAGACCGTTGCCGATTGGCACGTCCACGATGGAGTTGGTGCGCTTGACGGTGTCGCCTTCTTTGATGTCGCGGTCGGAACCGAAGATAACAACACCGACGTTGTCTGTCTCGAGGTTCAGGGCCATGCCCATGATGCCGCCGGGGAATTCGACCATCTCGCCAGCCTGGACGTTGTCCAGACCATACACGCGAGCGATACCATCACCAACGGACAGAACGCGGCCAACTTCGGCAACTTCTGCTTCTTGACCAAAGTTCTTGATCTGGTCCTTCAGGATCGCAGAAATCTCTGCAGCTTGGATACCCATTTATCCGACCTCTTTCATTACATTCTGGAGGGAATTGAGCTTTGCGCGGATCGACGTGTCGATCATCTTAGAGCCCACTTTTACGATAAGACCGCCAATGAGGGAGTCATCAACGGTCGCATTCAACGTTACTTTTTTGCCTGTGGTCGCGGCGAGCGACTTGGACAGCTTTTCGGACTGCGCTTTGGTCAGCGCCTTGGCCGAAATCACATCAGCAGTCACTTCGCCTTTTTCGACGGCGATGATGTCACGCAGGTTCTGGACCAGCTGCGGCAGGACGAACAGACGGCGCTTGTTGGCCATCAGTTCCAGCGTGCTGGCGAGCGTCTGAGACAGGTCCATCTTTTTGGCGATGGCACTGATCGACGCGGCTTGCTGTTCGCGCGTGTAGATCGGCGAATTGATCAGATCGCGGAAATCTTCGCTTTCGGCCAATGCGGCTTGCAGCGCATCAAGATCTTTCTCGATCTGGGGAAGGGCTTTGGCCTCTTGGGCCAACTCGTACACGGCGGTCGCATAGCGTTGTGCGATACCTGTAGAGATTGATGCTGTTTCGGACACGTCCATCCTCTCATACGTCAGGGCCGGATAAGCGAATACATCGCGTCACCGGGGTGTTGGCGCGACTTGAAATTACCCAAGACGTCTAAATCAGGGCGGATGTAGCAGACGGACCCGCATCCCGCAACACAGTATAGTGAGGTTGCCACAGGAAAGCGCCCCTTATTCTTAGCGCAATGCACCCCTGCGACGCTTTGACCTGATCAACCTGCCTAAAAATCAATAGACATCCGGCAATTTCGGGTGTGCCAGCAATTCTTGCCGCCGTGGCGCGGGGGTCACATAGGCTGCGGCAGGGCCGCCTAAACTGCCGAAGGCGTCACCGCGCCGACCCCTTCCAAAACGCGGATCGACCGGCGCGCTGGTGTGCGTGCAACCTTGCCTTTGGGCGGGTACACCAGCTTGGTCACCTCGACCATAAACGCCCCGCCCGCCATGATCGTCGGCATGTGCCGCCCGACCTTTTCAAACAGCGGCCCCGCGCGCCGGAACGTCCGTCTGGTCGAGGGCATCAGATACAGCGCACCCAACTGGCGCTCTGGCAGGAACTGGTGTTTGCGCAGTTGCGTTTCGAGCTGCCCCAGCGAATAGGGCCGCCCGTATCCGAAGGGCGTGATATCGCTACGCGCCCAGAAGCCTGCACGGTTGGGCACGATGAACAGCGCCCTGCCCCCCGGCCCCAACACGCGCCAGCATTCCTCCAGCAGGTCGCCCTGCCGGTCAGACGTTTCAAGCCCGTGCATCAGAACCAGCCGGTCGACATGTCCGGTTTCAATCGGCCAAAGCGTTTCTTCGGTCAGCACAGAGGTATTGGGCATGCCCGCGGGCCAAGGCATGACCCCCTGCGGCCCCGGCATCAGCGTCATCACCCGCCGCGCATCCGCCAGATAGGGGCGCAGCAAGGGGGCCGCAAAACCAAAGCCCACAACGGTCTGCCCCTTCGCCTCGGGCCAAAGCTCAAGCATGCGGGTACGCAGGGAATGCTGCGCCGCGCGGCCAAGGGCACTGCGATAGTAAAAGTTGCGCAGGTCTTGGACATCAAGGTGCATGGGCAAAGGGCCTTGTTGGGTGGATCGCCCCGACCCTAGACCAAAGCCACGCGCCGCAAAAGAGCGGACTGCGCGAAACCCGTTTGCAGCACCGCCCTGCCCGCGCTAGCGTGGTGATCCGCATCCCGAAACCCCGACCGGAGCCGCTGCCATGTCCTTTGATCTTGTGACCATACCCTGCCTGTCCGACAACTACGCCTTCCTGCTACGCGACCAGACCAGCGGCAAGGTCGTCTTGATCGACGTGCCCGAGGCCGCGCCGATCGCTGCCAAGCTGGACGAGTTGGGCTGGACGCTGACAGAAATCTGGCTGACCCATCACCACCCCGACCACATTCAGGGCGTGCCCGCGCTGGTGGCCGACCACCCTGCCCGCGTGATCGGTGCCAAGGCTGATGCCGAACGCCTGCCCCCGCTGGACGCGGCCTATGACGACGGGCAATCCTTCACCTTCGGCGCGCATACGGTCGATGTGATCGATGTGTCGGGCCATACCGTCGGGCATATCGCCTTTCACGTCCCCGCGGCCAAATGCGTCTTTACCGCCGACAGCCTGATGGCGCTTGGTTGTGGTCGTTTGTTCGAAGGCACGCCCGCGCAGATGTGGGACAGCCTGCAAAAGCTGATGCGCCTGCCCGCCGATACCACCGTATGTTCGGGTCACGAATACACGCAGTCGAACGCAAAATTCGCCCTGACGGTTGATCCGGAAAACGCGGCACTTATATCTCGTGCAAGAGAGATCGATCAGGCCCGTGCTGATGGCGAGCCGACAGTTCCCTCGACGCTTTCAACGGAACTTGAAACCAACCCCTTCCTGCGCCCGTCCGATCCGGGCATCCGTGCGCAACTGGGGATGGTCAACGCCACCGACACCGATGTGTTTGCCGAAATTCGCGCGCGCAAAGACCGTTTCTGACCGCCGCAATCATGGTCTAAAATCGACGTTCACGATAAATGTGACAGCGATATTGCAGAAAAACCTTGAAGCTGCGCCGTGATCAACCAAACTCTAATACTATGAGGCCATGCTCGGTTGCGGCGCGTCCTGTTTCTGACGCCCCCTCCGACACAGATCGAAAAGGAGCACGCCTGTGCCTTCATTCTCGTCTACCCTAGAACAAGCCATTCACGCGGCGCTGGCCCTTGCCAATGCGCGCAAACATGAATTCGCTACGCTTGAACATCTTCTTTTGGCCCTGATCGACGAACCCGACGCCGTGCAGGTGATGAAAGCCTGTTCTGTCGATATGACCGAACTGCGCGAAACGCTGGTCGAATTTGTCGATGAAGACCTGAACAATCTGGTCACCGATGTTGACGGCTCCGAAGCGGTGCCAACGGCAGCGTTCCAGCGGGTGATCCAGCGCGCGGCGATCCATGTGCAATCCTCTGGCCGGACCGAAGTGACCGGCGCGAACGTGCTGGTCGCGATCTTTGCAGAACGCGAAAGCAACGCCGCCTACTTCCTGCAAGAACAGGATATGACGCGCTATGATGCGGTCAATTACATCGCGCATGGCGTCGCCAAAGATCCGGCTTTCGGTGAACCACGCCCCGTGTCCGGTGCGCCGGATCACGAGGAAGAAGCCCAAGGCGTCACCGATGGCGACAAGAAAGAATCCGCGCTGGCGAAATACACCGTTGATCTGAACGCGAAATCCCGCGAAGGCGACGTTGATCCGCTGATCGGCCGGTCGGACGAGGTGGAACGCTGCATCCAGGTGCTGTGCCGCCGCCGCAAGAACAACCCGCTGCTGGTGGGTGACCCCGGCGTCGGGAAAACCGCCATCGCCGAAGGGCTGGCGCGCAAGATCGTTGCCGGTGAAACGCCCGAGGTCTTGGCCGAAACCACGATCTACTCGCTCGACATGGGCGCGTTGCTGGCGGGCACCCGCTACCGCGGTGATTTCGAAGAACGTCTGAAAGCCGTCGTGACCGAGCTGGAAGAACATGACAACGCCGTCCTGTTCATCGACGAGATCCACACCGTTATCGGTGCCGGTGCCACATCCGGCGGCGCGATGGATGCCTCCAACCTGCTGAAACCCGCGCTTGCGGGCGGCAAGCTGCGCACTATGGGGTCGACCACCTACAAGGAATTCCGCCAGCATTTCGAAAAAGACCGTGCCCTTGCGCGTCGTTTCCAAAAGATCGATGTGAACGAGCCTTCGGTCGAGGATGCGGTGAAAATCCTGCGGGGCATCAAACCCTATTTCGAGGATCACCACTCGGTCAAATATACCTCTGACGCGATCCGGACCTCGGTTGAACTGGCGCACCGCTATATCAACGACCGCAAACTGCCTGACTCCGCCATCGATGTGATCGACGAAGCGGGCGCGGCGCAGCATCTGCTGGCGGCCTCGAAACGGCGCAAGACCATCGGCACCAAGGAGGTCGAAGCTGTGGTCGCCAAGATCGCGCGCATCCCGCCCAAGAACGTGTCCAAGGATGATGTGATTGTGCTCAAGGATCTTGAGGCATCGCTGAAACGCGTCGTCTTCGGTCAGGACAAGGCGATCGAAGCCCTGTCGTCCGCGATCAAACTGGCCCGTGCCGGCCTGCGCGAGCCCGAAAAACCCATCGGCAACTACCTGTTCGCAGGGCCGACAGGTGTAGGTAAGACCGAGGTGGCGAAACAGCTGGCCGACACGCTTGGTGTGGAACTGCTGCGTTTCGACATGTCTGAATACATGGAGAAACACGCCGTGTCCCGCCTGATCGGTGCCCCTCCCGGCTATGTCGGGTTTGATCAGGGCGGCATGTTGACCGATGGCGTTGACCAGCACCCGCACTGCGTACTGCTGCTCGACGAGATGGAGAAAGCCCACCCGGACGTCTACAACATCTTGTTGCAGGTGATGGATCACGGCAAGCTGACGGACCATAACGGCCGGACAGTGGATTTCCGCAATGTCGTGCTGATCATGACGTCGAACGCAGGCGCGTCCGAGCAGGCGAAAGAAGCGATCGGCTTTGGCCGTGACCGTCGCACCGGCGAGGATACCGCCGCGATCGAACGGACCTTCACGCCCGAATTCCGCAACCGTCTGGACGCGGTGATCAGCTTTGCTCCGCTTCCGAAAGACGTGATCTTGCGGGTGGTCGAAAAATTCGTGCTGCAGCTTGAAGCTCAGCTGATGGACCGCAACGTGACGATTGAACTGTCCACAAAAGCCGCCGAATGGCTGGGCGACAAAGGCTATGATGCACGAATGGGTGCGCGCCCCCTTGGACGCGTCATCCAAGAGCACATCAAAAAGCCCCTCGCCGAAGAGCTGCTGTTCGGCAAGCTGGCGAAAGGTGGTGTGGTCAAGGTCAACGTCAAGAAGGGCGAGCTGGACCTGACGATCCTCGGGTCGGAAAACCCCAAGCTGACCGGCAACAAGCCACCGTTGCTGACAGCTGAATGATACCACGCAGCGCCGTATTTGCGCTTGCCCTGCCCTTTGCCAGCCCCATGCTGGCAGAGGGTTTTCTTATCTCCCCTCCCCTTGACTGCGACCTTGGCACAGACTGCTTCATCCAGCAGTATGTCGATAGCGACCCGTCGTCTGATGCGATGGATTTCACCTGTGCCGCGCTAAGCTATGACGGGCACAAAGGCACGGATTTCGCACTGTCCAGCCGGGCCCGTATCGCCGACAACATCCCCGTCCTTGCCAGCGCCGCAGGCCGTGTCACCGGTATGCGCGACGGTATGGCTGACAGCGGCTATACCAGCGAAAACGCCGCCAACATCGACGGTAAGGAATGCGGCAACGGCGTCGTGCTTGACCACGGGAACGGTTGGGAAACGCAGTACTGCCACCTCAAACAAGGCTCCGTCAGCGTCACCAAGGGGCAAGAGGTCGCCTTGGGCGATACCATCGGCTTTGTCGGGCAGTCGGGAAAGGCCGCCTTCCCCCATGTGCATCTGTCGGTGCGCAAAGACGGGGCCGTCGTTGATCCCTTCGATCCCGATGGGACCACCAGCTGCGACGCGCCCGGTGATAGCAATCTTTGGGCCGAACGGCCCGACTACCGCGCCGGTGGGCTGATCAGCATTGGTTTTGCCGATGCGGTCCCCGCCTATGACGCCATCAAACAAGGCGAGGCAACGGCGGCGTCCCTGCCCGTGGATGCGGATGCGCTGGTGATCTGGGGCTACATGTTTGGCACGCGGGCGGATGACATCGTGAACCTGTCCATCACCGGCCCTGACGGCATGGTGATCGCGGATGATGTGACGCTGACCAAAACCCAGGCCCAAGCCTTTCGCGCCATCGGCAAACGTGGCCGCGTCGACTGGCCCGCGGGCACCTATAACGGCACGGTGACGATGATCCGCGGCCTGCAGATCATTAGCCAACGCAGCACGGAAATCGAGGTCAAATAACGCTACCTCTCAGTCAGCTTAAGCTCGATCCGGCGGTTTTGCGCGCGGGCGGCTTCGGTATTGCCACTGGCAACGGGCTGATATTGGCCAAAGCCGTTCGCGGCCAACCGTTCAGGTGCGATCCCGAGAAAGTTGATCATATATTTGACCACAGATAAGGCGCGCGCCTGACTAAGCTCCCAGTTATCCGCAAATTCGCCCAACCCCGACAGCGGCTGGTTGTCGGTATGCCCGTCTACGCGAATGACCCAGTCGATTTCAGGCGGGATATCGGCTGCGATGTTGCGTAGGATACCGGCGACCTTGGCGATTTCTCCGCGACCATCGGCGGACAGCGTGGCGGCCCCCGGGGGGAACAACACCTCGGAAGAGAAGACGAAACGGTCCCCCTCGATGCGCACACCCTCCTGGTTGCCCAAAAGCGCGCGCAGACGGCCAAAGAACTCGGACCGGTATTGTTCGAGGTTCTTTGTCTCGGCCTCAAGCCGCGCACGTTCAGCCGCTTCAAGCTCGGCGCGGCGGCGTTCTTCGGCGGCGACCCGTGCGAGAGCGGTGTTCAGGTCTGACCCCAGCGATTGCAACTGCACCTCTTTCGCGGCATCGCGTGCGACGGCATCATCCAGCAGGGATTGCAGCTCTCCCAACTGGCCGCGCAGGGCGGCGACCTGCTGGTTCAATAGTTCTGTCTGGCGTTGTGCCGCAGCAGTCGCCGCTTCTTCCTGCGCCAGCTCGGACCGGGCGGCATCCAGCAAAGCGGCCTGTTTCTCTGCATCCGACAGCTCTGCCTCGGCGCGGTTCTCAGCGGCAAGCTTTGCCGCAAGCGCATCCGCCAGTTTAGCGCGCAGCTCTGCCCGATCGGCCTGAGTTGCTTCAAGAGTTTCGGTTTCCGCCAGCGCAGCGGCAAGTTCTGCATCCAGCGTTTCCTTGGCCGCGCGGGCGGCGGCGAGCAGGGTCAGCGTATCCTCGGCTTCCTTGCGCTGCGCCTCTAGCGCCAGCGTCATTGCGGTCAGCTCTGCATCGGCATTTTCCAGCTTTTTGCGCAAGCGTTCGGCGGCGGCGGCTTCGGCCAGACGGGCGGCTTCGGCCTCTGACAGCGCGGCGGCATTCTGCGCGGCGGCGGTTTCCAAAGCGGCCTGCGCATCCTGATTTTGCGCCCGCAGATCATCCACCAGCGCTGTCAGCGCATCACGGCGGGCGGCGGCAAGGCGGGCGGCTTCGGCCTGGGCGTCCGTCTCTGACCGCGCCTGCGCCAAGGCAAGGTTCAACGCCTCTTGCGCGCTCAGTAGTTCTTCTTGTCGTGTCTCAAGCGCTTCTCCACGGGCGACCGCCGCATCCCGCTGGGACAACAGACTTGCCACCTGAGCTTCGAAACCGGTGATCTTGGCCTCTGCCGCGTCAAGCTGTGCGGCCTGCGCATCGCGTGTCGCGGTCAAGGAGGCGATCATCGCCGCCTGCTCTGCCGCCTGATCGCGTGCAGCGGTGAGGGATGTGTTCAGCGTCCCCAGTTCTGCCTCAAGCTCGGCCGTGGTCTGCCGTTCCATCCCAAGCGCTTGCGCCAGTGCCGCGACTTCGCCCGACAATGAATTCAGTTCGTTCTCTTGCCCGTTGATCCGCTGGGTCTGTACGGCTTGCAGCACCATAAAGATGGTCAACACGAACATCAGCACCAGCAAAAGACCCGTCATCGCATCCACGAATCCCGGCCAGATCGAGCCCTGAAACCGTGCCCCAGTGCGTCGGGAAAGCGCCATGATCAGCTGCCCTCGGTGTCGGTACGGTCAGGGGTGCGCAAGCGGCGCGGCTCAGCGCCACGCGGGGCCGACAGCGCCTTGGCCAGCAAGGATATATCCTTGCGCAACTCGGCCATCGTCTCCTGCCGTCCGGCTGAAATCTCTTCGAGAATACGCAGCATCTGCACGTCGATCGACCGCAGGCGCATCCGGCTTTCCGCATCCGCGCGTTCGTGTTCACCCTGCCCTTCAAGCACGGCCAACATACGCTCCTGCCCTTTGGCGATCCGGTCAAGGCTTTCGGCCGGCATATCGGTCTGTGCGGCCCGCGCCGACAGTTCCTCCATCGTGGCGGCCAGCGCACCGATCTTGCTGTTCAGCGCGGTCTGGCTTTCCGCCGACTGTCCGATCAGCTGACGCAGGCTGTCCATCTGTTCGGCCATGTGATCCAGCACACCTGCCACCGCGTTTTGATCCGACGCCCCGTCCTCGCCCGAGGAAAAACCGACGCGAGTGATCGAGCTGAGCCAATCTTCAAGCTCTTGATAAAAGCGGTTCTGCCCGTGACCGGCAAAGAGTTCAAGCAAGCCAACCACCAGCGACCCCGCCAGCCCCAAAAGGGACGACCCGAACGCCACCCCCATACCGCCAAGCTGCGATTCCAGCCCTGTCATCAGGCGCGCGAACATATCGGTGCTGCCGTCCCCTTCTTGCGGGGCGAGGCTGCGGATGGTTTCAACCACCGCCGGTACGGTCGTCGCCAAGCCGTAGAACGTGCCCAGAAGCCCGAGGAAGATCAGCATGTTGACGATATAGCGCGTAATCTCGCGCGCTTCGTCGATGCGGGTGGCGACGGAATCCAAGATAGATCGGGTAGAGGTCGCGTTCACCTGCATCCGCGCGCCGCGTGTGCGCAGCAGCGATGCCAGCGGTGCCAGCAGCTGCGGGGCGACGGCATCGGCATTGGGCGCGTCAGAGGCAAAATTCTCGATCCAGCGGACAGAGCCGATCAGCTGCACCACCTGATAAAAGCATGCGATCACACCGATGAAGAAAACGACAATAATGACCCCGTTCAAATAGGGGTTCGCCGCAAAAATAGGCAAAACGCTTGGCAGCGCCAGAAAAGCCCCGATGCAGGTCAGCCCGAGGGCGATCAGCATCAGCGTGATCTGCCGCACCGGCTGGGAAAACTGTGGTTTGGATTCGCGATCTGACTGCGCCATGCCTCGTGGCTCCTGACACTTTTGTGCTTCTGTTGCCGCAGCCTACACTTAATCCCGACGGTTATGCCACGGGTTTATGCGCATAAAGTCTTTACGCGGTCGTGCAGCCACGCCAGCGACGGATCATGCAGCCCGATCTGCGTCAGATGCGCTGCGGTGTTAAATAAATATTCGGTATTCGGCCCCATGCCGCCAACCGCGCCCGAGATGATCTGCGCCTGCTCTTCCAGCGGCAAGCCGCCGCAGTATTGGTCATGTTCCGCGTCAATCACATAGACCAAGGCCGCAACCGTGCGCCCGTCCTCTAGCTGCACATCCAGGGTTTTCTCTACATAAGCCGACGAGACAAGCTCGCGTTCGCGCAAATAGGCCAGCGTCGCCTCTTCGGTGCCCGGTGCCACGCGCAGCGCCATGCCATCGCAGGCCGTGCCGGTATCCGCATCCAGCGCCAGCACAAGCCCCGGACGTTCGACCGAGCCACGGTGGTGGATGGAGCGCATGCAGAAAGATCGCGCATACCCGGGCAACCGCCCGATCACGCTTTCCGCGACGTCAAACCCCGGTTTCCACAATAAGCTGCCGTAACCGAACACCCACATTGCCATGTCTCTGGTCCTTTATCATTGGCTTGTTTAAAGCTGCGCTATCGCAGGCGTTAATAAGGTGTTGGGTAAAATGGGCAAGGTCGTGTTGGTTATTGTCGTTCTGGCGGCGGTTTGGTGCGGATGGTGGGTCGCTGCCTCGTCCGGATTGCAGCGGGGCATCGCGAAACTGATCGAAACGCGCCGCGCAGCCGGGTGGCAGGCAGACGTGGGCGAAATGAAAAAGCAGGGCTTCCCCACGCGGTTGCAAACCCGTCTGACCGATGTGACCCTGACCCCGCCGGCCCAAAGTGCCGGGCGCGGGATCTCCAGTGCCGTCGCGGCAAAGCGCATCGACATCTCTACCCCCGCATACTGGCCCGGATATGTCACCGTTGCCTCGCCCTATATCGAGCTTGGCCTGTCCGGCCCCAACCTGCGCGCCATGTTGTCGGCCGAGGACGTGACAACCGATCTGCGCCTACGCCCCAGTGTTTCCGGCCAGCTGGAACGGTTGACGCTGGACGGCGGTGCCTGGGTGCTTGACCTGCCCGTCACCGGCCCTGTCGAGGGGCGCGGGTTGAACGTCAGTGCTGTGCAACAGACCGTCGGCCAGCCGATTTATGAACTGGCGCTGGACGCGCAACACGTCACCCCCAGTGCCGCACTGCGCGGCCTATTCGGCCTGCCCGACGATTGGGCAGAGGCGTTTGACACCGTCACCGCCAAAGCGACCATCACCTTTGACCGGCTGTGGGATCGTAAGGCCCTTGGCCGGACCCGCCCCCAGCCCCGCGTGATCGACCTGCGTCACGCCGAGCTTGCCTGGGGCGACATTGCCCTGTCCCTGAGCGGCACAATTGCGGTCGCCGAAGATGGTCTGGCGACAGGGACATTGTCGGTCGCGGCACAAGACTGGCCGACGATGCTGACCATGGTTGAGAGCGCGGGATACATTCCCCCCAACTTCCGCCCCCAAGCGGAACAAATGCTGAAGGGGTTGGCGCAAATGTCGGGAAACACCGATGCGCTGGATCTGGACATCACCGTGAAGGACGGAAAAATGTCTATGGGTTTCATCCCCTTGGGCCGAGCACCCAAGATTATCTTGCGCTGAATTGCGTTAAATCAACGGCAATAGGTCCCCTTGCGATACCGCGCCGTGTCGAAATGAAAGTGATCCAGATGGAAGCGGTTCGCTTTCGGGCCAAGCACGGTGCCAAACGGCCCGCAGGCTCCCTTGTGCACCCGACGCATGGCCTTACGGCTGGCGGGGGCATTCCAGCCCTTCAACACACTGACCTCAGCGCCGCTGTGCATCTGGAAACCCGAGATATCGATCGCCCGCCCGCGCCCGTGTTCTGATATCTTGCCACCCGGCTGGTTATTGCGCGTCCGGCAGGCGTAATGGGCGGCGACACGCAGCCCGCGCAGGCCACCCTGACCGGCAAAAGCGGGCTTTGCCGATTGATCAATCCATGTTTTCAATGCTTTGGCAGTCTTGCAATCCATCACCGCCGCTTGGCTCAACCGCACGCCCGACACCGACTGGATCTGCACCGCATCGCTGACGCCGCAGCCCTTTAGCTTGGGTTGCACCCGTCCGATCGCCTTGCCCTGAATGGAAATATCCCCGCATACAGCGCCCTTGGCCAGCAGGCGGCGTTTGGCCTTTGCCGCTTGTTCTAGCTTACGGCTGCGCAGGCTGGGCCGCAGCGAGGAGGCGATCCCGCCCGTGGCCGCTATCGCGCGTTTGGCCCCCGCATTGCGCGGCGGCGTGGCAATCGACCCTTGGGGTGTCAGCGCAGCCCCCCCGGCCAAAGCGGGCGGGCGCAAAGAGGTATCGGGTCCGGCCAGTGCGGCACCGGAAAGCAGCGCGTATATCAGCGCCGCCCGGATCATTTATTGCCGGGTTGGCGACCAAAGTTCGGCGCGTCCGTGTCCTGCCCCGCTTCGATAATACCGCGACGGATCGCGCGGGTACGGGTGAAGTAATCATGTAGATGATCGCCATCCCCCATACGGATCGCGCGCTGCAATGCGAAAAGCTCTTCCGTAAAGCGGCCCAAAATCTCGAGCGTGGCCTCCTTGTTGGTCAGGAACACATCGCGCCACATGGTCGGATCGCTTGCCGCGATGCGGGTAAAGTCGCGAAAACCCGCGGCGGAATATTTGATCACTTCGCTATCGGTCACGCGGCGCAGATCATCGGCCACGCCTACCATCGTATATGCGATCAAATGCGGCGCATGGCTGGTCACCGCAAGCACCAGATCGTGATGCTCCGCATCCATTTCCTCGACATTGGCACCCATACCATCCCAGAGGTTCCGCAACCGCGAGATCGCATTGGCGTTGGTGTCGGGCACAGGCACCAGCAGGCACCAGCGGTTGTCAAAAAGCTCTGAAAAGCCGCTGCGTGGGCCGGAGTGTTCGGTCCCCGCCAAAGGGTGTGCGGGGATGAAATGCACCCCGTCGGGCAGCAGTGGGCCCACTTGCGCGATCACATCCGCCTTGACCGACCCCACATCCGTCACCGTGCAGCCGGGCTTGAGATGCCCGGCCATCTCGGCCGCGACCGACCCCATGACGCCAACGGGTACACAAAGCACCACCAGATCCGCGTCTTTCACCGTCTTGGCGATGGAATCGCAGACCTCGTCGCACAGGCCAATCTCGCGGGCGGTGTCGCGGGTTTCGGCGCTGCGTGCAAAGCCCGACACATGGCCCGCAAGCCCGCCGCGCTTCATCGCCCAGAACATCGAAGAGGCGATCAGCCCCAAGCCGATCAGTGCGACTTTCTCGTAAATTACGGGCATATCAGTCGCCTTTAAACTGTCGGATCGCATGCACCACGCGGCGGCATGCGCTTTCATCGCCCACGGTGATCCGCAAGCAGGTCGGCAGCTGGTAGCCCGCCACGCGCCGCACGATCAACCCTTGGGTCTTGAGGTATTCATCACAGGCCTCAGCCTCTTCCTGCGACTTGAACCGCGCGAGGATGAAGTTCGCGCAAGACACATCAGACGGCACGCCGATCTCTGCCAGCGCATCAGCCATCCAACTGCGCCATTTGGCGTTCTCGCTCCGGCAATGGGCGGCGTAGCCGGTATCCTTGATCGCCGCCGTCGCCGCATTCAGCGCGGCTTGCGACAGGTTGAACGGCCCGCGCACACGATTCAGCACGTCGATAATGTGCGCCGGTGCATAGCCCCAACCGATCCGCAGCCCGCCCAGACCGTAAAGCTTGGAGAACGTCCGCGTCATCACGATATTATCTTGGCTATCCACCAAAGCCGCGCCGCCGTCATAGCCTTCGACATATTCGGCATAGGCCCCGTCGAGCACCAGAATTGCCTGCTTGGGGATACCGGCGGCAAGACGTTCAATCTCGCTCAGCCCGATCATGGTGCCGGTGGGGTTGTTCGGGTTCGCAATGAACACCAGCCGCGTTTTGTCGGTGCACCCCGCGAGCAGCGCGTCCACATCCGTGACCCGTTCGTTTTCCGGCACCTCGACCGGGGTCGCCCCGTTGGCCAGCGCGGAGATCCGGTACATGCCAAAGCCGTGCACCGTGTGCAGCACCTCTGTCCCCTCGCCCGAGAACGCTTGGCACAAAAAGGCGATGATCTCGTCCGACCCGGCCCCGCAAATGATGCGGTCAGCGTCCAGCCCGTGCACCTGCGCGATCGCCTGACGCAGCGCGGTATGATCAGAAGGACGGATAGCGGTGCAGATCATAGGACGCATCGCGGAACGCTTTGACGGCCGCGTCGGACGGGCCAAGTGGGTTCTCGTTCGAGCTGAGCTTGATCACATTATCAAGCCCCGCCACATGGGACGCCCCGCCTTGATACAGCGCGATGTCCATAATGCCGGGTTGCGGGCGAATAGCGGTTGTCATCTGTCATGTCTCCTGTCGGGCGGACCATAAACGCGCGCCGAGGCCAGCGCCACTACGATCTTGTCCCAGCGTCATATGGCCCCGCGCTAAAGGCGCGTCACCAAACGCAAAAAGGGCCACGCCGGTCTTTCCAGCGTGGCCCCTTCGGCATTGATATGCGAGGAACCTTAGTTCTTCGCGTAGAATTCGACCACGAGGTTCGGTTCCATCATAACAGGGTATGGCACGTCGCCCAAAGCGGGGGTGCGCACGAATGTCGCTGTCATCTTGGAGTGATCCGCCTCGATGTAGTCAGGCACGTCACGCTCTGCCAGTTGTGTCGCTTCGAGCAGGGCAACCATTTGCTTGGAACGGTCACGCACTTCGATCACGTCGCCTTCTTTGACGCGGTAGGAAGGAATGTTAACCTTCTTGCCGTTCACTTTGACGTGGCCGTGGTTCACGAACTGGCGCGCAGCGAAAACGGTCGCGACGAATTTGGCGCGGTATACAACGGCGTCCAGGCGACGCTCCAGCAGACCGATCAGGTTTTCACCTGTGTCGCCTTTTACACGCTCGGCTTCGCCGTAGATGCGGCGGAATTGCTTTTCGGTCAGATCGCCGTAGTAGCCTTTCAGCTTCTGCTTGGCGCGCAGCTGAATGCCGAAGTCGGACATTTTGCCCTTGCGGCGCTGACCGTGCTGGCCGGGGCCGTATTCACGACGGTTCACTGGGGACTTAGGACGGCCCCAGATGTTTTCGCCCATACGGCGGTCAATTTTGTGCTTGGCAGCTGTACGCTTAGTCACGGCTGTTCTCCTTTTTGAGGCCCCCGCAGGATTGCGACGGGCGGTAAAGGGCGTTGTCCTCTGGCCGAAGCCTGACAGGGTTCCCCTTGCGGGGTCCACCAACACCAATCAAGCGGCGCTTATACGGTGCTGCGGGTTGGAGTCAATGCACGAACTTGGCCCAATTAGCCTCAAATCGTAGCTCAATAGGCAGTAACGGTCGGGAAGTCCGCGAAAATGCGCGTTTCGATGAACGCTCCGCCGCCCTACGTCATGTGACCCGCCGAACGCTGCCTTAAAATCGCCAAAATCGTTAACAAAAGGTTAAAGCGAGCACTTTTAAGTTGAAATGTTAACGATTGTCACGCAGCATCAATGTGTTGAACGGTTTGAGGGGGCTAGTGTGACGCATAACATGGGCTATCGCGGCGGATACCGTTGGCATCCAAGGCACTTCATCGGAACTCGTAATGCAGTTGTGGTGCGTAGCGTTCAAAGGCCACACGCATGAGAATCTTGGCCGTCGAGGACAATCAAGATCTGCGCAATTTGCTAGAAGAATATCTTCGGACGCAAGATCACGAATATGTCCGCACGGCCGCCTCCGGCAAGGAGGCGCTTGAAATCATCCATAGCGCGCCGGTTATTTTCGACTGCCTCCTGCTCGACATCCAGATGCCGGAAATGTCCGGCGTAGAGCTGATCCCCCACATCCGACAAATCGACGGGTACGAATTCGTGCCCATCATCATGCTCACCGGCGTAAAGAACAGCGAAAGCATCGCGAAATCCTTTGTGGCGGGCGCGTGGGACTATATCATCAAACCGTTCGAGTTCTTCGACCTTGAGGCACGCATTCATGGTGCAGAAATGCGCAACGCCGAATTTGTCCGGCACCTGAAACGCCCGCATGAATCCCCCAACCAAGAGAATTTCGACGTTCTGAAAGAGCTCGCGCTCGACCGTCCGATGTCGCCGTCCGAGCTTTCCGAGAGCGGCCTTGTCCCGCAGGACGCCTTTGAAAACTGCATTATGCGCATGCAATCCGAGTTTGGTGGCGGCATGCAGATTGCTGTGATCGTGCTGCAGAACTTTGCGGATGTGCTTGCGCAGGTTCCGCAAGACCAGCGCGTCGAGTTTTCCGTCGGATTGGCACGCAGGTTGACCGATGCGCTCAGCAGCCTGAACCTGATCGTGACATATCGATCAAACGGCACCTTCGCCGCGCTCTCGCCCGCGCTAAAAACGCAATCCACGCTCAACATCGCTGACGTGGTAAAGAACGCGGTCCAGACCTCGCCAGAGGCAGGATGTCATCGCGATATCGTGGTCAACGTCGACTACTGCCGCACCAAGGCATTCTCGACCAGCGGCGACACGATTGTGATGCTTGACCAACTCGCAAAGCGCCTAAGTTCCGTTACCGCCTAACACGGTCAAAGTGACCTAGCCGGCGTCCCAGTCATGTTTGGGCCTTTGCGCCACAGCCTGATGACGGGGACAGCACGTCAAATGGTCATTCACCATGCCCACAGCCTCCATGAACGCATAGACGATTGTCGGGCCGCAGAACTTAAACCCCCGTTTTTTCAAGTCAGCCGATATCTGCTTTGAAAGCGGCGTCCATGCGGGAACATCCGACTGACGCTCAAACCGGTTTTGCAGTGGCTCGAACCCCACGTATTTCCATAAATACCGATCAAATCCCTCCTTCTTTTCAATCTCTTGCCAAACGCGTGCATTTGTAATCGCCGCCTCGATCTTTCCGCGGTGGCGGATAATGCCGGGGTTGGCGAGCAAGCGTTCAACCTCGGCGTCACCCCATGTGGCGATGACATTAGGGTCAAAACCGGCAAAAGCCTCGCGGAAATTCTCTCGCTTTTTAAGTATCGTGATCCAACTCAGCCCTGCCTGAAAGCCGTCAAGGATCAGTTTTTCCCAAAGCGCGCGGCTGTCATACTCCGGCACACCCCAGTCAGTGTCATGATAATCCAGATAAATTTGCTCTGGCCCAGCCCAGTCACACCGCTGCATCCGCATCCCCTTCTCCGACGGATCTGGCCGGATAGCTAAAATTTGTACTGCATTGCCGCGTTAACCCGGCGTTACAAGTTTCCGCGCCAAGGTGACATGAGTACAGCGATAAATGGAAGCGCCACTTTGGAAGATATATCACCACACCCGCTCGCCGATCTGCCCGAGGGGACGAAAAACCCGCTCGACTACGCGCTGACCCAACGCGACGGCAGCACATTGGCCATGGTCAGGGCTGCTGTCGCGCATAATCAGACGTTGATGGCTTACCAGCCCGTCATGCGGGACGCGGACGATCCCAAAATCGCCTTTTACGAGGGGTTCATTCGCATTCTGGATCCCACCGGTCGCGTCATCCCCGCCCGCGAATTCATGCCCGTGGTAGAGAAAACCCAGCTTGGCCGCGAGATTGATGTGCTGTCGCTCAATGCGGGGCTTGCCGCGCTGAGCGAAAACAAAGGGTTGCGCCTTTCGATCAACATGTCCGCGCGCTCTATCGGGTATGCGGGATGGACGACCCTTTTGAACCGGTGGCTGTCGCGCGACGGCACCATTGGCGAACGTCTCATCCTGGAAATTAGCGAAAAATCGGCGATGCAAATGCCCGAACTCGTCGCCAGCTTTATGGACCAGCTCCAGACACGGGGCGTTTGCTTTGCATTGGATAACTTTGGCTCTGACTACATCGCCATCCGCTATTTGAAAGAGATGTTCTTTGACATTCTGAAGATCGACGGGCAGTTCGCCCGCGGCGTAAGCGACCACCCCGACAATCGTGCAATCGTGTCGATCATGGTGTCGATCGCGCGCAACTTCGACATGATAACCGTCGCCGAACAGGTTGAAAATCAAGACGATGCATCCCTGCTTCTCGCGCTTGGGGTCGATTGCCAACAGGGCTTTCTGTATGGCGCACCAACCACCCAACCCTACTGGCAGAGCACGCCGGAAGAGCGCAAAAATGCGTAAGCGAACATGGCGCGATTGCCGCATGTGCAGCAATGGGATATGTCCAAACCATAGAAGACGGGGGAACGGGGAAACGCCGTATTATATTACCCCACGTCAGTAGTTCAGGGGAAGAACACATATGACCAACGTTGTCATCGCATCCGCAGCGCGCACGCCTGTCGGCAGCTTCAGCGGATCCTTTGCAAATACACCCGCGCACGATCTGGGCGCCGCGGTGCTGAAAGAGATCGTCGCCCGCGCAGGCATCGACCCTTCCGAGGTCAATGAAACAATTCTGGGTCAGGTTCTGACCGCCGCTCAGGGGCAAAACCCTGCCCGTCAGGCACATGTGAATGCGGGTCTGCCTATCGAAAGTGCTGCATGGTCGATCAACCAGGTCTGCGGATCTGGTCTACGCGCGGTCGCTTTGGCAGCGCAGCACATCCAATTGGGCGACGCCGATATTGTGGCAGCCGGTGGTCAGGAAAACATGTCGATGAGCCCCCACGCACAAAATCTGCGTCCGGGTCAGAAAATGGGCGACATGCAACTTATCGATACGATGATCCGCGACGGTCTGTGGGATGCGTTCCACGGGTACCATATGGGCCAAACAGCTGAAAACGTTGCCGCTAAATGGGATATCAGTCGCGACGCCCAAGACGCATTCGCGGTGGCCTCGCAGAACAAAGCCGAAGCCGCCCAGAAGGCCGGTAAATTCCAGGACGAAATCGTGCCGTTCACCGTCAAAACCCGCAAGGGCGAGGTGGTTGTCGATCAAGATGAATACATCCGCCACGGTGCCACGATGGAAGCGATGCAGAAACTGCGCCCCGCCTTCACCAAAGACGGTTCCGTCACAGCAGCCAATGCGTCCGGCCTGAACGACGGGGCCGCTGGCGCATTGCTGATGTCCGCGGACAACGCCGAAAAGCGCGGCATCACACCTTTGGCGCGCATCGCGTCCTATGCGACCGTTGGCCTGGACCCGACGATCATGGGTGCCGGCCCGATCTATGCATCGCGTAAAGCGCTTGAGAAAGCGGGTTGGAAGGCCGAGGATCTGGACCTTGTCGAAGCCAACGAAGCGTTCGCGGCGCAGGCCTGCGCGGTCAACAAGGACATGGGGTGGGATCCATCGATCGTGAACGTGAACGGCGGTGCCATTGCAATCGGCCACCCCATCGGTGCCTCCGGCGCGCGCATCCTGAACACGCTTTTGTTCGAGATGCAGCGGCGCGGCGCGAAAAAAGGCCTCGCGACCCTGTGCATCGGCGGTGGCATGGGCGTGGCCATGTGTCTTGAGCGCCCATAACGCTGTATAATCGATCAAGCCTGGCGCGTGTTCGGCAAGAACGCGCGCCACGCGAAAAACATCTGCTTTTTCCCTGCGTAAACTGTTGCAATGAATTTCAAGCCTGACTACAAATTCTCCACGTAATTAAATTACGAAATTAATAAGGCAAACGAAACAACATTGCCTTAAGGGGAGAGATTTATGTCACGTGTTGCACTTGTAACAGGGGGAAGCCGCGGGATCGGGGCGGCTATTTCCACAGCTTTGAAAGACGCAGGATACACCGTCGCGGCAACATATGCCGGGAACGACGAGGCAGCCGCGCAGTTTACAGAAACCACGGGCATCAAAACCTACAAGTGGAACGTCGCCGACTATGACGACTCCAAAGCCGGGATTGCAAAAGTCGAAGAAGACTTAGGCCCGATTGACGTGGTCGTAGCAAACGCAGGTATCACCCGCGACGCCCCTTTCCACAAGATGACGCCCGACCAGTGGAACGAAGTGGTTGGCACCAATTTGACGGGTGTTTTCAATACGATCCACCCGGTTTGGCCTGGCATGCGCGAACGCAAGTTCGGTCGGATCGTCGTCATCAGCTCGATCAACGGGCAGAAAGGTCAGTTCGCCCAGGTGAACTATGCCGCGACCAAAGCAGGCGATCTGGGCATTGTGAAGTCACTCGCGCAGGAAGGCGCGCGTGCCAACATTACCGCGAATGCGATCTGCCCCGGCTATATTGCGACGGATATGGTGATGGCGGTGCCCGAGAAGGTGCGCGACTCTATCGTGGCGCAAATCCCGACCGGCCGCTTGGGCGAACCCGAAGAAATCGCCCGCGCGGTTGTATTCCTAGTCAGTGATGACGCGGGCTTTATCAACGGGTCCACGATCACCGCAAATGGTGCGCAGCATCTGGTCTGAACGGCCTACTTGAACGCAAAAGGCCAGCGCATTTCGCGCTGGCCTTTTTGTCGGCGGCCCAATGGGCACGCCAACGGAATTGTAATCTATCAGGCGGAAAGCCGGGTAATTTCCTCTTTCAAGCGCAGCTTTTCCTTTTTCATATTCGCAACCTTTAGCCCATCCATACTCGGCGATCGTTGGGCCTGTTCTACAGCGTCACTCATTGCCAAATGCTTCCGTTTCAGAGCATCCAGATGTGCGTCAAAAGCCATGTAACTCTCCTTAGGTTATGTTGCGTAGAATGATTGAAGCACGAAATATTCCACCTGTCACGCGGCAGCGCAGCAAAACTATCGACAAGTTGAGATATCGGCGAGAGGCTGCTTAGAATGGCAGCGCTGCGCCCTCGCGCAGGACCGCTCTTATTTCGGGCACATAGCTGTCGCCGTCGCTTAAATGTTGTGCGCCTTCGTGCATGATAAGGGGCGCGTTCAAGCGAAACGCCCCCCGCCCGCTTTTGCGCGCACGCAGGATGACCAGTTCAGCCATGCGACCAATGCGCGGTGCGATCGGCAGCACCTCTATGCTGCCCATATCATGGGGTAGCGAGCGGATCAGATCGGGCAGGCGTTCCGCCCGATGGATAAAATGCGCCTGCCCTTTCGGGGCAAGGCGTTTGGCCGCGATCTTGACCCAGGTTTCCAACGGAGTCGCTTCACCCAAGGCGGTTTCACGACCGCTATTTGTCGCAGCGACAGAGGCATGTCGATCAAAATACGGCGGGTTGGCAAGAACGTGGTCAAATTGTCGCTGCCGCAGGGCCAGCGGCATGGCATCAATGTCGGCCTCAACCACTTCAAATGCTGGATTATTACGCCGTGCAAGCGCGGCATAGGCAGGCTGGATCTCGACCCCCGTCAGCTGCAAGCCCGGCACCCGCGCGCCCAGACAAAGCGACGCCGCCCCTACCCCGCAGCCCAGCTCTAGCACGCGCTGACCGGCCTGCGCCGGCACCGTTGCAGCCAATAAAACAGGGTCGACGCCCGCACGGTAGCCTTTACGCGGCTGCCACAAATGCAGTTTGCCGCCCAGAAACGCATCCCGCGTGAGCGCGTCGGGGTCATAGACGTCCACAGCGGTTACTTGGGCAACCCGGTGGGGATGTCGTTGTCGCGCAACACCCGCGATGCGGCGGTGTGATCGTCGTCGTGCACCATCAAGCGGCGGGGGAAAATGCCGATCCCGCCTTCAAGCACGCTCATGTTTACGTCCAGCGGAAAGCAGTCTATATCCTCGCCCTGAAGAAGGGCGCTGGCAAAGGCGATTATTGTCGGATCGGTTGTGCGCAAAAGTTCCTTCATAACAGAGATGTAAGGGCAATCGACGTTGATTGTCGAGCCTTCCAATTAAGGTCGTGTAAATGACGAGCGAAAACACCCAGAAACCACATGACCGGATGGCGGCCTATCTTAGCGCGGATATGACCGCGGTGAACGATCTGATCCGCGACCGCATGGCGTCAGAACATGCGCCGCGCATCCCCGAGGTCACGGCGCATCTGGTAGAGGCAGGCGGCAAGCGGTTGCGCCCGATGCTGACCCTCGCTGCGGCGCGTTTGTGCGGCTATGACGGCCCCTACCACGTGCACCTTGCCGCCACGGTGGAATTCATTCACACCGCGACCCTGCTGCACGACGATGTGGTCGATGAAAGCGCGCAGCGTCGCGGGCGGCCGACGGCTAACTTGCTGTGGGATAACAAATCTTCGGTGCTGGTGGGCGATTACCTTTTCGCGCGTAGCTTCCAGCTGATGACCGAGACGAATAACATGCGCGTGCTGGCGATCCTTGCCAATGCCTCCGCCACGATTGCAGAGGGCGAGGTGCTGCAACTGACCGCCGCGCAGAATCTGGCTACGGATGAAGGCATCTACCTACAGGTCGTGCGCGGGAAGACGGCGGCATTGTTTTCGGCAGCGACGCAGGTGGGCGGGGTGATTGCCGCGGCCCCTGACGCACAGGTTCAGGCCCTGTTTGACTATGGTGATGCCTTGGGGATCGCGTTTCAGATTGTCGACGATCTGCTGGACTACCAAGGCGACCCGAATGCCACCGGCAAGAACATCGGTGATGACTTCCGCGAGCGTAAGCTGACCCTGCCGGTTATCAAGGCGATCGCCAAGGGCGACGCGGCCGAACGTGCCTTCTGGACCCGCACCATCGAGAAGGGCAAGCAGGAGGACGGCGATCTTGAACACGCTCTGTCGCTGCTGAATGCACATGGCACTCTGGATGAAACCAAGGCAGAGGCGCTGGCATGGGCGGAACAGGCCAAGACTGCGCTGAACACCCTGCCGGACCACGAGCTGACGCAGATGCTGCGCGATCTGGCCGACTACGTCGTTGCGCGTATTAGCTAATCGCCCCCCCCATTGGGGCGCGTCGAAGCTACCCCAGCATCGGTGCGGCGGTGACCCACCAGTCGGGCTGTGCCGCGGCAATACGCATGACGGCGCGCTGCGCCAGCGCCTCGGTCTCGTAAAGGCCAAAGCAGGTCGCACCAGAGCCCGACATACGCGCCAGCAGCGCGTCCTGTAGGCTGTCCAGACAATCTGCCACCTCTGGCACCACCTCGATCGCCGGTGCCTCCAGATCGTTGCGCTGTGTGGCCAGCCAGGCGGCGAACGCAGGCGCGCTGGTGAATGCGGGAAGCTCTTTGGGCATGGGCGCGTTGGCGCGGGACTCGAGCCTTGAGAAGACCTCGGGCGTGGCGGCGGATTTATTCGGGTTGATCAGCACCAGCCAGCAGGGCGGCAGCTTGGGCGCGGGCGTCAATCGCTCGCCGATCCCCTCCATCCGCTGGGGGGTGTCATGCAGGCAAACCGGAACATCGGCACCCAGTCGCGCCACGTCCTCGGGCACCGGAAGCCCCCAATGCGCCGAGAGCAAGCGCAGCGCCGTGGCTGCATCTGCTGATCCTCCGCCGATCCCTGCCGCGGCGGGGAGGTTTTTCGTCAAATGCAACCGCGCCCCCCTGCCCGCGCCCGCGTCCAGCAGCCTTGCCGCACGCACCACGAGGTTGCGGTCATCATGGGGGGCGGCACCGCCATAGGGACCATCGATAAACAGCTCAAGCTGGTCAGAGGGAGATACCGCGATCCGGTCGCCAAAGCCCGCGCGCACCACAAGACTATCCAGCAGATGGTAGCCATCGCTGCGCTGCCCAGTGACATGCAGGGTCAGGTTCACCTTGGCCCAGGCGAAACCCGCGTTGGCAACCCCGAGGACAGCGGCTTGGGTCGTCATTTCTCGGCAGAGGCTTTGCTGAGCGGCTCGGCCCCTTCTTCGGCCAACACCGCGTCCAGCCCCACCTCGAGCTTGCGGCGCATGCGGTCGGGATCGGCCTCGCTGTCTTTGTCTTCGGGATCAACAAACGATAGCGCCCGACGCCATTGGAATTCAGCCTCGCGTTGACGGCCAACGGACCAGTAAACGTCACCCAGGTGATCGTTGACCACCGGATCGACGGCGACCAGTTCAACGGCCCTTTCCATCTGGTCGACGGCCTCTTCGTAGCGGCCCAAACGGTACAAGACCCAGCCCAGTGAATCGACGATATAGCCTGATTCAGGGCTCGCCGCGACGGCGCGTTCGATCATGTTCAACGCTTCGTCCAGATTGCGCCCCTGTTCCACCAGCGAATAGCCGAGGTAGTTCAGCACCTGAGGCTGATCGGGGTTGATCTTGAGAGCGGCGCGAAAATCGCGTTCGGATGCCTCGCCATTGCCAGAGCGTTCTTCGGCAATGCCGCGGGCGTAATACAGCACCCAGCGTTGCGGATTGCTGTCGGGTGTCAGCTCTATCGCGCGGTCATAGGATTTGATTGCGGCCTTGAAGTTGTCCTGCGCCCGCAAAGCATCCCCCAAGGCGGAATGGACCGACGGCAAGGTGCCGTGGCTGCGGGTCAGCTGTTGCAGAACCTCGATCGCCTGTTCCGGTTTGTTCGACCGTCGCAGCGCCGCCGCACGCCCGAGTTCGGCTGCGTGATAGGCGGGGTTGTCGGCGGGTACGTCCTGCAGTTCCTCGATCGCCAGCTCGTACTGGCCGATGTTTTCCAGCAGATCCGCGGTCAGCAACAGGTCGTCGATATGCTCGGGGCGCAGGTAACGCGCGATGCGCGAATAAAGCAGCACATAGTAGTCACCGGCACTTTCATTGCGCAACACGGCGGCGAAGGTAAAGAAGACTTCGGCAATGCCTGCCTTGGCATCGGGGATCTGGGTAAAGGCGACCTGCCCCTCCCCCTGCAAGGCGGCGACCAACCCGTCAAGTTCGGGGTCGCTGCTGGCCCCGAAACTATCGGTCAGCAGCGCAAGCGCCTGTTCATTTCGCCCTAGCTGGCCAAGGATTTCCGCCCGCGCGATCACACCGCGACGAGTTTGCCCTGCCGATCCCGCTTGGTTCGAAGCAAAGATCGCCTCCGCTCCTTCGTAGTCGCCGACCGACGCCAGTGCCAAAGCCTTGTGATACAGCACGAACCCCTGCATGCCGGCTTCTTTGCTCAGATCGTCGAACTGGGTGATGGCGGCGGTCATGTCGCCCACGCCCACATGCGCCCAAGCCTTGACCAAACCGTCCACCCAAGGGCCGATCCCGCCCTCGTCTGCAGATTGTTCGATCAGACCCGCATAGTTTTCTTCCTGCGCCATGCCAGCGGTTGTCACCAGATAGGCGATCTGCCCGGGCTGGTCCGACGCGGCCATAATGCGCGCCAAAGGCAGGGCGCGGTCGATATCCCCCAGCGAGAGCAACGCCAGAACCGTGCTTTCAAGGAATTCGGGGTTCTTGGGATCAAGCGCCAGCGCCTCGCCATAATACTTGGCAGATTCCGCAAAATCGCTGCGCACCGCAGCATGCCGACCGGCAAGATAGGCCCCCGCCGCCGATTGCGCCTGTACGGGCATTGCAACGGCTCCGGTCAGCGCCAAAACGCTTGCGGTCAACAGAAGGTTACGGATCATACTGGCACGCCTCATTTGTATTTGCGCGCAAGGCTAACAGGTTCACGACCAAGCGCAATGCCGCCTATCCAAAGGGACATCCCGCTTATCCTCTATCGGCGGAACCTTGCATGAAAAAAGGCGCGCCGCAGCACGCCTTTGATCGATTTCATCCAGTAAGTGACGCTTACACGTTAGGCCCGCAAGCGACGCTTACATATTGGGATAGTTCGGGCCATCCCCACCCTGCGGCGTGGTCCAGACGATATTCTGCGTCGGATCCTTGATGTCGCAGGTCTTGCAGTGCACGCAGTTCTGGAAGTTGATGACAAAGCGCGGGTCCTTGCCGTCTTCCTCGACGAATTCATACACGCCGGCAGGACAATACCGCGCCGAGGGGCCAGCGTATTCCGGCAGGTTGATGTTCACCGGCACCGACGGATCCTTAAGCGTCAAATGCGCGGGCTGGCTTTCGTCGTGGTTGGTGAAGGAAAACGCCACGTTGGTCAGACGGTCAAAGCTGAGCTTGCCATCGGGCTTGGGGTAGTCGATCTTCTTGTGCTTGTCGGCCTTTTCGGTCGCTTCAGCATCGGATTTACCATGCCCCAGCGTCCCTAGCAGCGAGAAGCCGAAGGTATTGGTCCACATGTCGAACCCACCCACGGCGAGCGAGGTCACAAGGCCGTACTTGCTCCACAACGGTTTGACGTTGCGCACTTTTTTCAGGTCTTTGCCGATCTCGCCGCTGCGGACGTCTTCCTCATAGGCGGTCAGCTCGTCACCGGCGCGGCCCGCCTGGATCGCGTCATAGGCCGCTTCGGCGGCAGCTTTGCCCGACAGCATCGCGTTGTGGTTACCCTTGATGCGCGGCACGTTGACCATGCCCACCGAACAGCCCAGCAACGCCACACCGGGTGCGACCATCTTGGGCATCGACTGGTAGCCGCCTTCGGTGATGGCGCGCGCGCCGTAGGCCACGCGCTTGCCGCCTTTCAGCAGCTCAGCAACCATCGGGTGGTGCTTGAAGCGCTGGAATTCCATGTAGGGGAAGACATGCGGGTTTTTGTAGCCAAGGTGGACAACGAAACCGACGTACACCTGATTGTTTTCGATGTGATAGATGAACGACCCGCCGCCCGCGTTGCTGTTCAAAGGCCAGCCCATCGTGTGGGTCACGGTGCCCTCTTTGTGCTTGGCGGGGTCGATCTCCCAGATTTCTTTCATGCCAAGGCCGTATTTCTGCGGCTCTTTTCCGGCGTCCAGATCGTATTTCGCAATCACCTGCTTGGACAGGCTGCCGCGCACGCCTTCGGACAGGAAGACGTATTTGCCGTGCAGCTCCATGCCGGGCTCATAGCCGTCGCCCTTGGTGCCATCGGCGCTGATGCCGAATTCACCGGCCACAACGCCTTTGATCTCGCCATTGTCGCCATAGACCAGCTCGGAGCACGCCATGCCTGGGAAAATCTCGACCCCCAGCTCTTCGGCCTGTTCTGCCATCCAGCGGCAGACATTGGCCATGGAAACGATGTAGTTCCCGTGGTTGTTCATCAGCGGCGGCATGGGGAAGTTCGGCACCCGGATTTTTCCCGCCTCGCCCAGCATGTAAAAGTTGTCTTCCTCGACCTTGGTCTTGATCGGCGCGCCTTTTTCCTTCCAGTCGGGCATCAGGGCGTCCAGACCGATCGGGTCCAGAACCGCACCCGACAGGATATGCGCCCCCACCTCAGAGCCCTTTTCCAGCACGACCACATTGCAGTCAGCGTCGAGTTGTTTCAGACGGATCGCGGCGGACAGACCGGCAGGGCCCGCACCGACGATAACGACGTCATATTCCATTGCTTCGCGTTCAACTTCGGCCATTTGGGGCTCCTCTTCGGGCAGAAAACGGTTTGGATTTCGCTAAACCAGCACGGTCGCTATTGCAATCGCAACACAGCGTAAATTAGCGCACCCACGACAGTTTGCATCTTAAATGTTGCAGGTGCAGCAATATTGTTTCGCATCGCAAAATGCTAGCTGCGCGGATCTCCCATCAGATAGCGCGGCCCCTGCCCTTTCTCCCCCGCGCGGTCTTGGGGGTTATAAAGCGCACAGGCCTGTAGGCTCAGGCAGCCGCATCCGATACATCCATCTAGGTCGTCACGCAGGCGGGTCAACGTCGCGATCCGGTCGTCCAGCGTTGTACGAAACGCCTGGCTGATACGCGCCCAGTCCTCTTTGGTGGGGGTGCGCCCATCCGGCAGGCGATCCAGCTCTTGCTTGATCTGCGGCAAGGTAAAGCCGAATTGCTGCGCGATCATCACAAAGCTCAGCCGCCTCAGATCGGCACGCTCGAAACGCCGCTGCCCGCCGTTGTTGCGCCACGGTTTGATCAACCCTTGCGCCTCGTAATAGCGGATGGCGGACACCGCCAAGCCTGTGCGCCGCGCCAAAGCGCCAATCGACAACCCGTCATTCACCGCCATAGACATTCCCCGAAATAGTCTTTGACCTAAAGTTAGGTTTAGAAATTACACACCATAGGGTCAACGTCACAAACACGGAAGGAAGACCCGACAATGCCAGCACAATTGGAACACGCAAACATCACCGTAACCGACCCGCAAGCCACCGCCGCCTGGATGGCGCAGATCTTTGGCTGGCGCATTCGTTGGCAAGGCGATGCGATAGCGGGTGGACATACTATTCACATCGGAACCGACAGCTCATACGTAGCGCTCTACGCACCGGAAAAGACGCCGGCCACGGGCACCAGCAGCTATGACACCACCGGCGCGCTGAACCATATCGGGGTGACCGTCGATGATCTGGACGCCGCCGAAACCTTGGTCAAAGCGCAGGGGTTCACGCCGGTGAACCACGCCGATTACGAACCCGGGCGGCGCTTCTATTTTCGCGATCACGACGGTGTCGAATACGAGCTGGTCCAATACGATGACTAAGCGCGGATTGCCGCGGACGGGCTGACTCTGCTCTTGCAATCGCGGGGCAGTTTGGGTCAGGTAAGGATCAATTCAAATCGGTTGCACCCTCGGACGACAGTTCGGGGGCTGTGACCCTCATTGCGTGGACGCCCCCTGATGGAAAAAATCCCCATGACCCGCGCCGGTCACACGGCTTTGGAAACCGAACTCAAGCATCTGAAGTCGGTTGAACGCCCTGCCATCATCAAAGCCATCGCCGAAGCCCGCGAACACGGTGACCTGTCCGAGAACGCCGAATACCATTCCGCCAAGGAAAAGCAGTCCTTCATCGAAGGCCGCATCAAAGAGCTCGAAGGCGTGATCTCCCTTGCGGATGTGATTGACCCGGCCAAGATGTCCGGCGCGATCAAGTTCGGCGCGACCGTGACCCTCGTGGACGAGGACACCGACGAAGAGAAGACCTACCAGATCGTTGGTGAATACGAGGCCAACATCGAAAAAGGCCTGCTGAACATCAAATCCCCTATCGCCCGCGCCCTGATCGGCAAGGAAGAAGGCGACAGCGTCGAGGTGCGGACACCCGGGGGGGACAAATCCTATGAGGTTCTCAAAATCGTCTACGCATAAGCCGGGGACAAAGAGATGACCGACAAACCGCAGCTGACACCGAACGCGCCGCGCCTATCCGCGCGGTCGACCCCCTTTGGCGTCTATTCGCGCCCGAACGACGGCGGGATCTCGAACATCGAACTCATCGCCGCAGCGCTAAGCGCTGTATGGTTGCTGGGGTCCGCGATCTTTTTCTTGATGCTGCCGTCGGATCAGCAACCCGATACGGGCGGTGCCGGCTTGCGGTTCCTGATGACGATGCTGGCGATCTTCATGCCCGTTGGCATGATCTGGGTCGCCGCCACAGCGGCCCGCGCCAGCCGTGTCATGCGCGAGGAAAGCAAACGCTTGCAGGCCGCGATCGACGCGATCCGGCAGGCGTATATCGCGCAACAGCAAGGGCAGAACCTTGGGGCAGACGCGACCGTCGCGCGCAAGCTGGATGAAATTGCCGCCGCCGCCCGCAAGACCGAAAGCACGCTGGCCACCTTCCAAAGCCGCCGCGACGCCAGCACCCGCCTGGCGCCTCTCAAGCCTGCGGTGGTCGATGACCAGCCCGCGCTGGCGCTTGGCACCTCGGCCGCGGATATGACCCCACCGCTGTCACATGAAGATTTTATTCGCGCGCTGAATTTCCCCGAAACGGCAAAGGATACCGAAGGCTTTTCGGCACTGCGCAAGGCGTTGAAAGACCGCAATGCGTCCCAGCTGGTGCAGGCGTCGCAGGACGTGCTGACGCTGCTTAGTCAGGACGGTATCTATATGGATGACCTGCGCCCCGACCGTGCACGCCCCGAAATCTGGCGCCAATTTGCCCAAGGGGCCCGAGGCCGTCCGATCGCAGCTTTGGGCGGCATCCGTGACCGGTCCTCGCTGGCGCTGACCAGTGCCCGCATGAAGCAAGACCCGATCTTCCGCGATGCTGCGCATCACTTCCTGCGCCGTTTCGACCGCGCCTTTGCCGCCTTTGAAGCCGAGGCCTCTGACGCCGACATCTCGGCACTGACCGACACGCGCACCGTGCGGGCCTTCATGTTGCTGGGCCGCGTTGCGGGGACGTTCGACTAGCGGTCAGGTGATCCCGAAAGACCCATAGGGAATATAGCGCACCAGATCGCCCGGCTGGATGTCGGCCGCGGCGTCCGGGAGCTCCACCAATCCTTCGGCCCAAGCCAGCCCGCTGATCCGCCCCGACCCTTCAGAGGCAAAGACCTGCACCCGCCCGTCGCGCATTCGCGCGCGCAGATACTCGCGCCGCCCCGGTTTCTTGCGTTTGCTGAAATCTGCGGGCACGTCGAACCCCTGCGGTACAGGCCAGTCCTGCCCCGCCAGCCGCGCTAACGCGGGGCGCGCGAAAATCAGGGTGCAGACCATAGCCGCCACGGGGTTGCCCGGCAGACCAAAAACCGGCGCGCCTTGCCACATGCCAAGCGCTAAGGGCCGCCCCGGTTTGACCGCAATGCGCCACAGGTCAAGCGCCCCCGCCTCGGACAAAAGGGCCGACACGTGGTCCTCATCCCCCGCCGACGCACCACCGCTGGTCAGGATCGCGTCGACACGGCCCTGCGTCTCATCCAGCCGCCTGCGCAAAGCAGCGCGATTGTCACCCACATGCCCCAGATCCACCCCCTGATGGCCGAACTGCGATACCAACCCCAGCAACATCGGGCGGTTCGCGTCGAATATCTGACCCTCGGCCGCGGTCCGACCGGCCTCGACGATCTCGTCCCCTGTCGATAGCACACCAACGCGCAGCGACCGATGGGTCGACACAGACGCCGCCCCCGTGGCCGCGAGCAAGGCGATATCCGCCGCTGTGATCCGTCGTCCCGCACGCAGGGTTACGGCACCCGCCGTCACATCCTCCCCCGCTTTGCGGGTATTGGCACCCTGTTTCACCGGACCGTTAAACCGCAGGGTGCGCCCGTCAATGGTCACGTCTTCTTGCAGCACCACGGTATCGACGCCTTCGGGCAGCGCGGCCCCTGTCAGCACGCGGATCGCCTGCCCTTCGGCAAGCGCCCCCGGCGCGTCCCCCGCAGCCGCGCGGCCCTCGGCCAGCGGCATCGCATGGGCCCCGGCCGCGCGCCCGCCGGCAAAGCCATAGCCATCAACAGCCGTATTGGGCAGCGGCGGATTGGCGCGGCGTGCCAGCACATCCGCCGCGGCGATGCGCCCCAAGGTGGCAGCCAAAGCCACGTCTTCGACAGGGGTCACCGGATGCAGCCGTGCCCGCAGCTGCGCCAGCGCCTCGTCCACCGGCGTCCAATGCACGCCCGGCGGCAGGGCAAAACAATCGTTGCGCAGGGGTGGCGGGGCCTTGAGCAGATGTTCGAACCCCAGACCGAAAATCCAACCCTCCTCCGCTGCCTCAACATCAAGCATCTGCGCCAGATCGGGGGCGGGGACGGCGGCCAGCTGCCGTGCAAGCTCCTGCACCTGCCACGCATCCTTGGTCATGTTGTCAGGGGCTGGCCCCACGGTGAGCGACGGCCAGATCTCGGCGAAGACCACCTGCGCATCCGGCTTTTCAAACGGCCAGACCGCGACATGATCGGCAAAGCGAGCACGCAGGCGTGACAGCACAGGCAGCCCCATGACCACCTGCGACCCGACAGCCCCTGCCCCCGCCATTTGCCAGCAGGTGAAACTGCCCTTGGCACGCTGTTCCGCCGCGCGCTTGTCGGGAAACGGGTTGGCGTAGCCCGCCTTGGTGCGCGGCAGCCCTGCGATATCGCGGTTCGGCAGGCCGTTGGCCCAGAAAGGGCCGCTGCCATCGCCCAGCCCCAGATTGATCTCTGCCACCAGATCGAAACGGTTGTTACGGTCTGGCGCGTCTTCGACCCGCGCCTCGAACCACTCCCACAGGGCGAAGGGATCGTCGCTGCCCGTCAGGGCCTCGGCAAAACCGCTAGGGTAGGCAAAGGGGAAATCGAAGCCGATGAACAGGCGGCGACCCTGCTCCAGCTCTGCTTCGATCAACGCGGCGATCCAAGCCTCTGCCTCGGACCGGTTGCGCAGATAGACAGGCGGGTCCGAGATGCCCCCCCGCGACACCCCCGCCCAAATCGCATCTTTGCGCGGGGTTGGTCCGGTGTCATTACCGCCGGACCAATCGACCACAACAAACGTGTCGAAAGGGCTCACAAGCCCACCTCGGCCAGAATGAAATCGGCGATGGCGCTGGTATCATTCAGATCGAATACGGGGCGATCCAACGTCATGGGGGTGTCGCTGGCAATCGCCTTGATCGTCGGATCCTCAGGCGCGATCAGCGCGTTGCCGGTTTCGGCCCGATGCGCTTCGACCTTGGCGTGACCGTCGCGCTTGTAGCCTTCGACCAGCACCAGATCGACGGGCGCAAGCTTGGCCAGCAGCGCGTCGAGCGTCGGTTCATCCTCGCCGTGCAACTCATGCATCAGGGCAAAGCGGTTGCGCGAGGCCAACAGCACCTCGCGCGCGCCAGCGACACGGTGGCGGTGGCTGTCCTTGCCCGGGTGATCTACATCAAAGCTGTGGTGCGCATGTTTCACGGTAGACACTGAAAACCCGCGGCCCGTGATTTCGGTCACGAGGCGTTCCATCAGCCCCGTTTTGCCTGCGTTTTTCCAGCCGACAACGCCGTAAACTCTCATATCATCTCCTGTGCGCGGGCCAGATCTTGGGGGGTGTTGATGTTAAAGAACGCGTCCTCATGGGGGAACAGCGCTTCGCGCCCCTCATGCGTTTGGGTCCACATCACGACCTTGCGCAGCCCCCCTTGCAAGGCGGCGCGCAAATCGTCGCGTAAGGCCACGGGCCAGAGGCCAAAGGTCGGATGCCGCGCGGTGCCGCGTTTGGCATCCGGCGTGGCGGCAAGCACCAGCGGATGGGTCATCCCCTCGCTTGCCAGCAACAGCTGCGGCACCAGATCACCGGGGAAGAACGGCGTGTCTGCCGCCGCCGTGACGATGGTATCCGCGCCCTGTTCAGCGGCCCAATCCAGCCCGGCCAGCACGCCCGCAAGGGGACCGGCGAACCCGTCGATACTATCGGGCAACACCGGCAGCTTCAGCCCCGCAAACCGCGCGGCATCACCATTGGCATTCAACGCGACGCGATCCACCTGCGGGGTCAGCCGTTCAATCACATGACCCAGCACGCTTTGACCGCCAAGCTGCAACAGTCCCTTGTCGCCGCCGCCCATCCGCGTCGCCTGCCCACCGGCAAGGATCACCCCAAGTGGCTGTTTCATGCGCTGCCCTTTCGCCCAGATCGTTTCGGTTCATCCGCAATTCCGTCGGGGTCCGCGTCACGGATCAGACGGTCCTCGCCCGCCAGACACATAAAGCGTTTGCCCTTCATCCGGCCGATCAGCGTCAGCCCGACCTGCTGCGCGATCTCTACCCCCCAGGCGGTAAAGCCGGAGCGCGACACCAGCGCGGGGATGCCCATCATCGCGGTCTTGATCACCATCTCGGAGGTTAACCGCCCCGTGGTATAGAGGATCTTATCCTCGGCCGAGACTTTCTCAGAAAGCATCCAGCCCGCGATCTTGTCGACCGCGTTGTGGCGGCCCACGTCCTCCATATAGACCAGCGGGCGATTGCCCTGACATAGCACCGTGCCGTGAATCGCCCCGGCTTCCAGGTACAGGCTCGGCGTGCGGTTGATCTGCGCGCTAAGGTCATACAGCCACGAGGTCCGCAGCGCGGTCGTGGGCAGGATCACGCCCTCCAGCCCCTCCATCATATCGCCGAAAACCGTACCGACCGCACAGCCGGAGGTACGGGTCTTCTTGCGCATCTTGTCTTCGTAATCGGTTTTGCGGGCGGTGCGGACCACGACGACCTCCAGCTCTTCGTCGTAGTCGACGCTCGTGATATCCTCACCGTCGCGCAGCATGCCCTGATTGCGCAAGAACCCAAGCGCGAGGTATTCAGGGTAATCGCCAATCGTCATCGCGGTGACAATTTCCTGCGCATTCAGATATATCGTCAGCGGGCGTTCCTCGACCACATTGATCGTTGTTTCTGCCCCTGTTTGGTCGCGCCCGGTCACAGCACGGGTCAGCCGCGCCAACCCCGGTTGCGGTGCGATCAAATAAGCATCGGTGTCTGTCTTGACGGACAATTGCATCCCCCCAAAGCGGCAGTTAAGCATGTCCCGGCAATCTAGGGGGAACGCATGGCCATCACCACCACGAAATCGGCCTTTCGAAAAGGTCTTGCCGACGCCGCACCCTTTGTTCTGGTGATCATCCCCTTTGCGTCCCTGTTTGGCATCCTCGCCACCGAGGCGGGATTGAACGTATTCGAAACGCTCGCCTTTTCGGTTGTGGTCATTGCGGGGGCAGCACAGTTCACCGCGTTGCAACTGATGCAGGAACATGCCCCGACCGCGATCGTGCTGGCCTCTGCGCTGGCGGTGAACCTGCGGATGGCGATGTATTCCGCGTCGCTGACCCCTTACATCGGCTCCGCCCCCCTGTGGCAGCGCGCGCTGGCGGCCTATCTGACGGTCGACCAATCCTATGTCTGCGCAATGGCGCAGTACGAGAAACAGCCCGATATGACGATCCCGCAACGGATGGCATATTTCTTTGGCTGTGTGACCCCGATTGTGCCGCTGTGGTATTTGTTCACGCTGGTGGGGGCGATGGTGGGCGCGCAGATCCCCGAAAGCTGGGCGCTGGACTTTGCGCTGCCGATCACCTTTCTGGCCATGATCGCGCCGATGTTCCGCACGCCGGCCCATGTGGTCGCGGCGCTGGTCGCCTCTGTCGCGGGGCTGCTGACGGCGGGTGTGCCCTATTCGCTGGGGCTGATCATCGCGGGGCTTGCGGGGATGATGGCCGGTGCGCAGACAGAGCTTTGGCTGGAACGGCGCCAGCCCCAAAACCCTGAACAGGACGCGGTATAATGGATCATATCAACACCGGCACACTTTGGTTCGTGATCATCGCCCTTGGCATCGGCAGTTTCGGGCTGCGCTTTGTCTTTACCGGATTGGTTGGCGACCGCGAGATGCCCGCATGGCTGCTGCGGCACCTGCGCTATACGGCGGTAGCGATCCTGCCCGCGCTTGTGGCTCCGCAGGTGATCTGGCCCGCAGCCACGGACGGGCAGCTTGACCTGCCGCGCATGGCGGCAGCGGCTGCGGCCCTGACAATCGGGGTGATCACCAAAAACGTGCTGCTCGCCATCATCAGCGGTGCAGCCACGCTTTACAGTCTGCTTTGGTTACTGGGCTAGAAGCGACGCCTGCACCGCGTCGATCACATCGCCTTCGTCATTCTCGTAGTATTTTGTCGTCGTGACACCGGGCAAGCTGGCGAACTGTTCGCTGAGCTTGGCCGGATAGAAAGTCTTAGAGATGCTTTCGAACCCTTGGACCTGCGACAGAATGCCCGAGGTCGCATTGGCGCAGAACGCCCCTGCTACCGTGCCGTTCGACATCACAAGCTGCAAGATCTGTTCCGCCTGCGCGTCCGTCACCTGAAGTTCCTGGCTGACAACATGGTAGGTGCTCCGTGCGTGCGAGGATTTGTAGCCTTGAATCCACTTGGGCGTCATACCGTAAAGCACGTCGCCGCGTTCGATCACGCGCGGATCGCGGAAGGAACCGGCGGGGTCAAAGATTACCTGCTGCGAGCCATTGACCACCAGCGCCGTATGGCCGCCGCTGCCGGTGCGGTTGTTGATCATCGTCATCAACGTGATGGATCGCGGCCCCGGTGCCACATAGGCGGCCGCCGCGACTTCTGCCGGTGTGTTATCAATCCCGGTATCATTCGCACAGGCCGCAAGCAGCCCGACGCAGGCCAAAGCCATCCAAACACGCATAGAAATATCCTGTCGGTTAGGTTTGCCCGCCTTAGCGCGCGAAGATCGCCATAAAGACCAGAATGGCAATAATCACGATGCACGACCATTTGACGAAGTTCATGAAGCTGTCAAAAGTCTTCTCGTGCGTGCTGGTGTCCATCGAGCCGTGTTCATGTTTGGCCATTTGCGCGATCCTTGTCTTAACGTGCGTATGATTTGAACTGGGGAATACTGTATTCATCTGTCTATGTCACGGCATCAAAATGCGCGGGATCAGGTGTTTTCGCCTGTCTGTGCCGCCTCTTGCGTCTCAAGGTCTTGCGCCAAGCGGAAACCGATACAATTCGCGGGGGCTTCCTGCACCGCTTTGGGCAGCGCACGCAGGGCGACATTCAACTGGGTGACATGCTGCACCAGCTGCATCCGTGCCCCGGCGTTGTCCTTGCCGTAAAAGGTCACGATGTCCGGGTCGAAATAGCCCATACCCTCGATCCGCAACACACCGGCGTCACCGCCTGCGAACCCCATCGCGACCTCGTGATCGCCATCCAGCTGCTCTTCGAAATTTCTAAGGTAAAGCACGACCCGCTCGTAGGCCCATTGCGCCGGTGATTTCTGCGCGGCGGGCTTTTGGGTCATCCCCTTGGGCACCGGCTGGTCAGAGGCATTGCGTCTGTCGGGGTCCGAATGCACCTCGTAGAGGCGCGGCAGCGCGTCGGCCTCGATCGCTTCGGCCGCTGTCTTGATCTCGTTATCCATCGGTCAGCCCTTTGATTGATACACCCAAGCCCCGTCCAGCGCCCGCAAGCTGCGTGTGGCACGGCCCGTTTGGTAAAGATGGCTGAGATGGGCGACCGCTTCAACCAGCGCCAGACCGTATTCGCCTTCGCCAATGTTGCGCTTGAACAGGGTCGAGAAACATTCAGACGCCGACTTCGGCTCTGCAATCGCCTTTTCCAGACGGCGCAGGGCGCTGTGGTGATTCTCTATCAACTGGCGCATGCGGGTGGGCAGACCGGTGAAGGGCAGCTTGTGCCCGCCAAGCACCAGATGATCCTCGCGCGCCAGCAATGACAGACGGTCACAGGCCTCGATCCATTCGCCAATAGGGTCGGCCATGGGTTCGGTGGCATAGACCCCGACGTTAGGGCTGATGGACGACAGGATCTGATCGCCAGCTATCACCAGATTGTCATCACGGCTCCAGAAGGTGGCGTGTTCGGGGGCGTGGCCATTGCCCATATGCACGTCAAACACACGCCCCCCGATGGTGATCTCGTCGCCCTGTTTGATCCGCGTAAAGCCAAGCGGCAGAGGCGAGACGATGTCGGCAAAGTTGAATGGCCGCTCGGAGGCGCGTTTCTCGTACAGCGCGGCATCCATCCCCGACAGTTTGTAGAAAGCCAAAGTCTCGGCTGGCGGTGCCTCTTGCGGGTCGAGGGTCAGCATTCGCGCGGTCAACCACGCGGTGCGCGTCGTCACCAGCTCTGCCCCGTGCTCGGTCTGGAACCAGCCCGCCAACCCGATGTGATCGGGGTGGTGGTGGGTCACGATCACCCGCGACACCGGCTTGCCGCCCAAGGGCCCCGCGATCAGATCCGTCCACAGCGCCTTGGACTTTTTCGACGCGAACCCCGTGTCGATGATCGTCCAGCTGTCGCCTTCGTCAAAGGCATAGACGTTGACGTGATCCAGCTTCATCGGCAGCGGCAGACGCAGCCAAAGCACGCCGGGGGCGACCTCTATCGCCGCATCATGGGCAGGCGGCGTCTCCCAGGGGAAACGTAATCCGGTGGGTGCGGTATCAGGCATCAGGCGGCCAGTTCGTCAGCGGAAAGCGCGAAAAGATCAGCCTCGCCCGCTTGGGCATGGGCCAGCAGGCCAACGTGTTCCGGCAACAGACGCAGGATGTAGAACCGCGCCAGCTTTTCGCGCGGCCCGCCCTTATCGGCCAGCGCCGCCTTGAGGTGCATATGCGCGCCAAGCACCCGTGCAAAGGCCCGCAGATACGGCACCGCTCCGGCAAAGCGCGTGTCCATGTTCGATTGCTCGGTCAGCCAGTCGGTCGCCTCGCGCAGGGTTTCCGATGCTTGCCACAGGGCATCCGTCATATTCGGGAAAACGTCGCGGGCGGCTTCGGCGTCTGCCTCGATCTCGTCCAGCAAACGGTTCGCGGCCTCGCCCCCGTCCATCATCTTGCGCGCGACCAGATCCATCGCCTGAATGCCATTGGTGCCTTCGTAAATGGCGGTCACACGCACGTCGCGGCTGTACTGCGCGGCACCGGTTTCTTCGATAAAGCCCATGCCACCGTGGACCTGAACGCCCATCTCAGCGACGGCCATGCCGGTGTCAGTGCCAAAAGCCTTGGCGATCGGGGTCAGGAAGGCCGCGCGGGCTTTCCACTCGGCCTGACCGGTGGCGTTTGTCATGTCGATGGCCTTGGCACAGCACAGCGCGATGGCGCGAGCTGCAAAGGTTTCGGCCTTCATCGTCATCAGCATGCGGCGCACATCGGCGTGGTCCACGATGGTGCCGGTGCCGTCAGGGCGCGATGTCTTGCCCTGTTTACGGTCCAGCGCATAGGCCAGCGCGTGCTGATAGGCCGCTTCGGCGATGCCGATGCCCTGCCCGCCGACGCCAAGCCGCGCGTTGTTCATCATTGTGAACATCGCCGCCATGCCGCCTTGCTCGGGCCCGACCAGCCAGCCGGTCGCCTTGTCATATTGCATCACGCATGTCGGAGACCCGTGAATCCCCAGCTTGTGCTCAAGGCTCACCACCTTGAGGCTATTGGCATTGCCAAGGCTGCCGTCGTCATTGGGCAGGTATTTCGGCACAAGGAACAGGCTGATGCCTTTGGTGCCCGCAGGCGCACCGGGCAGACGCGCCAGGACAAGGTGGCAGATGTTGCCGCCAAAGTCGTTGTCGCCCCAGGTGATATAGACCTTCTGACCCGAGATCGCATAGGTGCCGTCGCCATTGTCTTCGGCCTTGGTCGCCAGCGCCCCCACGTCCGACCCCGCTTGCGGTTCGGTCAGGTTCATCGTGCCGGTCCATTCGCCGCTGATCAGCTTGGGCAGGTACAGCTCCTTGATCGCGTCGCTGGCGTGATGCTCAAGCGCTTCGATCTGACCCTGGCTCATCAAGGGGGCAAGTTGCAGGGACAGGCAGGCGCCGCTCATCATTTCGTTGACGGCGGTCGTCAGGGTCATGGGCAGGCCCATGCCGCCGAATTCGGGGTCGGCGGACATGCCGATCCAGCCGCCTTCGGCCACGGCCTTGAACCCGTCGGCAAAACCGGGCGAGGTGCGCACGACGCCGTTTTCAAGCTTGGCAGGGCTCTGGTCGCCGGCGCGTTGCAGCGGGGCCAGAACGTCATTGGTCATCTTGCCTGCCTCTTCGAGGATCGCGCGGGTGACGTCTTCGCTGGCGTCCTCGAAGCGGTCGGTCTGACGCACAGCGTCCAGCCCTACGACATGATCAAACAGAAAGGCAAAATCTTCGACAGGGGCGCGATAGGGCATAGTTTTCCTCCATTAACGCGTTCGTCTGCTTGGCAAACCGAACAGCGACCTGATAAGCCCAAGGCGATACTCCGGGCTGTTGCGGCGAGAATGTCGCTCAAGCCTGCGCACCGCAACCCAAAACGCGGCGTCATCCCCCGTGAGAGAAGCCAATGACCGAGATTCTTCCAGCCGACCCTTCCGGCATTGCCCACGCCGCCACCCTGCTGCAGCAAGGCGCATTGGTCGCGCTGCCGACTGAAACGGTCTATGGTCTGGGGGCGGATGCGCGTAACGGGACGGCGGTAGCGGGCATCTACGAAGCCAAGGGGCGGCCCAGCTTCAACCCGCTGATCATCCATGTCGCCGATGTGGACCAAGCACGGCGTTACGGGCGCTGGTCCGACACCGTCGAGATTTTGGCAAGCGCCTTCTGGCCCGGTCCGATGACACTCGTGCTGCCTCTGGCCGACGGGCACGGGCTATCGTCGCTGGTGACGGCGGGGCTGGACAGCGTCGGCATCCGCGTGCCCGCGCACCCCACGGCCCGCGCCATTCTGCGTGCGCTTGGCGGTCCGGTGGCGGCCCCCTCGGCCAACCCCTCGGGCAAGATCAGCGCCACGACGGCGCAACATGTTCTGTCGGGGCTGGGGGGGCGGATCGCCGCTGTGGTTGATGACGGCCCCTGCACCGTGGGTCTGGAAAGCACCATCATCGGCCTGAACCAGCCCCGCCCGACGTTGTTGCGCGCAGGCGGGCTGCCGTCGGAGGCGATAGAGGCAGCTCTTGGCGCACCGCTGGATGTGGCCGACGGGGCAGAGATTATCGCCCCCGGTCAGCTCGCGTCTCACTACGCGCCCCATGCCAGCGTGCGTCTGAACGCCCAAGCGGCGACGGATGAGGAGGTTTACCTAGGCTTTGGCGCGGCAAGCGGGAGCGGGCCGGATGACCTGACCCTATCGGCCAGCGGCGATCTGGTGGAAGCGGCGGCGCATCTGTTTGACCGACTGCACGCGCTTGACCGGCTGCGAAAGCCGATTGCGGTGGCCCCGATCCCTGAAACCGGTCTGGGCCGTGCCATCAATGACCGTTTGCGCCGAGCGGCGGCACCGCGTTAGGGCTTTTGCCCCGCAGATCCTCGCAAGTCAGGCGCGCCCTGCTGTCGCGCTGAGCCCCAAAGGGTCCACCCCGATAGAGGTCAGTGCCGCTTCCCATTTGCGCGCATCGGGCAGGTCGAACAGGATAGCGCTATCGCCTTGGCAGGTCAGCCAGCCGTTCTGGGCAATCTCAGCCTCTAGCTGGCCCGCGGCCCAACCGGCATAGCCCAGCATCAACATCGCCCGACGCGGCCCCTTGCCGCGGGCAATGTCTTCGAGGATGTCCAGCGTCGCGGTCATCGCCACCCCGTCCGCGATATCCGTCGTCTGCATCACGGACCGGTATTCGGCGCTGTGTAGGACAAATCCGCGCTCTGTCTCGACGGGGCCACCCACATGCACCCCCAGACCGGAAACATCGTCCATATCCACATCGCTGAGCCGGTCAAGCACATCGCCAAGCTTCAGATCAGCGGCAGGTTTATTGACGATCAACCCCATCGCGCCTTCGTCATCATGCGAGCAGATAAAGATCACCGAATGATCAAACCGAGGATCCCCCATGCCGGGCATCGCCACCAAAAGCTGGCCGGTCAGATCCATTTTCATGCTGTCGTCCTTATGCGTCATCACAATAGCATGACCTGCGCCCCTGCGGCTTTCAACCCCCGCGACTGCAACACATCATAATGCAAACGTGACTTGGCAAACGGGGGGCAGATGGCCCATGAAAGCGCCATGACCAGAAAAATTCTTGGCCTGATGGCCGCTGCCCTTATCGCCCCGCTGCCCGCTTCTGCAATGGAAGTTATCCACGGGGAAATCCTGCAAGGCTGGGTACTGCCCGATGGCAACCGTATGGCCGCGATCCGCATGACGGTGGAGCCGGGCTGGAAGACCTACTGGCGCGCGCCCGGTGACATGGGTATCCCGCCCAGCTTCGACTGGTCCGGCTCGCGCAACCTGTCGGCGGTGGCCGTGGAATGGCCCGCGCCCACGGTGTTCCGCGAACCCAATCTGACCACGATCGGGTATAAGGATCAGGTCGTGTTGCCGCTGCGGATCAGCGTACCCGACAAAGGGGCCCCAGTCACGGTCCAGACCACCATTGATCTGGGCGTGTGCAGCGACATCTGCGTGCCCGCCTCGCTTGAGCTGAGCGGCGTGATCGACACCACCACAACCCACGCCGATCCAGCGATTGCGGCCTCATTGGCGCAGCGGCCGTTTTCGGCGAAAGAGGCCCGTGTGAAAGACGTGACCTGCACCATCGGTATGGCAGGCGCGGACCTGACCCTGGATGCCGCGATCACCCTTCCCCCCGCGGGCGGGCAAGAGCTGGTGGTGATCGAAACCGGCAACCCAGATCTCTGGGTCAGCGAGGCAGATACCACCCGCAAGGGCAACGTCCTACATGCGCGGGTGGACGTGGGTCACGTCAGCGGCGGCCCCGTGGCACTGAACCGGTCGCATATCCGCATGACGGTCTTGGGCAGCAAGCAGGCCGTCGATATTGTGGGATGCAATGCGGGCTGATCACACGGCCCGTTTGCGGCGCGACAGCAGCAACGCCACCGCGCCGACGATATAGCCCACCAGCGCGATCAAAGCCGCCCCGGCCAGGAACAGCAGCAGCGCCGCGCTGCGCGGGGCCATCGCCCCGAGCTCAGGCAGCAGCTCGACCAGTGCGGGATGCAAGCCGCCCATCACCGCAACCCACCCCAGCGTGGCCCCGCCCCACAGCACCACCAGCACCCAAAGCGCCAGAATGCCAAAGCGCAGCCCCCCTGCCCGTGCCCGCATGGCCCGACGCATCGCCCGGATCTGGCGACCGATATCATGCTGCGCCGCGACCAGCGCAGGCACGACCAGCAACACCAGAAACATGCCAAAACCCAAACCATAGACCAGCGTGATCACCGTGGGCTTCAGGAACTGCGCCTGCTGGCTTTGCTCATAGAGCAGCGGCGCCATGCCAAGGACGGTTGTCAGCGTGGTCAGCATCACCGGCCGCAACCGGTCCGCCGCACCATCGATGATCGACGGGATCACCCCACGGGTGGCTCCGTATTCGTCAATCGTACCCACCAGAACAATGGAATCGTTGATGATGATCCCTGTCATCCCCAGCAGGCCCACGACCGTGAACATGCTCAGCGGCACCTCCCACAGGGCGTGCCCGTAGATTGTGCCGACCAGACCAAAGGGGATCACCGCCATCACCACCATGGGCCGCGTCCAACTGCCAAAAACCCAAGCGAGAACAAGGTAGATGCCCGTCAGCACAAGGATCAGGCCGGTCAGCGCATCCGACAGAAACGTACCTTCCTGCTCGCTCAACCCGCCGATGCGGAAATCCACCTGCCGTTCAGAGGCGATGCGCGGCAGGATATCCTCGCGCAGGGCCGTCGTGATCTCGCTCGCGCGGGCGGGGTCATCCTCTGATATGTCGCCCGTGACCGAAATCAGACGGATGCCATTCTCGCGACGGACCGTGCTGAAGCCGGTGCGTCGGTCCACGCTGACGATATCGGCCAGCGGTACATATTGCCCGTCCGGCGTGCGCATCAGCGTCCGTTCAAGGAAATCCGCGGTCAGCTCTCCCTCGGGCAGTTCAACCCGGATTGTCGCCGATCGTGGGCCGTCGGGATAGGTCGCCGCCTCGATCCCGCCCAGACGGTGGCGCAGCACCCGCCCCAAGGTATCAATCGTGAACCCAAGCGCCTGTCCCTGCGGCGTCAGATCAAGGATCAACTCTTCCTTGTCATAGGCCAGATTATCCTGCACCGCGCTGACTTCGGGATATTGCCGCAGGGCATCCTGCAGGTCCTGTGATGCGGCTTTCAACACCTGCGTGTCAGCGCCGTAGAACTGCACATCCAGCGCGTCCCCCCCGGGACCCGACCGCCAGCCGCGAAAGCTGACGGTTTCGGCAAGGGGATGATTGACCACCGCGTCTTGCAGTTCAGCGACAAAGGCGAAGCTGGAATAGGGGCGCAGGTCGGCGTCGATCAGCTCGATCGAGATGCCGCCCAGCAGATCGGCGTCCTTGCTGTCGGCCCCGTCCAGACCGCGCCCCGCATTGCCCCCGATCTGCGCGATCACATAGTCGATGGGGTTGGTGCCGTATTCCTCGGCGTATTGCGCGCCCAGCGCCTCTGTCGCGCGTTGCATTTCGCGCATCATCGCCAGCGTATCGGCGCGGGTGGCCCCTTCGGCCATGACAAAATTACCCGTCACCGACCCGCGTTCCGGCGCATTGAAGAACCGCCATTGCACGTCACCACGGATGAACAGTGCCACCTGCGAGGCAAGCACAGCGACCACACCGGCAAGCACCACATAGCGCGCGCGGATCACCCCCGCCATGAAGGGGCGGAACAGCCGTTCGCGCACCCAAAGAAACCCGCGATTGACCACTCGGCTGGGCAGGTCATACCACCGTTGCTTGGCCCCTGCTGCCATCGCATGGGCCATATGGTTCGGCAGGATCAGAAAACATTCAACCAGTGACGCGGCCAGCACGGCAATCACTGTAAGGGGGATATCCCCGATCAGACTGCCAAAGCGCCCACCCACGGCAAGCAGACCGAAAAAAGCAATGATCGTCGTCATCGTTGCGGCAAAGACCGGCATCGCCATCCGCCGCGCCGCGTTCTCTGCCGCTTGCATGGGGGGCTCGCCCAGCTCTTTGTGGCGATAGTCCGCGTGTTCGCCCACAACGATCGCATCATCAACCACGATGCCAAGCGTGATAATCAACCCGAACAAAGAGATCATATTGATCGTGATCCCTCCCGCATACATCAGCGCAATCGCCGCGGCCATCGACGCAGGTATGCCCGCGGCCACCCAAAAGGCCGTGCGCGCATTAAGAAAGAGGAACAGCAACCCCACCACCAGTGCGAGCCCCATCAGCCCGTTATCAATCAGCAGGTCCAATCGCCCGGTGATCGCCTCGGCCCGCGTGCGGATCAGCTCTATCGTCACGCCCTTGGGAAGCATCACAGACATATCCGCCGCGACGCTTTCGACGCTGTGCTGGATACCGATGGCATCCCCCCCGTCAGAGCGGTCAATACGCACAGAGATTGCGGGATCATCCCCCACGAAATACCCTACCTCGCGGTCGGAGCCCTGCTCGATCACCCGCGCCACGTCCCCGACCAGCAATGACGACCCGTCCGCATTGCTGCGCAACACGACGCGAGACAGGGCATCCGCGCTACGCTTCGCGGTGCCGGTGCGCACGCGCGCATTGGCACCTGTCACATCACCGGCGGGATTGGCGTCCACCTCGGCCGCGATCACGGCGGCGATTTCGGCCATGGTGATGTCGTGACGGATCAGTCTGGTCGACGGCACCTCGATCAGGGTTTGCGGCGCCGCGACCCCCTGAATGGTGCTGCGCGTTACACCCGCCGCGAACAGCCGCGTGACGAATTCATCCGCGAAACGCCCCAGCTGTTCCGCGCTGATCGGGCCGGTGATCACCACATCGGTCACACGGTCGCGCCAGATACCACGCCGGACCACCGGATCTTCGGCATCTTCTGGCAGTGTGGTAACCGAATCCACCGCCGTTTGCACATCCGTCGCGGCGCGGGCCATGTCCCAATTGGGCTCGAACTCGAGCGAGACGGTCCCGCTGCCCTCACGCGAGGCAGCGGTGGAGCTTTCGACCCCTTCGACCGCCAGCAAGACCGGTTCAAGCACCTGCACGATAGCGCTGTCCACATCGTCGGCCCCCGCCCCTTCCCAAACGGTAGTGACCGACACGCTGTCGATGATCACATCAGGAAAGAACTGCGCCCGCATATTCGGCGCAGCGGCCGCCCCGCAGACCAGCAGCACCACAAGCAGCAGGTTGGCTGCCGTCCGGTGACGGGTGAAATACGACAGGATTCCCCCTGCACGACCGGACATGCTGCGCGCCATCTCCCTAGCCTCCCATCCGGCTTTCAAGGCGTTCGATCATGCGCGCCGGCACCTGCGGCTCGGCGAGCTGCGCCAGCACGCGCGCCTTCGCCTTTTGGGGCATGCGGCTATTCCCCTCGATAAAGGCCACAAGCTTTGCGCGACGCTCCTCTGTCAGGGCGATCATGCTGGGGACATCTCCCTGCGCGGTCTCATCCGCCCCCGGACGCAACGGCTTTACCGCGATACCGGCCCCCAGCAGGGGCGACCGCGCCTCGACCACGTCGCGACCTTCGACCGGACCACGGACCAACACGTCGTCGCCCACGCGGCGCAGAACAGAGACCTGAATGCTTTCCAATCGGTTCTCCGCATCCAGCACCAAGACCGCTCCCGTGGCATCAAGGGCAGAGCTTGGCAGGCGGATCACATCGTCCAGCGCAGGTTCACGCACATGTACCGTCGCGAAATCCCCCGGTTTGAACCCCGGTGCCTGCGTCAACGCGGCAAAGATCAGACGCCCGCTGGCCCCCTCGCCCGCAGCGGCCCCCGCGCGGGTGATCTGGCCGCGGGCCTCAAGGTCCACGCCCGCGACATCAAGGCGCGCGGTGATCTCTGCCTTGATCAACCGGCCCTGCGCATCCAGCAGCCGCGCGTATTGCGCGGTCGAGATGCGGAAGGAAATCTCAAGATCATCCGGCGCAATCAGCTCTGCCAGCCTCTCGTTCGCAGAGACCAAGCGCCCCTCGACGACCGAGGTTTCGCTTAGCGCCCCATCGAACGGCGCGGTGATCGTGGTTTCCTTTAGCGCGCGCTGCGCATCCTCCAACGCAATTTGAGCGTTGGACAACAAGCGCACCGCGTTATCCACGCGCGCTTCTGTCTGGGTCACCACCTGTCGACGCGCAAGAACGGCCTGTCGTGCGCTTGAGGCAGCAAGCTCCGCCGTTTCTGTCGCCGTCGCGGTGCCGACACCGCGTTCGCCCAGATCACGCTGGCGGTCAAACGCGCGGGTGCGCAGCGCGGCCTGCTCTTCGGCGGCGGCAAGCTCGTCCAGTCCCAAAGCCAGCGCGCGGTCCGCATCGCGCCCCTCTGCCTCTGCATCGCGTACGGCACTTTGCGCCCGCGCGACCTCGGCCAAAGCATCCGACCGGTCAAGGCGCACCAGAACCTGACCCGCTGTGACCTGCCCGCCCTCTTCGAATTCCGGTGCCAGCTCGACCACGCGCCCGCCCACGGCCGCACGCAGCTCTAGCGTGCGGCGACTTTGCACCGCGCCAAAACTCTGCAGCACCGGCACTTCGGTCCCAGCCTGCGCACGCACCACATTGACCGAGAATACCCGCTCACGCGGGGCGCGCTCGGGCGGCGTGTCGGTCAGACGCTGCTGGACCGCCCCGCCAATGAGGTCCGCCGCAAGCACCAGAAACCCCAATGTCGCCGCTGCCAGAAACAACCCGATCATGCTTTGCCGTAGAAAACGCATCTTGCCCCGATCCTATTTCGTCCATGCCAGCTTACCCCGCAGGCCTGCAGAACAAAATCACAGTTGTGACAGCCGCGCACGGCTTATCACGCGCATCGCAAAGCAGCGCGGAGGAATTGGGTTAAATTCATCGCCCCAGCTGCTATTTCCGGCGTTGGTGTTCATCCAGACGCGGCATGATCTCAACGAAGTTGCAGGGCTTGTGCCGATAGTCGAGCTGCTTGACCAAAATCTCGTCCCACGCATCCTTGCACGCCCCCGGAGACCCGGGCAGCGCAAAGAGATACGTCCCCTGGGCGATGCCAGCGGTGGCCCGGCTTTGCACCGCCGAGGTGCCGATCTTCTGCATGGATACGATCGTGAACACGGTGCCGAATGCATCGATCTCTTTCTCGTAGACATCACGATGTGCCTCGACCGTCACATCGCGCCCCGTCAGCCCTGTGCCCCCCGTGCTGATCACCACGTCAATCTCAGGGTCGGCACACCAGTCGCGCAACTGGTCGGCAATCTCGCCGCGCTCATCGCGGATGATGCTGCGTGCCGCGAGGAAATGCCCCGCTTCGGCGATGCGCGCGACCAATACATCGCCTGACCTGTCTTCGGCCAAACCGCGGGTATCGGATACCGTCAGCACCGCGATGCGCACGGGGATAAAATCAATCGTCTCGTCAATCCGGCTCATGTCCGCTCCAATACTGCAAGGCGTGCGGCGAGGGCCACGAAAATACCGCTGCTGATCCAGCGCAGCGCCTGCCCGCCCCCCACCATCCGGCGGCCCAGACCACTGGCAAACACACCGACCAAGGCGTTGATGATCAACCCGCCAAGCGACAGTACGGACCCCAGCATCAAAAACTGCAGCAAAACCGGCCCCGCTTCTGGCACGACGAACTGCGGGACAAAGGCCAGCACGAAAAGGATCACCTTGGGGTTCGTCAGGTTCACGATCAAACCGCTGCGAAACGCGGATTTCGGCGCAGGCACGGGATTTGCGGCCGCCCCGCTGCTACGCCAGGTCTGCACGGCCAGCCACAAAAGATAGCCAACCCCGATCCAGCGGATCACATCAAACGCCCACGGCAGCGCCGCCACCACCGCACCAAGGCCAAGCCCCGCCAAGGTCACATGCACCATACCGCCAAGGGCGACCCCCGCACTTGCCGCAACCGAGGCGCGCGGACCAAAGCGCATGCCCTGCCCCAGACAAAACATCATATCCGCGCCCGGTGTCAGGTTCAGCGCCAGGGCGGCGGGCACAAAGGCCAGCAATGTGAGGGGATCAACCATGCGTCAATTTCGCTTTCAGTGAGAGTAAATCGGCCCAGGCCTCGCGTTTGAACTCGGGGCTGCGCAGCAGATAGGCGGGGTGGAACATGGGCAACGCGGGCAACCCCTCGGCTTGCGTCCACTGACCGCGCAAGCGGGTGATGCCACGTTTGCCCAGCAATGCCTGCGCGGACCAATTGCCAACGATGACCAATACCTCGGGCTTGGCCAAAGCGATATGCCGCGCCAGAAACGGCTTCATCATCGCGATTTCATCCGGCTTCGGATCGCGGTTCTGCGGCGGCCGCCAGGGCAAGACATTGGTGATATAGACAGGCGACGTCTGGTGATGGCGCCCCATGTCGATGGCCGCGAGCATCTTGTCCAGCAACACGCCGGCACGCCCGACAAAGGGCCGGCCCTCGCGGTCTTCGTCCCGACCCGGAGCCTCGCCCACGATCATCACCCGTGCCCCCGGCGTCCCGTCCGAGAAAACCATTTTGCGCGCGCCGCGTTTCAGCTCGCAATGCTCGAAGGCGGCCATGGCGGCACGCAATTCATCCAGCGTCGCAGCCCCAGCCGCGGCCTGTGTCGCCTCTGCCACCACGTCCGGCCCTTGGGCAGCCAAAGGCACCGGTCCGCTCTTGCCCTTTTGCGCCTTCGGCTTCTCGACCGCGGCGGGCACCTCGTAGCGGTTCACCGGCGCATCGCAAATCGCCTCGGTCGCGCCAAGTTCGATCTGCCAATGCAAAAGCGCAAGGGCCTGATGATAATCCACTGATTCCATGCGCCCAACTTACGCGCTGGTGTCGGCAATAAAAATGCCAACTTCCAAATGGTTTTAAATCCAACGCGGCCCCCTCGGCCGGATGCCCCCGCCCGACGACTTGCCCCGCCCTGCGCCGCCGCCTATAACGCCAAAAATAACGTGGGGTCCCCCGTCATGAGTTTCGCACACCGCCATCTTCTGGGCATTGAACACCTGTCCCAGGACGACATCACCACCCTGCTTGATCTGGCCGACAGCTATGCCGATCTGAACCGCCAGCCCCATAAACACAGCGACGCGCTGAGCGGGCTGACACAGATCAATATGTTCTTCGAAAACTCCACCCGGACGCAGGCGAGCTTCGAGATCGCAGGCAAGCGGTTGGGGGCGGATGTGATGAATATGGCTATGCAGGCGTCCTCGATCAAAAAGGGTGAAACCCTGATTGATACGGCGATGACGCTGAACGCCATGCACCCCGATCTGCTGGTGGTCCGCCATCCGCAATCCGGTGCCGTCGATCTGCTGGCGCAGAAGGTGAACTGCGCCGTGCTCAATGCGGGTGACGGGCGGCATGAACACCCTACGCAAGCACTGCTGGACGCGCTGACGATCCGCCGCGCCAAGGGCCGCTTGCATCGCCTGTCCATCGCCATCTGCGGCGACATTGCCCATAGTCGCGTGGCACGGTCCAACATCATGCTGCTTGGCAAGATGGAGAACCGCATCCGCCTTATCGCGCCGCCGACGCTGATGCCCGCGCAAATCGGTGAATTCGGCGTCGAAGTCTTCGATGATATGGAAAAAGGGCTGAAAGACGTTGATGTTGTGATGATGCTCCGCTTGCAAAAAGAACGCATGGATGGCGGCTTTATCCCCAGCGAACGTGAGTATTATCACAGATATGGGCTGGACGCCGAAAAACTGGCCCATGCCAAGCCCGATGCCATCGTGATGCACCCCGGCCCGATGAACCGCGGGGTAGAGATCGACGGAACGCTTGCCGATGACATCAACCGCAGCGTCATTCAGGATCAGGTAGAGATGGGCGTCGCCGTGCGCATGGCCGCGATGGACCTGCTGGCGCGCAACCTTGTCGACAGCCGCAAGGCCAGCGCATGACCGCAGCCCCGCCCGAAGAACAGGACCTGCTGCACTGGCGTATCTCGCCGCGGGCGTTCTTTTGGCGGTGCGTGGCGCTGGCGGTGCTGACCATGTTGTTCACGCTGCCCTTGCTCATCTGGCTGGACCCGATCACCTGGCTGCTGGCCTCGGTCCTGATTGCGGTCTTCTACATGTGGGTGTTTGAGGAATTCCAGATCTGGTTCAGCAACCGCAATACCGTCTGGCGGCTGACCAACCGTGCGCTCTATATCAACGCCCCCGATACAGCAGAGCCGCTGGTCCTGCCGCTAACCGACATCCGGTCGATCGGGAAACTGTCCTTGTGGTCGATCAGTCTTGGCCTGCCCGACGGTCAGCGGATCACCTTGCCGCTGGTGCCGAACCGGGCAGAGACCAAGGCCCGCCTTGCCCAAGCGATAGAGGCTGCATCATGAGCGATCGTTTTTGGCAAGACCTGCTTGAACCCGAGGAAGAGCTGCTCTGGACAGGGCGCCCCCGCCCCAAGCTGTCGCTGCGCAATTTTCAGCTGTTCGGCCCCTTTGTCGGGGCCATTGGCACCGTGATCGCGGGGGCATTTGTGCTGCGGGGCAACACCCTGCCCGTATCGCAATCGGTGGTGGTGGCGGTGATCGTCGCGCTGGTGGCGCTATCGTTGCTGCGCGGGATGAAACGCCTGACCGACCTGCACCGCACCCGCTATGCGCTGACCAACCACCGCGCCCTGTTTTTCAAACTGACCCGCGACGGCACCCGTGCCAAAGCTTTCTCCCGCAGCGCCGAGACGAAACCCGATCTGCGCCCGACCAGCCCGCCGTCGGTTTTCTTTATCCGGCATGAACAGCCGGGCAATCCGGCACGCGCTGCGCATCTAGGATTTGAATATGTCGAAGACAGCGACAGATTAAGTGCATTGATGGTAACCCCGTACAAAGGTGCAACACGATGACACAACTCGAAATCCCCAAGGGCGAGATCGGCCAGATCCGCCTGTTTGCCGTGAACCGCCCGATTGACGAATTGGCCCGCGACCTGCGCAACGACAGTAAAGAGGCGCTGATTGCTGAACTGCTGGGCCGCCCTGTCCCCGAAGGCGCGGCCGAGCTGTTCCCCGTGTCGGATCTGACCGGCGTGGGTCTCGCCTCCTATCTGGGTGATGGATATGCGGTGCCGCGTGAACAGATCAGCCGCGACCGCGCGCGATTGGATGCGCTGGACGGCTATGTATTGCTACTGTTCTCCTCGGCCTTTGACGGGCAGGAAGCGACGCTGGACCTTGGCCCCGAACTGACGATGATCGGCACCTATGGCGAGGCGCAGCCCGATATGTCCGTCACCCCGCTTGAGGCTGACTCCGCGCAGCCCTACACCGGTGCCGCGGATATGACCCCGAAATCCCCGCCCAAGGGCGGTGCCGGCGGTATGATCGTGCTTTTGGCGGTGATCGTGCTGATCGGTCTTATTCTATGGTGGCTGCTGTGAAAGAACCCAAACCCGATCCCAAGATGTCCGGCCGTATCGCCATGATTGCCCTGCTTGTCGCCTTTGGCGTGGCGGGCATGATGGTGTGGATCGGGTCCTGACCTTTCTGATTGCCCCTGCGGCACCCCTGTTTTCCTAACGACGAAGGCCCCTCCATGACCCTGCATTTTATCAACGCGCAGCTGATCGACCCCGAAGCAGGCACAGTCACCCGCGGCACGCTTCGGGTCGAGGATGGAAAGATCGCGGCGGTACTCGACGATACCGCACCGATCCCCGGGGATGCGCAGGTCGTGGATTGCCGTGGGAAATACCTGGCCCCCGGTATCGTCGATCTGGGCGTCAAGGTTTGTGAACCCGGGGAGCGGCACAAGGAAAGCTTCCGCTCTGCTGGGCTGGCAGCGGCCGCGGGTGGGGTCACGACAATGGTCACCCGCCCCGACACCGACCCCACCATCGACAGCCCCGAAGTGCTTGAATTCGTCACCCGCCGTGCGAACGAGGCCGCGCCGGTCAACGTCGTGCCCATGGCTGCGCTGACCAAGGGCCGCGAAGGCCGCGAGATGACAGAGATCGGGTTTCTCATGGATGCCGGTGCCGTGGGCTTTACCGATTGTGATCGCGTGGTGACGGATACCAAAGTGTTCTCCCGCGCGCTGACCTATGCCCGTAGCCTTGGCGCGCTTGTCATCGCGCACCCGCAGGAACCCATCCTGAGCAAGGGGGCGGCGGTGACCTCTGGTAAATTCGCGTCGCTGCGCGGGCTGCCTGCCGTCTCGCCCATGGCTGAACGCATGGGGCTGGACCGCGACATCGCCCTGATCGAAATGACGGGTGCCCGCTATCACGCCGACCAGATCACCACCGCCCGCGCCCTGCCCGCGCTGGAGCGCGCAAAGAAGAACGGTCTGGATATCACCGCCGGGGTCGGCATCCACCACCTGACGCTGAACGCGCTGGATGTGGCCGACTATCGCACCTTCTTCAAGCTCAAGCCCCCCCTGCGCGACGAAGAGGATCGCATCGCCGTGGTAGAGGCCGTGGCCTCTGGCCTGATCGATATCATCTGTTCCATGCACACCCCGCAGGACGAGGAATCCAAACGGCTCCCGTTCGAGGAAGCCGCATCGGGGGCCGTCGCATTGGAAACCCTGCTGCCCGCAGCCTTGCGACTGGTCCATTCCGAGATGATCGACATCGCCACATTGTGGCGTGCGCTGTCGTTCAACCCTGCGAAACGTCTGGGGCTGCCCGGGGGGCGGATGTCCGTCGGTGCCCCCGCCGATCTGGTGCTGTTTGATGATGGCGCGCCTTTCGTGATGAACCGCGAGGTTTTGCGGTCGAAATCGCGCAACACCCCCTTTGACGGGATGCGCATGCAAGGTAAGGTCTTGGAAACTTACGTTTCCGGCACCTGCATCTATAAGGCCTCCTGAATATGCCCCTGATCAACTCTTCCCTATTCGTGCTCCTGTTCTGGGCCGTTGCGGCCTATCTGATCGGGTCGGTCCCCTTTGGCATGGTGCTAACCCGCGCGATAAATCTGGGCGATCTGCGCAACATCGGGTCGGGCAATATCGGTGCCACCAATGTGCTGCGCACAGGTTCCAAAAAAGCGGCGGCGCTGACGTTGATCCTGGATGGGGGCAAAGGGGCCGTTGCGGTGCTGCTGGCACGGCTCTTCGCGGGCGAGGACGCCGCCCAAATTGCCGCATTGGCCGCGATGCTGGGCCATTGCTATCCGGTCTGGCTGGGGTTCAAGGGCGGCAAGGGTGTCGCGACATTCCTTGGTGTGTTGCTGGCACTTGCATGGCCCGTCGGCCTCGCCTGCTGTCTGGCGTGGCTGATCGCCATGGCCGTCACCCGCACCTCGTCCATCGGGGGGCTGGCATCCGCCGCGGCATCGACCTTTTTTATGATCTTCCTGGGCTACGGCAGCGCGTTATTTCTGGGCATCCTGCTGACCCTGCTGGTGTTCTGGCGCCACCGCGAGAACATCAAACGCATCCGCGCGGGCACCGAACCCAAGATCGGCGCCAAGAAAGACTGACCCTGTGACGGCTACCGTAGACGCGCGCTTTTTGGACGCGTTCCACGCGCTGCCTGACGGCACTCACACCGGCAGATATCAAACCCGCCGCTATGTTTGGTCAAAAAGCACCTTTAATTCAGGTAAAAGCTGGAAACTGGTTGCCGAGGAATTAGGCGGTCCGGACTATATCAGCCTGAACCTCTATGCGCTTGCCAGCGGCGCACGTCTTTATCCCTGCGAAATGCCCGCGGCCAAGGTCATCGCCTTCGTCCGCGGGCTGATCATCGAGGATCAGTAAGAATAATCGGCGTAGATCCGGCTGAGGTCGCCCTTCCACTTACCGTCATAATCCTCCAGCAGCTCGTCCGCGGGGACCTTGCCGGTCTCGATGCTTTCCTTCAGCGCGTTCAGGAAATGCGTCTCGTCCGGGACCATACCGCCCGCGCCGCTGCGCGCCCGTGCTTTCAGCCCTTGTTCGGACAGGGCCACGGCCTCGCGCGCGATGTCGTGCATGCGCACGCCGCCCACCTTGGCCTGCAACCCGTCGACAGAGGCCGCGACCCGCAGCGCCTCGCGCGTTTCGGCATCCCAGCCTTTAACCAGATCCCAAGCGCCATCCAGCGCCTGTTGGTCATAAGTCAGCCCGACCCAAAACGCGGGCAAGGCACATAGACGACGCCACGGCCCGCCATCAGCACCGCGCATTTCGATGAATTTCTTGATCCGCGCCTCGGGGAAGGCGGTGGTCAGGTGGTCCGCCCAATCGCTCAGCGTCGGCATTTCCCCGGGCAGCGCAGGCAGCTTGCCTTTCAGGAAGTCGCGGAAAGACTGCCCCAGGGCATCGATATATTTTCCATCGCGGTAGACAAAATACATCGGCACATCGAGCGCATATTCCACCCAACGCTCAAAGCCCATGCCGTCTTCAAACACCCAGGGCAACATGCCCGTACGCGCCGCATCCAGATCACGCCACACGCGGCTGCGCCATGATTTATGGCCATTGGGCTTGCCTTCGAAAAACGGCGAATTCGCAAACAGCGCCGTCGCGACAGGTTGCAAGGCCAGCGCCACGCGCAGCTTTTGCACCATGTCCGCTTCGGACCCGAAATCAAGGTTCACCTGCACCGTGCAGGTCCGACGCATCATGACCCGGCCCATAGTCCCGACCTTGGTCATATATTCGTTCATCAGCTTGTACCGGCCCTTGGGCATCAGATCCATCTGGTCGTGGGACCATTCCGGTGCCGCGCCCAAGCCAATGAACCCCGCGCCGATCCGGTCCGCCACATCGCGCACTTCGCGCAGATGGGTATTCACCTCGTCGCAGGTCTCGTGGATGGTTTCGACGGGCGCGCCCGACAGCTCCAACTGACCGCCCGGCTCGAGCGAGATATTGGCCCCGTCCTTGACCAACCCGATCAGCTTGCCGCCCTCTTCCACAGGATCCCAGCCGTGGCCGTCGCGCAGCCCCTCCAACATGGCGCGGATCGAACAATCGCCCTCATAGGGCAAGGGCAGCAGCGTCTCTTTGTTGTAGCCGAATTTCTCGTGCTCGGTGCCAATGCGCCAATCTTCCTTGGGCTTGCACCCGTCCGCGAGATAGTTGACCAGCTGGTCGTAACTTTCGATCGGGCCGCCGCCGGATTGAGGGATAGACATGTGGGGTGGCTCCGAGTTCAATTTCTGTGGTCTAAGGGATGGTGCGATTTGGACGGGGTGTCAATGCAACAGGGTCGAGGCCGGCCGCATCGAACGCCGCTCCCAAATCACGACGGACAGGGTCTTGTCATCGGCCAATTCGGCCAACATTCTTTCGGTACGCAGCCCCGGAAGTGCCGCAAAAGCGTCAAAAAGCGCGTCCGCCCCCGCGGCATCCACGGGGATCATCACGGGATTTTGTCCAGGCTGTTCCAGTTTCCAATGCGCCGGATAGGCCCCGCGCTCAAGGCTCAGACGCTCCATCTCGCGTAGCGCGATGACGCCGCCGGTCAGGGGACCGAAATAGGCGATCTGCCCTTCATCCACCTGCACCGCTCCGGCCCCGAGGCCGGTCTTGCGAAACCGCACACGCTGCCCGCCGATCCAGACAAAGATCACCCCCGCAAGGATCAGCGCATAGCCCGGTATCGCCAACAGCAACCCCGGCCCCGCCACCAGCCAAAGCCCGATCAAAGCGACCGCGATTCCGCCCAGAACCTCGCGCCAACGCCACAGTTCAGCCTTCGCCTCAGGTCGCAGAAAACTCATCGTGCTCTCCTAGTGCAGGCTTCATTTTGCCAGATAAACTCCACGGGGGCGTGGGGGTGTGAAACCCCCACTCCGACGCGCGTGCCGGAAACCGCACTCACGCCCAATCTCCCAATGTCTTTTGCCACAGGGTCATAGCCGCCACTGCTGCCGTATCCGCCCGCAAGATGCGCGGCCCCAAGGCGACGGGGCGCGACCAGTCCAACCCGCGCAAACGCGCGCGTTCACTGTCGGAAAACCCACCCTCTGGTCCAATCAGGATGGCCCAAGGACCAGGCCGCGCGGATGCGAGCCCCTCTTCCTCGCCCGCCAGCGCCTCGTCGCAGAACATCAAGGACCGCTCGGACTCCCAGCGATCGATCAGACGGTCCAGCCGGACCATATCGGCCACCTCCGGAACGAAAGTCCCGCCGCATTGCTCCGCTGCCTCGACCGCGTGGGCTTGCAGACGATCGCGCTGCACGCGGCCGGCGTTGGTAAATTCACTTTGCACCGGGACAATGCGCCGCGCCCCCATTTCGGCAGCTTTCTCGACAATGAAATCCGTGCGCGCCTTTTTGATCGGCGCAAAAATCAGCCACAAGTCGGGCGGCATGTGCAGCGGTTTCGTCTGCTCGGCGCAGGCCAGCACACCGCCGCGTTTACCCGCCTCGGCGACCTCGGCGCGCCATTCGCCATCAATGCCATTAAACAAAAGAACCGACGCGCCCACCGATTGGCGCATCACGCCAAAGAGATAATGCGCCTGCGCCTTATCCAAAGGAACGGATTGCCCCTGCCCCAACGGATGATCTACATAAAGTCTGATTTTCGCGTTCATGGGCACAGATATATGTACGACACCTCGCCGACACCAGATGGCAATGATGCGACACGCGTGGTCGATGCCCCTGCGGACAATTGGGTCGACCGTTTTGCGCCGCGTTTCACCCGCCCCTACCTGCGGCTCAGCCGCGCCGACCGCCCTATTGGCACCTGGCTTTTGCTGCTGCCCTGCTGGTGGGGGCTGACGCTGGCGATGCTGTTTGACCAGCAACCGCGCTGGTTTGACCTGTGGATTTTCATCGGCTGCGGTGCCGGTGCCTGGCTGATGCGCGGCGCGGGGTGCACGTGGAACGACATCACCGACCGGCATATCGATGGCAAGGTCGCCCGTACGCGGTCACGACCCATCCCCTCGGGTCAGGTCAGCGTCAAAGGTGCGCTGGCATGGATGATCGCCCAGATGCTGATCGCGCTTGGCATTTTGTTGACCTTCAACGGGGCTGCCATCGCCCTTGGTGTGCTGGCCCTGCTGCCCGTCGCCGTTTACCCTTTTGCCAAACGTTTCACGTGGTGGCCGCAGGTTTTCCTTGGCATCGCATTTAACTGGGGCGCGCTGCTGGCCTGGACCGCCCATACCGGCAGCCTCGGCGCGCCTGCGGTGGTGCTCTATGTCGCGGGCATCGCGTGGACGCTTTTTTATGACACGATCTATGCCCATCAGGACAAGGAAGATGACGCCCTGATCGGGGTCAAATCCACAGCCCGCCTGTTCGGAGACAATACCGGCCATTGGCTGCGCCGTTTCCTGATCGCCACCGTGGGCCTGATGGGGCTGGCGGTGATCTTTGCCCTGCGCGATTCCGCATCCTTTCTGGCGATGGTCATCGCCCTTGGCGGGCCCTGGGCAATGGGGTGGCATATGGCGTGGCAGTTGCGTGGTATCGACATCAACGACAATGACAAGCTTTTGCGCCTGTTTCGTGTGAACCGCGATACCGGCATGATCCCGCTGGTGTTTTTTGCCGCAGCCCTGCTGGCGTGATTGCACCCCTGTCCCCTCGGGCGTATCAAAGGCTCCAACGTTAACGGTTTCAGAAACGAGCTTATGCGCCTATCTGCACTCCTGATCATCGCGATGACCTTTACCGCCGCTGCGACCGTCTCATTGGTGGCTGCGAATTTTTCGGTAACCCTGATCGAGGAAAACTCCGAGATCGGCGTGCGTGATGCGCTTGATGCAAAAGAGATGACATGGGCCGAAGTGCAGGCAGACGGGTTGCAGGTCACCCTGTCGGGCACCGCGCCGGACGAAGTCGCGCGGTTCAATGCGCTAAGCACCGCAGGCACCATCGTCGATGCTGCCCGCGTGATTGACCAGATGGATGTGACCGCGCAGGCCGCAATCGCCGCGCCGAAATTCTCGGTCGAGATTTTGCGCAATGATTCCGGCGTCTCGATCATCGGGCTGATTCCCACGACCACCGACCGCGATGCGGCCATCGACCGTTTCCAATCCATCGCCGGTCAAGATCATGTCGCGGACCTACTGGAATCAGCGAATTACCCTGCCCCCGACGGATGGGAAGACGCCTTCGGTTTCGCCATTTCCGCGATGGAGAAACTGCCCCGTGCCAAAGTCTCTGCCGAAGCGGGGCGTGTGGCGATCACGGCCATTTCCGACAGCGCAGAAGCCAAGGCACGGCTGGAAAACCAGCTGAAACGTGCGGCCCCTCCCGGGCTGGTGGTGACACTGGAGATCGCCGCGCCGCGCCCGGTGATCACGCCCTTTACCCTGCGCTTCCAGATCGAGGAAGACAGCACCGGCTTTGACGCCTGCAGCGCGGATACCGAACAGGCCAGCGCCCGGATCCTCAAGGCGGCCGTTGCGGCTGGCGCACCGGGGTCGGCACGCTGCACGGTGGGTCTTGGCGTGCCAAGCCCGCGGTGGTCGGAAGCCGTGGAGAAAGCCATCGGCGCGCTGTCCAAGATCGGTGGCGGCTCCGTCAGCTTTGCCGATGCCGATATCAGCCTGATCGCCGCCGAAGGCACCGAACGCGCCGTCTTTGACCGCGTCGTCGGAGAGCTGGAAAACGCCCTGCCTGACGTCTTTGCGCTGAATGCCCGCCTGCCCGAAACCGTCGACCCTGACGCCGGCCCGCCCGAATTTGTCGCCACGCTCTCGCCCGAAGGTCAGGTGCAACTGCGCGGCCGTCTGACAGACGACGCGCTGCGCGAATTGGCCGACAGCTACGCCAAGGCGAGCTTTGGCTCGGACAAGGTCTATACCGCCGCGCGGATTGTCGATGATCTGCCCGCCGATTGGCCGACGCGCGTGTTGTCGGCGCTCGACGCGCTGTCCAAGCTCGCCAACGGCACGGTCATCGTGACCCCCGATAGCGTCAGCGTCGCGGGCAACACCGGTAACCCCGATGCCAGCACGCAGATCGCAACCTTGTTGGCAGGCAAACTGGGCGAAGGCAAAGACTATGAGGTCAAAGTCGCCTATCAAGAAAAGCTCGACCCCGTTCTGGGCCTGCCCACCCCGCAGGAATGCGAAGCCGAGATCGGCAAAGTTGTGGCCAAGGGCAAGATCAACTTCGAACCCGGCAGCGCCACCATTGACGCCTCGGCGCTCGGTACGATGGATCAAATTGCCGAAATCCTGCAAGACTGCCGCGACATAGCACTTGAGGTACAGGGATATACCGACAGCCAGGGCCGCGAGGAAATGAACCTCGCGCTCAGCCAGTCGCGGGCCCAATCGGTGCTGAACGAACTGCGCGCCCGCCGCGTAATCACCGGCTCCTTCGTGGCCAAGGGCTATGGCGAAGAATCGCCCGTTGCCTCCAACGACACCGAAGAAGGCCGCGAGGCGAACCGCCGGATCGAATTTAAGCTGATCAATGAAGGCACGTCGGAAGATTCTGACGAAACAGCGCTGGAAAATGGCGCGGATACAGGCGATACAGACACACCATCCGACCAGACCCAAGAAGGCAACTAACATGAGCAGAACCGAATTTGTCATCGCGACAGCGATTATCCTATTCGTCGCTTTCTGCCTTGGATGGTTTGCCAACTGGCTGCTGCACCGCTTTACCCGCGTGGCGGCCGACGATGTCGCCCAGCTTGACCGGATGAGCCAGGAATTGCACGAAGCGGAAGAAACCCGCGATCAGGCGATCACCTATCTGCAACAGCGCGAGGCAGAGCTGACGAACCAGCTCAACCAGACCGAGGCAGAGCTGCGCGCGGCGATGGACGGGTTGCGCGATGCACGTCACGAAGCGGAAGAAATGCGCGCCTATATCGATCGTCAACAGGCCAGCTGAAAGGCCGACGTGCCGCTTACCACCGGGCCAGCGCGTCTTCGTCTTCTGCCTTTGATTCAACCCAATCCGCCCCTTTGGCAGTGATCTCGCGCTTCCAGAAGGGCGCGCGCGACTTCAGGTAATCCATCAGGAATTCAGCCGCTTCAAACGCATCCTTGCGGTGGCGCGCAGCGGTGGCGACCATCATGATCATCTCGCCCGGCAGCAGTCGGCCAAAGCGGTGAATGACCAGCGCATCCCCCAGCGAAAACCGCACCATCGCGGTTTCGGCCATCTCGGTCAGGGCAAATTCGGTCATGCCGGGGTAGTGTTCAATCTCCATTGCCTGCAACGGATCATCGGGCAGATCGCGCACGATGCCGGTGAAGGTCACGATTGCGCCCATATCCCGATGGCCGGCAGCAAAATCCTGGCTTTCCTGCCCCAGATCAAAACCCGCTTCCTGAACCGAGATCTTCATCTCAACCCCCTGTCATCGGCGGGAAAAACGCCACTTCGCGCACCCCTTCCAAAGAGGCATCGAAATCGGCAAGTTCCTGATCCACGGCGACACGCAGGCCGGACAGATCGGAAAAGGCGACCGCATAGCGCTCTTCACGCGCGCGCAATTCCTCTACAAGGTCCAGAACAGTGCGCGCCGACGTATCGACCTTCTCACGAGGCAGCCCGATACGTTCTCGGACCCATGCAAAATACAAGATATTCATCAGCGTGGCTCCACCAGATGGGGCATCGATTTGCGCAGATAATCATAGCCGGTGATCGCCGTCAGCGCCGCCGCAATCCAAAGCAGCACCAACCCGATCCGACCGGCCCAGATCATCCCGTGGAACTTCCAGGTGAGCCCTAGAACGTCCTCTTCCTCGCCAGAGAGTATGGCACCGACCAAGGCGTTATCCATGCCGAAAATCGACATGCCAAAGTAATGTTCAAACAGCCCCTGCCCGAACAGCACGGCGATCGCGACCATCTGCGCGGTTGTCTTCCACTTGGCCAGCGCCGTGACCTTCAAGGTGCCGGACACATCCCCCAGAAACTCCCGCAGGCCCGAAACAAAGACTTCGCGAAACAAGATCACGGTGGCAGGGAGCACCAGCCATGGCGACCAGCTTGAAAACGCGACGATCACCATCAGCGCAATCACCACCATCGCCTTGTCGGCAATCGGGTCCAGCATGGTCCCCAGCTTGGTTTCCTGCCCCCATGCGCGCGCAAGATAGCCGTCAAACCAATCGGTGACCGCGGCGGCGATAAACAGGAACATCGCCAAAGCATCCGCATAGGGACGCGTAAAATACAAGAACATCACAGCCACACCCGGGGCCGCGACAAGACGCAAGAGCGTCAGGATATTGGGGATATTCCACTTCATAGCGTCACCCTACAGTGGCAAGACGACAGGGGAAAGTGCCAAGACATCGCCTTCATTTTGCAAAATAAACTCCCCGCGGAGCGTCCTGTCCCCACCACGTGCCCGAAGGCTGAAATTTTGGGCTATCCGCGTTCATGGAAAAACGCATAAATCCGTTCGGCCAAAGCAACCGACACCCCGTCGACCGCCTTCAAGTCGCTCAGGTTCGCACGACCAACGGCCTTGGCTGACCCGAAATGGGCCAACAGCGCGCGCTTGCGGGCGGCACCGACGCCGGGCACGTCATCAAGGGGCGTCGCCCCCACGGCCTTGGCACGTTTGGCGCGGTGGGTGCCGATGGCGAAACGGTGGGCTTCGTCGCGCAAACGCTGGATGAAATACAAAACCGGATCATTATGCCGCAGGGCCATCGGGCGCTTGCCGACGCGGTAAAATTCCTCTTTGCCCGCATCACGATCCACACCTTTGGCCACGCCGACCATCGGAATATCCTCGACCCCGTATTCGCGCATGATGGATGCCACAGCACTCACCTGCCCTGCACCACCGTCGATCAACAGCAGGTCAGGCCACATGCCTAGTTTGCGGTCCGGGTCTTCCTTGAGCAACCGTTTGAAACGGCGGGTCAGCACCTCTTTCATCATGCCAAAGTCATCTCCCGGCGTCAGGTCATCGCCGCGAATGTTGAACTTGCGGTACTGGTTTTTCATCATCCCGTCGGGGCCGGCGACAATCATACCGCCAACCGCGTTCGTCCCCTGGATGTGGGAGTTATCGTAGACCTCGATCCGTTGCGGCGGTGCAGGCAGGTCAAAGGCGTCAGCGATACCTTTAAGAAGGTTCGTCTGGGTCGCTGTCTCTGCCAGTTTACGCGCCAGAGATTTGCGCGCGTTGCGCAGCGCCCCATCGACCAGCTCTGCTTTTTCGCCACGTTTGGGGACCACGATATCAACTTTACGCCCCAGCTTGCCCGATAGCGCCTCGACCATCAGATCGGGGCTTTCGATCTCGTTCGACAGGATCAACTGTCGCGGTGGTTCGCGGGTGTCATAGAACTGACCGATAAAGGCCTCCAGCACCTCGGCGGCATCCACATCGGGGCCCACACGGGGGTAGTAGTCGCGGTTCCCCCAGTTCTGGTTGGCGCGGATAAAGAAGACCTGCACGCAAGCCTGCCCCTGATCCATGTGCAGCGCGATAATATCCGCTTCCGCAACGCCTTGCGGGTTGATCCCCTGTGCCGTTTGCACCTGCGTCAGCGCCTTGATCCGGTCGCGCAGGGCGGCGGCGCGTTCAAACTCCATCGCCTCTGACGCCTCGGCCATCTCGGTCGCCAGCCTGCCCTGAATATCGGTGGACTTACCGTTGAGGAATTTCTCCGCGTCCTGCACCGTCTTGCGATATTCCTCGGGCGAGATCTTACCCACACAGGGGGCAGAGCAGCGCTTGATCTGATGCTGCAAGCAGGGACGCGAGCGGCTTTCGAACATCGCGTCAGAGCAATCGCGCAGCAGGAACACCCGTTGCAGCTGGTTCAGCGTACGGTTCACCGCACCGGCACTGGCGAAGGGCCCATAGTAATTGCCCTTTTCCTTTTTGGCCCCACGGTGCTTTTTGATCTGCGGATAATCATGCGTGGCCGTGACCAGAATATTGGGAAAGCTTTTGTCATCGCGCAGCAGCACGTTGAACTTCGGCTTGAGCTGTTTGATCAGGTTCTGTTCAAGCAACAACGCCTCGGTCTCTGTCTTCGTGGTCAGAAACATCATCGACGCAGTGTTTGATATCATCCGCGCGATCCGGCCCGAATGACCCGACGTCCGCGCGTAGTTGCTCACCCGCGCCCGCAGATTCCGCGCCTTGCCCACGTAAAGGACACGGCTTTCCGAATCGAGCATCCGGTACACACCAGGAGAGCCATCAATCGTTTTCAGGTACGATTGAATCACCTCATGGCCGGTTTTCGGTTTTTCGTTAGCGTCTGACATTGATTCGAGCGTTCGGACCTTTTGGCTGCAACAGTGTTAGCGGTAGGACAAGATTAAACATACCCACGACTCTTGTGGATAACCTTGCAGATAACTTTCAAACAGCGCGGATTTTCCCATGTATTAATGGGGCTTCCGGTGTTTGCCTAATTTTTAGGCATATGTGCAAGTCATTGATTTTAGACGTTATTTTTATTAACACTTTCCAACCCACTGAAAACACGCCCCTTTTTGTAACGGTTTTGTTACCGATGTGACCGCGGTGCACAACTTGCGTGGAAAGCCTATTCTAGGCCTTGCGCGTCGGGGGTTTTCCAGCCTAGGTGCTGCCCCCCGTCAGTGCAGATCAACTGCCCCGTGACCGACGGCGCATCAAGGAAATAGCCCAATGCAGCAGTAATATCGCGGGGATTCGCCCCCCGTTCGAGAATCACCTTGGACCGCTGCCGCGCAAAGTGTTCGTCGGTCTGCTTGGCCCCCTTCAGGGTCGGCCCCGGACCGATTGCATTGACCCGTATCGCCGGTGCCAGTGCTTGGGAAGATGTCTGGGTCAGCGCCCACAACCCCATTTTGCCGATGGTATATGTCATGAACTCCGGCGTGAGCTTGCGCACACGCTGGTCCAGCATATTGATGATCAGCCCCACGGCGACGGGCTCGTCCTGTGCGTCAGTCTCCGGAGCCAAGCCTTGCGCGGCCATGGCCTGTGTCAGAATGAAAGGTGCCCGCAGGTTGCTGCCGATATGGCGGTTCCAACTTTCCTCTGTCGCGGTAGAAATGTTATCGTATTCAAAAATCGACGCGTTGTTCACAAGGCAGGTGATTGGCCCGCCAAGCGCCACTGCCGCGCGTGGCAGCAGATCATGCGTCGCGGTCTCGTCCAGCAGATCGGCTTGCAGGGCGACAGCCTGCCGCCCCTTTGCCTTCAACTCGGACACAACCTCGTCGGCACCGTCGCACGAGCTGTTGTAATGCACCGCAACGTCATACCCGCGATCCCCGAGATATAGCGCCATCGCACGCCCCAAACGGGCTCCGGCTCCGGTTACCAACGCGTGTTTCATACCGCACCTCTTTTAGATCAGAACAGCCGCCATATAGCCCGCATAGACGGCACATAGAACGATGCCCCAGATGCGGTTGATGTCACGCCCCAGATAGACAAAGGGGATCAACAGCAGCGACGCCCCCAGCATGATCCACAGATCGAACCGCAGGAATTCCGGATCAACATGGATCGGCCCTACGAGGCTCGCGATACCGATAATGCCCAGCAGGTTGAACAGGTTGGACCCGATCACGTTACCCAAGGCGACATCAGCCTGACGGCGCAGCGCTGCCATAACGGTTGTGGCGAGTTCGGGCATCGAGGTTCCGATCGCCACCAACGTCAGCCCGATGACCGTGTCGCTCACCCCGTAGGCGCGCGCGATCATGGACGCATTATCCACCAGCAGCCCCGCCCCGAGGGGCAAACCCACCAACCCGAGCACAAGGAATACCGCAATGCGCCAGCCCGGCATATCGGGATCGGCCCCTTCGGGTTCTTCCAGGTCCGCGGCGGCAGCGTTTTTACATTCGCGGCGATGCTCTTTGCCGTCGCGGTACATGTCGTACAGCACATAGGCCAAGGCCCCCAGCAACACGAAACCCGCCCAGAAATCGAAAACGCCACGATACGCCAGCCCGATGAACAACACCGAAGCGGCAATCATCATGTTGAACGTCTTGCGCGTGCTACACTCTGACGTGTGCATCGTCGCCAGCAAGGCGGGCACCCCGAGGACCAGCAGGATGTTCGCGGTGTTCGACCCCACGACATTGCCCAATGCGATCCCCGGTGAATCGTCCAACACCGCCTTGATCGACACCAGCAATTCGGGCGCAGACGTCCCGAACGCCACAATCGTCAGGCTGACGATCAAAGCGGGCACGCCGAGGCGCAGGGACAGGTTAACCGCCCCCTTAACCAACGCATCCCCGGCCAGCAACAAAATCACCAGCCCCAAAACACTTAGAACCCAAGGCATAATCATCCGCGTTTACCCCCGCATCCGCAGGGAGATTTCCCAATGCGATAGCGTCCACAATTATTACATTTCTTCTGGCTCAGGCGCTTACCGCCCAGCCAGTGCATCTTTCCAAACCATGCGAGCATGCCCATGGCGACCAGAAACAATAAGACAATCTTAAAGACCATGCGTCAGAGCCCGAACCGCGCATAGGCCGCGCGCTCTTCAATACTGTCGACCGCGTCGCCGATGATCTGCGCACCAAAACGGGACAGCAGCCCCTTTTTGGTGCCGTAGCGGTTGAACTTCACCTTGTCGCCAAAACGTTGCTTGATCATCGGGCGCAGGTGGCCGATGCCGTCGATCAGCCCCAGCTCGGTGGCGCGTTTCGCCAGCCAGACCTCTCCGGTGAACAGGTCAGTGTCAGAGGAGAGCTTGCTCCCGCGGCGTGATGTAACGTGATCGATAAAGTTTCCGTGGATATCCTCCAGCAGTTGCTTCAACCGCGCGACATCTTCGGGCTTTTCAGGGCGGAACGGGTCGAGCATGGATTTGGACTGGCCTGCGGTATAAACCCGCCGCTCTACCCCGTGGCGTTGGATAAATTCATCCGCACCAAAAGACGCCGAAATCACACCGATAGACCCCAGAACCGAACTGGGATCGGCATAGATTTCATCCGCAGCCGCGGCCAGCCAATATCCGCCAGAGGCCGCGACATCTTCGACAAAGGCGATGACGGGGATGTTCTTTTCCTCAGCCAGACGCCGGATGCGCGCGCCGATCAACGACGATTGCACCGGGCTACCGCCGGGACTGCTGATTTCCAAAACCACAGCCGCAGGTTTGCCGCGGTTGAATGCTTTGTCGATGGCGGGGCCAATGCCGCTGTCGTTCAGGCCACCACGGGTGCGGCCCCCGATCACGCCGGACAGTCGCACCACGGAAACCGTCGGACGGGAGGCCAAAAAGGGAAGGTATTTTCTCATACCTTCCCATGTAGAGTGCACCATACCTGCAAACAAGGAGGGCACCCGATACTTACTGCCTAATCCGCCAGCCGGTACGGAAAATCCAACCGATCACCGCAAGACACAGCGCCGTAAAGCCCGCGATGGCCAAAAGGCTCGTCACAATCGGCACATCCGCCGATCCGAAGAAGGCCCAGCGGAAGCCAGAGATCAGATAGACCACCGGGTTAAAGTGAGAGATCACCTGCCACACCGGCGGCAACATAGAGATCGAATAGAACGATCCCCCAAGAAAGACCAAGGGCGTCACAATCAACAGCGGCACAAGCTGCAACTGTTCAAAGTTGCCCGCCCAGATCCCGATGATGAAGCCCATCAGCGAAAAACTGATGCAGGTCAGCACCAGAAAGGCCACCATCCAGATTGGATGCTGAATGGTGATGTCCACAAAGAAGAACGCCGTGAGCAGGATGATCACCCCGATAAACAGTGCTTTGGTCGCCGCAGCCCCGACATAGCCGCAGACAATTTCGATAAAGTTAACTGGCGCGGATAAAAGTTCGAACACGGTGCCGATGAACTTGGGGAAATAGATGCCAAAGGACGCGTTCGAGATCGACTGCGTGATCACGCTCAGCATGATCAGCCCCGGTACGATGAACGCGCCATAGCTGATGCCTTCGACCTCTTGAATGCGGCTGCCGATGGCCGCGCCGAACACCACGAAATACAGCGACGTCGACAACACCGGAGAGATCAGACTCTGCGTGATGGTGCGAAAGAAGCGCGCCATTTCAAACGTGTAGATGGATTTGACAGCGATCCAGTTCATGCCGCGTCCTCCTTGACCAGATCGACAAAAATATCCTCAAGACTGCTTTGCGACGTCTCAAGATCAGACAGCACAAGCCCCGCGGCCGCGACATCGGACAACAGCTTGGTGATGCCCGTCCGCTCTGCCCGCGTGTCATAGGAATAGATCAACGCATGCCCGTCGTCGGACAGGGTCAGCGCGTCAGAAGCAAGACTGTCGGGGATCGCGTCAATCGGTTGGGTCAGCTGCACCACCAACTGCTTTTTCCCCATGCGTGACATCAACGTGTCTTTATCCTCGACCAGCAGCAGCTCGCCGTGGGCGATCACACCGATCCGATCGGCAATCGCCTCGGCTTCCTCGATATAGTGGGTGGTGAGGATGATGGTCACGCCACTGGCCTTCAGGTCCGCGACGATATTCCACATATCGCGGCGCAGTTCTACGTCGACGCCGGCGGTGGGTTCGTCCAAGAACAGGACGCGGGGCTCATGCGCCAATGCCTTGGCAATCAAGACACGACGTTTCATCCCGCCCGACAAGGCGCGGATCTGGCTGTCTTTCTTGTCCCAAAGCGATAGCTGCCGCAGGATCTTTTCAACTGCTGCATCATCCTTGGGTTTCCCAAACAACCCGCGCGAGAAACGCACAGTGCTGATGACTTTTTCAAAGGGTTCAAGGTTGATCTCTTGCGGTACCAGCCCGATCATCGACCGCGCACCACGGTAGTCGTTTACCGTGTCGAAACCGCCCACAGTGACGCTACCGCCTGTGCCGGTCGTGATCCCGCAAATAGTTGAAATAAGTGTTGTTTTCCCTGCGCCATTAGGGCCAAGCAGGGCAAGGATTTCGCCCTCTCGGATGTTCAGCGACACGCCTTTCAGCGCCTCGAACCCATCTGCATAGGCCTTGCGCAGGTCGGTGATCTTTACGATGTCAGGCATGGGCGTCTCCGGTGTTGTTGGCCGGAAACTAGACTGATTATCCCAAAGTGAACAGGCCCTACCCGTCAGCTTTTGCTGCGGCCGAACCAGCCCTTTTTCTCGGCTGGTGCATCCGCTGCCTCTGCTGCTTCCGCCGGCGCATCTTCGGCTGGGCCCTCAAGCGTTTCTTGCAGGTTGTTAAAGAACTGGTCCGCCATCTTTTTGGCAAACCCGTCGATGATCCGGCTGCCAAGCTGCGCAAGCTTGCCGCCGACCTTGGCCTCGACGTCATAGGAAAGCTCGGTCCCGCCATCGACAGCAGCCAGCGTCACGTCCGCCTCGCCCTTGGCAAAGCCCGCAGCACCGCCTTTGCCTTCGCCGCTGATCTTGATCGACTGGTCAGGCACCATATCGGTCATGGTGACCTGCCCCTTGAACGTGGCTTTGACGGGGCCGACCTTCTGCACCACGGTCGCCTCGAACCCTTCTTGCGGCGATCCGGTCACCTCGGTCGCGCCGGGGACGCATTTGATCAGCATGTCAGGGTCCAGCAGCGCGGCATATACCTCTGCCGGGCTGGCTGCGATCTGGCGGGTCTCTGACATTTTCATGGGGGGCTCTCCGTTGATGGCTTTGCGACAACCTAGCGCACATCAATTGGCGACGCCAAGGTCAAACGCACGGGTCCGACTATTGCGATAGGGCCGCTAATGACCTCAACAGTCGCCACATCGCCAATAAATCGCAGACCCTAGCTGACCCGTACGATAACCTTGCCCGTCGCCTTGCGCGTGCGCAGCAGATCCAGCGCTTCGTTCGCTTGATCCAGCGGCAGTACGTGGCTCACATGGGGTTTCAGCTTGCCCGCGCTATACCAGTCGATCAGCACCTTGAAGCTGTCTGTCAGCACCTGCGGTTTGAAATTCTTGTAGCCGCCCCAGAAAAAACCCAGCACGTCGATGTTCTTGACCAGCAGGATATTGGCAGGGATCTGCGGCACCTCGCCCGAGGCAAACCCAAGCGGCAGGATGCGAGCCTCGGGGTTGCAGGCCCGCAGCGCCGCCTTGAACTGGTCGCCGCCGATCGGGTCATAGACCACATCTGCCCCGCCCAAGGATTTCACCACCTCGCGGATGTCATCGGTTTCTGAATCGATCAGATGGTCGGCACCGGCAGCGCGGCAAATCTCCAGCTTGGCCGCACCACGGGCGCAGGCGATGACCTCTGCCCCCATGAGCTTGCCCAGCTCCACCGCGGTCAGCCCGACCCCGCCTGATGCCCCCAGCACCAGCAGACGTTCCCCCGGTTGCAGCCGCGCCTTGTAGTCCAGCGCCACATGACTGGTGCCATAGGCCACAAGAAAGGCCGCGGCATCCTCGGCCGGCATATCGTCGGGGATCGGCACGCAGACATTGGCGGGAATGGCGGCATATTCGGCCAGCCCCAGCAGGCCGCTATAGGCCGCGATACGTTGACCAACGGCCAGATCGGTCACGCCCTCCCCCACGGCGGCGACGCTGCCCGAAAGCTCCATCCCAAGCGTGAAGGGCAGATCCGGCTTTTGCTGATAGGTGCCCTTGATCATCAGCAGGTCACCAAAGTTCAACCCGCAGGCATCGACCTTGATCAACACTTCGCCAGCGGCGGGGACGGGCATTTCCAGCTCTTGCTCGGACAGGGGCTGGTCATAGGCGGTGACTTGCATGGCGCGCATCTGGGGATCCTCTTGCTATTTCACGCAAAAGGGCCAGAGCATTGGCGGCTTTGCAACCCCCTTACCCCGGCCCATTTGAAATTACCCAACGGCAGATGCCTGGCCCCGCCATGCCCCCCTCAGGGCATGATCATCAGCCGGATCCCATAGGCCACCAGCCCAAGCGCTGCGACGCTCAGCACCCAGATCAGGACAAACCACCCAGTGCGTGTCATCCAGTTGCGTCGCATCAGTGGTAACCCTCTTCGGGGTCGATCTTCCCGCGGAACACCCAGTAGGTATAGATCGTGTACGACAGGATCATCGGCAGCAGCACCAAGGTGCCGACCAAGGCGAACTTGAGGCTGCTGTCTGGTGCCGCGGCCTCGACGATGGTCAGCGAGGAAGGCACGATATAGGGGTAAAAGCTGATCCCGATCCCGATAAAGCCCAGCACGAACAGCGCCAGCGCGCAGAGGAACGGCGTCACATCCCAATGACGTTGCAGCCCGTGGAACAGCCCATAGACGGCCGCGGCCACCAAGGCAGGCACCAGAAAGCTGAAGATCGCGGTCGGAAAGGCGAACCAGCGGCCAAAGAAAGCGTCGTTCAGGAAGGGCGTCCAAAGGCTGACGAGCCCCATGAACACCAGTGTCGCAATGGCAAAGGGCCAGGCCAGCCGCCGCATATGCGCCTGAATACGCCCCTCGAGCTTCATGTTCAGCCAAGTCGCGCCCAGCATCGCATAGCCGACGGTCACCGCGAAACCGGTCAGGACAGAGAATGGCGTCAGCCAGTCCCACCAACCGCCGGCATAGGCGCGGTTCTCGATCTCGATCCCCTGCACCAGCGCGCCAAGCGCGATCCCCTGACACATGGAGGCCACCAGCGAGCCCCCGAAGAACGAGATATCCCACAGATGTTTGCCGCGCACCGTGCGCCAGCGGTATTCGAAAGCGACGCCACGAAAGACCAACCCCAGCAGCATCAGGATGATCGGCATATACAGCGCGGGCATCACCGTGGCATAGGCCAGCGGGAAAACGGCGAACAAACCGCCGCCGCCCAGAACCAGCCAAGTTTCATTGCCGTCCCAGATCGGCGCGACAGAGTTCATCATCACATCGCGTTCGACCTCGTCCTTGGACAGCGGGAACAGCAGCCCGACCCCAAGGTCGAACCCGTCGAGGATGACATAGATCAGCACCGCAAGCGCGATGATGCCGGCCCAGATAAACGAAAGCTCTAATCCAAACATCTGCTGTCTCCTACTCTGACGCTGCTATGTCTTGGGTCTTGTCCTGCGCCACCGGAGTCGTCCCCGCCGCCCGCACCGGCCCGTCGGTGATCTCTCCTTGCGCGCCCACATGGGGGCGTTTGCGCATCAGCCCGAGGATATAGAACACCCCCGCCCCGAAGACGAAGAAATAGACCACGATGAAAGAGATCAACGATGCACCAACCGCAGGCGCGCTTACTGGAGCAAGGCTGTCACTGGTGCGCAGCAGCCCGTAGACGGTAAAGGGCTGACGCCCGACCTCGGTCGTGATCCAACCGGCCAACACGGCGACAAAGCCCATCGGCCCCATGACGATCGCCGCCCGATGCAACCAGCGCGAGCTGTGTAGCGTCCCGCGCCAGCGCGCGATCCCGCCCCAAAGGCCAAAGCCCAGCATGGCAAAACCAAGCCCCACCATCACACGGAACGAGAAAAAGACGATGGCAACCGGCGGCTCGTCCTCGTCAGGGATCGTGTCCAGCCCGGCCAGCGGCGCGTTCAGGTCATGTTTGAGGATCAGCGACGACAGTTTCGGCACCTCGATAGCGTAATCGACCCGTTTTTCTGCCTGATTAGGAATACCGAACAGGATCAGCGGCGCGCCGTCGGGGTGGCTGTCGAAATGCCCCTCCATCGCCATGACCTTGGCGGGCTGATGCTCTAGCGTGTTGATGCCGTGAAAATCCCCTGCCGCGATCTGCAAGGGGGTGACAAGTAGCAGCATCCACATCGCCATAGAGAACATGCGCCGCGACGCAGGGCCCTGATTGTCCTTCAGCAAATGCCACGCACCCACAGCGCCCACAACCAGCGCCGTCGTCAGATAAGCCGCCAGCACCATATGCAGCAAGCGGTAGGGGAACGACGGGTTGAAGACGATCTTCCACCAATCCAGCGGAATAAACTGCCCCACATCGTTAAAGCCATAGCCCGCAGGGGTCTGCATCCAGCTGTTCACCGACAGGATCCAAGTGGCCGAAAGCAACGTGCCAAAAGCCACCATCGCTGTGGCAAACATATGCAGCCCCGGCCCGACCCGTTTCAGACCAAACAGCATGATGCCCAGAAAGCCGGCCTCGAGGAAGAAGGCCGACAGCACCTCATAGGCCATGAGCGGCCCGACCACCGGCCCCGCCTTGTCAGAGAAGACCGACCAGTTGGTGCCGAATTGATAGGACATCACAATGCCCGACACGACGCCCATGCCAAAGGCCACGGCAAATATCTTTTTCCAGTAGTCGAAAAGCACCCTGTAGGTTTCGTCCTTGGTCCAAAGCCAAAGCGCATTCACCACCGCCAGAAAGCTGGCCAACCCGATCGAGAACGCCGGAAAAATAATGTGAAACGAAACGGTAAAGGCGAATTGGACCCGTGCCAGAACCTCGGCGGAAAACCCATCAAGCATGTCGTACCTCGTAGTGAATGGCCAAAAACAACGGGTTTCGGCCCTTACACCCTAGATAGCGCTGCACCCCTCATAAGTCACATGCTCAAATCGCCGCAGAAGACGGGCGTGCTATAGGGTGATCCGCACAAGAAGCCCCGGCGCGTTGTCCAGCAGCGCGATCTGCCCGCCGTGCAGCTTTACCACCCCCTCCACAAGGCTGAGCCCCAGACCGTTGCCCGGCGTGTGGCGGCTGGCATCCAATCGGTACAAGCGGCGCAGCACTTTGTCGCGCGCGTCTTCGGGGATGCCGGGACCATTGTCGGCCACCTCGATCACAGGCTGACCCTGCGCATGGGAAAGCGTCAGGGTGATCTCGCTGCCCTCGGGCGTGTGGCGCATGGCATTTTCCAGCAGGTTCGACATCATCTGTCCCAACAGGTTTTTATCGCCCGAGACGGTGATTTGCGCGTCGGGCACGACGCTGTGCAACCGCTGCTGCTTGGCCGCGGCGGCGGGCTCGTACACTTCGGTGAGGGTCTCGCAAAGCTGGTTCAGATCGACAGACGTGAAATGCGTCTTGGGCGACCCTGCCTCGACCGAAGCGATCTGTAGCAGCGATTGAAAGACCGAAGCGATGCCCGCGACCTCCTCCTGCGCCTTGGCCAGCAAGATGCCTTCGTCCGTGTCTTCGGGCAGGCTGCGCGCCAGATCGTCCAGATGCACCGCGACGCGCTGGATCGGCGTCTTGAGGTCATGGGCAATGTCCGACGATACCTGCCGCAGCATCTGGGTTTGCGCCTCTTGTGCGCCTGCCATCTGGTTCACCTTGCTGCCGATACGCTGCAGATCATCGGCCCACCCCGGCGACACGGTCACCCGCGCGGCAAGATCGCCGGTCGTCAGGTCATCCAGCGTGCGTCCGATAACATCCACATGCCGCTTGCTGCGCCGCGCCAGATAAAGCCCGCCCGACAAGGCGACCAGCACCGTGGGCAGCAGGCTGATCAGCAGGATATTGAGAAACACCGTGCGCAGCCCTTCGATCTGTGCACGGCTACGGGCGACGGTCAACTGCCCGCCATAAAGCGGCGTTGTCAGCGACAGGTAGACTCCGTCATATTCGGCCCGTCCCTCGGCCAGCGACACGATATGATAGCCTTCGTCATCCCGCGCGATGGCCCCGTTGCCATAGATACGCCCCGACGGGGTGATATAGCTGAGCACAACGCGGCTGGGATCGGCGTCGCGCGATTCAGCGTCCACCAGCAGGGCCACGGCGCGGGCATTGGGGGCCGCGCGAAAACCCGCGATATCCTGTTCCAGATCCGCACGGATCGCGGTTTCAAATGAATTCTGCGTCACCGCATAGCTGGCCGCCAACCCCATCAGGCTGACGGTCGAGAACAGCAAGACCAGCAGCAGCGCCAACCGCACCGGCATGGACCGCCAAAGCTGCGCCAGACGCGCAGTCATCCGTCGATCCGGTAGCCGGCACCGCGCACGGTCTGGATCAGCTCGCGGTCAAAGGGTTTGTCCACCTTGGCCCGCAAACGGCTGATGTGGGTTTCGACAACGTTGGTCATCGGGTCAAAGCTGATGTCCCACACTGCCTCAAGCAGCATGGTCCGGGTCTGCACCCTGCCCTTGCGACGCAGCAGATGTTCAAGCAGGGCAAATTCACGGGGCAGCAGGTCGATCTCCTGTCCGGCGCGGGTCACCTTGCGGGTGATCAGTTGCATTTCAAGATCGCCTGCACGCAGCACGGTTTCCTGCTCCATCGCTTGGGGGCGCCGTGCGAGGGCGGTGACACGCGCCGAAAGCTCGCCAAAGGCGAAGGGTTTGACAAGATAGTCGTCGCCGCCTGCGTTCAATCCGCTGATACGGTCATCAACGCTGCCCATGGCAGTCAGAAACAGCACCGGCGTCAAGTTACCCGCGCCACGCAAGGTCTTGACCAGCGTCAGCCCGTCGATCTCTGGCAGCATCCGGTCGACGATCAGCACGTCGTAAGCACCCGAGGTCGCCTGTATCAGCCCCTCGCGCCCTTCAGCGACAAGATCAACGGTATGCCCTTCTTCGCGCAATCCCCGCGCAATATAGGTTCCGGTGGTGGCATCATCTTCGACGACAAGCAGTTTCATATACAATGGTCCATTGAGGCTTTGATCCTTCGATACCTGATATAGGGCGTGCTGCCACCTGCGAGAGACAAGTTTACACATTTGTATAGCCCGCAAAAACCCGCTGTTAGAATGGGCTGCCATTTGGGTGTCATCTCTGAAGACGAAGGAACCATGCATGACATCTCTTTTCTCCTCCCCCCGCCGCGCCGCACCTTTTGTGCTCGCAGCGGCCCTTGCCTCTACCTCGGCCATGACGCTTGCCCCGTCGGCGGCTCTGGCGGTGCCCGCCGGCGGCTATGCCGATCTGGTCGAACAAATCTCACCCGCTGTTGTCTTCATCGAGGTGACCGGCACGGCAGAGCAGGCCAGCGCGCAGGTGCAACTGCCCGAAGGCATGCCAGAGGAACTGCGCAAACGTTTTGAGCAGTTGATGCCGCAAGGACCGGCTGGCGCACAGCCGATGCACGGGCTTGGGTCGGGCTTTATCGTGTCCAAGGACGGAATGATCGTGACGAACAACCACGTTGTCGCCGGTGCCGACACGGTCAAGGTCAAGCTGGCCGATGGCCGCAGCTTTGACGCCAAGGTGGTCGGCAGCGATGTGCTGACAGATATTGCCGTGCTCAAGGTCGAAGCGGATGTTGACCTTCCAGCGGTGAAATTCGGGTCTTCCGATGACATGCGCGTCGGCGACGAGGTGGTCGCTATGGGCAACCCCTTTGGTCTGGGTGGCACGGTCACCACCGGCATCATCTCGGCCAAGTCGCGCAATATCAACGCGGGCCCCTATGATGACTTTATCCAGACCGATGCGGCGATCAACCGTGGCAACTCCGGCGGGCCGCTGTTCAATAACGCGGGCGAAGTGATTGGCGTGAACACGGCAATCCTGTCGCCTGATGGCGGCTCTGTCGGGATCGGCTTTTCCGTACCATCCGATCTGGTGCAGGACATCGTGGCCGACCTGTCCGACGACGGGGAAATCACCCGCGGCTGGCTCGGCGTTCAAATCCGTCCGATGACGGCAGAGGTCGCGCAAGTGCTGGGGCTGGACGCGCCGAAAGGGGCGGTGATCGAAGCCATCGGCGATGACAGCCCGGCCAAGAAAGCGGGTCTTGAGAAAGGCGATATCATCCTGTCGTTCAACGACACAGAGATCAAGGAACTGCGCGACCTGACCCGCGCTGTGGCTGAAACCGATCCGGAAGCCAAAGCCGAGGTCATGGTCCTGCACAAGGGCAAAGAGGTCACGCGGACGGTCACCATCGGCACATTGGCCGATCAAAAAGCGTAAGCGTTTTCCAGCGGGCTTACCTCGTTCCCTGCTGGATTTGCCCGACCGCGTTCCCCAACGCGGCGGGCCCCACCGCCCGTCCCCCCGGTGCGGCAGACCACCTCCGACGCAGACCGTCGGGGGTGGTTTTCTTTTGGGCCCTCTACGGAAGTTTAGATTGTCGCCTCGAACAGCTTGCGCAGGTTTTCGGTGGTCAATGTCACGGGGTTGCCACCGCAAGACGGATCTTCAAGCGCCATCGCGACCAGATCGTCGATCCGGTCTGCGCTCACGCCCATTTCCGACAGTTTGCGCGGGATACCGAAGCTGTCGTTGAACTCCTGCACGAAGGCGCGGAAGCCGTCATAGCCGCCGTCGATCCCCAGATACCCTGCCGCGCGGTCAAAGCGTTCGCGGATTTCAGGCTCGTTCAGGTCCAGCACCGCGGGCATGCAGACCGCATTGGTGGTGCCGTGGTGCGTGTTAAACACCGCGCCGATCGGGTGGCTCATGGCGTGGATCGCGCCCAGACCCTTCTGGAACGCCGTCGCCCCCATCGCCGCCGCCGACATAAGCTGCGCGCGTGCTTCGATGTCGTTGCCGTCTGCATAGGCACGCGGCAGATAGTCGATGACCAGCCGCATGCCCTCCAGCGCGATACCCTGCGACATGGGGTGGTAATGCGGGCTGCTGAACGCCTCGACGCAATGGGCAAAGGCATCAAGGCCGGTGCCTGCGGTGATATGTTTGGGCATCCCCACCGTCAGCTCGGGGTCGCAGATCACGATGCTGGGCAGCACTTTGGGGTGGAAAATGATCTTTTTCACATGGGTTTCAGAGTTGGTCAGCACCGACGCGCGCCCCACTTCGGACCCGGTGCCCGCCGTGGTGGGCACGGCGATGATCGGCGCGATGGCGTCGGCATCGGCGCGGGTCCACCAATCGCCCACATCTTCGTAATCCCACACAGGCCGCGACTGCCCCGCCATGAAGGCGACCATCTTGCCCAGATCAAGGCCAGAGCCACCGCCAAAGGCGATCACACCGTCGTGCCCGCCCTCGCGGTAGACCTTCAGCCCCGCCTCGAGGTTCAGTTCGGTCGGGTTCGCGTCCACTTCCGAGAACATCGCGCGGCCAAAGCCCGCGCCGTCCAGCAGGTCCAGCGTGCGGGTCGTGATTTCCATCGAGGCAAGGCCCTTATCCGTCACCAGCAAGGGGTTTTTCATCCCCGTGGCCACGCAGGCCTCTCCGATTTCAGAAATACGGCCCGCGCCAAAGCGGATGGCGGTGGGGTAGGACCAGTTGTTTTGCAGTGCCATAAGGATCAAGCCTTTTTCAGGTGGTAAGATTTGGGGCGCGTCAGCGCCTGATAGCCAAGCTCGGACAGGCCCGCGCCCTGCCCTGTGTCCTTGCAGCCGGTCCAGCACAGGGCCGGATCAAGGTAATCGCAGCGGTTCATGAACACGGTGCCGGTTTCCAGCTGCGCGCCGATGGTATCGGCGGCATCCGCATCCTTGGTAAAGATCGCGGCGGTCAGGCCGAACTGGCAGTCGTTCATCAGCGCAATTGCTTCCGCGTCGTCCTTGACAGGCATGATGCCCACGACGGGGCCAAAGCTTTCGTCGCGCATCACGCGCATGTCGTGGGTGACGTTGGTCAGGATCTGCGGCGTGAGATACGCACCGCCGTCATCCGCCTCAAAGGTATCGATCAGCGCGGTCGCACCGGCGGCGACGGCCTCGGATATCTGGGCGCGGACCTCGGCGGCGAAACGGACGTTCGCCATGGGGCCGATATCGGTATCCGCCTCAAGCGGGTTGCCAAGCTTGAGCGCATTGGCCCAAGCCACAGCCTTTTCGACAAAGGCATCATACAGGCTTTCGTGCACATAAATCCGTTCGATCCCGCAGCAGCACTGCCCCGCGTTGAACATCGCCCCATCCATCAGCCCGTCAACGGCGGCGTCAACATCCGCGTCGGCGCGCACATAGCCGGGGTCTTTACCCCCCAGTTCGGTCGCGACGGTGGTGAAGGTGCCTGCGGCTGCAATCTCCATCGCCTTGCCGCCCCCGACAGATCCGGTGAAGTTCACGAAGCCGAACTGCCGTTCAGCGATCAGCGCCGAGGTGGTGTCGTGATCAAGAAAGACGTTCTGGAAGACATCGTCGGGGATACCTGCGGCGTGGAAAGCTTCGGCCAGACGTTCACCCACTTGCAGGGTTTGGGTGGCGTGTTTCAGCACCACGGTATTCCCCGCGATCAGCGCTGGCGCGACCGTGTTGATCGCCGTCATATAGGGGTAGTTCCACGGGGCCACGACCAATACAACGCCGCGCGCCTCGCGGGAGATCTTGCGGGTGGCCTTGTCGCTGTCTTCGACAATCGTCGGGGCCAGCGCCTTTTCGGCGATATCTGCCATATAGTTGCCGCGCTCGGCAAAGCCGCCAAACTCGCCGCCATAGCGCACGGGACGGCCCATCTGATGCGCCAGTTCCTGCGCCATACGATCGGTGGTTTTGCCCACCTCGGCAATGGCATCGCGCACCAGTTGCACACGTTCGGACAAGGGGCGCGCGGCCCATGCGCCTTGTGCTGCCTTGGCGCGGGCGCAGACATCGCGTGCCCCCTCCAGCGACAGGACAGGGCGTTCAAGGTAAACCGATCCGTCAATCGGTGAGATACATTTCAAAGTGTTTGTCATGGTTTATGCTCGCTCAAATCCGCGGTTGATTTCCCAGTCGGTCACGACCTTGTCGTATTCCTCCTGCTCCCATTCGGCTGCGCGGGTGTAGTGGTCAACCACGTCGTCGCCAAGGGCCTCGCGCAGCATGGCAGAGTTGCGCAGCGTTTGGGTCGCGGCACGCAGGGTGCGGGGGATTTCGGTGACGTTGGCGTCTTCGTAGACATCGCCCATCGTCGGCTCTTGCAAAGGCAGCTTTTCCTCGATCCCCTTCAGCCCTGCCGCCAGCAACACAGCCTGCGCCAGATAGGGGTTCAGGTCAGACCCGCCAATGCGACATTCAACGCGAATACCCTTGGTGCCATCGCCACACAGCCGGAAGCCCGCGGTGCGGTTATCGACAGACCAGACGGTTTTCGTAGGCGCAAAGGTGCCTTTGGCAAAGCGTTTGTAGCTGTTGATATAGGGCGCGAAGAAATACGTAATATCAGGGGCATAGGCGATCAGACCGGCCATGAAATGCTGCATCATCTGCGACATGCCCAGCTTGGCGTCCTTGTCATAGAACGCAGGCGCGCCGTCTTTCCACAGCGACATATGCACGTGGCTGGACGACCCCACCTTATCCGCCGACCACTTGGGCAGGAAGGACGCCGAGAACCCCTGCTGATAGGCGATCTCTTTCACCGCTTGTTTCGAAATCGTGTGATGATCGGCACAGGCCAGCGCATCGGCATAGCGGATGTTAAGCTCTTGCTGGCCGACCTCGGCCTCACCCTTGGTGCATTCGACCGGAATCCCCGCCCCCACGAGATGGTTGCGCAGCGGCTGAAGGAAGCTTTCCTCTTTCGTGGTCTGGAACAGGCAGTAATCTTCGTTGTGGCCGTTCAGGGGCACGAGGTTGGCGTATTTCTCTTTCTGCAAGGTGCGGTAATCGCCCTCGAACAGAAAAAACTCAAGCTCGGTTGCCATCATCGCGTCAAAACCAAGCGCATCCAGTCGGGCGATCTGCTTTTTCAGCATGGCGCGCGGCGAATGGGAGACAGGTTCGTGGGTGTGGTGATCGAGCACATCGCCAAGCACCAGCACGGTTTTATCCAGCCACGGCACATGGCGCATGGTCGACAGATCGGGGCGCAGCACATAGTCGCCATAGCCGGTTTCCCAGCTGGTCGAGGCAAAGCCCTCGGGCGTGGACATCACCAGATCGGTTGCCAGCAGATAGTTGCAGCAATGCGTCTCCGCATGGGAATGGTCGATGAAATTCGTGACGTGAAAACGCTTGCCCATCAGGCGGCCCTGCATGTCCACCAGTGCCACCAGCACCGTGTCCACCTCGCCTTTGGCGGCCAGGTCCTTGAGCGTGTCGAAAGTAAGGTTGCCCATCTGCAAACGTCCCTTTTGATGTGAGGGGGCGGCACAGATGCGCCGCCCCGATGGTCATGATGTCAAAGCCGGATCAGCCGAAAGTATAGGGCGGGCCCGCTTTCGAGATGACGTTGTTATAGTCGCGGAAAATCTGCACGATCTTGGCGGCGGTTTCGCCTTCTTCCGCCATCTCGTCCCAGAATTTCACCGCCGCTTCCTCGACCACTTTCCATTCGTCCTGCGGTACGGATGTCAGCTCCAGCTTCTCGCCCGATGCACGCAGGCGCGCCTCGCCGCCCCAGTACCATTGGTTGCGGTAGGTGTGGCTTGCCTCGATCGCGGAGTTCACAATCTGCTTGAGGTGGTCAGGCAGCTCTGCCCATTTCTCGGCGTTGACGAAGAACGACCCGATCCACGCCCCCGAGATGTTGTTGGTGCAGAAGTAGTTGGTCACATCGGCCCAGCCCACGGTGTAGTCTTCGGTGATGCCGGACCACGCCATACCGTCCAGCTCGCCCGTCTGCACCGCGACTTCGGCGTCTTCATAGGGGATGTTGACCGGCACGACGCCGAATTGCGACAGGAAGCGACCCGCCGTCGGGAAGGTATACAGCTTCAGCCCGTCCATGTCTGCCAGCGATTTGATCGGTTTGACGGTGTTGAAGTTACACGGGTCTTGCCCCGCCGCAGATAGCCAGTGCACGCCAACCTTGGCGTATTCCTCGCGCCAGATGTCGGCCAGACCGTATTGGTTGAACAGCACCGGCACGTCGAGCGCGTGTTTCGTCGCCAGCGGGAAATACCCGCCGAAGGACCGGACAGGCGTGGGCGACGCCATGGAGTCATCATCCGAGTGCACGCCGTCGATGGTGCCGCGTTGCAGCGCCTGGAACAGCTCGCCCGTGGGGACGATCTGGTCGGCATAGAAAAGCTCGATTTCCAGCTCACCTTGGGCAGCAGCGTTGATCGCGTCGATGGCGGGTTTCGTCACCTCTTCGCCAAGTGCAGACCCCGCATAGGTCTGGAAACGCCAGCGGATCGGCTCTTGGGCGTGCAGGATCGATGGTGCGGCAAGGGTTGCCGGACCGGCAACGGCGGCTCCTTTCAGGAACTTACGTCTTGTTGTCATGTCTCATACTCCTTGTTGGGGTTGGGATGAAAAGGGCCAGTTGCTCTGACCGCTTGGTTGTTAATGCTTATTTTCCATAGACATAGTCCGGCAGCCAAAGCGCGATCTGCGGGAAGATCATGACCACCGCGAGCGCCAGCACCATGACCCCGACAAAGGGGATGATCGACCGGTAGATATCGCGGATCGTGATCTCTGGCGGGGCCATGGCGCGCATCAGGAACAGGTTATAGCCGAAGGGCGGCGTCATATAGGCGATCTGGCAGGTGATCGTATAAAGCACACCATACCACACCAGATCGAACCCGAGCGCACCCACCAGCGGCACGTAAAGCGGGGCCACGATGACCAACATCGCCGTGTCGTCCAGAAACGTCCCCATGACCAGAAACGACAGCTGCATCAGGATCAGGATCACCCAAGGGTTCAGACCCCATTGTTCTGTAAACAGGTTTTCAATCGCCTTGACCGCCCCAAGCCCGTCGAACACCGCACCAAAGGCCAGCGCGGCGAGGATGATCCACATGAACATGCACGTGATCGCAAGGGTCTGGCGCACCGACGTCTCGAACACCGCCCGCGTCATCCGCCCCTTGAGCACGGCTGCCAGAAAGGCCGCAATCGCACCAATGGCAGAGCTTTCGACAAGCGAGGTCCAGCCGTTCACAAAGGGCACCATCATCACGGCAAAGATCACAACCGGCAGCAGGCCCGCGCGCAGCAAGCGCAGCTTTTCGGGCCAGCCCACATCGCGTTCCTCGGCGGAAAGGGCGGGGCCCAGGTCGGGGTTCAGGCGGCAGCGGATGGCGATATAGATGATGAACATCGTGGCCATCATCAGCCCCGGGATCGCGCCGGCCAGCCACAGCTGCCCCACTGGTTGCCGCGCGATCATGGCATAGAGCACCAGCACGACCGACGGCGGCACAAGGATACCAAGGCTGGACCCCGCCTGAATGACCCCTGTCACCATCAGCTTGTCATAGTTGCGTTTCAAAAGCTCGGGCAGCGCAATCGTGGCCCCAATCGCCATGCCCGCCACCGACAGGCCGTTCATGGCAGAGATCAGCACCATCAGCCCGATCGTCCCGATGGCCAGCCCCCCGCGCAGACCACCCATCCACACGTGAAACATTTTATATAGATCGTCGGCAATTTTACTTTCCGACAGCACGTACCCCATGAAGATGAACATCGGCAGGGTCAGCAGCGGATACCAACGCATCAGCTTGATCGCGGCAGAGAACCCGATGTCATAGCCGCCGCGATCCCCCCAAAGAAACAGCGCCGCAATCACCGCGACAAAGCCGATGGCCCCGAACACCCGCTGTCCGGTCAGCAGCATCAGCATCATGGTCGAAAACATCAGGATGGCGATCAACTCATAGGGCATCGCGGGTCTCCTCTGCCGATTTGAGGAAAAGGATGTCCTTGAACAGTTCAGAGACAGCTTGAAGCAGCATCAGGGTGATGCCGATGCACATGGTCACTTTGACCGGCCACATATAGGGGCGCCACGCGGTCGGGCTGCGCTCCCCCCCGTACTTGAACGAATACATCGTGGATTCGATACCGCCCCATAGTAGTATCACCAGATAGATCAGCAGGAAAAAGACGGTGATACAGTCCGTCCAGGCCTTCTTGCGCGGGGTCAATTCGGCATAGAACAGGTCCATCCGCACGTTCGCTCCCATCTGCAAAGCATAAGGCCCGCCAAGGATGTAATAGCCCACCATCACGAACTGCGCCATTTCCAGCGTCCAGATCTGCGGCGAGGCGAATGTCTTGTTATAGGACGACCACAGCAGGATCCCCATGAGCACGAAAATCCCGTACATCATGATCCGGCCAAGGCCATAGTTAAAGCCGTCGACCACCCGGATATATCTGCGCATCGCGTTCATTCTGCGGCCTCGCTGTCGGGGATGGGAAAGGCTTGGGTCAGGCTTTCGGCCAGATGCCGCGCCATGTCCTGCGCTTTTTCGGGTGTATCGATCAGATCATTGCGAATCTCGATCATCACGGCGGGCAGCGCCTGCGCCTCGCCATGTTTTTCAAGCGTATAGGTCACGCCGTCCGTCGCGGCATAGGGTTCGTTCAGCGCCGACGCATAGCGCCCCCGCGCCTGTTCAACCGCCAGCAAGGCCTGCGCGGCGGCGGGCTGCGCGTGATAGAGAAAGCCGAGTTCAACCGCGCGGGTCGCCCCGTTATAGACAGGCGTAAAGCTGTGGATCGTGACCAGCACCGGTGCGGCTTGGGTGGGCTGCCAGCTTTCGCGAACACGGGCGACCGCATCGTGAAATGGCGTATGCACCTGATCAAAACGCTGCTGCCGTCCGGCATCGTCCAAAGCGGCATTTCCGGGGATGTCATAGATCTCGCTGCGCGCCGGAATACAGTCCGGGGCCTCAAGCGGGCGGTTGCAATCATAGACCAGACGGGAGATGTCACCGGCCACCAAAGGCGCGTCCAGAGCATCTGACAGCGCGTGCGCCACATCCAGCGCGCCAATGTCCCATGCGGCGTGCGAACAGCTTGCCGCAGGGGACATCCCCAACCCGTCCAACGCATCGGGTATCCGGCGCGAGGCGTGTTCACACACCAACAGCCAGCCCCCCTGCCCCTGCGGGTTCACGATGTTTACGGCATTCCAGTCAGTATTGGTCACGGCGCCCCTATCGTCTTGTTGCCTCACAATCACTACAGAATTTTCTAGCCTGTCAAGATTTTTTCTGTAATCTTTGCTTCACACTGATCTGCGCTGTACCGAAAGGAACATGAGTTGCACAAAAAAGCACTGGTCCGCGATCTGCTGAAAGAAAAGCAGACCGAGCTAACGGCGGCAGAGCGTAAACTGTCGGCTGTTCTGCTGGACGACCAGTTGCTCACGGGGCTGCAATCCATCACACGGCTGGCCGAGCTGGCCGAGGTGTCATCGCCCACCATCATCCGGCTGGCGCGCAAGCTGGGGTTCGACGGTTTCTCGGATATGCAGGACGCCATCCGCGACGAAATCGGCGCACGGATGAAAAAGCCGCTGGCCAAGCTCGACACCCCCGGTGACAGCAGCGATCACGTGGTATCGCGCTTTATTCAGGCGGTATCGGGCAATGTGAACCGCACGCTTGAACGGCTTGATCTGGCTGAATTCGACGAGGTTGCGGCGCTGCTTTCCGATCCGTCGCACAGGCTCTATCTGCTGGGCGGGCGGATCACGCGGTCCAACGCGCATTACTTTTTCAACCACCTGCAGATCATCCGGCCGCAGGTCACCCTGCTCAATTCCTCCCCCAGTGCATGGCCGCAATCCTTGCTGGATATGGACGCGGGTTCAGTGCTGATCGTCTTTGACATCCGCCGCTACGAAAAAGAGCTGGAAAAGCTCGCCGATCTTGCGGTCAAGCAAGGCACGACCATCGTGCTGTTCACCGATGCCTGGGGGTCGCCTATCGAAAAACACGCCCGCCACTGTTTCCGCGCCATGGTCGAGGTGCCGTCGAGCTGGGACTCAACGCTGGCGATTAGCTTTCTGATCGAAGCGCTGGTCGCCGACGTGCAATCGCGCAGCTCCGACCAGAGTGCCGAGAGGATCGCGGCGCTGGAACAAATGATCGGCGAGTCGCGCATTTTCCGCAGCAACTAAGCCCCAGCCGCCCCCCCCCCGCACACCGCCACTGCGTCCTCCGTTCGTGACACATCAGAGTTTGCGTTGAACGGCAACATCCCCTAATCGGAACGCGCACCGCGTCTGCGTCGTTTTGTAAAGGATCTGCCATGAAGACCCCGTATTATCTGATCGACAAATCCCGCCTTCAGGCCAACATGGAAAAGATCGCCTGGCTGCGCGAGGCATCCGGCGCGAAATCCTTGCTGGCATTGAAATGCTTTGCCACATGGTCGGTCTTTGACTTCATGGCGCAGTATATGGATGGGTCCACGTCCTCCTCGCTCTATGAGGTCAAACTGGGGTACGAGAAATTCGGCGGCGAAACCCACGCCTATTCAGTCGCCTACGACGATGACGAGATCGCCGAGGTGCTGGCCAATAGCGACAAGATCATCTTCAATTCCATCGGCCAGCTGGACCGTTTCGATGCGGCATCGGCAGGGCATACGCGCGGGCTGCGGGTGAACCCCGGTGTATCGACATCGGAATTCGATCTGGCCGACCCCGCCCGCCCCTTCAGCCGTTTGGGCGAACACGATCCGGCGCAGATCGCGGCCGTGGCCGATCGCATCACTGGGCTGATGTTCCACAACAACTGCGAGAATGACGATTTTGACCGTTTCGCTGACATGCTGACGTTGATCGAGGACCGCTTTGGCGACACGATCCGCCGGATGGACTGGATCAGCCTTGGTGGTGGCATCCATTTCACCGGCGAAGGCTACCCGTTGGACCGTCTGGCCGCGCGGCTGAAAATCCTGTCGGATACCTATGGCGTGCAGGTCTACCTCGAACCGGGCGAAGCCGCGATTACCGGTGCCGCCACGCTAGAGACGACCGTGCTCGACACGCTGCACAACGGCAAGAACCTTGCCATCGTCGACAGCTCGATCGAGGCGCATATGCTTGATCTGCTGATCTACCGCGAGCCCGCCAAAGTGGCCCCGAACACCGGCGATCACGACTGGATGATCTGCGGCAAATCCTGCCTTGCGGGCGACATCTTTGGCGAGTTCAAGTTCGACGCCCCGCTTAAACCCGGTGACCGCATTTCGTTTCAGGACGCTGCGGGCTATACTATGGTCAAGAAGAACTGGTTCAACGGCGTCAAGATGCCCGGCATCGCCATTCGTGAACTTGATGGAACGATCACATCGGTCCGGTCATTCGACTACGAGGATTTCAAATCCGCCCTCTCCTAACCCTTCCCTTACAAGAGGTGTACTGAATACATGAAACGTAACGTTCTTATCATCGGCGCCGGTGGCGTGGCTCAGGTCGTGGCGCATAAATGCGCGCAAAATAATGACGTGTTGGGCGATCTGCATATCGCCAGCCGCACCGTGTCAAAATGCGAAGCGATCATTGAAAGCGTGCATGCCAAAGGCGCGATGAAACAGGACGGCGTATTCAAGGCCCATGCGGTCGACGGGATGGACAGCGACGCGGTTGAGGCGCTGATCAACGACCTCGGCGTGCAAATTGTGATTAATGTCGGTTCGCCCTTCGTGAACATGACCGTGCTCGAAGCCTGCATCCGCACCGGTGTCGCCTATATCGACACGGCCATTCACGAAGACCCGACCAAAATCTGCGAAACGCCCCCGTGGTACGGCAACTACGAATGGAAACGCCGCGAGGATTGCGCCAAGGCCAACACCACCGCTATTCTGGGGGCAGGCTTCGATCCCGGTATGGTTAACGCCTTCGCCCGTTTCGCCGTGGACGAATTCATGGACGACGTGAAATCCATCGACATCGTCGACATCAACGCGGGCAATCACGGCAAGTACTTCTCGACCAACTTCGACCCCGAGATCAACTTCCGCGAATTCACCGGCACGGTCTACAGCTGGCAGGACGGCGCGTGGCAAGAGAACAAGATGTTCGAGGTCGGCCGCGAATGGGATCTGCCCGTCGTTGGCAAGCAAAAGGCCTATATGTCCGGCCATGACGAGGTGCATTCGCTCGCCGCGAACTATCCGGAGGCCGACGTGCGCTTCTGGATGGGCTTTGGTGATCACTACATCAATGTCTTCACCGTGCTGCAGAACCTTGGCCTGCTGTCTGAACAGCCCGTTGTGACCGCCGAGGGGCTCGAGGTCGTGCCGCTGAAGGTGGTCAAAGCCGTGCTACCCGACCCATCGACCCTTGCCCCGAACTATACTGGCAAGACCTGCATTGGCGATCTGGTCAAAGGCACCAAGGACGGCAAGGATGTAGAGGTGTTTGTCTACAACGTCGCCGACCACAAGGACGCCTATAACGAGGTCGGCAGCCAGGGCATTTCCTATACCGCTGGCGTGCCCCCCGTGGCGATGGCGATGCTGATTGCCGATGGCACCTATGACACCGGCACGATGGTGAACGTCGAAGAGCTGGACCCAAAGCCGCTGTTCGCCCTGCTCGACACCATCGGTCTGCCGACCCGTGTCAAACTGGCGGATCAGGACACCGGCTGGGACGAGGCCATCGCCTAAGCCTGCCGCATGAGGCAACCTCACCAACAACCCGCGCGCCCTTGCACCCGCGCGGGTTACCTTGCCCCCAGGGGCCATACCCCCATAAAATCAAACGATTAAACACAAACAGCCCAGCGCGCGATCATGCGTGCAGGGTGATCAATTTGATTATGAAAGTTGCGGACGGTTGTGCCGCCAAGTTCAAAATCTAACGATGTTTGAAAGTGGCGGACCGAGGAGGATTCGAACCCCCGACCCCCTGATTCGTAGTCAGGTACTCTATCCAGCTGAGCTATCGGTCCGTTAAGGCGGGGTTTAGTTCTGGGCGCGGGGGTTTGCAACCCCTTCTTTTGCCTAACGTGAATTTTCTTCAAACAAATTAGAAAGACCCGTCGCCCTTGGGCAATGTCACGATGAATACCGTGCCCGACGCGCTTGTCTCTGACAGTTTGAGCGTCCCACCGTGACCGCGCACCAGCTCTGCCGCGATGGCAAGGCCCAGACCGGAGCCCCCCTTGCGCGCACCGCCCTTGAACGCAGTAAACAGATGCTCCCGCGCCTTGGGGGGAAGGCCGGGGCCGTTGTCGCTGACGCGGATCACCCAGTCGCCGGCCTGTTCACTGGCAGCAACGATGATTTCGCCGGATTTACCCGTGGCGATGATCGCCTGTCGGGCGTTGCGCACAAGATTTGCCAAGACCCTGAACAAATGCTCCGGATCGGCGCGCACGTGCAAATCTTGCGGCACGTCGCAGGTGAACGTCAGGTCCGCCCCGTTGATCGCCAGCCGCTCGCTATCAACGACGTCATCGACGATGCGCAACAGTGGCGTGACCGTCAGCGTCGGACTTGGCTCTTCTGCGCGGCCAAAGGCCAGCGTGGATTCGCACAGGTGCACGGCGCGGGTGATTGAGCTGACCAGCTTGGGGGCCATGCGTTTGACCGTCGGATCCTCGGACATTTCGATCCGGTCGGTAAACAACTGTGCCGATGTCAGTATGTTACGCAGATCGTGGCTGATCTTGCTCACCGCCTGCCCCAGCTGCGCCAGACGCTCTTTCTGGCGCAGGGCTTGGGTCAGTTCGGTTTCAAGCTTCATCAAAGCTTCTTCGGCCTCTCGCACCTCTGTCACACCAGCAGAAGGTGAAATGATTCGTCGCGCATCCTCGGGGGCAAGCGCGTAGTTCTGCATATGCCCGACCACACCCTTGATCGGTTTCAGCAAAAACGCCCGCATGGTCAGAAACAGCAAGAACGCCGTGATCATCGAGATGGCGGCAGAAAGCACCAGAATGCGAATACCATAGTCGATCATGGCGGTCCGTAAGGAGCCCGCCTCCATTGTGATTTCGATCAGCAAGCCCGCATCCTGCACCGGGGCACCGATCACGCGGATCACCCCCGGCTCTGTTTCGGCCAGCTGATGAAACGCATCGCGAATCAACACCCATGCGGAGGCATCGCGCAGATCGTATGTTTCTTTGATCGTCTGCGACATCGGGGAGGACAGTGCCAATTGCCGTATGCGGTCCCGCCGCAGCACCACATTAAACACCTGCGCGGTGCGCAACAGCTCTGCCTCAAGCTCGGGGTCGATCATATCGCTTGCGAGCAGGGTCAGCGACGCGATCTGCGCCCTCTCTAGCCGGTTCATCATGTATTCTTCGCGAAACCGTGCGATAGAGGGCACAAAGATCAACACTTCCGCCAGCATCACAAAGATGGTGGTCAGAATAAGAAGCCTGCCAGAGAGGGATTTGAGCATAGGCGCGCGCTTTATGGGATGAACCGCTGCACCAGTCGAACGACAGTCTTGACCAAATCGCTTTCGAACAGACGCGGGCTGAAATACGCCCCCGCCGCACGTTTGTTGATTTCGCCGATGGTAGGGTAAGGTGCAACCATAGACGCAATCTGGCTCATTTTCATGTTATTTGCCAGCGCCAAAGCCCACAGGTTGATCAGCTCTCCTGCTTGGTAACCGACGATGCTTGCGCCCACGGGGCGCCCCTTGACCACCATGACCTTGATCAAACCTTTGGTTTTACGCTCCGCGATGGCGCGATCATTGTGGTTATAGTGAAAGCGCACGACCTCCAGCTTGTCACCGTGTTTCTCTTTGGCTTGCGCCTCGGTCAGGCCCACTTGCGACAGTTCAGGGTCGGTGTAGGTGGCCCACGGGATATGCGCCGTCTTCGCCTTGGCAGGCAGCGCGAACATCAGCGACCGGATCACGACGCCGCCGTGATAGCCCGCGACATGAGTAAATTGCATCCCGCCTGCAACGTCGCCAATGGCGTAGACCTTGCGGTTGGTGGTGCGCAGGGAATCGTCAACCTTGATCCCGTTCTTGATCGGTTCGATCCCCGCCTTTTCCAGATCCAGACGATCCGTGTTTGCCTTGCGGCCGACGGCTACCAGAAGATGCGAGCCTTTGAATACGCGCCCGTCTTTTGCTTCCACCTCTATCGCGCCGACATCCCCACGGATTTCAGCAGCTTGCGCACCCTCTGCAATCTCGATGCCTTCGTCCTTGAGCGTTTGCAAAACGATGGCGGCAAGTTCGGGGTCGTCCTTTGAAAGCGCTTTATCTCCCTCGATCACGGTAACCTTGCACCCCATGCGTATGTGGGCCTGCGCCATTTCCATCCCGATCGGCCCGCCACCGATGATCAGCAGATGCTCAGGCTTTTCGCGCAGATTGAACAAGGTCTCGTTCGTCTCGTACGGCGTTTTATCCAGACCTGTAATCGGGGGCACCAACGGCGATGACCCCGTCGCGATGACGATGCGCCGCGCCTTGATCACCGTATCCCCGGCCTGCACTTCGTCTTCGGAGATGAAGCGCCCGTACTCCCGGATCACGTTGACCCCGAAGCCTTCGAAGCGTTCCTGACTATCGACGGGCGCGATCTGAGCAATCACGTCCGCCACATGATCTTTTGCAGCGGCGTAATCCACCTCGCCCGCCGCATTGGCCACGCCATATTCCGCGCTGTGCCGCTGCCCATAGGCCGCCTTGCCCGTAGCAATCAGCGCCTTCGACGGCACGCAGCCAAAGTTCAGGCAGTCGCCGCCCATCTTGTGCCCTTCAAGCAGCACAACGTCCGCCCCCATTTGTGACGCCCCCGCCGCGACGGACAACCCGCCGGAGCCTGCGCCAATGATCAACAGGTCAGTTTTGATGCGATTCATTTCAAAAGTTCCTTTTTGCCGGTGACAGCTTTCAACACGACGGGCAGCACCGACAAAGCGCAAAGCCCCAGAATGGGAAGCAGGATGTGAGGTTCGAATATAATGCCGAAGTCTGGCGTTTCACCCCGTGCAAAAACGGAACCCAGCCCAGCACCGATTGAGGTGAACACAAGCGACCCGGGAATGATCCCTAGAAAGGTAGAAATCACAAAACGATAAAGAGGCACGCCCAGAAAGGCAGGAATAAGGTTCGCCACAAAGAAGGGCACCACGGGCACCAATCGTATGAAGAAAAGCATCGACCACTGGTTTTCGTCAATGCCCGCTTTGACCTTCCGCACAAGCCCTTCCGACGCGTCCATGCGCGCCTTCAATGTCTCTCCGAGACCCATACGCGCGGCAAGAAAGATCACGACCGCCCCCAGTGTCGCGCCGGTGACATTTGCCAGAACGCCGAACACTGTCCCGAATAGAAAACCGCCGGTGATTGTTGCCACGCTCGCCCCTGGAAGGGAAAACCCCACAATCATGACATAAATACCCAGAAAAACGAGGATCGTCAGCGCATAGTTCTGGTCACGAAAAGCGATCAACGCCTCGCGGTTGTCGCGCAGCGTCTCGAAGGTAAGGAAATCGCGCAGGGCGAAATAGCCGATCACCGCGACCGCCAAGATGACCACAAAGGGCAAGTAGCGAAACCACGAAGGCTTTTCAGAGGCTTGTGCGGACATATTGTCGGGTCACTTTCAAAAAGGTATAAGTTGCTCCTTATTAGATGGGTCAAATATCGCCAGTCAGATAGGGTGCTCACGTGTGGTTGATGTGAAGGCGGCTTTTATGACGATGTCACGGCAATTCCCAAGAAAACTGTAACATTGCGCAGATAAGCTGGCTTAATTTGTTGCAAAGGCCGAAATAACGGCACCAAGGGTTTGACTTGCCCGTGCTGCAGCTTTAGGAGCAGGGCTTGAAATGACAGTGACGCGCCGAATCTGGTCGCGTGCTAAAGTATAAAGTGGAGTCGGAGCGATGAAACGCACCTATCAACCTTCAAACCTTGTGCGCAAACGGCGCCACGGTTTCCGCGCACGCATGGCAACCAAAGCGGGTCGCAAGATCATCAACGCGCGCCGTGCACAAGGCCGGAAGGAACTGAGCGCGTAATACGCGACCTCGGTTTCAAAAAGATATGACACCGTCGGAGGCACCTATGGATGGCAGCATCGCCACACCAGAGGAAACGCTTCCGGCGGTTTCTTTACGTGTGCAAACGCTCAAAAATCGCCCCGACTTTCAACGGGCATCCCGTGCCCCTCGGGTCGCCATGCCCGGTTTCATCCTGCAGATGCGTAAACGCGCAGCGGGCGAAGCCGATGGCATACGGGTTGGGTTCACCTGCTCTAAAAAAGTGGGCAACGCTGTCGCGCGCAATCGGGCCAAACGACGTCTACGCGAAGTCGCACGCCTGACGCTCCCTCACGAGGGACGCGACGGTATGGATTATGTCCTCGTAGGTCGCAGCGATGCCACGGCATCCATCCCTTTTGACAAATTGCAGTCGGATTTTACCAAAGCCTTGGGGATCCTGCACGGCAAGCAACGCTCTGGCTCAAAAAAGTGACCCCTTTGGCGCGCGTTTTGGCACTGCCTGTGAAAGGGTATCGCCTCGTCTTCAGCCCCTGGGTTGGCCACAACTGCCGTTACCATCCGACATGCAGCGCATATGCGCTGGAAGCACTTGCTAAACATGGCGGCCTCAAGGGCGGCTGGCTCACCCTGCGGCGCATCGCTCGCTGCCACCCTTGGGGCGATAGCGGCATCGACAACGTACCCGACTAGCCCTTTCGCTTCTCTCCTTTCTCTACATCACCAATCGCCGCCATACACATGCACTGGCGCTTGATCGGCAAACTCAGTTGCACTAAGCCAAGCCCATGCTTGATCATCCCGAAGATATTCACCCGCTCTTCAACGGTGCCCCCCAAAGCACCGAGTTTCGCAAACTGCGCAAACGTCTTGTGCGACAAACGCGCGAGGCGATTGAGCAATACGGGATGATCGAACCCGGCGGCAAATGGCTGGTTTGCATGTCCGGGGGCAAAGATAGCTACACCCTGCTGGCCATCTTGCACGAGCTCCAATGGCGCGGTCTTCTGCCCGTCGAACTGGTCGCCTGCAACCTCGATCAAGGTCAGCCCAATTTCCCCGCCACGGTCTTGCCCGCGTTTCTTGAAAAGATGGGTGTCAAACACCGCATCGAATACCAAGATACCTATTCCATCGTCATGGATAAAATACCCTCGAGCCGCACATTCTGTGCGTTGTGCAGTAGGCTTCGTCGCGGGCACCTCTATCGCATCGCACGCGAAGAAGGATGTACCGCTGTTGTCCTAGGCCACCACCGTGATGACATCCTAGAGACGTTTTTCATGAACCTGTTTCATGGCGGGCGCTTGGCGACCATGCCGCCAAAACTCGTGAACGAAGAAGGCGATCTGTTCCTATACCGCCCCCTCGCCCATGTCGCGGAGGTCGATTGCGAAAAATTCTCTACTGCCATGAATTATCCAATCATTCCGTGTGATTTGTGCGGCTCGCAAGACGGTCTGCAACGCCAGCAGGTAAAATCGATTCTAGACGGCTGGGAGGCGAATAGCCCCGGACGCCGCCAGGTGATGTTCCGCGCGCTGATGAACGCACGCCCTTCGCATCTGTTGGACCCGAACCTGTTTGATTTTGCGGGCCTCACTCGAGACAAGTAAACCCTCGAAAAGCTGAGAGTTTTATTCAAATTCTGTAGATCAAAGGCAGAACATTAATCTTTTGGTCAGAGGCAAGGGCTATCGGTATGGCGATAACACTGTCAGCCGAGGCTTCATTTGCAACAGGATCTTCAATCTAATCGTTCCGAGCGTAGCACAACCCGTCGTCATTTACCCGCTGGCCTCGTGCTTTTGCTGGGGTTTGCGTTGTCCGTGCTTTGGTTCGGCTGGCAGGGGTTAATTTTCATCGGCTTTATCGCCCCCCCTTTGCTGTATTTGGCTTCAGATAGGTGGCGTAGTACACCATCAGAACCAATGCGAACGCGCCCCCTGGATAGGACGGCCACTGCCCGACCAAGCGGCGGCACCGATCCTACACCTCGGGAACCGATGCAGCACGCTCGAACTCTATTTCAGCCTCAGATATCCACCCATTCCGGCATGATCACCGGATTTTCTGCAGTTCCGGCCTGCCACACCAGCATGAACACCGACATGGCCGCGCCGGTCAGCACCTCGGAAATTGCAGAGGATGAAACCCTTTTCAGTCACTTCAGCAGTCTGACCCACGCGCTGCACAGGGCCAAAACCCTGCAACGAGCGCCTCACTTTCCTATTCTCATCACATGCAGCCTTTCTACCGAGCAAGTCGAGGACGTGCAGCTGGCGGCAAAACTGGAATGGGAACTTGATCGTCTTGACGTCAAACCCGGTACTTTGCGACTAGCCCTACCGCAACACCTTTGCCAGCATACGCCTTCTCACCCACTGATTTACACATGCCGTGACCTTCGTACGCTAGGATGCGGTATCGCGCTTAACGGTTTTGGCAGCGGTCCGCACTGCGTTGAGATTATTCAAAAATGCGGCGTTGACCTCGCTATTATCGACCCGTCTCTCACTAATGACGTTGATAAACACCCCAACCGTCGCCGCATCCTGTCAGCGGTAGTTGCGATGGCTCATGATTTAGGCGTCGAAACCCTGGCCTGTGATATACGAACCGCCGGAGAGCATAGCTTATTGTCTCAACTGGGCTGCGACCATGTTCAAGGCGACGGCATCGCGCCGCCCATGCAGATACACGAAGCGACCACATGGATGCATACACATAGCCAAAAACTGACACGCCTGCCCAGTGTGGTAGGTGGCATTCGTTGATGTTCAGCTTCGACAGATCAGTATGCACCAAAGGGGAAAAGGCGAATCTACTTGACCTTTGGTGCCTTACTCTGTTGAACCCACGCTGATATTACAGGCATCAGGTGACGGTCACATGGACGATCAAAACAAGAATCTCATTTTCGCGACGGTTCTAAGTTTCATAGTCATCCTAGGATGGTTCGTGTTGTTTCCGCCTCCGGAAACCGAAACCATCACTGACCCGGCTGCCACACAGCAAGTGACGGACGCAACCTCGACAGAGGCTGTTGTCCCTTCAAGTGCAGGCGCAGCGGACAATGTTACCGACGCGTCGGACGAGGCAACGGCAGCTCTCGAAGAAGCACCGCGTATTCCCGTTGAAACGGCTCGCATTTCCGGCTCAATCTCACTGCTAGGGGGGCGGGTCGACGACCTTCATTTGAAGGATTACAACACAACTATCGAAGACGATGCTCCCATCGTAAGCTTGCTATCACCTGCAGGCACACCCGACGCATACTATGCGCTATACGGCTGGGCTCCAGGTGCGGGGATTGCCCCTGAACAAGTTCCAGGACCAAACACCCTTTGGACGCTTAGCCAAGGTGAAACGCTGTCAGTCGAAACCCCGGTCACGCTCACTTGGGACAACGACGCCGGCCAGCTTTTCTCACGCACCATCTCAATCGACGAAAACTATATGTTCAAGATCGAACAGAAGGTTGAGAACACTTCCGAAAACTCGGTTTCGCTTGCACCTTACGGGCTAATTGCACGCCACGGTATTCCAAGCGACGCGCAGAATTTCTTCATTCTTCACGAGGGTCTTGTCGCCATGAACAATGGTGAACTGCTTGAGACCGCTTGGGATGACATTCCCGAGCTGGATGTCGTGAACGGCGTGCCATCCAAACGTATTGACGGTGTAACCAACGGCTGGATCGGCTTCACCGGGCACTATTTCATGACCAACCTGATCCCGGATCCGGCACAGCCAACGCGCTTGTCAGTCAAGTACCTGCCACGCACCGAGATTTTTCAAACCGAATCCGTGATGCCGACGCAAACTGTCGCAAGCGGTCAGACAGCAACGGTCACCACACAGTTGTTCGCCGGCGCCAAAGAATGGGAAATTCTGCGCGACTATGAGGCGCAAGGCGTGTACAAGTTTATCGACTCCATCGATTGGGGCTGGTTCTTTTTCCTGACCAAACCGATCTTTTGGGTACTTCACCATCTAAACCTGCTGATCGGCAACATGGGTGTCGCGATCATCGGCCTGACGTTGCTGATCAAAGCTCTGCTCTTCCCACTTGCGTATAAATCCTACGTTTCGATGGCGAAGATGAAAGAGCTTCAGCCACAGATGGAGAAGCTGAAAAAGGATGCAGGCGACGACCGTCAAAAGCTTCAACAGGGCATGATGGAGCTATATAAACGCGAGAAAGTGAACCCAGCCGCCGGCTGTCTGCCGATTTTGATGCAGATCCCGATTTTCTTTTCCCTCTACAAAGTGATCTTCGTCACGTTGGAACTGCGCCACGCGCCCTTCTTCGGCCCGTTTCAGGATTTGAGCGCCCCAGACCCGACATCTATCTTCAATTTCTATGGACTGCTGCCATGGGCTGCGCCCGAAGCAGGGACCGTTCTGGCCTTGGTCTTTATCGGGATCCTACCGCTGCTGCTGGGTATTTCGATGTTCCTGCAACAGAAACTGAACCCGGCTCCTACCGATCCCACACAGCAGATGATCTTTGCTTGGATGCCCTGGGTCTTTATGTTCATGCTTGGCGGTTTCGCATCTGGCCTCGTTGTCTACTGGATCGCAAACAACACGATTACCTTTACGCAGCAGTACCTGATCATGCGCAGCCAGGGCTATAAGCCTGATATCCTAGGAAATATCAAAGGCAGCATGAAATTCGGACGGAAGGGTGATCCGAAATAATGACAACGGTGACCCAGCTCTATCGCCACCCGCTCAAAAGCAATGGTCGCGAAGAGCTGGATCATACAGCGCCCTCCACGGGGCAGTCGATGCCGTGGAACCAGACCTGGGCGGTAGCGCATGGCGCGGCGCGTCTAGATGAGAGCGAATGGGCGCATTGTACGAATTTGAGCACCGGGTCAAAAGCACCATTTGGTTTGATACCACAACACAATGGAGCGATCTTGATTGGGTCGGGCACGACGTGTCAGGTGGCGAAACTGTCCTACGCATACGGGACCGCACCAAGCGGTGCCAAGCTACCACCGCGAATCTACACAAAGGCGAACGCGACATCGACATGTTGCGCGTATTGAGCACTTGGGGTCACCAAGATTTCTGCGTATACGCTGAGGTCATTCACACGGGCTCCGTCGCACTTAGCGACCAGGTAAAGGTACTTTAACTCATGCAAGTCCAATTTAGCATCGCCGAAGAGCCTGATGCCTATGCAGCCGAAAAAGGCCGCATGCTATTTGCAGGCGAAACGCTGTTTGTGAAAGGCGTTGTCGCGATGGACGGCCTGCCACCCGCCGACCGGATGGAGGTGTGTTTTGCAGGGCGATCAAATGTTGGTAAATCGACTTTGATCAATGCCTTGACGGGCACAAAAGCGTTGGCAAGAGCGTCCAACACGCCGGGGCGCACGCAAGAGATCAACTATTTTACTGCGGCCGACGATCACTACCTCGTCGATTTGCCCGGGTATGGCTATGCAAACGCCCCTCTACCCGTCGTCGAAAAATGGCAGCGGTTGCTGAAACAGTACCTGTCAGGTCGGCAAACGCTCCGCCGGGCGTTTGTGCTGATCGACGCGCGGCATGGCGTGAAGAAGGTCGATGACGAAATCATGTCCTTGCTGGATAGCTCAGCCGTGACTTTTCAATGTGTCCTCACGAAAGCCGACAAAGTTAAAGAAGCAGAGCGTCAGAAGGTTCTGGATCAGGTCCGCGGTGCGCTTGCCAAGCACCCAGCCGCCTACCCCGAAATCGTGGTTACGTCTTCTGAAAAGGGCTGGGGCATCCCTACGCTCCGTGCCATTATCGCGACGTTGGAGTGACGAGCACTTCGGCGTTTACCGAGGCAGAGAATGAGAAAACAAGACATGAATCGCGACTGGATCGCCACCGCACGCACCCTGAGCCAAGCGCTCCCCTACTTGCAGCGTTACGCTGACGCGACCGTTGTTATAAAGCTGGGCGGTCACGCCATGGGCAGCGACGATGCGATGGAAGAGTTCGCACGCGACGTAGCACTTATGCGCCAGGTCGGCGTGAACCCCGTCATCATTCACGGCGGCGGCCCGATGATTAACGACATGCTCGGCCGGCTGAACATCAAGTCCGAATTCGTAAACGGCAAACGGGTGACCGACGCTGCTACGATGGAAATCGTTGAAATGGTTCTGTCGGGCCTTGTGAACGCCCGCATTGTGCAAGCGATCACGGCACAGGGTGGGCGTTGCGTCGGTGTGTCTGGCAAGGATAGCGGCCTAATTATCTGTGACCAAGAGGACCCAGAGCTGGGGTTGGTTGGCGCACCGACCGAAGTAAACCCCCGTTTGCTCCGCGATCTAGCCGACAAAGGGATTATCCCGGTGATTGCGCCCCTTGGCATGGGCCGCAACGGTGAAACATTTAACATCAACGGCGATACTGCGGCGGGCGCGATTGCAGCTGCGCTGAAGGCAGACCGCTTGCTGCTGCTTACCGACGTTGCGGGCGTGAAGAATGCCGAAGGCGACGTGCTGACGGAGCTAACAGCGAGCCAGATACGCGAGATGGTGGCAGACGGAACGATTGCCGGTGGCATGATACCCAAAACACAAACTGCGCTTGATGCGATCGACGGTGGCGTGCGCGCAGCGGTGATTTTGGACGGGAGAGCCCCTAACGCCTGCTTGTTGGAGCTTTTCACCGAACATGGTGCAGGGAGCATCATCCGCGGCCAGTAACAACGACTATATAAATTACTGCATAATGCCCCCCCCTGTTTCCGGCTGTTTGAGCTTCTTGTTTATGCGGCCGATACATTAAGGAAACGTTGATGAGACGCCTTATTCTGATGCGCCATGCAAAAGCAGGTTGGCCGGCGGGGATCGCGACGGACTTTGACCGGCCTTTGGATGACAAAGGTCGGCAAGACGCACATGCAATCGGGCGATGGCTCGACGCCGAAGACTACAGACCTGATCTTGTGCTATGTTCTGCATCTCGGCGAACGTCGGAAACGCTCGAACTTTTGGAAATTCCCTCCGCTGTTAAACGAATCTTCACAGACCGCCTTTATCTAGCAGATACAGAACGGCTGATGGCGGCCATACAGGGCGCTGAAGGGTCCACAGTATTACTTCTGGCGCACAACCCCGGCGTGGCGGAGATGGCGCACCTCCTGCCTCGTGTAGGTGCCACAGCTCATCTTGCAGCGGGAAGCCCACCGGGTGCGACAATGGTGATGTCATTCGAAGTGGACGACTGGAGGGGTGTGCACTGGCACAGCGGCGACGTACAGGCGTACATGACGCCACGGATGCTTGCCCAATAAAAAAGGGCGGGGAAATCCCCGCCCTTGAAACTTAGTGGCCCAAAATCTGGCTGAGGAACAGCTTGGTCCTCGGGCTTTGGGGGTTGTTAAAGAACTCTTCGGGTTCGTTCTGTTCGACGATCTGACCTTCATCCATAAAGATGACGCGGTTTGCCACCTGACGGGCAAAGCCCATCTCGTGCGTCACGCAGAGCATCGTCATGCCTTCCTCAGCCAGTTCGACCATCGTGTCCAGAACCTCTTTGATCATCTCCGGGTCCAGGGCTGAGGTTGGTTCGTCAAACAACATGATACGCGGACGCATACACAGGCTGCGCGCGATCGCCACGCGTTGCTGCTGACCACCAGAAAGCTGACCTGGGTACTTGTCCGCCTGATCCGGGATCTTAACCTTTTCAAGGAAATGCATCGCGATTTCTTCGGCTTCCTTCTTAGGTGTTTTTCGCACCCAGATCGGAGCAAGCGTGCAGTTTTCGAGGATCGTCAAGTGTGGGAAAAGGTTGAAGTGCTGGAAACACATCCCAACTTCGGAGCGGATCTTGTCGATGTTCTTAACGTCCGAAGACAGCACCGTACCGTCGACTTCGATCCGGCCTTTCTGGTGCTCTTCCAAGGCATTGATACAGCGGATCAGAGTTGACTTCCCCGAGCCCGACGGTCCGGCAATAACGATACGTTCACCACGGTAAACGGTCAGATCAATATCCCGCAGCACGTGAAACGTGCCGTACCACTTGTTCATGTTCTCGATGCTGATCGCGACCTCGTTCGAGACTTTCAGCGCTTGTGCTTGTTCAGCCATAATTACAGCCTTTCCTTAATGGTGGTCGGTCTGGAGTTGACGTTCCAGCCATTGTGAATATTGCGAGATGCCGTAGCAGACGACGAAGAAGAGCAAGGCGGCAAAGCCCCACAGTTCCCAGTAAACGCCGTTCCAGTCAGTCGACGCTAGGATCGGCCCGCGGATCATCCCAACCAGGTCGAACATCGAAATAATCGACACCAGCGTAGTATCCTTGAACAGCCCGACGGCCACGTTAACGATCCCTGGGATCGAGATTTTCAAGGCTTGGGGCAAAATAATCAGGCGCATGGCCTGCGCATAATCTAGGCCCAAGCTATCTGCAGCCTCGTATTGACCACGTGGCAAGGCTGCCAACCCGCCGCGGATCACCTCGGCGATATAGGCAGACGCGAACATGGTGATCATGATGATAACACGCAGGATCAGGTCGAAGTTTGTGCCCGGTGGCAGGAAGTAAGCCAGGACCACGTTGGCAACAAAAAGCAACGTAATCAGAGGCACCCCTCGGATAAACTCAATGAAAACAACGCAGATCAGTTTGATGATCGGCAAGCTCGATTGACGACCCAGCGCAAGCAGAATGCCCATCGGCAAGGACAAAGACACGCAGATCACGCCCAAGATCATGTTGAGCATAAAGCCCCCCATGTTTCGCGAGGCGACCGGTTCCAGCGCGAGTACGCCGGATAGGCTTGGCGTAATGAAGCCGCAGATAAACCACGTCACGACGCCTGCAATGAGACCCGCAAAAAGGCCGCCTGCAAAGCTTGTCTTAACGATTCTGCTGTAGACCACATAGCCAACCACAACGGCCAGCAACGCCGACAACGGTACTAAAAGGGAACCGCCCCAGATCAACCAAAAGGCGATGAAAGGATAGATGACGGTAAAAAGAATGAGCCCGCGTGGCAGATTGCTAAACAGCACCGGTGACACAGCAACGAACAGGAGCACGAATGCCAATGTCGGGCGCCAGTAGCCGTCCTGTGGATAGGCGATACCAAACAACAGTTGGTTCCAGCGTTCTGTCAGCACCGAGAAACAGCCGGCTTGGACGCCGTCCAATACTTCGCGACACTCGCGAATGTTGGATGTCGTCCAAACGCCGCCCAGCAACCAAGGAAGGAAGCCGGAAAGGATCAGGTAGATAACGTAAAGCGCTGCGAACGTGAGAATGGTGTAAGGGATCGACGAAAACAGGCTTTCGCGGACCCATTTTACAGGCCCCTGCGCGGTTGGCGGGGGCGCGTGCTGTGGCAACATGGTGTCCCGCACATAAGGGACGGAGGCGGCGTGTGTATCTGACATCTTACCGCTCCTTCAAGCTGACAGAGTTGTTGTAAACGTTCATGATCGCAGAGATCGACAGCGAGATCGTGAGATAGAACAGCATCAGCAAAAGCACGCATTCGATCGCGCGGCCGGTTTGGTTCAATGTGATCCCCCCCAGTGTCGCAGTGATATCGGCATACCCTACGGCAATCGCGAGCGACGAGTTCTTCGTGATGTTGAGGTATTGCGAAATCAGCGGCGGGATGATCACGCGCAACGCCTGCGGCAGAACCACAAGGTTCATGACCCGCTTCGGGCGCAAGCCAAGCGACGAAGCAGCTTCGGTCTGCCCTTTTGAGATCGCCTGAATACCTGCACGCACGTTTTCGGCGATGAAGGCACCGGTGTATACGGACAAAGCCAACCACAATGCGATCAGCGGCGCGCCGATCTGCAGACCACCACGGAAGTTAAAGCCCTTAAGCTCGGGGTAATCCAATGCGATGGGGCTGCCCATGATGAAGAACATCACAATCGTCGGCACCAACAAGATCGCGACAGTGGGCCATCCCATCGGCAGCAGTTTGCCCGTACGGAACAGAAGGCTAACCGCATAGCGGCGATAGATAATCGCGGCGATGATCGACAGCACAAAGGTCGCAACCACGATCATAGACCCCGGGCCCCAAACCGGTGCGGGAATGTAGATGCCGCGGTTGGTGAAGGCGAAGGCGTCGAAAAGCATGCTCGACGTGGCGTTGTCACCGCGGAATTTGTTGGGCGCGGGCAATACGGCCGTCATCAAGGTGTAGATCATCAGGATCCAGATCAGCACCGGAATATTCCGGAAAATCTCGACGTAGACCGACATCAGTTTGGACACGAGCCAGTTCTTGGACAGGCGCGCCACACCGGCGATCACACCCAGAATTGTCGCAGTGACACAGGCCAGAAACGCAACAAGAAGCGTGTTGATGATACCGACCATTGCGGCACGCAGGTTCGATGACTGGCTGTTATAATCGATTAAGGATTGGTTGATATCGTAGCCGGCTGGCACGTTCAAAAACCCGTAAGAGATGTTCAATCCGGCCTCTGCCAGATTTCGTACCAGGTTAATGCCCAGAAACGACATCAATGCGATAAGCAGTATCAGCGCGATAAACTGGAAGGTGTAGGATCTATAGCGGGTGTCGTTAAGCAACATCGACAGCCGGAACGAGCCCTGTTGAGGGTCGGACATTGTCGTCATCAGATTTTCCCTGTGTGCCGGACCTGTTTTTCACGCACCATTCGGTGTCGCGGGCCGGGTTTTATTTTTGCGTCGTATAGGCGCAAAGGGCGCGGAATTGCTCCGCGCCCCTCGACGGATGTGTTTAGCGGAAAGGAGGCGCGTACATCAGGCCGCCGTCTGTCCACTGAGCGTTCAGGCCACGGGCCAGACCGATTGGTGTTTCTTCGCCGATGTTCTTGGCAAAGATTTCGCCGTAGTTACCTTGCGACGCGATGGCTTTCTTCGCCCAGTCAGCTTCCAGACCCAGCATTTCACCCAAAGTACCTTCAGTGCCAAGCAGACGGGCAACTTCTGGGTTTGTGGTGTTTGTTGTCATCTCTTCGACGTTTGCCGATGTGACACCCAGCTCTTCAGCTGCGATCAGAGCGTAGAGAACCCAGCGGGTTACATCGCCCCAGTCGTTGTCGCCATGGCGAACAAGCGGGCCCAGAGGCTCTTTGGAGATGATTTCGGGCAGGATGATGTGCTCACCTGGGTTTTCAAAGGTCGCGCGTGTCGCGGCCAGACCGGATGCGTCGGTAGTATAGGTGTCGCACGCACCGGCCAGATACTGCTGTTGGCCTTCGGCGTTTGTTTCAACAGGCACGGGCTCGTAGCTGATGTTGTTGTTGCGGAAGAAGTCCGCGAGGTTCAGCTCGGTCGTGGTACCGGTTTGGATGCAGACAGTCGCGCCATCCAGATCCTTGGCAGAGGAAACGCCAAGCTCTTTCGGAACCATGAAGCCCTGACCGTCATAGTAGTTCACGCCGATGAAGTCGAACTTGAGGTCGACATCGCGGCTGAAGGTCCATGTGGTGTTACGTGCGAGGAAATCGATCTCGCCCGAAGCCAGCGCGGTGAAGCGTGTTTTGCCGGTTGTGGGGATGAATTCGACAGCTGCGGGGTCGCCCAGTACAGCAGCGGCAACGGCGCGGCATACCGCCACGTCAAAGCCTTCCCATTCACCATTGGCGTTGGGGGCCGCAAAGCCAGCCAGACCGGTGGTAACGCCGCAGTTCAGCTTGCCGCGCGCTTTGACATCGTCAAGCGTGGACGCAGCAGCTGCACCAGCCGCAAGGCCGGCTACTGTTAGCGCACCAAAAAATACGGATTTGTTCATTTTAACCTCTTCCTGATTTTCCGCCACGTTTTAGGGCGGTTCACCCGGCACCTTTTCGGACCGGAGATGTTTTGGCGGGATTATCCCCGTCAGTGGAAGGGAGTTTGGGCGAATTTACGCCGGAACGTCAAGTCAGTGTGCTTAAAAAATGCCCTCAATCCTATGTATTGGGGTCACCGTGAAACCTATTCGGGCACGCTCAGGTCAAACATCAACTTAGCGTGTAAGAAACTAGTCTTTTTCACTGCGGCCAAGGCGTCTGCCTCGTCATCATTGCCCCACTGCTCGGCCTGCCAAATCTCGTCCAGACGCGAGATTTCCCAAATCGATTCCGCTTCCTTCGCGTCAAGCGCCGCCGCAAAGCCCAAGATTAGTGAGCCAGACAGGCTCACAAGGTCGTGGAAGGCAGCGAGTTGAAAGTTGCTTAACGCATGGGTGCGCGCCGACAGGCGTGCGACATCCGCAGGTGACTGGGGTTCGTGCATGATCCCCACTCGGGTCTGCAAGCTCACGCCCAAGGCCTCGCGGGCCCACTCCAGCATGGGGTCCCATTGTTCGGCTTGCCGCGCGACCAGCTCAGCCGGGCTATCCGCGCGATAGCACAGCAGATCACAGTCGCCGTAGGCCGCCAACATATCCGCAACCTCGGCATGTTGCAGCGCAACCTTGTCGATCGCTGCATTGGCGGTTTTGGTAGCGGGCATGGTGTCGGGGTTGATCACCCCGTCCTGTGCCTGCCACTCAGCAGCGATTTTCTGCGCCATAGCGCGGGTTGGCACCACCAGCGCACGTTTGGCCGGCGTCTTGATCCCGCGCCCGTCAAGCTCGACAGTATAGCCACCCTCCGCCTCGACAATGGCCGCCTCTTTCCAGAAACGTTTCGCTTTCCAATCGCTCACCCCCAATCCTCCTCGAACGGGTCAGCAGGCACGTCGGAGGGTGCCCACTGGAACGTGTCCCAGGTGCGCGCCATGTGGTCCGGCAGCGGGGCCGTTAGGTTCAGCCGCGCCTTGGTGACAGGATGCTCCAGCGTCAGGGATCGCGCATGCAGGTGCAGCTTCTTAGAGATATCGCCCCCCAGTTGCGCGCCCCATCCGTCGCCCATGTTTTCCTGACCTGAACCGCCATATTTGCCATCTCCGACAATGGGATGCCCGATTTCAGCCATATGCGCACGTAGCTGGTGCGTCCGGCCCGTCACAGGGATCAGCGCCATCCAGCAGGTCCGCTTGCCGGCTTGTGCGAGGGTCGCATAATCGGTGGTCGCGCGTTTGGCGCCTTCGGTTGTTTCCATGTCTTTCGGGTGGACGCAGTACATCTTTTCGCCCTCACCACGGGCGCCGTGACCGAAGGCTTTGACCAGCCCGAATTTGATCGTCCCGTTGCGCGGATGCGGGACGCCCGCGACCGCAGCCCAGTAAATCTTGCGGGTTTCGCGATGGCGGAACGACGCTGTCAGCGCGGCGGCAATTGACCGTGTCCGGGCCATGATCAGCACGCCAGAGGTGTCTTTATCCAACCGGTGCACAAGGCGCGGCTTTTCATCAAGCTCGAACATCAAAGCATCAGCAAGCGCGTCGACGTGGCGGTCCGATTGACCAGACCCGCCCTGCACCGGCAGCCCCGGCGGTTTGTTCAGCGCAATGATGTGATCGTCGCGATAGATCACACAGGACCGGATAAACTTGGTATCCGCCTCTGATATCCGCGTGCGCTTGGGCGGCGGCGGAGCCTTTTCATCAGGCAGTGGGGGAATACGTACGGTCTGCCCGACCTCAAGCCGAGTAGAGGCTTTGACCCGTCCCCCATCAACACGGATATCACCTTTACGGCACATCTTTTCGATCAGCCCTTGGCCAATCAGCGGAAAGGTCCGTTTGAACCAACGGTCCAACCGTTGATCCCCGTCGCCTTCTTCTACGACCAGATGTTGAACCCGGCTCATGCAAATACCCCTCTGGCCACGAAAAGGCCCAGCATTAATCCTAGCACCGATAGCCCGACGGACAGTGCCACATATATCCCTGCCGCCCCGATCTGGCCGCGCTCCATCAACGTGACCGTCTCGAGCGAGAAGGACGAGAACGTTGTAAAGCCGCCAAGCACACCGGTCATCACAAATGGGCTGAACTGCGTCAGCCCTTTTTGTGCGGCACACACCACAAAGAGGCCCATCAAGAACGACCCGATGATGTTGACCGTCAACACCGCGATCGGAAAATCGGACAGCCCGACCAGCCGCGTCACGACGACACCAAACAGATACCGCAAGGAGGCACCGATCGCGCCGCCCATAGCGACAAGGGACAGGGTTGAAATCATCTGCGGTCTCTCACGGTTCACGCCCCGAATGTCAAGTTTTCCGCGTTGCCCGCAGCTTTTCGAAATACTCGACACGTTTTTTCAGGTCACGTTCAAAGCCTCGTTCGACAGGTTGATAGAATTGCGGTCGCTCCATCCCGTCGGGAAAGTAGTTCTGGCCGGAAAACCCGTCTTCGGCATCATGGTCATAGGCATACCCCGCGCCGTAGCCCTGTTCTTTCATCATCTTGGTGGGCGCGTTCATGATGTGCTTTGGCGGCGGGGAGGACCCGGTTTGCTTGGCCGCACGCCGCGCAGCCTTATAGGCCACGTAGGCCGCGTTCGACTTCGGGGCCAGCGCGAGATAGGTCAACGCCTGCGCGATCGCCAGTTCCCCTTCGGGCGAGCCGAGCCGCTCGTAGGTCTCCCACGATTGCAGGCAAACAGACTGCGCCTGCGGATCGGCAAGCCCGATATCCTCGACCGCCATGCGCGTGATCCGGCGCATCAGATACCGCGGGTCTTCGCCCCCCTCCAGCATCCGCGCCAACCAGTACAGCGCCGCGTCAGGGTCAGAGCCGCGCACGGATTTATGCAGCGCTGAGATGAGGTTATAATGCGCGTCCCCCCCTTTGTCGTATTGCGCCGCGCGCCGCATCAACCGCACCGACAGGGCCTTGCCGTCCAGCTTGCCCTCGACCTTCCAGGCGGCGACTTGCTCTATCAGGTTGAGCAACGCACGCCCGTCGCCATCGGCCATCTCAAGCAGGTTTTCACGTGCAGGCCCGTCCAATGGTAAGCCACGACCCAGTTCCTTTTCGGCCCTTTGGGCCAGCCGTTCCAGATCAGACAGCGGCAAGCGCTCCAACACCAGAACCTGCGACCGGCTCAGCACAGCGGCGTTCAGCTCGAACGATGGGTTCTCCGTCGTGGCCCCGACCAGCAGGATCGTTCCATCCTCCATATGAGGCAGGAAGCCGTCCTGCTGCGCCTTGTTAAAGCGGTGGATCTCGTCGACAAACAGCAGTGTCCCCTGCCCGTTCTGCCGCCGGATTTTCGCCGCATCAAAGACCTTGCGCAGCTCAGGCACACCGCTGAAAATCGCGCTGATCTGCACGAAATGCAGGTCCGTCTCATCTGCCAGCAGTCGCGCGATCGTCGTTTTGCCAACGCCGGGCGGGCCCCAGAAAATCAGCGACCCCAGCGACCCCGACTGCAGCATGACCGTCAGCGGCGCGTCCGGCCCCAGCACCTGTGACTGGCCGATGACCTCGCCCAAGCTCCGCGGGCGCAGCCGGTCCGCCAACGGGCGGTGCCCGCTTTCCACAGCCGGCGCGTCCGATCCAAATAGGTCCGCCATCGCGCTAGACCCGGAATTGCAGCGACAGACGCTGCACGCCACGCTGCACCACCATCGACACCTGACGGCTGCCCGCCATCTGGTCGCTGACATCCGACGGTGTTTGCACTTCGGCCCCGTTCACGGCCAGGATCACATCCCCCTGCCGCAACCCCACGCGCGCACCATAGGGCCCGGTATCCATCACCGCCACGCCCGCTACCTCAAGCGGGAGGTTCAATTCAGCCATCACAGCAGGATTGATCCGCGCCAACGCCAACCCTGGTAGCAAGCTGCTGTCATCCAGCGTCAGAGCGGCACGCGATGGTTCTTCCGGTGCGGCGATCAAGGCGACCTCAACCTCTTCCACCGCGCCATCGCGCAGCCGCGTGATCCGCGCTTGCGCCCCCATCCCGGCCACGCTCATGCGGTAGATCATCTCGGCGGGTGTATGTACCTCTTGCCCATCGACCGCCGTGATCACATCGCCGACAGCCACACCGGCCTCAAGAAACGGGCTGGCAGGGTGCATCCCAGACACGATGATGCCACCAGGCCGGTCCAGCCCCAGCGGGCCCGCCATATCCGCGTCCACCGGCTGCCCGCTCATCCCCGCCCAAGGTCGGGTAAATTCAACGGCCCCGTCGCGCGCCTGCGCCATGAACGCCGCGATCAAATTGGCAGGTATCGCAAAGCCAATCCCGTTTGACCCGCCAGAGCGTGTTAAGATCGAGGTGTTGATCCCGATCAACCGCCCCTCTACGTCGATCAACGCACCGCCAGAGTTGCCCGGGTTGATCGGCGCATCGGTCTGGATGAAGTATCCCTGCCCGCCACCGTTCATCCCGCCAGACCGCGCAAGCCCTGACACGATCCCGCTGCTCACCGTTTGCCCGACCCCAAAGGGGTTACCGATGGCCAGCGTCAACTCGCCGACCTCGACGGTATCGCTATCGCGCAACGACAAAGGGGTAAGACCGTCTACGTCATCGATTTTCAGGATAGCCAGATCGCTCTCTGCATCGCTCAGCAGCACACGGGCGGAAAACTCGCGACGGTCCGACAGGACGATCCGAATGTCCGTCGACATCCCGACCACATGATAATTCGACACGACGATCCCGTCCTCCGACAAAATCACGCCGGACCCAAGCGAGTTCTGAACCCGCGGGCGGCCGGCGTCTGGCCGCCGGAAGAAACGTTCAAAGAATGGATCAGCCTGCAGCGGCGTGCGGCTTTGTTCGACGATGGTGCGGGCGTAGATGTTCACCACGGCGGGCGCGGCCTCCCGCACAAGCGGCGCAAAGCTCAACTGGATCTGCGCGGCAGAGCTTGGCACCGTTTGCGCAGCGGCAGGGAAAGACAGAACGGTCAGCAGGATCAGAAGTATTCTCATGCCCCCAGATATGCGCAGCCATAGGCCCTTGCGCAACACCCGAGTTCCAAATGGATTTAAATCCTCGCCGAAGGCATAAAAGCAAAAAGCCCCTGCGTTGGCAGGGGCTTTCAGAATTCTTAACAAAAGCGGGTCGCTTTAGTCTTCGGCAACCTCATAGGCCGCAACGCGCGCCTTGTCGTTTGCACCCTTCGCGTCGCGGTCGCGATCTACAAATTCGATGATGGCCATAGGTGCCATATCGCCATAACGGAAGCCCGCCTTCAGAACGCGGACATAGCCACCCTGACGGTCTTTGTAGCGAGGGCCCAGGATGTCGAACAGTTTCGCGACATACTGGTCTTGCTTCAGCTTGCTTGCAGCCTGACGACGCGCGTGCAGGTCGCCGCGCTTTGCCAATGTGATCATCTTTTCGATGATTGGCTTCAATTCTTTGGCTTTTGGCAATGTTGTTTTGATTTGCTCATGTTCGATGAGCGAGCCTGCCATGTTCGAGAACAACGCCTTGCGGTGTTCATGTGTACGGTTCAGGCGGCGGTAACCACGTGCGTGACGCATTTTCTAGTCTCCAATTTAATGCCCTCTACGGGCGGTTTTGCTTTGTCTGGCTGGCGTGCGTAGCGCCAACTCTCCTTGGGGCCGATGCCCGGTCGTATTGTCGGGCGGGGAAACCCCACCCGACAAATCTCTTAGAACGAATCCTCGAACTTTTTCGCGAGGTCTTCGATGTTGTCTGGTGGCCAGTCCTCGACGTCCATACCAAGGTGCAGGCCCATGCCCGACAGCACTTCCTTGATCTCGTTCAAGGACTTGCGGCCAAAGTTCGGCGTGCGCAGCATTTCGGCTTCGGTCTTCTGGATCAGATCGCCGATGTAGACGATGTTGTCGTTCTTCAGGCAGTTTGCCGAACGGACGGACAGTTCCAGCTCGTCTACTTTCTTCAGCAGCAGCGGGTTGAATTCCAGACCGTCGTCGTCGTCCTGACGCGATGCGGATTCAGGCTCGTCGAAGTTGACGAAGATTCCCAGCTGATCCTGCAGAATACGCGCAGCAAAGGCCACGGCATCGTCAGGAGAGATGGAGCCGTCTGTTTCGACTTTCATCGTCAGCTTGTCATAATCCAGCACCTGACCTTCGCGGGTCGGTTGCACGTCATAGGACACTTTCTTGACCGGCGAATAGATCGCGTCGATCGGGATAAGACCGATGGGCGCATCTTCTGGCTTGTTCTTGTCTGCCGCAACATAGCCCTTGCCGGTGTTAACCGTCAGTTCCATGTAAACGTCAGCGTTGTCATCCAGGTGGCAGATCACGTGATCGCGGTTCAGAATTTCGATACCAGCGCTTTCGGAGATGTCACCAGCTGTGACAACACCCGGTCCCTTGGCAGAAATCGACAGGCGCTTGGGCCCTTCGACTTCCATGCGCAGGGAAACGCCTTTGAGGTTCAGAACGATGTCGGTGACATCTTCGCGAACTCCCGCAACGCTCGAAAATTCGTGCAAAACATTATCAATTTGTACAGATGTGATGGCGGCACCTTGCAGCGACGACATCAGAACGCGGCGCAGCGCGTTGCCCATTGTCAAACCAAAGCCACGCTCGAGCGGCTCGGCGATGACAGTAGCCTGACGTGCAGGGTCATTGCCCGGCTTGACGTCCAACTGCTGTGGCTTGATCAATTCAGCCCAATTTTTGTGGATCATACGTCCCTCCATTCCTGTTCTGCGCCCCATGTCCAAATGGCGAAGAACTCCCGAGGTTTCAACAAAGCAGTAAGAGGCCGTGCGCAAAGGCGCGGCCCCTTTTGTAACTTATACTCTTAGACGCGGCGGCGTTTCGGAGGGCGGCAGCCGTTGTGCGCCATTGGGGTCACGTCACGGATCGATGTGATGTTGAACCCGGCAGCTGCCAGCGCGCGCAGGGCGCTTTCACGGCCGGAGCCGGGGCCTTGCACTTCGACTTCCAGCGTTTTCACGCCGTGGTCCTGGGCTTTTTTACCTGCATCTTCAGCAGCCATCTGAGCCGCGTAAGGTGTCGATTTACGCGACCCTTTAAAGCCCATGGTACCTGCGGAGGACCAGGAAATTGCGTTACCCTGAACGTCGGAGATCAGGATCTTTGTGTTGTTGAAGCTGGAGTTAACATGCGCCACACCTGCGGCGATGTTCTTGGAAACCTTACGCTTCGTCTTTGTCTTTTCGCGTGCCATTGATCAGACCCTCCCTTACTTCTTCTTACCGGCAATGGCCTTTGCAGGGCCTTTGCGCGTACGAGCGTTGGTGTGGGTACGCTGACCACGAACCGGCAGGTTACGACGGTGGCGCAGGCCACGGTAGCAACCAAGGTCCATCAGACGCTTGATGTTCATCTGCGTGTCGCGACGCAGGTCACCTTCGACGGTGTAGTTTTCGTCGATATACTCACGGATTTTCAGGATTTCAGCATCCGAAAGTTCGTTGATACGACGTGTGGAATCGATGCCAACAGCTTCGCAGATTGCAGCTGCGGAGGAGTTACCGATACCGGTGATATATGTGAGGGCGATTGGAACCCGCTTTGCAGTCGGGATGTTTACGCCGGCAATACGTGCCACGTGTGTGCTTCCTTTTCGTTGCGGGTCCGTCATGCCAGACCCTTTTTTCACAACGTGAAGCCCGAGGCGAATGTGCCGTCGGGCTCCAGCTGATCAGGTGTTCATGCGCAGGGCGTGATCGGTGCCCGTTGCAATTCGATTCTCTTACGAGATACGGCTGGTTATGAGGAATTGACCGGCGCGTCAACCCATAGCGGCGGTACGCCGTATGGATATCCCTTTCAATCCGAAAGCACCCCGCCCTGCCCCATATAATCGCAAAACGGCGCGCCTAGAAAAGCGCGCCGTTGCCTATCGGTCGTAAGGTTGGATTAAGCGTCCAGAACCTTGGCGATGCTGTCCTGCACCTCTTTAATGTCCGCCAGACCGTCAACGCGCGTGAGCATGTTGTGGGCGTAGTAGTAACCCAACAGCGGCGAGGTCTTCTTGTAGTATTCCATCAAACGATTACGGAGGCTTTCCTCGTTATCGTCTGCGCGGCGTTTGAAGTCAGACGCGCCGCATTTCTCGCACTTTCCGTCGGCGGGCTGAGGCTTGGTCACGTCGTGATAGACTTCGCCACAGTTGCCGCAGGTGGACCGACCGGAGATACGCGTAACCAGCGCTTCGTCATCCACGCCCAACTGGATCACGTGATCCAATGGCTTGCCTGTCGCTTCCAGCAGCTCACCAAGCGCGGTGGCCTGCGCCAGCGTGCGTGGAAAACCGTCAAAGATGAAACCGCCGTGGTCAGTGGTGTCTTCCAGCTTTTCGCGGATCAGGCCGATCACGATCTCGTCGGTCACCAGATCACCGCGCGCCATGACATCGGCAACCATGTTGCCCATCTCTGTCCCGCTGTCTTTAGCTTCCCGCAGCATGTCACCAGTGGAAAGCTGTACCATATTGCGTGTCTCAACCAGATGACGCGCTTGTGTACCTTTACCCGCTCCGGGTGGTCCTAAGAGAATAATGTTCATCGACGTACCGGGCTCCGTTTTTTCCGTGGTTTGCCAGACTTACCGCGCAACTGGGAACGTTCAAGCAGACCTTCATACTGATGTGCAAGCAAATGGCTTTGTACCTGCTGGATCGTGTCCATGGTCACGGACACAACAATCAGCACCGACGTACCGCCAAAGTAGAACGGGATCGCAAACTGGCCACGCAGGATTTCGGGCAGAATACAAACAGCCGCGAGGTAAAGCGACCCGAGCACCAGAATGCGGTTCACAACATATTCCAGATACTCGGCGGTTTTCTTACCGGGACGGATGCCGGGGACGAAACCGTTCTGGTTCTTCAGGTTGTCCGCAACCTCGTCAGGTTTGAAGCTGACGTTGAACGTGTAGAAATACGCAAAGAAGACGATCATCGCGACAAAGAACAGCAGGTACAGCGGCTGGCCGGGGCCGAAGTTGGCCAGCAGAACCGACATCACCGGACCGGTAGAATTGCCCGAGAACGTGCTGATCGTGACCGGCAGCAGCAGCAAAGAGCTGGCAAAGATCGCAGGGATAACACCGGCGGGGTTCACCTTGACCGGCAGGTGCGAAGAACCGCCATCGTACATCTTTTGCCCAACCTGACGGCGCGGGTACTGGATGTGGATCTTGCGCAAGGCGCGTTCCATAAAGACGACGAACATGATCGTCGCGATAACCATAACCAGCACGCCAACGATAATCGCGGGGCTGATCGCACCGGAACGACCCGAAGAGAAGAACTGCGCGATCGCGGCAGGAACCTCGGCGATGATGCCAACAAAGATGATCAGCGAGATACCGTTACCGATGCCGCGTGCGGTGATCTGCTCACCCAGCCACATCAGGAACATCGTGCCACCGACCAGCGTGATCATACAAGCGATGCGGAAATACATGCCCGGATCAGCGGCGATATCGCCAGCCTCAAGGGAGACCGCCAGGCCATAGGCCTGGAGCGTCGCCAGAGCCACCGTACCGAAGCGGGTGTATTGGTTGATCTTCTTGCGCCCCTGCTCGCCCTCTTTCTTGAGCTGCTCAAGCGCGGGCACCATCGAGGTCATCAGCTGAACGATGATCGATGCAGAGATGTAGGGCATGATACCCAAGGCAAAGATCCCCATACGGCCAAGTGCGCCGCCGGTGAACATGGAAACCATGCCGCCGATGCCTTGACCCGCGCTTTCCATAAACTGGCGCAGGGCGGTGCCGTCGATCCCGGGAACCGGAATGAACGTGCCAAGGCGATAAACGATCAACAACCCCAGAGTGAATAGAATCCGGTTGCGCAGGTCTGTCGCCTTGCCCAACGCGGACCAACTGGTGTTGGCGGCCATGCTTTCGACGGCTGATACCATGATATAGGGCTCTTTCTTTGCAAAAACGCCGCCCAAGCCGTTTTCCGGCGGGCGGCATTTGGGAAAACTCGATTGACTATGTAAGCGGGACGCGTCCCGCTCACAAGGCAAAAGGTCGGGTTACGCGTCTGCGTTTGCCGCGGCAGGTGCTGTGACGGTCAGTTTGCCGCCCGCTTTTTCTACGGCTTCAACCGCGGATTTGGATGCACCGGATACCTGCAGTTCAACCTTGGCGTTGAAATCGCCTTTGGCCAGAACGCGGATACCGTCCAACTTGCGACGAACCAGACCGGAGGAAATCAGGGCGTCCTCGGTGATCGCAGCGGAGGCGTCGATCTTTTTGGCGTCGATGAATTTCTGGATCAGGCCCAGGTTTACAACGGCATAGGACTTCCGGTTTGGCTTGGTGAAGCCGCGCTTTGGAAGACGTTGGTACAAGGGCATTTGACCGCCTTCGTAACCGTTGATCGATACACCCGAACGGGATTTCTGACCTTTGATACCACGGCCACCCATTTTACCGGTGCCGGAACCAGGACCACGGCCTACGCGCTTGCGTTTCTTGGTGGCGCCTTCGTTGTCAGACAGTTCATGAAGTTTCATGTCGCTTCTCCTTTTGCCGGATGTGGCCCCCAGCGACGGGAGCGGCCAAACGCGGCGTTGCATGATTCTTGTGGCGGATTGGTCGCCACTGGGGGCGTATAGACGGGAGGCCTGAAGGTTTCAAGCCCTGCCCCAACTCCCAGGTGCCCGAGACAAATGAAAACGCCCCGTAGTTTCCCACGGGGCGTCGATACCGAGCAGCAAGACCATTATAAAGTCTCTAGCTTTCTAGGAAAGCGTTCAGCCTTTTTCTTCGATGATCTCAACCATGTGAGAAATCTTGCGGATCATGCCACGAACGGAAGGTGTGTCTTCCAGTTCACGCACACGGTGCATTTTGTTAAGACCCAGACCAATCAACGTAGCGCGCTGGTCGGCGGGGCGGCGGATTGGCGAGCCAACCTGCTTGATTACGATCGTCTTAGCCATGCTTATGCCTCCTCAGCGACTTGTGCGGACGATTCAACATTGTCCTCACGCTTGGGCAGAATGTCTGCAACTTTCTTGCCGCGACGCTGAGCAACAGCACGTGGCGAAGATTCTTTTTTCAGGCCGTCCATGGTGGCGCGGATCATGTTGTAAGGGTTCTGGGTCCCGATCGACTTCGATACAACGTCCTTAACACCCAGCATTTCGAATACAGCACGCATTGGACCACCGGCGATGATCCCGGTACCTTCTGGTGCTGTGCGCATTACAACGCGACCGGCGCCGTGACGGCCTTCCATGTCGTGGTGCAAAGTGCGGCCTTCGCGCAGCTGAACGCGGATCATTTGGCGCTTAGCTTGCTCGGTGGCTTTGCGAATGGCTTCTGGAACCTCTTTCGCTTTACCTTTGCCGAAGCCTACGCGGCCCTTTTGGTCGCCAACAACGACAAGTGCAGCGAAGCCAAAGCGCTTACCACCCTTAACGGTTTTGGAAACGCGGTTGATCGCCACTAGGCGGTCGGCGAATTCGGGTGTCTCGTCGCGTTGATTGCGGCGGTTGCCACCCCGGTTGTCATCTCTTGCCATGCGGCATCATCCTTTTGGTGCTGCGCTTGCGCGCGTCATAGAGTCAATCCAAGTGGGCAAAGCCCCCGGATCATCGAGGCGGCGCGAGACCCGCGCCGCCTACGTTCGCTTAGATTTTCAGACCGCCTTCACGGGCTGCATCGGCCAAAGCTTTGATCTTGCCGTGGAACAGGAAACCGCCACGGTCAAAATATGCTTCGCTTACACCGGCCTTCTTGGCACGCTCGGCGATTGCCGAACCAACCTTGGTCGCTGCTTCGATGTTGTTCTTGCCAACAACGCCCAAGTCTTTTTCCATCGAGGACGCGGAAGCCAATGTGACCCCGTTTACGTCGTCGATCAGCTGGGCGCTGATGTTTTTGTTCGAGCGGTGAACGGAGAGGCGAAGACGCCCTGCGTTGACCCGGCGAAGTTTGTTCCGAACGCGCAGGCGGCGTTTCAGAAACAGTTGTCTTTTGCTGTTTGCCATCTGTGCGATCCTTACTTCTTCTTGCCTTCTTTGCGGAAGACGAACTCACCCTTATAGCGGATGCCTTTGCCCTTGTAGGGCTCGGGCTTGCGCCATGCGCGGATGTTCGCAGCGACCTGACCAACAAGCTGTTCGTCAATGCCTTCTACCACAATCTCGGTCTGTTTCGGGGCTGTGACCGTCACACCTTCGGGTGCCACATAGTCAACATCGTGGGACAGGCCCAGGTTCAGTTTCAGCGTGTTGCCGTTCATGGCAGCACGATAACCAACACCCTGGATCTCAAGCTCTTTTTTGAAGCCTTCGGTGACGCCGGCAACCAGATTGCTTACCATTGTGCGGCTCATGCCCCACTGCTGGCGTGCGCGCTTGGATTTGCCGCGTGGTGTGATGGTGACCACGTTGTCTTCGACAGCCAATGTAACGTCGTCAGTTGCCTTGAAGGAACGTGTTCCCTTGGGGCCTTTGACTTCAATGGTCTGGCCGCTCACGGATGCTGTAACACCGCTTGGCAGGTCGACCGGTTTTTTACCAATACGAGACATTTTGCTCTCCTTAGAATACGGTGCAGAGCACTTCGCCGCCAACGTTCTGGCTGCGTGCATTCTGATCCGACATCACACCCTTGGGGGTGGAGACAATCGACACACCAAGGCCCTGACGGACAACAGGAATGTCATTGACGCCCATGTAGACGCGGCGACCGGGCTTGGAAACCCGCTTCAGCTCGCGAATAACAGGTTCGCCCTCGTAGTACTTGAGGCTGATTTCAATCGCGGGGTGGCCATCGGCGCCCGTTTTTGCTTCGTAGCCACGGATGTAGCCTTCGTCTGCAAGCACGTCCAGAACCCATGCACGCAGCTTGGAAGCTGGTGTCATGACGGTGGATTTGCCGCGCAGCGAAGAGTTACGGATGCGTGTCAGCATATCTGCGATAGGATCGTTCATCTGATGCGCTCCTTACCAGCTCGACTTGACCATGCCGGGGATTTGGCCCGAAGAGCCAAGGTCCCGTAGCGCGATCCGCGAAATTTTCAGTTTACGGTAGTAAGCGTGTGGACGGCCTGTCAGCTGGCAGCGGTTGTGCAGACGCACAGCGCTGGAGTTGCGAGGCAGTTTTGCCAGCTTCAGGGAGGCGCGGAAACGCTCTTCCATCGGCTTGGATTCGTCGCTTACGATCTCTTTCAAGGCAGCGCGCTTGGCAGCGTACTTCTTGACCAGTGCTTCGCGCTTCTTTTCGCGCTCGATCATGGATTTCTTAGCCATATCTAAATCCTCCCCGCGCTTACGATGTGAAGGGCATGTTGAACGCTTTCAACAGTGCCTTCGCTTCAGCGTCGGTTTTCGCCGTGGTGGCGATCACGATGTCCATTCCCCAAGTCTCATCAACTTTATCAAAGTCGATTTCGGGGAACACGATGTGCTCTTTCAAGCCCATGGCGTAGTTGCCACGGCCGTCAAAGCTGTTGCCGTTGATGCCGCGGAAGTCGCGGATACGAGGCATTGCGATCGTGATCAGACGATCCAGGAATTCGTACATACGCTCGCCACGCAGGGTCACTTTCGCACCCAAAGGCATGTCTTCACGTACGCGGAAACCAGCGATGGATTTCTTGGCAACAGTTGTCAGCGCTTTTTGGCCGGCGATTGTTGTCAGGTCTTCCTGTGCGGATTTGGCTTTCTTGCTGTCACGAACAGCTTCTGCACCACAGCCAATGTTCAGAACGATCTTATCCAGACGCGGGATCTGCATTTCGTTCTTGTAACCGAACTCTTCCTTCAGAGCAGCGCGGATTTTGTCCGCGTATTCGCCCTTCAGGCGGGGTGTGTATGTTGCGTTATCAAGCATCGATCACGTCCCCCGTGGTTTTTGCAAAGCGCACTTTCTTGTCGCCTTCGATTTTAAAGCCAACGCGGGTTGCTTTGCCGTTGGCATCAACCAGCGCCAGGTTGCTCAGATCGATGGGCATCGCTTTGGGAATACGGCCGCCTTGCGACGTCTGGGACTGACGCGTGGCGCGGATTGCCATGTTGATACCATCTACGATTGCTTTGTTGGCCTTTGGGTCAACGGACGAGATGGAACCCGTCTTGCCCTTGTCCTTGCCAGCAAGCACGATGACTTTGTCACCTTTGCGAAGTTTAGCAGCCATTACAGCACCTCCGGCGCAAGCGAGATAATCTTCATGAAGTTTTTGGCGCGCAGCTCACGAACAACTGGCCCGAAGATACGTGTACCTACAGGTTCATTCGAGTTGTTCAGGATGACGGCGGCGTTACGATCGAAACGGATGGCTGTGCCATCTTCACGACGAACTTCCTTGGCAGTGCGAACGACAACGGCTTTACGCACGTCACCCTTTTTCACACGACCGCGAGGGATGGCTTCCTTGACCGACACGACAATGATGTCGCCGACGGATGCGTATTTACGCTTGGAACCACCCAATACCTTGATGCACTGAACACGGCGCGCGCCGCTGTTGTCAGCAACATCCAGGTTGGTCTGCATCTGGATCATTTGGTTTCTCCCGACCTTCTGGGGGGCGATGCGTGCCCTAACCCCAGGGTTTCGATTATATTGGTCCGCCCGAAATGGGCACCTCGCTCGTGCCTTTGGGCCTTGCCGCCCTCAGAGTCAAGGGAAACAAGGACCTCAGGCCCGAGCGAGCAGTACCTTAAGCCTCAGCGGCTTGCAGCACTTCCCAACGTTTGGTTTTCGACTTTGGTGCACATTCGATGATGCGAACAGCGTCGCCCACTTTGAATGTGTTGTTCTCATCGTGCGCCCGGTATTTTTTGGACTTACGGATGGTTTTCTTCAGAACCGGGTGCGTAAAGCGACGCTCTACGGAAACGGTTACTGTCTGTGCGTTGGCATCGCTTGTCACGGTGCCTGTCAGGATACGTTTGGGCATACTCTCAGGCTCCTATTATTCAGCAGATGCCGCGGCAGCGGCTTTCTGGTTCAGAACGGTTTTGACACGTGCGACGTCACGCTTAACGGTCTTCAAACGTGCGGAGTTTTCCAGCTGGCCTGTGGCTTGCTGGAAACGCAGGTTGAAGGATTCTTTTTTCAGGTTAAAAAGCTCATCGCGGAGTTGATCCGGCGTCTTGTCGTGCAGTTCTTTGGCGTTCATCGCCTCTTCCTTTCGACATCACCAGTAGGCCCCTTATGGGTGACCATGATTCTGGTGGAGTTCATGTGAAAGGTTCCTCTACAGGCCCTACCCCTGTTTGGCAAGCAAGCTTTCTATAAAACCGTATCGCCACCCAGAACAGGCTGATATAGAACGGCCCTATGTCACAGATAGAATCCCTTTTCGTCACCCGTCTTTACCGCGCCGCCCTGTCCGAGCACGGTCAACCCGTTGATCCGGCCGAGCTGGAGGCCGCGTGCCTGTCCATCGCCGAGGATGACGAGGCCGGGCAGGAATGGTGCGAGGAACATGATTTCCCGGGCTACACCAGCTATGCATCGCTCACCGATCTGCCGTGGCGCTTCCCGATCTTCAAGACGGTCAAGAAAGCGCTGGATAAACACGTCAAAGCTTTTGCAAAGGAACTGGCGTTTGATCTGGACGGGCGCAAGCTCAAGCTTGAAGATCTCTGGATTAACATCCTACCCGAAGGCGGTATCCATACGGCGCATATCCATCCCCATTCGGTGATCTCCGGCACGACCTATGTGGCGATGCCCGAAGGCACGAGCGCGCTTAAGCTCGAAGATCCGCGGCTGCCGATGATGATGGCTGCCCCCGGTCGCAAGAAAGACGCCCCGCGGGAGCTGCGCCAGTTCGTCTATGCAGAACCCGTCGTCGGCGACGTGCTGCTTTGGGAAAGCTGGCTGCGGCACGAAGTGCCGATGAACATGTCCGAAGACGATCGCATCTCGGTCTCGTTCAACTACGCCTGGGGTTAACCACGTTTGGGCGGCGTTGCCTTGCGCGCCGCCTCTTGCTCTTTGATCGCGGCCTTTTCCTCTTTGGTCAGCTTATTGCCCCACTGATTATTGCTAAGCCCCAGATCATCCGGCATCGGCTTGGTCTTGCCCTTTTTGATCGTACCCCCCTTCTCAAGAAATGCTTTGATCAGGTCTTCGTCGGTGGTGGGCTTGGGCACATGTTTCATGTCAGCTCCTATAGGCAGGTTAGCCCGAGCCTATGCGCCACGCCTTGCGCTGGCTAGACCCTGCCGCCGCTTATTCATCGTGCATTAATGTTTCAAAAATCGCGGGCTGGATCACGTCACCGCGGGTTCAACAGCTTGTGACTAGGATTGCATGTGTCCCGGTGCCATCTCGACCCCGTTACCGTAAACGATGCGCACATAAGGAAGCCCCACGTGGATACCCCAAACCAAAGCCCCCTGCCCGCCCTTGCCCTTGCCCTTGCCGGTCTGGTCGGCGAACTCACATTCGAGGCCTACGCATGGCTCGCCTCTCCCGTCCTGTTCGGCGTCAAGCTAGAGCCCGCGAACCTGGTCATCGGGCTAAGCAAAAAGCTTTTGGGCCTCGACCTGACTTACGGCGCGGCCTTCGCCGTCCACTTCCTGATTGGCGCGTTAGGATTTGCAGCGGTGGTCTATCTGACCAAGCGGATGACCCAGCTCGGCTATTTCGGTGCGGGTGCCCTGGCCGGAGTCATCTTGTGGTTTGTCGCCCAAGGTATTTTGGCACCGCTGATGGGGCGTAGCTTCATGATGGGTTTTGGCACCTACACGCAGTCATCCTTCGTGGGGCATGTGGGCATGACCATTGTCATCGCGATGGTCTGGCAAAAACTGGCACGCCGCCCCGCCACGCTATTTACCTAACCCTTACAGAGACCGACAAAAATAAAAGCCCCCGCTGATGTCTCAGCGGGGGCTTTTCTATTCATTCCTCCGACAGATGTCGAAGCGAAGGTCTTACCAATCTTCGCGTACAACGACGCGGGTTTTGATAGGCAGCTTCATCGCGGCAAGACGCAGAGCTTCTTGTGCAACGTCCTCGGCGACACCGTCGATTTCGAACATAACACGGCCTGGCTTGACCTTGCAGACCCAACGATCCACGGAACCTTTACCTTTACCCATACGAACTTCGATGGGCTTTGCGGTGACAGGTACATCCGGGAAAATACGGATCCAGACACGGCCTTGACGCTTCATGTGACGCGTCATGGCACGACGAGCAGCTTCGATCTGACGTGCAGTTACACGCTCGGGCTCGAGAGCCTTCAGACCGTAGGTACCAAAGTTCAGGTCAGACCCGCCCTTTGCCACACCTTTGATACGGCCTTTGTGCTGCTTGCGGAATTTAGTACGCTTTGGTTGTAGCATCTTTCATTCCCCCTTAGCGACGACCGCCGGCACCGCGTGGTGCTGGGCCGTCTTGCATTTCTTGTGCCTTGCGGTCACGCGCAGCCGGGTCATGTTCCATGATCTCGCCTTTGAAGATCCAGGTTTTGATCCCGATGATGCCGTAAGCGGTCGACGCTTCAACATGCGCGTAATCGATGTCGGCACGCAGAGTGTGGAGCGGCACGCGGCCTTCACGGTACCATTCGGTACGCGCGATTTCTGCACCACCCAGACGACCAGCAACGTTCACACGGATACCCAGGGCACCCATACGCATGGCGTTCTGTACCGCTCGCTTCATGGCGCGACGGAAAGAGACCCGGCGTTCCAGCTGCTGTGCGATGGATTCACCAACAAGGGCTGCGTCCAGCTCTGGCTTGCGCACTTCAACGATGTTGAGGTGCAGGTCAGATTTGGTGATCTTGGCGATTTTCTGACGCAGACCTTCGATGTCTGCACCTTTCTTGCCGATGATCACACCGGGGCGCGCTGTGTGGATCGTGACGCGGCACTTCTTGTGTGGGCGTTCGATGATCACACGGGCGATACCGGCCTGTGCACATTCTTTCTTGATGAAGTCACGGATGGCGAGGTCTTCGAGCAGAAGATCACCATAGTCCTTCGTATCGGCGTACCAGCGGCTGTCCCAGGTGCGGTTGACCTGAAGACGCATACCGATCGGATTTACTTTGTTACCCATCAGGCTTGCTCCTCAACTTGACGCACGACAATCGTGATTTCCGAAAACGGCTTGATGATCTTGCCGAAACGGCCACGCGCACGTGGACGACCACGCTTCATGATCAGGTTCTTGCCGACATATGCTTCGGCAACGACCAGTTCATCCACGTCAAGGTTGTGGTTGTTTTCGCCGTTCGCGATGGCGGACTGAAGACATTTCTTCACGTCCTGTGCGATCCGCTTTTTCGAGAAGGTCAGGTCCGTCAGGGCCTTGTCTACCTTCTTGCCACGGATCATCGCGGCGACGAGGTTCAGTTTCTGCGGGCTTGTGCGAAGCATGCGCAGTTTTGCACGGGCTTCGTTGTCAGCCACGCGGCGGGGATTTTTATCCTTGCTCATGGCTTATTTCCGCTTCGCTTTTTTGTCAGCTGCGTGACCATAATAGGTGCGAGTTGGCGAATACTCACCAAACTTCTGACCGATCATTTCTTCGCTGACGTTTACTGGGATATGCTTGTGACCGTTGTACACGCCGAACGTCAGGCCAACAAACTGTGGCAGGATCGTGGAACGGCGCGACCAGATTTTGATCACTTCGCTGCGACCGCTTTCGCGGGAGGCTTCGGCCTTCTTGAGGACATAAGAGTCAACAAAAGGACCTTTCCATACTGAACGAGACATCTATTAACGCCCCTTCTTCTTGGCGTGGCGCGAGCGTAGGATAAGCTTGCTGGACGCTTTGTTCTTGTTGCGGGTTTTTGCACCCTTCGTGGGCTTGCCCCAAGGCGTAACAGGGTGACGACCACCCGATGTACGGCCTTCACCACCACCGTGAGGGTGGTCGATCGGGTTCATAACAACACCACGTACCGAAGGGCGGATACCCTTGTGACGCATGCGGCCCGCTTTACCGTAGTTCTGGTTGGAGTTGTCAGGGTTGGACACGGCACCAACGGTGGCCATGCATTCCTGACGCACCAGACGCAGTTCGCCCGAGGACAAACGGATCTGAGCGTATCCACCATCACGGCCTACGAACTGTGCGTAGGTACCGGCGGCGCGTGCGATCTGGCCGCCTTTGCCTGGCTTCATTTCGATGTTGTGAACGATTGTACCGATTGGCATGCCCGAAAATGGCATAGCGTTCCCAGGCTTGATGTCGGCCTTGGCCGAGGAAATCACCTTGTCGCCAACAGCGATACGCTGTGGGGCCAGGATGTAAGCCTGTTCGCCGTCTTCGTACTGGATCAGTGCGATGAATGCGGTCCGGTTAGGGTCATATTCGATACGTGCGACAACCGCGGACATGTCCAGCTTGTTGCGCTTGAAATCGACGATACGGTAAAGGCGCTTTGCCCCACCGCCTGTGCGACGCATTGTGATCCGTCCGGTGTTGTTCCGACCGCCAGATTTGGTCAAACCCTGTGTAAGGGATTTGACCGGGCGGCCTTTCCAAAGCTCCGAACGGTCGATCAGTACCAGCCCACGCTGGCCTGGCGTCGTCGGTTTGTACGACTTGAGTGCCATGTTCTCTGTCTTCCGTTTTGCTTGTCCCCGGCCCCGTCGTGCTGGTGCCGAGATGGTTGTAGGGCCCCGAAGGTCCCCAATTTGAAATGCCAGACAAAGAACCCCTTTGCCCAACCTCGCGCGTGGCTAGAACTCACCAATGCGCAAAACGACACAGCCCCGGACGAATCCGGGGCACTGCCGATGGGGTCGTTTAGGGGAGGATCAGCCGAGGGTCAAGGGAGCGTTCGGGAATAGTCTCGAAAACCCGACGTAGACCTACGCGGTGCCCGTCAGGACGCCATCGCCTTGACCTTGCGCGCGACGCTTTCAACCGACGGGTCGGCAGCCTTCGGTACAATACGGTAGACCGCATTCACAAAGCAGAACAGCGAAAACATCAGCAATCCAGTACAGAGCAGCCCAACCAGCACCCGTCCGTAGGCCTGCTGGTGCAACCATTCAAACGCCGCATCAATGCCGCCTGCACTCGACGCATTGGCGCTTATCGCGGCATAGGCGATCAAACCACCGATGATCAGCACCACGACACCCTGCGCAGCCACGCCGATACGCAACAGCGGATTCCAATGCAGGGTAAAGTGGTTCGCTTCCAAATGTTCGCGATACGACTGCGACGCGGCCTTGTAGAAATAGTAGAACCCCGTGCCCATCGTCGCCAGACCGATCCCGCCCACAACCCACACGCCCGCTGTGGTCTGCAAAAACTGGTTCAGCAACTCCTTACTGCTAGAGCCAGACGACGCCACCCCCAGCACCGTCACAGCCAGCGCACCGATGGCACCGTGGATCAGGCCTGTGACCAGCATCCCGAACCGCGCAACGATGCCCTTGGCCCCGCTGCCATATGCCTCAAGATCCCAAAAGCTATCAACTGCGCGCCAGATCGCATAGGCGAACATGCCCGTGGCGATCGCAAAAATCACTGCAACCCCCGTCGCGCCGTCTAACGACTGCAGCGTCGACTTGGTGCCCTCGGCCTGACCACCAGATACAACGGACCAGAGCGACAGCCCGGCCACGACAAGGTAAACCAATCCGCGCCCGGCATACCCCGTCCGCATGATCGGCACGGCCCAGGCGAAATCGTCGGGGTCATTATGAGACAGGATCTCTGATCGGGTGGACTGGACGGAGTTGGTCGACATTGTGGCGCTATCCCTTCGGGCAAAGCCGGCCACCATTCAGCGGGGCCATTCCTTTGACGTGATGTGCAAGGTCAACGCGCCGTAGGTCGGCAGGTTCCCGCGCGACATGCGCAGCGGGTATCATCCAGGCACCACCGCCCTGAAAACGGAAAAGGCCCCCCGCCTTGCAGCGAGGGGCCCTTTAACTTTTACGTCCAGGCTGACTTACAGACCGGTGGATACGTCGATGGAGTTACCTTCTTCAAGCGTAACGTAAGCCTTCTTCACGTCTTTCCGGCGACCCATCTGGCCTCGGAAACGCTTTGCCTTGCCTTTGGTGATGGTCGTGTTCACGGCCTTCACCTTGACACCAAAGAGAGCCTCAACAGCTTCTTTGATCATTGGCTTGTTGCTGTCGATCGCAACTTCGAAAACGACTGCATTGTGCTCGGAAGCCATTGTCGCTTTTTCAGTGATGATCGGCTTGCGGATCACATCGTAATGTTCGTGCTTGGCGCTCATTTCAAACGGGCCTCCAGTGCTTCGATCCCCGCTTTGGTGATCACGAGAGTGTCACGCTTGAGGATGTCATAGACGTTTGCACCCATCGTCGGCAGGATATCCAGACCTTCGATGTTGCGCGCGGCTTGCAAGAAGTTCTCATTTACCGAGGCACCGTCGATGATCAACGCGCGTTTCCAGCCCAGGTTCTTAACCTGTTTGGCCAAAGCAGCGGTTTTCCCATCGGATGTGGCATCGTCGATGATGACCAGGTTGCCGGTTTTTGCCTTGGAAGACAAAGCGTGGCGCAGACCCAGTTTGCGGAACTTCTTGGTCAGGTCGTGGCCATGGCTACGAGGGGTTGGACCCTTGTAGATACCACCCGAACGGAAGATCGGTGCAGAACGTGCGCCGTGGCGTGCGCCGCCGGTGCCTTTCTGACGATAGATCTTCTTGGTCGAATAGCTGACCTCGGACCGTGTCTTGACCTTGTGCGTACCCTGCTGCGCGTTGTTACGCTGCCAGCGGACAACACGGTGCAGAATGTCGGCGCGTGGCTCAAGACCGAACAGGGCCTCGTCCAAGTCTACCGAACCGGCTGCGCCGCCGTCGAGTTTGATGACATCAAGTTTCATTCGTCACCTTCCTTCTTGTCCAACTCAATGGATGCTTCGGCTTCGGCAAGTGCGGCAGCTTCGGTCGCTGCTTGCTCTTCTGCCAAGCGTGCTGCTTCTGCTTCGGCCTCTGCAGCGGCTGCTGCGGCGGCTTCTTCAGCGGCTTTCGCGGCTTCGTCAGCGGCGGATTTCAAAGCGGCAGGCAGGATCGCGTCTGCTGGGAACGGCTTTTTCACCGCGTCCTTAACAGTCACCCAACCACCTTTGGAGCCTGGTACGGCACCTTTGACCATGATCAGACCGCGTGCGCTGTCAGTTTTGACAACTTCGAGGTTCTGCGTGGTAACACGGGCAGCACCCATGTGACCGGCCATTTTCTTGCCTTTGAAAACCTTGCCTGGATCCTGACACTGACCTGTCGAACCATGCGAACGGTGAGAGATCGAAACACCGTGTGTCGCACGCAGACCGCCAAAGTTGTGGCGTTTCATCGCACCGGCAAAACCTTTACCGATGGAGGTGCCTGCAACGTCAACATACTGACCAGCAAAGTAGTGATCGGCGATGATTTCTTCGCCAACGTTCAACATGGCTTCGGGGTCCACACGGAACTCCGCAACCTTACGCTTGGGTTCAACCTTTGCCGCAGCAAAGTGACCACGCATGGCCTGCGACGTCCGCTTGGCCTTAGCTGTACCTGCACCAAGCTGAACAGCTGTGTAGCCGTCCTTCTCGGGGGTACGCTGAGCAACAACCTGCAGTTTGTCGAGCTGAAGAACGGTCACAGGGATCTGCTTGCCGTCTTCCATGAACAAACGGGTCATGCCCATCTTTTTTGCAATAACGCCTGAGCGCAACATATTATTACCCTCCTACGCTTATGACTGCAGCTTGATCTCGACGTCCACACCAGCGGCCAGGTCGAGCTTCATCAGCGCGTCCACGGTCTGGGGGGTCGGATCAACGATATCCAGCAGACGCTTGTGCGTGCGGATTTCGAACTGGTCACGGGATTTCTTGTCAACGTGTGGGCCACGCAGAACTGTGAATTTTTCGATCTTGTTCGGCAGCGGGATTGGGCCGCGAACAGATGCACCGGTACGCTTGGCGGTGTTAACGATTTCCTGTGTGGACGCATCCAGCACGCGGTAATCGAACGCCTTCAAACGGATGCGGATATTTTGGCTTTGTGCCATATGTCATCATCCCTCATTGGGAGTAGAAACGAAGAGGAAGAGACGCCTCATCACGGCCCTTCATTGCGTTTTGTCGTAAATCAAACGGGGCGCGTAAAAACGCACCCCGCTGAGACTTGCGCTCTATAGGTCGAGTCGCGCCATGTGGCAAGGGGGGAATCCGAGGTTTCGCTCAAATCCGCCCAGTACGACCGCAATCAGCGGTCAAAGCAGTAGTGTCACAGCCAGCACCGCACGCCCCTAAGCCACGAAAAAGGCCGCCCCGATTGGGAGCGGCCTTCGTCTTGTCGCCGGTGCGCGGGGTGACCCGCGGGATGGCTTACTCGGTGATTTTGGAAACCACGCCCGCGCCAACGGTACGACCGCCTTCGCGGATCGCGAAGCGCAGACCGTCTTCCATCGCGATGGGGGCGATCAGTTCCACGTCGAACTGCAGGTTGTCGCCAGGCATAACCATTTCAGTGCCTTCTGGCAGCTGAACGGTACCGGTGACGTCTGTGGTCCGGAAGTAGAACTGTGGACGGTAGTTCGCGAAGAACGGCGTGTGACGGCCACCCTCTTCTTTGGTGAGGATATAGGCTTCGGCTGTGAACTTCGTGTGCGGCTTAACCGAACCTGGCTTACACAGAACCTGACCACGCTCAACGCCTTCACGGTCGATACCGCGCAGCAGGGCGCCGATGTTGTCGCCAGCTTCCCCACGGTCCAGCAGTTTGCGGAACATTTCAACGCCGGTACATGTGGTTTTCTTGGTGTCGCGGATGCCAACGATTTCGATTTCGTCGCCAACGTTGATCACGCCACGCTCAACACGGCCGGTCACAACTGTACCACGACCGGAGATCGAGAAGACGTCTTCCACAGGCATCAGGAACGGCTGGTCAACAGCGCGCTCTGGTGTTGGGATGTAGTTGTCGACTTCTTCCATCAGCTTGCGGATGGAGTTCTCGCCGATGTTCTCGTCACGGCCTTCCATCGCCGCCAGAGCGGAACCGGGGATCACAGGGATGTCGTCGCCTGGGTAGTCGTAGGAAGACAGCAGTTCGCGGATTTCCATTTCAACCAGTTCCAGCAGTTCTTCATCGTCCACCTGGTCTACTTTGTTCATGTAGACAACCATGGCGGGGATGCCGACCTGACGGCCCAGCAGGATGTGCTCGCGGGTCTGTGGCATGGGGCCATCAGCAGCGTTCACAACCAGGATCGCGCCGTCCATCTGCGCCGCACCGGTGATCATGTTTTTCACATAGTCAGCGTGGCCTGGGCAGTCGACGTGGGCGTAGTGACGACCTTCGGTCTCATACTCAACGTGTGCGGTCGAGATGGTGATGCCGCGTGCTTTTTCTTCGGGCGCGCCGTCAATCTGGTCATAGGCGCGGAAGTCGCCGAAGTACTTGGTGATCGCCGCGGTCAACGTGGTTTTGCCGTGGTCAACGTGACCAATGGTACCGATGTTAACGTGTGGTTTATTACGTTCAAACTTTGCCTTAGCCATGGTGGCCTCCTTGGTTTTCAAATTGGGCGGTGGGTTGGACACCCACCCTACGGTTTGGGTAGGGCGGGGTTATCCCCGCCGTCCCAGTTATTGCAACGCGCCAGTTACGCGAATTTCGCTTGGATCTCGTCAGAGATGTTCTGCGGAACAGGTTCGTAGTGCGAGAACTGCATGGTGAAGTTCGCACGACCCGACGACATCGAACGCAGCGTGTTGATGTAGCCGAACATGTTGGCCAGCGGCACCTGTGCGTCGATCGCGATTGCGTTCCCGCGTGTGTCCTGCCCCTGAACCTGACCGCGACGCGATGTCAGATCGCCGATGATCCCGCCTGTGTAGTCCTCAGGAGTGATAACTTCGACTTTCATGATCGGTTCGAGCAGTTTCGCACCAGCTTTACGCATGCCTTCGCGCATACCCATACGGGCCGCGATTTCAAACGCAAGAACGCTGGAGTCGACGTCGTGGAATTTACCGTCGATCAGAGCAACCTTGAAGTCGATGACCGGGAAGCCCGCCAAAGGACCGGAGTCCATGACCGAGTTGATCCCTTTTTCGACGCCTGGGATGTATTCTTTCGGAACGGCACCACCAACGATGCGGCTTTCGAAGGAATAGCCTTCGCCTGGCTCGGTTGGCATCAGGATCATCTTCACCTCGGCGAACTGACCGGAACCACCGGACTGTTTCTTGTGGGTGTAGGTGATTTCTGCTTCGCGCGAGATGGTCTCGCGGTAGGCAACCTGAGGCGCACCGATGTTCGCTTCAACTTTGAATTCACGACGCAGACGGTCCACCAGAATGTCGAGGTGAAGTTCGCCCATGCCCTTCATGATGGTCTGACCGGATTCCAGATCCGTTTCAACGCGGAAGGAGGGATCTTCTGCAGCCAGACGCGCCAGACCGGTGGACATCTTCTCTTGGTCAGCCTTGGTTTTAGGCTCAACCGCGATTTCGATAACCGGATCTGGGAAGGTCATTGTTTCAAGAACAACAGGGTCGTTGACGGCGCAAAGCGTGTCACCGGTTGTTGTGTCTTTCAGACCTGCCAGCGCGATGATGTCGCCCGCGAACGCTTCTTGAATTTCTTCACGATCGTTGGAGTGCATCATCATCATACGACCGACGCGCTCTTTCTTACCTTTGGTGGAGTTCAAGAGCGTGTCGCCCTTGTTCAGCACACCGGAGTAGATGCGGGTAAAGGTCAGCGAGCCAACAAAGGGGTCGTTCATGATTTTGAACGCCAGACCGGAGAAGGCCATGTCGTCATCCGCACGGCGTGGGATGTTACGTGTCTCTGTCTCGTCGCCTGGTTTGAAGCCCATGTAGTCAACAACGTCCATCGGGGATGGCAGATAGTCGATAACAGCGTTCAACAGAGGCTGAACACCTTTGTTCTTGAACGCGGAGCCGCAGAGTACGGGGATGAACTTGATCGCCAGTGTCCCTTTACGGATCAGACCGCGCAGGGTGTCGACGTCAGGCTCTGCGCCGTCCATCAGGTAGTTTTCCATGGCTTCGTCATCCATCTCGACCGCAGTCTCGATCAGATGCGCGCGCCATTCGTCGGCCAGGTCTTTCAACTCGGCACGGATTTCGCGTTGTTCCCAGCTCGCGCCAAGATCTTCACCGGCCCAGACCCATTCTTTCATGGTAACCAGATCGATCATGCCTTCCAGCTCGGTTTCGGCACCGATCGGAATTTGGATCGGCGCAGGTGTCGCACCGGTACGGTCTTTGATCATCTTCACGCAGTTGAAGAAGTCAGCGCCGATTTTGTCCATTTTGTTGACGAAAACGATGCGTGGAACCTTGTAGCGGTCCGCTTGGCGCCAAACGGTTTCGGTCTGGGGCTCAACACCGGCGTTGGCGTCAAGAACAGCAACCGCGCCGTCAAGAACGGCCAGCGAACGTTCAACTTCGATGGTGAAGTCAACGTGGCCGGGGGTGTCGATGATGTTCATCCGGTACTTGGTGTCGGATGTCGCGTCGGCTGTTGGCTCTTCCTGGCGCTGCCAGAAAGTTGTCGTCGCAGCGGAGGTAATTGTAATACCGCGTTCCTGCTCCTGCTCCATCCAGTCCATCGTAGCGGCACCGTCGTGCACTTCGCCGATGTTGTGGGACTTACCAGTGTAAAACAGGATCCGTTCGGAGCAGGTGGTTTTGCCTGCGTCGATGTGGGCCATGATGCCGAAATTGCGGTAGCGTGAGAGCGGATAGTCGCGTGCCATTGGGCTGCTTCCTCGAATATATCTGAAACGGATAAATCGCGCCCCGGGGTGGGACGCGACGGGAACGGCTTATGCCGCCCGAATTACCAGCGGTAGTGGCTGAACGCTTTGTTCGCGTCGGCCATCTTGTGGGTGTCTTCGCGCTTCTTAACAGCAGTACCGCGCGATTGAACAGCGTCCAGAAGCTCACCTGCAAGGCGCTCTTCCATGGTGTTCTCGTTGCGGGCGCGGGACGCTTTGATCAACCAGCGGATCGCCAGTGCTTCGCGACGCTCGGGGCGTACTTCGACAGGAACCTGATACGTGGCACCACCAACGCGGCGCGAACGCACTTCGACGGACGGCTTGATGTTGTCCAGCGCTTCGTGGAAGACTTCGATGGGCGCGCGTTTGATTTTGTCTTCAACACGGTTCATCGCGTTGTAAACGATACGCTCGGCAACCGACTTCTTACCGTCGATCATCAGGTTGTTCATGAATTTGGTGAGAACCAGATCACCGTACTTGGCGTCTGGCAGTACTTCGCGTTTTTCAGCGGCGTGACGACGTGACATTTAAAGCTCCTAATTGTCAGTTGCCGAGGCAGGTTTGGTCCAGTGCGTCTGGTGCATATTGCACCCCGATCGTCCGGCGCTCAGTCTTACTCGGCTCACTCCCTTACGGGAAAACATGGCGGGCGGCGGGATCCGGCATCGTGTATCCGCGATGCGCGACCCCAAACCGACCCAAATTACTTTGGCTTCTTTGCACCATATTTGGAGCGACGCTGCTTACGGTCTTTAACGCCTTGCGTATCGAGAACACCGCGCAGGATGTGGTAGCGCACACCGGGAAGGTCTTTTACACGGCCGCCGCGGATCAGAACAACGGAGTGTTCTTGCAGGTTGTGCGATTCACCCGGGATGTAGCTGATGACTTCGAAACCGTTGGTCAGGCGCACTTTGGCAACCTTACGCATGGCCGAGTTCGGCTTCTTAGGTGTGGTGGTGTAAACACGTGTACAAACGCCGCGCTTTTGCGGGCATTCTTGCAGGTGCATGGATTTCGAACGTTTGATTTTAGGCTGGCGCGGTTTGCGGATCAGCTGTTGGATCGTTGGCATTCCGGTTTTATCCCCGTTTAGCTCACATAAGTGGTGCAGCGGGGCGGACCCCAGTGCGGTTTCAAATTCGGTCACTTCGCACGTCCACGAAGCCTATCTTTCGCCCTACACCACTGGCGCAAAGCAAAATCACCGCAGCGTTCCCGTACCGAGGAAAACGAAGCGGTGGGGTAACAGAGGATCGAGTCAGCAGTAGACCGGATCGTGACCACAGTAGATATGATGTCGGCAAAGCAGGGCGACCCCCGCATCCGAGATAAGGGGCGTATAGGCAGAGTCGTCCACGCTGTCAACAGCCCCCGCCCCCAAGCCGCCCACGGCACGCCAAACGGGTATTCCACCTTGCAAGACACCCCGGCTACCGCGCATATTTACGCCACATTATTCGGACAGGGCGGATCACGATGCAGGTACTTGGGCTATGCCGCTTTTCCTATCCGGCGCTTGGCGGGTTTCAGGTCGGGCATGACACCACCGCTGATCGTATCGCCTACCTTTATGATCCTGCGCGGCTTGAAGAAAGGTTCCGCCTGTTCGAAACCGTCGCCCTGCCCTGCCTGATGGCGCAAACAGACCCGGATTTCGAAATGATCGTGCTGATCGGCGATCGCTTTCCCCCTGTCCATCTGGAACGTCTCAGGGCCCTGCTCGCCCCCCTACCCCAAGCGCGGATTGTGGTAGAGCCGCCACGCCCGCACCGCGAGGTGATGAAGGAAATTCTGAACAAGGCCCGCCACGCGCGCTCTGAACCCTGTGTGCAATTCCGCTTTGATGACGACGACGCAATTGCGGTCGATTTCGTGGCCAAGTTGCGTAAAGCTGTTGATGACGCCGCCCCGCTACTGGTCCAGCACAAATCCGTCGCGCTTGACTGGAACAAGGGCTACGTGGCCGAGTTCGGCGCGGATGGTATCGCGGCGACCCCGTCGTTCCGGCCGTTCTACACCGCGGCGTTGGCCATGTTCGTGAACGCGGGGTGTCCGCTTACGATCATGAACTTTGCCCACGACAAGCTGCCCCGCTTCATGCCTGCGCTCAGCTTTCCCGACCCTGCGATGTATGTCCGCGGCCACAATGGATTTAACGATTCACGCCAAAAGAATGCACGGGCGGTCGACCTATCCCCACTCAGCTCCGAGGAAGAGATCCTGTTCAAGGACCGCTTTGCCATCGACATCTGCACTGTGCGCCGCGTCTTTGCCAAAGGTTAAAGCGGCGGCAGCGGGCGGGTAGTGATGCGTTCACGGTAGAGTGTGAACAGCCCCGTCGCAGCGACGATAGAGGCCCCGGCGAGCGTTGACGGCACCGGCCAGTCGCCGAACACCAACCACCCGAGAATAAGCGCCCAGATCAACCCTGTGTAGCGGAACGGCGCGATGAACGATACGTCGCCCACCCGCATCGTCTGCACGCTGAAATAATACCCCATCAGCACAAAGACCGCGGCCGCCGTAATGGCGATCCAATGCGCGGAAGAGACCGGAGCCCACGGCGTGGTGAACTGCGCGAAGGTCGAAAATGCCGTCACGGCCAGCACAGCGGCGAAGGTCACGGTCATCGACGGCACCTCCTTCGACAGACGGCGGGTGCTGAGGTCGCGCACGGTAACGAAGAACACCGCGATCAGCGCGTAGATCGACCAGATGTTGAAGCCCTCGGTGCCCGGCTTGACGATCAGGATCACGCCGAAGAACCCCACAAGGATCGCAGAGAAGCGCCGCCAGCCGACCTTTTCGCGATAGACCAGCGCCGCGCCCAAAGTCACCGTCAGCGGCAGGGATTGCAGAATGGCGCTGAGGTTCGCCAAGGGCATATTGAACAACGCGGTCACGAAGAAAAAGCTCGCCCCGACTTCGGCACCAGACCGGATTGCGACCAGTTTCCAATCGCGCCGGCTAAGACGCAGGTGCATCGGGCCGAGCCGCCCCCAAAGCATCACGATCAACGAGATAGAGATCACACCGCGCAAGAACAGCAGTTGGAACAGGGGCACCGCCCCGCCGGTCGTCTTGGTCATCGTGTCGTTCAACACAAAGGCCGCCATGGAGCCCATCATGAAAAGTGCTCCGGCAAGGTTTGGCGACATCGGGTGGCTTTCAGTTTATTAGGTTGGCTTATCATTGGCGCAAGCCGCAGTGGAAAACCAGCCCACCTGCGCAAATTTTCGACGCTATTTCATCGTAAGCATTCGGCGAAGGCCGTGGGCGCGCCGTATTGATCAGAGGCGTTTGGGTGCGGCTTTTGGTTTGCGCGGTTTCGGGGCCCATTTCTTTGCAAGACGCTCGAAGTTATCGAGGATGCGGCCGATCTCTGCCTCATCCGGGTCGAACTGCCCCCCATACCATTCCAGCATCTGGCTGTGTTCTTCGTGCTTGGGGTCGGCTATGGCATCGAGGAAGTCAGCGTAGCCGGAGAAGCCACCCACATCCTCCGGAGGGCAAGCACCGATAGCCCTGACAAGGCGTGGATATGCGGCGCCCGCGATAGAGCCATCGATTTTCTCGATCTTGATCACGTGGTGCCAGTTGTCGCCAAAGTCATAGATGTAATGGATGGTCTTGGTTCCCACATCTTCGATCACGTCAAGCAGGCTGGTTTTGCTGGCGGGCATCGGGCCATCGTAAAAACCATCTGGGTCTGGCACGCCCCAGCCGCTGCCACCGGCTCTGAACTCATACAAGTGACTGTCAGTCCATCCCATGGCAGCCTGGATCACATCATGCAGGCGGTTCAGCTTGATCTTGAGGGGCACATCAAAGCGTCGAAGCACCTGAGGCTCGACATCGGACAATGTGACCTTGATGCGCGCGACCAGCGTCATGCAGCAATCCTCTTCAATCCTATGGCGGCCTTCCAATTCCAGGGTAACAGCTCTGGCAAGCGTGACACAGGCATCTCGGGCAGTCGCGCCAAGACGTCTGCCATCCATGCCTGCGGGTCGATGTCGTTCATCTTTGCTGTGACAATGAGGGTATACATGAAGGCTGCCCTGTCGCCACCGCGTTCAGACCCTGCAAAAAGCCATGACTTTCTGCCCAATGCGATCCCTCTGAGCGCCCGTTCGGCGGCATTGTTCGTGAGGCAGAGACGCCCGTCATCAAGGAATGCGGTGAAGGCCTCCCAGCGACCTGTGCCCTCGAGCATGTAGTTGATCGCCTTGGCAACTGGGTTGTGCTTTGACATCCGAGCCCGCTCGGCCTGCATCCAATCATGCAGATCATTGACCATCGGCGCTACCCACTGCTGGCGAGCTTCACGACGCGCTGCATCTGACAGGCCGGTGATGTTACGCTCGGCCGCAAAGATCGCATCGATCCGCGTCACAGCGTCCAGCGCGATGGGCGAGATTTCTTTTGCTACCTTTTTACCTTTGCGGGCTATGGCCTTGATGTCGGCCAGTTCAAAGAACTTGCGTCTTGCGTGGCTCCAACACAGCGCACTACGGACCGGGCCCGGGCTACGATCTGCGAGATACAAATCATTGTAGCCGCCATAGACGTCCGACTGAAGAACACCGTGCCATTCGGCCAGATGCCGTGTCGGGTGTTCTTTCCGGCGATCTGTTGAGAAGTGGAAGAGTGCGGCAGGTGGCGCACCCCCACCCCACGGTCGATCGTCGCGCACATAGGTCCACAGTCGCGCCGTTTTTGCGCCACCACGCGCCAGTAGCGGCACGGTGGTATCGTCACCATGCAAACGGCCAGCATCCAGCACGTGGCGCGCGATTAACGCATGAATGGGGGCCAGCGCCACACAGGTATGGCCGATCAGATCAGCCAAGGTGGACAGGCTCAGATCAATCCCCTCCCGTGCAATGCGCTCGGATTGCCGGTTCAAAGGTTGATGTTGTCCATACTTGTCGAAGGCGATCATCGCGATCAGTTGCGGCCCTGCCCAACCGCGCGGAATGGCGTGGAACGGGGCCGGCGGTTGGCTGATCTTCTCGCAAGCTCGGCAAGTGAACTTCTCGCGGACCGTTTGGATCACCTTCCACTGGCGGGGGATCACCTCCAGCGTCTCGGTGACATCTTCACCCATCTTTACGATCCGGTCCGAGCCACAGCAGGTGCAGGCGGCAGGTGCTTCGACGACGACCCGCTCGCGAGGCAAATGATCGGGGAACGGTTTGCGCACGGGCTTGCGTCGCGTGAAGACACGCACGGCGTTCGCCTTGTCCGCAGCATGCTCAGCTGCCAGCGCATCCTCGGTTGCGGCCGCTTCCAATTCCTCAAGCTGCAATTCCAGCTGATCAATCAGCCGCGTGCGACGCTCGGAGGTGATGCCATATTTGTCACGCCGAAGCTTGGCGATCTCCAGCTTCAATTCTTGGATCATTGCGTCTGTGCAGGAGGCCAGAGCGCGAGCCTGCGCCAATTCGGTTTCCGCAGCCTGCGCACGGGCGGTCTGCGCGGCAAGTGCAGCGCTTAATCTGGCAATTTCGGAAGCGGCGTCGGACATGGCAAATATTTACCACAGAAGCCGCTAAATACCAATAAAAACAGGCGCTTCAGCATAAATTATCCAGCCGCGTTGGGCCTTTGCGTCCAGCGTGGATTGCGCCAATCTATCCCCTCAAGAAGATAGCCCAACTGCGCCGCAGATATCGCAACAGCCGTCCCGTCTTGGCTCACCGGCCAGATGAACTTCCCCGCCTCAAGACGCTTCAAATATAACGACATGCCCACCCCGTCATGCCAGAGCAGCTTCACCAGGTCACCCTTTCGACCTCTGAAGCAAAAGATCTCGCCCGCATGCGGATCACGCCCAAGCCCCTGTTGCACTGTCAGCGCCAAAGTATTCATGCCTCGGCGCATATCCGTCACACCACCTGCAATCCACACCTTCGTTCCAGCCGGAAACGCGATCATGACCGCACCATCAAGCCGTTAAGCAGCTGCGCAGCAGCTTCCATGTCAAAACCTGACGGGATCGCCACACGACACCGCTTTCCGAGATCAATAGTCATGACAGGAGCTTGCGGCGCTGGCGCAGTGTCAGTGCCATCAGAAGCATCTTCGATCTTCATAACGCGCAAAAATTGCGGGCCAGAACCAAGCAATCCATTCTTATGGCGATAACGCCAATCATAAAGCTGAGACCGCGATACCTCATGGCGTCGTGCTACCTCCGCCACTGTCACGCCGTCGCCAAAGCTTTCCTCAACGATACGGATTTTTTCGTCATCAGACCAACGCCGGCGGCGGCCGGTATCAGAGACTGACAAAACTTGAATGCGGGGGGTGTCTTCGTGTGCGTCCATAAGGACACTCGATAAACGATCTCACAGCTCAGCAGCCAGACGGCCCTCGGCGGAGGTTTACATTTCATCCCCCCTGCCCCACAACGAAAAACCCCCGCCGATCTCTCGGCGGGGGCTCTGTTAGTCAGCTATCAAGCCTAGGCTTAGCTGCGGCTTTCGTCGTCGCTGGGGACGTTGTCGAAAACATCGCCACCAACGACATCGTCGGCTGTAGGCTCTGGCGCGGCCAGACGTGCTGCGGCTTCGGCTTCTTCGCGACGGGCCTCGATGACCACGTTGTCACGATCTGTCGCAACCTTGCGCATCTGCTGCGTCGCTCCACCGGTACCGGCTGGGATCAGACGGCCCACGATGACGTTCTCTTTCAGGCCAACCAGCTTGTCGCGCTTACCCTGAACCGATGCTTCGGTCAGAACGCGTGTGGTTTCCTGGAAGGACGCCGCCGAGATGAAGCTGCGTGTTTGCAGCGACGCCTTGGTAATCCCCAGCAGGATCGGTTCGCCCTGCGCAGGACGCCCGCCTTTGGACAGCGCTTTGGCACAGGCCTGGTCGAACTCTTGCTTGTCGACGTGTTCGCCTTTCAACAGGGTGGTATCACCGCTGTCTTGGACTTCCCACTTCTGCAACATCTGACGCACGATCACTTCGATATGCTTATCGTTGATCTTAACGCCCTGCAGACGATAAACATCCTGCACTTCGTCGATCATGTAGTCAGCCAGCGCTTCGACACCCATAATCGCGAGGATGTCATGCGGCGCGGGGTTGCCGTCCATGATGTAGTCGCCCTTCTGGACAAAGTCACCTTCCGCAACGGGAATGTGCTTACCCTTAGGCACCATGTATTCGACCTTGTGATCCGGATCCTCGGACAACTCGATCGAGATACGACGCTTGTTTTTGTAGTCCTTGCCGTAGCGGACGTAGCCGTCGATCTCGGCGATGATCGCGTGGTCTTTGGGGCGGCGTGCCTCAAAGAGTTCCGCAACACGTGGCAGACCACCGGTAATATCCTTGGTCTTGGCACCTTCACGCGGGATACGCGCAACGATGTCACCGGCCTTGATTTCAGTCTGGTCCTCAACGGACAGAATGGCATCAACGGACATTGGGTAGGTCACCGGGTTGCCCGCATCGTTGCGGACCGGCTCGCCATCGGCATCCACCAGAATGATTTCCGGCTTCAGCTCATTGCCTTTGGGTGCTGCACGCCAGTCGATCACGATCTTCTGTGTCATACCGGTTGCATCATCGGTTTCATCCTTGACCGCGATCCCCGACGTCAGGTCGACGAACTTGGTCATACCGGATTTCTCCGCGATGATCGGCAGCGTGTAGGGGTCCCATTCGAACAGCTTGTCACCGCGCAAGATCGACTGACCCTCCTTGACGAACAGCTTGGTCCCGTAGCCGACCTTGTGGCTGGCACGCTCGTCGCCGTTATCATCAACGATGGCAAGCTTCATGTTCCGGCCCATTACCATGATCTCGCCTGCGGCGTTCTCAAGGGTTTGAGCGTTCTCGAACACGACCTTACCGGACTGCGATGCCTCGAGGAAGGACTGTTGGCCACCCTGCGCAACACCACCAATGTGGAATGTACGCATGGTCAGCTGCGTGCCGGGTTCACCGATCGACTGAGCAGCGATAATGCCGACAGCTTCACCTTGGTTCACCAGCGTACCGCGTGCAAGGTCACGACCATAGCACATGGCGCAGACGCCCTCTTCGGCCTCACAGGTCAGCGGGCTGCGGATCCGTGCGGATTGAACAGCCGCTTCATCGATGATGTCAGCCAGACGTTCGTCGATCACAGTCTGCGCAGGTACCAACACTTCGTCGGTCCCGGGGCGCAGGATGTCATCGGCCGCAACGCGACCCAACAGACGTTCCGCCAGCGAAGAGACAACCTCACCATCGTTCACAGCCGCTTCGGCCGTGATCGCGGTTTCGGTGCCACAGTCATGCATACGAACGATACAGTCCTGCGCAACATCCACCAGACGACGGGTCAGGTAACCCGAGTTCGCTGTTTTCAAAGCGGTATCCGACAGACCCTTACGGGCACCGTGGGTGGAGTTAAAGTACTCCAGAACGGTCAGACCTTCTTTAAAGTTCGAGATAATCGGAGTCTCGATGATGTCGCCGTTCGGCTTCGCCATCAGACCGCGCATCCCGCCCAGCTGTTTCATCTGTGTGACCGAGCCACGCGCACCGGAGTGCGCCATCATGTAGACCGAGTTCGGCTCCATCACCGCGCCGTCATCGTTGCGACGTTCGGCCGAAATGGCCCCCATCATCGCGTCGGTGACCTTGTCGTTACACTTGGACCAGGCATCGACGACTTTGTTGTACTTTTCACCCTGAGTGATCAGGCCGTCCATGTACTGCTGTTCAAAGTCTTTAACCTGCTCGCGCGTTTCGTCCACCAAGGTCCACTTGGTTTCTGGAATCAGCATGTCGTCCTTACCGAAGGAAATGCCGGCACGGAAAGCTTCACGGAAGCCCATGGTCATGATCTGGTCACAGAAGATAACGGATTCTTTCTGACCACAGTAGCGGTAGACCGTATCGATGACCTGCTGCACTTCTTTCTTACGCAGCAGACGGTTCACCAGATCAAACGGCGCTTTGGCGTTCAGCGGCAGCAACGCGCCAAGGCGGATACGGCCCGGCGTGGTATCGTAACGCTTCATCACCTCGTTGCCTTCGGCATCGATCTGTTTGATCCGCGCCTTGATCTTGGAGTGCAGGTGGATCGCACCGGCACCAAGCGCGTGCTCGACTTCCTCGACAGAGCCGAACACCATGCCTTCGCCCGGCATGCCTTCGCGTTCCAGGGTCGTGTAGTACAGACCCAAGATCATATCCTGCGACGGAACGATGATCGGCGCGCCGTTTGCAGGCGACAGAACGTTGTTCGTCGACATCATCAGGACGCGTGCTTCAAGCTGTGCTTCCAGCGAAAGCGGCACGTGCACAGCCATTTGGTCGCCGTCAAAGTCAGCGTTAAAAGCGGAACAGACCAGCGGGTGAAGCTGGATCGCTTTACCTTCGATCAGTACCGGTTCGAACGCCTGAATGCCCAAACGGTGCAAGGTAGGCGCACGGTTCAACATGACGGGGTGTTCGCGGATCACTTCGTCGAGGATGTCCCAGACTTCGGGACGCTCTTTTTCCACCAACTTCTTAGCTTGCTTCACAGTGGAAGACAGACCTTTGGCTTCAAGACGCGAGTAGATAAACGGCTTGAACAGCTCGAGCGCCATCTTCTTGGGCAGACCGCACTGGTGCAGCTTCAGCTCGGGGCCGGTCACAATGACCGAACGACCGGAGAAGTCGACGCGCTTACCCAAAAGGTTCTGACGGAAGCGACCTTGCTTACCTTTCAGCATGTCGGACAGCGACTTCAGCGGGCGCTTGTTGGCACCAGTGATGACGCGGCCGCGACGGCCGTTGTCGAACAAGGCATCGACGGATTCCTGCAACATCCGCTTTTCGTTGCGAACGATGATGTCAGGTGCGCGCAGTTCGATCAGACGCTTCAAGCGGTTGTTCCGGTTGATCACGCGGCGATACAGGTCGTTCAGATCCGACGTCGCGAAACGGCCACCGTCCAGCGGCACCAGCGGGCGCAGCTCTGGCGGGATCACGGGAATGACGGTCATGATCATCCACTCGGGCCGGTTGCCGGACTCGAGGAAGGATTCAACGACTTTCAGACGCTTGATGATCTTCTTGGGCTTCAGTTCGCCGGTCGCCTCTTTCAGATCGGCACGCAACTGGTCTGCTTCAGCTTCCAGATCGATGGCGGCCAGCATTTCGCGGATCGCTTCGGCACCGATATTGGCGGTGAACGCGTCCATGCCATAGGCATCCTGCGCGTCCATATACTCTTCCTCGGTCATCATCTGACCATAGGTGAGATCCGTCAGACCGGGTTCGATCACAACGTAGTTTTCAAAGTAAAGAACACGTTCCAGATCGCGCAGGGTCATGTCCAGCATCAGGCCGATGCGCGACGGCAGCGACTTGAGGAACCAGATGTGCGCAACAGGCGACGCCAGCTCGATGTGTCCCATACGCTCGCGACGGACCTTTTGCAGCGTTACTTCAACACCACATTTCTCGCAGACAACGCCGCGATACTTCATGCGCTTATATTTGCCGCACAGGCATTCGTAGTCTTTGATCGGGCCAAAGATACGCGCGCAGAACAGGCCGTCACGCTCTGGTTTGAACGTCCGGTAGTTGATGGTTTCTGGTTTCTTGATTTCACCGAACGACCACGACAGGATCCGCTCTGGCGATGCCAGAGAGACCTTGATTTCGTCGAACGTCTTCATTGGCGCGACGGGGTTGAACGGGTTGTTTGTCAGTTCCTGGTTCATCTTAAATCCTTAGATAAGTCTCGAAAGCGGAGGGAGTGAGGTGTTTCCTGCTTCAGGAAACGGTCCGGGGTTTATGAAAACCCCGGCGCGTGCCTCACTCGTCTTCCTCCGCATCCAGGAGTTCCATGTTCAGGCCAAGACCGCGTACCTCTTTCACAAGTACGTTGAACGATTCCGGAATACCGGCTTCGAAGTTGTCTTCGCCTTTGACGATGCTTTCATAGACCTTGGTCCGTCCGGCCACGTCATCCGATTTCACAGTCAGCATCTCCTGCAGGGTGTATGCAGCGCCGTAAGCTTCCAGAGCCCAGACCTCCATCTCACCGAAGCGCTGACCACCGAACTGCGCTTTACCGCCCAATGGCTGCTGGGTGACCAGCGAGTATGGACCAGTTGAACGCGCGTGGATTTTATCGTCCACAAGGTGGTGCAGTTTCAGCAGGTATTTCACGCCGACGGTCACCGGACGCGCAAACTGCTCGCCTGTGCGGCCGTCAAACAGAACCGACTGACCGGAGCTGTCGAAACCGGCCCGTGTCAGACTGTCGTTGACATCCGCTTCCTTGGCACCATCGAAAACCGGCGTGGCGATTGGGACACCGCGCGCGACATTCTTGGCTGCGTCCAGCAATGTTTCCTCGTCCATACCCGAGATGCCTTCTTCGTAGACATCGTCGCCATAGGCGTGGTGCATTGCTTCGCGCACAGGTGTCAGATCACCGGAGCGTTTGTATTCCTGCAGCGCCTCGTCGATGTTGATGCCCAGGCCACGTGCGGCCCAACCCATGTGGGTTTCAAGGATCTGACCGACGTTCATACGCGACGGAACACCCAGCGGGTTCAAACAGAAGTCGACCGGCGTACCATCCGCGAGGAACGGCATGTCTTCCATCGGTACAACCTTGGAAATAACACCTTTGTTGCCGTGACGACCGGCCATCTTATCGCCCGGTTGCAGCTTGCGCTTCACCGCGACGAAAACCTTGACCATCTTCATCACGCCCGGGGGCAGATCGTCACCACGACGGACTTTTTCGACTTTGTCCTCGAAACGCGCGTCCAAGGTCCGTTTCTGGATCTCGTACTGCTCGTTCAGGGCCTCGACGATCTTGGCATCATCTTCGTCGGCCAAAGCCAACTGCCACCACTGACCGCGCGACAAGGATGCCAGCAGGTCTTCGGTGATTTCAGAGTTTGCCTTGACGCCTTTCGGGCCTTTGACAGCCGTCTTGCCGATGATCATCGACTGAAGACGCGCGTAGATGTTGCGGTCAAGAATGCCAAGTTCGTCGTCCCGGTCACGGGCCAGACGTTCGACTTCTTCACGTTCGATCTGCAGCGCACGTTCGTCTTTTTCAACGCCGTGACGGTTGAACACGCGGACTTCAACAACGGTACCGAAATCACCGGGCTTCACACGCAGCGACGTATCGCGCACGTCCGAGGCTTTCTCACCAAAGATGGCGCGCAGCAGTTTTTCCTCTGGCGTCATCGGGCTTTCGCCCTTGGGAGTGATCTTGCCGACGAGAATGTCACCGGGTTCAACATCCGCGCCGATGTACACGATGCCCGCCTCGTCGAGGTTGCGCAGCGCTTCTTCACCGACGTTCGGAATATCGCGTGTGATTTCCTCTGGCCCCAGCTTTGTGTCACGAGCGGCGACTTCGAATTCCTCGATGTGGATCGAGGTAAACACGTCGTCACGCGATACACGTTCAGAGATCAGGATGGAGTCTTCGTAGTTGTAGCCGTTCCAGGGCATGAACGCGACGACCACGTTCTTACCAAGCGCCAGTTCACCCATATCGGTCGATGGACCGTCCGCGATAACCTGACCCTTTTGAACCGTCTCGCCCACTTTTACCAGCGGACGCTGGTTAATGCAGGTGTTCTGGTTCGAACGCTGGAACTTGCGCATGCGGTAGATGTCTACGCCCGCGTCGCCCAGTTCAAGGTCTTCGGTGGCGCGGATAACGATACGGCTGGCGTCGACTTGGTCGATGATACCACCGCGTTTCGCCATATAGGCAGCACCGGAATCCCGTGCGACGACTTCTTCGATACCTGTCCCCACCAGTGGTGCTTCGGCTTGAAGCAAAGGCACCGCCTGACGTTGCATGTTCGAGCCCATCAAGGCCCTGTTCGCATCGTCGTTTTCAAGGAACGGGATCAAGGATGCAGCGACCGAGACCAACTGTTTTGGCGAAACGTCGATCAGATCGACATTCTCGGAAGGCGACAGCGTGTAGTCACCGGATTTCCGTGTCGACACCAGATCGTTGACGAACTTCATGTTCTCATCAAGGTTCGCGTTCGCCTGCGCCACGGTGTGACGCATTTCTTCGGTCGCGGACATGTACTGCACGTCATCGGAAACAACACCGTTCGTTACTTTACGGTAGGGTGTTTCGATAAAGCCGTATTTGTTGACGCGGGCGAATGTTGCCAACGAGTTGATCAAACCAATGTTCGGACCTTCGGGCGTTTCAATCGGACACATACGACCGTAGTGGGTCGCGTGAACGTCACGCACCTCAAAGCCGGCACGTTCGCGTGTCAGACCACCTGGCCCAAGCGCGGACAGACGACGCTTGTGCGTCACCTCGGATAGCGGGTTGGTTTGGTCCATGAACTGCGACAGCTGGCTGGAGCCGAAGAATTCACGTACCGCAGCAGCCGCTGGCTTCGCGTTGATCAGGTCTTGTGGCATGACAGTGTCGATCTCGACCGAGGACATACGTTCCTTGATCGCACGCTCCATCCGGAGCAGGCCAACGCGGTACTGGTTTTCCATCAGTTCGCCAACGGAGCGTACACGACGGTTCCCAAGGTGGTCGATGTCGTCGATATCGCCACGGCCGTCACGCAGATCAACCAGCGCCTTGATACAGGCAACGATGTCGTCACGGTCCAGCGTGCGCTGCGTGTCTTCTTTGTCGAGCGCAAGACGCATGTTCATCTTAACGCGGCCAACCGCGGAAAGGTCGTAGCGGTCCGCATCAAAGAACAGCGTGTCGAACAGGTTCGACGCGGCTTCGACTGTGGGCGGCTCACCCGGGCGCATCACACGGTAGATGTCCATGAGCGCGGTGTCGCGGTTCATGTTCTTGTCTGCCGCCATGGTGTTACGCATGTAGGGGCCAACGTTGATGTTGTCGATGTCGAGAAGTGGGATCTCGGTGATGCCCGCGTCGATCAGCTCTTTCGCTGTACCGCCGATGAGCGTGCCGTCTTTGTCGTGCTCGAGCGTCAGCTCGTCGCCCGCTTCGACATAGATCGCGCCGGTTTCTTCGTTGATGATGTCACGCGCGGCGAATTTGCCAGCGATGTGACCGAAGGGCAGCAGCAGTTCTGTCACTTTGCCTTCGTCGATCAACTGCTTCACGGCACGAGGCGTAACCTTCTTGCCCTTCTCGAACAGGATCTCGCCTGTTGCGGCGTCAACCAGATCATACGATGGACGTGTGCCCCGCACACGGTCAGGGAAGAAAGGTGCAACCCAGCCTTCGCCGTCTTTCAGCGTATAGTTCACGGTGTTGTAATACGCGTTCATGATCGCTTCTTGGTCAAGGCCAAGCGCGTAGAGCAGCGTTGTTACAGGCAGCTTACGACGACGGTCGATGCGCGCGAACACGATGTCTTTGGCGTCGAATTCGAAGTCGAGCCACGACCCGCGGTATGGGATGATGCGGCAAGCAAACAGCAGCTTACCCGAAGAGTGGGTCTTGCCTTTGTCGTGGTCAAAGAAAACGCCGGGCGAACGGTGCATCTGGGATACGATAACACGCTCTGTACCGTTCACAACAAAGGTACCGTTTGGCGTCATCAGGGGCATGTCGCCCATGAACACGTCTTGTTCTTTGATGTCTTTTACCGATTTCGCACCGGTGTCTTCATCCACATCAAATACGATGAGGCGCAGCGTCACCTTCAAAGGCGCGCTGTAGGTCATGTCGCGTTGCTGACATTCCTCGACATCATATTTGGGTTTTTCGAGCTCGTACTTGACGTATTCAAGCACCGACGTCTCGTTGAAGTCCTTGATCGGGAAAACCGACTGGAACACGCCTTGGATGCCGTCACCGTCTGTCGGTGTTTCCGCATCGCCGGAGAGCAGGAACAAATCATAAGAGGATTTCTGAACCTCGATCAGGTTCGGCATCTCCAGCACTTCGCGGATTTTGCCATAGTATTTACGTAGACGTTTCTGGCCAAGGAAGGTTTGCGCCATGTGTCTGTCACCTTTCGTATCTCTTGCCGAGCTCGCCATCACCGGGGCCGTGATGCGCGCCCATAAGAGCGGTAAATCCTGATCAATTCTTGAGGCACGTCCCACCGTACCTCTTCCGACCACTAGGACCTATCCAGAGAAGCATTTCGCTCGAAATACTTTTCAAAACAGATCAGGCTGGACAGGGAATTCCCCGTCCAGCCTTAATTTTTATGGGCTTGCCCAAAGCTTTACAAACTTCGGTCTGCTTTCATCAAGCAAAAACAGCACCCAGATCTAATGGCTTAGGCCAGTTCGATCTCTGCGCCAGCTGCTTCCAGCTTGGCTTTGATGTCTTCGGCTTCGGCTTTGTCGATGCCTTCTTTGATCTTGCCGCCAGCTTCAACCAGATCTTTGGCTTCTTTCAGGCCCAGACCGGTGATGCCGCGAACTTCTTTGATCACGTTGATTTTGGATGCGCCGGCGTTCTTCAGAACGACGTCGAATTCAGTTTTCTCTTCAGCAGCCGCGCCTGCATCGGCAGGGCCAGCCATCATCACTGCGCCGCCAGCTGCGGGCTCGATGCCATACTCGTCTTTGAGGATGGTTTTCAGTTCTTGTGCTTCCAGCAGTGTCAGACCAACGATGTCTTCTGCCAGTTTTTTCAGATCAGCCATGTTTAGCTCTTTCCGTTAACGATATGTGTGTTCCAACGCGAGTGTTCAACCCTGCGCCAGCTTGACGATATTGCTTTACGCAGCCGCCTTGTCCTCGATGGTGGACAAGATGGAAGCGATGTTGCTTGCAGGTGCGCCAATGGCCCCGGCGATGTTGGAAGCAGGTGCGCCCAGCATACCCGCGATGGTGGAGATAAGCTCCTCCCGCGAAGGCATCTTGGACACGGCTTCAACACCGGCGACATCCAGTGCGTTCTCACCCATTGCGCCGCCGAGAATGACAAACTTTTGATTCTCTTTAGCGAATTCCTGAGCGACCTTGGCAGCTGCCACGGGGTCTTCGGAATAGGTCAGAACGGTCATACCCGTCAGGAGATCTGCAATGCTTTCGCATGGCTTTCCGTCTAGGGCAATTTTGGCGAGCCTGTTTTTGGCAACACGCACGGCCCCGCCCGCAGCGCGAGCGCGCGCACGAAGGTCCTGCATATCAGCAACTGTCAGGCCGACGTAGTGGCTTACCACAACGACGCCAGAGCTTTCGAAGATTTGGCCGAGCTCTTCGACCAACTGTTCTTTCTGGGCTCTATCCACAGTTTCACTCCAAATCTGGGGGTTACCCCCCGGCTCAATTAAGTCCGCTTACGCGAACAGTCTTGGTCCATTTTACGGGAATAAGCCAAAATAGCCCCACGCTTACGCGAACGGTAATTCTTGCATCTCCCATCTCAGAAAGGAATTAAGGCTTGCGCCACCCTTCGTCTCGGACAGAAGACTCACCATGCGATGCATAGTGAATCGAGGGCTTCTTAGGGAATGCAGCGCGGAATGCCAAGGGGAAACTCGACTTTCTTGCGCCGAGTTTAGGCTAATCTGTTTCAAACACCATCAAACCGCGTTTATCCGGCCGGTTTCCGCATAAAAAATCCCCGCATCGGATGACCCAATGCGGGGATCTGATAGCAGGCGCAGGACTGCGCCTATCGCTGGACCTTACTCGGTTACAGCGTTGTCGACTTCTACAGTCACACCTGGGCCCATTGTGGAGCTCAGCGCGATCTTTTTCATGTAGGCACCCTTGGAACCGGTAGGTTTGGCTTTGGACACAGCGCCAACAAAGGCACGTACGTTTTCAACCAGCTTGGCTTCGTCAAAGGACAGTTTACCGATGCCAGCATGCACAACGCCGCCTTTTTCAGCTTTGAACTGAACCTGACCGCCTTTAGCAGCTTCAACAGCTTCTTTGATGTCCATTGTCACGGTGCCGACTTTTGGGTTTGGCATCAGGTTACGTGGGCCGAGAACCTTACCAAGACGACCAACGATGGGCATCATGTCAGGTGTCGCGATGCAGCGATCAAAGTCGATCTTGCCACCTTGGACAGCGTCCATCAGGTCTTCGGCGCCAACGATGTCGGCACCTGCTGCTTGTGCTTCGTCAGCCTTGGGGCCACGGGCGAATACAGCAACGCGAACGGATTTACCGGTGCCGTTTGGCAGACCGACAACACCGCGAACCATTTGGTCGGCGTGACGGGGGTCAACACCAAGGTTCATCGCGATTTCGATGGTTTCGTCAAATTTCGCGGTTGCGTTGGCTTTGATCAGTGCGACTGCTTCTTCAACGGTCAGATCTTCTTTGCCTACGAATGCTTCGCGTGCGGCGCGGGTGCGTTTTCCGAGTTTTGCCATCTTACTTAACCTCGATGCCCATGGAGCGGGCAGAGCCCAGAATGATTTTCATCGCGGATTCAACATCCACAGCGCTCAGGTCGGCCATTTTGGCTTCTGCGATTTCGCGCAGTTGCTTGGTGGTCACGGTGCCGACGGTCTCGCGGCTTGGTGTTTTCGCGCCGGAGTTAACCTTGGCAGCTTTCTTCAGGTAGTAGGACGCAGGAGGCGTCTTGATGTCCATGGTGAAGGACTTGTCCTGATAGTAGCTGATCACGGTCGGGCAAGGGGCACCTGGCTCCATGTCCGCTGTCTTGGCGTTGAACGCCTTACAGAATTCCATGATGTTGATCCCGCGCTGACCCAATGCGGGGCCGACGGGTGGGGATGGGTTCGCTTGTCCCGCTTTAACTTGCAACTTCATCGTACCGACGAGTTTCTTGGCCATTGGCCTTCTCCTTTTAATGTCGGTGAACTTTCGTTCACCCTATACAACCACATCGCGATGTGGCCGCTTGCTAGCGTGGTGCGGTTGGGCGGCGCGCCGCTATCCCCTCCCACAAACGAACGGTGTTGCCACCGCATAGCGGGTCGCCCCGCCGATCGCTCAGACCTGTTTGTTGACCTGAGTGAATTCCAATTCAACCGGTGTTTCCCGGCCAAAGATCGACACCGACACCTTGAGGCGCTGGTTCTCGTCGTCGACCTCTTCGATCATACCGTCGAAGTCTTCGAACGGGCCGTCCGCAACTTTGACCTTCTCACCCACTTCGAAGTGGATCAGCGTGCGTGGTGCTTCTTCGCCCTCTTGGACGCGGCCCAGGATCGCGGTGACTTCGGCGTCACGCATCGGCATCGGACGACCCTGCGGGCCTAGGAAACCAGTGACGCGGTTGATCGAGTTGATCAGGTGATACCCGCGATCGGACATCTCCATATGGACCAGCACATAGCCGGGCATAAAGCGACGCTCTGTCGTGACTTTCTTGCCGCGCCGGACCTCGATCACCTCTTCGGTGGGGACCAGCACTTCGTCGATTTGGTCCTCAAGCTCTTGCTCGGCGACCGTGGTGCGGATTTGCTCGGCAATCTTCTTTTCGAAGTTCGACAAAACACTGACCGAATACCATCTTTTCGCCATCTGAACTTGGTCCCTGTCTTGTGATGCAGCAACGGCCACATCTAATTCTCGTAAAAACCAGCCTGTCGCAGCATGCCGGCGGTGAACAAAAAATCGGCGCGCAACACGAATCGCCGCACGCCCCTCTTGATCAGGTCTGCGGGATAGCCCGCAATCGCACATGTTTCAAGAGGGCCACGGCGTTTTAAGGTGCCGCGCCCCTGGATCAGCCGAAGGCGGCCAGGATGTACTGCAACCCGCCACGGATGAGGATATCGACGATCGCAAAGAACACCGCTGTCAACGCGGCAAGGATGAACACCATAACCGTGGTGAGCATGACCTCGCGACGGGTGGGCCAGACGACCTTGGATACTTCGGAACGCACTTGCTGGATGAACTGAAGCGGGTTGACTGTGGCCATGTCGGTTTTCCTGTATACGAACGATTGTGGGGATGTATCTGTCAAAAGCGCTGAATTCAAGGCTTCATATCAAGCTCGCCTACTGGCGAAGCTGGTACACCAAAGTGCGCGTTCTCACATGTTTTGAGATTGGCAGGGGCTGAGGGACTCGAACCCACGACCCTCGGTTTTGGAGACCGATGCTCTACCAACTGAGCTAAACCCCTATGCCGAGTGGTGAGGTAGTCGATATTCGCTGGGGGATCAAGGGCAGATAGACGCATTGCGCAGGAATAATGTCGCCCGCCCTCAAGCCACGAAAAAGGCCGCCCCGATTGGGAGCGGCCTTCGTCTTGTCGCCGGTGCGCGGGGTGACCCGCGGGATGGCTTACTCGGTGATTTTGGAAACCACGCCCGCGCCAACGGTACGACCGCCTTCGCGGATCGCGAAGCGCAGACCGTCTTCCATCGCGATGGGGGCGATCAGCTCGACGTCGAACTGCAGGTTGTCGCCAGGCATAACCATTTCAGTGCCTTCTGGCAGCTGAACGGTACCGGTGACGTCTGTGGTCCGGAAGTAGAACTGTGGACGGTAGTTCGCGAAGAACGGCGTGTGACGGCCACCCTCTTCCTTGGTGAGGATATAGGCTTCGGCTGTGAACTTGGTGTGCGGCTTAACCGAACCTGGCTTACACAGAACCTGACCACGCTCAACGCCTTCACGGTCGATACCGCGCAGCAGGGCGCCGATGTTGTCGCCAGCTTCCCCACGGTCCAGCAGTTTGCGGAACATTTCAACGCCGGTACATGTGGTTTTCTTGGTGTCGCGGATGCCAACGATTTCGATTTCGTCGCCAACGTTGATCACGCCACGCTCAACACGGCCGGTCACAACTGTACCACGACCGGAGATCGAGAAGACGTCTTCCACAGGCATCAGGAACGGCTGGTCAACAGCGCGCTCTGGTGTTGGGATGTAGTTGTCGACTTCTTCCATCAGCTTGCGGATGGAGTTCTCGCCGATGTTCTCGTCACGGCCTTCCATCGCCGCCAGAGCGGAACCGGGGATCACAGGGATGTCGTCGCCTGGGTAGTCGTAGGAAGACAGCAGTTCGCGGATTTCCATTTCAACCAGTTCCAGCAGCTCTTCATCGTCCACCTGGTCTACTTTGTTCATGTAGACAACCATGGCGGGGATGCCGACCTGACGGCCCAGCAGGATGTGCTCGCGGGTCTGTGGCATGGGGCCATCAGCAGCGTTCACAACCAGGATCGCGCCGTCCATCTGCGCCGCACCGGTGATCATGTTTTTCACATAGTCAGCGTGGCCTGGGCAGTCGACGTGGGCGTAGTGACGGCCTTCGGTCTCATACTCAACGTGTGCGGTCGAGATGGTGATGCCGCGTGCTTTTTCTTCGGGCGCGCCGTCGATTTGGTCATAGGCGCGGAAGTCGCCGAAGTACTTGGTGATCGCCGCGGTCAACGTGGTTTTGCCGTGGTCAACGTGACCAATGGTACCGATGTTAACGTGTGGTTTATTACGTTCAAACTTTGCCTTAGCCATGGAGCAGCCCTTTATATTAATGAGGGCCTGAACCCAGACCCAAACCTATCTGGCGGGCGATGTATTGGGTCTGGCGCATAAAATCAAGCACCTGTTCGCCTCACACCGCCGCAGAATTCATGTAAATGCGCACTAGTTCGCTGTTACCGCCGGCGCAGAGGGGATTTCAGCGCGCTCGATGACCGCGTCCGCCGGGCGTTCGAACCAGCCTTCGGCCTTATTTTGCTTAACCAAATAGGTCTCGATCGACTTTGCCGCATTCTGGCTGAGGTTCTTAAGCTGTTCTTCAGCAGTCTTGGTGTAGCCAGACCCCACGATAGGCCCCTGATCAAGGGATTCGAAAACGGTGATCTGGTGCGGTTCGTCCGTAAGCTTCTTACCCGCGGCGTCGTCCCAAACGGTAAGGTTCAGGATCATGATCGACTTGGGCGCAAGCACAAGCGGAATACCCGGAGGGGCAAGAACATAGCCTTCGACACTGACGCCAAAATGGTAATTGCGCGCGCCTTCATATCGGTCAAAACGTTCGGCAATGGCGTCTTTGACGGCCGTGGTCAGCACCTCTTCACTGACTTCGCGACTGATCGGCAGTTTCTGTACCTTCGGCGCGACAACGATGTTGTGGTAGAGATTAAAGTCACCCAAAGGCACCGCCGGCTTGTCGAGGTCGGATGCCCCGTTACACGCAGAAAGGACCACGATACTGATCAAAGCTGATAAAATTCGAACCATTTCATGCCTCCTCGGCGCATTTATGCCCTTTGCGATACCCTAAGGCTGAATAGGGTGCAACGTTTGCTAAAGTGGCACGCACGGGGTGGCGTGCTACCCTATATCCGTCTGATGAAGGATAATTGCCATGGATCGCCCCCTGCCCGCCCGCGTGGCCTTGGTTAACCAGCCCCTAGGCCTGTTTCGCAGCCTCGCTATGGCGCGACGAAATGTGCTTAGCATTATTCCTGAAATAGCTGTCAAACAGCCGATGGTCTCTGGCAAAATGGGCAAGCGTTGGCACATGGTTATGGACCCGACTGCCATCCGCGAGATGCTGTTGGATCGGGTTGACGACTACCCTAAATCCTTGATGACAAAAAACCTTTTGCGCCCCGCGATCGGAGAATCCCTTTTCATTGCAGAGGGTGCGCATTGGCGCTGGCAACGCCGCGCGGTGGCACCGGCCTTTTCACACCGCAATATGCTGAACCTGTCGCCCATCATGACCGCAGCAGCGCAAAGGTCGGCCGACCGGATCGCCACCGCTGGCCCGCGGGCCATCAATATGCTGGACGAGATGGTCACGTCGACATTCGACGTCATCTCGGATGTAACATTCTCGGGCGGCGACGGGTTTGACCGCGACGCCGTGCTCCGCGCCATTGACGACTATATTGCAGAGGCCGGGAAACTGAGCCTTTTCGATATTCTTGGCCTGCCAGACTGGCTTCCGCGCCCAGGACGGGCGATGTCGGGCCGTGCCCTGAAAGACATGAAACGCATTGCCGACGGCGCGATAGATGCGCGGGCCGAACGGGGGCCCAGCGATACGCCGGACCTGCTGGATCTTCTCCTTGATGGCACCGACCCCAAGACCAAACGTCAGATGAATACGGCCGAGCTACGGGACAATCTGTTAACCTTCATCGTCGCAGGGCATGAGACGACGGCCCTTACCCTGTCTTGGGCGCTCTATCTGATGGGCTTTGATCAGGCCGTGCAGCAAAACGCCCGCGCCGAGGCGCAAACCGTGTTGCAGGGGCGCGCGGCGACGGGTGCAGACGTCGAAAACCTACCATACATCCGCCAAATTATCGACGAAACCCTGCGCCTTTACCCGCCGGCGGGGGTGATTTCACGCACCGCGCAGAGAAACGACACCTTGTGCGGCAGGGAAGTTCGGCCCGGCGATACTGTCATGGTGCCGATTTACGCGCTTGGCCGCCATCAGCAGCTTTGGGACCAGCCCGATGTTTTCGACCCCGACCGTTTCAAAGATCGCAAAGCGATCGACCGATACGCCTACCTGCCCTTTGGCGATGGCCCGCGTATCTGCATCGGCGCGTCCTTTGCGCAGCAAGAGGCGGTGATCATCCTCGCGACCTTGCTTTCGCGGTTTCGTTTCACACCGGTCGCCGGGAAAAGCCCTGAACCGGTTATGATCCTGACCCTACGCCCCGAAGGCGGAGTATGGTTAACCGCAACACCTGCCTAGTCGCAAATCCGCCGCAGGTCGCCCCAGGCGTTCGCGTCGACAATAGCAGAGTATTCAGACTGCGCGCGCGCCGCATTTTGCGCGGCAGTGATGCGGTCATCGAATGATGGATGGCTCAGGAAATGGGCCATCAGTGGGTTCGCTTCGCCTTGGGTCCGGCGCAGGCGCTCGAACATGGCCCCCATCGCTTTCGGAGACACGCCCGCAGTCGCCAGAAGTTTATGCCCGAACGCGTCTGCCTCTGTTTCGGCCTGCTGGGTATAGGTCGCGCTGATCAAACGCTCTGCCAGAAACAACACCACGGCTCCGCCTGCGAAGTCACCGAACAAAAGCCCCAATACGCCAATCGATCCGGCGGACCGCAACGCATGGCGTGTCGGGTCACGACTGACAACGTGACCAATTTCATGCGCCAACACAGCGGCGACCTCATCCGGGGACTGGGCTTGCTGGATCAGCCCGTCGAACAGCACGACAATCCCGCCGGGCAGCGCAAAAGCGTTAACCATTGGGTGGTCCAGCACCAGGACATTCAAATCCTGCACTGCCCCCTCGCCCGCGTTAAGCGCGGTGATCATGCTGGTGAGCGCCGCTTCGCCCGCCGAGGCGTCGCAAATGGCGAGGGGCTGCATGCCGGTTTCGTCCAAGGCCCTGCGAATCTGGCCCAATGTCGCCTCACCCAAGGCGGCCTCTCCTGCTGGCGGGATGAAATTCGCCAAGCGGTCCGCCAAAAATGGCACCAGCACTGTAATCTGAAGCGCAACAGCCGCGACAGCTGTCATCGCCCAAGCGAACAACCTGCGTCGCCCTCGGGCCGGCGCAGGGCGGCGAGCGGCAGGAAGATGTCGTAGCAGCGTCTTATCCGCAACGATAAGCCGCGCCAGCGGATCGGTAACCGAGCGCAGGGTATAGTCTTTCCCGCGCGCCTGATCGGGCACCAACCTAATATCGCCAAGCCGCCAGAAGATAATATCTTCGCTATCCAGTCCAATCTGCAGATTATCGTTCGCAATATGCAGGCTGACATCTTCGGCAACCGGACGATCACCATCAAAATAGGCCGCCCCCATGCCGTTAAACCCGACGCTCATATCGCGGCTCCCAGGTCCAACGCCTCTGCAAACCCTTCGGCTTCGGCGAAGTCATCCCGCCCTGACTGGCTGATGCTTTGCAAACCGTCATACCGCGGAAGCGCACTGGTTTTGGCCATGTGACGCATTAACGGAAAGGTGACAAATGTGTTGTAGCAAACGTTCCACATCAAAAAGACCGAGAGGTAAAAACCCGCCAACACTACGATCGCCAAAGCCCGCGAGATCGGAAGCGTTTCAATGTCGATCCCCAAATCAAACCCCATAAAGGCGCTTGGTCCAATGACGACAAATGCCCCTAACACTAGCAAAAACACCCCCAGAACGAGGACGGAATATGCGATAAAGCTGCCGAATACGTAGATGAACGCGATACGCGGTGCGCTTAGCCTCGACGTTATGGCAATACCATTCGCTGTCTTGTGGTTTGCCATTATTCTTTTCGAAACGAAGCGATAGTGCACTGCACCGTAGACCATGCCTAGCAGGCTCACGGGGAAAAGGAGCAACCACCAAGCGCCTTGCATAGGAAATGCTGCGCCCTGCCCGTCAGCCAGCGTTTCGAGCATCTGCGAGGCGAAGCCCGACGTGTCGAAAGTCTGGGACGCGGCAGATATGTACGCGTAGGCCACGCTACCAAGAAGCAGCAAGGTGAACAAAGCAAACGGAATCGCGGCACGATAGAGCATGCCCCAACGCCCCCCTTGATGCAGCTGTGCCGATCCGAAATAGGTGCGGTCCGTCGTGTATTTCTCAAGGTGGAAAGTCATACGTGGCCAAAGCAGCCCTAGCGAGAAAATGGTGACCAACCAATGCAGCATAGCGCGCCAGACATACCCCCATGCGCCTTTATCAAGGCCAAACCGCACCCCGCGCCATCGCGTCCGTCCCAAGACGTACCGTCGCGCACGATATCGGGCATAGAACCACAATGGAACAACCCCGAATCCCGCTGCGAAGTACCCTAAGGTCGCGCTCGAAAACACCGAGAAGCTGACGAACATCAGAATCAGATTAATGATTCCGATGTAGAAGGTGAGGATCACAACGGCGATAAAAAATCCCAATAGCTTCTCAATCGGATCGCCGACGTATTCCATCGGATGCCCGCCCGGCCGGATTGCGGACCAATACCATCGCCGCAAACGGGTCTTCATCCAGAACCGGTAAAAACCCAGCGTAATAATCGTGAGAAAACCGGCTTTGAACGCCAACCAAAAGAGCGCGCCGCGCCCCCCGACGAATTGAACCGACATCGCGGGTGCCGAACCACTGGGGTATGACAGTTCGGCGTCACTCACGTCGTTTGCGATCAACCGAAGCGGTTATCACGCGGGAACCCACGCGGTGCCATGCGCCCCGCTGTCGCGCGCTTGCCAGTCCATTCGGTCAGGTCAGCTTCGGTACGTGTCCGTCCCGCGGGATCCTGCCAGCTTAGCCCGTTCTCGCGGCTAAACGTGATCGCATCAGACATGCCCCCGTCTTTGTACTTTTGCAGCCGCACACCTTTGCCGCGTCCCATTTCGGGAAGCTCGTCCAAGCCGAACACCAAGACTTTGCGATTCTCACCCACAACGGCAACGGCATCCGCATCGCCGGTTACCGGCGCGCAAATCATTGCTTTCGCGTCGCCGCGCACGTTCAGCACCTGTTTACCGCTGCGTGTCTGCGCCAGAACATCATCCTCCGGCACGATAAATCCATCCCCGGCCGAGGAAGCCACCAATAGCTTGCGCCCCGCCTTGTGGATCAAAATATCGACAATTTGAACTTCGTTGGGCAGATCCACCATCAACCGCAATGGCTCCCCCATGCCGCGCCCGCCGGGCAAGGTCGATGCAGACACCGTGTAAAAGCGCCCGTTCGACCCGAAGACCAGCAGCCTGTCTGTTGTTTCTGCATGGAAAATAAAGCGGGGGCCGTCGCCATCCTTGAACTTCAACTCGCGATTCAGATCGATATGTCCCGTCATCGCACGGATCCAGCCCATCTGCGAACAGACAACTGTAATCGGTTCGCGGTCGATCATCGCCTCCAGCGGGACTTCCTCGATCACGCCAGCTTCGGAGAAGCTCGTTCTACGACGACCGATGTTCTTACCGTCCAGCGACCAGTCCTTGCCGAACTGCTTTTTCGTCTCGCGCAGCTGGTCGATGATCGTATCCCATTGGGTACCTTCATTTTCCAGCAGATCTTCGAGGCCCGAGCGCTCCTCCATCAAGGCGGCTTGCTCGCGCAGCAGCTCGATTTCTTCCAACCGGCGCAACGACCGCAGGCGCATGTTCAAAATCGCGTCGGCTTGAACTTCGGATAGCGCGTTTTCTGTGGAGGGCGCTGGCGGTACATAGCTCGCCTCGTCCATCGCGCGCACGTGATCCTTACTCCAATCCTCGGCCATCAACGCCGATTTCGGATCCTCGTCATAGCGAATGATATCAATCACGCGATCGAGGTTGAGAAACGCGACGATAAAACCTTCCAAGACCTCTAGTCGGTGGTCGATCTTTTCCATCCGGTGGGTCGAGCGCCGCTGAAGCACCTCGCGCCGATGATCAAGAAATGCGCGCAGCACTTCCTTCATCGAACATACTTTAGGTGTCACCCCGTCAATCAAGACGTTCATGTTCAACGAGAATCGCACCTCAAGATCAGAGCTGCGATACAGCATCCCCATCAGGACCTCGGGATCAACGTTCTTGGAACGCGGCTCGATGATCAGGCGAATATCGTCGGCCGATTCGTCGCGTACATCGCCCAGAATCGGAATTTTCTTGGTCTGAATAAGCTCTGCGATCTTTTCGATCAGCTTGGATTTCTGTACCTGATAGGGAATTTCAGTGATGACAATTTGCCAAGCACCGCGCCCCAGATCCTCTGTTTCCCACCGACAACGAAGGCGGAAACCGCCCTTACCCGTACGATAGGCATTCGCAATGTTTTCAGGGGGTTCAACGATAATACCGCCGGTCGGAAAATCGGGACCGGGAACGTATTTGAGCAAGGTATCGTCGCGGGCATCGGGCGTTTTGATCAGGTGGATACAGGCGTCCACCAGTTCCGAGATATTATGCGGCGGGATGTTGGTGGCCATACCGACAGCAATACCCGACGACCCGTTTGCCAGGAGGTTCGGGAACTGCGCGGGCAGAACGGCAGGCTCGGTCAGTGTGCCGTCGTAATTCTCTCTAAAATCGACAGCATTTTCATTCAGACCTTCCAGCATGGCCTCGGCCACGGCGGTCATGCGCGCTTCGGTATATCGGCTCGCAGCGGGGTTATCCCCGTCGATGTTGCCAAAGTTCCCCTGCCCGTCAACCAACGGATAACGCACGTTAAAATCTTGCGCGAGACGCGCCATCGCATCGTAAATCGCAGCGTCGCCATGCGGGTGATAGTTCCCCATCACGTCGCCAGAAATTTTCGCAGACTTCCGGAATCCCCCGGTGCTGTTAAGCCTCAGTTCACGCATCGCGAATAGAATCCGACGGTGAACGGGCTTTAACCCGTCGCGCGCATCGGGCAGCGCGCGGTGCATAATAGTAGACAGCGCATAGGTCAGATACCGGTCGCCCAATGCACGGCGCAAAGGCTCTGACGAATTGCGAGAATCTGGATCGGCGGGGGTGGTTACATCTGACATCTTCATTGTTTAGCCAAGGCCGCGAGACGCGGCAAGCGACTGTTTGGGGCGCAGCGCCCCAGCACGGCGTGCGGTGTCTCTGTCATGCAACTTTGCAAACATATTGGAACGATTAGGCAGCATTTTATGTTATACTTGATATTACAGCCTTGGGGAGACCTGCTGCGGGTCTAGGCTGTCTGCTATTTCGAGGAATGTGTGATGAAGCGGTTTATTTTGTTGACCTTCGGGTTTCTTGGTTGGGCATTCTACGAGATGAGCGGCGGGGCCGATTTTCAACCCGCGAGCGCTCGGATGGCTGCGAATGCAGACCAAATGCCAGCACAGGAGAACGAAATCACCGCTGAAACCTCAAACGAACCAGTCGAGACGGCAAAGGTCATCCCGGCGGTCGCGACGGCTCCGGTTGATACGACCCCGCCGGGTTTTGAAAGCACCGCGCAAGCTGATGATGCCGAACGCGTTTCTGTCACCCTCACCACCGCATTGAATACCGCGGACACCGGTGCTGCGACTGACGTATCGTATGTGCCTGTCGCCCAGAATATCGCGGCGAACGGGGCGGACACGCCAGCAATTATTCCCAGCCTGATCGTTCCGAACGACAGCGGTTCCGCGATCGTAGAGGCACGTGCTGAAACGAACCTGAGCAGCGAAGCGGATATTCGTTCTGTATCCGGCAACCGTGTGAATGTCCGTGGTGGCCCGGGCACCGAGTTTCAGGTCGTGAGCAAGCTAGGTCGCGGCGATTCGGTCGAGATTATTCAGGATAACGGCGATGGATGGGTAAAGATGCGTCCCGTAGACGGCGGGCCAGAGGGCTGGATGGCCGATTTCCTGTTGTCGAACGGGTAAACTACTCAACAACTCCCGAGACAACAGTTAATGCAACAACGTACAATTTTAATTACCGGCTGCTCCTCCGGGATCGGCTACGCCGCTGCGCATGCATTGCGCGAACGCGGCTGGAGGGTTTTCGCTTCGTGCCGCCAAACGCGCGATTGCGAGAGGCTAGCCGCCGAAGGATTTGATGCGCCCCAGCTCGACTATACGGATGCCAGTAGCATCGCCACTGCGCTGGATCATGTACTTGAGCAAACCGGTGGCACGCTCGATGCCCTTTATAACAACGGTGCCCATGCGACACCCGGTGCCGTCGAAGACCTTCCCACAGACGCGCTGCGCGAGATATTCGAAAGCAATTTCTTCGGCTGGCACGAGCTTACGCGCAAGATCATCCCTGTGATGCGGGCACAGGGTCACGGACGCATTATCCAATGCTCGTCCGTCCTGGGTCTTGTCACAATGCCGTGGCGTGGCGCTTACAATTCTACGAAATTCGCGCTGGAAGGCTTAACGGACACGCTTCGTATTGAGCTGCGCGACACCCCCATCCACGTGACCCTGATCGAGCCCGGGCCCATTACATCCAACATCCGCGCGAACTCTATCCCGCACTTCGAGCGTTGGATCGATTGGAAAAGCTCTGCCCGAAAGGCGCAATACGAAAGCGCGTTGTTAGACAGGCTATACACTGCGAGAGGGCCCGACAGGTTCGAGCTTCCGCCACAAGCAGTCGTTGACAGGCTTATCCATGCGCTGGAGGCCGACCGCCCACGGCCGCGGTATTATGTCACGACGCCGACGCGCATCTCGGGCATTTTAAAGCGTATTTTACCAACACGTGCCCTAGACTGGGTGCTCTCTCGATAAATTCGGGTTGCGCTACTGCATGACCCCGCTACATCTTTCAGCAACACAAAGGATGCTTATGTTCGCTGATCCGTTATATATCCTGACCGTCGTTGCCGTGATTGCGGTGGTTGTCGTATTGATTTTTGGGCTTGGGGGCTTCGCGGGTGGCGGAGAATTCAATAAGCGCAATTCAAATAAACTTATGCGCATGCGCATCATCGCACAGTTCATCGCTGTCGTTCTCATCGTCATATATGTGTACCTGCGAAAGGACGCTGGCTGATGGTTGTTCTTAATAAAATCTACACCCGCACCGGCGACAAAGGCGAAACCGCGTTGGGAAACGGGGACCGTGTGGCCAAACACGACCTCCGGGTCGAGGCATATGGCACATCCGACGAATTGAACTGTTTTGTTGGTGTCGCGCGGCTTGAAGCGAAAGGCGAAACCGACGCCGCGCTGTCGCGTATCCAGAACGACCTGTTCGACCTGGGCGCTGACCTGTGCCGCCCCGATATGGAAGCGGATGCAGACGCCGAATACCCGCCTCTGCGCCTCGCGGCGGAGCAGGTCGACAGGCTTGAACGTGAAATTGACGTGATGAACGCTGATCTGTCCCCGCTGAGAAGCTTTATTCTACCCGGCGGCACCGCACTTGCCGCGCATTTGCACGTGTGCCGGACAGTTGCCCGCCGCGCTGAACGGCTTGCGGTGCATTTGGCTGACAGAGATTCTATTAATCCGGCCGCCGTCAAATATCTGAACCGGCTAAGCGATTGGTTTTTCGTCGCGGCGAGGGCTTCAAATAACGGCGGTAAGGACGATGTATTATGGGTGCCCGGGGCAAATCGCTAAGGCCGTCAGTCAGAAACGCCGCGTCGAAAGACAATAAATTACTATTTTTGACTGTTTTGCATTCGATTGCTTCGTTACACCGACGAAGAGTTCACATGATCGGGGCCGAACCGGCCCGGATCGTCAACTGAGGAGAGAGAACGCTCATGAAGGTACTGGTACCTGTAAAGCGCGTGATCGACTACAACGTGAAAGTACGCGTCAAAGCGGACGGCACGGGTGTTGATCTTGCCAACGTAAAGATGTCGATGAACCCGTTTGACGAGATTTCCGTCGAACAAGCGATCCGCATGAAAGAGGCCGGCCAGGTCGAAGAAGTTGTGGTCGTCTCTATCGGCGTAAAACAGGCGCAGGAAACACTGCGCACAGCGCTGGCAATGGGCGCCGACCGCGCGATTCTGATCGTGGCGGCCGACGATGTGCACAACGATATCGAGCCTTTGACCGTTGCCAAAATTCTGAAAGGCGTCGTCGAACAAGAGAAGCCCGATCTTGTTCTTTGCGGTAAGCAAGCGATCGACAACGACATGAACGCCACTGGTCAGATGCTGTCCGCTCTGCTGGGGTGGTCGCAAGCGACCTTCGCCTCCAAAGTCGACATCGATGGCGACAGCGCTGTTGTGACACGTGAAGTCGACGGTGGTTTGCAGACTATTAAGGTTTCCATGCCTACAGTCGTGACTGTGGATCTTCGCCTGAACGAACCACGCTATGCGTCGCTACCCAACATCATGAAGGCAAAGAAAAAGCCTTTGGATGAGAAGACACCTGCCGATTATGGCGTCGAGGTTTCCAACCGTTTGGAAATCATCAAGACGGCTGAGCCAGCAGAACGTGCTGCGGGCATCAAGGTCGAGTTGGTCGATGAACTGGTTGCGAAACTTAAAGAAGCGGGGGCTGTGTAATGGCTGTTCTACTCCTTGCAGAAGTAACTGATGGCGAACTGGCACTTGACGCGACATCCAAAGCCGTTGCTGCGGCCAAGATGCTCGGCGATGTTACTGTTCTCTGCGCTGGTGGTTCCGCCGCTGCGGCGGGCGAAGCGGCTGCGAAAATCAACGGTGTTTCCAAAGTTCTGGTCGCCGAGGATGAGACCCTTGGCCACCGCCTCGCGGAATCCACGGCGGCGTTGATCGTATCGCTCGCCGGTGATTACGACCACATCACCGCGCCAGCGACCACAGACGCCAAAAACGTGATGCCACGTGTTGCTGCGTTGCTTGACGTCATGTTGCTGTCCGATGTGTCCGGTGTTGTCGATGCCGACACGTTCGAACGTCCCATCTATGCGGGCAACGCGATCCAGACGGTCAAATCCTCGGATGCGAAAAAGGTCATCACCTTCCGCACCACGACGTTTGACGCCGCGGGCGACGGTGGCTCCGCCTCTGTAGAGACGGTATCCGCTGCGGCCGATCCCGGCCTGTCTTCCTGGGTAGAAGACCACGTTGCAGAAAGCGATCGCCCCGAGCTGACATCGGCTGGCGTGGTTGTTTCCGGCGGCCGTGGCGTTGGCTCCGAAGAAGACTTCGCCTTGATCGAAAAGCTGGCTGACAAGCTGGGTGCCGCTGTTGGCGCTTCGCGCGCTGCCGTTGATTCGGGCTATGCTCCGAACGACTGGCAAGTTGGTCAGACCGGTAAGGTTGTCGCGCCCGAGCTTTATGTGGCGGTTGGTATCTCCGGTGCGATCCAGCACTTGGCCGGCATGAAAGACAGCAAGATCATCGTCGCCATCAACAAAGACGAAGAAGCGCCGATCTTCCAGGTTGCGGACTATGGTCTGGTGGCAGATCTGTTCGAAGCCGTTCCCGAGCTGATCGAAAAACTGTAAGCCGTAAGGGCTTTAAATGGATAAGGCCCGCAATCACCTGCGGGCCTTTTTCTATTTCAGACGTTCAATTGCCTGCGCGACCGCCTTCGCAATCTCTTGATGTGCCCGAACGCCGGGGAGCTGTAACTCCCGCTCCTTCTCTATCGCAGGGAACACCATCCCCGCCGTCCCCTCGGATATGGCCGCGTGTGACGGTGTCAGATATACCACCCCGGACGCCAGACGACTCACCCGAGAAACCATAGCTTTGGTCACGAACAGAAGGCCCCGCGCGAGCCTGCGCCCCCATGTCCCGCGTGGGCTTTTCGGGACTAAGGTGAAGCAGCACGCATGGCCCCGTCATCCGGCCAAGCAGCAGCGTCATCCGTGCGATCCAAGCCTGTTGAAGCTCATGCACCACCATTGCGAACCGAGTGGGCGAGACTTGCTTGAGCGCTTCCAATAGGTGGCGTGTGAAATGAAACTCCGCAAAATCAACCTCGGGGTAGATGGAGCAAAGTAGTTTCGACGGTGCGATAAATCTGTCGTTTCGACGCGGGTGCACTGAGTAGTAACGATTCGACATGTTGTGTGCGCCCAACACTTGCACCACGGTCACATGCCCCCCGGCGGCAATTTTCATGACTTCGGCATCATGTAGAAACACATCCAGACCCGCATTTTGTAACCCGAAATTGATGCAAGGCACCCCGCTAGACAGTTCTACCAACGTAGGGAACGGAGTTTCGACGTAGCGGCCAAGCGTCTGGGTGCCGCCAACAAAAACCACATAGGGCGCGGAAGTTTTACGTAGAGGTCCGCGAAACAGTAGTTTCGACGTACCATAGCGGCACAACGCGTAGTCCAACCGCCGCCTGCCATCATCCGTAGCGCCCATACCATTCACCCTGTTCCACCGCTTTACGGACGCAGAATCGCCCTAAGTATTTTCGATTTCCTTAATGTTCGGATTTGAGAAAAGCTGTCGTGAATTCCGACCCTTGCGGCTGCTACCCCGCCCGCTTTATGCTGCGGCGAAACAAAAGGGGACAGCGCATGGATATCCAGACAATCGGCATCGTTGGCGCAGGCCAAATGGGCAACGGCATCGCCCATGTTATGGCTTTGGCGGGCTACGACGTGCTGTTGAACGATGTAAGCGCTGAAGCACTGCAAAAGGCGGTTGATACAATTACCGGCAACCTCGACCGTCAGGTTGGCCGCGGTAAGGTAACCGAAGCAGACCGTGACGCGACGCTCAAAAGAATCGTGACAACCCAAACACTTGCAGAGTTGGGCCAAAGCGATCTGGTGATCGAGGCGGCGACTGAACGCGAGACCGTCAAGCAAGCGATTTTTGAAGATCTGATCCCCCACCTCAAACCGACCACAATCCTGACGTCGAACACGTCGTCGATTTCGATTACAAGGCTCGCCAGCCGAACCGATCGCCCTGAAAAGTTTATGGGGTTCCACTTCATGAACCCGGTGCCCGTGATGCAGCTGGTGGAGCTGATCCGCGGGATTGCGACGGACAAGGAAACCTTCGAAGCCTGCCGCGGCGTTGTTGATAAACTGGGCAAAACTGCGGCCTCTGCCGAAGACTTCCCAGCATTTATCGTAAATCGTATCTTGATGCCGATGATCAACGAGGCTGTCTATACACTCTATGAAGGTGTGGGCTCTGTCGAATTTATCGATAGTTCACTCAAGCTGGGGGCCAACCACCCGATGGGGCCGCTGGAGCTTGCAGATTTCATCGGTCTAGACACCTGCCTGGCGATTATGAACGTGTTGCATGACGGGCTGGCCGATACGAAATATCGTCCCTGCCCGCTGCTGACAAAATACGTTGAAGCGGGCTGGCTGGGGCGGAAATCTCAGCGGGGTTTCTATGACTACCGCGGCGATGTGCCTGTTCCCACGCGATAAAACTGCGGCGAGCAGCGGGGGCCAGCCCCCGCGCCCCCGGGATTTATCCCATTTGGAAGATAGCGTTAGTCTTTAAGCGCAAGTGTATGCGCCCGTAGCCACGCCATGAAACCGCGCGGGTCGTCCGCATGAGCGGCCATCTGCTCTGGCGAAAGCGGCGCGCCTACGATCGGGCCCTGCGGCTTGTCGCATGCATGCACAATCTCGTGGAGCAGAAGCCCCTGCCGCAAGATTGGCGAGATTTTATTCGCAATTTGATAGGCTCTGCTATTTTGCCCTGGAAAGCGCATCGGCACCACTTGCGCGCCCGAGCGCCGGATCATTTTCGCGGTGAAAACGTTCCACTCCGCCTCTATGGCAGGGCCGAACATGGTATCCGAAGCCGCTACGACCCCTGATGGGAACAGCGCGACAACACCGCCATCCTTGAGGTGCGCCATCGCTTTGGCGCGCATTTCGACACCTTTGCGCTGCGCATCAGGGTCATGGGGAAACGGCACGGGGATCATATAGCTGCCCGCGACCTCATCGATAGAGGTCAACAAAGAGCGCGTCAGGATCCGATAATCAGGGCGTACCCGTCCGATCAGATCGGCGAAAATCATGCCATCGACCATCCCGTGCGGGTGGTTCGCAACAACGACCACTGGACCCGTTTTCGGAATTCGATCCAGCTGTTCCTGCGGGGTCGTCAGGTCGATACCCATCGTATCAAGTGCCGCGCGCCAAAAGCCCTGCCCTGTGGGCGCGCCCTGTTTCTCGAACTGTCGGATCAGGCGCAGAACCTTGAGCTTGCCGGTGAAAAGTTCGATTGCGCTGATGATCCCCGATTTGACAGGATGATCAAACGTGGATGCATAAGACAGGCTTCGACGGTCATACTTCGTGAAGGTCACCGGTTCGCCGCTGCCATCGTTCAGCAGGGGCGCAGGGCCGGTTGGCGCATTCTCCGTCATGTGGTTAACCCTTTACGCATCACAGTGACCACCGGCCGCATTGCAAACACCGCCGTTACTGGCCTTCGCCGAACTTGTCAGCCACCAAGGCTGTCAACGCATCGGCCAATGCGTCCTGATCCGGGCCGGAGGTCTGTACATCAATCGTACACCCTTTGGACGCCGCGAGCATCAGCAACCCCATAATGCTATCACCAGAGGCGGACATCCCGTCCTTACTGACTTCAGCGCGCGCATCAAAAGCCTCGACGACCTCAACCAGCTTGGCGGAGGCGCGGGCATGCAGGCCTTTTTCGTTTACGATTGTCAATGAAACTTGGGTCATACAATAGGGGCCTTGCTATTCCGCACTAACATTCTGGCTATCAATATATTTTCTGCCGGCCGCCAGGGCCGCGCGCACCGCCTCGGGCACTTCCAGATCACGTGACTTTGCCAGCTTGATCAACATGGGAAGGTTTGCGCCGTAAAGGATCCGACGGTTTTCGGGACGGCATGCAAGCAAGCTGAGGTTCGACGGAGACCCACCGAAAAGGTCCGTTACGACGACAACACCATTGCCCGTATCCACGGCATCGGCAGCCTCGCAGATTTCCCGCTGCTTTTCGGTACGATCATGGTCTGCATGGATCGCAATAGCGCGCACGCCGTTTTGCGACCCAACAACATGTTCGATCGCAGCCAAATACTCTTTGGCCAATCCGCCGTGTGCAACAATCACAATACCAATCAACGCGATGTCTCTTCCCGTTTACTACGATCCAGTTCGCGGTGTCTGATGGACACCTGCCAGCCGTCGTTCGAAAGTTTGAACGCCAGATGTTCGGCCAAAGTTACGGAACGGTGTTGCCCCCCTGTGCAGCCAAACGCAAGAGAGATATGCGATTTACCTTCAGTCTTGCATGCTGGCAGGATCAATTGACACAGAGAGTTTACCTGTGCGGCAAAGCTTTCGAACAGCGGGTCGGCATGCACGTAATCGGCGACCTCTTTTTGTGTGCCGTTCATACCACGCAGCGAGGGTTCCCAATAGGGATTGCGCAAAAACCGGCAGTCAAACACCATATCCGCGCTGCGGGGCAAGCCGCGCTTATACGAGAAAGACTGTACGGATACGCTGAGGTGATGCTCCCCATCAAGCGCGAACCAGCGCTCCACTTCCGCACGCAACTGGTGCACATTCAGCTCGGACGTGTCGATCAGGACATCCGCCAGCGCCAGCACCGGTTCAAGCAGCTCTTTCTCGCGCACTATCCCCTCGACAGGCGTAGCGGTGGCCGCCATGGGGTGACGCCGGCGTGTTTCGGAGAAGCGCCGAAGCAGGACGTTGGTCGCACAATCCAAATATAGCAATTCAATATCTACATCGGGACGAGACCGCATGTCCGACATCAGTTCGATCACGCGATCGGTCGAAAAATCGCGGTTCCGCAAATCGACACCAAGAGCCATCGGACGCAGTTGACCCGGGGCTTCGAGCAAAGCGCGCAGCATCCGCATGGGAATATTGTCGATCGCTTCAAAGCCTGCATCCTCCAACACATTGAGCGTTGAAGATCGCCCTGCCCCCGCGGGGCCGGTCACCAGCACCATACGCCGGTTGGGTGTTACATCATCAGTCATCTGCTGTGTATTTCATCATCTTTGCCATCAAGTAAACAGAGGCAGCAAAATGAGGCCCGTCGCATCGTTTCAGGCATCGGATTTGGATGCCCATAACGTTTTGGTATGTGATTTCGGGAAGGCGGTCGGGCTCATCTTGGTCAAGGTCTACGATAAGAAAGATCGGTATCGCACTGCGATGTTTCAAGGTCAGCAAGCCGACGCCGCGCGCCTCGATCAACCCTTTGATCGCGGCGGGTGGATGCGCGATAATCTGGGCATCCTGAACGATCAAATCCGTGCGATCATCGGCAACCAGCTCGGCCCCCATCGCAATCATCTGCAGCGCCAGCGCGGACTTGCCTTTACCCGAGCCCCCCCTGATCATCACGCCACGCCCATCAATCGCGACGGTGGTGGCGTGGATCGTGCTTTTGGTCATGGCCGGTTCAGGTGGGCAGGCCGACTACAAAGCGCGCGCCAAGGGGATCCGAGGAGATATCGGCATCCGTGGGCCGGATATTTTCTGCCCAGATCACGCCGCCATGCGCTTCGACAATCTGCTTCGAGATCGCCAGCCCGAGGCCGGAGTTATTGCCAAAATGCTCTTCCGGGCGCTGCGAATAAAAACGTTTAAAGATCTTCGACAGAGCTTGCTCTGGAATGCCGGGCCCCGTGTCTTCGACGACCACAAGAACGCGATTTTCACGTTTACGTGCCCAGACCCGAATGGCATCGCCGTCTTCGCAGAACGAGACGGCATTGCTGATCAGATTCACAAAAACCTGTGCCAAGCGTGCTTCCAACCCGTGCACGATGATCGGCTGTTCGGGCAGATCGGTGATAAAATCGATGCCACGTTTGCGCGCATCTTCGCCAAGATACTGACCCAGATTGCTGATCATCATCAGCAGATCAAACGGCTCTTCCTCTTCCTTAACCAATTCGCTGTCCAGACGGGACGCATTCGAAATATCACTCACCAAACGATCCAACCGGCGAACGTCATGGTCGATGACATCCAGCAGTTTCTCGCGCTGGTCCTCACGCTTGATCAGGCGCAGCGTGCCTACCGCAGAACGGAGCGAAGCAAGCGGGTTCTTGATCTCATGCGCGACATCGGCGGCAAACTGTTCGTTTCCGTCGATGCGGTTGTATAATGCGGAAACCATCCCGCGCAGTGCGCCCGACAAGCGCCCTATTTCATCAGGACGCGCCGTCAAATCAGGGATCCGAATGCGGCCCGGGTTCATCTTACGCGCATCTTTATCACGCCCAAGCTCTGCCGCGGCAGCAAGATCGGACAACGGATTTGCGATGGTCGAGGCCAGCACGAGGCTCAACCCGATCGAAACCAGCGTCGCGATCACGAACATCTGGAGCACCCTCTCCCGTTCGCCGCGAACCAGTTTGTCAATTTCACCCGCAGCCGAGGTGACGGCGACAACCCCGACGGGCAATCCGTTCTGCACGATCGGCGTAGCAACGGAGAAAAGCGTGCCGCCAGTGCCGACAAGATCGTTCCGCACCTTGGTCCCGCCTACCAATGCACCCGAGACCAACGGCTGCAACTGTTCCGCCAACGGAGCAGGATCTGCCGTGGCGGCGCTTTCGAAGGGTCGGGAGAGCAGCCCCCAAAGCCAGCTCAACCCATCGGAAATCAGCGCCGTGTCATCTTCGGCACCGACGTTATTTCGCGCGGCAGCACCCGCGTTCTGCGCAACAAGGCTTTCGGTAGAATCGAATACAAACACCTCGATCCCGCTGCGCAAATCAAGCCGGCCAAGGCTTGCATCCACATCCATCGCGTCGCTCAGGCTGTCAGGCGCACCCGCCGTTGCCAACTGCGCCTCAAAAACGTCAGCGATCAGTTCAGCTTCCGAAACCAGTGACGCACCACGCTGCACGGCCAGGCTATCGCGAGAAGAGTTAAGATAAAGAATACCGGCGGCCAAAACATTCAACGCAATCAAGTTAAATGTGATGATCTTGCGCGTCAGCGGCGACGCACGCAGAGAGAAGAGCCCCCGCCGCGCGCGTTTGCTGCGCAATTCATCTGTCGCGGTTTTGTCCGGAGCGACCCAATCGTCGCCCAATACAACATCACCGTCCCGATAAGGTGTGGTCATGTCTCGCACAAAATTCCTTTCGACAATGGCCATGGCTCAGGTCACTCTTCGTTGTATCTGTAGCCGATGCCATAGAGTGTTTCGATCGCGGAAAATTCGTCATCCGCAGTCCGCATTTTTTTGCGCAACCGTTTGATATGACTATCGATTGTACGGTCGTCGACGTACACTTGATCATCATATGCCACGTCCATCAACTGGTCACGCGACTTCACAAAGCCGGGGCGCTGTGCAAGCGCTTGCAGCAGCAGGAATTCTGTCACCGTCAGGGATACGTCCTTACCCTTCCAGCTGACTGCATGGCGCAACGGATCCATGCGCAAATCACCACGTTCGATCACTTTGGTTTCTTCGGTGTCGCCGACCTCATTGGTTTCCACCGCATCCTGACGGCGCAACAGCGCACGGATACGTTCAACCAAAAGCCGCTGACTAAAGGGTTTTTTCACGTAGTCGTCAGCCCCCATCCGCAGGCCGAGCACCTCATCAATCTCGTCATCTTTGGATGTCAGAAAGATCACGGGCATCGCGGTTTTCTGGCGAAGCCTTTGCAGCAAATCCATGCCATCCATGCGAGGCATCTTGATGTCCAACACCGCCATGTCGGGCAGTTTTTTGTTGAACGCATCCAACGCGGCTTGCCCGTCATTATATGTCTCGACTTCGAAACCTTCGGCTTCCAACGTCATTGAAACCGACGTCAGGATATTCCTGTCGTCATCCACCAATGCAATTTTAGACATTGCCTGTTCCTTTTATATGCTGCTCAACTGCCATAATATTTTTTCTTTCATTGATCATCAATTTACGCGGCCGAATCAATCGGAAACTGCGAATCGCTCCTCATCTTGGCCATAATCACGCCACAATTTGCTAATGAATGGCTAAATTGCCGCACATATGGGGTGCAGACGCCACGTTATCCCATAGCACTTTACGTTCAATTAACGACAGTTTCCGCAAACAGTTACATGGTGGCGCTAACTGCGACTAACCTACCTGTTCATACTGTAAATCAACGTGCTAAGAGGCGGACACGACCCCTTGGGTCGAGCCATTTGTGCAAGAATTGGCACCTTTTCTCGGTGCAGCTACAGGAGACATCACATGACGTTAGGCCGCGTAAATCCGCAATTCCGCCTCGAAGACCAAGGCATAAGCGGGCTTGGTGATGTCTATTACAACATGATCGAACCCGCGTTGGTCGAAGCCGCGCTGAAACGGGAAGAGGGCACGTTAGGCAAGGGCGGCGCGTTTCTTGTGACGACGGGCAAATTCACCGGACGCTCCCCCAAGGATAAACATGTCGTAAAAACCGACAGCGTTGCCGATAAAATCTGGTGGGAAAACAACGCCGAGATGTCGCCTGAAGGCTTTGATGCGCTTCACAAGGACATGTTGGCGCACATGCAGGGGCGTGATTACTTCGTCCAGGATCTGGTCGGTGGGGCCGATCCGAAACACGCCATCAACGTTCGTATGGTGACCGAGCTGGCTTGGCACGGTCTGTTCATTCGCCACATGCTGCGCCGCCCCGAGCGCGACGCGCTGGATGATTTCATCGCGGACTTCACCGTGATCAACTGCCCGAGCTTTTCGGCTGATCCAGCCAAACACGACTGCCGCTCGGAAACCGTCATTGCGATGAACTTCGACAAAAAGATGATCTTGATCGGCGGAACAGAATACGCAGGTGAGAACAAGAAATCTGTATTCACCCTGTTGAACTACCTGTTGCCGGAAAAAGGGATCATGCCGATGCACTGCTCGGCCAACCATGCTACCGGCAATCCCGTTGATACCGCTGTATTCTTCGGTCTGTCAGGTACAGGAAAGACCACGCTATCCGCCGATCCGGGCCGCACATTGATTGGTGACGATGAACACGGCTGGTCGGATAACGGGACCTTTAACTTCGAAGGTGGCTGCTACGCCAAGACGATCAACCTCAGCCGCGAGGCAGAGCCCGAGATTTACGCGACTACCGAAAAATTCGGCACCGTGATCGAGAACATGATCTTTGATGAAGACACCAAAGAGCTTGATTTCGACGATGACAGCCTCACCGCCAATATGCGTTGCGCTTACCCGCTTCACTACATTTCTAACGCCTCGGCGAAAGCGACGGGTGGGCACCCCAAGAATATCATCATGCTAACCTGTGATGCGTTCGGTGTCCTTCCCCCTATCGCGCGTTTGACCCCGGCGCAGGCCATGTACCACTTCCTGTCTGGCTTCACCTCCAAGGTTGCCGGTACCGAACGTGGCGTGACTGAACCCGAGCCTACATTCTCGACCTGCTTTGGTGCGCCCTTCATGCCGCGTCGCCCCGAAGTCTACGGGAACCTTCTCCGCGAGAAGATCGCGGCGCATGGCGCAACCTGCTGGCTGGTAAACACTGGCTGGACTGGGGGTGCTTATGGCACAGGCAGCCGCATGCCGATCAAAGCAACGCGCGCGCTGCTGACCGCAGCATTGGAAGGGGCGCTCGCGGGCGTAGAGTACCGCAAAGATCCAAACTTCGGCTTTGATGTTCCCGTGGCGGTTACGGGTGTTGCTGACATCCTGCTGGATCCACGCCGGACATGGGACAACCCTGAATCCTACGATCGTCAGGCTGACAAGCTGGTAAAGATGTTTGCAGAAAACTTCGAACAATACCTCCCTTATATTGATGACGACGTGAAAGCGGCCGCCATCGGCTAAAGCTTACCGGAGCCGCGCTATAGCGCGGCTCTTTTTCCATGCGCAGACTATGCTGCTTTCGAAGCTCGGTCCGAGAGCGGCATATCCAAAATAAAGCGCAAATCATCGCGCCCCATATAGGCCATGAACCCCTCGACCGGCGCATCCATTCCGTTGATGAACCACCGCAACGTGCCTGGCTCCGTATGCATGTAGCCATGCCGCGCTGGAAAGCCCTTATACACGACCGAGTTGGTCATAAACGCGATGACATGGTCAGGATCCCAATGCTGCATCGCCTGCCAGAATGCATAGCGCCCCAGCACAGAAGATAGACCTGCGTTTCTGAACTCTCGCGGCGTTGTGCCCACCCAGAACTCCCCATGATAGCACACGTCGCCAGCGATGCGCTGCGCACCCGGCCCCGCGCGATACCGTGATCGGAGAAAATCGATGTCAACGCCGGGCGGCGGAAACTCGACAAATGACCGACGAAGATACTCGGCTAGCTTGGCTCCTTTCAAATCCAGCATACGCATTGCCTGCGTATGCATAACATCGCCTTTGGCATTTCGGCCGACAATCCAAAAGGCATTGGTTTCGTTCAGGTCGTGCGTTTCAGGGTCAAACGGCAGCCCTAGCAAGTGATCCGGACGCGCGTCCTGCAATATCGTCTTATACGCAGCAAAATCATAACCGACCGTTAATGCGATCCCGGCCTCATGTAAAAGTGCGGAACTGCTGGCGATAAACCGTTCGCCGTCGTGAAAACTCAACAACGTCATACTGAACTCTCCTTTGATGCAAGCTGATCAAAGGGTAGCTTATTTATCAGGAATTTTCTTCGATTTTTCGGTAACCGGCTAGAAGCCGACGATCGCATCCTCGGGCATGCCCACCATCGCATCTTGATCCAACCCAGAGATGGTGACGTGACGTGATCTATCTACCGCGGATATCAAAGCAAAGCTTCCGTCAGGGAAACGGCTCGCCATCAAAAGTCGTTTATAGGCCAATGGGATAAGCTCGCCGCCTGCCGTGTTTCTCGGCATTTGCGTTACAACCTCGTCAAGGCGGACCCCGCCATTCGCCTGAACCTCCCGAAAGGGGAAATCCAGCATCGCCTCAAACTCGGGACCGCCCGGAAAATTACCGAGAGGGCGGCCAATACTGCTGCGCGCATTCTCCCAACCCCACCAACTTGTGTAGAATGATTCTTGTCCGACTTCGATACAAATCCAACCACTGGGTGAGTCGCGATACACTAGGACATAGGGGCGAATTTGTTGAAAATTCTCGTGTTCCAACCGGCCCTCGCTCTGCACCCAGGCCAAGAATGCCTCCTTGATCATTTCAGATTCACCGTCCCAAATCTGGGTAAGTGGCCGTTGCTGCTGATAAAAATTCCATCCGTTGGGTGTTTCGTGGGACAGCCGTAAAAGCCCACCCGTGCTCCGCGTGTTGCCCTTGATCCAGACCTTGCCCCGCGCGAGAAACTCACGCGCTTCTGGCAAAGCTTCTTCACCACGCTGTGTTAATTTGTACCGGCGCTCATCAACCTCAAACATAGGAGCCCCCAAGAACTCCTCAATTTGGGCAATATGGCGCCGAACCGTCTGACGCGTACTTCCCAACAAGCGCACAGCTTGACTAAGGTTCAACGTATCCGCGAGGACGGTAAAAGATCTAACCATTTCATATAGTAACGGCGGAATTCGATCCGCGTCAAAATCAACTGGCTTTGGGCTGTCGACAGTGTTCATTCGTCACCAATGGTAAATCAATCATACATTAAAGCATTATTCATAATACACCCTTGGCCACTTTGTAACCACAAATTGAATAAATCTATCCAATTGAACGGAAAGAGTGATTTGGGGATGACTAATTCAACAACAACCGGAGGTAATTAATATGTCGCATCCAGTGGACATCCACGTCGGCAAAAAACTTAAACAGATCCGTACGCTGCGTCGGCTTTCCCAAACTGATGTGGCCAAGCGGTTAAATCTGTCGTTCCAGCAAATCCAGAAATACGAAATCGGGTCAAACCGGGTCGCGGCAAGCCGCCTGTTTGAACTATCCCAGATTTTAGACGTAACGCCCGCGTATTTCTTTGAAGGTCTGCATGACAACACGAATGATGCGCCCAAAGCCGACCCGAGCATCGAGATTGTCAGCGCCTTGGCCGCAATAAACGATGACGCGCTCAAAACGCGTATTGTGACGTTTATCGAAGATGTGTCTGGGCTGACGGTCGCGCGTCAGGGCTAAGCCTTAACCAAACACGCCTCGGCGCACCAAGTTTGCGCCTGCAATCAATAGGATGACCAGCGTCGCTTTCTTAAAGGACGCTTGGTCAATCTTATCCATGACTTTGCTGCCAAGCCACATACCGGTGAGCGACGGCAAGATCATGACGGCAGAAAAGGGCACGGTTTCGGCGCGAAGCACGCCAGATCCAAAGTGCGAAAACAACAATAGCACCGCGCCGAGTCCGTAGATGACACCCTGAACCCGCATTTGGTCGTGCTTGGGCGTGCCCAATGCGGTCAGGTAGGCGACGGTAGGCGGCCCCCAAACGGCCGATACGCCACCGACCGCCCCGGCGAAGGCACCTATAAACGCTTCTAGTTTTGTAGATCGGTGCGACAGGGTGAAGCTACGCCCCGTCACCTGCCACAGCGCGAACAATGTGATCGGAATACCGATCACCAGCAGCATCGTATCGGCGGCGAGAAAACGCACGGTCTGCGCTGACAAGCTAAGCGCTATGCCGCCCGCGATCAGAAAAACCTTAAACATTTTGATGGAGTCCCAAGCCGCGGCCACCCCCTGCCGCAGTGCCTGAAACATATTGGTAATTACAGTCGGGAAGATCAGCCCGGCAAGGGCAAGCTCAGGCGACAAGAACATCGTCAGCCCTGAGATTAGCACCAGCGGCATCGCGAACCCCACGACGCCCTTAATGAATCCCGCCACAAGGCCAATTACAAAGGCGAACGCCCATTCTGACGGCGTCAATAAACTGAAAAACATGTCCATACCGCACGTCATATCAAGATTGCGGCGAAGCGCACGCGAAATCCTCAACGTAATTTTAAACCAAATTGACGCAGCAAAACGTATCTTTATTGTGCTGCACCTGCGAAAAGGGTATGCCGTGCTTATCCAAACAAGGGAGCTTACAGATGGCACATGATGGACAAGACGTGATTTCTGGCGCGAACATCGTGATCGATGACCTGCTCGCAACCACCAGATCGACGCTGGCCCCGGTAGACCGCCTTTTAGAAGCCGCTAAATCCGCGGTTCGTGCGACCGTTTCTCAAGACGGGAAAGTGTCGAATACACTGGTCGAAGAAAACCAAACCGCCGCGCATGGTCTTGCGTGGCTTGCAACCTACGCTCAATCGCTTCACCAGATGCAGCTATGGGCAGAGAAGCTCGACGCAGATGGCACGTTTTCAGAAACAGAAAAGCTGATCCATCAAATCGCATTCGGCGAATATCTGTGCCAGATTTCCGGCGGCATTCAGATGAACCAAGGGGAAATTCTGCGCCTGCATGATCTTGGCGTCTCTACCGAAGATCAGAACGCGTTTTCCAATGCCGGCATCACGACACTGCAGCAACGAGGCAATTCGCAGGCTGCACGCACGCGCCTTGTCGAACTCATGCAAGAGCAAAGCGCCAACATCACCGTCGGGCGGACTGGCCTTGACGAAGAGCTGGAGATGATCCGCGAACAGTTCCGTCGTTACGCTGTTGAAAAAGTGGAGCCATTTGCCCACGAATGGCACCTGAAGGACGAGCTGATCCCGATTGAAGTCATCAATGAATTGGCAGAAATGGGCGTTTTTGGTCTGACGATCCCAGAAGAATTTGGAGGCTTTGGGCTGTCCAAAGCCTCTATGTGCGTCGTTTCGGAAGAGCTGTCGCGCGGCTATATCGGCGTGGGCTCGCTCGGCACGCGGTCTGAAATCGCGGCCGAACTGATCATCGCCGGCGGGACGGACGCCCAAAAAGAAAAATGGCTCCCGCGGATCGCAAGCGCCGAGACCTTGCCCACAGCCGTCTTCACGGAACCGAACACCGGCTCTGACCTTGGTTCATTGCGCACGCGCGCGGTGAAAGATGGTGACGATTATAAGATAACTGGCAATAAAACCTGGATTACGCACGCGGCCCGAACCCATGTGATGACGCTGCTGGCGCGCACGGATCCGCAGACGTCGAACTACAAGGGCCTGTCGATGTTCTTGGCCGAGAAAACGCCGGGCGACGACGCGAACCTTTTCCCTTCCGAAGGCATGACGGGCGGCGAGATCGAAGTGCTCGGCTATCGCGGCATGAAGGAATACGAGCTCGGTTTCGACGGCTTCCACGTCAAAGGTGAAAACCTGCTGGGTGGCGAAGAGGGCAAAGGTTTCAAACAGTTGATGGAAACCTTTGAAAGCGCGCGCATCCAGACAGCCGCGCGTGCCATCGGGGTCGCGCAATCCGCGCTCGACATTTCGATGCAATACGCGATTGATCGCAAGCAGTTCGGCAAGTCTCTCATCAACTTCCCTCGCGTGTCGTCCAAACTGGCGATGATGGCGGTCGAAATCATGATCGCCCGCCAGCTCACCTATTTCTCGGCGTTTGAAAAAGACGAAGGCCGGCGCTGTGATGTCGAAGCGGGCATGGCCAAACTGCTCGGCGCACGGGTCGCTTGGGCGGCAGCTGACAATGGCTTGCAGATCCATGGCGGCAACGGTTTTGCACTCGAATACAAAATTAGCCGTGTCCTATGTGACGCACGTATCCTCAACATTTTCGAAGGCGCGGCAGAGATTCAGGCGCAGGTCATCTCGCGCCGTTTGCTCGGATGAAGTTCAGGCAGCCTGACGCGTGAAATCGTTGGGCTGCCTATCCGGACCCCATGATCAAGCTGACCTCCCTCTTTTTGGCCATAGCCCTGACAACGCAGTGCAGTCAGGACGAAACTCTGCGGGCGTATGGGGCCGCCGATCGCCTATGGCGCTTGCAAGAACTAAACGGGGTCCCGTTCTCAGCAAACACACAGCTGTCCTTTCCAGAAAAAGAACAGGTTACCGTTCAAGGCCCCTGCAATCGGATGTCCGGCACGAACACGCTGCCCTACCCCTGGTTTTCTTTTACGCTCATATCCTCCACCAAAATGGCATGTCCTGATCTCAGCCAAGAAAACATTGTTATCGACGCGCTCAACAACGCCACCCTCGTCGAGATTCTGAATGACGTCATGATTCTGTCTAACACCGAGAACCTTAATATGGTGTTTCGCGCCGTCGACTAAATGCCTCGACGTAGCGCGCGCGCGCCTCGGGTAGGGGCTTGTCCCCTAGATCGCGCGCCAGATGCCGCTCTAGGAAATATCCCGTGGTTTTGAACGCCAGCGCAATATCCGCATCGCTTGCATCCCCTTCCCCACGTAAAACGGGCGACAATGGCAGCATTTTATCAACCCACTCCCCCGCCCCTTCTCGGGTCACGGCACGCCCCGTTTTCGGAGATACAAAGACCAGCCCGCTGGTCCGTCCGGTCACCGCACAGGCGCTCAGATCAAGCCCATAGCCAAGCTCCTCTAACAGGCTGATTTCCCATTGAAGATAGGCCAACGGCCACAGGTCCCCCTGCCCCAATAGATCCAGAAGCGCTTCAGTTCGACGATATAATGGCGGATGCGCTTCGCGTTCGGGCAATGCAAAGGCAAGCAGCCCCGTTACAGCATTCAACCCCGCAAGGCTAAGCCGACCATGCATAGCCAATGCGGCACGGCTGCGTACGGGCTCTACAGTAAACGCGCCGATATGATCCTCAAGCCGCGCGCGCCATGCGATGTCTAACTGCGCACCCGGTTGGAGAATTGGTGCGATCTTGCGACTGGTACCGCCGCGTACGATCCCGGCGTGGCGGCCGCGCTCGGGGGTGAACACCTCGATGATGGCCGATGTCTCACCATGGCGGCGCGCGCTTAGCAAAATGCCTTGATCGCGCCATTCCATCAGCTCAGCCCGCCCTCATGCAGCAGATGCCGACCCTGCCTGTCTTCCACCTCGATCACCCAGAGGTCCGGATCAAAACTGCGCTGTCGGCTGATCGACGCATCAACCTCCTGCTCCTGTCCACTTGTCATTTCGACCCAGGTCCGCTCACCACTGATCAAATCGAAACTTTTCTGAAAAAGCTGTGCATTTCCGTCGAGCGTTGCAAGCTTCACCAGAACAGCGCCGCCGGTGTCATCCCCATGCGCGACCACGAACGCAGGAATATCATACACCCGCAGCCGCGCCAGATAGGCATCGACCCAGAACCGCGCGGTCAGCCGGGCCATGACAGCCCCGTCGTTCCAAATGGTGTAAAATCCTCCCCGAAGGGTCGGGCCGCACCAGATCTAGACATTGCCGTCTTTGAACTCCAGCCCCATCTCGGAGTAGCGCTCCGCCTCGTCCAGCCAGTTCGGGCGCACTTTGACCTGCAAAAACAGATGCACTTTCCGCCCCAGAAACTCTTCAAGCTCCTCGCGAGAGGCTTTGCTGACCGCCTTGATCGTCTCGCCCTTGCTGCCAAGCACGATCCCCTTGTGACCGTCGCGCACCACATAGATCAACTGATCCACCCGCGCAGAGCCGTCTTTGCGCTCTTCCCAGTTTTCCGTCTCGACCGTCAGCTGATAGGGCAGCTCCTGATGCAGACGCAGGGTCAGTTTCTCGCGGGTCATTTCAGCGGCGATCATGCGCATAGGCAGATCGGCAATCTGATCTTCAGGATAGAGCCACGGCCCCTCGGGCAATTCGCCCGCCAGCCAGTGGCGCAACGTATCCACACCATGCCCCCGCTCGGCCGAAATCATGAATGTTTCGGCAAAATCATAGCGGTCGTTCATCTCTTTGCTCAGCCCCAACAGGACCGGTGCCTCGACACGGTCGATCTTGTTGATTGCAAGCGCGACCTTGCGCCCCTGACCGATGTCAGCGAGCCCTTCCAGGATACGTTCGACCCCTTCGGTGATCCCGCGGTTGGCCTCGATCAGCAGAATGACAACATCCGCATCGGCAGCGCCCCCCCAAGCCGCGGCGACCATGGCGCGGTCCAGACGGCGACGGGGCTGGAACAGACCGGGCGTGTCCACGAACACAAGCTGGCTTTCCCCTTCCATCGCGACCCCACGAATACGGGCGCGTGTGGTCTGCACCTTATGGGTCACGATCGACACTTTCGCGCCGACCATGCGGTTCAGCAACGTCGATTTGCCCGCGTTGGGCTCGCCGATCAGGGCGATAAATCCGGCGCGCGTGGTCATGAGGGTCTCTCCAATTGGGCCAAGAGCGTCTTGGCAGCGGCCTGTTCGGCCTGACGTTTCGATGGGGCGGACGCGACGGCGCTGGCCCCGTTTTCAATCCGGGCGGTGATGGTAAACACCGGGGCGTGGTCTGGCCCCTGCCGGTCGGTCTGAACATAGGCGGGGGGCGGCAAGCCGCGCGCTTGCGCCCATTCTTGCAGCGCGGTCTTGGCGTCGCGGGCGTCTTGCTTGACCTGCATCACGCGGTCACCCCACAATCGCAGGATCAACGCTTTGGCCTCGTCAAATCCGCCATCCAGATAGACAGCCGCGATGATAGCCTCGATCGCGTCCCCCAACAACGCCTGCTTGCGGCGGCCGCCAGACAACATCTCTGACCGGCCAAGCTTCAGAACCGCGCCCATGTCGATCTCGCGCGCGACCTCGGCGCAGGCTTCCTTGCGCACCAATGCGTTGAACCGCGGGGCCAGTTGCCCTTCGGTTGCGGCCGGATCAAGTTTCAGCAGCGCTTCGGCCATCACCAGCCCCAGAACGCGATCCCCCAGAAACTCAAGCCGCTGGTTGTCGTCACGATTGGCCGACGACATAGAGGCATGGGTCACCGCGCGGTTCAACAGCTCCGGCTTGGCAAAGTGGTACCCGATGCGGCCTTCAAAGGCCCGGAGATCAGCATTTAACTTCACTTGATCGCCTTAAAGAAACGATCGCTGCGCCATGTCCAGAAGAACAACATCGACCGACCGGCCGAGCTGAACATGATCCGGTCAGCGCGACCGATCAGGTTTTCATACGGCACGAAACCGACGCCACCGGCCTGCTGTGCCAGACGGCTATCGGCAGAGTTGTCGCGGTTGTCACCCATGAAAAAGTAATGCCCTTCTGGCACCGTGTAGACACCGGTATTGTCCGACGCCTGATTGCCAATGTTCAGGATCGCATGTTCGACCCCGTTAGGGAGCACTTCGATCTGACGGGATTTTTCACATACACCACCGGTGCCGACGGCACCGTTCTCGCAACGCGGACGCATGCCCTGCGGGCCCTGACGGTCCATCACCTCTTCGAAGACACCATCGTCACGCAATTCGACCGCCGTGCCATTGATGCTGACCACACCGTCGGTGATCTGAACCTTGTCACCCGGCAAGCCGATCAGACGCTTGATGTAATCGCGACCAGACACGGGATGACGGAAGACCACCACATCGCCGCGCTCGGGCTCTGACCCGAACAAACGCGTGTTGTCGCCGTCAAACACACCGCAGACGTCTTTCGCGTCGACCTCAATGCCGAACCGCGGCATCATCACGCTGGGACAGGAGGCGTAGGAATAGCCGTAGGCCATTTTGTTCACGAACAGGAAATCCCCGATCAACAACGTTTCCTTCATCGACCCCGAAGGGATCCAGAAAGGCTGGAAAAACAGGGTCCGAAAGACCCCTGCGATCAACAGCGCATAGACGATTGTTTTGATGGTTTCGACAAAGGCGTTGCCGGTTTTCTCTTTGGCGGCCATTTTGGCGCTCCTGTTCATGCGTTCGAGCGTTACATGCGGGTGCCATTGACGCAAGTCAAGCAACCCTGCCCCCGATCCATCGACCGAATGGGCTATGATCTGCCGTTAGGTCTGAATACCTGCCTTGGGGCGGGCTTCGATGACGACAAAGGCCTGTGCCCAAGGGTGATCATCTGTCAGCGTGACGTGAATGATCGCCTCGTGGCCGTCGGGTGTCATCTTGGCCAAACGCTCCGCCGCCCAGCCGGTGACCTCCATCACGGGCTGGCCGGTGCGCAGGTTGCTCACCGCCATGTCGCGCCAAGCGATCCCCATGCGCAGACCGGTGCCAAGCGCCTTTGAACATGCCTCTTTCGCGGCCCAGCGTTTGGCGTAGGTGCCCGCGACATCACGGCGACGTTCGGCCTTTAGCTGTTCGACCTCGGTGAACACACGATTGCGGAAACGGTCGCCAAAGCGGTCCAGCGTGCCTTGAATCCGTTCGATATTCGCGAGGTCGGTGCCGATTCCCAAAATCATGCCGCGCCCTCAGCCCTTGCGGGCGTCATCCATAAGGCGGCGCATCTCGGCGATGGCGGGGCCGAGGCCTAGAAAGATCGCCTCGCCAATCAGGAAATGCCCGATGTTCAGCTCTTGCACCTCGGGGAAAGCTGCGACGGGGCCGACGGTATCATAGGTCAGGCCGTGGCCCGCGTGCACCTCAAGCCCCAGACTATGGGCGAATTTTGACATCTCTTCGAGCTTTTGCAGCTCTTTTTGTGCTTCTTCCCAATGCCCTTCGGCATAGGCGTCGCAATAGGCACCGGTGTGCAGTTCGATCACCTCTGCCCCGATGCGGTTCGCCGCCTCGATCTGGCGCTGATCGGCGGCGATGAAGATGCTGACGCGGCTGCCCGCTTCGCGCAGAGGAGCAATGAAATGCGCCAGCCGGTTTTCCTCGCGTGCGACTTCAAGCCCGCCTTCGGTTGTCCGCTCTTCGCGCTTTTCCGGCACGATGCAGACGGCATGGGGTTTGTGGCGCAGGGCGATGGCCTGCATCTCTTCCGTGGCGGCCATCTCGAAGTTGAGCGGCACGTTCAACACCTCTTGCAGCCCTTCGATATCCGCATCGGTAATGTGGCGTCGATCCTCGCGCAGGTGCGCGGTGATGCCATCAGCGCCTGCCTCTTGCGCGGCGCGGGCTGCGCGCAGCGGGTCCGGATAGGCACCGCCGCGCGCATTCCGCACAGTCGCCACGTGGTCAATATTTACGCCCAGCCGAAGCTTACCTTGTGCCGCCATGGTCTTTCCCCTCCAGAGCCGCCTGCTCTGCCTTGCGTTTCGCCTCTGCCTTGGCCGAGGCTTTCTTTTTCAACAAATCGAACTTGGCCTTGATCGCGCCCTTGCGCCGCTTTTGATAGGCCCGCAGCAAGGGCACGGCCAGATAATAGGCGATCGTGGCACAGATCATGCCGGGCACGATCCCCCCGATCAGATATGGATAGAACACCTGATGCCAGAAGACCTCAAGCCCCGACCAATCCATGTCACGGCTGGTAAAGATCGCCACAAAGTTGGCCAACAAGTCGTGACCGGCGTCAAAGAATTTGCCCCCGAAGGACCGGTGCTCCCCCGTCCGCATGTGGGAACCGAGAATCCAGTGCCCCATGGACAGCGATGACAACCCGATCGGGACATAGGTCAGCGGGTTGCCAAAAAACGTCCCCATCAATGCGGCCAGCAGATTGCCCCGCATGACACGCGACACCAGCGCCGCCACGATAAAATGCATACCGTAGAAGGGCGTAAACGTGGTAAAAACACCGGCCCAGATGCCACGCGCAATGCGTTCGGGCGTATCGGGCAAGCGGCGCATCCGGTGTTTGACATAGTGAAACGCCCGCGTCCAACCACCCCGAGGCCACATGAATTCAGCCATCGCGCGCACTGTCGGCTTTGGATCGCGGCGTTTGAAAATCAACAGTTCGTCCTTGGGTCAGTGCAGTCCGGGCGGATCATGCGTCTTTGGTACCTGCCTTGAACAAGTCGGGGTTCCGGTATCGGCTGATCTCGGCCACCTCGCTCTCGGCCTCCAACATCGGGATCAAAGAATGCAGATGCGCAATGTCTCGCAGTTCTACGTAGATCAACAACCGGTAAAAGTCAGGCTTGCGGTCCAAAAATTCCAGATCGGCGATATTGGCAGAGGATTGGCCGATGAGCGTACAAATCCGCCCCAGCACGCCCGCCCCATTGCCGATGGTCAGATCCAGTGTCGCCCCATAGATCGCGGGATGTGGCCCGTCGTGCCAACGCAGATCCAGCCAGCGTTCGGGCTGGTCCTCGTAATGCGACAGACGCTCGCAATCGATGGTGTGGATTTTGACGCCCTGCCCGCGGAAGGTGATGCCGACAATGCGTTCCCCCGGCAGCGCCTGACAACAAGGCGACCGGTCAAAGGATTGCCCCGCTTCCAGCCCCACCACCGCGCGCTTGCGGTCGACATGTTCGCCCGGTTTGGGGCGCAGGTTGGGATAGACGGCCTGCACCACCTCTTGGCCCGTCAGTTCGGCAGAGCCAAGCTGCGCCAAAAGCTCCTCCGCGCTGGAGAGGCGCAGGTTGCGCGCCGCGGTGCGCAGCACTTTCTCCGTCGCCGATTTATTCATCTGCTCGAAGGCAGAGCGGGCAAGTTCGCGCCCGAGGCTGACAAAGCGCGCGCGATCCAGTTCACGCAGCGACCGACGGATCGCCGTCTTGGCCTTGCCCGTCGTTGCGATATCCAGCCATGTCGCCTGCGGTGTCTGACCTTGGGCGGTGATAATCTCGATCGACTGGCCGTTTTTCACCCGCGTCCACAAAGGCACGCGCATCCCGTCGATCTTGGCACCCACGCAGGCAGACCCGATTCGCGTGTGGATCGCATAGGCGAAATCAATCGGCGTCGCCCCACGCGGCAGCTTGACCACCTCGCCCTTGGGGGTAAAGCAGAACACCTGATCGGCGTACATCTCAAGCTTGACCGCCTCGAGGAAATCCTCGTGATCCTCCTCTAAATCGAGCTGCTCTGTCAGTTGCGCGACCCATTTGACCGGATCAACAGCAAAGGGGTTCCGCGACCGCACACCGTCGCGATAGGACCAATGCGCCGCCACACCGGATTCAGCGACATCATGCATCTGCCGCGTTCTGATCTGCACCTCGACCCGTTTGCCGTCACGGCCAGAGACGGTGGTATGGATCGACCGGTAACCGTTCGTCTTGGGCTGACTGATATAATCCTTGAACCGGCCCGGCACGGCCCGCCAGCGCCGATGGATAGTGCCAAGCGCGCGATAACATTCATCCTCCGAGGTGGTGATAACGCGGAAACCGTAAATATCCGATAAACGGGAAAAGGATTGCTGCTTTTCCTGCATCTTGCGCCAGATCGAATACGGTTTTTTCGCCCGCCCAAAGACTTCGGCCTCGATCCCGGCTTTCTCAAGCTCGTGCCGCATGTCGCCGGTGATTCGCTGGATGACATCGCCCGTCTCGCGCTGAAGGGTGATAAAGCGCCGGATGATCGACTGTCGCCCTTCGGGGTTGAGCACGCGAAAGGCCAGATCCTCAAGCTCTTCGCGCATCCATTGCATGCCCATACGCCCCGCAAGAGGCGCATAGATATCCATCGTTTCACGAGCTTTCTGGATTTGCTTGTCAGGGCGCATCGACTTGATCGTGCGCATATTATGCAGCCGATCCGCCAACTTAACCAAAATGACCCGCAGGTCTTTCGACATTGCCATGAACAGCTTGCGAAAGTTCTCGGCCTGTTTTGTCTCGTTGGAATTCAGTTGCAGGTTGGTCAGCTTGGTCACGCCATCGACCAGTTCAGCGACATCATGTCCGAACTTTTCATCGACGCTGCTATAGGACGCTTTCGTGTCCTCGATCGTGTCGTGCAGCAATGCGGTGATGATGGTCGCATCGTCCAGCTGCTGTTCGGTCAAAATGGCCGCGACAGAGACCGGATGCGTGAAATAGGGCTCTCCGGAATGGCGGAACTGGCCCTCGTGCATCTGCTGGCCATATTCATAGGCCAGCCTGATCTGATTTTCGTTCGTCTTAGGGTTATAGGCGCGCACAAGCGCGATAAGGTCGTCAGCCGTAATGTCGGCGGTATTCATACCTGTCCTGCCTATAAGCCCCGAAGGGCGCGGGCCTTAGCCCTGCCCTTGTGCCGCCATCAACTGCCGCAGCAGCATTTCTTCGGACATGCTGTCCTCTTCGGGCTTGTCTTGCTCAGCCCCCATAAGAAGCGCCATTGCGTCCTCTTCGGGTTCATCAACCTCGATCTGGTTCTGGTTGCTTTCGATCAGACGCTCGCGCAGCTCGTCGGCCGATTGGGTTTCATCCGCAATCTCGCGCAGGGAAACGACAGGGTTTTTATCGTTATCGCGATCAACAGTAACCGTAGAACCAGCCGCAATTTCACGCGCACGATGCGCGGCAAGCATGACAAGCTCGAACCGGTTTGGCACTTTATCTACACAATCTTCGACAGTGACGCGGGCCATGGGGATGCTCCAATCATGAATGCTGCAAGAAGCCGACTATTTAGAAGCCATCGGCGGAATTTACAAGGGCTTATTCCAGCGGCCATACCCCCTTTTTATCTGCCTCTGGCAGGTCATTCAACATCTCGCGAACGGTTTTGCCGATCAGGGGATGACGCCAGTCCGGCGCGATGTCCGCCAGCGGCACCAAAACAAAGGCACGATCCTGAAGCCGCGGGTGCGGCAGGATCAGCTGGTCAGGCGCTTTGGCCATTTGCTGTTCAAGCGGAATCTCCCGCCAATCGGTCTGGGTCTGTACATCCGGCAACACTACATCCCCCATCGCGATCAGATCCAGATCGACCGTCCGAGGGGCCCAACGGCTTTGCCGCTCGCGCCCAAGCTCTGCTTCGACGGCATGAAGAATAGCTAAAACTTGATCCGGCTCCCCTTCTACCCTTATACTAGCGGTTGTATTTACGAAATTCGGACCTGACCCTGCAGGAAACGCATAGGTTGAGTAAAACGGGCTAAGAGCGACAACCCGCACGCCCATACCAACCATAATATCAAGGGCCCGTCGCAGAGTTTCTGCCGGCCCTCCCGCAACTGATGATTGATTGCTCCCGAGGGCGATCAGCGTGCACTTGCCGATTTCACCCCCCTTGGGGTCAGGGATGGCCAATGTCTTCACTTGCTGCCTCTCGAAAAAACCTTAGTTAGTATTGTATTCATAGTCGGAAACTAAATTTGAAACATTTCGTTTTATAGCGGCTCTACACGACGCAAATTTCCGAACGACGTGTATTAGGAAGGCACTTCATGTTCTACAAGGACGAACGGCTCGCTTTATTCATAGACGGCTCCAACCTTTACGCAGCGGCCAAGAACCTGGGTTTTGACATTGATTACAAGCTACTGCGGCAGGAGTTCATGCGCCGCGGCAAACTGCTGCGTGCCTTTTATTACACCGCTTTGCTGGAAAATGACGAATACTCTCCCATACGCCCGCTGGTCGACTGGCTGAACTATAACGGGTTCTCCATGGTGACCAAACCGGCCAAGGAATACACCGACAGCATGGGCCGCCGGAAGGTCAAAGGGAACATGGATATCGAGCTTGCGGTCGACGCGATGGAGCTTGCGCCACATCTTGACCACATCGTGATCTTCTCCGGTGACGGCGATTTCCGCCCGTTGGTCGAAAGCCTTCAACGCCAGGGCGTGCGCGTCTCTGTTGTCAGCACGATCCGCAGCCAACCGCCCATGATCTCGGACGAACTGCGCCGCCAAGTGGACAACTTTATCGAACTCGAAGACCTGCGCGACGTTATTGGCCGGCCTCCACGTGAAACATCTGACGAATAACCCGCGACGGCGCGCCTAAATCTCCGCATCCCTCATGCCCCCGCAATACGTGCGCGCGCATTTGAAGCATCAGACTGTGCCGCCGCTGGTCTGGACGATGCGCCGCGCAACCCTTACCTATGGCCCATGCCCAAGGAGAGTGTGATGACCAAACCGCCTTTGACCCTGTATCTTGCCGCACCACGCGGGTTCTGTGCGGGCGTCGACCGCGCGATCAAGATCGTCGAAATGGCCATCGAGAAATGGGGCGCGCCGGTTTATGTGCGCCACGAGATCGTGCACAATAAATTCGTCGTCGACGGGCTGCGCGAACGGGGTGCGATCTTTGTCGAGGAACTGTCGGAATGCCCCGATGACCGGCCCGTGATCTTCTCGGCGCACGGCGTACCGAAAGCCGTTCCCGCCAAGGCCGAGGCACGCAATATGGTCTATGTTGACGCGACCTGCCCGCTTGTCTCCAAGGTGCATATCGAGGCGCAACGCCACGCCGACGCGGGGCTGCAGATGATCATGATCGGCCACGCGGGCCATCCCGAAACCATTGGCACCATGGGGCAGCTCCCCCCGGGCGAGGTTTTGCTGGTTGAAACGCCCGCCGATGTCGAAACCGTCGAGGTGCGCGACCCGACCAAGCTGGCCTATGTCACCCAGACAACGCTAAGCGTTGATGACACAGCCGAGATTGTCGCCGCCCTGAACAAACGTTTCCCGCAGATCATCGGGCCGCACAAAGAAGACATCTGCTACGCCACGACCAACCGGCAAGAAGCGGTGAAGGCAATGGCACCGAAGTGTGATGCGATGCTTGTTGTAGGCGCGCCAAACTCATCGAACTCCCGCCGACTGGTCGAGGTCGGATCGCGTGCGGGCTGCGATTACGCCCAACTGGTGCAGCGCGCGACGGACATCGACTGGCGCAGCCTCGAGGGGATCAAAAGCATCGGGATCACCGCCGGTGCCTCGGCCCCCGAACAGCTTATCAACGAGGTCATTGGCGCGTTCAAAGACCGATACGATGTAACCACCGAAATGGTCGAAACCGCGGTAGAGAATGTGGAATTCAAAGTCCCCCGTGTGCTGCGGGTACCCGCATGACCGGCATCCCCCGCGCGCCGCTTTGGCTTGGCCTTGCCGGGCTTACTCCCTTTATCTGGGGGGCCTTGACCGGGCTGGTCGATCCTTTAGCGAACTGGGGGGCGGCGACGTTCGGCGGCCGTTTTGTCGGGCCATATATCCAGCTGTTCTACGGCACAGTTATTCTTTCCTTCATGTCCGGCGTGCTATGGGGATTCGCAACCAAGACCAGCGGGGCGAAGGCGACGGCCGGCTATATCCTCGCCGTGATCCCGGCGCTTTGGGCGTTCTTCATGACAAGCGGCGGCCCCGTGGGTGCGGGGCTGAACCTGATGTTCGGTTTTGCGGGTCTACTGGTTCTTGATGCCGCCTTCTGGCACTGGCGTCTTGCGCCGCGCTGGTGGCTAAAGCTGCGCACGCTTCTGACCGCCGTCGTGCTGGCGTGTCTGGCTGTGGGCGTCTTTCTGTAGCAGCGAAACTTGCGGGCGGGGCGCAAATTAGGCTGGACGCCCCCACGCCAGACTGGATAAGGCAGCCCCATGACCAAGCTGATTGCATATACTGATGGTGCCTGTTCCGGCAATCCCGGCCCCGGTGGCTGGGGTGCCCTGATGCGGGCGATGGATGGCGACAAGATCGTTAAGGAGCGCGAGTTGAAAGGCGGCGAACCCGCCACCACCAACAACCGGATGGAACTGATGGCCGCCATCAGCGCGCTCGAAGCGCTGGCCCGCCCGACCGAGATCACAATCGTCACCGACAGCAACTATGTCAAAAATGGCATCACCGGCTGGATCTACGGCTGGAAGAAAAACGGCTGGAAGAATGCCGCTAAAAAGCCCGTCAAAAACGCGGAGCTTTGGCAGCGGCTGGATGCGGCAAATGCGCGGCATCAGGTCACCTGGGAATGGGTCAAAGGCCACGCGGGCCACCCCGAGAACGAGCGCGCGGATGAACTGGCGCGGGCGGGCATGGCCCCGTTCAAAACCAAATGAGCCTGATCACCCTGCTGGAATATGCCTCCGTTCTGGTCTTTGCGATTACGGGGGCGCTGGTCGCCAGCCGCGCCCAACTTGACCTTGTAGGCTTCGCCTTTATCGCCTGTCTCACGGCCTTGGGCGGCGGCACACTGCGCGACCTGTTGCTGGATCGAAACCCGATTTTCTGGATTGCGAACCCCACCCATCTCGCCGTGGGCGTCACTGCCGCAATGGTGGTTTTCTTTACCGCACATCTTCTCGAAAGCCGCTATCGCGCGCTGCTATGGCTCGATTCTGTGGCGCTCGCCGTGGCGGTTGCTGCGGGGACAGGCGTGGCAATCTCGCTTGATCAATCCGCTGTGGTCGTGGTGCTGATGGGGATGATCACCGGCTGCATGGGCGGGTTGATGCGCGATGTTGTCGTGGGGGAAGTGCCGCTTGTTCTGCAACAGGGCGAACTTTATGTGACTGCCGCTTTCGCGGGTGCCGCAACCGCTGTCATCATCCGTAGCATTCTGGGCGATGATGCGCTGGCGCTGTTTGCCGGTGCCTGTATGACGTGGATTTTGCGTGCCGGATCGCTGTATTTCGGGTGGCACCTACCCGTGTACAAAAGCCGCCCGCCGCGGGTGTAACGTTACTTTCGACGCCAGTGAAACGGCACGATGATCAGCGCCCCGATAGAGGACGCGATGGCGTTCATGCCAGCCGAGTTAAACCCGAAGCCGAACATCAACCGCACGAAATAAAACAGAAAAGCGCCGCCAACGCAGATGATGATCGAGGCAAGATAGCCGTTGCGGGTAAAGCCTGACTTTTCGGCGAAAAAGCCGACAAGCCCCGCGATCACAACCGTGCCAATAAGCGTCGGAAGCATGATTTACCCTTTGCTTAGAACTGTGCCCGCAGCAATCTGCGCACCACGCTGGAATGTCTGCGCATCTTGCGCCGCTTTCCCCGCACGTTGCAAGCGGATCAGTTGAACCGCACCCTTCCCGCAACCGACGCGCAAAGTATCATCCAGAACCTCGCCCGCTGCACCCTCGCCCTCGGCAAGCTTCGAGGCCAGCACCTTTACCCGCGTGCCGTCCAGATCGAACCATGCACCAGGAAACGGCGACAATCCCCTGATTTGCCGGTCCACCTCTGTTGCGGGGCGCGACCAATCGATGCGCGCCTCGGCCTTGTCAATTTTACTGGCATAGGTCACGCCCTCTTCGGGCTGCGGTTCTGGTTGCAAGTCAGGCAGTTCCCGAAGTGCTTCCACGATCAACTCTGCGCCCATGGCGCTTAGTCGGTCATGCAGTTCGATCGTCGTCTCGGTGGTGCGGATCGGCGTCGCTGCGCGCAACAGCACGGGTCCTGTATCCAACCCCGCCTCCATCTGCATGATGCACACACCCGTTTCAACGTCGCCCGCCATGATCGCCCGATGGATCGGCGCGGCACCCCGCCATCGGGGCAACAAACTCGCGTGGATATTCAGACACCCGGATTTCGGCGCATCCAGTACGGCTTGGGGCAAAATCAGACCATAGGCCACAACAACAGCGACATCCGCTTCGAGCCCTGCAAACTCCGCCTGCGCTTCGGCGGTTTTCAACGAAACGGGGTGACGTACCAGCAACCCCAAAGCCTCTGCCCGTTGCTGCACCGGGCTGGGGCGGTCCTTTTTGCCTCGCCCTGCAGGGCGCGGCGGCTGGCAATAGACGGCGGCGATTTCGTGGCCGGCCAAGACCAACGCATCCAACACTGGCACTGAAAAATCAGGTGTGCCCATAAAGATAACACGCATCGAACACTTCCCTTCAAACCGTAGAGGCAATCAGCCCTTGTATTTGCGCGCCTTGCGCAGCAGCATATCACGGCGCGTTTTACTCAGATTGTCGACAAACATTTTTCCGGCAAGATGGTCGATCTGATGCTGCACGCTGGTCGCCTCCAACCCGACGAAATCGCGCGTCACTGTCGCGCCCTGCTCGTCAAGATACTGCACTTTCACACCGCGTGGACGCCGGATCTTGGCCGATATTCCGGGCAAATTCGGGCTCGCCTCTTCGTAGTCATTCATGATCGCCGAAGCGTCGATGACGACAGGGTTTGCCAAACGGATCCGTTTATCCCGCGCTTGCGAGGCATCGACAACGGCGACCTGCAGCGACACCCCGATCTGCGGTGCGGCCAGCCCGACCCCCGGCATCGCGTCCATCGTGTCGATCATGTCGTCCCAGAGCGCACGAATTTCATCATGGATTTCTGCCACTTGGGCGGCGGGTGTCAGCAAACAAGCGTGCGGCCACGGAAGAATGCGACGAACGGTCATTGGCTTTGCTCCTGCGCGACACGGTCGTAAATGACGATGCCATCAAGGTGGTCATATTCATGCTGCACGATCACGGCCTCTGCGCCGGTAAACTTTCGTTCGTGGGTGCCATCAGCATCCGTCCACCGCAAGGTAACCTCGGTCGCGCGGGCAATATCCATTGGCACGCCGGGGATCGACAAACATCCCTCTTCGCCAATCGCGCGGGTGTCAGACAGGCTGACGATCTGCGGATTGATACAGGCGACAGGCGTCGGGGTGCCTTCCTTCCAGCCCGCATCGAAAACGAAAATACGCTCGGTCCGGCCAACTTGCGGGGCCGCCAACCCGCGACCGGGCGCGGCATACATCGTCTCGAACATGTCAGCGATCAGCTGGTCGATCTCGGGCGTGCGCGTGGCGACGGGCGCGCACACAGCTGTCAGCCGCGCGTCAGGCCAGGTCACGATGTCCAACACGCTCATCCGCGCGCCAGCTCGCGTTTCAGCTTGGTCATTTTGCGCGTGATCATCTGCCGTTTCATCGGTTTCAGATAATCGATAAAAAGCTTGCCATCCAGATGGTCGATCTCGTGCTGCACGCAGGTCGCCCATAGTTTGGTAAAGGTCTCGGTCTGCTCGTTCCCGTCGATATCGATCCAGCGCACGTCCACATCTGCGGGGCGCGTCACATCGGCAAACTGCTCGGGGATCGACAAACACCCTTCTTCATAGGTGTTCAGCGCGTCCGAGGCCGCGATGATTTCGGGGTTGAACATCACCAGCGGTCGCGGCGTCTCCCCCTCTTCTTTTACGCAATCCATGACGATCAAGCGGTGCATCACCCCGATCTGGGGGGCCGCAAGACCGATCCCCGGTGCGTCATACATCGTGGCGAGCATATCATCAGCCAAGCTGCGCAACTCGTTCGTCATATCGGTCACGGGGGCGCATGGCTTTTTCAGCCGCGGGTCAGGGTGTAGTAAAATATTGCGTATCATTTGGTTGATTTAGGCCAACACCTGCGCCGCTGCAACCTCGGGGCTTGCGGTCTGGTCGATTAGGTTTAGCGTGTCGGCCAAATCTGACAGGAGAACCCCATGAGCTTTGACGAAATCATCGACCGGCGTGGCACCCATTGCGCGAAATGGGACAAGATGGAGCCGATCTACGGCGTCCCCGCGGATACGGGCATTGCCATGTGGGTTGCGGATATGGATTTCCGCCCGCCTCAGGTGGTTCAAACCGCGCTGCAAGATATGTTGGACCATGGCGTCTATGGCTATTTCGGCGATGACAGCAAATATCTGGGTGCCATCCAATGGTGGATGGAGCATCGACACGGCTGGAAAGTCGCACCCGAGTGGATTTTCACCACGCACGGCTTGGTTAACGGAACTGCGATGTGCGTAGACGCCTTCACCAAGCCCGGGGACGGAGTTGTCCTGTTCACACCGGTTTACCACGCCTTTGCGCGTGTGATCTCCGCCGCAGGGCGGCAGGTGGTCGAATGCGAAATGGCGATAGAAGACGGCCAGTATACGCTCGATTTTGATGCCTATGACGCGCAAATGACGGGCAACGAGACGATGCTGGTGTTCTGTTCCCCCCATAACCCGGGCGGGCGTGTTTGGTCCAAGTCAGAGTTGGAGCAAGTCGCAGCCTTTGCCAAACGTCATGACCTTGTCCTCGTCTCGGACGAAATTCACCATGATCTGGTGATGCCTGGTCATACGCACATCCCAATGGCCCTTATCGATGGCGTGGCTGATCGGTTGGTCATGATGACTGCGACAACCAAAACCTTTAACATTGCCGGTTCCCACTCCGGCAACGTGATCATCCCCGATCCGAAGCTCCGCGAAACCTTTGCGGCACGCATTGCAGCGATGGGGCTTTCGCCAAACTCCTTCGGTCTGTTTATGGCGACCGCAGCCTATTCGCCGGAAGGGGCCGCATGGGTTGATGATCTGGTCAGCTATCTGGACGGCAACCGGCAGATCTTTGACGCTGCGATTCAGGACATTCCCGGGCTGCAATCCATGCCGCTTCAATCAACCTACCTTGCTTGGGTCGATTTCAGCGGGACCGGAATGGACAGATCAGAGTTCACCCAACGGGTCGAAAACTCCGCTGGGATCGCTGCGAACCACGGGCCAACTTTTGGCAAGGGCGGGGAAAGCTTCCTGCGGTTCAACATCGCCACCCCGCGCGCCCGGGTTGAAGAAGCCTGCAACCGTCTGCGCGAGGCGTTCAAAGACCTGCAATAAAATCAATGCGGTGCGTCGACGGTGATCAAACCCGCCGGCGCATCTGCAGCCCGTTCGAAATCCAACGCCGCAGACTTCGCGACACGGGTCGCGCGTTTGAAATCAAACAGCATTTCGCCGCCCTCTTGCTCTACCGCGACGATCAAACATTGAAACAGATGAGCCGCGCCATCGAATAAATCGACCCGACCGCGCAACTGCGGTGCCGTCTGCGCATCAAGCGAGAAGCCGGTGTCCCAATAACGCAGGACCTTATGCTCCACCCCGTCCGCGTGTACCCGCAAACGCGACGATTTTCGCAGGCTATCGACCCGTGCGGCATCCAGCCCGGCCTGAATGTCTTTCGGCAATATGGCTTCCACAGCTTCCTCCCTCCAAAGGCTTCCAACATGAAGCGTGACGTGCTGGGATTCAAAATCAAGTGCGCCCCAAGAATTTATTCGACGTGCATCAACGCAGCCCCTCTGTGCGTCGCGTGCTATGGCCTTTCGCCCGTCTGAACTTACCTTGAACAGAAACAAGTAAAGGAGTGATGTATGGGACTGCTGATCGACGGAGAATGGCGCGATAAATGGTACGATACGGAGTTTACCGGAGGTAAGTTTGAACGCTCCACCTCCAAATTTCGCAACTGGGTCACAGCGGACGGCAGCGCGGGCCCGTCAGGAAAATCAGGCTTTCAGGCACAATCAGGGCGGTTTCACCTCTACGTCAGCTATGCCTGCCCTTGGGCTCATCGCGCGCTGATTTTCCGCGCGCTGAAAGACCTTACCGACCATATCAGCGTGTCGGTCGTACACCCCGACATGATGGAAGACGGCTGGACTTTCGCAACAGATTTCGAAGGCGCGACCGGAGACACCCTCTTTGGCAGCAACTTTTTGCGTGACATTTATATCAAAGCCGATCCAAATTTCACAGGCCGCGTCACGGTGCCTGTGCTTTGGGACAAGGCGCAAAACACGATCGTATCGAACGAATTGGCCGAGATCATTCGCATGTTCAACAATGCGTTTAATGAAATCACCGGCAATACTGATGATTATTGGCCGACTGACCTGCGCGAACAAATCGCCGACATCAACGAACGCGTTTACGAGACCGTTAACAATGGCGTCTATAAAGCCGGGTTCGCGACGTCTCAAGATGCCTATGACGACGCGGTTCATCCGCTTTTTGACAGTCTGGCGTGGCTCGAGAGCATCCTCGAAAACAACCGTTTTCTCGCCGGCGACAAGTTGACCGAGGCCGACTGGCGGCTGTTCACAACCCTCGCGCGCTTTGACCTCGTGTATCACACCCATTTCAAGTGCAACCATAAGCGCCTTACCGATTACCCGAACCTTTGGGCCTATACGCGGCAGCTTTATCAACACGCTGATATCGCCGAGACCGTGCATTTTGATCACATTGTTCGGCACTACCATTTCAGTCAGACCACGGTGAACCCGCATCAGATCATCCCGATTAACCCGACGGTCGATTTCACCGCCCCACATGGGCGCGATTAGGGACACGAGCGTTAGGCCACCAGCGTCTCTGCCTTCTTCAAATCGACAGAGACCAGCTGGCTGACGCCCTGTTCCGCCATGGTGACGCCGAACAGCCGATCCATTCGCGCCATTGTGACTGCATGGTGCGTGATGATCAAAAAGCGCGTGTCAGTCTGTCGGCACATCTCGTCCAACAGGTCACAAAAGCGCGTCACATTCGCATCATCCAAAGGCGCGTCAACCTCGTCCAACACACAAATTGGCGCAGGGTTCGCAAGGAACACTGCAAAAATCAGCGCCATCGCGGTCAAGGTCTGTTCGCCCCCCGACAATAGGCTAAGCGTGCTAAGCTTTTTGCCCGGCGGCTGGCACATAATCTCCAACCCCGCCTCCAGAGGATCGTCCGATTCGACCATCACAAGGTTGGCCTCACCACCGTTAAAAAGATGTTTAAACAGCATAGAGAAATTGCTGTTCACCTCTTCGAATGCGGTCAGCAAGCGTTCACGGCCTTCTTTGTTCAGGCTCGCGATACCGCTGCGCAATGTCCGGATCGCCTCGGTCAAATCCGCCTTTTCACCAACCAAAGTGTCGTGTTCCGCCTGAACCTCTTTCGCGTCTTCCTCGGCACGCAAGTTCACAGCACCCAAGGCTTCGCGCTGCCCCTTCAAACGGCTCAGCTGGTTTTCAAGAACCTCGACATCTGACATCTCATCAGCGTTGATCTCAAGTGTTTCTGCCAGCGCTTCGGGGGTCGTGTCACGTTCTTCATCAATGCGCTCTGCGGCAAGGGCCACCGTTTCCTTCGCCGCATCCGCGCGCGCCTTTGCCCGCGCCCGCGCCTCGCGCGCCTCCGACGCCAAGCGCTCTGCGTCACGCTCAGCCAATGTCGTATCGCGCAAATCGGCTTCCCCGGTAGACAACTCTGCGCTGGCCGTCTGCTTGCGGGTCTCTGCCGCAGAAATTGCGCCCGTCAACTCTTCACGTTTCGCCGCGATCTCTCCGGGGGCAGAGCTCGCTTCGGTCAACTCTCTTTCGGACGCTTCTTTACGCTCAAGAAGCTCGGCGCTGCGTTTACCCGCCGTGTCCAGGCGGTTCCGCCAGCCGCCCAACTCCTTGGCGACATCCTGGACACGTCTCTCGCGCGCGGTGCCCTCGCGACGCAGTTCGTCCAGCGCAGAACGCCTCGTCATCATCGCAATGCGCGCGCCTTCAACGGTCTTTCGCAACAACTCCACATAGGCGCGGGCACTTGATACGTCGTCAAGTGCGGCAATCGCATTCTCTGCCTCCGACACCAAACGTCGACCCACGATCGCCTCTTCCTCGTGGCGGGCGACGGCCAATCCCAAACTGTCCAACCGGCTCTCCGCCAGGTTCCGATCCGCCTCAGCCCGGCTTAGGGCCCGTCCTGCATCGGCAACAGCACGGTCCGCATCGCGCCGCAGCGCCCGCGCATTTTTGTCTGCCTCTGCCTGAGCAAGCAGAAGCTTTTGCAATGTTTCATGTGCATCACGCGCAGCCTCTGCCCGTTGATTCGTTTGCTCTAACCCCTGCTTGAGTACCTCTAAACGGTTAATTTGTTGCAAACGAAGCGCGGCGGCAGAGGGCGCATCCTCCGCCCACGCCCGGAAACCATCCCACCGCCACAAATCGCCCTCTGGCGAAACGAGACGCTGGCCCGGCAGCAGCAGCGGTTGAAGCCGCGTGCCGTCGTCCGCGTCGACCAGACCAATCTGGCTCATCCGGCGGTTCAGAACGTCGGGCACCGAGACATGCGCCGTCAGCGGGGTGATCCCCTCGGGTAGAGGCTGGACCGTTGAATAGGCAGGTAAATATGCCCACCCCGAGGGTCCGTCGGCCTCGACATCCGGGGCGCGCAGATCATCGGCCAGGGCAGCACCAAGCGCTTTTTCAAACCCGTGTTCGACCTGCAGGCGGTCCAGAATTTGACCACCCTCGGCGGTGTCACGCTCTACCAGCTTCGCCAGCGCGCCTGCTTCGGCGCGAATGGCGTTCAGTTCGCCCTCGGCCTCTGACCGTTCGGCACGGGCATCTGCTTCGCGACTTTGGGTGGCAGCGCGGTCGTCCTCCGCCTTTTGCAAGGCTTCCTCGGCAGCGACAGAGGCCGCATGCGCCTGCGTCTCTGCAGCTTGGGCGGCGCTGAAATCGGCGTTTGCCTTCTCTAGTGCGGCGGCACTCTGCGCGACGGCGGCACGCGCTTTATCCGCTTCCGCTTCCGATCGTTGAAGCGTTTTGCGGTGATCGTTCAGCAAGCGTTCGGCAGAGCTGTGACGCGCGACCAAACGGGCGACATCCTCGGTCAGCTTCGACAGATCCGCTTCCTGTTTTTCGAGCACGCCGGCGGCCTCTTTCGCGCGCTCTGCCGCTTCCGCGACCGCGGCTTCATGGCCCTCGCCCGCATCCGACAGGTCACGTTCTTCCCGCTCCAACCGCGTGATCGTTTCTTCGGCGTCGCGGTTTAACTCACCTTCGCGGTCCAGATCACGGGTCAACTGCGCGATGCGTTTGGTCAAGGCGTCAATCGCGGCCCGGGCGCGGTTTTCCTGATCGCTCAAGGTATCGCGCTGCACGCCAAGCCGCTGCACGATAGCGGCCGCGATCGCTTCTTCCTCACGCAGGGGCGGCAAAGCCTCTTCGGCTTTTTGCCGTGCTACAGTGGCCTGACGTACGGCTTTTTCCGCCTCGGCGGCGGTGGCCATCTGGCTGCGCAGCGCTTCGGCCGTCGTTTGACGCGCATCCTCGGCCACGCGCCAGCGCCGATACAGCAGCACCCCTTCGGTCCGGCGCAGGGCATCCCCGATATCGCGATAACGCGCAGCCTGACGGGCCTGGCGCGCCAATTGCGAAAGCTGACCAGCAAGCTGTTCAACCACATCGTCGACGCGCGCAAGGTTGGCTTCGGTACCATTCAACTTCAGTTCAGCTTCGTGACGGCGGGCATAAAGCCCCGAAATACCCGCGGCTTCTTCAAGAATACGGCGCCGGTTCTTCGGTTTGGCGTTGATCAGTTCCGAAATCTGGCCTTGGCGTACCAACGCTGGCGAATGGGCTCCCGTTGATGCGTCGGCAAACAGCATTTGCACATCGCGCGCGCGCACATCCTTTCCAGCCGCTTTATAGGCGCTACCGACATCACGGGTGATCCGCCGGATGATTTCGATGCTATCACCGTCGTTAAACCCAGCCGGCGCGAGACGTTCGGAGTTGTCGATATGCAACGCGACTTCGGCGAAGTTCTTGGCCGGACGAGAGGACGCGCCGGCGAAAATCACATCTTCCATACCGCCACCGCGCATAGCGGTCGGACGGTTTTCGCCCATCACCCAACGGAGCGCTTCAAGCAGGTTGGACTTGCCACACCCATTCGGGCCAACAACGCCGGTTAGACCATCCGAGATGATCAGATCAGTGGGGTCTACAAAGCTTTTAAAGCCTGTCAGCCTGAGTTTGGAAAACCGCAATGTTCGTGCCCGCCTGATTCTTATGGATAGCCAGAATTGCGGATCATCGGGTTTAGAGTCAACGCGACCCCGCTAGGTAGAGCGGGAAGTAGCCGCCTTATCCACAAGATATTGTTATTCTATGTCTGTTATCGCGTTTCCCTTTCCCTATGGTTGTTTGATGGTTCTGCCCCTCATCCGCAGTCCAGCTTCCCGACGGCAAGCGCTTGATCCCCCGCGACATGCGTGACCTCGCACCCGCTGACCTGCGCCATCGCCCGCGCCGCACGGTCGCGGATTGGGCCGAAGCGGGGGGCGTATTCCATATTGGTGCGTATCGCTTCAGCCTGATTGCCGTTAACGCGGACGTCAAAGTCAGAACCGTCCACCGTTATGGCAGTTGCAGGCAGGCCGCTGAAATGCGCACTCGGCATGTTGCAGCCCGTGGCAAACACCATCACCAAGGCGCACAGCAAGACGGTAAGGAATCGCGTATCTCTCATCATATGCCCATCTAACGCGCGGCACCCTAAGCAAGTGTTAATGCGGTCCAACATTGTGCAGAAAACAATCGCGTTGCCGCCCCGCCCCTCCGGTCATATAATTTGACCAATCCAAGGAAACGCCGATGCCCTTTCAGCCTATCACCTCCGAAAAACTGTCAGCCGCTGTCGTAAGACAGGTAGAACAGTTAATCCTGCGTGGCATTCTGCGGCCCGGCGAACGGCTACCCGCAGAGCGGGAGCTGGCAGAGCGTCTGGCCGTTTCGCGCCCCTCGCTTCGGGATGCTATTGCCCAGCTTCAGGCCAGCGGATTGCTGACCGCAAAGCCCGGCGCCGGGGTCTATGTCGCCGATGTGCTCGGCAGCGCGTTCTCCCCTGCCCTGACAGAGCTTTTTGCACGTCACGACGAAGCCGTGTTCGACTATCTTTCGTTCCGCCGCGACATGGAAGGGCTGGCAGCCGAACGGGCCGCGCGGCTTGGTTCTGACACCGACCTTGGGGTCATTCAGGCGGTTTTCGACAAGATGGAAGCCGCACACCAGAAGCGTAACGCAGATGACGAAGCGCAACTGGACGCGCAGTTTCATATGGCGATCACAGAGGCGAGCCATAACGTCGTCATGCTGCATATGATGCGGTCGATGTATGATCTGCTGCGTGGCGGCGTGTTCTACAATCGCGAAGTCATGTTCAAACAGAGCACAACGCGCACCGCCCTGCTGGATCAACACCGCGCCATCAACGACGCATTACAGGCACGTGATCCCGCCGCAGCACAAGCCGCGGTAGAGGCGCATCTGACCTATGTCGAGAACGCCCTGCGCGATCATCAAAAGGCCGAGCGTAACGAAGATGTCGCGCGACAACGTCTTCAACACGAGACAAACACCTAGCCCAACGTAAAAAGGCCCCGGTCAATACCGAGGCCTTTTAAAGTCAGTTCGTTAAAACTTAGTGAAGCTTTGTGTCGACTTCTGCAATTGCACTGTCGATCAATGCATTGCCTTCTGCGGCTGTCATCTTCTTGGCGATAACATCCTTGGCAGCAGCAATGGCCACAACAACAGCTTGATCGCGGACTTCTTTAACGGCAGCAGCCTGAGCGGAGTCGATCTGCTCTTCCGCGGCGGCCATACGGCGCGCGATGGATTTCTCCAGGTCGGCACGTGCCTGATCCGCGGCTTCGTTCGCTTCGGCCTTGGCCGATGTAACGATACGGTCCGCTTGCTCTTTCACTTCCTGCTGCTTGCGTTCGTAGCTGGCAAGAAGCGTCTGCGCTTCTTCACGCAGCGCACGGGCTTCGTCCAGTTCGGACTTGATGCCTTCGGCGCGGCTGTCGAGCATGCTGCCCATCATCTTTGGCACTTTGAAATAGATCAAAACACCGACGAAAAGCAGGAAAGCCAGCAGGACGATAAAGTCCGTATTGCGCAGCGAAAAGAACACGTCACCAGCTGCAAAAGCAGGGGAGGCAACCAGACCGGCGATGAGGGCTGAGAAGGTCAAACGCATGGCTTATCCTTTCATCCGGGCATCGACGGCCGCGGAAATTGTTTTCGCGTCAGCAGAGCCACCGACGGCGGCGACGATTGCCTCGGCTGTGTCTTTGGCGACAGCTTCAACGTTCTCCATCGCGGAGGCGCGGATTTCACTGATCGCTTTTTCGGACTCGGCGGATTTTGCGGCGATCTCGGCGTCTGCCTTGGCAATCGCCTTGTCCAGATCGGCCTGAATGTCGGCTTTCGCGGCGGCGATGATCTGCTGTGCTTCTGCACGGGCGTCGATCAAGGCTTTGTCGTAAGCGGCTTCTGCCTCGGTCGCTTTGACCTTCAGGTCTTCGGCGGCGGCGATGTCATTGGTGATGGTGCCCTGGCGCTCCGCCAGAACAGCGCCGATGCGTGGCAGGGCAACGCGCGACAGAATAAAGTAAATTGCGACCAGAGCGACGATAAGCCAGAAAATCTGGTTGCCGAACCAATCAATGCAAAGCTGTGGCATACCAATGGCGCTGCCAAATTCGTTGACACATGTGCCAGCGATTTCCCTAGTAATCGGTTCCGTCGCCATAGCGGGCTCCTGTTAAAGCGTGGAAGTCTTTCGGGCAGCGCGCCATAGCGCACTGCCCGAAGCGTAAGGACGTAGGTGTCTTAAGCTTAGACAGCGAACATCAGCAGCAGAGCGACGAGGAACGAGAAGATCCCCAGGGCTTCTGCAAAGGCGATGCCGATGAACAGAGTTGCTGTTTGACCAGCAGCAGCAGATGGGTTGCGCAGTGCGCCAGCCAGGTAGTTGCCTGCAACGTTGCCCACACCGATGGCTGCGCCACCCATGCCGAATGCTGTCAGACCTGCGCCAATGAATTGGCCCATTTGTGCGAGTTCGCCTTCCATGTCATTTCTCCTTACAATGGAATTTTGGTGATTGGTCAGGCGGGAATATCCCGCCTTGGTGTTAGTGGTGCGGGTGCAATGCGTCTTTCAGATAAACGCATGTGAGGATCGCGAAAACATATGCCTGGATGAAGGAAACCAACACCTCGAGACCATACATCGCCGTGATCGCAAGAACCGAGAAGGGGGCGATGGCAGCAAGTGCCGCGAAGCCCGCGAATACCTTGATCACGGCGTGACCCGCCATCATGTTACCCGCAAGCCGGATAGAGTGGCTGACCGGACGTACAAAGTACGAGATCAGCTCGATCAAGGCCAGAACCGGACGCAGTGCCAGGGGCGCGCTGCTGACCCAGAACAGGCTCAGGAACGATGCGCCGTTCTTGACGAAACCCAGAATGGTCACACCAAAGAACACGGCAAAGGCCATCACGGCGGTGACCGAGATATGCGATGTCGGGGTAAACGCCATCGGCAGCAGGCCCAGGAAGTTCGAGAAGACGATAAACATGAACAGGGTCATGATGTAGGGGAAGTATTTCACCCCTTCTTTACCGCAGATATCCTCGACCATCTTGTAGATGAAGCCATAGGCCAGTTCAGCGACCGACTGCATGCGCGACGGGATAACCGACCGTTTGGAGGTGCCCAGAACCAGCAGCGCAAAGATCGCCAGAACGGCAACGGCCATCCAGACTGTTGCGTTGGTGATCGTGTACCAGGATACAGCGCCGTCGCCAAAGAATGGCTTGACGATGAACTGATCCATCGGGTGAAAAGCCAAACCGCCTGTTTCTTCGCCGTGTGCTTCTGCCGCCATATCAGGGCCCTTTTTCTTCATCGGCCACATCGGCCATCTTCTTTTCCTGGATTTCCTGCGCGGAGCGGAGCATCGTCTTCACCCCTGCCGCAAGGCCCAGCATTACAAACAGCACCATGAAAATCGGGAGCGTTCCTAAGAACCAATCCAACGAGTATCCGATGCCAAAACCGATCCCCAGACCGGCGCAAAGTTCGATCACCATCCGCCAGGCCAGCGATGCCTGGGAATAATGTTCATCCGCCCGGGGTTTTGGAGCCTGCGCCCGTTTGGCCGCTTCGATCTTTGCCTCAAGCTGCTTTAGCCGCTGCTGTTGGTCCGGATCGGTCACGCCAAAATCCCTATTGGATGTGTTGCGCAGTAGCTACTTTCACACCGCTTCAGAGTCAACTCTGTTAGCCGACCACCCAAGGGACTGTAATCAAAAGATTTTACGCTGAGCCGCAGTTCATATCCAGGTGCAAACTCCCCGCACCCCTTGCAAATTCGCGCGGCAATCATATTCAACCTTTTGGTTAAGCGTGGTTTCCGCTACCTCATAAGAACCGCCCCTACCCGCGCATCAAGGACATCCAGACAGCCGTGCCCCAACCGCCCGCCACACAGCTCGACGCGATTTTTGCCGCGCTCGCCGATCCCACGCGGCGCGCCATTCTGGCGATGCTTCTTGAGGATGATATGGCCGTCACAGACGTCGCCGACCCCTTCGGCATTTCGCTCGCTGCGATATCGAAACATCTGTCGGTGCTGGAACGTGCAGGTCTGATCGTGCAGGAAAAGCGCGGGCGGCTCAAATGGTGCAAGCTCGAGCCGGCAGCCCTAAAGGCCCCGTCCGTGTGGATGCAGGGCTTCGGTCAATATGACCCGATCAATCTTGATGACTTTGAAAGGTTTCTGGCCGCCGAAATACGCGAAACGTCAGGGGATGCGGCGCAGAATGATCCGGGGACGTTGGAAGAGTAGGTAAATATTGGCCCTCCTGCGACGAGGTTTTACACAGAAGGGCCAAACTTGATGTTATTAAATGACGCCGAACGCAAAGCGCAGGATCGCCAGAACAACAACAATCAAACCGATCAGATAAATAATGCTACGCATTAGAATAGTCCCTTTATAAACTTTATGTGATCTTAACGCTGGATATGTCGGATCGGTTCCCGCCCTTTTGATCAAACCGCTTTGGTATCGTCCCGCAACAGTAGATACAGCGCCACAATCGTCAGCCCGACGCCCCCGAAAACAAGCGGGCCGGGTGCGCCATTGCCCAATGCGACTTCCCACAGAATAACCCAGCTGGGCGTCAGATAGGTATAGGCCATCACCTTGGCCGACGGCAGCCGCAGGGACGCAAATTGCAGCAATACAAAAGTCGCGGCAGACGCAGCGATCGCGACGTAGAGGATGGTGATCCAGACAATCGCGGGCAGCGCGGTCCAATCCGTCCCCATCACATCGCGCCAGCCATAGATGAACAGCAACACACCACCGGCGATCAGCGTGCCCAAGGTGAACACCACCGCCGGCTCTCCGCGGTTCAGCTTGCGCACCATCGGCGTATAAAGCGCATGGCTTACGCAGCCGACGAAATACACCGCTTCGCCATACCCGAGCTCGAACCGCCGCAGCGCGGCCAGATCAGCACGAAAAATCACCCAAAGCGCGCCGACCGCACCGATGGCCAGCGCCAGCGCCATCCGCCCTGTCGTGATCTGCCGCAACAAGAGCCACCCAAACCCCGCAGCAATCACCGGCGTCAACGTAAACACCGCCGCCGCACTGACGGGGCGCGCGGTCTTCAACCCTTCAAACATCAGCACGAAATAGACAGCGAAAAGCCCCCCAAGCACCAGATAGCGCCAAGGCGCGCGCGTGGCCCCTTTCGGCACACCTGTCGTCGCAGCGACCGCCACGGCAATCACCATGCCCGCGATCACGAACCGCGCCGCATTCAACGCCGTGGGCGAGATCAGATTGGCCGACAGCGACCCAAGCGAAAATGACCCCGCCACCAGCGCCGAAAATGCCAGCATCGCCAGATGCCCCTGCAGATCAGATCGCATCACAGCCCCGTCTTGACGGCTTTTTTCAGGTACGACAGCAAGGCCTGCACCTTGGGCGTGCGGTGCAGATCAACATGGGTGACCAACCACAGCATCGAATCCCATTCCGGCAGATGCGGGTGCACCTCGACCAGATCGGGGTTGGCGCGCCCCTCGATCAGATCGACAAACCCGATCCCCGCCGCCTCCAGCACCGCAACGCGGAGCGCGTCTGCATGGAGACCGCGAAAGGAGATCGCATGTGCCGGCACCACCTCGCGCATCCATTTGAAGAAGGGCGCACGCATCTGCGCGTCGTCATGGCCGACAAACCGATGGTTGCCATACTCCTCGACCCCCGACGGCATCCCGAAGGCCGCGATATAGTCCTTATGCGCGAACAGCCCCATCTGGAACTGATAGAAAGGCTGCACCACATTGTCCGGCTGCTCGGGCACCTGCCCCGCGCGGATCGCGATATGCGCCTCGCCATACTCCAGCCGGAACAATCGCTCCCCGGTCAGAAAGCGCAGGGTCACATCCGGGTTTTCCCTCTGGAACGCGACCAACAAAGGGGTCATCCATCTTGAAAGCTCCATCAGGGAGGTCACGACCAGCTCGCCCGACACCGCTTCGCCGCGCCCCTTGATGCGACTGGCAAGCTGGCTGAACTGGTCATCCGTGGCAGAGGCCACACGCAGCAGATCCTCGCCTGCCTCCGTCGTTTTGTAGCCGCGCGCGTGCCGTTGGAATAGCTTTACCGACAACCGTCGTTCCAGCGCATCCACATGGCGGATCACCGTCGCATGATGGACCCCCAGAACCTCGGCCGCGCCACTGACGGTGCCCATGCGCGCCACCTGATAGGCCGTCTTGATTTCTTCCCAATTGTCCATTCTCGGCCCCTCGTCTGCCCGACTGTGCATTATTGAACACATCACCCGCAGTTTCGCCAGTTGCGTTCGTACGGGCAAGGGTCATGTAAAGGGAAGAAAGTTAACACGAAAGGATATCCTCCCATGTCTATCTTGCGTATCAATTCCTCTGCAAACACCACCAGCTCTGTGACCCGCGGCCTCACCGACCGGATCATCGCGCAACTGGCCGACAGTGATGTAACCGTCCGCGATCTGGCCCTCGAGCCCCTGCCCCAGATCACCGAAACATGGGCCATCGCCCGTGCCACCCCCGAGACAGACCGCACGCCCGAGCAAAGCGAAGCGCTGGTTGAATCCGACAAGCTCGTCGCAGAGCTTCTGGCCGCCGACACAATCGTCATCGGCGCGCCCATCTATAACTTCAGCGTGCCCGCGTCGCTGAAGGCGTGGATCGATCTGGTCGCCCGTGTCGGCGTTACCTTCCGCTATACCGAAAACGGCCCCGAAGGTCTGGTCAAAGGCAAGCGCGTGATCGTGGCGATGGCCTCCGGTGGCGTGCCCGCCGGGTCCGAGGCGGATTTCAACACCGGCTACCTCAAGGCCGTTCTGGGCTTCATGGGCATGACTGACGTGACCATCGTGGCCGCCGACGCGCTCGCAACGGATGCCGAAGGCACCATCGCCCGCGCGAACGAAGCTGTGGATGCGCTCAAAGCAGCATAATCCTCGGGCGGTGCGGCGGGTTGACTCAGACCCGCCGCTCGCCTAAACGATCCGCAATCTCCGGAAGCACCATGTCTTCCGGTCTCTGGCGCGGCCAGAGATCGCCCCCCACCAGCGTGTTACGCCCGTGGGGGCATTTGCGTATTCAACGCGGGCATCCTATCTGAGGGGCACCGCAACCGATCGAAGGGGGCCATGGCCCATGTTTGAGAATCTTTCCGAACGCCTCTCCGGCGTCTTTGACCGTCTCACCAAACAGGGTGCCCTCTCGGAAGAGGATGTGAAAACCGCCCTGCGCGAAGTCCGCGTCGCCCTGCTCGAGGCCGACGTGTCCCTGCCCGTCGCGCGTGATTTCGTCAAAGCGGTGCAGGACAAGGCCACCGGTCAGGCCGTCACCAAATCGATCACCCCGGGCCAGCAAGTCGTCAAGATCGTCCACGACGCGCTGATCGACACGCTGAAAGGCGAAGGCGAACCCGGCGCGCTGAAAATCGACAGCCCCCCCGCCCCGATCCTGATGGTCGGTCTGCAAGGCTCCGGTAAAACCACGACCACGGCAAAGCTCGCAAAACGTCTGAAAGACCGCGACGGCAAGCGCGTGCTGATGGCCTCGCTCGACGTGAACCGCCCTGCGGCGATGGAACAGCTGGCGATCCTCGGCGTGCAGATCGGCGTCGATACACTGCCCATCGTCAAAGGCGAAAACCCCGTCCAGATCGCCAAACGCGCAAAGACGCAGGCATCGATGGGCGGCTACGACGTCTATATGCTCGACACCGCGGGCCGCCTGTCGATCGACGAAGAGCTGATGCGCCAGGTCGAAGCGGTGCGCGATGTCGCCAACCCCCGTGAAACCCTGCTGGTCGTCGATGGTCTCACCGGCCAGGACGCCGTGCAAACCGCCGAAAACTTTAACGACCGCATTGGCATCTCGGGCGTCGTGCTGACCCGTATGGACGGCGACGGCCGCGGCGGTGCTGCGCTGTCGATGCGCGCCGTCACCGGCAAGCCGATCAAATTCGTCGGCCTGGGCGAAAAGATGGACGCGCTGGAAACCTTCGAACCCGACCGCATCGCGGGCCGTATCCTTGGCATGGGCGACATCGTCGCCCTGGTCGAGAAAGCGCAAGAAACCATCGAGGCTGAACAAGCCGAAAAGATGATGAAGCGCATGGCCAAAGGTCAGTTCAACATGAACGACCTGAAAATGCAGCTTGAACAGATGCTCAAGATGGGCGGCATGCAAGGCATGATGGGCATGATGCCCGGCATGGGCAAAATGGCGAAACAGGTCGAAGACGCGGGCTTTGATGACAAGATCCTCAAACGCCAGATCGCCCTGATCCAATCCATGACCAAGAAAGAGCGCGCCAACCCCGCGCTGCTTCAAGCCAGCCGCAAAAAGCGCATCGCCAAAGGCGCAGGTCTGGAAGTGTCCGAATTGAACAAGCTCATGAAGATGCACCGCCAGATGGGCGACATGATGAAAAAGATGGGCAAAATGGGCAAGGGCGGCATGCTCAAACAAGCCATGAAGGGCATGATGGGCAAAGGCGGCATGCCCGGCGGCATGGACCCGTCCCAGATGGACCCCAAAGCACTGGAAGCCGCGGCCAAACAGATGGGCGGCAAACTGCCTGGTGGTCTGGGCGGAATAGGCGGCGGCGCCGGCCTGCCCGGCGGCCTCTCCGGTTTCGGGAAAAAGAAATGATCCGCGCTTCATTTTGCCAGACAAACTCCTGCCGGAGACACCTGCCCGTGCATCGCGCCCTCCCCTTCGCCGTGAAAGGAGCCGCCGCATGACCGATCCCGTCACCCGCGCCGCCGAGGTTCTGAAAGAACACCGCGCCTCCATCGACCGTCTGGACGCGATCCTGGTCTATACTCTGGGCGAGCGGTTCAAACACACGCAGGCTGTGGGGAAACTCAAAGCCGAACACGACCTTCCCCCCTCTGATCCGGACCGCGAAGCGAACCAGATCAAGCGGCTCGAAGATTTGGCGAAAGAGGCTGACCTCGATCCCGAATTCGCCAAGAAGTTTCTGAACTTCATCATCGCTGAAGTCATTCAGCACCACAAACAACACCAATCATAGGTCCGGGCGCGTCCCTGACCCCAGTCTCAACTAAAGGAAACTACCTATGTCCATGAAAATTCGTCTCGCCCGTGGCGGTTCCAAAAAGCGCCCCTTCTACCGCATCGTTGCAGCGGACAGCCGCATGCCACGTGACGGCCGCTTCATTGAAAAGCTGGGCACCTACAACCCGCTGCTGGCAAAAGACAGCGAAGAGCGCGTGAAAATGGACGTCGAGCGCGTTCAATACTGGATCAGCCAAGGCGCGCAGCCAACCGACCGTGTTGCACGCATGCTGGAAGCCGCTGGCGTGAAAGAGAAAACCGAGCGGAACAACCCCAAGAAGGGTACCCCCGGCAAGAAAGCGCAAGAGCGCGTTGAAGAGAAAGCAGCAAAGGCCGCCGCTGCTGCCGAAGCCGCTGCTGCACCTGCAGAAGACGCCGCCGAAGAATAATCGGCACATCCCCCGGCGCGGTTCCTGCCGCGCCGGGGATTTCAGGTATATCCGACAGCCCGCATCTTTGCGCGTGCAGCCTGTCCGATGTACGTGGTACACGAAATGACACGTCCCGCCGCAGCGGCCCGCTCTCATCGGTCCCCTGCGCCCCGCCCCTGGACCAGATTGGAAGCTGACAATGTTTCGTCTTTTGCGCCTTCTTCTCATCCTCGGTATCGGTGTCGCCATCGGCATCTGGTTCGAACGCACGCTTATGAAATCGGAATGCCGCGCGGGCGAGGGTCAATGGACCGGTACAATTTGCTTAAACTCGGAGCTTTTGCAGTGAGCGATAAAATTTCGGTGGGCGCGATCTCTGGCGCATATGGTGTCCGTGGGGAACTGCGGATCAAAAGCTACTGCGCGGTGCCCGAAGATATCGAAAGCTACAGCCCGCTCTCTAGCGAGGATGGCACGCGCAGCTTCAACCTCGCGCTGGTGCGTCCGGTCAAAAACGGCTTTGTCGCGCGCATCACTGATGTGACCTCTAAAGAAGAGGCCGACGCCTTGCGCGGCACCGTGCTGTTTGCGCAGCGCGACCAGCTGCCGTCGCTGCCCGACGATGAATTCTACCACACCGACCTGATCGGGCTAGAGGTCTATGACACCGGCGGCACGCTGATCGGCAAGGTCAAGACCGTCCAGAACCACGGCGCTGACGATCTGCTGGAAACGCAGCTTGCGGGCAGCGCGCAGACCGTGTTCCTGCCCTTTACGAAGGCGGCGGTGCCCACGGTCGATCTGGCCACGGGCCGCATCATCGCCGACCCGCCCGAGGGCATTCTGCCCGATGCAAAAGACGTCTAAGCCCGTACGAAAGGCCCGCATGACACAGGCCGCGATCACATGAGCACCCCTTCACGCTCCCACGGGCGGCAATCCGTCCGTCCGACATTCAAGCCGCGCGAGCTGATGCAGGACACGCCCGATTACGCCGGCGTCTGGCGGGCCGAGATCGTGACCCTCTTCCCCGAATTATTCCCCGGTGTGCTGGGGGCCAGCCTGACGGGCCGCGCCCTGCAAGAAGGCACATGGCAGCTGCGCACCCATGATCTGCGCGGCTACGGCGTAGGCAAACACCGAAATGTTGACGACACCCCCGCGGGCGGCGGCGCAGGTATGGTCATGCGCGCCGATGTCGTCGGCCCCGCAATCGAGGATGCGATGGCCGGTGCCGCCGGACGCTGGCCCATCCTCTATATGTCTCCGCGCGGGCGGCGGTTTGATCAGGCGATGGCGCAGGATCTGGCCACCTGCTCCGGCGTGACCATCCTTTGTGGCCGTTTCGAAGGCGTCGACGAGCGGGTGATCGACCATTACGGCATCACCGAAGTCTCCCTTGGCGATTTTGTCATGACCGGCGGAGAGTTGGCCGCGCAAGCCATGATCGACGCCACCGTGCGGCTCTTGCCCGGTGTCTTGGGCAATGCCGACAGCGTGGTCGAGGAAAGCCATTCCTCTGGCCTGCTGGAACACCCGCAATACACCCGCCCCGCCGAATGGAAAGACCGCCCCATTCCGCCGGTTCTCATGTCCGGCAACCATGGCGAAATTGCCAAATGGCGGCAGGCCCAGTCAGAAACCCTGACAGAACAACGACGCCCCGACATGTGGGCGACATATACGTCCAAGAAGTGACCCCCACGGAAGGCAGACCATGACAGACCTGACCCGCACCCTCGATCACGCCCGCATTGATGAGCTGCCGAACCCCTATTTCGGCAAGGTGCGTGACTGCTACGACCTGCCCGACGACCGGCGCATCCTGATTTCCTCTGACCGTATTTCAGCCTTTGACCGTATCCTCACCTCCATCCCGTTCAAGGGTCAGGTGTTGACCCAGACCGCGCGGTTCTGGTTCGACAACACCTCCGACATCTGTCCCAACCATGTGCTCGACTACCCCGACCCCAATGTGGTGATAGGCAAGCATCTGACCATCCTGCCCGTAGAGATCGTCGTGCGCGGCTACCTTGCCGGCTCCACAGGGACATCGGTGCTGACGCTATACAAGAAAGGTGAACGGGAGATGTACGGCCACCGCTTCCCCGATGGCCTGCGCGACAATCAGGCGCTGCCCGCGCCGATCATCACCCCCACCTCCAAGGAATTCGACGGCGGACACGATGCTCCGCTGACCGCCCAAGAGATCGTAACCCAAGGGCTGCTGACCCAGGCGCAATGGGACCAGATCAGCGACATCGCCCTGAAACTCTTTGCCCGCGGTCAGGAAATGGCGGCGAAAAACGGGCTGATCCTCGTGGACACAAAATATGAATTCGGCACCGATGCGCAGGGCAATATCCTGCTGGCCGATGAAATCCACACCCCCGACAGCTCGCGGTTCTGGCTCGCCGAAGGCTATGACGCCGCGCTGGAAAACGGCACACGCCCGCCGTCCTTCGACAAGGATGTGATCCGGTCCTGGGTCGATGCCCGCTGCGACCCCTATCACGATGACATCCCCGAAATCCCCGCCGACCTGATCGCCGCCACCTCGCAAGTCTATATCGACGCGTTCGAGGCGATTACCGGCCAACGTTTCGTCCCCGATCTGGAGGGCGACACCGTGCTGGACCGCGTGCGGCACAATCTTCGCCCCTATTTCACCGGCTGAAAACATGCGCGCGTACGGGTGATACGCTCTTGATCTGAAGGGGCATCCCGCCTATACGACGCGCAAGTCTGGAATCGCGCATGTGCGGCTCCAGTCTTTTCTGCATCCGCAGATGACAAGCAAAGATGACCCTACCTTCGATGGGACGCCACGGCGGGCCCGCCAGACAGACCGAAGCTATTGGATCGCACAAAACTTCGTGGACTAACCGCGAGCATTCATAGGAGACGATCAGATGAACCTGATTGCACAGATCGAGGCGGAACAAATCGCCGAACTGGGGAAAGAAATCCCAGACTTCCGCGCCGGTGACACCATCCGCGTGGGCTTTAAAGTGACCGAAGGTACACGTACCCGCGTTCAGAACTACGAAGGCGTCTGCATTGCACGCAACAACGGCCACGGCATTGCCGGTTCGTTCACCGTGCGCAAGATTTCCTTTGGTGAAGGCGTAGAGCGCGTATTCCCGCTGCACTCCACCAACATCGAAAGCATCACCGTTGTCCGTCGTGGCCGTGTGCGTCGTGCGAAACTGTACTACCTGCGCTCGCGTCGTGGTAAGTCGGCACGTATCGTTGAAAACGTACACTACAAGCCAAAATCTGGCGCGAACGCGTAAGGAGAGCTGTCATGAAAGCCGATACACACCCCGATTACCACACCATCAACGTCAAAATGACAGATGGCACCGTTGTGGAAATGAAATCGACCTACGGCAAAGAAGGCGACCAACTGGCGCTGGATATTGACCCCTCCGTGCACCCTGCATGGAACGGCGGCACATCCCGCCTGATGGATACCGGCGGCCGCGTGTCCAAGTTCAAAAACAAATACGCAGGTCTGGGCTTCTAAACCCTTTCCATTGCGGAATTCAGGAATGGCGTGCCCTCGCGGGCGCGCCATTTTTCGTTTCGCGACTGTGGCTTAGCCCGAGGTGCGACATCGCGTCCTTGCCCAAGGGTCAGGTCACATTTTACGGAACAAAGCGGCGGCTGTTTAGGTTTTAGAAAGCAACTACGGCCCATAGTCTTCTCAGCCCTCCACGAAAGGTTCGCTGATGCCCGCTTTCCCGCTCTCTACTCCACCCCGACCGCCTCGCGGTGCCAACAGCAGCAAGGCTCCGCGCGCGCAGGCTGATCCCGCTCCCCTCCCGGCCGAGGATTTGACCGCGGCTCGTGATCTGGTCGCCCGTGGCAGCTATGCGCAGGCGCTGGTGCTTGCTGGCGCGCTGGAACGTCTGCACGGGCCCCATGATGCGCTGACCCAGATCGCCGCTGATTGCCGCGCCCATCTGGCTGTGCCCCAGGATACCGCCGTCGCGATCGACACCGGCGGCATGGGCGCGCACACCCCGCCGCTGCGCCGATCGGGCTAGCAGGCACTGCCCCTGCACGGCGCGTTCCAGCGGGTGAATTTCGCAACAATAACCACAATCTAGAGCCACAAACGCTTTCAAAAGCGCCATCGCTGCCATATGGTTTTTCCCAATGTGACCCCGATAAAAACGGGGAGTGAAAGGGACAAAAGGCAATGGCGCATATCATCGTCGTCGGGAATGAAAAAGGCGGGGCGGGGAAATCCACCGTTTCGATGCATGTGGCGACAGCCCTTGCGCGGATGGGGCATAAGACCAGCGTGCTGGATCTGGACCTGCGCCAGCGCACCTTCGGGCGCTATGTCGACAACCGCAAATCCTTCCTCGCCAGTGCCGAGCTCGACCTCCCCTCGCCCGAGATGCACGAATTGCCAGAGATCGAGGCAAGCAGCCTGCAGCCCGGCGAAAACATCTATGACCATCGCCTCAGCGCCGCCGTGGCAGAGCTTGAACCGACGTCCGATTTCATCCTGATCGACTGCCCGGGGTCCCATACCCGTCTCAGCCAGGTGGCGCATTCGCTGGCCGACACGCTGATCACGCCGCTGAACGACAGCTTTATCGATTTCGACCTGCTGGCGCGCACCGACGCTATGGGCGACAAGATCACCGGCCCCTCTCGTCTATTCCGAAATGGTCTGGAACGCGCGGCAGTTGCGGGCACAGGCGGGCCTTGCCCCGATCGACTGGATCGTCGTGCGCAACCGCATGGGCGCGCAGCGCATGGTCAACAAGGACAAGATGGAACGCGCCATCGCCAACCTGAGCAAACGCATCGGGTTCCGCATTGCCCCCGGTTTTAACGAACGCGTCATCTTCCGCGAACTCTTCCCCCGTGGCCTGACCCTGCTCGACCTCAAGGATATCGGCGTCAAGCAGCTGAACATCTCGAATGTCGCGGCACGGCAAGAGCTGCGCGACCTGATGAAAGCGCTGGACCTACCCGGCGTCGACATCAACTTTTGAACCTGCGCGCGGGGGCATGTGCCCCCCCGTCGCCCTCCGGCCCGCCGTCAGCCCGCGCTGCCCTGTCCCGCCGCCAGCTTGACCAGCAACCGCTTCAGCGTCTCCCGCTCCGCCTCCGTTAAATCCGCAGTCAGACGCGCGTCATAGGCCTTTGCCACCTCGTAAAGATGCTCATAGGCCGCGCGACCCTGTGTCGTCAGCGACAGCATCTCGGTCCGTCGGTCGTGATCCCCGCGCAGCCGCGTCACAAATCGTCGCTCTGTCAGCTTTTGCACGGCACGGCTGATCTTGGTCTTATGCATATTCGCCCGCTGCCCGATATCGCTGGCCGTCATCTCGCCATAAAGCCCCAGATGAAACAGCACCCGCCACTCGGTCCGCAGCATACCATAGCGATCTTTATAGGTGCGCTGAAACGCCAGACTGCTCGCTTCCGCTGCCTGATTTAGAAGGTAGGGCAGAAAATGGGTCAGCTCGAAATTCTGGTCTGGCATCAGGGCAATCGCTTGTTAGTTACACAAAGGACTATTACCAACGAAGCAGATTTTGCAAGGTAGCTTTCAGGCACCCGCAGCGACACGCAAGGAACACCGATGACATTGCTGACCTCTTGGGTTGAAAGCGCGAACAGCGCCGACACCGACTTCCCGCTCAACAACCTGCCTTACGGTGTGTTTTCCACCGACACGCTCGAACCGCGCTGCGGCGTGGCGATCGGGGATATGGTGCTCGACATGGCCGCGGTAGAGGCCGAAGATCTGATCCTGCTCCACTTCGATCCCGTCTTCGATGTGCCCTATTGGAATGACGTCATGGATCTGGGCCCCGACGCATGGGCCACCCTGCGCGACCGCCTGACCGACCTGCTGGCAACCGGCAGCCCCGACCAGGCCAAGGTCGCCCCGCATCTTGTCCCCATGGCTGACATCCGCCTGCACATGCCGATTGTCGTCTCGGAATACACCGATTTCTACGCGGGCCGGCACCATGCCACCAACGTCGGCACCATGTTTCGGGGCGCGGAAAACGCGCTGCCCCCGAACTGGCTGCATATGCCCATCGGATACAACGGTCGCGCCTCGACCGTTGTGGTCTCCGGCACCGACATCCGCCGGCCCAACGGGCAGATCAAACCGGCGGACGCCGAGACCCCGTATTTCGGCCCCAGCCAGCGCCTTGATATCGAGCTCGAGATGGGGGCCATCGTCGGCACCTCCACCGATATGGGCGACACCCCCAGCGTGGCCGAAGCGGACGAGATGATCTTTGGCTATGTGCTGCTGAATGATTGGTCCGCGCGCGACATTCAGGCGTGGGAGTATCAACCGCTCGGGCCGTTTCAGGCCAAGGCCTTCGCCACCAGCATCTCTCCGTGGATCGTGACGAAAGCGGCGCTTGAACCCTTCCGCGCCTCCACGCCCGAGCGCGAGGTTGATCTGCTGCCCTATCTGGCAGAGCCGAAACCGATGCTCTACGACATTGACCTCTCGGTGATCATTCAGCCCGATGGCGGCGAACAACAGGTCATCGCGCGTACCAATTACAACACGATGTATTATTCCGCCCCGCAACAGCTGGCGCATCACGCGGCGTCGGGCTGCGCGATGAACGCGGGCGATCTGCTCGGCTCCGGCACCATATCCGGCCCCGACAAAGATGCCCGCGGCAGCCTGCTCGAACTCAGCTGGGGCGGCGCGGAACCGATCGCGCTGAACGATGGCACCACCCGCAGCTTTGTGCAGGACGGGGATACGATGATCCTGACCGGCCACGCCGCAGGCGACGGCTATCGCATCGGCTTCGGGGCCTGCGCCGGTACGATCCTCCCCGCGAAACCCACGCCGTAACCGCGCTTCATTTTGCCAAATAAACTCCCGCCGGAGGCGCCCAACAGCGCGCCACGGGTCGCGCGTCTGATCCTGAACCGGATCGGGCGCGCAGTGCGTTTTGCGCAAACTCCGGTGACCGCCGCTGCTGTGGGTTGACGCACCGCCGCGCAATGCTTGAAACTCTGTGATACATGCTAGTTACATTCCTAGCCAATAAACGCAGCAAAGCTGCATCACCGCAAAGCATCCAGCGCCTGTGCTTGTGCTTCGTATCCGCCGCCCGAACCACAGGGGCAGCACCCGACCAGAGAGGAAGATCATGACGTTCTTAACCCGTACCGGCACCCCCTTACCCGCCGCCATCCACGCCTCTGCCGAAGCTGCCAAACGCGATCCGGTCAACCGACGCGAATTTCTGGCTCTCGCCAGCGCCTTTGGGGCCACGGCGACAACCGCCTATGCGATGATCGGCATGGCAGCGCCCGCACATGCGGCCGCGCATAAATCCGGCGGCACCGTACGGATGCAGATGGAGGTCCGCGCGTTGAAAGATCCGCGCACCTACGACTGGTCGCAGATCGCCAACATCACCCGTGGCTGGCTTGAATATCTGGCGATCTGGGAGAACGACGGCACCTTCACCCCCGCATTGCTCGAAAGCTGGGAGATCAACGAAGACGCCACCGAATATGTGCTGAACGTGCGCAAAGGTGTCACGTGGAACGATGGCACGCCCTTCACCGCCAACGATGTGGCGCGCAACATCACGGGCTGGTGCGATAAATCGGTCGAGGGCAACTCGATGGCCGGGCGCTTTGCCACGCTCATCGACGAGGACTCCGGTCAGGCGATCGAAGGCGCGATCACCGTGGTGGATGACCATACGGTCAAGCTGTCGCTGCCCCGCCCCGACATCACCCTGATCCCCGGCATGGCCGATTATCCCGCCGCCATCGTCCCCGAAGGGTTTGATCCGGAAACGATGCTCGACAACCCTGTCGGCACCGGCGCCTACCTGCCCGAATCTGTCGAAGTCGGGATCAAGGCCGTGTTGGTCAAGAACCCCGACCACACGTGGTGGGGCACCGAGGTCTACGGCGGGCCCTATATCGACCGGCTGGAATACATCGACTACGGCACTGACCCTTCGGCCTTTGTCGCCGCCGCCGAAGCAGAAGAGATCGACGCCACCTATTCCATCGAGGGTGAATTCATCGACGTGTTCAGCACGCTGGACGGCTGGAACCAGAACGAAATCGCCACGGGTGCAACCATCGTGATCCGCCCCAACCAACTGGCCGAGGTGGATGGCAAGACACCCTACGCCGATGCGCGTGTCCGCCGGGCGCTGGCCATGGCGGTCGATAACGCCGTGCTACTTGAACTGGGTTATGCAGGTCGCGGGCTGGTCGCCGAAAACCACCATGTCGGCCCGATGCACCCCGAATATGCCGAGCTTCCCCCGCGCGAAGCGGACCCCGAAGGTGCCCGCGCCCTGATGGAAGAGGCCGGCATGGCCGAGTACGAGCACGAGCTGTTTTCGATCGACGATGCATGGCGCAAGGACACCACAGATGCGGTCGCCGCACAGTTGCGCGACGCTGGCATCAAGGTGAAACGCACGATCCTGCCGGGGTCGACCTTCTGGAATGACTGGACGAAATACCCCTTCTCCTCGACCAACTGGAACGCGCGTCCGCTGGGTGTGCAGATCTGGGCGCTGGCCTATCGCTCGGGCGAGGCATGGAACGAATTTGGCTGGTCCAACCCCGAATTCGACGCCCTCCTGACCGAGGCCCTCTCGGTCGCCGATGTCGAAAAACGTCGCGCTCTGATGGCCAAGGGCGAAGCGCTGATCCAGAACGAAGGCGTCACGATCCAGCCTTACTGGCGCTCGCTTTATAACCACACCCGCGAAGGGCTGGTCGGGGCCGGACACCACATCGGCTTTGAATACCACCCTGCGCGGATGGCCTGGACGTCGTAACCACCCGTTTGCAATTCCAAAAACGAAAGGGCCGCGTCAAACGCGGCCCTTTTTCATGTCACATCGCTGTGTCCCTTCAGGGCAGCAGGAACAGCGTGATCGCGGGGAACATCACCAGAATGATCACCCGCACGATGTCGGAGCCGACAAAATACATCACGGCCTTATAGGTCTCTGTCATCGGAGTTTCACGGTCCATCGAGTTGATGATGAACAGGTTCATCCCCACCGGCGGCGTGATCAGACCGACCTCGACCACGATCAGCACAAGGATGCCGAACCAGATCGCCAGATGCTCTGTGCTCATCCCGAAATCCATCGCCGAGATGACGGGGAAAAAGATCGGCACGGTCAGCAGGATCATCGACAGGCTGTCCATCAGGCAACCGAAAACGAGGTAGAAGACAAGGATCACGACCAGCACGAACCACGGGCTATAGCCCTGCCCCACGACCCAGTCAGCCATGAATTGCGGCACGCCCGACAGGGCCAGAAAGCCGTTATAGAACCCCGCCCCCAGCACGATGAAAAAGATCATCCCCGTGGTTTTGGCCGTGCCCATCAGGCTTTCGCGCAAGACCGCCCAGTTCAAACTACCCGCCAGCAACGCCGCCAGACCGGTGCCCGCAGCGCCCACAGCAGCGCCTTCGGTCGGGGTGAACCACCCCAGATAGATGCCGCCCACGACGACGAAAAAGATCACCAGCACCGGCCATGTATTCGCCAGCGCCTTGAAGCGGTCCCCCATGGGCACCGCAGGGCGCACGCCCGCGGATTTGGGGTTCAGACGCACGTAGATCGAGATCGTGATAACATAGCCGATGGCCGCCAGCACACCGGGAAGGAAGGCCGCCAGAAACAGCTTGGCGATATTCTGTTCTGTCAGGATCGCATAGATCACCAGAATGACCGACGGCGGGATCAGGATGCCCAATGTCCCCCCCGCGGCCAGTGTCGCGGTGGAAAACCCGCCGGAATAGCCATAGCGGCGCAGCTCGGGCAGCGCGACCTTCGACATGGTCGCCGCTGTCGCCAGCGAGCTGCCGCAGATCGCGCCAAAGCCCGCGCAGGCCCCCACGGCCGCCATCGCCACACCCCCGCGACGATGCCCCAGAAAGCTTTCTGCTGCTTTGAACAGGGCTTGGCTCATCCCCGATAGGGTCGCAAATTGGCCCATCAACAGGAACATGGGAATGATACTCAGCGAATAGCTGGAAAACGTCGTATAGGTCTCGGACTTGAGCTTTGACAGCAGCGGCGTGGGGTTACCCCCCATTGCCAGATACCAGCCGCCAAACCCGCACAGCAGCATCGCCAGCCCGATGGGGGCGCGCAGAAAGATCATCAGCAGCAGCACAGGAAAGGACCAGAAGCCCAGTTCTAGGTTGGTCATTTTAGTGGGCCCCTTGTTCGCTGGGAAGAATATCGGTGCCGCGGATCGCCTCTATCAAGCGGATCACGGCGCAATAGACGGACACAACACTGGCAATCACGCCGGACGCAAAGCTGGCGGCATAGGCCCACCACACCGGAAATTGCAGGAACAATGTCGTCTCGCCATTGCCAAGATAGCGTTGCATCCCCTCGTAGAGACGCCAGATGATCAGCACGATCACCGCGGCCAGAACGATCTCCCAAAAGGCCATGATCCAGCGGTTCACCCGCGCCGGCAGGAAAGAGGTAAACACATCCACCGTGGCATGCGCGCCGTAATACTGGCAGATCGGCAGGAACGAGAAGATGGCGAAGGCGACCCCCGCCTCCAGCAATTCGTAATTGCCGTTGATCTCGCCGATGCCCATGTCAATCAACCCCTGTGACAGGCCGGTCAGCTTCTCCTGAAAGAAGGGGCTATGCAGCATCTTGTTGACCGTGCGCCCGATGATAGAGGCCGTGGTCATCAGCACCAGCGCCATCAGCACCAGCCCTCCAATCACGGCGGTAAAGCGGGCAAGAAAATATATCAGCCGACGCATGGTTCTCTCAATCTTGTCTAGGTATTTTGGGGTGTATCAAGCAATCAGGCCCGCGGCGCAGGGATGCACCGCGGGCCTGCTATCGTTGTCAGGGATTATTTGCCGTAGGCATCCATCAGTTCACGCGCTTCGTCGATCAGCGCCTGACCGTCGATGCCCTTGCTGTCCATATCGGCAATCCAGCTGTCATAGATCGGCTGCGACGCGTCGCGCCAGACCTGGGTCTCTTCTTCGTTCAGCTCGACAATGTTGTTGCCCAGATCAACCGCGACCTGACGCGCAGGGCCATCGGCATCCGCCTGCGTGCCCCCCGCAAAGACCGAGAATTCCAGACCGGAGTTTTCATCCAGAACCTTTTTCAGCTCATCCGACAGCCCGTCATAGCGGTCCTTGTTCATCGCCAGCACGAAGGTCAGCGTATAAAGTGCGGCACCGTCAAATTCGGTGTGGTTCTTCACCAGTTCCGGCACTTTCAACGATGGCGTCACTTCCCACGGGATCGTGGTGCCGTCGATCACGCCCTTGGACAGACCTTCGGGAATTGCCGGAACCGGCATGCCCACTGGCGTCGCGCCGGTAATCTCGAGCAGCTGGTTCACCAGACGCGACCCGCCGCGAATCTTCAGACCCTGCATATCGTCGGGCGACCGCACCTCGGTGTTGGTGTGCAGCATGCCGGGGCCGTGAACCCATGTGCCCAGAATATGTACGTCCTTGAACTCGGTGTCTTTCATGTGCTTTTCGAACATCTGCCAATAGGCAGAGCTCGCCGCGCGGGCATCGGTGACCATAAAGGGCAACTCGAACACTTCGGTCGTGGGATAGCGACCGGGGGTATAGCCCACCACGGTCCAGACGATATCGGCCACACCGTCAATCGCCTGATCCATCAGCTCCGGTGGCTTCCCGCCAAGCTGCATGGAGGGGTAGCGTTCAATCTTGATCTTGTTGTCGCTGGCGGCTTCGACCTTATCGGCCCAGACATCCAGAATAAGTTTGGGCACATTGGCCTGTGGCGGCAGGAACTGGTGCATGCGCAGGGTGACCTCTTGCGCCATCGCGCCGGTCGCGCTCATGCCAACGGCAAGGGCCGCACCCGCGATCCCCATCAGGGTTCTTCTCATCATCATTCTAATCTCCCGTGTTCAGTCAAAACGGACCGCTCTGTTGCCGAGCAGTTCCGAGCCTTTAGCTGAGTGACACTCTGACACCAGCGACAGGGGATTATCAATCACCTCCGGTACAAGCAGATGAAAAACACGCAGCTCGGGAACACGACACACGACGGGCCATGCTGAACAACAGCTAACCTACAAAAGTCATATCTGTGCGGGGGGGGGAGATGGTGGCGTTACCTGGATTTGAACCAGGGACCTAACGATTATGAGTTGTTCGCTCTAACCAACTGAGCTATAACGCCATCGGCGCTCCGAGTATGACAGGCTTCGGCCCCCGTCAAGAGCCAAAGCCAATCTTATTTGATTATTCGCCCTCGCGCACCGTATCAATCATGCGCTGCACGTTGTCAGGGTCGGCATCCGGCGTGATCCCGTGGCCAAGGTTAAAGATATGCGGGCCCTTGGAAAAGGCTTTGACGATCTGCCGCGTCTCATCCACCAGCGCCTGCCCGCCGGTAACCATATGGGTCGATGCAAGGTTGCCCTGCACGCAACCGTCCACCTGCACATGTTTGGCCGCCCAATCCGCCGAGACGGAATTATCCAGCGCCACACAATCCACCCCCGTAGCCTTGGCGAACCCGATGTATTTATCGCCGGCCTCGCGCGGGAAACCGATGATCGGAATACCGGGATGGCGCTTCTTCAGCTCTTGCGTGATCTCGCGCGCAGGGGCCAGCGCGTATTTCTCGAAAGCATCGCCCGGCAGCGACCCCGCCCAGCTGTCAAAGATCTTCATCACCTCGGCACCTGCGTCAATTTGCGCAGACATATATTCGATGGTTGCCTTGGTAATCAGGTCCAACAGCTTCTCGAACAGGGCGTTATCCTGGGTGCGCAGCTGATGCGCAGGCCCCTGATCCTTGGTCCCCTGCCCCGCGATCATATAGGTCGCCACAGTCCAGGGCGCACCGGCAAAGCCGATCAACGTCGTCTCGCGCGGCAGTTCACCGGCAAGGTTGCGCACCGTCTGATAGATCGGGTTCAACGTCTCGTGGATATCGCCCACCGGCCGCAGCCGGTCAAAATCCACCTGTGTGGTGACCGTGGACAGGCGCGGCCCTTCGCCGGTGACAAACCACAGATCAGCGCCAAGTGCCTGCGGTACAAGCAAAATATCCGCAAATAGGATCGCCGCATCAAACCCGTAACGACGGATCGGCTGCAAGGTGACCTCGGTCGCCAGCTCGGGGTTGTAGCACAAAGACAGGAAATCCCCCGCCTGCGCCCGCGTCGCCTTATACTCGGGCAGATAGCGTCCGGCCTGCCGCATCATCCAGATCGGCGGCACCGGCAGCGTCTCTCCGGCCAATGAACGCAGAATGGTTTTGCTTTGCGTGTCGGTCTGCGGCATCGGGGATTCCTACTCTTCAATGGTTTTGTCTTAGGTCAAGATGTAGCGCCGCGATGTCAAGGCAATGGCACCGCTTGTCAGATCAAATCCACACCCCTAAAGAAGGGCCATGACTGTGAACCTGCCCACCCCCGAAAACCCCATGCGCATCGGCACCCGCGGCTCGCCACTGGCGATGGCCCAGGCCTATGAAACCCGCGCCCGTCTGGCCGCCGCGTTTGAGATCCCACAGGCGGCGTTTGAAATCGTCGTGATCAAAGTCACCGGCGATGTCATTCAGGATCGCCCGCTCAAGGATATCGGCGGCAAGGGCCTGTTCACCCGCGAAATCGAAGAAGACCTGCTGGCAGGCAAAATCGACATCGCCGTGCATTCGATGAAAGACATGCCCACGATCCAGCCGGGGGGCCTGCTGCTTGATACCTACCTGCCGCGCGAAGACCCGCGCGACGCCTTTGTCGCGCCCACCCTGTCGGCGCTGGACCAACTCGCCGAAGGCGCGGTTGTCGGCACCTCCAGCCTGCGCCGCCGTGCGCAGCTGCTGCACCAGCGTCCCGACCTGCAGGTCGTCGAATTCCGCGGCAATGTGCAGACGCGGCTTAAAAAGCTCGCCGATGGTGTGGCCGAATGTACCTTCCTCGCCGTGGCCGGTCTGAACCGTTTGGGCATGCAACACGTCCCCGCCACGCCGATCGACGATACGCTGATGCTGCCCGCGGTCGCGCAAGGGGCCATTGGCATCGAACGCCGCGCCGGTGACCTTGATACCGAAGCCATGCTCGCCGCGATCCACGACACCCCCACGGGCCAACGTCTGGCCGCCGAACGCGCCTTTCTGCTCACGCTTGACGGATCCTGCGAGACACCGATTGCGGGACTGGCCACGCTGGACGGCGACACGCTCCACCTGCGCGGCCAGGTCCTGCGCCCCGACGGGTCAGAGGCGATTGCCGGCGACCGCAGCGGCCCTATTGCGCAAGGCGGTCAGATGGGCGTCGATCTGGCGCAGGACCTGCTGGCCCAGGCAGGGCCCGGCTTCTTCGACTGGCACGTCAAAGGATAACATCCAAAATAAATTCGCGCTCTGTTTGAAACTAAGCGCAGCATGGCCCCGTTGCTTCGGCATGATCAACAAATGATCACGATATAAACCGAGGAGAACACCATGACTTTCGCTAAAAAGATGATGACCGCAACCGCAGCTCTGGCCCTGACTGCTGGTGCGGCTTTCGCCGACGAGATGAAGAACCCCATGGTCGGTGGTGCTGAAATGTTCGCCGACAAGAACATCGTTGAAAACGCCGTGAACTCTGCCGACCACACCACATTGGTTGCTGCTGTGAAAGCTGCCGGTCTGGTTGATACCCTCGCAGGCGAAGGCCCCTTCACCGTGTTCGCCCCCACCAACGCCGGTTTCGACCGTCTTGAGCCAGGCACCGTCGAAATGCTGGTCAAGCCAGAGAACAAAGAGCGTCTGACCGAAATCCTGACCTGCCACGTGGTCGGCAAGGCCGTGATGTCCGACGCGCTGCAAGGCATGATCAAGGACGACGGCGGCGAGCACCCCGTGCCGACACTGGGCGGCTGCACGCTGCAAGCCTCCTACGCCGATGATGGCCGCATGAAGCTGGTGGATGAAAACGGCAACGCCGCCTTCGTAGAGATCGCGGACGTCAAACAGTCCAACGGTGTGATCCACGTTATCGACGGCGTGATGCTGCCAAAGCAATAAGCTGATACCAGTTTAGACGAAAAGGCCCCCGACCTGAACGGTCGGGGGCCTTTTTCATTCCAAATGGCAGCTATCCCGGGGGAGCCCGCAGGGCGGGGGCTGGCCCCCTAGATCCACTTCGCCAAAGGCGGCAGGCTCATAAGAACCGCATTGGCGTCATGGCCGGTCTCCAGCCCGAATTTCGTACCGCGGTCATAGACAAGGTTATATTCGGCATAAAGCCCGCGATGCACCAGCTGCGCTTCTTTGTCCGCCTCTGACCAGTCTTGCGTGATCCGCTTTTGCACCAGCGGCAGATAGGCGGGCAGGAAGGCGCGGCCGATATCCTGTGTCAGGGCAAAATCCGCCTCCGAATCGCCTGTCGCGTGATCGTCCATAAAGATACCGCCGACCCCGCGCGCGCGGTGACGGTGCGGGATATAGAAATACTCGTCCGCCCAGGCCTTCAGCCGCGGGTAGAGATCGCTGCCATGAGGGTCCAGATGCGCCTTTTGCACAGCGTGGAAATGCGCGGTGTCTTCGTCATATTCGATGCAGGGGTTCAGATCGGACCCGCCGCCAAACCAGCTGGCATGGGGGGTCCAGAACATGCGGGTGTTCATATGGACCGCCGGGGCATGGGGGTTCTGCATATGCGCGACCAGACTGATGCCCGACGCCCAGAACCGCGGGTCTTCGGCCATGCCGGGGATGCCCTTACGCGCCGCCATCGCGACCTGCGCACGCTCTCCCAAGGTGCCGAACACCGTAGAGACGTTGACGCCGACCTTTTCGAACACACGCCCGCCACGCATCACGCTCATCAGACCGCCGCCCGCGTCACTGCCGTCGTCGCTGCTGCGTTTGGTGGGGGTCACCTCGAACGTGCCGGGCGCGGCATCCGACAACGGGCCCTCGGCGTGGTCACGCTCCAGCGTTTCGAATGCCTCCACGATCTGGTCGCGCAGGCTGCGGAACCACTCAGCGGCGCGGGTCTTCTCCGCCTCGAAATCAACGGTCATGCGCAAAGCCTTTCGTTACTGCGTACTCTAGTGTGCCGGCGCGTCCACCGCGTCCAGCAAGGACCGCCCCCCGTCCACAACGATCACTTCGCCGGTCAGGAAGCTGGAGCTGTCGGCGGCAAGATACTGGATCGTGTCGGCCAGCTCTGACGGCGAAGCGATGCGCCCCAGCGGCGTGTGGTTGCGGATGTCGTCGCGCCACTCGCGGTTCTCGGCGCAGGACGCTTTCAGCGACCCGCTCATCACCGACCCGAAGGCCACAGCGTTCACCCGGATGCGATGCGGGGCCAGCGTCAGCGCCATCGACCGCGTCATCTGCTCAAGCGCTGCCGCCGCCATGGAATAGGCCATCAACTCTGGCCGTGTGTGCCGCGAGGTGGTCGAGCTGAGGTTGACGATGCTGCCTACGCTGCCCTCTTCCTTGCCCTCGGACTGTTTGATCATGCGTTTGGCGACCTGCTGCGTCAGCTGCATCGCGGTCATCACGTTTTCCTGCCACAGGGTTTCAACGCTGGTGTCATCACTGTCCAGCGCATCCGTCGGCAGGAACTGCCGCGAGGCATTGACCAACACGTCGACCTCGTCGAAAGCGTCAATGGTGGCAGAGACGAGGTTCGCAATCGTCAGCCGTTGCCGCAGATCGCCCGCGAAAAAGCGGATGTTGCCGTCGTCCTTGGCATCGCCCAGCTGTTCGACCAGCGCTTTCTCGTCGATGTCGGCACACATCACATTTGCGCCCTTGTCGGCGAATTGCCGGGCAATCGCCAAACCGATGCCGTTCGCGGCCCCGGTGACGATGACGCTTTTGCCAGAGATTGAGAATGACATAAATCGTTCCTTAATCAGGCGCGGCCCGCCTATCGGCGTTTGCGCAAAGGCCGTGCCGCGTGAAACAGTTTGAACCGCGCATCGCCGCCGATTTCCTCGACATGGGCGAAACGGGTTTTCAGCTCTGCCTCATAGGGCAGATGACGGTTCGCGACCATCCACAGCTTGCCTTGTGGCGACAGGATGCGTGCTGCCGTGGCAACAAACGCCTGCCCGATCTGCGGTTCAGCCGCGCGACCGATGTGGAAGGGCGGGTTCATGATCACGCTGTCCATGCGGTGGGGCGGCTCCCAGCTTGTGGCATCCTCCCATGCAAAGGACGCGCGATCATCGGTGACATTGCGGCGCGCACATTCCAGCGCCATATGTCCCGCTTCAACAAGATAAAGGTTCTTGATTTCAGGCCGTGTCAGCGCGTGGGCCGACAAAAAACCCCAACCGGCCCCCAGATCGGCAACCTCGGACCCGAGCTTCTCGGGCAAGGCATCCACCAGCAACGCCGAGGCCAGATCGACACCATCGGCGGAAAAGACCCCCGGCGCGGTCCAGAACCCGCCTTCGGTCAGCTCCGGCCCCTGACGCCAGTCGGAAAAGAACTCCGCCGCCGGTTCCGAGATCCAGAACATCTTGCCGTGGGCCTTCGAGATCGGCCCCTGCACGGTCACACGGTCGCGCATCTCGCGCAGGACACTATCGGCACCGTCGGTCTTTTGCCCGTCGATCACAACGATCCCGTCGCAGACCTCGCAGGCGGCGGCGATCACGGCGCGGGCTTCGGCCTTGGCGCGTGGCAGGCAGACGATACAGGCCGCATAGCGGTCCTTGATGGTGCGCACGACATCATAGCCGCGCGCGGCCCATGCGTCATAATCCGGTTTGAAATCGTGGATAATCTGCACGCGGTCTTTGTCCAGACCTGGCAAATCACTGTCACGGGGGGGCTGAAAGACGGCAATCGTCCCTTCAGCTGGCAACTCAAGACCACCGCCGTCAAGCGCCAGTTGCAGACGTGCATCAATCACGTGTTATTCTTCTTTTTCCATGGTGCATTGCAGCGGGTGCTGGTGACGCCGGGCGAAATCCATCACCTGCGCAACTTTGGTTTCCGCGATCTCGTGGCTGAACACGCCCACGACCGCCAGCCCTTTTTTATGCACGGTCAACATGATCTCGAAGGCTTGGGCATGGTTCAGCCCGAAGAAGCGTTCAAGCACGATCACCACAAATTCCATCGGGGTGAAATCGTCGTTCAACAGCATCACCTTGTACAAAGGCGGCCGCTTGGTCTTTGGTTTGGTCTTGGTCAACAGATCGGTTTCGTCGTCGTCCCGGTCTTTGCCCGCCATCATAAGATCATCAAGGCGCATTGCTGCTCCTGCCTGAGAAGTCGTTTCAAGTGAGTCGTGTAGGCGTCTATATAACCCTAAAGCAGAATTAGAAAAGAGGGCGCGCCAAAGATGGGCAATCCGCTAACGACCATCGGTTTTGATGCCGATGACACTTTATGGCACAACGAACGCTTCTTTGCTTTGACACAGGTCAAATTCGCGGAACTTCTTGCCGATTACACCGACCGCGACAGCCTGATGGACCGGCTGCTGGAGGCAGAGCGGCGCAACATCCCCCACTACGGCTTTGGCATCAAAGGGTTCACCCTCTCGATGATCGAAACCGCGATAGAGGTCACCGAGGGCCGCGTGCCGGCCGATGTCATCTCCGAACTGCTGGCGGCGGGGCGGGATATGCTGGCCCATCCGGTCGAACTGCTGCCGGATGTGCGCGAAACCCTCGAAACCCTGCAAGACGACTATCGGCTGGTGTTGGTGACCAAGGGCGATCTGCTGGATCAGGAACGCAAGCTCGCTGAATCCGGGCTGCGCGATATGTTCACCGCGATTGAAATCGTGTCGGACAAGACCCCGCAAACCTACCAGCGCATCTTTGATACCCACGGCGACGGCCCGGCCCGCGGCATGATGATCGGGAACTCCATGAAATCGGACGTGGTGCCGATGATCCACGCGGGCGGGCATGGCGTCTATATCCCCCACGGCGTCACCTGGGCGCTGGAGCACGCCCCCGCCCCGAGTGATTCGCCCCGCTTCCACCAGATCACGCGCCTGTCCGAAGTGGCAGAACTGCTGCCCTGATCGCCGCTGTATTCTCGCCTTACCTTCGCTGCGTTGTCGCCCAACTCTTGCCACATTCCCGCCACAATCGCCCCTATAGTGGCGGAGTTTTGGGCACACGCTATATGTGCTGCGCGGAAATCGCCGCTTTTCCGGGCTGCACCACATCGAACGCCTTTATCGAAAACACGTCCTATGGTAACCTTACCTTAATAATAATGGTCAGTTGAAAAATCGACGGCCGAGGCAGAGCAAAGGCAGTTATGATGAGAGTGCGGCGTGTGCAGCCAGCCCGGTATGGGCTATTTATTCTTGCGGCTATATGGATCTTGCTGATCCTGCCGCTCAGCGCAATGGCGGCCCCTTACGCCGCCTATGTGATCGACGCCCGAACCGGCGAAGTGTTGCACTCCCGAAACGCGGATACCCGTCTGCACCCGGCCTCCCTCACCAAAATGATGACACTTTATATCGCATTCGAGGCGATTAAACGTGGTGAGATCTCGCTCGACAGCAAGGTCAAGATCACCAGCCACGCGGCGTCCGAACCGCCCAGCAAATTGGGGCTGAAATCGGGCCAGACCATCGCCCTGCGCTACCTGATCCGCGCCGCGGCCGTCAAATCTGCCAATGACGCCGCCACCGCCATCGGGGAAGCCATCGAAGGGTCCGAAGCCAAATTCGCTCGCCGCATGAACCGCACCGCCAAGGCGCTTGGCATGACCAACACCACCTTCAAGAACGCCCACGGCCTGACAGAATCCGGCCACATGTCGACCGCACATGACATGACCATCATGGGCCGCCACCTGCTGTATGATCACCCCGAATACTACAACCTGTTCTCGCGCATCACTGCCGACGCGGGCGTGCGCAAGGTCAGCCACACCAACCGTCGCTTCCTGTCGTCCTACAAAGGCGCCGACGGGATCAAGACCGGCTACACCCGCGCCGCTGGCTTCAACCTCACCGCCTCGGCCGAACGGGGCAATGAACGCATTATCGTGACCGTCTTCGGCGGCACCTCCACCAGCGCGCGGAACGCCAAAGTGGCCGAGCTGATGGATCTGGGCTTCCGCCGCGCCCCCTCCAGCGCACCGCTGAAAAAACCCTCCAAACCTGCTTACGCCGATGTCGAAGATACGCCCGTTGCATCCGACGGGGCCGCGGGCAAGGTCATCCGCCTCGTGGGGGCCGTCACCACATCCAAACGTCCCACATTGCGTCCGGGCCACCAGCCTCAGGTCGTGGTTGCCACCGCAGAGGTGCCCCAAGCGACCTCGCCGATCCTGAACTCGGACATCACCGCCGCGCTGAAAGAGGCGCAGAAAACCGCGCCGCCCGTCGTCGCAGAGGCCCCTGCCCCGACACCGGAACCCGCAGCAGAGGCGGAAACCCTGCTCGCCTCGGTCTCGGTCCGGCCCACGCTGCGCCCCTCGGCTGCCGCATCGCTGGTTGAAACCGCCGCGGTCAAACAGGTCACACCCAAAGCGCCCCCCGCCCCCGAGGTCATCACCCGCGTGTCGACATCTGGCGGCCGTCACTGGGGCGTGAATGTGGGCCGCTACCCCAGCCGCTATGCCGCCGAGAAAGTGTTGCTGAAAACCGCATTGTCCGAAATCTCGACCCTCGACGGCAGCCTGCGCAAAGTCGTGCGTCGCCCACAAGGGTTCGACGCCAACTTCCTTGGCATGACCCGCGAGACAGCCGATCTGGCCTGCCGCCGTCTGGTCGCCCGCAATGTGAACTGCTTTATGATCGGGCCAAGCTCTTAAGCTTGGCCTGCTCAGGTCGTCGCCTGTAGCAAGGTGCGCGTATAGTCGGACTGCGGATTGTCATACAGCGTATCGACATCGCCATATTCGACCACGTCCCCCCGCTTCATCACCATCACCTTATGCGACATCGCGCGCACGACCTTCAGGTCGTGGCTGATGAACAGATAGGCCAGCCCGTATTTGCGCTGCAGATTGCGCAGCAGGTCCACGATCTGCACCTGTACGGTCATATCCAGCGCCGAGGTCGGCTCGTCCAGCACCAGCAGCTTGGGCCGCAGCACCATCGCCCGCGCAATCGCGATCCGCTGACGTTGCCCGCCGGAAAACTCGTGCGGATAGCGGTCCATCGTGGCCGGGTCCAAGCCCACCTCGATCATCACATCGCGTACCAGTTCGCGCGGATTGCGGTCGGGGTCCACCTTATGCACGCTCAGCCCTTCGGCAATGATCTGCATACAGGTCATCCGCGGCGACAGGCTGCCGAACGGATCCTGGAACACGATCTGCATATCCTTGCGCAACCGCCGCAACTGCCGCGTGGACCAACTGCGCACGTCCTGCCCCATAAAGCTGATCCCCCCTTCAGAGGAGATCAAGCGCATGATCGCCAGTGCCAGCGTCGTTTTGCCCGACCCGGATTCACCCACGATACCAAGGGTTTCCCCCGCGCGCACCGACAGCGACGCGTCGTTTACCGCCTTCACGTGATCCACCGTCTTGCGCATGAACCCCTTCTGGATCGGGAACCAGACCTTCAGATGATCGGTGCTGGCGATCACCTCGGCATCGGGTGCAACCGGGTCCGGTCGGCCCGATGGCTCCGCCCCCAAAAGCTTGATCGTGTAGGGGTGCTGCGGGTTGTCAAAAATCTCGTGCGTGGGGCCGTGTTCGACAATCTCGCCCTGTTTCATCACGCAGACGCGGTCGGCAATGCGGCGCACGATACCCAGATCATGGGTGATGAACAGCAGGCCCATGCCTTCGCTGTCTTTCAGCTCTTTCAGCAGGTCCAATATCTGCGCCTGAATGGTCACGTCCAAGGCCGTGGTCGGCTCATCCGCGATCAGCACATCGGGCTTGTTGGCCAACGCCATCGCGATCATCACCCGTTGACGTTGCCCACCCGACAGCTGATGCGGGTAGGCACCCAACCGGCTTTCCGCATCCACGATCCCGACCTTGTCCAGCAGTTCAAGGATACGCGCCCGCGCCTCGGCCCCCGCCACGCCCTGATGCAGCGCCAGCGATTCCGCCAGCTGCTTTTCGATCGTATGCAGCGGGTTCAGCGAGGTCATCGGCTCTTGAAAGATAAAGCTGATGTCATTGCCACGCACCTTGCGCAGCAGCTTGTCGCTCGCCCCGACCATCTGCTGCCCGTCATACAGCACCGATCCCGACACCTCGGCACTGTCGCCCAACAGCGATACGGTGCTCAGCGCCGATACCGATTTACCCGAGCCGGACTCCCCCACCAGCGCCACGGTCTCCCCGCGCTGCACGGCAAAGCTCACGCCCTTGACCGCATGGGTCAACGCGCCTTCCTGACGGAAGGAGACGCGCAGGTCATCCACTTGCAGCACCGCGGCGTTCTGGGTCGAAGGCGTCATGAGAACGTCTTTCTCGGGTCAAAGGCGTCGCGGATCCCTTCAAAGATAAAGATCAGCAGCGACAGCATGATGGCAAAGGTGAAGAATGCGGTGAACGCCAGCCAGGGCGCTTGCAGGTTCTGCTTGGCTTGCAACGTCAGCTCGCCCAGGGACGGGGCCGACGACGGCAGGCCGAAGCCCAGAAAATCAAGGATCGCAAGCGTGCTGATCGTGCCGGTGATGATGAACGGCAGCATCGTCAGCATCGCGACCATCGCATTGGGCAGCATGTGGCGGAACATGATCGTCATATTCCCCACCCCAAGCGCGCGCGCTGCACGCACATATTCAAGGTTCCGTGCGCGCAGGAATTCGGCCCGCACCACACCCACCAGCGACGTCCAACTGAACAGCACCAGCAAGAACACCAGCAGCCAGAAACTGCGCCCCAGAATGGCGAACATGATGATGATCACATAAAGCGACGGGGTCGAGGTCCAGATCTCGATCACGCGCTGGAAGATCAGATCCGTCCAGCCGCCAAAGAACCCCTGCACCGCCCCCGCGATGATCCCGATCAACGATGCCGCCCCCGTCACAATCAGGGTAAAGATGATCGACAGCCGGAAGCCATGAATGACCCGCGCCAGCACGTCGCGTTTGGTGCCATCGGTGCCCAGCAGGTTCTGCCCGTTCGGCGGCAGCGGGGCCGCGCCGGGCCGGTCCACGGCGGTGTCAAAGCTATAGGGGATGGGCGGCCAGATCGACCAGCCCGCCGAAATCGCCTCGCCCGCAACCTCGCCATCCTGCGCGTCCTCGATGATCCCCTCGGGGTCGTCCAGACAGTCGATCAACCCGCCCGAGGCGATCAGACATTGCACTTCGGGGTCGCGGTACACCGCTTCGGTCAGGAAATCACCGCCGAACTCGGTCTCGGGGTAGAACTTGAAGATCGGCATGTAATAGTCGCCGCGATAGTTCACGAGGATCGGTTTGTCGTTGGCCACAAATTCAGCGAACAGCGAGATGCCAAACAGGATCGCAAAGATCCAAAGGCTCCAATAGGCGCGGCGGTTACGGGTAAAGTTACGCCAGCGGCGTTGGTTCAGCGGGGATAGCGCCATCGGGTTCAGCCCTCGCGTTTTTCAAAGTCGATGCGCGGGTCGACGACCACATACATCAGGTCAGACAGGATACCGACCAGCAGACCGATAAGGCCGAAGATGAACAGCGTGCCGAAGACGATCGGATAATCCCGCGCGACCGCCGCCTCGAACCCCAGACGGCCCAGCCCATCAAGGCTAAAGATCGTCTCGATGATCAGCGAGCCGCCAAAGAACACACCGATAAACACCGCTGGAAAGCCCGCGATCACGATCAGCATCGCGTTGCGGAATACGTGGCCGTACAACACCTTACGCTCTGACAGCCCCTTGGCCCGCGCCGTGACGACATATTGCTTCTTGATCTCGTCGAGAAAGCTGTTCTTGGTCAGCAACGTCAGCGTCGCAAAGGCCGAGATGGTCGAGGCCAGCACCGGCAGCGTGATGTGCCAGAAGTAATCCGCGACCTTGCCCAAGGGGCTCAGCTGGTCAAAGTTATCCGAGGTCAGCCCCCGCAGCGGGAATATCTGCCAGTAGGACCCGCCCGCGAACAGCACCAGCAGCAGGATCGCGAACAGAAAGCCCGGGATCGCATAGGCGGCGATAATCGCGCCCGATGTCCATGTATCAAAGGCCGTGCCATCCTTGACCGCCTTGCGGATGCCAAGGGGGATCGACACCAGATAGGCAATCAACGTGGACCACAGCCCCAGCGTGATCGACACGGGCAGCTTTTCCTTGATCAACTCGATCACGCTGATCGACCGGAAGTAGCTGTCGCCGAAATCGAACCGCATGTAATTCCACAGCATGTTCACGAACCGCTCTACCGGCGGTTTGTCGAAGCCGAACTCTTTCTCAAGCTCTGCGATGAATTCGGGCGGCAGGCCCCGTGCGCCAACGTAATTCTCGTTGCCGCCGGTATCTGCGGCATTCCCCGCATCCGATCCCCCGCCAGAGAACCCTTCGAACACGTCACCACCGCCCTGAATACGCGCGATCGCCTGCTCAACAGGGCCACCCGGCACAAACTGCACCAGTGCAAAGTTGATCAGCATGATCCCAAGCAACGTCGGTATGATCAGCAACAGCCGTCGAAGAATATATGCGCCCATGGCCGGCGTTTACCTCAGTGCGCCTGCAGCGCGCAAGGCGTCTGCTTTATCGGCATTGTACCACCAGAAATCGAGGTAGCCCAAAGCGTAAGGCGGCTGCGTTTCGGGGTGTTCGTACTGGTCGTAATAGGCGGTCCAGAAACTGTCGTTATACCAGGTCGGGATCATGAAAAATTCATAGCGTAGTGCCCGATCCAGCGCCATCAGGCTGGCGTCCTCTTCCTCTTTCGTGTCGGCGGCCAGCGACGCGGTCACAATCGCATCTACCAGCGGGCTGGCAAGCCCCGCAGGGTTGAACAGCGAATAGGCCGCCGCCTCTGACCCATAGCGTTGTTCCAGCCCGGTGCCTGTGCCCAGAAACGCCCCATAGCTGTCATAGACCATGTCGTAATCACGGTCCCGTTCGCGGGCCGTGTATTGGGAACTGTCGACTTTCTCGAGCACGGCATCAATGCCCATGTTCTGCAAATTTGACGTAAAGTTTTCGATCACCGCCGACAGCGTCGCCGACCCCGAGGAGTTCAGCAAGAACCGCAACTGCAAGGGTTTTCCCTGCGCATTATAGCGTTTGCCGTCATCGCCCACGGCCCAACCGGCCTCGTCCAGCAGCTTCATTGCGCGGCGCAGGTTGCGACGGTCCGACAGACGGCTCGCATCCGACGTATGCGGCACCACCGCGTCTTGCGTCAGCAGTTCGGGCGGCACGACATCGCCAAGGCTTTCCAGCAGCGCCAGTTCCGCCCCTTGGGGTGCGCCCGTGGCCATCAGGGGCGTGTCCTGCGTAAAGGACGCCCGCTGTTTGAACAGCCCGTATTGCAGCGATTCATTGGTCCATTCAAAGTTGAACCCCAGGGCCACGGCCTCGCGCACGCGCTTGTCCTGCAAGACCTCGCGGCCAAGGTTGAATACGATGCCCGAGGGCGTAGGAGGCGACCCGTCGGGGATATCCTCTTTCACCACCTGCCCCGCGGTCACCTTGGGGAAGTCATAGGATGACGCCCATTGTTTCGAGCTGCCCTCGGTGCGGAAGGTATATTCACCCGCCTTGAAGGCCTCGAACGCGGAATTCTCGTCACCGAAGTATTCAACGCGGATTTTATCGAAATTGTTGCGGCCCACGTTGAACGGCAGGTCCTTGCCCCAGTAATCGGGGTTGCGTTTATAGACGATGCGACGGTTCACATCGATGCTGTCGATCATATAGGGGCCGGACCCGGGCGAGGTTTCCAGCCGCGATTCGTCGAGCCGCGCGCCGGTTTCCTCGTACCATTTTTTCGACCACGCCGGCACGCCGCCGACCTGTTCGATCAGGCTGCGCCGGGACACGCCGGGGCTGAAATAGAACTTGATGGTGTAATCGTCGATCACCTCGACCTTGGGGATCAGCTTGCGCACTGCATCGGCATAGGATTTCAGCCCCTGATCCAGCAGCAGGTTGTGGCTGAAGGCGATGTCATGGGCCGTCACCGGATCGCCGGTCGAGAATTTGGCGTCCTTGCGCATGTGGAACACCACCCAATCCTTGCTCTCGGGGTATTCAAGGCTCTCGCACAGCAGGCAATAGGCTTCGCCGTAAACATCGGCGGGCACGATCTCTCCGCCGACGCCCTCACCGAGCAGGCTTTCATACATCACCGTGCTCAACGCACCGCCACGACCCTTGCGCGAATAGGGGTTCATCGAATCAAACGTCCCGAGGGTAGAGATCGAAATCTCGCCGCCCTTGGGGGCGTCGGGGTTCACATAGTCGAAATGGGTGTAATCAGCGGGGTATTTCAGATCGCCGTAAAAGGAATAGCCATGCGCGGTGATGATCTTGTCACTGCCCTGCGCGGCGTCATCCTGCCCCCAAGCGGCACCGCCCAGCATCGCGGCCCCGAAAACAAGCAAGGCCGCGCCAGCGACGCGCAGCATGGGGGTTTGCGATTTTGTGTCAGCACGGGCATGGGTCCGGGGCATCGGGCGTATCCTTTATAACAACAGGCGATAGACAAGGGTCGTCGCGGCAGATCACTGCCGGATACACGCTAACGGCCCGACCGCCCAAGTTACAAGTTGCGAATATGTTACCTGACTGAAAACAGGACACTTCACAGCAAAAGGCCGCCCACGAGGGGGCGGCCTTGCAATCGGAATATGGGGTGGATCAGTTGTCCAGGCTGTCGAGATAGGCGATCACATTCGCCCGGTCTTCGATCTTGGGCAGACCCGCGAAACCCATTGTGGTGCCTGGCGCGAAACCGGCAGGCTTGGTCAGGAAGGCGTTCAGGTTCTCGGGGGTCCATGTCTCTGCCGCTTTCTCAAGCGCGCCGGAGTAGGACGCATACCCGTCAGCGGAATCAACCGGACGCCCGACAACACCGTAGAGGTAGGGACCAACCGCATTCGTACCATCCTCAACCTTGTGACAGGCCGAACATTTGCGGAAAACCTTTTCACCCTTGGCCGGATCAGCGGCCGCCATGATCTCGGCGAAATCGACTTCTTCAGCGGGCTCACCGCCACCAGAGGCGTCTGCCACTTCAATGACATAGCCTTGTTCGCCATGCGCTTCGGCATGATAAAGCTCTTCGCCCGCGAATTTGCCAAGCAGAAGGACAAGCCAAGCGCCAAACAGGCCGGCAGCGATTTTGGTAACGGTCATTGTATCGAACATGCGTGAAGGTCCATCGTTGGTATTCGGGCATCGTATTGCAGGCGTATCTATTGCTTTCCCTTCGTCGGGGCAAGGTGTAGTTACCGCGACCAAACGCCATAGTTGGCAACGGCTTGAAGAAGGATGCCCCTGATGACCAGTAAAACCGCGCCGCGCATCGCTTTTCAAGGTGCTTTGGGGGCCTATAGCCACGAAGCCTGCCTGCAAGCCCGCCCCGACATGATCCCGGTGCCCTGCATGACCTTCGAAGGGGTGATCCGCGCCGTGCGCGAAGGCCGCGCCGATCTGGCGATGCTGCCGGTCGAAAACTCGACCTACGGGCGGGTTGCGGACATCCACCGGCTGTTGCCGCAAAGCGGGCTGCGCATCATCGCAGAGGCTTTCGTGCGCGTGCGCATCAGCCTGATGGCCCATGACGGCGTGAAGCTCGAAGACATCAAACACGTGCGCGCGCATATGGTGCTGATCCCGCAGGCGCGCAGCTGGCTAGACGCCCATGGCATCACCTCAGAGGCAGCGGCGGACAGCGCAGGGGCTGCGGCAGATCTTGCAGTGTCGGAGGAACGCGATGTCGGTGTGCTGGCAAGCGAGGTCGCGGCGGATATTCACGGGCTCAAGGTGCTGGCCCGCGACATCGAGGATCTGGACCATAACACCACCCGCTTTTTGCTGATGTCGCCCGAGCTGGACCGGACCCGCCGTGCGGAAAACATGCTGACCACCTTTGTCTTTCAGGTGCGCAACATCCCGGCAGCACTTTACAAGGCCATGGGCGGTTTCGCGACCAATGGCGTCAACATGACCAAGCTGGAAAGCTACATGGCGGGCGGGTCGTTCACGGCGACACAGTTCTATGCCGATATCGAAGGCCACCCCGAAGACCCCGCCGTTGCCCGCGCGCTGGAGGAGTTGGCGCATTTCACCAACTTCATCGATATTCTGGGCGTCTACCCCGCGCATCCCGACCGTCACGGCCAGTAAGCGCGGTAACCAGCGCCCCCCCCCTAGCGGGGTTTGTGGTAGCGGTCTTCCATGTCCTTGGCGTAGTCGCCGACACGTTTCTTGAACTTCTTGGTCAGCGAATTCTTGGCCAGTTTCAACGACTGCACCAGCAGACGGGCCGACAGGTTTTGCGGCTTGAGCTCTAGCGCGACCATGATGCGCGTGCGGCTGCGTGACAGGGCGACGAGATCAAAGCTCATATCGCCGGTCAGCCCCTGCGAACGGGTGTTCAGCTTCATTTCGGTCGGGCGGTCAAAACGGTCCATCTCGATCTGAAGCTCGCGTCGTTTGCCGCGCATGTCAAAGGCAGCTTCCCACTGCATCCCCGGTCCCGCTTCTGCGAGCCGGTCCACGCGCTGCACCTCTGCGCCGCGGCGCATGGCGGCGCGTTCGAACTGGTCAAATTCGCACAGCATGTCGAATACCGCATCAATCGGCGCGTCGATGTCTTCTTTGGTGGAAAATTTCATGTTCTGCCTTGTTCGTCGTCTTTCCCGAAGGTTGCCTTAATCCAGCGTATCCGCAAGCCAGTTTTCCAGCAGGAAATGCGCAATCGCCCCCTTTCGGGCCGGTTTGATCTTGGGGTGTTGCCCGGCAAAGACATCCATCATGTCCTCTTTGGACACCCAAAGGGCCTCTTCGATCTCTTTGGGGTCGATGGTGATCTCGTGGCTTGTCGCCTCTCCGGCGCAGCCGAACATAAGCGACGCGGGAAACGGCCAAGGCTGGCTGGCAAGATAGCTGACCTGACCGACCTGCACGCCCGCCTCTTCGAACACCTCGCGGCGCACGGCGGCTTCGAGCGTTTCACCCGGTTCGACAAACCCCGCCAAAAGCGAGAACATCCCCTCGGGCCAGCCCGGCGACCGCCCCATCAGGACAGAGTTGCCGTGGGTAATCAGCATGATCACAACCGGATCGGTGCGCGGAAAATGCGACGCGCGGCACGCGGGGCAGTTGCGTTGCCAGCCTGCGTCATTCACCACGGTTTCAAAGCCGCAGCGGGCGCAGTAGCCGTGGTTTTCGTGCCACGCCAGAATGGCCTTGCCGGTCGCGGCGAGTTCGGCGTCACGCGGGCTGAGCCATGTCATCACGCGGCGCATTTCGACGAAAGCATAGTCGGGCGGCAACATCGGGTGGCGCTGTTCGCTTTGATCGACGAAAGACCCCAGCTGGCGCGGGTCGAAGTCATCGGGCATCCACGGCGACAGGTCATAGGCAAAACGCGCGGCCCCCTCTTCGCGCCCCAGCAAAATCGGAGCAGAGCCGGCATCCGCCAGAACGGGGTGATCCAGCGGCAAACGCACAACAGACGCGGGGCGCGCGGGGTCGATCAGGACCTTACCCCGCCAGAACAGAATGGCGCGGGCGGCATCATCGGCGCGCAATGCGGCCACGGCCTCCTTGTCGGCGCGAACCTCTCCGGCGCGGTCAAGCGCTGACCCTCCGAAAGTGACCGTCTCGGCGTGCTTCATGCGTATCCTCCCGTTTGCGTGCACCATGCCTATTGGCCAAATCGCGCGATGCCAAGGCTGCATGGCGCCGTGCCCGTTAAAAACGCCCGAGATAAAATCGCCTTTGGGCCCGTCTTGCATCCCATCCGGCCCTATACTATATGGGCGGTGAGAGGTTGGTGCGGGCAGGTGCCTCGCCAACCCGGTCAGATCCGGAAGGAAGCAGCCGTAACGAGACCCACTTGGGTCGTTATCAGCCTCTCACCCCAGCGTATTTTGCCCCGCAAAATACGCGTCGCCCCGCAGGGTCATCCAAAGGATGGCCCGAGAGGGGCAGCCCACCCCGCCACATATAGATTGCTTATCGTCCCTGCCCCGCAGCGCCCCGATGCGGTTGGCTATCGGCATTTCGGCACGGCCACAGGCAACAGGTCAGGTTACCCATGGGTAACTTAACCTGTTGTTTATACTCATTATTTTTCCGTTATAGCACCGAACGCTGTTACAGCTGCTCTGCCGCGAATGTGTCGCATTGGCCGACCTGACCGCTATCGAACCCGCGCTGGAACCAGCTTGAACGCTGCTCGGACGTGCCGTGGGTAAAGGTGTGCGGCTGCGGGACGCGACCGGCCTGACGTTGCAGGTGGTCATCGCCGATCTTGCGTGCGGCGTTCAATGCCTCGTCCAGATCGCCCCGCTCCATCAGACCTTTGACGTTCTTGGCCCAGATCCCCGAAAAACAATCGGCCATAAGCTCGAGCCGCACGGTCAGGGCGTTCGCCTCGGCCGTAGAGGATTGGCGGCGCAGCGCGTCAACCTTGGGCAGGATACCCAGTTCGTTCTGAACGTGGTGGGCGACCTCGTGGGCAATCACATAGGCGGCGGCGAAATCCCCGCCTGCCCCCATGCGCTGCGCCAGAAGATCAAAGAATTGCGTGTCGATATAGGCCTTTTCATCCGCAGGGCAGTAGAACGGCCCCGTCGCGCCAGAGGCCCCGCCACAGGCACTTTGCGTGACGTTGGAAAAGACAACGAGCTTTGGCGGTACATATTCGCGACCCAACTGCTGCGGGAAAATCGCACCCCAGACATCTTCGGTCGTGGCCAGCACCTGCGCGGTGAACTGCGTGGCCTGCGCGTCAAAGTCAGAGACCGGCGCGCCCTGCTGGGTTTGCGGCGCGCCGCCCCCGTTCAGCAAGGGCGATACGTCGATGCCGGTGAAATAGCCGATCGCCAGCACCGCCAAAACGCCGACGATCCCCAGACCGCCCGCACGCCCGGCACCGCCCCCGCGCCCGCCGCGGCGGACCTCTACGTTTTTGCTTCTTCTGATGCCGCGCAACCGCATAAATCTGTCCCCGCTATGTCAAATATTATTGTCAGCGTAACGCGCGACGCGCACAATAGTTCAATGAATAAAAGCAATGAGCTGGCCGAGAACCGCACCGACTGGGCCGAAGACCGCACGATTTTGGCGAACGAGCGCACCTTTGCAGGATGGATGCGCACGGGGATGGCGTCGCTTGCGGTGGCGATCGGGCTTAAGGCGGTGTTCGGTGATTTTGACCCGACCTGGGCCGCGAAAAGCGTGGCGACGATCTTTGTCGTCGCGGCGGTCTATATCTTCTGGGCGGCCCATGATGCGGCGACCAAGACGCTGGACCGGCTGAACGACCACCATGCCAATGCGCAACCCAATGCGCGGATGAAGACGCTGGCGGTGATTTTCAGCTTTGCCTCGGTTGCGGTTGGCGGCATCCTTTGGATGCTCTAGGTTCAGGGCTTCAATCGAATCTTGCAGGATCGTCATGACAGCACCCTCTGCCTATCGCGTATTGGCCCGCAAATACCGGCCTGAAACCTTTGCCGATCTGGTCGGGCAGGACGCGATGGTGCGCACGCTGAAAAACGCGTTCGAGGCGGATCGCATTGCGCAGGCGTTTATCATGACCGGCATCCGCGGGACCGGCAAAACGACGACAGCACGGATCATCGCCAAGGGGATGAATTGCATCGGGCCGGACGGCAACGGCGGGCCGACGACGGAACCCTGCGGGGTCTGCGAACATTGCGTCGCCATCATGGAGGGCCGTCATGTCGACGTGATGGAGATGGACGCCGCATCGAACACCGGCGTCGGCAATATCCGCGAGATTATCGACAGCGTGCATTACCGCGCGGCCTCGGCCCGGTACAAAGTCTATATCATCGATGAGGTGCACATGCTGTCGACCGGCGCGTTCAACGCGCTGCTGAAGACGCTTGAGGAACCGCCAGAGCACGTCAAATTCATCTTCGCCACGACCGAGATCCGCAAGGTGCCCGTGACCGTGCTGTCGCGCTGCCAACGCTTTGATTTGCGCCGGATCGAGCCCGAGGTGATGATCGCGCTGATGCGCAAGATCGCCACCGCCGAAGGGGCCGAGATTGCAGACGATGCGCTGGCGCTGATCACCCGTGCCGCCGAGGGGTCGGCGCGCGATGCCACGTCCTTGCTGGATCAGGCAATCAGCCACGGGGCGGGTGAAACGACGGCGGTGCAGGTGCGTGCGATGCTGGGGCTGGCGGATCGCGGGCGGGTGCTGGACCTGTTCGATATGATCCTGCGCGGCGATGCGGCCGGCGCGCTGGACGAGCTGGGCAACCAGTATTCCGACGGGGCCGACCCGATGGCCGTGCTGCGCGATCTGGCCGAGATCACCCATTGGGTATCGGTGGTCAAGATCACCCCCGATGCCGCCGAAGATCCCACCGTCTCGCCCGAGGAACGCAGCCGTGGCGTCACCATGGCGGAAACCCTGCCGATGCGGGTGCTGACCCGTCTGTGGCAGATGTTGCTGAAAGCGCTGGACGAGGTGGCAAGCGCGCCCAATGCGATGATGGCCGCCGAGATGGCCGTGATCCGCCTGACCCATGTCGCCGATCTGCCCAGCCCTGAAGAGCTTGCCCGCAAGCTGGCCAATACCACGCCTCCTCCCGCCCCGCCGCAGGGTCCGGGGGGCGGGGCCGCCGTGCCCGCCGGGGGTGGATCGACCAGCGCTATGGGCAGCCAGCAGATGTCGGGCGGGCCAGCGGGCGGCGCGACGATGGCGGCACTTGCGCCGGCGGTGGTGCAGGCTTTGGCGCACTACCCGACATTTGAACATGTGGTCGAGCTGATCCGCAGCAACCGCGACGTGAAGCTGTTGGTGGAGGTCGAGACCTCGGTCCGGCTGGCGGCCTATCAACCGGGGCGGATCGAATTCACCCCCACCGACAGCGCCCCCCGCGATCTGGCGCAGCGTCTTGGCACGCGGCTGCAACTGTGGACCGGCAACCGCTGGGCCGTGACCATCGTGGGCGACAGCAGCGCGAAAACCATCGCCGAGATCCGCGACGCCAAGGAAAACGCGCTGAAATCGCAGGCGGAAAACCACCCGTTGATGCAGGCCGTCATGGCGAGCTTTCCCGGTGCCAAGATCCTGTCGATCCGCACGCCCGAGGAAATCGCCGCCGCCGCCGTGTCCGAAGCGCTGCCCGAGGTCGAAGACGAATGGGACCCTTTCGAGGACGACTGACCCCGCCTGCCCCTGCTCTGCCCGCGACCTGTCCACGCCGGGGCACCCCTTGTCGGGGGGCGGCAAAGACCGCATATACGTAAGCAAATAAAGCTACAGGAGACGACCACATGCTTAAAGGTTTGGGTGCCATGGGTGACATGGCCAAGATGATGAAGACGGCGCAGCAGATGCAGGGCAAGATGGCGCAGCTGCAAGAAGACATGCATAATATCATCGTCGAAGGGGAATCCGGTGCCGGTCTGGTCAAGGCGACCTGCACTGCCAAGGGCGAGCTGAAGTCGCTGGATATCGATCCGTCGATCTTCAACGGCGACGAGAAAGAAGTCGTCGAGGACCTGATCCTCGCCGCGATCAAGGACGCGCAGACCAAAGCCACCGACCGCGCCCAATCCGAGATGAGCAAGCTGACCGAAGGCATGGGTCTGCCCGCGGATATGAAGCTGCCGTTCTGATCCTTCCAAATGGGGTTAAATCCTCGCCGAAGGCATTAAAACTCTTTCACACCAACGCCATGGGGGTCCACAGATGAGCAGCACACGCGACATTGATGCGCTCATCGACCTGATGGCGCGGCTGCCCGGATTGGGGCCACGCTCGGCCCGCCGGGCGGTGCTGCATCTGATCCGCAAGCGCGCGCTGTTGCTGACGCCTTTGGCCGATATGATGCAGACCGTGGCGGCGACGGCGCGCGAATGCATCAACTGCGGCAATGTGGGTACCGCCGATATCTGCGACATCTGCACGTCGGAAAAACGCGCCAATGGCGAGATTTGCGTGGTCGAGGATGTTGCCGATCTGTGGGCGATGGAACGGTCGGGCGTGTTCAAGGGGCGTTATCATGTGCTGGGTGGCACGCTGTCGGCACTGGATGCCATCGGCCCGCAGGAATTGCGCATCCCCCGGCTGATGGACCGTGTGCGCGACGAGGCCGTGTCGGAGGTTATTCTGGCGCTGAACGCCACCATCGACGGGCAGACCACGGCGCATTATATCGCGGACCAGCTTGAGGGTCAGGTGCGGTTGACCTCTCTGGCACAGGGTGTGCCGATCGGCGGGGAACTTGATTACCTTGACGATGGGACGATCACCGCAGCGATGCGCGCTCGCAAATCCATCTAGGGCCGCGTGGCCTTAGGCTTTCCGATCCGCCAGCCGTTTGCGCATCTGTGCAAGTTCAATCAGGGCGGCGTCGCGTTCGGCCTCTAGCTGGGCGATGCTGCGGCCTGCAGCCTCAATGTTCACCCCGTCGACCAGACGCGCGCAGGTATTGGCGTCGAGCGTAGGCGCGCCGAGATTATCCCAACGTTTCTGCTGGCTTGGCCCGAGATGGGCCAGATAGCCCGCCATGCCTCCGGCGCCCCCGCCAAGGTGATAGGCCACATGCGCCCCCAGCACCGACCAGCGCAGCCCCGGTCCGTTGACCAGCGCCTGATCCACCGCTTCGACATCGGCGATGCCCTCGGCGACGATATGCACCGCCTCGCGCCAGAGCGCCGAGGACAGCCGGTTGGCGATATGCCCCACCGCATCTTTTTTCAGCCGCACCGGCGCAGAGCCGAGGCTGCGGTAGAACCCTTCGGCCCAGTCGAGCACCTGAGGATCGGGGCCGTAGACTTCGACCAGCGGCACCAGATGGGGCGGATTGAAGGGATGTGCGGTGATCAGCCTGTCGGGGTGCTGCATCCCCGGCACAAGATCCGACCACGGGTGCGCCGAAGTGCTGGAGGCAATGATCACATCCGGCGCGACGATGCCTTCGATCTGTGCGTAAAGCTGGTGTTTCAGCGGCACGTTCTCGGGCGCGTTTTCCTGGATCAACACAACGTCTTGCAGGGCGTCTTGCAAACTCTCGTGGGTTGAAAGCGCGCCTTGGGGGGCCGCCCCCGCCGAGATTTCTTGCAGTTGCGCCAAGGGGCCCGCCACGCGGGCGGCGAAACCGTCGCGGGCATCTGTGTCAGGGTCCCACGCGCGGACGCTGTGGCCTGCGTGCTGGAACAGCGCGGCCCAGCTTGCGCCGATCAAGCCGCAGCCGATGACGGCCACGGTGCAGGGGGGCATCATCGAGGTCGTGTCAGTCAACCGACAGCACCGTTTCCTGCCCGTTTTCAAGCACATAGACGCAGCCCTGCCGGTTTGACAACTGGCCCAGCTCGGCGCGGCTCAACCCGCAGAGCGCACCGCGCAAAAGCTGGCCGCTGAGCCCGTGAGCGACCACGACGGTAGGTTCGGTCAGCGTGTCGACAAAGGCATTCACCCGCGCCTGAAACACGTCAAAGCCTTCGCCACCGGGAGCGGCGCAATAGAATTCCATATGGGGGCTTTGCGCCGTGATGCCTTCGGGCAGGTTCTTGAAGATATCGGCGCGCAGGTGGCCTTCCCAATCGCCGGCGAAAATCTCTTTCAGGCGATCGTCGGTCTGGTAGTCCCGCCCGCCAAGGGCGATATCCGCGGTCTGGCGCGTGCGTTTGAGCGGCGACACGATGCAGGGCGGGTTATCCGCAAGGATAGGGGCCATCAGCTCGGCCTGCTGCTGCGCATGGACCCTGCCCCGTTCGGAGAGCACGGATTCGGTCTGGCCCTGCACCCTCCCTTCTGCGTTCCATTCGGTTTCACCGTGCCGCAGGAACCAGACTTTGGGATAGGATTTCATGACGTGGGGCCTTTTATCGCGTTGAGTTGCCTAGCACTTTGGCTCAAGCGCGCGCAGAACGCCACCCACACAAAAATCAAGCAAGAGCGGGCGGTACACCATAGGGCTTTCGCGCCGATCACTTTGCGACAGGCCCGCGATGCGGATGCCGCTTGCGACGATGGACACCATCGAGGACACGGTCAGCGACAGCACCGCGGCAAGCTGTTCACGGTCGGAATCGGGACGCAGACGCGCCATTTCATCAAGGTAGATAGAGGCGACGCGATCATAAAGCGGCCCTGCCTCGCGGTAATAGCGTTCGTCAGACATGATCCGCGCCACCAGCTGCGCATAGGCCCGCCATTGCGGATCCCCGCGCGAGGCGATTTCGAGATACGGGGTGACATAGGCGTCGATCAGCGTCTCCAGCGTAAGCCGCTCTGTCGATTTGAGCGCATCGAGCCGCGCCATGCGCATGGCGTTGAGCGTTTCGACCCGCCGTTTCAGCACGGTCACGAAAAGCTCTTGTTTGGTGCCCCCGTGAAAGCCGACCACCCCCAGCGTGACTTCGGCTTCGCGCGCGATCCGGCGGATGCTGACCGCATCAAAGCCAAGCTCGGCGAAGCACCGCTCTGCCGCGTCGAGCACGCGTTCGCGGGTGATCTCGCCGCGGGCGACGCGACCATCCTTGCTTGTGCCGTCTTCCTTTCGGTCCGTCATGACACCCCGGTCCCTCTGATCAGGCCATCAAGGTGCATGACCTGCGCGTTGCGCGGTCCGGCAGTGGTCACACATGCCCCGCGGCTATTATTATTGCGGCGCTTCAGCATTTTTTACAAACTTTATCAAAAATCAAAGTAAACCAGTTCGTTGCCTCGGGATTTGGGTGCGCTTAGCGACATCGGCTTTGGTTTGCGACCAAGAATTGCACCGAATCACCTGTTACCAGAGGGCACATCCCCCTGATGGTTGAACAAATAGGCAGCGTGACACGGTATGGGTTCATTGCCCGCACTTACCGCGTGTGTGAGCGTTAACGGCATCAACCCCGCTCGCCCCACGGAGAGGTGAGTGATTCGTTTTGCAATGCTGCGGGGGGCGCTGTGTGGTGGCTTGGGCATCGCCCTGCGCGTTTCGCCGCCGCTGGCCGCAGTTTCGCTGCCTTCGCGACGCGGGGGAGGTGGATATTTCAAACTAAGTGTACTATCGCATACCAAACTTCAGGAAAGGCTGGATACCATGGCTGAGACACAGACACCCGACATCATTTACACGCAGGTCGATGAGGCCCCCGAACTGGCAAGCTATTCGCTGCTGCCGATCATCCGCAGCTTTGCCGATGCGGCAGGGGTTTCTGTGGGCACCCGTGATATCTCTTTGTCGGGGCGTATTCTGGCGGCCTTCCCCGACGCGCTGACCGAGGCGCAAAAACAGTCCGACGATCTGGCGATTCTGGGCGATCTGGTGAAAACGCCCGACGCCAATGTGATCAAGCTGCCGAATATCTCTGCCTCGGTGCCGCAGCTGGTGGCGGCGATCAAGGAATTGCAGGGTCAGGGCTATGCGCTGCCCGACTATCCCGAAGCGCCAAGCACCGACGCGGAAAAGAAAGCCCGCGCGGCCTATGACGCGATCAAGGGCTCTGCGGTGAACCCCGTTCTGCGCGAAGGCAACTCGGACCGTCGCGCGGCCAATGCGGTCAAGAAATACGCGATGGCGAACCCCCATTCGATGGGCACATGGTCCAAGGACAGCAAAACCAAAGTGTCGTCGATGTCGGGCGGTGATTTCTTCTCGAACGAGAAATCCCTGACGCTGACCGACGCGCAGGCCGGTGCGGCCAAGATCGTGCATGTTGCCGCCGACGGGACCGAGACCGTGTTGAAGGATGGCGTTTCTTTCCCTGCGGGCACTGTGGTCGACACCACCTTCATGTCTGCCAAGGCGCTGGACACATTCCTCGCCGAGCAGATCGAAGAGACCAAGAAAGACGGCACGCTGTTCTCGTTGCACATGAAAGCGACGATGATGAAAGTGTCGGACCCGATCATCTTTGGCCACGCTGTGCGGGAATATCTGAAGCCCGTCTTCGACAAATACGGTGACGAACTGAAAGCGGCGGGTGTGAACCCGAACGCAGGCATCGGCGACATGATGGAGCGGATCAAGGACAACGCCGAGATCACCCAAGCCGTCGAAGACGCGATGGCGGCACGCCCGCCGATGTATATGGTGAATTCCGACAAAGGGATCACCAACCTGCACGTGCCATCCGACGTGATCATCGACGCGTCCATGCCCGCGCTGATCCGTGCTGGCGGCAAGGGCTGGGGCCCAGACAACAAGGAACACGACACCAACTGCGTGATCCCCGACAACTCTTACGCCCCTGTCTATGAAGAAAGCATTAATTACTTCAAGGAAACCGGCGCGCTGGACCCGACGACCTCGGGCACTGTGCAGAACATCGGTTTGATGGCGCAGAAGGCCGAGGAATACGGGTCGCACCCCACCACGTTCGAGATCCCCGCTGACGGCACCGTGAAAATGATCGCCGCCAATGGCGACGTGATTTCCGAGCACAGCGTCGAGGCGAACGACATCTGGCGCGCGGCCTCGGCCCGCAAGGCCCCGATCGAGGATTGGGTGCAGCTGGCCATCGACCGTCAGAAAGCCGAAGGCTGCGAGGCGATCTTCTGGCTGGACGAGAACCGCGCCCATGACGCAGAGCTGATCGCCTATGTGAAGCCGATCCTTGAAGCCAAGGGCGTGGCCGACAAGTTCCAGATCATGTCCCCCGCGAAGGCCACGCGCCAGACGCTGGAGACAATCCGCAAGGGCGAGAATTCGATCGCGATCACCGGCAACGTGCTGCGCGACTATCTGACCGACCTGTTCCCCATTCTGGAACTGGGCACCTCGGCCAAGATGTTGTCGATCGTCAAGCTGATGCAGGGCGGTGGCCTGTTTGAAACCGGCGCGGGCGGGTCTGCCCCCAAGCACGTGCAGCAGCTGGTTGAAGAAAACCACCTGCGGTGGGACAGCCTGGGCGAGTTCTGTGCGCTTGGGGAAAGCCTCAAGTTCCTCGCGGACCAGAAGGACAATGCCAAGGCCGCCGTCCTGGGCAAAGCCGTAGATGCCGCGACCCAAGGCATTCTGGACAACAACAAATCGCCATCGCGCAAAGTGGGCGAGCCGGACAACCGCGCCAGCCACTATTACTTTGCCCTTTACTGGGCGCAGGCGCTGGCCAGCCAGAGCGACGACGCCGCATTGGCCGAACATTTTGCCCCCATCGCCGAAAAACTGGCGGCGAATGAGGACAAGATCATGGCCGAGCTGGCAGAGGTTCAGGGCAAGCCTGTCGATCTGGGCGGGTACTTCCATTCGGACCCCGCCAAGACCGAAGCGGTGATGCGCCCCTCGGCCACGTTGAACGCCATCATCGGCTAAGGCACCACAGCATCGCGACCTATCCGCCCCGTCCTTTTGCAAAAGGGCGGGGCGTTTTCTTTGGGAACCATTCGCAGGCACTGCCGGTTGTTTGACCGGCACCTTGCCGCCCCGTCGGCAACAAACCGTCCCGCGCCCTTGCTGTCAGTTGATCCCTGCACGCATTCCTTCTATCGAAGAGGGCAGTATTTTAACGCTGATAGATCAGGATATTTCATGACCAAGCCGTTGCCCAAAGTCACGCCGAACACATGGGAATTTCTGCGCGACCCCATGATCGCCCCCACCGGTTTTCGCGAATATGACGCGCGCTGGCAGTACCCCGAGGCGATTAACCTGCCGGGCATCACCGCGCTTGGCCTTGGTCTGGGCACGCAGATGCAACAGCGCGGGATCGAGCCCGTTATCGCTGTGGGCAATGATTACCGCGACTATTCCCTATCGATTAAAAATGCGCTGATTTTGGGCCTGATGCAGGCGGGTATTCACGTTAAGGATATCGGCCCCTGTCTGTCGCCCATGGCCTATTTCGCGCAATTCCATCTGGATGCGCCAGCGGTGGCGATGGTCACCGCCTCGCATAACCCCAATGGCTGGACCGGCGTGAAGATGGGCTTTGAACGCCCGCTGACCCACGGCCCCGACGAGATGGCCGAACTGCGCGATATCGTTCTGGAAGGGCGTGGCGAACAGCGCGACGGCGGCAAGTATGAATTCGTCGATGGCGTGCGCGAAGCCTATCTGGATGATCTGGTGGGTGACTTCAAAATGACCCGCAAGCTCAAGGTCGTCTGCGCCACGGGGAACGGCACCGCGGCCGCCTTTGCGCCCGAACTGTTCCGCCGTCTGGGGGTCGAGGTGGTCGATAGCCACAACACGCTGGATTACACGTTCCCGCATTACAACCCGAACCCCGAAGCAATGGAAATGCTGCATGATATGTCCGACAGCGTAAAAGCCTCGGGCGCGGATTTCGCGCTTGGGTTTGACGGCGACGGCGACCGCTGCGGCGTGGTGGATGACGAGGGCGAAGAGATTTTCGCCGACAAGATGGGCGTCATCATGGCGCGCGATCTGTCCGCGATTTACCCCAACAGCACCTTTGTCGCCGATGTGAAATCGACCGGGCTATATGCCTCTGACCCTGTTTTGCAGGCCAATGGGGTTACGGCGGACTATTGGAAAACCGGCCACAGCCACATGAAACGGCGGGTCAAACAGTTGGGCGCGCTGGCGGGGTTCGAGAAGTCGGGTCACTACTTCCTGGCTGAACCCATCGGGCGTGGCTATGACTGCGGCATGCGCGTTGCGGTCGAAGTCTGCAAACTGATGGACCGCAACCCCGACATGAAGATGTCGGACCTGCGCCGCGCCCTGCCCCACACATATTCCACCCCCACCATGTCGCCCTATGCGTCGGACGAGGACAAATACGATATCCTCGACCGGATCGTCGCCAAGTTGAAAGACGTGAGTGAGTTGGGCGGCCGCCCCGTGAAAGAGGTCGTGGCCGTGAATGGCGCGCGGGTGATCCTGGACAACGGCAGCTGGGGGCTGGTGCGCGCCTCTTCGAACACGCCGAACCTTGTGGTGGTCTGCGAAAGCTCTAAATCCGAGGAAGAATTGCGCGCGATCTTTGCCGATCTGGACGCGGTGATCCGGACAGAGCCGGAGGTTGGCGACTACGACCAAACCTTCTGATTGCATCAAGACTCGCCAGAATCCTCTAAGTTGAGTAAATGTTGATGTGTCTGCCCCCTCGGGCAGGCACATTTTTCGTTTAGGGGCCCTGATGGTAAAACGCGCGCTGATCACCGGTATCACCGGTCAAGACGGGTCCTATCTGGCGGAGTTTTTGCTGGACAAAGGATACGAGGTGCACGGGATCAAGCGGCGGTCGTCATCTCTTAATACGCAGCGGATTGATCATATTTATCAAGACCCTCACGAGGATGATCCCGATCTGATCCTGCATTATGGCGATCTCACCGACAGTTCGAACCTGACGCGGATCATGCGCGAGGTGCAGCCGGACGAGGTCTATAACCTTGGCGCGCAAAGCCATGTCGCGGTCAGTTTCGAGACGCCCGAATATACGACAGAGGTGAACGCCAATGGTGCCCTGCGGTTGTTAGAGGCGATCCGGTTTCTGGGGTTGGAAAAAAAGACCCGCTTTTACCAAGCATCAACTTCTGAGCTGTATGGCTTGGTCCAAGAGACACCACAGACGGAGGAAACACCATTTCACCCGCGCAGCCCCTATGCGGTTGCCAAGATGTACGCCTATTGGATCACGGTTAATTATCGCGAGGCCTATGGGATCTATGCCTGCAACGGCATCCTTTTAACCACGAAAGCGCCCGCCGTGGCGAAACCTTTGTCACGCGCAAGATCACGCGCGGCTTGGCCAATATCGCGCAGGGGTTGGAGGGGTGTCTTTATATGGGCAATATCGACGCGCTGCGCGATTGGGGGCACGCCAAAGATTATGTGCGCATGCAGTGGATGATGCTACAGCAGGACGTAGCGGAGGATTTCGTGATCGCCACCGGCGTGCAGTATTCCGTGCGCCAGTTCATCACGTGGTCGGCGGCAGAGCTTGGGATCAGCCTGCGGTTTGAAGGCACGGGCGTGGATGAATATGCTGTTGTCGATAGCGTCATTGGGGAGGATGCCCCCACGGTCAGCCCCGGCGATGTGGTGATGCGCATTGATCCGCAGTATTTCCGCCCCGCCGAGGTGGAGACGCTGCTGGGGTCGCCCGCCAAGGCGAAGAAGAAACTCGGGTGGGAACCGCAGATCACCGCGCAAGAGATGTGTGCAGAGATGGTGGCGAATGACCTCAAGGTCGCACGGCGGCATGCGTTGTTGAAAGAGCACGGGCTGGATCTGCCGATCCCGCTCGAGAACGGGTAGGCCCATGCGGAAGATCTATATCGCTGGGCATCGCGGCATGGTCGGCGGGGCGATCTTGCGGCAGTTGCAGGCGCGACAGGATGCTGGGGAGGCGTTGGAACTGGTGACTCGGACCCGTGCAGAGTTGGACCTGACCGATCAGGCCGCAGTGCGTGACTTTATGCGTTCTGAGGCACCGGATGTGGTGATCCTCGCCGCGGCCAAGGTTGGCGGAATCATGGCGAACAACAGCTATCCCGCTGAGTTTATTTATAAAAATCTGATGATCGAATGTAATGTGATCCATCAGGCGTTTGCGGCGGGGGTTCAACAGCTGCTGCAACTGGGCAGCTCATGCATCTATCCGCGCGACGCGGCGCAGCCGATGGCGGAAGAGGCCCTGCTGACCGGCCCGCTAGAGCCCACGAACGAGCCCTACGCCATCGCCAAGATCGCGGGCATTAAACTTTGCGAAAGTTATAACCGGCAATATGGCGTGGATTATCGCAGTGTGATGCCAACGAATCTCTATGGGCCGGGGGATAATTTTCATCCGCAGAACAGCCATGTTTTGCCCGCCCTGATCCGCCGTTTCCACGGGGCCACGCGCGACGGGGCGACGGAGGTCGTGATTTGGGGCAGCGGCAAACCGATGCGGGAATTCCTGCATGTGGACGATATGGCGGAAGCGTCGCTGTTTGTGCTCGACCTGCCGCGTGATGTCTACGCTGCGCAGACGCACCCGATGCAAAGCCATATCAACTTGGGCACGGGCCGCGACATCAGCATCGCGGCGCTGGCGCAGATGGTGGCGGAGGTGACGGGGTTCAAAGGACGGCTGGTGTTCGACACGTCGAAACCCGACGGGACGATGCGCAAGCTGATGGATGTCTCGCGTTTGGCGGATATGGGCTGGCGCGCGCGGATCGATCTGAAAGACGGGCTGCGCGAGACGTATGATTGGTTTTTGCGACAGGATCACCTGCGCAGCTAAATCTCTCGCATTTGATTAATCTCTCGTTAGAATTTTTCAGATTAACTGCCTCTCATGATGCACGCTATTCTCCTTTGCGGCGGGTCGGGGACGCGTCTTTGGCCCCTGTCGCGCAAATGCTACCCCAAACAGTTTGCCAAGCTGATGGGGGATGAAAGCCTGTTCCAGATTTCGGCAAAGCGTCTGACCGGCCCCGGATTCGCCCCTCCGATTGTGGTGACCGGCGACCCGTTCCGGTTCATCGTGACCGAACAACTGGCGCAGGTGGAACGGGCGGCGCAGGCGATCCTGATCGAACCCGAGGGGCGCAATACCGCCCCTGCGATCCTTGCCGCGGCGCTGTATATTGCGCGCAGTGACGCGCAAGCGCTGATGCTGGTCGCCCCGTCGGATCATGTGATCCCCGACTGCGATGCTTTTGCCCAGACCGTGCAAGCCGCGGTGCCGCGCGCGCAGGCAGGTGATCTGGTCACCTTTGGCGTCACGCCTACGCGGGCCGAAACGGGCTATGGCTATCTTGAGCTGGCCGAGGGGGCGAATGCGAGCGCCAAAACCCCGCAACCCCTTGCGCGCTTTGTCGAAAAGCCGGATCGCGCACAGGCGCAGGGGATGTTGCAGGCGGGGAATTTTCTGTGGAATACCGGGATCTTCCTGTTCACGGCGCAGACGATAATTGCGGCCTATCAGACCCACGCGCCCGAGATGGTGCGCGCGGTGCGCGCATCGCTTGACGGGGCGACCTCTGATCTGGGGCTGACCCGTCTCGCGCCCGAGGCTTGGGACCAAGCCGATGATATCTCTATCGATTATGCGATCATGGAGAAGGCGGATAACCTCGCGGTGATGCCGTTCGCCGCCGGATGGTCCGATCTGGGCGGTTGGGATGCGGTCTGGCTGGAAAGCGGGCCTGACGCGGCGGGAAATGTCTGTTCGGACAATGCCACCGCGATTGACTGTGCGGGCACGCTGCTGCGGTCTGAAACCGACGGGTTGCAGCTGGTCGGCATCGGGCTGGACAACATCATCGCCGTCGCCATGGGCGATGCGGTGCTGGTGGCGGATAAATCGCAAGCGCAGCGGGTGAAGGAAGCGGTTGATGCGCTTAAGCAACGGGATGCCAGCCAAGCGGTCCAACTGCCGCGCGATTACCGCCCGTGGGGCTGGTACGAAAGCCTTGTGATCGGCGGGCGGTTTCAGGTGAAGCGCATCGTGGTGAACCCCGGTGCAGCCTTGAGCCTGCAAAGCCATCACCACCGGTCGGAACATTGGATCGTGGTCGAAGGCACCGCGAAAGTAACTGTGGACGACACCGTGAAACTGATCAGCGAGAACCAGTCAGTCTACATCCCGCTCGGGTCTGTGCACCGGATGGAGAACCCCGGAAAACTGCCCATGGTGCTGATCGAGGTGCAGACCGGCAGTTATTTTGGCGAAGATGATATTATCCGCTACGAAGATGTCTATGCGCGGGCGTAAGGCTTCGTCTGTCTTGGCAACGAAAAAAGCGCCCCCCTCTAGGGGCGCTTTCGCTGTTCCAGGCTTTGCGTCGGATCAGCTGCGCGACAGGACGCTGGCGGGGCGCGCTTTGGCCAGACCGCTGGTAATAAACCCTGCAAGCACCGCTTTGATGATGTCACCGGGGATGAACACGGTCACCAGCGCGGCGGATTCCAGCAGCGATTTATCCAGCGCGATCGACAGGCCGATGATCCCGAAGATATAAAGCACGACGATCCCGCCGATAACCGAAGCAACCGCCGCAACGATGGTCAGCGAGGGCCCGTACCATTTTTCGACGATCAGGCCGGTGACGAAAGCCGCCACGGGGAAGCCGATCAGGAAGCCCGAGGACGGCAGCATGAAGGCACCCAGCCCACCGTTGCCACCGGCCAGAAGCGGCAGCCCCAAAGCGACCAGCAGCAAGAAGAGCAGCACGGCCAGCGCGCCGCGTTTGGCCCCCAGCACGGTCCCGCAAAGCATGATGCCCAAGCTTTGCGCCGTGATCGGCACGCCGAAGCCAAGCGAGAATTTCGGGATCAACGCAAGTGCTGCAATCAGGGCAGCGAACAGCGCAACGAGGGTCAGGTTACGTTCCATAACAAAGGGTCCTTTGCGTAAATTTGACGGCATGTATCCCCGCGATCACAAAATTAAGCAAGCGTCGTGATCGTGACCAAAGGTCAGCGCGGGTGTTATGCAACCGGTGCGGCACAGGCCAGCAGGGCGGACACGTCCAGATGGGTTTCCATATGGTCGGCCAGCGCGTCGAGCGTATCTTCCACGGTCTGACTGTAGGAGGTCGGCCCTGCCCTCAGCCCCAGTTGCGCCAACCAGGCACTGCGGAAACTATCGTTGGTAAAGAGCCCGTGCAGATAGGTGCCGGTGATCTTGCCATCGCGCGACCCTGCCCCGTCGGGGGTGCCGTTGATATGCGCAAAGGGCGTGGCGCAATCGGCCCCCACCGTCTGCCCGATGTGGATTTCATAGCCGTCAATCTGCGTGCCCGTGGCGGCATGGTCGGCGGTGACGCGGGTCAGGGTCTTGTCCGGGGCCATGCGGGTTTCGACATCCAGCAGGCCCAGCCCCTCTTCGCGGCCCGCAGGTCCCTCGAAGCCCTGCGGATCCTCGATAAACCGGCCCAGCATCTGGTAGCCGCCGCAGATTCCCAGCACCGCGCCGCCGCGCCGCACATGGGCATAAAGGTCGATGTCCCAGCCTTGGGCGCGCAGGAAAGCCAGATCGCCGCGGGTGGATTTCGTGCCCGGCAGGATCACCAGATCGGCGTCCGCGGGCAGCGGCGTGCCGGGGGGGACCATGGTCAGCCGCACCGACGGCTCCGCCGCCAGCGGGTCGAGGTCGTCGAAGTTCGAGATGCGCGAGAGCATGGGGCAGACGATGTGGAACCCGCCGTCGGAGGGCGCGCGCGACAGGTCCACCGCGTCTTCGGCGGGCAGCAGATGCGCATTGGCAAACCACGGCAATGTGCCGAACCCCGTCCAGCCGGTGCGGCGTTCAATCTCGCGGTAGCCGTCGTCAAAAAGGCTGACATCGCCGCGGAACTTGTTGACCAGAAAGCCGGTGATCATTGCCGCGTCCTGCGGGTCCATGACCACTTGGGTGCCGACGATCTGGGCGATGACGCCGCCACGGTTGATGTCTCCGGCCAAGACAACGGGTACACCTGCGGCGCGGGCAAAACCCATATTGGCAAGGTCGTTCTGGCGTAGGTTCGTTTCAGCCGGACTGCCGGCGCCTTCGACGATGATCAGATCGGCGCTTTGCCCGAGGATTCCGAAGCTTTCGAGCACGGGGGCCATCAGCCCTGCGCGGGCCTTGCTGAAGTCACGCGCTTGCAGGGTGCTATGGCGCTGCCCCTGCACGATCACCTGCGACCCGCTGTCGGTTTCGGGCTTCAGCAGGATGGGGTTCATATGCACCGACAGGGGCCGCCCGCAGGCGATCGCTTGCAGAGCTTGGGCGCGGCCGATCTCTCCGCCGTCCTCGGTGACGGCGGCGTTGTTCGACATGTTCTGCGGCTTGAACGGCGCGACGGAAAGCCCCCGACGCGTGGCCGCGCGGCACAGGCCCGCCACCAGCATGGATTTCCCCACATTCGATCCGGTGCCCTGGATCATGATGGCGCGGGTGGGCATGGCGGGACCTCCTGTTTTTTGTGCAGCCCTTGGTGTCAGCCTGCGGTGATCCCGTCAAGCATCCGCGGGCGGCCTCTGCGCATTGGCCACCATCGGGAAAATCCGCGCAAAGCGGGTTTGGCCCCTGCGTTATGACAGGCGTCGCTTGACAGAGGCGGGCAAATGACCAATGCAGGGCGTATGTTGGTTCCTGTCCCAGACAGGCGAAGAGGGAACGCGATACGCATTGATCCAGCCTTGGGTCAGCGCCAAGCGCAGCCGCCCCCGCGACCGTGACCGGAGAGAGCTTTCAACCACTGGCCCGCAGGCTGGGAAGGTGAAGGTTCGCAAGGCAAGCTGCCTTAGATCCGCAAGCCGGGAGACCTGCCAGCATAGTTTGTAACGGGCGAACGGGGTGTTTCGCGACTGGCCTAGAACGCTGTTCGCATGTCGTTCGCTGCTGGCGATCCCCCTTGGCCCATCGACGTATGAGGCAAGATATGACCACCACGGATCAACCGGTCACCGTCACCATCTGCACCACCTGTCGCGCAGGTCAGATCACCGCCGAGGACGCGCCGCGCCCCGGGCAACAACTGTTTGACGCGCTGTCGGGGCATCTGCCCGACGGTGTGCAGCTGCGCGGAGCCGAATGTCTGTCGGCCTGTTCGCGGGGCTGTTCGATGGTCCTGTCGGGTGGGCCGTCGCGCTGGACCTATGTGTACGGCGATCTCGACACGGACGCGCATTTGTCCGATATCGTGAATGGCGTCTCTGCCTATGCCCAGACCTCTGATGGCGTGGTGCCCTGGCGCGAACGCCCCGTGGTCTTCCGCAAACAATCCATCGCCCGCATTCCCCCACAGGAGCCTACCGAATGACCAACCTTACCAAAATCCCCGTTACCGTGATCACCGGCTTTCTGGGCGCTGGCAAAACCACCTTTATCCGTCACCTGATGGAGAACGCGGGCTCCAAGCGTCTGGCCGTGCTGGTCAATGAATTCGGCACCGCCGGTGTGGATGGCGACATCCTGAAATCCTGCGCGATTGACAATTGCCCCGCCGAGAACATCGTCGAGCTGGCAAACGGCTGTATCTGCTGCACCGTGGCCGATGACTTTATCCCCACCATCGAAGCCCTGATGGCCCTGCCCGAAACGCCTGATCACATCCTGATCGAGACGTCGGGGCTGGCGCTGCCCAAACCCTTGCTCAAGGCGTTTGACTGGCCAGCGATCCGGTCGCGCATCACCGTGGACGGCGTGATTACGCTTGCCGATGCCGAAGCCGTGGTCAGCGGGCAGTTCGCCCCCGATCTGGAGGCCGTGGCCGCGCAACGTGATGCTGACGACAGTCTGGACCATGAAACGCCCTTGTCCGAAGTCTTCGAGGACCAGATCGCCTGCGCCGACATCGTGCTGCTGTCCAAGGCCGATCTGGCGGGCCCCGAGGGCGTCGAGGCTGCGCGCAAGGTGATCGAGGCGCATGCGCCGCGCAAGCTGCCGATCATTCCGATGACCGAAGGCGTGATCGACCCCCGCGTTGTACTGGGTCTGGAAGCCGCCGCCGAAGATGACATCGACGCGCGCCCCAGCCACCACGACGGGCATGACGATCACGAACATGACGACTTTGAAAGCGTGGTGATCGACATGGGCGAGGTCGCCGATGTCGCCACGCTTGAGGCTGCCGTGTTGCGCTTGGCGCGCGAACAGAAAATCCTGCGCGTCAAAGGCTATATCGCCGTTCAGGACAAACCGATGCGTCTGCTTGTGCAGGCCGTGGGCGAACGCGTGCGCAGCCAGTTCGACCGCCCTTGGGGGGACATGCCGCGCCGCAGCCAGCTGGTTGTGATCGCGGAACATGATCACGTGAACGAAGCCGCGATCCGCGCGGTGCTGGAGGGCTAAGCCGCCATGCATGTCGTCTTTCGCGAAAGCCACGGACTGGACCAAAGCGATCTGCCCCAAGATCTGGGGCAGACGCCGGCGGATCTGGTGGTGCTGTCCTTTTCGGACAGTGATCTGGGGGCTTTCGCGGCAGGCTGGCATCGTGCGGAAGGGGGCTTGCCGTCGTTGCGGCTGGCCAATCTGGTCGCGCTGAAACATCCGTTGTCGGTCGATACCTATGCCGAACAGACCCTTGCGGGGGCCAAGGCGGTATTGGTGCGGCTGATCGGGGGCGAAAGCTATTGGCCTTACGGGCTTGCGACCTTGCAGGATATGGCGCGCAAACAGCAGATCGCGCTGGCGGTGCTGCCTGCGGACGGCCAACCCGACCCGCGGCTCGACGCACTGTCGACGCTGCCGCATTCGACGTTAAGACGCTTGCAACATTTGTGCGATACGGGCGGGGCGGTGGCTGCGCAGGCGGCACTGGCGCAGCTGTCGCTGGCCGCAGGTCTTTACGCGGGGCCAGCCAAAGGGGCCAAGACCGTGCCCGAGGCGGGGTTCTACCGCCCCCATACCGGTGTGATCCCTGCGCCGGAACCCTCCGACAAGCCGCGCGCGATTGTGACCTTCTACCGGTCCTATCTGACGGCTGCCGATACCGATCCTGTGGATGCGCTGATCACCGCGCTTGACGCGCGTGGCTTTGACGCCGTGGGGCTATTCGCGCCCAGCCTCAAGGGGGACACCGCGCCGTGGATCGCGCAGCAGATCGCCCGGCTTGATCCGGCGGTGATCGTGAACGCCACCGCTTTCTCCGCCCAGCGCGGGCCGGATGAACCATCTGTTCTGGGCGCATCAGATTGCCCCGTGGTGCAGGTCGCCCTATCGACCGCGCGTCGGCGCGACTGGGCCGGATCAGAGCGCGGGCTGTCGCCTACCGATCTGGCGATGCACGTCGTCTTGCCCGAGGTGGATGGCCGTCTGTTTGGCGGTGTCGTCAGCTTTAAGCAGCCCGGCAAACGGGACGAGGCGCTGCAATACAGCCGTTTCGCCCATCGCGCCGACGCGAACCGCGTGGATTTCATCGCCGATCGCGTGCAGCGCTTGCACCAGCTACGGGTGCAGGGCAACGCGGCAAAGTCTGTGGGTGTGGTGCTGTCCACCTACCCCGGCAAAGACTGGAACATGGCCCATGCGTTGGGGTTGGATGCGCTGGCCTCCCTGCGGGAGATGACGGCCCAGCTGGCGGCGCAGGGCTATGACGTGGCTGCGCAGGACTTTAGCGATACGCAAACGGTTGCCAGCCGTCTTGGCACCGAAACGCTCCGCTGGCCGCTGGCAGAGTATGAGGTCGCGCTTGCAAAGCTGCCACAGGCGTTGCGCGATGACCTGACCGACAGCTGGGGCGCGCCGCAGGATGATCCGCTGTTTCACGACGGGGCGTTCTGTTTTCCGGCGCTGCGCAGTGGCAAGCTGCTGGTCGCCTTGCAACCCGAACGCGGGGCGCTGGCCGAACGGGACGAAGACTATCACGACCTGAGCCGCACGCCGCGCCCGGGCTATGTCGCCTTCTATCTGTGGCTGCAACAGCAGGCGGATGCGATGGTGCATGTCGGGGCCCATGGCACGCTGGAATGGCTGCCCGGCAAATCCGTCGCCCTGTCTGACGCCTGCTGGCCCGAGGCGCTGATCGGCCCGATGCCGGTGATCTATCCCTTTATCGTCAATGACCCCGGTGAGGCCGCGCAGGCCAAGCGCCGTATCGGGGCCGTGACCGTGGGCCATATGCCGCCCCCTTTGGTGACATCGAAACTGCCCGATGCATTCGGACGGTTGGAACGGCTGCTGGATGAATACTCGACCGCGGACGGGCTGGACCCTGCGCGGCGCGACCGGCTGATCGCGGACATCCGAGCCGAGGCGCAGGGCCGCGGGGTTGAACAGGACCTCGGCCTTGATGCCAGCGCCAGCGCGGCAGAGGCGCTGACCCGCATCGACCGCTTCGTCTGCGACATCAAGGAAACGCAATATGGCGACGGGCTGCATGTCTTTGGCGCAGGCGATCATGGGACGGGCGAGATTGACGGGCTGATCGCGGCGCTGTCTGCGCGGTTTGTGCCCCCCGGCCCGTCCGGGTCCCCCTATCGCGGGCGCAGCGATGTGCGGCCCACGGGGCGCAACCTGTTTACCACCGATCCACGGGCCGTGCCCTCGCGTGCGGCCTATACCCAAGGGGTGAAGCTGGCCGAGGAATTGTTGCGCAAGCATTTGCAGGATCACGGCGACTGGCCCAAGGGGTTGGTCATGGACATGTGGGGCTCTGCCACCATCCGCACGGCGGGCGAGGAGTTTGCCATGGCGCTGCATCTGGCGGGTCTGTCCCCCCGCTGGGATGACGGCAGCGACCGTGTGAGCGGGTTCGACATTCTGCCGCTTGCGCTGTTGAACCGTCCGCGCATTGATGTGACCCTGCGGGTGTCCGGCCTGTTCCGCGATATGTTCCCCGGTCTAGCGCAGCTGTTCGAGACGGCAATTGCCAAGCTGGCCGAGCGTCCCGAAACGGCTGCTGATAACCCCTATCTGGTGCAGACCCCCCGTGTCTTTGGCCCGCGCCCGGGATCCTATGGCTTGGGGATCGGCACCGCGATGGACGATTATTCCGACGAGGCGCGCACGGCGGCGGGCGAGGCGTGGCTGGCTGCCTCGTCCTACGCGATCGACGCGCGCGGAGAGATCACCTATGCCCGCGACGCGCTTGAGACGCAGCTGACGCGGGCCGATAGTTTCGTGCACCTGCAAGACCTGCCCGAGACCGATCTGTTGATGGCAGAAGGATTACGCCGCACATGAAGCCGGCTTTGCCGCCGCGATGCAGCGTTTGGGCAAGGGCGGGGCTGCCGCGCTGTACCATCTGGATGCCACCCGCCCCGACCAGCCCCGTGCCCGCACCCTGACCGAGGAGCTCGCCCGTGTAGTGCGCGCCCGTGCCGCCAACCCCGATTGGGCCACTGGCATGATGGCGCATGGTTTCCGCGGTGCCGCCGAGATTGCCGCGACACTGGATCACCTTGCCGCCTTTGCGCATCTGGCAGGCGTCGTGCCGGACCATCTGTTCGACGCCATGTTCGATGCAACATTGGGGCGCGATGATCTGGTCGACTTTATGCAGGACGCCAACCCGCAAGCGCTTGCTGCATTGCGCGCGCGGTTTGATGCCTTGCACCGGGCGGGGCTTTGGACGTCGCGCCGCAACTCTGTCCTTGCCGAATTAGGCACCCCCGCATGAGCGCGCCGCAGGTCTTTGGCTGGTGCCCCGGTGCGCTGCGGCCGATGATGTCCGGCGACGGGCTGGTGGTGCGGCTGCGTGTGCCGATGGGGCGGCTGAGCCCTGACCAGATCCGCCGCGTTGCCACGCTGGCGCGCACCCATGGCAACGGGATGATCGACCTGTCGGCCCGCGCGAACCTGCAACTGCGCGGGGTGACAACGGATAGCCATGCCGCATTGGTCGACGGGCTGCGCGAGATTGGCCTTGTCGATGCCGATCTGGCGGCAGAGGCACGGCGCAATATCACCGTGACGCCGTTCTGGCAGGATGGGGACGACAGCCACCGCGTGGCGCAAGCCCTGGCCCATGCGCTTTCCGATGATGGCGCACCCGACCTGCCCAGCAAGTTCGGCTTTGCGATCGATTGCGGAGCGCGGCCCGTGCTGACGCGCACCTCTGCCGACATCCGGATCGAACGTAGCGCTGCTGGCCTGATCTGCCGGGCGGACGGGGCAGAGGTGGGCCAGCCAGTCACAGTGGATACAGCCGCAGATGCCGCACTGACGCTGGCCCGCTGGTTTCTGGACACCGGTGGCGTGACCGACGGAAGGGGGCGCATGGCGGCGCATATCGCGACGCGGGGGGCTCCGGTGGGCGCTGATACCGTCCCCCTGCCCGCTGCGCCCGTCCCTGAGCCCGGTATGACCCCGCAAGGCACACTTCTCGGGTTTGCCTTTGGCCAGACCACGGCGGAAAGCTTTGCGCAGCTGGCGGAGCTTGGTGCGCTGCGGCTGACCCCTTGGCGCATGGTGTTGATGGAAGAGGTCACCCCCTCAGGTCCGCTGCCCGATTTCATCACCGACGCCCGCGATCCGCGCCGCCGTGTGCAGGTCTGCACCGGTGCCCCCGGCTGCCGTCAGGCTTTGTCGGACACACGCGATGCCGCCCGCGCCATTGCCGCGCATCTGTCGCCAGACAGCGATGACACGATCCATATCTCGGGCTGTGCCAAAGGCTGCGCCCATCCCGCCCCTGCCCCCGTCACGCTGACCGCCAGTCATGACAGGCATTTCACCCTTATCCGCCACGGGCGCGCAGGCGATCCGCCGCAAAGCGCGCCGCTGACAGTGACCCAAATTCAAGACAGGAGGCTTTGAGTGCCCCACACCTACGAGACCAACGGTGCCGCGATCTATCTGGAGAGCTTTGCCACCATCCGCGCCGAGGCCGATCTGGCGCGGTTCACCCCCGATGAAGAACGTGTCGCCGTTCGGATGATCCACGCCGCCGGTCTGGTCGGACTGGAAAAGCACGTACAGTTTTCTGAAAACATGGCGCAGATTGCACGGGCGGCGCTGGCGGATGGCGCGCCGATCTTATGTGATGCGCATATGGTGTCCGAAGGGATCACCCGCACGCGATTGCCCGCTGACAACCAGATCATCTGCACCCTGCGCGACCCCAAGGTGCCAGAGCTGGCGCAGCAGATGGGCAACACACGCTCTGCCGCAGCGCTTGAACTGTGGCGGCCGCATCTGGCAGGGGCCTTGGTGGCCATCGGCAATGCGCCCACGGCGCTGTTCCACCTGCTGAATATGCTCGAAGATCCCGACTGCCCGCGCCCTGCGGCCATCATCGGCTGCCCCGTCGGCTTTGTCGGCGCGGCGGAATCGAAAGAGGCGTTGATGCAGGATTTGCCCGTGCCGTCGATGATCGTGCAGGGGCGTTTGGGCGGTTCGGCGATTACAGTGGCGGCGGTGAACGCGCTGGCCACGTGGAAGGAATAACGATGGGCAAGGTCATTTGCATCGGGCTTGGCCCCGGCGATCCCGAATTGATGAGCGTCAAGGCGCACCGTTTGCTGACCGGCGCGCAGCACGTCGCGTTTTTCCGCAAACCCGGACGGCGTGGGCAGGCCCGCACCATCGTGGACGGCATCATGGCCGAGACGGCGGTGGAACATGCGATGGAATACCCCGTCACGACAGAGATCCACTTTAGCGATCCCGAGTATAACCGTCTGCTGTCGGCTTTCTACGACGATTGGGCTGACCGTTTGACCGACCTTGCGCAGACCGAAGATGTGATCGTGCTCTGTGAAGGGGACCCGTTCTTTTACGGGTCGTTCATGCATCTGCACAGCCGCCTTCAGGGCCGCGCCGAGGTCGAGATCGTGCCCGGCATCACCGGCATGTCAGGCTGCTGGACCGCGACAGGGCATCCGATCACCTGGGGTGATGATGTGCTGACCGTGCTCATGGCGACGCTGGACGAGGAAGAGCTGGCCACGCGGGCCGCTAATACCGATGCGCTGGTGGTGATGAAAATCGGGCGCAACCTTGAAAAGTTGAAGCGCGCACTGACCAAGGCGGGCCGCTTGCAAGACGCATGGCTGGTCGAGAAGGGCACGATGGCGGGGCAGACGGTGCAAAAGCTGACGGAAGTCCCGGCCGACGTGCCCTATTTCTCGATCGCGATCGTGCATGGTCAGGGACGGCGGCCATGACCGGCTGGGTGCGCGTTGTCGGCCTTGGCCCCGGAGACGAGGCGCTGGTCACGCCAGAGGTGCGCGCCACCGTGGACGAGGCGACCGATATTGTCGGCTACATCCCCTATGTGCGCCGGATTGCCCCGCGCGACGGGCTGACCCTGCATGAAAGCGACAACCGGGTAGAGCTGGACCGCGCCGCACATGCGCTTGAAATGGCGGCGGCGGGGCGGCGTGTGGTGGTGGTGTCTTCGGGCGATCCGGGGGTCTTTGCCATGGCCTCTGCCCTGTTCGAGGCGTTGGAGAAAGGCCCGGAAGACTGGCTGGCAATCGATATAGGCGTCCTGCCCGGCATCACCGCGATGCTCGCGGCGGCGGCGCGGTTGGGGGCACCGTTGGGGCATGATTTCTGCGCGATCAACCTGTCGGACAATCTGAAACCCTGGTCGCTGATCGAAAAACGGCTGCGGCTGGCGGGGGAAGCGGGGTTTGCCATGGCGTTCTACAACCCGCGGTCGGCCTCGCGGCCGCATCAGTTCGCCACCACGCTTGATATTCTGCGCGAGGCCTGCGGGCCGGAAACCTTGATCTCTTTTGCGCGCAACGTCAGCCACCCGGACGAGTCATTGCGCACCGTCACGCTGGCCGAAGCGACGCCAGAGATGGCCGATATGCGCACGGTCGTGATCGTCGGTAACGCCGACACCCGCCGCGTCGGGACACATATCTACACGCCACGGTCCGTCGTATGATCAAGCCATGCCAGGATATCGTCGAGCCGCGCAAATGTCCTGCGAGGGGGCACCGCGGGGCGCTGGATCATCAGCACGCGCAGCCCCAGTTCGCGCGCGGCGATAAGCTTGGCCTCGGCCCCCGTGCCGCCGGCGTTCTTGGCGATGATCAGCTTGGTCCCGTGGTCGCGCAGCAGGACGATGTCTCCGGCCACGTCGAACGGTCCTCGGGCGAGGGTCACGGTCGTATGCGGCAAGGGCAGCGGCGCGTCAGGCTGGTCCACCAGCCGCAGCAGATAATGGTGCTGCGGATGGTTGGCAAAGACGGACAGCGCCTGCTTGCCGATGGCCAGAAAGACCCGCGTCGGCACCTGCGGCAGGGATGCGGCGGCGGCTTCGATACTTGGCAGATGGGTCCAATTGTCGGCGGCAGTCTCGGCCCACGGGGCACGTTCAAACGCGGCCAGCGGGATGCCTGCCTGCGTGCTGGCGGCATGGGCGTTACGGCTCATCTGTGCGGCGAAGGGATGGGTCGCGTCGATCACGCGGGTGATGTTATTTTGTGCTATGAACGCCAGCAATCCGGCCACGCCGCCAAAGCCACCCACGCGGGTGGGCAAGGGCTGCGCCACGGGGGCGGCCGTGCGTCCGGCATAGCTGAACAGCGCATCATCGCCACGGTCGGCCAGCGCGCGCGCGAGGTTGGACGCCTCTGTCGTGCCGCCAAGAATGAGGGTGCGCGTCATGGCTGATCCTGTTGCTGCCTGGGTGACCCTGATTGGTCTGGGCGAAGATGGCCTTGCTGGGCTGACCGATGCAAGCCGAAACGCGCTGGCAGAGGCCGACGTGATCTTTGGCGGGGCGCGGCATCTGGCGCTTTGTGACGCGGGCGCGCGCGGGCGGGAATGGCCGTTGCCGTTCAGCGTAGCGCCGGTGTTGGAACATCGCGGGCGTGCGGTTGTGGTGCTCGCCTCGGGTGATCCGTTCTGGCACGGCGTGGGCGGTACGCTGGCGCAGGTGCTGGACCCGTCGGAATGGCGCTGCTTTCCCGCGCCGTCCTGCATGACGCTGGCGGCTGCGCGGCTTGGCTGGCGGTTGGAGGAGGTCACGACCCTTGGCCTGCATGCGGCCCCGTTCGAGGTGTTGCTGCCCCATCTGGCGGCAGGTGCGAGGCTGATCTGCACGTTGCGCGATGGAGCGGCCCCTACGGCGCTGGCAGATTATCTGACCGCGCAGGGTTTAGGCGCGTCCCGCCTGACGGTGATGGAGGCGCTTGGCGGTCCGCGTGAAATCGCGCGCGCGGCCGATGCCGCGACGTTTGACCTGAGCGACATTGCCGCCCCTGTGGTGGTGGCGATTGCGGTGTCGGGTAGCGCGGGTATCAGCCACGCGCCCGGACGGCCCGAGGCGCTATTTGCCCATGACAGCCAGATCACCAAATCACCCATGCGCGCGTTGACGCTGGCCGCGCTGGCCCCCCGCGCGGGGGAGCTGCTGTGGGATGTGGGGGGCGGGTCGGGCTCTGTCTCTGTTGAATGGTGTCTGGCCGCGCCGCACGCGCAGTCCATCGCCATCGAGCCGCGCGAAGGCCGCTGCGATAACATCACCGAGAACGCCCGCCGCTTTGGTCTGGCGCGCCGGATGCGCTGCGTACACGGCACGGCCCCCGATGCGCTGGCCGATCTGCCCCTGCCCGCAGCGGTCTTTCTGGGTGGTGGCGCATCAGAGGATGTTTTGCAGGCGATCTGGCACAGGATCACGCCGGGCACGCGGCTTGTGGCGAATGCGGTGGCGCTTGAAACCCAAGCCTTGCTGATCCGCTGGCACGGGATGCACGGCGGGCAATTGCTGCGGATCGATCTGGCACAGGCGGCCCCCTTGGGGACCATGCAGGGCTGGCACCCCAGCCGCCCGCAACTGCAATGGAGCGTGACCCGATGATCGTCGCTGGGATAGGATTGCGCGCGGATGCGACCGAGGCGGATTTACGCGCGGCCCTTGCGCTGACACGGCGCAGGCCGGACACGCTCGCGACCCTCGCGATCAAGGTGACGCCGGCGCTACGGCGCTTTGCCGACAGTCTGGCATTGCCGCTGATCGAACTGTCGGAAGCCGATATCGCAGACATCCCGACGCGTACCGTGTCGCCACGCGTGCAAGCGCGCTTCGGGACCGGATCACTTGCCGAGGCCGCCGCATTGCGCGTTGCTGGTCGCGGTGCCAAATTGACGACCTTGCGTGTGGCCAGCCCCAATGGCATGGCCACCGTAGCTATCGCGGAAGGAATTGCCCCATGACTGTTCACTTTATCGGCGCGGGCCCCGGTGCCCCTGATCTGCTGACCCTGCGAGGGCGCGACCTGATCGCGGCCTGCCCTGTGTGTCTGTATGCCGGATCGTTGGTCCCGTCTGAGCTGCTGTCCTACTGCCCTGCGGATGCGAAGATCGTGAACACCGCGTCGCTGTCGCTGGACGAGATCATGGCAGAGATCAAGGCCGCCGATGATGCGGGGCAGGATGTGGCGCGGCTTCATTCGGGTGATCTATCGGTCTGGTCCGCCATGGGCGAGCAGCTGCGCCGCTTGCGCGAGTTGGACATCGACTATGACATCACCCCCGGTGTGCCCGCCTTTGCTGCTGCCGCCGCCGCTTTGGGGAACGAGCTGACGCTGCCCGGTGTGGCGCAGTCGCTTGTTCTCACGCGGACCTCGGGTCGGGCGTCAGCCATGCCCGAGGGTGAAACGCTCGAGAATTTTGCCGCCACGGGTGCCACGCTGGCGATCCACCTGTCGGTGCATGTGCTGGATGATGTGGTCGCGCGGCTCACCCCTCATTACGGAGAGGACTGCCCCGTCGCCATCGTCTGGCGCGCAAGCTGGCCGGATCAACGGGTGGTGCGGGCGACCTTGGGCAGCGTGATTGACGCCACCGACGGCGAACGCGGGCGCACGGCGCTGATCCTTGTGGGCCGCGCACTGACGGCAGAGGAGTTCCGCGAAAGCTGTCTGTACGCGGGCGATTACGACCGCCGCTTCCGCCCCGTCGGCACAGAGCCGCGCTTTCCAGAGGGCACAGAATGATCGAGACAACGCAACTGCCCAAGGGCCTGATGATCTCGGCCCCCGCGTCGGGTACGGGCAAGACCACCTTGATGCTGGGCCTGCTCAACGCGCTCAGCCGGCGCGGCGTTGACGTGCGCCCGTTCAAGAGCGGGCCGGATTACATCGACCCCGGCTTTCACCGCGCGGCTTGCGGGCGGTCGTCCTATAATATCGACAGTTGGGCCATGGGCTCGGGCGTGTTGTGCAATCTGATCGGCACCGCCCATGGCGGCGATCTGGCCCTGATCGAAGGGTCAATGGGGCTGTTCGATGGTGTGGCGCAACCGGGGGAAACCTCGAACGGGGCGAGCGCCGATATCTCTGCCATGACGGGCTGGCCGGTGGTGTTGCTGCTGGATGTATCGGGTCAGGCGCAATCGGCTGCGGCCACCGCCCTTGGGTTCAAGACGATGCGCCCGGATGTGCATGTCGCGGGTGTGGTGCTGAACAAGGTCGCCAGCCCCCGTCACGAGGCCCTGCTACGTCTGGGGATGGAGCAGGTCGGCATCCCCGTTCTGGGCGCGCTGCCCCGACAGGGATCGGTCACGCTGCCGGAACGCCACTTGGGTCTGGTGCAGGCCGAGGAACAGCCCGAGCTGATGAAGCTGCTGGATGCGGCGGGAGATTTCATCGCGCAGCATATCGATCTTGATCTGATCGTCGCTGCCGCCCAAGGGCGCAGTATCCCCGACGGGCCAGATGTCTTGCCCCCGCCCCCCGGTCAACGGATCGCTTTGGCCAAGGACGCCGCGTTTTCGTTCATCTATCCGCATTTGCTGGACCACTGGATCGCCGCGGGTGCGCAGGTGTTGCCCTTCTCGCCGCTGGCGGATGAGGCACCGGACGACAGCGCCGACATCTGCTGGCTGCCCGGCGGCTATCCCGAGCTGCATGCCGGACGCCTTGCCGCTGCCGCGCAGTTCCGCGACAGCCTGCAACAATTCGCCACGACGCGCCCGGTGCATGGGGAATGCGGGGGCTATATGGCGATGGGGGCCGGGTTGGTCGACAAGGAAGGCGTGCGGCACCAGATGGCGGGGCTGCTGGGGCTGGAAACCAGCTATGAGAAGCGCAAGATGCATCTGGGCTACCGGCTTGCCACGCTGAACGAACCCGGCCCCGGCTATGACGCGGGCGCGCGGTTGCGGGGACATGAATTCCACTATTCTACGATCCTGTCGCAGCCCGATACACCGCTGGCGCGGGTGGTCGATGCCAATGGGGCCGAAGTGCCCGAGACAGGCTCGCGCCGCGGCCATGCGACGGGCACCTTCTTTCACCTGATCGCGGGGGCGTCATGAGCGGCTTTGTCTCTTTCGTCTCCTCCGGTCCGGGTGATCCCGAGCTGCTGACCGTGAAGGCGGTAAAGCGGTTGCAAGAGGCCGAAGTCGTGCTGTTCGACGATCTGTCGGCGGGTCCGATCCTTGAACATGTCTCGCCCGAGGCGGATCTGATCGGGGTGGGCAAACGCGCCGGACGGCTGTCTCCGAAGCAGGATCACGTGAGCCGTTTGCTGGTCGAACACGCATTGACCGGCGCGCGGGTGGTGCGGCTGAAAAGTGGGGACGCGGGCGTGTTTGGCCGGCTTGAAGAAGAGCTGACCGCACTGAAAGCGGCAGGCGTCGCCTTCGAGATCATCCCGGGCGTCACGGCGGCGTCTTCGGCGGCGGCGGCGGCGATGATCCCACTGACCCGGCGGCTGACCGCGCGGCGGGTGCAATTCATCACCGGCCACGGCGAATCGGGGGCCTTGCCCGAAGATCTGAACATGGCGGCGCTGGCCGACCCTACGGCGACAACGGTCGTCTACATGGGCCGCCGCACCTTTGCGGGTTTCGCCGCGCGGCTGATCGAGGCGGGCTTGCCGCCCTCCACCCCTGCCCTGCTAGCAGAGGCGGTATCGACCCCCGATCAAAAGCTGAGCCGCCACACCGTGGAAAGCCTTGCCCATCTGCCGCTGGATCCCGCAACGTCAGCGCCTGCGCTGATCCTTTACGGGCCTTTGACCGAATAGATGACTTGACAAAACCGGCCCGAAAATGACCACCTATTCCGGACGGTTCCCCGTGCGCCTTCGGGCAATCGGGGTGAAAAGGGAATACGGTGCGGTGCCAAAGCAAAGGTGCCAAATCCGGAACTGCCCCCGCACCTGTAAGTGAAGAGCAACCCGCATTGCCACTGGGCCACACCGCCTGGGAAGGCGCGGCACGCATGGACGCACAAAGTCAGGAGACCTGCCGTCATGGGGATGATCCCTGTTCCAACTGGCTGCCCCCCGGGGCGGCTTTCACATTATGCCGTCGGGGAAGACGGTAAGGAGACCTGAATATGCATATCGAACCCGAAGTCGTGACCGGCGCCAAGCTGGTCCTGTCCTATGGCACCGCCGCCGGTGCTGCGGCCTATACCGCGAAAACCGCAATAAACTCTGTCCGTGAGAAAGGCGTCGTACCTTTTGCGGGCGGAGCCGTGGTGGCCACCGCGCTGACCTTTGTCTTTTTTCAGGTCTTCCCGCATTTCCCCGTGGGCGTGAGCGAAGTGCACCTGATCCTCGGGTCGACCCTGTTCCTGCTGTTCGGCGTGGCCCCTGCGGCTGCGGGTCTGGCGCTTGGTCTGCTGGCGCAGGGCGTGTTCTTTGCCCCCATCGACCTGCCGCAATACACGATGAACGTCACCACGCTGCTGGTGCCCTTGTTCATGGTCTCGGCGCTGGCCAAACGCATCATTGCGCCCAACACCGCCTATGTTGATCTGACCTATGTTCAAGCGCTCAAGCTGTCGACCGCGTTTCAGGCGGGCGTTGTGGGCTGGGTGGCGTTCTGGGCCATCTACGGTCAGGGCTTTGCCGCCAGCAACATCGCCGCTGTGGCCAGCTTTGGCGGGGCCTATATGATGGTCATCCTGATCGAGCCGCTTGTGGATCTGGCCGTGCTCGCCGCCGCGAAAACCCTGCGCGATTTCGCGGGCAGCGCGCTGTTCACCAAACGTCTGACGCAGACCGCCGCTGAATAATCCAAGACCCGACGCGGCCCCCTACTCTGCGGGCCGCGTCACCCCCTGCCGGAGCCTCAAGATGTTTACGCTTTCACTGATCGGCATCGGGTCCGGCAATCCCAAACACCTGACATTACAAGCCATCGACGCGCTGAATGCCTGCGATGTGATCCTGATCCCGTCCAAGGGCGCGGGCAAGGATGATCTGGCTGGCCTGCGGCACGAGATTTGCGCCCAGGTGCTGCGGTCGGACGGGCCTTATATTCACGAATTCACCCTGCCCAAACGCGACGCCGCCAACCCTGATTATCACGCGGGCGTCCACGATTGGCATGATGCCATTACACAGGTCTGGCTGGCCGAGATGCAGCGCACCCTGCCCCAAGGCGGCCGTGTCGGTTTCCTCGTCTGGGGGGATCCGTCGCTGTATGACAGCACCCTGCGCATTGCGGAGCGGTTGCAAAAGGTCGTCACACTCACCGTCGATGTCGTGCCGGGAATTACCTCGCTTCAGGTACTGACGGCGGGCCATGCGATCCCGCTGAACACCATCGGTAATCCCGTCACGATCACCACCGGTCGGCAGCTGCGCGATCATGGTTGGCCGCAGGGTGTGGATACGATTGCCGTCATGCTGGACGGCACCTGCGCCTTCGAGGTGTTGCGGCAGCACAGCGACATACACATCTGGTGGACCGCCTATGCCGGCATGCCGAACGAGCGTCGCATCGCGGGCCCGCTGGATCAGGTCTGCGACCGCATCATCGCAACACGGGCAGAGGCCCGCGCCGCCCATGGCTGGATCATGGATATCTACCTGCTGCGCCGGTAGACACGCGCGCTACAGCTTTTCGAGCCGTTGCAAAATCGGGCAATCGGGGCGGTCATCGCCAGCGCATTCATGCACCAGATGGGTCAAGGTCTGACGAATATCTTGTAGGTCCGCGATCTTGCTTTCGATCTGCACCAGATGTTGCTGGGCGATGGCACGGACATCGGCGCTGGCGCGATCCTGATCATCCCAAAGCGCCAGCAGGTCGCGGCAATTCTCGATCGTGAAGCCCAAGGCCCGCGCACGGCCCAGAAACGTCAGCTTGTGCACGTCGCTGTCGCAAAAGCTGCGATACCCGTTGGTGTCACGCGCGGGCGTGATCAGACCGATGTCTTCGTAGTAGCGGATGGTCTTGGCAGGCAGACCTGCGCTTTTCGACACGTCACCGATGTTCATGGACGTCTCCTTTCGTTGAATTAGGCGGTTGCTGCGGCGGCGATCCACCGCAGGCGCAGGGCGTTGAACAGGACAAAGACGCTCGACAATGCCATGGCGGCGGCGGCAAGCACGGGCGACAGCAGCACACCGAACAGCGGATAGAGCACACCGGCTGCAACGGGGATCAGCAGCGCGTTATAGCCAAAGGCCCAAAAGAGGTTCTGGCGGATATTGCGCATGGTGTGCTGGCTGATGTGCAGGGCGTTCACCACCCCTTGCAGATCGCCCGACATCAGCACCACGTCGGCCGCTTCGATAGCGACATCCGTTCCGGTACCGATGGCAATACCCACGTCGACCCCCGCCAGCGCGGGCGCATCATTGATCCCGTCCCCCACAAAGGCGACCTTGTGGCCCGCCTGTTGCAGGTCCTCCAGCGCGGCGACCTTGCCGTCGGGCAGTACTTCGGCGACCACGGTATCGATCCCCAAACGGTCGGCAATGGCCTGCGCCGTCGCCTTGTTATCACCGGTGATCATCGCAATTTTCAGCCCCGCTTTGTGCAGTGCCTCCAGCGCTTGGGGCGTCGTTTCCTTGATCGGGTCGGCGACGCCGATTATCGCGACAAGCGCCCCATCCACGGCGGCGAAAAGCGGTGTCTTGCCCTCTGCCCCCCATGCTGCCGGCCGCCCCTCTGCCGCGGCGAGAGAGACCCCTTCGGCCTCCATGAAACGGTCCGCCCCGACAAGCACGCGACGCCCTTCGACTTCGGCGCGTACACCGTGGCCGGTTTGCGAGGCAAAAGAGGTCACCGCTGCCAGCGACAGCCCCTGTGTTTCGGCATGGCGCAGGATGGCGCTGGCAATCGGGTGCTCTGACTGCGCCTCGACGGAAGCGACGAGCCTCAACGCATCGGCCTGCGACCAGCCGTTGAAGACATCCAGATCCGTCACCTCAGGCCGACCGGCGGTCAGCGTGCCGGTTTTATCAAGCGCGATGGTATCGACCTCGGCCAAGACCTGCAGCGCGTCCCCCTTGCGGAACAGCACGCCCATCTCGGCCCCTCGCCCTGTGCCCACCATGATAGAGGTCGGCGTGGCCAGCCCCATCGCACAGGGGCAGGCGATGATCAGCACCGCGACGCTTGCCACCAAAGCGTGCCCCAAGGACGGCTGCGGCCCGAACGCCAGCCAGACAAGGAAGGTGGCCGCGGCAATCGCCATGACGACGGGCACGAACCACATGGTGATGCGGTTAACCATATCCTGCACCGGCAGCTTGGCGCCTTGGGCGTCCTCGACCATGCGCACAATCTGCGACAGGGTCGTGTCCGCGCCCACATGGGTCGCGCGGTAGACCAGCGCGCCGGTGCCATTCACCGTCCCCCCGACCACATGCGTGTCGGGCAGCTTTTCGACGGGCACGGGTTCGCCGGTGATCATGCTTTCATCGACATAGGAACTGCCACGTGTCACGGTCCCGTCTACGGCGATCTTTTCACCGGGGCGCGCATGGATCAGATCGCCGACGGTGATCGCGTCGATCGCAACCTCTGACACGTTGCCGTCTCGCTCTACCCGCGCGGTTTTGGGGCGCAGCCCGATCAGCTTGCGGATCGCTTGCCCGGTCTGGCCCTTTGCCCGCGCCTCTAGCGTGCGCCCCAGCAGGATCAACGTGACGATCATCGCGGCGGCTTCGAAATAGACCGCTTGCGCACCGGCGGGCAGCAACTGTGGCAAGAACAGCGCCACGGTGGAAAAGCCCCATGCCGCCGTGGCCCCCAGAAACACCAGAGAGTTCATGTCAGGCGTGCGTTTCAACAGCGCTGGCACGCCGGTGACAAAAAAGCGCCGCCCGGGCCATGCCAGAACGATGGTGGTCAGTACGAACTGGATCGACCAGCTTAGCTGCTGCCCCAGCGTCGACATCACCCAATGGTGGAACGCGGGGATCATATGGCCGCCCATCTCGAGCACAAACACCGGCAGGGTCAACGCCGCGGCGAGCAGCGTCATACGTTTAAGATGCGCGGCTTCTTCAACCTTGCGGTCCGGCACGGGGGAAGATGCGGTGTCCGTCACAGGGGTGGCGGGGTAGCCCGCGGCTTGCGCAGCCTGCACAATGGCGGCATCCGGCTCTGCGGTAAGCGACTGCACCACGGCCTCTTCCCGGGCGAGGTTGACGGTGACATCGACCACACCCGGCACGGCCGCCAAGGCGCGTTCGACCCGCCCGACGCAGGATGCACAGGACATGTTTTCAATGGTATAGCGCCGCGTTTGCACGGTGGCGGGATAGCCTGCGGTCGCAAGTGCGGCGACGGCGTCCTTGGGGTCGAAACCCGATGCCACCTGCAGCGACGCCGTTTCCGAGGCGAGGTTCACGCGGGCGTCCTGCACACCCTCCACGCGTCCAAGCGCGGTCTCGACCCGCCCCACGCAAGAGGCGCAATTCATACCGCCAATGCCAAAATTTATCGCAACTACATCGCCCATCAGCCATCTCCTTGGGGTGTCTTGCCCCTCAGATAGGGCTTCCAGTTAATGGAAGGTCAAGCGGTGATATGGATTTTATTCGATTTCGCTGCAGATTCCGGAGTCTTCCCTAGGCCGGTTAAGACTTTGGAAAGACATCCGCGCGATGGTGAGCGTCAAACGATGAGCGGAGGGTGTGTATCGACGGATGCAGTCAAGAACACTGGTGATCAAGGGAAAAGGCGGATTGGGCAACCGCATCCTGTCTGCGATCTCGGGTCTGGTTTACGCCGACCTATCCGGCCGCAAGCCAGTGATCGACTGGCGCGACGGCAGCTATGCGCCGCTTGGTGAAAACGCTTATCCGCTGCTATTCCAGTCTCCGATCGGGGACGAAGCGATTGAGGGTGCCACAATGGATGACGGGGCCGATGTTTGCCCCGCGATCTGGGCTGGCAATCTGCATCGCCAGCCGCAAGACATGATCGACACCTATATGCCGCAGTCACATTCAAACCCCTGGGGCTATCGGCGGCTTTGCGTGGACCTCAAGCGGTTGGACCAGTCTCAGACGGTGGCGATCTATTGGTCTTACCTGCCAAAGCTGGGCCGTATGCGGCACCATCTGCGCCGGGATGCACGCTTTGCCAAACGGGGGGAGCGCGAGGTTTTCGCCGATTATCTCGGCCGCTATTTTACCCCCAACGCACGGGTCCGCCATGCGCTATCGCACATGCGCCCCACGGCAAAACTGCCAAGCATCGGGGTTCATATCAGGTTCACCGATCGAAAAATCCCGCTTGGCCCGGTGTTGAAGACCCTGGAGCAGCTAAAGGCCCGCCATCCGAACGCAACCATCTTTCTTGCGACGGACAGTGCCGAAATCGAGGATCGTTTGAAGCGTGCGTTCGACAAGATCATAACCCATCCCAAGCGGCTAGGCCTTGCCGGCGCGCGTTTGCATGGGCCGGATACAACATGCAACCCGCTGCAAGAGGCGGAAAATGCCCTGATCGACATGTGGCAATTGTCGCGTTGTGATCACCTGATCTATTCCCGCCGCTCGACCTTCTCTGTCACCTCTGGCTACTTGGGGCGTTTTGCCCCTGCGCGTATCCACGATGTCGAACGGTATTCTCCGACGCTTTGGGCGAAGGAACTGTTGCAACGCTATGCTTGATCATACCCCCGCAACCATGTCTTGCGGGCGGCCCAGACCGCCGACCAATGCGCCGCCCGCGCCCGTCTTTGCGCATCGCGCGAAGCCACGAACGGCCGCGTAGCCAAATACCGAAGCGCCGACCAAAGCCACATCAGAAAGACCCCCGCCCCCTGTTGCCACGCCGGCCAGTGATCGCGGACCAATGACGCACGCGATGTCATCACCGCGATCGCCTTTACCTCTGTCACCGTGGTAGAGGCCCCGACATGATGCAAAATCTGCGCCTTCGGCGTGATCAACGGCTGATGCCCCAAATAAATCGCGCGCAGGCAAAGATCGGCATCCTCGCCATACATGAAATATTTCTCCGAAAAGCCGCCCAGTTGATGCCACAAGGAACGGTCGATCAACAGAAAACACCCCACAACGATATCGACAGGGCGCACAGAATCCCGCGGCCAGCGCCCGTAGGCTTCGGGGTTGAACACGGCGCTGCGCGGAAAAGCAGTGCTGAGCCCGGTCGCTTTGAACAACAGGCTGGCCACGGTGGGCCGCGCCCAACAAGACGCGATGTTAAGCGACCCATCAGCAAAAATGGTGCGCCCACCCCATATCCCCGCCTGCGGATTTTCGCGCGCAAAGGCGACGAGTTGATCGACCGCATCGGTATGAAGCTCGGTATCAGGGTTCAGTAACAGTAAATAGTCGGAACAACACTGCTGCGCGGCAAGATTATTCGCGCGCGCAAAGCCCAGATTCTGTGCCGAGCGGACCAGCCGGACCTGCGGAAACGCCGCAGCTATCGCATCTGCCGAACCGTCAGAGGAGGCGTTATCCCAAACAATACACTCAAATTGAGTCAACTGCGTGTGTTCATACAGCGTTTCTATCGCCCTAAGCGTCAATTCCCGCGTGTTGTAGCTGACGATCACGACACTAAGGGCAGGCCCGCGATCAACCGTCGCCGGCTTCAGCACCCCGTCGCCCGCAATACGACACCCACGGTTGCCTTTAGTATTCGCAGATCCTCAGACAGTGACAGGGCGCTGAAGTAGTGCGTGTCGAAAACTGCGCGCTCTGAAAACCTTGCTCTGTTCCGGGATGAAACCTGCCAGTTCCCACTGATCCCCGGCCGCAGGCTTTCGTAGTGGTCACCCTGATAAAGCCCCTTTTGAGACACCAACATGGGTCGGGGCCCGACGAGGCTCATCTCTCCTCTCAGCACGTTAACGAACTGGGGTAGTTCATCCAGTGACGTGCACCGCAAGAACCGGCCCACCGTTGTAACACGGGGATCGTGGCGCAGCTTCTGGTTTTGTCGCCATTCATCCCTGGCCTTTGGATTTTGTGCTAAATAGTCTCTTAACGAGTGCGGATCGTGGGGATGCATTGTTCGCAGCTTCCACATCTTGAAGACCCGCCCATCTTTACCAACTCGTTCCTGGGTGAAGAACGGAGACTGCCCAGTTGCTGCCACAAGACAGGCAAGAAGGCAGATCACGAGAACCACGATCGGTGCAGATAAAATGCAAAAGACGATGTCAAAACAGCGCTTGCCATATAGACGATAAAGCTCCCGATGCAGATCGCTCCGCTGCAGGGTGTTCACGCGTGGATAGGGTTGGCGTTTAAAGACATTTGTATGATGCACCGGAAACTCCTTCTTCGGCTCAGGCCCGGGGGAAAGGTCGATGCATCAATGGTTATGGGGACAGGCTTACTACGGGGTTAAGGAAAAACATCCAATTTGAATGACTGTGTAGAAAAGCCTTTCATCATGACGTGTTCCAAACGCGAAGACGGCTATAAACCCGTTATACTGCATGATTTAATTTACGGTAAACTATGGTTTGCGCCGGCCACTCAGCGCAGGCGCTTGTCGCAAAGTCGCGTATATGCCGCCAAGAGATGCGGTTCGGACGAAGACCATGCCAGCGCATTCACGACCCTCTCGCGCCCGGCCTTCCCCATCGCCGCTCTTAATGACGGGTCGTCGATGAGCTGTTTAATGCAATCGGCAAATCGAATCGGATCATTTGAAGCCGCGTAGAGGGAGGCCGTTTCGGCGGTGCGCCGTCCTTCGGTCAGGTCGAACTGAACGACAGGTTTGCCCAGCGCCATGTATTCAACCACCTTGTTCATTGATGATATGTCGTTCATCGCATTGCAGGGATCTGGGGCAAGCCCCAGATCTATCGTGTTCAAGGCGTCCACCAAAGCGCGGCCATAAAGTGCGCCGGTAAACGTGAAGTAACCCGTCAGCCCAAGGTCATCGACCTGACGTTTCATGTCAGGCAATGAGGGACCAAAGCCGATAATCAAAAAGTGGATATCGCGCGTACCCGAAGTCACAAGGTGATGCGCCGCGAAAAGCAACAGATCCATCCCCTCCTGCTGTCCAATCACGCCGACATACCCAAGAAGCGTCTTTCCCTCGCGCCGGTATCTCTGCGACCCTGGCCCAGGCGTAAAATCTGTCAGGTTCGGAGCGGAGCGCACAACGAATATGTCATCGTGGCATTTGCCGCCCCGTGTCATCGCGATTTCGCGAAAGCTTTCATTCGGGGATATCACCACGAATGCAGCACGGTAGCTGAGCAATTCACACTTTCGCATGACGTGGTAACCTACGCCTTGTTTGCCAAACTTGGCGACAAAAAGTTCTGGGCAGACATCGTGCTGGTCAAACACATAAGAAACACCCTTGCGTCGGTACCACATGGCAAGAAGGCAGATCAGATCAGGTGGATTGCACCCGTGGATCGCCTGAAAAGGATTTTGCCGCCAAATACGCCGCGCAAGCCGAAACCAATGCCAGATTGCGCTAGCATATTCCCTTGCATATGAAACCGCGCCGCCTCCGGTTTCAGGAGCAGCGGGGTACCGGTAAATATCCACGCCTTCGCGCCGTTCAAATGGCGCAACCCATCCCTGACCCGTGGGCGAAATGATAGAGACCTGGTAGCCCGCGCGGACCAACGTCGTCGCTTCCAGCCAGACCCGGCGATCGAGCGGCACTGGTAGGTTTTCAACCACGATCAAGATATGACGCACGGGCGGTTCGGGCATAGGTCCTTCAACATCAGAATCAGATTGGCCTCCGTTTTGGCAGCCACGGGTGAACATGAAGTTAATTCCGAAGCGCCGTCGCCCTAAGTTGTCTCCAATAGGAAACATCACCGGTTGGTTCAGCCAATTACCCGGTATTTGCATCAATCTTGCTTGATTTGAGGGCTTGCCGCGCCCTTTCGCCCCGCGTATTCCAGCACGTGGGACACCCTTCCCCAACGAAGGGCGCTTATCTGAAAGGGTAGCTACATGGCTATTACGACACCGACCTCGCGGCCCACGAATCCGCGTTTTTCCTCTGGCCCGTGCGCCAAACCCCCCGTTTATGACCTGACCAAGCTTGCGAGCGCGCCTTTGGGGCGTAGCCACCGCGCGGCACCGGGCAAAGCGAAATTGCTTGAAGCAATTGAAACCACCCGCGACATTCTGGGCGTGCCTGCCGACTATAAGATCGGCATCGTTCCGGCGTCTGACACTGGCGCTTATGAAATGGCGATGTGGTCGTTGCTGGGCGAACGCCCTGCGGAAATGGTCGCATGGGAATCCTTCGGCGCAGGCTGGGTGACCGACGCCGTGAAACAGCTCAAGATCGAGCATACGGTACATACCGCGGATTATGGTCAAATTGTCGACATGTCGGCGTTGAACTACGACAACGACGTGTGCTTCACTTGGAACGGGACAACCTCTGGCGTGCGCGTCCCAACGGGCGATGTTATCCCTGCCGACCGCAAGGGGCTGACCCTATGTGATGCGACATCGGCTGCCTTTGCGATGGATCTGCCGTGGGACAAACTGGATGTGACGACATTCAGCTGGCAGAAAGTTCTGGGCGGCGAAGCAGCACATGGCATGCTGATCCTCAGCCCTCGTGCCGTCGAACGGCTTGAAAACTATACGCCTGCTTGGCCCCTGCCCAAGATCTTCCGCCTGACCAAAGGTGGCAAGCTAATCGACGGGATTTTCAAGGGCGAGACGATCAACACGCCTTCGATGCTTTGCGTTGAAGATTACCTGCTGGCGCTTGATTGGGCGAAATCCGTCGGCGGCCTGCAAGGTCTGATCGCGCGCGCCGATGCGAATACGGCAGCGATCACGGATTTTGTGGACACGCATGACTGGATCGAATTCCTTGCGGTTGATCCGGCGACACGGTCGAACACATCGGTCTGCCTGAAATTCAATGACGACCGGATCACAGACGGCGCAGCCTTCGCAAAAGCGGTTGCGAAACGTCTCGCGGACGAGGATGTCGCATTGGACATCGGCGCCTACCGCGATGCCCCTTCCGGTCTGCGGATCTGGTGCGGCGGCACCGTCGAAACCTTCTGACATCCAGGCCATGCTGCCTTGGTTGGAATGGGCTTTCGAAGCCGAGATCAACGCTTAATTTCGGGTTCCCCGCTTGGCGATCACGCCAGGCGGGTGGCTAACCCACGCCCCCCTTCTATTCAAAAAAGGAGCGCCAATCATGGCCCCCAAAGTGCTTATTTCCGACAAACTCTCGGACGCCGCCGTTCAAATCTTCAAAGACCGCGGTATTGACGTCGACTTCCAACCCGATCTTGGCAAAGACAAGGACAAGCTTGCCGCTGTGATCGGCGATTACGACGGGCTCGCCATCCGGTCCGCGACGAAAGTGACCGAAAAGATCCTCGCCAATGCGACCAACCTCAAGGTGATCGCCCGCGCCGGTATCGGCACCGATAACATCGACAAGGATGCGGCCTCGAAAAAGGGTGTCATCGTCATGAACACCCCCTTCGGCAACATGATCACCACGGCAGAACACGCGATTGCGATGATGTTCGCCGTTGCCCGCCAAATCCCCGAGGCATCGGCCTCCACCCATGCCGGCAAATGGGAAAAGTCCAAATTCATGGGGGTCGAGCTTACGGGCAAGACCCTTGGCGTAATCGGCGCCGGCAACATCGGCGGCATCGTCTGCGATCGCGCCCGCGGGCTGAAGATGAAAGTCGCGGCCTATGACCCCTTCCTGAGCGAAGAAAAAGCCAAGAAGATGGGTGTCGAGAAAGTCGAGCTGGACGATCTGCTGGCGCGCGCGGACTTCATCACGTTGCACGTGCCTTACACGGATCAAACCGCAAATATCCTGTCCAAGGAAGCCTTGGCGAAAACCAAAAAAGGTGTGCGGATCATCAACTGTGCCCGCGGCGGTCTGGTCGACGAAGAAGCATTGGCCGAAGCGCTGAAATCCGGCCATGTCGCTGGCGCAGCCTTCGACGTGTTCAAGGAAGAGCCCGCGACCGAAAACCCGCTGTTCGGCCTACCCAACGTCGTCTGCACCCCCCACCTTGGGGCCGCCACGACGGAAGCGCAGGAAAACGTGGCACTTCAGGTCGCTGAACAGATGTCCGACTACCTGCTGACTGGTGCCGTCACAAACGCCCTGAACATGCCGTCCGTCACCGCCGAAGAGGCAAAGGTCATGGGCCCGTGGATCACTTTGGCGGGTCACCTTGGGGCCTTCATTGGCCAGATGACGGATGAAGCCGTGAAGGCGATCAACATCCTTTACGACGGTCAGGTGTCCGAGATGAACCTGAACGCGCTGAACTGCGCGGTCGTGGCGGGCATCATGAAACGTGCCAACCCCGACGTGAACATGGTCAGCGCCCCCGTTGTTGCGCGCGAAAAAGGCATCCAGATCAGCACCACCAATCAGGACAAATCCGGTGTCTTCGACGGCTATGTGAAAGTGACCGTTGTCACCGAGAAACGTGAACGGTCGATCGCGGGCACCGTGTTCTCGGATGGCAAACCACGCTTCATCCAGATCAAAGGCATCAATATTGAAGCCGAAGTTGGTGCGCATATGCTTTACACCACCAACAACGACGTGCCCGGGATCATCGGGACGCTGGGTCAGACCCTGGGTGCAAACGACGTGAACATCGCGAACTTCACCCTCGGCCGGTCCACCGCCAAAGGGGAGGCGATTGCCTTGCTCTATATTGACGGCCCTCTGCCCGAGAAAGCGCTGAAAGACCTGCGTGATACAGGTCTGTTCAAACAGGTCAAAGAGCTCGAATTCGAAGTCGCCTAAGACCCACAGCGCATCAAGGAAACGCAAAGCGCCCCCATCACCGGGGGCGCTTTTGTTTTGCCTGCTTTCAATTGGCCTAAATCCCGGGGGAGCAGCCAAAGGCTGCGGGGGCAGCGCCCCTACAGGCTCACCCCTACCGCTGCCCCCGACGCATCACGCGCCGGTCCAGTCCAGCACCACTTTGCCAGAGGCCCCCGATTTCATCGTCGCAAATCCCGTCTGGAAGTCGTCGACGTCAAAACGATGGGTGATGATCTCACTCACGTCCAAGCCGTTCTCCAGCATGGCGATCATCTTGTACCACGTCTCGAAGATCTCGCGGCCATAGACCCCTTTGACGGTGATCGCCTTGAACACGATGCGCGACCAGTCGACGGGCGATTTGCCCGGCGGGATGCCCAGCATCGCGATCCGCCCGCCCATGGTCATTGCCTCTACCATCTGATCCAGTGCTACCTGATTGCCCGACATCTCCATCCCGACGTCGAAGCCCTGTTTCATCTTCAGCCGCGCGATGACATCGGCAAGGTCTTCGTGACGCACGTCGACGGGGACGACATCGGCGACCTTAGCGGCGAGCTCTAGCCGGGCGGGATTCACATCCGTGATCACCACATGACGCGCGCCGACGTGGCGGGCGACCGCTGCGGCCATGATACCGATGGGGCCTGCACCGGTGATCAGCACATCTTCCCCCACCAGATCAAAGCTCAGCGCGGTGTGTACCGCATTACCAAGCGGGTCGAGGATCGCTCCGATATCGTCCGAGATCGTGTCGGGCAGCGGGACGACATTGAACGCGGGCAGCCGCAGATATTGCGCGAAGGCACCTTGTTCATTCACGCCGATACCACGCGTGGCGGGATCAAGGTGGAACTTGCCGGACCGCGACTGGCGCGAGGTTTTTCCGATCAGATGCCCCTCGCCCGAGCAGCGCTGCCCGATGGTCAGATCCGTGACATTGCGGCCCAGTTCCACAATCTCTCCGGCAAATTCATGGCCGGTGATCAGCGGGACAGGCACGGTATTCTGCGCCCATTCATCCCAGTTCCAGATGTGGATATCCGTGCCACAAATGCCGGTTTTGTTGATCTTGATCAGCACGTCATCCGGCCCGATTTCCGGCACCGGCGCGCGGGTCATCCACAGCCCCTCGCGGGGCTCGGACTTACATAGCGCCTTCATTTCGTTGCTCATGACAGAACCCCACAGGCTTTGCCCGCCACCTTGAAGGCTTCGAGCGCGCGGTCGAGCTCATCGCGGGTCAGCGCGGCATTCATCTGGGTGCGGATGCGGGCCTGACCGCGGGGCACAACGGGAAAGAAAAAGCCGCTGACATAGACGCCTTCCTCGAACAGGCGCGCTGCCATATCCTGCGCCAACTGCGCCTCGCCCAGCATCACGGGGATGATCGGATGTTCACCGGGCAGCAGGTCAAAGCCGAGATTGGTCAGCCCCTCGCGCCAGTATTTCGCGTTCTCGAACAGTTGCGTGCGACGATCGTCCCCTTGTTCGACCAGTTCAAGCGCCTTGATCCCGGCCATGACAATCGACGGCGGCAGTGAATTCGAGAAGAGATAGGGCCGCGCGCGTTGGCGCAGCAGGTCGATCACCGGCTGCGGCCCTGCGATATAGCCGCCGATGGCCCCGCCAAGCGCCTTGCCCAAGGTGCCTGTCAGGATATCCACGTCAACCCCGAAGTGCGCTGGCGTGCCCTCCCCCTTCGGGCCCATAAAGCCTGTCGCGTGGCAGTCGTCGACCATCACCAGCGCTTCGTACTTCTCGGCCAGTTTGGTGATTTCGGGCAGTTTCGCCAGATAGCCGTCCATGCTGAACACGCCGTCGGTTGCGATCATGATAAACCGCGCGCCTTCCTCGCGGGCGAGCTTGAGCTGCCCTTCTAGGTCGTCCATGTCCGAGTTGGCATAGCGGTAGCGTTTGGCTTTGCACAGGCGGATGCCGTCGATGATCGAGGCGTGATTCAGACTGTCCGAAACGATGGCGTCCTCTGGCCCGAACAGGGGCTCAAACAGCCCGCCGTTGGCGTCAAAGCAAGCCGCGAAGAGGATAGAATCGTCTTTCCCGAGGAAGGCAGCCAGCTTTTGCTCCAGCTCGCGGTGGATGTCCTGTGTACCACAGATAAAACGGACAGAGGCCATGCCGAACCCCTTGGGGTCCATCGCGTCACAGGCAGCGGCGATGAGATCGGGGTGGTCTGCCAGCCCCAGATAGTTGTTTGCGCAAAGATTGATCACCTGACGCCCGCCCACCGTGATCTCACCGGATTGGGGCGAGGTGATCATGCGTTCTTGCTTCATCATACCGTCCGCGGCGATGCCGGACAGGGTGGCGTTGACGTGATCTAGGTAGGCTTGGGTCATGATAGAACTCCTTTTCTCAGGTGAGTTCTATCATATCGGACACGGTTCCGAAATAGAGGAAATCCATTATAGCGGATTTTTTCCTATATCGTGGATATCACCTCATAGCCCAGAGCGGTCAGGCGTCCTGCACGACCAGAAAAGCCCGCACAGGGCCATCTGTCGCAGCGATCCGGTGCGGGACATCTGCGGGATAACGTGCCGTGTCGCCAGCGTGGACAGTGCCAACGGCATCGCCGCTCCGCAGCTCTACCGTGCCTTGCGACACGGTCAGATGCTCGCGCGCGCCGCGGGTATGGGGCTGGCTGTCCAGCATGCCGCCTGCGTCGATCAACAGTTCGTAAACCTCGTGTTTGCCTGCCTCTTCGGGGGGCGACAGGATGCGGATGCGGCAGCCGGAGCCGAGATTGTTGATCGTCGGCACCTCAGCCGCGCGCAAAACCTCGATCTGCGCGGGCGTTGGCGCGCTGTCCAGAAGGCCCGCGAAATCCACCTGTAGCGCACGGGTCAGGTTCCACAGGGTGGCGATGGTGGGGCTGCTTTCACCGCGTTCGATCTGGCTGACCATGGACCGTGACACGCCCGAAAGCTTGGCCACCGCATCAAGGCTCAGGCCCTGAGCGGTGCGCGCGGCCTTCAGGCGGGCGGGAAGTTGCGTCAGTATAGCGTCTGGATTATCCGTCATGCCGGATAGATGGGCCGCAGCGCGCCCCTTTGTCAATGGCAGGCGCTAGCTGAGCGCCTGTAAAATCGCGATAATCCCCGTCGCCGTCCCTGCCCCGACAATGGCGGAAAGGATGATCCACCGGCGGAATGCCGGACGTTGTGGCGGTGTTTCGTCTTGCTGCCGGATCAACGCGTTTTCGACAAGCGCAGGCAGACGCGGGCCAAAACGGGCGAGGACCATCGCGGTCTTGCTCAGATCCTTGATCACGGCACGGGGGCCGATGGACTTAGAGATGTAGTCCGTCACGATCGGGTTCGACACTTCCCAGATGTTGATATGCGGGTTGAGCGAACGGGCGACGCCCTCGACGACGACCATGGTGCGCTGTAGCAAGATCAGCTCTGTCCGTGTTTCCATGCCGAAACGTTCCGTGACCTCGAACAGGTAGGTCAGCAGCCGCGCCATCGAAATGCGGGTCGCGTCCATGCCAAAGATAGGCTCCCCCACGGCGCGCAGGGCGCGGGCGAATTCGTCGACATCCTTGTCGGCAGGCACGTAGCCCGCTTCGAAATGCACCTTCTGCCACCCGTTTGTAATCCTTGCGGATAAAGCCGAACAGGATCTCGGCATATACGCGGCGGGTGTATTCATCGATGTGGCCCATAATGCCGAAATCATAGGCGATAATATCGCCGTTCGGCGCGACCTTGAGGTTGCCCTGATGCATATCCGCGTGGAAATACCCGTCGCGCAGCGCGTGGTTCAGGAACAGCTGCAACACGCGGTCGCCAAGCGCCACACGGTCATGGCCCGCAGCATCAATCGCGGCGTTGTCGCCCATCGGGACGCCATCTGCCCAGCCCAGGGTCATGACGCGGCGGGCAGAATATTCCCATTTGATCGCAGGCAGTTGGAAGCCGGCATCGCCCTTGGTGTTCGCCGCAAATTCCGACGCGGCGGAGGATTCGAGCCGCAGATCCAGCTCGCCCCGCACCACACCATCGAAATGTTCGATCACCTCCATCGGGCGCAAGCGGCGCGATCCGGGCGAGAAAAGCTCGACCATTCGCGCGGCAAGATAGAAGGCATCGACATCCTTGCGAAAGGCTTTCTCGATCCCCGGACGCAGCACTTTGACAGCGACGTCTTCCTGCGTTTCGGCGATGGTGGCGCGGTGCACCTGCGCGATAGAGGCAGCGGCGACGGGAGCGCTAAAATCAGAGAATATCGCATCGACCGGCAGGCCGAGCTCTTTTTCGACTTCTGCCTTGGCCTGTTCGATGGAAAACGGCGGCAGCTTGTCTTGCAGCACGCGCAGTTGCACGGCCAGCTCGTCGCCCACGACATCGGGGCGGGTAGAGAGCACCTGACCGAACTTGATGTAGGCAGGGCCAAGCGCGGTGAGCGCACGGGTCGCGGGCGGCATGGACGGATCACCGGCATAGCCCAGAAACTTGAACGGTTTGCCAAGCGCCTTGGCGACAAAGCGCAACGCGGGCGTTGCATCAAAGGCGTCCAGCACGACATTCATCGCGCCGGTCCGCTCCAAAGTTGCACCGGTGCGGATCAACCGCCAGATATTATGAGGTCCGCGCATGGGTTAAATCTTCCAACCAGAATGAAGCGCCGCGATCCCCAGCGACAGGTTCCGGTATTTCGCCTGCCCAAAGCCCGCGGTGCGCAGCATGCCGAGGAAGGTTTCCTGATCAGGGAAGTTTCGGATCGATTCCACGAGGTACTGATAGCTGTCGCGGTCGTTCGCGATCATCTGCCCCATGCGGGGGATGACGTTAAAGCTATAAAGATCATAGGCTTTCTGCATCATCGGGTTGGGCAGCTGGCTGAATTCAAGCACCATGAGACGCCCGCCGGGACGCAGCACGCGGTAGGCTTCGTTCAGCGCTTCTTGGGGGCGGGTGACGTTCCGGATGCCAAAGCTGATGGTATAGACGTCAAAGGTATTATCCTCGAACGGCAGCGCCATGGCGTCGCCGACGACCCAATCAAGGCTATCGGCCATCGCTGCGGCCTCTGCCCGTTTGCGCCCTTCGACCAGCATCGGTTCGGTCAGATCCAGAACGGTGGCGTGGCCCGATCCGGCACGGCCCAGAAACTTGAACGACACATCGCCGGTCCCCCCGGCGACATCCAGCAGCTTTTGACCGGCGCGCGGTGCCAGCCAATCCATCATCGCCTCTTTCCAGACGCGGTGGATGCCGACGCTCATCACATCGTTCATGATGTCGTATTTGCTGGCCACAGAGTTAAAGACACCCTGCACGCGCCCGGCCTTGTCGCTTTCGGCTACGGTTTCAAATCCGAAATGAGTGGTTTTGTCGCTGTCGTTTGTCATGGGGTCTTGTAGTCCTTTGATCTGCACCTTTGTTATAGGGCGCGAGGGGGCAGGTACAATGCGCCCCTTTTGTCACAGGGGAAACAACCATGCCTGAGTTGCCAGAGGTCGAAACAGTGCGTCGCGGTCTATCCCCCGTGATGGAGGGTGAGGTGATCGCCCGCGCCGAGGTAAATCGCCCCGATCTGCGCTGGCCTTTCCCCCCAGATATGGCGGCACGGCTGACAGGACAACGGGTGACCCAGTTGCGGCGGCGGTCAAAATATATCCTCGCCGATCTGTCGTCGGGGGAATCGCTGCTGGTGCATCTGGGGATGTCGGGGCGGATGCTGATCTCGGGCGATCCATTGGGGCAGTTCGTGCATGACCACCCTGCCCCCGAGAAACACGACCATGTGGTGTTTCATATGGGCAACGGTGCGCGGGTGACCTTTAACGACCCGCGCCGCTTTGGCGCGATGGACTTGTTGGACACTGCAAGCGCTGACAGCCACAAGCTGCTGTCGTCGATCGGGCCGGAGCCTTTGGGCAATGACTTTAACGAAGACCACCTGATTGCCGCGCTCAGGGGAAAGAATACCCCGATCAAGACCGCGCTACTGGACCAGCGGATCGTGGCGGGGCTGGGAAATATCTATGTCTGCGAAACCCTTTACCGTGCGGGCATCCACCCTGCGCGCAAGGCAGGGCGGATCGCGGCGAAACGGGTGGGCAGCTTGGTCCCGATCATCCGCGATGTGCTGAACGAGGCGATCACCGCAGGCGGGTCCACCTTACGCGATTTCAAACGCGCGGACGGTGAATTGGGCTATTTCCAGCACAGCTTTGACGTGTACGGCCGCGAGGCAGAACCCTGCCGCAGTGAAGGCTGCACCCATCAGATTGCACGAATTGTCCAGTCGGGGCGGTCTTCCTTCTACTGCCCGCAATGCCAAAGATAACTTGAAACACCCCACCCCCGTGGTATGCACATCTTTCAAAGCGTAACAAACGAGAGCATTCTTGATGGCTTATGAAACGATCACGGTCGACGTCGACAACCACATCGCGCTTGTCACGCTGAACCGTCCCGATGCGATGAACGCACTGAATGACCAGCTGATGACAGAGCTGGCCGATGCGTTGAAATCGGCTCAGGAAAACGAAAAAGTCCGCTGCATCGTGATCACCGGCTCGGAAAAGGCTTTTGCCGCCGGTGCCGATATCGCCATGATGCGCAACAAAAGCTTCGTCGATGTCTTTGCCGGTGACCTTTTCACCCCCGAGACAGACCAGATCATGCGCGTGCGCAAACCCATCATTGCCGCTGTGTCGGGCTATGCCCTTGGCGGCGGCTGCGAACTGGCGATGATGTGTGACTTTATCATCTGTTCCGAAAGCGCAAAATTCGGGCAGCCTGAAATTAACCTTGGCGTTGTTGCAGGTATTGGCGGCACGCAGCGCCTGACCCGCGCCATCGGCAAATCCAAAGCGATGGACATGAACCTGACTGGCCGCTTCATGGATGCCGCCGAGGCAGAGCGTGCGGGCCTTGTATCGCGCGTCGTCCCCGTCAAGAAACTGATGGAAGAAGCCATGGCCGCCGCCGCCAAGATCGCCGAGAAATCGATGATCTCGACCATGGTGGTAAAGGAAGCCGTGAACCGGTCGTTCGAAGTGCCCCTGCGCGAGGGCCTGCTGTTTGAGCGTCGTATTTTCCATTCGCTGTTCGCGACGGAAGACCAAAAAGAAGGCATGTCAGCCTTCCTTGAAAAGCGCGAAGCGCAGTTCCGGGACAAGTAAATGGCTTTGCGGGTTTGCATTGCGTGTCGGGTTGGACTATAGGCAGCCCTAATACATGCGCGTGCAGCCCGCTCTGGCTAGAATCACCTTATCGGATATCGGTTCCGGTCGTTGGGTTTGTGTCGCGTATTTGCAATTTGAACATACCCAAGATGAAGGCTGATCCTCATGGCAAACACACCTCAGGCTAAAAAACGCGCCCGCCAGAACGAAGCACGTTTCCAAATCAACAAAGCACGTCGTTCGCGCATCCGTACCTTCCTGCGCAAAGTCGAAGAAGCCATCGCATCCGGCGACAAAGAAGCAGCAACTGCCGCTCTGCGCGCCGCTCAGCCCGAGCTGATGCGCGGTGTGACAAAAGGCGTTTTCCACAAGAACACAGCGTCGCGCAAAATGTCGCGTCTGGCGTCGCGGGTCAAAGCACTGGGCTAAGCCCAGTTGACCTAACGTCATCTTTTACAACTTAAAAGCACCGCTTCGGCGGTGCTTTTTTTGTTTCTGTAGCACTCGCATCACGGGAATGAGATTCTTTTGCACCAATCTCTGAGTCAAGTTTGAAGATGTGTTGTATCAGTCCGACCGAGATTGCTAACACTATCAAACGCGATTCACTTCGCTTGGGGGGACAGGCCCGAACGGTTCGAGATATTTGATAGAATATCGAACATCCGCCGGGGAAATTTGGATGGTCTTGCTAGGGGCCACCTGACGTCTGCAGATGCTGCTGCCAGCACATTTGCCCTGTCTTTTTAAAAACGACGAACGGTGTGTTCGGCAGCGACGTTTGGCGATTTGCTTCGCCAACGCACGCGTCAGGCATGCCTTATGTAAAAATGTCCGAAGGACGGCGGGCCGGTTCTCTGTGTGGGACCGGGTAAACGGTCTGTTGTCTTTTGACTGGGTAAAATAGCGTTTCAGTATGTGCTGAAGCGATCAAAGAATGGGACGGCAGGGCGCATGATGCAGGCAGAATGGACGACAATTCGGGACCGGCTTTTAAAGACGGTTGGACAGAACAACTTTACTACCTGGATTGACCCGCTGACTGTTGGCCCCATCGAAGACGGCATTTGCACGTTGTTCGTACCGACCAATTTCTTTGGCAATTATGTCAGCCAGAACTTCGCCGATCTGCTGCTGCATGAAATGCAGTCCGAAGACATCAGCATCAGCCGTCTGAAATTCGCGGTCGCCCCACAGGACAAGCCCGCCGCCATTGATCCTGCCCCAGCCCGCCCCAAGCCCGCCGCCGCAGCCCAGCCTGCGAACAGCCAGATCAACGCCGCCCCGCTTGACGCCCGCTTTAGCTTTGACAACTTTGTGGTCGGCAAACCCAACGAACTGGCCCACGCCGCCGCACGTCGCGTTGCCGAAGGTGGCCCCGTCACCTTCAACCCGTTGTTTCTTTATGGTGGTGTCGGCTTGGGCAAAACCCACTTGATGCACGCCATTGCGCAAGAGCTTCAGGTTCGCAAACCCGAACTGAACGTGCTGTATCTGTCGGCTGAACAATTCATGTATCGCTTCGTGCAAGCGCTGCGTGATCGCAAGATGATGGACTTCAAGGAAATCTTCCGCTCGGTCGACGTGCTGATGGTGGACGATGTTCAGTTCATCGCGGGCAAGGACAGCACGCAAGAAGAATTCTTTCACACGTTCAACGCCCTCGTGGATCAGAACAAACAGATCATCATTTCCGCAGACCGCGCCCCGGGCGAGATCAAGGATCTTGAGGATCGCGTAAAATCGCGCCTGCAATGCGGTCTGGTTGTTGACCTGCATCCGACCGACTACGAACTGCGTCTTGGCATTCTGCAAAACAAGGTGGAAGCGCAGCGCAAGAACTACCCCGGTCTTGAGGTCGAAGCTGGCGTGCTCGAGTTTCTGGCGCATCGCATCACCACCAACGTCCGTGTGCTGGAAGGCGCGTTGACCCGTCTGTTCGCCTTTGCTTCGCTTGTCGGCCGCGAGATCAACATGGACCTGACGCAGGATTGTCTGGCCGACGTACTGCGTGCCTCTGAACGCAAAGTCAGCGTCGAAGAGATCCAGCGCAAAGTGTCCGAGCATTACAACATCCGCCTCAGCGATATGGTCGGCCCCAAGCGTCTGCGCAGCTATGCCCGCCCGCGTCAGGTCGCCATGTATCTGTGCAAGAAAATGACCAGCCGTTCATTGCCCGAAATTGGCCGCCGTTTTGGCGGGCGCGACCACACGACCGTTATGCACGGCGTGAAACGTATCGAAGAGCTCAAGCAGAACGACGGTCAGATCGCCGAAGATCTGGAACTGCTGCGCCGCTCTCTCGAGGCTTAAGAGCACCAGCTTGCACAGAAGACACGCGAGGGCCTTGACGGGCCTTCGTTTCGTGCTGAAAAGTCAACAAAACTCTTGTGAATACATTGGTATCGGGTAGTTTGCCCTCCCGGACTGCCGGAATGGAGATGGCATATGAAATTCAGCATTGAACGCGCCGCGCTGCTTAAGGCCGTATCACAGGCCCAATCCGTGGTAGAGCGCCGCAATACCATCCCAATCCTCGCCAACGTGCTGATCGAGGCCGAAGGCTCTGACGCGTCGTTCCGCGCGACCGATCTGGATATCGAAGTGGTCGACAAGGCCGCGGCGCAGGTCGAACGTGCCGGTGCGACCACGGTTTCCGCGACCACATTGCATGAGATCGTGCGCAAGCTGCCTGATGGCGCGTTGATCAGCCTGACCGCCGACAGCGCCGCGGGGCGTCTGACCGTCGAAGCAGGCCGGTCCAACTTCTCGCTCGCGACATTGCCGCGCGAAGATTTCCCCGTCATGGCGACTTCTGAATACCAGTCGAACTTCAAGGCCCCTGCCCCCGTGCTGCGCCGTCTGTTCGACAAATCCAAATTCGCCATCTCGACCGAAGAAACACGGTACTATCTGAACGGCGTTTACATGCATATTTCGGACAGCGAAGGCAGCAAGGTGCTGCGCTGCGTTGCCACCGATGGCCACCGTCTGGCCCGCATCGACGCGCCCATGCCTGAGGGTGCCGCCGAAATGCCCGGCGTGATCGTGCCCCGCAAAACCGTGGGCGAGCTGCGCAAGCTGCTGGACGACGACGATATGGAAATCGCCGTTTCCGTGTCCGAGACCAAGATCCGCTTTGCCACACCGGACATCACGCTGACCTCCAAGGTCATCGACGGGACGTTCCCCGACTACACCCGCGTGATCCCGCAGGGCAACACCCGCAAGATGGAAGTCGACGCCAGCGATTTCGCCCGCGCCGTGGACCGTGTTGCGACCGTAAGCTCCGAACGGTCCCGCGCCGTCAAGCTGCAACTGGACGAAGATCGTCTGGTGCTGTCCGTCAACGCGCCTGACAGCGGTGCCGCCGAGGAAGAACTGGTCGTCGCCTATGCCGACGAACGGCTGGAGATCGGGTTTAACGCGAAATACCTGCTTGAGATCGCAAGCCAGGTGGATCGTGAAAACGCCGTGTTCCTGTTCAACTCCTCCGGTGATCCGACGTTGATGCGCGAAGGCAATGATATGTCTGCGGTCTATGTCGTTATGCCGATGCGTGTGTGACGCTGACCGGCTACGTCGAACATCTTAACGCATTCATACCAATCGTATGAGCGGCCTTTACCTCTCCCAGCTGACGCTGTCGCATTTTCGCTCGCATAAACGTGCGGTGATCGATTGCGACGCGCGGCCTGTGTCTATTTTCGGGCCCAATGGCGCGGGAAAAACCAATATTCTGGAAGCCGTGTCTTTGTTGTCCCCCGGCCGCGGCCTGCGCCGGTCAAGCGCGTCGGATATGACGCGCCGGCCAGAGGCGCTTGGCTGGAAGATCACCGCACATCTACACAGTCTGGGCCAGATCCACGAGGTCGAGATCTGGTCAGAGGCGGGGGCCGCACGGCAGGTGCGGATTGACGGCAAGGCGACGGCGCAGACCGGATTAGGGCGCATTGCGCGGGTGCTCTGGCTGATCCCGTCGATGGACCGTCTGTGGATCGAAGGCGCCGAAGGTCGCCGCCGTTTTCTTGACCGCATGACGCTCAGCTTTCTGCCTGACCATGCAGATCAGTCGCTTGCCTATGAAAAGGCCATGCGCGAACGCAACCGCCTGCTGAAGGATATGGTGCGCGAACCGTCGTGGTATGTCGCGCTGGAACAGCAAATGGCCGAGGCCGGAAGCGCGATCCACGCCAACCGTGTTGCCGCCTTGCAAGCCATCACCGAGGCGCAGGCGCAGGCAGAGACCGCCTTTCCCACCGCGACGCTTGATCTGATCTGCGACATGCCCACCACCGCCGAGGGGTTGCGTCAGGCGCTCGCCGACAACCGGATGCGGGATCTGTCAGCGGGACGGACCCTGATCGGACCGCATCGCGCCGATCTTGAAGGGGTCTATGCCGCCAAGGACGTGCCCGCGCGTGATTGTTCAACCGGAGAGCAGAAGGCCCTGCTGGTGTCGCTGATCCTTGCGAACGCCCGCGCATTGGCCACTGATTTCGGCGCACCGCCTCTGCTGTTGCTGGACGAGGTCGCCGCCCATTTAGACGCCGACCGCCGCGCCGCGCTCTATGACGAACTATGCGCCCTTGGTGCCCAAGCCTGGATGACCGGTACCGGAGAAGAGCTGTTCGACACGCTCGGCCCCCGCGCCCAACGGCTTGAGGTGACAAAGTCCCTCGGCCTTTCAACTGCAAGGATGCTTTCATGACCATCGCCCTGCCCGATCTGCTGCTGTACTGCGGCGCGTTGGTGATCCTGTTTCTGACCCCGGGCCCTGTCTGGCTTGCAATTATGGCACGCGCGCTGTCGGGCGGGTTTGGCGCGGCTTGGCCGCTCGCCCTTGGGGTCGCGATCGGTGATATGCTCTGGCCGCTGGTGGCGGTGCTTGGCATCAGCTGGATCCTGTCGGTGTTTGATATGTTCATGCTTGGCATGCGCTGGATCGCCTGCGCCGTGTTCCTGATCATGGGCGTGTTGCTGATCCGCCATGCCGACGCCAAGATCGACCGCGACAACCGTCTGACCCGCCCCGGCGCATGGGCCGGTTTCGGTGCCGGGCTGTTGGCCATTCTGGGCAACCCAAAGGCCGTTCTGTTCTATATCGGTGTGCTGCCGGGCTTCTTTGATCTGCGCCATGTCACGGCATTGGACGTCGGCGCGATCATCGCCGCATCCGTCGCGATCCCGCTGTTCGGGAACCTCGCGATCGCCGCTTTAGTGGGCAAATTGCGCGGCCTGATGACCGACCCGGCGACCCTGAAACGCATCAACATCGTGGCCGGTGCGCTGCTGATCTGCGTAGGTTTGCTCATCCCCTTCGTCTAACGCAAAATCTTGTGTCAGGCGCGTGACAATCGTGGCGGAAAACACTATAAATTGGGTAACAAAAGAAGGTTTCCCAAAATGTCCGACACCGATCAGCTCCCCGAGGAATATGGCGCAGATTCCATTAAGGTTCTCAAAGGCTTAGAAGCGGTTCGCAAACGTCCGGGCATGTATATCGGTGACACCGATGACGGGTCGGGTCTGCACCACATGGTCTATGAGGTCGTGGACAACGGCATTGACGAGGCGCTGGCCGGTCATGCGGATGCGGTGAACGTCACAATTCACGACGACAGCTCTGTTTCGGTCAGTGACAACGGGCGCGGTATTCCCGTCGGCATCCACCAGGAAGAAGGCGTTTCCGCCGCCGAGGTCATCATGACCCAGTTGCACGCGGGCGGTAAGTTCGACAGCAACTCGTACAAGGTATCCGGCGGTCTGCACGGCGTGGGCGTATCGGTTGTGAACGCGCTGTCCGATTGGCTGGAACTGCGCATCTGGCGCGAAGGCAAGGAACATGTCGCGCGCTTTGAAGGCGGTTTCACCACCAAACACCTGGAGGTCGTGGGCCCCACCGAACGCACCGGCACCGAAGTCCGGTTCATGGCCTCGACCGAGACGTTTTCGAACCTCGACTATAGCTTCGAGACGCTGGAAAAACGTCTGCGCGAACTGGCGTTCCTGAACTCCGGCGTGCGCATCATCCTGACTGATGAACGCCCTGCCGAACCTCTGCGGACCGAGCTTTTCTATGAAGGCGGCGTGAAGGAATTCGTAAAATACCTCGACCGGTCGAAAACCTCTGTCATGCCCGAACCGATTTTCATTTCGGGCGAGAAAGACGATATCGGCGTCGAAGTCGCGATGTGGTGGAACGACAGCTACCATGAAAACGTGCTGCCCTTTACCAACAACATCCCGCAGCGTGACGGCGGCACCCATACCGCGGGCTTCCGCGGGGCGTTGACGCGGACAATCAACAACTACGCGCAGTCCTCAGGTATCGCGAAGAAGGAAAAAGTATCCTTCACCGGGGATGACGCCCGCGAAGGCCTGACCTGCGTGCTGTCGGTCAAGGTGCCGGACCCCAAGTTCAGCTCGCAGACCAAGGACAAGCTTGTCAGCTCCGAAGTGCGCCCCGCCGTTGAAGGCCTGGTGAACGAAAAGCTGGCCGAATGGTTTGAGGAAAACCCGCAGATAGCAAAGATCGTCGTCGGCAAGATCATCGAAGCCGCCCACGCCCGCGAAGCGGCGCGTAAGGCCCGCGACCTGACCCGCCGCAAGACCGCGATGGATGTGAACTTCCTTGCGGGCAAGCTCAAGGATTGCTCTGAAAAAGACCCGTCCAAAACCGAAGTCTTTCTGGTGGAGGGTGACTCCGCCGGTGGCTCTGCGCAAACGGGCCGTGACCGCCAGACACAGGCGATCTTGCCCCTGAAAGGTAAGATCCTGAACGTCGAACGCGCCCGGTTTGACCGGATGCTGGGCAGTCAGGAAATCGGTAACCTTGTTATGGCGCTCGGCACCGGGATTGGCCGCGATGAATTCAACATCGATAAACTGCGCTACCACAAGATCGTCATCATGACCGATGCGGATGTTGACGGCGCACACATCCGTACGCTGTTGCTCACGTTCTTCTACCGTCAAATGCCGCAGCTGATCGAGAACGGCCACCTCTATATTGCGCAGCCGCCCTTGTACAAAGTGTCGCGTGGCAAGTCCGAGGTCTACCTCAAGGATCAGGCCGCGATGGAGGACTACCTGATCCAGCAAGGCATTGAAGGCGCTATGCTAAAGCAGGGCAATGGCGAGGAAATCACCGGTCAGGATCTGGCCCGCGTCGTCGATCTGGCCCGCCAGATGCGTCGTGTTCTTGAAGCTTTCCCGACCCATTATCCCCGCCATATTCTGGAACAGGCCGCCATCGCCGGTGCCTTTGTGCCGGGCGCGGTTGATGCTGATCTGCAAGGCGTGGCCGACAAGGTCGCAGAGCGTCTGAACCTGATCGCATTGGAATGGGAACGTGGCTGGCAAGGCCGCATCACCCAAGACCACGGCGTCCGCCTCGCCCGCATCCTGCGCGGCGTGGAAGAGGTGCGCACCCTCGACGGCCGTATGCTGCGGTCGGGCGAGGCCAAACGCTCGGGCGGGTTCACAGAGCATCTGCAAGACGTCTACGGCACGCCCGCCAAACTGGTGCGCAAAGACCGTAACCAGCTGATCCACGGCCCCATGGACCTGCTTGAAGCGATCCTTGCCGAAGGTGAAAAAGGCCTGTCCCTTCAACGCTACAAAGGTCTGGGCGAAATGAACCCCGACCAGCTGTGGGAAACCACGCTCGACCCCGACGCCCGCACCCTGTTGCAGGTTAAGGTCGCGGATATGGCCGAAGCAGACGACCTGTTCACCAAGCTGATGGGCGACGTCGTAGAACCCCGCCGCGAATTCATCCAGCAAAACGCGCTGAGCGTCGAGAACCTGGATTTTTAAGCGTTTGTAGTGTCAATCGCAGAGTAAAAGTGGGCCAGGTCGCGGCATAAAAAGGGGCCACTGCGTTTGATGTTGTTTTGCGCTTTGGCGCGCGTGCTCTTCACAAAGCTGAAGCGGGCCAAAGCGCATGCTGGCCCTTGGGCCAGCATTTTCCTGTCTTTGATTGTGGGTGGATTATTGTCGGTTTTTGCGACTGTGTTTGAGCCGGTAGCTTTCGCCATTCATCTCGAGGATGTGGACGTGATGGGTCAAACGATCCAGCAACGCGCCAGTCAGGCGTTCTGATCCAAAGACCTCGGTCCATTCATCAAAAGGCAGATTTGAGGTTATGATGACGGATCCGCGTTCGTAGCATTGCGATATGACCTCAAAGAGCAATTCTGCGCCGGATTTGCTGAGGGGCACAAAGCCCAACTCATCAATGATCAAGAGGTTCTGGCTGGTCAGTTGTTTTTGAAGACGCTGCAATCGCCGCTCATCTTGGGCTTCGATCAGATCATGAACCAAGGCTGCCGCCGTTGTGAAGCGTACTTTCAACCCGCGTTGACATGCAGCCAATCCAAGTCCCAAAGCGATGTGCGTCTTGCCCGTGCCTGACGGTCCAAGGGCGATGATGTTTTCCTTGCGATCAACGTAATCACAGCGTGCCAGCTCCATCGTCAGCGGCTTGTTCAAGCTGGGTATGATCTTGAAGTCAAAGCTATCCAAGCTCTTGGTACTGGGGAACTTTGCCGCTTTGATGCGCCGCTCAATCATCCGGCGCTCGCGATCAATCAGTTCCATCTCACACAGCCGTGCCAGGTAGTGCACATGGTCTTTGTTCTCGGCCGCACAAAGCTGCGCTTGTTTGGCATACTCGCCTTGGAACGTTGGCAGTCGCAGCTTTTTGAGATGGTGGTGCAGAAGGATTTGAGGCGCGTCAGTCATGCTGCTGTCCCTCCGATCAAACTCATGTAGCTGGATGGCCGCGTCATGGCGACATTGGCCTTGGGCAGATACGGATAGAACTCTAAATCCAACCTCGGCGGTCGTTTCTCAACCCGGCACAGCACGAGATGCTTTACAGCGTCATAGCCAATTGCACCCAGATCAATGGCATGACTGATTGCGCCCTGTACAACATCCATGTCGAATGTTTCCAACAGACGCAGGACCTGAACGTATTCCCGCTTGCCCGGTTTGCCCATGCGGGCTTCGAGCAGGCGGTGCAGGGTCGCGAAGACGTCCGGCAGTTCCCAACCCTGCAAAGGCGCTGCCTGATCCAAGGCCCCAACCTTCTGCTCAATCAGCGGCAAGAAGTGCAGCGGATCAAAGATCATATCCGCGGATGCGTAAGACCGCTGGTGCCGTGCGATCACCTCATTGCCGCAACCGATCAGTACCTCGTGTACAAAGCCACGCACATGAACGTCATGGTGTGCATAGGCCACCGGTACCGAGTAATCATTGCCTTTGTAGCGCACCATCGAGATCGATGTGGCCCGTGTGCTGACGTGTCAACGGCGGAGTAAAATTCGGCCATTGTGGCGGAGCAAAAGTCGGCCAGTTTGGGGCGAGCGCCTTGGAGCGTGCGGCCCTCATATAGCAAGCCCGGTCCAAGGCGCATTGGCCGTCAGGCCAATTCTGTGAGGTTCATTTGTTAGCGGCGGCGAGGCGGGCGCGGCTTTGATTGAGGCGGTAGCTTTCGCCGTTCATCTCTAGGATGTTGACGTGGTGTGTCAGCCGGTCCAGCAGCGCGCCGGTCAGGCGTTCGGTGCCGAAGGTTTCGGTCCACTCCTCGAAGGGCAGGTTGCTTGTGATCAGGGTCGACCCTCGCTCGTAGCGCTGTGAGATCAGCTCGAACAGAAGCTCGGCGCCGGTTTTGCTCAAGGGGACGAATCCCAGCTCGTCGATGATCAGCAGTTTGACCTTGGCGAGTTTGCGCTGGAGTTGCAGGAGGCGTTTTTCGTCGCGGGCCTCCATCATCTCGTGCACGAGGGCTGCGGCGGTCACGAAGGCGACAGGCAATCCTTTCTGGCAGGCAGCCAGTCCCAGCCCGAGGGCGACATGGGTCTTGCCGGTGCCGGAGGGACCGAGCGCGATCACATTCTCCTTGCGTTCGATCCATTCGCAGCGCGCCAGCTCCAGGACCATCATCTTGTTGAGCGACGGGATCGCCTTGAAGTCGAAGCTGTCCAGGCTTTTGATGGTCGGGAACTTTGCGGCCTTGATCCGGCGTTCCACCATGCGCCGTTCCCGGTCGATCAGTTCCAGCTCGGTCAGCCGGGCCAGGTAACGCACGTGATCTACGCCTTCAGCGGCGCAGATACGGGCCTGCTTGTCATGTTCACGCAAGAACGTGGGCAGCCGAAGCGTTTTGAGATGGTGGGCCAGCAGCAGTTCGGGTGCATCCGTCATGCCCCACCTCCTGCCAGCAGGCTCATGTAGGATGCGGCGGAGGTGGTGGTGATGTTGGTTCTGGGCAGGAAGGGATAGACATCCAGATCCAGCCTCGGAGGCCTTTGCTCGACCCTGCACAAGATCAGGTGCTTGATTGCATCGAAGCTGACCGCTCCCATTCGCAGGGCATCTTTGACGGCAAGATGCAGCACGTCAATCTCGAAGCGCTCCAGAAGGCGCAGGACCTGCACATACTCGCGCTTGCCGGCCTTTCCCTGCCGGGCTTCCAGCAGTCGGCGCAGGGTTTTGAACGCTTCGGGCAACTCCCAGCCCTGCAGAGGCGCGGCCTGATCGAAGGACATGATCTTGCGTTCGATCAGCGCCAGGTAATGCAGTGGATCAAACACCATGTCGCCGGTGTCATAGGAGCGCGAATGCTCAGCGATCACCTCGGCGCCGCAGCCGATAACAACCCGGGTCACGAAGCCCTTGATCCAGACCGCACGGTGGCCGTAGGCAACCGGCACCGAGTAATCATTGCCGCGATAACGCACCACCGATGTCGATGTGACCTGGCCACTTTGCAACTCACAGGCCTCAAAGGGGGTGCCGGGCAAATCCCGCATCGCCGCGAGATCGGCCTTCAGCCGTTCCCCGATGCTGACCTTGTGGCCACGCAGAACATCACCCTGGCGCTTGCGGCACTGCTCTTCCAGGTGAGCGTTGAACGCGTGCCAGTCCGGAAAGGACGGGATCGGCACCATGAAGTTGCGACGTCCGTAGCCGACCAGCCCCTCCACGGCCCCTTTGTCATTGCCCTTGCCGGGACGGCCATAGCGGTCCCGGATCACGTAATGCGACAACATCGCGCTGAACCGCTGGGTTCTTTGCCGGGAGCCATCCGGCAGAATCCGGGCTACCAGGCAGCGGTCATTGTCATAAAGAACCGACTGGGGAACCGCGCCGAAGAACGCAAAGGCATGGACATGGCCGTCAAGCCACGCCTCGGTATTGGCCGCAGGATAGGCCCGGATGTAGCATGCGTCGCTGTGCGGCAGATCGAGGGCAAAGAAGTGTGCCTTCTGCTCGACGCCGCCGATCACGACAAGCGCTTCACCAAAATCGGCCTGTGCATGACCGGGCGGATGGCTCAGCGGCACGAACATCTCCTTGCCGGTCCGCTTACGGTCTCGAACGTAATCCTTGACGATGGTGTAGCTGCCATCAAAACCGCACTCGTCCCGCAACCGCTCGAAAATACGCTTGGCGGTGTGACGCTGCTTGCGAGGGCGGCTCCTGTCTTCAGCAAGCCATTGGTCCATCTGGCTGGTGAACGCATCCAGCTTCGGGCGCCTGATCGGCGCTGTCCGCCGATATCCCGGCGGTTCCGAATAGGCCAACATCTTCGCAACACTGTCCCGGCTGATCCCAAAATCCCGGGCAATCTGACGCCCGCTCAATCCATCTTGGAAATGAGCGTGACGCACCTTCAAATACAAGTCCACGGTGTATATCCCCAAGCCCTCCCGAAATCCGAAAGGGCAAAAGTGGACGACTTTTACGCCGCCCGCGACAACACTATGCCGTCGCTACCGTGGCCGAGTATTGCTCCGCCGTTCACAAGTGACTCACGGGGTCGTTTGCGCGGGTCATTCTACCCTTGTTTTGTTATGAGATGGGGCATGACTGTGCCTGACAAATTGCCCGATGACATTGCCGAACTAAAGGCGATCATCCGTGCGCAGCAGGATCAGAATGCGCGGCTTGAGGCCTTGCTTGCCTCGTTCAAGAAGGCGCTCTTCGGGGCCAAATCCGAGAAGATTGACCCGGCCCAGTATAAACTGGAACTCGAGGATATCGAGACCGCCATCGCACAGGTGGAAGCCGAGATCGACGCGGACGAGGGGACCGCGCCCGTGCAGCCCCCAAAGCCGCGCCAGACCAATCGCGGATCACTACCCAAACATCTGGAACGGGTTGAGGTGGTCATTGAACCCTACCGATCCTGCGCCTGCGGAACTGAGCGTCACGTCATTGGCGAGGATGTCAGCGAGCGACTGGACATCATCCCGGCCCAGTTCCGGGTGATTGTTACCCGCCGCCCAAAGTACGCCTGTAGGTCCTGCGAAGGCAGGATCGCCCAAGCTCCGGCACCAGCCCATATCATCGCAGGCGGCATGCCGACCGAGGCCACTTTGGCACATGTCTTGGTCTCCAAATATGCCGATCACTTGCCGCTCTATCGACAGGCCCAGATTTACAGCCGCCAGGGGATTGATCTGGATCGCTCAACCCTGGCCGCCTGGGTTGGCAAGTCGGCGTTCGAATTGACCCCGGTCTATGTTGCGCTCATGGCCGATCTGAAGCGCGCCACCAAGCTCTTCATGCCCTCTCGGCAGCATGCTTTGCATGCGCCTGCCGGGTAATAGACGAAACACCCGCACCCGTTCTGTCACCCGGGCGCAAACGCACCAAAACCGGATACTTCTGGGCGCTGGCCCGTGATGACAGGCCTTGGGGCGGTGATGATCCTCCCGGAGTAGCCTTCACCTATGCGCCCGGACGATCCGGCCAGCATGCAGACAATATTTTGAAAGGCTTCAGCGGTGTCCTGCAGGTCGATGGATATGCTGGTTACAACCGCTTGCTCAAACGCCCTGCGCAGGATGTGACGCTGGCCTATTGCTGGGCCCATGCCCGCCGCAAACTGCATGATGTGACCCAATCTGGCGCAGCTCCAATCGCGCAGGAGGGCCTGACTCAAATCCAGGCACTCTACCGTATCGAAAAGGACCTGCACGGCCTGCCTGCCGATCAACGGCACGCTGCACGACAGGACCGCTCAAAACCCATCACCGACGCCTTCGAGCTCTGGCTCGCCCAGAACCGCGCCCGCGTCTCGGCAAAATCGCCGACCGGAGAGGCCCTAAAATACATCGCTAAATACTGGGAAGGGTTATGCCGGTTCCTCGACGACGGTCGCATCGAACTGGATTCCAACGCCGTCGAGCGCACCATCCGTCCCATCGCCCTCAACCGCAAAAACGCGCTCTTCGCAGGCCATGATGCCGGAGCGCAAAACTGGGCCGTCATCGCATCCCTGATCGAGACCTGCAAACTCAACGGGATCGAGCCCCACGGCTATCTGTCCGGTGTCCTGAAAGCCATAGCAGGCGGGCACAAACAAACCGATATCAACCAGCTGTTGCCCTGGAACTACGTCAATCCGGTGTGAACGGCGCACCGCTTACGGTGGTGGTGAGCTGGAACGAACAGAAGGAACATCACGAGCTCGATATCCAAGGTAAGCTGCTGGAACTATTGAGCGTTGGGGACAGCAAAAAGGCCACGAGTCTTTCGACTGCGGCCTGTTCTTTAAATCTGGTTGCGGGAGTAGGATTTGAACCTACGACCTTCAGGTTATGAGCCTGACGAGCTACCGGGCTGCTCCATCCCGCGCCGGGTGCCAATGTTTTTGTATTGGCTTATTAATTGTCATCGTTGAGAGATACGTAGAGGTTTTGCTAGGTTTGGCGGTGACCTACTCTCCCACGTCTTAAGACGCAGTACCATTGGCGCAGTAGCACTTAACTGCCGAGTTCGGGATGGGATCGGGTGTTTTGCTTACGCTATGACCACCAAACCGAGTAAAACCTCTATGTTGCTGCTTTTGCCATTGGCAAAAGAGCAACAAGCGGGAGAGAGCGTATCCGAAGGATGCGCGTTCCCGCCCCCCTCACCATTCTGGGTAAGGATTTGTCCAAGTCAGTACGACTGATTGTATGTGTATGCTTTTGTCCGAGTAGAAAGTCTTTCTTCTACTGGATCAAATCAAGCCTATCGAGCAATTAGTACCAGTCAACTGAACGTATTACTACGCTTACATCTCTGGCCTATCGACGAGATGGTCTATCTCGGCTCTCAGGGATACCTTGTTTTGAGGGGGGCTTCCCGCTTAGATGCCTTCAGCGGTTATCCTGTCCGATCATAGCTACCCAGCACTGCTATTGGCATAACAACTGGTCCACCAGTGGATCGTTCACCCCGGTCCTCTCGTACTAGGGGCAACTCCTCTCAAGTATCCTACACCCACGGAAGATAGGGACCGAACTGTCTCACGACGTTCTAAACCCAGCTCACGTACCTCTTTAAACGGCGAACAGCCGTACCCTTGGGACCTGCTCCAGCCCCAGGATGAGATGAGCCGACATCGAGGTGCCAAACACTGCCGTCGATATGGACTCTTGGGCAGTATCAGCCTGTTATCCCCGGCGTACCTTTTATCCGTTGAGCGATGGCCCTCCCACTTGGGACCACCGGATCACTATGGCCGTCTTTCGACTCTGCTCGACTTGTCAGTCTCGCAGTCAGGCTGGCTTCTGCCATTGCACTCAACGAGCGATTTCCGACCGCTCTGAGCCAACCTTCGCGCGCCTCCGTTACGATTTAGGAGGCGACCGCCCCAGTCAAACTACCCACCACACAGGGTCCCGGATCCGGATAACGGACCGCGGTTAGACATCAAGCAGAACAAGGGTGGTATCTCAAGGGAGGCTCCACGCAGACTGGCGTCCACGTTTCAAAGCCCACCACCTATCCTGCACATGTTCGGCCTAATGCCAGTGTGAAGTTGTAGTAAAGGTGCACGGGGTCTTTCCGTCTAACCGCGGGTAACCGGCATCTTGACCGGTAATTCAATTTCGCTGAGTCTATGTTGGAGACAGCGGGGAAGTCGTTACGCCATTCGTGCAGGTCGGAACTTACCCGACAAGGAATTTCGCTACCTTAGGACCGTTATAGTTACGGCCGCCGTTTACCTGGGCTTCAATTCAGAGCTCTCACTCCTCCTTTTAACCTTCAGGCACCGGGCAGGCGTCAGACCCTATACGTCGTCTTACGACTTCGCAGAGCCCTGTGTTTTTAATAAACAGTCGCCACCCCCTGGTTTGTGCCCCCAGCCCCTAGTTGCCTAGGAACCGGGCCTCCTTCTCGCGAACTTACGGAGGTATTTTGCCGAGTTCCTTCAACATAGTTCTCTCAAGCGCCTTGGTATTCTCTACCTATCCACCTGTGTCGGTTTAGGGTACGATCTAGCGATGGAGCTATTTCCAGGGACCTCTAAGCAGCCCATTCAATCCGATAAGGATGAACTACCCTCGAGATCCGTCACTTCCATCTGGCCCAGGAATATTAACCTGGTTCCCATCGACTACGCCTTTCGGCCTCGCCTTAGGGGTCGGCTTACCCTGCTCAGATTAGCTTTAAGCAGGAACCCTTGGATTTTCGGCGAGAGTGTCTCTCACACTCTTTGTCGCTACTCATGTCATCATTCTCACTAGTGATCTCTCCACCGGATCGCTCACGCGCCGGCTTCACAGAAAGCTCCGCGTCTCCAATACCCCGAAGGGCTAAGGAGACATGGAACTATGTCACACTACGCTCTGCTACCATGCAATTAATGCATCCTAAGCTTCGGCTCATGGCTTGAGCCCCGTTACATCTTCGCCGCAAGACAACTTATTTAGACCAGTGAGCTGTTACGCTATCTTTAAAGGATGGCTGCTTCTAAGCCAACCTCCTGGTTGTTTTGGTCGTCTCACCTGCTTTCCCACTTAGCCATGAATTAGGGGCCTTAGCTGTAGGTCAGGGTTGTTTCCCTCTTCACAACGGACGTTAGCATCCGCTGTGTGTCTGCCATCTAGTACTCCTCGGTATTCGGAGTTTGGTTAGGATCAGTAAGCCTGTGGGGCCCCATTACCCATCCAGTGCTCTACCCCCGAGGGTATTCGGATGACGCTCTACCTAAATAGATTTCGCAGAGAACCAGCTATCTCCGAGTTTGATTGGCCTTTCACCCCTAGGCACAGCTCATCCCGATCCTTTTCAACGGATGTGGGTTCGGTCCTCCAATAAGTGTTACCTTATCTTCAACCTGGCCATGCCTAGATCACTCGGTTTCGGGTCTGATCCCACAAACTCAACGCCCTATTAAGACTTGCTTTCGCTACGCCTACACCTAACGGCTTAAGCTTGCTTGTGAGACCAAGTCGATGACCCATTATACAAAAGGTACGCTGTCAGGCCGTAAAGACCCTCCAACTGATTGTAGGCGTTCGGTTTCAGGTACTGTTTCACTCCCCTCGTCGGGGTGCTTTTCACCTTTCCCTCACGGTACTGGTTCACTATCGGTCAGTAAGGAGTACTTAGCCTTCGAAGGTGGTCCTCCGATCTTCAGACAGAATTTCACGTGTTCCGCCCTACTTAATACGTCCAATCATGCTTCTTATACGGGACTATCACCCACTTTGGTTGCGCATTCCAACGCATTCTAACCACATTCATGGCTCGGCTGGTCCCCGTTCGCTCGCCGCTACTAGGGGAGTATCAATTGATTTCCTTTCCTCCGGGTACTTAGATGTTTCAGTTCCCCGGGTTTGCTTTTATAAACCTATGTATTCAGTCTATAAATACCTGGTTCTGCTTACTGATGAACCCACCGTCTGTTACCTGCGAACTTACGTCCTCAAGTAGCAAAGCGGTAGGACAACAATAAACAATCAGGTGGGTTGCCCCATTCAGAAATCCATGGATCAAAGCTTATTCTCAGCTCCCCATGGCTTATCGCAGAGTATCACGTCTTTCATCGCCTCTTACTGCCAAGGCATTCACCAAACGCCCTTTTCGCGCTTGATTTGATCCAGAAAAAGAAAGACTGATTTAATGTCCTACCGCCTATTCGGCTACTTGAGGACAATTTAGACCCTCAAACGGCCGGTAGAGTGCAGGACGTCAGTCCAACGCGGGAGACAGAAGCTGGTAAGAAACTGTCTTCCCTTATTCCAGATCAAAAGCATACTTTTACCCGCCCACTCTCTCAGAGTGGACAGCGAGTAGTGCATCTAGCCTACCTTCCGTGCAGGAAGCAGGCGTCACTACTCTGGTTAGTGTACTTGACTTGGACAACACGTCGCTTTCAGTCGCGATACGTTCAAAAGACCGAGGAAACAGTCAAGTAAACGCCGGCTCCAAAAGGAGCAGCAACCGAGATCATCACCTAACGCGGTGCGATCAGATCGTGTTGTTTGTTACTTCAAGATTACTCTCAAAGTAACTGTATCTCTCTTTACGATGTCAATCAGATGCATTCCAAAGGAATGTCACCCATGCGCTTTCGCGCCGTCCGATTGGACGATTAAGAACTGCGTACAGTGCTTAATGGTCAAATCGTGTGCTTACCCAACGCGTGCTTTGCTGCGCAAAACCCTGTTTGGGCGACGATCTTTAGTTGGCAAAGATCTTGGTGGGTCGAGGAGGACTTGAACCTCCGACCTCACGCTTATCAGGCGTGCGCTCTAACCACCTGAGCTACCGACCCAGCGTGTTTTGCAAAGCAAAACCGCGACGTCCCGGCAGGGCATTCCGAAGGAATGTCCCGAGAGGGACCAGCCCAAGCGGTTATTCAAGGGCCGTATGCTTGGTGGAGCCTAGGAGGATCGAACTCCTGACCTCCTGAATGCAAATCAGGCGCTCTCCCAGCTGAGCTAAGGCCCCAGCGTAGCCCGAGGGCTGCGTGTTACGTTGGCTGCATGAAGCAACCCGGCCCCTTTCGGGACACCGCTGCGCGGTACCCTGTCGGGGCTTCGCGCCTCACTGCGTGAGACGCTTGCTGAAGAGATATGAGGACGGCTCGGTCCGAAAGGTCATCTTGCGATGCCTTGAATATGGTCAGTTTTGTTTACTGACCTGCTAAGTGATCTACGAGTGAGAACAAGTTCTCGCTGCTAAGATCATCCTTAGAAAGGAGGTGATCCAGCCGCAGGTTCCCCTACGGCTACCTTGTTACGACTTCACCCCAGTCGCTGATCCTACCGTGGCCGCCTGCCCCCCGAAGGTTAGCGCAGCGTCGTCGGGTAGAACCAACTCCCATGGTGTGACGGGCGGTGTGTACAAGGCCCGGGAACGTATTCACCGCGTCATGCTGTTACGCGATTACTAGCGATTCCGACTTCATGGGGTCGAGTTGCAGACCCCAATCCGAACTGAGACAGCTTTTTGGGATTAACCCATTGTCACTGCCATTGTAGCACGTGTGTAGCCCAACCCGTAAGGGCCATGAGGACTTGACGTCATCCACACCTTCCTCCCGCTTATCACGGGCAGTTTCCTTAGAGTGCCCAGCCGAACTGCTGGCAACTAAGGATGTGGGTTGCGCTCGTTGCCGGACTTAACCGAACATCTCACGACACGAGCTGACGACAGCCATGCAGCACCTGTCACTGCGTCACCGAAGTGAACGCCCGATCTCTCGGGTTAGCACAGGATGTCAAGGGTTGGTAAGGTTCTGCGCGTTGCTTCGAATTAAACCACATGCTCCACCGCTTGTGCGGGCCCCCGTCAATTCCTTTGAGTTTTAATCTTGCGACCGTACTCCCCAGGCGGAATGCTTAATCCGTTAGGTGTGTCACCGAACAGTATACTGCCCGACGACTGGCATTCATCGTTTACGGTGTGGACTACCAGGGTATCTAATCCTGTTTGCTCCCCACACTTTCGTACCTCAGCGTCAGTATCGAGCCAGTGAGCCGCCTTCGCCACTGGTGTTCCTCCAAATATCTACGAATTTCACCTCTACACTTGGAATTCCACTCACCTCTCTCGAACTCTAGACTGATAGTTTTGGAGGCAGTTCCAGGGTTGAGCCCTGGGATTTCACCCCCAACTTTCCAATCCGCCTACGTACGCTTTACGCCCAGTAATTCCGAACAACGCTAACCCCCTCCGTATTACCGCGGCTGCTGGCACGGAGTTAGCCGGGGTTTCTTTACCAGGTACTGTCATTATCATCCCTGGCGAAAGTGCTTTACGATCCTAAGACCTTCATCACACACGCGGCATGGCTAGATCAGGCTTGCGCCCATTGTCTAAGATTCCCCACTGCTGCCTCCCGTAGGAGTCTGGGCCGTGTCTCAGTCCCAGTGTTGCTGATCATCCTCTAAAACCAGCTATAGATCGTAGACTTGGTAGGCCATTACCCCACCAACTATCTAATCTAACGCGGGCCAATCCTTTCCCGATAAATCTTTCCCCCGAAGGGCTTATACGGTATTACTCTCAGTTTCCCGAGGCTATTCCGTAGAAAAGGGTATGTTCCCACGCGTTACTAACCCGTCCGCCGCTCACCCGAAGGTGCGCTCGACTTGCATGTGTTAGGCCTGCCGCCAGCGTTCGTTCTGAGCCAGGATCAAACTCTCAAGTTGAAACGCATTACTGCGTATCCTTGACGTCGAACCTCTGCACATCAAACCTGCATCACTTACTGAATGATACAGGCGTTTTCTCCGTTTGAAGTGCTTAAAGTTACCAAAGTAACGAAAAGCCGTCCAAACAGTGAAGCTGACACTCCATCATCGGCCGAAGCCTAAGAGCGCGATATACAGACGTTGATCCATCGAATGAACCAAACCGCCCACATATCTCTTCAGATATCTATCAATTTCAAAGAGCGTCGAGACAAAAGAAACCAAGATGCGCCGTAAACTCTCAGCGCGCCCCGCCTCAATTACCTCAGAATTTTCCCGCTACGTAAGACCCGAACCGTAACCCGTTGTCCCCGTCTAGCGCCCCGTGTCAGCGTGTCTGCGTCTCCGGTAAGGGGCGTTCTAAGGTTTGTTCCAAATACCCGCAACCCCTTTTTTCGGATTATGACAGTTTTTCGCTACTTTCCGAATTTTCCTATAAAAACAATGGTTTGATTTTTGAAAATTCCGCGGGCCTCGTGTTTTGCGCAGCTTTATTTCGCACGCCAACACGTCATTGCCCCGCATCACTTACGCCCGCGCGGGTTATCCACAAACTCGGAGCGTTAATGTGGATTGTTTCCCCTCCCCCGGTCCGAATCCGGCACAATCCCTGGCCCGTGCCACCGCCCAGATTCGGAATCAGCGCCGCTTGGGGAGTCGGAGCAGCAGCAAAGCCAGAATCGCCGCCATATAGAGGAGAGGTTCGATCTGGAAACCTTTGACCAGCCAGATGAAGTGCACCCCAGCCAAAATTGCAGCCAGATAGGTTAACCGGTGCAGCTTGCGCCACGTGGCCCCAAGCTTGCGGATCGAGAAGTTGTTCGATGTCGCTGCCAAGGGGACAAGACAGGCAAAACCCGCCATGCCGATCGTGATATACGGGCGCTTCAGAATGTCGGCCCAGATCTGCGACAGAATCCCGACATCCAGCACCAGCCATACCAACAGGTGCAACGAGACATATATAAAGGCGAGCAATCCCAGGGCGCGGCGAAACTTGATGAGGTTCAGCCGAAGGTAGCGCCGCGCGGGCGTGATCGCCAACCCGGCGATCAACAGTTGCAAGGCCAGCAACCCCAGTTCTTTTTCCAACGCCTTGATCGGCTCCGCCCCCAGCCCGCCGGTCTGTGCCTGAAACAGCAACCACGGGATTGGCAGAAGCCCCACTATATATACGACCCATGTCGGAACACGTCGCGCGACGGTATTCAGGCGATCGATCATACCGCCCTGCTCACTTCTATAGAGGACACGGGTTTAGATATCCTTGCTCAGGTCCATACCGGCATAGAGCTCTGCGACCTCGGCCTCGTACCCGTTGAACATCAGCGTCGGGATCCGCTTGGAGAAAAGACCGCCACCGATGACCCTTTCGCTGGCCTGCGACCAACGGGGGTGATCGACCTCGGGGTTCACATTACTATAGAAGCCGTATTCCCCTGCATTCGCCTTGTTCCAACTGGTCGGCGGCTGAGTGTCCGTGAGGGTGATCCGCACCACGGATTTGATCGACTTATAGCCATATTTCCACGGCACGACCAACCGCAGCGGTGCGCCGTTCTGTTTCGGGATGTCCTTGCCATAGATGCCAGTGGCCATAATCGTCAGCGGGTGCATCGCTTCGTCCAGACGCAACCCTTCGACGTAGGGCCAGTCGAGCACATTATAGGCGACGCCGGGCATTTCATCAGGACGCAGCGCAGTCTCGAAGGCGACGTATTTCGCGCCGGACTGCACACCGGCCATATTCAGCAGGTCCGCCAGTTCGAACCCGTTCCACGGGACCACCATTGACCACGCCTCGACACAGCGGAAACGATAGATACGCTCTTCGATCGTCATCTGTTGCATAATGTCGTCGAACCCATAGGCACCGGGCTTGTCGACCAGCCCGTCAATCTGCACCGTCCAGGGTTCAATCGTCAGACGGTCCGCGTATCTGGCGGGGTCGTCCTTACCGGTGCCGAATTCATAGTAGTTATTGTAGCTGGTGATATCTTCATAACTGTTCGGCTCTAGCCCCTCGGGCGCGGCAGAGCTGCGCCCCGCGATACCGGCCAACCCGATCCCCGCCAAAGCGCCCCCCATGATCTGACGTCGGTTCATAAATGCAGCATGCGGGGTGACGTCTTTATCCGTGAGTGTGTTGATCCAGCGATAGGCCATAACAGGCGCTCCTTACCAATATACGTGGGTAGCCTACTGCGGGTTGTCGCGCCTACCAAATGCAATCCGCTACATTTCAGGAGACACACCGGAATGTCAGGGCAACACATGCGAACAGGGCCGAGGTTTCCCCCGGCCCTGCCCGATCACATCACCACACTATATACTATGTACCTAGTGGACGGTCGCTTCGTCCGGTTTGGCGCGGTTGCTGGCGGCCACGCGGTCGCCGATGATCAGCCCTTCGGCACCAGCCTGCACGGGGATAAGATCCCCATCCAGCACGTCACCGGCCAAGATCATCTCGGCCAGCGGGTCTTGCAATGCACGCTGGATCACCCGCTTCAGCGGCCGCGCCCCGAACACCGGATCATAGCCTTCGTCGGCAAGCCACTTGCGCGCAGCTTCGTCCAACTCCAACCCGATCTTGCGACCGGCGAGACGCTTCAGCAGACGGTTCACCTGAATGTCGACGATCCCCGCCATGTCGGCACGTGCCAAGCGGTCAAAGATCACCGTTTCATCCAGTCGGTTCAGGAATTCGGGGCGGAAGTGAGCCCGCACCGCATCCATCACATCCCGTTTCGCCTGCGCCATGTCGCCCCCTTCGGGCAACTGGCTCAGCGCTTGCGCCCCAAGGTTGCTGGTCAGCACGATCAGCGTCTGCTTGAAGTCGACCTTACGGCCCTGACCATCCGTCAGCACACCATCATCCAAGACCTGCAGCAACACGTTGAACACGTCGGGGTGCGCCTTCTCGACCTCGTCGAACAGCACGACCTGATAGGGTCTGCGCCGCACGGCTTCGGTCAATACGCCACCTTCGTCATAGCCAACATACCCGGGAGGCGCGCCGATCAGACGGGCCACGGCATGTTTCTCCATGAACTCAGACATGTCGATCCGCACCATCGCGTTCTCGTCGTCGAACAGGAATTCGGCGACGGCTTTGGTCAGCTCGGTCTTACCGACACCAGTCGGCCCGAGGAACAGGAAGCTGCCCAAGGGGCGGGCCTCGTCGTTCAGGCCAGCACGCGCACGGCGCACCGCGTTCGACACAGCTTTGACGGCGAGGTTCTGACCAATGACACGGTTGTGCAACTGGTCCTCCATGCGCAGCAACTTGTCCCGCTCACCTTCCAGCATACGACCCGCGGGGATACCCGTCCAACGTTCGACGACGCTGGCGATCTGGTCCGGGCGCACGGCCTCTTCGACCATAACGTCGGCTTCGTTCTCTTCGGCCTCGCCCAGTTTGCGTTCAAGCTGCGGGATCACGCCATAGGAAAGCTCCCCCGCTTTGGCGAGGTTGCCTTCGCGCTTGGCGATCTCAAGCTCGGCGCGGGCACGGTCCAGCTGCTCTTTCAGCTCGCGCGCGCCCTCAAGGCGATCACGTTCGCCCTGCCACTGCGCGGTCATGGCATCGGCCTTTTCCTGCAGATCCCCCAGCTCTTTCTCCAACTTGTCCAGGCGGTCCTTGCTGGCAGCGTCGTCCTCTTTCTTCAACGCCTCGGCTTCGATCTGAAGCTGCATGATCTGACGGTCCAGCGCATCCAGCTCTTCCGGTTTGCTGTCGACTTCCATCCGCAGACGGCTCGCGGCCTCGTCCACAAGGTCGATTGCCTTGTCGGGCAGGAAACGGTCCGTGATATAGCGGTGCGACAGGGTCGCCGCCGCCACAAGGGCAGAGTCGCTGATCCGCACACCATGGTGCAGCTCGTACTTCTCCTTAATGCCTCGCAGGATCGACACCGTATCCTCGACCGTAGGTTCGCTGACCATCACAGGCTGGAACCGACGGGCAAGCGCTGCATCTTTTTCGACATACTTACGGTATTCGTCCAAGGTCGTCGCACCAACGCAGTGCAATTCACCCCGTGCCAAAGCCGGTTTGATGAGGTTGGCCGCGTCCATCGCGCCGTCCGCCTTGCCGGCACCCACCAGCGTGTGCATCTCGTCAATGAACAGGATTACCTCGCCCGCAGCTTCGGTGACTTCGGTCAAGACGGCTTTCAACCGTTCTTCGAACTCGCCACGATACTTCGCACCAGCAATCAGCGCGCCCATGTCCAGCGCCAGCAAGCGTTTGTTGCGCAGGGATTCGGGCACATCGCCATCCACGATCCGCAGGGCGAGCCCCTCGGCAATCGCGGTTTTACCCACGCCGGGCTCACCGATCAGCACAGGGTTGTTCTTGGTACGGCGGCTCAACACCTGCATGGCGCGACGAATTTCCTCGTCCCGACCGATGATCGGGTCGATTTTGCCTTCGCGGGCACGTTCCGTCAGATCAAGGCTGTACTTCTTGAGCGCCTCATACCCGTCTTCCGCACTGGCTGTATCAGCCGTGCGCCCTTTCCGGATATCATTGATAGCGGCGTTCAACCCCTGTGCGGTGACCTTACCCGCATCCAACGCGGTTTTCGCACCGGATTTCACCATCGCAAGGGCCATCAGCACGCGTTCGACCGGCACAAAGCTGTCGCCCGCTTTTTTGGCCAGTGTCTCTGCTTCGGCCAGCACCTTTGCGGTGGTATTATCAAGGTATACCTGCGCGGCGTCGCCCGACACCTTGGGCAGCTTGCCCAAAGACAGCGTCAGAGTTTCAGTCACACGTGCAGGATCGCCACCGGCAGCAGCAATCAGATTGCTCGCCAGCCCTTGGTCGTCATCCAGCAGTGCTTTCAATAAATGTTCCGGCGTCAGCCGTTGGTGGCTTTCACGCGTCGCGATTGTTTGCGCAGCCTGAATAAAGCCGCGCGACCGTTCTGTGAACTTGCTCAAGTCCATGAGCTTCTCCTTTTCTTAAAGCGACCACAAAGAAGATGCCTGCTTTGCAGCACATCATGGCGTGATCCTCGGGATTGAATTTGGGGACAGAAGGAAGGGATTCAAGAGAGTCGCCTCACAAATACGTCAACAGAAAAATACATCTTTTGAGATTATTTATCAGACTGGTGGGATTTCGCCACATTGCGAACACATTGGAATCCCACAAGAAAAATGCAGTTTCGCAATTTGTCGCTCATGGCAAGAAATAATTACAAAAATGTTAATTGACTGATTTTAGGCGAAAATTTATATTTATCCACATGACGGATGCGCCCCAGTGGAACCATTTAGTCACACATACATTGTACTGTCAGATGAACGAAAACAAATCGAGCCGACTTTAATCAGTACAACAAATTCTTGAGGTACGAACATGCAGACGCGCCAGATCCAGATGAACGACGTTATCTACAACGCGGCAGAGCAGTGCTTTGAAGCTTTGGTCACCGTCCACGATGGCGATCGGTCCCGCAAATATGCCTGCGCCATCAACGCGCCGATGACGATGTCTTTTGATCAAGCTGCCAAAGGCCTGACTAAACAGGCCGAGCGTCGCCATATAAGCCGCGGCGGCATGTATTCCGAGATCCGCGCCCAGAAGCCCGCACAACGCAGTGGCCGCCCTCGGTTCGACCCAAAAGCCTGGTTGCGTCATGTCGCCAACCTTCCCGGCCTTCGCGCCGCCTGATTTACAGTTTTGGCGGAACTGCCTGCGCGCCCGTCCCGGCGCGTGTCCCGCCCAATCCAGAGACAACTGCCTGCCTGCACGTCTCTGATACTCGCCCGGACAGCGATTGCGCTGCCCGGGCCTTTTTCTTTGCGCGATCCCTGTTTTCATAGACATGTCATGTCGAACACCGTAAGCCTCCGGCGTTTGCCAAATCTCATCACTTCGGAGCCCGCCCCATGTCAGATGACCGCCTGATCGTTGCCCTTGATGTCCCCCACGCTGTTGCCGGCCTTGAACTAACCCAAAAGCTGGGCGACGCGGTGAGCTTTTATAAAATTGGTCTGGGCATGTTGACGGGCGGCGGCCTAGCGCTTGCGAACGAGCTGATTCAGGAACACGGCAAACGCATTTTTCTGGACATGAAACTGTTCGATATCAGCGCGACAGTCGAAGCAGCGGTGCGCGGGCTTGCGCAGTTCGACCTCGATTTTCTGACCGTGCACGGTGACCCCCATGTTGTCCGCGCCGCGATGGAAGGCGCCGCGGGATCCCGCACCAAGATTTTGGCGGTGACCATCTTGACATCTCTGGACCGCAACGATCTGGACGCGGCGATGATTCAGTCGGGCGATATCCCCGATCTGGTCCAGACCCGTGCCGCGCGCGCGCTGGAGGCCGGTGCTGACGGCGTCATCGCCTCCCCGCAAGAGGCGCGCCTGATCCGTGCCCTACCCGAGGCGAACGGCAAGCTGATCGTCACCCCCGGCGTGCGACCAAGCGGGGCGGCCCTTGGCGACCAGAAACGCGTGGCAACACCGGGTCAGGCGATCTTGGATGGGGCGGATCACATCGTCGTTGGCCGCCCGATCTGGCAGGCCGAAGACCCTGCCGCCGCCGCCCGCGCGGTGCTGGCAGAGCTGCCCTGAACGCAGCCGAAATGCGCGAAACCCAACAAATAGCGCATTTTCGCCTATGTGATAAATCGGTAACAAACGTGAACTGGCTGCCAGCAACTGGAAGTTCCGTGTATGTTTTATGACATTCATATGGCAACCTTACTTTGGTGATACTCCCCGACGGGCTGGTTCTTCCTGAAGCCCGTCACCTCCCCCCGCTTCAGGCGGGGGTCTTTCTTTGCCCACCTCGCATCCGCTTTCCTCACTCTACTCGACGCTGCACGTATGTGCATGGCGAAGTCGCGTGTGATCGGGTAGACTTGCGTTAACCAGCTCTTAACCCTACCTGACCGCCATGCCCGCCCTCTGCCGAGACTGCCTGTCCGAAATCGCGCCCGCGCGCCGGTGCTCTGCCTGCGGCAGCCCGCGTATCTCGTCACACCCCGAATTATTCGACCTTTCCATCGCCCATATGGATTGCGATGCCTTCTACGCCTCCGTGGAGAAACGCGACAATCCGGCGCTGAATGGCAAGCCCGTGATCATCGGGGGCGGACGCCGTGGGGTCGTGTCGACCGCCTGCTATATCGCGCGGATCAAAGGGGTCCGGTCTGCCATGCCGATGTTCCAGGCGCTCAAACTCTGCCCCGAAGCGATCATCATCAAGCCACGCATGGATGCATATGTCGAAGCCTCCCGCGCGATCCGCGCCATGATGGAAGAGCTCACCCCCGCCCTGCAGCCGCTGTCGCTGGACGAGGCGTTTCTGGACATGACCGGCACAACCAAGCTGCACGGGGCACCCCCTGCCGTGATGCTTGCGCGACTGGTGCGTCGCATGAAGGTCGAACTGGGGCTAACCGGCTCTATCGGACTGTCACACAACAAGTTTTTGGCCAAAGTCGCCTCTGACCTTGATAAGCCGCACGGGTTTTCAGTGATCGGCAAGGAAGAAACACAGAGGTTTCTAAACGACAAACCGGTGAGCATGATCTGGGGCGTGGGCGCGGCCACGCTCGGGTCGCTGAACAAGGCCGGCATCCAGACCTTCGCGGACCTGCTGCGATGGGAAAGGACCGACCTGATCGCGCGTTTCGGCAGTATGGGCGACCGCCTATGGCATCTGGCACGCGGCCAAGACAACCGCCGTGTTTCCGCGCATGAACCGATGAAATCCATCAGCAACGAAACCACCTTCAACGAAGACACCTCCGACCCCGACCTGCTGGACGGACATCTGTGGCGCATGGCGCAAAAGGTGGCGGACCGCGCCAAGGCCAAAGACCTTGCTGGCCGGGTTGTCGTGCTCAAGCTCAAACGGGCCGATTTCTCGCTGATCACGCGGCGGGTGTCGCTGTATGACCCGACGCAACTGGCCGACCGCATCTACCGCACCGCGCGCGGGCTGTTTGACCAGCTTGGTGAACCGGGGCCTTTCCGCCTGCTTGGGTGTGGCATTTCGGACCTGAGCGCCGCTGACGGCGCCGATACCGCGGGCGACCTGCTGGACCCGGATGCCGCCCGCCGGGGTCAGGCAGAGCGGGCAACAGATGCCATCCGCAACCGGTTCGGGGACAAGGCAATCGTCAAGGGGCGTGCGCTGCGCTGATCACTCCGCTGCGAGGGCGAGGCTTTCGGGACGGATCCGCGCAATCTCTGCCACAACGCCGCGAAGCGCTTTTTGGACATCCTCGAAATCACCGTTGGGGCGCACCAGAGATTCGTTCATATACATCGACCGGTCCAATTCGACCTGCACCGCGTGCTGCCCCCGTGCCGGACGACCGTAAGCTTGGGTGATATAGGCCCCCGCAAACGGCGTGTTGCGTGTGACCGTGAACCCTGCCTTGACGAAAGCGGCCTCTATCTGATCCACAACATCGCTGCTGGCTGCCGCGCCGAACCGGTCACCCAAGACCACTTCAGGCCGTTTCAATCCCATACGCGCGACGCCATCCATCGCCTCGTGCGGCATCGAATGGCAATCCACCAAGATCGCCTGCCCGTGATCCGCCCGCGCGTCGTTCAGCAGGCTTTGCAACATATCGTGGTACGGCACCCAATAGGTGGCAATTCGCGCCCGTGCTTCATCCAGTGTTAATTTGCCTTGATAAATCGAGCGCCCGTTCGCCACGACACGCGGAATAACCCCCAATCCGGAGGCAACCCGCGGGTTATGCGCCTGCCGCCGAACCCCTTCGATCAGGGCCGGGTCAAGCTCGTCTCGGGACCGGTTCAGATCAAGGAACGCACGAGGTGCCCCCGCCATCAGAAACGGGGCCCCGAAATGGGGGGCAGAATTAAACAAAAGATCAACAAACGCGTCCTCTGACGAGCGTATACTATGCCCGTCCAACACCGTGGACCGCAGGAAGGAAAAGCTGTAATTCCGCCCCGAATGAGGGGATGCAAACACCGCGCAGGAACGGGCTTGATCGGGGCGAACGACTTCGTAGGCGATGTGTGGCATTGTTGCACCTTTCAAGAATGATCATAGCGCATGTTTTTACAAAGCCAAAACCCCTTGATCATGCCTCCGACTCTATTTATAGACCCCGCTACCGGCGCGAATATCTCGCGCCCCGATTTGGTTTGGGGTGCAAATTTCGTGCTACATAGGGGGTGATTAGCTCAGCGGTAGAGCACTTCGTTGACATCGAAGGGGTCACTGGTTCGATCCCAGTATCGCCCACCACCTAATTCATGGTTCAGCATTCGCTGAACTGCCCGCAACCCGGCGCTGGCCCGCGCCACGACACAGGAGAACGACCATGAAGGTTCGCAATTCGCTCCGCTCGCTCAAGAACCGGCACCGTGACTGCCGCGTTGTGCGTCGCAAAGGCCGCGTTTACGTAATCAACAAAACGCAGCGCCGTTTCAAAGCCCGTCAGGGTTAAGCTTCGCGCGCATTTGATTAAAGGCCGCTCCTTCGGGGGCGGCTTTTTTCGTTTGGGCCGCCGTCAACCGCGCCCCCCCCCTGCCTCAGCCAATCTGTGCTGACCTCTTGCGATCCCCCCAATACCGCTTAGGTTCTCTTCAGACTTCATCAGACGAACTGAAAGGGATCTCATGACCGATCTGCCCGACTACACCCCACCCGCCGTATGGGAGTGGGAACCCGGCAATGGCGGCAAATTCGCCAATATCAACCGCCCCATCGCAGGCCCCACCGCAGACAAAGAGCTGCCGGTCGGCAAACATCCCTATCAGCTTTACTCCCTCGCGACGCCCAATGGCGTCAAAGTCACCGTGCTGCTGGAAGAACTTCTGGCCGCCGGGCACAAGGGCGCCGAGTATGACGCGTGGCTGATCAACATCGGCGAAGGGGATCAATTCGGATCCGGCTTTGTCGACATCAACCCGAACTCCAAAATTCCCGCGATGATGGACCGGTCCGGCGACGCGCCGCAGCGCCTGTTTGAATCCGGGTCGATCATGCTGCATCTGGCCGAGAAATTCGGCGAGTTCATCCCCAAAGACCCAAGCCAGCGCACCGAATGTATGTCGTGGCTGTTCTGGCAAATGGGCAGCGCGCCATATCTTGGCGGCGGCTTTGGCCATTTCTACGCCTATGCGCCGGTCAAAATTAAGTACTGCATCGACCGTTTCGCGATGGAGACCAAGCGCCAGCTTGACGTGCTCGATCGTCACCTTGCCGATAACGAATACATGGCGGGCGAATATTCGATCGCGGATATGGCGATCTGGGCATGGTACGGGCAGCTGGTTCTGGGCCGTCTCTATGACGCGGCAGAGTTCCTGAATGTCGATTCCTACGAAAACCTGATGAAATGGGCCAAGAAGATCGACGCGCGCCCTGCCGTTACACGTGGTCGCATGGTCAACCGACCCTTCGGTGAACCCGAAATGCAGCTGCACGAACGGCACGATGCCAGCGATTTTGACACAAAGACTCAGGACAAAATCGGCGACTGATCCCGCGCGTCTTGCCGCCCCTTCGCGGCAAGACGCTTGTCCTATTAATTCACTCAAGTATTCCTTGATATCAGCCCTCAAATCTGTTTCTTACTTTTTTTATAGGTTTTACACAGATGGAGGTCACCTGATGACTCTGACGAAATCCGCTTTCACGGCCGCCTTGATGGCCACAGTTGCGATGCCAGCATTGGCCGAAGGGCAGCTGAACCTCTACTCCTCGCGTCACTACGACACAGACGAACGTCTGTATTCCGACTTTACCGAGCAGACCGGCATCACCATCAACCGCATCGAAGGCAAAGCAGACGAGCTGCTGGCGCGTATGGAAGCCGAGGGTGCAAACTCCCCCGCGGACGTTCTGATCACCGTCGACACCAGCCGCCTGAGCCGCGCCAAGGAAATGGGCCTGCTGCAATCCGTTGACAGCGACATCCTCGAAGAGCGTATCCCCAGCAACCTGCAAGACGCCGACAACGACTGGTTCGGCTTTTCTCAGCGCGCGCGGATCATCTTTTACAGCAAGGACGCTGTAGACAACCCACCACAGAACTATCTGGATCTTGCCGATCCTGCCTATGAAGGTCAGGTCTGCATCCGTTCCTCCACCAACTCCTACAACCAGACCCTGCTGGCGGCGTTGGTCACGCACCACGGCGAAGAGAAAGCCACCGAATGGGCACAGGGCGTTGTGAACAACATGGCACGTGCACCACAGGGCGGTGACACCGACCAGCTGCGCGGTCTGGTATCGGGCGAATGCGAAATCTCCGTCTCGAACTCCTACTACTTTGCCCGTGCCATCCGCACCGAAGTAGACGGGCTGAGCGCCGATCTGGATAAAATCGGTCTGGTGTTCCCCGACCAGGAAGGCAACGGCGCGCACATGAACCTGTCGGGTGCCGGTGTTGCAGCCAATGCGCCAAACCGTGACAACGCGGTCAAGTTCCTCGAGTATCTGTCCTCCGACAGCGCGCAGTCCTACTTCTCTGCTGGGAACGACGAATTCCCCGCCGTCGAAGGTGTAGAGCTTGCGGACTCGGTCGAGAAGCTTGGCGAATTCAAAGCAGACGAGGTGAACCTGTCCGAAGTGGCCAAGAACATCCCCACAGCACAGAAAATCTTTAACGCGGTTGGCTGGGAATAATCCCAGCCTGCCACGGCAGAGACACGACATTGAACCGCATCGGCCCCTGGCCGGTGCGGTTTTTTCATGCGCAAAGCAAAATGTTTATTTCTGCCGTCCGACCTGACGGCAGATCAGGATCACGGGGAGCAATCCCATTGCCACGATCACAAGGCTCGGCACCGCCGCCCCGTCCAGCCGCTCGTCGCTTGCCAGCCGGTAAGCCTGTACCGCCAGCGTGTCGTAGTTGAATGGCCGCATGATTAGCGTTGCAGGCAGCTCTTTCATCACATCGACGAAAACGATCAGCAACGCGGTCAGCAGGCTTGGCGACAGGATCGGTAGATGCACACGGCGCAGCGTGCCCACAGGGGTTTCCCCCAATGACCGTGCGGCAGAGTCCATGTTGGCATGCACCATCGCCTGCCCGCCCTCATACGCCCCCAGAGCCGCCGCAAGGAAGCGTACCATATAGGCGGCGACGAGCAGCCAGATCGACCCGGTGACCAGCAGCCCGGTCGATATGTCGAAGGTGCTGCGCATCCAGGCATCAAGCTGGTTATCAAAGGTCGCAAAGGGCACCATCAGCCCCACGGCAATCACCCCGCCCGGCACCGCATAGCCCAACCGCGCGATATAGCCTGCACCGAACGACAGCTTGCCCGGACGCAACCGCTGGAAGAACCCCACGCAGACTGCAGCGGCCACGGTCAGCACCGCCGCCACCCCCGCCAGCGTGGCAGAGTTGCGGATGAAGCCCAGATAGCGCGGGCTCAGCAGGTCTTGCTCTGACCCGATGCCCATCCAGATCAGCACGATCACCGGCAGGATCGCCCCAAAGATAACGGGAATACCGCAGGCCAGCATCGCGGCGGCGGCCTGCCACCCCTTAAGCTGCGCGGGCGGCATCGCCACGGCACGACGCGCCGGATCGTGGTATTGCGCCTTGCCGCGCTGGATACGCTCCAGCATCGCGAGCAGCAGCGCAAAACTGAGCAAGCACAGTGCAAGCTGGGCCGCACCAGCGCGGTCGAACAGGGAAAACCAGCTGGTGTAGATCCCTGTCGCAAAGGTCTGCACACTGAAATAGGCGACAGTGCCGAAATCGGCGATTGTCTCCATGACGGTCAACAGAACACCTGCGGCAATCGCCGGTCGGGCCAGCGGCAGGCTCACCTTGAAGAAGGCCGCCCAGGCACTGCTACCCAAGGCACGTGCTGCCAGAAACGTCGTGGCGGATTGCTGCAAGAACGCGGCGCGCGCCAAGAGGTAGACGTAGGGATAAAGCACCAGCACCAGCATCAAGGCCGCGCCCCCAAGGGACCGGATTTCCGGGAACCAGTAGTCGCGCGGCCCCCAACCCGTGACGTCACGCAGCACCGTTTGCACAATTCCGGGGTGGTCAAGGATATGCGTGTAGGCATAGGCCAGCACATAGGCGGGAAAAGCCAGCGGCAGCACCAGCGCGATCTCAAGCATGCGGGCACCGGGGAAGCGGGTCATGGTCACCAGCCACGCGGTCCCCACGCCCAAGGCAAAGGTGCCCGTGGCCACCATTGCGACCAGCAGAAGGGTGGTGCCCGCGTACCCCAGCAGCACCGTATCGATCAGGTGGCGCACGGTATCGGTGCCCCCAACCAGCGCGGCCAGCAAAACGGCCACCATCGGCAAGGCACAGGTCGCCGCAATCGCGACCGCAACCCCCGCCAGTAAACGCACGCCATCCCGCGATCTTTTCACGGCGGCGGGGCTTGTATTGATATCCTGTGTCGTCATGCGATCGGTTTCGACTAATTCAGTCGGAAATACCAGCGGGATGACTGAAAATTGTAGCGCGAGGCGCAAGTGCAAAGGCGTGATCCTGCCTTTGTGCCTGAATCTCCGGTGCCATAATGCGTGCCTTCAGCACGGGTCAGTCATAGCTACGCTGGTCTTCGATCACCAATCCGTCGTTGGGCAGGCTGCCCGGCGCGGCCAGCACGACCTTGCCCTTCAGCTTGAGAAGCGCGGCAACAGAGGCACCGTAGCTGTCCGCGTCATCACCCGTCGTCTCAAGATGCACGGTCATGACGTCCTGTTCATTCGCACGGCTTGCCACCACGCGGGCCTTCGTGACCTCGGGGTGATGCGCGACAAGCGCCGCGACCTGTTCGGGGCGTACGAACATGCCCTTGATCTTGGTGGTCTGATCCGCACGGCCCATCCAGCCCTTGATGCGCATATTGGTCCGCCCGCAAGGAGACGCCCCCGGCAGCACGGCGCTCAGGTCGCCTGTGGCGAAACGGATCAGCGGATAGTCGGAGTTCAAGGTGGTCACCACGACCTCGCCCACCTCGCCCGGAGCGACGGGGGTGCCGGTGCCGGGGGTCACGATCTCGACGATTACATTCTCGTCCACGATCATGCCTTCGGCGGCGGGGCTTTCGTAGGCGATGTTGCCCAGATCCGCCGTTGCATAGCTTTGCAAACAGGTGATCCCCCGCTCTGCATAATAGTCGCGCAAGGACGGGAACAGCGCGCCCCCGCCCACGGCCGCCTTGGTGATGCCAAGGGTCACCCCCATCTCATCCGCTTTTTCGAGAATGATCTTGAGGTAATCCGGCGTGCCAGCATAGGCGGTCGTGCCTATATCGCGCGCGGCAATGACCTGCAGTTCGGTCTGCCCGGTGCCCGCCGGCAGCACCGCCGCCCCCACAGCCCGCGCACCGGATTCAAAGATCATGCCCGCAGGTGTCAGGTGATAGCCGAAACAGTTCTGGACGATGTCGCCCTCGCCAATCCCCACCGCATGCAGGAACCGCCCCATGCGCCACCAGTCCGGCGCGTCGGACGAGGGTTCGTAGATCGGGCCGGGAGACTGGAAGATATGGGTAAACGCATGGGCGGGTTTGGTGGTGAAACCGCCAAAGGGGGCCGACTGCGCCTGCTGTTTCCCGATCTCGGATTTACGCAGAACCGGCAGCGCGGCCAGCGCCTCGACATTGGTGATCGTGTCTGGCGCGACCCCGTCCAACGATCCGGCATAGCCCGGCAGCGCCTGCGCCCGAGCGATCTGCGCGGGCAAGGTCCGGGCAAGATCGGCCGCCCGTGTCTCGGGGCTGCGGGTCTCTAGGCTGTCAAAATAAGACGTCTGTGCCATGTCGCTTACTCGCAATTCATCTGGGTGGTCAGGAAATGGAAAACTCGTGGGCCGTGCGCTGGATCAGCTGAGCCAGCGTTTGCGGCGCCGATAGCTGCGGACATCGCGGAAGGATTTGCGCCCCTCGTCCGACATGCCAAGGTAGAATTCCTTAACGTCCTGGTTCTCGCGCAGGTCGGCGGCAGGGCCGTCCATCACGACGCGACCGGATTCCAGAATATAGCCGTAATGCGCAAAGCGCAGGGCAACGTTGGTGTTCTGTTCGGCCAGCAAGAAGGTCACACCTTCGTTTTCATTCACCGATTTGACGATCTCGAAAATCTGTTCGACCAACTGCGGCGCAAGACCCATCGATGGCTCGTCCAGCAGGATCGTTTCAGGGCGCGACATCAGAGCGCGACCAATGGCGCACATCTGCTGTTCCCCGCCCGAGGTATAGCCCGCCTGCGATTTGCGCCGTTCGCGCAGCCGTGGGAAATAGTCGTACACCATTTCCAGATCCCGCGCGATCGCCGCCTTGCCGTCACTGCGGGTATAGGCACCGGTCAGCAGGTTCTCTTCGATGGTGAGGTGTTCAAAGCAATGCCGCCCCTCCATCACCTGCACGACACCGCGTTTCACCATCTCTGCGGGGTCGAGCTTGTGCACCGGATCATTGCGGTATTTGATCGACCCTTTGGTGACCTCGCCCCGTTCGGAATGCAGCAGGTTGGAAATCGCCTTGAGCGTCGTGGTCTTGCCCGCGCCATTGCCGCCCAACAGGGCCGTGATACCGCCCTTGGGCACCTTCAGGCTCACGCCCTTCAGCACCAGAATGACCGAGTTATAGATCACCTCGATATTATTGACCTCAAGAAGGGTCTCGACCTGCGCGTCGGGCGTTGGGGTGGCATCCAGCATGGGTGTCTCTTTCACTAGGTGGCGTGGGGGTCGGGCGCGGCAACAATGCCGCCGCGCCCCTGTTCAAGGGCTGCGCTTAGCAGCTGGGTTCGATACCGGATTCCGCGGCAAAGGCCTGCGCATCTTCGGTCACCAGCGGGGCCAGCACGTCTTGGTCCGACTGGATGTAGTCGGTGATCAGGCTCCAGCTGTCGGCAGCAGCATCCCACTGCGCCACAGCACCATAGCCGTTCCCACCGTGGTTTTCACAAGACACCGTGAACTCTGGCCCAAAGTTCGGCAGACCCAGATCCGCCATCTTGGCTTCGGTGATATCCAGTGCTTCCATGCCGTCACGCATCTGCGCCGGTGTCAGCGCCTTGGTGTCATGGATACCCTGCGCCGTTTTGGCAGCTTCGGCAGCCAGCATCGCGGCGTAAAGGCCACGGTTATACAACGCGGTCCCGATCTGGTCGCCCGCGCCTGCGGCCTTGCCAGTATCAACAACATACTTCTGGATGTCGTCGAACACGGGGAAGTCATCGCCCACGTTATGGAACGTCAGCGCCTTGTAGCCATTGGCTTTGTCACCCGCTGGACGCACGTCGTTCTCGGAACCGGACCACCAGATGCCGATGAACTGATCCATCGGATAGCGGATGTTCGCGGCTTCCTGCACGGCGACCTGGTTCATCACACCCCAACCGTACATGATCACATTGTCCGGCTTTTCACGACGGATCTGCAACCACTGGGATTTCTGTTCCTGACCGGGGTGGTCAACGGGCAGCAAGGACAGTTCGAACCCGTGCTTTTTGCCCAGCTCTTCCAGGGTGCGGATCGGCTCTTTGCCGTAGGCAGAGTTGTGATAGACCAGCGCGATCTTCTTACCTTCAAGGCTGCCACCGTTCAGATCCAGCAGGTGCTTGATCGCGACCGAAGCGCCGTCCCAGTAGTTGGTGGGGTAGTTGAAGATATTCTTGAACACCGACCCGTCTTTGGCGGATGTCCGGCCATACCCCATGGAGTGGACAGGGATGCCATCTGCCGTCGCTTTGGGGATCAGCTGATAGGTGATGCCGGTGGACAGCGGTTGATAGACCAGCGCGCCTTCGCCCTTGGTGCTTTCATAGCATTCCACACCCTTTTCGGTGTTATAGCCGGTTTCACATTCGATCATCCGGATCGGTTCGCCGCCGATACCGCCATCACGTTCGTTCAGCAGCGTGAAGTAATCCGCATAGCCGTCGGCAAAGGGAATCCCGTTTGCCGCATAAGGGCCCGTGCGATAGCTGAGCGACGGGAATACAAGCTCTGCCATTGCGGGGCCCGCAGCCAGAGCAGCGCCAAGCGCCAACGTAGTCATCTTCAGTTTCATCGGTGTTTCCTCCCTTGGATGTATCCGATCTTGCCGGGTTGTCCCGGTCGTCTCTTCTTCGGCCTTGGGTCTCCTCCCCCCGGCCATGCGTCCTTCCCTAGTGCGGGAAGGGCCACAATCTCAGTTTTTCCTTGGCGACGCGCCACAACTGGGCCAACCCATGCGGTTCCGCGATCAGGAAGATGATGATCAACCCGCCCACGATCACAAGCTGCAGATGCGCCACGATATCCGTCGGCCAGCCGAACCAGTCCACGCCCACGATTTTCAACGCAACCGGCAAGAGCACAAGGAACGCGGCCCCGGCAAAGCTGCCAAAGATCGATCCCAGCCCGCCGATGATGATCATAAAGAGCACAAGGAACGATTTCTGGATGCCAAAGGCCTCGCCCACTTCGACCGCGCCCAGATAGACCGCAAAGAACAGCGCCCCCGAGATGCCGATGAAGAAAGAGCTGACCGCAAAGGCCGTCAGTTTTGCCCGCAGCGGGTTTACCCCGATGATCTCGGCCGCGATGTCCATATCACGGATCGCCATCCATTTGCGCCCCACCGACCCACGGGTCAGGTTGCGTGCCACATAGGCGCTGAAGATCACGAACATCAGGCAGAACAGATAGGTCGCCCAGGCCTGCGTATTCGGTCCGGTGATCTCGATTCCGAAGAATGTCCGCTCCGGCGCGCTGATCTGGCCCGAGGCAGAGTAGTTGTAGAACCACGGCACACGGTTGAAGAGCCAGACCAGAAAGAACTGCGCCGCCAGCGTTGCCACGGCCAGATAGAACCCTTTGATCCGCAGCGATGGCAGGCCGAACAACACGCCGACACCGGCGGTCACCAGCCCCGACAGCAACACATGCACCAGCATGCTCACGTCGGGAAAGGCGGTCATGAATTTGTAGCAGGCATAGGCCCCCACGGCCATAAAACCACCGGTCCCCAAGCTCACCTGCCCGCAATAGCCCACCAGAATGTTCAGCCCGATCGCCGCGATGGCGTAGATCAGGAACGGCAGGAACAGCGAGTTCACCCAATAGTCATTGATCACAAACGGGATCACGGCAATGGCGATGAACAACACCAGATAATAGCGATACCGGTCGAACTTGATCGGAAACGTCTGGCTGTCTTCTTCGTATGAGGCGCTGAAATCCCCGGCTTCACGATAGAACATCAGATGCTCCCCCCGTTCCAAATGGTTTTAAATCCTGGGTTCCGGGGCAAAGCCCCGGTCAGGGAGTTGCCAAAACTACACACGTTCAATGATCTTCTCCCCGAACAAGCCCTGCGGACGGAACACCAGAAAGATCAGCGCCAGCATGTAGGCGAACCAGTTCTCTGTCGCACCGCCAAGGAAAGGCGCACCGATCAGGAATTCGAACAGCTTCTCCCCCACACCGATGATCAATCCGCCCACGATGGCACCGGGGATAGAGGTGAACCCCCCCAGCATCAGCACCGGCAACGCCTTCAGCGCGATCAGCGAGAGCGAGAATTGGACCCCCGACTTCGTGCCCCACATGATGCCCGCGACAAGGGCGACAAAGCCCGCCAGCGACCATACGAGGATCCAGATAAAGTTCAGTGACACGCCGACAGACAAAGCCGCTTGGTGATCGTCCGCCACAGCCCGCATGGCGCGGCCCTGTTTGGTGTATTGCGCGAACATCACCAAGCCGATCACCAGCAACGCGGCAATGATGCTGGCCACGATATCCAGATTATCGATAAAGAACCCGTAGCCAAAGGCATTAAAGGTGGTGTCGTCGATCCAGGTGTTCAGCCCCTGCGGCAGCCCCACATCCATAGACTTGATGTCGGACCCCCACATCAGATCGCCCACCCCTTCCAGAAAATAGGCCAGACCGATGGTCGCCATGAAAAGGATGATCGGCTCTTGCCCGACCAGATGGCGGAAGACCAACCGCTGCACCGCATAGGCCAGCGCGATCATCACCACCATCGTCAGCAAAATCGCGAGGAACGCCGGCACGTGCCAGCCGAAATGGTGAATATCCGTGCCCAGGATCGCGTTGATCAGGTGGCTAAACGGCACCTGCCCATCGATGATCCCCGCCAGAGTCAGGGCCGCAAACAGCGCCATAACCCCTTGGGCATAGTTAAAAATACCCGAGGCTTTGTAGATCAGAACAAACCCCAGGGCGACCAGTGCATAGAGCACACCCGCCATAAGCCCGTTCAGGAACACCTCGATTGTAAAGGCCAGTTGCTCAGGCATATCAGACCCTCCCCATCGCAAAACCAGTGGCAAAATCAGTCATGTGCAACCCCCAGATATGCGTCGATCACGTCTTGGTTGTTGCGCACCTCGCTCGGGGTGCCGTCGCCGATCTTCTTGCCGTAATCCATCACAACCACACGGTCGCTCAGGTCCATCACAACGCCCATATCGTGTTCGATCAGGGCAATCGTCGTGCCGAATTCATCGTTCACATCCAGAATAAAGCGGCTCATGTCCTCTTTTTCCTCGACGTTCATACCCGCCATCGGTTCATCCAGCAGCAGGATCGACGGCTCGGCAGCCAGCGCGCGGGCCAGTTCGACCCGTTTCTTCAAGCCGTAGGACAGACGCGACACGGGCGTCTTGCGGATCGCCTGAATCTCAAGGAAATCGATGATCTTTTCGGCGACTTCGCGGTTCGCGGTCTCTTCGCGCTCCGCCTTGCCCTTCCAGATCGACTGCCAGAACATGCCGGTCTTCATATTGGTCAAACGCCCCGTCATGACGTTGTCCAGCACCGACATCCCTTCGAACAGGGCGATGTTCTGGAAGGTGCGTGCGATCCCCTGCTGCGCCACCTCAAAGGGTTTCATCGCCGGACGGCGGCTGCCCTTGTACCAGACCTCGCCTTCCTGCGGCACATAGAACCCGCTGATCACGTTCAGCATGGATGATTTGCCCGCGCCATTCGGCCCGATGATCGCGCGGATCTCGCCCTGACGGATGTCGAAAGAGATATCCTTGATCGCCTCCACCCCACCGAACCGCAGGGTGATGTTTTTCATTTCCATCACAACGGGGCCAATCTGGCGCCCATCCGCTGTGACATAGCCGTCGGTCATATCTTTCACGCCGCAGCCCCCTTCCAAATGGTCTTAAAATCCACTGCGCAACCGCAGCGCCCGCATGCTCCGCCTGATGTCATGCTCATTGCGCGGCCATCTTACGGGTGTCTGCGAACACCTTGGCGTCGCGTACCTCCAGCGTGGCCGAGATCGACCCCTTGCGCCCGTCTTCATAGGTCACTTCAGTAACCGTGCTGACAGAAGGGCGACCCGTCGTAGAGCGCGGTGATGATATCGTCGAACTTCTCGCCGATGACCTTGCGACGGACTTTGCGCGTGCGCGTCAGCTCTCCGTCGTCGGCATCAAGTTCCTTGTGCAGCACAACAAAGCGATGCACCTGACAGCCCGACAGCATTTCGTCTTCGGCGATAGAGGCGTTGACCTCTTCCACATGGCTCTGGATCGTGTCCATCACCTGCGGATGCCGCGCCAGTTCCTGATAGGACGCATAGCCGATGTTGTTGCGCTCCGCCCAGTTTCCGACCGCGGTCAGGTCGATATTGATAAAGGCGGTGCATTCGTCGCGTCCGTTGCCGAATACCACCGCTTCAAGGATGTTGGGGAAGAACTTCAGCTTGTTTTCCACGTATTTCGGCGCAAACAGGCTGCCATTAGCCATTTTGCCAACGTCTTTGGCGCGGTCGATAATGCGCAGATGCCCGGTGCCTTCCTCGATAAAGCCCGCGTCGCCTGTCGCGACCCAGCCTTCGGCATCCTTGGTATCGGCGGTGCTTTCGGGGTTCTTGTAATACTCCACAAAAACGCCGGGGCTGCGGTAGAAGACTTCGCCGTTCTCGGCGATCTTCAGCTCCACGCCGGGGCAGGTCACGCCGACCGTGTCACTGCGCACTTCGCCATCGGGCTGCGCGGTGATGAAGACGGTGGCTTCGGTCTGGCCATAAAGCTGTTTCAGGTTGATCCCGAGCGAGCGGTAGAAATCGAAAATCTCCGGCCCGATCGCCTCGCCCGCGGTATAGCCGACGCGCACGCGGCTGAGGCCAAGCGTGTTTTTCAGCGGGCCATAGATCATCAGCTCGCCCAAGGCGTATTTCGCACGGTCCATCGCACCCACGGATTTCCCGTCCAGAATGGCGGGGCCCACCTTGCGCGCATGGGCCATGAATTTGTCGAACAGCCACTTTTTGAAACGGCTCGCGTCTTCCATCCGGATCATCACCGATGTCAGCTGGGTTTCGAACACGCGCGGTGGGGCGAAATAATAGGTCGGGCCGATCTCGCGCAGATCCACATGCATCGTGTCTGCGCTTTCAGGGCAGTTCGTGCAGAACCCCGTCCACAGCGCCTGCCCGACGGAAAAGATGAAATCCCCCACCCAAGCCATCGGCAGATAGGCCAGAATATCGTCCGTCTGACGCAGCTTGTCGAAAGCGGAAGAGGATTTGGCCGTCTCGATAATATTGCGGTTGCTCAGCACCACACCTTTGGGCTTGCCCGTGGTGCCAGAGGTATAAAGCATGACGCCCGTGCTGTCGTAGTCCAGCTTGGCCTGACGCGCTTCAAGCTCTTTGATGTGCTTGTCGCGGGCCTTGCGACCCATGTCTTGGACGGCGCTATACTGGTCCAGCGCGGCGTGGTCGTATTTGCGCAATCCGCGTGGATCAAGATAGATCATACGCTCGAACTGGGTCAGCTGATCCTGAACGTCCAGCACCTTGTCGACCTGTTCCTGATCACCGGCGATCACAAAACGCGCGCCACAATGATCCAGCACATAGGCCATCTCTTCTGCGTTGGCGTCCTGATACAGCGGCACAGGCACGGCACCGACCATCTCTGCGGCCATCATGGCCCAATACAGATAGGGACGGTTGCGGCCGATGATGGCGATAAAATCACCCTCGTTCGCGCCAAGCTCCAGCAGGCCAAGCGCAAGCGCTTCTACCTCGTCGCGGGTCTGTGCCCACGTCCAGCTTTGCCAGATGCCATATTCTTTTTCGCGATACGCAGGCGCGTTCGCAAATTGCTTTGCATTACGATGCAGCAGCGCCGGAACCGATTGCGGTCCGTCGGCGCTCACGAGCGTGTGAGCCAAATGTCTTCCTCCCAAACCCTGCTCTTTTTCGGCAGGTCGATCGCTGGTGCGATTCTGATGTCACACCATGATGTTGACCTGATGCTCTGCGTCAACTTTTACCTAATGATTTCTCAATTCTAACGAATTGTAACAGGCGTGATTTCCCAAGGTTGCGCTTGGCGGCGCTGTGGGGATGGTGCAGTCTGCCGCGGGGGGAGGCTGCATGCAGATCGACGATCACCAGACAAAACTCATGACCGCTGCGGGGCTGAACCTGATCGCGCAAGCGCTGACGATCTATGACGCGGATTTGCGGCTGGTGCTGTGTAATGCACCGTTCCAGCAGATGTTCGACCTTCCCAAAGCGCTGGTCACCCCAGGTGCGAGCTTTCAAGAAACGATCACCCTGCTGGCACAGTTGGGGGAATACGGTGACGTGGACGACGTGGCGCGTTTTGTGGCCGAAAGGGTGGAACAGGCCCGCGCGTTTGAACCCCATTATATGGAACGCACCCGCGCCAATGGCCGCACCATCTCGGTCGAAGGCTCCCCCCTGCCCCAAGGCGGCTGGGTCACCGTCTACACCGACATCACCCGCACCAAACAGCAAGAGGCCCTGCTGCGCGCCCGGTCTGATGCGCTGTCGGGGCAGGTGCTGGCCCATGCCGAAGAACTGTCAGCCACCAACCGCGAACTTGCCGCGATGAACACCGCGCTGGAAGAGGCAAAACGCCAGCTCACCCTGTCCGAAGCCCGCACGCGGCTGACCACAGAAATGATGCCGGCCCATATCGCCCATGTGGATGCAAACGCCTGTTACACCTATTCAAACCGGCGGTTGGCCTCTGTCATGCCGGGGCGGCGCGCGGATCTGATCGGCCGCCATATCGCAGAGGTTCTGGGGCAGCAGGCCTACAACTCTATTGCCCCCTCGCTCACCCAAGCCTTTGCCGGAAAGCCGTCGGTGATCGAATTCACGGACGAGATGAGCGCCCGGCGCATCCGCGGCGCCTTCACCCCCGATACAAACGGCGGGGTCTATATCCTGTCGATGGATGTGACCGAGGAAACCCAGAACCGTGTCGCCCTGCAGCAAACCCGACGACGCGAGATCGCCGCGCAGGTGATCTCGGGGCTGGCGCATGATTTTTCCAACCTGCTGACGATCATCCTTGGCCTTCAGTCCCGGCTAGGTCGGCTGGACGGCCAACCGGCAGAGGCCGCCCCCCTCATCGAAGGCACCCTTGCGGCAGCGCGCCGGGGCGGCACGTTGCTCAGCTCTATTGCCGATATGACAGGCGCGCGCACGCTGCGTCCGACTGCGACCCATATCCCGCGGCTGCTGGAAGATCTGACCCTTATCGCGCGCCCCACCCTGCCCAAGGGCATGACGCTAAGCATCGACAACCAGATGGATGACACCCCCGTACTGCTGGACAGCGGTCTGGTGCAGGACGGGCTGCTGAACCTGATCCTGAACGCCCGCGATGCCTGCGGGGCTGCGGGGGCGATCTCGCTCGAAATACGACAGGTCCATGACACATGGATCGAATGGGTCTTGCGCGATACCGGCCCCGGTTTTTCGCCCTCGGCGCTAGAACACGGGTTTGATCCGTTTTTTACCACCAAAGGGGCCGAAGGATCGGGGCTGGGGCTGCCGATGGTCTATGACATGGTGAAATCGGCGGGGGGCGATCTGCGCCTTGGCAATACGGCCCATGGCGCGCAGGTGACCATGCGGCTGCCCTACCGCCCCGCCGTGGCTGCCACCACCGGACTGGTTCTGCTGGTCGAAGACGCCGATGACCTGCGCGCGCTGGTGCGAGACATGTTGATGGGGCTGGGCCATTCCGTGATCGAAGCCGCCAGCGCGGATGAGGCCACCGCCCTGCTGGCCGATCTGCCCGACATCGCGCTGATCCTGTCCGACATCCAGCTTATGGGCGAGGCGACGGGGCTGGACCTTGCCAAACGCCTACCCGCCGATGCGCCGCCGCTGGTATTGATGACCTCGCTCCCGCCCGATGATGCCCAGTTTCTCGAGGCGCAAACCCTTGCCCCCGTGCTGCGCAAACCCTTCGAGATTGCGGATCTGACCGCGCTGATTGCCCCGAAAGAGAGTGCCGCCCAATGACCCGCCCCCTCGTCACCATTCTGGACGATGAACCCGAAATCCGCACGCTTCTCGCCGACGCTTTAGAGGAAGCGGGCTTTGACACGCTGTCCTTCAGCCGCGCCCGCGCGTTCGAGGCCGCCTTGGCGACCCACACCCCCGATGTCTGTCTGGTGGACCTGTCCCTGCCGGATTCAGACGGGCTGACGCTGGTGCATCGACTGGCGCTGGAACAAGGGGCCATCGTGATCATCATCTCGGGCCGCGCACAGGTGCAGGACCGCGTCACGGGGCTGGAACTTGGCGCGGATGACTACATCATCAAGCCCTTTGATCCGGCAGAGGTCGTCGCCCGTATCCGTGCCCGTCTGCGCAGCGCCAAACCCACGCCGCAAGCCGGCACCGTCGCTGCGTTCAGCGGGTGGAAGGCGCATTTCGACCGCTACGCGCTTGAGGATGAAAACGGCGTCGAAACCCCCTTCTCCCACGCGGAGGGGGAGGTGCTGCGCCTGTTTCTGGACGCGCCCAAACGTCTGCTCAGCCGCGCGCAGATGCAGTCGAGCCTTGGCGGCGTCGCCTCTGAAAGCTTTGACAGGGCGATGGACGTGCGGATTTCGCGGCTGCGGACCAAACTGCGCGAAGACCCCAAAAACCCGCAGTTGATCAAGACGATCTATGGCGCGGGCTACATCTTTCTAGGCGACGTCACATGGAGCTGACCCCCCGTCGCATCAGCGGTGGCAGCCCCCATCTGGGCGACGTGCTGCATCTGATGCGCGACTGCTTTGCCTATATGGAGGGGCGCATTGACCCGCCAAGCTCGCTTGGTCAAACCACGTTGCCTTCGCTGCAAGCCACGGCGGATAGGGATGAAATCTGGGTGATCGGCGCGCCGCCTCTGGCGTGTGTGGTGCTGAGCGTGAAACCGGCGGTTCTGTATCTGGGCAAGCTCTGCGTCGCCCCCAGCCATCAGCGACTGGGGCTGGCACGCCATCTGATCACCCACGCCGAGAGCCGTGCCCGTGCCCTGCACCTTGGCCAGCTGGAACTGCAAACGCGGGTGGAGCTGTTGGACAACCACGCCACCTTTCGCGCGCTCGGCTTTCACGAATATGCCCGCACAGCGCACGCGGGGTTTGACCGCCCCACCAGTATCACCCTGCGCAAAACCGTCGCCTGAGCCACGCGGTGCCACCTGCCGCCACAGATGGCATCGCTGTCTTTTCTAACACGGGCGCTGCCGTTTTTTATTGCGCGCCTGCCCCTTGGCCCGCTAGATTCTACCCATGATCGAATGCTTGCTGTACAGGACCAACCCCGCCCAGAGACGGCTGTTCTATCGCGTCGAAATCGCGATGAACCTGTTCAGCGAAGTCTCTGTCCTGCGCGAATGGGGCGTCGCAGGTGGCCAGCCCAAAGCGGTGATCCAGTGTTTCGGCAACCTGCGCGAGGCGTCAAAAATGGCGGACCGCTATCGCACAAGGGCCGAGCGTCGCGGCTATCTACGTCACTGACCCCAGCCGCGTCACCGCGCGGGCAAGCACCTGAACACCGGCCACCAAATCGGCCTCGTCCGTGTCTTCCTCGAAAGTATGGGACAGCCCCCCGATCGACGGCACAAACAGCATTGCCACCGGTATCTTACGCGACACATTGGTCGCATCATGCAGCGCCCCTGACGGCATCTTGCGCCAGTTGCCCGGCGCGACCTCTTCCGCGCCGGCTTCCAGCGCGGTGCGCAGGGTCGGGTCCATCGCGACGGGTTCCAGCCCCAGCATTGTGCCAAAGCTGACCGCCAGCCCCTGCTGCGCCGCGATCTCGGTGGCGGTGTCGCGGATGATCTGTTCCATCCGGCCCAGACGGTCCGCATCCGCGTCGCGCCACTGCATCGAAAACACAGCACGCCCCGGCACGATAGAGGATGCATTTGGGTGCAGCGTGACATGGCCGATGGTCCAGACGGTCTGCGGTGTGACGACATTGCGCAGCCGGTCATTCAACGCGGCATTGAAGGCAGAGACCGCCTGAAACGCATCCCGCCGCAGATGCATCGGTGTGGTGCCCGCGTGGTTCTGCTGCCCGTCAAAGGCGATCTTCATGTCGCGGATGCCGACGATATCGGTGACCACACCAATCTGTTCGCCGCTGGTATCCAGCGTCGGCCCCTGTTCGATATGCAACTCGACAAAGCTGGTGAACAGATCGGGCGACACCTCGCCCGTGACCAGATGCGCCACGGCCTGACGCGCGTCGCCAAGGGTCACGCCCGCATGATCGGTCAGCGCATCGGCGGCGGCCTGATCCAGATGCCCGCCCCAAACGGCGCTGCCCGTGGTGACGCCAAACCGCCCCTCTTCATCCTGAAACGACACGACAGAGATCGCGGGGCCGCCGGCCTCGGCTGCGGCGCGGGCGACCTCGAGCGCGGTAATCACGCCCAGCGCGCCGTCCAGCCATCCGCCTTCGGGCTGGCTATCGGAATGTGACCCCATCAACAGCGACGGCCCGTCGGCCAAGCCGAAAAGATTGCCCATCTGGTCCATTTCAACCCGCAGTCCGGCATCGCGCATCTGATCGGCCAGCCAATCCCGCGCGGTGACATCGGCGTCGCTATAGGCCGGGCGGATCACCCCTTTGCCCACCCCCGCTGCGCCGAACGAACGCAATTTGTGAAGGTCGGCGAGAAAGCGGTCGGGGTTGATCTGCATGGTTACTCCGCGGGTTGGGGGGCTGTTGCGGCCTCTACTTTCACGGCCGAGAATTTAAACTCGGGGATTTTTCCATAGGGGTCAACCGCTGGATTTGTCAGGATATTTGCCGCCGCTTCGACATAGGCAAAGGGCAGAAACACCATATCGGGCGACACGGCGCGGTCTTCGCGCGCCATCAGTTCGATCGACCCGCGCTTGGTCGTGAGCCGGATATAGGCCCCCGGCTCTACCCCCAGCTTGCGTAAGGTAGACGGGTGGAGCGAACAGTTCGCCTCGGGCTCAAGCCCATCAAGCACATAGGACCGCCGCGTCATCGACCCCGTGTGCCAATGTTCAAGCTGCCGGCCCGTGGTCAGGATCATCGGATAGTCTTCATCCGGCGCGTCATCGGGTGCGATGATGCTGGCGGGGGTAAACCGTGCGCGTCCGTCCTGTCGCGGGAAGCCATCGGCAAAGACAATCGCCTGCCCCGGATCGGTGGGGCTGGTGGACGGGTAGGTCACCGCCCCTTCGCTCTCTAACCTGTTCCAAGTGATGTTATTGAGCGACGACATATTCAGCTTCATCTCGGCGAAAACCTCGCTCGGGTCGGTATAGGTCCAGCCCAGCCCCAGACGCTTGGCCAGTTCAACCTCGATCCACCAATCCTCTTTCGCGTCGCCGGGCGGTGGCACCGCGGGGCGGCCCATCTGCACCTGTCGGTTGGTATTGGTCACCGTGCCGGATTTCTCGGCAAAGGCGCTGGCGGGCAGGATCACATCGGCAAAATTCGCGGTCTCGGTCAGGAAGATATCCTGCACCACCAGATGATCGAGCTTGGCCAGCGCGGCACGGGCGTGTTCCACATCGGGGTCAGACATCGCCGGGTTTTCACCCAGCACATAGAGGCTGCGAATATCCCCGTCATGCACCGCGTCCATAATCTCGGTCACGGTAAGGCCCTTCTTGTCGCTGAAATCGCTGCTTTGCCACACCTCGGTAAAGGCAGAGCGGACGCCATCATCAGACACCGGCTGGTAATCGGGCAGGAACATCGGGATCAGCCCCGCGTCAGACGCGCCCTGCACATTGTTTTGCCCCCGCAACGGATGCAGCCCCGCACCGGGTCGCCCGATTTGTCCCGTCATCAGCGCAAGCGAGATCAGGCAGCGCGAATTATCGGTGCCGTGGATGTGCTGCGAAATGCCCATCCCCCAGAAAATCATCGCGGCATTCGCCCCCGCAAAGGTCCGCGCCACATCGCGCAGCACCTCCGCATCGATGCCGCAGATCTTGGACATCTTTTCAGGGGTGAAGGTTTTCAGGTGGGCTTTCTCGATCTCCCAGTTTTCGGTGTAGGCTTCGATATACTGCTGGTCGTAAAGCTTTTCCTCGACGATCACATGCATGATCGCGTTCAGCATCGATACATCGGTGCCGGGGCGGAATTGCAGCATATGCGACGCGTGCCGCTTCAGCGCCTGGCCTCGCGGGTCCATCACGATCAGCTTGCCGCCGCGCTTGGCAAACTGCTTGAAGAAGGTCGCCGCGACGGGGTGGTTCTCGGTCGGGTTTGCGCCGATCACAATCGCAACATCGGCGTTTTCGATCTGGTTGAAGGTCGCGGTGACCGCACCGGATCCGACATTCTCCATCAGCGCGGCCACTGACGAGGCATGACACAGCCGCGTGCAGTGATCCACGTTGTTGTGACCAAAGCCCTGCCGGATGATCTTTTGAAACAGGTAGGCTTCCTCGTTCGTGCATTTCGCTGATCCAAAGCCCGCCACACCCGCGCCGCCGATCTTTTTCATACCGCCCGCAGCGAAATCCAGCGCCTCGTCCCAGGTGGCTTCGCGGAAGTGGGTTTGCCAGTTGCCCGGGTCCACGTTCAGTCCCTTGGGCGGGGCGTCCTTGCGACGGATCAGCGGTTTGGTCAGACGATGGGGATGGTGGATATAGTCAAAACCAAAGCGCCCCTTGACGCAAAGCCGCCCTTCGTTCGCGGGACCGTTGATGCCCTCGACGTATTTGATCTTGCCGTCCTTGACCTTCAGCGACACCTGACAGCCAACACCGCAGAACGGGCAGATGCTGTCGACTTCGCTATCAAAATCGGCGCTGTCGCCCACCTGCGCGTCATCGACCACGGTGGCGGGCATCAGCGCCCCCGTCGGGCAGGCCTGCACACATTCACCGCACGCCACACATGAGGACGCGCCCATCGGGTCGGCCATGTCGAACACCGGATAGCTGTCATGCCCGCGACCGGCCATCCCGATCACATCATTGACCTGCACCTCGCGGCAGGCGCGCACACACAGGTTGCACTGGATACAGGCATCAAGGTTCACACGCATCGCCACATGGCTGTCGTCGAGCAACGGGATGCGTCCCTCTTCCAGCTTGGGGAAGCGGCTTTCCGAGATACCTTCCATCGCGGCCATGTCCCACAGGTGGCTGGATTTATCGTGGGCAACTTCGGGGGCGGGCTGATCGGTGACCAGCAGTTCCATCACCATCTTGCGGGCATTTTCGGCGCGCGCGTTGTTGGTGGTGACGACCATACCGTCGCTCGGTTCGCGCAGGCAGGAGGCGGCCAGCACGCGTTCGCCTTCGATCTCGACCATACAGGCACGGCAGTTGCCATCGGGGCGATACCCCGGCTCCGGTGTGAAACACAGATGCGGGATTTTCAGACCGCGCCCATTGGCGATTTCCCAGATGGTCAGCCCGGTGTCGGCCTCGACCTCTTCGCCGTCGAGCGTGAATTTTACCTTATCCGCCATGGGGAACCCTCCTGTACCGCCCCGCAGTATAGGCAGGGCACGCATGCGACGGCAGTCATATTCCCGACACCCTGCCCCGTTTTTGCGCCACCGGCGTTTCCGATACGCGACGCGGGGGGCCGCTTGCAAAAAATCGACATGCGAGCGGCGGGCAGGCTTTCCACCCGCGCATGGCTTGCCTATCAATGGCGCAACAGAAAAAGGCGCGCTATGTCCCATATTACCCTCATCCGTCACGGTCAGGCAAATTCCCAGGCCAAGGACGAAATCAGCTATGACAAGCTAAGCCCGCTTGGCCACGAACAGGCTGCGTGGCTGGGCGACCACCTGCGCCAGTCCGAAACCCACCACACGCGGCTGTATACCGGCACGCTGCGCCGCCATATCGAGACGGCAGAGGGGATGAACACCGGGCTTGAACCGATACGCGACGCGCGGCTGAACGAGCTTGAGTATTTCACCCTCGCCACCATGATGGAGCAGCAGCACGGCATCCCTTTCCCCACGGAACAGGGTGGGTTCACCAACCACCTGCCGCTGGTGTTCGAGACGTGGAAAAGCGACAAACTCGAAAACCCGCCCGAGAGCTACGCCAATTTCGAAGGGCGCATCAAATCCGTGCTATCAGAGATATCGGACGGGGACGGGCCGGCGCTGGTCGTGACCTCTGGGGGGCTGATCTCGATGGTGATGGCGCAGGCGATGGGGCTGGGCATTCCGGCCATGTCGCGCATCGCGCTGGCGATCATGCACACATCGATGCACCGGCTGTTCCCCATTGGCGGCCACTGGTCGCCGGTGCTCTTCAACGCGGTGCCCCATCTGGACACCCCCGCACGCCGTGTCGCGCAGACCCATATCTGAAAGGCAAAACGATGCTTACGCTATATTTTACGCCCGGAACCGTCTCTGTCGCGGTGGCGATTGCCATCGAAGAAGCCGCCCTGCCCTATCAGCCGGTGCGCGTCGACTTCGCCACGGCAGAGCAGACGAAACCGGAATATCTGGCGATCAACCCCAAGGGACGCGTGCCTGCGCTGCGGCTTGAGGATGATACGATCCTGACCGAAACCGGTGCGCTGCTGGACTATGTCGCTGCCATTGCGCCCAAAGCCGGGCTGGTCCCCACGGACCCGACCGCCGCCGCACAGATGCGCAGCGCGATGTACTACCTCGCCTCTACCATGCATGTTGCCCATGCCCACAAGATGCGCGGATCGCGGTGGGCCAAACAACAATCCAGCTTCGAGGATATGACGGCTCAGGTACCAGAAACCATGGCCGCCTGTGCCGATTTTGTCGAAAGCGATATCCTGCGCGGGCCCTATGTGTTGGGCGAGGATTTCAGCCTTGCCGATCCCTATCTGTTCGTCGTGTGCAACTGGCTTGAGGGCGACGGCGTGGATACGGCGGCCTACCCCAAGATCACGACATTCATGCAGCAGATGACCGCCCGCGCCAGCGTGGCAGCGGTGAAAGACAAGGGGATGCTATGACCGCACCACATCTATGGGTCCGCGCCGAACAGCGCGACAATGAAACCCGCGTCGGCATCACTCCCGAAGGGGTTACCGCGTTGATGGAACAGGGGTTTCGCGTCACCGTCGAAGCCTCGGACAGCCGCGTGATCGCGACCGATGCCTATGCGGCCACGGGCTGCACCATCGCGCCACAGAACAGCTGGCCCGACGCGCCTGCCGATGCGATCATCTTTGGCCTGAAGGAACTGCCAGAAGGACGGCACACCGCTGGTGCACCGGCACATCATGTTCGGTCACGCCTACAAGGGCCAATCGGCGGGGCGTATCCTGTTGCAACGTTTCAAGGCGGGCGGCGGCACCTTGCTGGACCTTGAGTATCTGACCGACGAGACCGGCCGGCGCGTCGCCGCCTTTGGCTATTGGGCGGGGTTCGCGGGGGCGGCGGTGGCCGTCAAATGCTGGGCCGCCCAAACCCGTGGGCAAGCTGTCGCCCCCATCACCCCCTACCCCAACGCCGATGCGCTGACCCGCGACCTCGCGGCAGAGATCGACGGGCTCGCCACGCCCGACGCTTTGGTCATCGGTGCACTTGGTCGGGTGGGCAGCGGTGCCGCCGATCTTTGCGGCCGTCTGGGGATCAAGGTCACCGGGTGGGATATGAAGGAGACCGCCCACGGCGGCCCCTTCCCCGAGATTTTGCAGCATGTGCTGTTTTTCAACTGCATTCTGGCGGGGCCGCAGACACCGGTTTTCGTGCCCAAAAGCGCGCTGGACAGGGATCGCGCGCTGCGGGTGATCGGCGATATCGCCTGCGATCCCGACAGCGACTTCAACCCCGTGCCGGTTTATGACCGCGCGACCACATGGGAAGAGCCCGCCTTACGCGTGCATGACGCCCCACCTCTGGATGTCACCGCAATCGACAACCTGCCGTCGATGCTGCCGCTGGAAAGCTCTGAAGACTACGCCGCGCAGCTGCTGCCGACGCTCTCGGCACTGGCGGAAGATGCCTCGCCCGTCTGGGCGCGGGCTCGTGCGCTGTTTGAAGAACACAGCGCCGCCGTTTGACGCGTTCAGATCAGGCGGATCACCTGCCCGGTCAACTCACCCGAATAGACGGTAGTAGATGCCGTCGGGCAGGAACTGCGCCAGCCGGAAGAAAAGCGAGAACCCGAAGGGGAAGCTTTTCTTAAAGCTGCTGCCGCTCATATGCTCGACCACTTGCTGCGCGGCGGCCTCGGGCTCCATCAAAAAGGGCATCTTGAAGTCGTTCTTGTCGGTCAGCTGCGTGCGGATGAAACCGGGGTTGATCACCTGAACTTTCACACCGGTCTTGCGCAGGTCGGCGTGCATACATTCCGCCAAGGACAAGGTGCCCGCCTTGGACGCCGTATAGCCGATAGACTTTGGCAGCCCGCGGTAGGCCGTGAGGCTAGAGGTGATCACGATGTGGCCCGCGTCGCGCTTGACCATATCGGGCACCACTTCGCCCATCACGCGCACCAGCCCGGTGAGGTTCACATCGATCATTGTGGTCGCATGCTCCGGCTCCCACTCCTTGGCCCCAAAGGGCCAATAGGCCCCCGCCAGATAGACGACGCCATCCACCGGCCCGACGGCTTTGACCGCCGCGCGAATGCTGTCGATATCCTGAACGTCGATGGTCTGGTAGCTTGCCGAAACGGGCAGTTCATCGACCAGCGCCGCCAGCTTGTCTTCAGACCGGGCAGAGACGATGACCTCGGCCCCCAGTCGGCCCAGCTTATGTGCCAGCGCTTCGCCCAGTCCGGCGCTCGCCCCGATCAGCCAATAGCGTTTTCCTGTCCATTCGGTCATGCTGCGTCCTTTCTTCGGATGGTGGCGACCAATTCGGCCATCTTCACCCCAAATTTTCGGAACTGACTGCGGTTGATGATCGTGCCATCGCCGGTCAGATACATCCAGTCCACGGTATTCAGCAGGTGCCCGCCCACGTCATCGGGCAGCCTGATGGTGTATTTCGACTGCACCGTCGCACCGACGTTGCGGCCCTTGGCCGTGCCTTTGACGTCCGGGGCGGTGGCGGTGAAATGCCCCGTCTCGCCCAATGTGATCGTCCATGTGCGGTCTTGGGTCGTGTTGTCGTCATAGACGAAATGTTCTTCGATACATGCGGTGTCGCCGTCCCATGTCACGTTGAAATCTGCCACGAAGCTGCTGGTGACCCGGCCCGCGGGGCCAAAGATTACGCCTTCGCAAACCATTGCCCCGTCCAGATGTTTCTTCATGTCAAATACGGTGTAGTCATCCGCATAATCCGACGGCTTTTGCGCAGGGAAATCGGTGATCCGCCGCCGCGCCAGCCAGATTGCGGCCACCACTGCGGCCCCCAGAGCAAACTGCAACATGTCCATCATTCTTCATCATCCTTTTGCATCGGCGTGGCGGCCAGAAAACAGATGGCCAACAGCTTGAGCCCGCAAGGCACGCCAGCATAGAGCCATATGAGCGTCGAGATTGCCACCGGTCCATTGCCCGTCGTACCGCTGTCAAAGCCGGACGCCTGCAGGGTGGGAAGTAGCGTTATCGCCGCGAAGGCAAGGGCGAATTTCGACACCAGCGACCACAGCCCGAACCCCTCGGCGGCCTGCGGGGCGACCACCGCCATCCGCGCGGAGAACATCGCGGGCAGCAGTGTCAGGTCGGCCCCCAGCACCGCGCCAGAGGCGATGCAGACCAGCACGAACCACGCCACATCCCCCGCCCCCAGCAGCAAAGTCCCTGCAAACACAAGGATCGCCAAGCCCATTGCGGACAGCAGGACGGGTTTGGGGCTGAAACGCTCTGCCAGCTTGCCCCACAACGGGGCGGCCACCGCAGCCGAAAGAAAGAAGAGCAACAGCAGCGCCCCCGCCCACCCCGGTGCGCGCAGCACGCTTTCGACGTAGAACAGAAATAACGTAGATGTGACCGCGACAGGGGCCGCATTGAACAGCGCGATCAGCAGCAACCGACGGGCAATCGGATCGCGCAACACCACGGCGATCCCCGTCGGACCCGCGATATCCGCGCCGCGCCATTCGCCCCGCATGGCAAAAACGCTGCCCAGACCAAGCGCGGCAAAACCGATGGCAAACCCTGTAAACGGGGCCCCCATCACCAGCCCCAGCATCACAGGCAGTACCGAGGCCGCGCAGACACCCAGCAACGCCCCCGTCTCGCGCCAGCGCGCCAGCACCAGGTGCCCGCGCCCGGGCAACTGCGCGGCTTTGGCGACGCCTTGCGCATAAAAGCAGATCGTCAGAAAGCTGAACGCCGAAAACACCCCCGTCAGTGTCAGCGCGAACCACATCAGCGGCGGCAGCAAGGGCGGCACTGCAAACAGGGCAAACATCGATACAGCCATCAGGGCGACACCGACGGCGACCGCCGCGCCGCGCCTGTGACGCAAGGCTTGCGATAGCCGCCCCAGCAACGGGTCCTGCACCACATCCAACAGGCGCAGCGCAAAAAGCACCGTGCCCAAAGCCCCGAGAGACACCCCGTATTCATCAACAAAGAACTTGGGCGCGTGAATATAAATCGGCAGCCCCGCCGCCGCCAGAAGCGACGCAAACAGCGCATAGGCAGGCAGTTGATGTGCCGAACGGGTCACGTGCCCGACACGTCTTTCACCGGCGGTTCAGGACGCGGGCGATAGCCGCCGCCTTTCCACCACAGCTTTAGCGCCTGCCAGTGGATCAAGGCCAACACCCGCCGCGCCCCGAAGGGACGCCGCAGCAGCGACCACAGGATTGCCCGGTTCGTGAGAGGGCCACGACGGCCCGTCAGGGTGGCGATCAAGCCCCCTTCGGACTGGGTATAATCGATCCAGACACCAATACGGTCGGCGCGGATATCAAAGCGAAAACTGTATCCCCCTTCGACCGGCTGAAATGGCGATACGTGGAAAATCTTGGTCGCGTGCAGATGATCTGTGGCCGTGATCGGGCGCAGGTCATCGTGGTGGCATAGATAGCTGTGCCGGTCACCGAAGGTATTCGATACCTCTGATATCACGGCGATCAGCGCCTCGTCCGCGCGGTGGCACAGCCAAAAGCTGACAGGGTTGAACACATGCCCCAGCACGCGCGGTTGCGCCATCAACTCTATCCGCGCGACGCCCGTGACCTCGTGCTGCGCCAGAACATCGCGCACCCACGCGGCCCCGCGACCCGCGCCTTTGGCTCCGCCGTGGTCTTCGTCCCACAGCGATGTCACGGCCCCGCGGTTGCGCCCGAACAACGCCGGTGTTTGCAGCGATGCCTCTGCATCCAGAACCACGTAATCGACCGAATAGCGAAAGCTGTTTTCGACCGCCCCCTTGCGCCCATGATAGGTCACACCACGGATATGATCGACGCCGGCGCTCATTCTGCGGCCAGTGCGACCTTTGCCTTGGCCCGCAGCCCCTGCACAACGTCAACCGCGCTAGACAGCCCGTCCTCGTGGAAGCCATGCTTCATCCAAGCGCCGCAGAACCAGGTGTTCTGCGTGCCGTTGAAGGCGCGCACCTGTTCTTGTGCGGCCAGCGCGCCCAGATCATAGACCGGATGGCGCAGGGTGACCTGATCATAGATCAGCTCTTCGCGGATCGGGCGCTTGGTATTAAGCGTCACAAAATGCGGGTCGTCCATCGGGATCGGTTGCAGCGAGTTCATCCAGTAGGTCAGGTCGATCCGGTCGGACTTTTGGCCCTGATCCTCGGCATAGATCCACGAGGCCCAGGTCTTGCGCAGCTTGGGCATAACAGAAGGCATCGGCATGTAGCACCACGTCGTTGGGCTGGTATTTCACCGCACCCAAGGCCGCGCGCTCTGCCGCGCTTGGGTCGGCCAGAAGGGCAAGCGTATCATCCGAATGGCTGGCAAAGACGACCTCGTCAAACGCTTCCCATTCCGCGCCATGGGTTTTCACCTCTGCGCCCAAGGGCGTGCGGCGGACGGATTGCACCGGCGTGCCAAGGCGAATGTCGACGCCCTTGGCTGTCAGCGATGCCCCCAGACGGTTCACATATTCCTGCGACCCGCCCTCAACCGTATACCACTGGTGCTGGCCTGTGTGGCTTAGCAAGGCGTGGTTCTCGAAGAAGTCGATCATGGAATAGGCGGGGAAATCCATGATCTTGTCTACCGGCGTCGACCAGATCGCGCCCGACAGCGGCGTCAGGTAGTATTTTCGAAAATATTCACCCGCGCCCAGCTTGTCCAAGAACCCCGCGATGGTCAGCGTACGGTCCTGCGCCAGCTTGGTCGCCGTGCTGTTGAACCGCACGATATCGGTCAACATACGCAGGAATTTCGGATTCAGCGCATTGCGCCGCTGCGCGAAGATCGAATCCAGCGTCATCAGCCCGTATTCCAACCGCCCCCCGTCGATGGAGGCCCCGAAGCTCATGTTGGATTTGACCACCGGCACGTCGAGCTCTTTGAACAGCGCGGCGAGGTTGGGATAATTGGCGTAGTTGAAGACGATAAAGCCCGTATCTACAGGCTGGTCGCCGTTCTTGCCCGCCATCTTCGTGCGCGCGTGGCCACCCAGACGGGGGCAGCTTTCGAACAAGGTCACCTGATGGTCGTCGCCCAGCATATACGCCGCCCCCATGCCGGAAATACCCGCGCCGATGACGGCAATCTTTCGGTGGCCTGCCAAAGAGTTATTCTGTGGCGGGTCGATGGCTTCAAATGGCATAAGGCGAGAATTTCCAGTCTGTCAGGTTTGTATCGGCACTTTCGGTGATACACGGGCTGGACGGTACATGAATTGCAGTTAATCAGACACTAACTACGACTTTTTGTGACACCCTTGTCGTGGCTCCTCGCTTAGATAGCCCGTCAGGGCCGTTTGTCAGGGCGCGAAAGCGGCACAACGCGATTATCCTGCTCTGACAGTTCTTCGAAATCGAAATTATCCAGTTTGGCCGCACGTTTACCCGCGCGTTCAGCAGCCGTGCCCAAACCTTCAAGATCAGCGCGGGCCTGCCCGAAATGGGTGTTCAGCTTGCCCACACGTTCGACCACGATCTCGACATCGCGGTGCAGCATCTTGAGCGTTTTGCGGATAGCCCCTGCCTGTTCCCGCATCCGCGCATCCTTGAGGATCGCGCGCATCGTATTCAGCGTTGCCATGCAGGTGGTCGGCGATACGATCCAGACCCGCGCATCAAAACCTTCGCGGACGAGTTCAGGGAAGTTCGCATGCAGCTCGGCATAGACGGCTTCCGAGGGCAGGAACATCAGCGCGCCATCCGCGGTCTCGCCCTCGATGATGTATTTCGTGGTGATCGCCTGAATATGCGCCTTGACCGCAACCCGCATGGCGCGGGCAGCATCCTTGACCTCGTATTCCGTCTTGGCACGGCGCAGGGCTTCATAGGCTTCAAGCGGGAATTTACTGTCGATCACGATCGGGCCGGGCGGATTCGGCAGGTGGATCAGGCAATCCGCGCGCCTGCCGTTGGAAAGCGTCGCCTGCATCGTATAGCTGTCACTTGGCAGCGCCTTAGAGACGATATCGTGAAGCTGGATTTCACCGAATGCGCCACGAGTTTGTTTGTTGCTCAGGATATCCTGCAGCGACAACACGTCGCCCGACAGTTTGGTGATATTGTCCTGCGCCTTGTCAATCGCGGCCAGCCGTTCCTGTAGCTGGGTCAGGCTGGTCGTCGTCTGCTTGCTGGAACCGTGAAGTGTCGCGCTCATGCGTTCCTGCATCTCGGCCAAGGACCGGGCAGAGCGGGCCGCGTTCTCGGCCAGCCGGTCCTGCATTTGCTGCTGAACATGGGCCATGCGGGCCTCGATGCTTTGCACCATCTGGGCCTGTGCATTGGCTTGGGTATCCGACACGGTTTGCAAGCCGCCGCGCAGTTGTTCCTGCCCCATGCCAAGCTGTTGCACATGGCCGCCCAGTATCTGCATCTGGCGCGCCAGCGGCGCCGCCACCCGCGCCGACCGCCCCGCCGCACGCACCGCCATCACCAACAGGATCAGCACCAGCAAGACCACGCCCCCGCCGCCAATCAGCAGCAGCATGGCAGGGTCTGTCAGCGCGTAGGTTTCACCGCCAAGCTGGATCATGTGCGCCCGAACAGACGTTCGATATCGCTCAACTTCAGCTCGACATAGGTGGGGCGGCCGTGGTTGCACTGGCCGGAATGGGGCGTCGCCTCCATCTCGCGCAGCAGCGCGTTCATTTCCTCGCCCCGCATCCAGCGACCCGAACGGATGGAACCGTGACAGGCCACACGGCTGAGGATCGCCTCGATCCGGGCCTGTAACGTGTTGCTTTCGTTCTGATCCGCGAGCTCATCAAGAATATCCAGCACCATCGCTTTGGCGTCAACTGTGCCAAGGATCGCGGGCGTTTCGCGCACGGCAATCGCACTGCCGCCAAAGGGTTCGATCCCCAGTCCAAACCGCGCGAGGTCTTCCGCGACCTCAAGCAGCCGCGCGCAGTCCGACGCTGACAGATCCACGATCTCGGGGATCAGCAAGGCCTGCGCCGCGACACCGTTTTCGGCCATCTGGCGTTTCAGCTTTTCATAGACCAGTCGTTCATGCGCTGCGTGCTGGTCCACGATGACCATGCCCGTCGCCGTCTGTGCGATGATATAATTCTCGTGCACCTGTCCCCGCGCGGTCCCAAGGGGGAAGTCCGGCGCGGGTTCGGCGGCGGGCGTGTGTGCGTCGTGGGTCCGAGTGTCGTGGGTCTGGAAGTCAGCGCCGCCAGCCTCGTACTGGGGGGGCGTTTCAACACGGCCCCACATGCCGGCGGTTTCGGCAAAGCCGGGTTCGGGCGCTTGCGCTTGATAGGCAGCGCTGCGCGCCCCAAGCGAGGGGCGGTCCATCTGATACACCCGCGCACCGGGCTGTTCGGGGCGCATCGCCCCCAAAGTCGCATTCGCCACGGTGGTCGAGGCACGGTGCCCGGCATCTGCCAGCGCATGGCGCAGCGCCGATACGATCAACCCGCGTGCCAGTCCGGGATCGCGAAAGCGCACTTCGGATTTGGCCGGGTGGACGTTCACATCCACAAGCTTGGGATCGCAATCGACAAAGAGCGCGGCGGCGGGATGGCGGTCACGGCTCAGCAGGTCGAAATAAGCCCCGCGCAACGCCCCCACCAGCAGCTTGTCACGGACGGGACGCCCGTTCACAAACAGGTATTGCGTCACGGCAGAGCCGCGCGAATAGGTCGGCAGGGCTGCGTAGCCCGTCAGGTGCAGCCCTTCGCGTTCGGCATCGATGGCCAGCGCGTTTTCAGCAAACTCGCGCCCTAGCACTTGCGCCAAACGCCCGTGCAGCGCGGCGAACATATCGCCCTGTTCGGCCTCGGCGCGAAACACCTCGCGGCCCGGTCCGTCGCCGGACACATCGCGCAGGGTGAACCGCACGAAGGGTTCCGCCATCGCCAGCCGCTTGATGATGTCAGAGATCGCCTGCGCCTCGGCGCGATCGGTGCGCAGGAACTTCAACCGTGCGGGCGTGGCAAAGAAGAGATCGCGCAGCGTGACCACCGTGCCACCATTCAGCGCAGCAGGGCGCACAGGGCCGGTCACGCCGCCGTTGACCGAAATCTCGGCCCCGTCTTGCCCAGCCACGCGGCTGCAAATGGTCAGCCGCCCGACAGCCCCGAGCGAGGGCAATGCCTCGCCGCGAAACCCGAAGGTGTGGATGTTCAACAGGTCCGTCCCGTCGATCTTCGAGGTCGCGTGCCGTGACAGCGCCAGCGTCAGATCGTCCGCGGCGATGCCGCAGCCGTCGTCGGTGACGCGGATCAGCGTCTTGCCACCATCGGCATATTCGACCGTGATTTGCCGCGCGCCCGCATCGATCGCGTTCTCGACCAGCTCCTTGACCGCAGAGGCAGGGCGTTCAACGACCTCTCCGGCGGCGATACGGTTAATCGCCGAGTTGTCGAGCTGCCGGATCACCGGGCGATTTTCGCTTATATTGGGGTTTGGATGCGCCATGCGGCTAGACCTAGCATAGAGGCGCGCGATTCTGAAAGCCGCGAATACGGATGGTTAACGCTCGTCGGCGAGGTTAATCCTGTGTGGCTGCATTGAACCAGGCGACGATCTCGGCGCGTTCGCTGGCCTGCATATGGCTCAGGTTGGCAGGGGGCATCGCATCGGTCACGCCTGCTTGCAAATAGATTTGTTTGGCCGCGCTGGCGATCTGATGTTCTGTCTCAAGCCGGATGGATTTCGGCGGCCAAAGCAGCCCGTCCCACGCGGGTTCTGCCGCATGACACATGCTGCACCGACCGCGCACGATATCATGCACCCGGTCAAACCCTTCGGCCTGGGCAAAGCGCAGTGCGGGGCCGGTGGCCTCTTCCGGCTCGACGCTGCGAAACATCGGCGCGGTCGACAGCCACATGATCGTAACGAACAACAGCGCGGTGACCGCCCATGTCCATGTCGGATTGCCCTGACGCGCGTGCAGGCTGTTGAAGTAATGGCGGATCGTGACCCCCATCAGAAACACCAGTGCCGCAATCAGCCAGTTCATTTCCGACGCGAAGGCCAGCGGGTAGTGGTTGCTGAGCATCAGGAAGATGACTGGCAAGGTCAGATAGTTATTATGTGTGCTGCGCTGTTTGGCGATCTTGCCGTATTTCGCATCCGGCACCCGCCCCGCCTTGAGGTCGGCCACCACGATCCGCTGGTTCGGCATGATGATGAAGAACACGTTCGCCGACATGATCGTCGCGGTGAACGCGCCCAGATGCAGCAACGCTGCACGCCCCGAGAAGACCGAGGTATAGAAATAGGCCATCCCCACAAGGATCACATAGAGGCCGATCATCAGCCGTGTGTTGTTATCGCCGAATTTGCTTTTGCAGATCTGGTCGTAGACAAGCCAACCAAAGCCAAGCGACAGAAGGGAAATTCCCACGGCCTGCCAGTTCGCGAGTTCTGCGACAGCGGGATCGACAAGATAGAATTCCGCCCCGAGATAGTAGACCAGGATCAGCAAGGCAAAGCCGGAAAGCCACGTCGAATAGCTTTCCCATTTGAACCAGATCAGATCGTCGGGCATCTGTGCGGGGGCCACCAGATATTTCTGCACGTGATAGAACCCGCCGCCGTGGACCTGCCATTCTTCCCCGTCCGCGCCGGTTTTGAGGTTGCGGTCGCGGTGCAGGCCCAGATCCAGCGCGATAAAGTAGAACGACGACCCGATCCACGCGATGGCCGTGATGACATGCACCCAGCGAACCGCAAACTCGATCCAAGCGCCAATGGCGGCCATATCGTACATGGGGTGGCTCCTTAGTGTAGCGTCTTGGGTGTATGCGGCAGTTTACCCTTAGAACTGCCTGACAACCCGCCCGAGACTTCCTCGGTTGATTCCTCTGCCAGTTCTTCGGGCAGAAGCAGGTTCAGTACAATAGCAATCAGGGCCGCGGGAAGCAGGCCGCTGGTCAGCAGGATCTTGGCCGTATCGGGCAGGTGTTGCACCGCGCCGGGTTCCAGCTGAAGCCCCAGACCGATCGAGATCGAGATGGCAAAGATCACCATATTGCGGCGGTTCCAGTCCACGTCGGACAACATCGACATGCCAGCGGCCACGACCATGCCGAACATCACGATAACCCCACCGCCCAAAACCTCGATCGGGATGGTGCGGATTACACCGCCGACCTTGGGGACCAGCCCGCAGAGGATCAGGAACAGCGCGCCGACGGTGACGACGTGGCGGCTCATCACGCCTGTCATGGCGATCAGGCCGACGTTCTGGCTGAAGGATGTGTTGGGCAGCCCCCCAAAAAGACCGGCGACGGCGGACCCGATCCCGTCGGCATAGGTCGCGCCCTGGATTTCGCGGTCGGTCGCCTCACGGCCCGCGCCGCCCTTGGTGATCCCGGCAACGTCACCCACGGTTTCAATCGCCGAGATAAACGCCATCAGACAAAAGCCGATGATCGCCGCTGCCGAAAACTCGAACCCGTATTTCAGCGGATTGGGCAGCGCGAAGGCGGCAGAGCGTGACCACGACCCGCTGATGTCGCCAAAGCTGAGCATCCCCACGGCCAGCGCATAGATATACCCCACGATCAAGCCGATCAGCACAGCCGAGATCGACAGCATTCCGCGGGTGAAAAACTTGATCCCCAATGTGACAAAGATCACCACCAGCGCGGCCGACCAGTTCAGCAGGCTGCCATAGGCAGGCGTGCCAATCGCGGGCACACCACCGGCAGCGTATTGGATTCCCACCTTGACCAGCGCCAGGCCGATCATCGTGACCACCAACCCCGTAACAAGCGGCGGCAGGGCAAATCGGATCTTGCCGATGAACAGCCCTAGAAAGGCGTGGAACATACCGCCGATCACAACCCCTCCGAACAGCGCGGCAAGCCCGTCCACACCCTTACCCGCCACCAGAGGGATCATGATGGGGATGAACGCGAAAGACGTGCCCTGCACAATCGGCAGCCCTGCCCCGACAGGCCCCAGCGTCAGCGTTTGCAGCAGCGTCGCGACACCGGCAAACAGCATCGACATCTGGATCAGGTACAGCAGTTCGGGAAAGTCGGGCGAGTTCGACCCGAACCCAAAGCCCGCCGCGCCCGCGATGATGATGGCGGGGGTGACATTGGACACGAACATCGCCAGCACGTGCTGAACACCCAGAGGAATAGCGCGATACAGCGGCGGCATGTAATTGGGGTCGCGCAGTTGTTCCGGCGTGCCGATGGCGTGGCGTGTCATATCAAATGTCCCTTGTTGATCACTGGCCGCTATTTGTGCGGTCCGATTATCTGCGGGGTTTACCCCTTGATCACATAAGGCGGGTCCAGCGGGTATTCGTCAAGGTTGGGGCTGGTGCCGATGCGGTCCACCACGGCGAAAAGCCCGGGCTCTGCCAAAGGGGTAAGCACGCCGTGCCATGTCCCGCGGTGAAAGTTCACGCCTTGATGCGGTGCCGTCAAGAACGCCAGCGGTGTGCCGGGGGTATCGCCCTCGTCGGGTGCCACGATCACAAGAAACGGCGCGCCCGTCAGTGGCAGGAAGGCTTGCGACCCTTCGGGGTGCCGTTCAAGCAGGTCCAACTGATACGGCAGACTACGGGCCTGCGCGTTAAAGATGCTGATGCCCGCGCGACCCTCGGGCCCGAAATCCAGCTTTGCCAGATCATGGTGCCGCCCACACAGCCCCGCGTTGATGATCCGGTCCGGCGCGCCCGACGCGTCCAGCACTTCACCGAAAGGGGCGAAGGCATCTGCGGTCAGGGGCTGCACAGTGATCTCGCGCAGGCTCATAGCGACAGCGGCATGTGGCGGTTCACATCCTTATACAGCAGATAACGGAAGGGTTCTTGCCCCGTTGCAATACAGGCCTGCGGACAAAAAGCACGCAGCCACATGAAATCTCCCGCTTCAACCGGCACCCAGTCGCGGTTCAGCAAATAATCCGCCTTGCCCTGAATGACGTAAAGCCCGTGTTCCATCACATGGGTCTCTGCGAAAGGGATGCGCCCGCCCGGTTGGAAGGTCACGATATTGACGTGCATGTCGTGGCGCAGATCGCCTGGGTCCGCGAAACGCTGGGTCGCCCAAGCGCCATCGGTATCGGGCATGTCAATCGGCGCGACTTCGTCGTCATGGGTCACGAATGCCTCCGACGCATCCATACCCTCCACGGGCACATAGCGCTTGCGCACCCAGTGCAAGCCGCAAGGCGTATCGCCGGTGTTCCACAGCGTCCATTTGGCCGCAGGGGGAATATAGGCGTAAGACCCTGCCACAAGATCATACCCCTGCCCGTCCAGCGTCAACCGTGCGCGGCCTGTGGCCACGAACAAGACCGCTTGCGCCTGCGCGTCCGGTTCGGGTGTGTCGCTGCCGCCCTTGGGGGCAAGCTCTACCGCGTATTGCGCGAAGGTTTCTGCAAATCCGGTCAGCGGCCGCGCCAGCACCCAAGCGCGTGTGTTCACCCATCCGGGCAGCAAGCTGGTTACGATGTCCCGCTGCACCGAAGCTGGGATCACCGCGTAGGCGTCGGTGAACACAGCCGTGCTTTCAGGCGAGACAGTCTGGTCCGGCAGACCGCCGGGGGGGAAGGCATAGGTCATAGCATATCCTCTAAACGCAGCCGTGCGATCCGTTCGACCTGTGCGCATGCGGTGGTAAATTCATCTTCGGTTGCGTTGGCGATGCGGGTCTCGAACTGGCGCAGGATGCCGTCCTTGTCGTGATCCTTCACCGCGATGATAAAGGGAAACCCGTGTTTCGCGACGTATTGGCTGTTCAACGTCTCGAAGCGGGCGCGCTCGGCATCGGTCAAGGCGTCCAGCCCGGCGCTGGCTTGTTCTTGCGTGCTTTCAGCCGTCAGCCGTTTGGCCGCCGCCAGCTTGCCCGCCAGATCGGGGTGCGCGGTCAGCACGCCCAAGCGTTCCGCCCGCGTCGCCGACCGGAACATCCGCGCCAAAGCATTATGTATCCCCGCGACAGAATTATGCGCGGGCCCTAGTTCAAGCTCGTACGCGCGTTCGGCGATCCACGCTGAATGTTCGAACACCCCACCGAATTTCGCGACAAAGCTGGCGCGGTCCATCTGGTCCAGACGCAGGCGCGGCTGAGGCGGATGGGTGACACGCCAATGCTCTGCGATGTCGATGCGGCGCGGCGTCCAGACGCCTTCGAACCCTTTGATATAGTCGATAAAGCGTTTCAACGCCTGTATCCGTCCGGGCCGCCCGATCAGACGGCAATGCAGCCCGACCGACATCATCTTGGCCTGCCCGGCGCTGCCTTCGGCATAAAGCGCATCGAAGGTATCGCGCAGATAGGCATAGAACTGATCGCCCGAATTAAAGCCCTGCGGCGTGGCAAAGCGCATATCGTTGCAATCAAGAGTATAGGGGATAATCAGCTGATCGCGCCCTGCCACCTGCATCCAATAGGGCAGATCATCGTCGTATGTATCCGAGATATAGTCGAAGACCCCCGTCTCTGCCGCCAGCGCGACCGTGTTCACAGAGCTGCGCCCCGTGTACCAGCCACGCGGCGCTGTGCCGACGACCTCGCGGTGCAGGCGGATCGCCTCGTCCATGTCGGCGCTTTCAACCTCGGCGGTGTGGTCCTTGTAATCGATCCATTTCAGCCCGTGGCTTGCGATTTCCCAATCGGCCTGGGTCATCGCCTCTACCTGCTGCGGGGACCGCGCCAAGGCGGTGGCGACGCCATAAACGGTAACAGGGATATCCGCTCCGGTGAACAGGCGGTGCAACCGCCAAAAGCCCGCCCGCGCGCCGTAGTCATAGATGGATTCCATGTTCCAGTGACGTTGCCCCGGCCAAGGGGCGGCCCCGACGATCTCGGACAAGAAGGCCTCTGATGCGGCATCCCCGTGAAGCAGACAGTTCTCGCCGCCTTCTTCATAGTTCAGCACGAATTGCACCGCGATCCGCGCGCCGCCCGGCCATTGTGCATCAGGCGGTGTGGGGCCGTAGCCGTGAAAATCACGAGGGTAGCGTGTCATGGGATCGTCCTTTGGTCAGCGCCTGCGCGCGCGCGGGGAAACCGCGCGCTGCGGGCCGTTGTTTTAGTCAACCAACGGTTTTCTGGCACTGATTTTTCGCAATGTACAGCCAGCCAACCCTTCCCGAAAGGTCGGCCGGCTGCCAGATCGGCTCGAGTGGCCCTGCTCTCTTATAGCGAAAGTTCTAAGGCGCTGGCCGGCCTGAAACTCAAACACATACAGGGGGCATATCGGGCGGGAAAGTGAGTGGAAGGGGCCGCTCTTGCTGCGCTATGCAACACGAGTCCTGTCGGCCCCTGCCCAATGATCGTCGCACCACGTGCGACTTGCCCGATCATAAGAATTCTGTCCCCCAGAATACATACTCGGATTGTATGGGTCGCTGGCAGGCAACACCTCCGATTGAATGTTGTGTACCATATAGGCGCAGGATGATTCGCGGCTCAAGCAAAAACGATTCGGTAGGCGAATTATTTTTCGCCATCGCCCGAATCACCGCCTCTTTCAGCGCTGGCGCGCCCAGAAAGCCGACTGCAGATCCGCCATTGACCTAGCCCGACACCCACCTATCGTAAGGGTCCAACGGATCAGGAAAGACCCCACCCATGGCAAACGGCTATTTGACGACGCATGTTCTGGACACCGCACGCGGCCGCCCCGCAGGCGGGCTGGAGATCACGCTTTACCGGATCGAGGGGGCCAACCGCATGAAACTGGTGCAGATGACCACCAATGCTGACGGTCGCACCGACACCCCGATCTTGCCTAAGGGCCAGTTTGCGGCTGGCACCTACGAGCTGGTGTTCGAAGCCGGGGCCTATCTTGATGCCATCGGAGCGGAGCCCGAAGCACCGCGTTTCCTTGACCAGATCCCCCTGCGCTTTGGCATTTCGGATGCGGATGCGCATTATCACGTGCCGCTTTTGCTGTCGCCGTTCGGCTATTCAACCTATCGCGGCAGCTGAACGCCGCTGGCGGATGTGACGTGAAGGCGCGATGCTTGCATTGCGCCGTTGCCCCGTGGCACATTGCCTGTCTGATCAGACAGGAAAGCGCCCATGTCCACGCATGTATATGACCCGACCGAACTGGCCCAAAGCCACCTGCCACAGGTGACTGAACCCCGCAATCCGGGGATGCCGCTGGATATGGATTGGATGCGCGCCGTGCAGGTGAACTCCTCTGCGGTGGAGCGCCGCGCCGTGGGTTTGCCCGCGCGCCGTTCCGTGAAGAAAGAGTATCAGGCCGCGTGGCTGCTGCGCGCCGTCAGCTGTATCGACCTGACCACGCTGTCAGGGGATGATACCGCCCGCCGTGTCGAGCGGCTTTGTGCGAAGGCACGTCAACCGATTGCGCCCGCGCTGCTGGACGCGCTTGGCATGTCGCAGATCACCGTGGGCGCGGTCTGTGTCTACCACGAGATGATCGCCCCCGCCAAAGCAGCACTGCAGGGCACAGGCATCCCGATTGCCGCCGTCTCGACAGGATTTCCCGCCGGTCTCTCCCCGTTCGAGCTGCGTCTGCGCGAGATCGAGATGAGCGTCGCCGCCGGAGCCGCCGAGATCGATATCGTTATTTCGCGCCGCCATGTGCTGTCAGGCGACTGGCAGGCGCTGTATGATGAAATGCGTGCCTTCCGCGCCGCTTGTGGCGATGCGCATGTCAAGGCGATCCTCGCGACCGGAGAGTTGGGCAGCCTGCGCAACGTCGCGCGTGCCTCGCTGATCTGCATGATGGCGGGTGCTGACTTCATCAAGACCTCCACCGGTAAGGAAAGCGTAAATGCGACCCTGCCCGTGACCCTCGTGATGATCCGCGCGATCCGCGACTATTTCGACCGCACCGGCTTCCGCGTTGGCTACAAGCCCGCGGGCGGGATATCGAAGGCGAAGGACGCGCTGGTCTATCTAGCCATGATGAAAGAGGAATTGGGCGACCGCTGGTTGCAGCCCGACCTCTTCCGTTTCGGGGCCTCGTCGCTGTTGGGCGACATCGAACGTCAGCTCGACCACCATGTGTCGGGCAGCTATTCCGCAAGCCATCGTCACGCTATCAGCTGAGCCGCGTGAAACCAATGTCGGATTTGAGTATTTTGAAAAGGGTGAACCCATGAGCGTGTCCGAAATCTATGAAACCATGGACTATGGGACGGCACCGGAAAATGCCGCTGACGCACTGGCGTGGCTGGTCGATCAGGGCAGCCGTTTCGGGCATTTCATCGACGGCGCGTTCACCGAGGCGCGGGATGATTTCGAAAGCCGCAACCCCGCCAATGGCAATGTGCTGGCGACGTTGACGCAGGCCAGCCAGGCAGAGGTCGACACCGCGGTTGCCGCGGCGCGCAAGGCGCAGCCCAAATGGGCCAAGCTGGGCGGTCACGGGCGGGCGCGGTTCCTTTATGCGCTGGCGCGGTTGTTGCAGAAACACAGCCGGTTGTTCGCCGTGCTGGAAACGCTGGACAACGGCAAACCCATCCGCGAGGCGCGCGATGTGGATGTGCCCTTGGCGCAGCGGCATTTCTATTACCATGCGGGCATGGCCCAGTTGATGGAGTCCGAACTACCCGACGCAGAAGCGCTTGGCGTATGCGGGCAGATCATCCCGTGGAACTTCCCGCTGCTGATGCTGGCGTGGAAGGTGGCCCCTGCTTTGGCGATGGGGAATACGGTGGTATTGAAACCGGCGGAGTATACGTCGCTGACCGCGCTGCTGTTTGCCGATATCTGTGTGCAGGCAGGCCTGCCCAAGGGTGTCGTGAATATTGTCACCGGTGACGGTGCCGTGGGCGAGATGATCGTGCAGGCTGAAGTAGACAAGATCGCCTTTACCGGATCGACCCCTGTCGGGCGGCGCATCCGCGAGGCGACCGCCGGAAGCGGCAAGGCGCTGACGCTCGAGCTGGGGGGCAAGTCGCCCTATATCGTGTTCGACGATGCGGATCTGGATTCGGCCGTCGAGGGGTTGGTCGACGCGATCTGGTTCAATCAGGGGCAGGTCTGCTGTGCAGGCTCGCGTCTGCTGGTGCATGAGCCCGTGGCGGATCGGTTCTATGCCAAGCTGCGGGCGCGGATGGCGAAGCTGCGGGTCGGTGATCCGCTGGACAAATCCGTGGATGTGGGCGCGCTGGTGGACCCCGTTCAGGTGCAGCGCGTGACCGAAATGGTTGCCGCCAAGACCAGTGGCGAGGTGTTTACCGCGGGCGATATCCCCGCGACCGGATGCTACTATCCACCCACATTGATCACCGGCATGAACCCTGCCGATCCCTTGATGCAGGACGAGATCTTTGGCCCCGTGCTGGTATCCACCACCTTCCGCACCCCTGCCGAGGCGGTCGAGCTGGCCAATAACACCCGCTACGGGCTGGCGGCGACGGTCTGGTCCGAGAATATCAACCTCGCGCTGGATATCGCGCCCAAGCTGGTATCGGGCATCGTCTGGGTGAACGGCACCAATATGATGGATGCGGCGGCGGGCTTTGGCGGTGTGCGCGAAAGCGGCTTTGGCCGCGAAGGCGGCTGGGAAGGGCTGGCGGCCTATACCCGTCCAAAAACTACGCAAAAACCGTTGAAAGAGATCACGGCCTTTTCCGGCAGCGGCACGCCAACGGACCCGATCGACCGGACAGCCAAGCTTTATATCGGCGGCAAGCAAAGCCGCCCCGACAGCGGATATTCCATACCGGTCTGGGGCAAGTCCGGCGATCTGCTGGGCCATGTCTCGCTCGCGTCGCGCAAGGATGTGCGCAATGCCGTGGAAGCGGCTCATGCCGCAAGGGGGTGGAGCAAGACCACCGGTCATCTGCGCGCGCAGATCCTGTATTACATCGCTGAAAATCTGGCGGCACGCGGGGATGAATTCGCGCGGCGTTTGGATGCGATGCAGGGCACAAAATCCGGCAAATCCGAGGTCGATCTCGCGGTCAAACGTCTGTTCACCTACGCGGCCTGGGCCGACAAATATGATGGGCAGGTGCATGGCGTACCGATCCGCGGCGTGGCGCTTGCCATGAAGGAACCTGTGGGCGTGATCGGCGCGCTTTGCCCGGCGGAGGCACCTTTGCTGGGGCTGATCTCTTGCATGGCACCGGCGATTGCGATGGGTAACCGGATCATTTTGTCCGCCAGCGGCCCCTTCCCGCTTGCTGCGACGGATTTCGTGCAGGTGCTTGAAACATCTGACGTGCCGGCGGGTGTGGTGAATATCCTGACTGGGCCGCAGAAGGACATCGCCGAAACACTGGCGCGGCATATGGACGTGGATGCGGTCTGGAGCTTTGGCGACAAGGCGCAAAGCGAAACCGTCGAGCGGGCCAGCGCGCAAAACCTGAAGCGCACATGGGTCAACAACGGCATGGCCCGCGACTGGGACGGCGCAGAGGGTGAAGGCAAAGCGTTCTTGCACGCCGCGACCGAGGTCAAGAATATCTGGATCCCTTACGGCGAATAACCTGCCGATGTTCTGAAACGAAAAACGGGCGCTGAGAAGCGCCCGTTTTTTGTGTCTAGTCCTGTGGTGAAAGCAGCGGTCAGTCGCTTTCCTGCGCCGTGGCCTCGATCCCTTCGGGTTGGCCGACAACAACAAAGGCCAGCCCGTCAGGGTCCAGCAGGTCGCCGGCAACACGTTTCACATCATCCAGCGTCACCGCCTCGACCTTGTCGTTGCGCGTGGCGATATAGTCGATGGGCAGGTCGATCATCTGCATCCCCACAAGGATGCTCGCGATGGTCTGGTTGCCGTCAAATCGCAGCGGGTAGGAGCCTGTGATATAGGTCTTGGCATCGTCCAACTCTTGCTGGGTCACGCCCTCGGCCGCGGCTTTGGCCCATTCGTCCTTGATCACATCCATCGCCTGCCCGATCCGGTCGTTCGCCGAACTGACCGATCCTTGCCATGTTTCAGCCAGATCCATTGGCACCAGATAGGAATAGACGCCATAGGTCAGCCCGCGTTTCTCGCGCACTTCGGTCATCAGACGGCTTTCGAACGATCCACCGCCAAGCACTTGGTTCAACACGGTCGCGGCAAAGTAATCATCATCCTTCTGGGAAATGCCCTTTTGCGCAAAAATCGCGACAGATTGGGGCGTCGGGAAATCGACGACCGTGGTGCCCGACGGGATAGAGACCTCGGCCTGTGGGGGCAGCGGTGCACCGGTTTCAGGCAGGTCGCCCAACAGTTCGTCAAGCATCAGGCCCAGCTCTTCTGGCGTGATGTCCCCCACCGCACCGATGAAGATACGGTCGCGCGCCAGCACAGCCTTATGTGCCGCGACGAGGTCATCGCGTGTCAGAGCGGTCACCGTTTCTTCGGTCCCGCTGAGCGGCGAGCCGTAGGGGTGATCGCCATACAGCAGCTCGTCCATCTTTTTGCGTGCGATATCGTTCGGGTCTTTCGCGCTGGAGCGGATCCCCGAAAGCACCTGCCCGCGCACCCGTTCAATCGCATCCGGGTCAAACCGAGGCGTCTGCAACGCCTGTTTCAACAACGCGATCGAAGCATCCTGATTTTCGGTGAGAAACCGCGAGGATACGGAAAGCGCGTCGTCATCCACGCTGAACCGGAAGCTGCTGGCCAGCCCTTCGGCGGCACGGGCGAACTCGCGTGCGTCCATGTCACCGGCCCCCTCTTCCAGCAGGCCCGTCATCAGGTTGATTGCGCCGCGTTTTTCGGGGGCATCCAGCGATGCACCGCCGCGAAAGCGCACATCAAGTGCGACGAAGGGGATCGAATGTTCCTCTACCAGCCACGCGGTGATGCCACCGGGGGACGTCACCTCTTGGATGTCCACCTCTGCCCGGGCGGGCAGCGCGGCCAGAACCGTCAGGACGATTGCGTAAAACAGTCTCATTCCGTCACCTCTTCGCGCATCAGCCACCCTGTGACAGAGGCTTCGCGGTTAAACACATCTTTGGCGGCCTGCATGATGTCTTCGGCTGTCACGGCCTCAAGCACATCCGGCCAGTCCTGCACGTCCTGCACGGTCAACCCGATGGCAAGGGCGCTGCCATAGCGGTTGGCGACGCTGTCGGCGTTATCGCGGGCATAGATTTGTTCGGCACGGACCTGTTGCTTGATCCGTTCAAGTTGCTCGGCATCCACCCCGTCTTTCATGAAACCCGCGATGGCGGCGTCCATGGCATCTTCGGCGTCCTGCAAGGACACGCCCGGTTGCGGTACGACGACAAGGTTAAAAGTCGTATCGTCCAGCGATTGACCGCTATAGAACGCCGCTGAATAGGTCGCGACAGGCGCGTCAAACTGCAGTTTTTCAGCGAAATAGGATGTGGTGCCACCGCCCAGCAGTTCGGCCAACATGGTCAGGGCCGCTGCGGTTTTCTGGTCGCCGGGATCACGTTCCTGCGCCAGATAGGACCGGCTGACGTATTCCTGTGCAACGCGGTCATCGCGAAAGATCAGGCGCCGTTCGGCGGTCTGTGGCGGCTCTTGCGTCCGCGATCGGTCGGGCAGATCCGGATTGGCGGGGATCTTGCCGTAATATTGCTCTGCCAGGGTGCGAACGTTTTCAGGCTCTACATCCCCAGACACGACAAGGATCGCGTTGTTGGGGGAGTAATACAGCTTGTAGAAATCCAGCGCATCCTGCAGGTCCAGCGCGCGCATCTCGTGCATCCATCCGATGATCGGCGTGCCGTAGCGGTGGTTGAGGTATTGCGCGGCATTAAGCTGTTCACGGAACAGTGCGCTCGGATCATTTTCGGTGCGCTGGTTGCGTTCTTCGATGATCACATCCCGTTCGGTCGCGATGTTTTCCGGTGTCAGACGGATGTTTTTCATCCGGTCGGATTCCATCTGCATCATCAGTTCAAGCCGGTCCGCGGCAACCCGTTGGAAATAGGCGGTATAATCATAGCTGGTGAACGCGTTATCGCGCCCGCCATTCTTGGCAACCGTGGCTGAAAACTCGCCCGTCTCCATCTTGTCGGTGGCTTTGAAAAGCAGGTGTTCCAGAAAATGCGCCACGCCCGACGACCCTTTGGGTTCGTCCGCCGAGCCAGCGCGGTACCACACCATCTGCTGCACAGCGGGGGCGCGGTGGTCTTCGACGACCACGACCTCCATCCCGTTGTCCAAGGTGAAATGCGTGACGTCTTCGTTGTCACGCGCAAGCGCGGCTGTGGTGGGCAGCGCAAGCGCCAATAGGGCCCCGAGGGCCGGTAATCTGATCATGGTCGGTCCTTTGAGCAGGGTCCTGAGACCTCTTACTTACGCCACCCCACGGGGTGATCAAGGGACCTAACAGAATTGTAATTCGGCCAGCGTCACTCTGCCGGAGGGGCGGAGGGCGTGCGTGCACCGGCCCGACGCCAGCGCGCGGCTTCGCGGGGGGCATCAAGGATCTGGCGTTTGTAGGCTTGGTCGTAGCGATCTGTCGGCACGATCTTGATCTGCGTGAACCGCGCCTTGCGCTTGCGGAACGCAGCATCGGTTTCGGCAAGTTCCTGACGGATGTTCGCTGTCACGCCCATGCGGCTGGCCTGTTGCACCAGCGCGGCGTCCGAGGCGGGGATGCCGGTTGCATTGCTTTGCGGTGTGCCGCCAAAGGCCAGAACCCCTTCGGCAATCGCGTTGCGGTCCGTCAGGTTCGCCTGCCCCGGCGTTGGCACGGGCAGCGCGTTATAGCTGTCAGGCTGCTGCAGGGGTTTGGAGGGCTGGACCATGAATTCGTCAGGCCCTTTCGCAGTGCTGCGAATGTCCCGCAGGCCAGTGTTGCCGCAGGCCCCAAGGGCAAGCGGTAGCAAGACAAGAGCGGCGACAAAGCGCATGACGGATCTCCTTAAGGACTTGTTAAGGTCTTTGTACCAATATCGCAGTCACGCGGTAATTGTCACTGGCCTTTTTTCTGGGCCTTTTTCGGTGTGGCTTTCGCCGGTTTTTTGGTGTCGCCGGTAAAGTAAATCAGCCCCAAAGCGCCCGCAAAAATGAAGACATCGGCGATGTTGAACACGAAAGGATTATTGATTCCGCAGCAAGACATGTTCAAGAAATCAAGTACATAGCCGTAGATCAGGCGATCAACCACATTGGCCAACGCACCCCCGATCAGCAGACCTGCGCTGATATTGGCCCAAAGGCTCATGGTTTGGCGGCTTGCCCAGATCAGCACGCCCACGCAGATTGCACAGGCCAGCCCGATGAGGATCCAACGGCTTGCGTCGGACCCATCACCGAAAAGGCCAAAATTGATCCCGCGGTTCTCGCCGTAGCGAAAGTTGATCAGCGGCGGCAATACGTCGATGGACCGGATACGGCTAAGCTCCATCGTATGCACGACAAGATACTTGCTGAGCTGATCCGCAAGAAACGCCGCAAAACCGGCCCAAAAAATAGTACGCATAACGACCGCTTTCCGTGGTTAGTGGCGGAAGTGGCGCATGCCGGTAAAGACCATGGCAAGCCCGGCCTCATCCGCTGCTGCGATCACTTCGTCATCCCGCATCGACCCGCCGGGCTGGATAAGCGCTGTCGCCCCTGCTTCTGCGGCAGTGATCAACCCGTCAGCAAAGGGGAAGAACGCATCGGAAGCGACGACAGAGCCCTGCGTCAGCGGTGCGGGCAAGCCCATGGCTTCGGCCATATCCTGCGCTTTGCGTGCGGCGATACGCGTGCTGTCGACACGGCTCATCTGGCCGGCACCGACGCCCACGGTCGCGCCATCCTTGACGTAGATGATTGCGTTGGATTTTACGTGTTTCGCGACGGTCCAGGCGAACATCAGGTCCGACAGCTCTTGATCGGACGGCTGGCGCTTTGTCACGACCTTCAGGTCATCCATGGTGATGCGGCCAACGTCTTTGTCCTGCACCAGATAGCCCCCCGACACCTGACGAAACGACAACGCTGCCTGTGCCGGATCGGCCAGACCGTTGGTGGTCAGCAAGCGCAGGTTCTTCTTCTTGCCAAAAATCTCCATCGCTTCGGGTGTAGCGTTCGGCGCGATCACGACCTCGGTAAAGATCGCGCTGATCGCCTCGGCTGTTTCGGCGTCAAGCGTCTGGTTCAGCGCGATAATCCCGCCAAAGGCGCTGGTGCGGTCGCAGTCGAACGCGCGGGTATAGGCATCCACCATCGACGTGCCTTGCGCCACGCCGCAGGGGTTGGCGTGCTTGATGATCGCACAGGCAGGCCCTTTGGCCGGATCGAATTCGCTGACTAGTTCAAAGGCGGCATCGGTGTCGTTGATATTGTTATACGACAGTTCTTTACCCTGATGCTGGGTCGCCGTAGCAACACCGGGACGTGCCGAGCCATCGGTGTAGAAGGCCGCTTGCTGGTGGGGGTTCTCGCCGTAGCGCAAGGTCTGCGCCAGCGTGCCGCCCACGGTACGACGACGCGGGGTGTCCCCGACCTGCGCGGCCATCCATGTGCTGACAGCCGTGTCATAGGCCGCCGTGCGGGCATAGGCTGTCTGCGCCAAACGCTGGCGCAGCGCATAGGTGGTCTGCCCGTTATTCTCGGACAGTTCGTTGATCACTGTCGCGTAGTCTTCCACATCGACGATCACATTCACAAAACCGTGGTTCTTCGCGGCAGAACGGATCATCGCAGGGCCACCGATATCGATATTCTCGATCACCTCGGCATATTCCGCCCCTTTGGCGACGGTTTCTTCGAACGGGTACAGGTTCACCACAACCAGATCGATCACGCCAATGTCATGTTTGTCCATCGCCGCGACGTGTTCGTCATTGTCACGCAGCGCCAGCAACCCACCGTGCACGACGGGGTGCAGCGTCTTGACCCGACCGTCCATCATCTCGGGGAAGCCGGTGACCTCGGACACATCTTTCACCTTCAGACCTGCGTCGCGCAGCGCCTTGGCGGTGCCGCCGGTGCTCAGCAATTCGACCCCATGCGCCGCGAGCGCCTGCCCCAGCTCGACCAGACCGGTCTTGTCAGATACGGAAAGAAGCGCGCGGGAGACGGGGTGTAGATCAGGCATCGGGGAGGTTCCTTTGGTCAGTCTTGGTCATCATATGGATCGTCGAGCGATAAATCTCGCACGCCAATCGCAGTTTCCTGCGCTTTGGACAAGGACCACCTGACCCTGCTCGCATAGTCGACGACCCGCCCGCTAAGCAGAATTTGCACCGACGCGCGGGGTTTCAGCCGGTTGCGCTCAAGGTAAACACTTGGTTCCAAAGACAGTTTATGCGTCCCATCATGACGGAACACCCAGATCTCGCCGCTTTTCTGAGCCATGGAAATTGCCGCCCCGCCCAGATCGACGGTGGCATCCACATCCGGGTGCAGATGGAAACGAATCTCGAACGGGATACCGGCAAGTTTCACCGCATCCATTTCCCGATCAAAGACACGCTTTTCAGCGGGCTCTATCGCGAGCAGCATGTCCTCCCCCGCGAGGCCGCGACCGTCGTGGGTCAGTTCCAGGCTGCGGGCATGGGTCAGGCCAAAGCCCGCGACATAGCCATTATGCGCGCCCTGAAACTGGGTGCCATCCCCGACGGAGCCGATTTCGACGGGCACGTAGGTCGGGCATTCGATCAAAGCCTCGGCGCCCGTGTGCCGGTCGGGCTCTGCCAGACGCGCGCTGGAATAGCCGCCAAGTGACAGGCCGGAATGCGACGGTGTCGCACGCCCCGCGCGCCGCCAATCAGCGCCAAATGAATTGCCCGGCCCGCAGTTCACGACCAAAGGCCGCCGCCCGCTGGTCAGTTCGAACGCAAGCGTAGAGGCATGGGCATTGAACGATGCGGCCCCGCCAGGGGGCGGGCTGGCGTCGACGATCACACTGGTGCGCCCTGCGGACAGGCGCGCATACCCCATCGACAGCCCGTCCGGCTGGCGCGTCTTGATCTTCGCCGTGGCCAGCGCGTGATCCAGCCAGCCTTCGGCCCCGCGCCCGCCGCCATGAAACCGCGCCAGCCCGCCGTCGGAATGCCGCAGGGTGCGTAGGGTGGGCGCGATGCGTTCGATCGCCTCCATATGCGCAGTTGGCGTGCCGCGTCCCGCATCGCTTAGCGCGGCGGCGGCCCATGTCAGAAGGGTAAATGCGTGCAACAGCTCTTCGGGGTTGCGGGTGGGCAGGCCGCCCTGCGCATCAATCTGCGCCTCGCATTCGCGGGCCAGTGCCTTGATCGCCGGATCGGCGCGCGCCTCTTGCCCCTCAAGCGAAAGACCGGCGTAGATCAACCCGGTCAGCGCCTCGAACCGCGGCAATCCCGGGGCTGCGGCATGCCAGCGACGCGACAGGAAATCCGTTTGTTCGACCAGCGAGCGATAGAAGACATCGCTTTCGTCCTGCGAGGTGCCACGCAGTACAAACAGCGCGTGGTTGATCCAGCGGATCAGCCGCCGGCCGGTCAGATCAGGGGTCCAGCCGATGCCTCGGCCCTTGCCGTAATGGTCGATCCAGCCCCAAAGCCAACGCTGCGCCGTGCCGCGGGCGCGCACATCGCCAACCGCAGCCAGATCATCCATCCAGGCGAAACCGTGCAGATCACGCGCGAAATCCTGATCCGGCGTGGCGACTTCCCACAGGCTTGACGCGTCCGGCGCTTCGATCAGACTGCCGGAAAACAGGAGGTTGCCCGCGATCAGCTGCCGGCCCCGCGCAAAAGACCCGATGGTGCGCGGTTCGGGAGAGGAAACGAATCCCCTCGCTTGGGTACGCGTTTTGGTCGCGGCACGGGCGTGCCACCGGTTTAGAAAACGCGTTTTTCGCGCATTGAAGCTGGTACTTGTCATGCGGCTGCCCTTGTACGCTCTGCTGGCGTTTTGCGGATGTTAGCCGCTGTTGCCACCTGAGTCACCGCATTTTGACACGGGTTTTTGCGGGCGACGCAAATCCTCCCGCGTCAGGTTAGGCCTTTAGGCGTCCTTGCGCAGGCAGGCGATGTAAAACCCGTCCATGCCACCCAGTTCAGGCCAGTAATCGGGGCGCAAACGCAGGCCGCCCTCTTGGGTTGTCCACGCGGGATCAACACCGGGCACAGCCAAAGCGTCGCGGTCGACGCGCATATCCGCATGACGTTCCAACGCCTCGTCGACCTGCACTTCGCCTTCGTCGGGCAGCAGGGAGCAGGTGCAGAAAATCAAGCGCCCCCCGGGGTTGAGCAGGGACCACGCATGGTCGATCATTTCCGACTGCAGCTCGATCAGATCACCGAATTCGGACCCATCCTTGGCGTGGGGCAGATCGGGGTGACGACGGATCGTGCCCGTAGCAGAGCAAGGCGCATCCAGCAGAATCGCGTCAAACGTCCCCTCGAACCGGCGCGCATCGACGACAACGACTTTGGCTGGCAGATGCACCCGTGCAAGGTTTTCCCGAACCCGCTGCATCCGCTGCTTGGAGTTATCGACCGCCGTCACCTGCGCACCTGCGGCGGCAAGCTGCATGGTTTTGCCCCCGGGCGCGGCGCAAAGGTCGAGCACGGCCTCGCCTTTTTGTGGCGCAAGGATTTTAACGGGCAGCGCCGCGGCGGCGTCCTGCACCCACCAATCGCCTTCGGCAAAACCGGGCATGGTGGTGACCTGCCCCGCATCGGCGACGCGCACCGAACCGGTGGGCAAGACGGTGCCGCCCACGGCCGCGGCTAAACCTTCAGGATCTCGTTTCGCGGTCAGATCCAGTGGCGCACCTGCGAAATGCGCGGCTTCGATACCTGTCATCGCGTCGGGCCCCCAGGCTTCGGTCAGCGGGCCGCGCAGCCATTTTGGCAAGCGCGGCGCGCGCAAGGCCGCCCATGCCTCTGGCCCTTCGGCGGCGATTTTGCGCAAAACGGCATTGGTCAGCCCCTTGAGGTGCCCGAGTTTCTTATGCGTTGCCACCAGTTCGACCATCGCATTCACCACGCCGTGGGCCGCGCCGCCCTGACACAGTTCGACGGTGCCGACGCGCAGCGCGTTGCGCACGGTCAGCGGCGGGTATTTCGACAGGTGTTTCTGCAACAGACGGTCGGCGCGTTCCATTCCGCGCAGGGTATCCATTGCCAGACGCTGCGCCCGTGCGCGGTCATCGGGGGGCAGCTTGTCCAACGCCCCCGCCGACAAGAGCTCTGACATCAGACGTTCTTCCCCCAGGATCATATCCAAAAGGTACACCGCACTTCTGCGGGCCTGAACGCCGGTGTCTGACATGCGATACGCTTTCTTCTTTGGGGTGCCCGGGTTGTCTGGGCTTGGTTCCGGCGTATATCAAGGGGACAGTGGCCTCAAGAGGATGAGAGTATGACCGAAGCCGGCAAACGCCCCATGCCAAGCCCACCCCATGATCCGACACCCATGCCGGAGCCCGGGCCGGATATCCCGCCAGAACCCACGCCCGACCCGATGCCGATGGTACAAGAGCTTCCCGCCGCCGCGCAGCGCGCGCTGGCGGAGGCCGCCGAACGCCGCAAGGCCGCGCAGGCGCTGGACCTGCCGACAGAGCTTGGTGGTCGCGACGGACCAGAGCCTGTCCGCTACGGCGATTGGGAGAAAAAGGGCATCGCTGTCGATTTTTAAGACACGTGCCCCCTATGCGCTGAATCCCCCATGCGCTGACAATGCGTCGCGCAGATCGAGATTACGGCCAAGCGCCCTGTGGCGCTTGCACATAGGCGAGGCTACTTCAACGAAAAGACCGCTGACTGCCCTGCCCCCTTATCCGAGGTAAAGCGGATTTTCCCACCGTTTACAGCGACTTCCTGACAATTGTAGCCAAGGTCGTCATCGCCCCAGATCAGGCTGCGGCAGAAATACCCGCCCTTCCAGACCCATTGGCCCGACACATCCCACACGGCACCTGTACCCGATATGCCGCCGCTTTCGGTGACGCGCAATTCGACCAGCGGGCGAGTCAGTGTTTTACCTTCCACCACCGAAACGAAATCGCGCTGGCTGTCCAGTTTCTGGAATTCTGCCCAAGCGGCCCCGGTCAGCGCAAAGAACGCCGCGCAGGTCAGTAACGTCAGTTTTTTCATCACACCCTCCAACCAGATTGTTCCCATGAACATACGGGCCAGAGGTTAAGATAGTTTCACCACGGTTAAGCGACAGGGCGGCGGGAGCGTCAGTCGTTCAGGCCCAGAACATCCAGCATATCATAGGCTCCGGCAGGTTTGCCCTGCCCCCAAACGGCAGCTTTGATGGCACCGCGCGCGAAAACCGCGCGATCCGACGCGATGTGGCGCAAGATGATTCGCTCGCCCGCGGCGGCGAACATAACGTCATGTTCGCCCACAATGTCGCCCCCGCGGATCGCTGTGAACCCGATGTCACCCCGCTTGCGCGCGCCGGTGATCCCGTCACGCCCGCGGTCAGAGACATCCGCCAGCGCGACGCCGCGCCCTTCCGCGGCGGCTTCGCCCAGCATCAGCGCAGTGCCCGACGGCGCGTCGACCTTCTGGTTGTGATGCGCCTCTATCACCTCGATATCAAAGTCTTCATCAAGCGCGGCAGCGACACGTTTGGTCAACTGGGTCAAAAGGTTAACACCCAGGCTCATGTTGCCCGCCCGCACGATCACCGTCTGCTTTGAAGGTCCGTCCAGCTCGCCGATCTGCGCGTCGGTCATACCGGTGGTGCCGATAACATGAACCACACCCGCATCAGCCGCGATCTTGGCAAAGGCGAGTGTCGCTTCCGGAGCGGTGAAATCAATGACGGCCTGCGCGCCTTGCATCGCCTCTGCCGCGTTATCGGTCACGATCACGCCAACGGCAGTGCCGCCCATAGCAACACCGATATCCTGACCGACCCACGCATGTCCGGCACGTTCAACCGCACCCGCCAGATGCACCCTGTCGCTGGCAGAAACCTGCCCAATCAACATCTGGCCCATGCGGCCCGAAGCCCCTGTAATCACTATGCCGGGTGTATCGCTCATGTTATGCTCCTTATTCGGTTCCGGTTTAGCGCGTGGTGATCTGCTTGGCAAAACCTCAGCGAACCCTTAGATGAAGCGCATGGCAAAGAACAAGTTTCATGAGGGCTCAGGCCCGTCGCAACGGCAGCTTCGCGTAGGCGAAACCATTCGTCGCGCCCTATCGGATGTTCTGGCGCGTGGCGATGTCCACGACCCTGAGCTGAACCGGATGTCGATCACCGTGGGCGAAGTACGCGCCTCCCCCGACCTGAAGATCGCGACGGCCTATGTGCTGCCTTTGGGCGGAGACGGTCAGGAAGACGTGCTTAAGCTGCTGGCGCGCAACAAGGGCGAGCTCCGCCGGTTGATGGCGAAGAAGCTGGTCCTGAAATACGCACCGGACCTGCGGTTCCAATTGGACGAAACGTTCGACCGTATGGACGAAACGCGCCGGATGCTGGCGCAGGACGTGGTGCGCCGCGATGCTGACGCCCCCGACCGCGGATCGGAAGACGCGTGAAACGGTTCTGGGCCGCGCTTGGCTTCATGGGCTGGGCCGCCGCGCCCGTCCAAGCCGAAACCTGCGAAACCCTGACCTATAACGGCACCGGCTATACCCTGTGCCACGTCGACCTGACGCAGGACCGGCTTGAGCTGTTCCTCTACGATGCGGACGGCAAGCCGCATGGGTATTTCAACACATTGAATACGGCGTTGAAAAAGCGCGGCGCACAGCTGGGCTTTGCGATGAACGCGGGCATGTATCACGATACCCGTGCGCCGGTGGGCTATTATCTTGAGAATGGCAAAGAATATCAGCAGGTGATCAGCAGCGACGGCCCCGGTAACTTTGGCCTGCTGCCCAACGGCGTGCTCTGCCTGCGCGACGGGCGTGCCGATGTGATCGAAACCAAAGCGTTTCTGCGCGACGCCCCCGACTGCCGCAGCGCCACACAATCGGGACCCATGTTGGTGATCGATGGCAAGATGCACCCGCGCTTTTTGAAAGATGGCACCTCGCGCTATATCCGCAACGGCGTTGGCACCAGCGCCGATGGCAAACGCGCGGTTTTTGCCATCTCGAACGAGACGGTGAACTTCTATGATTTCGCGCTGCTGTTCCGGGATCACCTAAAGCTGCCAAACGCGCTTTATTTTGATGGCAATATCTCGAGGATGCGCGCACCCGATCTGGGCCGCAATGACTTGGGCTTTAGCGCGCTTGGCCCTATCATTGGCGTCGTGAAGCCCGACGCGCCGTAACGCAACAAGAGTTTTCTTGCCTTCGGCGAGGATTTTTCACCATTTGGAAGCCAGAGTCTCTGGGCAATCTTGCCGGACCTTTGATAGGAGGCGGGCAAATCAGTTAAGGGCATTTGATATGGGACGCAGGCGCAAGGGACGGGATATTTCGGGGTGGTTGGTGGTGGACAAGCCCGCTGGCCCGACCTCTACGACCGTGGTGAACAAGGTCCGTTGGGCGCTGAACGCGAATAAGGCGGGCCATGCGGGCACCCTTGATCCCGAGGCCACCGGCGTTCTGGCGATCGCGCTTGGCGAGGCGACCAAGACGGTTCCCTTTATCACGGACGCGATGAAAGCCTATGAGTTTACGGTCCGCCTTGGGATCGCGACAAATACCGATGATGCCGAGGGCGAGGTCATCGCAACCTCGGAGCTGCGGCCTGATGACGACGCGATCAAGGATGCTTTGGGCAAATTTATCGGTGACATCCAGCAGGTGCCGCCGCAGTTTTCCGCAGTGAAGATCGACGGCCAGCGCGCCTACAAACTGGCGCGCGACGGTGAAACGATGGAGCTGGCAGCCCGCCCGCTTTTTGTCGAACAGCTACTGCTGGTGGACCGCCCCGATACCGACCACGTGACGTTGGAGATGGTGTGCGGCAAGGGCGGCTATGTCCGGTCGATTGCGCGCGATCTGGGGCAAGCCTTGGGATGTCTGGGCCATGTGCGCGAATTGCGCCGCATCTGGTCGGGCCCGTTCGAGGCCTCTGAAGGGCTGACGCTGGCGCAGATCGAAGAGATGGCGCGCACAGACGCTTTGGACGCGCATTTGCTGCCGTTAGAGCAAGGGTTGCAGGACCTGCCAGAGGTGAAAGCCACGCCGGAAGGGGCCACCCGTCTGCGCAACGGCAACCCCGGCATGGTGATCGCCCATGACGTTGAATATGGCGACGAGGTCTGGGCGTCGTTTGAGGGCCGCGCCGTTGCTGTTGGGCGTTTCAAGGCGGGCGAATTGCATCCGTCGCGTGTGTTCAACCAGCCCGGTTCTGCGTGATCACGCGCAGCCATACCAAGGGCGATGCGCCGTCGACGGCTGTCTATTCGGACTGCGAAAACTACCGCTACAGTCTGACCCGCGTCTGGCACCCCGAGGCGGAGCGGGTGCTGTTCGTCATGCTAAATCCGTCAAAAGCGACGGAAATCGAAAACGACCCAACGGTCGAGCGATGCGAGCGCCGTGCCCGCGCCTTGGGCTTCGGGGGGGTTCAGGTCACCAGTATCTTTGCCTGGCGCGAAACCAGCCCCAAGCTGATGCGTCAGGCCAAAGACCCCGTCGGCCCTGATAACGATATGATTTTGAACGAAGGTATCTTGTGGGCCGATCAGGTGATCGCGGCTTGGGGCACTCATGGCGCACATCTTGGACGGGGTGCGCAGGTGCAAGAATTGCTGTCGCGCAGCCAAACGCCCGTGTACCATTTGGGCCTGTCCAAGGACGGGCATCCCAAGCATCCTTTATATATCCGATATACTCAGGAACCGATTTTCTGGGGCCTTTAGGGCAAGCTTAACTTTCTTGATTCTATGATGCTGATGCGGCCTTGGGTTTTGGGGCTGTTTCATCTGTATCCCCGCGTGATGCGGGCAATAGGGTCGGGTTTGCACATGCTGTTTCTTGCCGGATTAATGGGGTTGATCACCGTCGGGGCCGCCGCCTTTATCGACATCGGGGTCGAGGAAGAGGAGTTTGCCACCGACGAAGATGCACCGGCCGGCGATGTGATCTCCGGCACCCCCCGGGATGACCTGATTATCGGCTCGGGCGGCAGCGATCAGATCGCGGGCGATGGCGGCAATGACCTTGTGGAGGCGCGGAATGGCGATGACACCGTTTTTGGGGACAGCGGCGATGATACATTGAGGGGCGGCGCGGGCAACGATGACCTGCATGGCAATGATGGCGATGATCTATTGGCAGGGGCCGAGGATGCGGATGGGCTTACCGGCCATAATGACGATGACATCCTGCAGGGCGGCGCGGGCCACGATACGCTAAACGGCTCTGCCGGGGGTGATACGCTCTTCGGGGATAGCGGGGATGACGCCGTGATGGGCGGTTTGGGCGATGACCTGCTGATTGGGGGGCGCGGGCAAGACGCGCTCTTTGGTGGATGGGGGAACGATACGCTTGACGGCACCGTCGATCCGGACCGGCAGGATGCGCGCGTCACCGATATCGACGAAGGGGATTACCTGAATGGCGGTGGCGGCGATGATGTGATCCTTGCGGGAACAAACGATACGGTGACCCCGGGCGCAGGGCGTGATGATGTGATCCTTGGCGATTGGGTCAGCCCCGATGGCATCGTCGATATCCGCAGTTTCGACATAGAAGATGACAGCCTGCTGCTGGTCTGGGACGACAGCGATGCAGCCGCGACAGCGCCCAAGGTGGCAGTTGAACCGGATCCGGAGGATCTGCACTCCCATCTGATTTCAATGGACGGGGCGATTGTGGCGATGGTGCAGTCGGACCAGTTGCTGATGCCGGGCGACCTATCGCTTATCCCCCTCAGCTCGGCCCTCGCTGCGGGGCTAACGCGCGGCTGAGCCGCCGATGCCCTCTCACCGGTCAAAGAAGCCAACGCGCCCCGCGACGCATTAATCCTTTGCCAAGGGGGCGAAACTTTCCTATACGCCCCCATCGCCCGATGATTCCTGTCAGCGGGTGATACTCCATGGGCCTGTGCTGGACGACATCCCGGCCTGTGCCATCACTTTAACCTTTCGAAAAGGAGACCCCGATGTCGATTACGCAAGAAGAAAAAGCACGCGTCATGAAAGAATTCGGCACCAAAGAAGGCGACACCGGTTCGCCCGAAGTACAGGTTGCCATTCTGTCCTCGCGCATCGCAACGCTGACCGAGCACTTCAAAACCCACAAGAAAGACAACCACGGTCGCCGTGGCCTTTTGAAAATGGTTGCGACACGCCGGAAGCTTCTGGACTATGTCAAAGGTAAAGATGACGCGCGTTATCAGGACCTGATCAAACGTTTGGGCCTGCGCCGCTAACCAGCGCTGCACCGCCACAACGATGAAAACCGCGCCCTGGCAACAGGGGGCGGTTTTTTCGTTTCCCCCTGTGCTTTAGTGATGTGCGCCACAAGGAGAGCCTATGCCAATCAACCTGCGTGACCTCGCCCCGCAAGATACCGATGCAGCCGCGTTGCTTTTCTTTGCCGCGGTGCATCAGGGCACCGCGGATGTATATGCGGCCGAACAACGCATCGCTTGGGCCGGGACAGCGCCCGCACCCGCCACATGGCGAGGGCGGTTTGATACCGTGTCGGGTATCGTGGCCGAGATAGACAACCGTATGGCGGGCTTCATGACCCTTGACCGCGAGGGGCTGATCGATCTGGCCTTTGTGCACCCCGATCATATGGGCACGGGCGTGGGGCGCACTGTCTATTTTGCCATCGAAGACCGTGCCCGCACATTCGGTGTGCGACGTCTTCGGACCTTTGCCAGCGAAAAGGCAAAGCCGTTTTTCACGCGTATGGGCTGGACCGTCGAGGCCCCCAATATCGTCACCAAAGGCGGGGTCACTTTGCAAAACTACAAGATGTTCAAGACCTTGTCAGGCTGACCCCCTTGCCGCTCTGCTGCGGCTTGCAATCTGTGGCGTGCAGAGCCGCGTGCAGCGATCAACGCTTCCCTTCCCATCGCAGGCAAACTGCTGTATGGCCGCACAATCTGAAAGCCGGCGCCCGGACTCCAGCGCCCGACAAAGAAGATACCGGAGTCAGGGGGAATATGCCCTCTACGCAAATGGCCCGATCCGGGCCGAAACAGGAAACGTAGATGTTTAATGTAACGAAAAAATCCATGCAGTGGGGCGAAGAGACGCTGACACTGGAAACTGGCAAAGTGGCCCGTCAGGCAGACGGTTCGGTGATTGCGACACTGGGCGAAACCAGCGTCATGGCGAACGTCACCTTTGCACGCCAGCAAAAACCCGGTCAGGACTTCTTTCCGCTGACCGTCCACTACCAAGAGAAATACTATGCCGCCGGTAAAGTACCGGGTGGCTTCTTCAAGCGTGAGGCCCGCCCCACCGAGAAGGAAACCCTGACAGCCCGTCTGATCGACCGTCCGATCCGTCCGCTGTTCGTTCCCGGCTTCAAAAACGAAGTTCTGGTGATGTGTACTGTTCTCAGCCACGATCTGGTTAACGATCCCGACATGGTCGCGATGATCGCTGCCTCCGCAGCGCTGACCATTTCCGGTGCGCCGTTCCGCGGCCCGATCGGTGCCTGCCGCGTTGGTTTCGAGGATGGCGATTACGTTCTGAACCCGACCGTCGACGACATGCAGGACCTGCGCCTGAACCCTGATCAACGTCTTGATCTCGTTGTCGCCGGCACCAAAGAAGCCGTGATGATGGTTGAATCCGAAGCCTATGAGCTGTCGGAAGAGGAAATGCTGGGTGCGGTGAAATTCGCGCACGAGCAGATCCAGCCTGTTATCGACCTGATCATCGATCTGGCCGAAGACGCCGCGAAAGAGCCGTTTGACTTCCAGCCGGTTGACTATTCGGACCTGTCCGCTGCTGTCAAAGCCGCTGGCGAAGACGCCATGCGCGCCGCCTTTGCAATCGCCGACAAGCAAGAGCGCACCGCCGCTGTTGCCGCTGCCCGCGAAACAATCAAAGCCGCGCTGACCGAAGAGCAACTGGAAGACGCGAACCTCGGGTCCGCTCTGAAAGGCCTCGAAGCGTCCATCCTGCGTGGTGACGTGGTTAAAACCGGTAAGCGTATCGACGGCCGTAAGACCGACGAAATCCGCGACATCGTGGCCGAAACCGGCATCCTGCCCCGTACACACGGGTCGTCGCTGTTCACACGTGGCGAAACACAGGGTCTGGTTGTGACCACTTTGGGCACCGGCGATGACGAACAGTTCATCGATGCGCTGCACGGCAACTTCAAATCCAACTTCATGCTGCACTATAACTTCCCGCCCTATTCGGTTGGTGAAGTTGGCCGTGTCGGTGGCCCCGGCCGTCGCGAAATCGGTCACGGCAAGTTGGCTTGGCGTGCGTTGCAGGCGGTTCTGCCTGCCTCCACCGACTTCCCCTACACCATCCGCGTTGTGTCCGAGATCACCGAATCGAACGGCTCCAGCTCGATGGCGTCGGTTTGCGGTGGCTCCTTGTCCATGATGGACGCAGGTGTGCCATTGAAAGCGCCCGTCGCGGGTGTTGCCATGGGTCTGATCCTGGAAGAAGACGGCTCCTACGCGATCCTGTCCGACATCTTGGGTGACGAAGACCACCTGGGCGACATGGACTTTAAAGTGGCCGGTACCGAAGCAGGTATCACGTCGCTGCAAATGGACATCAAGATCGCCGGCATCACGCCCGAGATCATGGAGAAAGCTTTGGCACAAGCCAAAGCCGGCCGTGTGCACATTCTGGGCGAGATGAACAAAGCCATCTCCGGCGCGGGTGAATTCTCTGTCCACGCCCCACGCATCGAAACGATGCAGATCCCAACCGACAAGATCCGTGAAGTGATCGGGTCCGGCGGTAAAGTGATCCGCGAGATCGTTGAAGTGTCCGGCGCGAAAGTCGACATCAACGACGAAGGCATCATCAAGATCGCATCGCCAAACGGCGACTCGATCAAGAAAGCCTATGACATGATCTGGTCCATCGTGGCCGAGCCTGAAGAAGGTGCGGTTTACACCGGTACCGTCGTCAAGATCGTTGATTTCGGTGCCTTCGTGAACTTCTTTGGCAAGCGCGACGGTCTGGTCCACGTATCCCAGATCGAAAACCGCCGCCTGAACCACCCTTCGGATGTTCTGAAGGAAGGTCAGGAAGTGAAAGTGAAGCTGCTTGGCTTTGACGATCGCGGCAAGGTGCGCCTGTCGATGAAAGTTGTCGATCAGGAAACCGGCGAAGAGATCAAGAAAGAAGAAGGCGGCGAAGCGTAAGCTTCTCCACCCCTTCTGAAATGACGAAAGCCCCGGCCTATGTGCCGGGGCTTTTTTTGTGCCGTGACGGATTTGTCCCGTTTGGCTTTAGCTTTCCATAAAGCTGTCCAGACGGTCCCAGAGCGAGTTATCCAGCAGCAGCTTGAAGCGCAGGTAGAAACCTTCCTGATACAGATCGCTGCGCAGGGCCGACTTGTTCATCGCGCGGTTATAGCCCAGTGCAACCAGCGCACCTTTGGTGGGGGCAAACCCGATCTCTGCGCCGATACCGTTGGTGGCATTGCCTTGGTTGTCCCACAAATGCGCGGCGTTCAAGCCGATCTGGAACCGGTTGTCGCCGAACTCGTAGTTAAAGCCAGCCTGCACCAGTTGGGTGGTGGCGCGGGCAGAGAACCCGCCAAGGGTGGTCAGCTTTTGCGACTGGCCCGCGTATTTCGCGTTCAGGCGCAGGTCGGCGTCTACTTCATAGGCCGCGTCTACGGACCACATATGGGTCACCGATTTGGTCTCGCGCTGTTCGATGCGGTGCTCGTACCATGCCAGCACTTCGAGGCGTGGATCGTGAACCGGACGGTAGGCGATACCCGCACGCGACCGGATCCGGCGGTGGTCACGACCGTCGCGCTTGTCCAGTGCAACACGGGTACGGCCCAGCACGGTGAAGTCAGGTGTGATCTTACCCGCGATGCCAAAGCTGGCGTAATGGGTGTTGCCACTGTCTTCAAAGGTGGTGTCCGCGTCGGCATCGCCCACCCAGCTTTCCGCGCTGGACCCCCACTTCGCGCCAAGGGCAACGCTGGTCAGACGGTGATCGTCGCTTTCCATGCTGCGGGAATGTTCAATCCCGAAGCTGAAGCTGGTGTTCCCGTTCATGGCCCATTTGCCCATCATCGCCTGGGTAAACATGGTGTCCGAAGATCCCAGACCTTTGACGAAATCGGTGCTTCCGCGCAGCCAGTCATTCAGGTCGTAAGAGAAACCCAGCTTGGAGTGTGTGGTCACGGTGTCGTCGCCAAAGGTCATTTCGACCTCGCTATAGGCACGCCAGCCGGGCACGGGCTCGCGGTACATGCCCAGGGTCAGCTCTGTCGGACGGTCCGAGCCGCCAAAGGGGTGACGCAGCTCTGCGGTGATGACGGTGCCGGGGCGGTTCGCAGGGGTCCAGTGGCCGCCAAGGATCAGACCGGGATGGGCCTTCTTCGAGGTTGCGGTGTGATCCAGGCGATACTCCAGCCCGATGTAGCCTTTGAAGTTCGTGCTGAACTCTTTGGCATAGACGGCATCCACGGTCAGACGCTCGATGTCAGAAGGTGCGGTCACGTACATAGTCCACACCAAGAACAAAGTCGCTGGTCCCGTCGATCTCAAAACCGTAGTTCAGACGTGCGCGGGTGGTGCCGGGCAGTGCCAGACCGCCGCGCGAGGCAAACTTCTCGCCGGTGTGAACCATCTCGAAGTTGAAGTGTCCGGTTTCCTTGCGGATGTCGTAGGACAGACGGTAGGCGGTATCCGATACGCCATTTGCATCTTCGGAGCGCGCAGCCTCGGCTTCCCACACGCCACCCTGCGTCCCCTCGTGACGGATATAGGCAGAGTGCAGACGCTCGCGGGCGGTGTTGCCACGGTCGGCATCGGCATGCACAATACGTGCGCCAACGGTGGTGCGGTCGGTCAGCGCGAGGTTCACCTCACCGCCATAGAGCCAGTAGCGGTCGGCCCCTTCCACATCGACTTCGTAGGTGACGCGCACCGACACAGGGTTGCCCTGACCGTCGAACTGGCGCACCGCATCGTCAAAAGTGATCGAGTTGCCAAAGAAGTCCAGCAGGTAGTCGCTGCCGCGGCGCAGCGGCGTGGTCGAGATGACATCCCCGCCCTCTTCATCGCGCACCAGCAGTTCAACCCGCTCGGAGCCTTGTACATAGCCGTCCAGATCCAGGTCATAGGGGCCGGACACACCACGCCCGAGGAATTCCTGCACGCGCTGCTCTTGGGCGGTACGGGCACCGAACAGGGTCACGCCGACCTTGTCGTTTTCCCAATGGGCTTTGGCACCGGTCACCACACGACGCATGCCGTCAAGCTTCAGCGCGCTGGCTTCGGGTTCGATCGCGATGTCACCGTAAAGGATGTACGAACGACCCTTCTCGACCTTAACGTACAGGTTTTCCGAGGATTGCGCGTCGAAGCCACGTTCGGAGTTGTCACCATACACAGGGTAGAACTCGTCGCCACGAATGTCGCGGAACAGACGGTCTTCGGTGTCACGGTCCGAGCTATAGCGCAGTGTCAGCAGCGCATCACCCGAGATCACGCCCTTAAGGTACACTTCACCCCGCAGACCGGTGGTTGTGTCTTCGAAAGAGCTGAAACGATCCGCGTCCAGCAGCTCACCCTTCGCACCGCCCAAGGCCACGGCCCCTTCGATCACGCCAACCATGATGCGCTGGTCCAGATCAGGTGTGAAAGTGATGGTTTCTTCGGCGCGGCCAAAGGCACCGCTGATGGTGATACGGTCTGTGCCTGCAACCTGTGGCGGGATCAGCCCAAAGGTGGCCTCGCCGTTGTCCAGATAGACCTGCACGCCGGGGGTGCCTTCGCGGATGTCGGCCACGTCCCACAGGGCCAGCTTGGCGCTAAGGGTCACGGTACCGGAGGCAGGTACAGGCATGCCACGGGCATCCAGCACACGCACCACAACCGGGATCACATCGGTCGGCGATGCGGGCGCGGTGTCGGGCATGATCACCTCGAATTTGGCGGGCTTGCCGGGGGCAACCACGGTGATTTCCCCGCGGACACGTTCGATGCCGAAACCGTCACGGCCGACCAGCGTCAGGGTGTTCTGCCCCGCGTCCAGTTTCACCGCGACAAAATCCAGTGCCTGCGTGTTGTTCTTCTCGAAGCTTGTACGCTCGCCTACGCGGTCGCTGCTCAGCTCGCGGCCGTTCACTAGCAGGCCCAGCGACAGATCGCCCTTGCCCTTGACGCGCACGCTTTGGGTGCGGCGATCCAGTGTCTGACCGTTGGTCAGGTCCACGAAACCGGGTGCATCGTCCAGCGTTTTGATCAGCATCTCGAGCGACTGGCGCTGTGCCTTGCCAGACGCTTTCTCAGAGACGGAGTTCGCCGCGCGGTTTTCATCCAGACGCTGCATCAGACGCGAGGTCAGCTGCGTGGTGGTCGCCACACCGGCTTCGCTGCGCACCGAACGTACCGGCGCACGCTGGCCTTCAATCGGCAGGTCGGCAGCGGTCAGCGCGTTGGATTGCGGCTGCTCGGCAAAGTACTTCTGACGCTGGTCAACCTCGGCCATCGCTTCGGGGGTGCAGTCCAGCACGGCGAAGTGCTCGGCGCGCAGTTCCCCCTTGCGCAGCGGGATCAGGCGCGACCCACCACGCAGCAGATCGTTGGTGCGGGTTACGGTCACTTCGGTACCAACGGGCAGGGTTTCGTCCTGCACAAGGAACGCATGGGTCACGGGGCGCAGACCGAAAAGAGAGTATTTACCATCCAAATCGGTCACAACCGACAGGCCCTCTTGGGTCACGATACGGACGCCGGGGATGCCTGGTTCAGTGTGGTCGCCACGGATACCGTCTTTGTCACAGTCCATAAAGACCGACCCGATGACAGTGGCTTCGCGGGCGAAGACACCACCGCTGTTGTTCAGCTTGACCATTGCGCGGGCAGTCTGGGACTGCATCACGGTACCGGTGCCCGCCTGACGACCCGTCAGAACCGCGGTGTTCTCGTTGCGGCCTTCGCGGGCGGCTGCGGTGAACTGCATGACATAGGTCAGCTCGTGGCTCGACAGGGGGGCCAGCATGCCCAGGTCATAGGTCATGTCACCCGACGCATCGACGGCAGGGTCTTCCATTGTCTCGCCGTTGAAGGTCACCGACCCTGCAACCAGCTGGCTGCCAAAGGCGGGGCGATCCATAATTTCGGCACCGATCAGCGCCTGGTTCATGTTGTTGGTGAAGTTCAGGGTGTAGACCACGAACTCGCCCGCGCCGACCATCTCCTTGTCGGCCTGCTTGTCCAGCGCCAGCGGTACGCCATAGTGTGGGTCCGCAGGAATGTCCGAGATATCGAGCATCCCACCCGCGTGGCGGAAGCTTGCCATATAACCGGCCCCCGCAACGCGACGGTTAAAGCCAGGGAAGTCGGCGCGCACGGAAGGAACCTCCCATGCGGGGGCGTTCATCACGGCATACTGGTATTCACCGGCAGGCATGTCACCGAAGCTGAAGAAGCCGCGGGCATCGGTCATACGGCGCGCCATTTCGGCACCGCTGTTCATGTCCATCAGCGCGATGGCCACATCACCGATCGGCTCGTTGGTCAGCGCATTGAACAGGAAGTTACCGGGGGTGATCAGCAGCTCGTCTTGCAGCGCGGCACCGGCACAATCGGCAATGGCGATCAGACGGTCACCGTCGGTGGTCGCGATCACATTGTCGCCGGATACGGGCACATCCATCCGCGCCATAGGGACGGCGGCGGTAAGGAAAACACCATTGTTAGGGTCTGTTTCTGTGGCGGTCACACGCTCTACATCGCCGGTCAGGAAGCTGCGCAGCGTGATGATCGCACGATCTGCGGACATCGTTTCGTTGCACGCACCGGCGGTCAGACGCAGGCGGGTATCGCTGTTTGGCACAGCATGAGGCTGGTCTGCTGCGGTTTCAGGATGTTCAAAGTGCAAGGCACCGGTCCCGGCAGCATCGCGGCTGTAAACCGTTGTGTTAGAGTCTACATCAACTGTGCGATCTTCCATTTTCACGAAGCTGCGCGCGGTGTTGGCGACCTCTACGTCGCCCAGGTTCATGGGAACCGTCACAGTGAACGCAGGGTCGCGGGCAAAACCGATTTCATAGTCGCCCTCGTGAAAGAAAGCCACGGCGTCGACCTCGCCAGCAGGGCGCGCCGTCTGGTAATCATGACGCGCATCGCCTGCCGCGTGATACAGCGCAACCATGCCGCTTGGGTCGGTGATGCTGTGGAAACGGGCGTTCAGTGGCACCTCGTCGCGCAGCAGAACGCCTGTGGCGGCGGCCCCGTCGATGCGGATCTGGGCACCGTGTACGTCACCATAAGCCAGCACATCACCGTCCGAGTCGTTGCGCAGGCGCAGCATGTAGGTCAGCTGTGTTTCGTCTTCCATCTCGCGGACGGATTGTTCCTTTTGCAGCTCAAGCGAGCTGCCCATGATGGTGGTCTTGCCAGCTGCGGCACCCGTCAGGATGCGCCGGGCCGCGAAGCCTATGGTGCTTGTGGCGGATACCGACAACACCGACTGCATCAGCGTGGCGGGCGTGGCGTAGAAGGAGGTGCGGAATTCGTAGATGAGCTGAGCACTGTCGCCCACATCCATGAACATCGGCGCGCCTGCGCTGATCGTGGCTTCGCCATTGTCGATGCGGCCATTGGCATTCGCGTCATAGACAAGGCGGGCGTCGTTCATCATGGCGGCACCCTCTTGGTGCTGCATGGTCATGGCGGCGTTCAGCGGGACGTTCCCGATGTTGGCGACCTCGAAGTAGTATTGCGCCATCGCGCCACGGGTCAGCATCAGTTCGGAGTATCCGTTGACATCCAACGCAGGCACTGCGGCTACTTTGGCGTCTACGGCGTTCGAGTATACAGTCTCGATGATGCCCAGCGCTTCGTTAAAGTAGGTGGTCTGCGCGACGTTCCGGATGAAGGTTCCTGCGGGTACCTGCTTGGCAGCGGCGCCGTGCGGCAGGAGGGAGATCACCAGCGCGACGATCCAGAAACACGACATCATGCGGAGGGCGGTTTTGTGAAAGTTGCGGTCCATTTGATCAATCCCTGTTCTATCTTTTCTAAGAGGAGAGGAAGTGTGGTTCCCCCGGAGCGAGGGGGGGAAGGGTGCTCCGGGGAAACCTGGGGTTCGTTTACTCGTCCACCTGAACGGTGAATTCTAGCGTGGCGAACCCACCCGGAAGGACCGTGCCGTGGTCGCTCGAGATGTTGCTCGAGGTGACTGTGGCGGTGCTACCTGCCGGGAAGAGCGTCTCGCTGCATGTGCCACCACAGTCGGTTACCGATGTGTAGGCAGGGGCGGCATCAGAGATGATGACGTTTGCAGCGGGAGAGGAGCCGGTGTTTTCAGCTTCCACTTTGTAGCGGATGCACTGACCGGGAGAGACGTCCTGACGGGTCTTGGTAAAGGTCCCGACCGTGCCGTCGCAGTTGGCGTCGATGTACTGGTACTTGCTCAGCGTGACGTCGCCAGAGATGATCACGATCCGGTCTTCTACTGCGTTGTCGGCAGTATCCGCGTCGGTCGCTGTGCCACCGTTCAGCGAGGGATCAAGGCTGATGGTACCGATTTCGGTCACACCGCTTGTCGCTGTCGATGGTGTTTGCACACGGTAGATGACCGAGATGCTTTCACCGGGGGCAAGCCCGTTCACACCAGCCGAGACACCGTCCGTCAGATCATCAAAGTTGTCGATCACCAGCTCGGAGGGGTCGATCACACCGTTGCCGTTGGCATCCCAGAACAAAGCGCCCGAGAAGTTGTTCAACCCTGTGTCGTTGATCGCACCTTCGGTGATCGCAACGTTACCGGTGTTGGTGATGGTGTGCACCATGTCGACGATACCACCGGGCGAGGCCTGGGCGTTCTGGTCATCGATGATCTCTACGTTGTAGATCTCGTTCACGGTCACTTCGTTGACGATCCGGTCGCCTTGGCCCGAGACAGAGGACACCAGCGCGATGTCGACCAATGTGTCACCCGGTGCCTGATCTGCCGGCGGGGTTACCACAACGGTGAAGGTATCGCTTGCACCAGCAGGGATGGTCCCGGTGTTGCTGATCGCGGACCCGTCAGCGGAGCGGAATTCGACGGTCCAACCGGCGGGCAGCGCTTGTGCCAGCGAGAGGTTGTAGCTGTCGGATACCGGGCCGTTGTTTTCAACGACCATGTCGTAGGTGACCGGTGCACCTGGATCGGTGGCATAGTTCACCCAAGGCGCGCCGCCGTTGGTGGGGTCAAGGCCATCGCCTTCGGAGCCTGCGACTGCGTTCTCAAGATCAACGGCAGAGGCAAGGATCGCACCGGTGAAGGTCGCTGTCGATGTATCCGAAACACCCGAGGCATCGGAGGTGGTGGATACGGTGGCGTTGAAGTTGGCAGCAGCCGTTGGGGCCACATCCGTTGGCAGTGTTGCGATCAAGGTGACCTTGGCGCTGTCACCCGCTGCAAGCGGACCGACGGAACCGATGATCGGTGTCACACCGTCTGCACCCACAAAGCGGAAGGTTGTGCCCGCGGGGTAGTCGATGTTGCTGACATCAAGCGTCAGGCTGTCGGTCTGGTTCGACCGGTTGGTCAGCACGAATTCATGCTTCACTGTGCCACCCTGGGCCGCATCGCCAGTTTCGGTCACGACATCGTTGTTTGCCGCGTCATCATCTGTTGCCGAAGCCGTCGTTGGATCCGCCGCACCAGCACCGTCGATGGCTGTATCAGCGATGGAGACCGCGAATTGGTCATCCACAATGATCGAAGCTGTGTTCGAGGGTGGGAAGGCAACGTTGTCGATTTCCTGTGTGGCGACGTTTTCAATGATACCCGCATCAGCAGTGTCGAGGATCACAGCTTGGAACGTCACACTACCGGAGCGGCCGGAACCGACGCTCGAGATGTTGAAGTTGACGCTCTGGCCGTTGGTATCAAAGGCGATTGTCTCGCCCGAGCCATTGGTCGCATCGACCGAAGAAGACCCGTTGGCGTCATCCAGAATACCCGCGGCGTCAGACCACCGTGCCGAACCGGGCACATAGGCCAAGCGACCGTCCAGAATGTCATCGACGGTATAGTTGTTCGCAGCAGCCAGACCGGTGCTGGAATATGTCAGCTCGATGCTCACGGTATCGCCGGCATCGACGATGTTGGGGTTACCACCGGACGCTGCATCAGCGACCATGGATTTGACCAGTTCGACAATCGCGTCGTTCGAGATGGTTAGCGTATCGGTGTTGACGGCTGTCTCTGTGCCATCAAGATCAGACCTTGCGGTCACTGTGATGCTGTCCGACCCTGTTGCGTTGGAGGGGACAGAGACTTCGATGACGACGCCGAACTGCTCGCCCGGTGCCAATGTTGGCGTTTCGGTCAGCGGTGTGGCGCTATCGGCGACACCATCCATGTTCGCATCCGGATAGAAGACGATGGCAGAGGTATCGAGCGTGCCTGTGTCTGTCTCTACTGCGGTCAGTGCGAAGAAGTCTGCGCCGTTCCCTTCGTTGGTAACAATGTGCGGCAGGAAGGCTTTACCACCGGGTGCGATGGTTTCGTTGTTGTCCGAGGTCAATGTCACGCCAGCAACCTGCTGAACGATCGTTTCAACCGTGTTCGACGTGACCGTGATGGTATCGCCGGCTTGGTTTGTATAGGTCGCAACCGCTTGGTTGCCGATCACGGACCCGGCTTCTGGTGCGGCGGCCAAAGCAGCTGCGCCAAATGCGGCGGTAACCGCCATCGCGCTTGCAGAGCGCATGAAGAAAGATTGATGTTTCACGTTAGTCATTCCTTTGATTTATCTAGATTAGGTAAATTGGATCAGGTTCCCCCCGATCAGTTGACGCGCACCCGATAGCTGTTGAGTGCGATTTCGCCTGACTCCAAAGGTTCGCTGAGCGTCCAACGGACGGCAGCGATCTGATCCTCAGGAAGTGGTTCTGGTTGAAGTGTGCCATCTGCACCGGCGACCATGCGGGTGGCGGGAAGTGTGGACCATTCAAGGCCATCGTTTTCAGGGTCGAGATCAGCCTGGACTTCGAACACGGCCTTGATCGATGTGCTCTGTGCGCCAAGCGTCAGGGTGACCCCTTCGGGTACGGGGGCCGCAATAACGATCCCCGCAAGTGCGTCTGCAGTCGTGTTCTCGTGCTGCAGTTGGTATTGGATGACCTCGCCAGGGCGCACGGTGCCCCGCTCGATCAACTCCTCTTCGCCACCGTCATTGGTTTCGACGATGCGGAAAGAAAATGTGCTGGAAAGTGCGTCAGCAAAAGCCGGCACGCCGGCGACAGAAATCGCGACACCAGCAAGCAGTGCACGGGCGATTTGTTGAGTTTTGAAAGTCATAATTTTTCCCCTAGTTGCCGACCACCGCCGGCGGTTTTGATGAACCGGCCCAGTGTTTGGGCTGTCCTGAACTCATCATCAGGGGAAATGTCTCGGGGTGCATTCTCGCTTAGGGCTAGGTTTTTGATCTACTGGGCAGCCCCCTACCCGTCCGTATATGCGGCGCTATCAATTCGATGGCGAAACACGCAATTCGCGCGGTGATTGCAGACGCAAACCCGCATCGCGCCGCGCAAAGCAGGCGATTCACCCTCATGTAAAAGGGCGTTGATTCTATTTATTTTGGGGAATGTTTCGCCCGATCCGGGCCCAGATCAGGGAAAACCCCGACCGGATAGCCGGACAGGGCGTTTCGTATAGTTAACTGTCAGTGAGAATGGCCGTGCCCGCCATGATCGTCATCGTCTAACGATCCGTGTACCGCAAACTGGTCAATTCCCGCATCCTGCGGTTCAATGAAGCGATAGCTTTCGCGCACACCGCTGTCGGAAAGCTCGCGTGCGACGGTCAGCAAGGTGTTTGGCGCGTGGTCGGCGCAAAGCTCCATCATCTGGGCGACTTCCTCTTCCGCGACGGGGCGGGCCGCTTCGGGCGATGGCGCGCCATAGATCTCGACGAAATGCTTCATCAGCTGCAAGGTGATCGCTTCAACCTCGAAGGGTTCGGCTTTGGTCACAGCGACAAAGGTGACGCGGCCAAACGTCTCTACGCCCATCCAGCCATTCGCGAAGGCCTGCCGCGCCTTGCCGGTCAGATCACCTTCGGACCAGTTCGAAAATTCGAACCCGCCAGAGACGCACCATTCGCCCGTGCGCGCGGGCGTGTGGAACACATTGCGGTCGCTTTCATCAAAGTGGATGGCGCGGGCGAGGAAAAGATCGCTCATGGGGCTGGCTCCAGCAGGTCGGTCAGAGGGATAAGATGCGTGGTCGTATCGGTTTTCAGCAGCAGGCCAAAGTTTTCGTCGATACCGGTAAAGTCGCCCGTCAGATCGCCATAGGTGATCTGATCGCCCATGGCCCAGGCCAATCCGGTCCATTCCTTATGCAAGGGGCCCGCGCCCTCGTCATCCCAGCGGTTCAGCGCCACCAGCATATGCCGCGCCCAGGCCTCTAGCAGCTCGACCGGGCTCACCTCGGCACACCCCTCGCCATAAAGCGTGGTGACATCCGGCGTTTCGCCCGGCGTGTCGGATTGCGGCAATAGCTTCACGTGAAACGCAACGACCAGCCAGTCGGGCACGTGATGAGGGTCTGTATCAGACGCCGCCGCCCGCATCTGGCCGCAGATCGCACCGTTCAAACGCAGATCGCCGTTCCACGCGAGATGCACCCCCACCTCTGGCGGGGCGAGCGCGCCAAGCGCGTTCTGGAAGCCCACCGCACAAAGCGGGAGCATCGCCATCGCTTGGGCCAGCGGCACCTCGGGCGCAAAGACGATGGCGGCCTGCAATACGCTTGGCCCCAGATTATACAGCACCAGCCCCGCATCACACCCCTGCCGCGCCTCTGCGCAGGCCTGAGCGAACGGGTCCTCCGCCTGTACGCCGGTCAACAAAGGGGGGAAGACGGGGCTGTCGCTCATGCGTGCCCGCCCGCGATCAGGGCCTTGGCCACCTTGCGGAAGCCTTCGGCCTGCGTGCTGTCGGGTTTCGACACCACAATCGGCGCGCCCCCGTCAGCCGCGACACGAATATCCAGATGCAACGGAATCTCGGCCAACAAAGGCACGCCCAGCTTTTCAGCCTCGGCGGCGACGCCCCCATGCCCAAAGACATGTTCCTCGTGCCCGCAGTTAGAGCAGATATGCGTGCTCATGTTCTCGATCATCCCGAGGATCGGGGTCTTCAGTTGGTTGAACATGTCGATCCCCTTACGGGCATCCAGCAGCGCCACGTCCTGCGGTGTGCTGACGATGATCGCGCCGTCCACATGGGCCTTTTGCGCCAGCGTCATCTGCACATCGCCGGTGCCGGGGGGCAGATCAACAATCAACACATCCAGCGCGCCCCATTGGACCTGCATCATCATCTGCTGCAACGCGCCCATCAGCATCGGCCCGCGCCAGACGACCGCCTGATCGTCATTGGTCATCAACCCGATCGACATCATCGTCACGCCAAAGTTGCGCATCGGCAGGATCGTCTTGCCATCGGGGGACGCAGGCCGCCCGGACACGCCCAGCATCCGCGGCTGCGAGGGGCCGTAGACATCGGCATCCAGCATGCCCACGCGACGCCCTTCGGCGGCCAGCGCACAGGCAAGGTTCGCGGCAACGGTAGATTTACCCACCCCGCCCTTGCCCGACGCAATGGCGATGATCCGGTCCACGCCGGGGATCTTCTCGGGCCCCGCGGGTTCGGACTTGCGCCCCAGCTTCAGGTCGGGCGGCGGTGCCTGCTTGGAATGGGCCGTCAGCACGGCCGAGACAGAAGGCAACGCCCTCAAGCGCCTTTACAGCCGCGTCGGCCTCGTCGCGCAGCTTGGCGTAGGCGTCGGCGTGGCTCGGGTTGACCTCAAGCACAAAGCGCACCGCGCCGTCGTCGACGGTCAGCGCCTTCACAAGCCCAAGCTCTACAATATCCTTACCGGAGACGGGATCGTTCAGGGTTTTCAGGCAGGCCAGTACGGCATCACGGGTGACGCTCACGCTTCGGACTGCCCTTGGATCTTGCCAGTCACGACATGTTCAAGGTCCAGCCCGTCGATGGTCAGCACCACCTTGGCCTCGAATGTCTTGCCGCCGGTGTCGCCGTTTTCGCGCATCGCTTCTTCGATCGCCTGCTGCGAGGTCACCCCGACCTGCTTGAGGAACTTGCGCATCGACATGTTGAAATCATCGCTCATGATTTTCTCCTGTTCTTTGGGTGGGTCGGCACAGCGCTTAGTGATCTTTGCGCTTGCTGAAATAGTCTTCGGATGTGCGCACACGCGGGCGTTCTTTGCCAGCCAACGGATTGTTCTGCGCGTGGTACTGCGCGTTGATCCGGCAGTTGTCGCACATCTGGATCATCTTCGCCGCCTCAGAGGAGGCGAACATCGCGTGTTTTCCTGCCAGCTTTTCGGTGATCTTCTCAACCGTGGATTTCACGCCGAAAAGCGACCCGCATTCGATACAGGCAAAGGGCTCTTCCTCGTGCAGCACCACTTGGGTGAAGGCCTGCGCGGTCAGGTTCAACTGCGGCTTTAGTGTAATCGCATTCTCGGGGCAGACGTTCGCACATAGCCCGCATTGCAGGCAGGCGTCTTCCTGAAAGCGCAGCTGGGGCAGATCGGGATTATCGCCAAGCGCCCCGGACGGGCAAAGCGACACACAGGACAGGCAGAGCGTGCAGGCATCGGTATCCACCAGCACTGCGCCATAGGGGGCGGCGTCGGGCAGATCGATCACCTTGGCCTCGGGCTGAAGGGTCTTGCCCGCAAGCCGTGCGACCTGACGGCGGCTGCCAAGGGGCAGCAGCGTGTCATGCGCGGGCTGCGCGGTTTCGGTGACCAGCGCGGTGTCCAGCGCATCGGGGTCGGCCACATCAACGAGGCGGATCGTATCGCTGCCGCTGATCGCGCGGGCAATCTCGGCCTGCACCTCGATCACGTCACGCTCTGTACGCGGCGACAGCAATACATCCACATGCACAAAGCCGCAGCCAAGTGCGGCGAGCATTTCTGCATGGCCAAACCCCGCCAGCGCATCCACGGCCAGCGGGATGACATCCACCGGCAAGCCCGCGCCAAAACGCGCGTAAAGGCGGATCATCTCGGCCCCGTGGTCGTCGTCATGCACCAGCAAGCGCGGCGCGGTGCCGCCCGCCTTGCGATAGGTCGATGCCAGCGTCGACAACCGGCGGAACAGGGTATCAACAGGCGGCGCATCATAGGTGATCGCCCCCGAGGGGCAAACCGCAGAACAGCTACCGCAACCCGCGCAGATCATCGGGTCAATCGCCACATGCTCCCCGGCCGAGGTGATCGCCCCCGTCGGGCAGAGGTCCAGACAGTTGGAACAGGCGGCCTGCCCGGCCCGCGAATGGGCGCAAAGACTTTCAGTCAGCCGCACGTAAAGCGGCTTTTCAAAGGTGCCGACCATCTGCATGGCCTCGCGCACGGCCTCTGCCACGGCGGGCTTGCTGCCCGGATCGGCCCGCAGATAGCCGTCGCGTTTGTGCGGCGCGGGAAACAGCGATGTATTCCCCGTCAAATCCAGAATGATATCGCATTGCGACTTGGCCCCGTCCCGCGGCGCGGTGAACGAAGGCGCGCCGCGCCCACCGGGGATCAACATCTGCAACTGGTCAAAGGTCAGGCTGAAATCGCCCAATGCGCCCGATGCCTTGCGCAGATCGCCTTTGACCACGTCAAAACGCGGATCAACCGCCCCGTCATAATCGCCCTGCCACAGCACCGTCACCGCAAGCGTATCGGCCACCATCTCTGCCACCTCAAGCGCGAGGGCGGGCGGGGCCATGATCAGACACGTGCCCTCAGACACGACATCCATCACCCGTGGTGCCGGTGCGGCAAGCTGCTGCTCCGCCATTAGGGCGGCCATCTTGGGCGTCGCGTCGCCCCGATCGTCGTGCCAGCCGGCGCGATCGCGAATATCGACGAACTGGGGCACCTCTGCGTTGATCTCGGCGGCCAGCTCTTCGAAGCGGGGGCGTTCCTGCTGGCACGCGATCACGGTATTGCCCGCGGCTATCGCCTCTGCCGCGGTGCCGATCTGGTCGGTGCACAGACAGCTATAGACCTTGGAGCACGGCAGACCCGTCGCCTTTGACAAGGCAGGCGCGTCAATATCCTGACTGCCCAGACAGTCGCACAGCAGAAAAGTCTTTTCCATAATCTCCTCGGGGACAGCACCGGATGGGATGGGTCAAGCGGCGGGGCACTGTCAGCGCTCGCACGCCAAGCTAGTGGTGTTCGCGACCCGCCGCAAACCCCTAATTGCCCCTGCGTCCCGCAAAAGGGCCGTTCGCACCCACGGCATGAATTACCCAACAAAAACAGTCGGAAAGACAGAAACCCCAGTCAAATATGGCAAATGCTGACGCACGGTAAATGCCGCACTGCAGCAATCACAAAACTGTGTGATTCAACCCTAGAATCCTCTTTGATACGCGTTATGATTACGTCAATATGAGGCCGGAAACGCCTGAAACATCATCGGAAACCAAATTGAACGCACCGCTTAAATCAGCGCAAACGATGCCCGTCGGGGTAGTCCTTCGCAAGTCACCCGGCGTGACGAAATGGGCGAAGGTCGTTTGGCGTGCGGTTTGTGTCCTGCCCGGTGCCGACCCCGCCGACTGGAAGCTGCTGCGTACCGAAGGCGAGGTGTCCGACTATCACGTGACCACTGTCCCGCTAACGCTGTACCGCTCCGATACCGAAGCCTATGTGCACGGGCTCGCCGCGAATGTGCCCTGTCTTTATGTCATCTGCCGCGAAACCCGCGACCCTGCCCGCCCGCTTGATGTCGTGATGGTCACCGCCTCTCCCTATGAGGCGCAGGATTACAGCGACAATGGCGAAGATATCGTCGAAAAGGTCATGATGACGCCGCAGGTCCATGCCTGGATCAGCGCCTATGTCGACACGCACCACGAAGAAGAAGCCTTTGTGAAGCGTCGGCGCGACAAATACCAAGAGCCGAAGCAAGACGGGATCGGCGACGCGCGCATCTCGCAGACAACCGATGTCTACCGCGCACCGCGCACGTCGCGTTCGGGGTCGTCACAATGACCCGTCACACATCCTTCTGGGATCGCCGCCGCGCTGCCGTCAAGGCAGAGGAAGCCGCCGCGCAGCAAGCCGCCGCAGAGCAGGCAGAGGCGCAGCATCAGGCCACGCTGGCGGAAAAATCCGACGCCGAACTGCTGGCCGAGTTCGATCTGCCCGATCCTGATACGATGAAAGCGGGCGATGATTTCTCGGCCTTTATGGCGCGTGCCATCCCCGAACACCTGCGCCGCCGTGCGCTGCGCAAACTGTGGGTGTCCGATCCGGCGCTGGCCTGTCTGGATGATCTGGTCGACTACGCTGACGACTATACCCAAGCCTCTGCCGTGACGAATTTCACCACCAGCTATGAGGTTGGCAAAGGGCTGCGCCGTCATATCGAAGATGTCGCGCGCAAGGCTGCGACCGCGCTCGACACCGCCACCGATGCGGCAGAAACACCTGTTGAAACAGAGCCGACACCGACCGTCGTTCCGGCAGAGGTCGACGCACCCGCCGTCGCCGTAGCCCAAGCGGATACCCCCGCAGAGCCCCCCGTCGCCGAAACAGCGATAGAAGAACCCGCAGCCCTGCCCCCGCGCCGCATGGCCTTTCGTTTTGAGGAGCAAAGCGCATGACCGCTGCCGCCCAAGCCACCCAAGTCTCTGCCGAAGATCGCCTGCGCGCTGATCTGTACAATTACCTTGGCGTGATGCTGGCCTGCCCTGCGGATCAGATGTTGCTGGACCAGACCGCCGGCCTGTCCGGCGATGACAGCCCGTTGGGCGAGGCGATAAACGGGCTTGCGCGCGTGGCCAAGGCCATGACCCCCAAGAAAGTGCAAACCGAATTCAACGCCCTGTTCATTGGTCTTGGTCGGGGCGAGCTGCTGCCCTATGCCAGCTATTACCTGACCGGCTTTCTGAACGAAAAGCCCCTCGCCGCCCTGCGCAGCGATATGGCCGCACAGCGCATCAGCCGCGCCGAAAACGTCTTTGAACCCGAAGACAACATCGCGTCCCTGATGGAGATGATGGGCGGTATGATTGTCGGGCGCTTTGGGGCTCCGGCCAGCGACGCCACGCAGCGGGCGTTTTTCAACAAACACATCGCCCCTTGGGCGGGTCACTTCTTTACCGACCTGCAAGGGGCCAAGAACTCCGTCCTATATGCCGGGGTTGCCGCAGTCGGCAGCGCCTTCATGGACATTGAACGCGAAGCATTTCGTATGACGGCGGGATAACCGCACCACATCAGGCGGGCTTCCCCCCGCATAACCAAGGAAAGGGGTACAACCCATGACCCAGGATACCAAAGGCACCAACCGCCGCAATTTCCTGAAACTGGCAGGGACAGCCGCACCGGCAGCCGCCGTTGCCGTGGCCAGCAGCGGCACCGCCGCCGAGGCGCAGCCAGTCGATCTGCAATCGGACAAGATGCAAGATACCGCGCACACCCGCGCCTATCTGGAAAGCACACGCTTCTAATTCAGTGATCAACAACCCGCGCGCCTAACCACCGCGGGAGGGAAACTCAGCCCCGGTCCGACCCACGCGGTCAGAGCACGCGGGCATCAAGGGAGACTATTATGCTTCGGAAAAAGACCAACGGGATGGCACGGCGGCCCCAGCGGGCGGGCATGCTATCCGACATCGCGGAAAAATCCGTTGACCGTCGCGCATTCCTGCGCGGATCCGGTCTGGCCATCGGCGGCCTTGCGGCGATCGCATCGACCGCGGGCTCTGTCACACAAGCGTCTGCTGCCACCGCCGTCAGCGGCGCGGTAGAGACGATCAAATCCGTCTGCACCCACTGTTCGGTTGGCTGTACCGTCATCGCCGAAGTGTCGAACGGCGTCTGGACGGGTCAGGAACCCGGCTGGGACAGCCCGTTCAACCTTGGCTCGCATTGCGCCAAAGGGGCGTCGGTACGCGAACACGCCCACGGTGAACGCCGCTTGAAATACCCGATGAAAAAAGAGGGTGGCCAGTGGGTTCGGATCAGCTGGGAACAGGCGATCAACGAGATCGGCGACAAGATGAACGTGATCCGCGAAGAAAGCGGCCCCGATTCCGTCTACTGGCTCGGCTCGGCCAAGCATAACAACGAACAGGCGTATCTGTTCCGCAAGTTCGCGGCCTATTGGGGCACCAATAACGTCGACCACCAGGCGCGTATCTGTCACTCCACCACCGTTGCGGGCGTTGCGAACACATGGGGCTACGGTGCCATGACCAACAGCTACAACGACATCCACAACAGCCAGGCGATCTTTGTCATCGGCGGCAACCCTGCCGAGGCGCACCCCGTATCGCTGCTGCACCTGCTGAAAGCGAAAGAGCAGAACAACGCGCCGATGATCGTGTGCGATCCACGCTTTACCCGTACGGCGGCCCATGCGGATGAATATGTCCGCTTCCGTCCCGGTTCGGACGTGGCGCTGGTCTGGGGTATCCTCTGGCACATCTTCGAGAACGGGTGGGAAGACAAGGAATTCATCCGCACCCGCGTTTGGGGCATGGACCAGATCCGTGACGAAGTCGCGAAGTGGACCCCCGAAGAAGTCGAACGCGTTACCGGCGCACCTGCGTCGCAGCTTGAACGCGTTGCGCGCACCCTGGCCAACAACCGTCCCGGCACCGTGATCTGGTGCATGGGCGGCACGCAGCACAGCAACGGCAACAACAACACCCGCGCGTACTGCATCCTGCAGCTGGCTCTTGGCAACATGGGTACCGCCGGCGGCGGCACCAACATTTTCCGCGGCCACGACAACGTGCAGGGTGCCACCGATCTGGGCGTTCTGGCCGATACGCTGCCGGGCTACTATGGTCTGTCCGCAGGGGCATGGGCCCACTGGGCGCGGGTTTGGGAAGAAGACCTTGAATGGTTGCAATCCCGCTTCTCCAAGGCGTCGTTCAACGACACCTCGATGATGAACCTCACCGGTATCCCCGTGAGCCGCTGGATTGACGGCGTGCTGGAAGACAAGGAAAACATCGACCAGCCGGACAACACCCGCGCGATGGTTCTGTGGGGCCACGCGCCCAACTCGCAGACTCGTCAAAAGGAAATGGTCACCGCGATGGAGAAACTCGACCTGATGGTCGTTGTCGATCCGTATCCAACGGTGTCCGCCGTGATGCAGGACCGCCAAGACGGGCTGTATCTGTTGCCCGCAACGACCCAGTTCGAAACCCGCGGCTCTGTCACCGCGTCCAACCGGTCGCTGCAGTGGCGTGATCAGGTCGTCGAGCCCCTGTTCGAATCCAAGCCCGACCACACGATTATCAAGCTGTTCGCGGACAAGTTCGGTTTCAGCGACCGTCTGTTCAAGAACATCGCGCTGGACGGGGACGAACCCAACATCGAGGACCTGACCCGCGAGTTCAACCGCGGCATGTGGACCATCGGTTACACCGCACAAAGCCCCGAGCGCATGAAGATGCACATGGCCAACCAGCACACCTTTGACCGCACCACGCTGCGCGCCAAAGGCGGACCGGCCGACGGGGACTTCTATGGTTTGCCTTGGCCCGCATGGGGCACCCCCGAGATGAACCACCCCGGCACAGCGAACCTGTACGATATGTCGCTGCCCGTTGCCGAAGGTGGCCTGACCTTCCGCGCCCGCTTCGGTGTGGAACGTGACGGGGACAACCTGCTGGCCGAAGGCGTCTACAGCGCCGGGTCCGAGATCAAGGACGGCTACCCCGAGTTCACCATGGCCATGCTGCGTGAGCTGGGCTGGGACAAAGATCTGACCGACGAAGAGATGGCCGTGATCAACTATGTTGCGGGCTATCCCGAAGGCCAACCGGCGAATGCAAAGCCGGACGAGGAAGTCGGTGAAACATCCCAGACCGGCGAGACCCCGTCGGACTATATCGCCGACACCGGTGGCGTGAACTGGAAAACCGACCTTTCGGGCGGCATCCAGCGCGTCGCAATCAAGCATGGCTGCGCCCCCTTCGGCAACGCCAAGGCCCGTGCCGTGGTCTGGACCTTCCCCGATCCGGTGCCAATCCACCGCGAACCGCTGTACACCAACCGTCGTGATCTGGTCGCCGACTACCCGACCTATGACGACAAGAAGTTCTGGCGCCTGCCCACCATGTATAAGTCCATTCAAGAGAATGACTTCTCCAAGGACTATCCGATCGTGCTGACCTCGGGTCGACTCGTCGAATACGAAGGGGGCGGCGACGAAACCCGATCCAACCCCTGGTTGGCCGAGCTTCAGCAGGACATGTTCATCGAGATCAACACCCGTGACGCCAACAATCTGGGCGTGCGTGACGGGGCCGATGTCTGGGTCGAAGGCCCCGAAGGCGGCAAGGTCAAGGTGATGGCGATGGTCACGGAACGTGTCGAAAGCGGCGTGGCGTTCATGCCATTCCACTTTGGCGGCCACATGGAAGGCGTTGATTTGCGGGACAGATACCCAGAGGGGGCAGACCCTTATGTCCTGGGTGAATCCACCAACACCGCACAAACATATGGCTATGACTCAGTAACTCAGATGCAAGAGACCAAAGCGACTCTCTGCAAAATCTGGACAGCGTAAGGAGACTATTAAGATGGCAAGAGCAAAGTTTCTCTGCGACGCCGAACGCTGCATCGAATGCAACGCCTGCGTCACGGCCTGTAAGAACGAGCACGAAGTACCGTGGGGCATCAACCGCCGTAAGGTCGTCACCATTCAGGACGGCCAACCCGGCGAACGGTCGATCTCGGTTGCGTGTATGCATTGTTCCGATGCGCCCTGTATGGCGGTCTGCCCTGTAGACTGCTTCTACCAGACCGACGACGGCATCGTTCTGCACTCAAAAGACCTGTGCATCGGCTGCGGTTACTGCTTTTACGCCTGCCCCTTCGGCGCGCCGCAGTACCCACAGGCGGGCAACTTCGGGTCGCGCGGCAAAATGGACAAATGTACCTTCTGCGCCGGTGGCCCCGAGGAAAACCACTCCGAAGCGGAATTCCAGAAGTACGGCCGCAACCGGATCGCCGAAGGCAAGCTGCCGATCTGCGCCGAGATGTGTTCGACCAAAGCGCTGCTGGCCGGTGACGGCGATGTCGTCTCGGGCATCTACCGCGAACGCGTTGTCGCACGCGGCTTTGGCTCGGGCGCCTGGGGCTGGGGCACGGCATACGAGCAAAAGGGCGGCTAATCCCCCTTTCGCATATTCATGCTTTCCTTGGCCCGCTGGCACCTGCTGCTGGCGGGCCAACTATCTTTATCCTGTCGGAGGTCCCGATGACATTGCTGCGCGTTCTGCTGCCTCTCATATTTCTTGTGTCCTTTGCCGGTCTTTCCGCCGCGCAAGACAGCTCGGGCGATGCCTCGGTCCTGCAACCGGGCCAACAGTCGCTTGAAGACATCATGGCCCGCCAACGCGGCGAGGACGTGCCCTTTGGGGCCGAGCTTCCCTTACCGCTAGAGGGCAACCCGCCCCCCGCCGAATCTCACCTTGGACCGCTTGGTAGCGCATCCGATGCGGACCTGTGGCGCGAGATCCGGGCCGACGCCCTGCCCGACGCGCGCGCCAGCAACCGCGGACCTGCGGCCAAGGTTCTCATGCAGGACGGCGGCATGTGGTGGCTGAACTTCCGACACGGCCCGCTGCTGACCTATGGCAGCCTGCTGTTGGGAGTCACCGTCGTGCTGATGGCGATTTTCTATCTGATCCGCGGACGTATCCGTATCGAACACGGGCGCGCGGGTATCACCATCGAACGGTTCAAATTCATCGAACGCTTCGGCCACTGGCTGATCGCAAGCTCTTTCATCCTGCTGGCCATCACCGGTCTGCTATCGCTTGCGGGGCGTAAACTGCTGATCCCGCTGTTCGGGCACGAGGCGTTTTCGACCTTCGCCATCGCGGGCAAGTGGATCCACAACAACGTGTCATGGGCCTTTATGCTGGGGCTGGTGATGGTGTTCGTCATGTGGATCGTCCACAATCTACCGGATCGCACAGACATCAACTGGATCCTCAAGGGCGGCGGGATCTTCGGCAAGGGTCACCCCCCCGCCAAGAAGTTCAATGCAGGTCAAAAGCTGATCTTCTGGGCCGTCATCATTCTGGGCACCTCGATCTCTGTCTCGGGTATTTCGCTGCTCTTCCCCTTCGAACTGACGATGTTCGAGCCCACGCTGGCGCTGTTGAATGACATGGGCGTGCCGCAACTGTTGGGGCTTGGCACAATAGACGCCACGCTGACCCCGCAAGAGGAAATGCAATACGCCCAGCTGTGGCACGCCGTTATCAGCTTTGTCCTGATGGCTGTGATCATCGCGCATATCTATATCGGGACACTCGGCATGGAAGGCGCGTTCGAGGCGATGGGGTCGGGCGATGTCGATCTTGAATGGGCCCGCGAGCACCACAGCATCTGGGCCGACGAAGTTGTCGCGAAGCAGGGTAAACCTGCCTCTGGCACGCAGCCGGCAGAGTGATATGATGCACCCAACGCCCCCCACCCAACGTGCCAATGCGCATCAACGAGGTACGGAATGAAAGCTTTTATCACTGCCATCGTCGCCTTGGTCATTCTTGCTGCGGGCATGAACTTTGCGTTGGACAACGCAGGGTTCTCCGCGGCCGAGCAGACCTCGTCTGATCGCAATGTCCGGCTGGGCGACTAAGACCGCATCCTATGCATAGCAAACTCCGACGGCCCGCCCGATGAATGATATCTGGGCGGGCCTTTCTTCTGCGTTCTGGCTGGTTGTCACCGGCGATCCCGACCTGATCGAGATTACGCTCAGGTCGTTGCAGGTCAGCCTGACGGCGCTGGTCATTGCCTCGACCATCGCGCTGCCCTTCGGCACATGGCTCGCCATCCGCCGTTTCCGCTTCCGCCGTACCGCGATTGCGGTGCTGAACTCCCTCATGGGATTGCCGCCCGTCGTGGTGGGGTTGATCGTCTATCTGCTGCTGTCGCGCGCCGGTCCCTTCGGGGTGCTGGGGCTGCTGTTCACGCCGACGGCGATGATCATTGCGCAGGTGATCATTATCACGCCGCTCATCGCCTCTATCACCCATCAGGCGATGCGTGATCTTTGGGCTGAATACCACGATCTGCTGATCTCGCTGAACACCACCCCGACGCGGCGCATCCTGACGTTGATCTCGGACGGGCGGCGGGCCTTGTTGACGGCGGCGCTGGCAGGCTTTGGCCGCGCCATCGGGGAGGTCGGCGCGATCATGATCGTGGGCGGCAACATCGACCACGCCACCCGCGTGCTGACCACCGCCATCGCGCTGGAAACCGGAAAGGGTGATTTCGCACTGGCGCTTGGTCTGGGCTTTGTGCTGATCGCGCTTGCGCTGAGTGTGAACCTGATCATCCACGCCCTGTCGCGCACAGAAAGAGAGGGCAGATGGTGACCCCCCTGCTGCCCGCCCATATGCGCGACGTCAGCGTGACCCGCCGCGGCAAGCGATTACTGGGCCCCGTGGACCTGACCCTTGGCAAAACCGGCTTCACGATCCTGCTGGGGCCCAATGGTGCGGGCAAGACGACATTCCTCAAGGCGCTGCACGGGCTTGAACGGCTGTCGACGGGCGCGGTCACATGGGCCGTTCCGGATGACCTTGCGCGGATGCGACAGGCCTATGTCTTCCAAAGCCCAGTGATGCTGCGCCGGTCGGTGCGCGCCAATCTGGGCTATCCGCTGGCGATACTAGGCCAGCCCAAGGCGCAGGTGAACAAAGCGGTAGAGGCATGGGCGGCTCGTATCGGCCTGACGCCCGCGCTGGATCGCCCCGCGACGGGGTTGTCCGGCGGCGAGAAACAAAAGCTCGCCCTCGCCCGCGCCTTGATCCGCACCCCCGAGATGCTGCTGCTGGATGAGCCCTGCGCCAATCTGGATGGCCGCTCCGTCAAGGATATCGAGGCACTGTTGCAGTCCGCCCATCAGTCAGGGACGCGCATCGTGATGGCGACCCATGATCTGGGTCAGGCGCGGCGCCTTGCAACTGAAATATTGTTTCTGTTTAAAGGTCGCATTCACGAGGCTGGCCCGGCGCCCGATGCGTTTGACGCCCCGCAGACCCCGGAATTCAAATCGTTCCTGAATGGAGATATTTTGATATGAAATCCTTGATTACCGCTCTTGTTCTCGCACTTGGCACCACGGCTGCGCAGGCGGAAACCATGAAAATGGCTGTCACCACGTCCTTCAACAACTCTGGTCTGTCCGACGTTCTGCTGCCCGCCATCAAAGAAGATCTGGACCTTGACGTGCAACTGCTGATCGTCGGCACCGGTCAAGCCTTGCGCTTGGGCGAAGCAGGCGACGTCGATGCCATTCTGGTGCACTCCAAGAAAGCCGAAGAGGCCTTTGTCGCCGACGGCTATGGCACCCACCGCCGCGAGATCATGTATAATGATTTCGTCCTGATCGGCCCAAATGACGACCCCGCCGCAATCGCAGAGGCAGAGGCAGCCAAAGACGCGCTTGCCAAGATCGAAGCGGCCGAGGTGCCTTTCGTGAGCCGTGGCGACGACAGCGGCACCCACAAAAAAGAACTCTCGCTTTGGGCCGGTGCTGATCTGGACCCCGCGACATTCGGTGAATGGTACAAAGCTGTCGGCGCGGGCATGGGCGCGAGCCTCAACACCGCTGCAGGGATGGGAGCCTATATCATGTCCGACCGCGCAAGCTGGCTGAACTTTGACAACAAGGCCGATCTGGCAATCCTCTTTGCAGGCGATCCGGTGCTGTTCAACCAATATGCCTATATTCCGGTGAACCCCGAGAAACACGCGCATGTGAACAAAGACGCCGCGGCCCAGTTGGAAGACTGGCTGGTCGGCGACCGCGCCAAAGACCTGATCGACAGCTATACGATCAACGGCGAAAAGCTGTTCACCTTTAACGCCGAGCAGTGATTTTAAACGGTTTGAGAACGTCACCAAGCGCGGTATCAAACCGTATGAAATCATTGATCATCCATATGTCCACCAGCACCGCGCGGCACGCCAATGTCGCGCGGTTGCTGCAGGATCTGCCCGATGCGCAGGTCGTCGAAGCTGTAAATGGCCGCGACCCTACGCAGGTCGCAGATGTGCGCACCCACTCTGGCAACCTGCACAGCCCGTCCTATCCATTCGCCCTGACACCGGCCGAGATCGGCGTGTTTCAAAGCCATCGCAAATGCTGGCAGATGATCGTCGATCAGGGCTGGGATTACGCGATGATTGTCGAGGATGACCTCGCCGTGTCGCGGCCAGAGCTGGACCGCGCGTTGCAGCTTATCCACCAGAATATGACGCCCGATATGTACCTGCGCCTGCCGCCCAAAATGCGAGAGCTGCCCGCAGATATCGTGGCGCGTGACGGCGATATGGCGTTGATCCTGCCCAAGCGGATCGGCTTGCAGTGTTGCTGTCAGGTGGTGGGGCGTGACGCCGCGCAGCGCTTGCTTGACGGATCGACCCAGATTGACCGCCCTGTCGATACATGGCTGCAGATGCATTGGGTGACGGGGCAAAAGCTCCACGCCCTGCTTCCCAACGGGCTAAGTGAAATCGCCAATCAGATCGGCGGGTCAACCATCCAGCAAAAAACCCGCACCAGCGGCAAGCTGATGCGGGAATTAAAGCGGGCGTGGTATCGCACGCTGGTTAAATTGCGACCTCAGAGAGCCTGAGATCCGGCCCTTAGCTGGGCGCTTTGGTCGTGCGCAGGTAGGGCAGGATCTTGTTGAAGTCGCCGAACTTCGCCTTGGCGTCGTCATCCGACAGGGTTGCGGGGATGATCACGTCGTCGCCGACATTCCAGTTCGCCGGTGTCGCCACGCCCTTTCCGGTCGAGGTTTGCAGCCCGTCCAGCGCGCGCAAGACCTCGGCAAAGTTGCGGCCCACGGTCATCGGGTAGGTCATCGACAGCTTCAGCTGCTTGTCCGGCCCGATGATGAACACCGCGCGGACTGTGGCGCTGTCGTTGGGGGTGCGGCCATCGGGCAGATAAGCGTCGGCGGGCAGCATGTCGAAGGCTTTGGCAACGGTCAGGTCGTTATCCGCGATGATCGGAAAGCCCGCTTTGGCACCGGCGAAGGTCTCGATATCGCCTTTCCATTTCTTGTGCTCTTCAACACCGTCCACGGAAATGCCCATCACCTTGGTGCCGCGCTTTTCCCATTCGTCGGCAAGCTGTGCGACCGCCCCGAATTCGGTGGTGCAGACCGGCGTGAAATCCTTTGGGTGCGAAAAAAGGATCGCCCAGCTGTCGCCCACCCAGTCGTGCAGGCTGATCGTGCCCTGATCGGTTTCGACAGTCAGATCGGGGATGGTATCGTTGATGCGCAAGGACATAATATTCTCCGGCTTCATGGTTTCGGTTTGTCGTTCTCCACTTATGTAAGACGTTGCGCTGCCGGTTTCACCCCCTCACTTGCGGGTCCCCAGATGTGGTGACATGGTACGCGCAACAGGCTGGGGGAAACGTCCCCGGCACCGCATGACAAAAGGAGTTTTCCCATGCTGGAGAAGCGCGAGTTTTACATCAACGGTGAATGGGTATCCCCCGCCAAGCCGAATGACTATCACGTGATCGACCCCACCACAGAGGAGCCCTGCGCGGTCATCTCGCTTGGGGATCAGGCGGATACCGATGCCGCGGTTGCCGCCGCCAAGGCCGCCCTGCCCGGCTGGATGGCGACGCCTCCGGCGGAACGCATAGCCTTGCTGGAAAAGCTGCTAGAGGTTTATCAGGCCCGCGCCGAGGATCTGGCCAAAGCGATGAGCACGGCCATGGGTGCGCCGATGGATCTGGCCCGCACATCGCAGGTTGGTGCCGGCTCTTATCACCTGAGCAACTTCATCAAGGCCGCGAAAGAGTTCAAATTCGAACAGCCGCTTGGCGATCACGCCCCGAATGACCGGATCATCCGCGAAGCCGTGGGCGTTGCCGGTCTGATCACGCCGTGGAACTGGCCGATGAACCAGATCACGCTCAAGGTCGGCGCAGCGATCGTGTCGGGCTGCACGATGGTGCTGAAACCGTCCGAGGAAAGCCCGCTGGACGCGATGATCTTTGCCGAACTGATTGACGAGGCAGGCTTCCCCAAAGGGGTGTTCAACCTTGTGAACGGCGATGGCGTCGGTGTCGGCAGCCAGATGTCGTCGCATAAAGACATCGACATGATCAGCTTCACCGGCTCCACCCGCGCGGGCACGCTGATCTCGAAAGCGGCGGCGGATACGCTGAAAAAGGTCCACCTTGAACTGGGTGGCAAAGGCGCGAACATCATCTTCAACGATGCGGATGACAAGGCTGTCAAACGCGGCGTGCTGCACATGATGAACAACACCGGTCAGTCGTGTAACGCCCCCAGCCGTATGCTGGTGCAGTCGGATGTCTATGACAAAGCCGTTGAAGAAGCAGGCGCTGTGGCGTCGCAGGTTACCGTTGGTCCTGCCTCCGAAGATGGGCGTCATATCGGCCCCGTGGTCAATGAATCGCAGTTCAACAAGATTCAGGACCTGATCCAGAAGGGTATCGACGAGGGCGCGCGTTTGGTTGCGGGCGGCACCGGACGTCCCGACGGCTTGAACCGCGGCTTCTTTGTCAAACCCACTGTCTTTGCAGACGTGACCCCCGACATGACCATCGCGCGCGAGGAAATCTTTGGGCCGGTTCTGTCGATCATGAAGTTCGACAGCGAAGAGCAAGCGGTCCAGATCGCCAATGACACGGTTTACGGCCTGACGAACTATGTCCAGTCGCAAGATGGCGAGCGTCGCAACCGTCTGGCGCGTCAACTGCGGTCGGGCATGGTCGAGATGAACGGCCAAAGCCGCGCCGCAGGGTCGCCCTTTGGCGGCATGAAGCAGTCGGGCAATGGCCGCGAGGGTGGCATGTACGGGATCGAGGACTTTACCGAGATCAAGGCCGTCTCGGGTTGGGCCGCTGAATAAGCTGTCCTTCGGACACGCTGTAAAAAACCAAGGCCACCCTGCGGGGTGGCCTTTCTCGTCTGCGCCCTATGGCCTTTAGAACGGTGCCTTGGCGCGGATCTTGGTCGAATGTCCGCCCTGAGGATGGTTGAACCGCAGCTCCTCTGAATGGAGCATCAGGCGCGGATACGCCAACGCGGGCCCCGTGGCGTAAAACGGATCGCCCAGAATTGGATGGCCGAGGCTCAGCATATGCACCCGCAGCTGATGGCTGCGCCCTGTCTTGGGGCTAAGGCGCACCCGTGCGGTGTCGCCTTCGTCTTTCAGCACACGCCAGTCGGTTTGTGCGGGTTTACCCGTTTCATGGCAGACCATCTGGCGCGGGCGGTTCGGCCAATCCACGATCAGCGGCAGATCGATGGTGCCGGTCTTTTCCTGCGGTACCCCCCAGACCCGCGCGACATAGGTCTTGCGCGTCATCCGCTTTTCAAACTGCAATCCCAGATGGCGCTGCGCATGGGGCGTCAGCGCAAAGATCATCACGCCCGAGGTGTCCCGATCCAGTCGGTGCACCAGCAGCGCGTCCGGAAATGCATCCTGCACCCGCGCGATGAGACAATCGGCCAGATGCGGCCCCTTGCCCGGCACCGACAGCAAGCCCGCGGGCTTGTCGACCAGCAAAACTTCGGCGTCTTCATGCAGGACAACCAGCGGATCTTGGGGCGGATTATATTCTGTTTCCATAAGTGTCCGTCTCAGAGTTAGGGTAGGTTTTCAAGCCAATCTGTACCAAAGGACCCGGAATGCATCCTACTATTACCAAGATGATTGATGTTGTCGCCAAGGGGGATTCGGAAAAGATCGCCCCGCTGCTGGCGGAAGACATCACCTTCATGCCGCCGACATATTACAAGACCTGGACCGGCCGCGCCCCTGTGGCAGCGGTCCTGGGGCACGTCGGCAATGTCTTTAGCGAGTTCAAATACCGCCGCATCATGGGGGAAGGGACAGATTGGGCGCTAGAGTTCCAGTGCAAAATCGGGGATCTGGATGCCGTTGGCGTCGATCTGATCACCTTGGGTGACGACGGTCTGATCGCCAAATTCGAGGTGGTGATGCGCCCCTATAAATCCATCGGTGCCCTACGTGAGGCGATGAACGCACGGGTGATGAAGGATCCCAGCTTCCTCGCATTCAAGGACGCGCTGTCCTGAGCGAATGATATAATGATCGAGGGGCGCGACATGTCTGCGCCCCTCCTCCCCCCTTGTCACGCCGGTTTGTGCCGCATCTGCCGGAACAGCGAGATCGAATAGATCACCAGCGCACCCCAGATCAGCGGAAAGGCAATCATGCGCGCGCGCCCAAAGGGTTCGTCAAAGACCAGCACAGCGCAAAGGAAGATCATCGTCGGCGCGATATACTGCAAGATACCGATGGTCGACAGCCGCAGCCGCTTGGCTCCGTTGGCATAAAAGATCAGCGGCACCGCCGTGACCACGCCGCAGCCCACCAGCATCCACGTATTGAACGGCACGCCCTGACCAAAGTGGTTTTGCCCCGTCATGATCAGGTAAACCAGATAGGCCAGCGCAGGGGCCAGCAGGATCAGGACCTCAAGCAGGAAACCCTGGTTCGGCCCGATCGGCAGCCGCTTTTTCGCCAGCGCATACAGGCCGAAGGTGAATGTCAGGCTCAGCGCGACCCAAGGGAAGCGACCGGAATCGAGCGTCAGGATCGCGACGGCGACGGCTGCCAGCCCGATTGCCGCAAGCTGAAGTCTCGACAGACGCTCCCCCAGCAGCAGCGCCCCCAGCAGGATGCTGAACAACGGGTTGATGTAATAGCCCAAGGCCGCGTCCAGCGCATGACCCGAATTCACCGCCCAGATATAGATGCCCCAGTTGACCGAGATCAGCGTCGCCGTGACACAGCCCATCGCCAAGGTGCGCGGCGACCGGAACGCCTCGCGCAGGGTGGCGGTGCGCCCCAGAAGGATCAGCACCAATGCGCCCACGGGCACTGACCAGATGACCCGATGCACGACAATCTCTGCCGCGGGAATATGGGCGATGGCCTTCATGTACAGCGGCAGAAACCCCCAAAGACCATAGGCCCCGATCGCAAAGGCAAGCCCTTGGGGCGTGTCCTCGGGCGGGGCGGGCTGGGTGTTGGATAGGGTATCTGGGTTGCGCATATCGTGTCTCCTTGGGGTCTGCTTACGCCCGCAGGACCGCAGGGGCCAGAGGGAAAGACTGACCCAAGGGCACTTGCCCCACAGGCGCGCAAGATCAGCCCTTGATCACCCCTTAGGCATCGGCGTATGCGCGCTGCCCAACAGCACCCCGTAGATGATAAAGCTAACGGCCATCACGCGGCGGAACCAGACGTTGAACACCGCCCCCAAGGCAGCCCGCCCCAGCCCCGCCCCAAGCGCTGTAAACCCGGTATAGCTGGCCGCGGTCAGGGTCAGCGCCGTCGGCACGATCACGATCATCTGGTCCCAGATCGGGACATCCGGCTGCACGAACTGGCTGAAGGCCGCGAGATATCCGGCGACCGATTTGGGGTTGATCGTCGCAATCGCAAAGGCACGCCAATAGACCGACGCGGCGGGGCGATCCTCCATCACCACGGGCTTGCCCGCCATGACCAGCCCGCGCACGCCCAGATAGATCAGAAACCCTGCCCCGATCATCTTGGCCACAAAGAACCCCGTGGCCGAGGCCGTCAGCAGCGCCGTCACGCCAATCGCTGACAGCGCCAGAAACAGCGAGGCCTGCGTCAGGATCGCCAGCACCCCGACCATCGCCCGCGCGAAGCCCAGGTTCATCCCGTTGCTGATACAGTTCACCGCGTTCGGCCCCGGCGTGGTGACAAACACCACCCAGAACAGGGCAAACACGAGCCAAGCGTCAAAGCTCATGACATTTCCTTTGATCGACGGGCAGGATCACCGGCCTAGACGTTTGCGAAAACAGATTTCAGAATTGCGGCGAGTTCATCGGCGTCGGCCTGGTCAAACGCGGCGGGCTGGTTACTGTCGATATCAAAGACACCCAGCAGCTCTCCGGTGCCGTTCCAGACAGGCAGGACCAGTTCAGACCGCGTGGAGGACGCGCAAGCGATGTGGCCCGGAAAGGCATCCACATCCGCAACCAGCTGCGTTTCGCCCGTGCGCGCGGCAGCACCGCAAACGCCACGCGCGAAGGGGATCACCAGACAGCCATGCCCGCCCTGATAGGGCCCGATCTTAAGCAGCTCTGGCGCGGTCACACGGTAGAACCCCGTCCAGTCAAAGCGGTCGTCGGCGTGGTGCACCTCGCAGGCGACGGTGGCCATCAGCGCGACGCTGTCGGTTTCGCCGTCCGTCAAGGCGTGGAGGGTTTTGGAGAGGGTAGGATAGTCAACGCGCATAAAAGTGCCTTTTGTTACTGTCGGACCGGGGGGCTGTCTGCCCCCCGACCCCCGAGGATTTAGTCCATTTGGAGAATCAGGGGCGTTCGATCGCAATCGCGGTGCCTTCACCGCCACCAATGCAGATCGCCGCGATGCCCCGTTTCAGCCCGCGTTTTTCCAGTGCGTTCAGCAGGGTCACGATAATACGTGCGCCAGAGGCCCCGATGGGGTGGCCAAGCGCACAGGCACCGCCGTTCACGTTCACGATGTCATGGGACAGCCCCATTTCATGCATGAAGGCCAGTGGCACGACGGCAAAGGCCTCGTTCACTTCCCACAGATCAACGTCGTCTTTCTGCCAGCCCAACCGATCCAGCAGTTTCTGCGCCGCCGGTACGGGCGCGGTGGTGAAAAGCCCCGGTGCCTGTGCGTGACTGGCGTGGCCGAGGATATGCGCGCGGACATTCAACCCTTGGGATTTGGCTGCTGTTTCAGATGCCAGCACCAATGCCGCCGCCCCGTCCGAGATGGAAGACGCATTCGCCGCCGTGACTGTGCCGCCCTCGCGGAAGGCGGGTTTGAGTTCGGGGATCTTCTCGGGCCGTGCGTTGCCGGGCTGTTCATCCGCCGAGATGGTGACCGACCCTTTACGCGATTTCAGATCAACCGCTGCGATCTCGCCATCGAACGCGCCGCTGCTTTGCGCGTCGAGCGCGCGGGACAGGGAGGCCAGCGCATAGTCATCCTGCACGGCGCGGGTGAATTGAAATGTCTCGGCGCAGTCTTCGGCAAAGGTGCCCATCAGGCGACCCTTGTCATAGGCGTCTTCCAACCCGTCGAGGAACATGTGATCGATCACCTGACCGTGCCCCAACCGCGCGCCGCCGCGCATTTTCGGCAGCACATAGGGCGCGTTTGTCATGCTCTCCATCCCGCCGGCGATCATGGTATCGGTCTGACCCAAGGCGATCTGGTCGAAGGCGATCATCGCCGCCTTCATCCCCGAGCCGCACATCTTATTCAGCGTTGTCGCCGGCACCTCTTCGCCCAGACCTGCCTTGAAGCCGGCCTGACGCGCGGGAGCCTGGCCCTGCCCTGCGGGCAACACACAGCCCATCAGCACCTCGTCCACAGTATTGGTGCCGGCACCATCCAGCGCCGCCTTGATCGCATGCCCCCCCAGATCGGCCGCGGTCAGATCGGCAAAAGCCCCCTGAAACCCGCCCATCGGCGTCCGCGCAGCCCCTGCTATCACGACTTTTTCCATTTCGTCCCCTCCCCGGGAAATGATCATCTTTTGGTAAGGTATCGGCGCTATGTCTTCTGGCGTCCGGGACACCTTGGAGATGACCATATGAAACTCTCAACCAGAACAGAAGGGCAGCTGCAAATCATATCCGTGGTGGAAGACCGTATTGATGCCGCCGTTGCCCGCGCCTTTAAAGAAGCCATGCGGGATATGATCGAAGATGGGCCACCTTTGGTTATTCTGGATCTAGGGCAGGTGACCTTTATTGATTCCAGCGGGCTTGGCGCGGTGGTGGCGACGTTAAAACTTCTGTTACCGGACCGCAGCCTCACGCTGGCGGGGCTGACGCCCTCGGTTGATCGGGTGTTCCGATTAACGCGGATGGACAGCGTTTTTCCCCTTTTCCCCACATTGGACGCCGCATTGGCCGCACAGGTGCCCGCATGAGCGCCCCGAACCGGAACGAAGGCACAGTCGGTCAGCCGGATACCCCCTATGGGTTCGAGGTGACGTTGGAAGCCTCTGCCGATGCGGTACGCGCGGCCCTTGGACATATCCGCACAGAACTGGCCGATCGGGGGCTATCGCAAGAAAATCTCGAGATTGTGGAACTGGTGCTGGCCGAGACGTTGAATAACGTGGTCGAGCACGCCTATGCCGGATTGCCCCAAGCGGGGTTAATCGGGGTGCGCGGGGCCTATGCGCCTGATGACTTGCGGTTTCGCATCACCGATCTGGGCAAACCGATGCCGGGGTTCACCCTACCCCCGGGTGAAGCATTCGATGTGCTGAAACTTGCTGACGAACTGCCCGAAGGTGGATTCGGCTGGAGCCTGATCCGGTTGCTGAGCTGCGAGCTGGAATATTCGCGCACCGGTGATATGAACCTGCTGGCGCTGCGCATTCCGCTTGCCGCGGGATAAGCTGGGTACGGGGGGGCCGCCACTAGGGGGCCTTTGCCGCAAAGGGTTAAGTGTTGGTCACCCTTGGGGCAGCTTGAAGCAACGCTTCGCAATAGCGCCTCAAAGGTTTCATAATTCCGCCCAGCTTTGCGGGCAACGTCGGTTCTGTAGCTGCATATGGCTTCCCTCGGCGTTGCGTTTTAATAGCCCCCACCCAGTACGCAACGCCGAGGCACATTTGCTGTGCCCAGCTCCCCTTTATGTACCCAGCTCCCCTTTAAGTGCCCAACTGCCCTTTAGTGATTGCCCGCCCGTCCTGCACCGCGCTACGTTCAGCCCGATGACAGCAACCTGAGGCCAATGACATGCGCGACTTTCACCTTCCCGGACGATCCCCCGTTCTGGCGAGCAATGGCATGTGTGCCACGTCCCATTCTTTGGCCGCAAAGACCGCTGTCGATATTCTTGAGCGGGGCGGCAACGCGATGGATGCCGCGATTGCCGGTGCCGTGCTGCTGGGGATTTGCGAGCCGCAGATGACCGGAATCGGCGGGGATTGCTTTGTGCTGTATTCGCCAGCGGGCAGCGACGAGGTGCACGCGCTGAACGGATCGGGCCGCGCCCCTGCTGCGTTGGATGCCGCCCATTTGCGGGACGCTGGTGAAAAGACGGTACCGCTGCGCAGCGCCCATGCCGTGACCATTCCCGGCGCGATCGACGCGTTTTGCCACCTGTCCGACACCATCGGCACCATGGGTCTGGACACGATTCTTGCCCCGGCGATCCGCTATGCCGAAGAAGGCGTGCCCGTCGCGGCACGTGTCGCCTTTGATTGGGGCAATGATGCGGGCACCTTGCAGGGGGCCGCACGCGATTTCTATCTGACCGGCGGCAAGGCCCCAACGACCGGCGACATCTTCCGCGCCCCCGGTCAGGCCGAAGTCCTGCGTCGCATCGCCAAGGAGGGGCGCGATGCCTTCTATACCGGTGAGGTGGCCGAAGATATCGTCGCCTCTCTCAATGCGATGGGGGGCAAGCACACGGCAGAGGATTTCGCCGCCACCGCTTGCACCCCCGGTGAGCCCCTTGCCTCCAGCTATCAGGGCGTTGATGTGCTGGAACATGCGCCGAACGGTCAGGGGGCCACAGCACTGTTGATGATGAACATGCTGTCGCATTTCGACATTGCATCCATGGATCCTTGGGGCGCGGAGCGTGTGCATATCGAGGCGGAAACCGCCAAGCTGGCGTATGATGCGCGCAATCGTTTTCTGGCGGACCCGGACCATACCGCGCGTCTGGCCCATATGCTTGCCCCCGAAACGGCGCGGGCGCTGGCGGCGTTGATCGACCCGAAGAAAGCCATGCCCGACCCCGTCGCCCTGTCAGAGGCGGTGCATAAGGATACGATCTATATCACCGTGGTGGACAAGGATGGGATGTCCGTGTCGTTGATCTATTCGATCTTCCACGGTTTCGGGTCGGGCATCGCGTCGGATAAATTCGGTATCCTGCTGCAAAACCGCGGTGCGGGTTTCACCCTTGACCAAGAGCACGCGAACGAGCTGAAGGGCGGCAAGCGGCCGATGCATACGATCATTCCGGGGATGATCAAACGCGACGGTAAGGTGATCATGCCGTTTGGCGTGATGGGCGGGGCCTACCAGCCCAATGGCCACGCGCGGTTTGTCTCTAACCTGACGGATTTCGGGCTAGACCCTCAGGCCGCCATCGACGCCCCCCGCGCGTTTTCCGACAATGGCATCCTCAAGGTCGAACGCGGCTATAGCGATGCGGTCCGTGCCGAGCTGGCCGAGATGGGGCATAAGGTCGAAATTCCGGCCACAGCCATCGGCGGCGCGCAGGCGATCCAGCTGCATGACAACGGTTTGCTGGAGGGGGCGAGCGACGCACGCAAGGATGGGTGTGCCCTGGGCTATTGAACAAGGATGCAGGGCGCGGGTCACCCACGCTTTGCCTCAGTTCAGTTGGAAGTGCAGCGGATAGGCCCCATCGGTGAACGGGCCGAAGAGATCGGGGATATCGGGATGGTCCACAGGTACGCCCGAGTAATCGGCCACGAGGTTCTGCTCGGACACATAGGCCACGTAATAGCTTTGTTCGTTTTCGGCCAGCAGGTGATAATAGGGCTGGTCTTTCTCGGGGCGGCTGTCTTCGGGAATAGCCTCGTACCATTCTTCGGTATTGGCAAATTCGGGGTCCACGTCAAAAATCACCCCTCGGAAGGGATGTTTTTTGTGCCGGACGATCTGGCCCAAGTGGTATTTCGCGCGCGTTCTTATCATAACATCGGTGCACCTACCGTTCGTTCGTAGTCCCTTCAAGGGGCTTTTGTCCAATCCTGCGACGCGCAACCAAGGAAACAGTTTGTGAACCTCGTCCTGACAGTGCTTGAAATTGTGGCTCCTGTGTTCCTGCTCGCGGGGATCGGCTTTGCCTGGGTGAAGCTGGGGTTCGAGTATCGCATCCAGTTTGTGACCCAGCTGGCGATGACCCTATCGGTGCCCTGTCTGATTTTCGTGTCGCTGATGACAACGCAGATCGACCCCGCCGCGCTGAGCGCTTTGTCACTGGCGACAGTGGCGGCCTATGGCGGGGTAACGCTGCTGGCTGCGCTGATCGTGCGCGTGTTCGGGTTGAACCGGCGGACGTATCTGGCCCCGATGATCTTCGGGAATACCGGCAATCTGGGTCTGCCGCTCGCGCTTTTTGCCTTTGGCGACACGGGGTTGGGTTATGCCGTTGTGGTCTTTGCCATTATGGCCATATGGTCGTTCACCTTTGGCATCTGGCTGGTCGCGGGCTCTGGCTCCTTTGGCAAGGTCATCCGTGAACCGCTGGTCTGGGGCACGGCATTGGGCGCATTGTTTCTGGTGCAAGGCTGGGAAACGCCGGTGTTTCTGACCAATACGCTGTCCCTGCTCGGTCAGATGGCGATCCCGATTATGCTGATCACATTGGGCGTTGCCGTGGCACGGCTGTCCCCCGGCGGGATCGGGCGCGCAGTGGTGTTGTCGCTGATCAAGCTTGCGATCTGCATCGGCATCGCCGCCTTGGCGGGCTGGTTCTTTGACCTTGATAAAATCGCGTTTGGCGTGCTGGTCTTGCAGGTTGCGACACCGGTGGCGGTGACATCCTACCTGCTGGCAGAGAAATACGGTGCGGATGCGCAGTCTGTCGCGGGGCTGGTTGTCGTCTCTACCGTGCTATCGGTTGCCGCTTTACCGCTTATGCTGGGGTTTCTGCTGTAATTTCTGGTGGGCGTCGGCAGGGCAATCTGATAAACTAAATGTAATAAAAACACGATAAAAGCGAGAGGCCGATGAGCAGAACCTTTTGCGCCCTGATAATTGCTGTGCTTTTGGCATCATGTAGTGGCGGTCCGACCAGTGCCCCACGAGACCTTGATAACGCATGTGCGATTCTCAAAGAGCGCCCAGAATATTACCGCGCATTCCGTGCAGCTGAACGCCGTTGGGGCGTGCCTGTCCATGTGCAGATGGCGACGATCCATCAGGAAAGCAAATTCATCGCGGACGCCCGTACGCCGTTCCGCTATGTCATCGGCGTGATCCCCATGGGCCGCCAGTCCAGCGCCTTTGGCTACAGCCAGGCGCTTGATGCGACATGGGATGAATATCTGGCCGAAGCTGGCGGTTTCCGCGCCAAGCGAGACCGGATCAACGACGCGTCGGATTTCATGGGGTGGTACATGAACAAGAGCCGCGACAAGAATGGCATTCCCCTGCATGACGCGGAAAACCAGTATCTGGCCTATCACGAAGGCAACACAGGCTATGCGCGCCAAAGCTATAATTCGAAACCCTGGCTGGTCGCCGTGGCCCGCAAGGTGCGTGCGCGCTCCGATATGTATCAGCAGCAGATTGCAGGGTGTCGCCTGTCACGTTGGTAAGCTAACCAACACCGGATAAAGAAAGGGCCCCGAACGTATGTTCGGGGCCCTTTTTCCTTAGCGGTTCACCTGACCGGGACTGCCGACGTCAAACAGTTTGTTGGGCAGGCTGCCGCCTTTCTGCAGGTCGCCCAGAACCACGGTGGTCTTGGTGCCGTTGCCGTCGTTGATGATCCACTGGCGCAGCTCGACCGGGTTGCCGGTGAACTTCAGCTCGATATTGCCATATTCAGGATGCGCGGGGTCTTGGGCGCGCACGGTGGTCGCGGTGCCGTCATAGTTATGACCCGTCACCATCTTGGCCTGACCAAGGTTCACATTCGCGGCCAGAATGATCGACAGCGGCGTTTTGGACAGCGGGTATGTCTCTGCCGGTTGGTTGGATTTCTTGTCGTAGATCACAACCGTATTGCTGCCCGCCACGACAATCCCCGAATCCGGTGCGTTGTATTCAAAGCGCACTTTGCCCGGACGTTTGATGTAGATCGTGCCGGTGCTGATCGAGCCGTCGTCGTTGATCTGGGTGAATTCGCCCTTGGCGGTTTTCAGATCGTTAAGATAGCCGGAAATCGCGTTCAGCGGCAGTTTGTCGGCGGCGGCGGGCATCACAGCTGCCAACCCCAGACCAATGGCCAGAACGGTGGTGGTAACAAAACGCATCATAGTCTTCCTATTCTTATTCCAGTGCCTTGCCTTCGACATAGGGCTTCGCGTCATGATATACGATATCACGCAGCAGGATATCGCTTAACACGCCCGAAATGCAAAAGGGGCTGGCCTGTTCCCAAGCCAACCCCCGGCGTCGCAATGACGTTCCGATTATTTTTGCGCGCTACCCCTGCTCTGGTATCAGGATCTCGCGCTTGCCCACGTGATTGGCTGGCGAAACAAGGCCCGCGTCCTCCATCTGTTCGACCAGACGCGCGGCTTTGTTATAGCCGATGCCCAGTTTCCGCTGGATGTAGGATGTCGAACATTTGCGGTCTTTTGCAACGATCGCCACGGCCGTGTCATATTGCGCGTCCTCGCTGTCGGTATTGCCGCCCAGACCCAGAACCGCGTCGATGTTCCCTTCTTGGTCATCGGATGGCCCTTCGACCACGCCCGACACATAATCAGGCTCACCATAGGCCTTGAGGTGGTTCACGATCTCTTCGACCTCTTCGTCGCTGACAAAGGGACCGTGGCAGCGCACGATCTTGGACCCGCCCGCCATATAGAGCATGTCACCCATGCCAAGGAGCTGTTCGGCGCCCATCTCGCCCAGGATCGTACGGCTGTCGATCTTGGAGGTCACCTGGAAGGAAATCCGCGTCGGGAAGTTCGCCTTGATCGTGCCGGTGATGACATCGACCGAAGGACGCTGTGTCGCCATGATCAGGTGAATACCCGAGGCCCGTGCCATCTGCGCCAGACGCTGGATGCAGGCTTCGATCTCTTTGCCCGCGACCATCATCAGGTCGGCCATCTCGTCCACGATTACGACGATATAGGGCAGCGCTTCGGGCTTGAACTCATCCGTCTCGAAGATCGGCTCGCCCGTATCCTCGTCAAAGCCGGTCTGGACGGTGCGGCTGAACATCTCTCCCTTGGCCAGGGCCTCGCGGACACGACCGTTATAGCCTTCGATGTTGCGCACGCCCATCTTGGACATCTTGCGATAGCGCTCTTCCATCTCGCCAACGGTCCATTTCAGCGCGACAACGGCCTTTTTCGGGTCGGTCACAACGGGGGACAGCAGATGCGGGATGCCGTCATAGACCGACAGTTCCAGCATCTTGGGATCGATCATGATCATCCGGCATTCCTCCGGCGTCAGCTTATAGAGCAGCGACAGGATCATTGTGTTGATCGCAACGGATTTACCCGAACCGGTGGTCCCCGCGATCAGCAGGTGAGGCATCTTGGCAAGGTTCGCGACCACAGGGTCACCGCCAATGTCTTTGCCCAAGGCCAGCGGCAGACGCATGGTGCTGTCGCCGAAATCACGCGCGGCGAGGATTTCGCGCAGCACAACTTTCTCGCGGTTCTCGTTAGGTAGTTCGATGCCAATCACGCTGCGCCCCGGCACGGTGGACACACGCGCCGACAATGCCGCCATAGAGCGCGCGATATCGTCCGCCAGACCGATCACACGGCTCGCCTTGAGGCCCGGTGCCGGTTCCAGCTCGTACATGGTGACAACGGGGCCCGGACGGACGGCGACGATTTCACCCTTCACGCCATAGTCATCCAGCACGTTTTCCAGCATGCGCGCGTTCTCTTCCAGCGCGTCGTCGCTCAGGTGCAGGCGTTCGACATTATCCGGGCTTTCCAGCAGGTTCAGCGGCGGCAGTTCAAATCCGGGGTGCGTGTCCTCAAAGGTCAACGCAGGCTGTGCCTCGGCTTGAGCCTGTTTGCTGGGCTGCACCGGCTTGCGCATCTGCGGCTGCACCACCTTGCGCGGCTGAGCCACGGGGATCTGCATGGCCGGTTCCCGCTCTGCCTCTTGCAGTGGCAGGTGGCTGTCGGTCATCGGTTCATCATCCAGAACCGCCATATCCGCGTCGTGATCCGGTTCGGAGGGGGTAAGCTCAAGCACGGGGCGCTCCGCGACCAAAGGTGCACGGCTTGCGGTTAAAGGCGGCTCCGCCCGAGTAGGGGAGGGGGCCGGCGCACCGGTTAATGGCGGCTCTTCGCGGCGGGCACCACGCGCGGTGGTATCCAGCAGCAGCGGATCAGGGCCACGCCCGCGACCACGGGTCAAGGGTGCGGTGGTGGCCGTATGCACAGCCCCGCCGGTGCGCACGCGGCTTTTGATCACATCGGCGATCTTGGATTTGATACGGTCGCTGCTGGGGGCTTCGTCCAGTTCGGGTTCGGCCCATGTCTCGACCAGTTCAGGTTCGGGCAGCGGGTCGGCGCGTTTGACCAGCGTCGGCATTTTCGACAGCAGGCCGGTTTTCGGCGCAGGTGCAGGCGCGTCGCTATAGGCCAGTTCGTCGTCATAGTATCCTTGGCTGGCCGCGAATTGCGCGTTCTCCTCGGCCTCGATCCGGTTGCGTTCGCGGCGTTCAAGCTGGCGGGCCTGAATGCCCTGCGCGGCGGCAACCGCCCCCGACGCACCACGCCCCAGAAGCGTCATCAACCCGGCATAAGCCATGATCAGCCCGACCAGCATGAAGCGGAACAGACGTTGCAGTTCTAGTCGGGTGAAGCCGACAACAAAGGCACCAAAGGCAAGGATCGCCACGCCCATCAACAGTGACATCAGCTTGATCGTAAAGGTCGACCCGATCGGCAGGACGGTCAGGATCACGCCCATGACCGTGTCGCCAAAAAGCCCGCCCAGACCAAAGCTATGGGTTTGCAGCCAAGACGCATCCGGCGTCAGCGTTGCCCCGTAGATCGAACACAAGGCGACAGCAATCGGGGCAAAGATCAAACGGCCAACGGCGCGTTCCTCGCCGCGGTGCAGGGCAAAGCGTGCGCCCCAGGCCAGCAGGATTGCCGCGACAGACCACGCGCCCCAGCCCACGATCATGAACAAAGGCGCGGCCAGCGACGCGCCCATGCGCCCCAGCCAGTTCTGCACCGGCGCATCGGTGGACACCATAAAGTTGGGATCATCAGGGGTGTAGCTGCCGATCATCATGGCGGCCATAAGGCCCAGGGCGATCAGCCCGAGGCCCAGCAGCTCCTTGCCGCGTTTTTCGATCGCTTCGGCCATGTTGGTGTCTAGCAAAGGGTCGCGCCCACGTGTCTGATATGCCATTGCTCTGATCCCTCGTCTTATTCTGGATAGAGACAGCGGCGGATCGCTTCGATCCCGCGCGTTGTCTCTTCTTTTGGGGCGACCATCGCCACCCGAATATAGTGTTTTCCGGGGTTTTCGCCGTTCACGCTTTGCGCCAGATAGCCGCCCGGCAGCACCCGCACGCCGGTTTCACGCCAGAGTTTCAGCGCCGCAGCTTCGTCATCTTCCACCGGCAGCCACAAAAAGAACCCGGCCTCGGGGCTTTGGTACCCGGGGACGTTGCCGAGAATACGGTCGGCGACCTCGTATTTCTCGATGTAAAGCGCGCGGTTCTCGGCCACATGGGCTTCGTCGTCCCAGACCGCAGCCGACGCCGCTTGCAACGGTAACGGCAGCGGTGCACCGGCATAGTTCCGCAGCTGCTTGATCTCGCGCATGGTATTGGCACCCGATGCGACAAAGCCGGACCGCAGCCCGGGCAAGTTCGACCGTTTCGACAATGAATGGAAAATCACCACACGATCCGGATCGGCCCCGACCTCTTGCGCGACTTGTAGCGCCCCGACGGGCGGCGTGTCGCGGTAGATCTCTGAATAGCATTCATCCGCGAAAATCTTGAAATCGTATTTTTCTGCCAGCGCGATCAGATCGGCCCAATACGCATGGGTGGCCACGGCCCCCTGCGGGTTGGCGGGCGAGCAGATATAGGCCGCAGTGGTCCGGTTCAGCACATCTTCGGGCAGGCTGGCAAAATCGGGCAGATGCCCTGTTTCGCGCGTGGCAGGCACCATCACCGGATCAGCGGCACCGGAAATCGCGGCGATCATATAGACCTGATAGAACGGGTTCGGCATCAGAATGGCGGGCTTGCGGCCATTCTTCATCTCGGGACAGGTGGCCATGACGGCGTTATACAGCCCTTCGCGGGTGCCGTTCAGCGGCATCACCTGCGTGTCTGCATCCACATCCACACCGTAGCGTCGGTTGATCCATCCGGCAATCGCGCCGCGTAACTGGGGCGTGCCGTCGTTGGCCGGGTAGCTGTTAAATCCGGCAGCATTTTCGGCAATCACATCGGTGACCCATGCCGGAAAAGCATGTTTCGGCTCGCCAATCGTCATGTGGATCGGCGTGCCACCGCCTTCATGCGCATCAAGCAATGCGCGCAGGCGCGGCCACGCGTGGGCCGGAAGGTTCGAAAACCGCTCGGGGTACATCATTTCACTGCCTCGGGTTCGGGATCATTCACGCCCCGTTTGTTCCAGAGTACCCAAGGGCTTGCCCCGCGTCCAGACATTGCAGGACGCAGGGCAAGGTTTGTGTCATTTAGGCCAATGCCTCTTCGGCGGCTGCGGCAATGCGCAGCAGGTGCTCTTCGCCAAAGGGCTGGCCCATCAGCATGATCCCGCAGGATGGGGTGCCCGTGGGCAGGGTCACCGCCGCTAGCCCCATAAGATTCCCGATACGCGTGTTGCGCAGGGTCATGAGGTTGGCCGAGACGTAATAGTCATGCTCGGTTTCCAGCCGGTCCAGCTTGGGGGGTAGCAGCGGTGCGGTAGGGATCAGCACCGCGTCATAGCCCGCCACAGCTTTCACATAGGCCGCGCGGATCTGGTCGATCTTGGCCCAGGCTGCCACATAATCGGGGCCGGAGTGGGATTTACCCAAGCGGAACCTTTCAAGGATCTCGCCGTACATCGCATCCGGGTTCGCCTCGATCACGTCGCGCCACAGGCCGTAGGCTTCGGCGGTGTAAAGGCACCCGCTCAGCGGCATCGCCTCTTTGATAGGGTCGAAATCGATGTCCTCGATCACCGCCCCCGCTTCCTTTAGCCGCGCGACGGCATCGTCGAACGCCGCCGCGGGGGCGTCTTCAATATCGTCGAATGCCACCGTGCGCAGGATCGCAAAGCGACGCCCTTCGATGTCGGTGCTGCCCATGTCCATCGGCCTGGACCCTTCGGTGAGCGCCAGCAGCAGGCTCGCATCCTCGACCGAGCGGCAAAGCGGGCCCACCGTGTCGAACTTGGCAGCCAGCGGCACGGTCCCCTCAAGCGACACACGGCCCGAGGTGGTTTTCAGCCCCACAAGATCGTTCCACGCGGCAGGCACCCGCACCGATCCGCCGGTATCCGACCCGATCGCCGCCGCCGCCAGACCGAAAGCGACAGAAGCCGCAGCCCCGGACGACGACCCGCCCGACACGGCAGCTTCATCGTTCACGCAAGGGGGGGTGGCGGTGCTGGGGTTATATCCGAGCCCCGAAAACGCCAGCTCGCTCATATGGGTCTTGCCCAGACAGACCAACCCCATCGCGGTGGCATTCGCCAACACGCGCGCGTCGCGGTCCGGCACGCGGTCTTTCAGCAGGGCGCTGCCCGCCTCGGTCGCGATCCCGGCGGTGTCGAACAGGTCTTTCCAGCTGATCGGCACCCCGTCCAGTGGCGACAAACGCTGGCCCGCACGCGCGCGATCCCGCGCGGCACCGGCCTCGGCCAGGGCCCGTTCAGCGGTCACGCGGGCGTAGATACGATCCCGCAGGGGGTGGGCGTCGATCGCGTCAAGATAGGTCTGGCACAGCACAACAGGGTCGATCTGGCCGTCCCCGATGCCCCGTCCCAGATCTGCGGCTGTCATGGTTAACCACTCTTGCATGTTGCTTCCTCGAATAATGCTTTGGAAAAGGGACGGTAGCGACGCCAGCGCGCATGGACAATCCCTGCTGCACGCCCATATCTAAAGCTATGGATTTTGATACAGATATCGCAATCGTCGGTGGTGGGCTGAATGGCCCGACACTTGCCTTGGCTTTGGCGCAGATCGGGCTGCGGGTCACGTTGATCGACAGGCTGCCCGCTGCCACGCGGGAAGATGCGGCGTTTGACGGGCGATCCTATGCGCTGGCGTTGACCTCGACACGGATGCTGGGGGCGCTCGGTATCTGGGAGGGCGTGAAACCCCACGCGCAACCGATGCTCGAGATCAAAGTGACGGACGGGCGCGCGGGCGAAGGCCCCTCCCCTTTCTTCATGCATTTCGATCACGCAGAGATCGAAGAAGGGCCGATGGGCCATATGGTCGAGGACCGCCACCTGCGCCGCGCCTTGGCAGAAGCCGTGAGCGCTGAGGCCCGGATCACGCGGCTGGACGGCGAAACGGTCATCGCGCAAGACGCCGCCCCGGCGGGCGTCACCCTGACACTGGAAGACGGCAAGACCCTGCGCACGCGTCTGGTTGTCGGCGCGGATGGTCGCGCCTCGGGCACCGCCACGCGGGCGGGAATCAAACGCATCGGCTGGGATTATGCGCAAACCGCGCTGGTCTGCGCCATCGCCCATGAAAAGCCGCACCACGGGGTCGCGCATCAGTTCTTTATGCCCCCAGGTCCGCTGGCGATCCTGCCGCTGACCGAAAACCGGTCCTCTATCGTCTGGAGCGAGACCGCCGCCAACGCAGCGCATATCCACGCGCTGCCGGATGCGGGATACCTCGACGTGCTTCGTCCGCGTTTTGGTGATTTTCTGGGTGAGATTTCCCTTGCCGGTGCGCGGTACACTTACCCGCTGAGCCTATCGCTGGCGCATTCGATGGTGGCACCGCGTGTTGCGCTGCTGGGGGATGCCGCACATGGGGTGCACCCGATTGCCGGTCAGGGGTTGAATGCTGGCATGCGCGATGTCGCCGCGCTGGCAGAGGTGATCGCTGATGCGCAACGGCGCGGGCAGGATGTCGGCAGCACCACGGTGCTCGAGCAATATCAGCTGTGGCGTCGCTTTGATAACACCGCGCTGGCATTGGCGACGGACAGCTTCAACCGGTTGTTTTCCAACGACAACCCGCTGCTGCGTCTTGCACGTGATGTGGGGATGGCGGCGATTAACGCCCTGCCCGATGCCCGTCGCGGTTTCATGCGCGAGGCGGCGGGGCTGACGGGCACCCTGCCCCGTCTGATGCAGGGTAAGGCGCTTTAGGGGGCCGCCTACCCCCGCCGGGTCAGTCGATAACCCGCGCTTCGTCCACCAGCATTACGGGGATACCGTTGCGGATCGGATAGGCAAGACCGGCCGCGTCCGAGATCAGCTCTTGCTTGTCGGCGTCATAAGTCAGGCGCATCTGTGTGCGGGGGCAAATCAGTGCCTCTAGCATGCGGCGGTCGAATGGTATCTCTTCGGCGTTCAATTCATCATCTCCCCTTCTTGGCCACCCCGCAGGGTGTATTCGATCAACGTCAGCAACGTCTCGCGTCGGGTAGAGAGGGATGGTGCCTCAAGCAAGGCCTGTTTGTCTTCGCAGTCAAGATCCAGCATCATCGACAGTGAATTGATCAACAGTTCATCGTCGGCCTCTTGCAACGTATCCCAATCTGCCGACAGGTTTCGCGCATCGAAGTAACGGCCAAGCGTGTTCAGGAAATTATCGCGGTCGAAACTGCTGTCCTGTTCATCCTTGCCAAGATCGCGTTCAAACCCGTCCCAGTTGACATCGCAACGGCGGTAGGGCGCGAAGCCTTCGACCTCTTTCACCACCCGGAAACGCGAGATTCCCGCGAGGGTGATCATATAGCGCCCGTCCTCTGTCTCGGAGAACTGGGTGATCCGCCCTGCGCAGCCGATGGTTTGCAGCCCCGGACCGTCGCGCCCCGGCACCACATTGGGCTGCACCATGCCAATCAACCGCCCCGGCGTTTTCAGACTGTCTTCGATCATCTGCAGATAGCGCGGTTCAAAGATATGCAGCGGCAACCGCGAGCGCGGCAGCAGCAATGCGCCCGACAACGGGAAGATCGCGATTGTGTCTGGCAGGTCCGATTGCTGTATCATGTAAGCATACCTAGGGCGCGCACAGTCTTATGCAAATATCATAGAGCTAAGTTTACGACGACCATTCAGGGCAATCGGATCGTTGGGTTTCAACGCCTCGAAAATGGTGAACAATTGCGTCTTGGCGGCCCCGTCATTCCATTCACGATCCTTGCCGAAAAGCGTCAGCAGTTGATCCACAGCGGCTTGCGTGTCGCCATGCGCATAAAGCGCCTGCGCCAGATCGAAGCGCGCCTGCATGTCATCAGGGTTGGCATCCACCGCCTCTTGAAGCTCTGCCACAGGGCCCGCGTCGGCTGCCTGTCGTGCCAGTTGAAGCTGCGCATGCGCGGCCTCAAGCTCGGGCGCTTTAGAGATTTCGATGGGTGCGCCGTTCAGATGCGCTTCGGCCTGATCAAGCTGATCCAACGCGATATAGGCACGCACCATCCCGCCATAAGCACCCGCGTGGTTCGGGTCTTCGCCCAGGATCGCGGCAAAAGTGTCCAGCGCGTCCTGCACCGCCCCTTCGGCCAGCATGTCATCCGCGGCGGCTACGGCCTTCTGACAGCTCTTCACCGGGGGCAGAGCCGCCGCCCGCTTTGATCACGCGGTCGATGAACGCCTTGATCTCGGACTGTGGCAGGGCCCCCTGAAACCCGTCAACCGGCTGGCCCTTGAAGAAAGCATAAACCGTCGGGATCGACTGGATCTGCAACTGGCCTGCGATCTGTTGGGCCTCGTCAACGTTGATCTTGACCATCTTGACCGCGCCTTTGGCCGCGCGCACCGCGTCTTCAAGCATCGGGCCAAGGGTCTTACACGGGCCGCACCACGGGGCCCAGAAATCGACAATCACCGGCACCGTTTGCGATGCCTCGACAACATCGGCCATGAAAGTCGCTTCGCTCGTGTCTTTGATCAGATCGGCATCACCGGCACCGGCGGGGGAAAGGTTCAAATCCATCATATCAAAATCCTCGCTTGGGGTTGCCCTTTATATGAGGGCGCGCCTGTCTATTTCAAAGGTCGAATGTCGCAAAGACCGGCGCGTGGTCGCTGGGCTTTTCCCAACCACGGGCGTCGCGCAACACGCGGCTGGAATGTGCCGCGCTCGAGATATCGGGCGTTGCCCAGACGTGATCCAACCGGCGGCCCTTGTCTGCCGCATCCCAATCCTTGGCGCGGTAAGACCACCAGCTGTACAGGTTGCCTTGCGGGATATCCTGCCGCGTTACGTCAACAAAACCACCGGCGTCCTGCGTCTCGGCAAGCTTTTCGACCTCTATCGGTGTGTGGCTTACCACCTTGAGCAGCTTCTTGTGATCCCAGACGTCATCCTCGCGCGGTGCGATGTTCAGGTCGCCTGCCAGAATGGATTTCTCGGGTTTGTCGCCGTGGAACCAGTCGCGCATGTCCGTCAGATAATCGAGCTTCTGGCCAAACTTCTCGTTCACCTCGCGGTCGGGCACGTCGCCGCCAGCGGGCACATAGAAGTTATGCACCGTCACCCCGTTTTCGAGCTTTGCCGCAACATGGCGCGCGTGGCCCAGCGTCGCAAAGTCCTGATCACCGGCATCCACCAAGGGCAAGCGCGACAAGATTGCCACACCATTGTATCCTTTTTGTCCTCGCGCCACCATGTGGGTGTAGCCCGCTTCGATGAAGGCCGCGGTGGGGATTTTGTCGACCGGGCTTTTGCATTCCTGCAAACACAGCACATCCGGCCCATGTTCAGCCAGCAGCTTGAGCACAATCGGTTCGCGCAACCGGACAGAGTTGATATTCCATGTGGCCAGCGTGAAAGGCATGAGGCAGCTCCCTTGGGTCAGATCGCGCGCACCCTACCGCGAAATGCTCAGCGTCCACCATGCCGAATTCCCGGGACTTCCGGGCTGCGGACAAAAAAAGACCGGGCACAAGGGCCCGGCCTAGTCCAACAGGGAGGTATGTATCATTTCCCGGATACAAACTTCGGGTTCAAACCGATCGACGGGTCATGAAAACCCCGTCTCTCGCAGGAATAACCAGTGGCGCCCGATTGGGTTCCAAAATTATGAAATAATTCTGTATCCACCTGATTCAGTTAACAAAATTCTTGCGTTCGAGGGATCAGGCTCGATCTTCTGGCGCAGGCGGTAGATGTGGGTTTCCAACGTGTGCGTCGTGACACCGGCGTTATAGCCCCAGACCTCGTGCAAAAGCGTGTCGCGCGGGACGACGCCCGCGGCAGCACGGTATAGGAACTTGAGAATATTCGTCTCTTTTTCAGTCAGCCTGATTTTCTTATCGTCTTCGGTGATCAGCAACTTGGCCGACGGCTTGAACGTATAGGGCCCAAGCTGGAAAATCGCCTCTTCGGATTGTTCGTGCTGGCGCAGCTGTGCCCGGATGCGCGCCAAGAGAACGGGGAATTTGAACGGTTTGGTGACGTAATCATTCGCGCCCGCATCCAGACCCATGATCGTATCCGCGTCACTGTCATGCCCCGTCAGCATCAGAATCGGGCTTTTCACGCCCTGGGTACGCAGGTCGCGGCACAGGTCACGCCCGTCGATGTCCGGCAGTCCAACATCCAGAATGACCAGATCATACAAGGCTTCGGCGGCGCGGGTTTTGGCGTCTGCGCCATTGCCTGCTTCGAATACATCAAAGTCTTCGGTCAGCAATAATTGCTCGCTCAGCGCGTCGCGCAGGTCGTCGTCATCATCTACGAGCAAGATTTTCTTTAGCTGGGCCATATCAACTCATCCTCTACAACTTTACTTTAGATGTGTTCACAAAGCCGTGCGTGCAAGAGTAGCAGGTGTTTGATCACACGACCGTGCGAAATTGTCGCGCAATGTTTCAATCCGCCGGTTTCTGCAGTAAGAAATGTGACAACATAACATGAAAGATTTCAAATCATGGTTTTTGGGCCCGATATAACCGAGCAACTGGCACGCGCCCGTGCGGACCTGCGTTTGGGCGTTCCCATTGTACTGGCGGGATCGCGGCCGGTTCTGGTTATGGCTGCCGAAACGCTGACGCCCGCGCGGCTGACCGGCCTGCTGGCCATGGGCGGCGAACCGGTATTGGTGATCAGCGCCCGGCGCGCCGAAACCCTGAAAGCGCGCGCCTACGATGGCAGTTTTGCGCGGGTCCTCCTGCCACGGGACGCCACGTTGCGATGGGTGAAATCCATCGCGGATCCGGCGGACGATCTGCGCAGCCCCCTGAAAGGCCCGCTGGCCTGCGCACGTGGGGGCGATGCGACGCCGCACGGCTTGGCGATTGATCTGATTAAGTCAGCGCGCCTGCTGCCCGCTGCTGTGATACTCGACCTTGCGGATGCAGGTCAGTTCGCCCAGCAAAACGGCCTGACGATGATCAACCTGAGCGCGGCACAACCGATCCTTGCCGCGCGCAGCCCCTTGCATCCGGTGGTCAATGCGCGTCTCCCGATGGAGGTGTCAGAGGCCGGACGCCTGCATATCTTCCGCCCCGACGACGGCGGAGAGGAACACTACGCCATCGAAATCGGCCGTCCAGACCGCAGCAAACCCGTGCTCGCGCGGCTGCATTCGGCCTGCTTTACTGGCGATATCATGGGCAGTCTGAAATGCGACTGCGGGCCGCAACTGCATGCCGCACTGACGCAGATGGGCAAGGAAGGGCACGGCGTTTTGCTGTACCTCAACCAAGAGGGGCGCGGCATCGGGCTGACCAACAAGATGCGCGCCTATTCCCTTCAGGATCAAGGCTTTGACACGGTCGAGGCGAACCACCGTCTGGGCTTTGAAGACGATGAACGGGATTTTCGATTGGGGTCGGACATCCTGACATCAATGGGGTTTTCGTCGGTGCGCCTGCTGACCAACAACCCCCGCAAGGTCGAGATGATGGAGGCAAGCGGCGTCAAAGTCGCAGAGCGCGTCCCTCTCAAGGTCGGCGAGAACAGCCACAACCACGCCTACCTTGCCACAAAAGCCGCCAAATCCGGGCACCTTCTGTGACACCCGACGATCTGGTCCTTACGCCGCGGGGCGTCCGGTTTCAGGGGCAGCTTTACCCCTGCACCATCGGCAAAACCGGTATCACCCGCAATAAGCGCGAGGGCGACAAGGCGACGCCCGCGGGCATTCACCGCATTGTCGGTATGCTCTACCGTCCCGACCGTATTCCCGCCCCTGTGCCGTGGGCGATGCCGATCGGCCCCCGTGATCTTTGGTCTGATGATGGGACGCAGGGGGACTACAACAGCCTTGTGCAGGCCCCCTACCCGCACAGCCACGAGGTTCTGCGACGTGCCGATCCCCTATACGATCTGGTGATCCTGACCGATTGGAACTGGCCCAATGCCGTTGCAGGGCGCGGGTCGGCGATCTTTATCCACCAGCAGCGCCGACCGGGGTATCCCACCGAAGGCTGCGTCGCCTTTTCACGCGCGCATCTGCACCAGATCGCCGCACGGCTGACCCGGCACAGCAGGTTGATCGTCTAGCCTGCGGTACGTTCCCCGAAGATGGCGGAGCCGACGCGCACATGGGTCGCCCCAAGCGCGATGGCCTTTTCAAAATCGCTGCTCATCCCCATCGACAAATCCCGCAACCCGTTGCGCGCCGCGATCTTGGCCAGCAGCGCGAAATGCAGCGCGGCTTCTTCATCGACCGGCGGGATGCACATCAGCCCGCGCACGGGCAGATCAAGCGACAGACATTCCTTGATAAAATCGTCGGCATCCGCTGGAAGAACACCGGCCTTCTGATCCTCTTCGCCGGTGTTAACCTGCACGAACATATCAGGACAGCGCCCCATTTCCTGCGCCAGCCGCGCAAAGGTTTGCGCCAGTTTGGGGCGGTCAAGCGTGTGAATGACGTCAAATAATTCGAACGCGCTGCGCGCCTTATTGCTTTGCAGCGGGCCGATCAGATGCACCTTTACGCCGTCAAACTCCTGCCGGAAAGCGGGCCATTTGCCTTCGGCCTCCTGCACGCGGTTCTCGCCGAAACAGCGGTGACCTTCCGACAGCACCGCCGCAACCCGCGCGTCCGGCTGCACCTTGCTCACGGCGATCAGCTCAACACTACCGGGCGTACGGCCCGCGTCGGTTTCGGCTTTAGCGATGCGGGATGTGATGTCGTGCAAGCTCATGTCAGTCGGCCCTTGTTGTTGAGGGCGCACAGAACAACAGCTTGGCGCAAAAGAAAAGGGGCAGACCAACGGCCTGCCCCTCTTTTAGACTGTATCGTTCAACTTAGAAAGTGAAACGAACACCCATGTCGGCACGGATTGTGTCGTCGCCTTTGCTGATGATACCACCGCGCAAGGAAACACCGCCACCCAGATCGTGGTGAGCGCCAATACCGTAGGAAGTTTCTTCGTAGTAGTCAGCGTCTGCAACGTAAACGTCGAGGTTGGTCGCCGCGCCGATGTCGAAGGATGCGGTCAATGCGTAGTGATCACCGTTGCCGCCGTCACCGGTGATGCCGTTGTCGTCACCGTTGTCAGCATAGGCCAAGGAAACTTTGGCGGGGCCAACGTTACCTACGACGGACAGAGCGTAATCGGTGTCGCCTTCGTCGTTGGAGTCCTGAGCAGCAGCAGCGAATGTGAAGCCGTTGTATGTGTACGCAACGTAGCCTGCAACACGGTCGTTTGTGTCGGAAGCAGAGATGTGTACTGCGAGGTCACCCATGGAGTACAGAACTTCAACACCGTTGGAGCCGGCTGCGCCGTTACCACCGGAGGAATACGCATCGCCACGCGAATCGTAGGCCGTGTACTCATACGACAGACCGGTCAGACCCAAGTCGATTTCGTACATGCCAGGCATGGATTCCAAAGCACCGTAGATGTTGCCAACGCCAACTTCGAAGCCGCCGGAGCGAGCAAAGAAGCGAACGCCGTTGATACCTGTGCCCGCTGGACCGCTAGCTACAGGAAAATCGTCTTCAGTACCCGCGATTTCGTCAGGGCCATCGTCAATCGAGACGTTGTCGTCGGAGTTGTTTTGCTGGATACGTGCACGTGCACCGAATGTAACGCCCATGTCGGACTCAGCAGTCGCGTCGATCTGCAGACGGAAACGGCTTGTTACGTTTGTTTCATCGTTGCCGGAGTCGTTTTCTTGGTAAAGAACACCAAAACGGCCGTAGCCGCCGAATGTAACGTCTGCAGCTGCAACGCCAGCGGTCGCAACCAGAGCTGTTGTAGCGAAGAGAACTTTTTTCATGAGTTATCCCTCGGTTTGAATTCATATGCCCATACCGGGGAATCCGGTAAAGGTATGAGAGGTGTTTTCAGCGTTTGCCCTAGTTTTGGCAAGGATCGCGGAAGCCTTGGCATCATTGGAAAAAACTGTGATGCAGCTATGTCACAGTTGCGCACACCCGCAGAATGCACGGACGGGCCAAGAACGCAGAGGCACAGGTGCCCTGTACTCTAGTATATACTGACATTGCGCTTGCCCACCGAACCCCGCTTGGATAGACCTGTGCCCAAACAGGCAAAGGACGGTCGAGATGGTGCACAGTTCGGTATTCAAATCTACACTAGCCCTCGTGGTGGTCTCAGCACTTGGCGCATGCGGTGGCCTGAACTTCGGCCCACCCAACGACAACGACCCGAACCTCGGGCTGTCTCCGACGAACCCCAACTATGTCGAGACGAACCCAGACAACACCATTTGGGCGATCTTCAACCGCAAAGACAATGACACCAGCGTGTCGGTCAACAAATACCTGTGGTCCGCGTCGCTCGAAGTTCTCAACTTCCTGCCCGTGCAATCCATCGACCCCTATACCGGCGTGATCGTGACTGGCTATGGCACCCCCCCGGGGGGCAGCCAATCCTACCGCGCGACGGTCCTGATTGATGACCCCGCGCTTGATGCACGGTCGCTGAACATCGCGCTGCAAACCCGTGGTGGCCGCACGGTCAGCAAAGCAACCTCTCGCGCGGTCGAAGACGCGATCCTGAGCCGTGCGCGTGAAATGCGCATTGCCGACGCCAAATTCTAAGCCCGCACCCGTCTATTCCCCATTATCACGCCGGGCCACGCGCTAGTCGCTCGCCCGGCGTTTTTCGTTGATAAGGTCCGCCAAGATGCCCTCCTACTCCCCCGCCGAAATCGAAGCCCGCTGGCAAGCCGCCTGGGAAAAGAACGATGTGTTCCAAGCGGTACGCAACGCCGACAAGCCAAAGTATTACGTGCTCGAGATGTTTCCCTATCCGTCGGGGCGCATCCACATGGGCCACGTGCGGAACTATACGATGGGCGACGTGATCGCGCGCTATAAGATCGCCACGGGGCATAACGTGCTGCACCCGATGGGCTGGGATGCCTTCGGGATGCCCGCTGAAAATGCCGCGATGGCTATTGGCGGTCACCCCAAAGACTGGACCTATGGCAACATCGCCGACATGCGCGACCAGATGAAACCGCTGGGATTGTCGATCGACTGGTCCCGCGAATTTGCTACCTGCGACCCCGAATATTACGGCCAGCAGCAGGCGCTGTTCCTCGATTTCCTATCGGAAGGGCTGGTCTATCGCAAGAACGCCATCGTGAACTGGGATCCGGTCGATATGACCGTTCTGGCCAACGAACAGGTCGAGGCAGGGCGCGGCTGGCGCTCTGGCGCGCTGGTGGAACGGCGCGAGCTGACGCAATGGTTCTTCAAAATCTCCGACCACTCGGAAGAGCTGCTTGATGCGTTGGACACGCTTGATAACTGGCCCGCGAAGGTCAAGCTGATGCAGGCGAACTGGATCGGCAAATCGCGCGGTCTGCAATTCGCGTTCTCGACCATCGACGCGCCGGAAGGTTTCGACCGGATCGAAGTCTACACCACGCGCCCCGACACCCTGCTTGGCGCAAGCTTTGTCGGCATTTCCCCCGATCACCCGCTGGCCAAACTGCTCGAGAAAGACAGCCCCGAAATCGCGGCCTTCTGTGCCGAATGCCGTAAGGGCGGCACAACCGAAGAAGCGATCGAGACTGCCGAAAAGCTGGGGATGGATACCGGCCTGCGTGTGCGCCACCCCTTCGATACCGCGTGGGAACTGCCCATCTATATCGCGAACTTCATCCTGATGGACTACGGCACGGGGGCGATCTTTGGCTGCCCCGCCCATGACGCACGGGACTTTGAATTCGCCACCAAATACGGGCTGCCGATCACGTCGACCTTCTTGCCGTCCGAGGACGCGGACCCAAAGCTCGCTGCGCCCTTCGTGCCGGCGAAATCCGAAAAAGTGTATTACAACGGCGGCTTTGCCGGCGAGAAATGGCAAACCGGCGAAGAGGCGATCATTGCGGCCATCGACGCCTGCGAAGCGCAGGGCGTGGGCCAAGGCGTGACCAAATACCGCCTGCGCGATTGGGGCCTGTCCCGGCAACGCTACTGGGGCTGCCCGATCCCGGTCGTGCATTGCGACACCTGCGGCGTGGTACCCGAAAAGAAAGAGAACCTGCCGATCGAACTGCCCTATGATGTCAGCTTTGACACGCCCGGCAATCCGTTGGACCGACACCCCACATGGCGCGACTGCGCCTGCCCGTCTTGCGGTGCGCCCTCGAAACGCGAAACCGATACGATGGACACATTCGTCGATTCTTCTTGGTATTTCGCCCGCTTCACCGCGCCACGCGCTGACACGCCGACCAATATGGCGGACGCGGAATACTGGATGAATGTGGACCAATATATCGGTGGCATCGAACACGCGATCCTGCACCTGCTGTATTCACGCTTCTTCGCCCGCGCGATGCAGATCACCGGCCACCTGCCCGAAAAGGCGATTGAGCCGTTCAACGCGCTGTTCACGCAAGGCATGGTAACACATGAGATTTACCAGACCCGCGACGCAAATGACCGCCCCGTCTATCACCTGCCCGAAGATGTGACCGACGGTAAACTCGCCGATGGGACAGAGGTTGAAATCATCCCTTCGGCCAAGATGTCGAAGTCGAAGAAAAACGTAGTCGACCCGCTGGGGATCATCGCGAACTACGGGGCGGATACCGCCCGCTGGTTCGTCCTGTCCGATTCGCCCCCCGAACGCGATGTCGAATGGACCGCATCCGGGGCAGAGGCGGCGTATAAGCACCTAAACCGCGTGTGGAACATCAGCAGCCGCATCGCCGAGATGGACGATAGCGCCGCAGGCACTGGCGACGACGATCTGCTGCGCGCGATGCACAAGACCATCCACGATGTCACAATGGGTGTGGAATCCTTTGGCTTCAACGCCGCGATTGCCAAGCTTTATGCCTTTACCGCGACGTTGCAAAAATCCAAGGCGGGCAAAGCCGCACAGCGCGAAGCGATCATGACGCTGGCCCAGTTGATGGCCCCGATGACGCCCCACTTGGCAGAGGAAATCTGGACCGCGCAAGGCGGCGACGGTCTGATCACCACCTCGTCCTGGCCGCAAGCAGACGAAGCGATGCTGGTCGACGATACGGTGACCCTGCCGATCCAGATCAACGGCAAACGCCGCGCGGAAATTCAGGTACCTGCCGATATGCCGAAGGAAGAGGTTGAAAAGATCGCGCTGAGCCACGAAGCTGTCATTCGTACCCTTGATGGGGCCACGCCTAAAAAGGTCATCGTAGTGCCCGGACGGATCGTCAATGTCGTTGCTTAACCGCCGTTTTCTTATTGCATTGCCACTGCTGGTCCTGGCGGCCTGCGGGTTTCAACCCGTTTACGGCCCCGGCGGCACTGGCACGGCGCTGCAAAACGCGGTGCAGGTCGACGCGCCGAATGATGCCTATTCCTACACGCTCGTGCGCGAGATCGAGACGCGGTTAGGCCGCGCCGCAAGTCCGCGTTATGCTTTGGCCCTGACCGTCGATACATCGGAAGAGGGGCTGGCGATCGACAGCGAAGACAACACCACACGGTATAATCTGGTCGGCAAGGTCGATTTCGCCCTGCGCAACCTCAGCAGTGGTCAAATCGAGGTGTCAGGAAATGTCGAAAACTTTACCGGCTATTCCGCGACCGGGTCGACTGTTGCAACGCTCGCGGCAGAACGTGATGCCCAAAAACGCTTGATGGTCATGTTGGCCGACCAGCTGGTCACCCGCCTATACGCGGCCGATCTGACCCCATGAAGCTGCCCCCGCGCGACGCGAATGCCTATTTCGCCAAGCCCGATCCGACGAAGACCGGGCTGCTGATCTATGGCGGCGATGCGATGCGCGTCGCGTTGAAACGGCAGAGTTTTCTGAAAAACCTGCTGGGCCCCAATGCCGAAGAGGAAATGCGCCTGACCCGTATTCAGGCCGCTGACCTGCGGCGGGATGCGCCCATGTTGCTGGACGCAATCAAGGCGGTAGGTTTCTTCCCGGGGCCGCGCGCGGCTTTTGTGGAAGACGCCAACGACAATATCGCCAAAATCCTGACCGATGCACTGGCCGACTGGCAGCCGGGGGACGCGCAGATCGTCGTGTCGGCGGGGGATCTAAGAAAGACCTCCAAGGTGCTCAAGGCGTTCGAGGCACATAAGAACGCTTTCGCCACCCCGATCTACGACAATCCGCCCGACCGGGCAGAGATTGAACGCGTGCTTGCCGAGGCAAAGCTCAGCCCCGAGGCGGATGCAATGGGGGCGCTTAGTGAATTGGCGCGGGTACTTGATCCGGGCGATTTTCGTCAAATGGTCGATAAAATCACGCTTTATAAGATCGGCGACGCAGGCCCCCTCACGGCAGAGGATGTGGCCAACTGCGCCCCCACCTCGACAGAGGCAGAGGTCGACGACATTCTCCACGTCGTGGCAGAGGCGCGCGCGGGCGACATCGGCCCCGTGATGGCCAAGCTACAGGCCCAAGGGGTAAACGCCGTGACGCTGATCATCATGGCGACACGTCATTTTCGCACGCTTTACCGCATCGCGAGCAATCCGGGCGGCCAGATCTGGGGCGTGCGCGACCGCGATCGCGCCATGCGTCAGGCCAAAAACTGGGGCGCGGCCAAACTGGAAACCGCACTGACCGTGCTGACAGACACCGACCTGACGCTTCGATCAGCAGGCCAACACGCGCCGACGATGGCGCTGGTCGAACGCGCCTTTATCCGCCTCGCCATGCTGGGGGCACAACGCTAAATTCACGTTAATTCTTGGGAGGGAATGTCGATGTATAAGGTTATCGGGGCAACCAAAACGCGGGCGATGCGGGTGATGTGGCTGCTCGAAGAGTTGGGCCAGCCCTACGATCACCTGCCCTGTGCGCCACGTTCGAACGAGGCCAAGCAATACAACCCGTCCGGCAAAATTCCCGCACTTGTGGACGGCGACGACGTGCTGACCAATTCTGTCGCGATCATGCAGTATCTGGCGGACAAACACGGCGCGCTGACCGCCCCCCCTGGCACCGCGGCCCGTGCGCATCAGGATGCGTTGACCTTCTGGCTGATCGACGAAATGGATGCGATCCTTTGGGCTGCGGCGAAACACAGCTTTGTTTTCCCGCAGGAACAGCGCGTTCCCGAGATCAAGGATAGCCTGAAAGCCGAATTCGCCCGCTCCGCCGCGATCCTGTCAGACAGGTTGGACGGGCCGTTCCTGATGGGGGAGGAGGTCACCATACCGGATTTGCTGGCGACCCATTGCATCAACTGGTCCATCGGCGCGGGATTTGCGCGGGTGGATGACAAGCTGGGAAATTGGGCAAAGTCCATGCGTGACCGCCCCGCGTTCAAGGCCGCCGCCACCCGCGAAGGTTAATCCCGCTGCGCCCAAGCGGCAGCGTGTTGTCCGGCCCATCGGCCTGTCGCAAGGCAGGCCGAGATCAGATACCCGCCCGTCGGGGCCTCCCAATCCAGCATTTCGCCTGCAACGAAAACGCCGGGGCGGGCGTGTAGCATCAACCCGTCATCCAGCGCATCAAGTTTTACCCCGCCTGCGGTTGAAATCGCCTCGTCCAGCGGGCGCAGGCCTGCGTGTTTCACCGGCAGCGCTTTCAGCAACCTCGCCAAGTCAGTCGCGTTCGCCGGCAAGGGGCGCGCCATTTCCTGTAGCAGCGCAATCTTGGCCACATCCAGTTTGAGCGTTTTGCGCAGATAGTTTGCCACGCTCATCTTGCCACGCGGCTTAGCCAGCTTTTCGACCAGCGCCTCGCGGGATTGATCCGGCAGCAGGTCCAGCATCAGCGGATGCCCCTCACGCAGCCCGCGCGACACGGCGTAGATCCCGCCACCTTCCAATCCGCGGGCGGAAATCACCGCCTCCCCCCGCGATCGGTAGGTGCCTGATTTCAAGCCGATCCCTTTCAGCGCCGCGCCGAAATGCGCCTCCATATGCGGCGACCAGTTCATCGCAATTCCTGCATTGGCAGGCGCAAAAGGGGCGATATCGACGCCCGCGTCGCGCAGCGGCAAAGCCCAGGCACCGGTGGACCCCAAGCGTGACCAGCTTGCCCCGCCCATGGCCAGCACAGTGACATCGGCCGGCAAGCCTTTCAAGCCGTCTGGCGTATCGAACACCGGCGCGCCGTCTTCCCATCCGGTCCAACGCCAACGGGTGTTCACCGCAACGCCTGAATCGGCCAGCCGCGCCAGCCACGCACGCAGCAGCGGCGACGCCTTCATTACGGTCGGGAAAACCCGCCCGGTAGAGCCGGTGAATAGGGTTTGCCCCAATCCCTTGGCCCATTCCTGCACCGCTGTAGCATCGAAACTGTTAAGAATGGGTTCAAGCGTTCCTTTCGCCGTCGAAAAAGCGTTCAGGAATTTGGCGTGTTCTTCGGCCTTGGTGATATTCAGCCCCGATTTACCCGCCATCAACAGCTTGCGCCCGACGGATGGCTTATGATCGCAGACCGTCACAGCCAAGCCTGCCGCAGCCATCATTTCAGCCGCCATCAGCCCTGCAGGCCCCGCGCCGATGACAACCCCGCGGCGGGCGGGCAAATTTTCTGATGTCATGACGTGCTCTTCCATTCGGGTTAAGGATATAGCTGTGAGTTACAGCGGCACCATTAACTTGACCTTAAACCAAATGCACGACGATCGTGCTTATTCCAATAAAAGGGCAGAATATGCGCATCATTTTAATCATCTCGGGCCTCACACTGCTGGCAAGCTGCGGCGTGCCCTTCGTCCCGTTCATCTAACCGCCTGACCTAGGGCATCTCGGCAGGGGTTTCGGGCGGGGCGCACATCGCTTTAATGCCAGTGGCAATTTCGGGCGTGGCGGCAACGGTATCGGCGACGATATCGCGTGCGCTTTGTATAAGCTCCTCGGCTGGCACAATACGATCGACCAAGCCGAACGTTAGTGCCTCTTGGGCGGTGATCTTCTGCCCGCCCATCAGAATAAGCTTGCTGCGCGCAGGGCCGATCAAGGCTGCCATACGTGCGGGGTCGCTGGGTTGCGGCAAGAACCCCAGCTTCATCACCGGATAGAAAAATTTGGCCCCGGGCACGCAGATCCGCAGATCGCTGGCCAGCGCCATCCCCATAGCGCCCCCCGCCAGCGTCCCGTTCAGCGCGCAGATGCTCAGCCCCGGGAGCGCGGCAATCGCGCCCGACAGCCTCTCCCATATGTCAGAGACAGCGAGCCCCGCGCGCGCCTCGTCCAGATCGGCGCCAGCACTGAACACTTTGCCAGTACCCGTCAGGATCACCGCGCGGGCGGCTTGGGCGTCCTCCATGAACTCGGCCAGGGCGACCAGCATCTCGTGGGTGAGAGAATTCGCCTTGTCCGGCCGGTTGATCGTCGCGACCCAGACGGGGCCTTCGCGGTCGAAATCGATCATACCAGACCAATCGCTTTGCGGATGCCCTCGTCGCGCAGCGAGATTTCCTCGCCACAGTATGTGTCGGCCTCGGCGCTGCACATCCACAACAGGGCTCGCGCGGGCCAATCGGCGGGGATGTGATCTTCCCATGCCAGTTCACTGACGGGGTTGATGCCGCTTGCCTTGATCTCGCGCTGCATCTGGGTTGCGACCGTGCCCGGCGACAGGCCGATGGCGCGGATCCCGTTCGCGGCTTCCTCCAAGTGGATCGACCGGCCCATCATGTTCACCGCCGCTTTGGACGCGCAATAGTGGCTCCAGGCTTCGATGGCGTGATGCGCGGCACCCGAGCTGATGGTCAGGATCGACCCGCCGCCTGCGTCTTTCATCACGGGCAAGACAGCGCGCATGCCGTTGTAGACGCCCTTGAGGTTGATATCGATGACCTGCGACCATTCGTCAGGGTCCGACGCGGAAAGATGCGAGATCGGTTCGATCACACCGGCGTTATTGATCAGCACATCGACGCCGCCAAAGGCCCCCAGCACCGTTTCCACCGCCGAGGACATCTCGCCGAAACGGGCCACATTGCAGGGGATCGCGATGGCTTGCTTGCCGATTTCGCCCGCCAGATCGGCAATCGCGTCCTGAGACCGCGCCATCAGCACGACATTCGCCCCTGCGTCTGCAAAAACCCGTGCCGCTTCGGCCCCGATCCCGCGGCTGGCACCGGTGATCATCACGGTTTTACCTATCATATCCATCGTATAATTCCCTTCGTCATCAATAAGCCCCGCACGGGGCCTGCCGTACACGGCGTTTGGTGACATCGTTAGCAACAACATCCGCCAGCGCCAATCAAAAGCGCCCCCGCGGGCGGAACATCGCAGATTGGCGCGGGTCGCTTTGCCTTGTAAGGTGGCGTCGGGCGCTTACCTTTAGCGCAACCGCGCTGTCACCGGATAGCCGCCCGCGATTTGCGACAAAGGAATTTTTCATGATCCGCCCTCTCTTCGGCAGTGCCGCCCTTTCAGTTCTTTTCACCTCGTCCAGCGCTTTGGCGGATGTGACGCCGCAGGATGTGTGGCGTGACTGGCAGGACCACATGCAAAGCATGGGCTATGCGCTGACGGCCACCGAAAAGGTATCCGGGGATACGCTCGCGGTGAGCAATGTCCGCTTTGATCTGACGAGCGAGCCTGATCTGGGCCAGATCTCGATGTCGCTTGAACAATTGAGCCTTGTGCAAAACGACGATGGCACCGTGTCGGTGGTCATGCCCGACGCAATGCCCTTGGTGTTCGAAATCACCCCGACCGACCCGGATGAAGACCGCGTGCGCGCAGCGCTTATCGTGAACCAGACCGGCCAGGACATGCGCGTGAGCGGGACGCCGACCGACCTGAGCAGCGCCTATGCTGCCGGTCTTCTAGGCTTGACGCTGGATCAGATGACGGTGGGCGACGAGACCTTCGGCCCCGACAACGCGTCGCTGAATGTGGTGCTGAACAACGTCGAATACGCCTCTAAATCGGTGCTGGACGATATGCGCGCCTATGCGCAGGACGGGTCCATTGCGTCGATGACGTTTGACATGCGCTTCAAAGATCCCAAAGAGCCCGCCATCGCGACGATCAACGGCACCTCGACGGATATGACGTTCGACGGCGACGGGCGCTTGCCACTGGGTGTTGCGCAGGCCAGTGACATGGCCGCGATGCTGCGGGCAGGCATGACCGGCGCGGGCACGTTCACCAGCGGCAACAGCACCATGACGGTCGACATCGAAGATCCCGAGAATGGCAATATGTCTGCCGCTGTCGCCTCTGAAGGGGGGCGTTTGACGGTTGAAACCAGCGCCGACGGCATGAGCTATGCCGGTTCGCGTCAAGGCATGGCGCTGTCAGTGCAGCCGCAGCAGTTTCCTTTCCTTCTGTCCTTCGGCCTCGATAATGCAGCGTTCAACCTAAGCGCGCCGGTGCTCAAGACCGACGATGCGCAGGATGTGGCCCTTGGGTTGAACCTCGAAGGGTTCACCATGTCAGATATGGTCTGGGGCATGATCAACCCGCAAGGCACCCTGCCCCGCGATCCGGCCAACCTGTCGTTGGATGTGTCCGGCAAGGCGCGACTGCTGATGGATTACTTTGACCCCGAGGCCGCGACCAGAATGGCCGAGACCGGACAGGTGCCAGCACAGCTGGATAGCGTGAACCTGAATGCGCTGATCGTGGATGCACTGGGGGCCAAGCTGACCGGCAATGGCGCGGTCACGTTCGAGCATGACGAGAACGACCCCACGGCGCTCAAGCCGTCGGGCGCTGTTGACCTCAAGCTGGTGGGCGGGAACACCTTGATCGATACGCTGGTGTCCTCGGGCTTGCTGCCTGCGCAGATGGCGATGGGTGCGCGTATGATGATGGGCATGTTCGCCGTCCCGGCCGAGGGTGAGGAGGATACGCTGAAATCCAAGCTCGAATTTACCCGCGACGGGCAAATCCTCGCCAATGGGCAGCGGATCAAGTAACCCTTCGCGGCCACGGCCCTCCAGCGACTGGCGTCCCTTGCACAGCTGCGGCAGGGGCGCTAGCAGTCTTTCACCCATTCAAGGAGTATCCCCCCATGTCGCAATCCATTGAGGCGCTGACCAAGTCGTTGCTGCATGCCGCCCGTCAAGCGGGTGCGGATAGTGCTGATGCGATGGCCGTGCGCGGGACGTCGGTGAACGTCGATGTGCGTGGCGGGGTGCTGGAACAGGCCGAACGGGCCGAGGGCGTCGATATCGGGCTGCGGGTTTTTGTAGGGCAACGCTCTGCCAATGTTTCTGCTTCCGACACATCGGACCGCACGATCGAGGAAATGGCGATCCGCGCGGTGGCAATGGCGAAAGAGGCCCCCGAAGATCCCTACATTGGTCTTGCCGATCCCGACCAGTTGGCGACGGATTGGGATGTCGAGGTGCTTGAGCTTTACGACCCCGCGCCCGAGCCTTCGCCCGAAGCACTGCAGGATGACGCCGCCCGCGCCGAGGCCGCAGGGCTGGCCGTCAAAGGTGTCAGTCAGGTGCAGTCCGCGGGTGCGGGCTATGGCGCGCAACAGGTGTTTATGGCGGCAAGCAACGGCTTCGAGGGCGGATACCGCCGTACCGACCGCGGGCTGTCCTGCGTTGCAATCGCCGGCACCGGCACAGGGATGGAGCGGGACTATGACGGCGACAGCCGCATCTTCCAGAGCGACCTGCGCAGCCCCGAAGACATCGGGACCAAAGCCGGTGAGCGCGTTCTTGAACGCATGGGTGCACGCAAACCGCCCACGGGGGCCTATCCGGTATTGTTTGATGAACGCATTTCCTCGGCGTTGATCGGGCATCTTCTGTCGGCAATCAGCGGCACGGCGATTGCACGCGGTGCCTCGTGGCTGCGCGACGCTATCGGCGAACAGGTGCTGCCAAAGGGCATGTCCCTGATCGAAGACCCGTTTCGCCCCCGCGTCGCAGGGTCGCGCCCGTTCGATGGCGAAGGGCTGCCCACGTCGCGCCGCACCATTGTAGACGACGGGATGTTACAGGGGTGGACCCTTGATCTGGCCACCGCGCGCAAGCTGGGGCTGACCCCGACCGGCAATGCCGCACGCGGCACCGGATCGAACCCCGGTCCGGCCACATGGAATATCGCGCTGTCCCAGGGCAATGCCACCCGCGCAGACCTGATCCGTGATATGGGCACAGGTCTTTTGGTCACGTCGATGATCGGGTCGACCATCAACCCCAATACTGGCGACTACTCTCGCGGGGCGTCCGGTCTGTGGATCGAAAACGGCGAGATCACCCACGCGATCAACGAATGTACCATTGCGGGCAATCTGCGTGATATGCTGCAATCGATTGTACCGGCCAATGACGCGCGCGCCCATCTGAGCCGTGTTGTGCCGTCGCTTCTTGTCTCGGGAATGACCCTTGCCGGCGCTTGATGACCTCTCCCTTTTGATCGAGGCCGCACGCCGCTCGGGCGAGATTGCGACCTCTTTCACCGGCAAGACCGCGCAACGTTGGAACAAGCCCGATGATGCCGGCCCGGTGACCGAGGCTGACCTTGCGGTGAACGCGATGCTGCACCAGACGCTGACGGCGGCACGCCCGGAATATGGCTGGCTGTCCGAGGAAAGCGACGACGGTACACGGCGGCTGGGGCAGCGTGATCTGTTCATCATCGACCCGATTGACGGCACACGCAGCTTTATCGAAGGATCTGACACCTGGTCCCATTCCCTTGCCATTGCGCGCGACGGGAGGATCACGGCGGCGGTGGTGTTCCTGCCCATGCTCGACCGGCTCTATGCCGCGGCGGCGGGGGCCGGTGCGACCCTGAACGGACAAAGCATCTCTGTCTCCGACATCGCCACATTGCCCGAGGCGACCGTGCTGGCCACGAAACCGGTGATGGAAATGCAGCATTGGACCAAGGGCGACCCCGGCTTCAAACGCGCGCACCGTCCGTCGCTGGCCTATCGGCTGGGGCTGGTGGGTCAGGGTCGTTTTGACGGCATGGTCACGTTGCGCAAAAGCTGGGAATGGGACATTGCCGCAGGGGCGCTGATTGTCACCGAAGCAGGCGGGCAATGCACCGACCGCACAGGGCACCCCCTGCGGTTCAACAACCCCGATCCACGCCTGAACGGTGTCGTTGCGGGGGGCGATGCCGTCCATGCGGCGCTGCTAAGCGGCCTTGCCCAGACCCAAGCCACCCCTTAGATTGCCCCCAAGGCCATCTGTTTGAAAACAAAGGACCGCGATATGACCCAACGCTTGCACCTCGTCTTTGGGGGCGAACTGATTTCGCCCACCGGTACCGCGTTCAAAAACGTCGATGACATCCATGTCGTCGGGATTTTTCCGAACTACGCCAGCGCCTATGACGCCTGGAAAAACGAGGCACAGCGCACGGTCGATAATGCGCATATGCGGTATTTCATCGCGCATCTGCACCGTCTGCGCGACGAAGAGGCTGCGGCCTCCTCTACCGAAGAGCTGGGGTAAACTCTTATGGCGCGGTCGCTTGGGCTGTCGGCCTATCGCGCCTTTACCGGTCGCGGGGGCGTGCCGCCATTCACCCCCGTGGCCAAGCGCCCCACCGGAGAGCTGGTCTGGTGCCACGCCCCCGAACCCGGCAGCTTGTTCGCGATACAGGATCTGGCCATTCGTCTGTGCCGGAGCCGTCCGGGGCTGAGTGTTCTGATCACCGTTCCCCAAGCCTTGGTGCCGGTGGACCTGCCGCCGTGTAGCGAAGCCGACGTGCTGATCGATACTCTGCCCGAGGACCACCCCACGCTTGCCAAGACGTTTATCGATTACTGGCAGCCCGACGCCTGTGTCTGGGCATGGGGGCGTCTGCACCCGAATATGATTGCAGAGATGACCACACAGGCCTGCCCGATGTTCCTGATCGATGCCGACAGCGACGGCTTTGACGGGAGGCGCGACCGGTGGCTGCGCGATCTGACCCGCGATCTGCTGATGCATTTCTCGGCGATCATGACGCGGTCGGAGGCGGGGATGCAGCGGCTTGTCCGGCTTGGGCTCGCCCGCAAGGACATAGAGCTGACCCCCGCCCTTCAGGCCGGTGGCCGCGTGTTGCCTTGTATGGATTCCGATCTGGCCGATCTGTCGGCAGCGGTTGTGGGGCGCCCGATCTGGTTCGCCAATCAGGTGCTCGAGGGTGAGCTGAACACCGTGCTCACCGCGCACCGCCAAGGGCTCCGTCTGTCACACCGGCTGTTGCTGATCCTCGCGCCCGCCGACCCCAAGCAGGCCGATGTTTTCGCGCAGCGGATGGAGGATCAGAACTTTCGGGTGCTGCGATGGGGCGACGCGGGCTATCCCGACGCCTCGACCCAGGTGATGATCGCCGACGATCCGGCAGAGATCGGCTTGTTCTACCGGCTGGCCCCTGTGTCCTTTCTGGGCAACTCCCTGATCAACGGCAGCGGTGGCTGTGACCCGTTCGAGGCCGCGGCCCTGGGATCGGCTGTGCTGTACGGGCCGAAAGTCCGGCGGTATCTGCCGCTTTATACCCGGCTGGCTGCCGAAGGAGCCGCGCGTATCGTGAATGATGCCACAGCGCTTGGCACCGCCGTGAACCGGCTGATTGCGCCAGATCAGGCGGCGACGATGGCGCAGGCGGGGTGGGATGTGATCAGCCGCGGTGCAGCCGTCACCGACAAGGTGATCGACCTTGTGCAGGAAACGCTTGACCAGCGAGAGGCCACCTCATGAAACGCGCCCCCGCCTTTTGGCACCGTCCCACGCCCGATTGGCGCGCGCGCCTGTTGCAACCTCTGGGCGCGCTTTATGCGCGTGCCACTGCCCGCAGGCTGGCGGCGGGCACGCCGCTGCGTCTGGATATTCCGGTGGTCTGCGTCGGCAACATCAACGCCGGGGGCACGGGCAAGACGCCAACGGTCATGGCTGTCGTCGAACACCTGCGCGACAGGTATCACACGCCCCATGTGGTGTCGCGCGGTTACGGCGGCACGCTGAAGGGGCCGGTGCAGGTTGATCCGTCGCGCCACAGTGCCGCGCAAGTGGGGGATGAACCGCTGCTGCTGGCCGCCTTTGCCGATGTCTGGGTTGCGCAGGATCGCGCAGCGGGGGCGCAGGCCGCGGCGGAAGCGGGGGCATCGGTTATTGTGATGGACGACGGCTTCCAGAACCCCGCGCTGCATCAGGACCTATCGATTGTGGTGGTGGATGCGGCCAAGGGGTTCGGCAACGGGCTGTGCCTGCCTGCGGGCCCCTTGCGCGAACCCGTTGCTACGGGTCTGGCGCGGGCGGATATCGTGCTGTCCATTGGTGGCGCAGCAGATCAGGCGCAGTTTGACGCGACCGCCCTGCCCGACGGGCTGCCGCATGTGCGTGCCGAACTCGCCCCCCTGCAAACGGGGATGGATTGGTCCGACACCCGCGCGCTGGCCTTCGCAGGCATCGGCCACCCCGAGAAGTTTTTTGCCACCCTGCGCGATCTGGGGGCAGAGATTGTCCACGCCGAAGCGCTGGAGGATCACCAGCCGCTGAACCCTGCGCTGATGGGACGGCTAGAGGCGGATGCCGCCTTGCGCGGCGCACAGCTGGTCACAACGGAAAAAGACGCGGTGCGTCTGCCCGCGTCTTTCAGAATGAAGGTGATAACCCTGCCTGTGCGACTGAAGTTCGATCCTGATAACGCGCTGTTTGCCGCGCTGGATCACCTGCCGAAACCGGCATAACCGCCAGAGCTTCCAGCGAAGCCCGGGCGGCATCTCGGGGCGAACCTAGTCGTCCTGCCCCAGCTTTGGCGCGGCGCGATGCAAAGCCAGTTCAGCGCCCGAGAATTTGAACGGCGACCGGATGCCCGGCACCCCGTCCAGTTCGACCTTCATGCCGCGCGCGATGACCTGGGGGTCTTCGAACATATCGGCCATGTCGTTGATCGGCCCGGCCGGCACGCCCTCAGCCTCGCAGGCGGCGAGCAGATCGTCGCGGGTGCGTTGGCTGGTAGCCCCATTTAAACGGCGGATCATCTCGGGCCGGTTGGCGACGCGGTCGGCGTTCTTGGCATAGTCTGCCGAGCTTGCCATATCATCTAGCCCCAGCATCCGGCACAGCCGTTGGAACTGCCCGTCATTGCCCGTGGCGATGATCAGATGCCCGTCAGAGGATGTGAACACCTCGTAGGGGGTCAGGTTCGGGTGTGCATTGCCCATCCGCGTCGGCGCATTGCCCGTGGTCAGATAGTTCATCGCCTGATTGCCCGTGACCGCAACAGCGCAATCCAGCAGTGCCATATCAATATGCTGGCCAACACCGGTCTGGCTGCGCTGGTGTACCGCTGCCAGAATGGCCGTGGTGGCATAGACGCCGGTAAAGATATCGGTGATCGCCATGCCGTGTTTCTGCGGCTGACGGTCGGGTTCACCCGTGATCGACATCAGGCCGGACATGCCTTGGATGATGAAATCATAGCCCGCGCGATGCGCATAGGGGCCGTCTTGCCCGAAACCGGTGATCGAGCAATAGATCAGCTTGGGGAACTGCTTGGACAGGCTGGCGTAATCCATCCCGTATTTGGCAAGCCCGCCGGTTTTGAAATTCTCGATCAGGATGTCGGCATCGGCCAAAAGCTCTTTCATCTTGGCCTGACCTTCATCGGTGGTCAGATCGACAACAACCGAGGCTTTGCCCCGGTTGGCCGAGTGGAAATACGACGCGGATTTATCTTCCCCGCGCTCGATGAACGGAGGCCCCCACTGGCGGGTGTCGTCGCCCGCCGGGCTTTCGACCTTGATCACCTCGCAGCCGAGATCCGAAAGCGTCTGACCGGCCCAAGGGCCTGCCAGAATACGTGCCAGCTCAATAACCTTGAGCCCTGCCAGCGGGGCCGCCATTATTCTTCCAGCGCTGCGTCGATGATCTCTTTCATCTCGGCATAGGGCATGTTGGAGTATTTCTTGCCGTTGATGATGAAGCTTGGCGTGCTGTTGATGTCATCCGCCTTCTGGTTTTCTTCCCACCATGCGACCAGCGACTGTGCTTTTTCACCGTCTTGCAGGCAGGCATCCAGTTCAGCATTGTCGAGCCCGGCCAAACGGCCGATTTTGCGCAGCTCTTCGACGATCGCGGCAGGCTCTCCGGCGCGGACCCATTCGGACTGACCGGCATAGATCATGTCGGTGATGCCAAAGAATTTATCCTCGCCCCCGCAGCGCGACACCATCGACGCCCAAAGGCCGTAGCGGTCAAAATAAACCTCGCGGTAGGTGAAGCCGATTTTGTCGTTGTCGATGTAATCCGCCTTGAGCTGCTGGAACGGGCCTTGGTCAAAGGCGGCGCAGTGCGGGCAGGTGTAGGATGCGTATTCGATGATCTGGACCGCTGAATTGGGGTTGCCCAATGTCATGTCCTGAATTTCGGTGGTTGCAGCAGGTGCATCCGCCTCTGCCGTGTCGGCTGACTGCGCGTTGGCCGCGCTGACCAGCGGGTTGATCGGGGTGCTGTTCACGGCATTTGTACCGCTGAAAGCGTACCAGCCACCTGCGGCAGCTACGGCAACAGCCGCAAGGATGGGGAATGTCGGTTTCATGTGATTTCCTTTTTCAGCGTTTGGTCTTGTTCAATATGTTCTCGCCCAGACGTGCAAGTGCATCGCGCAGGGCCTCGTTCGCGACAGGGCTGACGGTTTCGGCAGCACGCTGTTGCAAGACGGGGTCGTTCGGCGGTTCGGGATGGGTCTTGGGTTGCGGCGCAAAAGCGACCTGGCCTTCGGCAAAGCCGGTGGCAGCCGTCTGGGTCACCCGCACCCGCGCAATCGCGTTGAACCCGTAGATGGCGTTCACCTTGGCGCGCAGCTGTTCCTTCTGCATCTCCAGCATCGGCGCATTTGCCCCTGTCGTCAGCAAGGTCAGCGTTGCCCCCATACCGCCGCGGCCATAGCTGACCTCAACAGGGCGCGAGATGGCCGCGACGTCCTGACCGACGATTTCGGCCCATTGGGTCAACAGACGGGATTGGGCAAAGCCGCAAGTCTCGCTCGCCTGACGGATCTTGGCCGAAAGCAGGCTATCCGTCCTTTTGAACCCTTTTGTACTGGTACGCCGTGGCGCCATGACTATCTTTCCCGAATGACTAGCCACAACATAGCGATCCCGCCTCGTATCACCAGCCATACCCAACCGAAAAGGTTATAAACATTGCGTGACACCGACCCCTTCGGCGACCTCCCGCTGATCCTTCTGGAATGGTACGATGTCCATGCGCGTGCGATGCCTTGGCGCGTGCCGCCAGCGGCGCGGGCGGCGGGCGTGCGCCCCGATCCCTACCGCATCTGGCTAAGCGAGGTGATGCTGCAACAAACCACCGTCGCAACCGTGCGCGACTATTTTCAACGGTTCACCGCGCGCTGGCCGACGGTCGCTGATCTGGCAGCGGCTGCGGATGCGGATGTGATGGGGGAATGGGCCGGATTGGGCTATTACGCCCGTGCCCGCAATCTGCTGAAATGCGCCCGCGCTGTGGTGGCCGATCATGACGGCCACTTCCCCGCCGACCACGCGGCCTTGCTGAAGCTGCCGGGGATTGGCCCTTATACCGCTGCGGCCGTATCCTCCATCGCGTTTGATCTGCCGTTCACGGTGCTGGATGGCAATGTCGAACGGGTGATGGCGCGGCTTTATGACATCCACACCCCCCTGCCCGCTGCCAAGCCCGACCTCATGGCACGTGCAGAGGCGCTGACCCCAACCACCCGCCCCGGAGATTACGCCCAAGCGGTGATGGATCTGGGGGCCACGATCTGCACCCCCAAATCTCCCGCCTGCGGCATTTGTCCGTGGCGCGATCCCTGCCTTGCCCGCCGCAATGGCACGGCGGCCGAACTGCCCAAGAAGACCCCGAAAAAGCCGAAGCCGATCCGGCATGGCACGGTCTATCTGGGGCAGCGCGCGGATGGTGCCTGGCTGCTTGAGACGCGCCCCGACAAAGGATTGCTGGGCGGTATGCTCGGTTGGCCCGGCACAGACTGGATCGAGGCAGACGGCCCGCGCCCCGCAGGCACACCGCCTGCCCCCGCCGACTGGCAGCCCCTTGCGGGGGAGGTGCGGCACACGTTCACGCATTTTCACCTGATGCTGACCGTCATGCACGCGCCCTTACCGGAGGACACGGCGCCAGCACGCGGGCATTTTGTCGCGCGGGATGATTTCCGCCCGTCGGACCTGCCCACGGTGATGCGCAAAGCCTATGACTTGCTACGTTAGCGGCGGCGCGGCATAGTTTATCGCAGCCAAAGCTGTGCCCGATCCCTTTGGGCCAGATAACCCGAAAAGGCCGTGCAGCATGACCTCGCCCACCACAAACATAAGCACCGACCAGCTGTCGCAGTTCCGGCGTGCGCTCCCTTTTGCCCTGTCCTTTGCGCTGATCCCGCTGGTCTGGATATCCGCCACCGTCGGCGGCTGGACCGTGATCCTGATGCCGCTGGTCACATGGTATCTGTTTTCGATCATCGACGCGATCGCGGGGCTGAACCTTGATAACGCCGACCCGAACGCGTCAGACGGCGACCTGTTCTGGTACCGCATGATCACGACCGCCTGGATGCCGGTGCAGTTTCTCACGCTGTTCGGCTTGCTATGGTACGTGCCACAGGCCGCGCATCTGTCCGGCTGGGAGAAAGCCGCCGTCTTCTTCGGCGTCGGCGTGATGACGGGCACCATCGGGATCAACTACGCCCACGAGCTGATGCACCAACGCAATAGACGCGAACGCTTCTGGGCCGATGCGCTGCTGGCGATGGTGCTGTATTCGCACTTCCGGTCTGAACATCTGCTGGTGCACCACCGCTATGTCGCCACCCCGCGCGATCCGGTGACCGCACGCTATAACGAAGGGTTCCACCGCTTTTACCCGCGCGTGCTGCGGCAGTCGCTGGTGTCCAGCTTTCAGGCCGAAAAAGCGATGCTGGCACGCAAGGGCAAACGCTGGACCGACCTTAGCAATCCGTTTTTCAAATACTGGGTGCTGCAAGCAGGCTGCCTGATCCTCGCCGTGGTCCTTGGCGGCTGGGTCGGGTTGGGCCTGTTCCTGCTGCAAGCGGGCGTGGCGATCTGGCAGCTTGAGCTGGTGAATTACATCGAACACTACGGTCTGACGCGCAAACATCTGGGTGACGGCAAATACGAACACGTCCAGCCGCGCCATTCGTGGAACGCGGCGCATATGGCGTCCAACTGGCTGCTGATCAATCTGCAACGCCATTCCGACCACCACTACAAACCCGACCGGCGGTTTCCCGTGCTGCAAACCTATGGCGACGCAGAAGCGCCGCAATTACCCTATGGCTACCCCGTCATGACAATGGCCGCGATGATGCCCTGGGTCTGGCGGCGCGTGATGAACCCGCGGGTGCGGGAATGGCGCCGGACCTACTACCCCGAGATCACAGACTGGGCCGAGTATAACGTAGGCAAGACCCCCTATCCCCGCTGAACATCGCTGAACCTTCGTGACCGCCTGAAACGAAAAAGACCCCGCCAATGAAAGGCGGGGCCAAGGTGAGTGTCCTTATGGGCACGCCTTCTCATGAGGCGGCAAGGACACCGGCGGTGTTCGTAAATAGGGTGTGAAACTGGGGAGAGGCCTAGTTGGCCATCTCTGCCCGGATCTGCTGGCGCAAGATATCGATCGGCACGCGCTTGCCGTCTTTCTTGTAGCACCAATATGTCCAACCATTGCAGCTTGGCGCTTTCTCGTACGCCGCACCGACTTGGTGGATCGATCCTTTGACCTCGTTCCCGACAAGCGTGCCATCGGCACGAACCTTGGCGGAATACCGGCCGTTCAGGGAATAAAGCTCTTCGCCCGGGCGCAGCATGCCACGTTCAACCAGCTGGCCAAACGGCACGCGCGGCTCGGCGCGTTTCGAGGTGGTGGTCTGCAACGCTTCCTTATCGAACTTGCGCACGGATTTGATCCGCTTTTCGGCAACCTTGCGATACGCCTCTTCCCGTTCGATCCCGATAAAGTCGCGGCCCAGCATCTTGGCAACGGCACCTGTGGTGCCTGTGCCAAAGAACGGATCAAGCACGACATCACCGGGGTTGGTCGACCCCACAAGGATACGGTGCAACAGGCTTTCGGGCTTTTGCGTCGGATGCGCTTTATCGCCCATCTCGTCCTTTAGACGTTCGTGGCCGGTGCAGATCGGCAGCACCCAATCACTACGCATCTGGATACCTTCGTTCAGCGCTTTCAACGCTTCGTAGTTGAAGGTGTATTTGGAATTCTCGTCCTTGCCGGCCCAGATCATGGTTTCATGCGCATTGGTAAAACGCTTGCCGCGAAAGTTCGGCATCGGGTTCGACTTGCGCCAAACCACGTCGTTCAAGATCCAGAAACCCGCATCCTGCAATGCGGCACCAACGCGGAAAATATTGTGATAGCTGCCAATAACCCAGATCGCGCCATTGGGTTTCAGCAGACGCCGCGCGGCTTTCAGCCATTCGCGGGTAAACTTGTCATAGACGGCAAAGCTGGAAAACTGGTCCCACGCATCATCGACCGCATCCACCTTTGAATTGTCGGGACGATGCAAGTCGCCACGCAACTGCAGGTTATAGGGGGGATCTGCAAAGATAAGGTCCACCGACTCTGCCGGAAGCGCATTCATCGCTTCGATACAGTCGCCAGAAATGATCGTGTTTAAAGGGAGTGCTGCCGCACCCTTGGTCATCGTCTTCATAATAGCTGCCTCTTGCCCGGCACATTGTGTGCTCTTGGTTATCCACAAGATGCCCCGACAGACGATTCCTGGTCAATTTCTTTTTTGAATCAAGTGGTTAGTTATTTATCTTGATACAACATGTTGTGTACGGGCTTGAACAAACGTCTATGGTGTGGGGTCACACCAATTTTTTGCAACGCCTCCATGTGCTTTTTCGACCCGTATCCCATGTTGGTTTTCCAGCCATATCCGGGGTGCTGTTGCGCCAAGGACAACATGACACAATCTCGACATATTTTGGCCGCAATTGAGGCCGCGGAAATCGACTGCGACCGGGCGTCTCCCTTGATCACGGTTTCGGCAGGTAAGGTCAGATCGCGCGGGATCATATTGCCGTCGATCAACGCATAGTCGGCGGGGGTCTTCAGCCCCTCCAGCGCGCGCAGCATGGCAAGGTGGCTCGCCCTCAGGATGTTGAGCTCTTCAATCTCTTCGACCGAGGCATGGGCAACGCTGACATCCGCAACCTGCAAAAGCTCTTCATACAAGCGTTCTCGCGCAGGTTTGGTCAGCTTTTTTGAATCGTTCAGCCCCTCGGGAATGCGATCCGGGTCCAGCACCACCGCAGCGGCAGTGACCGGCCCCGCCAAGGGCCCGCGCCCCACCTCGTCCACGCCGGCGACCCGCTCAAAGCCGCGCGCATGGGCGGCCCGTTCAAATTCAAAATCTGGTTTCATGACCCGTGAAAACCCCAACCCGCGCCAAAGCTCAAGCCCTGCCCAAGCAAATTGTGACCTTGCGAAGACTGCGATGTCACAATCGCAAAAGATATCCACAGCACATAAGAAAGGGAGGGATGCCCGAACATCCCTCCCTTCCCCACCCGAGAGCATCGAAATGCCCCCGGTATTGGCACGCTGAGATTAACCGCGCGCCAAACTGTATCCCGCGCCGCGCAGGCAGCGGGCGTCATACCCATAGCGGGTGCCCCGATGGGTCCGGATCTGCTGCGCGCATTGCTGCGGCAGACGGTTGGCATGACGGAAATTATTCTCAAGACAGCGGCGGCCGAACATCAGCACCTGACCGCGACGCGTGTCGAAGCTCTGGAAACACTGTTTGGGCAGCAGCTTGGCGTTGGCATGGGTGTGATGCTGCTTGCGCTTGTAGCCCTTGGGCAGCGGACGCGGCTCTACCCGGTGGCGCGATTGCGGCGCGCGGTAGACGGGCACGCGCTCGGCCCGTGGGGGGCGTGGAGCGCGGTACACAGTGTTTGGCGCATGGCGGTGCTTTGACACTTCCTGCCGTGCACGTTCCTCGTCGCGCTTGTTCTTGTCGTGAATGATCTTGCCGACAATGGCCACACCCAAAACACCGACCGCGATTTTCGCCAGATCCCTGTTGCGGTCGCCCGCGGCGGCGGGGGCAGCAGTAAAGGCGGTGATAGCGACGGCTGCGGCTGCAATCGAGGCGATGAATTTATGGTGCAATGTAAAGCGCATTGTCTGATCCTTTCGGTTGGGGGCAACATGGGAAGCACCCCATGCAAAGCCATCAAGAGCGAGGCCGTGGGATCAAACTGGCCGCCCCCCCTCAGACAGGCAATAACACCCCCCTGTTATCGAATAACAAAGCGGTACAGACCCAATGGATATTGAATATCCGCCCGGATAGGCGCAGTCTGATCGTCATGAAACACATCCTCCTTTCCCTGGCTGCTGCGGGGCTTCTGGCCCTCTCCGCCCCCTCTGCCCAAGCGGCGGAATGTTTTGCCGATTACAAGGCAAAGCAGGAAAACCCCTTGCGCCTGCATTATGGTGTGGCGCAAGTATCCGGTGACTGCAGCCGTGCCTCGGCGCAGGCCCAATTGACGGACAGGCTGGCTGCACATGGCTGGACGTTGCTGACGATCGTCTCTGTCTTTGGCAAGGATGGCCTAAACCAAAGGAAAGCGAGTGCCGGACCAAATTTCCTCCGCTTCTGAGATGCGCCGCACGGGCGGGCGTTTTGTCGGCGGTGGTATCGCGGCCGTTGTGGCGATCATTCTGATCGGCGCGGGGCTGTTGCTATGGGCCCTGCCCGACGCCAATGCCTTTAACGCGCAGGTCGAACGCATCTTTGTCGAGAACGACGACCTGACGACTCAGGCCGAAATCAAATTGCTTGAAATTCTCGCACAATCGGGCACGGCGTTTTCCGAAACCCTGTCGAGCTACCGGATCGTGATCATCGTGCTGCTGGTCTTTGCGACGGCCATGCTGGTCGCGGCGCTGGTGTTCCTGATCATGCTCGTGGGCTTCAACCGCCGCATGGCGCAGATCGAACGGGTGGGGATTCAAGTAAACTCGCTCCTGATCAGCCGCGAGGAAAACACCGTCTATCTCAACAACCTCGGCTTCAAACTGACCGCCGCCGCGATGGAAACGATGTCGGTCCTTGCCGAAGCGCGCATGGATGACGACGTGCTCTCAGGCTCCGAGATCGAGGGCATGATCTCGGGCCGGACCGCCGCTGACTGCGACGAAGCAGCAGGGGCCACGCGCATCAAACGTCTGCGCGATACATTGGGCAACCAGATCGTGTCGGAACTGCTGGTCAAGAATATCGCGCGGCGCGGCTATATGCTGGCCATCGACAAAGACGTGATCAAGGTCATCTGACCTCTTCATTTTGCCCTGAAAACTCCGGGGGAGTCGCGCCTGCGCGACGGGGGCAGCGCCCCCTCTGCCCGGCCTCGTGCTATTCGCGAAGGTATCCCCGCCTTGTCGACCCGCGCTTTTTCAGCTCCACGCCGAGCCGGATATGCGGCGTTTGGATGGCCGCGCGGTCTGCGATTGCGTCCCGAAGCAGGGTCATTGCCCCTGCGCCGACCTCGTAGCGCGGCGTCGCGACAGAGGTAATACCCGGGTTCAGGTGTCGCGACATTTCAAGGTCGTTGAAGCCGCAGATACCCAGATCGTTGGGGACGTTGATGCGACGGCGTTCGGCCTCGAACAGCGCGCCGGCGGCGAGGTCGTCGTTATTGCAGAACACAGCATCGGTGTCTGGCGCTTGGGCAAGAAGATCGCTCAACAGTTGCCCGCCCATACCCACCGAGGACGGGTGGGTCGTCGTAATCACGCGGGTCGGGTCACACACGCCGCGCGCCTGCGCTTCGGCTGTGAAACCCGCAAGCCGCGCCTGCGAGCGCGGGTCCATTCGCGCGCCCAGAAATCCGGGCTTTTTGTACCCCGCATCGATCAAGTGCCGCGTGCCTTCGACCGCACCATCGTAGTGTGAGAACCCGATCATGAGGTCAATCGGAGCGTCCGACACGTCCATAATCTGCACGACGGGACAGGGGGCGGACTTGAGCAGGGTCCGTGCGGCGTCGGTTTGGTCGATCCCTGCCACAATCAACCCCGCAGGGCGCTGACGCAGGAAGGTACGCAAAAGGTTTTCTTCTTTGCTGGGGCTATAGCGGAAATTACCGATTTGCACCGACAAGCCTGACCCTTCGATCACATCGTAAACACCGCGCAAGACGTCAGAAAACACCGCGTTGGTCAGCGATGGGACCAGCAGACCCACCACATTTGTCCGCTCGGACGCAAGCGCCGAAGCGGCTTGATCCGGTACATACCCGAGCAGTTCGATCGCAGCCTGAACCTTCTTTCGCACACCGGCCGAGACCATGTCGGGGGCACGAATTGTCCGCGATACCGTGATAGCGCTGACACCGGCCTCTGCCGCGACTTCATTCAACGTAACCCGCTTGTATTTAATGTTCTTTTCCATGTGACAAAACCTATCACGTGCACAGGTCTTTGGGAATAGTTGACAGATGACAGCGCTGTCATTAGCGTCCGCCCATCGTCACCGTTTACGGTCACGACTTTTTAGGGAGGATAAACACATGCGCTTTACCGCTAGGCTTCTGGCCGCAACCGCACTTGTCAGCGCCGGGCTGGCCGGTGCCGCTGCTGCACAAGATTTTTCGCTCAAGTTCCAGTCATCTGATCCGGCAGGCAACGCCAACTTCTTGCTTCAGCAAGAATGGGCCAAAGACGTCGCCGCCAAAACCGACGGCCGCGTCGAGGTCGATCTGCTGCCCGTTGAAACAATCGTCGCCCACACTGAATCTCAGGATGCCGTGGCGGCTGGCATTATTGATGGCCACGTCACCGATACCTCTTATTTCGCAGGCAAAGAGCCGGCGTTTGGCCTGATTGCCAATCCGGTCGGGGCATGGTCAGACCCGCAGCAGATGTTCGACTTTATGGAGAACGGCGGCGGCAATGAGCTGATGAACGAAATGCTTGAACCCTACGGTTTGCATTTCATCGGCGCGACGACCCCCGGCCTCGAGGCGTTTCTGTCGAAGGTGCCGCTGGACGGTGTGGACGATCTGAAGGGGCTGAAAATGCGCGCCCCCGAAGGTATGGTGCAGAAAGTCTTTGCCGCGGCGGGCGCGTCTCCGGTCAACCTGCCTGGCTCCGAGGTGTTCACCTCGCTTGACAAGGGCGTGATTGACGCGGCGGATTATACCGTCTTCTCGACCAACCACGCGCAGGGCATGCATGACGTGGCGAACCATCCGGTATATCCCGGCTTCCACTCCATGCCGCTGGTCGAGGTGTCGATCAACAAAGGTGTATGGGATTCGATGCCCGAGGATATCCAAAGCGCATTGGTGGAGTCCGTAAAAGACTTCCGGCAGCTCCAGGTGTCGACCTTGGCCGAACGTGACATGGCCGCGGTGAAAGAAGCCGAAGCCAACGCCGATATCACCGTGCACAATTGGTCCGATGAAGAGCGTGCGAAATTCCGCGCCTTCGCCAAGACCGAATGGGAGAAGGCGGCCGAAGCATCCGACGAATCGCGCAAGGTCTATGACACGCTGACCGCCTATCTCGAAGAAAACGGGCTGCTGCAATAAGCGCCGAAGCACCAGCACCCTTCCGGACAGACCGGAGGGGTGAACGCTCGGGAGGGGCATATGCAAGACAGGACAGATCTCAACGTCGCGGCCAGCGCACCCGTGGATATTGACGCACCCAAGGGGGCGATCCCAGAGGCCGGGCTGCTAGGGCGCGGCATCGACCGGATCGGCATCCTTTTTGCCTTTGCGATCCTCGCCTCTGCCGCGATCCTCGGGATCGAGGTGGTCTTGCGCTATGTCTTTGACGCCCCCACGATCTGGGCGCATGAGACGGTGATCTTTCTGAACGCCACCGCCTTTGTTTACGGGGGGCTTTATGTGGTATCGCGGGACGCGCATATCCGTGTGGTCCTGATCTATGATTACCTATCAGCCCCGTGGCGGCGCATTTTCAATGTGGTGATTTCGCTGGTCTGCCTCGTGGCGACGGCCTTCTTCGGCTGGGCCGCATGGCAAAGCCTTGTGCGGGCGGTCTGGACGCCAACCGGCGCGATCCGGCTGGAAAGCAGCGGCAGCGCATGGGATCCCCCCACGCCGGGGATGCTTAAAATCTTTCTCTTTACAATTCTCGTGGTCATGGCCGTGCAGTTCGCTGTGCTTGCTTGGAACTACATGACAAAACAGGACCGGTGATGGACCTTCTCACAGCGCTGTTCGACTTTAAGGCCATGGGGATCGAAGTGGCGACAGGGGCGATGTTCGTCACCTTGTTCCTGCTGCTGATCACCGGCATGCCACTGGCTTTCGTGACCCTGCTCGTGGCGCTGATTTTTGCGCTCGGCTGGTTCGGGCCAATGGCCGTGCCATTGATCACCAGTCGCATCTTCAGCTTCGTCAATTCCTTCGTCTTCGTATCCGTACCGATGTTCGTATTGATGGCCGCGATCCTGGATCGGTCGGGCATTGCACGCGATCTGTTCGACGCCATGCGCGTGGTCGGTGGCCGTCTGCGGGGCGGCATCGCGATCCAGACTTTGCTGGTCGCCGTGGTACTGGCCGCAATGTCCGGCATCATCGGGGGCGAGGTGGTGCTGCTGGGTCTGCTGGCGCTGCCCCAGATGTTGCGGCTTGGCTATGACCGGCGTCTCGCCATCGGCGTATGCTGCGCGGGCGGGGCCTTGGGGACAATGGTGCCCCCGTCCATCGTCTTGATCATCTATGGTCTCACGGCGTCCGTCTCTATCGGGGATCTGTTCACCGCGTCCTTCCTGCCCGGTCTGATGCTGGCAAGCTTCTATATCATCTACGTGCTGGTGCGGGCCTATATGAACCCCGACATCGCCCCGATCCCGGAACCGGACGAGACCTCGACAGCCGAGAAGATGCGTTTGCTCAAAGGGTTGATCTTGCCAATCATGGTGGTGATCTTTGTGCTGGGGTCGATCTATGGCGGCATTGCCTCGGTCACCGAAGCCTCTGCCATCGGGGTGATCGGCGTGACCCTGTCCACGATGATCCGCGGCGAATTCACCACAGAACTGATGGTGGGCGCGGCCAAGCGGACCCTCGCGACCGTCGGGATGATCGTCTGGATCGGGATCGGTGCCTCGGCACTGGTCGGGGTCTTCAACCTGATGGGGGGCATCACCTTTGTCTCTAACCTGATCACCGGCGTGTCCGACAATCCAACCGTGATTGTCTTGTTCATGATGGCGATCCTCTTTGTCCTTGGGATGTTTCTGGACTGGGTAGGGATTGCGCTGCTGACCATGCCGATCTTTGTCCCGATCATTCGCGATCTTGGTCTTGATCCTGTGTGGTTCGGTGTGGTCTTCGCGATGAACATGCAGGTCAGCTTCCTGTCGCCGCCCTTTGGTCCCGCCGCCTTCTATCTCAAGTCGGTGACACCACCCGATATCTCTTTGGGAGAGATCTTCCGTTCTCTCCTGCCCTTCATTGCCCTTCAACTCCTCGCGCTCGCTATCCTCATTGCCTTCCCGGGCGTGACCGGCCGCTGAAAGACGAATTATGACCGACACCAAATCTCTGCGCTCCCGTAAGTGGTTCGACAATCTCGACGATCCGGAGATGACCGCGCTCTATATTGAACGCTACCTGAACTACGGGCTCACGCTTGAAGAACTGCGGTCAGGCAAGCCGGTGATCGGGATCGCGCAGACCGGCAGCGACCTGAGCCCTTGCAACCGCCACCATATCGAGCTGGCCAAACGGACCCGCGACGGGATCATCGCCGCCGGAGGCATCCCGATGGAAATTCCGGTGCACCCTATCCAGGAAACCGGCAAGCGTCCGACCGCGATGCTGGACCGTAACCTCGCCTATCTTAGCCTCGTCGAAAGCCTGTATGGCTACCCGATCGACGGCGTCGTGCTGACCATTGGCTGTGACAAAACCACGCCGGCGCTGCTGATGGCAGCGGCAACGGTGGGCATGCCCGCCCTGGCCTTCTCTGTCGGGCCGATGCTGAACGGCTGGCACCGGGGCGAACGCGCAGGATCGGGATCGGTGATCTGGCAGGCGCGGCAAGAGCTGGCGGCCGGCACAATCGACGCCGAAGAATTCCTCGAGATCGCGGCCTCTTCCGCCCCCTCGGTCGGGTTCTGCAACACGATGGGCACCGCGTCGACGATGAACTCCCTGTCAGAGGCTTTGGGCATGCAGCTGCCCGGCGTTGCCTCTATCCCCGCCCCCTACCGTGAACGCGGGCAAGCGGCCTATCATACGGGAAAACGTATCGTTGATATGGTCCATGCAGACCTGCGCCCGGCCCAGATCATGACCCGCGAAGCCTTCGAGAATGCCATCGTCGTCAACTCCGCGCTTGGCGGTTCAACAAATGCGCCGATCCACCTCAATGCCATCGCCGCGCATCTTGGCATCGCGCTGAGCAACGGAGACTGGGAGGAATTCGGCCACGCCGTGCCACTCCTCGTCAATATGCAGCCGGTCGGCACCTATCTGGGCGAAGACTTCCACCGCGCGGGGGGCACAGCCGCTGTGATCGGTGAATTGTTGCGGGCCGGGCTTTTGCCACATCCCGATGCGCTGACTGTAACCGGTCAAACGATCGCCGAACTCTACACCGACACGCCGATCCTTGATGAGGATGTGATCCGCCGCGCGGCGTCACCGCTGAAACCCAATGCGGGCTTCCTGAACATGCGCGGCAACCTGTTCGACAGCGCCTTGATGAAAACCTCTGCCATCGACGCGGGCTTTCGGGCGCGCTATTTCTCGAACGCGCAAGAGGCTTTTGAAGGCCGTGTCGCGGTATTCGACGGGCCAGAAGACTTTCACGCCCGCATCGATGACCCCGCGTTGGGGCTGACCGATGACAGTGTTCTGGTGATGCGTGGCGCAGGGCCCAAGGGCTATCCCGGCGGGGCCGAGGTGGTGAACATGCGCCCGCCAAGTTATCTGATCAAACAGGGCGTCCGCGCCCTGCCGTGTATCGGCGACGGGCGGCAGTCGGGCACCTCTGGCTCGGCGTCGATCCTTAACGCGTCGCCCGAAGCTGCGGATGGGGGCGGGCTTGCGCTGTTGCAAGACGGCGATCCGATCCGGATCGACCTGAAACAGCGCCGCGTGGACGTGCTGCTGGACGAAACCGAGCTTGCCGCGCGCCGCGCGGCCCTTGACGCTGCGGGGGGCTATGCGCAGCCGGAAAGCCAATCCCCCTGGCAAGAGATCTTCCGCGAGAAAGTACGCCCCTTCTCCGAAGGCATGGTCTTTGAAGGTGCGACCGAATACCGCGACATCACAAGCCGCGGCCTGCCGCGCAACAACCACTGACCCCATGCGCGACTTCGATATTATCTGCATCGGCGAACCGCTGGTCGAGTTCAACCAGATCGACGGGACGCAGTGGCATCAGGGGTTCGGTGGTGACGTGTCAAACGTCGCCATTGGCGCTGCCCGCCTCGGCGCGCGCAGCGCCATCGCAACGCGCTTGGGCGACGACGGTTTCGGGCAAGAGCTTCGCAATCTTTGGAGCCGCGAGGGCGTCGATGCCTCCTGCGTTGCGACGGATGCATCGGCCCCGACGGGGCTCTACTTCGTGCGGCACGGGTCAGATGGGCACCGGTTCGAATATCGTCGCGCAGGCTCTGCTGCCAGCAGAATGACCGCAGACAGCTTGCCTGTTGAGGCCATAGAGCGCGCCCGGTTCACCCATCTGTCCGGCATCACTCTGGCGATCAGTGCCAGCGCGCGCGATGCCGGTCTGGAGGCGATGCGTATCGCACGGGCGGCCGGACGGCAGGTGTCTTTCGATCCGAACTTGCGGCTGGCGCTCTGGCCCCTTGAGCAAGCCCGTTCCGTGATTACCCATGCGCTTGGGCTGGCGGATATCGCGCTGCCGGGTCTGGATGACGCGCGCCAGATTACGGGTCTGGACACCCCCGAAGACATCGTGCGGGCATTTCACAAAATGGGGCCGGACGTAGTTGCGCTGACCCTCGGAGAGGACGGCGCGCTTCTGGGGCACGCCGGGACGATAACGCATATTCCCGGTGTTCGGGTCACAGCCGTCGACGCCACAGGTGCCGGAGACTGTTTCGACGGGGCCTTCCTGACCCGCCTGTCAAAAGGCGACACCCCCGAAGCCGCATGCCACTACGCCGTCGCGGCCTCTGCGCTGTCCGTCCAGGGCTACGGCGCCGTCGCCCCGCTGCCCACTGTTGCCGACATGGCGGCGGGTTAAGCAAACGTCTACGCGGGCGGGGGCAGCGCGCCCTCTGGACACTCCGTAATGCTTGACCCTAGGGTACGCCGAAACAGCACCAAGGATCATGCCCATGCCAGCCCCCTTCAACGCGTTCAAACAGGCTTTGAAACAAGGCGATACCGTCTTTGGCTGCTGGTTGGGTCTTGGGGACACCTATAGCGCCGAACTGATGGGGACCGCCGGTTTTGACTGGCTGGTGATCGACGGGGAACACGCGCCGAACGACCTGCGCTCTATCATGGCGCAGCTTCAGGTGCTTGAAGCCTTCTGACAGCCACCCCGTCGTGCGCGTCCCCGTGGGGGAGACCTATCTGATCAAACAGATGCTGGATGCGGGGGCGCAGACCCTGCTGGTGCCTATGGTGGATAACGCCGATCAGGCCCGCCAGCTGGTGCGCGATGTCACCTATCCGCCTCACGGCGACCGCGGTGTCGGCTATGCGCTGACCCGCGCCGCGCGTTTCTCGCAGATCGCGGATTACGGCACCACGGCGGATGATGAGATCTGCCTGCTGGTGCAGGTCGAAAGCGTGAAGGGCCTTGAGAACCTGAATGCGATCCTCGCGGTCGACGGGATCGACGGCGTGTTCATCGGCCCTGCGGATCTGGCGGCTGATATGGGGTACATGGGCAATGCGCTCCACCCCGATGTACAAGACGCGATCATGACCGCGCTGCACAAGATACACGCGGCGGGCAAGGCACCGGGCATCCTGTCGACCCACGACGACATGACCCGCGACGCGCTTGAGGCCGGGGCGCAGTTTGTTGCGGTCGGGGCGGATGTTCTGCTGCTCAGCCACGCGGCGCAAGCGCTTGCGGGCAAATGGCGTGACACACTGACATGACACGCGGGGTAGCTTTGTTGGGGCTGGGCTATGTGCTCAGCCAGTTTTTCCGTGCCTTTCTCGCCGTGCTCAGCCCGTCACTGCGGGTTGATTTGGGGGCCACGCCCGAAGACCTCGCCTTTGCGTCGGGGCTTTGGTTCTTCTCCTTTGCGGCGATGCAACTGCCTGTGGGATGGGCGCTGGATACAGTCGGGCCGCGGCGCACGGCGGCCAGCTTGCTGCTGGTGGGCGGAGGCGGCGGGGCGGCTTTGTTCGCGGTGGCGACGCAGCCGCTGCACATCAATCTGGCGATGGTCCTGATCGGGATCGGCTGTGCGCCGGTGTTGATGGGAGCCTATTATATATTCGCGCGTGAATTCGCACCAAGCCGCTTTGTCGTGCTCGCCTCCGTCATGGTGGGCATCGGCACGCTTGGCAATCTCGTCGCCTCCTATCCGATGGCGATTGCGGCGGAAACGATCGGCTGGCGCGCGTCGCTTTGGGGGCTTTGCGCCATCACCACGCTGACGGCGATTGGCATCTGGAGCGTCGTGCGCGACCCCGCCACCCCCGAAGGGGAACAACGCGGCAACCTTCTTGGCGTGTTCAAGATCAAGGCGCTGTGGTTCATCTTTCCCATCATGAGCGTCAGCTACGCCCAGGTCGGCGCGTTGCGCGGGCTCTGGATCGGTCCCTATTTCGAGGATGTCTTTGCCGCGAACGCTCACCAGATCGGCTGGGCGACCCTGTTGATGGGCATCGCGATGGTGGCAGGCAGCCTCGCTTATGGCCCGCTGGACCGCGTGATCGGCAGCACGAAATGGGTGATTGTCGGGGGCACGGCGCTGAACCTCGCGGCCTTGGTGGCACTTATGCTTTTCCCCGACAGCGGCATCATTCTTGCCACCGCGCTGATGGCCGCTGTCGGTTTCTTTGGCGCGACCTATGCGGTGATCATCGCCCACGGCCGCAGCTTTATGCCGCCGCAGTTGGTCGGGCGGGGCATGACCCTGTTGAACCTGTGCAGCATTGGGGGCGTTGGCGTGGCGCAGTTCCTGTCGGGGCGCGTCTATGCCGCCAGCCAGCCCGCCGTCACCGCGCAGGCCCCCTATGTGATGATTTTCACCCTGTTTGCCGCGCTCATGGCAGCGGGTCTGTTCGTTTACCTGTTTTCCCGCGATGCAGGCGAATAGGCCACGCCCCCTTCCCCCGCGGGCCCAAGCGGTATAAGAGGCCCGCACCATCACATTTTAGTATTGGAGTTTTAAGATGGGTTATCGCGTCGTCATCGCGGGTGCCACAGGCAATGTGGGCCGTGAAATGCTGAACATTCTGGCCGAGCGCCACTTCCCTGTAGACGAGATCGTGGCACTTGCCTCGCGCAAGTCTATGGGATCCGAAGTCAGCTTTGGCGACAAGACGCTCAAGACGAAAGACTTGGATACGTTCGACTTCACGGGCTGGGATATGGCGCTGTTCGCCGTCGGTTCGGAAGCGACCAAAAAATACGCGCCCAAGGCCGCCAAGGCCGGTTGCGTGGTCATCGATAACTCGTCGCTGTACCGCTACGATCCCGATATCCCGCTGATCGTGCCAGAGGTGAACGCCGACGCGATCCACGATTATTCCAAGAAAAACATCATCGCGAACCCGAATTGCTCGACCGCGCAGATGGTTGTCGCGCTCAAGCCGCTGCACGACCGCGCCACGATCAAACGTGTTGTCGTGTCGACCTACCAGTCGGTGTCCGGTTCGGGCAAAGACGGCATGGACGAACTGTGGGACCAGACCAAATCGATCTACAACCCCACCGATGACAAGCCCGCGAAGAAATTCACCAAACAGATCGCCTTTAACGTGATCCCGCATATCGACGTCTTCATGGACAGTGGCGACACGAAAGAAGAGTGGAAGATGATGGTAGAGACGAAGAAAATCGTCGATCCCAAAATCAAGGTCACAGCGACCTGTGTCCGCGTTCCGGTCTTCGTCGGCCATGCCGAATTGATCAACATCGAGTTCGAAGAGCATCTGGACGAGAACGAGGCCCGCGACATCCTGCGCGAAGCCCCCGGTATCATGGTGATCGATAAGCGCGAAGACGGTGGCTATGTTACCCCCGTTGAATGTGCGGGCGATTTCGCAACCTTCATCAGCCGCATCCGTCAGGACAGCACGATCGACAACGGTCTGAACCTGTGGTGTGTCAGCGACAACCTGCGCAAGGGTGCGGCATTGAACGCCGTGCAGATCGCGGAACTGCTGGGCCGCGAAGTGCTGAAAAAAGGCTAAGCGCCCCCTGATCTTTATGTCGGGAAAGGCCAGTGCGATGCGCTGGCCTTTTTCATGTCCGGCATGTCCAGATCAACGCTGCCGCGGACGCTCTGGCCATCAGGCGGCGCTCTGTTTGTCTGACAGCGTGGCAAAGTCGAACCACAGCTCTTGTTGCCGGTATCCGCCCTTGATCAGATGTCCGCGTCGCAGCACCTCGGGAAAGTCATCGGCCCAGTCACGGTAGCGGTCATTGCTCACGACAACCGCCCCCATCTCGCGCGCGGCGGTCAGGATGAAGGGATCGGCCGGCGATCCGCTTGGCACGACCATCACCTGATCCACCGGCAGCTTCAGCATCGCCGCCAGCGCCGCATCATCTTTGTAAGCGTTCGTCAGCAGATGCCCTGCGTTGGCATCAAAGACCACGCCTGTCTTGAAGCCGAGGTCTTTCAGGGTCCGCACCACGTCCTGCACGGGCGTGATCAGCGGCGTGCCGCCCCACCAGTACATGACGTTTGACCCGTCAATCACCACCGCCCCACGGGCACTGCGCCGGGATTGCCCCGCCAACCAGACCCGCGCCTCCCGCAGGAGCAAGATGGCGCTGGCGATGGCACAAGGTCCCGCCAGCAAAACCAGATCCCCCCAAACCGGTTGGGAGGTCGCGATGACCGTACCAATGATCGACACGGTCAGCAAAAGCGCAGGAACGATCACGCGCAGGTGCCGCCGGAACCGTCCCTGTCAGACCGGCCCATTATACGGGCCGGAACATCTCTTTATCGGCGCTATAGCACTCAAGCCCGCCCTCGCCGATGTTGTGCCACAGGCCATGCAACGTCAGCTCGCCCGCTTTGACCTGCTGCGCCACAAAGGGGAACGTCATCAGGTTCTCAAGAGAGGTCATAACAGCGTGTTTCTCAAGCTGGCGCGCCTGCTCTTTCGGGTCTTCGATGTCCGAAACCGCATCGTATTTCGGGCGCAGGATATCCATCCACCGACCGACAAAGCTGTCTTTGGCATCCAGCGCTGGCGCGTTGCCTTTGCACATGTCCAGACAGCCCTGCACACCGCCACAGCTGGAGTGACCCAACACGATAACATGCGCGACCTTCAACGACTGAACCGCATATTCAACCGCGGCCGACGTCCCGTGCTGCTGCCCGTCAGGCTGGTAAGGTGGCACCAAGTTGGCGATATTACGGTGAATAAAGAACTCACCCTGATCCGCCCCAAAGATCGATGTTACATGCACGCGGCTATCGCAGCACGAAATGATCATCGCACGAGGATGCTGCCCGTCGCTGGCCAAACGGCGGTACCATGCCTCGTTTTCAGCGTAACTGGTTGCTTTCCATCCGTGATACCGTTGAACCAGATAATTCGGGAGCGGTTTCGCGTTATCCATCTCTGTCTCGCCTTTACTAAATTTTAGCCAAAATACTCCGAATTCGCATCGTATTCGAGCGAAAACGCACACGGCCGTAAACGAATTGGACATCAATTGGCCGACATAGTGCAGATGCGCTGTGGGGGCGTAATGATGAGGTGACTCTAATGTATGTATTGCAAATGCGGCCAGTCGAACAAGTCCGCGTAGATCAGGAACGTCTGGGTATCCTGTATGACCAACTGGGTGAATCAGGGGCCGAAGATGTCGTCTGTCGCGCGATGGAGGAATTGGCCCTGCGCATGTCCCACTGCGACCGTCTGTATCAGGCATCCAACCGGCTTGAGCTGCGTAAAAACTGCCGGTCGCTGATTGCGATTGCCGAACAGGTGGGGCTGCAAAAGCTGGCAAACGTCGCGGGGGATGTGATCTGCGCGATCGACCAGAACAGTCACGTCGCGATCGGGGCGACGCTCACGCGGCTGATCCGCATCGGCGAACGGTCGCTGACCGCAATCTGGGACACGCAGGATGTGACCCTTTGACGGGCTTGCAGCGGCACAGGATACGTCTAGGCTGCGCGCGACTATCACGCACGAAAGGCCCAGCCCTATGTCCGCTCTCTTCGCCGATCCCTCCGCCGCTGCGATCCCGCTGCATCTGATTGCGTCCGATGCCCTGCCTGAATGGCTCGACGGGCAATCCGATACCACACGCACTTGGGTCGCGGCACAGGGGTTTACCGGCGCGTTGGGGCAGGCGTTAACCCTGCCGGGCGAAGATGGCGCGCTGCGCATGGCTCTGGCGGGCTACGGCACGGCCAGCGCCCGCAAACGGGGGCGCTTCCATCTGGCAGGTGCCGCGGCAAAGCTGCCCAAGGGCGACTATGAACTGCACGCCGACCTGCCCGCGGCAGAGCGCGCGGTGGAGGCTCTGGGGTGGCTGCTCGCGTCCTATCGGTTTGACCGCTACGCCTCGCAATCGCCGATGGCCGCCCGCCTTGTTGCGCCCGCTGGGATCGACGCCGATCACATCCGCGCCCTCGCCGAAGGGGAGATGCTGACCCGCGACCTGATCAACACGCCCGCCTCGGATATGGGTCCGCCCGATCTGGAAGCCGCAGCGCGCAAACTGGCAGATCAACACGGGGCGCGGATCTCTGTCATCACGGGCGACGATCTGTTGGCACAGAACCTGCCGCTGATCCATACTGTCGGCCGTGCCGCCGACCGCGCGCCCCGGCTGATCGACCTGACCTGGGGCAAAACCGGGAAAAAGCTGACGCTGGTGGGCAAAGGCGTGTGTTTTGACACCGGTGGGCTGAACCTGAAACCCGGCGCGTCGATGGGTCTGATGAAAAAGGACATGGGTGGCGCGGCGGCGGTGCTGGGTCTGGCGCATATGATCATGGCCACGGGGATGGACCTGCAACTGCGCGTGCTGATCCCCGCGGTTGAAAACGCGGTCTCCGGCAATGCTTTCCGCCCCCAAGACATCCTGACCTCGCGCAAGGGCCTCACGGTCGAGATCAACAATACCGATGCCGAAGGCCGGTTGGTGCTGGCCGATGCGCTGGCACTGGCGGACGAGGACAAGCCCGACCAGATTATCTCTATTGCGACGCTGACCGGTGCCGCACGGGTCGCCGTGGGCCCCGATCTTGCCCCCTATTTCAGCGACGATCCCGATTTCGTCGCCGCGTTGGAATCCGCTGCCGCCACCCACGCCGACCCCGTCTGGCGCATGCCCTTCCACACGCCCTACGAGCCGCTGATCGAACCCGGTATCGCCGATCTGGATAACGCCCCCTCTGGCGGGTTCGCAGGCTGTATCACCGCCGCGCTGTTTCTGCGTCGCTTCGTCACCGACAGCCCCTATGCGCATTTCGACATCTACGGCTGGCAACCAAGCGCCGCCCCTGCCCGCGCCAAAGGCGGCGTGGGTCAGGCCACACGCGCGCTGCATGCCAGCCTCGGGGCGATCCTGTCAAAATGACCGACCGACGTCTGCATCCCGACCCCGAGCGGATCACCGAAAAGACAGCGGCGCAGATCACCCTTCCGGTCGTTGATCTGAACCGCAGCCCCGACGGCCCCCGCGACCGGCAAGCGCTCTTGGGTGAGGCGCTGACCGTGCTGGATCGCACCGATGGCACCGCCTATGTGCAACTGACCAAGGATAGCTACTGCGGTTACATATCCGAAACCGCCATCGGTCCTGCGGTCCCCCCGACTCACGTCGTCACCGCACCCGCCACCCACGCCTATACGCGTGCCGATCTGAAATCACCGGATGTCAGCAGCCTCAGCTTTGGCAGCCGCGTTATGGTGACTGGAACGGAAGGCCGATTTGCCCAGACCTCGCTTGGCCATATCCCGACCCAACACCTCGCCCCGCTGCCGCACGCTTTCCCGGACCCCGCCGCCGTCGCGGAGCTGTTTCTCGGCACGCCCTACCTCTGGGGCGGGAACAGCCGCTGGGGGATCGATTGCTCGGGCCTCGTTCAGGCCGCCTTCCTTGCCTGTGGCATTCCCTGCCCCGGCGACAGCGACCAGCAGCAGACCAGCTTTGCCGACCCCGTGGCAGGTGCAGGCCCCGTCCCGCGCGACATCCAACGCAATGACCTCCTGTTCTGGAAAGGCCATGTGGCGCTGGTCCTCGACCCCGCCACCATGATCCACGCCAATGCGCATCATATGGCCGTCACCCGCGAACCCATCCACGACGCGCTGACCCGTATCGCCAAAACCGACGGCCCGCTGACGGGGCACAAACGGCTAAGCCCTTCCAAATGGCCTTAAATCCATCCGCCCCCTCGACCAGCGCGGCGGTCTAGGTGTCGACGGCGCGGATCATCTTTCGTTCCAGCACGCGCAGCACGGCAGCCAGATCCTGACCGCGGCGCAACACCTGTCCATTGGCCCCGATCACCGCGTACATCCCCTGCTTCAACCGCAGCTTGGGACGTTTCTCGATCCGGTAAAGCGGCATCTCTGCAGTGCGTCTGAAGATTGAAAACACCGCGACCTCGCGCAGCGAAGAGATTCCATAGTCGCGCCATTCCCCCGCCGCGACCATGCGCCCATAGAGCGACAGGATCGGGCCAAGCTCCGTCCGGTGAAAGGAAACCTGTTCGGGCGCGCGTTCATTCTGCGGGTGTGAGGGATGAATATGTACTGTCATGTTTTGACAGTTGCGCCCTTCGCCGCTCAAATCAAGAGAGCCGCCGATCAATTCTCTTGAAAGCGTTACATTATTTGTGCAAGCATCCAAATTGTGAAACATAAAGGCCCGCCATGACCCCGCAACTTCGCGCCGAAAAATCCGCCGCTGCCATGTGGTCCACCGATACGGCCAGCCAATCTTTGGGGATGCGCATCGACCATATCGCCCCCGGCGCGGCGGATCTGTCGATGGTGGTCACCGCGGCCATGTTGAACGGCCACGGCATCGCCCACGGCGGGTATATCTTCACCCTCGCCGACAGCGCCTTTGCCTTCGCCTGCAACAGCTACAACCAGCTTGCCGTCGCCCAGCAGAACCAGATTTCCTACCTCGCACCGGGGAAGGCTGGCGAACAGCTGCACGCGGCGGCGCGCGAACAATCCAGAACCGGACGCTCCGGCGTCTATGACGTGACAGTCACGGGGGAGGACGGGCGCACCATCGCCTTGTTCCGTGGCCTGTCACGCACCATCAAAGGCCACCATTTCGAGGAGGAAATGACCCCATGAAAGACCTCACGCCTGCCCGATCATCGCTTGACCCGATCGAGCTTGCCAGCCGCGATGAAATCAGCGCCCTGCAACTGGAGCGGCTGAAGAAATCCCTGCACCACGCCTATGCGAATGTCCCCTTCTACCGTCAAAGCTTCGATGCAGCGGGCGTCCACCCCGACGACCTGAACGACCTGAGCGATCTGGCGAAGTTCCCCTTCACCGTGAAAACCGACCTGCGCGACAATTACCCCTTCGGCATGTTCGCCGTTCCGCGGGACCAGCTGGCGCGCATCCATGCGTCCTCGGGCACCACCGGCCAGCCGACGGTCGTGGGCTACACCAAGAATGACCTCGCCAATTGGGGCAGCGTCATGGGGCGGTCCTTGCGCGCGGCAGGGCTGAAACCCGGTGACATGCTGCATAACGCTTATGGCTACGGGCTGTTTACCGGAGGGTTGGGGGTGCATCTGGGGGCGGATAGCCTTGGGCTAAGCACGGTTCCGATCTCGGGCGGGATGACCCCGCGACAGGTCCGTCTGATCGAGGATTTCAAACCCGACGGTATCACGGTCACACCCTCTTATGCGCTGTCGATCCTGGATGAATACGCGCGTCAGGGCATCGATCCGCGCCAGTCTTCGCTGCAAGTGGGTATCTTCGGGGCCGAACCCTGGACCAATGCCATGCGGCTCGAGATTGAACAGGCGTTTGATATGCACGCTGTCGATATCTATGGCCTGTCCGAGATTATGGGCCCCGGCGTATCCTGCGAATGTGTCGAAACCAAAGACGGTTTGCACATCTGGGAGGATCATTTCTACCCCGAGGTCATCAACCCCGAAACGGGGCAGCCCGTGGCCGATGGCGAACAGGGGGAGCTGGTCTTTACCTCGCTCACCAAAGAGGCGTTTCCCATCATCCGCTACCGCACCCGCGATTTGACCCGCCTGCTCGCCGGCACCGCCCGCAGCATGCGCCGGATGGAGAAGGTCACCGGCCGCAGCGACGACATGATCATCCTGCGCGGCGTCAACGTCTTCCCCACCCAGATCGAAGAGGCGCTGATGGCCACCCCCGGTCTCGCTCCGCATTTCCAGATCGAGCTCAGCAAGCCCGACCGCATGGATCAGATGCGGGTGCTATGCGAATGTGTCGACGCCACCGTCGACGATGCCGCCCGGCAAACAGCGGCACAGCAGCTGGCCGCGCAGATCAAGGAAACCGTGGGCATCAGCGTGATGATCGACGTGGGCGATGTGAACACCATCACCCGTTCCGAAGGCAAAGCGGTGCGGATTATCGACAACCGGCCCAAGGGCTAAGCCGCGTAGCGCGCCAGAAACATATCGACCGCGCTGTCTACCACGCGGTCGATCTCTGCCTGAGAAATCCTGTCGATGATCCCAAAGGTCAGTCGCAGCCAGACATCCCCCTTGCAAAGCTCTCCGAATTGGTCGGCCGCCAGTAGCGGGTCCTCCATACACAACTGCCCACGGGCGACAGCGGTCTCGAAATACCCCGCCATCTCGCGCCGGACCACAGCTGGGCCGGAGTTATAAAAGCGCTGGCCAAGCTCGGGGAACCGATCACATTCGGCCACACACAGGCGAAACATCTGCTGACCAAAGGTCGATGTGATGAACCCTAGCAGATGCCGACCGGCCAGCCCCAGCACCACACGCGGCGGCGCATCTGTGTCGATACTGTCGAAAGCCTGCCGTGACTGGCGGGCACATTCGGTATCGGCGACCTCCATGAACAACAGACGTTTGTCGGGGAAATAGCTGTAAAGCGTCGCCTTGGACACGCCGGCGGCACGAGCAATCGCATCAACGCTGGCACCCTCAAACCCGTCCGCCATAAAGACATCACGCGCCCCCGCAAGAACCTGATCGAATTTACGGCCCTTACGAACCTTGGTCTGGTCACTGGTCATGAAGGCTCCGGCAGTTTGAAAGGCAGAGTATAAACTGAACCGTTCAGTTCCAAGTCCCAAATGCAGCCCCCCAACCCCAAAGCCTGTGTATTTGCGTCACAGCACTGTTGCCCCGTTGCACGAAGCACAGCCAGCCGCTACCAATTTCCCATGCTACCGATCTTTCTAAAGACACTTCCCTTTTTCGCGCTGATCGGCTTGGGCTATTGGGCCGGGCGCACGCGGTTCTTCACCGCAGAGGCCACGGCCTATCTGACCAAATTCGTCTTCTACTTCGCCCTCTCTGCCATGCTGTTCCGCTTCTCCGCCAACCTGTCCTTGGCCGAGGTCTGGGACAGCCGCCTTGTCGCGGCCTATCTATGGGGCACCGGCTTTGTCTATGGCATCGCAACGCTGACAGGCTTTCTGCGCCGCCTCGATGTCCCCGCCACCGCGATGGAGGCCCAATGTGCCGTGATCGGCAACACCGGCTTCCTTGGCGTGCCCATGCTGACCCTGCTGCTCGGGGCAGAGGCAATCGGCCCCGTCGTGCTGGCCCTGGCGGTGGATCTGATCGTGTTTTCCAGCCTCATCGTGATCCTGATCACCGGCGCGCGCGATGGTCAGCTGAGCCTGCGCGCCCTGCGCACGATTTCCGTGGGGCTGGTGAAAAACCCGATGATCGTCGCCATGACCCTTGGCTTTATCTGGTCCGGCCTTCAGATCCCGATCCCTGATCCGATGAACGAATTTCTGGCCATCCTCGGCGGGGCCGCGACCCCCGGCGCGCTTTTTGCCATCGGGGCGTCGCTGGCGACGAAATCGGCGGAAAAGCTGCATGTTGCGGGCTGGCTGTCGTTTTGCAAACTCGTGCTGCACCCGGCCTTTGTGGGTTTTGCCGCGCTGTGGTTGTTCAACGTCGATCCGTATAAGGCGGGCGTGATCATCGCCACCGCGGCGCTGCCGGTCGCGGGCAATGTCTATATGCTGGCCCAACACTACAACGTCGGCCCGCAACGGGTGTCTGCCGCAATCCTTGTCTCGACACTGCTCAGCATTCTCAGCGTCAGCCTTATCATCGCGTGGGTCACCGCGCTTTAGCCTTCACCCTTTTGCAAATACTCAGCCAGCGCAGCGTCCTGCCCTTGCCGCGCAGACCGAGGGCCGATAGCCATAGACCAACCAGACACAGGAGACGCCAGATGAAAACGATTTCCGAAAACGCCAGCTTCCGAGGCACCCAAGGCGTCTATTCCCACCGTTCCACCGCCTGCAACTGCGATATGACCTTTGCGCTGTTCCTGCCCGAAGAGGCGCAGCAGGGCCCGGTGCCCTTGATGTGGTTCCTATCGGGGCTGACCTGCACCCATGAAAACGCGATGACCAAAGCGGGGGCGCAGGCATGGGCCGCGGAACACGGGATCGCGGTGGTCTTTCCCGACACCTCCCCCCGCGGTGAGGATGTGGCCGACGACGACGCCTATGATCTGGGCAAGGGCGCGGGCTTCTATGTGAACGCCACCCAAGACCCATGGGCACCGCATTTCCAGATGTGGGACTATATCGCCGACGAACTGCCGGCGCTGTTGGGTGAAAACTTCGCGCTGGACATGGACCGGCAGGCGATCTGCGGCCACTCCATGGGCGGGCACGGGGCGCTGACGCTGGCGATGAACCTGCCGGGGCGCTTTACCTCGGTCTCGGCTTTCGCGCCGATTGCGCATCCAACCAGCAGTGACTGGGGCCGCAAACAACTGGCAGCCTATCTGGGCAGTGACGAGACAACCTGGGCCAAACATGACGCGACGCTTTTGATGGCGGAACGCGGCTTTGACGGGCCGATCCTCATTGATCAGGGCACCGATGACCAATTCCTTGATCTGCTGAAACCCGAAGCATTGGCCGAGGCGATCGCGAAAGCCCGCCAGAACGCCACATTGCGAATGCAGCCGGGCTATGATCACAGCTATTTCTTCATCTCGACCTTCATGGAAGACCACATCGCCTTCCACGCCGATGCGCTTTATGCGCGATAGGGCCCGGCGATGACGGTGCTTTATATCGACGCGGACGCCTGCCCCGTGAAGGCAGAGGCGGAACGCGTTGCCACCCGCCACAAGGTGCGGATGTTTGTGGTGTCCAACGGCGGGCTGCGCCCCTCGCAGAACCCGCTGGTCGAAACCGTGATTGTCCCCGACGGCCCCGACATCGCCGACATCTGGATCGCCGAACGCTGCGGCCCCGGTGACGTCGTGGTGACCGGCGACATTCCCCTTGCCGCCCGCTGCGTCGAAGCCGGCGCGCGGGTGCTGAAACACAACGGCGAAGCGCTGACCGCAGCCAATATCGGCAATGTGCTGGCGACGCGTGATTTGATGGCCGACCTGCGTGCCGCGGACCCGTTTCGCCAGGGCGGCGGCAAAGGGTTTACAAAGGCCGACCGCTCCCGTTTTCTGGACGCGCTAGAACGCGAGCTTCGCGCGGCACAACGATAGGGCAAGGGCGGCGCAGGTGCCCCCACCGACCCGGCAAAAGGAAGAGCACATGAAACCAGCGGCAGTCGTCTTTGACATCGGGAATGTGCTGATCGAATGGCAGCCCGAACGGTTCTATGACTCCGTGATCGGAGAGGACCGCCGCCGCGCCATGTTCGCCGAGGTGGACCTGCACGGCATGAACGACCTTGTCGATAGCGGCCAGCATTTCACCGACACGATCTATGCCGCCGCCGAAGCCAACCCCGACTGGCGCGATGAGATCCGCATGTGGCATGATCGCTGGATCGAAATGGCCGCCCCCGTGATCCCCCGCTCTCTCAGGCTGAAAGAGGCGCTGCAGGCCAAGGGCGTGCCGGTGTTTTCGCTGACCAATTTCGGCATCCAATCCTATGATCATGCGGCAGAACACTATCCTTTCCTGCGCGCCTTTGATCGCGATTTCATCTCGGGTCATATGGGTATGATCAAACCCGATCCCGCGATCTATGCAGCGCTCGAGGAAGGATCGGGCCTGTCCGGCGCCGCGCTTTTGTTCACCGACGACCGTATCGACAATATCAACGCCGCCAACGCCCGCGGCTGGCAGACCCATCATTTCACCGGGCCGGACGGCTGGGCTGACAGGCTCGTCGCTGCGGGGCTGTTGACCGAAGCAGAGGCCGCATGACCCAGTTCGACATCATCCCCTTCGACGCCGGCGACGCCCTGCTGGACTGGATCGGCCTGACCGACGCACTGGCCCAGGGGCACAACCTGCCGCGCGCCGAAATCGCAGATACGTTTTTGTATCGGGGCAAGGATACCTTGCTGAACCGCGCCGCATGGATCGACGGGCTGGGGTTGGCGGTGAAATCCGCCACCATCTTTCCCGACAACCCCGCCAAAGGGGCACCGATGGTGAACGGCGGCGTGTCGCTTTACGCAGATGATCACGGCGCGCTCGAGGCTTTGGTAGATTTCCACCTCGTGACCAAATGGAAAACCGCCGGTGACAGCCTGCTCGCCGCGCGCAGACTTGCCCGCCCCGACAGCCGCAAAATCCTGATCGTCGGCGCGGGCACCCAAGGGCGCGGGCTTCACGCTGCCTACCGGGCGGCGTTTCCCGATGCCGAATTCACGGTGTGGAACCGATCCGCCCCCAATGCTCAGGCGATGGCCCGCGATATCGACGGGCTGCGCATCGCCGATGATCTTGAGACCGCGGTGCGCGACGCGGACATCATCACCAGCGCCACCATGTCGACCGAACCGCTGATCAAGGGCGCGTGGCTGCAACCCGGCCAGCACTTTGACCTGATCGGTGCCTACCGCCCCGACATGCGCGAGGTGGATGATACGGCGCTGACCCGTGCCCGGGTCTTTGTCGACAGCCTCGACACCACGGTTGATCATATCGGTGAGCTGAAGATCCCGATCGCCCAAGGTGTGCTGAGCGCAAGTGACATCGTCGCGGATTACTATGATCTCGGTGCGTTCACCCGCCAGTCAGAGGATGAGATCACCCTGTTCAAAAACGGCGGCGGCGCACATCTCGACCTGATGACCAGCCGCTATATCCTTGACCGGTGGCGCGCTCACAGATGATCTGGTTTCTTCTCATTGCGGCTCTGATCATCGCAATCCCGCTTGTGATCGAACGCAACCGTGCCGAAATGGAGGACGCGGACCGCGGCAGCGCCCTTGGCCAATTCGCAGAGCTGCCCGACGGCGTGACCCATTACGCGTGGACTGGCCCCGCTCAAGGCCCTGTTGTCGTTTGCATCCACGGGTTGACCACCCCCAGCATCGTCTGGCGCGCGGTCGCCCGCGGGTTGGCGTCGATGGGGTACCGGACGCTGACCTATGACCTTTACGGGCGCGGCTATTCCGACCGTCCGTCTGGCCCGCAGGACCGCCAGTTCTTTATCAAACAGCTGCAAGACCTGCTGGAAGATCAGGATGTCACCGGCAGCTTTACCCTGCTGGGGTATTCCATGGGCGGCTCTATCGCGACGTGCTTTGCCGCCGCTTTCCCCGAACGTGTCGAACGGCTGATCCTGCTGGCGCCCGCTGGGATGGGGCTGGCACCGAACAAGCTGGTGGACTTTATGGCCAAAACCCCGCTGGTCGGCGATTGGCTAATGCTTGCGCTGTTCCCGCCGACCTTCCGGCGCGGCATCAGGGCTGAACGTGACATCCCCGTGCAGGTCCGCCACATCCACGACCATCAGGCCGAACAGCTGGACTATAAGCACTATGTTCCTGCGGTGTTGGCCAGCCGTCGCGGTATTCTGGCGGATGTGCTGCGGGATGAACACCGCGCGATCCGGACGCATGATATCCCTGTGCTGGCGCTTTGGGGGCAGGATGATCAGGTGATCCCCGCGTCAGCCATCGGCAGCCTTGCCGAATGGAACCGCGCCGCCGAACACGAGGTGATCAAAGGCGCTGGCCACGGCCTGCCCTATACCCATGCACCCCAGATCATTGCAGCGATCAAGGCACATATCGACACGGCGGATAAATCGACGGATTAACTCGTCACCAGCCCGGGCAACCGCTTCTCGCGGATGGGCAAATGGATCAGCGCGCTAAACGCGCCCACGGCCACACCGATCCACCACACGGCGGTGTAATCGCCGTAAGCGTCATACATCCGCCCGCCCAGCCAGACCCCCATAAAGCTGCCCAACTGATGGCTGAAAAACACGATCCCATAAAGCGTGCCCATATAGCGCAGCCCATAAATATGCGCGACCAGCCCGCTGGTCAGCGGCACCGTCGCCAACCACAATGCCCCCATCCCGATGGAGAACAGGATGACCGACACCGGCGTGATCGGCAGCAGGATAAACAACGCCGCAATCACGGTACGTCCGGTATAGATCGCAGCCAGCAGGTACTTTTTGGAATAGCGTTTGCCCGCCCACCCCGCCAACAATGTTCCGGCGATATTGGCCAGACCGATCAGGGAAATCGCCACCGCACCCAGGGCAGAGGTTGTTGTGATCCCGATGTTATGCAGCACGCCACCCGCAAGGATCGGACCGCAAAGTTCGGTCACGAAAGCAGGAAAATGCGCGGTGATAAAGGCCAGCTGATAGCCGCAGGAAAAGAAGCCGATAAAGATGAAGGTAAATGTCGGGTCGCGCAGCGCCTTGCCCAGGATTTGCGACAGGCTTTCCTCCAGCTCGGCCTTGCTGGCCATCGCGGGGGCGCGCATCAACGGCAGCGTCAGCAACATCGCCATGATCGCGCCCGCAAAGACAAGGAAGGTCGCCTGCCAGCTGAGGAACCCCAGCAACCATTCCGCCACTGGCGCACCAAAGACCTGTCCCGCGCTGCCCGCCGCCGTGGCAATGGCCAGCGACATGGACCGGTTCTCGGCCGTTGAGGCGCGGCCCACCACGGCCAAAATCACGCCAAAGCCCGTTCCCGCGATCCCGAAACCCACCAACCACGCATAGGTTTGGTGTTCAATCGGTGACACCGAATTGGCCGACAGCACCAGCCCCACGGCATAGACCACGGACCCGATGATAATGGCGCGGCGGTCTCCGATCTTCTCGGCCATCGCGCCAAAGATCGGTTGGCCGATGCCCCAGGCGAGGTTCTGGATCGCGATCGCCAGCGAGAATTCGGAGCGGAGCCAGCCGAACTCTTCCGCGATGGGGATCTGAAAGACGCCAAAAGAGGCACGCACGGCAAAGCTCACCATGATGATCAGACACCCGACGATCAGCACCGGTGTGAAGATTGACGTATTTTTTTCCATGATGACCCCCGAAGCACGTGCCGCCACCGTAGCTTTGAAACCGGGGCCGTCAATTTCAAAAACTGCGCGCATATCGGCCTGCGGGGGTTCTTCCCAAAGCCTGTGGCACATTGTAAGCCAAAGGCATGACCGATTTACGCACCATTTACGATAACCGCGTTGCCGACGGCAGCCTGACGCCGGACCCCGCGCAAGAGGCCGTGCTGCCAGAGCTTGACCGCATTCGCAGCGCCTTGATGGCCCCGCAGAAAAAGGGCTTTTTCAAACGCGCGCCCGAGCCACCGCAGGGTCTGTATCTTTGGGGTGGTGTGGGTCGCGGCAAGTCGATGCTGATGGATATGTTCGCGGCAAATATGGGCGATGTGCCAACGCGGCGGGTGCATTTCCACGCGTTCATGCAGGAAATTCACAATGCGATGCATGAAGCGCGGAAAACAGGAGTCGACGATGCGATTGCGCCAGTCGCAGCCGAGGTCGCGAATAGCGTGAAGCTGCTGGCCTTTGACGAGATGCAGATCACCGACATCACTGACGCCATGATCGTTGGCCGGCTTTTTGAAGCACTTTTTGCGGCTGGTGTGGTGGTGGTTACAACGTCGAACCGGATACCGGATGATCTGTATAAAGACGGTCTGAACCGCCAGATATTCCTGCCCTTCATCGAATTGATCAAAGAGAAGATGAAGGTGATGGAGCTCGCCAGCCCGCGCGACTACAGACAGAACCGATTGGCGGGTACGAAATCCTATTTCACCCCCGTCAACCCAGAGAGCCGTGCCGCGATGGATGCCGTCTGGAAGGATCTGGCTGGCGGCCCGGGGGAGGAGCTGATCCTGCGGGTGAAGGGGCGCGATGTCGTCGTGCCGGAGTTTCGCAACGGTGTCGCCCGCGCCAAGTTCCACGCGCTTTGTGGTCGGCCCCTAGGGGCGGCAGATTATTTGACATTGGCAGAGGCCGTGCGCGTGTTGATGCTGGATGATATCCCCAGTCTTGGCCGGTCAAACTTCAATGAAGCCAAACGCTTTGTGACCCTGATCGACGCGTTATACGAGGCGAAAGTGAGGCTGATCTGCTCAGCCGCGGCCGAACCCGAAATGCTATATCTGGAGGGCGAAGGCACCTTCGAGTTCGAGCGTACGGCATCGCGTTTGCGCGAAATGCAGGGGGAAGGCTGGGGCGCTTAATTGCGCCGCCCCGGGGCGTACCCATCCCGCTGCAGATCGACTGCAGCCAGATAGAGTGGCGCGGCCTGATTGTGGTAAAAGGCGACGGATTGGCGGATCTGCTGTCCGTCGCGAGCATGAGCTTGATCGCCGTCAGTCTGGCGGGCGGCCAAAGCCTTGCGTTCAGCGACAACAACCGCCATCAGCAAACCTGCCGTATCCAGCGCACCAGAGGCTGTCGTAAGCGCCGGTGGTACTTTGAAATCGCCTTTGGCCGCCGCGCTGTTCAGCAACGTATCAATATAGCTGTCCGACCGTTCCGTGCTAATCGCCCAGATCAGGTAGGATTTAAGCACTTGGCCGCGTTTGCTATCATCAAACGATTGAACGATCGCGCTGACGGCATCGCCCACGTCAAAGGAAGCGTCTTTGTGCATCTTGTTGAGCAGCGTCGCAGGCGACAGCGGCACAAAGGCTGGCCCACCGGAGGCCAGAAACGCCACCTGTCCATTGGCATAGCCCTGCGCGGCGTCGTGACCCCCGGAAGATCGCCAGTGATCGACGATAAAGGTCACACCGACAAAGATCGCGAGCAGACGGAGATGGCCGAACACCATCCTGCGCAGCGCAAGAAAATTCTGATACGTATTGGTCATTGCATTGGTCCCCCCAAAGGCAAAAATGTTACCCTCGGACCTTAGGACGCAAATTCCCTACAAATCGTAAATATAGCCAATTCTAATTGTTAAAAGGCTATCCGTTTTCCCGCAAAATTGCACCTGCCAGATAGAGCGAACCGCAGATCAATACCCGCGCGTGGGGCACCTTCGCGACAATGGTTGCAAGCGCTTCGGCCACGCCAGGTGCCTCTTGCGCGGTCAGGCCGACGTCGATCGCTGCGCGCGCGGTTTCGGTGGCCGGCAACGTCGCTGCTTCACCCGGGATCGAGACGGCGAACAATTGTTTTGCATGACCGGCCAGCGGGCGCAGATAGCCGCCGATATCCTTGGTGTTCAACATGCCACAGATCAGGAATGTGGGGCGGGCGGGCATGTCTTCTAGCACCGCCGCGATGGCGTCGCCCGCAGCAGGGTTATGCCCGCCGTCCAGCCATAATTCGGCCTGCGGCGCTGCGTCGATCAGCGGCCCGTGACGCAGACGTTGCATTCGGGCGGGCCATTCGGCGCGGGTCACAGCGGCCTCGCACGCTTGCGCGGAGACCCCCAATTGCCGCGATGCCGCCAAAGCCGCACCGGCGTTGGAAATCTGGTGCGCGCCCAGCAGGTTAGGCTTGGGTAGGTCCAGCAGCCCCGAGTCATCCTGATAGACCATGCGTCCGGCTTCGGGGGCCACATGCCACTGCTGACCATAGGCAAAAACCGGGGCGTGGTGGCGTGCTGCCTGCGTCTCTATCACCTCGAGCGCGGCATCCTGTTGCGGGCCGACGATGCAGGGCACGCGACGTTTGATGATGCCGGCTTTTTCACCCGCAATCTCCGGCAGGGTCGTACCCAGAAACTGTTGGTGATCAATCGACACCGGCGTGATCACGGTCAATGCGGGCTGGTCGATCACATTGGTCGCGTCCAGACGCCCACCAAGGCCGACCTCAAGCAGGGTATAATCCGCCGGAGTACGGGCAAAGGCCAGGAGCGCGGCGCAGGTTGTGATCTCGAAATAAGTGATGCTCTCGCCGTTGTTGGCGGCGTAACATTCATCCAGCATCTCGGTCAGCGCGGCTTCGGAGATCAGCTCTCCGGCAAGGCGGATGCGTTCGTGAAAGCGCGCCAGATGGGGCGAGGTATAGGCGTGGACGCGGTGGCCATCCGCCTCAAGCCCCGCACGGATCATCGCCTGTGTCGATCCTTTACCATTGGTACCGGCAATATGGATCACAGGGGGCAGGTCGTTCTGGGGGTTGCCCAAAGCGTCCAGCAGCCGCCACATGCGATCCAGCGTCAGGTCGATAATCTTGGGATGCAGCGCCATCATGCGTGCAAGCACTGCATCCGATGTGTTCTGCGTCATTTCGCCTTGGGTTCCGCCGCTTCGGCTTTGGGGGCCGCATCGGGTTCTGGCGTCAGCGCATGGGCAATATCGCCGCCTTCGGTAGGCGCAGGCAGATCGCCGCGCACCGCGGGCGGCAGCTTCATCAGCATCCGCGTGATGTCGATCAACTCGTCCCGCATCTGGGTGCGCGGTGTCACGCGGTCCAGCATGCCGTGGTCCAGCAGATATTCGGCGCGCTGGAAGCCTTCGGGCAGCTTTTCGCGAATGGTCTGTTCAATCACACGTGGGCCGGCAAAGCAGATCAGCGCATTGGGTTCCGCAATCTGGACATCCCCCAACATCGCATAGCTCGCCGTGACACCGCCGGTCGTGGGGTGGGTCAGAACGACGATATAGGGCAGCCCCGCTTCTTTCAGCATCTGCACGGCGATGGTGGTGCGCGGCATCTGCATCAGGCTCAGGATGCCTTCTTGCATACGCGCGCCACCGGCAGCGGAGAAGAGCACCAGCGGGCATTTCAGCTTAACCGCTTTTTCAGCCGCGGCGATGATGGCGTTGCCGACATACATGCCCATCGATCCGGCCATAAACGAGAAGTCCTGACCTGCCGCGACGATGGGCGTGCGGCCGATTTCACCGGTAGCGACCAGCATCGCTTCGGCTTCGCCCGTTTGTTTCTGGGCGGCCTTCAGACGGTCGGGGTATTTCTTTTGATCGCGAAAGTGCAAAGGATCCGGCGTCGGCGCGGGGACTTTGACCTCGGTAAAGAGGTCGCCGTCGAACAGCGCCTTGAAGCGTTCACGCGGGGTAATCGCCATGTGGTGACCACAGCTGGTGCAGACGTTCAGGTTGTCCGACACCTCGCGGTGGAACAGCATGGTGCCGCATTCTTCGCATTTCGTCCACAGATTGTCCGGCGTCTCGCGACGCGAGAAGATGGAGTTAATCCGAGGACGGACGTAGTTGTTGATCCAGTTCATGGTGAACCTTTGCTTCCAGTTTCGCCTTCCAAATAAGCTGACGCGCAGTAAATTGCAATCAACGGCGGATCGCCAACCGCGCGGCAAGCCAGCTGACCAGCATCAGCGCGAAATCGACGGGCAACCACGCGCGCAACGCGTCGACATCATCCATCCCGAAGGGGGTCAAATACAGCGCCAAACCCGATAGGTCATCGGGCAGAGAGGTGATGACGATCGCCGCGACATTATTGCAAAAATGCACTGCAATGGCCGGCCCCAGCGACCCTGCCCGCGCGGTCAGATCGGCCATCAACATCCCGAAGACACCGGCCCAAAGTGCTATGACCAGCGCATTTTCGCCGGCTTGATCTGGAAGATAGTGCCCAAGCGCGAAAATCACGGCCGGCAACACCATCTACACCAGCGGAGAGTTGAACCGTGCCGCCAGCTGCTGCTGGACATAACCGCGAAAGACGATCTCTTCGGCGCTGACCTGTACCAGCACCCCGAGCAGCGAAAACGGCAGCAGCATCAGCCATGTGCCAAGCGCGAGGTTGGGCACATAGGGCGCGCCAAGGTTCCACGGTGGCAGCAAATAGGTCACCGCACCAAGCAGCACCAGCATCTTCAGCACGGCCCAGAACTGCGGCACCACAAGCCCCGACGGGCCGATCAGACCACGCACGGGACGTTTGTGGATCACCCGTGTCACCACGGCCACGCCGACGATCATCAACCCGAAGCTGCCAAGCAGCAGGAACATCGCCATCGGCGTCTTGCCTGACAGCAAGCTGTCATAAAACCCGTCCGCACGCGGCCCCATCAGGTTGAACAGGGTGGTGAACATCAGGTTGTTGAGCAGCAGGTAGATCGCGGTTGCCGCAAGAAACCCCAAGATCAGCCGCCACAGCGCCGCCGAGGGGATCGCAGGGGCGACAAAGGCTTTGTGGGCAGCGTATCGGGTCACGCGGGGTCATCTCCTACGGGCGGGGGCAAGGCTTCGTCTTCGCGCGGGATATCCACCCGTGCCGCACGAAGCAAGTCGGCGGCGTTGGTCAGATGGCTTGATACCGTGCGTAGAAGGCTCAGCAGGATCACACGGTCGTTTTCAACCACCGACTTGAATTGATCCGCACCGATCCGAAGGAAACGGCTGTCTTCGACGGCGACAAAATCCATCTGCCGCGGCTCGTTCACGATGACCGCAAGGTCCCCGATCAACCGCCCCTTTTCGACGGTCGAGACGTGATGCGCCAACCCTTCGGGGTCGCGCCAGCTCAGCTCTCCCTTGCCCGACAGACAGAGGTAGACCGCATCTGGCCGTTGGTCTTGAGCAAAGACCATCTCGCCCTGTGCGACGGTGTACCACTGCGCCGCAAAGGCCAGCAGGCGCTGGTTGCGCGGGTCGAGGTTGCCGAACAAGTCGTTGCGCGCGATGATCCGCAGCTTGCGTCGCAAATCGTCCGAGATGCTGTCGTCCTGACTGGGGATATCAACCTGCGCCAGACCGTCAATGCGCCCGCCACGGATCTTGATGTACATGTCGAAATCGTCAGGATTAACAAAGGAGCTATCCATGTAAATCTGGGTCGTTTCGGGCAGCAGTTCGCTGACCTTGTCGCGCAACCGTTGCAGGCTTTCTGCGTCATGCCCCGCAAGCGACTGGTTCAGGATCAGGATATCGGGTCGTTTCATCGCCGCGCGGCTGAATCCGGCGCGTTCCTGGAACATCATCGCGATATTTGACCCGCCGATGCTGACCGGCAGATCAAAGACGTTAAGCGCGACATCCTGTTGCAGCCCGTGTTTCTTGAACACGTCCGACACCACATCCAGAACCAGATCCGCCTGAAGGCCCGCCACGGCGGAAATCCGGCCATACAACACGTTTTCAAGTATCGTCAGACGCGGCAGATACTGGTCGGGTGTGATCGGCACGAACATATCCCGCGCCCGTTCGCGCATCTCGGCGCCCTGCTGCTTACGGATTTTCAGGATCTCGTCCTTGAAGGTCGCAGGGAAAGCCGGGCCGATCTGTTCGGCCGTGAAGGCAAAGGGCACGGTAAGCAGCAACGAGAATTCATCCTCGCTCAGCGCTTCATCCCCTTTGGCGCGACGCCGTAGCGCGATATCGACCAGTTGCTCGTACAGTTCTTCCTCGATGCCGAGAGCGGTGAACAGCGGATGGTCGGTGCCATCACGTCCAAAGGTCTGGTGCAACGTTTCTACCAGCGTCTGTGAAATCGCGATGCCCTGCTCGGCCAGACCCTGTTCGATGATCATCGCCAGAAAGCTGCGTTCAAGCGCCAGACCCGCCTGCGAGATGCTGCGGATGGGCGCGGCGAACATCAGGTTCCCCCCAAGCGGCAGCGCCGGGTTGAACCGATCTGGGTCAAAGCGGTGCACCACCTTGTCCAGCCCTTGCTCTTTCAGCCGCTCGTGCACCTCGTCGCGCAGGGCAACCACGCGGGCCGCAAGCTCGGGGTGTTTTTCCGGGTCCATCCGGTCAGCGGCCATGCGACGGAACATCATGTCCTGTGTGCCAACGGCGCTGGCCAGCTCATACCACCAGTCGTTGATGTCCTCGCGGGTGCTCAGATCGGCAAGCCCGGGGTCCAGCCAATCCGCCTTGGTGCTGTCCAGACTATTGCCTGACCGCTTTGTCTCGATCGCGGCGCGGTCGGTTTTCATAGGGTCCCAGAGGACGGTTTTCGGGCTCGACCGCAGGGGCATCAGCAGATTGTCCCCGACGGTGCCCTGAAACAGATAGGGGTGCGCATCGGAATAGCCGATCCGCGCCGCAAGCACCGCCTGATGCAGCTCTGCCAGATTATGCCCCGCCATCGTGATCCGCCCGCGGCTCGGCACGGCCTCGCGCACCAAAAGCTCTGCCAGAGCGTTGCGTTCGGATTGGTTGGGCATCTCAAGCGCGACGCGCGCGCCTTTGGGTATTTCGAGGTTCAGATCATCCAGGATCGTGTTCCCGTCCGGCGTGCGCAAAGACACATGTTCCAGCACAATAGGGCCGCGCAGATGCGGGACTTCATCGGGCTCGCCTTCGAACAGGCGCGCGTCGATCTCGCCCCGCGGGGCGAAACGTTCAATGACCACATCCCACCGCAGCGACATGTCCTGCGTCTGATTGTAATAGGTCAGCAGTTCCTTCCACGGGCTCGACAAATCCTTGTAGGCGGCCAAGGCCGCGACCAGCGCGCCCACCGTGATCTGCCCCTTGATCGCAAGATATCCCCCCACGGCATAGAAAAAGAACGGTGTCAGCTGGGTGATGAAGTTGTTGAGAAACTTCATGAAGAATTTCTTCTGATAGATCTGGAAGCGGACCTCGAACAGTTGGCCCAACCGGTCGGTGAACAGCGCCAGACGGTAGCGCCAGCCGCCGTTGGTGCGCAGATCGGTGATACCGGCGGCGGTCTCGCCGATTTCAGACGACAGGTGCCGCACTTCCTTGATGCGCTGTTTGTTCAGCAGGTTGATCTGCCGCTGCAGCATCGGGATGAGATACGCCTGCAACGGGATCAACGCGACGCCTGCCAACCCGAACCACGGGGATTGCAGGAACAGGAACAGCAGGATGATCAGCATCTGCCCCGCTTGGAACACAGGCTGGGCGACCGCATCGCCCATCAACCCGCCCATCGGCTCTGCCTCCGAGGTGACCATCGACACCAGCTCGCCCTGACTGGTGTTTTCGAAATAGCTGCGCGGAAAACGCATCATCCGCGCGATCAACTGATAGCGGAAACGACGCAGTAGCCGCTCTGCCAGCACCCCCTTCATCGTGTTCAGACGCATCTTCATCAGACCGTGGATCAGCACCGAGAAAAGATAGGCAAAACACAGCACCATCAGGAACTGCACCTGACTGAACGACATCCCGAAAACGTCGATCACATCGGTCTCTGCCCCAATGGCATCGTTGATGATGCGTTTGGGTAGTTCGAGGGTGATGTAGAGGATCGGGAAGGTAATCAGCGTGAGGACAAGCAAAACCAGTTGGTCACGACGGGAGTATTTCCAAATAAAGGAAAAAATCGAATGCTCCATGCAGGGTCGCTTTCGCTAGGGGCGGCACAGAGCCAAGGATTATTTAACACCTAAGCCCACAGCCCGCGCTGTTCAACTGGTGGCTTGAGCCTTGCAGCGACAGGGCTGGGTGGCTATTCCGGTGTAAACGTCCACTCAGGGAGGCCTGCCACATGTCCACCAACACCCGCTTTGATAAATCCAGACTGCCAAGCCGGCACGTGACCGAGGGGCCAGAGCGCGCACCGCACCGGTCCTATTACTACGCAATGGGCATGACCGAAGAAGAGATTCACCAGCCTCTGGTGGGTGTGGCAACCTGCTGGAACGAAGCGGCCCCCTGTAACATCGCGCTGAACCGTCAGGCCCAGGCGGTCAAGGTCGGCGTCAAGGCGCAGCAAGGCACGCCACGCGAATTCACCACCATCACCGTCACCGACGGGATCGCCATGGGCCACGAGGGCATGCGCTCTTCTCTGGCGTCGCGCGAAGCGATTGCCGACACGGTAGAGCTGACAATGCGCGGTCACTGCTACGATGCGATTGTCGGTCTTGCGGGCTGTGACAAATCGCTGCCGGGCATGATGATGGCGATGCTGCGGCTGAACGTGCCGTCCGTGTTCCTCTACGGTGGGTCGATCCTGCCGGGCAAAGTCCCGGAAGGGGCCGATGTGCCTGCCGATTTCGCCAGCCGCGACCTGACTGTGCAAGACGTTTTCGAAGCCGTGGGTAACTACCAGAACGGCAGCATGTCGCAAGCCGCGCTTGAAGTATTGGAACGCGTCGCTTGCCCGACAGCCGGTGCCTGCGGGGGCCAGTTCACCGCCAACACCATGGCCTGCGTGTCCGAGGCAATCGGTCTGGCGCTGCTGAACTCCTCTGGCATGCCTGCGCCCTATGAATCCCGCGACGCCTATGCGGCGGCCTCGGGTGAAGCCGTCATGAACCTGATCGAAAAGAACATCCGCGCGCGCGACATCTGCACCCGCGAAGCGTTCGAGAACGCGGCGCGCATCGTGGCTTGCACCGGCGGATCGACCAATGCCGGTCTGCACCTGCCCGCTATGGCCGCCGAGGCGGGTATCGACTTTAACCTTAGCGATGTATGCGACATCTTCCGCGACACCCCCTATTTCGTCGACATGAAACCCGGCGGGTCGCATGTGGCAAAAGACCTGTATGACGCGGGCGGCGTGCCTGTTGTGATGAAAGAATTGCGCAAGGCTGGCCTGCTGCATGATGACTGCCTGACCGCATCGGGCCTGTCCATCGGTGAAGAGCTCGACAAGATCGAACGCGAAGCCGACGGCAAGGTGATCCACGCGATCGAAACACCGATCAGCAAGACCGGCGGCGTCGTTGGTCTGAAGGGCAACCTCGCGCCCGAAGGGGCCATCGTGAAAATCGCTGGCATGTCCGAAGAAGACATCGTCTTTACCGGTCCGGCGCTGATCTTTGAATGTGAACAAGACGCGTTCGAAGCCGTGCAAAACCGGGCCTACAGCGAAGGCGACGTGTTCGTGATCCGCAACGAAGGCCCCGCTGGTGGCCCCGGCATGCGCGAAATGCTGGCGACCACGGCAGCACTGTCCGGTCAAGGCATGGGCAAAAAGGTGGCACTGATCACCGACGGCCGTTTCTCCGGCGCGACACGGGGTTTCTGCGTTGGTCACGTCGGCCCCGAAGCCGCGCATGGCGGACCGATTGCCTTGCTCAAACAGGGCGACATGATCACGCTGAACGCGATCACCGGTTCGATCTCTGTCGATATCTCGGACGAGGAAATGGCAGAGCGCAAAGCGGCTTGGCCCGGTGCCCGCAAAACCAACTATCAAAGCGGTGCACTGTGGAAATACGCGCAGCTTGTGGGTCCAACCTATCTTGGTGCGGTGACGCATCCCGGCGCGAAGGCGGAAACACATGACTATATGGACCTGTAAAGGTCCGCTTGCCGCCTTTGGCGTGATGCTTCTGACCGCCTGCGAGGGCGGTCAGGGGCTTGGCGCGTCCTCGGGTGCCGCCAAGCCGCCGTTGTCACGCGCGAAAATGGCCGGAGGGGTCGAACTGGTCGCCCCCGATGGTTTCTGCATCGACCAAACCAGCCTCGAGGCGCGCTTTGCCGTGATTGCACGCTGTGACGGATTAGGGGCCCCTGCCTCTGCGGGGGCAGCACCGCGTGGGTTGATCACGGTCAGCCTGACCCAGTCTAAACCCGGCTCCCTGCCAAGCGCCCAGCAGATCGCGGCTGAAACCTCGCTCCAGAATGTGAGCGATGTGGAGAAAGGCGACCAAAGCGTCACCTTCCGCGCGCAGGGGCGTATTCCTGTCGGTGGGCTTTCCCCCAACCAATGGCGCGGCGTCGCACGGATGGGCACGCAAACCGCCGGTATCGCTGTCTACGGCCCCGAACGCGGCGAGATCGTCAGCCCCTCTGGCCGAAGGGTACTGACACAGTTGATCACCCGCAGCATCGACGCCAGTGCCCCTGCAAAAACCACCGTCGCGCAACGCAACTAACGCGCCGGCCCCTTGGCCCATTTCATTTGTGCCCCCACGCCACAGGCGGTAGGGTACGACCAACAACCCATTCGTAATCGGGGCAACAGGCACATGCGCAAACTCGGGAAAAAGCTGATCGACAGCGCCTTGATCGCGCGGTTTACCCGCCGCTGGTCCGCCAAAGCCGACCGTGCCCCCCAGACAGAACTGTCCGTGCTGCGCAAACAAGCAGGCCAAGCACGCGCCTTGCGTCGACATCTGGACAAGTTGATCTACACCGCCGAAGACCGGCTTGCCCTGCCCCGCATCGGCTCTAACAAGTTCTCTCGGCCCCATAACACCGATTGGTCCTGGCGCCCGCAGCTTTGGCGCGCGCCCTTGACCAAATCGGGGCTGTCGTCGGTGCAATCCAAGGCGACCATGGGCGATGAGGTCACGATTTTCCACGACTGCACCCTGTCCGAACTCGGCATCCGGCAAATCCGCAACCTCGAAGAAAACCATCTGGCGCCCTATGGGCTTCGGCTTGAGGTCTACCGTTTCGACGGGTCTTTCCTGTCCCTGGTGCTGAACCTGCAGGATGATTGCGTTGACGGGATGAAGCGCACCCATGTCCTGCGCGTGGACGCCGTGATCGAGATGGAAAAACCGATCGAGATTTTTGTCCGCCTGAACATCCGCCACGGACCTAACACTGAACAAATGGTGCAGGAACTGCCGCTGAACAAATCCGAGGTCACGGCAGAATTCGACCTCGCCTATTCCAACCTGAACGAAAAACGCGTCGAGAAAGCCTGGATCGACCTGATTTTTGAAGGGCCCGAAATGAACCAGATCATGCTGCGTGACCTGACCTTTTCGCGCCGCCCCCGCGCCCAGTTGTAGGAGCCCCGCATGAGCAACCTGACCCTCACCAAAACCCAGATGCGCGACGGCACCTGGCAAGGGATCGTGACCGGCGCGGACGATACCAAACCCGATCTTGCGGTCACCCACGCCGATGCCGATGTCGCGGGGGTGCAGTTGGAACATGACGCGTCATCGGATCACTGGGTGCTCAGCATCCCTGTGCCCGCAGCCGCAATCGCCGATGGGCTGCATACATTGCTGGTGGTCGACCGCGCGTCTGGCACGACGTTGGCCAGCATCACCCTGATCGGGGACGAGGTCGCCGGCCCCGATTTGCGCGCCGAGGTGGATTTGCTGCGCGCCGAGCTTGATATGCTGAAACGTGCGTTCCGGCGGCACTGCGTCGAAACGACCTGACGGCGCTTGCTTGCTTGCCCCTGTAGCGCGATGTATCCCTTGGCAAGACTGAGCCCTTCAGAAGGACCCTCGTGATGGCAGTGAAAAGACGGACTATCGGCGTGATCGGCCTTGGCAACTTTGGCTCTACGGTCGCAACCGAGCTGCAGCGTTTTGGCAACTACGTGATCGGCGTGGACCTGAACGACCAGCGCGTCAGCAACCATGTCGAAAAGCTGAGCCAAGCCGTTATCGTGGACGCCCGCGATGATGCCGCCCTGCGCGAGGCCGGGTTGGGCGACTGTTCGATGGCGCTGGTCGCCATGGGCAGCGATCTTGAATCGAGCATCCTGTCGGCCATCAACCTGAAACTGCTGGGCGTCGAGACGATCTGGGCAAAGGCCAAGACAAAAACGCATCACCGCATCCTGTCGAAACTGGGTGTCGACCGCGTGATCCACCCCGAAGTCGAAGTCGGCCAGCATATCGCCCAGGTGATCCACAACCCCTTGGTGCGCGACTATGTCAGCCTTGGGAACGGGTACCACGTGGTCAACTTCCGCATCCCCGAAGCGCTTGAGGGCAAATCGCTCGAGACGTTGTCATACGGCAAGAAGTTCGACCTGCGCTGTCTGGGCGTGATGCGGGGCACCGAATATATCGGGCGCGACGGGTTGGACTGCACGTTGCAACGGGACGATCTGTTGATCCTGCTCGGGCAGCGCACCGACCTGCGCAGCTTTGCGGCAAGCCTTTGAAACTCTTTTCAAGGTCACATAAAAGCGCGTGGCGGCTTCTGCCCCCGCCCGCCGTGCTTGTGTTGATCTATCTGACGATGGTGGTTCTGGGCGGATTGATCCTGTGGACTCCACTGGCGAATACTGCGGGGATCAGCCTGTCGGACGCGCTGTTCACCTCTACCTCTGCTGTTACGGTGACGGGGCTGGCGGTGATCGACACTGGCACCGCTTTTACCGGTTTCGGGCAGGCGGTCATCGCACTTCTGATCCAGATGGGCGGCTTGGGGTTGATGACCTTTGCCGTTCTGGTGCTCTCCGCGCTTGGTATCCCTTTGGGGATGCCGCAGCGGATTATCCTGCGCGAGGACCTGAACCAGCCCAGCATCTACAATCTGACCTCGCTGGTGATGGCGATCCTGAAGATCGCCATTCTGGCAGAGCTTATCGGCGCTGCCTTGATGGCCTTTGTCTTCGTGCCCGAATTCGGTCTGGCGCAGGGGCTTTGGCATTCGGTGTTCCTAAGCATTTCTGCATTCAACAATGCGGGGTTCGCGCTGTTCCCCGACAGCCTAAGTAACTGGGTCAGCGATCCGATTATCAACGTCGTGATCCCCGCCCTGTTCATCATCGGCGGCATCGGGTTCATCGTGCTGGCCGATATATGGGAAAAACGCAGCTGGCGACGGCTCAGCCTGCACAGCAAGCTGATGCTCACCGGCACGGTGGTGTTGATCCTGCTGGCCTGGGCGCTGTTTGCAGCACTTGAATGGCGCAACCCCGCGACCTTGGGCCAGTTCGGCAGCCTTGGCAGCAAGCTTTGGGCCAGTTGGTTTCAGGCCGTCACCCCACGGACAGCGGGCTTTAATACGCTTGATTACGCCGAGGTCCACGAGAGTACTGCCTTGATGACCATGACGCTGATGCTGGTCGGCGGCGGCAGCACGTCGACGGCAGGCGGCATCAAGGTGACCACGCTCATCGTGCTGATCCTCGCCACCGTGGCCTTCTTCCGTCGCAGCACCAGCCTGCATGCTTTTGGTCGGTCGATGGGGCCGGATGAAGTGTTCAAGGTGATGGCGCTGACCACGATCAGCATCCTTCTGGTCCTGACGGGCATCTTCATCATGTCGATCAAACATGACGGAGAGTTCATCGACCTCGCGTTCGAGGCAACATCGGCCTTTGGCACCGTCGGCCTGTCGCGCGGTGCCACGGCAGAGCTTGATAGCACGGGCCGCGCGATGATCATGCTAATGATGTTTCTGGGCCGCGTCGGCCCGCTGACCATCGGGTTCTTTCTGGCGACGCAATCGGTGCCCCGCGTGCGCTACCCCGAAGGCAAGGTCTATCTGGGCTGAACACCCGCCCTTGGCCCAACAAAAAAGACCGGCCCGCCTATCTGCGGACCGGTCTTTAATGCGAACGCGTGATCGTCGCGCTTACTTCTTCGGGCCCAATGCGGACAAACCCTTGAGGATGTCGATGGCATAGGCCAGCTGGTAATCCTCTTCCCGCAAGGACGCAGCTTTTTCGGCCTTGGCGCGGTCTTCCATGATCTGGTCGACCTGATCGTCGGTCAGGCTGTCGTTGTTCAGGCTGCCGCGCAGGTCTGCTTCGGACCGCAGGGGGCGTGCTGTTGCATCCTCTTCCTCGGTGTCTGCAGGCTGTGCCGGTGGCTGGGCGACGATGATGTCGGGGGACACGCCAAGTGCCTGAATGGAGCGGCCCGACGGCGTGTAGTACCGCGCTGTGGTCAGGCGCATCGCCCCTTCACCGCGCAGCGGCATGATCGTCTGCACCGACCCTTTGCCGAAGCTTTTGGTCCCGACGACAATCGCGCGACGGTGGTCTTGCAGGGCACCGGCAACGATCTCGGAAGCCGAGGCAGAGCCGCCGTTGATCAACACCACAATCGGCTTGCCTTCGGCCAGATCGCCGGGGGTGGCGTTGGTGCGGTCGCCATCCGCGGCATCACGGCCACGGGTGCTGACGATCTCGCCTTCTTCAAGGAAAGCATCCGACACGGCGATAGCCTGATTCAGCAGACCACCGGGGTTGTTGCGCAGATCCACGACAAAGCCGCTGACATTCTCGATGCCGCCGGCGGCCTCGACCTGCTCTTCCAGACCCTCTTTCAGCTTGGGGTAGGTCTGTTCGTTAAAGGTGGTGACCCGCAGCACAACCGCGTCGCCTTCGGTACGGGCGCGCACTGCGGTCAGCTGGATGGTATCGCGCACCAGCGAGACGTCGAAGGGTTCGGTCTCGCCTTCTCGCACCACGGTAATCTCGATCTCTGATCCCACCGGCCCGCGCATCAGCTCGACCGCGTCATCCAACGTCAGCCCCAGCAGGCTTTCGCCGTCCACATGGGTGATGAAATCGCCCGCTTCGATACCCGCTTCAGAGGCAGGCGTACCATCAATAGGGGAAACGACTTTGACGAAACCCTCTTCCTGCGTCACCTCGATGCCGAGACCGCCGAATTCACCACGGGTCTGGTCGCGCATCTTCAGCGCGTCTTTCGGCGACAGGTAGCTGGAGTGTGGATCAAGCGAGGTAAGCATACCGTTGATCGCGGCCTCTACCAGCTCTTCGGTGTCGACCTCTTCGACGTATTGCGCGCGGATGCGTTCAAAGATGTCGCCGAACAGATCAAGCTGTTCATAAACGTTGCTGTTCTTTTCAGTTTCCTGTGCCAGCAAGGGGCCCGCAATCTGCGTCGTGGCAATTACCCCTGCCAGCGTACCGCCCACGGCAGCCATCACGAACTTCTTCATCGTTTATCCATCCTTATCAGTTCGGAACCAGTCTGACGGGTCCTGCGGAACATTGTTCTCTCTTACTTCTATATAGAGCGTTTCTGAACGCTCCACGCCAGCCCCATCACCATTTGGTGACAGCGCCTGTTGATTTACGCCGGCCGGGCCGCCCATAAGGCCAATCGGCGTCTCTGCCCCGATCACCTGCCCTGCCTCGCCATAAACCACATCCAGCCCTGCCAATACAAACAACGCCCCGGCCCGAGGTTCAAGAATGACCACGTTTCCAAGGTCCAGCAGCGGGCCGGTGTAGCGGATTGTCGCCGCCGTGGGCGATGTCACGATGGCACGCGGGCGGGTCGCGAGGATAATCCCGGGGCGCGTCACCCCCGCCGCATCGGTTTCATTGGCGCGGCGCAGGATCACGCCCTGCACCGGCAAGGTCAGGTCGCCCTTCTGCCCTTCGAAATCGGCGGGCGCATCCGCAATCGGGTCCGAGGTCATCTCGGAGAGGCCGCTGGCGAACCCCGATAGCGTCTCGGAGGTCGAGATCAGGATCGCGGTGCGCACCGGGTCTTCGTTGAAGCGTTTGGGCAGATCAGTCCGGTTGGCCATCGCCTGATTAAGCTCTGTCCGGGCGCGCTGGATTTCCGTCAGCCCGTCCTGCAAGCGCTGTGCCGCATCGGTTTGAAGCGCCCGCAGGGTCTGCACGTCTTCAAGATCCTGCCGCAAGACATCGGCGCGGGTGTTCAGGGCCGGTGTCAGCTCTGCCAGCAACATACCCGCGCGCGCCGTGCCAACAGGCCCTTCAGGATGCAGGAACAAGGTGGGCGACGGGTTGCCGCCGATGCTTTGCAACACGCCCAGCAACTGCGCGACCTCGCCATCGCGGGCTTGTAGCTTCTTGCTCAGCTGCGCCTCGTTGATGGCTGCCTGACGCAGCCCCTCGCGCATGGCCCCAAGGCCGGTTTCAAACGCCTGAATCGTCTGGGTCAGCGCCTGCACGCGGTCCCGCGCCCCATCTGCCGCGTCCAACTGGGCAGAGGCCGCTTCAAGGTCGGCCATCGCGCGACGCGCCTGTTCTGCCGCCTCGGTCTGCGCAAACACGCCGACGGGCCAGAACATCAGGGCAAGGGCGCAAAGGCGGATCATTCGAGCAGCGACTTTCCCGTCATCTCGGCCGGTTGATCCAGCCCCATCAACTGCAACACTGTCGGCGCCAGATCGGCCAGACGACCGCTGCGCAGGCTGGCCCCATCGGGCCCGCCGACAACCGCCACGGGCACGGGGTTGAGCGTATGCGCCGTATGCGCACCGCCGGTTTCGGGGTCAATCATCGTTTCGCAATTACCGTGGTCCGCGGTGACGATCATCGCGCCGCCGACCTCCTCAAGCGCCTCATGCACGCGCCCAAGGCCGGTATCCACTGCCTCGCAGGCCGCGATGGCGGCATCAAGATCACCGGTATGCCCCACCATATCGGGGTTCGCGTAATTCACGACAATCAGGTCGTATCGGTCCTTAATCGCTTGCACGAAACGGTCGGTGACTTCCGCACAAGACATCTCTGGCTGCAAATCATAGGTCGCCACATTTGGCGACTTGGGCATATAGCGGTCCTCGCCCGTTGTGGGTGTTTCCTCGCCCCCGTTCAGAAAGAACGTCACATGCGGGTATTTCTCTGTCTCGGCCAAGCGGAACTGACGAAGGCCGTGCTGTGCGACCCATGCGCCAAGCGTGTTCACGATCTCGGGCTTGGGGTACATGGTGGTCATGAACGCTCCATGCGCGTCGGAATATTCCGCCATGCCCATCACCGCAGACCACGCAGGCCGCGCACCTGTGTCAAAGGCGTCAAACTCCGGATCCGCAAGCGCCGACATGATTTCGCGCGCGCGATCGGCGCGGAAATTCAGGCAGAAGATCCCATCGCCGTCCTGTACGCCAGTGTAGCCCTCCAGCACCGTGGGCGTGATAAATTCATCTTTTTCGTCAAGACCATAGGCATCATTCACCGCATCGCGGGCGGTTGGGGCGGCACTGCCCTTGCCCTGCACGATCGCCTCATAGGCTTTGGCAACGCGGTCCCAGCGGTTGTCACGGTCCATCGCGTAATAACGCCCCGAGACGGTCGCGATACGCGCCCCGTCGGGCAAGGCGGCTTGCAGCGTCTCGAAATAGCCCAAGGCCGAGCGCGGCGCGACATCGCGCCCGTCGGTCAGCGCATGGATCACCACCGGAATACCCTGCGCCCGCAGCGCCCGCACCGCGGCAATCATATGCGTCAGGTGCCCATGCACCCCGCCATCAGAAACAAGCCCCATCACATGCGCCGTGCCGCGGGTCTGTTTCAGCGTCTCTGCAAAGTCCAGCAACGGTTGATGGGTGGCAAACGCGCCTTCCTCGATCGCCAGATCGATCTGTCCCAGATCCATCGCAACGACACGACCAGCCCCGATATTGGTATGCCCCACCTTCTGAGTTGCCCATCTGCCCCTGTGGCAGTCCCACATCAGGCCCGAAAGTGGTCAGCGTCGCCGAAGGGCAGCTTTGCATGATCCGGTCGACATGCGGGGTCTTTGCCAGTAGGGGCGCGTTGCCCTGAGGGTCATCGCGGAGGCCCCACCCATCCAGAATGCACAATACGACAGGTTTTGGGGTGTTCATCCTGAGACCGCTCCGCAGGTTTACAGTGGTTTTCCGTCTTTTAGCGGCTCTGTGGCCGATGGTGAACCTAATTCAACGCAGTTTACAAACTTGTAAGCAGAGGGCGGCCAAATCACACGGCGCACCCTTGCCCTGCCTGCGCGGTTTGGTCATAAGATGGGCGCATCAAAGCCAAGGACGACAGCATGACATCCCAAGCACCGGAAACCCGCATTGTGAACACCTGGCGCGTCGCCTGTGACGGCAGCGAAGGCGCCTTGGGGCACCCGCGCGTCTGGCTGCAAATCCCGCAAGACAAGGGCTGGGTCGAATGTGGGTACTGCGACTGCAAGTTCATCCACGCCGAGTTTGAGGGCAAGGTCTGACCAAAGCGTTACGATGGCTGGGCGCGCTTGCGCTTTTGCCCGCGTGCTTTGTGCTTGCCGCAGTGATCGGTGCCCTCTGGGCCGCTCCTGCCTCTGATCAACCGCGCGCGGTGCCGACGCGCGAGGTGCTGCTGGTCCACGGACCCATCCACTATGATCTGCTGATCCCGATTGATGATATTTCGGGCCCGCGGTTTGCCGCGCTCGAGACGCGGGGTCTGCCGCTATCGCATCCCGATGCGCGGTGGCTTGTCATCGGATGGGGGGCGCGCAAGTTTTATACGGAAACCCCCACCTATCGCGAATTGAAACCCGGCAATGTCTGGCGCGGGATTATCGGCGATGACGCGGTGCTGCGGATTGATGTCATTGGCCCCATCGTCCCGACCGCCAAACGCCGGACCGTGACGATGACCGAAGGCGCGTACCGCAGGCTGGTCGCGCATGTCTGGTCGGCGCTTGACCCCGGCCCTGACGGGCTGCCTCAACGTGTGGATGTGGATGGGTATACCGCCACCGATGGATTCTTTGCCGCCAAGGGACGCTTTAGCATCCTGCGCACCTGCAACGTCTGGATCGGCGACCAACTCCGCGCGGCGGGGCTGCGCTTCGGACGCTGGACGCCGCTCCCCTTGTCAGTGAGCCTGTCCTGGCGCCTTTACCAAAGCGAGCCCCGCTAGGCAGGGACGCTCCGCGGGGAGTTTATTTGGCAAAATGAAGCCGGTCGCGGGCAATTGGCCGCTGGAGAGTTTGCCGGCTTCGTGGCACAAGAAAGCTTGTCTGAAATAGGAGCACCGACATGTCCGGCACATTTGGCAAAGGTCACCATCTGCATCTGATCGACGGGTCGGCGTTTATTTTCCGCGCCTATCACGCGCTGCCACCGCTGACGCGCAAGTCGGACGGGCTGCCGATTGGTGCGGTGGCGGGTTTTTGCAACATGTTGCACCGCTATGTCGAAGGCAACACAGGCCCGGATGCACCGACCCATGTGGCCGTGATCTTTGACAAGGGCAGCCATACCTTCCGCAATGACATGTATGACAAATACAAGGCCAACCGCGAGGCCATGCCCGAAGACCTGCGCCCGCAGATCCCGCTGACCCGTACCGCCACCGAAGCCTTCAATATCGCTTGCAAGGAAAAGGAAGGTTTCGAGGCGGACGACATCATTGCCACGCTCGCCGTACAGGCACGCGCCGCAGGTGGCCGCTGCACTATCATCAGTTCGGACAAGGATCTGATGCAGCTGGTCGGCGGCGGCGTCGAAATGCTGGATGCGATGAAAAACAAGAGCATCGACCGCGACGGTGTGTTCGAGAAATTCGGCGTCTATCCCGATCGTGTGGTGGATGTGCAGGCGCTGGCGGGCGACTTTGTCGATAACGTCCCCGGGGCACCCGGGATCGGAATCAAGACGGCCGCTTTGCTGATCAACGAATACGGCGATCTCGATGCGCTGCTGGAGCGCGCGGGCGAGATCAAGCAGCCCAAGCGGCGTCAGACCCTGATCGACCATGCCGACCAGATCCGCCTGTCCCGTGATCTGGTCAAGCTGGACGAGAACACGCCGCTGGACTTCACCCTTGACGATCTTGAGGTGCGCGACCCTGATGCAGATCAACTGCTGGGCTTTCTGGCCGAGATGGAGTTTCGCACCCTGTCCAAACGTGTGGCCGAGGTGCTGGGGAAAGAGGCCCCCACCATCGCTGAGGCACCGGTCGCCGCCGATGCCCCGGCCGCGGCGGATGTGCCCTTTGACGCAGAGCTATATGAACACGTCAGTGACACAGCCGCGCTGCAGGCCTGGATCGACCGTATCTACGAATTCGGCTATGTCGCCGTCGATACAGAGACCACCGGGCTGGACGATATGGTCGCGCAGCTTGTCGGGGTTTCACTCTGTGTCGAACCGGGCAAGGCCTGCTACATCCCGCTCATCCACAAGGCGCGCGGCAGCGATGATCTGTTCGGGAGTGATGATCTGGCCGAGGGGCAGATCCCTACCGAAGAGGCGCTGCGCCTGCTGACTCCGATGCTGGAGGACCCCTCCATCCTCAAGATCGGGCAGAACATGAAATACGACAGCAAGATTTTCGCTCAGCTGGGGATCAACGTCGCGCCCATCGACGACACGATGCTGCTGTCTTACGCGATGCACGCCGGGCTGCACGGCCACGGCATGGACACGCTGTCTGAACGCTATCTGTCGCACACACCGATCCCGATCAAGCCGCTGCTGGGGACAGGCAAATCGGCCATCACCTTTGATAAGGTGCCGCTCGCCGATGCGGTGAAATATGCCGCCGAGGATGCGGATATCACTCTGCGTCTGTGGCAATTGTTCAAACCCCAACTTCACCGCGTCGGGGTGACGAAGGTTTATGAAACGCTTGAACGCCCGCTTGTGCCTGTTTTGGCGGCAATGGAACGCTCTGGCGTGAAGGTGGACCGCGATACGCTGAGCCGGATGTCGAACGCCTTTGCCCAGAAGATGGCGGGGCTTGAGGACGAGATCTATGAGCTCGCCGGGCGTAAATTCAACGTCGGCTCGCCCAAGCAGTTGGGGGAAATCCTGTTCGACGAGATGGGGCTGGAAGGCGGCAAGAAAGGCAAGACGGGGGCCTATGCCACCGGTGCCGATGTGCTTGAGGACCTCGCGACAGAGCATGACTTACCTGCGCGGGTGCTGGACTGGCGGCAGCTGTCCAAGCTGAAATCGACCTATACCGACGCGCTGCAGGACCACATCAACCCCGACACGGGCCGTGTGCATACGTCCTATTCCATCGCGGGGGCGTCGACCGGGCGGCTGGCCTCGACCGATCCGAACCTGCAAAACATCCCGATCCGGTCCGAAGAAGGGCGGCGCATCCGCGAGGCATTTGTCGCAGAGCCGGGCAAGGCGCTGGTCGCGCTTGACTATTCCCAGATCGAGCTGCGGATACTGGCGCATATCGCCAATATCCCCGAGCTTAAGCAGGCGTTTCAGGACGGGATCGACATTCACGCGCTGACCGCTTCGGAAATGTTCGGCGTGCCGCTGGACGAGATGACGTCGGACGTGCGTCGTCAGGCCAAGGCGATCAACTTTGGCGTGATCTATGGCATCTCGGGCTTCGGTCTGGCGCGCAACCTGCGTATCCCGCGCGCCGAAGCACAGGGGTTCATCGACCGCTATTTCGAACGTTTCCCCGGCATCCGTACCTATATGAATGACACCAAGGCTTTCGCCAAAGAGCATGGCTTTGTGCAGACGCTCTTCGGGCGCAAGATCCACACGCCCGAGATCAGCGCCAAGGGCCCCCGCGCCGGTTTTGCCCAACGGGCGGCCATCAACGCGCCAATTCAGGGCACCGCCGCCGATGTGATCCGCCGCGCTATGATCCGCATGCCCGACGCGATCAAGGATCTGCCCGCCACCATGTTGCTGCAGGTCCACGATGAATTGCTGTTCGAGGTGGAGAAAGGGGCCGAGGACGATCTGATCGACGCCGCACGCAAGGTGATGGAGAATGCAGCCGATCCGGTGGTCAAACTGGATGTGAAGCTCGACGTGGATGCAGGCGTCGGGGCGAGTTGGGCAGAGGCGCATTAAGCGTCTCTGAAGTGCCCCCCCTGCGGCTAGCTGAGTGTCATCCAGCCCAGGCTGTCCTCGGTCCGTGGGCCGGGGATATATTCGCCGCTGACCCAGCCGCAATACCCCGCGCGGCGCAGGGCGGCGAAGAGCGCGGGGAAATCGACTGTACCCGTACCGGGCGCGCTACGATCGGGCGCGTCGCCAAGCTGCACATGTACGATCAGGTCTTTGTATTGATCGAACACCGCCACCGCGTCGCCGTGGATCATCTGGGCGTGGTAGCTGTCATATTGCAGCCGGACGTTCGGCCGGTTCACAGCACGCAGCACATCGGCGGCAAGCGCGTAGTCGTTCATGAAATACCCCGGCATCGCGACGGGGTTCAGCGGTTCAACCGTCAGGGTAAGCCCCTTGGGCGCGATATCAGCCGCCCAGATCAGATTGTCGATGAAGGTTTGCCGCGCCAGCGCGCCTTGCCCATTGCCCGCCATGACATGCAGATAGCGGACCTTGAGCGCGGTGGCATATCGAAACGACCGCTGGATATCGACGCGGAAACGGGCCGCCAGTTCGGGCACCGCGGCAAAGCCCTGTGCGCCGCCGGTGTAATTGGGCGGCGGGGCGTTGATCAGGATCAGCTGCAAGCCGTTGGCGACACAGGCGCGCAGCGTCTCTTTGGCCGCCAGATCATAGGGGAAAAGCACCTCTACCGCGGTAAATCCTGCCTTCGCGGCGACGGCAAAACGGTCAAGATAGGGCAGCTCGGGCCACAGCAGAGTAAGGTTCGCGGCTGGCTTCATGAAGGATCATCCGGTTCGGGCCGCTATCGTCGCGCTGTGGCAGGCAGTATCAATCGGGCAGTTCGTCCGAGGGGATAATACCAAAGAAGCTGCCGCCCGACCATACGCCGAACCAGCCGTCGTGATGCACGCCAAGCTCGACCAACCGGTAAAAGCTTTTGCGGTCGATCAGCGCCTCCAGGTTGCGGCGGATACGGACGTAGGGCGCGGGCTCGCCATCTTCGGGGTCGCGCTCAACTCGGATCGGCAGATCGGGGCCGGCGACGGCGATGTCTTCCAGGTTTGTCTGGAAGGTCAGCCTCTGGTCGGTGCCACTGCCTTCGGCCTCGAAATCGATGGCGACAAAGGGGGCGTCCTCGACCTTGATGCCGACTTTTTCAACCGGTGTCACAAGGAAATAATCATCTTCTTCGCGGATCAGAATCGATGCGAACAGCTTTACCAGCCCGATGCGTCCGATGGGGGTGCCTTGATAGAACCAAGTGCCGTCGCGTTTGATCTCCATGTCCAGATCGCCGCAAAACGGGGGGTTCCACTTTTCAACCGGCGGCAATCCGCGTGTTTTGGCGGCGGAAACAGAGGCGGCAAGGCTTTCTGCTGTCGGGGTCACGGTTTTTTGTCCACTCATTGCTTTTGCCATTTCCTGTTCACACGATACACTTACATCTAACTGATATAACCCCGAGGACGCAAAAGTCATGACCCAAGCCCGCGATATGGTAGCAGAAATCGAGACGCTTGGCGAAAAGCTGGCCGAGGCGAAGGCCTCGATCAACCGGCGTTTCATCGGGCAGCAACGGGTCGTTGACCTGACGCTGACGGCCCTGCTGTGCGGTGGCCACGGGCTGCTGATCGGTTTGCCGGGTCTGGGCAAGACGCGGCTGGTCGAAACGCTGAGCACGGTAATGGGGCTGGATGGCAATCGGGTCCAGTTCACGCCCGATTTGATGCCTGCCGATATTCTGGGGTCAGAGGTGCTGGACACCGCCGCCGATGGCACCCGCGCGTTCCGCTTTGTCGAGGGGCCGATCTTTTGCCAGTTGCTGATGGCGGACGAGATCAACCGCGCCTCGCCGCGCACCCAGTCGGCTTTGCTGCAGGCGATGCAGGAAAAGACCGTGACCGTCGCCGGACAGGACCGCGCCTTGGGGCATCCGTTTCACGTGCTCGCCACCCAGAACCCCATTGAGCAAGAAGGCACCTACCCGCTGCCCGAGGCCCAGCTTGACCGCTTTTTGGTGCAGATCGATGTGGCCTACCCCGACCGGGAGACAGAGCGGGATATTCTGCTGGCCACCACAGGGGATACCGATGCGCAGGCCGCACCCGTCTTTACCACGGCAGAGCTACTGGCCGCGCAAACGCTGCTGCGGCAGATGCCGGTGGGTGAATCGGTGGTCGGGCTGATCCTTGATCTGGTCCGCGCCTTCCGCCCTGACGGGCCTGATGCCAGCCCGCAAGTGCGCGATACCGTGGCGTGGGGCCCCGGCCCACGCGCCGCGCAAGCGTTGATGCTGACGGTGCGGGCGCGCGCTTTGTTGCAGGGGCGTCTGGCACCGTCGGCGGAGGATGTCATCGATATGGCCCGTCCTGTGTTGCTGCACCGTATGGCGCTGAACTTCGCGGCGCGCGCTCGTGGCGACAGCCTATCCGCGCTGATTGACACAACCGCTGCCAGCCTGATCGGGAAAAAGGCCGCGGCGTGAACAGCCCCGACACCCTTCGCATCCGATCAGAGGAGCAATCCGCCCGTTTGCCCGCGCTGCTGGCCCGTGCAGAGCATCTGGCCGGTGCAGTCTTGCTGGGTGCCCATGGGCGTCGACGCGCAGGGGTGGGGGATGATTTCTGGCAATACCGTCCGGCACAGGCCGGGGATAGCCGTCGCAGCATCGACCACCGGCGTTCGGCCATGGGGGACCATGAGTTCGTGCGCGAACGTGAATGGCAGATCGCGCAGTCGGTCATGCTTTGGGTCGATCAGGGGGCGTCCATGCGCTTTGCCTCGACGCCTGCATTGGAACAGAAGGGCGACCGCGCGCGGCTGATCGGGTTGGCGCTGGCGATCCTGCTGCAACGGGGCGGTGAACGGGTCGGGCTGACCGGCAGCGCCCTGCCCCCGCGATCCGGCAGGCCGCAGATCCTGCGCCTTGCCGAAGCCCTGTGTCAGGACGACGCCGCCGACTACGCCCCGCCGGAACATCGCGCCATGATCCCCCATGCACGGGCTGTGTTCATCTCTGACTTCATGGGGGATCTTGCGGGGGTGACCACAGCGCTGACCAAAGCGGCGGACCGCGGGGTGCGCGGCGTGCTGTATCATGTGCTGGACCCCTCGGAGGAGGCCTTCCCCTTCACCGGTCGCACCATCTTTGAAAGCGTCGGCGGCACGCTGCGCCACGAGACCTTGAAAGCGAACGACCTGAAAGACCGCTATCTGGAACGGCTCGCCGCGCGCAAGGCAGAGCTGCGGCAGCTTTGTGCCCTGACTGGCTGGCAATACGGGCTGCACCACACCGACAGCACCGCACAATCGGCGCTTTTATGGCTCTATGCGGCGCTGGATACGCGCAGCGGGGGGACAGCATGACCGTTCTTGGGGGCATCGGCTTTACCGCGCCGTGGATCCTGCTGGCGCTTCTGGCGCTGCCGATCCTGTGGCTGATCCTGCGCGCGGTGCCGCCTGCACCGATCCGACGCCGCTTTCCCGGCGTGGCGCTGCTGCTTGGGTTGAGCGATGATGAAAGCGTGTCGGACCGCACGCCGTGGTGGTTGCTGCTGCTGCGCATGTTGGCGGTGGCCGCGTTGATCATCGGGCTGGCCGGACCGATCCTGAACCCGCAAGAGGAACAGACCCAAGGCACCGGCCCGCTGCTGATTGTGCTCGACGGGTCTTGGGCAGGAGCCACGCGTTGGCCACAGCAAACCGAAGCGCTAGAGGCGCAGTTGACCCGTGCGGCACGCGCTGGACGCACGGTCGGCTTTCTGACCCTCACCCGACCAGAAGCACCCGCCTTTCAATCCGCTGACGCATGGCGCAGCCGTCTCGCCGGGTTTGATCCCGCCCCCTGGCAGCCCGCCCCCGCCGACATTGACCGCACGATAGAGATCGCGGACACGCTCGGCGGTTTCGATACCCTGTGGTTCAGCGACGGGCTTGCCTATGCGGGGCGCGACGCGATGCTTGATGCGCTTCAGGGCAAGGGCAGCGTCGAGGTCTATCAGACTGGTGCAGACGTACTGGCACTGGCCCCCGCGACCTATGAGGACGGGGCGATTACCCTGACCGCCAAGCGCGCCCTCGCTGGTGCCGAGCGGTCGGTGACCATCACTGCACAGGGCCGTGATCCGGCAGGGAATATGCGCGTCCTCGCCAGCGTTCCGGCCACATTCGACGTAGGATCAACGCAGGCCAGCGCGGCCCTGTCCCTGCCCGCAGAGCTGCGCGCGCGGATCACGCGTTTCGACATCGCGGGCCAACGCTCCGCCGGGGCGACGACGCTGGTCGATGATGCGTTGCGGCGGCGCGAGGTTGGGCTGATCGCCGGGCGCGAAAACCGCGAGGGGCTGGAGCTGCTGTCCCCCCTACACTACATCGAACAGGCATTGGCCCCCGCCGCCGATCTGATTGAGGGGGGGATTGGCGATGTGCTGCCCGCAAACCCCGATGTGATCGTACTGGCCGATATCGCGACCCTATCGGAGGCAGAGCAGGCCCCCTTGATCGACTGGATCGAAGCTGGTGGCATGTTGGTGCGTTTCGCCGGTCCACGCATCGCTGCCAGCGACATCAGCCGAGATACCGAAGACCCTCTGATGCCTGTGCGCCTGCGGGCCGGTGGCCGCAGTGTCGGCGGCGCAATGAGCTGGGGCGCCCCGAAAACGCTGGACAGCTTCCGCGAATCCTCTCCTTTTTACGGTCTGGAGATACCGCAGGATGTGACCGTCTCGGCCCAGGTCGTCGCGCAGCCCGATCCGACACTGGCAGAGCGTGTGATCGCGTCGCTGAGCGATGGCACCCCGCTGGTCACCCGCAAGCAAGTAGGACAGGGGCAGATCGTATTGTTTCACGTGACAGCCACGGCCGAGTGGTCGACGCTGCCGCTGTCGGGGCTGTTTGTGCAGATGATGGAACGGTTAGCGATTTCTTCATCTTCCGCCGGTATCGAGGCCTCGGACCTGCAGGGCACGACGTGGACGCCCCTGCGCGTGATGGACGGGTTTGGCACACTGTCTGACGCGGGTACGCTGCCCGGTGTGGACGGGGCTGATCTGATGGCCGCGCCTGCGGGCCCAGACCTGCAACCGGGGGTCTATGCCTCTGGCGATCGGCGCATTGCGCGCAATGTGGTGGTTGCAGATACCACCCTGACCCCCGCGGCATGGCCAGCGGATGTGCCAGTACGTGGGCTTGATGTGGCCGATGAACAGCCGCTTGCCGGTTGGCTGTTATCCCTGTCGATCCTGCTGCTGCTCGCTGATGTCATCGCGTCGCTTTCCTTGTCGGGGCGGCTGCTCAGGCACAGCAATGCCGCAGGGCTGATCCTTGCGGCGCTGATTTATGCACCGACGCAGGCCGATGCGCAGGCGGACGACAGCTTTGCCCTGAACGCCACGGCGGAGATGACGCTGGCCTATGTGATCACCGGCAACGCGTCGGTTGACGAGATGTCGGATGCCGGATTGCGCGGGTTGTCGGATACGCTTTATTTCCGCACCTCGGTCGAACCTGCCAACCCCATCGGTGTGGATCTGGAGCGGGATGAGCTTGCCTTCTTCCCTATGCTTTACTGGCCCATCACCCCCGATCAGCCCCGCCCTTCGGATACGGCCTATCGCAAGCTGAACGACTATCTGCGCTCCGGCGGGATGATCCTGTTCGACACACGTGATGCGAATATCGCGGGCTTCGGGGCCGCCAGCCCCAATGGGCGCAAGCTACAAGACCTCGCCGCGCCGCTGGACATCCCTCCGCTTGAACCCTTGCCAGCGGATCACGTGCTGACCCGCACGTTCTATCTGCTGCAGGACTTCCCCGGACGACACAGCGGGCGCGATCTGTGGGTAGAGGCATCGCCCCCCGACGCCGAACAGGTAGAGGGGATGCCGTTCCGCAATCTGAATGACGGGGTGAGCCCGGTTGTCATCGGTGGCAATGACTGGGCCGCGGCCTGGGCCGTGTCCTCGAACGGCACGCCGATGGTGCCCATCGGGCGCGGTTTCGCCGGGGAACGTCAGCGCGAGCTGGCCTACCGCTTCGGCGTCAATCTGGTCATGCATGTGCTGACCGGCAACTATAAATCCGATCAGGTGCATGTTCCTGCGCTGCTGGACAGGTTGGGCCAATGACATCGACCATCATCTTCGACCCGCTGATCCCGCTACCGATGTTATGGGGCGTTGCCGCACTGGCGCTGGCGGCCGTTGCCTTGGCGGTGCTGCGTGGGTTGCAAGGCTGGGCGCTGCGGGGGGCGGCGATGCTCGTCGTTCTGGCGGCGCTTTCTGGCCCCTCCGTGCAGCAGGAAGACCGCGCGCCGCTCACCGATATCGTCGTGATGCTGGAAGACGAAAGCGCCAGCCAATCCCTCGCAGACCGGCCCGCACAAACCGCCGCCGCCGCAGAGACGTTGGCAGCACAGATCACCGCGCGCGAGAATACGGAACTGCGCCGCGTGACCGTGCCCGATGGGGAGGGTGATAGCGGCACGCAGCTGATGACCGCCCTGTCAGAGGTGCTTGCCGAAGAGCCGCGCGCCCGGATCGCAGGCATCCTTGCGCTCAGCGACGGGCGCATTCACGACGCCGACCTGCCAGTCGATCTGCCGGCACCGATGCATCTGTTGATGACCGGAAAGCAAAGCGATTGGGATCGCCGCCTGTCCGTCCGCAACGCCCCTGCCTTTGCCATCATCGGCGAACCCGTGACCCTGACCCTGCGCATCGACGACCTTGGGGCCGCCCCGCAAAAAGACGCGCTGGCCCCGCTTGAAATCTCGGTCGATGGGGAGCCGCCGCAGACCTTCCGCGTGCCCGTAGGGCAAGATCTGGAACTGCCCGTGACCCTGCCCCACGGCGGGCGCAATGTGATCCGGTTCTCGCTGCCCGAGGCCGAAGGAGAGCTGACCGACCGCAACAATGCCGCGCTGATCCAGATCAACGGGGTGCGCGACCGTCTGCGGGTGCTTCTTGTCAGCGGGGAGCCGCATCAGGGCGGGCGTACGTGGCGCAATTTGCTGAAATCAGACAGCTCTGTCGATCTGGTGCATTTCACGATCCTGCGCCCGCCGGAAAAACAGGATGGCGTGCCGGTAGACGAACTTTCGCTGATCGCCTTTCCCACCCGCGAGTTGTTCATGGAAAAGATCGAGGATTTCGATCTGATCATCTTTGACCGCTACAAACGCCGCGGCATCCTGCCGTCGCTCTATCTTGAAAACGTCGCCAATTATGTGCGCGGCGGGGGTGCTGTGCTGGTCGCTGCCGGGGCGGATTTCGCGAGCGCCGACAGCATCTACCGCTCCCCCCTCGGAGAGGTCTTGCCCGCCACGCCGACCGCGCGGGTGATCGAACAGCCCTACCGCCCGCTGGTGTCCGAGCTGGGGCACCGCCATCCGGTGACCAGCGGCTTGCCCGAACAGGAAACATGGGGACGCTGGCTGCGGCAGATCGATGTGGCCGATCCCTTGGGCCATGTGGTGATGACCGGCGAAGATGACCGACCGCTGCTGATTCTGAACCGTGTGGAAGAAGGGCGCGTTGCGCTCATGGCGTCTGATCATGCGTGGCTGTGGAACCGTGGCTATGAAGGTGGCGGCCCGCAGCTAGAGCTGTTGCGACGGCTGGCCCACTGGATGATGAAAGAACCCGAGCTTGAGGAAGAGGCCCTGACCGCCACAGCCGAAGGCCAGACCATGCGCATCACCCGTCGCACGCTGGGGGACGACATCCCGCCTGTCACCCTGACCAACCCCGATGGCAGCACGGCAGAGATCACGCTTTCGCCAGCCACGCCGGGTGTCTTCGAAGGGGTTTACGAAGGCCCCGAGATTGGCCTTTACCGGCTGGAAAATGGCGACCAAAGCGCGGTGATCGGTTTGGGCCCCGCCGCCCCGCGGGAGTTTGTGGAAACGATTGCCAGCGACGAAACCCTCGCCCCCGTACTTGCGCCCCTGCGCGGTGGTGTCGCGCGGATCGAGGACGGCCTGCCCCGCATCCGCGACATACGTGTCGGGCGCCCCGCAGCCGGACGTGGATGGATCGGGCTGACCCCTCGCAACGCCTATGAAACACGTGACGTGCGGCAGATGCCTATCTTGCCCGCGTGGCTCGTCCTGTTGCTGGGCAGCGCCCTGATCCTCGCAGCATGGCTCCGCGAAGGGCGACGTTAACCTTAAAAACAACGCCACCGCCCGATAAATCACGCAACGCTTAAGCAGTTGTTCACCCCAAGCCCCCCATGATCCCCCCGATAGGAGGGATTCGGAGCTTTGGATGAAACCAGCTGACCAGCTTGCCCATGAACAACGCCGCCGCGCAGAGGTGGAAGCGCTGCTTGAACAAACCCAGGCAGAGCTTTGTGCCGCTTACCGCAAGCTGGATGACCACGCGCAAAATGTCTCTGTTGAGATTTCTGAAACACGGGCGGAGGTTGAAAACATCCGCGGCGAAAACAAACGGGTGATGTCCGATCTATGTGCCGCGCGCGAACAGATCGAACTGACCCAACGCCGGCTGTGGCATTCGGTCGAAACCATCCACGACGGCTTTGCCTTTTTCAACAAAGACAATGAAATGATCATGGCCAATCGGTCTTATCTGGCCGTGTTCGACGGTATTGATGCCATCTGTCCGGGTGTCAGCTATTCTACCATCCTGCGCGTGCTCACCGATGAAGGGATCGTAAACATCGGGCGCCGCACGCCAGAGGAATGGCGCGCCAAGATGCTTCTGCGATCGCAGCAAAAGGCTCCGGCACCCATCATCATAAAGCTCTGGAATGGCGCATATATCAAGATTGTCGATCAAAGGGGAAAAGGCGGTGATATCGTATCACTCGCTCGCGACATTACCGACACCGTGGAATACCAACGCAAGCTCGTTGATGCCCGCGCCACGGCCGAAGCAGCCAACAGCGCGAAATCCCTTTTCCTTGCCAAGATGAGCCACGAAATCCGCACACCGATGAACGGGATCGTAGGCATGACGGAGGTGCTTGGCGATACCGCGCTGACCCAAGACCAACGCCTATATGTCGACACCATAAAGACCTCTGGCGAAGCGTTGCTGGTCATCATCAACGACGTTCTGGATTTCTCGCGCATCGAGGCAAACCGACTGAGCATCCACCCCGCCCCATTTGATCTGGAACGTGTCTTCCAAGAAGTACTGCTGCTTTTACAGCCCCTTGCGGTGCAAAAGGGGCTGGACCTCGCGCTGGATTACGACCTGTTTCTGCCGCGCAAACTGGTCGGGGATGCAGGGCGTATCCGGCAAGTGCTTACCAATCTGGTTGGAAATGCTGTTAAGTTTACGCAAAATGGGCATATCCTGATCCGCGCCACGGGGCTACCCGACGCGGGCTCTGGCAACGTGCTGATCAAAATCTCTATCGAGGATACGGGCATCGGCATCGCGCCGGACATGATTGAACATATCATGGGAGAATTCACCCAAGCCAGCAGTGACCCCAGCCCCAATGCAGAGGGGACGGGACTGGGGCTCGCCATCTGCCAACGTCTGGTACAACTGATGGGGGGCGAGATTTGGGTCACGTCAGAGCATGGGGTTGGGTCGTGCTTCGGCTTCGAACTGCCCCTGAAGGCCCAAGAGGACAGTGCCGCGCCGCCGCTTAAGCCCCCCCCATTCCTGCGCCATGTCCTGATTGTCGAAAGGGAAACGATCTGCCGATCGATCTTGCAGCGCAATCTGGAACATATCGGTGTGCGCGTGACTTCCTGTGGCACCGGTGAAGCAGGGCTGGCCGCGCTGGACAGTAGCGTCGATCTGCTGCTTGTAGACGACACGTTGCCCGATATGGACGGGATCGAATTTGCCCGCGCGGTGCACGTCTCCGACCCTGCGACCGAGGTAATCCTGTACAGTCAGACACCCGACAAAATCCGCGATAGTATGGATGATACGAGCGTGCGCCGGATCATGAAGAACCCGATCAGCGTCACCGAGCTACTGGCCGAGGTGTCAACGATGCAGCCGGTGCCTGTTGGTACCCGTCCGATGCGGGTCTTGGCGGCCGAGGACAATAAGACCAATCGTCTGGTACTTCGAAAGATGCTGCAACGGCTGAACATCGACCTGCAGCTTGCCACCAACGGGCAAGAGGCAGTTGCGCTGTTTGAAACCTTCCGGCCCGATCTGGTGTTCATGGACATCTCTATGCCCAAGATGAACGGCAAAGATGCCGCCGCCGCCATTCGTGCGCTGGAAGACGGGGCAAGCAGCTGCCCGATTGTCGCGCTGACAGCGCATGCCATTCAGGACGAAAAGGAAAGGATACTCGCCGCCGGGCTGGATCATTTCCTCACCAAACCCTTGCGAAAGGCTGAGCTTGTGGCGCTCCTTAACCGTTACTGCCCCAACGCGGCTTTCCCGCTAGAGGGTCAGCTGGTGGGATAGGGCCGCACAAATACGGGTTTTTCCGGCGTCGACAGCTCTTTCTGCCATGCGTACCCGCCAACATCGAAATCCTTGATCGCTTCGGCGTCGGTATGGCGGTTCTGCACCACGAAACGCGCCATCGCGCCGCGGGCTTTCTTGGCGTAAAAGCTGACAATCTTGGGCCCTTTGCCGTCCGATTTATCTTCCATGAACTGTGGTGTCACAACCGTCGGTACCAGCGCCTTAAGGTCGACCGCGCCGAAATATTCCTGGCTGGCACAATTCACCAACGCCTTGCTGTTGGTCTGTTCCGCCTGTTCGTTCAACGCTTCGGACAGGCGCGCGCCCCAATAGTCGTACAGCGATTTGCCCCGCGGCGTTTTCAATCGGCTGCCCATCTCAAGCCGGTAGGCCTGAATGGCGTCCAAGGGGCGCAGCACACCATAAAGTCCGGACAGAATGCGCAGGTGATCTTGGGCATAATCCAGTTCATCAGGATCCAGGCTGATCGCTTCCAGCCCCTGATAGGTGTCACCAGCAAAGGCAAAGGCAGCAGGGCGCACAACATCGGGGGACGGATTTTCCTCGAACGCGGTGAAACGGTCGCGGTTCAGCTTGGCCAGTTTCTCGCTCAGGTGCATCAATGATTGCAGATCACCAACGCTCAGCTCGCGGGCCACCTTGACCAAGGCGACCGCATCTTCCTGCAGGTCGGGCGTCGTCATAGCGACGTCGCGCGGGGTCCAGTCCATTTTCTTGGCGGGAGAGATAACGGTCAGCATGGATTTTCCTTTTTTGGTCGCAGCAAGAGCTAGCCCGCTTGTTGCAAAACGTCCAGAAATGCGGGGCCAAACCTTTCGGTGCGTTTCTCGCCCAAAATGCGTTCGATGGCATCAAGGTTCGGCGCGTGCAGCTGCGCCACTTTTGCCAGCAGCGAGGTCGAGCAGCTCAACGGTTTTTCGCCGCCATCTGCCCCGCGAGACAAGGTGGTTTGCACTTCGCGCAGTTGATCGAACACCGATCCTGCCGCGCGCCCCGCCAGCTTGCGCCGCGTCGGGTGCATCTCGGCGGCGGCCCCGTTGATCACCTCTAGAAACGCATCGCCAAAATTCTCGAGCTTTTTGGCCCCCACCCCGCCGATACGGGCCATGGCATCCAGTGTATCCGGGCGTTTCTCGGCCATCTCGATCAGAGTGCGGTCGTTAAAGATGATATAGGCGGGCACTTTGGCGGCTTCTGCCAGCCCGCGGCGTTTCGCCTTGAGCGCAGAGAGCAGCGGCGCATCCTCGTCGCTGACCATCGCCTTGACCGCAGGACGGCGCTGCGATGCGGCGGCGCGGATACTGTCCCGGCGCAGAGAGATCGACGCCTCACCGCGCAGGATTGGCAATGCGGCATCGGTCATGCGCAGCGCACCGTGACGCGCGGCATCGGGGCGCACCAGATCGTGCCCCATCATTTGCCGGAACACCGCCTGCCATTCGCGTTTGTCATATTCCTTGCCCACGCCATAGGTCGGTAAATCGCTGTGCCCGCGTTCACGGATTTTATCGGTTTCATTGCCCAGCAGGATGTCGATCAAATGACCTGCGCCAAACCATTCCTCGGTGCGCAGCATCGCCGACAGCGCCTTGCGCACGGCGGTGGTCCCGTCAAACACTTCGACAGGCGTATCGCAAAGGTCGCAATTGCCACAGGTGACATCGGTTTCATCAAAGTATTTCAACAGGTTCGCACGACGACACGCCAATGCTTCGGCCAGCCCCAGCAGCGCGTTCAGCCGTGCATGATCAGCGGCGCGCCGTTCCGGCGGGGCGAGCCCTTCGTCGATCTGGCTGCGGCGCAAACGGATATCATCAGGGCCGAACAACGTCAGCGTCTCGGCCGGCGCACCATCGCGACCCGCGCGCCCGATTTCCTGGTAGTAGGCTTCGATAGATTTGGGCAGATCGGCGTGGGCCACCCAGCGGATATCCGGCTTGTCGATGCCCATGCCAAAGGCCACTGTCGCCACCACAATCAGCCCGTCTTCCTGCTGGAAACGGCGTTCGGCGGTGCGGCGGTCGTCCGCCTCCATCCCACCATGATAATGCAGCGCCAGATGTCCGTCGTCGCGCAACGCTTTGGCCAACCCTTCGGTCTTGGCCCGCGTTCCGCAATAGACGATGCCCGACTGCCCCCTACGCCCTGACGCAAAGTTCAGTATCTGCGCGCGCGGCCCGTTTTTGGCCGCAAAGGCCAGATGGATATTGGGCCGGTCGAACCCGCGCAGGAAGGCGCGCGGGGGGACACCGTCGAATAGTTTCTGAACGATCTCGGCTTGGGTTTCCGTGTCCGCCGTTGCGGTGAACGCGGCCAGCGGAACGTCAAGCGTACGACGCAATTCGCCGATGCGCAGGTAATCGGGGCGGAAATCATGGCCCCACTGGCTGACGCAATGCGCCTCGTCCACGGCGATCAACGATACGCCCACGCGTTTGAGCATGCCCGTAACCGACCCGGCAGCGAGCCGTTCTGGGGCCATATAGAGCAGCTTGAGCGTCCCAGCCTCAAGCCCTTCCCATACGGCATCGGTTTCCTCGGGCGTATTGCCAGAGGTCAGCGCCCCCGCCCCGACGCCAAGCTCTTGCAGCGCGCGGACCTGATCGCGCATCAGGGCAATCAACGGCGATATCACCACCGTCACCCCGTCGCGCAAAAGTGCAGGCATTTGGAAACAAAGAGATTTACCACCACCCGTGGGCATGATGGCCAATGTGTTTTCGCCGGCGGTAACGGCCTCTACGATCTCTTGCTGGCCGGGGCGGAACCCGTCAAATCCAAAGACATCACGAAGTAGCGTGGCAGCGCCTGACATGAAAAACCCAACTGTATCTAACCTGCAGTTTGCAGAATCTCATAGTCGCGGGCGGGGAACAATCCCTGCCCGTGCGTCCGGCGGGGTCTTTGCCCCAGCAGCCGCCCAATCAGTAGAACAACGCGGCGTTGTTGATCAGCAGGATACGCAGAACGGCAACGGCGATCAGAACGACCAGCGGTGCCAGATCAAGCCCGCCCATTTGCGGCAGAAAGCTGCGGACCCGGCCATAAACAGGCTCCAACAAGCGATTCAGCCCATCCCAAACTTGCGCCACCAAAGGTTGACGAAGATTTAAAACCTGAAAATTAATCAGCCAGCTCATGATGACATGCGCGATGATGATGAACCAAACGATGTTCAGCAGAAGCATCAGGATCTGAAACAGGGATGTCATAAGGGGGCCTTTCGTTGCACAGCGCGAAAGTAGGTGCGCTGGCATCAAAGAACAAGAGCGGCAGCGCCTTGGCACCGCCGCTCTTGGTAAAATCGCATCACATCACGCTTGCATCGCGTTGATGATGACAGAAAAATCCAGACTATCGACCTGAAGCATGGACCAATCGGCGAAATGCCGGGTCTCGATCGGCTTTTCATCGAGGATTTTGAAGCCGCTGTGACGACTGTCTTTCTGGATGTTTTCGATCAACTGGCGGATGGCGGCTTCTTCGCCCTCAAGCACCTGACAAAAGTTGCGTCCGTTGTAGGCCAAGGCACCGGTGACGCCATGTTTTTCATTCTCGCGCACAGCGACGGTAAATATGTCGGCAACATCCGTCTTAGAGACCGAAGGAACTGCGGTGCTGAAGTACAAAAGCCGGATCATCGACATACGGAGCCTCGTAAAATTATCCAAAACATTCTTAACGTTGGCACCCTGTGTAGGCAAAAAGGATTTGAAAAGCGACCCTTTTGAGATGTCTTATGACATACTGATGGGCAATTCACGCTAGCGTTGCGCCCAACACCGCTCTTGCGCCGCGTAGGGCTGCTGCACTACCGTCCGTCAAAACAGGAGAAAGCAGTCATGGCAGCCACGTCAGCGCGCAAGAAAATCTGGGGCTGGTACTTCTTTGACTGGGCCAGCCAACCCTATAACACGCTTCTTCTGACGTTTATTTTCGGCCCTTACTTCGCGCAAACAGCAACGGCAAATCTTGTGGATAGCGGCATGGCGCTGGATGCGGCCAAGGCGCAGGCGCAGGCCTATTGGGGCTACGGGCTGACGGTTGCGGGGATCATGATCGCGATACTGGCCCCGACCCTTGGGGCGGTGGCTGATTCATCGGGCAAACGGATGCCGTGGATCTGGCTGTTTTCGGGGCTTTATGTGGTGGGATCAGCCGCGCTGTGGTGGACCGCGCCGCAAGATTTCTCGGTCCTGTGGGCGCTGTTCTTCTTTGGCATTGGCCTGATCGGGATGGAATTCGCGACAATTTTCACCAACTCCTATCTGCCAGAGCTGCACCCCGACCCGGGAGAGCGCGGGCGGCTGTCGGGGTCAGGCTGGGCTTTTGGCTATGTGGGCGGTGTCGTGGCGCTGATTGCGATGATCGCGCTGTTTCAGGCGGGCAGCAACGGGCGCACGATGGCGGGGCTAAGCCCGCTCTTCGGGCTGGACCCCGCGACCAAAGCCGATACGCGCATCGTCGGGCCGCTGACCGCAATCTGGTACGCGGTCTTCATGATCCCCTTCTTTCTGTATGTGCGCGATACGCCGGTGACCGGCGCGGCGCGGTACCGCGTGGGGCAAGGGCTTTCTGATCTGTGGGTCACGCTCAAGAACCTGCCGCGCCACCCGTCGCTGCTGGCCTATTTGGGGTCATCCATGTTTTACCGCGATGCGCTTAACGGAATGTACACATTCGGCGGGATATACGCGCTTGGCGTATTGAACTGGAGCATTATTGATATCGGCGTCTTCGGGATACTTGCCGCGATTTCAGGCGCGGTGTTCTGCTGGGTGGGCGGGCGTGTGGATCGTGCGATTGGGCCGATGCCTGTGATCGTAACATGCTGTCTGATCCTGATTGCAACGGCCGTGCTAATCATCTCGCTGACGCCCAACTCGATTATGGGCATCACGCTGGCCGAAGGATCCTCCGCACCCGACATCGCCTTTTACATCGCCGGTGCGTTGATCGGTGCGGCGGGCGGGGCGCTGCAGGCATCGTCGCGCAATATGCTGACCCGTCAGGGCAACCCCGACCGCATGACAGAGGCGTTTGGCCTTTACGCGCTGTCGGGCAAAGCGACCTCGTTTCTGGCCCCTGCCCTGATCGCCATCGCAAGCGACGTATCCGGCAGCCAACGGATCGGGATCGCCCCTGTAGTAGGGCTGTTCATCATCGGCCTGGTTCTGTTAGTCTGGGTGAAACCGAACGGAGATTTCGCGAAATGATCCTGACACGAATCCTCACATGTAGCGCGCTGGCCCTCACGCTGGCGGCCTGCGGCGGGTCACCGTCCAAGCCGAATGCGGAAGCGTCCAAAATCCTGCCGACCATCGGGTCATCGGGGGGCGCGCGAAGCAACATTCAGGCCAAGAAGCTTTTTGGCGCGAAAGCCGACGGGTCACGGCAGTCTTCCGCCGCTTACGGCAGCTATTCAAAGGGCTGTGTCGCAGGGGCGCAACAACTGGCGGAAACGGGGCCGACCTGGCAAGCCATGCGCCTGTCGCGCAACCGCAACTGGGGCCACCCAGAGATGATCGATTACATCAAAACGCTCAGCGCGAAGGCCGCACAGCAACCCGGATGGGAAGGGCTGTATGTCGGCGATATCAGCCAGCCCCGTGGCGGCCCGATGCTGACAGGGCACGCCAGCCACCAGATGGGTCTGGACGCCGATTTCTGGATGCTTCCGCCCAAGTCGCTGTCGCTCAGCCGGGCAGAGCGTGAAAGTATTTCCTCTATCTCCATGCGTCGGGCCAGCGGTGCCTATGTGAACAGCAGCTGGACCCCGCAGCACCATCAGGTGCTCAAGGCCGCGGCATCTGACCCCCGCGTGGCGCGCATCTTTGTTTTCCCCGGGGCCAAGGTGCAGATGTGTGCAGATGAAAAGGGCGACCGCAGCTGGCTGCGCAAAATCCGTCCTTGGTACGGGCACCACTATCATTTCCACGTTCGGCTGAGCTGCCCCAAAGGGGCGACCGGCTGCGTCAACCAAGATCCGCCCCCTGCGGGCGATGGCTGCGCCGATGCGCGTCAGTGGCAGGCGAATATCCTGAACCCGCCCCCACCAAACCCCAATGCGCCCAAGCGCAAGCCAAAGCGCGAACTGCTGCTTGCTGACCTGCCAGCGCAATGCCAATCCGTGCTGGATTCGAACTAAGCTTGCTACAGATCCTTTTTGCCCTCGGCTTTGCCTCCGCTGCTTTTGCGGCGGGCGCAAATGGCCCTATCGCGCAGCATCAGCAGTTGACGTGGGAGCATGACTCCCCCTGGTTCGGTGGCCTGTCCGGTGTCGAGATGCGCGCGGATGGCAAACAGCTTACCGCGATCAGTGACCGCGGGCGGATTATCGTGGCCGACCTGTCGCGCGACGCGCTTGGCACGCTGACGGGGATGGAGATCATCCATTCCGTCGCGCTGCGCGATAATAACGGCGCGGTGATGGACAAACCCGAGGCCGACGCCGAAGGTCTGGCGATTGCGCCGGATGGCAGCATCTTTATCAGCTACGAAGGCGATCATCGCATCGCGCGTACCAACCTTGCCGACGGCACCCCATTGCAGTTCATCGCCCCGCCCGAGGGCGCAGTGCTGCGCGACAACGCCGGGTTTGAAGCTTTGGCGGTCGATGCAGCAGGCGCGCTTTATGCCTTGCCCGAGGATAACCGCGGCGATCAGATCCCGCTGTACAAATACCAAGACGGCACGTGGCGCATCGCGGCCTACCTCGAGAATGACAGCCCCTTTGTCCCCGTGGGTGCGGATTTCGACGATGAAGGGCGGTTGTATCTGCTCGAACGTACGGTCACCCCGCTGGGGTTTCGCACGCGCCTGCGGCGGATCGAACTCTCTGGGGATCAGGCCAGCGCGGTGACGCTGCTGCAAACCCTGCCCGCGCGATACGACAACCTAGAGGCGCTGACCGTTTGGCGCGACGCCATCGGGCGCACGCGGGTGATGATGATATCGGACGATAATTTCCTCTCCGTGCAGGAAACCCAGGTGATCGAGCTGACGATGACGCAATAGCTTGCGCGGGTGCCCCGCCTTCCCTACAACGCATGACGTCTGCGATCCCCGCAGGCCAAGTCGCCGCACCCTTGCAAAAAACGGTTTCAAATATGACACGCACCTACCTTCCCGGCATTCTTGCCATGGCCGCCATCGTTGTGGCCTCCAACATTCTTGTTCAGTTCCTCTTTGGCCAATGGCTGACTTGGGGCGCGTTCACCTATCCGCTGGCGTTTCTGGTCACCGACGTGATGAACCGCGTCTACGGCAAGGATGCCGCGCGCCGTGTTGTGCTGGTAGGCTTTGTCGTCGGGCTGGTCTGTTCGCTGATCGGGACACAGATCATGGGCGAATTCGGGCCGCTGGTGACCCTACGCATCGCGATCGGGTCCGGTGTGGCTTTCCTCGTGGCCCAATTGGTCGATGTTGCGATCTTCTCTGCGCTGCGCGATGGCACGTGGTGGCGTGCGCCTTTGGCCAGCACGCTGGTCAGCAGCACGCTTGATACGTTGCTGTTTTTCTCGATCTCATTTTCCGGTGCCCTGTCGTTCCTGCATCCTGCAACCGATGTGTCCTGGGCGGCCGAAATGTTGCCATTGCTGGGTAGCGGCCCGCTCGCGCCGCTTTGGGTATCGCTGGCTGTTGCAGACTGGTCTGTGAAACTCGGGATTGCGCTGATCGCCCTGATCCCCTTCCGCATCATCACTGTACAACTTTTGACCCGCAGTTGATAGGCACCCTTTTGTGAACTGTGACGGGTGCAGAAAACGTTTTACGTTTTCAGATTACTGTGCCAGTCTTCAAGTGAGTTCAACAAATGTAAAGGAGGTGATCCAGTGTCAAGAACGGTATTGGAGCGAGGTGTCGGAACAGCTTGGGAGGTATCCCGTTAGGGCAGCCCCTAACGGTTGAAACAACCCGGGTGGATCACCGATCTAACCGATCCCACCTCCTTAAACCATTCGATTGGGCCGCTCCGCACCGGGGCGGCCCTTTTCGTATCTGGGCGTTCCCCTTTCCCTTGGGTCTGCGCGATGCGATAGTCGCCAAGAAGGAGAGTTTGATGCTGCGGATCACGGACGAGATTGCCATTCAGGACTGGGAGCTGACGGAAAGCTTCATGCGCGCCTCCGGGCCCGGCGGTCAGAATGTGAACAAGGTCTCAAGCGCCGTGGAACTGCGGTTCGAGGCCGCGACCTCCCCTTCTATTCCGACGCCGGTCAAAAACCGTCTGCGCAGACTGGCGGGCCGTCGTTGGACGACCGAGGGCGCGTTGGTGCTGCAATGTGACGAAACCCGAAGTCAGGTCCGCAACCGCGAGATTATCCGCGAGCGCCTGAAGGAACTGATCACCGCCGCGTTGAAGCCGCCCAAAAAGCGTATCCCGACACGCCCCACGCTCGGTTCGAAGAAACGCCGGCTGAAGGCGAAAAAGACGCGGGGCGAGGTGAAGGCGCTGCGCGGGCGGGTTGATCCGCCAGAATAGCCTGCCGCGGGGCCTGCCCTGCGCCGCCGTTCCATCACTTCTATTGCAGCGCCCCTATCTCGCCGTTTTTTGCCGGTATGCGCCCCCGATCGGCAAATCGCCGCCAGAGGGCCGAATCCGCGCCGGAACGGATCGCCGTGGCCCGGTGTTCCCCTCGCAGACATACAAGCGATGTCTGGTAGTAAATCTAAGGAGAACTCAGATGAAACTTACGACCACAACACTGATCGCGACCCTGATGGCCACCGGCGTTTCCACCGCAGCGATGGCGCAAACCTCTGTTGATGGTGCCGTTGGCGGCGCAGCAGACGTAGGCTCGGGCATCAGCGCTGACGTTGGCGCATCCGGTTCACTATCCACCGATTCCACACTGAAACAAGCCAAGGGTGCCGTGACCGACACCGGCGACACCGCGCAGGAAAACTATGGTCAATTGATCCAGGAACTGCGCGCCGGTGCCGAAACCGACACGCAGACCCAAGCAGAAATTGATGCGTTCGATGCCGACGCCAAGCTGGACGTCGTAACCGTGTCAGAGCTGAAGGCATCTAAACAGGGGACCACAACCGCGCTGGACGACGCGCTGGACGCACAGGCCGAGGCCGTTGATGACATGCGCGCCTCTGTTGACGCCAATGCTGACCTGAGCGCAGAGCTGGAAGCCGAAGGCTTCACCTCGGAAGAGGTCGTGGCCGTGCGCGGTAACGGTATGGGCGGTCTGACCCTGATCGTCGACGACCGCGGCTAAGCGATTTGCAGTTATGCCCCGCACCCCACGCAGGCGGCATAAAGCAGAGGGGCCGGTGGGAAACCACTGGCCCCTTTTGCCGTCGGATCAGACGATAACTTTCTGAGCCGCCTGATCGCCGACGCCAAAGACACGTTTGTAACGGTCAATCTCTGACTGCGGGCCCATTGCTTTGTTAGGGTTATCCGACAGTTTCACCGTCGGGCTGCCGTTCGCCTTGACCGCTTTGCACACCAACGAAAACGGGGCGAGCGCGTCGTCAGGCACCAGCCCGCGGAAATCATTTGTCAGCAAGGTGCCCCACCCAAAGGAGGCTTTGACCTTGCCCGCGAACTGTTGATGCAGTTCCTTGATCTTGGCGACATCCAGACCGTCGCTGAAAATAACCCGCTTTTCGCTGGGGTCTTCACCGCGGGACTTCCACCAGTCGATCGCGGTCTGTGCCGCCACCGCCGGATCACCACTGTCGACGCGGATGCCGGTCCAGCCCGCCAGCCAGTCGGGCGCGTTATCCAGAAAGCCTTTCGTGCCGTAAGTATCAGGCAGAATGATGCGCAGGTTACCTTCGTGTTCGTCGTGCCAGTCTTGCAGAACGTCATAGGGCGCTTGCGCAAGTGCGGCGTCGTCCTTGGCCAATGCGGCATAGACCATCGGCAGTTCATGCGCGTTGGTGCCGATCGCCTCAACCTCTCGGCTCATGGCGATTTTGCAGTTTGAGGTACCGGTAAAGGCGTCGCCCAAGCCTTCCTGCATGGCCTGCACGCACCAATCCTGCCACAGGAACGAATGGCGGCGACGGGTGCCGAAATCGGCGATGGACAGATCGGGAATTTCCCGCAGGGCTTCGATCTTTTCCCAGACACGGGTCATGCTGCGCGCATAGAGCACCTGCAGTTCGAACCGGCCCATACGGTCCAGCACGGCGCGGCTGCGCAGCTCCATCAGGACGGCGAGGGCGGGGATCTCCCAAAGCATCACCTCGGGCCACGACCCTTCGAATGTCAGCTCGTATTGGTCGCCCTTCCGCTCAAGATGATAGGGCGGCAGGCGCAGGCCCTCGAACCACTCCATGAAGTCGGGGCGGAACATCTGGCGCTTGCCGTAAAAAGTATTCCCACGCAGCCAGGTGCTTTCCCCGCGGCTGAGTGACAGCGATCGGATGTGATCAAGCTGTTCGCGCAGCTCGCCTTCGTCAATGAGATCGGCCAGCGGGATATGCTTGGAACGGTTGATCAGGCTGAATGTGACCTGTGTTTCCGGCTTGTTGCGAAAAACCGACTGGCACATCAACAGCTTATAGAAATCCGTATCGATCAGGGATCGCACGATAGGGTCGATCTTCCACTTGTGGTTCCAGACGCGGCTTGCAATGTCGACCATGTTCAAAGCTCCCTTAGGCGGTGTGTTTGTGGCCCATCCATCTTGTACGGGCAAGGGAATTGCCGCTGACACAGTGCAAAACCTGTGGTAATCCACCGACTTAACCCCCTAAGGAGCGCTGCTAGATGCTGGAATGGCCCATTCTCTTGCGAGAGTTGATTACCTTGTTTGTCGTGATCGACCCTATTGGCAGCCTTCCCGTCTTTCTTTTCGCGACAGCCAACGTCCCGCAACACCTGCACAAAAGCTTTGCGCTGCGGGCCGTACTGGTGGCCGGTCTGGTCTTGCTTGGGTTCCTCGTGGGCGGGCAATATCTGCTTGAGAACCTTGGGCTGCGGCTGGGGTCGTTTCAGGTCGCGGGCGGGATTATCCTGTTCCTCTTCGCGCTCAGCATGATTTTCGGCGATCCCAAACCGACACAGGAAATCGAGGCAGCAGAGCGGGATCATCTCGCCGGTGCGGTCTTTCCGCTCGCCATGCCGTCTATCGCCTCTCCGGGGGCGATGCTGGCGATTGTGATCCTGACGGACAACCACACCAACCAGATATCAGACCAGCTGGTCACGGCGGGCCTGCTGGTTGTCGTGCTGCTGTTCACACTTGTGCTTCTGTTGCTCGCAGGGCGGATCGGTCACCTGATGGGGACCACAGGCGCCAGCGTGATCAGCCGCGTCATGGGGATCATTCTGGCGACCGTCGCGGTGGATGCCACGCTTGGCGGGCTGGATGCGCTGGATATCCTCAACATCGCCCCCGTCGAAGACGCCCCGCTTAGCGCAGAGTAACCCCCGCCGTCGTCATCGCCTCGCGCGCGGCAGAAAGCGACCCGTCCAGATCGATCGCACGACACAGGTCCAAACGGACCTCGACATCAAAGCCCAGCTTCGCCGCGTCCACGGCGGAGAAGTTAACGCAGAAATCAAGCGCCAAACCGACCATCGTCAGCTTGGTTATGCCGCGTGTCCGCAAATACCCTTCAAGCCCGGTAGGCGTCTTCTGGTCATTTTCGAAGAAGGCAGAATAGCTGTCTATGGCGGGGTTGTACCCTTTGCGAATTATCATATCGGCACGGGTTTGATCCAGCCGCGGGTGGAACGCGGCCCCGTTGCTGCCTTGGACACAATGATCCGGCCACAGCACCTGCGCGCCATAGGGCATCTGCGTCACCTCGAAGGGTGCCTTATCCGCATGGGACGACGCAAAGGAGGAATGGCCCGCCGGATGCCAGTCCTGCGTCAGAACCACCGCATCCGCCTGCCCCATCAGCGCGTTGATCCCGTCGACGATGGCGTCGCCGTCTGTCACCGCAAGGGCTCCGCCGGGGCAGAAATCATTTTGCACATCAATCACGATCAGGGCGTGGGTCATATCGGGTTCCTCATGGGCCAGCTTGTGCCAAGGGACATAGCACGGCGGGTGCGGCACGGCACCCCCTTGCCTGAACCGCCGCATGGGCGTATCTCAGCGCGCATGTATACCATAGCCGCCCTCTATCATTTCAGCCGTTTTGACGCGCCTGACGCCCTGCGCCCGCCGTTGATTGCGCTTTGTGCGCAACATGACGTCAAAGGCACGCTGCTTGTCGCCGCCGAAGGCATCAACGGCACCATCGCCGGCCCCCGTGCGGGGATAGACGCGGTCATCGCGCATATCCGAGCCCTGCCCGGCTGCGCCGATCTTGAGTGGAAGGAAAGCACCGCCACGACGCCGCCCTTCGGCAAGATGAAGGTCCGCCTGAAGCGCGAGATCGTGACCATGGGTCAGCCCGATGTCGATCCGCTGGCCAAGGTCGGGCATTACGTCGATCCCGCCGACTGGAACGATCTGATCGGCCGCGACGATGTTGCCGTGATCGACACGCGCAATGATTATGAGGTCGCGATCGGCACCTTCGACGGGGCCATTGACCCCGAAACCCAGAGCTTTGGCGAATTTCCCGCCTGGTGGGAGGCGAATAAGGACCGGTTCCACAACAAGAAAATCGCGATGTTCTGTACCGGCGGTATCCGGTGTGAGAAATCGACCAACTACCTGATCGGCCAAGGGGTGGAGGACGTGTTCCACCTTAAGGGGGGCATCCTCAAGTACCTTGAAGAAGTCCCCGAAGAGCAAAGCAGCTGGAAAGGCGATTGCTTTGTCTTTGATAACCGCGTCAGCGTTGGTCACGGGTTGAAAGAAGGGCCGCATATGCTGTGTCACGGCTGCCGTCGCCCGATCCTGCCCGAAGATACCGCAAAGCCCGGATACGAGGCCGGCGTTAGCTGCCCGCAGTGCGTCAATGAAACCTCTGACGCGGATAAGGCGCGGTTCCGTGAGCGCCAGCGGCAGATGACGCTTGCCAAAGCACGCGGCGAAACCCACCGCAGCTGATCACCCTGTCGGCCCGCCCTGTTCCAAGCGCGGGCCTGTGGTGCAGGTTAAGCCCCGAACCCTTCGCGCCCGATAGAGACATAGGCCGAGAAACCAGCGCGTTTGGCATCTTTGGGGCTATAGATATTCCGAAGATCTGCCATCGCAGGGGTCGCCATGCGCTTGGCCATCCGCTTGAGGTCCAGCGCGCGGAATTCGTTCCACTCCGTCAGAATGACCAGCGCATCCGCATTTTGCGCGGCCTTATAGGCATCCTCCAGCCACGACACGCCGGGCAGCAAGGCTTCGCCCTCGCGTTTGCCCTGCGGATCAACCACACGCACCTTGGCCCCGTTGCCTACCAGCGATGGCACAATCGTCAAGCTGGGAAAGTCGCGCATATCGTCGGTGTTGGGCTTGAACGTTACCCCCAGCACCGCGATGGTCTTGCCGTTTACCGATCCGCCACAGATGTCGACCACCTTGTCGATCATCCGGCGTTTGACCTCGTCGTTCACCTTGATCACGGTTTCGGTCAACTGCATCGGCACCGAATGATCCTGCCCCATCCGCGCCAAGGCCTGCGTGTCTTTCGGGAAGCAGCTCCCGCCGTAGCCCGGGCCCGCATGCAGGAACTTGGACCCGATCCGGTTATCCAGCCCCATGCCTTTCGACACCATTTTCACATCCGCACCAGTGCGTTCACACAGGGCCGCGATTTCGTTGATAAAGGTAATCTTGGTCGCCAAAAACGCGTTGGCGGCGTATTTGATCATCTCTGCGCTTTCCAGATCGGTCGACATGATCGAAAACTCGCGCAGCGAGAGCGGGCGGTAGATGTCCTTCATCACCTGTTCGGCGCGTTCATTCTGCGTTCCTACAACCACGCGGTCGGGGCGCATAAAGTCGTCAATCGCGGCCCCTTCACGCAGGAATTCCGGGTTCGAGGCAACGTCGAAGTCGGCCTTAGGATTGGCTTTGGCGACGACCTGTTTGACCTGACGGTTGGTGCCCACGGGCACAGTCGATTTGGTGACGATCACCGCATACCCCGTCAGGACAGAGGCGATCTCTTCTGCGGCGGCCATGACATAGGTCAGATCCGCATGACCATCCCCGCGCCGGGTCGGTGTCCCAACCGCGATAAACACGGCATCCGCACCATCCACTGCACTGGCAAGGTCACCGGTGAAAGACAGACGACCCGCTGCAACGTTCTTGGCCATCAAATCATCAAGACCGGGTTCGTAGATCGGGACGATGCCCTTTTCCAACTTCTCGATTTTAGACGGGTCTTTGTCGACACAGACAACTTCATGCCCGAAATCCGAGAAACAAACACCCGAGACCAAACCGACATAGCCGGTGCCAATCATCGCAATCTTCATGAAACTTTATCCTAAATCAATTTGACAGTCAGCAAGCCAAGCCAGCCGGTGCACCCACATCTAGTGATCTGACAGCGCAAAACCAAGATAGGCAAATGGCATCAGAAGCCGGCGCAAGCGCCCCAGCTCGAACTTTCGCAGCGGTTTTTGCATAACCTGAGGGTAGGGCCGGTCGATGGGTTTGCCCATCACCAGATCCGCGACCAGCCCGCCCGAATAGCTGCCCATTGCAACACCATTCCCATGATAACAAAGACTTGCATAGACAGCACCGGGGTCAGGGAGCTTGCCGACAAAGGGCATTTGCTCGCGCGACAGACATACCATACCGGACCATTGGTAGGGTGTCTCAACGTCTTTCCACGCCGGGAAAAACTTTTCAAAATCGCGGCGTACACGCGCAATGGCGCGCGCCTCTGCCGCTTTGCCCGTCACCAAACCGCCGCGCATACCGAACAACATCCGGCGGTCCGGCATCAGCCTGAAATAATGCAGCAAATTGCGCGTATCTGCGGACATATAATCGCTCTTCCACCCCGCGGCATCTAGCTCTGCCTCGGTCAGGGGGCGGGTCACAAGGACCGTCGACTGCGTGGGCATATAGCGCGCAGACAGCCCCGGCACCAAATCTTCCGACGAATACCCGTTCGTGGCGACAATCACTTTCTGTGCACGCACCCTACCCTTGGGCGTTCGAACGTCGTGACCCTGCGCCGCCTGCCGTACCTCAAGCGCAGGCGTATCATGGTAAATGACCGCACCCGCCTTTTCCGCGGCTGCAGCAAGGCCGGTCACGTATTTCCGCGGGTTCAGCGCAAAGCCCGCCGGAATATGCAACGCCCCATGGAACGGCCCTGAAAGCCCATGCGCCGCGAAATCCGCGGGATCAATAAGCCGCGCCTCTAGCCCGTAGTTCTCTCGCACCTCGCGGGCGCGCGTGCGAAAATCGTCCATATCCTTGGGCCGATGCGCCAGCTCGATCTCCCCGTCGGAGTGGCGGTCAACCTCGATCCCATGCCGCGTGATCAACGCATCAACAAAGTTGATCGCCGCCAGCTCAGCCGCGCGAAAGCGCAACCGATCCTCGCGCCCTGAAAGCTTGTCCAGCGCAGCATCGCTGAGCCGCCCGCCCCCAAGGCAGCAAAAGCCCCCGTTGCGGCCCGACGCGCCCCAGCCGACGTATCGGTTTTCCAGCACGACCGCAGAATACCCAGCCTCCGCAAGGCGCAACGCGGCAGAGAGCCCTGTAAAGCCGCCCCCCACAATCGCCACGTCACAGGATACGTCACCTTCCAACGCAGACCTGTCGGTAGCGGCGCAGGTTTGATCCCACCAACAATCTTCCCTAGGCGCATCTGTATAGGCAAAATCGTTAAATATTCGTTTCATGCCGCCGCTCTTTCATGCCACGGCGCGTTCCGCCGCCTGCACATCGCGTTGCGCCTTGATCGCCTTGCGCTTCGATATCAGTGACGCCGTGATAACCCCGAAAGTCACGATACCGATCATGATGGTGGATAATGCGTTAATCTCGGGCGAGACGCCAAGACGCACCGCGCTCCAGATCTTGATCGGCAGGGTTGTGGAGGACGGGCCCGTGGTAAACGAAGCGATAACAAGGTCGTCCAGCGAGAGCGTGAACGCCAGCAGCCACCCCGAGATGACAGCCGGCGCAATGATCGGCAAGGTCACCAAACGGAAGGCGTCGAAAGGCGAACACCCAAGGTCCAGCGCCGCTTCCTCCAGCGACCGGTCAAAAGTCACCAGCCGCGATGACACGACCACTGAGACGTAGCACATCGAAAAGGTCGTGTGTGCCAGCACGATGGTCAGCGTCCCCCGGTCCAGCCCGATCCCGATAAACAGAAGCAACAGCGACAGGCCGGTAATCACCTCCGGCATGACCAGCGGCGCGTAGATCATACCCGAGAAGAGCGTACGCCCAGCAAACCGCCCTCCGCGCACAAGGATATATGCCGCCATCGTCCCCAACACCGTTGCCAGCGTAGAGGACGCCACCGCGACCTTTAGCGTTACCATCGCAGCATTCAGAAATGCCTCATTCTGAAGCAGCTCGCCGTACCATTTCGTCGAGAAACCGGCCCAGACAGTCACCAGTTTCGAACTGTTAAAACTGTAGATGACCAACAGGATCATCGGCAGATAAAGAAAAGCAAACCCGAGGGTGAGCGACGTAATATTGAACCAGCTTGCGCGTCTCATGACTCCACCTCGGCCTGACGTTGCTGGTTGCGTTGGAACAGAACGATTGGAACGATCAGGATCAGCAGCAGGATCACCGCCACCGCGCTCGCGACGGGCCAGTCGCGGTTGTTAAAGAACTCCTCGAACAAGACCTTGCCGATCATCAACGTCCCTGAACCGCCCAACAAAGACGGGATAACGAATTCGCCCAGCGCGGGGATAAAGACCAGGAAACACCCTGCAATGATCCCGTTGCGAGACAAAGGTATCGTGACCAGCCAGAATGCCTTTAACCGTGAACATCCCAGATCTTCGGCGGCCTCGATCAAGGATTCGTCCAACCGATCTAGCGCGGCATAAATCGGTAGAATCATGAATGGCAGATAAGTGTAAACAATTCCTATATAGACCGCGGTCGTCGTGTTCATGATCGTCAAAGGCGTATCAATGATGCCCAACCACAGCAGGAATTGATTCAAAAGCCCCTCATTACTCAGAATACCGACCCACGCGTAAACGCGGATCAGGAAGCTGGTCCAAAAGGGCAAGATCACCAGCATCATAAGGGTCGGACGCCATTCCTCGGGCGCGCGGGCCATGCCGTAGGCCATGGGGTAGCCCACCAAAACCGCTAAAACTGTAGATATTAACGCAATCTTCAAACTGCTTAGGTAAGCCTTCCAGTAGAGATCGTCCGAAGCAAGAAAGGTAAAGTTTTCCAGATCGAATGCCGCGAACATCGCCCAGATCCCGTCCTTTGCCGTCGGGGAGTAAGGAGGAATTGACAAAGCCAGATCAGAGAGGGAAATTTTAAAAACAATGATGAAAGGAATGAGAAACAGCGCGAGTAACCAGGCATAGGGCACCGCGATAAGGAAAAAGCGACGCATATTCATCGCTCCAACAGGACGCCGGCGGTGGCGCTCCACGAAATCCAGACCTTATCTTCCCACGTGATCGTGCGGCGCGACAGCCGACGCGTGTTTGCGGTCTGTGCCTTGATCACTTGACCACCAGCCAGCTGGACATGGTAGGTGCTGAGATTGCCAAGATATGCGATGTCCAGAACGGTGCCCTGAACAGCGTTCTTCATTTCTGTCGGCTTCTCGGTAGAAATGGCGATCTTCTCCGGTCGGATCGCAAGATGAGCTTCCTGCCCATCGCTAAAGGGGCGTTCTGATGCCGCAAGCAAGGGGGCCTCATTCGCGACCCAATCAAGGTGGTAGATATTATCGCCCGCGGGCTTCACCGTGCCAGAGATAATGTTCACGTCACCGATGAAGTCAGCGACGTAGACGGAATTAGGTGCTTCGTAGATACCTCCTGGCGTCGCGACCTGGATGATCTGCCCTTCGTCCATCACAGCCACGCGGCTCGCGACGGTCATCGCTTCCTCTTGGTCGTGGGTAACGATAACAAAGGTGGTCCCCGTGCTTTCCTGGATATCCATCAGTTCAAACTGGGTGTCCTGACGCAGCTTTTTGTCCAGCGCGCCAAGCGGTTCGTCCAGTAGCAAAAGCTTCGGCGCTTTGGCGAGGGACCGCGCAAGCGCGACCCGTTGACGTTGCCCCCCCGAAATCTGGTGGGGTTTGCGTTTAGCAAACTTAGTAAGGCGCGTCAGCTTGAGCATCTCTTCAACGCGTGCGGCGATATCTGCCTTGGACATATCCCCTCGTTTCAACCCAAAGGCGATATTCTCCCAGACAGACAGATGTGGGAACAGGGCATAGGACTGGAACATCATGTTCACCGCCCGCTTGTTCGGCGGGATGCCCGCGATATTCTTACCCGCCAATTCGATCTTGCCCGCGCTTGGGTTTTCAAACCCGGCAAGCATGCGCATCATCGTTGTTTTACCGCAGCCCGAAGGCCCCAGCAGTGCAAAGAACTCGCTTTCATAAATACTCAAAGACAGATCATCGATCGCAACGAAATCGCCAAAACGCTTTGTCACATTCTCGAAGCGGATAAGCGGCTTTTCGTTCGGGTCATCCCACGGGGCGAAAACGGGTTGGCTCACTTTGATCTATCCTTTGCACAGCGTTTACCCCTCCGGGTGGAAGGGTCCGGTTGATCGGGTCAAAACCGGTAAGGCTTTGACCCGATGCGATTTTAGATACCAGATTTGATCTTCGTCCACATACGCGTGATGACACGCTGTACCTTGGGTGAATATGAAGAAATGGTATACAGGTTTTCCAGCGTGGCTTCGTCTGGGTAAATCGCTGTGTCCCCGATCACGTCTTCGGCAAGGAACTCCTGGCTCGCCTTGTTGCCGTTCGCATAGTAAACGTAGTTCGACGCGGCGGCCATATTCTCTGGTTTCATCATGAAATTCAAGAACTTATGCGCCCCATCCGGGTTTGGCGCATCCGCTGGAATAGCCATATTGTCGAACCACATCAGCGCCCCTTCCTTTGGCGCGTAATAGGCGATTTCGACACCGTTATCCGCCTCGGCGGCGCGGTCACGCGATTGCAGGATGTCACCCGACCAACCGAAGGCAACGCAGATATCACCGTTGGCCAGTGCGTTAATATACTCCGAGCTGTGGAATTTTTGAACGTGGGGGGCAACCGCCGTCAAAACAGGCTCTGCCTTCGCGATCACGTCGGGGTCCTGGGATTGAGGATCGTCGCCCAGAAACTTCAGAGCCGCGGGGATCATTTCTGTCGGAGCGTCAAGGAAATGCACGCCACATTCGGCCAGCTTTTCCATATTCTCGGGCTTGAATACGAGGTCAAGCGAATCAACAGGGGCATCTTCGCCCAGCACTTCCTTAACCTTGGTCATGTTCACGCCAAGCCCGGTGGTGCCCCACATATAGTTAACGGCATACTCATTGCCGGGGTCGTATTTCGATACGCGGTCCTCGATCACGTCCCACATGTTGGTGATGTTCGGCAGTTTGTCTTTGTCGAGCTTCTGGAAAACCCCCGCCGTGATCTGGCGTTCAAGGAAGGTGCCGGTCGGGACAACCACGTCATAGCCGGACCCGCCTGCAAGCATCTTGGTTTCAAGCACTTCGTTACTGTCAAACACGTCATAGATCAGATCAATGCCGGTTTCTTCTTCAAATTTCTGCAACAGGTCTTCGTCGATGTAGTCGGACCAGTTATAGACCCGCACCTCTTCACCCAAGGCGCTGGTGGCGATCAATGCCGTTGCTGCGATTGAGCTGAGCAAGCTATATTTCATTGTCATCTCCCGTTGTGTAGGCTCAGTTGATCCGAACCTTTCGTCAATTTGATCAAGTTTTGCGTCATGCGACAAGATCATTTATAATTTTACGCAGGTGCATGCCGTGGTTCAAAATGTGGTTGAGTACAATTTAGGCAAATTTGATGAACGTAAATTCCGCTGACCTTGCGTCGCAAAAGCCTTTGGAAAGCCCGGCCAAGGTGCCGGCCCATCAGCATGTCTATGAACGCGTGCGCAAGCTGATCCTGTTCGGCGATCTTGCCCCCGGTCAGGCGGTCACCATTCAAGGCCTTGCAGAAACCCTTGATGCGGGCATGACCCCGGTGCGCGAAGCGCTGCGCCGTTTGATCGCCGAAGGCGCGCTGGTGCATCAGGGCAATCGCCGCGTATCGGTCCCTGTGCTGGGCCTCGAAGGGGTTAACGAGCTGGAATTCATGCGAAAAACCCTTGAAGCAGAGCTTGCTCAACGTGCCACAAGCCGCATGTCAGAGACTGTTTTAAGCGAACTCGCACAGGTGGATGACGCGCTGAACCACGCGATTGATCGTGGGGATATCGGCGAATACCTGACCCAGAACTACCGCTTTCACACCATCGTCAACACCTGTGCCGAGGCCCCTATTCTGGCCGCGACCGTCGACCGTTTATGGCTCATGTTCGGCCCGTCGCTGCGCGTGGTCTGCGGTCGGTTTGGCACGTCGAACCTGCCAGATAAACATGCCGACTTGCTGGCGGCTTTTCGCGAAGGCGATGCGGCAAAGGCTGCGCAGGCCATGGCAGAGGATGTTTCTCAGGGCATGGTCCAGATTCGCGCCTCTCTTTGATTAAAATCTGATCGGCTGATAGCCGTTTATCGTCACCACAGCAGAGCGATTCGATTGACTCTGCATAATTTGATCATATTCTGAGCCCAATCTTCCCTCCCCATTCCCAGAGGTGTTCTTTATGGCCCATATCACCAACCACATGCCCACCGCCGAGCTGCAAGCACTTGACGCCGCGCATCACATGCACCCGTTCACCACCAATGACGAACTTGCCGAGAAGGGCGCGCGGATTATCACCCGTGCCAAGGGCGTCTACCTGACCGACAGCGAGGGGAACGAGATCCTTGACGGGATGGCGGGTCTTTGGTGCGTCAACATCGGTTATGGCCGTCAGGAAATGGCCGACGTCGCCGCGCGCCAGATGCTCGAGCTGAACTACTATAACACTTTCTTCATGACCTCGCACGTGCCCGCGATCGCCCTTGCAAAAGAGATCGCGTCACTGGCCCCGGGCGATCTGAACCATGTGTTCTTTGCCGGGTCGGGCTCCGAAGCGAATGACACCAACATCAGGATGGTACGCACCTATTGGGCCATGAAAGGGAAGCCGGAGAAATCCCACATCATCAGCCGCAAGAATGCCTATCACGGGTCGTCGATGGGGTCCGGCTCTCTTGGTGGCATGAGCTATATGCACGAACAGGGCGGCATGCCGATCCCCGGTATTCACCACATCAACCAGCCCGACTGGTGGGTGGAAGGCGGCGACCTCACGCCCGAGGCGTTCGGCCTTGCCCGCGCGCAAGAGCTTGAGGCCAAGATCCTTGAGCTTGGGGCAGATAATGTCGCGGCGTTCATCGGTGAACCCATTCAGGGCGCGGGCGGGGTTATCGTGCCGCCAAGCACCTACTGGCCCGAAATCCAGCGTATTTGTGACAAGTACGATGTATTGATCATCGCGGACGAGGTGATCTGTGGCTTTGGCCGGACAGGCAGCTGGTTCGGGTCCGAGACCATGGGGATCAAGCCGCATATCATGACCATCGCCAAGGGCCTAAGCTCTGGCTACCAGCCGATTGGCGGGTCCATTGTGTGTGACGAGATCGCGCAGACCATCGGGTCCGGGGAGTTCAATCACGGCTATACCTATTCGGGGCACCCCGTTTGCTCGGCCGTGGCACTGGAAAACCTGCGGATTATGCAGGACGAAAACATTCTGGATCACGTGAACAATGTTGCCGCCCCCGCCCTGAAGGAAGGCTTGGCCAAACTGGCAGAACATCCTTTGGTTGGCACAGTCAACGTCGCGGGTCTTATGGCGTCGCTGCCGCTTTCCCCGCGCAAAGAAACGCGGTCGAAGTTCGCAGGCGACGCAGGAACCGTCGGTTATATGTGTCGTGAACGCTGCTTTGCGAATAATCTGGTGATGCGCCACGTTGGCGACCGGATGATCATCTCGCCACCGCTGGTGATCACCCCAGAAGAGATCAAAGTATTCATGACGCGCGCCACCAAAGCGCTGGATGAAACCTATACCGCGGTCAAAGAAGGCGGCCTGCTCAAGGCAGCCGAAGACCACGCGCAAGACGCTGAATCGCCGCTCGGCTAAGGCGTGACATACATTCGGGACGAGGCGCAAAGGTCGCCCGTCCCGCCGCTGGAAGCCCTGCAAGGACTTGTCTGTTTGCGACATCGGCAGTGGCTGACCAGCGCTCAAAATCGCCGGGTTCGGGGCGAGCCGCTGAGGCTTAACCTATGGCAGATATTAACGAATTTCCCTTATTTCAAGCAGGCTGCACAGTAATTCCGCAGGCAAAAGAACTGTTTCTTGTCAAATAACCGTCGATCTTCCCGCAATTGACGCTTTCTGCCCAAAAGTGTCGTTAATTGGTTGCAAAGCGGAAACCAGCCAGTTTTAACTTCCTGTCAACAAGGGCGCTTGAACGTCACAATAAACGGGGAGCCAGCTTTGGCAGATACTTCAGCAACGAATGCGTTCGTAGAATTTGAACGCGTGCAGAAAAGCTATGACGGCGAAAATCTCGTCGTAAAAGACCTCAACCTGTCGATGCCGAAAGGCGAGTTTCTGACAATGCTCGGGCCATCGGGGTCCGGCAAGACCACCTGCCTGATGATGCTGGCGGGTTTCGAAACGGCCACGCATGGCGACATCCGGCTTGATGGTAAATCGATCAACAACATCCCGCCGCACAAACGCGGCATTGGCATGGTGTTCCAGAACTACGCGCTTTTCCCGCATATGACCGTTGCCGAAAACCTCGCCTTCCCGCTTGAGGTGCGCAAGATCGGCAAGTCCGAGCGTGAAGAGAAAGTAAAGATCGCGCTGGACCGTGTTCAGATGGGCGACTTCGGCGGCCGCCGTCCGGCACAGCTTTCCGGTGGTCAGCAGCAACGTGTTGCCTTGGCCCGTGCTTTGGTCTTCGAACCCGAACTGGTGTTGATGGACGAACCGCTAGGGGCGTTGGACAAACAGCTGCGCGAAACATTGCAGTTCGAGATCACGCATCTGGCGCATGAACTGGGCATCACCGTGGTCTACGTGACCCACGACCAGACCGAAGCGCTGACAATGTCCGACCGCGTGGCCGTGTTTGAAAACGGCCGCATCCAGCAGTTGGCCCCGCCCGATCTGCTGTATGAAGAGCCCGAAAACAGCTTTGTTGCGCAGTTCATCGGCGAGAATAACACTCTTGAAGGCGTCGTGACCGAGATCAAGGGCGGCACTTGCCTTGTGCAGCTGGACGGCGGCGGCCTGATCGAGGCAAAGCCGATCAACGTGACCCGCGCCGGCGAACGCACCCGCGTATCGATCCGCCCCGAGCGCGTCGAATTCAACAAGGACCGGATGCAGGAAGGGGCACACACCCTGAAAGCCGAAGTGCTTGAATTCGTCTATATGGGCGACATCTTCCGCACCCGCCTGCGGGTTGCCGGGACCGACAACTTTATCATCAAGACACGAAACGCACCCGATCAGGTACGTTTGAAGCCAGGCCAGCAGATCGAGATTGGCTGGTTGGCAGAGGATTGCCGCGCCCTCGACGCATAAGCGTCAGGACGCGGCCGGCCGTCCAACGTTCGACGGCGTCGCACGAGGCTGTGGTTAAGCCCGATATCACACCCTCAAGACCCTAACGGGCATATAATGGGAGACTATCTAATGAAGTTTACGACAACGCTACTCGCATCCTCCGCGATCATTGGCGCTGGCACATTGGCATTCGCCGATGCGCATGCGGACATGGCCAAAGAGATGACGCTTGTTTCCTGGGGTGGCGCTTACCAAGCCAGCCAAGACAAAGCGTATCTGCAGCCCTATCTGGAAATGCACCCTGAACTCTCTGCTGTTTGGGATGAAAGCTCCAACGAAGCCGTGGCAAAGCTGCGCGCGATGAACGAAGCCGGTAACGTGACCTGGGATCTGGTCGACGTAGTTGCCGCTGACGCCATCCGCCTGTGCGACGAAGGTCTGGCGATGGAAATCGACGCGGACGAAATGCTGGCTGAAGCCCCCGACGGGACATCCGCTGAAGACGACTTTGGCGACCTGCTGGTCAGCGACTGCTTTATCCCGCAGATCGTGTATTCGACCACTTTCGGGTATCGCACAGACATGGTTGGCGACACGCCTCCAACCAAAATCTGTGACGTCTTCGACACCGAAGCCTACCCAGGCAAGCGCGCGCTTGAAAAGCGCCCCATCAACAACATGGAATGGGCGCTGCTCTGTGACGGCGTTGCAAAGGACGAAGTCTATGACGTTCTGGCGACTCCAGAAGGTCAGGAACAGGCTCTGGCCAAGCTCGACACCATCAAGGACGACGTGATCTGGTGGTCCGCCGGTGCCGACACGCCACAGCTGCTGGCCGATGGAGAAGTCGTCATGGGTTCCACCTACAACGGCCGTCTGTTCAGCGTTATCGAAGAGCAAGACCAGCCCGTTGCAATGCTGTGGGACGCGCAGGTGTTCGACCTTGACGGTTGGATCATCCCAGCAGGTCTGCCTGACGACCGTCTGGCGCGCGTCAAAGACTTCGTGAAATTCGCGACAGACACCCAGCGTCTGGCGGATCAATCGCAGTACATCAGCTACGGCCCTGCCCGTTTGTCCTCCGCTCCTATGGTTGGCAAGCACGCAGAACTGGGCATCGACATGGCACCACACATGCCAACCGACCCGGCCAACGCAAAGAACACGTTCCTCTACAACTACGAGTTCTGGGCTGACTACCGCGACGACATCGACGCGAAGTTCCAGGCATGGTTGGCGCAATAATCGCCTGAACCATTCGGAGGAGGCCGCTTTGGCCTCCTCCACCCCTTATTTGTTTTTCCATTTTCCCGACCTTCCAGCGACCTAACCCCATGGGGCCGATATGAGCGATACCGCCGACGCGACGAACGACACACCTGAACAGACCGGCCCGATGCTGGCCGCGGACGGTACACCGCTGAAACGCAGCCTGAACCGTGCGCTCCGTCGTCAGAAGCTCAGCGCGCTTTTGCTGATCGCCCCTCTGCTGATCTTTATCCTGATCACCTTTATCGCGCCGATCGCCGATATGCTGTTCCGCTCTGTCGAGAACCAGATCGTCAGCGACACGCTGCCCCGCACCACGCAAACCCTTTCCGACTGGGACAGCGAAAGCGGAGAAACCCCCGGTGCCCCCGTCTACAAGGCGCTCTACGAAGACCTGTTCATCGCACAGGAACGCAAATTGCACACCCGTCTGGGCTCAAGGCTCAACTACGAGCTGACCGGTGCATCGTCCCTGTTCCGCAAATCCGGCCGCGGCGTGGATGACATTGGCGAAGTGTTTCAGGACCAGTTCGAGGATCTGAACGACTTCTGGAAGAAGGGCGAAAACTGGAACGCTCTGCTTGGCTCCGACGCATGGCTGGCAGAGATTTCCGACTGGAAAAAATCCTCCGGCGACGACCAGCCTGCGTTTGAAATGCGCGAAGGCATGGCAGAGCTTCTGCCCGAGACCGCCGAATACTACGAAATTTTCGCCGACTTCGTTCAGAACGACGACGAAGACAACCTGTACAAGGAAGACCCATGGGCGCTGATCTACTCGGCCCTCTATGACGACCTGACAGGCCCTACGGCATCGCAAATCGCCAGCTATTCAGGCCCGGCGTCAGCCGAACTGACCGAGGCTGCCGCAGCCGCCCCTGCATTCGACGCAGTCGATTACAAAACAGCCTTCACCGAGATTGACGACGATTGGGGCAAAACCCCGATCTGGAGCACCATCCGCGCCTACAGTCCCGCGCTGACCAACGGCTATTTCCTGAATGCCGTCGACATGCAGAAAACGGCTGACGGTCCCGAATTCCGCCCCGACAACGAACGCATCTACGGCACGCTGTTCCTGCGCACGCTGTTCATGTCGGTCTGCATCACCCTCAGCTGTATCCTGCTGGGCTATCCGGTGGCGTGGATCCTCGCCAACCTGCCCGCGCGTACCGCGAACCTGCTGATGATCCTCGTGCTGCTGCCCTTCTGGACCTCGCTTCTGGTGCGGACATCGGCGTGGAAGGTCATGCTGCAACAACAGGGTGTGATCAACGATACACTGGTGTGGCTGGGCCTCGTGGCCGATGACAGCCGTCTTGCGCTGATCAACAACCAAACCGGCACGATCATCGCGATGACGCACATCCTGCTGCCCTTCATGATCCTGCCGCTCTATTCCGTGATGCAAACAGTACCGCCCAGCTATCTACGTGCGGCAAAGTCACTAGGGGCCACGAACTGGACAGCCTTCTGGCGCGTGTATTTCCCGCAATCGGTGCCCGGCATCGGCGCGGGATCAATCCTCGTGTTCATCCTGTCGATCGGTTACTACATCACGCCGGAAATCGTCGGCGGCACCACGGGGACATTCATCTCCAACCGGATCGCCTACCACATCTCCAGCTCGCTCAACTGGGGCCTCGCGGCCGCGCTTGGGGCGATCCTGCTGGCCGTGGTGCTTGGGCTTTACTGGGCCTACGACAAGATCGTCGGCATCGACAACGTGAAACTGGGAGGCTGATATCATGGTCGCACTCACACCTATCTCCCGCAAACCCGTCGGTTTCTATTTACCGGTTGTCGCCGCAGCAGGCGCCTTTGCCGGGCTCTTTGTCGGCACCGCCCAAGGCAGCGGACTGCTGGGCATCCTGATCGGAGCCCTCTCCATGGGGGCGCTGGCCTTTGTGCTGACGCAGTTGATCAAGAACGAAACCATCGCCCGCTGGACCTCTCGTCATTCTGCTGGCGGTGATCGGCTTTATTCTGGGCGGCGTGCCCATGCTCGTACTGGGGGCCATCTTCGGCTGGTTCTTCGGCTGGTTCAGCTTCTGGCTCTACGAGGGACGCTACCGCGCCAAGGTCGCGCCCTATCTGACCCCGGGTCAGGTGCTCTGGCACTTTGCCTTCCGCATCATTTGCGGCGCGATCCTTGTGTTCCTGATCACACCGATCCTCGTGGTCATGCCACTTAGCTTCAACGCCGAGAACTTCTTTACCTTCACCCCTGAAATGCTGCGTTTCGATCCCGAAGGGTATTCGCTGCGCCACTACAAAGACTTCTTCAGTAGCTCCGCATGGCAAGGTGCTGTCTGGAACTCGATCAAGATCGCCCCGGCCGCGACCCTTCTGTCGGTCAGCTTCGGTACCCTCGCGGCGATTGGCCTGAGCCAGCAGCACGTGCCGTTCCGGCGCGCGATCATGGCCATCCTGATCTCGCCCATGATCGTCCCACTGATCATCTCGGCGGCGGGCATGTACTTCTTCTACAGCCGCGTCGGCCTGCAGGGCACATATGTCGGCGTTGTCCTGGCGCACGCGGCCTTGGGCATCCCCTTCGTCATCATCACTGTCACCGCGACACTGGTAGGCTTTGACCGCTCTCTGACCCGCGCGGCGGCGAATATGGGGGCCAATCCGGTCACAACCTTCTTCCGCGTGCAAATGCCTTTGATCCTGCCGGGCGTGATCTCGGGCGGTTTGTTCGCCTTCATCACCTCGTTTGACGAAGTCGTCGTGGTGCTCTTTGTCGGGTCTGCCGGTCAGAAAACGCTCCCGTGGCAGATGTTCACAGGCCTACGCGAACAGATCAGCCCCACGATCCTTGCCGTGGCGACGATCCTCGTGGTCATCTCGATCTGCCTGCTGACCGTGGTCGAACTGCTGCGCCGCCGCTCCGAACGGCTGCGCGGAATGTCACCCGGCTAAGCCGCTTCCAAATGGTTTAAAATCCTCGCCGAAGGCACGCGCCGGACCGAAAGGTCCGGCGCGTTTCATTTACGCCAGATTATTCCGCCGTGGCTGCGCGCAGCGTCTCCAACAATCGGGGGGAGGCATAGCCGTCAGGCACAAGCCCCTGCGACAATTGGAAATCGCGCACCGCATTGATGGTCAGCGGGCCGATCTTGGCGTCGATCTGGACCGTATCAAACCCCTGCGCCGTCAACTGCGTCTGAAGCTCGATCCGTTCGTCATAGGTCAGCGCGCGGTCTTGCACCGGCCAGCTGGCCTCGATCGGCCCGCCCCCGGCGATACGGTCCGCCAGATGCCCCACACCGATCACATAGGCATCGGCCGAATTATAGCGTTCGATCACCGCGAAATTGGCATAGATCAGAAACGCCGCGCCCTCTGCCCCAGCGGGCAAAAGTAGTGACGCAGGGCCGTGATCCCCCAGCGACCCTGTCACAGGGCGCACCCCAAGCGCACGCCATTCCGCTGCCGTTTTCAGGATATCCCGCCCCGCCAGAAGATAGTCGAACCCCTCGGGCAGCCGTACCTCGACGCCCCAAGGCTGCCCCTGGACCCATCCGAAATGCTTGAGATACGCCGCGGTAGAGGCAAGCGCATCACGTGGATCATCGCTCCAGATATCGCGTTTGCCATCGCCGGTGAAATCCTCGGCATATTGCTGGAAGGACGAGGGCATGAACTGCGTGTGACCCATCGCACCAGCCCAACTGCCCTGCATCCTCGCGGGCGTGGTATCGCCCGCCTGCAAGATCCGCAGCGCGTCCAGCAGTTCCCCTTCAAAAAAGGCCCGCCGCCGCCCGTCATAGGCCAATGTCGCCAGCGAGCTGAGCACCGGATCGCTGCCCCTGAAGGTGCCATAGGCGCTTTCGAGCCCCCAGATCGCGGTGACGATCTCTTTCTCGACGCCATAGCGCGTTTCGATCTGGGATAGCGCGTCGGCCTGTTCGGCCAGCGCTTTCTTCCCGTTGGTGACCCGCAGATCAGAGGTCGCGGTCTCCAGATAGGCCCAGATTGTTTTGGTGAATTCCGATTGGTTGCGGTCGCGGCGGATGACCTGCGGGTCATAGCTTACGGTCTGCATCGCGCGGTCAAAAACCGCACCGTCGATCCCTGCGGCCAAGGCACGCGCACGGAAGGCGGTCACCCAGTCCTGCAATCCTGCCGCGTTGCCCGGCTTTTGCACAGCCGCGGGCGGGCGCGCAGTACCCTCGGCCCCCGCAGCGATCACACCTGTGGCAGCCGTCACCGAGAGTGTCATCCCGCCAACCAATGCGCCAATTTTCAGCAGTTCCATTCCCGCGCCCTTCCCCAGCATCACGCTGCAAGCCTAGCGTCAAACGCCGCGCCCAGAAAGGCGGAGTTGCCCGCTGTGCGTGTTACTGCCTGCCTGTTCCTGCCTCGTGTTCTCGCTCCGGGGTTAACGTCGTGTGCGTTTGACCTTGCGTTTCACCTTATCCGCCTTGCGCTTGGCTTTGACACCTTTGCGCTTGGGGTTGGTACGGCCCGCAGGCCCACCGCGTCCGCGCCGCGCCCCTTGGCCGCCCTTGGGCAGGGCGTCACCCTCAAGCGTCAGCAGTTCTAGCGCGATGCCCCCGGTGACCGGGACCGCCTCTGACAGGCGCACGGTGACACGCTGCCCGACAGAGATGATCATGCCGGTATCCGACCCCATCAGCGTGCCGGCTTCTTGGTCGAAATGGAAATACTCGCGCCCCAGCGACCGCATGGGCAGCAGCCCGTCGGCCCCGGTTTCGTCCAGCTTCACAAAGGCTCCAAATCGCGCCACGCCGCTGATCCGGCCCGAGAATTCATTGCCCACACGTTCCGACAGATAGGACGCGAGATAGCGATCCGTGGTGTCACGCTCTGCCATCATTGACCGGCGTTCCGTGTCCGAGATATGCGCGCCGGTCTGTTCGATATCCTCGATATCATGCTGGCTTAGCCCGTCATTGCCCCAGCCGTGGGCAGTGATCAACGCGCGGTGCACGATCAAATCCGCGTAGCGCCGGATCGGAGAGGTGAAATGCGCGTAGGACCGCAGCGCCAGACCAAAGTGCCCGATATGCGCAGGCCCGTAATAGGCTTGCGTCATCGACCGCAGGGTCGACAGGTTGATCAGCTCTGCATCATCCGTGCCCGCCGCATCGTTCAGCAGCTTGTTCAGATGGCGCGTATGCAGCACCTGTCCCTTGGCCAGCGTATAGCCCGCCGCCTGCGCGGTTTCGCGCAAGGCGTCCAGCTTGGCGGGAGAGGGCTCTTCGTGGATGCGATAAAGCAGCGGCGTTTTCTTGGACAGCAGAGTCTCGGCGGCGGCGACATTGGCCAGCACCATGAACTCTTCGATCAAGCGGTGCGCATCCAGCCGGTCCTTGAAGTTCACCGATTTCACGGTGCCGTCCTTGTCCAGCTCGATCCGCCGCTCGGGCAGGTCAAGGTCCAACGGCTGACGCTCGGCGCGGGCAGCTTTCAAGGCGGCATAGGCGGCGTAGATCGGTTTTAGCACAGGGTCCAGCAACGGGCCGGTGCGGTCATTGGGGGCACCGTCAATCGCGTCCTGCACCTCTTCGTAGTGCAGCGAAGCGGGCGAGCGCATCAGCCCGCGATGGAAGCTATGGCCGATCTTGTTGCCCGCCGCATCCAGCACCATGCGGACAGCGATACAGGCCCGCGGCACGCCTTCGTGCAACGAACACAGATCTCCCGACAGACGGTCGGGCAGCATCGGCACCACACGGTCAGGGAAATAGGTGGAATTGCCCCGTTTGCGCGCCTCGCGGTCCAGCGCAGAGCCGGGGGTGACATAGGCCGCCACATCGGCAATCGCGACCCAGACGACATGGCCGCCCTCGTTCTTGGGGTCTTCGTCAGCATGGGCATAGCACGCGTCATCATGGTCCCGCGCGTCCGACGGGTCGATGGTGATCAGGGGCAAATCGCGCAGATCCTCGCGCCCTTTCAGGCCCACGGGTTTCGCGGAATCGGCCTGCGCCATCACGTCGTCAGGAAAGTCGTCGGGGATACCATGCTGATGGATCGCGATCAGGGACACGGCCTTGGGCGCCGACGGGTCCCCCAGCCGTTCAATGATACGCGCCCGTGGCGATCCCATGCGCGCCTTTGGTCCGGCCTGCTCCGCCTCGACCAGCTCGCCATCCTTGGCCCCGTGGGTCGCGTCTCCGGGCACCCACCATTCCTTGTCGGACCCTTTGTCGATGGGCACAATGCGCCCGCCCTCTGTGGTCTTGCGGAAGATTCCCAAGACCCGCTGCGGGTTCGCGCCAATGCGGCGGATCAGCCGCGCCTCGTAGTGGTGGTCTTGCGCCTGTACCAGCGTCAACCGCGCCAGAATACGGTCGCCCGCACCCAAGGCCGGGTCAGAGGCACGGGGGATCACCAGCACCACGGGCTCCACGCCTTCGCCCTGCCACTCCATCGGTTTGGCAAACAGATCACCATCCTTGTCCGGCCCCGTGACCTGTAACACAGACACCGGCGGCAAGCGGTCAGGGTCCTGATAGCTGCGCTTGCGCTTTTCCAGATGGCCTTCGGCCTCCAGCTCTTTCAGCACGCGTTTCAGATCGATCCGGGCCGCCCCTTTGATGCCGAACGCCTTGGCGATGTCACGCTTGGCGGTCAGAGTGGGGTTTTCGGCGATCCAGTCAAGGATCTCGGGCTTTGAAGGTATTTTGCTCATGCTTCACGAGGTAGCACGCGCACCCCGCTTCGTCATGGGCAAATCGTCGATTGTATCCACGTCCCGCAATGTGGCGACCTGTGCGATGCGGTGATCGGGCAGCGTGGCGACGGTATCGGCCAGCGCATGCTCCGTGGACCAGCGGACGTTTTCAAACAGGCGCGGCGGCACGGGGCGGGCGCGTTTCAGCCCGACCAGCCAATAGCCCCCGTCCGGTGCAGGCCCGAACACCGCGTCATGCGACCCGAGCGCGCGAAACGCATCGGCCACCCGCGCCGCGGTCACACCCGGAATATCCGCCCCGATGACACAGACCGGCCCCGGGGGCGCAGCACGCAGCATACGGCCCATACGGTCGCCTAGATCACCGCGCCCCTGCGGCCAGCGCGGTAGATGCGCGGGCCAGACACGGCTGGACAGCCCTGCCCGATCCGGCGCGACCGCCAGCACCACCTGCCAGCGCGGGTCTTGCACACGGCGGATCAACGCGCGGGTCTGATGCCGGAACCACCACGCGGAAGCAGTCATGCCCAGATCACGGCCAAGCCGCGTCTTGACCCGCCCCGGCAGCGGCTCTTTCACCATGATGACCAGCGTGCGGTTCAAAGCGACAGCACCATCTCGCGGTGATCAATGCCGGCGTCGTCAAAGACCGGCCCCTGTGCCACGAACCCCAGCTTTTCGTAGAACCCCAAGGCATGCAGCTGCGCGCCCAGCTTCACGAAGCGCACGGCAGGATCCTTGCGCGCCTCGTCTACCGCCGCGCGGATCAGCGCCGCGCCAAGCCCCGTACCGCGGTGGGATTTGATCACACATACGCGCCCGATCTTGGCCGTATCACCCTTGATATGCATTCGCGCAGAGCCGATCGGCAGCTCTTCCTCGGTGGCAAGGAAATGCGTCGCGTCGTCATCGCGGTCGTCCATTTCATCGGCTTCCGACACGTTCTGCTCTTCGATAAAAACGATCCGGCGCAGCAGGTGACAGCTGGCGAGGTCTTCGGTCACGGCGATATGGGCGGTCATGCGAAATAGTCCTTCAGGATGCGGGTATAGATGGATTTGAGCTGGTGGATCTGCGCCACCTCGACGTTTTCGTCGACCTCGTGCATGGACTGACCAACCAGCCCGAATTCAACCACAGGGCAATGGTGCTTCATGAACCGCGCATCCGACGTCCCGCCAGAGGTGGACAGTTCAGGCGTCACCCCCGTCTCTGCCTGCACCGCTTTGGACACCAGATCAGACAGCTCACCCGGTGGCGTGATAAAGCTCTCGCCCGAAATCTTGACCTTTAGCTCGACCTGCACGCCAAAACTGTCGCGGATCGCGGCGGCCTGTTCCTCCAGCCAGGTGGTCAGGCTAGCGCCCGAATGCTTGTCGTTAAAACGGATGTTCACCGTCGCGCGGGTTTCAGCCGGGATCACGTTGGTCGCGGGGTTGCCGGTATCGACGGTGACAATCGCCAGCGTGGAAGGATCGAAATGGTCCGTCCCCTCGTCCAGCTGATGCGAGGCAAGCTGATCCATCAGCCGCATCATCGCAGGCATCGGGTTATTGGCGCGGTGAGGATAGGCCGCATGGCCCTGTTTGCCGATCACGCGAAAACGCGCGTTCAGCGACCCGCGTCGCCCGATCTTGATCATCTCGCCCATTTTGTTCGGACATGTCGGCTCCCCTACCAGACAAACATCCATCCGTTCGCCCGCCTCTTGCATGTAATCCAGCAAGGCGCGGGTGCCGTCGATGCCTTCGGCTTCCTCGTCACCGGTGATTGCCAGCACGATGGACCCATCGGGGGGCGTGTCGCGGACAAAGTCGATGGCCGCGGCGGTAAAGGCTGCCACACCGGATTTCATATCGGTGGTGCCGCGCCCGTACATGATGCCGTCTTTGATCTCTGCGCCAAAAGGCGGCATCGTCCAGTCGGCCTCGTTCCCGATGGGCACGACATCGGTGTGACCGTTAAAGCCAAAGCTGCGGGTGTTGCCCTTGTTGCCCCAACGCGCAAAGAGGTTCTTGATCCCGCCACGGTCCGCCCAGGCACAGTCAAACCCCGCCTCGGTCAGCAGATCGAACAGCACCTCTTGCGCGCCCCCATCTGCGGGGGTGACCGACGGGCAACGCACCAGTTTGGCGGTCAGGTCTACGGGATCGATGCTGGACATATCAGGGCTCCTTCGGCGTGTGTCGCGGTGTCGCCCTACATTTGTGGGGAAAATCCACCAAAGCCAAGGGGCAGCGCGGAAATACACAAAGCGGTGAGCCACATAGCCTACGCCAGCGCTGCAAAGCCGCGCAGGAACCTTAGTCGAAGAAAGGCGTCATCTGCGCAATAATGACAGAGTTTTCGTCCAGCGCCCGCGCCATCAAGGCCCGTTCGTCTTCGTCAATCTCGTGGCCTTCGGCCTCGCGGTCCGCAATCGTGCCATATCCGGTCACGTCCAGCGGGTTGGTATCGGCCTGTTTCAGGATGGCGACCGTCTCGCGCACGGCTTCCGCTTCGTCGATACCCGAGGCAAAGCACATCAGCGCAGCGCCCGTCGCCTTGTCCGGCAGGCCGTCGCCCTCTTTGCGGCCAATCTCGACCAGCAGCGTATAGACCTGCTGGCGTGACGGTTTCTTGGGTTTCTTCTGGTCAGACATAAAAAGGGCCACCGCATTAAGATGCGGCAGCCCTATCGTGTTCTGTGTCGTCTGAAAAGGGTCAGCTACGTCCGCGTACCAAACGTGTGACCCAAATCAACAGGCAGGCCCCGATGACGCCGACGACCAGCTGACCAATCCAGCCACCCAAGGTCGCACCGACGATTGTCATCAGCAGGAAGTTGGCAACGATCGCGCCAATGATCCCCAGAATAATGTTCATGATCAGCCCCATATCGGACTTCATGATCTTTTCCGCGATCCAACCGGCCAGACCACCGACGATTATTGCTGCGAACCAACCCAGACCTGTCATTTCAAATTCTCCATAAATCTTGTTTCATAGAGTGAACTCACAGGTCTGTGAAAAGGTTCCCTTAGTCGCGCAGCAGCTCGTTGATCGAGGTTTTGGAGCGGGTCTTTTCGTCGACGCGCTTCACGATCACGGCGCAATAAAGGTGCACACCGTTCTTCGACGGCATGGACCCCGCCACAACGACCGACCCCGCTGGCACTTCGCCATAGAAGACTTCGCCGGTTTCACGGTCGAGGATTTTGGTCGACTGGCCGATGTAGACCCCCATCCCCAAAACGGAGCCTTCGCGGACGATACAGCCTTCGACCACCTCGGAACGCGCACCGATAAAGCAGTTGTCTTCGATGATTGTCGGGCCAGCCTGCATGGGCTCGAGCACGCCACCGATGCCAACGCCACCCGACAGGTGGACGTTCTTGCCGATCTGCGCACACGACCCGACGGTCGCCCATGTATCCACCATTGTGCCGCTGTCGACATAGGCGCCGATGTTCACAAAGGACGGCATCAGCACGACGCCCGGCGCGATATAGGCCGATTTGCGCACGACACAATTGGGCACGGCGCGAAAGCCCGCCTCTTTCCAGTCGGCATCGTTCCAGCCTTTGAACTTGCTATCGACCTTGTCCCACCAACCGCTGCCCTGCGGGCCGCCGTCTTGCTGTTCCATATCCTTGATGCGGAAGCCCAGCAGGACCGCTTTCTTGGCCCATTGGTTCACATGCCAGTCGCCGTTCTCCATCTTTTCGGCAACGCGCAGCTTGCCGCTGTCCAGCGCGGCCAGCGTGTCTTCGATCGCGTCACGTGTTTCGCCGGTGGTGGCCGAAGTGATCGTGTCACGGGCGTCCCAGGCGGCTTCGATGGCGGTTTCAAGTTGGGCGTTCGACATGGGTGTAGCTCCGGCGAATGAGGGTCAAATGTTGCGCTTGGCTATACAGTCGTCGGGGCTGTGGTGCAATGACGTCGGATGGCGTGGTCATTTGCGGCAAAGGCAGGCATGTTGCAGCAAAGGGCACCCGTCGCCCGCACAGACCGGAGAGTATGATGACCGAATCCAAACGCCACCCCTTGCGCAAGGCCGGCGACGACCGCGCCACCGCGCAGGATGTACCCGACACGCCGCAAACGCGCGCCCCGGCATACCGGCTGGCCTTTACCGATGACGACTTCATGTGCCGTCAGGAGCTGCGCCCCGTCCGGCTGCAACTGGAATTGCTCAAGCCCGAGATGGAGCTGGACGCCCATGGTGTGAAATCCACCATCGTTCTATTCGGCGGCGCGCGTATTCCCGCCCCTGCCCATAAAGACAAGGCCCGCACCAAAACACTGGCCGATCTGTCCCATTTCTATGACGAGGCCCGCGAATTCGCGCGGCTGATGACGCTGAAATCGATGGAGAGTGACGGGCAAGACAACGTGATCGTCACTGGCGGTGGCCCCGGCGTGATGGAGGCAGGCAACCGTGGTGCCGTCGACGCCGGCGGGCAATCTATCGGGCTGAACATCGTTCTACCCTTCGAACAGGCCCCGAATGAATATGTCACACCGGAGCTGTGCTTTAACTTTCACTACTTCGCGATCCGCAAGATGCATTTCCTGATGCGCGCGCGGGCGATCTGTGTCTTCCCCGGCGGCTTTGGCACGCTGGACGAGATGTTCGAAACGCTGACCCTGATCCAGACAGGCCGGATGAGCCGTGTGCCGTTCCTGCTGTTCGGCCGTACCTTCTGGGAAAAGATCATCAACTGGGATGCGCTGGCAGACGCGGGCACGATCTCTGATCAGGATCTGGACCTGTTCCAATTCGTTGAAACCGCCGACGAGGCGATGAAGCTGATCGAAAACTGGGATACAGCCCCCGCCCGAGATGAAGTCCCCGGGCGTTCAAAATAAAGACCCCGGTCAGATCAGGCGCAAAGATCGGCCGGAAGCACACAGACCTCAACGTGATGCGGCAGCGTTTCCAGAACGGACCCGTGGTCCGTGTCACGTACCCCATAGCCATAGCCGGCCAGACGATGTTTCCATTCGCGGTAGGACAAGGCGCTTTCGCGTTCGCGGGTCACAAGCGCCAGTACATCGGCAGTGATAAAGGCGTCGTTCTTGATAATAACAGTCATCGCAGTATCGCTCCTGATTGTGTTGTCGATGGAAACAATATTCTGGGCGATGATGACTTAATTTCTGCTTAAATGTGGCAGGCCCAAGGTCATTTCAGGGTGACCCCGCCACAATCAAACGCCTTGAAATGCAAACAGCCGCCCCATTCGGGACGGCTGCATCGTGGATTTCACGTTGAATTAAGGGCGGTTACATCCCCGCGTCAGCCTCGATCTGCTTGCGGGACTTGCGTTCACGCTCTGTCGCCGATTTCAACTGACCGCAGGCCGCCATGATATCTTCACCCCGCGGTTTACGCACGGGCGAGGCGTAGCCTGCCTGATACACAATCTCGGAGAACGCGCGAATGCGGTTGTTCGACGACCGCTTATACGGCGCGCCGGGCCATTCGTTGAAAGGGATCAGGTTGATCTTGGCGGGGATACCGCGGATCAATTCAATCAGACGATGCGCATCGGCGTCTGAATCGTTCACACCATCCAGCATGACATATTCGAACGTGATCCGTTCAGAGTTGCTGACTTTGGGGTAGGCCCGCAGCGCCTCGATCAGCTCGGCGATGTTCCAGCGTTTGTTGATCGGCACCAGCTTGTTGCGCACCTCGTCCGTGGTGGCGTGGAAAGATACAGCCAGCTGGCAGCCAATCTCTTCGGCGGTGCGCGCGATCTCTGGCACAACACCGGAGGTCGACAAGGTGATCCGGCGGCGCGACAGCTGGATCCCCTCGGGGTCCATCGCGATCTTCATCGCGTCGCGCACGTTTTCAAAGTTATACAGCGGTTCGCCCATGCCCATCAGCACGATGTTGGACAACAGCCGCGGCGCATCGGTCAGCGTACCGGGCACGGGCCATTCGCCCAGATCATCCCGCGCCACCATCACCTGCCCGATAATCTCGGCCGCGGTCAGGTTGCGCACCAGCTTTTGCGTGCCAGTGTGACAGAAGGAACAGGTCAGCGTGCAGCCGACCTGAGAGCTGACGCACAAGGTGCCGCGCCCCTCTTCGGGAATATACACCACCTCGACCTCATGGCCGCCCGCGATGCGCACCAGATATTTGCGCGTGCCGTCTTCGGACACCTGCTTGGTCACGACCTCGGGCACCTCGATCACGAACTTCTCGGCCAGCTCGGCACGGAAGGCTTTCGACAGGTTAGTCATATCGGCAAAATCGCGGGTGCCCCATTGATAGATCCACTGCCAGATCTGCCCCACACGCATCTTCGCCTGTTTCTCAGGCGTGCCTTCTGCGATCAACGCGGCGCGCATGGCATCACGGGTCAACCCGACAAGGTTCACCGGCCCCTCCGCCTGCTTACGCGGAATGGTCATGACATCTTGAGTAATCGGCGCGGTCGCAGACATGGGGATTCTCCGGTGTGCAGGGGTTTGAGCGCTCTATATAGGGATTTTTCCCTAAATCAAAAGGAAACGCCGCATTGCTGGGCCGGGCTGAGTGCATAGCTTCGCCCGTCATGGCCGATTTATCGACCAAACCCTTGGTGTGAAAAAGCCCCGCCAATGGCAGGGCTTTGCGATCAGTTCAGGCGGAAAAACCTAGCCGCCGCAGCGTTTGGCCGCATCTTCAACCGCAGCTGTGAACCCCAGAAGCGAGAACGTGTCCTCGGTCTGTGTCCCACGCCCGGAACGGCCCATCAGCTTGGCATCCGCGCCACGTTTCATCGCGGCGATGATCTTGTTGTCGTCCTCGGTGGTCGCAGGCCAGGCCCATTCGCCTTCGGTGAACAGCTCGAACGTGGTGCCGCCGATGTTCATGTTGACCGTCGACCCCGAAGCAAAGGGATAGCCGCCGGTAAAGGCCACCTGCCCCTTGGCCCCCGCGCTTGGACGGTAAAAGACCATCAGCAGCGTCTGGCCACGGTTCACCGCCACAACGCGACCATCGCGGGAGTTCACGGATTCCTTCGGCGTGGACACGCCCCAGCATTCGGTCGGGTTGTCTTCGACGAATACGCTCCAGTCCGTCTCTGCTGCCACGCGGTTCGTGCTTTGCGCTTGCGCGAAAACGCTGCCTGCGCTCAGACCCGCCAGCGCCGCCGCAAAACCAATCGTCCTAAAGTTCATCATCTACCTGGGCCTCCAGCCGCCATTAACCTCAACATCACAACAATTCCCCAATGGCAGCCCTTCGGGAGGCGCTCTTGATCAAAGGAACTGTATTTCTCTCGTCAACAAGCATAATAACGGCAAACAGGCGACACACGAAACCCTGATTGGCAGGAATTCGCCAACGAAAAGGATAATTCATGACCCAAGCAGCCCCCTTTGCTGAAATCTGGCGTGGTCCGTTTCTGGAAAGCGTGCATTCGGGTCATGCGGTGGTCTGTGACAGCAGCGGTCAGATCCTGCAGACTTGGGGCGATCCCGACACGGTGATCCTGCCGCGCTCCTCTGCCAAGATGATCCAGGCGCTGCCCCTGATCCAGTCCGGTGCCGCCGATGCCTATGGCCTTGGGCCCCAACATCTGGCGCTGGCCTGCGCGTCCCATCAGGCGGCGGATTTGCATGTGGGCATCATCTCTGACTGGCTCAAGACGTTGGGGCTGGACGACAGCGCCTTTCGCTGCGGCACGGCACTTCCCGGTGACGAGGCCGCGCGCAATGCACTGGTGTGTTCTGACACCCAGCCTTGCCAGATCCACCATGAATGTTCCGGCAAACACGCGGGCTTCTTGTCGGTCAACGCTCATATGGGCGGCGGCGCGGATTATGAAAAGCCGGACCACCCGGTGCAACGCGCCTGTCTCGAGGCGTTCGAGCGTGTGACCGGCACCACCTCGCCCGGCTTCGGGATCGACGGCTGCTCTGTCCCGAATTTTGCAACCACGCTACATGGTATGGCCCGCGCCATGGCGCATTTCGCCGCTGCTCCTGATGGGTCGGCCGAGGCGCGGCTGCATCAGGCCATGCGCCTGCACCCCGACCTTGTCGCCGGCGAGACCCGCGCCTGCACCAATCTGATGCGCGCGATGAACGGCAAGGTCGCGCTCAAAACCGGGGCCGAGGGGTTCTTCATCGCGATCCTGCCGGATCAGAACATCGGCGTGGCTCTCAAGGCGGCCTGTGGCACCAAACGCGCGGCCGAATGCGCGATCACCTCGATCCTGGTCAAACTCGGCGCGCTCGACCCGAACCACCCCGAAGCGTTGAAATACCGCAATGCCCCGATAGAAAACCGGCGCGGCATCATCACGGGCACGCTCAAGCCTGCCGCTGGCTTTGCGTAACATCGCTTCCAAATGGTTAAAAATCCCGGGGTATGGGGCAGCGCCCCATGCAGCTTGCGCGCCTAGATGACGAATTCGTCCTTGGCGTACCCCTGCACATAAAGCAGCGCCGTCAGATCGCCAAAGTTGATCCGCACGTCACATTCCGCCGCCACGGCGGGCTTGGCGTGCAGCGCCACGCCCATGCCCGCGCGCGCCAGCATGCCCAGATCGTTTGCCCCGTCGCCCACGGCAATCACGTCGTCCTTCTGACAGCCCCAGCCGCGCGGTGATCTGTTCCAGCGCATCGACCTTGGCCTGTTTGCCCAGGATCGGCACGCCGACGTCGCCCGTCAGCACGCCATCCGATGCGATCAGCGTATTCGCGCGGTTCTCATCAAAGCCAAGCGCCTCTGCCACGGCGGCGGTGAACGCCGTGAAACCGCCCGACACAAGCGCCGCATAGGCACCATTTGCCTTCATCGTGGCGATCAGGGTCTTGCCGCCGGGCATATGGGTGATCCGTTCGGCCAGCACGCGGGTGATCACCGCCTCGTCCAACCCTTTTAACAGACCAACCCGTTCGCGCAGGGCGGCGTTGAAATCAAGCTCTCCGTTCATGGCGCGGGCGGTGATATCTTTGACGCGGTCCCCGACCCCGGCTTCATCTGCCAGCTCGTCGATACACTCCTGCTGGATCATGGTGCTGTCCATATCCGCCAGCAGCATCTTCTTGCGGCGGCCTTCCGACGGGGTGATCACCAGATCGACCCCCATCCCCTGACATTCGGCCCAGACATCCCAGCGATTGCCCGGCATCCGCTTCATGTCAAAGCCCGCCGCCTCGTCCGGAGCAAGCCAGACCGCATCCCCGCCGCCCCATGCGTTGCGCACGGCATCGACCAGAGACGCCTCAAGCTGCGGGCGTTGAGGAGAGGTTAGAAGGGTCACACTATGCATGGGTCAGGTCCGTTCGGGTCAAATCAGTCTGGGGCGCATCTTGCGCATTGTTTTAACGGGGTTTCCACCCCTGTTCCAGCGCTCCTGCGGGGGAAGGTTGCGCGCCTTGCCCAAGCGGCCCGAACAGACCTCCTTGCGCGTTATCCTGTCCGCTCTTATGTTACAAAATATGCAAACTGAAAAATGTCAGGTAACATTTAAGTTGCGTCGAATCGCGACTATCCCTACGCTCGTCAACCAAGGGAGACTTTCATGGACGCTTTTATTTGTGACGCGCAGCGCACACCCATCGGCCGCTTTGGCGGCGCATTGTCATCGGTCCGCGCCGATGATCTGGCAGCGGCACCGATTGCCGCACTGATGGCCCGCAATCCTGATCTGGATTGGTCCAAAATCGATGACGTGATCTTTGGCTGTGCCAACCAGGCCGGCGAAGACAACCGTAACGTGGCCCGTATGGCGGCCCTGCTGGCCGGCCTGCCGGTCGATGTGCCCGGTGCAACGATCAACCGTCTGTGTGCCTCTGGCATGGATGCGGTCGGCGTCGCGGCCCGTGCGATCAAGGCCGGCGACATGGATCTGGCGATTGCCGGCGGTGTCGAAAGCATGACCCGCGCGCCTTTCGTGATGCCCAAGGCGGAAACCGCCTTCTCGCGCAACAACGCTGTCTATGATACCACCATTGGCTGGCGCTTTGTGAACCCCAAGATGAAGGCGCAATACGGCGTCGAATCCATGCCCGAAACCGGCGATAACGTGGCTACGGATTATGATATCAGCCGCGAAGATCAGGACGCCTTTGCCAAGCGCAGTCAGGACCGCTGGGAAGCGGCGGACAAGGCCGGTGTTTTCGCCGACGAGATCACCCCCGTGTCGATCCCGCAGCGCAAGGGCGACCCGATTGTCTTTGACCGCGACGAACACCCGCGCCCCGGCACCACGATTGACGCGCTGACCAAGCTGCGCCCGATCAACGGCCCCGACCTGACCGTGACTGCGGGCAATGCCTCTGGCGTCAACGACGGCGCGGCGGCGATGCTGATGGCCTCTGAGGCGGCGGCGTCGCAGCACGGGTTGACCCCGATTGCGCGCGTTGTCGGGATCTCTGCCGCCGGTGTTGAACCGCGCGTCATGGGCATCGGCCCTGTTCCTGCCAGTCAGAAAGTTCTGGCCCGCGCAGGTCTGACCATCGACCAGATGGATGTGATTGAACTGAACGAAGCATTCGCGTCGCAAGGGATCGCCACATTGCGCGCGCTTGGCGTGGCGGATGATGCGCCTCATGTGAATGCCAACGGCGGCGCGATTGCCATCGGTCACCCGTTGGGGATGTCCGGTGCCCGTCTGGTCATGACCGCAGCCCTGCAGTTGAAACGCACAGGCGGCCGCTATGCGCTGTGCACCATGTGTGTCGGCGTCGGCCAAGGCGTCGCTATCATCCTCGAACGCGCTTAACGCAATTATCCCCCTGAAAGGATCTGAACGATGTATGCACAGATGATCAAATCCACCGGCCAAGGTGTCAAATCTCTCGAAGAGATGGATCCGCAGGAACGCGCCTTTCAGGAACGGATAAATGCGGGCGGCAAGATTGAACCCAAAGACTGGATGCCGGAGGGGTATCGCAAGAACCTGATCCGGCAGATCGGCCAGCACGCGCATTCGGAAATCGTGGGCCAGTTGCCAGAAGGCAACTGGATCACCCGTGCCCCGACGCTGGAGCGTAAGGCGATCCTGCTCGCCAAGGTGCAGGACGAGGCAGGCCACGGTCTGTATCTCTATTGCGCCGCTGAAACACTGGGGGTCAGCCGTGACCAGCTGACCCGCGACCTTCTGTCGGGCAAAATGAAATATAGCTCTATCTTCAATTATCCGACCCTGACATGGGCCGATATGGGGGCTGTCGGCTGGCTCGTGGATGGGGCCGCGATCATGAACCAAGTGCCGTTGCAACGCACATCCTACGGCCCCTATGCACGCGCGATGGTGCGTATCTGCAAAGAGGAATCGTTCCACCAGCGCCAGGGCTACGACATCATGATGAAGATGGCGAAGGGCACAGACGCGCAGCGCAAGATGGCGCAGGACGCGCTGAACCGCTTCTGGGGGCCTGCGCTGATGATGTTTGGCCCGTCGGACGAAAATTCCGTCCATTCGGCGCAATCGATGGCGTGGAAGATCAAGATGAACTCCAACGACGAGCTGCGTCAGAAGTTCGTCGATGAATGTGTCCCGCAGGCCGAATATCTGGGCCTCACCGTTCCCGACCCCGATCTTAAGTGGAACGAGGAACGCGGGCATTACGACTTTACCCAGCCCGATTGGGACGAATTCTTTGACGTGCTCAAGGGCAATGGCCCCTGCAATACCGAACGGCTCGCCGCGCGCAACAAGGCGTGGGACGACGGCGCGTGGGTGCGGGACGGTTTGATGGCACATGCGGCGAAGAAACGCGCCGCGAAACTGGCAGCGGAGTAAGCAAGATGAGCAGCCCAGAAGCAAAACCCTACCCCGGCACCCAAGCGGTCGACCACGGCAAGGCGCGCGCCGATGAATGGCCCCTATTCGAGATTTTCATTCGCGGTCAGCACGGGCTGAGCCATCGCCACGTCGGGTCGCTTCACGCCGCTGACGCCGAAATGGCGATCAAGAATGCCCGCGATGTTTATACGCGCCGCAACGAAGGCGTGAGCATCTGGGTCGTCGAGGCCGCCCATATCGCCGCCTCCTCGCCCGAGGAAAAAGGCCCGCTATACGAGCCCGCTAACGACAAAGTCTACCGCCACCCCACCTTCTTTGACATTCCAGACGAAGTGGGGGCGATGTGAGCACGGCAAATATAGATCCTAACAAAGGAAATTTGTTCGAATTTCTATGCCGGATGGGGGATAACACCCTTGTTCTGGGGCACCGCGTTTCGGAATGGTGCGGCCACGCCCCTGTGCTGGAGGAAGACATCGCGCTGGCGAATACCGCGCTGGACCTGATCGGCCAGACCACGCTTTGGCTGGATCTGGCGGGTAAGGTCGAAGACGCGGGTCGCGATGCGGATCGGCTTGCCTTTCACCGTGACGTCTGGGATTTCCGCAATCTGTTGTTGGTCGAACAGCCCAACGGCGATTTCGGCCAGACGATCATGCGCCAGTTCCTGTTTGACGCATGGCACCTGTCGCAGCTGACCGCCCTGATGGAAAGCAGCGATGCACAGATCGCCGCCATCGCGGAAAAGTCGAGCAAAGAGGTGACCTACCATCTGGAGCGCGCGACAGACACGGTGATCGGCCTTGGCGACGGCACCGAGGAAAGCCACCGCCGCATGCAGAACGCGCTGGACCTGTTGTGGCCCTATGTCGGGGAAATGTTCGTCGCGGACGCTGTGGACGAGGCTATGGTCGCAGCAGGCATTGCACCCGATCCTGCCTCCCTGCGCGCCGCCTATGATACCTTGGTGAACGATGTCTTCACCGCCGCCACGCTAACACGGCCCGAAAGCGATTTCGGCCATCGCGGCGGCAAGTCCGGTAAACGCCATTCGGAACATCTGGGGCATATGCTGACGCAGATGCAATGGCTGCAACGCGCCTACCCGGATGCGACATGGTAGTCGAAAAGCCTTCGTTAGAGACTGTTTGGGGCTGGCTCCACGCCGTGCCGGACCCCGAGATTCCGGTAATCTCGCTGACCGATCTGGGGATTATCCGCGATGTGCAATGGCAGGGTGACACGCTAGAGGTCACGGTGACGCCGACCTACTCCGGCTGCCCCGCGACGACGATCATCAACCTTGATATCGAAACGGCATTGCGCGGGCACGGGATCGAAAAACTGGCTCTAAAGCGGCAGCTTTCGCCTGCCTGGACCTTCTGACTGGATGACCGACGCGGGCCGCGCCAAGCTGGAAAGCTACGGCATCGCCCCGCCCCAACCCGCAGGTGGCCCCGAACGCTGCCCCCGTTGCCAATCGACGCATCTGGAAAAGATCAGCCAGTTCGGATCGACACCCTGCAAGGCGCAATGGCGCTGCACCGACTGTCTGGAACCCTTCGATTATTTTAAGTGTATCTGACCCATGAGCCAATTTCTCCCCTTATTAGTGACTGATATTCACCGCACCATCCGCGACGCGGTGGTCTTGACCCTACAACCCGAAGACCCGCAGGCGTTTGCCTTCAAGCAGGGTCAGTATCTGACCTTCAAACAGGATTTCGACGGGACCGAGCTGCGCCGCAACTATTCCATTTGCGCCGGTCTGGACGACGGCGTGCTGCAAGTGGGGATCAAGCGGGTCGATGGCGGTGCCTTCTCTACCTTTGCGAACGAGGTATTGAAGGTCGGGGATACGCTGCATGCCATGCCCCCCCAAGGCACGTTTTCCGCCGGGTTAGAGCCTGATCGCGCGCGGAATTACCTTGGCTTTGCCGGCGGGTCGGGGATCACGCCCGTGCTGTCGATCCTCAAGACGGTGCTGAAACGCGAGCCCAAATCGACCTTTACGCTGGTCTATGCCAACCGCGCTGTGAACACGATCATGTTCCGCGAAGAGCTGGAGGATCTCAAGAACCGCTATATGGGCCGGTTGAGCGTCATCCACATGCTGGAAAGCGGGCAGGACATCGACCTGTTCACCGGCCGTGTAGACCAGAATAAATGCGCCGAGTTGTTCAAGACCTGGATCGACGTATCGGACATGGACATGGCCTTTATCTGCGGGCCGGAGCCGATGATGTTGGCCATCGCGGATGCCCTGAAAACCCACGGGTTAGAGCCTGAACAGATCAAGTTCGAACTGTTCAGCGAAAGCCAACAGGGCCGTCTGGCGAAACAGGAAATGGCCAAGCGCAGCGAAGGTCAGGCGCAAACGCAGGTGACCGTGAAAATCGACGGCGCGCAACACAGCTTTACCATGGCGAAAGGGCAGTCGGTGCTGGATGCCGCGCTAGAGAATAACCTTGATGCGCCCTTTGCCTGCAAGGCGGGGGTCTGTTCGACCTGCATGTGCAAGGTCACCGAAGGCGAGGTCGAGATGCTGTCGAACCACGCGCTGGAGGACTACGAAGTCGAACGGGGATACCGGCTGAGCTGCCAAAGCTATCCGCTGAGCGACACGCTTTTCATTGACTACGACCATCACTAAGGGGCCCAATATGCGCGATATCCAAAGCTTTGCCGCCGGACAATGGATCAACCCCGGTGCCGGTGCACGCAACATCGCAAGTGCGATCACCGGCGATGTGATCGCCCAAGCCGGCAATGACGCGCTGCAGGTTCAGACGATGCTGGCCTATGCCCGTGACACCGGCGGCCCTGCCCTGCGCAAGCTGACTTTTCACGACCGTGCCCGGATGCTCAAGTCCGTCGCGCTCTACCTCAATGACCATAAACAGAGCCTGTACGAGCTGTCGTTCGACACAGGCGGCACGCAGGCTGACCACATGATCGACGTGGATGGCGGGATCGGTACGATGCAGGTCTACGCCGCCAAAGGTCGCCGCGAAATGCCGGATGATCAGGTCTATCTTGACGGTCCCGTCGAACAGCTGGGCCGCGCGGGTCAGTTCATGGGCCGCCACATCTGCACACCGCTGCAGGGCGTTGCGGTGCATATCAACGCTTTCAACTTCCCCGTTTGGGGCATGTTGGAAAAGCTCGCCCCGACGCTGCTGGCCGGGGTGCCTGCCATCGTCAAACCCGCCACCGCCACCTGTCAGGTGACCGAGGCCTGTTTCCGCCTGATGATCCAATCCGGCATTCTGCCAGACGGCGCGATCCAGTTGGTGACGGGGGGCTTGGGCGATATGCTGGACCACCTCGATTGTCAGGATGTCGTCAGCTTTACCGGCTCTGCCGAAACCGCGCTGAAACTGCGCAGCAACCCTGTGTTGGTCGAACGCTCCGTCCGGTTCGCGTCTGAACAGGATAGTCTCAATGCCTCTGTGTTAGGGTCTGATGCGGGCCCCGGCACGCCCGAGTTTGATCTGTTTGTGAAAGAGGTCCAGCGCGAGATGACGGCCAAGGCGGGGCAGAAATGTACCGCCATCCGCCGGATCATGGTACCGCAACCCCATGTGGATGCGCTGATCGCTGCGCTGTCGGACCGATTGGCCAAAGTCGCCATCGGCGATCCCCGTCTTGAAGGCACGAAAATGGGCGCGCTTGTTTCGCAATCGCAGCGCCGCGACGTTCTTGAGAAAGCCGCCCTGATCGGGTCAGAGGCGACGCGTGTCTTTGGCGACCCCGATGCCTTTGCGGTCGAGGGCGCGGATGCCCAGAAAGGTGCCTTTGTCCCGCCGATGCTGTTCCACTGCGCCGATCCCGATGCCGCCACGCATGTGCACGACACCGAGGCTTTTGGCCCTGTGTCCACCATCATGCCTTACCGCGACACCGATCACGCCATCGCGCTGCTGAACAAAGGCAAAGGGTCACTGGTCGCCTCCATCATCACCCGCGACGGCGAGACCGCACGCGACATGGTCATGGGCGCAGGCGCGTTTCACGGGCGGCTCTATTTCAACAACCGCGACTCGATGGCCGAGGCGACGGGCCACGGTGCCCCCCTGCCCCATATGGTCCACGGGGGTCCGGGGCGTGCAGGCGGCGGCGAGGAACTGGGCGGCGTGCGCGGCGTCATGCACTATATGCAGCGCACCGCCATTCAGGGCAGCCCCGATATTCTGACCGCCATCGGCAAGCAATGGGTGCCCGGCGCGACCGAGATTTCGGACCGCGACCACCCGTTCACCCGCCGCTTTGGCGCGCTGGATCTGGGCGAGACGTTCAATTCTGCCAGCCGCACCGTGTCGCTGGAGGATATCGAGACTTTCGCCCATTTCACCGGTGATACGTTTTACGCGCATATGGATGACGCTGCCGCCAAGGCGAACCCGTTCTTTCCGGGCCGTGTTGCCCATGGCTATCTGCTGCTGAGCTTTGCCGCAGGGCTGTTCGTGCAGCCTGACCCCGGCCCTGTGCTAGCGAATACCGGGCTGGACAACCTGCGCTTTATGGCACCGGTGCAGGCGGGCGACAGCATCAAGGTCCGGCTCAGCGTCAAGGCAAAGACGCCTCGCAATGACGAATACGGTGAGGTACGCTGGCACGTGACCCTGACCAATCAGGATGATGCCGCCGTGGCCGAGTATGAATTGCTGACGATGAATGCCTATTGACGACTTTGACCTTGCGATCGCCCCTCTGAAAGACCTTGGCGGCCAGCGCGTCTGGTCCCTTATGATCAGTCTCTTTGGTGATCTGGCCCGACAGGAAGGGCAGATCATCGGCGGGCCGGTGCTGTCGGCGATCATGTCGGCGATGGACGTCCGCCCCGAGGCAGCGCGCGTGGCTCTGCATCGTTTGCGCAAGGACAAATGGATCGCCTCCGAGAAACACGGGCGGATCAGCCATCACAGCCTCACCCCCGAAGGCCGCGCCCAAAGTCAGGCGGCCAGTGGCCGGATCTATGCCACCCCTGACGATCTGCCCGAGCACTGGCAAATGGTCGTGACCGATGACACCGACACCGGCGCGCTGGAAAAGGCGGGATTCACCACGTTGATGCCGCGTCTTTATGTCGGGGACGCCGCCCTGCCTGTGCCGAAAGATGCCGCCACGCTGCCCGGTCAGGCTGCCCCCGACTGGATGAAACGCCAGCTAGAGCCTGCCTCCCTTGCCGAAAGCTATGCGCAGCTGTCAGACGCCTTGCACCATGTCGCGCGCGATCTTGCTGGTGCCGACACGCTAACGCCGTTGCAAATTGCGACCCTGCGCTGCCTGATCGTGCATAATTGGCGCCGCCTTGCGCTGAAGCACCCCGCGCTGCCGCGTCCGCTGATCCGCGATGATTGGGCCGGTCTGGTCGCGCATCAAAGGGTTGCTGCCCTGCTCGCGGCCTACCCACGCCCCGACCTGCCGGAAATCGCCACCGCCTGAGCCCGCGCAGAAAGCGATGCTTTCCCAACGCGCGCCGTCGGGATATAGGGAGGGCATGACAAATACAGTTTACCAAAATGACCTGCCCGACGGGCTGAACCTTGGACCGATGGTCGCGATAGATTGCGAAACCATGGGGCTGCATCCGCACCGTGACCGGCTGTGTGTCGTGCAGCTGTCCGGCGGTGACGGGAACGCGCATCTGGTCCAGATCGCCAAGGGCCAGACCGAGGCCCCTAATCTTTGTGCCCTGCTTGAAGACCCGCATGTGCTCAAGCTGTTCCACTATGGCCGGTTTGACATCGCCGCTTTGCTGAACACCTTTGGAGCCAAGGCCGCGCCGGTCTATTGCACCAAGATCGCCAGCCGCCTTGTGCGCACCTATACCGACCGCCACGGGCTTGCCAAACTCTGCCAAGAACTGCTGAGCGTCGATATCTCCAAACAGCAGCAATCCAGTGATTGGGGTGCCGAGACGCTGACCAAAGCGCAGATCGACTATGCCGCCTCGGACGTGCTGCACCTGCACAAGCTGCGGGACGTGCTGAACCAGATGTTGATCCGCGAAGGACGCATCGAGCTCGCGCAAGCGTGTTTTGAATTTTTGCCAACCCGTGCCCAACTCGATTTGGACGGCTGGCCCGAAACGGATATTTTTGCACACGCATGACCACACCTTTCCTAGATACCGCCCGCCGCGTCATCCGCACCGAGGCCCAAGCGCTTGAACAACTGGCCGACAGTCTGGACGACCGTTTTCGTCAGGCGATCGACCTGCTGGTCGCGACCCGTGGGCGGGTGATTGTCACCGGCATCGGCAAGTCCGGCCATATCGCCAAAAAGATCGCCGCGACGCTGGCAAGCACCGGCACGCCCGCGCAGTTCGTCCACCCTGCCGAGGCAAGCCACGGCGATCTGGGGATGATCACCGGCGATGATGTGGTGCTTGCGATCTCGAACTCGGGCGAAGCGCCGGAGCTTGCCAATCTGATCGCCTATTCGCGCCGCTTTTCCATCCCGCTGATCGGTATCACCAGCCGCGCGCAAAGCAGCCTTGGCGCGCAATGCGACGTGGTGCTGGAACTGCCGCAACTGGCAGAGGCCTGCGGGACCGGCGTGGTGCCGTCGACATCGACCACGATGACACTGGCGATGGGGGATGCTGTGGCGATTGCCCTGATGGAAAACCGCGCCTTCACCGCCGAACATTTCCGCGAATTCCACCCCGGTGGCAAACTTGGCGCACGGCTTAGCCGTGTCGCTGATCTGATGCACACGGGCGATGCGCTTCCGCTGGTGCAGGTCGATGCCCCGATGTCCGACGCGCTGATGGCGATGAGCAGTAAATCCTTTGGCGTGGTGATTGTCACCGACAGCAACGGCGCGCTTGCCGGTATCATCACCAGCGGCGATTTGGGGCGTCACCTTGACGGGCTGATGTCCAAAACCGCGCGCGAGGTCATGACGCCGACCCCTGTCACCGTCGCACCCGACGCGCTGGCGGAAAAGGCCGTGGGCATCATGAACGCCCGCAAGATCACCTGTCTGCTGGTGCTGGACCCCGCCCAAGGGGACATCCCCGCAGGTCTGCTGCATATCCACGACTGCCTACGCGTCGGTCTGGGCTAGGGCGCGATGCAGGGGGACCGTTACACAAGGCTGATCTCTTGGCTCAAGGTGCTGTTCCCCTTGGCAGCGCTTGGCCTGCTGTCGACCCTGTTCCTGCTGTCGCGCGCGATTGATCCCGGGCAGGCCATCCCCTTTGCCGAGAAAGAGGTGCAAGATCGCCTGCGCGACCAGCAGATCACCGGCCCCTTCTTTACCGGCGCAACGTCAGAGGGGGACGAGCTGTCGTTCTATGCCGATGTGCTCACCCGCCCCGACGGGCAGACCGGCATGAACCACGCCGAAAACCTGCGTGCGACAATCAACACCCCCGAGGGATCGACCTTTCGCCTGCAATCGGATCTCGCCGATTTTGACATCGCCGAGGACGTGGCCGATCTGCTGGGCAAGGTGATCCTGACGACCTCGACCGGATACCGGCTGCAAAGCGAAAAGATCACGTCAGACCTGTCGGGGCTGAATATCCAGTCGCCGGGCGCGGTCCACGGCACTACCCCAGGTGGTACGTTGGAGGCTGGTGCCATGTCGATAACGCAAACAGATGAACAAACCGCCCCCCAATTGGTTTTCACAAACCGGGTGAAGCTGATATACAAACCGAAATCCAAATCAGAGTGACGCACGTGAAACACCTACTGCTGCCCGTTTTCCTGCTCCTTTCCGCGATGCCAATCGCCGCACAAGGGACCAATGTGGCCTTTGGGTCGATCCGTCAGGATACCGGCCTGCCCGTCGAGGTGACCGCCGACAACCTGTCCGTCGATCAAGGGGACGGATCGGCTGTTTTCACTGGGAATGTGCTAATCGGTCAGGGCGAGATGCGCCTGTCCGCCGCACGCGTTCTGGTTGTGTATCGTGCCGAGGCCGAAGGCATCGCGCGGCTTGAAGCGACGGGCGGTGTGACCCTTGTCTCGGGCAAGGACGCCGCCGAATCAGAGCGCGCGGATTACGACATCGACACGGGCACAATCGTGATGTCGGGGAACGTGCTGCTGACCCAAGGGCGCAATGCGCTCAGCTCTGACACGATGAGCGTCAAGCTGTCGGACGGCACGGCGCAGATGTCCGGCCGCGTGAAAACAATCCTGCAAACGGGCAGCAACAACTGATGTCTTCCCCGAATTTGACGGTCACGGATGGCGCAAGCGGTCTGCGTATCGAACATCTGCGTAAATCCTACCGCAAGAAAACTGTCATCCGCGACTTCTCGATGGAGCTGAACCGGGGCGAGGTTGTTGCCCTGCTGGGGCCGAACGGGTCCGGCAAGACGACCACGTTTTACGCCGTGGCCGGGCTGGTCATGCCCGAAGGCGGCACTGTCACGATTGATGGCAAGAACGTCACCACCCTGCCGATGTATCGCCGCGCACAGCTTGGCATCGGCTACCTCCCGCAAGAGATGAGCATCTTTCGCGGGCTGAGCGTGCAAGACAATATCTCGGCGATTCTGGATATCTCTGTCTCTGACGCGCGCGGGCGGCGTGAACGGCTTGAAGCCTTGCTGTCGGAATTTTCCATCGAACACCTGCGCCGTGCGCCGGCCTTGGCCCTGTCAGGCGGGGAGCGTCGCCGCGTGGAAATCGCCCGTTGTCTGGCGGCCGATCCCAAATACCTGCTGCTCGACGAGCCCTTTGCGGGCGTGGACCCGATTTCGGTGGATGACATCCGCCATCTGGTTGCCGATCTGAAAAAGCGCGGCATCGGCGTGCTGATCACCGACCATAACGTGCGGGAAACATTGGATATTGTGGACCGTGCTTACATCTTGCACGAAGGCACTGTGTTGATGTCCGGCATCCCCGAAGAGGTCGTGCAGAACGAGAATGTGCGCCGGGTCTACCTGGGCGATAACTTCCGCATTTCCTAATCAACTACAGACATATTGCGCTAGTTTCCGCACATCCATGCGCCGGATTCATTTGACAACGCGGCCCAATCACGCGCTCAATAGGACTATGGCGAGACGGCGTATCATGTTTGTGCTGCATCCCCCCCTTCCCAAAGGGATGGTGTCTCTCAAACTCGTCGCATCGTCATTCACCCGCATCTGACCCCGCCTTTACCGCATTTTATGCGGCCTATGGTGTTGTCCGGATCATAAGAACAAGGAGAATTTATGCGGTACCAAATCAGTGGCAAACAAATCGACATCGGCGAAGCCCTGCAAACGCATGTGAAAACGGAATTGGGCGAAGCTGTCCAGAAGTATGCTGAGCGTCCGACGGACGCGAATGTCATCTTTTCCAAATCCGGTCACGAGTTCGTCTGCGAAACGACGGTGCACCTATCGACTGGCCTTACGGCGTCAGCGAAAGCGCATGCTACTGATATCTATGGATCTTTCGATTCATGTGCAGCAAAGATGGAAAAGCAGCTGAGGCGCTACAAGCGACGGTTGAAAGATCACCATCGCGAGCGTGCGCAACCGGTTGAACTTTTCGGTGCATCCTCGTATATCCTCGCCTCAGAAAGCGATTCAGACGCGCAGGAACCCGAAACACTCCAACCCATGATCATCGCGGAAATGCAGACCAAGATCGCGACCTTGTCTGTGGGTGAAGCTGTGATGCAGATGGAAATTTCGGGAACGCCTGTCGTGGTCTTCCGCAAAGACGGTCAAGAAGGCGTAAACGTTGTCTACCGTCGCGATGACGGCAACATCGGCTGGATCGATCCGTCGTAACACAAACCGGACCCATCAGCGGCCGAGAACAGAGCGAGCAGAATGAATTTTGCGAAACTCCTAAAGCCGGGGGCTGTCAAAGTCCTCACATCGGCCTCAAGTAAGAAACGCCTGCTCCACGATATCGGGGAGCTGGCGCATAATGCTTACGGTTTGAAAGCCGCCGCGGTGGTCGAAGCCTTGATGACGCGCGAATCCCTTGGTCCGACAGGCGTGGGCCACGGGGTCGCGCTGCCCCACGCGCGGCTTGAAGGTCTGGACAATGTGCTGGGGGCCTTTGTGCTTCTCGACAAGCCGATCGATTTCAACGCGGTCGACCGCCAGCCGGTCGATATCGCCTTTGCCCTGTTTGCCCCTGAAAGCGCGGGTGTCGAACACCTCAAGGCGCTGGCGCTGGTGTCGCGTACACTGCGCAATGCCTCTGTCTGCTCTAAGCTGCGGGCCAACCCCGACCCTGCCACGCTTTACGCGATCCTGACCGAAGCACAGGCAACGCAGGCCGCCTAAGCGGCGCTACCCCCAACTTTTGAACCCGAACATCATATAGTCCCGCTGGTACGCGTCGGATGCGCGTTTTTCGATGTCGGCATCATAGATGTCGGCCAGCGCATAGGGGTGGGTTGCGGATCGTGCGGGCAAGGTTGCGGGCGGTTGCACCCCGACGCTTTGCGCCAAGGCTGACAGCTCTGCGGCCAGCGCATCCTCGCGGATGATCCGGTCGGGCAAGGCGAATTCGCCGAACCCCTGTACCGCCTGCGCCTGCGTGCACCATGCCTGATCCACACGAATTGCTGTCTGCCCGTTCAGATTCCCCTTGAGGAAAGTCAGAAACGCCTTGAACGCCGCGCGATGTGCATCGGCGTCATAGCTGTTGTCCGGTTCGCCTTTCGGCAGCGGCAGCTTGTAGCGGTTGATCAACGTCGTGCGCAGTTGCGGGTAGCTGCCTTTGTCCGTGGTCACGATGTGCCGGCAGAACGCGTCATGCGCACGGTCCACCGGATGCCGCAGCACGGTGAAACTGCGGTGACCGGGATGCCGGCGCTTCCATTGGCGTAACTGTTTCTGGTTCAACTTAGTTTGCAGCTTGTCCCGCCCGACACCATCCAGCGCTGCCATCCAGTCCAGCACCTGCGGCTCTGGCCCGCTGCGCAAGGGCAAATAAAGCAACGGAGCTTCGGCCGCCGCGACATAGGACGGCACCACCGGCCCGCGGCGGGGTTCGAAATTTGGGGTGCGGGTCAGGTCGAAGCGATCCATCCGGCCAAGCGCATCCAGCATATCGTCATAATTGCTGACCTTGGCCGAGATCGGGTCGGGGTTCTGCTTTTTCAGACTTTTATCCAACGCCTCTAGCGGGTGATCCACGCCCAGATACCGCGCCAGACCGTTCATCACCTCGACGCTTTGCAGATCCTCATAGGCCACGTAAAACGCCGTCTGCCCCAGCTTCTGCAACCGGTTCAACAGCGTCAGCTGGAACGCCTGAAGCGCCTCAAGGTGGTCCGAGAATTCTTCTTCGTCAAAGACGGCTTGCGCCTTTTTCCGCGCTTTCACATCCGTCAATTTCCACTGACCGGTGCTGCGCGCGATCTTCCAGCTGACGTAACTTTCGACAGGGTTACGCGTCAGGATGATCTTGGCGCAGGTGTCGTCTTCCAGCAGCGGATCCAGAACGCGCGGGTCGTGGTTGTGGAAATAGCGAAACCCGCCGATGCCCTTGGTCTTGTCGCGTATCGCAACCAGCAGCTCTGTCGGGTCGTCGTCGCGTGTTTGCTGGTCTATGCCCAAAATCTCGGTGCTTTTGGGGTAGCCGATAAAATGCGGGTTGAAGGCCTCGCCGTGGCAGGTGATCCCGTCAAAGGCGTTCAGGTTACTCTCCAGAAAGTTGGAGCCCGTGCGCATTTCGGCAAAAACGACAAAGCTTTTGAAATTAGAACTCATATTTATTGCACCAGATAGGGTTTGCGCGGCGGTTTCTGGGGGGCCGACATGCCACGTTCAACGGGAAAGTCGCCCATTAGATAGGGGTGCATCCCCTGGTTCTTGAGGTTCTGCAGGAATTGACCAAAGCCGGTGAGATCCGCCATCTTTGGCACCTCGGACAGACGACCGGTTTTGACCTGCCCGATCTCGTCCAGAATGCTTTGCAGCGGCTCCATCGGGGCTTCGATGAATTCGGCCATCGTCCAGATACGCACCCGCGCCTTGGAGTAATGCGACCGCAGCACTTTCATGTGTTCGCTTTCGATCTTTTGCAACGCGGCGGCGGTGCGGCGAATGTCGGCGAAATCCTGATTGGACCGGAACAACGGCACGGCCCAAGCCCCGGTGATCACCGACACCTGCGCATTCGGATCCTTGGCGATGTTCCCGACGATATCCTGATTGTCCTGCGGGCCGAACTGGAAGCATTGACGTTCGCCACGGGTGTTCCAGATCAGATTTGTCAGAAACGCCTTGGGGTCATAGTCGCGTATCTTGGCGCTATTGCTCAGCGCCCCGTTGATCGAGTTCTGCCCATCGGCAAAATGCACGCGGTCCGGTGCGAACAGATGGCCATGCACCCGCGCGCCGGTGGATTTGGTGAGCCAGGGTTCAAAGTTCTCGAACAGCTCGACAAAGCCCTGAAAGACGGAATAGGGCGCGGCAGTGACGCCGTTTTCCCAATCTTCATTGGGGAAGCGGCTTTGCATATAGAGCCCCGCCCGCCCCCGCGTGCGCCGTTCAACCGCTTTGGCAAAGACACGGTCAATCTTGCCGGGGTTCGGCTCTGTCCGCTTCATGGCACCCGCCTCATCGGTGAGGAACGCCTCGTAGAGCCTGTCCGCTTTGGGCCATATCTTGCGCGCGACAAAGCAATCGGACCGCCGCAAAAGCTGGAGGTGATCGTCGTAAAAGATATGCGGCTTGCCCTGAAAATCGAACTTGGACAAAGTCAGCGACCGGCTTTCGATCTGGGTCGAATAAAGCCGGGCGAGCGTCTGGAAGTAGCTTTCATCCGGTATCCAGACGTGGCGGAAATAGGCGTCGTATGCCGCGCGTTTCGGATCTTGCAGGATCGCCGACAGGGTTTGCCGCGTCAGGCACCACCATTGCGACCCCATATGCGGCACGACCCCCTTGGGGATACGCCGCTTGAGCCCGATAAAGCGCTGCACCGCCACCGCCTTGTCGAACAGATAGCGCCGCCGTTTCCACGAGAAGGGAAAACGCATGGTAAAACGTTCTTCGTCCAGCCCGCCAACAGTCCAGGGCACATCGGCTGTGGTGGCGCTTTCGATAAAATCGGTGCGCGGGCGGGCGGCAAGATAGTCGATCAGCTCTTTCACCGGACGCAGCGGCAGGCATGACCCCGATGCCAGATACACATGGCGCACATCCGGAAAGCGGTTCAGCATCATCTCGGACGCGGTTTGCGAAGCGGCCACCAGCCCCCATGTCCCCCATTCGCAACGGTATCTTTTGCTGAACACCAGCGCGGGCAAATCCGCCAGCGCCTGCACAAAAGCATCATGGGTCTGGCGTGGCACCGATTTATCGACGTGGATCACCACCGGACAGCCCGCCGCCGCCCAATGTCGCGCGACCTGTTCAGCGCGGCCAAGGGCGGTGTGCACCAGCATGACGATCCCGACGCTCATGCCCAGTTCCCCTTGGACATGAGACCCAGAATCTCGAGCTGGCGCCAGTTGATATATTTCTCGGACCACTTGCCCCACAGCTGCGGGTTCTGGTCGGGGTTGTTGGCATAGGTCTTGTATTCGATGGATTTGGCATAGTGCTGGCCGCGCACAAGCTCCTCTGCCGCCTTGGCGCTAAAGGTATCCAGGAATTTGGCATGTAGCAGCACGCCTGATGCTTTCTCTCCGCCCCATTCGTCATAGACACGGTTCAACCCGCGCGGCAGCAGCATATGGGTGGAACTGACATAGGCATAGCGCCGGTCCCATTTGACCAAGGGCACCTTGTTCAGCGCGGGGGCCTTGGCGGGCTTGTGCTTGAAAAATACCCGCGCACGCGGCCCGCCCTGTATCCACAGGTTTCCATATTTGGCATTACGTGAAATCGCGTAGTTGCCGCTGTCGAACCACGATGCGATCTCCATCGGGTTCTGCCCCTCTTGATAGGGTTCATCCCCCAGCCGTCCCTTGGGGTAGACATCCAGCAGCATCGCGCCAAAGCTGCGGATCTCGCAGTTATCCAGCCAGTCGGTCAGCGCCTGAACCGGCCGCGTATCGCAAAACGGATAGACAAAGAATTCATCCGGATCGACAACCAGCACCCAATGCCCGTGCGCGTATTTGCGTTTGAGGTAGTTCATCCAGTCGACACCGAACCCCGACCGCCGATAGCTGGCGTCGGTATGCCAGACAGAGACATCCTTCATCCCGCGCAGGTAATCGGCACTGCCGTCGTCGGACCCGTTATCGACAAAGAGAAAGTGGTTGATCCCCAACTCTCGATAATACTCAAGAAAATACGGGAGCCGGATTTTCTCGTTCCGCATGGTGCAGACAAGCAAGACATCATCGGGACGAATTGCGCTGGTGTTGTCCTGAACATGTGTCAGCTCGGACGACTTGCGCAGCGCCCGGATCAACCGCCGCTTGCGCCGCACGCGCATCTTGTAAGAATCCCAAAGGCTCACGTGTTCTCCATACCCTGCGCGGAATGCCCCGCCGGCCTAAGGCCCTCATCCCATCAGGTTCCAAGCCAATATGTCATGGGCCGTGTTCATAAACAACGTACTTTGAAACAGTTACGCGTTGCCGGAATGACGGTCAGGACCGGGGAATATCAAGCCCAGGGGCTGCGCATCAGGTCGCAGTCTTCCAGATCCGCCGGCCCGGTATAGCGCCGCGCATCTGCGTGCCACAGATCGGGCGCGTCAGCGATCTGGTCATAGTAACCGTCAAACTGTGCCGGGTTGTGAAAATGCTGCCCCCGTGCCTTTTCCTGACGGGACTTCGCAATGATCTCTGGCAGGAACTTACTGTGCAGCAACACCCCCGAGGCCGTCTTCCCCCCCGGCCCATCGTAGATGTCATTCAGCGCGGGCGGCAGGAGGGAGTGGGTCGAATTCACATAGACATAGCGCCGATGCCAGCGGATCAACGGTATCTTGTTCAGCGTCGGTGACTGCGTGGGACGATCAGCAAAGAAAACCCGTTCGCGGGCACCACCCTGCACCCAGAGATTGTTCATCGGCCACTGGCGTCGCGCCCGATAGGGGGCGGGGTCGAACCAATCCAGCACCTGCGCCGGGGCTTGGCCGGGGGCATAGAACTGCGCGCCCAATGGGCCCTTCGGGAATATATCCAGCATCAGCGTGCCGAACCCTTTGCGCGCTTTACGCTCAAGTTGATCGGTCAATGCGGGCAGTTTCCGCGTCTCCATCTGGTCATAGACCAGCAGCTCGTCCGCATCGACGGTCAGACACCAGCGCCCGTGCCCATGCCGCCACAGCAGCCAGTTCAGCCAATCCAGCCCGAACCGCGACGCGCGATAGCTGGCAGAGGTTTGCCACAGGGTCACATCGGGCTGTGCCGCCATCATTTCGGTACTGCCATCGTCACTGTCATTGTCGATCATCAGAAAATGCGCAACGCCAAGATCGCGGTAGTGATCCAGAAAATACGGAAGCCGCGCGGACTCGTTGCGCAGCACGACAAAGGCGAGCACGCCATCGCGCGGAATGGCGGGCCGCGTTGGCGCTTTCAACTGATGCCGCGACCGCAACGCACGCCACAGGAGACGCCGCCGTTTCAACCGCATCCGATAGGCACCCCATAGCCGGGCCCCTCGCGACGCGGGAACAGCGGCGCTGTCGGTCATGCGCTATAGTGGCCGGTCTGGTGCCATCTCCACGCGTCGGTGATCATCTGCTGCAGGGTCGACCGTGTGGGCCGCCAGCCCAGCTCTGTCTCGGCGCGGACCGAGCCCGAGACCAGCTTGGTGCAATCGCCCGGTCGCCGGTCGCCTTCGGTCATGGGCACGGCGCGGTTGGTAACCTCGCGGCTGTGTTCCACAACCTCGCGCACGGAAAACCCGGTGCCGGTGCCCAGATTGAACACGCGACTGCCCTTATCCTCTCGCAGCCAGTTCAGCCCCAGAACATGGGCATCCACCAGATCGCAGACATGCACATAATCACGAATGCAGGTGCCATCGGGCGTGTCGTAATCGGTGCCAAAGATCGTCAGCGCATCTCGTTTGCCGTCGATGGCGTCCAGCATCAGCGGGATCAAATGTGTCTCGGGCTGGTGGAATTCGCCGACCTCCCCTTCGGGGTCGGCACCGGCCACGTTGAAATAGCGGAAAATCACGCTTTGCAGACCATAAGCGGCCTCGAAATCGCGCAGGATATCTTCGATCGCGCGTTTGGAGGCCCCGTAGGCGTTGATCGGGTGCTGCGCGCTATTTTCATCCAGCACAACATTGTCCTGATCGCCATAGGTCGCACAGGTGGACGAAAAGACGAAGTGTTTGCAGCCTGCGGCGACCGTCGCCTCGATCAGGTTCAGCGACCCTTCGACGTTGTTGCGCCAATAGGTGCCGGGCTGTTTCATGCTATCGCCCACTTGGCTAAGCGCGGCAAAATGCATGACGGCGACCGGCTGGTATTGTTCAAACGCGGCGTCAATCTCGGCGCGGTTCAGCAGGTCACCCTGCACGAACGGGCCGAATTTTACTGCGTCACGCCAGCCGGTGACCAGATTATCGAAGGTGACGGGGGTATGCCCTGCGGCGGCCAGCGCCTTGCACGCGTGCGACCCGATATAGCCCGCGCCGCCGGTGACCAAGATATTCGCCATACGCCCGTCCCTATCATCCTGCGCTTATTGCGCTGCGGTTTCACCCTGCATGATGTCTTGCAAATACGCACGCAGATCATCGCGCAGCTCTTCACGTGCCAGCCCGAAGGACACCGTCGCCTGCAGGAAACCGGATTTGGAACCGCAGTCGAAACGCTGGCCCTTGAAGCGGTAGCCATAGACATCATTGCCTTGGGTCAGCTCTGCTGCAATAGCGTCGGTCAGCTGGATTTCCCCGCCCGAGCCGGACTTCAGCTGGTTCAGGTTCTTCAGCACGTTGGGCGACAGGATATAGCGGCCGATGACGGCAAGGTTCGACGGCGCGTCTTCGGCTTTGGGCTTTTCGACCATGCCCTTCACCTTGACCAACTCGCCATCGGTTTGACCCTCGTCGATGTCCAGCATCCCGTAGGAGGAGGATTTTTCAGGGTTCACTTCCATCGCCGCAACCATGTTGCCGCCGGTCTCGTTATAGGCTTCGATCATCTGCTGCAGGCAGGGTTTGTCGGCAGCGATCACATCGTCGGGCAGCATCACCGCAAAGGGTTCGTTGCCGATCAGACGACGGGCGCACCATACCGCGTGGCCCAGACCAAGCGCTTTGTGTTGGCGGATATAGGCAATGGCACCGCTGTCCATATTGGTGCTTTTCAGGATCTCCATCAGCTCTGTCTTGCCCTTGGAGCGTAGTTCCTGTTCCAGCACGGGAGAGTGATCAAAGTAATCTTCCAGCGCGCCCTTGCCGCGGGAGGTGACAAAGATGAATTCCTTGATGCCCGCCGCGCGGGCCTCGTCGATGGCGTATTGCACCAGCGGGCGATCGACCAACGTCATGATCTCTTTGGGGACAGATTTCGTCGCGGGCAAAAACCGCGTTCCCAAACCAGCCACCGGAAAAATCGCTTTTGTTACTTTCTTAGCCATGTGAAATCGTCGCCTTTATACATTTACGTGCGGATAACCGAGTTAGCGCTCATTGAATTGCAAACCACCATGCTGCCAGCCCTAAATATGGGCAGCGCCTAAAATATGGCGGCTTCTTGCTGATTTTGCGGTCAAAAGCTCCTTTATGCCGCAGCTTGCACATCTTTGAGCCTTATCCGTCGTTTTCGTTAAATAAATCAAAACGTCGGATCGCCGTGGCTTTATTCATTACAGGTTGCACGCCCCACCGCAATATTGGCGATGGCGGTGGGGCGGTGCGATTACGCCAACCCCATCTCGGCCATCATCGCTTCGATCTTTGGCACATCTTCGGGGTTGTTCAGCTCCCAGAACTGGCGGCCCTTGGCCTCGACCTCGACGCAGAGCACCTTGTGGCTGTTTTCCATAAAGCGCAGCTGCTCCAACCCCTCAAGCTGTTCAAGCGGGCCGACCTTCCATGACGGATAGGCCGCCAGCGCGTCGGGGCGATAGGCATAGACGCCCACGTGGTGAAACACCGGCGTGGCATCGGTATCCTCATAGGTTTTCGACGTGAACGGCACGACTTCCTTTGAAAAATACATCGCCGCATGATCCGCTGCGAAAACGGCGGTGGTGCCACCCACCCGACCTGCTTTGCGATCGGCCAGTAGCCCGTTCAACGCCGCGCCATCGCAGCGCAATACTGGCGTCGCGATCCCCGCATTAGGGTCGCCTTGCAGACCCTGCACAAGGCTTTCGACAAACCAATGTGGTGTCAGCGGCGCGTCGCCTTGCAGGTTCACCACGATGTCATAGCCACCGCCCAAAACCGCATGGGCTTCGGCACAACGCTCTGTCCCGTTGGCACAGTCGACCGAGGTCATCACCACCTCGGCCCCGAAGGCTTCGGCGGCGTCCTTGATGCGATCATCATCGGTGGCCACAACGACCTTGTCGACGCCCTGAACCTCGCAGGCAGCACGCCAGCTGCGTTCGATCAGGCTGCGTGCCGTACCGCTCGCCCCTGTCAACAGCGCCAGCGGTTTCGCCGGATAGCGGGTGGAGGCATAGCGGGCGGGAATGACAATAAGAACCGACATCAGGAGGCTTTCAGATCAACGCCCGGCGCATGGGCGATAAAGAAGGGGTTGGCGAAATCGGCTTTGCCGTAGGTCAGCGGGGTCAGGTCGTCAAAGCGCACAACGGCCCCACCAGCGCCGGTCAGAACCGCGTGGCCTGCAGCCGTGTCCCATTCCATCGTGCGCCCGACGCGAGGGTACAGATCCGCCTCGCCCGTGGCGATCAGGCAGAACTTCAGCGACGAGCCCGCGCTTTTCATGTCGCGCACATTGTATTTCGCGATGTAGTCATCGGTCGCCTGATCGCGGTGCGACTTGGACGCGACGACCATCAGCGCGGCATTATCCGGCGTAGAGACTGATATCGGCTGCACAGGGCCCATGCTGTCTTTGGGGAAATCGCCGGTTTCCTCGACCGCGCTGCCATCGGCCAGCGTGAAGAACATCCGCGAACGGGCGGGGGCATAGACAACACCGCGTGTCGGCACGCCGCCTTCGACCAGCGCGATGTTCACGGTGAAATCGCCCCGACGGTTGATGAACTCTTTCGTGCCGTCCAGCGGGTCCACGATCAAGAATGTATCGCCCGACGCCGAATGGGTGGCCGACTGCTCTTCCGTGACAAGCATCACATCAGGGAACGCCGCGCGCAGCCCGTCCGAGATGATCTTGTCCGCCGCTTCGTCGGCAATGGTCACAGGGCTTTCGTCGGATTTGGTTTTGACCTCGAAATCATCCGCGCCGTAAATCTCCATGATCTTGTCGCCTGCTTCGATCGACAAACGGCGCATCACCGTTACCAGTTGCTCATAATCCATAATGTCGCGGCCTTTTCAGTTTCGTTGATTACTTTGCGCAAACCCCTTATGATTGCGCCTTGACGGAACAGCAAGAATTCCGTGCGAGGGTACGTCACAAAGAGGCTTTACGATGTTTCAACCAAGGCGCACCAACACGGGCAATTTCCGCTCGGCCGTTAACTTCTTCGAACTCATCTACCACTCCGTCGTGCGCTCAGTGCGCAAGCAGCACAACAATGCCTTTGCCGCCATCGGGATCAACATCCTGCAAGCGGTGATCTTTGTCGGCGTGTTCTATGTCATGTTCTCGGTTCTGGGGATGCGCGGGGCGGCCATTCGGGGCGATTTCGTGATCTACATCATGACCGGCATCTTTTTGTTCATGGTGCACACCAAAACGGTTGCCGCCGTCGCCGCTGCCGAGGGACCGGCGAGCGCAATGATGAAACACGCGCCGATGACCACGATGATCGCACTGGCTGCGGCGGCCTTGGGCGCGCTGTATATTCAGATGCTATCGCTGATCCTGATCATGTCGGTCTATCACCTCGCCTTCAATCCGGTAGTAATTTACGACCCGTCGGGCGTGATGTTCATGCTGATGATCGCGTGGTTTACGGGCGTGGCCGTGGGGATGGTGCTGCTAGCGATCAAACCCTGGGCACCGGCCTTTACACAGATCTTCACGACGATCTACCAGCGGGCGAATATGATCGCCTCGGGCAAGATGTTTCTGGCCAATTCGCTGCCGTCCTTCATGCTGGCCATGTTTGACTGGAACCCCTTGTTCCACGTCATCGACCAGGCGCGCGGATATGCGTTTATCAACTACAACCCGCGCTACAGTAACTGGGAGTATGCGGTTTGGGTCGGTGTGGTCCTGATGGTGATCGGACTGATGGGTGAATTCTACACCCGTAAACATGCCTCCGCGAGCTGGAGCGCGCGACGCTAGGCTCAGGTCACGACCCGCAGTGTGATGTTGATACGTCCGCCCTTGGGCAACAGCGTCGAAGACCCCGCACGAATGCGGTCGATCCCGTGATAGTTCAGCCGTGCCTCGCCACCCATGACGACGACATCGCCCGATTGCAGCCAAAGGCTGTCGGTCTTGCCGCCGCGCGTTTGACCGCCGACGCGCAACATTCCTTCGTCGCCAAGCGAGATGGACACGACCGGCCAGCGGAAATCCGTCTCGTTCTTATCCTGATGCAGGCCCATCTTTGCGTCTGACGCGTAATAGTTGATAAGGCAGGACTCCGGCTGCCGCTCTAGCCCCGTCAGGTCATTCCAGATCGTCAAAACCTCGGGCGGGATCGCAGGCCACGGGGTGCCGTTGGGGTGGGTTGGCGCATAGCGATAGCCCTGCCTATCGGACAGCCAGCCGTAGTCCCCCGCGGAGGTCATACGCACCGACATCTGCTGCCCGCTTGGCATGACCGGGCGGAAGAACGGCACCTGTTTGACCACCCCGCGCACGGCATCCAACAGCCCGCGCTGCGCCGACAACGTAAGGTAAGATTTGTGAATTTCGAAGCCGCGTAACCGCAATATCGTCATCTAAACGCCCTTCTTGCCTGCTTTCGCGAAAAATCCACGCAGAATCCGCCTCTCCATTCTCATGCAACGGTTGCAGGGTCCATATCTGCTCCTTATATACGCCGAGAACCGCTAAAGGCATCCGGCCTTTGGTGAAAAAGATCGGGGCAAAGGTGCCACAACGGGCCTGCGCTTCGTGTCATCGCCTTGAGTAAAAGAGGGATCAAACATGGCCAAAGTTATTGGTATCGACCTAGGAACGACAAACAGCTGTATCGCCATCATGGACGGCAGCCAGCCTCGCGTTATCGAAAACGCCGAAGGCGCGCGCACCACGCCCTCCATCGTTGCGTTCACAGACGACGAACGTCTGGTTGGGCAGCCTGCCAAACGGCAAGCGGTTACCAACCCCGACAACACAATTTTCGGCGTGAAACGCCTGATCGGCCGTCGCAATGACGACGCGGATCTGGCCAAGGACAAAAAGAACCTGCCCTTCACCGTCATGGACGGTGGGAACGGTGACGCATGGGTACAAGCCAAGGGCGAGAAATACTCCCCCTCGCAAATCTCTGCGTTCATCCTTGGCAAAATGAAGGAAACAGCGGAATCCTATCTGGGCGAAGAAGTCACCCAGGCCGTGATCACTGTTCCTGCCTACTTTAACGACGCTCAGCGTCAGGCGACCAAAGATGCGGGCAAGATTGCCGGTCTGGAAGTGCTGCGGATCATCAACGAACCGACAGCAGCGGCCCTGGCGTATGGTCTGGACAAGAAAGACACGCAAACCATCGCGGTCTATGACCTTGGCGGCGGTACATTCGACGTGACCATCCTTGAAATCGACGATGGCCTGTTCGAAGTGAAATCCACCAACGGTGACACGTTCCTCGGCGGTGAAGACTTCGACATGCGCATCGTGAACTACCTTGCGGATGAATTCAAAAAGACCAACGGCGTCGACCTGACGCAAGACAAGATGGCGCTTCAGCGTCTGAAAGAAGCGGCAGAGAAGGCCAAGATCGAACTGTCCAGCGCAAGCCAGACAGAGATCAACCAGCCGTTCATCTCGATGGGCAAAGATGGCTCGCCATTGCACATGGTGATGAAGCTGACCCGCTCCAAGCTGGAGCAATTGGTTGGTGACCTGATCAAAGCGTCGATGAAGCCCTGCGCAGCCGCGTTGAAAGATGCCGGTGTATCCGCATCCGAGATCGACGAAGTCGTTCTGGTCGGCGGTATGACCCGTATGCCGCGCGTCATCGAGGAAGTGACCAAGTTCTTCGGCAAAGAGCCCCATAAGGGTGTGAACCCTGACGAGGTTGTTGCCTTGGGTGCGGCCATTCAGGCCGGTGTTCTGCAAGGCGACGTCAAAGACGTTGTTCTGCTGGACGTGACGCCGCTGAGCCTTGGTATCGAAACACTGGGTGGCGTGTTCACCCGTCTGATCGACCGCAACACCACGATCCCGACGAAGAAGTCGCAGGTCTTCTCGACCGCTGAGGATAACCAAAGCGCCGTGACCATCCGCGTCTTCCAAGGGGAGCGTGAAATGGCTGCGGACAACAAGATCCTCGGCGCGTTCAATCTGGAAAGCATCCCACCCGCACCCCGCGGTATGCCCCAGATCGAAGTGACCTTTGACATCGACGCAAACGGTATCGTTGCCGTAGGCGCGCTGGATAAAGGCACAGGCAAAGAGCAGAAGATCACGATCCAAGCATCCGGCGGTCTGTCCGATGCGGATATCGAAAAGATGGTGAAAGACGCCGAAGAAAATGCCGACGCCGACAAAGAGCGCCGCGCATTGATCGAGGCGAAAAACCAGGCGGAATCGCTGATCCACTCGACCGAGAAGTCGCTGGAAGAGCATTCTGACAAGGTTGACCCGACCACCGTCGAAGCGATCGAACTGGCCATTGCTGCACTGAACGACGAACTGGCTACCGACAATGTTGATAAGATCAACAACGGTATCCAGAACGTTACCGAAGCGGCGATGAAACTGGGCGAAGCCATCTACAAGGCGGCTCAGGACGAAAACGAAGACGTTGCCCCGGCTGCGGATGCACCCGAAGGTGACGACGATATCGTCGATGCCGATTTCGAAGATCTGGACGATAACAAGCGCGCGTAAGCACGCCCACGGAACCACTGAAGGGGCCGGTCCGCTTGCAGGGCCGGCCCGTCACGTTCCAGCGTAGGAGCTAATTCATGGCCAAACGTGATTACTACGAGACGCTCGGCGTCGCTAAAGGTGCCTCTGCCGACGAGATCAAAAAGGGCTACCGCACCAAAGCCAAGGAATTGCACCCCGATCGCAATGCCGACAACCCCAATGCCGAAGCCCAGTTCAAAGAAGCGAACGAAGCTTACGAAGTCCTGAAAGACCCCGAAAAGAAAGCCGCCTATGACCGTTATGGTCATGCGGCCTTTGAAGGGGGGATGGGCGGTGGCGGTGGCCATCGTGGCGGCGGCTTTGGCGGCGGCGGTCAGGGCGACTTCTCTTCGGCGTTCTCTGACGTGTTTGACGACCTGTTCGGCGACTTCATGGGTGGCCAGCGGGGCGGCGGCGGACGCCGTGCCGCACGGGGTGCCGATCTGCGCTATAACCTCGGGATTACGCTCGAAGATGCGTATCGGGGCATGCAGAAGTCGATCAACGTGCCCACCTCTGTGGCCTGCGATTCCTGTAACGGTTCCGGGTCAGAAGGCGGCGCAGAGCCGACCACCTGCCCCACCTGTTCCGGTATGGGCAAGGTCCGTGCTCAACAGGGCTTTTTCACGGTCGAACGCACCTGTCCGACCTGTTCGGGCATGGGCCAGATCGTCAAGAACCCCTGTAAATCCTGCCGCGGAGCCGGGCGTGTTGAAAAAGACCGTGCGCTGTCGGTGAACATCCCTGCGGGCGTTGAAACCGGCACACGTATCCGTCTGGCCGGCGAAGGCGAAGCAGGCATGCGCGGCGGGCCGTCGGGTGATCTGTACATCTTTATCGAGGTGCAGGACCACAAGCTGTTCGAACGCGACGGGCCAAACCTGTTCTGCCGCGTTCCCGTGTCGATGAGCACCGCCGCCCTTGGGGGCAGCATCGAGGTGCCAACGATCGACGGTGGCCGTGGCCGCGTGCAAATCCCGGCGGGCAGCCAGTCCGGTCGCCAGATGCGCCTGCGCGGCAAGGGTATGCCCCCGCTGCGTGGGGGTGGTACGGGCGATATGATCATCGAACTGGCAGTCGAGACGCCGGTGAACCTGACCAGCCGCCAAAAGGAATTGTTGCAGGAATTCGAAAAGGAATCCTCCAACAACAATCCTGAAAGCAGCAGCTTCTTTTCGTCGGTGAAATCCTTCTGGGATTCGATGAAAGGGTAAGACCTGATCGCACAAAACATCGGGCGGGGCGCAGGCTCCGCCCTTTTTGTTTTTGCCCCTGCCCGCGTTAACGGGATGATAACCTCTTTGGCCGCAAGCTGGGCCTATGGGACGCAACAACGCTCACTTCTCTGACCCGCGCCTGCCCTTTCTGGGGGACGAAGCGGTGCCCGCACCGCCAGCATCGGGCAAACAGCCTTCGTATATCGCGGATCACCGACAACGTTTGCGCGCACGCTTTATGCAGGGCGGTGCCGCCGCAATCCCGGACTATGAACTGCTTGAACTGGTGCTCTTCCGCGCCATCCCGCGCCGTGATGTCAAACCGCTGGCCCGCGCGCTGATGGACAGGTTCGGCGACTTCAACCGCGTGATCACCGCGCCTGAACCGCGGCTTAGGGATATCTCGGGCGTGGGCGACGCGGTGATTGTCGAGCTTAAGGTAATTGAAGCCGCAGCCCACCGTATGGCGCGTTCAAGGGTGATGCGGCAGCATGTGCTATCAGGCTGGGACGCTCTGCTTGATTATTGCCACACCACGATGGCGCACCGCGAAACCGAACAGTTCCGCGTCATTTATCTGGACCGCAAGAACGTCGTCATCGGCGATGAGGAACAGGGCAAGGGCACTGTAGATCACGTCCCCGTCTACCCGCGAGAGGTCGCCAAACGCGCGCTTGAACTGAACGCCAGCGCGCTTATTCTGGTGCATAACCACCCCTCGGGCGACCCTACCCCATCCCAAGCCGACATCGACATGACGCAGCAGATTTTCGCAGCCTGCAGCGCCCTTGGGCTGACCCTGCATGACCATCTGATCATCGGCAAATCACGCGAGCTTAGTTTTCGCAGCAAAGGGTACTTATAAGCGCAACTGTCGTGTTCGAATTTGTGGAGTTTACCGGATCACCCCCCGGCACTAGCTTTGGCCTATGTCCAATACGCCGCCCCCCGACCCGCTTTCCCTGATGCAGCGCGATGGCCTGCCCGATCCGCTGCGTGCGTTGATCAAATCCTTCCCGCGCGACGGTTGGGAGGAGAACCCGAATTACTCCCGCCTGATCGCGTTCTGGTTGGATCGTCATATGATGTTCCGCCGTCTGCTGGACCAGATGGAGGGGGACGCACAACTGGCGATGGACCGGGTCGAGCCGCCCGAGACCTACAAACGCAAACTATCGCGTTTCGGCGGAATGCTGATCAACGAGTTGCACGGTCACCACCATATCGAGGATGCTCAGTATTTTCCGGTGATGGCGCAGCTTGACCGAGGTGCGGCGCAAGGGTTCGAGATCTTGGATCGCGACCACCACAGTCTTGATGGTATTTTGAACGATCTGGCCGAGACGGCGAATGCCGTCCTGCGCCATGAGGGGGACGCGGCAGGTTTCCTCGACAGTACCGCGGCCATGAAACAGCGGCTGGATGCGTTCAAACCCATGCTGAACCGCCATCTGATCGACGAGGAAGAACTGGTCGTGCCGGTGCTGCTGAAATACGCCCCGCCCCAGTTTCGCTAGGGCTTAGCGCACCCAGACCTCTACCCGCCGGTTGGCCTGACGCCCCCATGCGGTATCATCACAGGCCATTGGCATCGCCTCGCCAAAGGCGTCCAGATCCAGCGTCACACGTTCCAGATTGGCGGTCACCGCCGCGGTGATCACCGCTTGCCGCACGGCTTCTGCCCGACGCAGCGCGATGTCACGGTTGGCGAAAGACGCGCCCTGCCCGTCACTGAACCCCACGAACAACAAACGGCGCGCGTCGTACTGCCCCACCTCGAGCGCGCGGGCGAGTTGCTGCACGTTTGACCGCGATTGTGCGTCCAGACGCACCGATCCCGCCTCGAACCGGAAAGAGGTCGACAGCCGCGCCATGGGCTTCAACGCTGCATTCATCCGCTGTAGTTCCTCAAGCGTGATTTCCGGCCCCGCGACAGCAATCGCGTTTGTAAATCGGTTGCCCTGATCCTCGACGGGAATCTCTTCGGGCGTCTGATCCACAAACCCCGCGCGCCGGATCACGATCTGCGCCGCAGGGCTGCGGGTAAAGGCCAGAAACTCACGCGCCACCTGTGGCAGACGGCGGGCCGGAAAGTACAGAAACATCGGCGCGGTCAGCGGGTAATCTTCGGTCTTGATGGTGCGGCGCGAGGCATCGAGCGCAAAGCCACAGCTGCCAGAGAGCGTCAACACATCGGTGTCACGTCGTTCGGCATAGCTGGTGATGCCAAGGGCGAAACTGTCGTTTGCCACCGCTTCCGCCAGGTCGGCGGGGCGCGCATGGCGGGTGATATTGTCAGTGAACTTGAGCGTCGCGGGCCGCATCACCTGATCACTGATCGCTTGCGCCAGCCCGCTGCTGGTATCGGGCAGATGCAGATAAATGGGTGCGTCCGGCCCGCCAAGCGCCTGCCAGTTGGTCACCTTCCCCGCAAAGGCCCGCGCCAGCATCAATGGAGAGATCTGCTTGACCGGGTTCGAGGCCGACACCACCGGCACCACAGCATCAAGCGACAGCACGCGACTGCGGTTCAGCCCCGTCATATCACCCAACCCCGCCTCGCGCGCGCGGACCCGCTCTTCAGGGCGCATTTCGCGCAGGGACATCACGATATCAGCCTCATCTGCCAGAAGATCGGCAAAGCCTTCGTCGCTGTTGCTTGCCCGGAACATGAACAGTGCCACGGTTTGTTCGCTTTTTTCGTCGATCAACCGGTAGGTAAAGCGGTGTTCGTCTTCATCCTCGCGCACAGCGGTATAGCCGTTGCGCTGTGCAAACCCGTCGATCAGGGCAGGCATCAACACTTCGCCCATCGTGGCCGATCCCGAAAGCTGCAGCTCGGCGACGAAAGGGTCCAGATTGGGGCAACCCGGCCCTTCGCATTGAACGCCGGTGCTGTCGACCGTCAGCTCGCCATATTCAGTTTCGACGCGGTAGAACTCGCCATCAAAGCCCAGCAAGGTGCCGCTTAGTTCAATCTTGCCATCACGGGAGGACAGCGCGACATCCTGCGCCCCTGCGGACAGCGTCGCCGAACATAAGAAAAGTGCGGCGAGAACCGCCGCACGTATAATCGTGATCATAAGACCCCAAGCGTTGCATTAGTGTCCCGCAACCTTCATGTCTTGGAGCAGATTATTCAACACAAGAAAGCTGCCGACCGCATCACAATCCGGCACTGCGACGCTTAGGTCGCGCGTTCTAAGCGTGGCATCGCCAAGCAGTTCGATCGATTGCGCCTCTATCTCTTGGCCGCAGTTCGCCTGGATCACTTCGGCTTCCACGGTCAGCGCAACGCGGGCATCGGCGTTTTCCATCGCAGCGGGGAATGTGTACACCTCGGCCACCAGTGGCTCTGCCGCGCTGAGGTCGCCGTTCACGGTCATAAATCCGCCTTCCCCCGTGATCGCGGAGGCAACGCTGCGCGGCTTGCCAGCCCAGACATGGCCCGTACCATCGTAGTCGGACCCGAATTCGCGGGCGTGCATCTGGAAACCGGTGTCGCCCTTCCATTGCAGAACCACGCGGTCAAATTCGGCCAGATCATCGATCTTCGCATCCGCAATCGCGCCTTCGCCGTTTCCGAAAGCAATGACGAAGGTCGCATCCTGCGCAAGCGCCGGAACGGTGATGTCCAGCGCGCCGGTGTCAGATGTGGTTTGGGTAAAGATCATGCCGCTGTGATGCACTGTGATCCGTTCGTTTGGCATGCAGGGTGCCGCCAGTGTCAGGTTCACCATAGCTGCCGCGACGGGGCGCGCGTTTGCGGTGATATCGCAGGTCTGTGTGGCCGCTGGTTCCGTCGCAATTGGGGCGGAAACTGGGCGAGAGATCGGTTCGTCCGCGCTTGCAGCGGCCAACATGACGGGGGCAGAATCGGGCAGCTCCACAGTGGGCTCCAGCGGGGCTGCATTGAACTCGGCCGAGGTGAGGACGATGTCTTCTACCTCGAGCACGGCGTTCTCGTTGCTTAGCCGGCGCAGCTCTTGCTCTTTCACAGCGGCGTCAGAGCCATAGCGGGCTGTCGCAGCGTCAGAGCTTTGCATCACGTAGCCGATGCCCAAAGCGCAGGCGAGCGTGCCAGCAGCTGTCGCGATCTCTTTCATACGTGCCATCTGAGGGTCCTCACTGGGATAACTTCCCAATGAATATCGCCCAGCAGAGCGGCCCTGTTATGACCCTTGAGGGGAAAGATTTGGGCAGTTTTGAGGCATGCCCAAGCCTTGCTTAACTGTCGTAATAGCCCTTGCCGTAGGCCCCATAGGCACCGTATTCGCCGCCATAGCCATAGCGTTTCATGCCCTTCTCATCGATCTGGCTGAGCACAAGACCGGTGATCCGCTGGTTCGAGTTGTGGAAGAAACGCATGGATTCCTCGACCAGACCCTTGTTCGTGCTGTCCCATTTGACAGAGAACAGGATCGCGTCGGCATTCTGCGAGATGATACGTGCATCCGGCACAACGAGCACAGGCGGCGTGTCGATGATGATGAAGTCATACTGATCGCGCATTTCGGAGATGAAGGATTTGAACCGATCGGAGGAGAAGATATCCGCCGCGTTCACATTGGTCTTTTCGCCACCCAGAACATCCGCGCCAAAACCGTCTGGGGTATGGATGGCATCGGCGAATTTCACATCGCCGTTCAGGACAGACGCGATGCCGTTGCGCGGCATATCGGGGAAGTATTCGTTCAGCGTGCGGCGGCGGATATCGCCTTCGACCAGCAGGACGGATTTGCCCAGACCGGACAGGAATTTCGCCAGCGACAGCGAGACGGTGGTTTTACCCTCCCCCGGGATGGACGAGGTCGATACGATGACCTGCGGCTTTTTGTCGAGGTTCGACAGCATCAACGAGGTGCGCAGGTTGCGGATCGCTTCGGCGGCGGCAGACGTCGGCTTGTCCGACAGATACTTGAGCGTGTCCTTGCGGTGACGCGAAGGGATCAGCGGGATCTGCCCGATCACGGTATAGCCGGTGTGTTGCTCAAGCTCGTTCGCGGTGCGGAACGTGCGGGTTTTGAATTCGCGCAGCAGTACGAGCCCCGAGCCGACCATCGCCCCAAGGATCATCGCCAGCGCAATGATCTGCGATTTCTTCGGCGCGCTTGGTGAATTTGGCACGACCGAGCTGGACAGCATGCGGCTGTCGGCCTTCTGGATGCCTTCTTGGGCAGAGGTCTCTTTGAGGCGGGTCAGGAAATATTCATACAGCAGACGCGTTGCTTCGGATTCACGGGTCAGCTGTTGCAACTCGATCAGGTCTTGTCCTTGCGAGGCCAGCTGCTCCCCAAGCTCTTTTTCCGAGTTGCGCAGGGCCTCAAGTTGTTGCGTGCTGCGCACAAGATCGGCCCGAACCCGTGTCATCACCGTATCAAACCGCAGGTCAAATGCCGTCTGGTTCGTTTCCGACGACAGCCCGTTGCTAAAGATACGCGTCAATGCGGCGTCTTGCGCGGCGTCGAGCTTTTCATCCGGCGTCTGCGCGGCCTCTAGGTCAGCAAGGCGTGTTTGAAGCGCCTCGCGGGTCAGGGCGGCACCATCAATGCGGTCACGGAGCTCTTTGATCTGACGCTCAAGCGCTTGCAGGCCCTCGATCGAAACCAGTTGGGTGCGCGCCGTAAATTCGGATACTTTCTTCTCGGCATTCTCAAGCTCGATCTGAAGCTCGGACACACGGTTGCTTAGCCATTCAGTCGCTTTTTCCGTCGCCTCGAATTTCACTTCGATCTGGTTCAAGATGTAAAGTTCAACAATCGTATTCGCGATCTGGGCAGATTTAACCGGAGATTCCGTTTCAGCCGTGACGTTGAACACAAGGCTTTGGCGAATATTAGAGACCGACACCTTGTTCAGCAAAGCCTGCACAACCGCATCGCGGGTTTTGGCCTTCTGAAGCTCGGGGTCCAGCTCTTCTTCGGGCGGCGCCGAAGACAGCATCCCCTTGAGGCCAGAGATCATGCCACCGATCATGGATGGTTCGCGCAGTTCGCCGTTAAACTCAGGGTCATCAATCAGGTTCAGCCGGTCGACAACTTTGCCTGCCAGCCCACGGGACCGCAGTACCTCAACCTCTGTATTGACCTCGGTGCTATCGCCCGAGAACCCGCCAACCACGGCCTGCAGGTCCACGATGCTGTCTTCTTTGGTTTCCAGAACCACAACCGCGGTGGACCGATAGGTCGGCACAGCCACGCCATAGGCATAGTACCCCGCCAGCAGCATGAAAATCAGTGTGACAGCAGCGATAATCAGTTTGCCGCGCCACAACGTACCAATCAGCGCGCCAAGATCGATGGTGTCGTCATCTTCGTCCCTGGGCCCGGAAAAGTTCGATTGGCTTTGGTTCATCATATGCATGTGGTCCGTTGATCATGGCCAGAACTGGCTAAAAGTAATGTATCAGGCAAGATGCCCGCGGTATCGCAGGTAGCGTCAACGGGCATGAGATGAAGAAGGTCTGCCTGTTATGCGATTGCGCCCAAAGGGTGATGGCGGCCTTGCTAAATCCTTATGAAAAAAATTCAATCAAAAGTCGTATAAAATTTTCCCCTATAGGGAAATCGCGCTGGAATTACGTCACTTTAGTCCATTCTTGGCGATATAGCTGGCCAAATCAAGGATCAGTTGCCCCCGTGCCGCTGCAATGGCAGCCGGTCCCCCCTTGGGGTCGAAAGCCACGGTCAGGTCAAACAACCCCGATCGTTCGCTTCCACCGGTGGATACGGCGACGAAATACTGGCCCGAGGCGCGGAACTGGCCTGTTTCAGCGGCCAGCAATTCGCTGAACCGCAGCTCAAGCCGGGCATCGGGGTAGGCTTCGAATGGCCAAGGCTCGGATGCGATCCGACGGTTGGTGAGGCGCGACAGGTTCTCGCTCAATTCCAATGCGACGGCCCGTTCGGGCGAATCCGCCCAAAGTTCGTCGGAAGAGCTCACCAACGTACCATTCGATTTGCGCACGTGGATTTCATCGGCAGCCGCATAACTGGGCAGCGATACGTCACGTACTTCGACCGAGTTGAAGCGGATGCTCACCTGCTCTGTGACCGGGGGCATGTCCACGGCATAGCGATCTGCGGATCCACAAGCGGTAAGAAAGGCCACGAGACCAAGGCTTGCGATACTTTTTACAACGTTCATATTTTACCGTCCCAGCAACAATGAATTGGGGTTACGTTCAATGGTGCGCGCCAAGGATGCAAGCGCATCGGCTGCTTTTTGGATATCACGCATGGTTTCTTGTGCGGTACGGCTGATCTGATCACCCTTGTTGTACCCTTCAATTGTACGCTCTGCCTGCGTGAACAGGGTCGACAGACGGTTCACGATCTGTGGCAGGTCTTGTGCCGACACCGCGATGTTATCCGCCGCGTTACGCGCTGATGCCAGCGTCCGGTTCACGTTCTCGACCGCGCCGCCTTCGCGCAGTTCCTGCAGCGTATAGTTCAGCTCGTCCAGGGCATTTTTCAGCGATCCGGGCAGCGCCACGGCGTCCGGTGTACCAATCACCTGATCGGCAGAGCGGGTCAGCGCGGTCAACTCGTCCACCAGCTGTTGCAGTTCCAACTCGCTTGCCTTGGCGGCGACGGCCTGCATCTCTTCGACCAGTTCGGGCACGCCCTCGGTCGAGGTGCTGAAGGATGTGGCGGCTTCCGAGACGGAGTCGACCGCATCCAGCAGACGTTTCGCCATCTGCTCTTCCTCGAGTGTCGCGACCAGCGTCTCGACACGCAGCAGCGTGGCGTTCAGCGATACGGGGATATTCTGCACCGAGTCCGACGATACCAGCCCCGTGACCTCGTTGATCAGCGTGCGGACATCGCGCGGGGTCTGTTGCAGCTCGTCACTGCCAACAAAGGCCTGTAGCGAATTCATCAGACCGATGGCGCTGTTCAACAGCTCTTCGATGGGCAGGTTGTTGATGCGGCTAAAGACACCTTCGACAGTGGCAGCGGCATCTGATGTTTCGTTCTTGGTCGTGGGCATAACAGGGAAATTTTCGCCCGCGGCCACCAGACGCCCGCTTGGCGCGTCTTCGACCACCACCAGTTCAACCTTCAAACCACCGGTCAACAGGCTGGCAGAGGCAAGCCGCGCGCGCAGACCGTTCACAACACGGTCCTGCAAGAACGCCAGCGCGCTTTCGGCAGATACATCCCCCGGCAGGCCAAGCCGCGCGGGCTGGATGGCCAGCGTCACGTTCAACCGCACGCGGCTGTCACCAAACTGGTCGTAATCCACGATACCGGCAAGGGAGTCGACCTCGCCGATGTTCAGACCGCTCAGCTCGACAGGGGCGCCGACGGCCAGACCGGAAACGTTTTCATCAAAGATCACGTTGATCAGCAGCGGCTCGACTTCCGAGGCGTTGAAAACCGCGCTGCGGGCGTCTTCCTTGCTTGGGAAAATGTCGAATACGGTGCCGTCTTGCACGCGGTCGCCGCCGGAAACGAATGTATCAAACGTCACCCCGCCCCCGATAAGCGTCGCAATGGACTGAAAGTCGATCTCGGCACCACCTGGCCCGAGGGAGAGGCTGAAACCAGAGCTGTCCCAGAAGCGTGTGCTGCTGTTGATCAGGTTGCGGTGCTCTTCGTAAATCAGCGCCTCTACGATGGCAAAGTTCCCGCGTGGGGCGATCTCTGCCTTGCCCAGACGGCCAACCTCGATCCCACGATACAGGATCGGGGCATCATCGGTCAGGGTGCCGTTGCCAACGGTGCGGAAGGCGATTTGCAGACCGGATTGCCCGGCGCGGATCAGCGGTGGCGAATCCGACCCGACGAACCGTTCGGCAAAATCGCCCACTTCGTCATTCCAGCTGCCCTCGATATAGACGCCGCTTAGCACCGTACCCAACCCCGAGATCCCCTGCGCCGAAACCTCGGGCTGGACGATCCAGAAAGATGCGCTGGCGTCGATAAAGGGGGCCACATTCTTGTCCACGCGGATCGACGCGACGACCTTGCCCAGACCGGTGGTAAAGCCGACTTCCTCGACCCGGCCAACGGTCACGTCACGGTAACGCAATTCGGTCTCGCCCGCCTTGATGCCGGCGCCTTTGTCAAATTCGACAAAAATCACAGGACCGCGGGAATTATAGCTGCTGAACGCAACGCCCAAAGCCGCAACCAACGCCAGGATCGGAATGATCCAGACGATCGACGCGCCGCTCAGGAACAGTTTGCGCGCGGATTTAACCTTAACCTCGGGTGGCGTGTCAGACATGTTGATCGGGGTCCCCATCGAAAGCATTCGTGTCCCAGATCAGTCTGGAGTCGAAGGCCTGTGCAGAAAGCATGGTAAAAATGACCGACAAGGCGAAAAACATGCTCGCAGGGCCGGGGTTAATGGTCGCAAGGGTTTTGAGTTGCACCAGCGACGAGAGGATCGCAACCACAAAGATATCGATCATAGACCAGCGGCCGATATACTCTACAATTTCATACATCACATGGCGCGACCGATGTGCCGCGGCATTACGCGTCTTAACGCTGACCGCCAGATAGGCGATTGCCCAGAACTTGGCCAGCGGGATCGCGACCGACGCGAGCAGGATGATAAAGGCAATACCGTAAGAGCCGTGATGCGCCAGTTCGACCGCACCGCCGACGATGGTGCTTTCATCCACCTGAAACAGGGTCCGCGTTTTCAGCATCGGGTACATATTGGCGGGGATATAGCACATCAGCCCCACGACCCAGAACGCCCAGACCCGCTGCATACTGCCAAAGTCGCGCGACAGCATCTTGTGGCCGCAGCGTTGGCAGACAGGCGTGCCGATAGGCCACGCACGGGTACACCGTGTGCAGGCCACCAACCCCATTTCACGGGCGCTTAGGATTTTTTGGGATTTTCCAGCGAATTCCATACCGACCATTTACACATGAATTTGTCCTGCGCCACAATCAGAACAACCAAACCACAAAACATCCAGAAAGCTGGCCCAAACCCCACAGTTGCCAGATCGGCAATCTTCACCAGCGCCACGGCACAGCCAAGCGCGAAAATCTCGGCCATCGACCACGGTTGCAACGCTTGCGACAGGCGGAACGCCTGCATTGCGTGGCGTGCGGGCGGCAGGTCCAGCACGATGGGCACCAGCACATAAAGCGTCAGCATCACCCGCGCCAAGGGCACCAGCATGATCAAGGCAGCCGTCGCCAGCGACAGCAGCAAAAGCGGCCCGCTGGAAAACGCCAGCGCCGCGTCCATCACAGAGACAGAGTTCTTGTTGCCCGCCGCATCAATATCCAGAAACGGAAAAAACGTCGCGCCAAGGATCAGAACAAAGGTGGCAATGGCGATGGCAATGATCTTCAGCCCCGCCTTTTTGCGCGGTTCGATCAACACGGTGTGGCACCGTTCGCACACCGCCTTCTCGCCAACCTTAGGCACCTTGAGGTGATACACGGCGTCGCATTGGGGGCAGACGATGATCTCCTCCAGATTGACGGATGGTGCAGGGTCGACGCTGTCTTTCATCCCCTTGGTATAAAGGAGATCACAAACCGTGTGTATCGAATTCTGGACACGAAAAGTTCATTCTCGGCATCGGCGGAATCCCGTCAATGCAGGTTCCAGCGCTGGAACATTCGCGCAGTGTCTTTGTTGTGTCGGTGAAGATAGCGAAGATGAAAGGAGCTTTCTAATGACACAGATCACAGACGCGAAAATTCTGATCCTATCCACCAATGGTTTCGAGCAATCCGAGCTGGAGCGCCCGTTGAATGACCTCAAGGCCAAAGGGGCCACGGTGCATGTTGCCACCCCTGATGGCGAAGACATCAAGGGCTGGGACAAAGACGATTGGGGCAACACAGTTGCTGCCGACAAAGCCCTGTCGGATGTCACCGTTGATGACTACGACGCGATTGTCCTGCCCGGCGGTCAGATCAACCCCGACCTGCTGCGCGCCAACAAGGACGCGGTATCGCTGATCAAAAGCTTTGCTGACGCGGGCAAGACCGTTGCCGCGATCTGCCACGCCCCTTGGCTGCTGATCGAAGCGGGCATTATCAAGGGCCGCGCCGCAACCTCCTACGCCTCAATCGCAACGGATGTGAAAAACGCCGGTGCGCATTACGAGGACAGCGAAGTCGTCGTGGACCAAGGCATTATCACCAGCCGCTCCCCGGAAGATCTGGATGCGTTTATCGCCAAGATCGTCGAGGAAGTCGAAGAAGGTGAACACAACCGCAAAGCCGCTTAGATCCGGCTACAGTAAAGTACAAAGGCGGGGTATGTGCCCCGCCTTTTTTCGTGCGCAGGGTTAGAGTTACGCCACAACCCCCGGCATCAGGACGTTGCGCGACCCTTCCTCGAACGCGTCCAGCTTCTGATGCCAGACGGTTCCGGGCCAGCGATGCTCCATCTCGCGTTTGCGGGGGCGATAGACAGCGGTATAAAGCGTGCCGAAGCCTGCGTTGAACTGGTGCGAATAGAGCGGCGGTTTCAGGAACGTGTTGATGAATTTCTCTTCCGGATCTCGGTGGAACCGCAACCGTTGCAGCAGATATCTCTCGCGTTCAACCGTCGCCGTAAAGCGCGCATGGCTGATCCATTCGACGTTTTCCTGATGGTTGGTCGCCACCGCTGCCTTGGTGATGATCGCAGGCCGGTCCGGTGCCATCAGCGCCGTCAGATACTTGCGTTTGCGGTCCAGCACCGTGACGTTATAGCTCATGTGGGTCGGCACACGTGCCAGAATTTCGCCCGCTTGCTCGGCAGTCTCGCAGGTTTGCAGCACATAGCGCAGGATCAGCGGCACGCCAAAGCCCACCCCCACCACACGACGGCCCCCAAAGGTAAGCGATATCGACAGCCCCGCGTCGTTCACCCCGTCCACCAGCCCGAACAACCCGTCAGAGGTGCCCATCACGCGACGCCCCTTCCAGCCGGTGTGCAGCACCAGACTGTCGAAAGCATTGGTGTTATAGTCATAATTGCGCACCATGACCGGCTCCTTGCCGCCCCAAACCGCCTGACTGCATCCCGATAGATAGGGCGGCGGGCAGTAAAAGCTCAGGAACCTTGCCGCCAGATCCCCCCCGCCCGCCTGATCACATAGATCTTCGTACAGCGGGATGAGGTCGGGCATATGCGCCTTGAGCGCACGACGACATTCGGCATAGGTCGGGCGTGCGGGCTCGCCCTCCTTCAGCCACCATTTACGGTAGAAGGGCCAATATTCGGCGAAAAGCCCGGCCCATTTGGGACCGGGCAGTTCTTCTGAAATGGCACGCCACAGCATGTGCTGCCCTTTCGGTGCTTAGAGAATTTTAAACGCCGGATCAGACATCGCCGGACCCGCCTCTGCGACGGGCAGAGGACGACCGTTCACCGATTGCTTGATCCCGTGAATCCACTTTTTCGCGCGCTCATTCAACTGGAAAGACTTCGTCATCGACCGACCGCGGGTCACAAGGATGCCAATATCGGCCCCTTCATAGCGGTAATCACCCGGTTGCAGGATGCGCAGGAAGAACGCTTCATTCTCGGATTCCACGGCGCGACGGTGATAATCGAAACGGTCGAACACAACGCGGCCATCTTCCAACATCTTGTAAATGCCTGTTTCGGGCGCTTCTGTGCAGATATCGACGCTGTCTTCGGTATGTTTGATCACCATCTGGCTCCAACCGTCGATCATCTCGGGGTCGGCCCAACGGTTGTTCAGCTCTTCTACATCCAGATTGAACTTCTTCTTGCTGAACTCCAGCAGGTGGAACAGGAACAGCGGCGCATCCGCGTGCGCAAAGGCCGCGTGGTTCGTCATCGACGACGCGCCCGTGATGCGCGGGTTCAGCTCGCCCAGCCAGATATCACCGGTCTTTTTGTCGATCAGGAAGTCGAGCTCGAAATAACCGCGATAGCCTTCCTTGCGCAGCTGTTCGCCGAACTTATAGGTCAGCTCGCGCGCTTTCTGACGGACCTTGGGCGGGAAGGCTGTCGACAGAATTTCATTGCCACACCAGCCCCCGCGATAGGGCGTCAGATCCTTGAAACCGACCAGTTCCGTCATCAAGGGGCCAACGATCGTGCCTTCTTTGGTGGCACAAGCCTCGATCGCGGAACCGCGGCAGTCGATCCGCTTCATGATCTTGATCTCGCCCTCGCCGACGATTTCGGATTCATGACGGCGGAAGTCTGCTTCGGACTTGATAAAGAACGTCGTGTGGCCACTGTCACCAAAGGCGGATTGCAGCACCAGATCATGGCCGATCCCGGCCTTCTCGCAGGTCTTCTTGAGGTCTTCGTAATCCTTGACCTCGGCCAGCACGTTCGGCACCGACGGCACACCGGCCTTGTTGCCGATCCGCACGGTTTCGATCTTGTTGTCCATCTTTTGGCGAAGCTTGGCCTTGGGGAACCAGACATCCGCCCCCAGTTCTTTCGACAGGCGTTCGGTTTCCTCGTCAAACATCAGGAACACGAACTTGGGCTTGCCACCGCGCCGCTTGACGAAATCGATGACTTCTTTGTGCTGCAACAGATAGTTGTTGATGTCTTCGATGCTCTGGAATTCAGCGTGGGGCTGTTCCGAGGGGCAGAACACATTGGGGTGCTTGCCGCCGTAGCAGTCGATGTAGCAGATATACTTAAAGTTTTTCACCCACTCATCGAGACCAAGAAGGTTAAAGTTCGTGGCCGAGATAAAGTAAACAGGGTCTTCGTTACGGTGAAAGAACCGGCGAATTTCCGAGATATTCTTGAGAACAGTCGTTGTCATAATATTTGGTCCTTTGCTTAATCTTAGTCAGGTGAAGACGACAGGTTTTTCTTGCGCACCCGTTTCAGCGCCGCATCCGTAAAGACGCGCAGCCCCAGATCGGGGCGGTAACCGTGGATCTCGCTGACGTCCAAATTCCGCATGAACGACAGGATTTCCTGGCTTACCACCTGTCCGGGGACGAGGATGGGAAAGCCGGGGGGATAGGGGATGATAAAGCTGGCGGACACGACCGTCTGATTGGCGTCCATCGCCTCTTTCAGCGTGCCGTTCAGCTCCAGGTAATCGGTGTTCTTCTCGTCATAAGCGAGGAAGAACGCCGTGCGGATATCCCCTTCGGAGGTGACGTCGTCGTTGCGGAAGGCCTCGTGAAAGCGGCTGAAGTCCGGCAGCGGCGGGTAGTTCTCCATCAGGTTGGCGACGCGGTTGTCGAAAGACCGACGCTCCATCTTGCTGGCGTCATCCAGACGGTCATCCAGCGATTTCGCGATCTCGACCAGCACCTCGATCAGATAGGCGACGCTGGACCGCGTGGTGCCGATATTGGTCATGAACAAGACCGTGTTACGCGATGTCTTGTTGATCTGGATGCCGTATTTATCCATCAGGATATCGGTCTTGAACGTGTCGCCGTCCCAGCCCGTCCCGCCGACCAGCAGCGTCACACGGCTGGCATCAAGGACGAACTGGTCTTTCTCCCAGCAGTCCCACATATCGGTCCAGCCCTGTTCCTGATGGTAATAGCTGGTCACCCCGCTTTCGCGGTATTCCTCGGGGATCATGTCGCCCGCTGTCAGCACCTTGAAGTATTTGCTCAGCAGCGGGTGGTCGGCAATCGCACGACGCATGGACAAAGCGGCCTCGATCTGGCGCTGCACGAATTCGAAGCCTTCAAGCTCTACCTGTCGTCGCCCCACATCAAGCGAGGCGATGATCTGGTAGTTCGGCGAGGTCGAGGTATGGGTCATATAGGCTTCGTGGAAGCTTTGTTCGACCTCGCCTTTAAAGTCCTGATCATTCACGTGAATCATCGACCCCTGCCGCAGGGAGGTCAGCGTTTTATGGGTCGATTGCGTGGTATAGACCCGCACCCGCGAATCCGGCGCAGGGATCAAACGCGTGTTCAGCAGCGTCTCGTCGTCGGCATCCTTCAGTTCAGCCTGCTGCTTTTCATAGGCGATGCGGTGGTCGTCCGACTTGAACCGCGCGCGCAGGGTATTGGCTGCGTTCATGCCCGTACGCTGGCGATAGGTCGGGTTGAAACGGGCAAAAGCGAACCACGCCTCGTCCCACAGGAAGATGAGGTCAGGCTTGATCGCCAGACATTCCTCCATCACCCGTTCGACGTTATAGACCAGCCCGTCAAAGGTGCAGTTTGTCAGCAGCAACATGCGCACCTGATCCAGCTTGCCCGCGGCCTTGAGCGCCAGAAGCTGATGCTTGATCTCGCGCAGGGGCACGGCACCGTACATCGAATATTCATTCAGCGGATAGCTATCAAGATAGCACACCTGCGCCCCCGCCAGCACCATCCCGTAGTGGTGGGATTTGTGGCAGTCGCGGTCGACCAGCACGATGTCACCGGGTCGCACCAACGCCTGCACCACGATCTTGTTGCAAGTCGATGTCCCGTTCGTGGCGAAGAACGTCTGCTTGGACCCGAAGGCGCGGCTGGCAAGCTCTTGCGCCTCTTTGATCGGCCCGTGTGGTTCAAGCAAGCTGTCCAGTCCGCCCGAGGTGGCAGAGGTTTCAGCCAAAAAGATGTTCGGCCCGTAGAACGCGCCCATGTCCTGAATCCAATGCGACCGCGTGATCGACTTGCCGCGGCTGATCGGCATCGCGTGGAAAACGCCCGTGGGCTGTTTGGAATATTCGACAAGCGCCGTGAAGAAGGGCGATTTGTTCCGCGCCTGCACCCCGCGCAGAATGTTCAGGTGCAGCTCCATAAAGTCTTCTTGGTTATAAAAGACCCGACGGCAGATCCCCAAATCCAGCCCCGCGATATCCTCGACCGACCGTTCGGTCACCAGATAGGCGTCCAGCTCGGGGCGAACCTTGGCGATCATGCGGCAAAGCTCGGGGCCATAGTTCTCGGGCTGGAGCTTGTCGATCTCTTCTTGCCCGCCGGCGCGGGCGAGGTAGCGCACCAGTATCGTCTCGTCCATCTTGGACTTGAGCGTCAGCCCCGGGCGCACAACGATGGCCTGGATATTATGGTTGAACAGCACCGCGATCAGCGCGTCTTCGATGGATTTGACCACCACGGCTTCGTAGTGGAACGGGTCTTCAGGGCGGCGCATCCGACTGACGTTGGATTTCAGCCAGCGCTCTTGCTGGTCGTTCACATCATCGACGATCAGCACCTCGAAATACGGTTTGGTCAGCGCCCGCGCCTCGGGAGAGAGCATCGCCTCGTCGTCATGTTCGTCGTGATCGATGCTGTCGCGTTCCAGCGGGATGGTGCGACGGCGATAGGCCCCTGTTGTCAGCGCCCGCGTGATGCGGTTCACCGCAAAGGCCATGTCGTCAAAGCTGTTGTTATTCAGCATCCGCTGCAGGTGTTCGAACGCCGCCATGCCCGGAAAGGCCCAATAGGGTTCGATCAGCGACAGGGAGTCAAACAGCGCGGCGCATTTGCTGCGCAGGGCTTCGATTTCCTTGGCTGTGGTGGCGCGGGTCAGGCCGCTCGCCGCTTCACGCAGCGCGCTCCATCGGTCGGACCTCAGCTGAATTGCCGACGAATAATCGTTCATAGAATGCATGAATCGTACTCCGCTTTGGGCGGTCGACTGCTGCATCCCGGTGTCCGGCACTTTGAAAAGCGCCGGACCTGAACGCCGCAGCCTAGCCGCTAGATGTCGGCCCGCTGCCCGGCAGATCACCGGGCTTTACGGGTGGATTTGGTGTCGCTGCAGCCGGAGCCACAGGTGTTTCGGCAGGGGCCGTGATATTGGCAGTCCCCGCCGTTGGATTTGGCAGCGGTTCGGGGGCAAAGCCCGGCTGAACCGCTGGTGTCGTTGTTTCATGCCCTTTGAACACGGGCGCGTCCGGTACCCGCTGCGCGGGCACATCGACGTGCAGACCGGCGCGGGTCCCCTGATGGGGCACCTCAAGCGGGCCAAGCGTGTTCAGATAGGCGTCCGTCCCGCTGGAACGGTCATAGATCGAAAAGTCGGTAGACCGGTCGCGGAAGGATTTAAGCACCTGCCCCAGACCCTTCATGCCGGTTTCGCGCTGACGACGCACCATCGACAGATCGACTTCGATCGGGAACATGTCTTCCTGACCGGCGGACTGGTGCAGGACCATCGATGTTGGATCGACGACCAGCGATTTACCGACGCCACCTGCGCCCAGACCGTTGACAGCAAAGACATAACACTGGAACTGCGCCGCGGTCGCGCGGGCAATCGCCAGCTCTGCGTCGCGGTCGGTGGTGCCCGTCAGAACAGGTGTCAGCAGAACCTCGACGCCTTGGCTGGTCAGCTGGCGCGTGGTTTCGGGGAACCACATGTCATAGCAGATCGACAAGCCGAAACGCCCGACTTCCGGCACGTCGAAGACACAGAATTCGGTACCTGCCGCGATGCCGGATTCATAGGGCCGGAACGGGAACATCTTGGCGTAGCGGCGGATGATTTCGCCCTCGGGGTTAATCACAACGGCAGTGTTGTACACGCGCCCGTCCTCGGGGTTCTTTAGGAACATGGAGCCGGGGATCAGCCAGACACGGTGCTTGCGCGCAGCGGCCTGAAACACCTCGAGCGTTTCATTCTCGGGGGGCAATGCAAACCGGTCAAGTGGGCCAAAGGGGGCGAGCTCGGAAAACAGGACCATCTGGGTCCAGGGAAAACGCGCCATCAGGATGTCCAGTCGCTGGATCATGCCATCGACGTTGGACTCCAGCGCGTTGACGTACATCTGCACGCCTGCGATCGCAAAAGGTGTCATAACTTGTCACTCCGTCCAAACGGGCGGAAGGGGCCGGAAATACTCCGCCCATACGCCCAAGGTGACAAGTCCATACTCCCATTGTTGGGAATATTAAACACGTGACGTGATGGCGAACCCACCGTCATTTGCATGGCTTCTATGCGTAACATGCACAAACTAATCTGTTACACCACCGCTGCTTTGCGGGCCGCACGTGCATTGCGGCCCCGTTGCATGACGACCACGAGGGCCAGCAACAACAGCGCAGGGATAAACATCCAGTATTTACTTGGCGTTGCCACGGGTTTGAGCACGCGCAGCACCTCTTGGTCCCAATCCAGACCCGCCGATTGCGCGGCAGAGTTGTACAGAACGTCGTCGATGAACATCTGATCGCCCTCGACACGGGTAATCACGCCGGCAGCCTCCAGCCGTTCTTCGCCCGTGGTGCCTTCGTTGATGGGCAGAAGGGCGACAAATTCGATCGGATCACCCAGATCATTGATACCCGCGACGCGCAGGCGCAGATCCTCCCCAAGCGGTGTGTCGGCCGCGGCCTGTACAATCTCGGCCGGTGCTTCTTCGGTATAGGGCGGAAAGACCATATCCATCCAGAAACCGGGCCGGAACAGGGTAAAGGCGATCAACAAGAGGGCAATCGTCTCGTAGAAGCGGTTTCGCGCAAGGAACCAGCCCTGGGTCGCCGCTGCAAACAACAGCATAGCAAAGGTCGCGACAATGAAGACGAATATACCCTGCACCACCGTCACATCAATCAGCAGAAGTTCGGTGTTGAAGATGAACAGGAACGGCAGCGCCGCCGTCCGCAAGCTGTAGAAGAACGCGACGACACCGGTCTTGATCGGATCGCCACCAGACACAGCCGCAGCGGCAAAGCTCGCCAACCCGACCGGAGGCGTCACATCAGCCATGATGCCAAAGTAGAATACGAACAGGTGCACGGCGATCAGTGGCACGATCAGACCGTTCTGCTGCCCCAGTGTCACAATGACAGGTGCCAGCAGGGCCGACACAACGATATAGTTCGCCGTTGTCGGCAACCCCATCCCAAGGATCAGCGACAGGATCGCGGTCAGGAACAGGATCGCAAGGATATTGCCGCCCGACAGAACCTCGACCACATCGGCAAGCGCCGACCCAACGCCGGTCTGGCTGACCACGCCCACGATGATACCCGCGGTCGCGGTGGCGATCCCAATACCGATCATGTTGCGCGCCCCGACGACCAAGCCGTCGATCAGGTCACGCACCCCCGCGACCACATCATTGGCAAACTGGCTTTCGCCCCGGAAAATCGCCATCAGCGGGCGCTGTGTCACGAGGATAAAGATCATGTAGGTCGTGGCCCAGAACGCCGACAGGCCAGGGGACAGACGATCCACCATCAAGGCCCAGACCAGAACGACAATCGGCAGGATAAAGTGCAGGCCCGACCGCACCGTTGGACCGGGCAAGGGCAGACGCGTCACCGGCTCGTTCGGATCATCCAGTACCAGCGGCTCTTCCTTCGACCCGATATACAGCAGACCGGCATAGACCGCCGTCAGCAAGGCAAAGATGATATAGCCCGCGCTGTTGGGGAAAGCAGGACGCAGCCAGCCCATGCCGTAGTAGACAGCAAAGCTCAGCGCGCAGATACAGGCGATGATAAAGGCGGACACCAGCAAGCGCTGCACAATCGGCTTCGGCGTATAGGGGCGTTCCAACCCGACCATACCGGCCTTCAGCGCTTCGAGGTGCACAATATACACCAGCGCGATGTAAGAGATCACCGCGGGCAGAAACGCGTGTTTCACCACATCAAAATAGGGGATGCCCACATATTCAACCATCAGGAAGGCCGCGGCCCCCATGACGGGCGGCATGATCTGACCGTTGACCGAAGACGCAACCTCGACCGCGCCGGCCTTTTCAGAGCTAAACCCCACCTTTTTCATCAGCGGAATGGTAAATGTCCCCGTGGTCACGACGTTGGCGATAGAGGAGCCAGAGATCAGCCCCGTCATGGCAGAGGACACAACAGCAGCCTTCGCAGGCCCGCCTTTCATGTGGCCCATCATGCTGAAGGCGACCTGGATGAAATAGTTACCGGCACCGGCCTTATCCAGCAGCGCGCCGAACAGGACGAAGAGGAATACGAAAGACGTCGAGACACCAAGCGCGATGCCGAACACACCTTCGGTGGTGATCCACTGGTGGTTCACGATCTCGGAAAGCGAGTTACCCTTATGCGCGATGATATCCGGCATCATCGGCCCCAAGACGTTATAGACAAGGAAGACCGACGCAACGATCATCAGCGCGGGCCCAAGGGCGCGGCGCGTTGCCTCTAGCAGGATCATGATGCCGATCACGAAAACAACCGTATCTTGCATGTTCGGCGCACCGACACGGCTCGAGATTTCGCGATAATACACAAACAGATACAACGCAGCGGCCGCGCCAACCAGCGCCAAGGCCCATTCCCACAAGGGGATACGGTCTTTGGGCGATCCAAGCACAACGGTTGCGACAATGACGATGGCGACCAGCGGGATCCACCAGGTCGGCGTGCCGTCTTTGGCCGCTACCATGAACAGATAGGCCAGCACGACGGGCACGATAATCCCCAGCCCCAGTTGCACCTTGGTGCGCGCGGCGGGGAAGGCGGCGATGCCAAGGAAAATAGCAAAGGCCAAGTGGATTGACCGGGCTTCGGTGTCGTTAAAAACACCCCAGCCGAAAACAAAAGGAAGCGGGGAGGCGATCCACAGCTGGAACAGCGACCACGCCAGCGCGGTCAACGCCAGAAAGACGCCAACGCTTCCGGTCGCTGACCTGCCACCCGTGTCCGAAGACGCGACAAGTTCATCCAGCTCGCTTTGGCTCAGCCCGCCTTTTCCGGCGGCTTCGGCTTCTACAGCGGCGGCTTGGTGTTGATCGTTCTGTGACATCTTCGTCCCCTTGGTGGCCCCGTATCAGGACAGGTGCACGTTTATTGTCGGTCGACTGCGGTCGTTGCCGCAGGATGCGAACGCGAGGCCCTCCTCGCGTTCGCGAATGGTCAAGCGGCGGGCTTATTCAATCCATCCACGCTCTTTGTAGTACTTCGCCGCACCATCATGCAGAGGGGCGGACAGACCGTCTTTGATCATCTCTTCTTCTTTGAGGTTCTCAAACGCGGGGTGCAGCTTTTTGAAGCGGTCAAAATTGTCGAACACAGCTTTTACAACTTCGTACACGACTTCTTCGTCCACATCAGCGGAGGTCACAAAGGTCGCTTTCACGCCGAATGTTTTCACATCCGCGTCGGTGCCTTTGTACATGCCACCGGGGATGGTGGAGTATGCGTAGAACGGGTTGTCGGCGACCAGTTTGTCGATCGCTTCGCCTTCAACCGGCACCAGCTTGGCGTCGACGGTAGACACGGCTTCCTGGATCGACCCGTTGGGGTGGCCCACGGTGTAGATGATCGCGTCGACCTTGTTATCGCCCAAAGCGGCGGCCTGCTCGGCTGGCTTCAGCTCGGATGCGAGCGCGAAGTCATCCATGGTCCAGCCTTTGGCGTCCAGAACGACTTCCATCGTGGCGCGTTGACCGGAACCGGGGTTACCGACGTTGACGCGTTTGCCTTTCAGGTCGTCAAAGCTTTCGATGCCGGAATCGGCACGCGCGATAACGTTGAAGGGTTCGGCGTGTACGGAAAAGACCGCGCGCTCTTTGTCGAACTTGTCGCCTTCGAACTGCGAAGACCCGTTGTACGCGTGGAACTGCCAGTCGGACTGGGCAACACCCATGTCCATGTCACCCGCCTTGATGGCGTTGATGTTGGCGATGGAACCACCGGTGGACGGAGCGGTACATTTCAGGCCGGTTTTGGCGCTGTCACGGTTTACCAAGCGGCAGATCGACTGACCCACGACAAAGTAGACGCCGGTCTGGCCGCCGGTCCCGATGGTGATGAATTTCTCCTGCGCGGTGGCGGCGGTACCCGCGACCAGTGCAGAGGCGATGGCGATGGACTTGAAAATAGTCATTTGAAGTCTCCCAACTTAATTGTCTGAACACACGTCATTGATGCGCATGCTCTCCGTCATGGTTGAAATGAGCGCAGATATTCCGGAGCAAAACAAGCTGATTTATTGCGATTTTTCCCCGAAATAATGCTCTGACCCTGTGCGAATCGCGGCGTGAAATCATGAATTATTTTCACTATGCGGTACACATGGCACCCGTCATTTAGTGGACGCGTATGGTAAATCGCAACGCGAAAAACGATGTAATAAACTGATTTTCCATATTTATTTCACTTCCCCCAATCCCGTGCCTAGAAATACTAGCGCGCAGCGGCACAAAATCAAAACTGCGGGCCGGAATATGTGCCGGACATCTGCCTTCGCCGCGCGGTACTTTCAGGTTATTTGTGCTATATAACCGAAAAAGCAGCGATTTTCGACCCAGACGCGCCAGCAGGAGCCCCACATGAAAGCACTCAAATCCCTCGGCCGCTTTGGCCTTTTTGCGACTGTCATCGCCCTTTTCGGCGCCTTCGCGATGCTCACAGCGCTGTGGTCGTGGTGGATGATCCTTCCATCAGTGATCTTCGGCATCCTCGCGGTGATGGGGGTGTACGACCTGATCCAGACCAAACATTCGATCTTGCGCAACTATCCGGTGCTGGGGCACATGCGGTTTTTCTTTGAAGGTATCCGCCCGGAAATCAGGCAATATCTGATTGAATCCGATCAGGACGAAGAACCCTTCAGCCGTGATGACCGGTCGCTGGTCTATCAACGCGCCAAAGGCGTGGAAGACGCGCGGCCTTTTGGCACGCGGATGCGGGTCTATGATGCGGGGTATTCATGGGTCACCCATTCTGTCCAGCCGGTCCATATCACCGACACGGATTTTCGCGTGACCATCGGCAACAAGGACTGCAAGCAGCCCTATGACGCGTCGATCTACAATATCTCGGCGATGAGCTTTGGATCGCTGTCAGCCAATGCGATCAGCGCCCTGAACAAGGGGGCCAAGATGGGCCAGTTCGCCCATGACACCGGCGAAGGCGGGATCAGCCGCTATCACCGCGAGGGGGGCGGAGACCTGATCTATGAAATCGGGTCGGGCTATTTTGGCTGCCGCACAGAAGACGGGCAGTTCGACCCCGACAAATTCAAGGAGCAGGCCGCGAGCGACCAGATCAAGATGATCGAGCTTAAGTTGAGCCAGGGTGCCAAACCCGGTCATGGTGGCATGCTGCCCGCGTCGAAGATCAGTGCCGAGATCGCGGCGGCACGGGGCATCCCGATGGGGCACGACTGCATCTCGCCCGCCGCCCATTCAGCGTTCACCTCTCCTGTTCAGATGATGGAGTTTCTGGGCAAGCTGCGCGATCTGTCGGGCGGCAAGCCTGTGGGGTTCAAGCTGTGCATCGGCCACCAGCGTGAATTCATGTGTATGGTCAAGGCGATGCTGGATACGGGGATCGTGCCTGACTTTATCGTCGTCGACGGCACCGAAGGCGGCACGGGCGCTGCCCCGCTTGAATTCGCCAACCACGTCGGCATGCCGATGGTCGAGGGGCTGACCTTTGTGCACAACACCCTGCGCGGTGCCGGTATTCGCGATCAGGTGAAACTAGGCGCGGCGGGCAAGGTCGTATCAGCCTTTGATATCGCCCGTGCGCTGGCTTTGGGCGCCGATTGGTGCAATTCCGCCCGCGGGTTCATGTTTGCGGTGGGCTGTATCCAGGCGCAAGCGTGCCACACCAATCACTGCCCCGTCGGCGTCGCGACCCAAGATCCCACGCGCCAACGCGCCTTGGATGTGGATGACAAAAGCCAGCGTGTCGCGCGGTTCCACCGCAATACGCTGATGGCCTTGGGCGAGATGACAGGCGCCGCCGGCCTAGAGCACCCCAGCGATTTCCTGCCCCGCCATATGATGATGCGGCAAAGCGATAACAGCATGGTGCAGGGTGATCAGGTCTATGGCTACCTGCCCGAAGGCTATCTGCTGGATGATCAATCGCCCGACTATAACGGCAATAAAACCCGTTGGGCGCGGGCGCAGGCCGACAGCTTTGTACCGTTTGATTAAACGCGCCCAAGACCGGAAACACAAAAGGCGCGCAGGTTTCCCGGCGCGCCTTTCATTTTGACGACAGAGCTTACTTTGCTTCTTCGACGACCGCGGCAGCGACGGAGGCTTCGAAAATCCCAAGCCCCTCTTCGATGATCGCATCCGACGCGGTCAGCGGCACCATCACACGCACAGCGTTACCCTGCATGCCACAGCTCAGCAGCAGCAGACCGCGCTTGAGCGCGTGCGCAATAACACGTTTAGTGAAATCACCGTCCGGTGTCGCCGTGTCAAAGTCGGTCACAAACTCGACCGCGACCATCGCACCCAGACCGCGGATATCCCACATGCGGAACGGCGCAGAGCGTGCGCCGATCTCGGCAAAGCGCGCCTTGAGGTGTTCCCCCATGTCCAGCGACCGCTGCAGCAGGCCTTCTTCCTCGATCGCCTCGATCGCGGCAAGCGCTGCGGCACAGGCGACGGGGTTGCCGCCGTACGTGCCACCCAGACCGCCGGGGATCATCGCGTCCATCACATCAGCGCGGCCAATCACACCCGCCAAAGGATAGCCACCCGCCATCGACTTTGCGACGGTGATCAGATCGGGGGTAACGCCGGAGTGTTCGATGGCAAACCATTTGCCGGTCCGGCCAAAGCCCGCCTGCACTTCGTCGGCGATCAGCATGATACCGTGCTGGTCACAGATCTCGCGGAGCTGGTGCATCATCTCGAACGGCACGGGGGTATAACCACCCTCGCCCAAGACGGGCTCGATGATGATGGCGGCCACACGTTCGGGCTGCGCATCGGTCAGGAAGAGGTTTTTCAGGCCGGTGATCGCATCCTCGACCGTGATCCCGTCGCGAGGCGATGGGAAAGGCGCGCGGAAGATATCGGACGGGAAGGGACCAACGTCTTTTTTGTAAGGAGAGATTTTACCCGTCATCCCCAGCGTCAGCAGCGTGCGCCCGTGGTAGCCGCCGGTAAAAGCGATCACACCGGGGCGGCCAGTTGCAGCCCGCGCGATCTTGACCGCGTTTTCCACCGCCTCGGCACCGGTTGTCACCAACAGCGTTTTCTTGGGCGCGTCACCGGGGGCCAGCGCATTCAGCTTTTCCGCCAGTTCGATGTAGGGGGCGTAGGGCACAACCTGAAAGCTGGTGTGCGTGTATTGGTCTTCTTGCGCCTTGGCTGCCGCGATCACCTTGGGGTGACGGTGGCCGGTGTTCAGCACGCCAATGCCGCCGACGAAGTCGATGTAGCGGTTGCCGTCCACGTCCCAAAGTTCCGCGTTCTCGGCGTATTTCGCATAGATCGGCGCCGCAGAGGCAACGCCACGTGGAACAGCCTGTTCACGGCGGGCGATCAACTGAGCGTTGGTTTCGACAGATACGTTTGCATCAAGCATGTCGGGCACGACGCTGCTTTTTGCCGGTTTCTTTGCAGCGGCCTTGCGCGGCTGCTTTTTGACAGTACTAGGCATATACAAATCCTCTTGTTGAAACGCGACCCGCGTTTAAAATCCTCTTATTGCGTTTAATTTAATTGTCAATATAGATTTGCCTCAGCGCGCGTCAGTTGAATCAGATGCGCCAAAATTTGCCTGTGATCGCACCAAGATACGGGTTAGGTAGCTGACAGAAATAATCCGGGGACCGGACGTGGACATAGGTCAAAGACTAAGATCGATTCGAGAAGAACGCGGCCTGTCTCAGCGCGAACTGGCGACCAAGGCAGGGCTGACCAACGGCACCATCTCCCTGATCGAGAAGAACAAGACGAGCCCCTCGGTCGCGTCTTTGAAAAGCCTGCTGGACGCGATCCCGATCAGCATGGCTGAATTCTTTTCAACGCTGGAAGATACGCAATCGCCCAAAGTCTTCTACCGCGAGAGCGAGTTTACCAAAGTCTCCCCCACCTATGACGGTCAGGTGTCATTGCGCCAGCTTGGCAATGCGGAGCAACACTCCTTGCAGGTGCTGCACGAAACCTACCCGCCCGGCGCGGACACAGGGCCCGAACTGCTGGTGCATGAGGGCGAAGAGGCTGGTGTGGTTATCTCCGGAGAGATCGAGGTGACGGTCGACGGTGCCGTCGCCGTGCTGGCACCGGGGGATGGCTATCTTTTTGACAGCCGCTTGCCGCACCGGTTCAGAAACATCGGCGACGTACAATGTATTGTTGTAAGTGCATGTACGCCGCCGAGTTTTTGATTTCGTTTTCTTGACGTGCGGATGGCCCGCACCAAACCTTTGATTATCGTTCGTCGTCGCGCCGGGAATGGCTATGCAATGACGATCTTTGGCGCTTTTTCTCTTCGCTGCCCCGTTGCGTGGTCAGCGAAACGATAGCGATTGCGGCCAAAGCGAGAATCAAAAATGAAGCGATAAACAAATCTGTCGTCATTGATGCCTCCTGTTCGCTTGTGTGGCTCGTTCAGGAGACTAACAGCCCACGGGTCACATGGTTCCACAGGCTGGAGGGCGCAATTGCTGCATTGCAGAGTTTGCGCGGCGCTTTGCTGAGACGGCGAATGTCGCCTGACATACGCGATCGGGACCACATCCATCGCGAAACCACCGAAAGTCCCATGAATCCCGCAGGTTGAACCCCAACAGGCCCCGCTGGCTGGGACGCGAAGGATTCACCGCCGACATAGTGAAAATAAATTTAATTTTACCGAGTTTTCTGCGCCGAACCCTCAGTAGTCGTAGACTTCTTTCGCCTGCAGCGGCACGTGGAATTCAACGCTCAGCGTATAGGTGCCCTCTTCATCAATGATCTCTACCTGCCCGTTCAACTGACGCGAGAACGCGTTGATCAACCGAGAACCAAGGCCGGTCCCTGCTTCGGGATCAATATTGCCGGTGGTGTTCTTAACAAACAGCAACGCCATTTCCGGCTGGGTATGAGACAGGCTCACCTCGATATGTCCCTTTGCCTTGCCGTCGGCGGCGACATATTTCAGCGCATTGGTAATCGCCTCGGACACCAGCAACGTGAGCGGTGCGGCGTCGTCGGGGTCAAGCTGTACCGCCTCGTAGTTTTGCGACACCGTCACGCCAGAGCCGGACGGCAGACCTACGCTAAGGAGCTGGTTCACGATCTCATGCATGAGCGCGCCACCGTCGACACGGGTCAGATTGTCGTTCTGGTAAAGGCTTTTGTGCACTGTCGCGAGGCTGAGGATCCGGTCCTGCAATCGCTGCAGCACGCGTTTCGCATCCGATGTGGTCGCCTGACGGATCTGCATGTTCATGATAGAAGAGATCAGCTGAAGGTTATTCTTCACCCGATGATGCACTTCTTTCAGCAGAATATTCTTTTGGCGCAGGTTGTCTTCTAGCGACGCTTCATCCCGTAGGATCGATTCCGCCATACCGACAAAGGCATGCTCCATATTCACGATCTCGGTCGGGACGACACCCCCCAAAGGCGTGCGCGGCAAGGTTCTGTTCAACGCGAAATGGCGCATCTGCCGACCAAGTTTGCGGATGTGTTTAATGGCCAGACGGTTCAGCGCCCAAAAGGCCACGACAAGGCTTGCCAGCCACATCGCCACCGGCAGCACGAAGCTAAGCGTTGTCATCGCCCCTGCCTGAAGCAGCGGGGAATCCTCGGGCCAGACGCTCATGGCGTAGGCAACACCGGGGACGATGGGCAAAACGGCATAGACGCGGTCCTGCCCTTGCTGGTTGGTATCATGGAAGACGCGACCAGACTGGCCCACATACCATTTCAACGCGGCAAAGGAGGGCAACTCTTGTTCGGCCGCTTCAACGCCATTTTTGGTCGTCAGGATGTCGCCCTGCGCGTTGAAGGTCAGCATCGCGATCGGCTGCGACCCTGTCTCGGGCACCGGTGCGTCGTGAAAAACCTTTTCGGGAATGGACAGGTTGATAAAGCCGATCAGCTCTTCTTCCACCTCAAGCGGGTTGGTGACGATCAGCACCGGTTCCTTGCTTTGCGCCGGCGTGCTGGTGACATTCGCCATGCGACTTTTGTGTTCGATCATCTTTTGAAATACAGGCCGGTCCGACACGTTTCCCGAAACGCCTGTCGATACACAATCCATCCGCCCGTCGTTTTGGATGAAGCTTGCGACCGTATAAAGGTCGGAGGATTGCTGATATTCGCGCATGAAGGCGCTGCACGACACATTGTCAGACTTGATCAGTTTGACCACGGACGCCAAAGCCGCCGCTGCGCCGAACGCTTCCTGAATCGTGCCGCTTTCCTTCGCCGACGCTTGCTCTGTAATGGCAAGCAGCGACAGTTCGGCATTCTCGAGGTTCTGCTCCGCAATCTCTCGCGTCTGCACAACGGCGATCAAACCGATGGGCAGCAACGCAAGCGAAAGGAAAAGCAGCACGCGAAACGCGAGGCCCCGAAAGATATTTGTGGACAGAAACCCCGACGTCACGATCAGAAAGAAGACACTTTAGATGCCGAGATAACCGACATCGTCGCATCATCCGTCATTTCGAGACTTTCGTCATCGCGCAGGCCCATCAGCTCAGCCAGCCGCGCGCGGGCACGGTTCGTCCGGCTTTTGATCGTACCGACGGCAACGCCACACATCTCGGCGGCTTCCTCGTAGGAAAAGCCTGATGCACCGACCAGCAGCAATGCTTCGCGCTGTTCGTCTTTCAGCAAGCCCAGAGCTTTGCGGAAATCGGTCATTTGCATATGCCCGTCATGCGCCGGCTTTTCAGCAAGGCTTTCCGTGAACACACCATCCACATCAGCGACCTCGCGGTTGGCTTTACGACGGGAAGAATAATAGGTGTTCCGCAAAATTGTGAAGAGCCAGGCGCGCATATTTGTGCCGACTTCAAATTTTTCGATGTTGGTCCAGGCTTTGACCAGAGTATCCTGAACCATGTCATCCGCGATGGCACCGTTCCGGGTCAGGCTGATGGCAAAGGCGCGCATGGCGGGCAAATGCTCCACCAGTTGGTCGCGGGGATCAGAATTGCTCATCCTTTTTTACCAGCGTTTTTATCCTGTTCTTTCAACTGATTAAGCAGGTCTTTAAATTTATCGGGAATCCCTTCTTCCATCGTCTCGTCATAAACGCGGCGAAGATTTTCGTCGATAAAGCGCTCACGCTCGTCGTTTTGGCCTGATTGCATGAACAAGTTTCCTGCCTTCTTTAAATACTGTATTTATACATATGACACGGAACCAAACACAGCGTTAGGGGGTTTGGTTCCAGAAATATTTTAAAAGGACGACAATAAATGACGGATGTCACCGAAACACCAAGTGTCAGCGATGCGTTGGGTGAATGCCTTCCTTACCTGCGTCGCTACGCGCGCGCATTGACCGGCAGCCAGAACAGCGGCGACGCTTTTGCAGCCGCCTCGCTCGAAGCGATTTTGACGGACCGGTCGGTTCTGGATGGTGTAGACACCCGCACAGGTGTGTTCCGCGTTTTGTACGGCATCTGGGCCAGCGCCGGTGCGCCTGTCGAAGAAGGTGAGAGCGGCCCCCGCGCCAAGGCGCAAAAGCACCTCGCCAAGCTGACCAACCACAGCCGCGAAGCGTTGCTGCTGCACACGATCGAAGGGTTCTCCTTTAAAGAAGTCGGCCAGATCATCGGTGTTGAAGAGAGCGAAGCCAGCGAGCTGGTGCAAATTGCCCGCCGCGAAATGGCAGATAGTGTTACCGGTTCGGTCATGATCATCGAGGACGAGGCGATCATCGCGATGGACATCGAATCCATCGTCGCCGAAATGGGCCACCGTGTGACCGGTGTTGCGCGCACGCGTGACGAAGCTGTCAAACTGGGCAAGGCGGATGTGCCGGACCTGATCCTCGCTGATATCCAGCTGGCCGATAACTCCTCCGGCATCGACGCCGTGAACGATCTGCTGCGCGATTTGGGTAACCGTCCGGTGATCTTCATCACCGCATTCCCCGAGCGTCTGCTGACCGGTGACAAGCCCGAACCCGCATTCCTGATCTCCAAGCCTTACACGGTGGATCAGGTCGTATCGGCTGTTTCGCAAGCGATGTTCTTCTCGTCGACAGAGACGCTGCACAGCTAAGCCGACATACACGCAAACAAACGAGGCCGCGGTGGTTCCACCGTGGCCTTTTTTTATCGATACTGTGTGACGCAAGCCACGCCTTTAAGGAACTTATATCTACAGGGCGCGTTTGGTTGGTGAACACATGAATAATGGAGACCACCATGGCCAAGGACGTAACCAACACAAGCAACCTGTCTGTCGATGATATCTCGGTCCAGCTGGCCGTTTTGAAAGACGACATCGCGTCGCTGACAAGCACGATGGCCGATCTGACCAAAGCCAAAAGCGCCGAAGCCGCCAACCAAGCGAAATCCACTGCGCAGGATCTGGCGAACTCCGGCCGTGACAAGGCATTGGAAGCGCAGCAAACAGCCGAAGATTTTGTACGTACACAACCAGCCGCCGCATTGGGTATTGCTGCCGGTGTCGGCTTTATCGCCGGTCTGTTTGCGACACGCCGCTAATGTTCGAATATGTGACGGATAGGGTTGCCCAAAAGGCAACCCGAACGGCGCAAACTGCCGCCATCGGCTTTGGCGCAATGCTCTGCCTGATTGTGGGCGGGGCGTTTCTTGCCGTCGCCGCGTGGCTGTTCTTGCTTACCATCACCACACCGCTGGTAGCCTGTCTGATTATGGGCAGCCTGTTTTTCGGTATGGGTCTTGTATTGATTGCGGCCCTGTCGATCCGGGCCCGTGCAATCCGGCGTCAGAAACGCGAAGCCGCCTTACGCGCACAGGCGATGCAACAGGCGCAAGCCACCGGCGGCGTCGGCGGAATTGCCGCGATCATCACGGCTTTCGTCAACGGTCTGAACGCAGGGAAGCAAGCGCGTCGCTAATGCCTTGCACCATAGTGTCATTGGTGAAAGGCCGGTCTACGACGGAATAGATGTAGGTGTCGGGAATGCTTTGACCTTCGCCGTATAGAACATAGGCGACATCTTTCGTGGGCAGGTCTGCGGCAAAGAGTTCCGACAGGTCATTCGACGTGCCGGACACAAGCGCCACGGCCTGAGACGAACAGCTGCGCAGTTCAGAGATAAAAGCGGAAAGGGTTTCGGACACAGACAATGCGGCGTCACCGAATGCCTGTTCCAGCATGTCGATCACATCCGCCCGAACGATCGGGTCAGTATCGAATACGAAAAAAGGAATCACATCGCGCCTTTCTACTCCCGCGAAGGTAGCAATATTTCCAAAGCGCCGCGTTAAACTATGACATACGAGTTAGGAATTTTTTCATGGGTATCGATTGCCGCTATTGTCCGCTTCACAAAAAGGACGCCTTTGTCACCATGACAAGGGAAGAGCTTGAGTTCATGCAGAAATTCAAGGTCGGTGAGCTTAGCGTCGACCCCGGCACGACAATCTTGATGCAGGGTTCCAACTCCCCCCAACTCTATACGGTGCTGTCCGGCATGGGCATCCGGCATAAGTCGCTGGATAATGGTGAACGGCAGGTCATTAACTTTGTCTTCCCCGGCGATTTCATGGGGCTTCAGGCCGGTATGCTTGGCGAAATGGGCCACAGCGTAGAGGCACGGACACATATGCGCATGTGCGTGTTCAACCGCTCGGATTTCTGGACCTTCTTCCGCAGCAACCCCAGCCGCGCGTTCGATATCACATGGCTCGCTGCGATAGAGGAGCATTTCCTTGGCGAAACGCTTGCCACTGTCGGCCAACGCACCGCGCTGCAAGCGGTGTCATGGGCAATGCTCAAGTTCTTTGAACGCGGGATGGGGCTGGGGTTGGTGACAAATAACACAATGACCCTGCCCTTCACGCAACGCGATCTGGCGGATGCTTTGGGTCTATCGCTTGTTCATACCAACAAAACCCTCGCGAAGCTGCGTGACCAGCAACTCGCGTCCTGGTCGGATCAGGTTCTGCAGGTCAACGACCTCGACAAGCTCGCCGACGTCGCCGAAACAGAGCGCAGCAAACCGGCCAAGCGCCCCTTGATGTAGGCGCTATTCCTCGCTCACACTTACCAGATTATCCGCCACATAAGCCCCGCGTTTGCCAAGCGGCCGGTCACGGCCAATGGTGCTGTCAGGGCGCGTGCGCAGTTCAACCTGCGCGTTCCACGACGCCCCCATCAGCACCAGAAAACTGCTGATCCACAGCCAGACCAGCATGGCGATCACAGCGCCAATAGACCCGTAGACCTGATTGTAATTGCCGAAGTTCGCAACGTAATAGCTGAACCCGATCGACACCACCGCCCATGAAAACACCGCGAAAACAGCCCCCCATGTCAGCCAGCCGATGCGCGCCGCACGACGGTTTGGGCCAAAGCGGTACAGCACACCAACACCGGCCAATAGCACCAGTATCGCGATGCTCCAGCGGATGATCTCGGCGACGAAATAGCCGAATACCCCCAAGGGGATGAACGACAGCACAATCGGTGCGATCACCACAGTGATCAGCGCAATCAGCCCCACCATCACCAAGGTAAAGGTCAGCATCAGCGCCCGCAGATAGTGCCGCGCGGCGTTGCGATTGCGTTCACTATACACGCTGTTCAAGCCGATCATCATCGCGCCCACACCTGCCCGCGCCGACCACATCGCCACCAGAACCGAAGCGGCACCAGCCCACCCCAGTTTGCCGGTGCTGGTCGTGACCAACGACACCACCTGATCATTGAGAATATCATAGACGTCATCGGGCAGCAGACCGCGCATGTCTTCCAGCTGGGCGATGACAACCACAGGGTCAGAGATCAGGCTCAGGATCGTGACCAGCGCGGCAAGGGCGGGAAACAGCGACAACATCGCATAAAAAGCGACCCCCGCCGCAATAAGCGAGACGTTCTTTTCAGAGATATCAACCAGCGCCGCTTTCAGCGCATCCCAGTACAGCTTTATGGTGCTCACCGATTTCTGTGTCAAAACCCTTGATCCTCGTTCCCCACGGCTGCGGCCCCTGCCACATCACATTTACGCTACTTTTCCTCTTCTACCTCATCGCGCACCTGACCCCAAGCGACGAGGGTAAAGATGATCGTTCCGCCAACAATGTTGCCCGCAAGCACCGGTAAGAAGAACTCGAACACCGCCGCCATCAGGCCAAGCTGGCCGTCCAGTATCATCACCGCCATCTCGACCGACCCCGCAACGATATGCGCGAAATCCCCAGCGGCGATAAGCCAGGTGAACACAAGGATCAGGAAGAACGACGTCTCATCCGCCTGCGGCATCATCCAGACGATAAGCGCGACGATGACCCCCGCCGGAATGGCCCGCCAGAACCCCTGATAGGCCCCCATGCTGGTTGCGTGATGCGACAGGTCCAGAATGGCGGGTAGCACCTCGGGCGAAATCGCGGGCGTCCAGAGAAACAGCATCGCCGCGGCAAAGGCCCCCACCACATTCGCCGCCAGCACGATCCCCCACAGGCGGAACATACACATCAGCGAATGCCAGGTCTTGGCCCGCATGATCGGCAAAACGGTGGTGATGGTGTTTTCGGTAAACAGCTGCATCCGCCCCATGATCACCGCCAGAAAACCCAGCGAATAGCCCAGGTTCTCGATCAGGAAACGATGCGCGGTATCGGGCAGATAGGTCCGGAACACGGCCTCGCCCAGAACCGACAGGCTGATCATCACCCCCGCCGCGATCCCCGACCAGATCAACGACCGCTTGCTGCGCGCCAGCTCTTCCTCGCCCTCACGGCGGATCACTTCGTAGATCAGCTTGGGCGACAATGCCGTCGCTTCGCTGACCGATTTCTCCTCGGCTTGCGCGTCCTGTGGTTTCTTACGCGAAACCCTGCGTTGAATAAGAGGGGCCATTCCTGCGCTCCTGAAAACTACGAACAAATGGGGCCGAGCCCGCAAAATCTGATTGTGATCCAGCATCAAACTAGCGCAGAAACTGCATAAGCACAGAAAGTAACGCAGCAGGGCCGCATAATGTTCACAGAAAACACCAAACTCATGACGGCAATCCGCGACCGCTTTGCCCATGTTGACAGTTGCCCGTTCCAGGGACCGCGCGTGTTTTTCGAAAACGCTGGCGGCGCGCTGACATTGAACGCGGTCGTCGAGACTTCGACCAAATTCGCAGCCATCCCCGACAATCAGGGGCGCGACAACCCAGCGTCCCATGCGCTGGTCGATATCATCAAACAGGCCCGCGCCGATATGGCGCTGTTTTTCAACGCGCCTGACGGGCAGTTCTTTGTCGGCGAAAGCGGGACAGAGCTGTCGTTCCGCCTGATCCGGACAGCCGTCATGGGCAGCGCCCCCGGTGCCGTCATCGGGTCTACTGTGGAACACCCCGCCTCGCGCAGCGCGGCGCAACACTGGGCCGATGTGGCGGGCAAACCCTATATCAGCGTGCCCCACGACAATGCGACAGGTCAGGTAACGCCCGACGCCTACGCCGCTTTGATGACCCCAGAGGTACGGGTCGCCACGATCCTGCACACCTCCCCCGTGACGGGGATCGCCAATGATGTGGCGGGCATCAGCGCCGCGATCCGCGCCATCGCCCCCGACGCCTATATCTTTGTCGACGGCATCCAGCACGCCAGCCATGGGCATATCGACATCGCCAGCTATGACATCGACGGCTATGTCATCTCTCCGTACAAACTGTTCTCGCGCCACGGCTATGGCATTGCCTGGGCGTCCGAGCGTCTTACCGCGCTGCCGATCGAGACACTGGCGAACGGTCCCGCCGGGAATTGGGAAATGGGTACCCGTGACACGGGCGCCTATGCGACATTCTCGGATGTGGTGCGCTATTTCGACTGGCTCGGCAGCCAGGTGTCAGACGCCACTGCCCCCCGCGCGCGGATAGAGGCCGCCGCCGCTGCGATCCACGACCACGAGCAACAGCTGACCAACGCGCTGCTGTTCGGCACGGGGAACCTCGCCGGATTGGCCGATCTGGCGGGTGTCACGATCCTGGGCGGCACCGACAACCCCGACCGCGAGGGGCTTGTGTCCTTCACGCTCGACGCCCTGCCCGCGGCGGATATCGTGGCCCAACTCAACGCCCAAGGCATCCGGACCCATGTACGCAAGGCGGATCACTACTCCGGCAACATCCTGACCCCGCTCGGGCTTGATGCCGCGGTGCGTGTGTCGCTTTGCCATTACAACTCCATGGACGAAGTCCGCGCCCTGCTCACGGCGATGAAAGACATCGCCGCATAAATGCCCGGTTGCGGCTTCATTTTGCAAAATAAACTCGAATCCGACGGGGCAACTGCAGACTTCGCTTGCCATATATGAACGCCCGTTCAAACATGGCGGTATGACAAGCACTCTCTCTACCGCCATTATCGCCAAGCGTGACGATCTGATCGCGCTGACCCAAGATCTGATCCGTATCCCGACGCTTAACCCGCCGGGTCAGGACTATCGGCTGATCTGCGAATACCTTGATACCCGCCTGCGCAAGCACGGGTTCGAGACGCAGCTGATCCGCGCCTTTGGTACCCCCGGCGATAGCGAGAAATACCCCCGTTGGAACATCATCGCCCGCCGCGAAGGGCGCAGGGCGGGCGAATGTGTCCACTTCAACAGCCACACCGATGTGGTCGAGGTCGGGGCTGGCTGGACGTTTGATCCCTTTGGGGCCGAAATCTCGGACGGCAAGATTTACGGGCGCGGCACCTGCGATATGAAAGGCGGGCTGGCGGCCTCTATCATCGCGGCCGAGACCTTTATCGAACAGCACCCCGATTTCAGCGGCGCAATCGAAATCTCGGGCACAGCGGACGAGGAATCCGGCGGCTACGGCGGTGTCGCCTATCTGGCCGAGCACGGGCATTTCAACCCGGACCGCGTGCAACATGTGATCATCCCCGAACCGCTGCAAAAAGACCGTATCTGTCTGGGGCACCGGGGCGGCTGGTGGGCCGAGATCGAAACCAAGGGCGAGATCGCCCATGGCTCCATGCCGTTTCTGGGCGACTGCGCCGTGCGCCACATGGGCGCAGTGCTCTCCGAGTTCGAAAACAAGCTGTTCCCCGCCATGGCCGCCCGTCACACAGACATGCCCGTGGTCCCCGAAGGGGCGCGTAGCTCAACCATGAACATCAATTCGATCCACGGTGGGCAAAAGGAAAACGACCCGGATTTCGACGGGCTACCGGCCCATTGCGTGCCAGACAGCTGCCGCATCACCATTGACCGGCGCTTTTTGCTGGAAGAACCGCTGGATCAGGTGCGCGGCGAAGTGCGCGCCCTGCTGGAAGGTCTGCGCGAAACGCGGGTCGATTTTGACTACGAGCTGACAGAGCTGAATTCGGTCCTGCCGTCGATGACCGACCGCGATGCGCCGGTCGTGCAAACTGTCGCCCATGCGATCGAGGATATCATGGGCAAGGCCCCTGAATACGTCGCCTCCCCCGGGTCATACGACCAGAAACACATCGACCGGATCGGCAAGCTCAAGAATTGCATCGCCTATGGCCCCGGCCTGCTAGAGCTGGCGCATAAGCCGGATGAATATATCGGCATCGACGATATGATCGACAGCGCCTGCGTGATGGGGGCCGCGCTGGAGACGCTGCTGCTTCCGAAAGGCTAAGGCCCTCAGCCGTCAGCAAAGGCGTGTGGCGCGGCGATTGCCAGACCGTCGACGATCGCGGTCATCGCGGCCCCGCGGTGCAGTTCGGCCTGTGGAAATGCGTCGCGCATAGCGCGGTCGATCACGCCCATCAGGCTGGACCCGCCGACAAAGATCAGCTTGGTCACGGCGTCGGGTTTTACCTCTGCCTGCGCCGTCAGATCGGTCGCAACCTGCGCGATCTCCGCTGCCATCTGCGCCAAACTCGCCGCCATCATCGCCGGTGGCAATGGGACCGTCAGCCCGCGCTCCACGATCTTGAGGTCGATCTGCGGCGGGGCGCTGGCATCGGGGTCATTCGCCGCGATCTTGCCGGCCTCTACCGCGAAGGCCATATCGTGGCCCAGCTCATCCTCCAGCACCCGTTGCAGTCGGTTCAGCAGCTTCGGCTCTACCGCGTATTTCGCCAGATCCTCGACCGCGCGACGCTGTTCGCGGGTGTAAAGGAACGGGATTTTCTGCCACGTTGCCAAATCGGCAAAAACCGCATGAGGGGCGGCGTGGGTTTCATCACCGAACACATGTTTGATCTGGCTGCCCATCCCCAGATGCGGCATCACATGCTGAAGGCTCAGCTCGCGGTCAAAGTCTGTCCCGCCAATGCGCACCCCTTTGCTGGCGAGGATATGAATGCCCGCGTCACCTTCCTGCCGGAAAAGGGTAAAGTCAGACGTACCGCCCCCGATATCGACGATCAGCCCCAGATCGCCGGGTTCAAGCACGGCACGATTGGCCAGGGCCGCGGCCTCGGGTTCGGGCATGAAGCGGACCTGTTTGAACCCGGCTTGCATATAGCATTCGGTCAAATCCACCAGCGCCTGCGCGTCCCGCGCCGGATCGGCACTGTGGAACATCACAGGTCGCCCTGACAGCGCCCGATCAAACTGCTGGCCGGTGGCGCGCTCTGCCTTCGTCTTCAGCTCGGCCAGAAAGCGCGCCACGATGGCGATGAAATCCATGCGTTTGCCCAACAGAACCCGACTTTCGCGCATCAAGGGCGTGCCCAGCAGACTTTTGAGCGCACGCATATAGCGCCCGTCGTCGCCGCCGATCAGCGCCTCTTGGGCACCGCGACCATAGATGATCCGCTTTTCCTCATTATCGAAAAACAGCGCGGTCGGCAGCGTGTTCTGCCCCGCCTCGACGGGAATCAAATGCGGCACACCGTCTACTGCATACCCCACGGCAGAGTTAGACGTTCCGAAATCGATACCCAAAGTGGGTGACATCGTAGCCATGGCGCGCCCCTTCAAAACCTCAAAAAACGGCGCATAAACCGCGCACAGGCTGGGTACAACCGATAATTGCGACAGCATCCCGACGCTGGTCAAACCTGACAGAACTGGTTAACATTTTCCTTATTGCCAACAGGAGACACCCATGGCCCATCTTCGCAAACGTATTCTAGGCACCTGCGCTGCCGCGCTGATGGCCACCGGCGTCGCCGCGAAAAACGACATCACCGTCGCGATGCAACTTGAGCCACCGCATCTGGACCCGACCAGCGCTGCGGCGGGGGCTATTGATCAGGTGCTCTATTCCAACGTTTTCGAAGGGCTGACCCGCTTTATGGGCGACGGATCGGTCGTGCCCGGGCTAGCGCAATCGTGGGAAATCTCTGACGATGGCCTGACCTATACGTTCAAACTGCAAAGCGGCGTGACCTTTCACGACGGAACGACGATGGATGCCGCCGACGTCAAATTCTCGCTTGACCGGATCAATGCCGAAGACAGCGCAAATGCTCAAAAGGCGCTGTTTGGCGCGATCTCGGACGTGACAGTCGTCGACCCGTCGACCGTCGAAATCAAACTGTCAGAGCCGGACGGCAACCTGTTGTTCAACCTCGCCTGGGGCGACGCGGTGATCGTGGCACCCGAAAGCATCGACAATATCAAGCAACTGCCCATCGGCACCGGCGCGTTCAAATTCACCAGCTGGACCCAGGGCGACAATATCCGCATCGAGAAGAACCCGAACTACTGGGGGACCCCGGCCGCGCTGGATATCGCCACGTTCAAATTCATCTCTGACCCGACCGCCGCTTTCGCGTCGATGATGGCCGAAGATGTTGATGTGTTCGCCGGCTTCCCCGCGCCCGAGAATCTGCCGCAATTCGAAGCGGACCCGCGGTTTCAAGTGCTTGTCGGTTCTACCGAGGGCGAAACTATTCTGGCGATGAACAACAAACAGCCGCCGTTTGATGACCCCAAGGTCCGCGCCGCCGTCGCCCATGCCATTGATCGCCAAGCCATTATTGACGGTGCGATGTTCGGATACGGCACGCCCATCGGTACGCATTTCGCGCCCCATAACCCGGGCTATGTCGATCAAACCGCGCTGAGCCTGCATGACATCGAAAAATCCAAAGCTTTGCTGGCCGAAGCCGGCTTTGCCGACGGGTTCGAGACCACGCTGGACCTGCCGCCCCCCTCCTACGCCCGCCGCGGCGGAGAGATCATCGCCGCGCAGCTGGCCGAGGTTGGTATCACCGCCAAGATCAACAATGTCGAATGGGCCCAATGGCTTGAGACGGTGTTCAAGGGAAAGAACTTCGGCATGACAATCGTAAGTCACACCGAACCGATGGATATCGGCATCTATGCCAACCCTGATTACTATTTCCAGTATGACAACTCTGATTTTCAGGCTTTGATGACCAAGCTGAACACGACAACCGACCCGGAAGCACGCAACGCGTTGCTGGGCGAGGCACAGACCATGATCGCCCAAGATCACGTCAACGGTTTCCTGTTCCAGCTGGCGTCACTGTCCGTTGCAAAGGCAGGTCTGACCGGCCTTTGGCGCAATGCCCCGACGCAGGCTGTCGACCTTACCGGTGTTTCTTGGTCCGAATAGGGCGACATCTGAAGAAAGCGATAGAAGGGGGCTTGGGTCGTGCGCAATGCCCCTTTTTTTATACCATTTTTCTATTCCATAAGGTTACCCCCCGCTTGCCCGTGTTGTGCCATTGCCCAAGATCTGCAGCGTCTGAACCTTCGCCGCCACCCGCGTAGGGAAAGCGCGCCCGAAGATATCACTGGTCAAGCCGAACTGCCTTATCCGCCCCTCGGACAATATTAGCACTTTGTTCAACGCCGAAATTGCACAGGGCTGGCGCGCCGTGATCACCACCGTGCTACCCCGATCCCGCATATGGCGTGCGACCTCTGCCACGATCTGTTCAGCATCGGGACAGCTGAAAAGCGACCGCAGCGGATCATCCATCACAACCAGCGCCGGATTGCAGACCAACGCCCGCGCCAGCCCGATCTGCTGTATCTGCCCTTGGGTTAACGAGGATCCCCCACCCCCGCGCACAACACTCATATACCCATTTGGAAGAGCCATAACGGCGTGGTGAACACGGGCCAGCTTTGCAGCGGCGATCACCTGCGCATCCGTGGTATCGGGGCGAAATCTGGAAATATTATCGAAAATCGTCGCGGGCAGAAGATCAATGGTATCGGGCAAATAGCCGATCGCAGGGCCAATCTGCGCGGAAGGCCATCGGGCCAGATTAACGGCATCAAACCGAACCTCACCGGTTGTAGGAGCCGTAACGCCAACCGCCAGTTTTGCCAATATGCTTTTGCCCGCATTTGGCCCGCCGAGCACGCACAGCCCATCCCCCGGTGACAGGTCAAAAGAGACATCCTTCAGCCCGTTCTCCGCCCGCCCCTCGATCCCGTGAGAAACGGCGGTGAAAGAAATCCGGCCCTTTGGTTCAGGCAATGCAACCCCCTCGGGCGCCGGGATATTTTGTGAAAAATGGCGGTGCAGGTGGCGGTGCGCGGACCAACCGCAGGCAATCCCCCGCCAGCCGCTGATCATCTGGTCGATAGAGGCCAGAACGCGCCCCGCCAAGATCGAAGCGGCCATAATCATCCCCGCCGAGATTTGGCCCTGAATGACCAATATGGCCCCGACTGTCAGGATCGAGGACTGCAACATCAGGCGGAACGATTTGCTGAATGATGCCAGCGCATCCGGCGGGGCATGCAGGCGCTGGTGCCACGCCAGACTGCTGCGCTGAAGCCCGCGCCAATATGTGGCAAGATCAACTTGCATACGCATGGCGCGCAGCGGCTCCGCCAGACGGCGACTGTGATAGGACATATCAGCGAGGATATGATCCTGATTTGCCGAGATGCTGATCGTGTTGCGCGTCAAATAGCGGCCCGTTGCCATCACGGCACAAGCCAACGCCACGCCGCCCAGAACCATCGCCCCCAACCAAGGATGAATGATGTATAGGGCCAACAAAAAGATCGGCACAAACGGCATATCACAGACACTTATGAACGCGGGACTAGACAGCAGACGTCTAAGGTGCCCCAGTTGTTGCAGGGGCTCCTGTGCGCTTGCCGGTACGTTGTTCTTTTCATCATTGCTGACCCAAGCCGCGAAACACTCAGCCCCAAGTGCCAGGTCCAAACGCACCGAAAGACGGGCCAAAAGCCGTTGCCGGATCAGATCAAAAAGCCCGAAGAAACAATAGAGAAGCAGTACAATCCCGAAGAGCCCCATCAGCGTGACCACTGACCCACTAGGCAAAACGCGGTCATATATCTGGATCATGTAAATCGATCCTGTGAGCAGCAGGATGTTGATCAACCCACTGACCACAAAAAGCAGCCCAATCCCCCAAGCTGTGATCGCAACGCGGCGGCATAGATGTTGTGCGTCTGCACGTTGCACTTCCCCCAAACCAATCAGTCGTCATGGCCGACATCCCCTTGCGGCCTGACTTCTGTGGTAGGGTGATTTCCTTTACAAAGTGGAAAAATTGGCAAATCCGAAAAGGATCAATATTTCAAATTGTACGTTCACTCTGCGGGGATCGCGGCTTCGCATCCAACATCCACAGTCCTGCCCCAAATATGAAGAATACGAAGCCATAGATGCTGCCCCAAATGTGCACCGTCGACAGCGTGAGGGTGAGCCCAGTAAAGCAGAGTATCCAGCCTAGCCGTAACGCCGCTAGGGTCCGATCCATGGTGAAATCTTTGCGCCCGACACGCCAGAGCGCATAGCCATAGCCGACTGTCAAAAAAGTAAACGCCGGCAATCCGAAACGCATCGCGATAAATAGCCAAAAATTGTCGATACTCGAGGTGTGCATCCAAACCGGCCTGATCCAATCGTTTAGCCCAAGTCCAAATACAGGCGCGCTCCAGACATTGGTCATGCCCCATTGGAAAATAGCAGACCGCCAATAGGCGCTTTCGGCAGAAAATGTCGCATAGCTCATGAAAACTTGGATCGGGGTTCGATTGGAAAGCAAATCAATCACGACGTAAAAAGTAACAAAACAGGTTGAGAGGATTAGCCATCGTCGCCCGATCCTGCGACATAGGTAGCTCCAGAAAATCAGCCCTATCTGCACGATTGCCGCCAGCAGCGCGCCGCTGGACAGCGATAGGAAACAACTGGCGCAAACCACCGTCATAACCACGGACCGCAAACCCAAGCTGTGCCGTCCCGCCAGCCCAATAAAGTACAGGGACGTCGCGATTGTACAAAACAAGCCCCAATGAATTGGATGCTCGAACGAAAGTTGCACCCGCTCCAGCCCCATGCGGCGATCAATCGCCAGGTCCACCGGGGTCGTAAGCCCGGTCATCTTCCACAATTCAATGGGAACAGATGTCCCGCTTTGCGACTCCATTAAAGCCAAAGGGAAGCATAGCACGATCAGTCCCGTGAGGATCTTAACCACTGCGGCAAAGCTGTGTCTGTCTCGGATAAAGGCGCGCCCGATCAAATACCCGCCTAGAAACTCGACCCCGATTGAGCCTGCATTCTGTGTCGCTTCCGCCGGATTGTTGACCGCCAAGGCCAGCGAAACCCAGAGAAAATGCATAAAGAACATAATGTCTGTCAACAAAACACGCCCGAAGTGGCCACAAAACAGGCGGAGACTTAGCGGAATAATCAGCACTGCTAATAGCGCCTTGGTCCCGGTCATATAGACCGACCCTAAATTGAAGCCGACGGGCACCAGCAGGAGCCCGAAATACACGAGCACAACCCGTGATACGGGCCGTTGATGGTATAGTCGTATGCGCTTGAGCGAGCGGTGCTGGTCCGTCGCGTATATGTGGTTCACGTCCAAATCATATCTGTCCTTTCGCAAGAAGAATCTGCGGTGCAACCACCATTGAGCTGAACATTTAATATTGCGTGAAGATTAATCCGCCCTCCGCCTCTTTCCCTGCGAATGCAACGGCTCAGCAAGGTTGATATCTATCGATGCCTACGAATTCTGATCGCAAGGTATGGACTATGCAGATGACACTCGGGCTGGGCATGAAACTGGGGCAAACGATAGCGGGGTCGCCGCCGCTAAAGATTTCGCCCGTCACGGAAATTCTTGCAGATGGTTGGCAGGCCGAGCACCGAGATATGCCGTCGTTTTCCACCACTTCCGAGGCGCGGAATGTGACCGTGAACCGGCGCGGCTTTGATACGGCGGCGACGGCTGTCAGCAGGGCTTCGGTTGTGCAACTCACCATCCGTGTCAGGCAGCCCTACCCGGATCATTCAAATTTTACTGACAAGACCGTGGCGTGTTCAGACTTTGTTTACGCGGGCGATACTATCAACGGTGCAATCAATCACAGCACAAGGCCAGCGCCCCGGCCTATTGCCATGTGGTTAAACCATGACCGTGAGAGGGTAGAAGATGATGCACATATACTAAGGCTGGCAGTTGCCCACGCATATGCCCAACAGGGGCAACCCGTCGCGGCGGTGCGGTTCATCGTCCGCGATACGCTTGGCAACGAAGCATCGCAGCTTGTGTCGTCGCAAAGCAGTCTTGGATTTGACGCGTCGGGGCTCCATGTTCCGCATTATGCAGCGACGGTTGATCTATCAGGCTTGGCCCAGGGGGATTTATTGACTGTAGATGCCACCATCTACCCATGGGTGGGGGACGCCTTTTCCATCAGTGCCGACGCCGATGAATATCCGTCCCCCAACCTGACGACGCTTCGGATGCTGAACGACACGAGCGGCGGGTATGGGGCATGTTATGCCCAAGTCGATGGAACCACGGGCGACGATGCGACGGGTCAGGCTGCGTCTGCGCGCGCAGATGCCATTGCCGCCCCATTTGCGTCAATCGCGGCCGCGGCCGACGCGATCAAGGAATTTAATGCCGCGCATTTTGGGCGGGCGGATGACGCAGGGGGTGGCACGATTTTACTGGCAGAGGGGGCGCATATCCTAACGCCTTTCAAGGCTGCCGGTCGCTCGGCACAGTTGCCCTTGTGTATCAGGGCTGAAGACCCGTCCAAACGGGATACCACGATCTTAACGGACGGTGGGGTCAATCGGTTCAACGGCATACCAACGCACCTCAAGATTTGTGATGTCACTTTGCAGAAAGGCGGGGCGAACACGGTGTTTCTGGACAGTGGCGCGGAGTTGGCAGGCAATCTTTTGATAACAAAGAACTGTCTTTGGGACGCCAACGGATTCGGCAGCTACGGCGCTTGGGTTTACCGGGTGGGGCGCTTTGTACAAATCAACTGCTCCGTCGTGCCCAACGAAGATCCACGCCAGGGCAATTCCTTTTCGACCGAAGCAATCATGGTCACCGCGATCGGCTGCAAAAGCTGTGCCGGAACAATCACCTATCAGGCGCTCGGCTGTTCGGGACTTGACGAATTCACCCTCCGGGCGCCGATTGGCAACCGGCCTGCCATGACCGGCACGTTTTTAGGGTGGAACACATTCAGCAATGGCAGCGCTACCAATGCAATCGTTTCCGCAAGCGCCGAGATCGGCGCGCGGGGCTTTGCTTTTGTAGGGAACATCGTGGAAAGCTGGGGGAGCTCCACAAATGAAGCGCTGCGATTGAACGCTGACAGCGATATAAATGCAGCCCAAAACATCGTTGTGCACAACAATACCATCGCGGGGGAACGCGCGAATTTGCTGTATCTGGACGGCACCGAGAACGTGGCGAAGTCGGGCTCTTTCCGGAACAATCTGTTTCACCGCATCAATATCAAAAGCGATGTATTTTCCGGCGAAACCTCCCTTACCGGCAACTGGCCAGCGCGGTACAAGGTTGGATGGTCGCATAATATCGCAATCGCAGGGTCAAGTAATGAACCCGGCTATGGCCCGTCCTCGTGGCTGGGGGAACTGCCGTCGATCGGTGAGGTTTCACATATCGCCTCGCCTTGGGTCGACGACCGCTCTCACACCGGCAGCAACACGGGCAGCGGTGACTACCGCCCCGACGCACTGTCCGATCTGCCCAAAGTATCACCCGCGCAGGCCCCCTATGGCAGCGACCTTGTGGGAAATACATTGCGCGATAGCGGCTTTATCGGCGCGGTGCTATCCTCCGCGTGATCAAAGACCCGCGCAGAAAACCCTCTCGCACGAAGGTCAGCGCGGGTCTTTCAATCCAGTGCCAGGACAATACCGCGCAAAGCAACGTCAACGGCAAGGCCAGCGCGATGTTCAGCGCTGGCGTCATGTCCCCCCACACCCAAACCACCAGCCCCTGCAGCGGCATCGCGTAAATATATATTCCGTATGAATAATCTCCGACCCTATTGAACATCAGCAGGGGGTCTAGCTTGCAATACCCCGCCCAGAGGCTGGTGTAGGTCACAGCCAGTGCAAGCATTGGAAAAGAAAAAACCGTAGCTTGCACGGCCCATGTCAGGACGATCATCCCAAGGGCGAAGGGCCACCGCAAGTGGATATAATCACGCCAGATCCAGCAGGAGGCCCCGAAAACAAAGGGCAACGACAGCAGCCGCGTTTGCTGTAGGCGCGGATGAATGAGGTCGCCGAGATACGGCGCACCCATCCACGCGATCAGGTATAGCGCCAACAGCACCGCCATCACCCGCCGGCGGGACAGGGCCCCGACAAGGCCGACGAACAGGATAAGCGCATAGCAGGCGACCTCATGCGCGAGCGTCCAAATCGACCCCTCTACGGTGGGATAGGGGTTCGTCGTGAACACGCCCGGCAAGGTATATTGAGGTTTAAACAAGAGTATATTTTGCACGATAAACTGCACCGTATCGGGATGAGACAGGTACGTACCCGCGTCTAACCGGCTGACCAGCGGCCCCATGATCAGCGCCACGATCAAGATGGACACGGCCAACCCCGGCAGCAGACGCGCGGCCCGCGCCATGACAAAGGACAAGGCAGACCCCTGCCGGTCGTAGCTGCCCGCGATGAAGAAGCCGGACAGGCCAAAGAAAACGAAAACCGCCAGCTCCCCCAGCGAATAGCCAAGCGCTGTTTTCAAAGGCTCAACCGTGCCGCGCCCAAGCGCGAGCGGCCACGCGTGAGAGACCAACACAGCCACCGCCGCGAGAAAGCGAATGAGGTTAAAGTGGTTGTCCCGCCCGATGGCAAGCTCGGACAGGCGGGGCGGCTTGGCGCGTCTCTTCATGGTGAACGCCTGCCGTTGCTTTGGCCGCGGCATGTCACTTGTGCGGTCAAAGTCTTCTTAACGGTGCTGTATCGCCTTGGACTCCATCCCATCGGATGCTCCTTTCTTAATCATCAGTCTGCGGACGTCAGGCAGCACCATCGCCAGACCGGCCAGCAACAGAACAAAGCCTGCGGCCCGAAACCCCGTCGGCTGGTCCTGCGTGAAAACCGCCCAAGCCAATAGCGCGACCATACCGATCAGTGGCGGGGCCAATGGCCGGAGCGGCACCTGTTGCACGCGGTGCATCCAGAGCAGCGCAATCATCAGCCCCGCGGCTTCGCCCAGTCCTGCGATATGCACCACATGGGGCAGGCTTGCGCCTTGCAGCACACTCCATGCCGCGAGGGGTAGGAACGTGATACGCAACAGGTCCGTCAAAAGCTCGGTCTTGCGATACCCTTCGCCCAGCGCGACAATCGCACACCCGCCTTTGGCCACCCGCAACGCCTGAACCGCCGTCAAGAGCGTCAGCAGGGGCAGCACAAGGCGGTATTTATCGCCCAGCACATGGTGCACGAAGGAACCGCCAAGCAGGTTGACGGCCATGACCATTCCCGCAGCCAGCACGATATGGCTTTGGATCGTGATGATCGCTTGGGCCCGAAATTCCGGGCGCGCGGCGCTGGCTGACAGGCGGGGTAGAAACAGGCTCATCGTGCTGCGTATCAGGACCAGCGACGGGGTCAGTGTTAGCGATACGGCCATGGAAAACAGGGCCAGCGCCTCTAGCCCCAGAAGACGCCCGACGATGGCGCGTTCGCCATTGAACACCAGAAACATCACCGCGCCGCTTGCCATGAGGGGCCATCCGAACTGCATGCTTTGGACCATAACGGTCCCATCAAACCGCAGCCGATAAGGGCGTTTTGCAACTGCGTGAGACATGAGCGTGCCCAGCGCCATATGCACCAACATGGCAAAAAGCATGATGCGGAAGTCATCGAACACCCGCGATAGGGGCAGCAGCGCCGCCAACGACCCCAGCGGCGGCAGCAGCGCGATCCATATTGCGGCGCGATGTTTGTGGTGACGGGTCTGGCGATAGACGTCCAGATGCATCCCCCCCTGTAACAGCGGCACTACAGAGATCAGTTGAAACGCCCATGTCAGCTGCAACACCCCAAAGGCACGGGCCAGAAACGGCGCGAGAAGGAACAGCGCCGCCGCCCCGATCATGCCACGTATCAGCGCCACACCATGCAGCGCGCTATGAAAATCCGCATCATCCCCCTTGGGCGCATTGACGATCTGTTGTTGAAAGCCAAGCGCGGTCAGCATCTCTATCATAGCAAGCGCGAGCACGAGGCTTGTGCCGATCCCGAAATCTTCGAGGCTGATCAGACGCGACACCACCACCGTTCGCAGCAGCAAGATCGCCGCGGCGCAGGCGTTGCCGGACAGCAGAAAGCCAAACGACCAGATCACGGGCCACCCCCTATCGCGCATATGATGTCAGGGCAGGTCAATGCGGTTCCACCGGTGCAAAAGCCGTTCGGGGTCATGGCCCCGCAGCAGCGACAGCATCCGTCGCGCGCGGTAAAGCCGGATAGACGTCAGCCCGATCAACGCCATCAGACGGTTGCGCGCGCCCTTGATGCGGGGGCTGGTCGCGACCTCTGCCACAGCGCATAGCGGTGACGGAACGAGCAGCAGCGCCTTTATCGCCCACCGGATCCGGCCGCCAGCGCCGGTACATCGCGTCCAGTCATGGGCAAGCTGCCTGTCCCATTTCAGCCGCAGGCCCGTCGCCGTATGCGGCGGGTGATAGACAACCAGATCGGCGGCGAAGCCTATGCGATATCCGGCAAAGGTGGCGCGCTGGCCCCAGTCGCGGTCCTCGGCATGGTGGAGGCCCTTGAAAGGGCCTACCGCGTCAAACACCTTGCGATGCACGATCAGATTGCCCGTCCCCGTGAACCCCTGCTGCGCGATGTAGCGGTCCATCCGATAAGCAAAAATCGCTTGATATGCGGACGCGGGGTCAAGTCTGCGCCCGTTACGTTCGATACGGACATCACCGCCAAGGATCGCATTGGGGTCGCGCGCCATATGCGCGGAAATATGCGCCAGCCAATGCGCGTCGGGCAGGCAATCGGCGTCCAGAAAGGCAAGCACATCGCCCCGTGCCCGCGCCGCGCCAAGGTTACGTGCGGGGCCGGGGCCGGGGATCGGCTGGTGGATCAGGGATACCCATGGGTAATCGTTAACAACTCCTTGCGGTGACCGTGCGGAGCCATTGTCGACGACGATCACCTCGGCTGGCTTCCGCGTTCCGGCGTCCAGCGCGGCAAGGCAACGCGCAAGGGCGTTGTGTTGGTTGAGATGGGGGATCACGACAGTGATGCCGGGTGGGGCGGACGGTGTGTTCATCCCCTCTTAAGACGAGAAGATGGTAAAGATTTCGCTAACGTCGAGGTCTCAGGAACCGCGGAACCCCCGGCGCAGCTGGCTGCTGATAGGCTCTGCCAGATAACTCAACACGGTTCTGTCTTTGGTCTTCAAAAACGCCTCGATCGGCATACCGGGGACCAAACGGACGGAGGCTGGCAGACGGTCCAGCTCGGTACGGGGGATATCCAGAATGACCCGATAAAAGCTGTCGCCATTGCGCGGGTCCACCACCACCTGCGGAGAGATGCTGTAAACGCTGCCGGTCAGTTGCGGGGTCGTGTGCGGGTCAAAGGCGGTGAGCACGAGGGTGGCGGGCTGATCATAGCGTACCAGATTGATCGAGCGCGGATCGACCTGCACCTCGAATTCGAACTTTGACTGCTGCGGCACGATATCCATCAAGGTCGCACCCGCCCCGACAACCGCACCAACGGTCGTGGCGCGCAGTTCATGCACCATCCCGTCGACGGGGGCCCGAAGGGCGATACGGTCAAGCTGCGCTTGGCGGGTGAGGATCGATAGGGTCAGTTCCTGAACTTCGGCAGTGACCTCGCGCAGTTGCAGCGCGACCTGTTCCTGAAACCGGCGATCGGCTTGCAGGCTTTCCAGCTTGAGCGTCCAACGTTGGTGGATCAACCGCGCCAGATCCGCCCGCCGCGCGGCAAGGTCACCGCGCAAACCCGCCCGCGTGGACTGTAGTTGCGACAAACGGACCTGCGGGGCCAGCCCCTTTTCAACCAAGCGCGTGAGGCTGCGCAGCTCTGTCGTGAGGATGGCAAGCTGTTGTTCCAGCGCAGAGATTTGACCGTTAAGGCCCGTGGCCTGGGTTTCGACATCGGCAAGATCACTGGCCATGCGGGCGCGCATTCCCGCGCGCATCTGGGCCCGCGCCTCGAATATCGCGGCCTGCCCTGCCTGCGCTTGCGTCATATCCAGCGCGCCGATTTTTGCTGGCAGATCAATGGCATCGAAACGGGGGGCGGGGCTTTCGTCACGCTCTGCCTCCAGACGGGCGCGCAGGCCCGCTGCCTCGGCCAGACGGGCGCGCGCCATGCGCAGGTCAATCTGCAAGATCGTGGCATCAAACCGCGCCAAGACCTGCCCCGCCTTGACGATATCCCCGTTCTGGACCGGCAATTCTGCCAATACGCCGCCATCCACCGTCTGGATTACCTTGGGCTTGCCCGCCACATCGATCTGCCCCGTCGCGATCACCGCCCCCGAAAGCTGTGTTGTCGCGGCCCATCCCCCAAGCAGCGCAAACAAGCAGAACATCGCGGCCATCGCAGCACCGGTAATGTGCCAAAGGCCGGTCTTGGGCTCGGGGGGGGCATGATGTGACACGGAAAGCTCCTTTGGTTGATGAACCCGGCGGGGATGCTGGGGGTGCATTCACCTTCGACAGAGGCTTGAGGCGCTGCGGCGGCATTCATGCGGCGGAATTGAGGCGCGGAGTCTTCATGGCGGCGCGGTACGGGGTCAGGGGCGCCCTGTTGCCCGATGGGTTTAAACCAAGACAGAGGTCAGCCCCAAGGGGGGAGAGACGGATAAACTCGATTGTTTTCAGTAAACTAGGTCAAAACCTCTGCGGTCAACCTTCAGCAAGCCCCCTCTATGGCCGCTGCAAGTTCACGCCGCTTTTACCGTGCACTTCGGTCACATCTCTAAATACCCGGCATTTTAGACCATTTGATCACATCGCAGCGCATAGGCCCTGCCCCCGCGTTTCCGCGCTGTGCGCTTGGCCTTGATCCTTACCAGACTGTGTATTGTTTCGATCAAAAGCATAGAAACATGGCCACATTGTTTTTGTTTCCGGTCAAAGTGACGCCACATTGTCCCCGTACCCACAACAATACACAGGACGCGGGCCACAGGCCTGCCACCGGTTCAAAGATGTTGAGGGCTGTAACAATGGCAACCAGATTTAACGTTTTCTACCTTGGGAATGTCGGTCGTATCGATACGACCGAGGGAAACCAGATCAGCGAAAACGCACGCTCGCTGGAGGGGGAGACCTTTGGTGGTGCCAACAGCCCGCTTTACAACAACATCAAATCCTTCTCTCCGGGGGCGCGGGGGTATGGAAATACTGCACGCGGCACATACTCTACTGATAACAGTGGGGAAAACGGGTCTGACACCTTCCGCATCGACGATGGCAACAGCCAGAACTTTGACGCCATCGCGTCCTATGCCGCGACGCTGACCTACGCCGACGGTTCCCAGGCGACCGTGACGGCGATTGTCTTCCAATCCACCAACGGCGACCTGTTTCTTGCGCCGGCTGCCAGCTCCTCCGATTACCAATCCGCGCTTGAGGCGGGGCCCATCGACTCCATCACGTTCAACACTGTCTCTTCAAACGAGTCGATGATGTACGCCAGCCGCGTCGATGCCGACTATGTTGCGCCGGATGGCACCGTTGATGGGACGTCGGGTGATGATTCCATGCGTGTGGGATCGACGGACGCGCAAGCGGACGAGGTGGACAACAGCGGCAACGTGGTGAAGCTGGGCGCGGGCAACGACAAAATCTCGGCCGGGTCGGGCGATGACACGATTCTGGGCGGCGCGGGAAATGACTATATCGCAGGCAATGACGGCGACGACCGCATCCACGGCGACGCCGACACCACCGAAGAGACCACGTTTTCCTGGGCCAACCAGAATATCGAGGACGGCGTTAGCGTCACGGGTGGTATCACCGGGGTCACCTCGTCCGGCAATATCCAGGTCACGATGTCGGTGGATCAGGGGGAGAACTTCCGCTCTGCCACGATGGAGCGGAACGACCCGCTGTATGACTACAACGAACTAAGCGACAGTTCATCGATCCATATCCTTGGCGGTGCGGCGGGGTCGGACCCAAATACCGCGAAGATGAGCATCGACTTCTCGTCGCTGGACAGCGGCGTGTCGGACGAGGTGAGCAATGTCACCTTCGGTATTTTCGACATCGATCAGGCCTATGGCTTCGTGGATGAAGTCATCGTGCGCGCCTATGACGCCGACGGCAATCTTATCCCTGTCAATCTGACGGCGGGCAATAGCGATACGCTGGACGTGAACGACGAAACCGGCCGTGCCATCAGCACGGATGCGGGGCGGGGCACGACCAATGCCAAGACGGGTTTCCTGCAGGTCGATATCGCGGGCCCCGTTTCGCGGATCGAGATCGAGTATAACAACCACGACCCCGATGATACCGGCCACGCGATCCGTGTTGGCGACCTCAAGATGTCGACCATCAGCGCGACCGATGCAGGCAATGATACGCTGGACGGTGGGGCTGGCAACGATACGATCTATGGCGACGGCGGGGATGATAGCCTTTCTGGTGGGGCGGACAATGACAGCCTGTCCGGCGGCAGCGGTGACGACCGGATCGAGGGTGGCACGGGCCACGATACGATCGCGGGCGGCACTGGCAATGATGCCATGTCGGGCGGGGATGACGCCGATCTGTTTGTCATGGAAGATGATTTCGGCACCGACAAAATCGCCGGTGGCGAAGGCGGCAAGGACTATGATGTCGTCACCTTCGACGCGCTGAGCAACGGTGTCTCTGTCACCTATACCGGCGCAGAGTCGGGTACCGCGACCGAAGGCCCCAACAGCGTTTCCTTCACCGAGATTGAAAAGCTGGTTCTGACCAATTCATCGGATTACGTGGATGCCAGCATTGGCGGTGTCGCGGTTGATACCGGTGCAGGCGATGACACGATCAAGGTTGGTGATGGTGCCTATAACATCGACGCCGGGACGGGCGACGACCGGATCATTCGCGAGGCGGGCACCACAGCGGACGACGCGAACTCCGTCATCGACGCGGGCGATGGCATCGATACCTATGTCGCGGGCAGCGGGCTGGGGGCGGATCACACCGTCGATCTTGCCGCCAGCCGGCTGGACCACGCAGGAAACGACCGTGGCGATCTGCTGAACTTTGAAAACGTCGCGCTCGAGAACTCTGCCGCGTCGGTCAAGGGCGACAGCAAAGACAACACCATCACCGCGCGCGGGACACAGGACAACAGCTTGTCCGGCGGCGACGGCGATGATTCAATCGATGGCGGCGGTGGCGACGACAATCTGCACGGCGACGCGGGCCGCGATACCCTGATCGGGGGCGACGGCAATGATACGCTGGACGGCGGTCAGGACGACGACCAGCTGACAGGCGGCGACGGCGATGACGTATTCGTCTACTCCGGCGGTCACGACACGATCACCGATTTCAACGCGGGTAATACCGGCCCGCTGGATGATAACGACACCACCAATAATGATTTCATTGATCTAAGCGGCTATTACGACAAGATCTTCGATCTGCGCGCTGACTATGAAGACAATGGCATTCTGGATCAGTCCAACTTCGAGACCACGGATTACACCTATAATTCCAAGTTCGAGGATGGGTCGCTCAAGTTCATCGGCGTGCAGGCGCAGCACTTTACCTATGACAACACCGGCGTTGTCTGCTTTGGCAAAGGCACCGCCATCCGCACGCCGCGCGGGGATGTCTTGGTCGAAGACCTGCGTGTCGGCGATCTTGTCACCACAATGGACAACGGCCCGCAGAAAATCCGCTGGATCAACACGCGGTCTTACGATGCCGGACAAATGCAAAAGGGATCACATCTGCATCCCGTGCTGATCAAACGTGGCACTTTCGGTGCCGAACGGGATCTCTTGGTCTCGCAGCAACATGGTGTTTTGGTCGGCCAGAGCGGCGATAGCTTTGCCCGCGCCAAGCATCTTGCCGACGCGGCCAAAGGCGTGCGCATCGCCAAGGGCAAGAAATCGGTCACCTACGTTCACTTGATGTTCGACGACCATCAGGTGATCTTTGCCGAGAACGTCCCGTCGGAAAGCTTCTACCCCGGCCCGATGGCGCTGACGCAGATGAGCAAACCGCATCGCGCGGCATTCTCCAAGGTACTGCCCGCCTTGGGCACAGGGCGCGTCAGCCGCGAAGAAGTCGCCAAGGTCTATGGCCCTACAGCACGCGTGTTCCTGAAGAAGAAACAGGTGTTGAACCAGCACGGCTTGCCTGCGCGCGGCAAGGGTAAGGCCCCCTCGCGCCTGATCCTGCAAGCAAGCGCTGATCTGGCCCGGCAGCAGGCGACCAAGGCAATTCGGACCCGTAACACAGTCACAACAGCAGAGGCCCGCGCCTGACCCTAAAGCGCGGTATCGTAGGCTGTATCGTAGGCTGTATCGCACAAAAAAGGCGGGCGCATCTCTGCACCCGCCCACAAAACCCTGAAGGGTTAAGTCTTATTTGTCGCCTGGCAGACCAGCAGCGGCCTCACCTACGGTGGCGTCAAGGTTCTGGTTACATACAACCATGAACTGTTCCATCGCGGCTTCGTCCATTGGCTCTGCTGTCATGTTGGATTCAGCAGTGTTACCACCAGTGTCTTCCACAGCTTTCAGGTCACCTTCCAGCGAACCTTCTACAGCCTCATCGTCCGTTGCTTCGGCAGCGGTTACGGTTGTTGTTGTTTCTTTGTCACGCCCACTGCCACCGATGGAACCACCGTTGTCACCGTCATCGATCTCTGCGATCGCAGCGGAAGCCACCATCATCTGGTCGTCTTTCGACAGCTCATTAAATTCGGCACATGACATCGAAGGGCTGGCATGTGCAGCAGCAAATGCTGGTGCGGATACGGTACCCATAAGGGCGGCGATGGCGAGTGTTTTAAATGTATTGGTCATTGTTAAGCTCCTAATTTCTCGTTTCTGCATACCCAACCCCGTGCAGCGCGAATTGGTTCCCATGTCACAAAACTAATCGCTTCACCAAAAAGAGAGCGACGGGTAACCCGCTCGCCTTAAAAAGGTTTTTCTGCGCTGGACGCTGTTGATTTGCGCGCCTACCTTCGGCCGCATGATCCGGTACACGCTCAAACGTTTGCTTTCGCTCTGTATCAGCCTGGCTGTTGCGTCGCTGGTGATCTTTACCGTTATCGAAGTTGCCCCCGGTGACCCGGCCTCTTTCATGCTGGGGATGAATGCGCAGCCTGAAACGCTTGCTGCATTGCGCAGTGAACTTGGGCTCGATGCATCGAAACCGGCGCGCTATCTGGCTTGGGTCGGCGGGCTGCTGCAGGGGGATTTCGGCACCTCCTATACCTACCGCACCCCCGTGTCCGAGATGATCGCCGCGCGGCTTTGGGTGTCCCTGCCGCTGGCGCTGTACGCGCTTGGGCTGTCCACGCTGATCGCCTTTCCCGCGGGGATCTATGCGGCGGCACGGCGTGGCAAAGCCGGGGATATGGGGGTCATGGGGGCCACACAACTGGGGGTCGCGGTGCCCAATTTCTGGTTCGCGATGATCCTTGTGCTGATATTCGCCATCAACCTGCGCTGGTTCGCCGCCGGCGGTTTTGTCGGCTGGGATCAGGGTGTGCTGACGGGGCTTCACGCCCTGACCCTGCCCGCCATTGCGCTGGCCCTGCCCCAGGCGGCCATTCTGGCGCGGGTCATGCGGTCGGCGCTGCTGGATGTCTTGGGCGAAGACTATATGCGCAGCGCCCGCGCCAAAGGGCTGACCGAAAGACAAGCGCTGTGGCGGCACGGGTTACGCAATGCGCTGATCCCTGTGCTGACGATCATCGGGCTGCAATTTTCGTTCCTGCTGGCGGGGTCGATCATCATCGAACAGGTGTTCTATCTGCCGGGGCTTGGACGGCTGGTGTTTCAATCCATTTCGGCGCGGGATCTGATCGTGGTGGAATCCGTGGTCATGCTGCTGGTCTTTTCGGTCATTGTGGTGAACTTCCTTGTGGATCTGGCCTATGCGGCGGTTGACCCGCGTCTGAGGGCGCGCGCATGAACCGGAACCTGATCCTTGGCGCGCTGCTGACCTCGATCTTTCTGCTGTCCGCGCTTGTGTCCTTTGTCTGGACGCCGTTTTCCCATACAGCGATGGATATCCCGAACAAGCTGCAAGGGGTTGGCGGCGCGCATCTGCTGGGCACCGATCACTTTGGCCGCGATATCCTGAGCATGATCATGGTCGGTGCGCGCACCTCTATCGCCGTGGCGCTGGTGGCGGTGGGCATCGGCATGGGCCTTGGCGTGCCGCTTGGTCTGTGGGCGGCAGCCAAACGCGGGTCGCTGGTGGACGAGATCATCATGCGCGGCAACGATCTGGTCTTTGCCTTCCCCTCACTGGTGATCGCAATCCTGATCACGGCGATCTTCGGGGCCAGCGCGGTGAACGCGATTATCGCCATCGGCATCTTCAACATTCCCGTCTTTGCGCGCATCACCCGTGGTGCCGCGCTTAGCCTGTGGGAGCGTGAGTTCATCCTCGCCGCGCGGGTCGCTGGTAAATCGGCGGCGCGGATCTCGGTCGAACATATTCTGCCCAATGTGACCAATCTGTTGATCGTGCAGGGGACGATCCAGTTCAGCCTCGGCATTCTGGCCGAGGCAGGGCTGTCCTATGTCGGGCTGGGCGCGCAGCCGCCGACGCCATCCTGGGGCCGGATGCTGGCAGATGCGCAGACCATGGTCAGCATCGCACCGCATATGGCGCTGGTGCCGGGGTTCGCGATCATCCTGACGGTGCTGGGGCTGAACCTGATGGGCGACGGGCTGCGCGATGCGCTGGACCCACGGTTGCGGGTGCGCCGGATATGAGCTTGCTTAGCATCACCAACCTGTCGGTGGCGATCCACCGGTTCAATATCCTGCAGGGTGTGACCCTCTGGGTCGACGCCGGAGAGATCGTGGCCGTCACCGGCGAAAGCGGGTCGGGCAAATCCATGACCGCGCTGGCGGCGATGCAGCTGCTGCCCAAGGGGACGCAGGCGCGCGGTCATATCATGCTGGGGGATCAAGACCTGCTGGCCCTGCCCGAATCCGAGCTTTGCGCGATCCGCGGCAATGACATCGGCATGGTGTTTCAGGAACCGATGACGGCGCTGAACCCGGTGCAGACCATCGGCCATCAAGTGGCGGAAACCATCCGTATCCACGACAAAACCGTGTCACGTCACGCCGCGGCCCGCCAAGCCGCCGAAACGCTTGAGCGGGTCGGCCTGCCAAATGACCGCTTTCCCCTGTCCCGCTACCCGCACGAGCTGTCGGGCGGGCAACGCCAACGGGTGGTGATCGCGATGGCGATCGCGCTGCGGCCGCGCTTGCTGATCGCCGATGAACCGACCACCGCGCTGGATGTCACGACGCAGGCGCAGATCCTTGATCTGCTGAAATCGCTGGCGCGGGAGGACGGGATGGGGCTGCTGATGATCACCCATGATCTGGCAGTGGTCGCCGATATGGCCGACCGCATCATCGTCATGCGCAAGGGAGAGATCGTCGAACAGGGGCACACACACACCCTGCTGCACACCATGCGCCACCCCTATACGCGGATGCTGTTTGCCGCCTCGACCCATGCGGTCGCCCTGCCTGCCGCCCCGCCTCCGCAGCCGCTGCTAAAGGTGGAAAACGTGAGCCGCGATTACGCCCTGCCGCGCAAGACGCTGTTCGGCAAACCGGGTCGGTTCCGCGCCGTCGATAACGTGTCCTTCACCCTGCAACGGGGGGAACGCCTTGGCCTCGTCGGCGAAAGCGGCTGCGGGAAATCGACCCTGACGCGGGCGCTTTTGGGTCTGGAACCGGTGCAATCGGGCAATATCACGCTGGACGGTGCAGCGGTCTATAGCGGCAGCAAACCCGATCTTGCCGTGCGGCGCAAAATGCAGGTGGTGTTTCAGGATCCCTTCGGCAGCTTCAACCCGCGCCACCGCGTGGACCGGCTGATCACCGAACCGTTCCACCTGCTGCCCGACCCGCCCAAGGGCCGCGCCCGCAGCGATGCCATCGCCGATGCGCTGACCGCCGTGGGGCTGTCGCCGGAAGATGCGACCAAGTACATCCACGAATTCTCGGGCGGGCAGCGCCAGCGCATTGCCATCGCCCGCGCCCTGATCATCCGCCCCGACCTCATCCTCTTTGACGAGGCGGTGAGCGCGCTCGATGTCTCGGTTCGGGCGCAGATCCTTGATCTTCTGGCCGCGCTTTGCAGCGCCTATGACCTGACCTATCTCTTTATCTCCCATGATCTGTCCGTGGTGCGCACGGTCACGGATCGGGTGCTGGTGATGAAATCGGGGCAGATTGTCGAACAAGGTGCCACCGCCGACGTCTTTGATCGCCCGCAACACCCTTACACGCAAAAACTCCTCGCCGCCGCGCCCCGTTTGCCGGATCTGTGATGCCCTTCTTCATTTTGCCAAATAAACTCCCCGCGGAGCGTCCCGCACCAACCAAAGGCCCTGCCCTATGAAACCCGGACCCAGAAACCTGATCACCGATGTGCCCGGCCTTCGAGTGGGAAACGCGCAGGACGATGCGCTGAAATCCGGTACGACGGTGCTGCTGGCGGATGACCCCTTTACCGCCTCTGTCCATGTGATGGGCGGTGCTCCCGGCACGCGCGAGACGGATTTGCTCGCCCCCGATAAATCGGTCGCCGCGGTGGATGCGCTGGTGCTGTCGGGCGGGTCGGCCTATGGGCTGGATGCCTGTTCGGGCGTGGTGGACGGGCTGCGCGCGGCAGGGCGCGGGTTTCGGCTGGGCGATGCGACGATCCCGCTGGTGCCGGGGGCGATCCTGTTCGACCTGCTGAACGGCGGTGACAAGACCTGGGCAGAGAATCCTTACCGCGCCTTGGGCCGTGCCGCCTATGACGCCGCGGCTGAAGATTTCACGCTTGGCACCATCGGCGCGGGCACCGGCGCGCTGAGCGCGATGGTGAAAGGCGGGCTGGGGTCCGCGTCACTGCAACTGCCCGATGGGACAATGGTCGGCGCATTGGTCGCGGCCAATCCGGTGGGGGCCGTCACCACGCCGGGTGACCATCACTTCTACGCCGCCCCCTTCGAGGTGGATGCAGAGTTCGGCGGCATGGGCCCGGACCCGGCGACGGGGCTGGGGATGACGCTGGAAAGCCGCAAGATGGCGTCGATGTCCCCGCGCGAAAATACGACGATCGCGATTGTCGCCACGGATGCGACCCTCACAAAGGCGCAATGCCAGCGGATGTCCGTTGCGGCCCATGACGGGATCGGGCGGGCCACGGTGCCTGCGCACACCCCCTATGACGGTGATCTGGTCTTTGGCCTGAGCACCGGCGCGCATGAGGTTGCCGAAAGCATTCTGCCGCTGATCGGCCATGCCGCGTCACTGTGTCTGGCGCGGGCGATTGCGCGGGCAGCCTATCACGCGACGCCGGCGGCGGGCGATCTGCTGCCCTGCTGGTCTGATCTGAACAGCTAAACTCATAAAAAAGCCCGCGCTCCCCTTCTGGAAACGCGGGCCAATTCGGCTGGTTAGAGCCGCTTATTCGGTTTTCTCGGCCTCTGCATCGTCGGCCATGGGCGCGTCTGCTGCGGCCTCGGCTTCGGGAGAGAACGTCGCGAGATAGGCCGCAACATCTTCGCCGCCTTTGCGCATTCTGAACGACATTTTCGAACGGGCTTTCTTGTCATCCAGTGTGGTGCGCAGGAAATCGGTGGGGTTCTGCAGGTATTCGGCCATATTGGCTTCGTCCCAGACCAGACCGGCTTCACCGGCGGCAACCAGATCATCGCCATAGCGATAGTCTTCGACGGTGCCGGCCTGCTTGCCGATGATCCCGTAAAGGTTCGGACCGACCTTGCCGCCCCGCTGGAAGGTTTCGCCAGCGTCGTCCACGATCATGTGGCAGGCTTTGCATTTGCCGAACTGCTTTTCGCCGGCGTCTGCGTCACCCATGCTATGGCTGTCTGCCAGGGCCGGAACCGCGATCACGGTGGCCAGTAGAGCGCTATAGATATGTTTCATTGCGATTTCCCATATGTATCAATCATCCTGTAACCTAGGGGGCGCCCCCGTGATTTCAACGGGCGCTTTTGTCGCGGGGGCGATGCTGGGGCTCAGGCGCGGGGGCCTATTGTCACCTCAAGCGTCGCGATCCCGTCAACGCCGCCGGTCACGACATCCCCTTCCACAAGGGCTGCGACACCGGCCGGTGTGCCCGTCATGATGATATCCCCCGGGGCCAGCGCCATAGATTGCGACAAGATCGCCACATGTTCACGCACTGACCAGATCAGATCGGCCAGATCGGCGTCCTGCCGCACCTCACCGTTCACGGCAAGCCAGATGCGGCCCTGTTCCACAGACGGGACATCGGCGATGGGTTTCAGCGCGGCAATCGGGGCGGAGTTGTCAAAGGCCTTGCCCCAATCCCATGGCCGACCGGCTTTCTTCGCCTCTGCCTGCAGGTCACGGCGGGTCAGGTCGATCCCGACCGAAGCCCCCCAGACGTGATCCATCACGTCAGTTTCCGCGATGTTGCGCCCGCCTTTGCCGATGGCGATCACCAGCTCGATCTCGTGGTGCAGATCCTCTGTCTGGGGCGGATAGGGGATGGTGCAGGGCGTATCCAGTGCCGCATCGGCGGGTTTGGTGAAAAAGAACGGAGCCTCACGCGTCGGGTCTTTGCCCATCTCGCGGGCGTGCGCCTCGTAGTTGCGACCCACGCAGAAGATGCGGCGCATGGGAAAACGGGCGTCGGTGCCCTGCACAGCCAGACTGGCCTGTGGCGCGGGGGGGAATACAAAATCATCAGCGGGCATGGGGCATATCCTTTGCAATAGTCGTGTCACAGACATACGCCCCTGCGGCAGCCCCGTCATCCGATAAGACACCAAAAGGCAGGTTAGACATAAGCTGCAACGCAAAAGGCCGACACAATACGTGCCGGCCTTTGTTTTCGTTCACCTTTGGGCCCTGCGCTATTTCTCGGGCTGGGGCGCCGGTTTTTCAACCGGATCGGCGGCGCCTGCGGGGGTGTCGTCGATCAGCTCTGCATCCTCGATATCGGCGCGGGTGGCGACAGGCGGCTTGGCATCCGCGCCCGAGTTATCCTCTAGTGCGCCGACGATCAGCGGCAGCATCTGCACACCACCGGGCATGGCGACTTCGGACATGGGCGGGGTTTTCCACGCCAGCGTATCGAAGCTGTGGCAGTTTTCGCAGATCGGCTTCCAGCTCGCGTGGATATGTTGGCAGTTGTCACAAATCCACTGAGGGCCGCGCGATACGGTCAGCGCCCGTGCCAGCCAGCCTTTAACGATGGTATCCGAAGCCCCCTCGCCCCGTTCGATGGCCGCCATCAAGGTGACCGAACGCGCGGTCGGGTCGGTTTCGACCAGATCCCCCAAGGACCGGCGCGCTTGCGGGAAATCTTCGGCGGCGATGTTCAGCTCTGCCAGAAGCATCTTGGTCTCGGGGTGGTCGGGCTGCACGCGGGTCAGCGTGGTAAACCGCTTGAGCCGCTCTTTCGGGGTCTCGTCCGGCTGGATCGCGGCGAAGGCACCGGCCAAATCGGGGTGCGGTTGTACGTCCCACGCTTTTTTCAGCACGCGGGCCGCATATTTCGGTTTGCCCTGATCGATATAACCATGCGCCGCCATCACGGCTGCGGGGATCAAATCGGGGGATAGGCGGTTCGCCTCGATCGCGGCCTCGCGGGCTTCGATGCTGTTGCCTTCGGCAATGACGTCTTTCGCCTCGGACAGGGCGAGCACGGCATCGCGACGTTTATGCACATCACGCGGCATCTGGCCGTTCTTGAGCTTGGTGTTCAGCGTTTGGCGCGCACCGGCCCAATCTTCTTTCTCGGCCTGCAGTTTCAGCAGCACATCACCGGTTTCGGCGTGTTTCGGTTTGATGGCAAAGGCTTTCTCGGCCAGCTTCAGCGCGGTTTCCGTGTCGCCTTCGGCCAGCTTCTGTTTCATGATCCCGCGCACGCCGACAAAACGGGTGCGTTCGTTGGTGACCAGTTTGCGATAGGTCTCTTCTGCCTTGCGACGGTCGCCCGCCATTTCCGCAGCCTGCGCGATCAGCAAATTGGTCAGGTCAGGACGTTCAAGGTATTTATCCGCCTTTGCAGCCTTGGCCATCGCCAAACGCCCTTCGCCGCTGGCCAGCGCCATAAGCCCTTCGGAGAGCGCCTCGTAGCCTTTGCGTTCGCGGTTGCGGTCGAAATAGCGCGACAGCGCGGTTTCGTCGCCGTTCAGGAAATGCCAGACCGCAACCAGCAGCGCAAAGATCTTGAGCATGATCCAGACCGCGACAACCAGCAGGACCACGGCGATCACGGATTGCAGCGGGCCAAAGCTGTATTCGGTGCCCATCACGGTGACCTGCAACCCGCCCGAGCTTTCCAGCAAGAACGATGCGCCCCAGGTGATGGCGGCAATCACCGCAACGAACACAACGATCTTAATCAGTGACCAAAGCATAAATCAGGTTCCTCAGTTCGCCGTCAGGCGTTGTGTCAATGTCTGTACGGCGTCTTGGGCGTCGTGGCGCGCTTGCGCATCAGAGAGCCATTCGGACAGGGGCTCTTGGGCTTCGGGCGGCAGGGCTTTCACCTCTGCCAGCGCATCGGCCAGACGCCCGTCGCGCATTGCGGCTTCGGCGCGGGACAGGATCGCGTCGGGGTCATCCCCATCACGCGGTGCAACCGACCGCGCCCCCAACTGCTGCTTGAAGAAGCCGCCAATGCCGCCCCCGTCCACATCAGGCGAGGCCGCACGTGCCGCGGCAAGCGATGCCCGTGCCGCATCGGGGAAACGGTCCTGAAGATTGGCAGCGGTGACAACGCCCGTCGCCGCCGTATCGGCAAGGGCCGGTGGGACATCCTGAATACCATTGGCTTGCAAATCGGCGATCTCTGCCTCGAAGGGCTGGCCGGTTGTGACGGCAGAGACGATCCGGCCCAAGGCGGATTGCAACGTCGCGGCCTGTGCGGCTTGCGCCGTCGCTTCTTCAACGCTGAGCGCATTATCGAGCAGACGTTGAATTTCATCGCGCTGCGTCTCGACCGAGGATTGCAGCGCTGCCAGTTCCTGTTCAAAGGCTGACGTATCGACGGGGGCCGGAGCCTCTGCCGCGGGGCGGTTGCCCAGATCATCCACACGGGTGGCCAGCTCGGCCACCAGCGCCTGAACCTCTTGCAGGGCGGCGTCATCGGTGGGCGCGGGGGCCGGGTCTGTCTCTTCCAGCGCCTTGATCCGTGCTTCTTGCGCGGCGATCGTGTCGGTCAGGCTAGATTGCGAGGTGTCCGCAGGGCGCAGGCCCGCCTGTTCCAGCAGATCATATTCCGCCACGGCGAAGCCGATCCCGCCCGCGATGATCCCGCCGAACAGCATCGGCCAAAAGACACTACCGCGCTTTTCAGGCTCTGCCACGGGCGTGACGGGGGGCGGCGTCTTGGTCGGCGTGGCCGGTTTCGCCGTTGTGGTCGATGCGGTTGACGTCGCGGGCTTGGACGCAGTTGTTGCCGGTTTATCAGAGGCCGTGTCCGGCTTTACATCTTTCGCGTCGGGCATTGCGTCGGATTTCGCGTCACTTGGCTTCGCCTCAGGTTTGGCAGACGTCGAGGCGGTCGCGGTGGTGGCGGGCGAAGCAGCCTTGGCCGCTGTATCACTGCCCCCCGTTTTCACGGTGGGTGTCGTTGCCTCTTTGGCGTCGCTTGCTTTCGCAGCACCCGATGCTGTGTCGGTGGTTTTCACGCTTTCGGGTTTGGCACTCGCTTTGTCTTCGCTGGCTTTACCTGTCGCGGTTTTATCGGCGCTCGCCGCGCTTGCAGCAGATGTCTGGGCCGCAGGCTTGGGCTTGGCGGTTGATGGCTTCGCCGTTGTCCCAGCCGGTTTTGTCGCGGTGGACGATCCGGTTTTCTTGGCTGTGGTCTTCGGCTTGGCGGCGGCAGCAGACGCCTTTGATGTCGAAGATGTCTTCGGGGTGTCGTCACCTGAACTGGGTGTTTTCGCTTTCGCCACGCTTAAAAACCTTTCCGATTCTGACCTGATATCAGACGTATTGCACAACCTTAGACGGCATCTAGGTCGACCTTCAAGCTAACCTGTTCCAATCCACCGCAGTTTCAAGCGTAAAACGCAGTGACGTGGCGGTTGGTTCAGGGGCGATGAGTATCTGCTGAACCGCTGTGCGGTCCAGCGCCTCGGCCACGGCGGGGCTGAGGGCGATGATGGTGGCCCGCCGCGTGTCATGAGCCTGATCAGCGAATTGCGCGGCGGTGCGCGGGGAAAACAGCGGCACGATCGACGGGCCATCTGCCAGCGCGGCTTGGGCGTCACGCGTCAGAGGTAGCGCCTGCTGGTCATAAAGCACCACAGGGCGTGTCGGCAGACCGGCCTGCGTTAACCGTTCGGCAATATCCCCGCGCTGATGCGTGCCGCGCAGATGCAGCAGGGGCGTTGCGGGGCGATGTGCCTTTATCATCGGAAGCAAATGCGCAGCATCGGGGGCGTGACACGCGACATGCCAGCCCTTGGCCGCAGCCGCCTGCGCCGTCGCCTCGCCCACACAATAGGCCCGCAGGGCGCCGCCCTTCGGGCCATGCGCCACCCCATTGACCGAGGTAAAGATCACCCCGCCGATGCCGCCCAGATCAACAGGCGCTGCGGTCGGTAGGATTTGCAGTAACGGGCTGGTCACCACCCGCACCCGCGACAGCAGCGCATCCGCCAGGCTGGCCGCAAACGTCGCGCAGGCGGGTGCAGGGCGGGTCAGGATCAACGCTGGTTTTGTCATCTGACGCTTGGGCCCCAAGGATTGTTCCACCTGCCCCAAGGTGTTACTTGGCCCCTGTCACCCTTGCAACGGAAACAGCCATGTTACTTCTTGGATTGGAAAGCAGCTGCGATGATACCGCCGCCGCACTGGTGCGTCAGCTGCCGGGGCATCGCGCCCTCGTGCTGTCCTCCGTCGTTGTGGGGCAGACCGAGCTTCATGCCTCTTTCGGCGGTGTCGTCCCCGAAATCGCCGCCCGCGCCCACGCGGAAAAGCTGGACCTTTGTGTCGAAAAGGCGCTGGCCGAGGCCGCGCTGACCTTGGCAGATGTGGACGGTTTCGCCGTGACCGCGGGACCGGGGCTGATCGGTGGCGTGCTGTCAGGCGTGATGTGCGCGAAGGGGCTGTCTGCCGCGACGGGCAAGCCGCTTTATGGCGTGAACCATCTGGCGGGCCATGCGCTGACGCCACGGCTGACCGATGATGTGCCCTATCCCTATCTGATGTTGCTGGTGTCCGGCGGGCACTGTCAGTTCCTGCTGGTGCACGGGCCGGACCGGTTTGAACGCCTGGGCGGCACCATCGACGACGCCCCGGGCGAGGCTTTTGACAAGGTGGCGCGCCTGATCTCACTGCCGCAACCGGGGGGCCCCGCGATTGAACAGGCGGCCAAGGCGGGCGCCCCCAAACGCTTTGCCCTGCCACGCCCGCTGCTGGACCGACCCGATTGCGACATGTCTTTTTCGGGGTTGAAAACGGCGGTGCTGCGCACGCGGGACAAGGTGATCGACGAAAAAGGCGGGTTGAGCGTTCAGGATCAGGCCGATCTGGCTGCCGGGTTCCAGGCTGCCGTTACCGATGTACTGGCAGAAAAGACCCGCCGCGCCTTGCGGAAATATCTGGACCATGCCCCTGATGTGCGCACTCTTTGTGTTGCGGGTGGTGTGGCCGCGAACAAGGCAATAGGCCGCGGGTTAGAGACTGTTGCCGCCGAAGTAGACTGCGCCTTTATCGCGCCGCCGCTGTCGCTGTGCACCGATAATGCCGCGATGATCGCCTTTGCCGCGATCGAGCAAAGCCAGCTGCGCGCGCCTGATGATCTGACCCTGTCGGCCCGTCCGCGTTGGCCGCTGGACACAAGCCAGCCCGCCATGTTGGGCAGCGGCAAAAAAGGAGCGAAAGCATGAGCATTGCCGTTCTGGGGGCCGGTGCCTTTGGCACTGCGTTGGCAATCTCTTTGGCGGGTAAGGGCGCGGTGACGCTATGGGCGCGGGATGCGCAGGGCATGGGGCAAAGCCGCGAAAACACCGCCCGCCTGCCCGGTTGCCCGCTGCCCGAGGGCCTGTTCGTGACCGAGGATCTGGCAGAGGCCGCCAAGGCGCTGACCTTGCTCGCCGCCGTCCCGATGCAAAAGCTGCGCGGATTTCTGCGCGATAACGCTGCCGCATTGGATGGCAAGACCATCGTCGCCTGTTGCAAGGGGATCGAGCTGAACACCGGCCTTGGCCCTGTCGCCGTGATCCGCGAGGTGCTGCCCCATGCGACCGCAGCGATCCTCACGGGGCCAAGCTTTGCCGCGGATATTGCGCGGGGGCTTCCCACGGCGCTGACCCTTGCTTGCGCTGATAAAACCACCTGCGCGACCCTACAACAGAGCCTAACAACAGCAAACCTGCGTCTTTACCGCACCTCTGATACCGTGGGTGCGGAACTGGGGGGCGCGTTGAAAAACGTTGTGGCGATCGCCTGCGGTGCGGCGATCGGGGCCGGTCTGGGCGAAAGCGCCCGCGCCGCCGTAATGACCCGTGGCTTTGCCGAAATGCAGCGGCTTGCCGCGCATCACCACGCGGATCCGGTGACCTTGGCGGGCCTGTCCGGTTTTGGCGATCTGACGCTGACCTGCACCTCGACCCAATCGCGGAACTACCGGCTGGGGCTGGCCCTCGGCCGGGGGGAGCCCTTTGACAGCGCCACCACCGTCGAAGGTGCCGCCACCGCGCGGGCGGTCGATGCGCTGGCCCATGACAACGGGCTGGATCTGCCGATCACCGCCGCCGTTGCAGGTCTGGTCGAGAACCGCTTAGATGTAGCCAGCGCGATGAAAGCGCTTTTGACCCGCCCTTTAAAGGAAGAATAACATGCTGGTTGCCCTTATTGCCAAAGACAAAGCTGGCGCGCTTTCCGTGCGTCAGGAGAACCGCCCCGCCCATGTGGAGTATCTGAAATCCACTGGCGTCGTTGCCCAGGCCGGTCCGCTGCTGGATGATGCCGGCGATATGATCGGGTCTTTGGTCATTCTGGATGTCGCCGACAAAGCCGCGGCTCAGGATTGGGCCGACAATGACCCCTATGCCAAGGCCGGGTTGTTCGCCGATGTGCAGCTGATCCCGTGGAACCGGGTGATCGGGTAATGGCCTACTGGCTGTTCAAATCCGAACCCTCGACCTGGGGCTGGCCGGATCAGGTCGCCAAGGGGGACGCGGGCGAGGAATGGGACGGCGTGCGCAACTATCAGGCGCGCAACTTCATGCGCGAGATGGCGGTTGGCGATCTGGGGTTCTTCTACCATTCGCAAGGCGAGCGCGCGATTGTCGGCATTGTCGAGGTCTGCGCCGCCGCGCATCCCGATAGCTCGACCGAGGATGCACGCTGGGAATGTGTCGATATCAAAGCCGTGCGCCCGTTTGAAAAACCGGTGACGCTGGACGATATCAAGGCCGATGGCCGGTTCGATGATATGCCGCTGGTCAAAAGCCCGCGTCTGTCTGTCCAGCCTGTCACAGCAGAGCAATGGAGCGCGATCTGCGCCCTTGGAAACACCAAACCCTAGAGCCTAATACACGATTTAGGCACACGCTTTGGACATAAAAACGCCCGCTGAACCAAGCGGGCGTTTTCAGTTCGACAGGGTCAGATTTACGCGTAAACGGATTCTTTGCCGAAGTGTTTGGTCAGCATATAGTAGACCACCGCGCGGTATTTGTTCCGCTCGGATTTGCCGTAAGTCTCTACGGCCTTGTGGATACCGTCCATCAACTCGGGGCTATCCGAGAGACCAAGCTTTTTGATGAGGAAGTTGTTCTTGACCAGCTCAAGCTCGCTTTCCTGCGACGCGGCGATGGTCTGCGCATCAGCGTTATAGATCGACGGACCGCAACCGATGGTCACTTTCGTCAGCAGGTCCATATCTGGCGTCATGCCGCATTTCGTTTGCAGATCGTCGGCATATTTCGCGATCCATTCATCTCTTTTGCCCATTCGTGGTCTCCAACCGTTGATTTGACCGATGTTTCCGGCCTTGTTTCAGACCCTAAAGCGGTTTTGACGCGCGCAAAAGAATTTTTTCCCGCCTGCGTTGGTCTGTGCGGTTTTCGGCATGTCTTGATTGCGGGTCGCCCCGCGTCAAACGCTTGTACCGAAGCGGTTTTTCCGCAAAACTACGAGGATGAAGACCGCCCTCGCCACCGCTTTCGCCCTTTGTCTTGCGCCGTTTCCTGGCGTCGCGGGGCCGCTGCCCGACCCTGTTGATCCGGCCAGCTTTGCGCCCGTCGATCTGGACGAGGCGATCCTCGGGCAGTTGCTGTTTTACGATCCGATCCTGTCGGGCAACCGCAATATCGCCTGCGCCACCTGTCACCACCCTGATTTTGCCACCAGCGATGGCGTGTCGCTAGGTCTGGGCGAAGGTGGGGTCGGGCTGGGGCTGGAACGGCGCGGGGATCCCGACAACATGCCGCCCCACCGCATCCCGCGCAATTCGCCTGCGTTATTCAATCTGGGCGCAAGGGAATTCACCGTGCTGTTCCACGATGGCCGGATCGAGGTTGACGCCGAAATGCCGTCCGGTTTCCGCACGCCGCTGGACGACGATATGCTTGACGGTTTTGCGTCTTTGCTCTCGGCGCAAACCATGTTTCCGGTGCTCAGCCCCGACGAGATGGCCGGCCAGAATATGGAGAATGACGTTGCCAAAGCCGTGCGTCAGGGTCTGATCACGGCGCAGGGCGGGGCGTGGGATATTCTGGCGCGACGGGTGGCGGGTCTGCCCGACTACGCGCAGCGGTTCCAATCGGTCTATGATCATATCACCACGCCCGACGACATCGGATTTACCGATATTTCAAACGCGATTGCCGTCTTTGTGGCCCATGAATGGCGGTCCGACAGCTCTGCCTTTGATGCCTATCTGCGCGATCCGTCAGCCGCGCTGGACGCCGATGCGCAAAAGGGCATGGCGCTGTTTTATGGCGCGGCGGGCTGTAGCACCTGCCACGCGGGGGCGTTCCAGACCGACCATAGTTTTCACGCGATGGGGGCACCGCAGCTTGGCCCCGGCAAGGCGGCCGTGTTTGAAACCCACACCCGCGATACGGGGCGTATGGGTGTGACCGGCAATGGGGCCGATGCCTATGCGTTTCGCACGCCATCCCTGCGCAATGTGATGCAGACCGGCCCTTGGGGGCATGCGGGCGGGCACAGCCAGATAGAGAAGTTCTTGCGCGATCATATGGATCCGGCCCGCGCGGCCAAACGCTTTGCTCCCGGCGCGGCTGACAGAAACGGGGTGCGCCTGCCGCCGCTGGACGGGGATGACTGGCGCGAGATGGACGACCCCGCCGCCCGCGATGCCATCACCCAAGCCGCGATGATCCGCGCGCCCAAAGGGCTGAATCCGGGTGATATCGCCGCGTTAGTCTCTTTCTTGCGCAGTCTGGATGACCCGCAGGCGCTGTCGGGACGCTTGGGTATCCCTGACACGGTGCCAAGCGGTCTGGCCGTGGGCGGTGCGCCCTGATCAATCGGGCTGCGTGACCGTGATCTGATCGCCTGCCGTCATGCGCATGGGGTCGCTTTGTGTGCCGTCTGGCCAGCGGACCTGCACCGTTGCTTCTGCAGCGTCGCCGATGCCGAAATGCAGCGGTGCCAGCACCGCCCCCGCATGACCGCCGCCAAGGGTGACTTGCTGGCTTTGCACGGCGTCGCCCTCCGTCACGATCACCCGCGCGCCCACGGCAAAGCGATTGCCGCCCGCGCCCCGCACCGCGATGCGCACAAAGCGGCCTGCCTCGGGCGTCACATTGCGATACATACGCATCGGCGCGCGCCGGTTCACCACGGCAAGATCCAGCAGCCCGTCGCCATCAAAATCCGCTAGTGCCGCCCCCCGTGACCGCGCGATATCGGCCACACCTGCGGTGTCGCCGGCCTCGGTAAAGCGGCCATCCGCCCCTTGGATCAACAGGTTATTCGGATCGCGCATCGCCATGCCGGGCATCTGGTCGACATTGCCCTTGGCGATAAACAGATCGGCGCGGCCATCGTTGTTCACATCGGCGAAACTGGCGTGCCATCCGGTAGACGGGCGGCCATCGCCGGGCACATAGGGGCGCTGCGCATAGGTGCCGATGTCATAGGGCGCGCCGCGATAGCTGCCGTCGGCTTGCGCCACCTGCATCAGCTGGTCCCCCATAGAGGTGAGCATCAGCTCGTCCCGTTGGTCGCCCGTCAGGTCACGGCTGGCGATTCCCATCCCCCAAAGCGAAACTTTGGCCCAGCCGTCCGCTTCGGTCAGGAACCGCTGTTCGGCGATATCCCACATCTGCTCGGCCCCGCCGGAGACGTAATAGTGTCTATCATTGGAGATTCGTAGCGATTTGAGCCCACGCGCATCCTCTGCAGCAAGCATCGACAGGGCGCAATACCCCGGCGACAGCGCGTGCGCGGTATAGCGGGGCGAGGTGCCGCCCTTGGGCGCGAGCAGCGTGTTGCTATCACAGGCGCCAAACGGCCCGTCGGGATTGGCGCGGTCAACATAATGGCCGATAGCAAGCGTGGGAAAGGATGCGCCATCCTCCCACCAGGCGGTGAAGGCGGTGGTCCATTGATCGGTTTGCGGGATGCCCCATGCCTCTGTCACATCGGTGAACTGGCAATCCGCGCCGCCCTGAAGCACGCGGTCCGGCCCGACGCGCATGACATATAGATCAAGCAGCCCGTCACCGTTCATATCGACAGGATAGGCCCCCGTGGCACCCGTAATCTCGGGGTCGATCACAGCCCGTTCAAAGGCGATTTCCCCCGTGTCAGAGACGTTTTTGAGCAACAATAGCGGTGCAGTGCCACCTGCGGCCACCAGATCGGGCAGCCCGTCGCCCGAACAGTCAAACGCCGACACACCGCCGCCGACAAAATGTTCCCACCCGCCGGTATAATGGTGGTCCGGCAGGCCCGCGCTGATGTCCTGAAACAACGGATCGGCTTGGGCAGCAGAGGCAAAGACACAGGCTGCCGCCAGCAAACGATGGATCACGCAGCATTCTCCCCCAGCAGGGCGTCGGTCACATCGGACAAGGCCAGTGCGGCGGCCCCTTTCGCCCAGACGGACCCGCCCCAAGCGTGGATATCGACAGGGGTCGGCGCGCGGCCTGCGGGTAGGATCATAGAGTTCATCTCGCTTAGCACATCGTCAACGTTCAGATAGTCATAGCGCATCCGTTCGCCGCTGAGAATGATCCGTTCGGGGTCAAACAACTGCACGATATTGGCAAGCCCGACGCTCAGGAACCGTCCGGCACGGTTAAAGATCGCCAGCGCGGCTTCGTTGCCCGCGTTCGCCTCGTCATACAGGGTTTCGATCATCGACACGGCAGAGCTTTCGGCGCGCGGGTCGCGTTCAAACGCGGTGCCTGCCTCGCGGATAATGGCGTAATCGGCGACATAGGCCTCAAGACAGCCGCGCTGCCCGCAACGGCACAGGGCACCGTCCAACTGCACCTTGGTGTGGCCCAGTTCCATCCCCGGGCCAAGGGCACCGCGGAACAGCCGGTTGTTCAGCACCAGCCCCATGCCGACGCCGCGTTCAATGGTCACCACGGCAAAGTTGGAAATCCCCCGACCGGCCCCGAACCACAGCTCGGCCAGCGTCAGCAGGTTGGTGTCATTGTCCAAAGACACAGGCAGCCCCAGCGTTTTCGACAGCAGATCGCGGAGCGGCATGTCTGTGTCCAGCATCACCGGCGACCATTTCACGATCCCGAGGCTCGCATCCACCAGCCCGGGCAAGCCGATTCCCACCGCGCTGATGTCGGACATCACGCGCCCCGATTTCTGCAACAGCCTGTCCATGAGGGAACTGACTTCGGTCAACATATCCTCGGTAGACTGCCGCAGCGACGCACTGGCGACATGGGCCTCGGCGATGATCGTGCCGGCAAGATCCAGCAAAACCGCGGTATGGCGTTCGTCCGACAGCTTCATGCCCACGACGAAACGGCTTTGCGGGGCGACCCGCAGGGCAATGGGCGGGCGGCCACGGCTGGGGCCGCGCTGGCTGTCCTCTACCTCTTGCAGCAGACCGCGCGCGATCAGATCAGAGGTGATGGTGGTCACCGACCCGGGGCTGATGTTGAGCTTGCGCGCCACATCCATGCGCGGCATCTGCCCGTTCGCACGGACCTGTTCAAACACCTGTTGGCGCAGCGGGCGTGTATCATCCTGCGGCAAGGCCAGCAGCGGGCCACAGCCTGAAGAGACAAGTTTTGACCCCTCCGACCCAAGGTCGCGAATTAGTTCGCTCGCCAAACTTTATCCTCCCGATGTAATTTGAAATTCCCCTGCAACAGGTTAATCCCTCTGTCTCCCACAGGAAATAAGCCGTGTTTTGCCGATCTGTGTCAAATTCTTTGTGTCATAATGTAAAATTTATTTTGACAACTGAATTAAAGTGCGCAACCTCATACTACGACGTCACCGATGCCACCAAGGACATCGGATCATTTCATCTGGGAGGAAAGAAATGCGTAAACTCTTTATGGCAGCGGCCGTCGCCACTGCTGGCTTCACTCAGACCGCAGCAGCCGAGGATATCACCGTCGGCGTGAGCTGGTCGAACTTCCAAGAAGAGCGCTGGAAAACAGACGAGGCCGCGATCAAGGCCGCGCTGGACGCTGCCGGTGCGAAATATGTCAGCGCCGATGCGCAATCGTCGTCGGCCAAGCAGTTGTCGGATGTGGAAAGTCTGATCGCCCAAGGCGTTGATGCGCTGATCATCCTTGCCCAAGACAGCCAGGCCATCGGCCCCGCAATCACCGCAGCCGCGGACGAAGGTATTCCGGTTGTGGGCTATGACCGCCTGATCGAGGACCCCCGCGCCTTTTACCTGACCTTCGACAACGTCGAGGTGGGCCGTATGCAAGCGCGTGCAGTGCTGGAAGCGATGCCAAAGGGCAACTATGTGATGATCAAGGGCTCGCCCACCGATCCGAACGCCGACTTCCTGCGCGGCGGCCAGCAAGAAGTGCTGCAATCCGCGATTGATGCGGGCGATATCACCATCGTTGCCGAAGCCTATACCGACGGCTGGCTGCCCGCCAACGCACAGCGCAACATGGAGCAGATCCTGACCGCGCAAGACAACAACGTTGATGCGGTTGTTGCCTCCAATGACGGGACAGCAGGCGGCGCCGTTGCCGCGCTGACCGCGCAAGGCATGGAAGGCACGCCCGTGTCCGGCCAGGACGGCGACCACGCCGCGCTGAACCGTGTTGCCAAGGGCACGCAGACCGTCAGCGTCTGGAAAGACGCCCGTGATCTGGGCAAGAACGCTGCCGAAATCGCTGTTGCCCTTGCCGGCGGCACCGAGATGGCAGACGTGGACGGCGCGCAGGAATGGACATCGCCTGCGGGCACAGCCCTGTCGGCCAAGTTTCTGGCCCCCGTGCCTGTCACCATCGACAACCTGAACGCGGTTCTGGACGCAGGCTGGATTTCGAAAGAAGCCCTGTGCCAAGGCGTGACAGACGTCGCGGCCTGTAACTAAGACCAGAATGCACACCCCGCCCCCTGATGCGGGGTGTGCCACCCGTTTGCTTCAGCCCGGCTGCCGCGCTTTGCGGCCCCGCTGATTGACATTGCGACCCAATCCGGAAGCCAATCACATGACAGATACGACCACCGAAACCGGGGCAGATGTACATCCGTCGCCGACAGCGCCCAAGCGCTCTTTTCTTAGCCAGCTCGAAATCGATACCCGTCTGTTAGGGATGATCGGTGCGTTCATTCTGGTCTGCCTCGTGTTCAACGTGCTGACCGACGGGCGCTTTCTGACGCCGCGCAATATTTTCAACCTCACGATCCAGACGGTCAGCGTTGCCATTATGGCGACCGGTATGGTCTTCGTGATCGTGACCCGTCACATCGACCTGTCGGTCGGCGCGATGCTGGCCACCTGCTCTGCCGCGATGGCGATGACCCAGACCGATATCCTGCCGCGTATGCTGGGCATGGGGTTGGGGCATCCGATGATCCCCTGGATCGCCATCGTCGTCGGCCTGCTGTTTGGCACCATCATCGGCGCGTTTCAGGGCTGGCTGATCGGGTTCCTCACGATCCCCGCCTTCATCGTGACCCTTGGCGGGCTGCTGATCTGGCGCAACGTGGCGTGGTATATGACCGACGGTCAAACCATCGGGCCACTGGATGAAACCTTCCGCAAGTTCGGCGGCATCAACGGGACCTTGGGCGAGACATGGTCTTGGGTCGTCGGGCTGATCGCCGTGGTTCTGGCGCTTTGGGCGCTGTGGTCGTCACGGCGCAACAAGGTCACCCACGGGTTTCACGTGAAACCGGTTTGGGCCGAGGTGCTGGTGGGTCTGATCATCGCCGTGGGCATTCTGGGCTTTGTCGCCATCCTGAACGCCTACGAGGTTCCGACCGCGCGTCTGATGCGCGAGTTCAAGGCCCGTGGCGATGTGATGCCCGAAGGCTATACCGCGTCTTACGGTATCCCCTATTCGGTGTTGCTGCTGATCGCGCTGGCGATTGGCATGACCGTGATGGCCAAACGCACGCGGCTGGGGCGCTATATCTTTGCCACGGGCGGTAACCCCGACGCGGCAGAGCTGTCGGGCATCAACACCCGTCTGCTGACGGTCAAGGTCTTTGCCCTGATGGGGGCCTTGGTGGCGCTGTCCGCGGTTGTTGCCTCTGCCCGTTTGACCAACCACTCGAACGACATCGGCACTTTGGACGAACTGCGTGTCATCGCGGCGGCTGTCATTGGCGGTACGGCTCTGGCGGGCGGTATAGGGACGATCCACGGGGCCATTCTGGGTGCCTTGATCATGCAATCGCTGCAATCGGGCATGGCTATGGTGGGCGTTGACGCACCGCTGCAAAACATCGTCGTCGGTGCGGTTCTTGTCTTCGCCGTCTGGATCGACATCGTCTATCGCCGCCGTATGGGAGGGAAATCATGACACCGCTTGTAGAGCTCAAGAATATCTCGCTGTCCTTCGGGGGGGTGCGTGCCGTCGACAACGTGTCGCTGGACCTGTATCCGGGCGAGGTCGTCGGCCTGTTGGGGCACAATGGTGCGGGGAAATCCACGCTGATCAAGATCCTTGCCGGTGCCTATCAGATGGACGAGGGCGAAATCTGGATCGAGGGCAAGAAAGCCAGCATCCATTCGCCCCGTGACGCCCGCCGCCACAACATCGAGACCATCTACCAGACACTGGCGCTGGCCGACAACCTTGATGCGCCCAGCAACCTGTTTCTGGGCCGCGAACTGACCAATAAATTCGGCCTCGTGGATGATGCGCGGATGGAGGCAGAGACCCGCAAGATCATGGCGCGTCTCAACCCCAACTTTAAGAAGATAAGCGAGCCTGTCTCGGCGCTTTCGGGCGGTCAACGGCAATCGGTTGCGATCGCCCGCGCGGTCTATTTCAACGCCAAGATCCTGATCATGGACGAACCGACCGCCGCCCTTGGGGTGCATGAAAGCAAGATGGTTGCCGATCTGATCAAAGAGCTGAAGGCCCAAGGGCTTGGCATCTTCCTGATCAGCCACGACACCCGCGAGATGCTTGAGCTCTGCGACCGTGTGTCGGTGATGAAAAACGGCGCGCTGATCGGCACCGAAAAGGTCGGCGACGTGACCGAGGATGACATCCTGAGCATGATCATCATGGGCAAGGCGCGCGACGCCGCATAGGCGCTGACAAAGGGGAAAACCATGTTTCTGGGGCTTGATCTTGGCACCTCTGGGCTGAAGGCCCTGCTGGTGGACGACGCCGAAAACATCATCGCGGAAAGCGTGGCACCCTTGCAGGTGTCGCGCCCCCACGATGGCTGGGTCGAACAGGACCCGCGCGATTGGTTCACCGCCTGCGCCGATGCGATTGCAGGGCTGGGGGTTGATCTGGCCGCTGTGCAGGGCATCGGGCTTAGCGGGCATATGCATGGCGCGACCCTGCTGGATGGTGCGGGCACGCCGCTGCGCCCCTGTATGCTGTGGAACGACACCCGCGCCGCAGCTCAAGCCGCCGCGATGGATGCTGACCCCCTCTGGCGTGCGGTCACGGGCAACATCGTGTTCCCCGGTTTCACCGCGCCCAAAGTGGAATGGGTGCGCGACCATGAGCCCGATATATTCGCGCGGATCGCCAAGGTGCTGCTGCCCAAGGACGCGCTGCGCTTCTGGCTGACCGGCGACGCCGTTTCAGAGATGTCGGATGCCGCAGGCACAAGCTGGCTGGATACCGGCGCGCGCGACTGGTCCGACGCTTTGCTGGAACGATCTGGCCTGACGCGGGCGCAGATGCCATCACTGGTCGAAGGATCGCAGGTGTCAGGGCACCTAAGCGGCTCTATCGCTGCGCAACTGGACCTACCTGCGGGGATCCCCGTTGCGGGGGGCGGCGGCGATAATGCCGCCTCGGCCATCGGGATGGGTGTGGTGAAACCGGGTCAGGCGTTCGTCTCGCTTGGCACCTCGGGCGTGCTGTTTGCCGCGACGCCGGGCTATGCCGCGGCACCTGAAAGCGCGCTGCACAGCTTTTGCCACGCGTTGCCGGACCTGTGGCACCAAATGGGGGTGATCCTGTCGGCCACGGATTCGCTGAATTGGCTGGCTGGTGTTTTGAACGAGGACGCGCAAACGCTCACCTCTGATCTGAGCGCGCTACAGGCCCCCGGCCGCACGATCTTTATGCCCTATCTGGGGGGCGAGCGGACGCCCCATAACGACGCCAATATCCGGGGTGGTTTCCTGCATCTGGCCCATAACACCGACCGCGCCGCCATGACCCGTGCGGTGCTGGAAGGGGTCACCCACGCCCTACGCGACAGTTTCGACGCGATGCGGCACACCGGCACCCACATCGACAGCCTGATCGCCGTCGGCGGCGGGTCTAAATCCGACTACTGGCTGTCGGCCATTGCAACGTCGCTGAACATGCCGATCCAGCTGCCCGCCGCGGGTGACTTTGGCGGTGCCCTTGGGGCTGCGCGCTTGGGCCGTATGGCCGCCACTGGTGCCGGGGCCGAGATCGCCGTGCCGCCCCCCATTTCCCGCGTGATAGAGCCTGTTCCGGCCCTGGTAGATGCCTTTTCAGAGGCCCACGCCCGATATTCAGACACGTATAGCGCCGTAAAACATTTGCGCTAAGACAAGAAGGACCATCCCCATGACCAGCTTTTTCGACGGCATCCCGACGATCTCTTACGACCCGCAAGCGGACCATGATTTCGCCTATCGCAGCTATAATCCCGACGAGATGCTGATGGGCAAGACGATGGCAGAGCATCTGCGCTTTGCCGTCGCCTACTGGCACAGTTTCGCATGGGAAGGCGGCGACCCTTTTGGCGGCCAGACCTTCCTGCGCCCGTGGTTTGACACCACGATGGACGCCGCCCGCGCCAAGGCGGACACCGCGTTTGATATGTTCAAGATCCTCGGACAGCCGTATTTCTGCTTCCACGACGCTGATGTCCGGCCCGAGGGCGATACCTTTGCCGAAAGCACCGCGCGGCTGCACGAGATCACCGATTACTTTGGCGAAAAGATGGAGCAGACGGGCACCAAGCTGCTGTGGGGCACGGCCAACCTGTTTTCCAACCGCCGCTATATGTCCGGCGCTGCCACCAACCCCGACCCCGATATTTTTGCCTATGCCGCCGCGACGGTGAAGGAATGTATCGACGTCACCCACAAGCTGGGCGGCGAGAATTATGTGCTGTGGGGCGGGCGCGAAGGCTATGAAACGCTGCTGAACACCGACCTGAAACGCGAACGCGAACAGGCGGGGCGTTTCTTGCAGATGTCCGTCGAATACGCCCGCAAGATCGGCTTTAAAGGTGCCATCCTGATCGAGCCTAAACCGCAGGAACCGACCAAACACCAGTATGATTACGACGTTGCCACCGTCTATGGTTTCCTCAAGGATTACGGGCTTGAGAACGAGGTGAAGGTGAACATCGAACAGGGTCACGCCATCCTTGCCGGGCATTCGTTTGAACACGAATTGGCCATGGCCTCGGCGCTTGGGATTTTCGGGTCGATCGACATGAACCGCAACGATTACCAGTCAGGCTGGGACACCGACCAGTTCCCCAATTCCGTCCCCGAAGTCGCGCTGGCCTATTACGAAGTGCTGAAAGCGGGCGGTTTCACCACCGGCGGCACCAACTTTGACGCCAAACTGCGCCGCCAGTCGCTGGACGCCGAGGATCTGATCCTTGCCCATGTCGGTGCGATGGATGTCTGTGCCAAAGGCCTGAAAGCCGCCGCCGCGATGCTGGAGGATGGCAAGCTCGAAGCGGCGCGTGACGCGCGCTATGCCGGTTGGGCCTCTGAACGCGGCCAAGGCCTGCTGAACAGCGATCTGGAGACGATCAACGCGCAGGTCAAAGCCGATGCGCTGAACCCGCAGCCCGCCTCGGGGCGTCAGGAAGCGCTGGAAAATCTGGTTAACCGCTATCTTTAAGCTGTTACATGGCGCTGTTAGGGGTCTAGGCTGACCGATAAGGGGGCCCGAGATGTTCAAACGCTACGCCATTTACTATACGCCGCCGCCGGGGGATTTCGCCCGGCGGGGCGCGGCTTGGTTGGGCTGGGATGTGCAGGCGGGCAAAGCTGTGGCACATCCCGATATCGCAGGGCTTGATATTGCCAAGCTGACCCAAAGACCACGCAAATACGGGCTACACGGGACGGTCAAGGCGCCGTTCTTTCTGGCCGACGCCACCAGCGCGGCACAGCTGACCGAAGGCCTCGCCGCCTTTTGCAAGGGGCAAGCGCCGGTGCAGTTGGATGGGCTGGCGCTGTCGCAGATCGGGCGGTTTCTGGCGCTGGTGCCGCAGGGCGACACGACCGCGCTTGGCAGTCTTGCGGCCTCGGCCAATGTGGTGCTGGACGCGTTCCGCGCGCCGCTGTCGGATGCGGAGTTCACGCGCAAGAACGCCCCCTATCTGACCGATCAGCAGCGGATCTACCTCAAAACCTACGGATACCCCCATATTATGGAGTATTTCCGCTTTCACATCACCCTCACCGGGCCGCTTGCGCCCGATCAGATCGACCCCGTAAAGACGGCTCTGCACCGCTATTTAGGGTCCTATACCCCTGCCCCCTTCACCATCGATAGTCTGACGCTTTGTGGCGAGGATGCGCAGGGACGTTTTCACGAGGTCGAACGCTTCGCGTTTGGCAGCTGACCCACGAAAAACGCCGCCCTGCATTCCTGCAAGGCGGCGTTTTGTCAGACGGTATGAACCGGCTTAGTAGCGGTAGTGTTCCGGCTTGAACGGGCCTTCGGGTGTGACGCCGATATAAGCGGCTTGTTCGCTGCTCAGCTGGGTCAGTTTCACGCCGATACGATCAAGGTGCAAACGGGCGACTTTCTCGTCCAGATGCTTGGGCAGGATATAGACCTTGTTCTCGTATTTGCCGGTGTTTTCCCACAGTTCGATCTGCGCCAACACCTGGTTGGTGAAAGACGCGGACATGACGAAGGACGGGTGACCGGTGGCGTTGCCAAGGTTCAGCAGACGACCTTCGGACAGCAGGATCAGACGGTTGCCCGAAGGCATCTCGATCATGTCGACCTGTTCCTTGATGTTGGTCCACTTGTGGTTCTTCAGCGCGGCAACCTGGATTTCATTGTCAAAGTGGCCGATGTTGCCAACAATCGCCATGTCCTTCATCTCGCGCATATGCTCGATGCGGATCACGTCCTTGTTGCCGGTGGTGGTGATGAAGATGTCGGCACTGTCCAGCACGTCTTCCAGCAAGACAACCTCGAACCCGTCCATTGCGGCTTGCAGCGCGCAGATCGGGTCGGCTTCGGTCACTTTCACGCGGGCACCGGCACCGGCCAGCGATGCGGCAGAGCCTTTTCCAACGTCGCCATAGCCACAGACGACAGCGACCTTACCGGCCATCATCACATCTGTCGCGCGGCGGATACCGTCGACCAGTGATTCACGGCAGCCGTATTTATTGTCGAACTTGGATTTTGTGACGCTGTCGTTGACGTTGATCGCGGGGAAGGGCAGCTGGCCTTGCTTCACCAGATCATACAGACGGTGGACGCCAGTGGTGGTTTCCTCGGACACGCCCTTGATCTGGTCGCGCATCTTGGTGAACCAGCCGGGGGATTGTTCCATCCGCTTTTGGATCTGCGCCTTGATCGCGACTTCTTCTTCCGACGACGGCACGGGGATCACGTCTTCGCCAGCTTCGGCACGGGCGCCCAGCAGGATGTACAGGGTCGCATCGCCGCCATCATCAAGGATCAGGTTCGGGCCGTCGGGGAACTGGAAGGATTTGTCCAGATAATCCCAATGCTCTTCCAGCGATTGCCCCTTGATCGCGAAAACAGGCGTGCCGCCTTCGGCAATCGCCGCCGCCGCGTGATCCTGGGTAGAGAAGATGTTGCACGACGCCCAACGGACATCGGCCCCCAATGCGACAAGCGTTTCGATCAGAACAGCGGTCTGGATCGTCATATGCAGAGAGCCGACGATGCGCGAACCGGACAGCGGTTTGCTGTCGCCGTATTCCGCGCGCAAGGCCATCAGGCCGGGCATTTCGGTTTCTGCGATATCAAGTTCCTTGCGGCCATAGGTGGCAAGGCTAATGTCTTTAACGATGTAATCGTTGGCCATCGGGGCATCCCTTTTCAAAAGATCGGCTATGTATCGTATATTTGAAAAGGGCCGTAGCACTTTGATGCGGTGATCTCAACGGTGGCGGTCAAGCGTCACACGAAACGGTTACTCTGCCGAGGCGACGATCATCTCGTCCGTGGTCATCCCCGCCATCCAGTTTGCGCCCTGCGCGGTGACGCAGGCCATCCCGTTCGACAGGGTTTTTACAGCAGACCATGTGCCCGTGTCATCCGAGGCCCAGATTTGGACCGCGCCGTCGTCCTGTCCTTCAACCGGTGTTTCGCCGTACCAATCCACCAGCGACGCCTTCAGCTCTTGCGCGGGCATGCAGACATCGCTTGCCATTGCGGGTGCGGCCACGGTCCCGAGGCCAAGTGCGAGTGTGAGAGCAGAAATAACAGGTTTCATGATCGTCTCCTTCGTGGGAAGAACACGGCGAAACCCGCAAATGTTCCACGTGTCAAAGGCAGAGCAATAGAATGGCGCAGCAATCCCGTGCATGGCAACGTATGTTATCCGGCCGCAGGCTTGACCTGCTGGACCCGACGCCGGTCGATATAGAGATCGAGGATATCGCCCACGGGCTGGCCTTTGTCGCGCGGTGGAACGGGCAAACGCGGGGTGATTTTGCCTATTCCGTGGCCGAACATTCGCTGCTGGTCGAGACGATTTATGGCCGGATGAACCCCAAGGCCCCGCCGAAGTGGCGGTTGGCCGCGCTGCTGCACGATGCGCCGGAATATGTGATCGGCGATATGATCTCTCCGGTGAAGGCGGCGGTCGGGCCGGAATATGGCGCGCTGGATGACCGGTTGATGTCCGCGATCCATATCCGCTTTGGCCTGCCTGCGGCGCTGCCGAAATCGGTCAAGCAGCAGATCAAGCGCGCCGATAAGGTCAGCGCCTGGATGGAGGCGACGCAGATCGCCGGTTTCTCGGAGGCAGAGGCGTCCAAGTTCTTTGGCCGGCCCAACCCCGATCTGATGGAGGGGCTGTCGATTGTGCTGCGCCCGCCGGTGGACACGCGCAATGACTTCACCGCGCGGCATCTGGATTTGCTGGGCGCGCTGTGATGGTCAAGGTCCGCCCGCCAATCGCGCTGGATGCCGGCAATATGGCGCAACTGCTGAACGAGATCATCACCATCGGGGGCACCACTGCGATGACCCGCCCTGTCACCGGCAAGGATCTGACCGAATGGATGGCCAGCAACGCCGATCAAAGCGCGTGGCATGTGGCGCTGGACGATCAGGAGAACGTCGTGGGGTTCCAGTGGATCAGCCCGCACCCCGATCTGCCGCCCGAGGCCTGCGACATCGCGAGCTTTGTGCAGGTTGGTCGTACCGGTCTGGGCATCGGGTCGGCGCTGTTTGATGCCACCGCGCAGGCAGCGGCACGGCTGGGGTATGTCTGGATCAACGCCACGATCCGCGCCGACAACCACGGCGGGCTGACCTATTACCAAAGTCGCGGGTTTCGCGACTGGCACTATGACGAAGGGGTCTCGCTTGCCTCGGGTCAGGTCGTGGACAAGATCAGCAAACGCTACGACGTGTAGCGCGTTACTGCGGGGACCGTTTTGCCAGGATGCGCTGCAAGGTCCGGCGGTGCATGTTCAGCCGCCGCGCCGTTTCGGACACGTTTCTATCGCACAGCTCGTAGACACGCTGGATATGTTCCCACCGCACACGATCCGCGCTCATGGGGTTTTCCGGTGGCGGCGGCATGTCATCGCCCGTGGCCAGCAGAGCGTTCACGATGTCATTGGCATCAGCGGGTTTTGACAGATAATCCGTCGCACCGATCTTGACCGCGGCGACGGCGGTGGCGATGGCACCGTAGCCGGTCAGCACCACAACCCGCGCATCGGGGCGTTTGTCGCGCAGCACCTCGACCACATCCAGCCCGTTGCCGTCCTGCAACCGCAGATCGACCACCGCATAGGCCGCGGGCCGCGCGGTCGCGATGGCCACACCGGCGGCGACGGAACCGGCGGTTTCTACGTCAAAGCCGCGCTTCTCCATCGCCTTGGCAAGGCGTCGCAGAAACGGTTCGTCATCATCCACCAGAAGGAGGGACCGATCCTCGCCGAGATCAAGCGCATTTTCCTGAACCATATCATGCTCCGCTGGTTGAATGTTGTACCGGGACTTTATCCAGATATGTGGCTGTGGCCTAGCTTGGTCAAACTTTTACTGATGTTCCACAAAGCAGGCGACCTTGTCGGCCAGCTGCTCTGGCGGGACATCGCGGCGGAAGAAATCGACGAAACCTTCGCCCGGCATCACCAGATAGCTAAAGGTAGAATGGTCCACGAGGTAGTCTTCGCCTTCATCCTCATGCGCCTTGTAATAGGTGCGATAGGCATCGCTTGCCGCTTTGACCTGTGCGGGCGATCCGGTCAGACCGATCATCTTGGGGTGCATGTTGGCGGCGAAATCTCCAACAACTTCAGGGGTATCGCGGGCAGGATCGACGGAAATGAACACCGGCGTCACGGACATACCACGCGCCTCCAGCTCATCCACGGCGCGGGCGTTCCGGTCCACATCCAGCGGGCAGACGTCCGGGCAGAAGGTATAGCCAAAGTAAACGAGGCTGGGCTCGGTGATCACATCCGCGTCCGTCACGGTCTGGCCTTGGGCATTCACCAGTTCGAACGGCCCGCCCAATTCGGCACCACCGGCCACGGCAGAGTTCTTGCACTGCGCGTATTTGTCGCTGTCGCCATCGGTCCGGTATACCAGCATCAGGGACACCGCCAGAAACGCCAGCACGACCAACACCGCGCCAATTGCCAACACTCTTCTCATATTCATTCTCCTGCGCGGTTAGGCGCTCTTGATCCCGGTCGGACACAGACCTACGCTTTCCCTTTATCAACGTAACCGACATTTTGAAAAGGTGCGCCGATGACGCAGGCCGCTAACATTCCCGTGGGTAGAGGCCTGGGCAAGGGCGCGCGTGCCAACTGGATCCGCCTGCGCACAATGATCGTGCTGCGGTGGGTGGCGATTGCGGGGCAACTGACGGCGATCACCGTCGCGCAACGCATCTTTGGCCTGCAGCTGGAACTGGGGTTGTGCTATTTCGCGATTGGCGTGTCGGTGATCGGCAATCTGATCGCCATTCTGGTGTTTCCCGAAAACAAGCGTCTGTCTGAATATGAAAACCTGCTGATGGTGCTGTTCGATCTGGTGCAGCTAGCCTTTCTGCTGTTCCTGACGGGCGGGCTGCATAATCCGTTTTCGCTGCTGTTGCTGGGGCCGGTGACTATCTCTGCCACGGCGCTGAGCCTGCGGTCGACCATCGTGCTTTGTGGCACAGCCATTGGGCTGGCGACGGGGCTGGCGCTGTTTCACCTGCCGTTGATCACACAAGATGGGGGCGTGCTTGAGCTGCCGGGCATCTTTATCTTCGGCATCTGGATCGCGCTGGTGATCGCGATTGTGTTCTCTACCGCCTATTCCCGCCGCGTCACCACCGAGATCCATTCGATGGCCGACGCCTTGGCCGCCACCCAGATGGCGCTGGCGCGCGAACAGAAGCTGACCGACCTTGGCGGCGTGGTGGCCGCTGCCGCACATGAACTGGGCACGCCCCTTGCCACGATCAAACTGGCCAGCAGCGAGCTGTGGAATGAACTGCAAGACCAGCCCGATCTGGCCGAAGATGCCGCGCTGATCCGCGATCAGGCCGACCGGTGCCGCGATATTCTGCGCGACATGGGGCGGGCGGGCAAAGACGATCTGCATCTGCGCCAAGCCCCCTTGATGACGGTGCTTGAAGAAGCCGCCGAACCGCACCGGATGCGCGGCAAGAGTTTTACCTTTACCCTCGGGCCAGATGCAGGGGACGCCGCCGACCAGCCCGCGATCCTGCGCCGGCCAGAGGTTATCCACGGCCTGCGCAACCTGATGCAGAACGCGGTGGATTTCGCCGCCACAACAGTCTGGGTAGAGGCGAACTGGTCTGACACGGTGATCTCGGTCCGGATATTTGACGATGGTACGGGCTTTCCGCCGCATATCCTTGGCCGCATCGGTGACCCCTTCATGCGGCGGCGCCCTTCGGACCGCAGCAACGCGCGGCGCCCCGAATACGAAGGCATGGGGCTGGGGCTGTTTATCGCCAAGACCTTGCTTGAACGCTCGGGTGCGGAGCTTCGTTTTGCCAATGGGCCGGACAGCGCACCCAAGACGGACACCCCCGTCGGTGCGGTGGTCAAGGTCACATGGCCCCGCGAAAAGCTGGACGCGCATCACGGCGAAACGCCCCTGCCCACCGGAGAGAACACACGCTTCACGTGATCCCTGCGGCAGCGGCGTGGGGGGCACCAAAGACGATCTCGGCGATTTTCCGCGGTAGGTCACACGGCCATTCACACGGCGGTTAATAAACTGTTAACTATTTGGGCGCTTAACTGAGTGGAACCCTAAAGAATTGAGTCCCGCCGTGGCTTCCACCTTCGACATTGCGCTCGTGATCTTTGCCATTCTTTCGAGTGGCTATATCGCCTATCTATGGCTCGATAACGCAGAGACCGCCGACAAGGCCGATCCGCGGGGGGAGCCCGAGCTGTCCTATCTTTTTGACCACGGGGTGTTGCAGCACGCCTCTGGCACGACAGCGCAGTTTTGCCCGCTAGAGGCGGGGTTTCACGAATGGTCCGACTTGCATCACAACGTGTCAGGTCGCTTTGCGATGTTCCCCGACAAACCCCCTTCGACGCCCGAAGGCCAGTTGATCGTCCCGGCCACCGACCCCAAGATTCACACGCTGATCCGCATCACTTGGGAAAAACACCTGTGCCGCGTGGTGGTGCTGGACCCCAATGATATGGGTGTCGATCTGCGGTCAGAGGCGGAGGTCACGCTGACGCGGCTACGCTCTACCGTGTCGGTGCCGCTTTGGCATACGGACCATGCAAACCGACTGCTTTGGTACAACGATGCCTATCACGAGTTGTTTAACGCCTGTCACCCCGGTCAGGCGATTGAAACCCAGCGGCTGTTTCCCAGCGATTTCAGCAACGCGACCCACCGTCTTTCCTTGCGCGACCGGACCACGGGGGTGAAAGACTGGTACGCGGTCACCCACAGCCAATCGCGTAGCATCAACTGTTATCAGGCGACCTGCATCACCACATTGGTCCGCGCCGAAGAGGCGCAGCGCAATTTCGTGCAAACGTTGACCAAGACCTTTGCCCAGCTGTCCATCGGGCTCGCGATATTTGACCGCAAAAGCCAGTTGGTGCTGTTTAACCCGGCGTTAATCGACCTGACCGGATTGGGGGCGCAGTTCCTGAGCGCCCGCCCCGCGATCCAGACCTTCTTCGACAAGCTGCGCGAGGCGCGCAAAATTCCCGAGCCCAAGGATTATGCCACCTGGCGCACCACCGTGTCCGAGCTGATCAGCGCCGCCCATGATGGCCGCTATGAAGAGATATGGTCGCTTGAGTCAGGGCAGACTTTTCGGGTCAAGGGTCGGCCGCACCCCGACGGGGCCACGGCCTTTCTGATAGAGGATATCAGCGCCCAGGTCAGCCTGACCCGCACCTTCAGGGCAGAGCTGGAACAGGGGCAGGCGATGCTTGATACGCTGGACGATGCCATCGTCGTCTTTTCGTCGTCGGGTATTCTGACCTTCTCTAACACCGCGTATAATGACCTTTGGGGTGTCGATCCCGACATGACCTTTGCCGATATCTCTATCCACGACGCCATACAGGGCTGGCACCGCCGGTCCGCCCCCAATCTGCTGTGGCAGGAGATAGAGGATTTCGTGACCAACCGCGAAGATCGCATGAAGTGGAGCATGCCGCTGTATCTTGCCAATGGGACAGAGCTGACCTGCCTGTTTTCCCCCATCGTGGACGGGGCCACGCTGATCCGGTTTCACCAGCCGAAAAAGCCGGTGGCAGAGATTGAAAACCCCGAAGCCGAGAAACCGCCGCAAGACGCCTGACGCCCCGGTTTCGCCTTGCGGCGCACCACCGCGCCCAAGTAACCTTGGCGCATGGCATCACACGCACTTGATCTTACGCTGCATGACGCAGACCAAACCGCCCGATTGGCCGTGACCCTTGGGCGCGCGCTCACTGCCGGCGACATTGTTTTACTGACCGGCGACGTTGGCGCGGGCAAGACGCATTTCGCGCGGGCGCTGATCCAGTCGCTGCTGGCGGTGCCCGAAGACGTGCCCTCGCCCACCTTCACGCTGGTGCAGACCTATGACGCCCCCGCCGCCGCGATCTGGCATGCGGATCTGTATCGTCTGACCTTCTGTCTACGAGATCGAAGAACTGGGACTGACCGATGCGTTCAGCGATGCCATCTGCCTTGTGGAATGGCCCGACAGGCTGGGCGATCTGCGCCCCGAAGACGCGCTTGATCTGACGTTGACGGTCACCGGCGACGACACACGGCGGCTCTCTGCCACGTGGAACGACGATAAATGGCCCGAAAAGCTGGGGGCCTGGCGCAAATGAACGACCGTATGACTGCTATGGACCGCTTTCTTGCCGATGCGGGGTGGGCACAGGCGCGGCGCGATCTGCTGGCCGGGGACGCATCGAACCGCCGCTATGACCGTCTGATCCTTGATGATGGCCGCACCGCCGTGCTGATGGACGCCCCCGCCGACAAGGGCGAAGACGTGCGCCCCTTTGTCCGCATCGCCGATTGGCTGCGCGCCCAAGGGGCCAGCGCGCCCGAGATTTACGCGCAAGACGCAGGCAACGGCTTTCTGCTGATCGAGGATCTGGGCGATGACCTGTTTGCGCGGCTGATGGTCCAATCGCCCGCGATGACGCGGCAGCTTTATACCGCCGCGACGGACTGTCTGCTGGACCTGCACAAGGCCCCGCCCCCCGATTTGCCGCTCTGCGATGCCGATTGGCTGACAGAGGCGGCGCAGATGGTGTTTGACTGGTACGCCCCCGACAGCGGCGCCGCGGCGGAGTTTAATACCCTCTTCACCCCGCTGGCCCGTGCGCTGGACAATAGCCCCCGTGTGATCATCCTGCGCGATTACCACGCTGAAAACCTGTTGTGGCGGCCCGAGCGGACGGGCTCTGCCCGCGTGGGGCTGCTGGATTTCCAAGACGCGCTGCAGGGTCACCCCGCCTATGATCTGGTGTCGATCCTGCAAGATGCGCGGCGCGATGTGACCCCGCAGATCGAGGCGGCGATGATCGCCCATTACATCCAGCACAGCGGTCAGGATGATGCCGCCTTCCGCAGCGCCTATGCCTTGCTTGGCCTGCAACGTAACCTGCGGATCTTGGGGATCTTTGCACGGCTTTGCCTGCGTGACGGCAAGGCGCATTACGTCGATTTCATCCCCCGTGTTTGGGGCTATGTGCAGCGTAACCTTGATGACCCGGCGCTTGCACCCTTGGCCAAAGTGCTGCGTCCCGCCCTCCCCGCGCCGACCCCCGATTTTCTGAAGGATTTGAAAGCCAGATGCGCCACGCCCCAGATGCCGTGATGATGTTTGCCGCCGGCTTCGGCACGCGGATGCAACATCTGACCAAAGACCAGCCCAAGCCGATGATCCCAGTCGCGGGCAAGCCGTTGATCGACCACGCGCTTGATCTGGCGCGCGGTGTCGCGCCGCGGCGGATCGTTGTGAACCTGCACTATAAGCCCGACGCGCTGCTGGATCATCTGGCAGGGCGCGACGTGCAGACGATTGTGGAACAGCCCGATATTCTGGAAACCGGCGGCGGGCTGCGCAATGCGCTGCCGCTTTTGGGCGACGGACCGGTCTTTACCATGAACACCGATGCGATCTGGGCGGGGCCCAACCCGCTGTCCTTGCTGGCGGACGCATGGGACCCCAACAGGATGGATGCGCTGCTGATGGGCGTGCCGGTGGCGCAGGCCGTGGGGCATGGGGGCGACGGAGACTTTACGATGGGCACCGACGGCGCATTGAAACGCGGGCCGGGGGTTGTCTATGGCGGGGTGCAAATCATCAAAACCGACTTGTTAGAGACGATTTCAGAGCGTGCATTCTCGCTCAACCTCTTGTGGGATGTGATGCTGGACCGCGGGCGGATGTACGGGCTGTCCTATCCCGGCGGCTGGTGCGATGTCGGCCACCCCGGCGGGATCACCCTTGCCGAAGACATGCTGGACGCCGCCGATGTTTGAACCGCAGGACGCACCGCGCGTTTTTGGGCTGGCCCCGGGCGTCGACTTCCCCAAGGAACTGGTGCGGGGTTTGCTTGCACGGCTGGAAGGGCAACCCGCCCATGCCATCGGGCGGATCGATCTGGTGGTGAACACCCGCCGGATGCAACGGCGTTTGCGTGATATCTTTGACGCGGGCCCGCCCAGCCTACTGCCGCGCATCCATCTGATCGACAACCTTGATACCCTTGGCAGCGGCCTTGACCTGCCGCGCCCCGGTCCGGCTCTACGCCGCCGGTTAGAGTTGATTACGCTGGTGTCAAAGCTGCTGGATCAAGCGCCTGAACTAGCCCCGCGCGCGTCGCTTTATGACCTGTCGGACAGTCTGGCGCAGTTGATCGACGAAATGCAGGGCGAAGGCGTACCGGTCGAGGCCGTGACCGAGCTGGATGTCAGTGACCAATCGGGCCATTGGGAACGCGCGAAACAGTTCCTCGCCATCGCGCACCAGTATCTGGGGGAAAGCGTCACCCGCCCCGATCCGCGTGCGCGGCAACGTCAGGTCGCTCAGCGCCTGATCGCAGAGTGGGAGCAGAACCCGCCCCAACATCCGGTGATCGTCGCGGGCTCTACCGGATCGCGGGGCACCTCTGCCCTGCTGATGGAGGCGGTGGCAAAGCTGCCACAAGGCGCGCTTGTGCTTCCCGGTTTCTGTTTCGACATGCCGCAAGCGGTCTGGACCGATCTGGGCGAGGATCAGGAAAAGATATCGCAGGATCATCCGCAATACCGGTTCCGCGACCTGCTGCGCCAGCTCGAGATGTCGCGCAGCAAGATCGAGGCCTGGACCGACACACCGCCGCCCTCTGCCGCGCGCAATGCGTTGGTGTCGCTGTCCCTGCGCCCTGCCCCTGTGACCCACGTCTGGCTGACCGAAGGGCCGAAACTGCCCGATCTGCATCAGGCCACCGAAGGGTTAACCCTGATACAGGCCCCCACCCCGCGTGCCGAAGCGCTCGCGATTGCGCTGCGCCTGCGCCAAGCAGTCGAGGACGGTAAAACCGCCGCGCTGATCACCCCGGACCGGATGCTATCGCGTCAGGTGACCTCGGCGCTGGACCGGTGGAACATCCTGCCCGACGACAGCGCGGGCCTGCCGCTGCATCTGTCGCCTCCGGGTCGGTTCTTGCGCCACGTGGGCGATCTGTTCCTGCGCAAGCTGGATTCCGAAGCCTTGCTAACCCTGCTGAAACACCCGCTGACCCACAGCGGCGGCGATCGCAATTTTCACCAGCTCAACACCCAACGGCTGGAACTGCAACTGCGCCGCGACGGGCTGCCCTACCCTGATGCGGAAGGTGTGTTGAAACTGGCGCGCAAGACGGTATCGCGGTCGAAAGACCCCGCGCAGATGGATGTCTGGGCCGATTGGGTCGGCACCCATCTGACCGATTGCGAACTCACCGGCGACCGGCCGCTAGAGGAATGGGTCGCCCTGCATATGGCGCTGGCCGATGCCATCGCCGACGGTGCCACGCCAAGCCAGCCCAACGGGTTGTGGCAGCATCACGCGGGCGAAGAGGCGGCGAAGGTGATGAACGACCTTGCCGAAAACGCGCCCTATGGGGGCGAGATGTCGGCGGCGGATTACACCGATCTGGTGGGTGCCCTGCTGCAACAGGGCGAAATCCGCGACCGCGACGCGCCGCATCCCAACGTCATGATCTGGGGCACGCTCGAGGCCCGCGTGCAGGGCGCCGATCTGGTGATCCTTGGCGGGCTGAACGACAGCACATGGCCCGAAGCCCCGCCGCCCGACCCTTGGCTGAACCGCCAGATGCGCCTGAAAGCCGGTTTGCTGCTGCCCGAACGGCGGATCGGCCTGTCGGCCCATGACTATCAACAATCCATCGCCGCGCCCGAGGTCTGTTTGACCCGCGCGATCCGGTCGGACGAGGCTGAGACCGTGCCTTCGCGTTGGCTCAACCGTTTGGGCAACCTGCTGAACGGTTTGCCCGCGCAGGGCGGAGATGCGGCGTGGACGGCGATGATCAAACGCGGCGACCACTGGCTGGATCAGGCCCGCGCGCTGGAAACCGTGACCCGTGTGCCCCCCGCGCCGCGCCCGTCGCCGCGCCCGCCCCGTGCCGCACGCCCCCACGCGCTGTCGGTAACAGAGATCAAGCGCCTGATCCGCGACCCCTATGCGATCTACGCAAAACACAGCCTGAAGCTGCGTGCGCTGAACCCGCTGGTGCAATCGCCAGACGCGCCTGTGCGCGGCATCATCGTGCACGAGATCATGGAACGGTTCATCAAATCGGTGACAGCGGAGCCTGCGCTTTTGACGAAAAGCCACTTGTTAGAGACTGCCCGCACCGTGTTAGAGGCCGAAGCCCCCTGGCCCGCCGCGCGCGTCATGTGGCTGGCCAAGATCGAACGGATTGCCGATTGGTTCATCGAAAACGAATTGCAGCGACAAAGCTATTCCACCCCCGCCGCTTTTGAAAAAGCCGCCAAGGGCAGTCACGAGTTCCCCGATCTGGGCTTTACCCTTATGGGCTTTGCTGACCGGATCGACCGGACGGAAGATGGCGATATTCTGATCTATGACTACAAGACCGGCACGCCGCCCAGTGTGGCCGAGCAGAAAGCCTTTGATAAGCAGTTGCTGCTCGAAGCCGCGATGGTCGAGGAAGGCGGTTTCAAGGAAATCGGCCCCGCCCCCGTTGCCCAAGCCGCCTATATCGGGCTTGGCAGCAAACCGGTGGAACGCCCAGCGCCGCTTGAGGATGAACCCCCGCACGAGGTTCTGGCCAAGCTGCACGCGCTGATCACCAGCTACCTGTCGGATGAACAGGGGTTTACCGCGCGCCGTATGGTAAAAACCACCGATTTCGCGGGCGATTATGACCAGTTGGCCCGGTTTGGCGAATGGGATGCCACGACCGAACCCACGCCGGAGGATCTGACATGACCGCCCCCTTTGACGACGCCACCCGCGCCCAGATCGACGCGGCGCGGCCCGATGCCTCTACGTGGTTGGGGGCGAATGCGGGGTCGGGTAAGACCCGCGTGCTGACCGACCGCGTGGCGCGGCTGTTGCTGAACGGGGTCGAACCGCAGCATATCCTGTGCCTGACCTACACCAAGGCCGCCGCGTCAGAGATGCAGAACCGGCTGTTCAAACGGCTCGGTGCCTGGGCCATGCTGACCGACGCCGATCTGCGTCATTCGCTGTCGGAGCTGGGGGTCGAGGATGGCTTCACCCCCGAAAATCTGCGCATGGCCCGCACCCTGTTTGCCCGCGCCATCGAAACCCCCGGCGGGCTGAAAATCCAGACGATCCATTCGTTCTGTGCGTCTCTATTACGGCGCTTTCCACTAGAAGCAGGGGTCAGCCCGCAGTTCACCGAGATCGAAGACCGCGCCGCCGATCTGCTGCGGGCAGAGATCGTGGACACCATGGCCGAGGGGCAGGATGCCGCGCTGATCACCACGCTGGCGCGGATGTACACAGGCGAGGATTTCAGCAAGCTCACCCGCAGTATCGTCGGGCAGCGCGAAGGCTTTGCCACGGTGCTGTCATGGGAAGATGTGCTGGCGCTGTTCGATCAGCCCGCCGACCTGACCGAGGACAAGATCACAACTTCGGTGTTTCTGGGATCAGAGGCGATGATCCTTGAACAGATGATCCCGCCGATGCGGGCCAAGGGCGGGCTGGACGGCAAAGCGGCGGAAAAGCTGGCGACGATCCAGACAATGGATATCTCTGCCCTGCCCGTTCTGGAAGACGTGATGCTGACCGGTGCGGGTGCCAAGGAACCCTTTACCGCCAAGGTCGGCAGCCTGCCCACGAAACCGACGCAAAAGCTGCTGTTTGATCTGATGCCGCAGGTCGATGACCTGATGCGGCGGGTCGAAGATGCCCGTGACGCGCGGTTGGCGCTGCGGGCGGCGCAAAAGACCCATGTGCTGCATCAATTCGCGCATCGTTTCCTTGAAATCTATGCCCACGAGAAACAGAAACGCGGCTGGCTCGACTTTGATGATCTGATCCTCAAGGCGCGGGCGCTGCTGACCAACCCTGCGGTCGCGGCTTGGGTGCTTTATCGGATCGACGGTGGCATTGATCATATTCTGGTGGACGAAGCGCAGGATACCAGCCCGCGCCAATGGGATGTGATCGAACGGCTGGCGGATGAATTCTACAGCGGCGACGGCGCCCGAGAAGAGGAAGACCGCACGCTGTTTGTCGTGGGCGATAAAAAACAGTCGATCTATTCCTTTCAGGGGGCCGACCCGCGCGAGTTTGATCACAAACAGGATCTGTTCGAACAGAAAATCACCCAAGCGGGTCAGATCTTTCAACGGCGCAGCCTTGAATATTCGTTCCGATCGTCCTCGGCGATCCTGCAACTGGTGGATACAACGCTCGCCCCGCATACGGATGCAGGGTTTCAGGCCGATGCGGCGCATAAGGCGTTCAAATCCGCCCTGCCCGGCCGTGTTGATCTTTGGCCCGTGGTCGAGAAAACCGATGAACCCGATGACCGTGAATGGTCCGATCCTGTCGATCAGAAGTCGGCCCATCACCATACGGTCGTTCTGGCCGACCAGGTCGCGTCGCAGATCAAGGAGCTGACCGAGGGCGAACATTATCTTCCCGTCGATACCGATACCCCCGGTGCCTTTGCGCGGCGGCGTATTCGGGCGGGTGACTTTTTGATCCTTGTGCAGCGGCGCAGTGATCTGTTCTCGGAAATCATCCGCGCGTGCAAAACCGCCGGTGTGCCGATTGCGGGCGCGGACCGGCTCAAGGTCGGGGCCGAACTGGCGGTCAAGGATCTGGCGGCGCTGCTGAGCTTTCTTGCCACGCCCGAAGACAGCCTGTCGCTTGCGACGGCGCTGAAATCGCCTCTGTTCGGGTGGACAGAGCAGATGTTGTTCACCCTGTCCCACTACCGCAAGGAAGATCACCTGTGGCAGGCCTTGCGCAGCAGCGATGCCTACCCCGAAACCGTTGCCATCTTGCGAGATTTGCGGGCGCAGGTCGATTTCCTGCGGCCCTATGACCTGATCGAACGTATCCTGACCCGCCATGACGGGCGCCGTAAGCTGCTGGCGCGGCTGGGGTCAGAAGCAGAGGACGGGATCAACGCCATGCTCTCGCAGGCGCTATCGTATGAACGCGGCGCGATCCCCAGCCTCACGGGGTTTCTGGTGTGGATGCAGACCGACGACCTTGAGATCAAGCGCCAGATCGACAATGCCTCGGATCAGGTGCGGGTGATGACCGTGCACGGGGCCAAGGGGCTAGAGGCGCCGATTGTGATCCTGCCGGACACGGGCAAACGCCCTTTGGTGATCCGGGACGAGATCATCAAGATCGGTGACACGCCTGTGTGGAAACTGTCCGAAGGGGATATGCCCGCTGCCATGCGCGGCGCGCTGGACGACCGCAAGGCGCGCGAGATGGCCGAACGGCTGCGGCTGCTCTATGTGGCGATGACGCGGGCCGAAAAATGGCTGATCGTGGCCGCGGCGGGGGAGCTGCCCAAGGATGGCAACAGCTGGTATCAGATGGTCGGTGCCGCGATGGGTCAGGCCGGTGCCAAGCCGGTCGGCAGCTCGGGCGGGATGCGGTTTGAACATGGCGAATGGGATGCGCTGCCGGTGATCGACTCCGCCCCTAAAACCCACACCACGCCAGTGTTAGAGCCTGCTTTTAACACGCCCCTTACCGTTATCCCACTACGTGCCAAAACGCTTGCCCCCTCTGATCTGGGCGGCGCCAAGGCCCTGCCCGGCGATGATGGCCAATCGGAAGATGCGGCGAAATCCTACGGCAATCTGGTGCATAAGATGCTGGAAACCCTGCCCATGATGCACAGCGACCGCTGGAACGGTGTGCTGCAAACGCTGGCGCAGGGCTATGATGAAACCGTCGCCCAAGCCGCCTTGAGAGAGGCGATCGCGGTCTTGGATACGCCCGAACTGGCGCATGTCTTTGGCAAGGACGCCTTGGCAGAGGTGCCGATCACCGCGCCCTTGGGCACCGAACGGCTGCACGGGACAATCGACCGGCTGCTGGTGTCGGATACGGATGTATTGCTGGTGGATTACAAAACCAACCGCGTGGTACCCGATACGCCTGATCGCTGCCCCGAAGGGCTGTTGCGCCAGATGGGGGCCTATGCCGCCGCGCTGGCGCAGGTGTTTCCCGATCACCGCATCCGCACCGCTATTTTATGGACCCGTACCGCCACGCTGATGGAACTGCCCGACGCGCTGATCACAAACGCCCTATCGCGGGTGCGCGATCTTGACGGGACGCATGGGGCTACATAGGTTCCCACTCTAACCAACCCCGTGCAGGAGCAGCAACATGGCAACCGTCGCAGTCACAGACGCAACATTCGACGCAGAAGTTAAGAATTCCGATATCCCCGTTGTGGTGGATTTCTGGGCTGAGTGGTGCGGCCCCTGTAAGCAGATCGGCCCCGCGCTCGAGGAACTTTCCTCCGAGATGGACGGCAAGGTAAAGATCGTCAAAGTCAACGTTGACGAGAACCCGAACAGCCCCGCCCAGATGGGTGTCCGTGGCATCCCTGCCCTGTTCATCTTCAAGAACGGCGAAGTCGTATCGAACCTGGCGGGCGCCCGCCCCAAGGCCGCGCTGCAAGGCTGGATCGAAGAGTCGATCTAAGCTGCCGCACCCGCAGTAAGCACATTCAATGGCGCGTCAGGCAAAGGCTTGGCGCGCTATTTTTTTGATCCGCTCGAACCGCATGACATTGGCGATAGATCCATGTTCTTGAATCCGGTTCCAGTCGGTCAGGATCTGCACCCGCGTCAGGAAGTGCACCGTGGGATCATCGGGCGGCACCAGCGTGTACCCTTCAAAGAACGCGCCCCAGGCGGCGGGAGGAACGCTATGGCCTTTGGGCAAGGCGTCAAGGTCGCCGACCATCTGGGTATAGCTTTGCAGCAGCCGCGCGATGTCATAGCCCACGGGCGACGGTGTGGTCGCTGAAAAATCGAACGCTGCCGTCTCGTCGGGCGCCATCACCAGATTATACCCGTTCAGGTCGCCATGTTTCGCCGCGATCTGGCCCGCGTGCCCTTGGGCCTGCGGCGCGTAGTCCGCGATACTTCCCACATAGGCTGCAAAACGTTGCTTGCCGTTGATCCGGCGCGCACCGCTTTCAACACGCGCCACCAGACGGTGCAGGTGATTGACCATGAACCGCGGCTGAAACGGATGGGTGCCTTGCAAAGTGGCCCCGTGAAACGCCGCCAGCCAGCCGCCCGCCCGTCGCAACAAGGGGGCGTGATCCTCTGTCTGGCGGCACAGGTCCAGAAACGTATCGCCCTTGGCAAAGCGCATAAGATAGGCCTGCTGGCCCGGGTCCGCCGCAAGGATCTGTGGCACGCTAAAGCCGGGCACGCCGTCGAGCGCGTCACAGGCTGCCTGATGGGCCGCAAGCATCGCGGTGAACCTGTCGGTATCCCACGGGCGGGCCACGTGTTTGAGCACGACAGAGGCCCCGTCACGCCCGTCATAGCGCTGCACGATCTGGCGCTGGTTGCTGTCATCCTTGATCCACTCGGCCCCGCAGGTACAGGTTTCGGGCGCAATCCCCGCCTTGGCCGCCAATCCCTCAAATATCTGAAATCCCTTGGTTTTCAGGTCGTCTACCGGGGGCATTCAAATCCTTTCGGGACATTAGCCTTGCGAAACAGCGGCGGGGTTTTCATATAGGTTTGAACTATGGAGGCTACATGTCAAAGCAAGAATTCCCCGGCTGGCACGGGACCACCATCATCGGTGTGAAGAAAGACGGCGAAGTCGTGATCGCGGGCGACGGTCAGGTCAGCCTTGGCCAAACCGTGATCAAAGGAACCGCACGGAAGGTGCGCCGGCTCAGCCCCGGCGGGTTTGACGTTGTGGCAGGCTTTGCCGGATCGACCGCTGATGCTTTCACGCTGCTGGAACGGCTTGAAGCCAAGCTTGAAGCCACGCCCGGGCAGTTGGCGCGCGCCAGTGTCGAGCTTGCCAAAGACTGGCGCACCGACAAATACCTGCAAAAGCTCGAAGCGATGCTGATCGTGTCAGACGGGCGCGAGCTGCTGGTGATCACCGGCGCGGGCGACGTGCTGGAGCCTGAACATTCTGTCGCGGCCATCGGGTCGGGCGGGAATTACGCGCTGGCCGCGGCGCGCGGCATGATGGACAGCGACCGCGACGCTGAAACCGTCGCGCGGGATGCGATGAAGATCGCGTCGGACATCTGCGTTTATACCAATGGTAACCTCACGGTGGAGAAAATCACACAATGACCGATCTGACCCCCCGCGAAATCGTCTCTGAACTTGACCGTTTTATCATCGGCCAGAACGACGCCAAGCGCGCCGTGGCCGTGGCGCTGCGCAACCGCTGGCGCCGCAAGCAGTTGGGCGATGATCTGCGCGACGAAGTCTACCCTAAGAACATCCTGATGATCGGGCCCACCGGCGTGGGCAAGACCGAGATCAGCCGCCGCTTGGCAAAACTGGCGCGGGCCCCTTTCCTCAAGGTCGAGGCGACGAAATTCACCGAAGTCGGCTATGTCGGCCGCGATGTGGAACAGATCATCCGTGATCTGGTAGACAGCGCCATCGTCATGACCCGCGAATATATGCGCGAGGACGTGAAGGTCAGCGCCCATAAGGCCGCCGAAGAACGCGTTGTTGACGCGATTGCGGGCAAGGACGCCCGCGAAGGCACCCGCGATATGTTCCGCAAGAAGCTGAAAGCGGGCGAGCTGGACGATACGATGATCGAGCTTGAAGTCGCCGATACCTCTAGCCCGTTTCCGGCTATGGATATCCCCGGACAACCCGGCGGTGGTATGGGGATGATGAACCTTGGCGATCTTTTTGGCAAAGCCATGGGCGGCCGGACGGTCAAGAAACGTCTGTCAGTCGCCGAAAGCTACGAGGTGCTGATCAGCGAAGAGGCCGACAAGCTGCTGGATGACGAGACCGTCAACCGCGCCGCGATCGAGGCGGTAGAGCAGAACGGCATCGTCTTTCTGGACGAGATCGACAAGGTGTGCGCCCGCTCTGACGCGCGTGGCGGCGATGTCAGCCGTGAAGGCGTGCAGCGCGACCTGCTGCCCCTGATCGAAGGCACCACCGTATCGACCAAACACGGGCCGGTGAAAACGGATCATATCCTGTTTATCGCCTCGGGCGCCTTCCATATTGCCAAGCCGTCCGACCTGTTGCCCGAATTGCAGGGCCGCTTGCCGATCCGCGTCGAGCTGCGCGCGCTGACGGAAGATGATTTCGTTCGCATCCTGACCGAGACCGACAATGCGCTGACGCTGCAATATACCGCGTTGATGGGCACTGAAGAGGTCGAGGTCACATTCACCGACGAAGGTATCAAGGCGCTGGCCAAGATCGCCGCCGACGTGAACCAGTCGATCGAGAATATCGGCGCGCGGCGGCTTTACACCGTGATGGAGCGTGTCTTTGAAGAGCTGTCGTTCAGCGCGCCGGATCGCACCGGCGAAAAGATCACTGTCGACGGCGATTTCGTCGAGAAGAACCTGGGCGAACTGACACGATCCACCGATCTGTCACGCTACGTTCTTTAGGGCTTTTCAATCTGCCATGCGCCTGAGAATGATGGCGCATGGCATACTTCAGATTTATCCGCGCCAATTGGGTGTTCTTGTTGGCGGGTTTCCTGCTGACATTTACCTCGGCCTATGGGCAGACCTATTTCATCTCGCTTTTCGCGGGCGAGATTAAGGGCAGTTTCGGGCTGTCTGACGGTCAATGGGGCGGGATCTATACCATCGGCACGACGCTCTCGGCGATCACGATGATCTGGGCGGGTGTGCTGACAGACCGGTTTCGGGTGCGTCGGCTGTCATTCTGGGTAATGGTCGCGCTGGCGGGCGCCTGTCTGGCGATGGCCGCTGTGCCGAACTGGATCGCGCTGATCTTTGTCATCTATGCGCTGCGTCTGACCGGGCAGGGGATGATGTCTCAGCTTGGGGCCGTGGCGATGGTGCGCTGGTTCGAAGCCGCACGGGGCAAGGCGCTGTCGCTATCGTCTATGGGCTTTGCGGCGGGTCAGGCGATTTTGCCTGTCGTCTTCGTCGCCCTTTTCGCAAGCTTTCACTGGCGCAGCCTTTGGGTGCTGGCCGCCGCTTTGGTGCTGATCACCATGCCCGTGATGCTCCTGCTGCTGCGGCAAGAGCGTACGCCGCAATCCATGGCGCAAAGCACGCAATCGGCGGGGATGGACGGGCAGCACTGGACGCGGATGCAGATGATACGCCACGGGTTGTTCTGGCTGATGATCCCGCTGGTGATCGGTCCTCCGGCTTGGGGGACGGCGCTGTTCTTTCAGCAGGTCCACCTGACAGAGGTGAAGGGCTGGACGCTGGTCAGCTTTGTCGCGCTGATGCCGCTTTATACGGTGACATCCGTGATCGCGACCTTTGTGTCGGGCTGGGCAATTGACCGGTTTGGCGTGACGCGGGTCACGCCGGTGCAAATGCTGCCTTTCGCGCTGTCTTTCGCCGTGCTCGCCTTTGCCGATACGATTGCGATGGCGGGTGTCGGGTTGATGATCTTTGGCGTGGGGCAGGGTATGCAGGCCACCGCGACCTTCTGTTTTCTGGGCTGAATTCTATGGCACGCGCTATATCGGGTCGATCAAGGCCGTGGGCGCTGCGCTGATGGTATTCGGGTCGGCCATCGGGCCGGGGGTGACGGGGCTGTTCATTGATCTGGGCGTTGATTTCCCGCAGCAGATGATCCCGATTGCGATCTACTATGCCGTGGCCGCGATCATGGCGACTGTCGGGGTGCTACGCTATCGCAAGCGGTTGGTCGCGCCTGCCACGGCCTAACGGTGACGCCGTAGATAGACGTAATAGGCGCCGCCGCCGCCGTGGCTGATATGCGCCTGACTGACCTGAAGCACGGCTGACGACAGCGGCGGCATCGACAGCCATTGCGGCACCTGATGGCGCAGCACGCCGTGGCGCACGGGGATCGGGCCGCCTTCGTCCCGCATCTTGCCTTTGCCGGTGATCACCAAGACAAGGCGCCGCCCCTTGGCATGCGAGCCTAGAATGAATTTGGTCAGCGCAGGGTGAGCGCGGTCCAGCGTCATGCCGTGAAGGTCGATGCGACCCTCGGGGCGCATCTTGCCCCGCTTGAGCTTGCCAAACGCCTTTGAATCCATCTGCACCGGTGCCTGACGTAGCTGATCGGGCAGGGAGGGCATCAGATCATGGGTGTTTCGCCGCGGCTTGGGATCGGGCTTGCCCATGACAACAGAGCTGCGCTTGCGGATTTGCGGCGGCGTTGGCGTGGGGCCGTGGATCGGGGAGGTGTCGTCAATCTCGGCGCGGAACAGCTTGTCAACGTCGAGCTTTTCCGTCCGCTCTGTCACCTTTTTCCAAAGCGACAGATCATCCTTATCCAGACGCTTGCGGCTCATAGCAGCGGCTCCGGCAAAAGCGCATAGGCGCGCTGGATCGGCATCAGGACCATCATCCGCCCCGGATCACGCAGCTTGCCCGCGGCACGCCCCGCCTTGTCGCCGGTGCCAAAGAACACATCCGCCCGTTGCGCGCCCTTGATCGCCGACCCGGTATCCTGCGCGATCATCAAGCGGTGCATCGGTTCCTTGCCCTCTTTTTCGATCCAGACAGGGGCACCGAGCGGTACAAACTTGGGGTCCACAGCGACGGTGCGCAGAGTGGTCACCGACCGGTTCATCGCGCCAAGCGGCCCCTGATCGGCGGGCACCTGATTGACCTCGCGAAAGAATACATAGGACGGGTTGTGATACAGCAGCTCGCGTCCGTCATCAGGATTACGGCGAACCCAGTTCTTGATCACCTCTGCGCTGACCTGATGCGGGTCATAGACGCCGCGGCGCACCAGTTCGACGCCGATCGACCGGTACGGGTGGCCGTTCGCACCACGGTATCCCACGCGCAGATAATTTCCATCGGGCAGTCTGATACGGCCAGAGCCTTGGATTTGCAGAAAGAAAAGTTCGACCGGGTCGTCGACATAGGCGATCTCAAGGCCGCGGCCCTTCATCACGTCGGTATCCAGAATATCGCGGCGGGTCAGCCACGGGTTGTTCGCCTTCGCCTCTGGCGGCATGGCATAGACCGGATAGCGGTAGCGGTCGGAGGGGTAGAGATCGCCGTCAAGTTCAGGTTCGAAATAGCCTGTGAACATCGCCTCGTTTCCGTCCTCGATCAACACTGGCCGGAACAGAAGTTCAAAGAACTGGCGCGGGTCGGGGTCGGATTTGGCATAGGCGCAGATGTTGCGCCAATCGACATCCTTCATATCACCGCAGGTATTCAGAAACGCGCGCAAGGCGGCGGCGTGGTCGTCGGTTTCCCAACCCTCAAGCTGGTCGAACGACAGGATCGAATAGGACACATCTGTCGCAGAAGCGGGCGGCGCCATCAGGCCCGCCCACAGCAATGCACCCGCACAGGCACGTTTTAACCGTCTGTAGAAACGAGCAGCCAATTTGGATCATCCGAGCCCATGACACGGGCAAACACCCATGTGTCTTTTTGACGATTGACCTCTGTCGTGCTGCCTTCGACGATTTCACCATCGCGGTCTTTCACGACCGACGTCAGCTCGGCCACGAAACGGATCGTCAGCTCTGCCTCGTTGGTGGTCTTGTCCATCGTGGCGTTCTCAAGCTCCATCTCGCGGATGCCGATAAAGTGGCTTTCAACGGTCAGACCCTGATCTTCACGCGCGGCGACGCCTTCGACAAAGCTTTCGTAGATGTCTTCTGAAAGGAAAGGTTTGATCTCGTCCAGATTACCGTGTTCGTAGCCCATCACGATCATCTCGTAGGCGCCGCGGGCACCGCCCAGAAAGTCGCTGACCCCAAAGGAGGGCTCGACACGCTTCATCTCGGCCAGTGCGAGCGCGGTATCGGACCCTTCGGGCGCGTGATCGGTGATATCCAGATCAGGGCCACCTTCGATGACTTCGAACGCGGGGCCGCTGGGGCGTTCGGGTTTCTCGCTGACCTCGGCCGGTTTTTCAAAACCGGTGCGTGTGCCAAGCACATTCTTGAGCCGCAGGATCAGGAACACGGCAATAGCGGCCAGTACCAGAAGCTGTATCATGGGCGAATTCATAGGTACCTCGTGCTGAGAAACATGGAAACGTCGGTCTAGTGCCCCTATGTAGGGTGTGAACCGGGCCAAGTCCACTCTGGCCCATAGGAAAGGACGCATGCCATGTGGCTGTTTTTGGCTTTTATTGCCGTACCGTTGATAGAAATAACGTTGTTCATTCAGGTGGGTGGGGCAATTGGCCTCGGCTGGACGCTGGCGATTGTTGTTTCTACCGCGATCATCGGCACCTATCTGATGCGCGCTCAGGGTGCGCTGGCACTTGGCCAGATCAAATCGTCCCTGTCCGAAGTCCGTGATCCGACCGAACCGCTGGTGCATGGCGCGATGATCCTGTTTGCCGGCGCGTTGCTGCTGACACCGGGGTTTTTCACCGATGCCCTGGGCTTTGCCCTGCTGATCCCCGGCGTGCGTACCGCTGCGTTCAAAGCTGCACGAAGCAAGGTCAACGTGAGCAGTGTCCATATGGGCGGCACCTCGGGGCCACGGCGCCCGCAGCCCCATCGTCCGATGCAGGGGGATGTGATCGATGGCGAATACCACGAGCTGTCGGAACAGGACCGCGGGCCCAAACGCCCCTCTGGCTGGACGGATCACTGACGACGGGGCATTGACTGCGGGCCAGTTGAAGCGGGCCATTGAGCGCGGCAAGGCGATCTGATAAGCCCGACTAAATGAGTTTATTGTCTTAAGGAGCCTTTAAATGGCTGAAGAAGAAGCAACACAACCGACCCAGGCCGCACAGCCGCAGATGCGCATTCTGGGTCAGTTCATCCGTGATATGTCCTTTGAAAACATCATGGCGCAAAAAGGCGCGCCGACAGATGTGCAGCCCGACGTTCAGGTTCAGGTCAATCTGGATGCGAAAAAGCGGTCGGCCGAGAACCAGTATGAATCCGCGATCAAGCTTCAGGTCACGTCAAAAGCCAAAGGCGGCGACGCGACGCTGTTCCTGCTGGAAATCGACTATGTCGGTATCTTCCACGTTGAAAACGTGCCCGAAGACCAGATGCACCCATTCCTGCTGATTGAATGCCCGCGCATGATCTTCCCGTTCCTGCGCCGTGTTGTCAGCGATGTGACCCGCGACGGTGGCTTCCCGCCGCTGAACCTCGAAAACATCGACTTTGTTGCGCTGTATCGCAACGAGATCGCGCGCCGTCAGGCCGAGAATACGCAAAAAGCGGACGCCTAAAGCGTCTTCCACACAGCGCTGTCGCCCAGTTTATCGACAAATTCGGTATGGGCGGCGGCCTCTTGCGGGGTAATCCGCGAGGGTAGGGGCGTCGGGCGCGGTTTTGGCGTCCAATCGGGAGTGGTATCGCCCTCTTTCTTTTCCGGTTTGGTCGACAGGCCAAAGTCCGGTTGCCGCCCGCCGATCAGCTCTAGATAGACATCCGCCAGAATTTCACTGTCAAGCAAAGCACCGTGGAGCGTCCGCGACGTGTTATCGATGCCAAAGCGGCGGCATAGCGCGTCTAGCGACGCGGGCGAACCCGGAAAGCGTTTGCGCGCGATGGCCAGCGTATCAAGCGCCTGTTCCCACGGGATCTGGGGCAGCCCCATCCATTTCAATTCCGCGTTCAGAAACTTGATATCGAAGGCGGCGTTGTGGATCACCAGCTTTGAATCACCGATGAAATCCAGAAAATCCTGCCCGATCTGCGCAAACTTGGGTTTGTCGCGCAAAAAGTCGTCCCCCAGCCCGTGCACCTCGAAGGCTTCGGCGGGCATGCTGCGTTCGGGATTGATGTATTGGTGATAGGTATTGCCGGTCGCCACGTGACCCATCAGTTCAACCGCACCGATTTCAACGATCCTATCACCGCTTTCAGGGTCGAATCCGGTGGTTTCCGTATCCAGTACGATCTCACGCATGGGACAGCTTTCCTTTGATATCCTCGATGACAGCCTCCACCTGCGCGCGGGCATGGGGCAGGGTGTCTGTTTCAATCACATAATCGGCCAAAGCGCATTTTTCATCGTTTGGCATCTGTTTGGCGCGGATGTTTTCGAACTGTTCCAGCGTCATAGTCCCGCGCGCCATCACGCGCTTTTGCTGGATGTCAGCCGAGACCGTGACACAGGCCACCGCATCCATGCGTTTGTCACCACCGGTTTCGAAAATCAACGGGATGTCGAGCACGACGATCTTGGCCTTTGTCTCCGCCAGAAAGGCCGCGCGATCTTCGCCGACCAGCGGATGCACGATGCTTTCGATCGTTTTCAATACGGTGGGGTCCGCATCGATCAGGCTTTTGAGCGCGGGCCGCGACACTTCGCCCGCAACGACCGCATCAGGTAGCGTTTCCTGAAAGGCCGCGACGGCGGCCCCCCCCTTGGCATAGAGCCGATGCACCGCGGCGTCTGCGTCCCAGACGGCGCAGCCAAGATCAGCGAACATTTGTGCGGTGGTCGATTTCCCCATACCGATCGACCCGGTCAGACCCAGAAGAAACATCAGCGCAACGCCGCCAGACGTGTTTCATGGTCCACCGTCGGTCGCGCGCCAAACCACCGTTCGAACCCCGGCACCGCCTGATGCAAAAGCATGCCTAAACCGTCAACAGTGACGCATCCCGCCGCCTCTGCGGTTGCCAGAAGCGTGGTTTTCAACGGCGCATAGACCAGATCCGTGACCACCGTATCGGCGCGCAACCCATCAAGCGGCACGCGCAGCTCGGATTTTCCGATCATCCCCAACGACGTGGTGTTCACCACCAAGGACGCATGGCTGACCATCGTACCCGCCTGCGACCAGTCGTAGACCGTCACGCGGTTACCAAAGACCGACCGCAACCGTTCGGCCCGCACACGGGTGCGATTGGCGAGCAGGATCTCGGGCACGCCGGCGTCCAGTAGCGACGAGATGACGGCCCGCGCGGCGCCACCGGCACCAAAGACGCAGGCGGGGCCATTACCCGGCACCCAATCCGGCGCGCCCGCCTTGAGGTTTTCGATAAACCCGTAGCCGTCCGTATTATCGCCCTGAATTTTACCGTCTGCGCGGAAGGTGATCGTATTCACTGCCCCAATCATCGCGGCGCGGTCTGTAATAATATCTGCGATCTCGATCACCGCTTCTTTATGGGGGATCGTGACATTGGCCCCGATGAATCCCATTTTCGGCATGGCCTCAAGCACCTGGCGCAGATCTTCGGGTTCGACGTGCAGGGGGATATAAGCCCCCTTCAGCCCAAGCGTTTTCAGCCAGTGCCCGTGGATCTGCGGGGATTTTGAATGGGCAATCGGCGATCCGATCACACCTGCCAGCGGTATTTTAGCCAAGCTCATGCGGATAGATCCCCCCGTAGCGTCAGATAATTCAACAGTTCAAGCAGGGGTAACCCTAGGACATTAAAGTAATCCCCTTCAATGCCGCTGAACAGCCTGACGCCTTCCTCTTCCAGTTTATAGGCGCCGACCGCATGTTGGATACTGTCCCAGTTCCGCGCGACATACTCCTCTATATAGCTGTCGGACGCGTCGCGCATGCGCAGCCGCACCTGACCCACGTGACGCCAGATCGGTTTGCCATCCTCGACGATCACTGCGGCGGATAGCAAGCTATGGCGATCGCCGCGCAGGGATTTCAGCTGGGCAATCGCCTCATCTGGCGTGGCGGGTTTTGACAGTAGCGTCCCGCGATGGTCAAGCACCTGATCACAGCCCATCACCAAGGCGCCCGGGGTCTTGTCGCTGACTTTGCGGGCTTTCATCTCGGCCAGTGTATCGGCGATGTCGCGAGGGGGTGCCTGCTCTGCCAGCAGAGCCATCTTAATCATTTGTTCATCAATGCGCGCCACGCTCACCTCATGGGGGACGCAGGCCTGTTGCAGCAGTTGTGACCGGATCGACGACCCGGAGGCGAGGATGAAACGTTGGGGCATGGGGATAAACCTGTGTGCGACGCTAGGAAGTTCTTAGGGATTTTTCCCCCGAATGGCGAGAGTGCGCGAAAGCGTCGGGAAAACCCCTGCCTGCCAGCGGGAAATTCCAGCTTTATACGGGGCGGCATAAGGATAAATCGCAAACCCCCTGAACGGAGTTAATCCCAAGCTTATCCACAAAGCTACACAGTTTATCCCCTGAAAAATTTTTAATTAAGTATTTGAAAAAGGGTGAATTTATCCGCGCGGTGCCGAGTTATCATCGATACGGGATTCACAACATGCACAGGTGGATAAATCGAGGTACAAAACAGTAATCCACAGAAAATGAACCCCCTACTTACATCATCATCTTTCTTCTTTTCTTATTTATATTAGTAAGAAGGCACCAACCGGAGTGTGACATGACCGACTTGCTTGCCATCGCCTATCCTTGGGTAAAATCGCTTCATATTATCTCGGTCATTTCGTGGCTGGCGGCGCTGTTCTATCTGCCGCGGCTTCTCGTGCATCATACAGAGCAGGTGGGCCAAAGCGGCCAGACCCACGATCTTTTCAAGATGATGGAGTTCAAGCTTGCCACCGTGATCATGCGCCCCGCGATGATCGGCACCTGGATTTTCGGACTGGCGCTGGTGTTCACACCGGGCATCGTCGACTGGGCCGCTGTGTGGCCCTGGATGAAGGGCGCAAGCGTATTGGCGATGACAGGGTTCCACGGGTGGCTTGTCGGGCGTGTGAAGGCCTTTGCAGCGGGGGAGAACCGGCTGAGCGGTAAACGTTACCGGATCATGAATGAAGTCCCGACGCTGCTGATGATCATCATCGTATTCTCGGTCGTCGTGAAATTCTAAGCTGATTGACGAAACCCGCCATTCTGAGTATGTGTTTCCTGCACCCCGTCCGGGGACCGTATACATCTGTCCATTTTTATGACACGACCCGCCCGCATTCCGGGATCGGAACAGGATATTTCCATGACAACTGAAACACTTAACCTTGCCGATCTAAAGGCGCAGACGCCCAAGAATCTTTTGGCGATGGCCGAAGAGCTTGAGATCGAAAACGCATCGACCATGCGTAAAGGCGAAATGATGTTCCAGATCCTGCGCGAACGTGCGGATGAAGGCTGGGAAATCTCGGGCGATGGTGTGCTGGAAGTGTTGCAGGACGGGTTTGGTTTCCTGCGGTCGCCCGAAGCGAACTATCTGCCGGGGCCCGATGACATTTACGTCTCGCCCGAGATGATCCGCCAGCACTCGCTGCGCACGGGCGACACAATCGAAGGGCTGATCAAGGCGCCGGATGATGCGGAGCGGTATTTCGCGCTGACAGATGTCACCAAGATCAACTTTGAAGAGCCGGAAAAAGCGCGCCACAAGGTGGCCTTTGAAAACCTGACGCCGCTTTACCCCGATGAACGTCTGACAATGGAAGTGGATGATCCGACGATCAAGGACCGGTCCTCGCGTATCATCGATCTAGTATCGCCCATCGGTAAGGGCCAGCGCTGCTTGATCGTGGCGCCGCCACGGACCGGTAAAACGGTTCTGCTGCAAAACATCGCGAATTCGATCGAACAGAACCACCCCGAGTGCTACTTGATCGTTCTGCTGATTGACGAACGCCCCGAAGAAGTCACTGATATGCAGCGTAGTGTCAAAGGGGAGGTTGTTTCTTCCACCTTCGATGAGCCTGCAACGCGCCACGTGGCCGTGTCTGAAATGGTTATCGAAAAGGCGAAACGTCTGGTCGAGCATAAGCGCGACGTTGTGATCTTGCTGGATTCGATCACCCGTCTGGGCCGCGCCTTCAACACTGTTGTGCCGTCGTCGGGTAAGGTTCTGACCGGTGGTGTTGATGCCAACGCGCTGCAGCGCCCCAAACGTTTCTTCGGTGCCGCACGGAACATTGAAGAGGGTGGGTCGCTGACCATTATCGCCACCGCGCTGATCGACACCGGCAGCCGCATGGACGAGGTGATCTTTGAAGAATTCAAAGGGACCGGTAACTCTGAAATCGTGCTGGATCGCAAGATTGCGGACAAGCGCGTCTTCCCTGCGATCGATATTCTGAAATCCGGTACGCGGAAAGAGGATCTGCTGGTCGACAAAAACGATCTGCAAAAGACCTTTGTATTGCGTCGGATTCTGAACCCGATGGGCACAACGGATGCGATTGAATTCCTGATCGGGAAGTTGAAGCAAACCAAGACGAACTCCGATTTCTTCGACTCAATGAATAGCTAAATATTCACTTAAATCAGTGGGTTAAATGATATGGATACGATATTCGCCCAAGCCACAGCGCAGGGGCGGGCCGGTGTTTGCGTCATTCGTATCTCGGGCCCACAGGCGTTTTTTATCGCTGAAACCATCGCGCAGCCATTGCCCGCCCCGCGGGTGGCCGCCGTGCGGGCTATCAGTGACGCCGATGGGCAGGTCATTGATCGTGCGCTTGTCCTGACCTTCGAAGGCCCGAACAGCTTTACCGGCGAAGACACGGTCGAGCTTCACTTGCATGGGAGCATCGCGGTGGTGCGTGCGGTGCTGGCGCTGCTCTCTGGTTTTCACGGCACGCGCCTTGCGGAGCCGGGCGAATTTACCCGCCGTGCGATGGAGAATGGCAAGCTGGACCTCACACAGGTTGAGGGCTTGGGTGACCTCATCGAGGCAGAGACCGAAGCCCAGCGAAAACAAGCCTTGCGCGTTTTGTCCGGTCACTTGGGTCAAAAGGTCGATATCTGGCGCGAAAAACTGATCCGCGCAGCCGCTCTGCTTGAGGTGACCATCGATTTCGCGGATGAAGACGTTCCCGTCGACGTCTCGCCCGAGGTTACGGAATTGCTGAATGCGGTGAGCGCCGATATTCTGGCTGAAATCGCCGGTACCCATACGGCCGAACGTATCCGAACGGGTTTTGAGGTCGCGATCATCGGCCGGCCCAACGCCGGAAAGTCTACTTTGTTGAATGCATTGGCGGGGCGCGATGCGGCGATTACCTCTGCCGTGGCGGGTACGACGCGCGACGTGATCGAGGTCCGGATGGACCTAGGTGGCTTGCCGGTGACCTTGCTGGATACGGCGGGATTGCGCGAAGGGGCAGACGAGGTCGAATCCATTGGGATCGACCGTGCGAAAACCCGCGGCGCGCAAGCTGACCTGCGTGTGTTTTTGAGTGAAGAGGGTGAGGATTTGCCTGTTGCCGCAACTGCGGATGATATCGTCCTGCGACCAAAGGCTGACTTACGCGATAGCGCGGACAAAGCTATATCTGGTGTGACAGGGCAGGGCGTACCGCAGCTGATAGAAAGAATACAGGCCATCCTTGGCGCGCGAAGCCTGAACGTCGGCCTTGCGACGCACGAACGTCACCGCGTTGCATTGCAGAAATCAGCCGAGGGATTAGCCGCTGCGATGTTGGTTCTGGATCACGGTCCCGATCAATATGATATAGCAACAGAAGAACTGCGCCATTCGATTCGCGCACTTGAGGCGCTGGTAGGCCGAATTGACGTTGAGAACCTGCTGGATGTAATCTTTTCGAGCTTTTGCTTGGGAAAATAGATGGAGTGTTTCACGTGAAACATTTTGACGTGATAGTTATCGGTGGCGGCCATGCCGGAGCCGAAGCGGCCCACGCATCCGCGCGTATGGGCGCGAATACTGCTTTGATCACGATGTCGCGCGACGGGATCGGGGTGATGTCCTGCAATCCGGCAATCGGTGGTCTGGGTAAGGGACATTTGGTGCGCGAGATTGACGCGCTGGATGGCGTTATGGGCCGTGTCGCGGATAAAGCCGGCATCCAGTTCCGGCTTTTGAACCGCCGTAAGGGACCCGCTGTTCAAGGACCGCGGGCGCAAGCTGACCGTGCGATATATCGGAAAGAAATGCTCGCCGAGACCGAACGCCAAGAGAATCTGACCATCGTAGAGGGTGAGGTGACCGACTTCATTCTCGACAATGGTAAGGTTTCTGGTGCCGTTCTTGCCGATGGTGAACAGATCGCTGCGGCTGCGGTTGTTTTGACGACTGGGACTTTCTTGCGCGGGGTCATCCATATTGGGGATGTGTCGCGCTCCGGCGGTCGGATGGGCGATAAAGCCTCCGTCGACCTGGCAAACCGCATTGATTCGTTTAACTTGCCACTCGGCCGCTTGAAGACGGGGACGCCACCGCGTTTGGACGGGCGGACGATTGACTGGGAAAAGTTGGAATCGCAACCCGGAGATGATGAGCCTGTCTTGTTCTCTTTCTTGTCAGAGGCGACGTCGGTACCGCAAATCTCCTGCGGCATTACGCATACCAATGAAAAAACGCATCAAATTATTCGCGATAACCTGTCGCGCTCCGCGATGTACGGGGGGCATATCGACGGGGTAGGGCCCCGATACTGCCCATCGATCGAAGATAAAGTTGTCCGCTTTGCTGACAAAACCTCGCACCAAGTTTTCCTGGAGCCTGAGGGCGCCGATGACCACACCATCTACCCCAATGGTATTTCGACCTCGCTGCCTGAGGATGTTCAGCTTGCCTATGTGCGGTCGATGGTTGGGTTGGAAAATGTTGAAATCATCCAGCCCGGTTATGCGATTGAATATGACTATGTTGACCCCCGCGCCCTTGACCTCGCGCTTTCCGTGAGGACCGTGCCTGGCCTATATCTCGCTGGTCAGATCAACGGTACCACCGGCTATGAAGAAGCTGCTGCACAAGGTTTGGTCGCCGGATTGAACGCGGCACTTGCAGCTCAGGGTAAAGAGCCGGTAACGTTCAGCCGCGCCGATAGCTATATTGGCGTGATGATTGATGACCTGACCACCCGGGGCGTGACTGAGCCCTATCGCATGTTCACCTCTCGCGCCGAATTCCGGTTGTCGCTTCGTGCTGATAACGCTGACCAGCGCCTCACGCCTTTGGCAATAGCCTTGAGCTGCGTATCGCAAGAGCGGGTTGCGCATTTTAACGCCAAGATGGCCAAAATCGACGCAGCGATGGCAGAGCTCACGAAAACGCCCTATGCATCGAAAGCGATCGAGGCGGCAGGGATCAAGGTCCGCCAGGACGGAACGAAGCGGACCGGTTTCCAACTGTTGGCATTTCCGGATGTGACATTTGAGCAGATCGTCTTGATTAATCCGGCGCTTGAAACGGTAGAACCCGAAATTCGCCGCCAGGTCGAACGGGATGCACTTTATGCAAACTATATCGCGCGTCAGCAACGGGATATCGACCTCCTCCAGAAGGATGAGGCGCATGTTATTCCTGCGAATTTTGATTATGAAGCCATCGACGGGCTGTCAAATGAGCTTACCTCAAAGCTGTCGCTGACACGTCCGACCAACCTCGCGCAGGCGGCCCGAATTGACGGTATGACGCCCTCGGCCTTGACGCTACTTCTGTCTCACCTCAAGCGCGGCAGCCAGAAGAAGTCTGCATGATGGGCGCTTTTGAGGAGGATGTTTCACGTGAAACATTGGAGAAGCTTCAGCATTTCTCGCAATTGGTCGAGAAATGGACCGCGAAGATTAATCTAATTTCCAAGCCGAGCGTCCCCGAGATGTGGGAGCGTCACATTCTGGATTCGCTACAAATCTATTCCCACGCGCCGAATGCGGGCCATTGGGTAGATCTTGGAAGCGGTGGCGGTTTTCCGGCAATTGTCGTGGCGCTGATGTCGCAGCAAGAGAAGCGTGCGACGAAATTTACCTTGGTCGAAAGTGACCAGCGTAAATGCGCGTTTCTGAGAACAGCCATTCGGGAGCTTGAGCTGAACGCAAAGGTGGCGAACGCGCGGATTGAAGAGATCGAACCCTTGGAAGCAGACGTTCTAAGCGCGCGGGCTCTGTCCGACTTGACCGCTTTGCTGGGTTTTGCAGATCGCCATCTTTTACCTTCTGGCACTGCGCTTTTCCCGAAGGGGGAGAACTGGCGCGCAGAGGATGCCGCAGCGAAAGAGACCTGGGCATATACCTGCGACGCGATTCAAAGCCAGACGAACCCATCCGCCGCAATTCTTAAGATCAAGGAAATCAAACATGTCTGATCTGTCTCGACCTTCGGGGCCCAAAATTATTGCGATTGCGAACCAGAAGGGTGGAGTGGGTAAGACCACGACGACGATCAACCTTGCGGCGGCTTTGGTTGAGCAGAAGCAGCGCGTTCTGGTGATTGACCTTGATCCGCAGGGCAACGCGTCAACTGGTCTGGGCATTGAACTGGACGATCGGGAGTTTACGACCTACGAGCTTTTGCTTGAGGATATCGACCTCGATCAAGTGATTATGACGACTGAGACAGAGGGTCTGCATATCGTTGCCGCCACTGTCGATCTCAGTTCCGCAGATATGGAATTGATCGCTAATGAAAAGCGTAGTTTTCTTCTGCACGACGCCCTGCGGCAGACGCAGATGGACAGCTACGCCTTCGACTACATTCTGATTGATTGCCCGCCATCGCTGAACTTGCTGACAGTGAACGCGATGATCGCGGCGCATTCGGTGCTTGTCCCGCTGCAAAGCGAGTTTTTCGCGCTTGAAGGATTGTCGCAATTGATGCTGACCATCCGCGAAGTGCGCCAGAGCGGGAACAAGGATCTACGGATCGAAGGAATTTTGCTGACGATGTATGATCAGCGGAACAACCTGTCGCAACAGGTTGAGCAGGACGCCCGAAGCAATTTGGGCGAACTGGTATATAGAACCGTTATTCCGCGCAACGTACGGGTCAGTGAGGCACCCAGTTACGCGATGCCGGTTCTAAGTTACGATAGCGGGTCGAAAGGTGCCAAAGCGTACCGCGATCTGGCGAAAGAAGTACTGGCAAATAGTGCCGTATAAATAAGGGGTCAGGCAATGGCAGATAAAGACAAGCGGCGCGGTTTGGGTCGAGGATTGTCGGCTTTGATGGCGGACGTAGCGGAGACACAAACGGTGGCATCAGAAGGCGCGGCGGAACAGTATGTTCCTATTGAAAAGATTTCTCCTAATCCGGAGCAGCCGCGCAAGCGGTTTGATCCGCAGGATTTGGATGATCTTGCAAACTCTATCCGCGAAAAGGGCGTTATCCAGCCGCTGATCGTACGTCGCCGTGATGATGGGACGTTCGAAATTGTCGCGGGTGAACGCCGATGGCGCGCGTCGCAGATGGCGCAGCTGCACGAGCTTCCGATCATCGTGCGCGAATTCACCGATGTCGAAGTTCTCGAAGTTGCGATTATCGAGAACATCCAGCGGGCGGACCTCAACTCGATCGAAGAAGCGGCGGGCTATCGCCAGCTGATGGACCGTTTTGGCCACACGCAAGAGAAGATGGCGGAAGCCTTGGGCAAAAGCCGCAGTCATATCGCGAACTTGCTGCGCTTGCTAAACTTGCCCGAAAATGTTCTGGAAATGGTGCGTCAGGGCGATCTGACAGCGGGCCACGCCCGGACCTTGGTGCCGTCGAAGAACCCTGAAAAGCTGGCCAAACAGATTATCGCCGGCGGCTTGTCGGTGCGCGCGGCCGAGGCGCTGATCAAGAAAGAGCAGCAAGCTGAGAATGAAGGACCAAACAAACGGGCGGCCAAATCCTCGAGCGAAAAAGACGCGGACACCCGCGCGCTTGAAGGGGATCTGTCAGCAAACCTTGGTTTGAAGGTAACCCTGAACCACAAGCCGGGGCAGGAGGCGGGCCAGATGGTGCTGCACTACACGACGATGGACGAGCTGGACGAGCTTTGCCAACGTTTGTCGGCCTCTTAATCCGACAAAAGCTCGGCCAGGATCGCGTTTAGCACCATAAAGCCCTGATCCGTCACATAAAGCTGGTCTTTATCCCAAGAAATCATCCCGATGTCCTGCATCTGGGTGATTTTTTTTGTCGAAAGCGGTGCGCCGGAAAGCGCCTCGTACCGACGCAGGTCCACGCCTTCTTTCAGACGAAGCCCCATCATAAGAAACTCGCTACCTTGATCTTCGGTCGTTAGAAGCTCGCGGGGCTTTTCGGTGGCGCCGCTGGCAACAGCGTCAAGCCAGCGTTTGGGGTTACTAAAACACTCGGTCGCAAAGCGATTGCCGTTTTGGGTCAGGCGCCCGTGGGCCCCCGGACCGATGCCAAGATAATCACCGTAGCGCCAGTAGATCAGATTGTGCCGCGATTGCGCCCCGTCGCGGGCGTGGTTCGATACCTCGTAAGAGGGCATGCCCATCTCGCCGCAAATATCCTGAGTGGCCGCATACATATCGGCACCAAGATCATCGCTGGGCAGCCCGCGTAGCTTTCCCACCGCATAGCGATCGCCAAATGCGGTGCCTTGCTCGATGGTCAGTTGATACAGCGACATATGGTCTATCGCCAGGGATAGGGCCTGTTTCAGCTCGGTCTGCCAGTCGGGCAAGCTCTGGTTCTGACGGCCATAGATCAGATCAAAACTGACGCGTTCAAAGGTATTGCGGGCGATGTCAAAAGCGGCAAGCCCTTCGTCAACCGTATGGATGCGGCCCAGACGTTTTAGGTCCGCGTCATTCAGGGCCTGTATCCCCATTGAAATACGGTTGACGCCCGCCTGTCGGAAGGCGGCAAAACGGTCGGCCTCAACCGAACCGGGGTTCGCCTCGAGCGTGATTTCCAGATCATTGGCCGTGGGCCACAGTCGACGGATCGCGGCGATCACATCGGCGACGACATCGGGGTCCATCAGGCTGGGGGTGCCACCGCCGAAAAAGACGGCGTTCAACACACGCCCTTCGGTTTCGGCGGCACCGCGTTCAAGCTCCGCCAAATAGGCGTCGCGCCAGGCCCGTTGGTCGATTGTGCGACTAACATGGCTGTTAAAGTCACAATAGGGGCACTTCGCCTCGCAAAACGGCCAATGGATATAAAGACCAAAGCCCCCCTGGCGCCAATCCTCAGTCAAAGCAGGCAGAGATCAGTTTGGCGAAAGCGTCCGCACGGTGGCTGATTGCGTTCTTGGCGTCGGCGGACATTTCGCCAAAGGTCTGTTCGTGCCCGTCGGGTTGGAACATCGGGTCATAGCCGTGACCGACGTCGCCGCGGATCGGCCAGACAAGCGTGCCGTGCACGCGGCCTTCGAAAACCTCTTCATGTCCGTCGGGCCATACCAAAACCAGTGTCGCGCAGAACCGCGCGCGGCGCGGGTGGGGGGCGTTTGCCTCTTCCAGCAACCTATGGGTCTTGGTCATCGCCATGACGAAATCGCGGCCGTTGGGCGTTTCGGACCAATCGGCGGTATAGACGCCGGGGGCATTGTCCAGCGCTTCGACCTCGATCCCGGAGTCATCTGCCAGCGCGGGAAGGCCCGTCGCCGCGACCGCCGCACGTGCTTTGATGCGGGCGTTGCCGATGAAAGTGTTTTCGGTTTCCTCCGGCTCGCCCAGGTTCATCTCGGCGGCACCTTTGACGGTGACGCCGAAGGGGGCGAAAAGCTCGGTCATTTCCTGCAGCTTGCCAGCGTTGTGGGTGGCGACCAGGATCTGGTCGCCGGTGAATTTACGGGTCATGCGGTGGCTGCCTTTTGCTTCTCGACCAGCTCTGCCACGCCGTTTTCAGCGAGATCCATCAGCTGGTTCATCTGGTCGCGCGAATAGGTGGAGCCTTCGGCGCTCATCTGGATCTCGATCAGTTTGCCGGTGCCGGTCATAATAAAGTTACCGTCGACGCCTGCTTCGGAATCCTCGGGGTAATCAAGGTCAAGCACCGGCTGGCCCGCATAGATGCCGCAGCTGATCGCGGCAACCGGATCGACCAGCGGGTCGCTGACCACGTGGCCTGCCTTCATCAGCTTGTTCACCGCAAGTTTCAAAGCGACCCAACCCCCCGTGATAGAGGCACAACGCGTGCCGCCGTCGGCCTGCAGCACGTCGCAGTCGATGGTGATCTGACGTTCGCCCAAGGCGCTACGATCCACGCCGGCGCGCAGGGCGCGACCGATAAGGCGTTAAATCTCAACGGTACGGCCCCCTTGTTTGCCCATTGCCGCCTCGCGGCGCATACGGGTGTTGGTGGCACGGGGCAGCATGCCGTATTCCGCCGTGACCCAGCCCAGACCGGAGCCCTTGATAAAGGGTGGCACGCGGTCCTCGATCGTGGCGGTACACAGCACATGGGTGTCGCCCATCTTGATCAGGGCCGATCCTTCGGCGTGTTTGGTGAATCCCGTTTCAATCGATACGGCACGCAGTTCGTCAAGTTTCCGACCAGAGGGGCGCATAGGTATTTCCTTTTCCATTTGCCATTGGGGATAACTCTGCGTTGCGGCGCGATGCAACCCCGATTGACGTTTGCCCCCTGTCGCACATACTTCTCCCACTATGGACAAAACACCGACAGTTTTAGACGAGATGAACGACCGCTCGCGCGAGGTGTTCCGCCGCGTGGTCGAAGGCTATCTGGCGAATGGCGATCCCGTGGGGTCGCGCACGCTGACCCGGGATTTCAGCGAAAAGGTCAGCGCGGCGACGATCCGTAATGTGATGCAGGATCTTGAATATATGGGCCTGCTGGGGAGCCCCCATGTGAGCGCGGGTCGTATCCCGACGCAGATGGGGCTGCGCATGTTCGTCGACGGCATGATCGAGATCGGCGATCCAACCGAGACGGACCGTGAAAAGATCGACGCGACCGTTGGCAGCAACAACGCCGATGTCAGCGGCATTCTTGATCGGGTGGGGTCGGCGCTGTCGGGCGTGACCCAGGGCGCCTCGCTTGTGCTGACGCCCAAGCACGAGGCGCCGATCAAGCATATCGAATTTGTTTCACTGTCTCACGATAGGGCGCTGGTCGTTCTGGTCTTTTCCGACGGTCACGTGGAGAACCGGTTGTTCACACCGCCGCCGGGCCAGACCCCCAGCAGCATGCGTGAAGCCGCGAATTTCCTGAATGCGCTGGTCGAGGGGAAAACCATCTCGGAATTGCAGCGCACCATCGCGCATGAGATCAGCCAGCGGCGCCAGCAGATCGACGTTCTTGCGCAGCAGCTTGTCGAAAGCGGTCTGGCGCTGTGGCAGGGCGAAGGGGAATCCCCCGAGCGGTTGATCGTGCGCGGACGGTCGAATCTGATCAACACCGAAGGCGAGGCCGAGAACGTCGAATTGATCCGCCAGCTGTTTGACGACCTTGAACGCAAGCGCGATATCGCGGAATTCCTTGAATTGGCCGACGCGGGCGACGGTGTGCGCATTTTTATTGGTTCTGAGAATAAACTTTTTTCACTTTCGGGTTCCTCTCTGGTCGTTTCCCCTTATATGAACGCTGATCGTAAGGTGATCGGGGCGGTCGGTGTGATCGGCCCCACGCGCCTTAATTATGGACGTATCGTGCCGATTGTGAATTACACGGCGCAGCTGGTTGGAAAGCTGATTTCGAACCGCAGCTAGAGGTGAATTATGGCAGAGCCGAAAGAGAACGAATTTCTGGATGATATCGATGACGCAGAGGCCGAAGCCTATGCCGACGAGATGTCCGAGATTGACGACGAAGCGCTGGAACTGGACGAATTGCGTGCCGAGCGTGACCAGCTGAAAGACCGTTTCATGCGGGCCCTGGCCGACGCAGAGAACGCGCGCAAACGGTCTGACAAGGACCGTCGCGAGGCGGAAAACTATGGCGGGTCGAAACTGGCGCGCGACATGCTGCCGGTCTACGACAATATGAAACGCGCCCTGGAAGCCGCTACAGAAGAGCAGCGCACCATCTCCGGCCCGTTGCTGGAAGGGATCGAACTGACGATGCGCGAGTTGCTGAGCGTGTTCAAGAAGCACGGCATCGAAGTCATCTCGCCCGCAGTGGGTGACAAGTTCGATCCGCAGCATCATCAGGCGATGTTCGAGGCGCCCGTGCCAGACACCAAAGCAGGCGATATCATCCAGGTCGCCGCCGAAGGTTTCATGTTGCACGACCGTCTGCTGCGTCCGGCGCAGGTCGGGGTTTCCTCTACCCCCGCAGGGTAAACGCCCGGGATAGAGCGGCCCTTCGGGGAGGATTTAACACCATTTGGAAGCGAGGGAGGCGGTCAGGTTTTGGCCGCCTCTTTCAATTTATAGAGCAGGTCGAGCGCTTCACGTGGAGAGAGCTCGTCGGGGATAATCTCGGCCAGCGTTTCTTCGAGCTTGGAGCTTTGTTTTGGTTGAGGCGCAGGTGCCGGTGCCACGGCAAACAGGGGCAGGTCGTCGATCAGGGTTTTCTGCGTCGCGCCGCCTTCGCGTTCGCCCTTTTCCAACGCTTCAAGCACGACGCGTGCGCGCGCGATGACGGAAGGCGGCAGGCCGGCCAATTGCGCGACCTGTACACCGTAGGACCGATCGGCGGCGCCTTTGCGGACCTCGTGCAGGAAGATCACCTCTCCGTCCCATTCCTTGACCGCGACGGTGGCGTTATCGACCCCGCCCAGCTTGTTCGAAAGCGCGGTCATTTCATGGTAGTGCGTCGCGAACAAAGCGCGAGAGCGGTTGATATCATGCAGATGTTCCAGCGTGGCCCAGGCGATGGACAAGCCATCATAGGTCGCCGTGCCGCGCCCGATTTCATCCAGGATCACAAGCGCGCGATCGTCCGCCTGATTGAGGATTGCGGCAGTTTCGACCATTTCGACCATAAACGTGGAACGGCCTCGTGCCAGATCGTCAGAAGGCGCCGACACGGCTGAAAATCTGGCTGATCAGGCCGATGTGCGCGGTGGCGGCAGGCACGTAGCTGCCCATTTGTGCCATCAGGGCGATGATTGCGTTCTGCCGCAGGAAGGTCGATTTACCCGCCATGTTAGGGCCGGTCAGCAGCCAGATATTCGCGTTGTCGCCATCGGCGGACAGGGTGCAATCATTGGCGATAAAGGGGCTGCCGGATTGCTGGGCCAAGGCGCGTTCCACGACCGGATGGCGGCCCCCCTGAATGTCGAAGGCACGTGAATTATCGACGCGGGGTTTCACCCAGTTTTCGGACTGCGCCAGATCGGCCAGACCGGTGGCCAGATCAATCTCGGCCAATCCAGCCGAGGCGACACCGATCGGGCCGGAGTGATCCAGAATGGCGCGTTTCAACGTTTCGTAGAGCCGCTTTTCAATCTCCAGCGCGTGGTTGCCCGCGTTGAGGATCTTTGTCTCCATCTCGGACAGTTCCACGGTTGTGAAACGGACCTGATTGGCGGTGGTCTGACGGTGGATAAAGGTATCGGACAGCGGCGCCGACAGCATTTTCTCGGCGTGGGTCGCTGTGACTTCGGCGAAATACCCAAGCACGTTGTTGTGCTTGATCTTCAACGTCGAGATACCGGTGAGCGTGATGAAATCCTGCTGCATCTGGGCAATGACGCTGCGGCCTTCGTCCCGCAGGGTGCGCACCTCGTCCAGCTCTGCGTCATACCCCGGCGCGATAAAGCCGCCGTCGCGGGCCAGCAGGGGTGGTTCGGCGATCAGCGCATCGTCGAGCAGATCAATCAGGCTGTCATGGCCGGTAAGCCCCTTGGCGGCCTGCGCCAGCAGATCGGGCAGGGCGGCGGCTTGCATCTTGTCGGCCAGATGGCTGGCTTCGGTCAGGCCGTTGCGGATGGCGGCAAGGTCACGGGGGCCGCCACGGTCCAGCGACAGGCGCGACAGGGCGCGGTCCAGATCAGGGACGTTGCGCAGATGCTGGCGGATGTCATTGCGGATCGACGGTGTGTCATAGGCAAAGCTGATCGCGTCCAGACGGGATTGAATCGTCTCTAACACACGGGAAGGTGACGAAATACGCCGTTCCAGCAGCCGGGCGCCACCGGCGGTCACTGTCTTGTCCATAACGGACAACAGCGTGCCGGCGCGACCACCGGTCAGCGCATGTGTCAGTTCAAGATTGCGACGTGTGGCAGCGTCGATTTGTACGCTGCGTGCCTCGGCCTCTTTCTGCGGCGGGCGCAGGAGGGGGAGTTTGCCCTTCTGTGTAATCTCGAGGTAGTCGATGATCGCGCCCATGGCCGAGATATCGGCGCGTTCAAAGCTGCCGAAGGCGTCGAGCGACCCGATGCCGAACAGATCGCAGACCCGTTTTTCAGCGCTGCTGCTGTCAAAGGCAGAGCGTGCGATAGGGGTTAGCGCGATGTCGAAATCAGAGACTAATTCGCGCAAATCAGCCTCTTTCGCTTCTGACACGATCAGCTCTGACGGGGACAGACGGGCCAGTTCGGGGCCAAGGCGCGACAGGGTCAGGGGCATCACGTGAAACGCGCCGGTCGAAATATCGACCCAGGCCAGCGCATGACCGTCGCGGACCTCTGCAAATGCGGCCAGATAGTTGTGGCGCCGCGCTTCGAGCAGGGATTCCTCGGTCAATGTGCCGGGGGTGACCAGCCGCACGACATCGCGTTTGACCACGGATTTATAGCCGCGTTTCTTCGCCTCCGCCGGGCTTTCCATCTGTTCGCAGACCGCCACGCGGAAGCCTTTGCGGATCAGCGTCAGCAAATACCCTTCGGCGGCATGGACCGGAACGCCGCACATGGGGATGTCTTCGCCCCCGTGTTTGCCGCGTTTGGTCAGCGCGATATCCAGTGCTTCAGCCGCGGCGACGGCATCGTCAAAGAACATCTCGTAGAAATCGCCCATGCGGTAGAACAGCAGCGCTTCGGCGTACTGGGATTTAAGCTCTAGATATTGCGCCATCATTGGCGTGATTTTTTCTTCGGTCACCCTGCGCCCCCGGTTCGAGTTAACGTTGTGTACAAAACCGCGCCTCCGGACGAAAGGGCGGACCGGCGTTGCACGCGCGGCGTCGCCGCGACGTCGTGCAAACCGTGAGCGCCATCATGATTGTGTGAGGGGCCGATCGGCGATATCAAGCGGGAAACCATGAGGAAAGCCGTTCTAGTGACCAAAAACCGCATCACGTCCGAAGAGGCGCTCGCCTTTCACCTTGAACCCACGCCGGGCAAGTTCGAAATCACCGCAACCGTCCCGATGACGACCCAGCGGGATCTGAGCCTCGCCTATTCCCCCGGTGTTGCCGTTCCCTGTGAAGCGATCGCCGAAAATCCCGAACTGGCATATGACTATACCAACAAGGGCAATATGGTCGCGGTAATTTCCAACGGCACTGCTGTTTTGGGCTTGGGCAACCTTGGTGCGCTGGCGTCGAAACCGGTGATGGAGGGCAAGTCGGTGCTGTTCAAACGGTTCGCCGACGTGAATTCGATCGACGTCGAGCTGGATACCGAAGACCCCGAGGCGTTCATCAATGCGGTCAAGCTGATGGGGCCGACGTTCGGCGGGATCAACCTTGAGGATATCAAGGCGCCGGAATGTTTCATCATCGAACAGCGTCTGAAAGAAGAGATGGATATTCCCGTCTTTCACGACGACCAGCACGGCACCGCGGTGATCTGTGCTGCCGGTCTGCTGAACGCCTTGCGCATTTCGGGCAAGAAGATCGAAGATGTGCAGATTGTGTTGAACGGTGCGGGGGCGGCGGGGATCGCCTGTCTTGAACTGCTCAAGGCGATGGGGGCCAAGCACAACAACTGTATCATGTGCGATACAAAAGGTGTGATCTATCAGGGCCGTACCGAGGGCATGAACCAGTGGAAGTCGGCCCATGCCGCGCAGACCGAGCTGCGCACGCTGGAAGAGGCGATGAAGAACGCGGATGTGTTCCTGGGTGTGTCGGTCAAAGGGGCGGTGACGCCCGCGATGGTCGCCAGCATGGCGGATAATCCGGTGATCTTCGCGATGGCGAACCCCGATCCTGAAATCACGCCGGAGGAAGCGCACGAGGTGCGCCCCGATGCGATTGTCGCCACAGGCCGCAGTGATTACCCCAATCAGGTAAACAACGTTTTGGGCTTTCCTTACCTGTTCCGCGGGGCGCTGGATATCCACGCCCGCGCCATCAACGACGAGATGAAGATCGCCTGCGCCCACGCTTTGGCCGATCTGGCGCGCGAGGATGTGCCGGACGAAGTGGCGCTGGCCTATGGCAAGAACCTGAGCTTTGGTCGGGATTACATCATCCCGACGCCGTTCGATCCGCGTCTGATCCATCGTATTCCGCCTGCTGTTGCACGTGCAGGTATGGACACCGGTGCCGCGCGGCGCCCGATCATCGATATGGACGCCTACGAGCTGAGCCTGAAGTCGCGGATGGACCCGACGGCGAATATCCTGCGCGGGATCAATGCCCGTGCGCGGGCCAATCAGGCGCGGATGATCTTTGCAGAAGGGGATGACCCCAAGGTTCTGCGAGCTGCGGTGATGTATCAACGCTCCGGTCTGGGCAAGGCGCTGGTCGTCGGGCGTGCCGACGACGTAAAGGCCAAGCTGACGGCGGCGGGGATGGAGGATGCGTACCGCGAGCTTGAGGTCGTGAATGCGGCCAATACCCAGCACCTCGAGACGTATAAGTCATTCCTTTACAATCGCTTGCAGCGCAAAGGGTCGGATAGCAAGGATATCCACCGTCTGGCCGCCCGTGACCGCCACGTCTTTGCCGCGCTGATGTTGGCGCATGGGCATGGTGATGGTCTGGTGACGGGTGCAACCCGCAAATCCGCCCATGTGCTTGAACGGCTGAACCACGTGTTCGATGCCAATGCAAAACACGGCGCCGTCGGGATCACTGCGCTGCTGCACAAGGGGCGGATTGTGTTCATCGGCGATACGCTGGTGCATGAATGGCCGAACGAAGAAGACCTTGCGAATATTGCTGAAAAAGGGGCCAAGGTCGCCCGCCACATGGGGCTTGAGCCGCGGGTTGCCTTTGTCAGCTTTTCGACATTCGGCTACCCCGTGTCCGAGCGGGCAGAAAAGATGCAGCGTGCCCCCGATGTGCTGGACGCACGCGGGGTCGATTTCGAATACGAAGGCGAAATGACCGTTGATGTGGCGCTGAATGCCGAAAGCCAGAAGAACTATCCGTTCTCGCGGCTGACAGGGCCTGCGAATATCCTCGTCGTGCCGGCGCGGCATTCGGCCAGTATCTCGGTCAAATTGATGCAGGAAATGGCGGGCGCCACGGTGATCGGCCCGATCCTGACGGGGTTGGATAAGTCGATCCAGATCTGTTCGACCACATCCACCGCGAATGACATCCTGAACATGGCTATTCTGGCGGCCTGCAAGGTCGGCGAATGATCTGGAACCTCGGCTCTATCAACGCGGATAATTTCTACTATCTGCGGCATCTGCCGGCGCCGGGGGAAACGATTGCCGCGCATGATTTCCGGCAAGGGTTGGGCGGGAAGGGGGCCAATATGTCGGTCGCCGCCGCCCGCGCCGGAACGCGCGTTATGCATATCGGCGCCGTGGGGCCGGACGGTAAATGGGCCGTGGACCGTTTGCTGGAAGACGGCGTCGAAACGCAGCATATCAGCATGATCGACACGGCCACCGGTCACGCGAATATCTGTGTGGCCGAGGATGGCGAAAACTCTATCGTGTTGTTTTCAGGGGCCAATCACAAGATCACCACCCAAATGATCGGGGCCGCCCTGGCAGAGGCATCGCCCGGTGACTTTCTGCTGATGCAGAACGAAACCCTGGGCCAACGCTTTGCCGCGCAGACCGCGCATACTCTGGGCCTGCGCGTCGCCTATGCCGCCGCGCCCTTTGATGCTGAAATCGTGGCGCAGGTTCTGCCCAACATTGATCTGCTGGTGTTGAACGAGGTCGAGGCAGAGGCGCTTGAAAAAACCACAGGCGCCCGCATCGACGCGCTGCCGATCGACGATATTATCGTGACCTTGGGTGCTGAGGGGTGCAAATGGGTCTCTAACAAGGCGAAAACGGTGCAAAGCTTTCCGGCCTATCCGGTCAAAGCCATCGATACCACGGGGGCGGGGGACACGTTTACCGGCTATCTGATCGCTGCCTTGGACCGCAAACTGTCGATGCCGGATGCAATCGCGCTGGCAATGCAAGCTGGCGCCTTGATGGTCACGCGCCAAGGCACAGCGGATGTGATCCCGGACCTCAAAGACATCCAGGATCACGGTTTTGACGAAGATTAACGCTCGCGATTAACGCGGGGTCAACGTTATTTCGCGAAGGGCGCGGCGCTACCCCAAAGTTGCTTCACGCGCTGGTCGCGCCCGCAGCCGTTGCGATAGCGCTTGTAGGCGACGGATTTCTTCACACCCAAGCCGACGCTGGTAAAGGCCAGACGATCATCGCTTTTGTAGTAATCCTGATGGTAGGCATCGGCGGGGTAGAACGCGGCTTTGCCCAAGATCGGGGTTACGACGGTCTTGCCCAAAGCGGCCTGCGCATCGGCCTTGGCCTTTTCTGCAGCGGCCTTCTGCCCGTTACCGTCAGCAAAAATCGCGGTGCGGTAGCTATCGCCGCGGTCGCAGAATTGCCCGCCCGCGTCCGTCGGATCAACCGACCGGAAGAACATCGACAGCAACTGGTCTGCAGACACAACCGCCGGATCATACTGGATCTGCGCCGCTTCATAGTGCCCGGTGCCGCCGGCGACGACCTGTTTATAGGTGGGGTTTTTCACGCTTCCGCCCGCAAAACCCGATACGACCTCTTTCACGCCTTTCACGCTTTCAAAGTCCGCTTCAACGCACCAAAAGCAGCCGCCCGCGACTAAAAGCGTCTCTGTTCCGGCGGCTTTTGCGGTTGTCGCCTGTGCTGCAAGGCCCAGACCAATGGCGGCGCTTAACGCGATCATGCGCATATTTGTGGCAAATCCCATGGAATACTCTCCTTTGTTTTGCCTGACGGTGACCGCAATGCTTGCGCGACGCAACTCAGGTGCCCGTGATGTCACAGCCAAGTGATGTCGGTTTCACCCTTGGCCCCGCGGCACGAAGTTCTTAGCGTCAGCCCCAAAGAAGGAGCAATTTGATGCAAACCCACGTCACCACGCACCAAGCCGAAGAAGATGCCCGCAATGAAGACATTTTGATCTATTTAAACGGTCAGATTGTCCCCAAGGCACAGGCCGTGGTCAGCGTCTATGACAGCGGTTTCATGCTGGGCGACGGCATCTGGGAAGGGCTGCGGCTGTATGATGGTACATGGGCCTTTCTGAACGATCACTTTGACCGCCTGTTCGAGGCGTCCAAAGCCATTGACCTTGACATCGGGATGACGCGAGACGCCCTGATTTCAGCCTTGTTAGAGACGCAAAAAGCCAATGGTATGACCACTGATGCCCACGCGCGTCTGATGATCACACGGGGGCCAAAAACGCGGCCCTTCCAGCACCCGTCGCTGTCGCAATCGGGCCCCACCATCACGATCATTATGGAACACTCGCGCCCGAATATGCCGCGCCCGATCCGGCTGGTCACAGTACCGCATCTGCGCGGGCTGCCGATGACGCAGGACCCAAAGCTAAATAGTCATTCCAAATTGAACTGTATTCTTGCGTGTATTGCCGCGGAAAAAGCGGGTGCCGACGAAGGGCTGATGCTCGATATTAACGGTTTCGTGAATACAACAAACGCCTGTAACTTTTTCATCGTCCGCAAAGGGGAGGTTTGGACCAGCACCGGCGATTACTGCATGAATGGAATCACCCGTCAGAAGGTGATCGACCTGTGTCGCGCCAATGATATCCCGTGTTTCGAAAGGAATTATTCATTGGTCGACACCTATGGTGCTGACGAGGCCTTCTTGACCGGCACATTCGGGGCGCAAACACCTGTCGCGATGATCGACGGCCGTCAGATTGGCACGGGCGACATGGGGCCGGTAACAAAAAAGCTGCGCGGTTTGTACAAAGACCTAATCGCAAAGGAATGTGCCTGATGCGTATCGCAATGTGGTCCGGCCCGCGCAATCTGAGCACGGCGATGATGTATAGCTTCGGCAACCGCGCTGATTTCACCGCGATGGATGAACCGTTCTATGCGTCGTATCTTAAGGCCACCGGCGTCGATCATCCGATGAAAGATGAAATTATCGCGGGCCATGAATGCGACCCCTTGAGCGTCGCGGCGCGCTGCGCAGAGCCGGGCACGCCGCATCGCTACATGAAACACATGCCCCATCATATGATTGACGGGTTTCCGATGGATTGGGCAGAGGGCTGCGTGCATGTCCACCTGATACGCCACCCCGCCCGCGTGATCGCGAGCTATACCGCGAAACGGGAAGCGCCGAATTTTAATGATATCGGCTATGGCCAACAGACCGCGCTGTACGATCAAATCGGTGGGCTGGTCATCGATTCCGCTGATATTCGCGCGAACCCCGAAGGCATGTTGCGTAAACTCTGTGATGCCATCAACCTGCCCTTCGATCCGGCAATGCTTTCCTGGGCGGCGGGCCCACGTGCCGAAGATGGCATCTGGGCATCTCATTGGTATGGTGCCGTGCACAAAAGCACCGGTTTCGCAGGGGCAGAGGGGCCGTTGCCCAGGCTTGAACCTGCCGCAGAAGCACTGTGTGCCAAAGCACTCCCACATTATAAAATTCTTTATGATCAACGGCTTAGGTGATTTCGGGTAAAAATCTTCGATTTATCGAAACTAAATCATCTCATGTTGCGTGAATTATCAGGAAGAACCACGCAACAAGGAGATTTAACATGAAGATGTTTACAGCAACCGCTCTGGCTCTCACGCTTGCCACGGGTACAGCCTTCGCCGCCGCACACAGCAACGCGATGGTCGAAGCGATGGATCAAGATGTATCCAACGGTGTGGTCAGCGCCGATAAGGTGATGGCAACTGAAAACGGCTGGATGGTCGTTCACCGCACAGATGCCGAGATGAAACCCGGCCCCGTTGTCGGCTACGCGCCTCTGCGTGCCGGTGAAAACGTCGACGTTGCCGCCATTCTGCAAGAAGAAGTGAAATCCGGCGATATGTTGATGCTCATGGTCCACTCCGAAGAGGGCGGCATGAAAACCGGCGGCTTTGAATACACATTGGGTGCCAAAGAAGACGGCCCGATTAAGCCAGACGGTAAATTGGTGATGACGGTTATTACTGCAGAGTAAACCGTTCTAACCCAAAAGAAGGCCCGGACAGAATATCCCCCTGTCCGGGCCTTTTCTGTTTACCCTTTGAGGCGCTTATCGCGTGCGGCCAAGAGCTTGAGACGCAACGCGTTCAGCTGAATAAAGCCCGCCGCGTCTTTTTGATCATAGGCACCAGCATCATCTTCAAATGTCACGTGGGCTTCGGAATACAGCGAATGATCCGACCAGCGGCCGACGGTACGCACGTGGCCTTTGTACAATTTCAGTCGAACTGTACCGGTTACATGGGTTTGCGAGGCATCAATCGCCGCTTGCAGCATGGTGCGCTCGGGGCTGTACCAGAAACCGTTATAAATCAGCTCCGCATAGCGCGGCATCAGCTCGTCCTTCAGGTGCATCGCCCCACGATCGAGAGTGATTGATTCGATCCCGCGGTGTGCTTCAAGCAGCAAAGTGCCGCCCGGCGTTTCGTAAATACCGCGGGATTTCATCCCGACAAAACGACCCTCGACAAGGTCAAGGCGCCCGCAGCCATGTTTGCCGCCAAGTTCGTTCAATTTAGCCAGAAGTGTCGCGGGCGACATGGCCTCGCCGTTGATGCTTACCGCATCGCCACGTTCAAACCCGATCTCTACATACTCGGGCGTATCTGGTGCTTGCTCTGGCGAGACCGTGCGCTGGTAGACATAGTCGGGCGCGTCCACGGCCGGATCCTCCAACACTTTGCCTTCCGAAGAGGTGTGCAGCAGGTTCGCATCCACGCTAAACGGCGCTTCGCCACGTTTGTCCTTCGCCACGGGGATCTGATGTTTTTCGGCAAATTCGATCAATTTAGTCCGGCTGGACAGGTCCCATTCTCGCCATGGCGCGATCACCTTGATGTCGGGATTCAGCGCGTAGGCCGCCAATTCGAAGCGAACCTGATCGTTGCCCTTGCCTGTCGCGCCATGCGCAACGGCGTCGGCACCGGTTTCGGCGGCGATTTCAACAAGGCGCTTGGAAATCAGAGGGCGCGCGATGGAGGTGCCCAACAGATATAGGCCTTCGTAGACCGCATTGGCGCGGAACATGGGGAAGACGAAATCGCGCACGAATTCTTCACGCACGTCTTCCACGTAAATCTCGGATGCGCCCATCATTTCAGCTTTGGCGCGGGCGGGCTCAAGCTCTTCGCCTTGGCCGAGGTCAGCGGTAAAGGTAACCACCTCGCAGCCATATTCGGTTTGCAGCCATTTCAGGATGATCGAGGTATCAAGCCCACCAGAATAGGCGAGCACAACTTTTTTGGGCGCGGACATGATGTTTCCTTTTCGGTTTGCACCGCGAAGTACCTGTTTTTCAAGGCGTGAGCAAGATTGAAGGCTGCGTTGACCGCGTCACCTGGGAATCGTATCGACAAGTATTCAACGGGAAGGTCGATGAGATGACAGATATGTTTAAAACCGCAGCACGCAGCGCAGCGCAACAGATGCGAGAGGTGTTTCCCGCCACCCCCTTGATGCGCAACGAACATCTATCAGAAAAATATGACGCTGACATATGGTTGAAACGCGAAGACCTAAGCCCCGTTAGATCATATAAGTTGCGCGGAGCGTTCAACGCGATGCGCAAAGTGATCGCCGAGAAGTCTGTTTTCGTTTGTGCAAGCGCGGGCAACCACGCCCAAGGTGTTGCATTTATGTGCAGTCATTTCGGTGTGAAAGGTGTGATTTTCATGCCCGTCACGACGCCTCAACAGAAAATTCAGAAAACCAAGATGTTCGGTGGGCTTCAGGTCGAGGTTCGCTTGATCGGCGACTACTTTGACAAAACGCTTGCCGCGGCGCAGCAGTATTGCGTGGAAGAGGGTGCGCATTTTTTATCTCCTTTCGATGATGAAGATGTCATTGAGGGGCAAGCCTCCGTTGCGGTTGAAATAGAGGAGCAGTTAGGGCGCGTGCCCGACCACATTCTGCTTCCCGTTGGTGGCGGCGGTCTTTCGTCCGGCGTTTACAGCTATTTTCAAAATGCGTGCCGGTATAGCTTTGTTGAACCTGAAGGGGCCCCTAGTTTGGCCAAAGCTTTGGCCGCGGGTGCACCGGTGGATGTGTCTCCTATCAATAGTTTCGTCGATGGGGCCGCGGTCGCAAAAATTGGCCAACGTAACTTTGCACGGTTGGATCGTGTCGCTAAGAGTGATGTGATCCATCTGGCCGAAGACCGCATCTGCGTCACGATCATCGAAATGCTGAATGTTGAAGGCATCGTGTTAGAACCTGCTGGTGCCCTTTCTATTGAGGCGCTGGGCGAAGTAGCTGACCAGATCAAGGGCAAGACCATTGTATGCGTAGCATCCGGCGGAAACTTCGATTTTGAGCGTCTGCCAGAGGTGAAAGAGCGGGCGCAGCGGTACTCCGGCGTCAAGAAATATTTTATTCTGCGGATGCCGCAGCGCCCTGGTGCACTGAAAGAGTTCTTGAGCATTCTCGGCCCGGACGATGACATCTGTCGATTTGAATACCTGAAGAAGTCTGCGCGAAACTTCGGCTCTGTCCTGATCGGAATTGAAACACGCAGCCCTGACAGTTTTGGGCCGTTCTTGGCGCAACTTAAAGACGCAGGATTTACCTATACGGACATCACGAATGACGAAACCTTGGCTCAATTTGTTCTATAGGCGCACTGCAGGTCCCCGTGTTTGATAGGAAATGTTCTTTCGATTTTTCATAGCTGGTAAGGATCTCCTTCCAAATAGATGTGATTTGATGGCTGCCGGCAAAATTGCCTTCGGCCTGCGCGCATTGTTCTGACAATTCGACAAACCCCACGCTTAATGCGCTGCCCTTCACAAAGTGAAGTATATCGCGAAACTGATCGGTCGTTACGCCCATCGTTAGCTGAGCATTGGCTTCTTCCACCTCCTTAAAAAACACGCACATAATTGTGCTGAAGTCGTCGCGCCCAACAGCGGTTTGCAAGGTCGCGACCTGTTCCCAGTCAATCACTGATTCGCCCTCTTTCTCCGGCCAATGTGGGGCAAAATTCTTAACAAAGCGTGCAGGGCGATCATCACTTAAAAACTTTTGGGCTTCACCGAATCTTAATCTGTCGTTGGCTAGGCTCGGGGCGAAGTTGCCGAAAGCTTTTGAATGTTGCAGAACAAGATTGAAAAAATAGCCCGACCAAACACGCCGCAGCGGTTTCGCGCGATCAAAACAGCTATGGTTGTCGACGATAGCGCGCTGCAACGGCGAATCTTGATGGCGACACTGTCGCGATGGGGATTCGATGTGCAGGAAGCGGCCTCTGCTGAAGAGGCATTGGCGGTCTGCGAACAAAATCTACCGGATCTGATCATCAGCGATTGGATTATGCCGGGTATGTCGGGGCTGCAATTTTGCGAGGCGTTTCGCAAACTTTCGAAGGGCAGCTACGGGTACTTCATTTTACTGACGGCAAAATCTGATAAATCCGAGGTGGTTAAAGGGTTGGACAGCGGTGCGGACGATTTTGTCAGCAAGCCAGTCAACGTTGACGAGCTACGCGCGCGAATTATGGCCGGCGAACGCATTTTGACGATGCAGCGTGAATTATCGTCGAAAAACCGTGTCATTAGTGAAGCTTTGGACGCGTTGCAAAACGTACATGACGCATTGGATCGGGACCTAGACGAGGCGCGAAAGTTTCAGAAATCCCTTTTGCAGGAACCGTTTTGCGCCTTCGATGCGGGTGCCGTGTCTTTAATGCTCAGGTCTAGCGGGCATGTAGGGGGCGATCTGGTGGGATATTTCACAGCGGGAAATAGCATCGGGATCTACGGGCTAGATGTGTCCGGTCACGGGGTGAGCTCGGCTCTGATGGCCGCCCGATTGGCCGGTATATTTTCCGCCGTTGCACCTGAGCAAAACCTGGCATTGGCACGCCAATCTGACGGGACGTATAAAATGCGCCCGCCCGACCAAGTAATCGCCGAGCTGAACAGCCTAGTGCTCTCTGACATGGAATCGGAGCAGTATTTCACACTTTTCTTGGCGGAAATTGAACTTGATACCGGCAGGATCAGGGCAACCCAGGCCGGCCACCCACACCCCTTTATTCAGCGACGCAACAGCAGGTTGGAAAACTTTGGGAGAGGCGGCCTCCCCGTAGGGCTGATTGCCGATGCGCAATATGAAACAGTCGCGAGCCAGCTTTACCCTGGCGACCGCCTGATCGTGCTTTCCGACGGGGTGACGGAATGTCCTGACCCGATTGGGCAAATGCTGGACGATAATGGTTTAAATCAGGTTCTACATGATCTGCACCCCATCAGGGGGCCGCTTTTCTTTGACGCGCTCACGTCGCGCCTAGAAGATCATGCGGGGACGGCTGACTTTCCTGATGATGTTTCCGGCATCTGCTTCGAATTTCAGGACCTTGCCGCCAGAAACCGTTCAAGAAAGTGCCGATCCCCATCGTTGCCTAGCACCGAAACGGCCTCTTCCCCCGACAGGACAACTGTTGCGTGGTCAGGCTCTATCGGGGGGGCAATATGACGGATGGGATGGGCGACATAGACATGGCAAATTTTCTCGGCCCAGATGTCATACTCCGGCATATAGACGTATCGTCGGAATGCGCCCAACCGCCGGGGGCGCGCAATGGTCCAGCCAATCTCTTCCATCACCTCGCGGTGGAGCGTTTGGAGAGGCGATTCACCGGGGTCAATGCCACCGCCTGGCAACTGAATATCAATATGTGGCCTAAGCTGGGCGGTCATCAAAAAGCGGTCCTTGAGGGGCAAAATCGCATAGGCTCCGGGGCGCGACGTGTATGTTTTTCCTGGAATGGGCGGTTCCCCAACGCGTCGCATCATATGACTCCCCCTTTTCGCACGGCTTGTTGCCCTTATATAGACGCGGTATGCCAACCGTCTGCCGGTAAGGAAAGTCAAATGACCCAAGGAAACAAAATCGCGTGGGACGACACCGTTCTACCCTTTCAACTCGATGCCTCTGATATTCGGGGGCGCGTCGCGCGTCTGGATGGCGTGCTGGAAGGGATTTTGCGTCAGCATGACTATCCCGAAAAGGTAGAGGCGTTGGTCGCCGAAATGGCCTTGCTTACGGCGCTGATCGGGCAAACCATTAAACTGCGTTGGAAATTGCAACTGCAGGTCCAATCCAAAGGGCCCGTGCGCATGATTGCGACAGACTACTACGGCCCGACGGAGGATGGTGAACCCGCGCGCATCCGCGCTTACGCTAGTTATGATGCCGACCGGATCACCGATGGGCCGGCCTTTGATCAGGTGGGCGAGGGGTATTTTGCCATTATGATCGATCAGGGCAACGGGATGACCCCCTATCAGGGCATTACGCCGCTTACGGGTAAATCGCTGTCCGAATGTGCAGAGGCGTATTTCGCGCAGTCCGAACAGCTGCCCACACGGTTTGAGCTGAGCTTTGGCAAATCCACCTCCCCGGGGGAGGATGAGCATTGGCGCGCCGGCGGTGTTATGCTGCAACATATGCCCAAAGCCTCGCCCTTTGCCGCGCAAGGGGAAGGTAGCGGCGAGGTGCTGCAAGCCACTGATCTGGTCGAGGGTGAAGAGGGGGATAACTGGCGCCGTGTCAACGTGTTGCTGGATACGGTAGACGAGCTTGAACTGATTGGGCCGAGCCTGCCGCCGACAGATCTTTTGAAACGTCTGTTTCACGAGGAGATGCCGCGCGTATTCGACGCGCAGGCGGTCCGCTTTGGCTGCACCTGCTCCGAAGATCGTGTGCGGCAAAGCCTGTCGATCTATTCGGCGGGGGATATCGAAACGATGACGACAGATGACGGCCGCGTCACGGCCGACTGCCAGTTCTGTGGCGCGCATTATGATCTGGACCCGAAAACAGTCGGGTTCGAGGCAGAAGACAACAGTGGCAGCTGATCAGCTCGCCCATTTTCGGAAGGCGCTGGCACAAACTGGTGTCACGTCTTCCGATTTTGACCTCAACAAAGGGTCTATGCCACCGGCGAACCGGACATTGCGGCCAGCTGGTGTTTTGGCCCCGATCGTTGAACGGGGCGGACGGTTGGAACTTATCCTGACCAAACGGTCGTCCGCGCTAAAGCACCATCCGGGGCAAATCGCCTTCCCGGGGGGCAAGCAGGATGGCGGTGATGCGGATGTTGTTGCCGCAGCTCTACGCGAAGCGCGGGAAGAAATCGGCCTGCCCTCGGATCTGGTCGACGTCTTGGGTACGCTGCCCGAACATGAGACAGTTACCAACTTTCTGGTGACGCCCGTTATCGCCTTCGTGAAAAAAGACTTCGAAATTATCCCCGAGCCCGGCGAAGTTGAGGAAGTCTTTACCGTTCCACTTGATCATGTGCTCAACGCCGAAAATTACGTGGTGCAGTCGCGCCGGTGGCAGGGGCAACGACGGTATTATTACACGGTTCCTTATGGTCCCTATTACATTTGGGGGGCAACCGCGCGTATGTTGCGGGCATGGACAGAACGTATGATGTGACCCTTCCCGCCAGCACGCGCTGGCTTTCCGACCCCGATGCCCAAGCCGTATGCGATGCGGTGACGGACGGCGGGCATGCGATCTATTTTGTCGGGGGCTGTGTGCGGAACGCGCTTTTGGGCGTGGCGGATAGCGATGTCGACATGTCGACCAATGCATTGCCCGAGCGTGTCATGGCTCTTGCCGCGCGCGCTGGGCTGAAAGCCGTACCGACGGGCGTGGAACATGGAACTGTCACCGTGGTCAGCGGCGGTAAGGGGTTCGAGGTGACGACCTTCCGCCGGGACGTGGAAACGGACGGGCGACGTGCGGTTGTCGCTTTTTCGGACAGTATCCTCGACGATGCGTTGCGCCGAGATTTTACGATGAACGCGCTTTACGCGGATTCGCAGGGGCGGGTGATCGACCCGCTTGAAGGTCTTGTTGATTTGCGCGCCCGGCGGGTGAGGTTTATCGAGGATGCCGCCCAACGTATCCGCGAAGACTACCTGCGCACCTTGCGCTATTTCCGGTTTTGCGCGTGGTATGCGGACCCGATCGAGGGCTTCGATCCGGAGGCTTTGGCCGCGATTGCAGCGCATACCGACGGGTTGGAAAGCCTGTCGGCAGAGCGGATCGGAGCAGAGCTTACGAAGCTGTTAACCGCGCCGGACCCTGCGCCAGCGGTCGCGGCGATGCGCCAAACCGGCGTTTTGGGGACCATTCTGCCGGGGAGCGATGACCGCTGGCTCGGGATGGTCGTGCATTTCGAACAGCTGTTGCAGATGTCTGTGGACTGGCGCACGCGGCTGGCAGCGCTTGGCGGTGAGGATATCGACCAGCGCCTGAGGCTGAGCAAGGCGGACGCGAAATACCTGCATCGGCTGAAAGAGGCGGCATATGGCGCGGAATTTATCGCAGCGATTGCCCATATCGACGGCGGCGATATGGCGCGCGCGGTTGTTGTGCTGCGCGCGTGCCTGTCTGAAACGCCACCCGATGCGGCAGTGCTTGATCGTATCGCGCAGGCCGAAGCTGCCGTATTTCCCGTGCAAGCTGCTGATTTGATGCCGGAATACACCGGACCTGCTTTGGGCAGGCGGCTGGCCGCGCTTAGGGCGCTCTGGATCGCTTCGGGGTTTGCGGCGACGCGCGACAGTTTGTTGGACACGCCAGAAAGCTGACGCAACCTGTGGTCTTTTCGGCGCGGCTCTTTCTATAGTGGCGGCGAACACGCGCCCCACAGGTGAATTATGTTTCGATTTTTCGAAAATCTTGTCGATCCCTATGCGGACTACGCTGAGCAAGACACGCCGCCCACGCGGCTGTGGCCCTTTTTCCGCAACTACAGCGCGCCGTTCAAAACGGTGTTCTGGGTCACGGGTGTGCTTTCCGTTGTCGTCGCGGCGATCGAGATCGGCTTGATCTACTATATGGGCCGTCTTGTCGATCTGATGGACGGCAGCCCGGCCGAGGTATGGCGCAGCTATGGGGCGGAGTTTATCGTTGTCGCGCTGCTTATCCTGATCGCGCGTCCCGCTGTGCAGGCGGTTCATGTGTTACTGCTGAACAACGCTGTGTTGCCAAATTACGGCACGCTTTTCCGGTGGCGCGGACACCGGCAGGTGCTGCGGCAATCGGTCGGCTGGTTCGAGGATGACTTTGCCGGGCGCATCGCCAACCGCATCATGCAAACGCCCCCCGCTGCGGGGGAGGTCGTGTTTCAGGTCTTTGACGCGATTTCCTATGCGCTGGCCTATCTCATCGGCGCAGCGATTTTGTTAACCACGTCGGACTGGCAACTGCTGATCCCCTTGGTCGCGTGGTTCGCGCTTTATGCTGTGCTGACCCAATGGACGATCAAGCGTGTGGCGGTCGCGTCGCAGGCCGCGTCGGATGCGCGGTCAGAAGTGACGGGCCGCGTGGTCGACAGTTACAGCAACATTCATTCGGTCAAGATGTTTGCACACCATGACCGCGAGATTGAATATGCCAAGGGTGCCATCGAGAATGCGCGCGTCACTTTTCAAAAGGAAATGCGGATATTCACCATCATGGATATCTGTCTGGTCAGCTTGAACGGTTTGTTAATCGTCGGGGTCGTAGGCTGGGCGTTCTATCTGTGGTCCACCGGCAACGCGACGGTGGGCGTGGTGACGGCTGCGACGGCGCTGACACTGCGGTTGAACTCCATGACCGCCTGGATCATGTGGGCGCTTTCGACGTTCTTCCAGCAGCTTGGCGTCGTGGCCGAGGGGCTTGAAACGATTGCGCAGCCAATCACCTTGGTTGACGACAGCGATGCCAAGCCGCTGGCCCTGACCGACGGGCGGGTGGAGATGCGCGGGCTGACCCATCATTATGGCCGTGGTTCGGGCGGGTTGGATCAGGTGAATATCACCGTGCAGCCGGGGGAAAAGATCGGCCTGATCGGGCGGTCGGGCGCGGGCAAATCGACCTTGGTCAAGCTGCTGCTGCGGTTTTATGACCCCGAAGGCGGACGTATTCTGATTGACGGGCAGGATATCACCACCGTTCGGCAGGACAGCCTGCGACAGGCGATCGGGATGGTGCAGCAGGACAATGCCTTGCTGCATCGGTCGATCCGCGAAAATATCCTTTACGGTCGTCCCACCGCGACGGAGGCAGAGGTGATTGCCGCAGCGAAACAGGCCCAAGCACATGATTTTATTCAGGATTTTAACGATCAGGGCGGGCGGTCCGGCTATGACGCACAGGTTGGCGAGCGGGGGGTGAAACTGTCAGGCGGGCAGCGGCAACGCATCGCGCTGGCACGGGTCATCCTCAAGAACGCGCCGATCCTTTTGCTGGACGAAGCCACGAGCGCGCTTGATAGCGAGGTAGAAGCCGCGATCCAGCAGACCCTGTACGGCATGATGGAGGGTAAGACCGTCATCGCCATCGCGCATCGCCTGTCCACTATCGCTGAAATGGACCGTATTCTGGTCATGGACGGGGGCCGTATCGTCGAAGAGGGCACGCATGAGGTGCTTTTGGCACAAGGCGGGCTATATGCAGATTTCTGGAACCGGCAATCCGGCGGGTTCCTTCGCACAGAAGAGCCGACATCGTAATGCCTTTGACATGGATCGACCCGTTTTCCCCCGCCAAGACAGAGCCGCCGCGCCGTCTGGCGGCCTTTTTTCGCTGGGCGTTGAAGGGCAGCGGCCCTGCGCTTGGCGTCGCGGGGGTGCTGTCGATTTTCGCCGGCGTGATAGAGGTGATGGCCGCCCTAGTTCTTGGGTGGGTTGTGGACGCGGCGCTTGCGGCCGAGGCGGGGGCCGTATTCTCGGATCATACGGGGCTGCTCTTGGCGGGGCTGGCGTTCTTTTTGCTGCTGCGTCCGGCGCTGTTTGGTGTCAGTTCGTATATGCAGTCGATCGTGGTCGCGCCGAATGTGTTCAACCTCGTGCTCTCGCGCTTGCATCGCTACACGCTGGGGCAGGCAGTCACGTTTTTCGACAATGATTTCGCGGGCCGGATTTCGCAGAAGGAAATGCAGACCAGCCGCGCGCTGACCGATGTCGTGACCGAGGTGCTGCATACGGTGCTCTTCGCCGCCGCGTCCTTTGTCGGTGCGGTGATGCTGCTTGGCACGGTGGATTGGCGCATCGCTGCGGGGCTGGTGCTTTGGATGGTCGGCTATGTCTTCCTGATCCGCCACTTCATGCCGCGGGTCCGCAAACATTCCAAAGCGCGGGCAGGGGCGCGCGCGATGGTGACGGGGCAGGTGGTCGATACGATCACCAACATCAAGACCGTCAAGCTCTTCGCCCATGCCGATCACGAGGACCGCGCCGCCTTGGGGGCGATGCGCAAGTTTCTGGATACGAGCCTCGATTTCGGGCGAGTGAGTGTCTCTTTCCGGTTCTGGCTGATGACGATTGCGGGGTTTCTGCCGGTGCTGCTGGTGGGGGGGGCGCTTTGGTACTGGTCGCTGGGTCTGGTGACGGCGGGCGATATCGCGGCGACGGGGGCGGTGTCGTTGCGGCTGGCGCAGATGACGGGCTGGGTCAGTTTCACGCTGATGGCGCTTTATGCGAATGTGGGCGAGGTTGAAGACGGGATGCGCACGCTGGCCGCGCCGCAGCAGCTGCGCGATATAGACGGCGCGGCAGAGCTGGAGGTGCACGAAGGGGCGATCCGCTTTGACGGGCTGCGCTTTACCTATGGCCGCGATACGGGCGGTATCGAAGAGCTGAGCCTATCGATCAAACCCGGGGAGAAGCTGGGCATCGTCGGCGCATCGGGGGCGGGGAAATCGACGTTGGTGTCGCTTTTATTGCGGCTCTATACCGCGGAACAGGGTCACATTTCGATTGATGGGCAGGATGTCTCGGGTGTGACCAAGCAAAGCTTGCGGCGTCAGATCGGGATGGTCACGCAGGAGACCGCGATGTTCAACCGGTCGGCGTTCGACAACATCCGCTATGGCAAGCCCGACGCGACAAAGGAAGAGGTCATCGCCGCCGCACGCAAGGCCGAAGCGCATGAGTTTATCGAGAAGATGCAGGATCACACGGGCCGCAACGGCTATGACGCGCATCTGGGGGAACGGGGGGTGAAGCTGTCGGGCGGGCAACGTCAGCGTATTGCGCTGGCCCGCGCGATCCTCAAGGACGCGCCGATCCTGATATTGGACGAGGCGACAAGCGCGCTGGATAGCGAGGTCGAAGCCGCGATCCAAAGCGCGCTGACCCGCGTGATGGAGGGCAAGACCGTGATGGCCATCGCCCACCGTCTGTCGACCCTGACCGAGATGGACCGCATCGCCGTGATGGACGCGGGCCGGATCGTAGAGATCGGCACCCATGAGGCCCTGCTTGCCAAAGACGGGCTTTATGCCCGCTACTGGCGGCGGCAGTCGTGCGGGTTTTTGGATATGAAGGCCGCAGAATAAGGCTTTTGCTGCGCCCGGCTTCGCGGTAAGCCCTGCGCATGACAGAATATACAATCCAGCGACTTGGCCACCTGGGCGACGGCATTGCGCCCGGCCCTTTATTTGCTCCTATGACCCTGCCGGGCGAGGTGGTGACAGGCACGCCTGACGGTCAGACCCTTACCGACATCCGTATCGTCACCCCGTCAGAGAACCGGGTGTCGGCGCCGTGTCGCCACTTCAAAGCGTGTGGCGGCTGCCAGTTGCAGCATGCGTCGGATGACTACGTCGCGGATTTCAAGCTGGGCGTGGTCAAGGCGTCGCTGGATGCCCACGGGATAGAGACTGTTTTCAAGCCGCTGCAAACCTCGCCTGCGCAATCGCGCCGTCGGGCCACCTTTGCGGCGAAACGCACCAAAAAGGGCGCGATGGCCGGCTTCCACGGGCGCGGTTCTGATGTGGTGATCGAAATTCCCGGGTGTCAGTTGCTGGACCCTTCGGTGATGGGCGCGCTGCCGATTGCCGAAAAGCTTGCCGTGATCGGCACCAGCCGCAAGGCTGCTCTTGCTGTGACGGTGACCGCGTCGCGCGGGGGGCTCGATATCTCGGTCCAGAACGGGAAAGAGCTGGACGGCCCCTTGCGGCAAGAACTGGCGCATCTGTGCGACAGTCTGGGGCTGGCGCGGCTGACCTGGGACGGCGAGGTGATCGCGATGCGCACGCCGCCCGTACAGCGTTTCGGTGCGGCCAAGGTGACACCCCCGCCCGGTGCCTTCCTGCAAGCCACTCCGCACGGAGAGGCGGCGCTGGTCACCGCCGTCCGCGAGGCTGTCGGTGAGGCGCGCCATGTGATTGACCTGTTTGCGGGCTGCGGCACGTTCAGCCTGCCCCTGGCCGATCAGGCAGAGGTACACGCCGTCGAAGGTGACGCCGCCATGACCGCCGCGCTGGATCACGGGTGGCGCATGTCGACGGGGCTTAAACCCGTCACGACAGAGGCGCGCGATCTGTTCCGCCGACCCTTGCTGCCGGACGAGCTGGCCAAGACCGACGCCGTGGTCATCGACCCGCCGCGCGCGGGAGCCGAGGCCCAGATCGCCGAGATCGTCAAAGCGATGCCGCCGGTGCTGGCCTATGTGTCGTGTAACCCCGTCACCTTCGCGCGGGACGCCGCCGTGCTGATTGCCGCCGGTTATACGTTGAATTGGGTGCAAGTCGTTGATCAATTCCGCTGGTCCTCCCATGTGGAGCTGGCAGCGCAGTTCACTGCGCCGGAAGTACAACGCAAACGTAAATAACGCAGATCTATGGTGGGCACGGTAAATATGCGGGAACGTCTGGGAAGATGGGTCGAAGGGCGGGCCGTCAGCAATTTCATCATCGGTGTGATCGTGTTCAACGCCGCCTTGCTGGGGATGGAGACAGCCTCCGCCCTGATGGAGAGATACGGCACGCTGATCCTATTCCTTGATCGCGTCTGCCTGTTCATTTTCATCGCCGAGATCACGCTCAAGATCATCGCGCGTGGGGTCGGGTTCTTCCGCAACGGGTGGAATGTCTTTGACTTTACGGTCGTTGCCATCGCGCTGGTGCCCGCGGTGCAGGGGCTGTCTGTCTTGCGGGCGCTGCGTATCCTGCGGGTTTTGCGGGTGCTGTCCGTCGCCCCGCGTCTGCGCCGCGTCGTCGAAGGGTTTATTACCGCGTTGCCCGGTATGGGGTCGGTGTTCCTGCTGATGACGATCATCTTTTACATCGGGTCCGTTATCGCGACCAAATTGTTCAGCGACCAGTTCCCCGAATGGTTCGGGTCATTGCCCGCCAGCGCCTATAGCCTGTTCCAGATCATGACGCTGGAAAGCTGGTCGATGGGGATCGTCCGCCCGGTGATGGAGGTCTATCCCTATGCCTGGGTCTTCTTCGTGCCATTTATTCTGGTCACGACCTTCGCCGTGGTGAACTTGTTGGTAGGTCTGATCGTGAACTCGATGCAGGACGCGCATAACGAGGAAGAGACCGTGCGCACCGATGCCTACCGGCTTGAGGTGATGGAAAAGCTGGAAGCGATCGAAAAGAAGCTGGCAGAGCACAGCCGACAGTAACGGCTTTTTGACCGCATCGATATTTGCTACATGATAGGGCATCCACATAAGGCCGAAAAGGTCGCGGGAACGAGGCATAGTGAACATGAAACGCAGAAACCTGATTCTGGGTGGCACCGCGCTGGTCGCGCTTGGGGCCTGCAGCAGCAGTAAATTCAAACGGTACAACGGGCCGCAAGTCACCTACGTGATCGTCAACAAGGGCGACCGCCGGATGTATCTGATGCACCACGACAAGGTGCTGGAATCATACGATATCAAACTGGGGTTCGCGCCTGTGGGCCATAAGGTGTACGAAGGTGACGGGCGCACACCCGAAGGGATCTATATGATCGACCGGCGCAATCCGAACAGCCGGTTCCACCTGTCGATCGGCATCAACTACCCCAATGAAATGGACCGCGCCCGCGCGGAAGCTTTGGGCAAAAGCCCCGGTGGCGATATCTTTATCCACGGTCAAAAGACCGCCAAGGACAAGAATTGCACCGATTGGACGTGGGGATGTATCTCTGTCTCGAACGACGAGATGGAGGAGATCTATGCGATGGTCGGGGATAACACCCCCATCGCACTGAACCCCTGATATCTAGTTAAAAGCGGGGGTGACCTTGGCGGTCACTTCCCCATCACCATGGTCCACCAGATCTTGCCGTTGTTTTCCTGATGCCAGGAAAAGCCCATGTTCAAAGCGTCCTTCGACATGATGATGCGGCGGGTGTCCGGCTTCTCCATCCACGCGGCAAGTGTTTCGAGCTCGGTCTCGTAGGTTTCCGAAATGACTTCGCCGACCAGCGCGCCGGTGTATCCTACGCGTTGGATACGATCGACAGGGGACGACCCGTCAGACCCGAAGTGCCAGGGGCGGTTCTGCACCGCCATATCCCGAGAATGGGTCGCGGCGGCGGCGTTCAGTTGTGCGTCTAGTTGAACCGGTGCCAGACCGGAGGCACCGCGCAGCGCGTTCACGGAATCAAGCATGCGGAATTGCAGCTTGCCGGTATCGTTGCGCCCGATCTTATAGACGGTAGGGCCGGGGCGACCGTCGGATGCAAGCGGGGTCGGTGCAGGGGTACAGGCCGCCAGCGCCACGGTCAGGGAAATAAGGATTGAAAACAGACGGATCATGGCGCAGCTCCACGCAGTTGGGTTTGTCGTGCCATACAGCTTGATGCGTTGCAGATCAAACGCACATGAGCGTGAGCGCGCCTGTTAACGCTTGTTTGATTTGAAACTGCGACTTTCGAGCCATATACGACAGTATTATACTAGGTTGTAACTACCTTCAGGAGACATCTGATGTCTGATAAGAAATTTACCCTTTCGTCGCGACGTGCTTTCCTTGCTGGCAGCGCCGCAATGCTGGCAACGCCCGCGCTGGCGCAAAGCAGCGTCAACAGCGAAGCGACGACGGAGACGGAGCGTGATCTGACCGAGACGGTGCGTCGCAACACCTCCAGCTTCCGCACGCTGGATTGGCAGCCTTACTTCAGCGACACCAAGAACGGGGCCATTCTTGTCGATATCGACAGCCGCGCGGTGCATTACTGGTCCGAGGATCAGTCGATCTACAAACTGTACCCCTCAAGCGTACCGCTGACCGAGGAACTGACCCGCCGTGGGCGTACCAGCGTGATCCAGAAGGTCGTCGGCCCCACATGGCGTCCGACCCCGTCGATGTTGGAACGCAACCCAGAGTGGCCAGCGGTGATCGGACCGGGCCCTGACAACCCCTTGGGCACCCACGCGCTGTACCTGAGCTGGACGTACTACCGTATCCATGGCACGCATGACACACGCAAGATCGGGCGCCGTTCGTCGAATGGCTGCATCGGCCTGTACAATGAACATATTGCTGAACTTTTTGGCATGGCGAACGTCGGCACCCAAGTGTTGCTTATTTGACAACTTTTTAGCGATTGTGGTGCTCAAAAGCTAAATCCGGGTTTGCAATTGCCCGCTGATGCTGTTTAGAAAGTTTTACGAGGTAAGTCTTGGGCGCGTGCTATCACACTGTGAAGTACGCCTTTTCTGGAGGTTATGTTATGAAGAAACTCGTTCTCGCCGCTGCTCTGACAGCTGCTGCATCGAATGCATTTGCTGGTTCGCTGGCAGAGCCAATCATCGAAGCACCCGTCATCGTTGAAGAGTCCACCTCTTCTTCCTCGGGCATCCTGATTCCTCTGCTGCTGCTGGCCGTTGTTGCTGCTGCAGTTGCTTCCGACTAATTCGGTCGAAGTTTCAGTTAGAAAAAGGCGGTGTTCTACACCGCCTTTTTTTATGTCTGCCGTTTGGTATCAGATAACATCGGACAAAAGAAAAGCGCCTGTAACGACAGGCGCTTTCTTTGTTTTCAGGTCCAACCCGCGCGATGCTAGGGCTTAGTCGATCCAGCCTTGCAGGTTTTCCTCGATCACATTGGACAGCGCCTTGATGTGCAAGTCGTCGTCATTGAGGCAGGGGATATAGTGAAACTCCTCCCCGCCCGCGTGTTCAAAGCTTTCCTTGATCTCTTCGTTGATCTCTTCCAGCGTTTCGATGCAATCGGCTGAAAAGGCAGGGGCGCAGACCGCGATCTTTTTGTTGCCGGCTTCGGCCTGCCGCGCGACCTCTTCCACCGTATAGGGCTGCAACCATTCTTCGGGACCGAATTTCGACTGGAAGGTCGTCATGATCTGTGTGTCGTCCCAGCCCAGCCGTTCCTTCAGCAGGCGCGTCGTTTTCTGGCATTGGCAGTGATAGGGGTCGCCCTCCATCAAATAGCGCAGCGGGACACCGTGATACGAGCACAGCAGCTTGTCGGGCTTTGTCTCCATCTTGGCGTAGGCCTTCTCGATCGAGGTAGCGAGCGCTTCGATATAATCGGGGCGGTCGAAATAGGGTTCAACCGTGCGGGCGGCGGGCTGCCATTTCTCTTTGGCGAGCGCCGCGAAAAACGCGTCATTCGCGGTGGCAGAGGTGGCACCGGCGTATTGCGGGTACAGCGGAAAGAACAGGATCTTCTGGCAGCCCGCAGCGGTCATCGCCGCCACCTTGGATTGGGTCGACGGGTTGCCGTAGCGCATGCAGTAATCGACCATGACTGCGTCACCATACCGCGCCTGCATCGCGTCTTTTATCTTCGCGGTTTGCTGTTTGGTGATGGTCATCAGCGGGCTTTCCCCCGCCTCGTGGTTCCAGATCGACTTATACGCGGCACCGCTGGTGAAGGGGCGTTTCGACAGGATCACCAGCTGAAGCAGCGGTTGCCATTTCCACGGGCTGTAGTCGATCACGCGGCGATCCGACAGAAATTCCGATAGATAACGGCGCATTGACCAGTAATCATAGTTGTCCGGCGTGCCGAGGTTCGCCAGCAGGATACCCACCTTGGGGGCGGGCACGGTGGGGTGGTCAGGTTGTGCATGGGCTGGGCGCTGCTGCGTCATCTGGCATTCCTTTTCTGCGTTTAGCGCTGAGATAAACGGTTATGGTCGCGCGTCAATCGCGCAGCGGCGTTTCTGCCGTGGCCAGCGCATCGGCCAAGCGTTGCTGCGCAGAGCCGGGTCGCAGGGGTTTGGGCTGGCTGTCCGCCGGTGCCCAGCCCGCCAGAAAGACCAGCTCAAAGCTTGCTTTGATGCGCCCCTCTGGCGTGGCGTAGTGGTCGCGGTAAAGCTGCCCCGCTGCGTCAAAGATCGCGCGGCCGCTGGGGCGGCGCAGGCGGCTGGTCAGGGCGTTGGCCTCTCCCATGGCGCGCAGGTCGCGCATCAGGTGCCAGATATCGCTGTATTCTGTCGTCAGCGTCACGGAATCCGCCACCGGCAGCGCAAGCCCCGCCCGTTGCAGCAGCCCGCCGATATCACGCAACTCGGCCATAGGGGCGATCCGCGGCGACAGCCCACCGGTGATCGACGCCTCGGCCTGACCCAGACAGGCGCGCAGCTCGTGCAGGGTCTGCCCGCCGAAACCAACGCTTAAAAACAGCCCGTCGGGTTGCAGGGCACGGCGTGACTGGATGATCTGACCCACCGGATCATTCGCCCAATGCATCCCCATCGCATGGACCACCAGATCATGCGCGCCCTGGGTCAGCGCAAGCGTATCGGTGTCCTCCACCAGCGTCGCGTTCGGGTGCAGCGCACCCCAGACCTGCGGGAAGCCGGTAACAATCGCTGCTGACGTAAAGGTTCTGTTAACCAGCGACAGCCGATCATCGACCTCTTCAAGCGCGGCGCGGTGCAGGAACAGGGCGTCATCGGTGGCGCGGCTGCGGTTGCGGGTCAGCGCCGCGCGATCGGTCAGGGTGTGTGAAGCGTTCATGAAAGGATAATAAGATCATGCGAGACCAGTTACAAACCGCTGTTGCGCTGATTTACCCGCCGTCCTGTCTGGCGTGCGGGGCGTGGGTGGCTGCACATGGGGGGCTGTGCGGCCCGTGCTGGCGCGACACGGGGTTCATTGAAGGTGTGGTCTGCGAAACCTGCGGTATTCCCTTGCTGGGCGATCTGTCCGAGACAGACGTGCGCTGCGACGCGTGCCTTGCCGCGCCGCCGCCGTGGGACCACGGGCGCGCAGCCCTTTTGTACCGAGATACCGGCCGCCGGCTGGTGCTGGCGCTGAAACACGGCGACCGTCAGGACATCGCCAAACCCGCAGGGCACTGGATGGCGCGGGTGATCGCGCCCTTCGTCACGCCTGAAACTTTGGTTGTGCCCGTGCCGCTGCATTACGCGCGGCTGTGGAAGCGGCGGTTCAACCAATCGGCCCTGCTTGCCCGTGCGCTTGCCCGTGAACACAAGCTTGGGTGGTGCCCCGACGCGCTGCGCCGCGTCCGACGCACCGCCGCGCTAGAGGGGAAGGGACGTCGCGAACGCATTGCCCATCTGGATGGCGCGATCACCGCCCATCCCCGCCGCGCCGACCTGCTGCGTGACCGTCCGGTGCTGTTGGTGGATGACGTGATGACTTCGGGCGCGACATTACAGGCGTCGGCGCGGGCCTGTCTGGACGCACGCGCAGGGCCAATCTGCGTCGTGACACTGGCAAGAGTGGCAAAAGATACTTAAGTCTTGATCCAACCCATTTGTTGAAAGGACATCAACATGCAACCTGTTGAGATCTATACCTCCCCGCTGTGCGGCTTTTGCCATGCCGCCAAACGTCTGCTGAATGAAAAAGGCGTGAGCTTTGCCGAGGTCGACGTGCTTGCCCAGCCAGAGCGTAAGTCCGAGATGATCGAACGCGCAAATGGCGGGCGCACCGTGCCGCAAATCTTTATCGGCGACACCCATGTCGGCGGCTGTGACGACCTTTACGCGCTTGAGCGTGCGGGCAAGCTGGACGCTTTGTTGGCCTCCTGATGCAGGCGGCGCTGATCCAGCTGAATGTCAGCGATACACCGGCCCGCAATCTGGCGGGCACGGTAGAGATGGTGCGCGATGCCGCGGCGCAGGGGGCGGCGTTTATCCTCACGCCCGAGGTCACGAACTGCGTCTCGACCAGCCGCGACCACCAGCGCAGCGTTTTGCAGCACGAAGACGATGACATCACCCTCGCCGCCCTGCGGGATGTGGCGCAAGAGGCGCGCATCTGGCTGCTGATCGGGTCGCTTGGGCTGAAAACGCGGGATGCGGACGGGCGCTTTGCCAACCGGTCGTTCCTGATTGATCCGCAGGGGCAGATCAAAGCCCGCTACGACAAGATCCATATGTTCGACGTGGATATCGACGCGGGCGAAAGCTACCGCGAATCGGCGGGCTACCGTCCCGGCGATCAGGCGGTTGTGGCGCAGACGCCTTTCGCCAATATCGGGATGAGTATCTGCTATGACATGCGTTTTCCCAAGCTCTATCAGGCGCTGGCGGATGCGGGGGCCACGATCCTGACCATGCCCGCCGCGTTTTCGCCCGTGACCGGTGCCGCGCATTGGCACATGCTGCTGCGGGCCCGCGCGATCGAGACAGGGTGTTTCGTGTTAGCCCCTGCGCAGACCGGCACCCATGCCAGCGACAGCCACAAGACCCGCGACACCTACGGCCATTCGCTGGTTGTTGCCCCGTGGGGCGAGGTGCTGCTGGATGCGGGCACCGCGCCGGGCATTTATCCGTTCACGCTGGACATGGCGCGTGTACATCAGGCACGTACCCGCGTACCCAGTCTTGCCAACCGGCGGGATTTCAAGGCACCTTAGTAACGGCTTATGACGGAAAATCGAAACTCACTTGCGATCACGTTGATCAGCGAATTGCTGTCGGCTGATCAACGGATGCGCAACCGGCTGACCCGGGCGCTGCCCAAAGGCATGGAGATTTCGCATTTTTCGGTGCTGAACAATCTGGCCTGGCATGACGGCGAAAAGACCCCCGCGCAGCTGGCCGAGACGTTCAATGTCACCCGTGGCGCGATGACAAATACGCTGAATAAACTGGTCTGGGCGGGCTATGTGCATATCCGCCCCGATTGGGACGATGCGCGGCGCAAGATGGTGGCGATCAGCCCCGCAGGGCGCAACGCGCGGGATCATGCGATCCGGCAAATCTCGCCATTGATCAATGACGTGGCCGATGATCTGGGCGAGGCGCAGGTGCGTGCCACGCTCGATACCCTGCGCGCCCTGCGGCGCCAGCTGGAAGGCTGACGCCGGTTTGGGTCACTCTGGCTTCAGGCTGGCGGTGACGTAGTTGACGCTCAGGTCACGGTCCGACAGACGCCACGACCATGTGATCGGGTTGAACACGAAGCCCTTGCGATCCACCGCCGTCAGGCCCGCCTTGTGCAGCAGGTCAAAGAGTTCATCCGGCGTGATGAATTTCGACCATTCATGGGTGCCCTTGGGCAGCCAGCGCATCACGTGCTCTGCCCCGACAATCGCCATCATGAAAGACTTGGGGTTGCGGTTCAGCGTCGAACAGATGTGCAGCCCGCCGGGTTTCAGCAGGGTGCGGCAGGCGATCAGGTAATCGATAGGAGAGGCGACATGTTCGACCACCTCCATGTTCAGCACCACGTCGAATTGTTCCCCCGCTTCGGCCAGCGCCTCGGCGGTGGTGTGGCGATAGTCGATGTCGAGCCCCGATTGTTGCGCATGGACCTGCGCGACGGGGATGTTGCCTGCTGCGGCATCGGCACCGACGACGGTCGCACCCAACCTCGCCATGGGTTCCGACAGCAGCCCGCCGCCGCAGCCGATGTCCAGAATCCGCAGCCCGCGAAACGGTTCGGGCGATTTCAGGTCACGGTCGAACTCTCCGGCGATTTGGGAGGTGATGTAATCCAGACGGCAGGGATTGAGCATATGCAGCGGCTTGAACTTGCCGTTCTCGTCCCACCATTCGGCGGCCATGGCCTGAAACTTTTCGATCTCGGCGGGGTCAACAGTGCTTTGAGGCGCTTGCATTCTGATCTCTCTGTGCTCTTTTGGGTCCAATGACTATATAGGGCTGTAATGGACAAAATCCCGGACCAAAAGCGCGCAGTGCAATATCTTCACCCGCCGATCGACCCGTTCGATCAGCGGATGATGGATGTGGGCGATGGTCATTCGATCTATGTCGAACAATGCGGCAACCCCGATGGCATCCCCGTTGTGGTCCTGCATGGCGGCCCCGGTGGCGGGTGCAGCCCGTCGATGCGGCGCTATTTCGATCCGGCAAAATATCACGTGATCCTGTTTGACCAGCGCGGGTGCGGGCGGTCCAAGCCTTTTGCGTCGGTCATCAATAACACCACATGGGATCTGGTCGCGGATATTGAACGCATCCGCGAAGCGCTTGGCATCGAGAAATGGATCGCTTTTGGTGGCAGCTGGGGCGCGACGCTGGCGTTGATCTATGCCGAAACCCACCCCGAGAGGGTGCGCAATATCATCCTGCGCGGCGTTTTCATGATGACGCAGGCGGAGCTAGACTGGTTCTATGGCGGCGGCGCGGGCAAGTTCTGGCCCGATCTTTGGGCGCGGTTTACCGGCCTGATCCCCGAAGCCGAGCACGGCGATCTGATCGCGGCCTATCACCGGCGGCTGTTCTGCGGTGACCGCATGACCGAGGTGAAATACGGCAAGGCCTGGGCCGCGTGGGAAAACGCGCTGGCTTCGATCCATGCGTCGGGCGGGTCGTATGAGGGACCGGGGGAATATTCGCGCACCTTCGCCCGGCTCGAGAATCACTATTTCACCAACGCCGGATTTCTTGAGTTTGACGGCCAGATCCTTGCGCATGTGGACCGCATTGCCCATATCCCCGGCGTGATTGTGCAAGGCCGCTACGATATGATTTGCCCCCCCTCCAGCGCGTATGAACTGGCGCAGGCTTGGCCCAATGCCGAGCTGAAGATGGTGCGCAACGCCGGTCACGCGCTGTCCGAACCCGGCATCAGCGCCGAACTGGTGCGCACGATGGACAGGATTGCTGCGCAATGACCCGCTCTTTGATGGATCGCCGTGCTTTATTTGCCTCGGGTGCTGCGGCGGCCTTGCTGGCGGCGACAGGCGTGTCGGCGGCGTCCATGCCCAAAGCGGGCGGGCGGTTGCGGATGGCGCTGTCGGGGGCGGCGCGCAGCGATACCTGGGGGCAGGGCGATGGCCTGTTCATGCAGGTGGCGCGGCAGGGACTGATCTTTGATACGCTGACCGAAATCGCCGCTGACGGCACCCTGCGCGGAGAGCTGGCAACAGCCTGGCAAGGCAGCGCCGACGGGCGCGTCTGGCTGGTCGATCTGCGCAAGGATGTGCTGTTTCACGATCAACGCCCCATGACCGCGCGCGATGTTGTCGCGTCCCTCGCGCTGGACGGTGTGGTAGAGGCGACGGGCCCCCATCAGCTGCGCATCACGATGGATGCGCCCGCGATGGACTTGCCCTTTACGCTGGCGGACCCGCGCCATGTGATACGCGCCGCCCACGCGATGGACGACGGCATCGGCACCGGCCTGTACCGTCTGCGAAGATTTACGCCGGGTCAGCAGGTTTTGGCCGAACGTGTGGCGGATCACTACAAAGGGCGCAGCGCCGGCTGGTTCGATACGGTTGAACTGGTTTCCATTCCCGCGCAGCAGGTTCGTGCGCAGGCGATGGCTGAATATCTGGTCGAAGCGGCAGACCTGAATGATGGCGAAGCCCTTCAATCCTATGATGATATTGCCTTGCTGCCCCATGCACGCGGGGTGACCCATGCGGTGTCACGCAGCATCGCCATGCCCCTGCGCACCGGCCAGCATCGCCCGCTGGACAACCTGCGCGCCGCCGAACGCTGGTGGCTGGCCTAAGCAGGGCAGGCACACGGGGCTTGCAGTTTCACATATACGGGCGTATATGACGTCTCAACAGCGGCGCATCGGGGTCCACACCTGAGGCTCCACCGATCTTGAACACGGGCCGCGCGCCCGTTTTTTTGTGCCTGCTCGAAACTGCAGGATGATAGTGAGATTATGAACAACGACCTGATTGCAAAAGCAGCCATTGATCGCCGCATGGCCGAGATCATCACACCGGTGATCGAGGATATGGGGTTTGAACTGGTGCGCGTTCGCCTGATGTCGGGCAAGTCGACGACGTTGCAGGTGATGGCAGACCGTCCCGATGGCGGTATCGAGGTGGACGAGCTGGCCCTGATCAGCCAATCCATCAGCGCTGTCATGGATGTGGAGGATCCGATCCTTGATGAATACACCCTTGAAGTGTCGAGCCCCGGCATCGACCGCCCGCTGACGCGGCTCAAGGATTTCGAGATGTTTGAGGGCTATGAGGCCAAGATCGAGACCGGCGAACTGATCGACGGCCGCCGCCGCTTTAAGGGCGAGCTGGCAGGCGTCGAGGATGACGAGGTGCTGATCAACGTCGAGGAAGGCACCATCGGGCTCAAGTTCGATTGGCTGACCGACGCCAAACTGGTTCTGACCGACGATCTGATCAAAGAAATGCTGCGCCAACGCAAAGCGTCCGGTGCGATTGACGAAACCAAATTCGATGACATCGAGACCGAAGGGTCCACCGAGGGAGACGACTAAATGGCCATTACATCTGCCAACCAGCTGGAACTGCTGCAAACCGCCGAGGCTGTGGCCCGCGAAAAGATGATCGACCCCAATCTCGTGGTTGAAGCGATGGAAGAATCGCTCGCTCGGGCGGCGAAGTCGCGCTACGGCGCTGAGATGGACATTCGCGTTTCCATCGACCGCAAGACCGGTCGCGCGACCTTTACCCGTGTGCGTACGGTTGTGGCCGATGACGAGCTTGAGAACTATCAGGCGGAGTTCACGGTAGAGCAGGCCAAGCAGTATATGGCTAACCCCGAAGTCGGTCAGGAATTCAGCGAAGAAGTCCCACCGGTTGAAATGGGCCGTATCGCCGCGCAATCCGCCAAGCAGGTGATCTTGCAGAAGGTCCGCGAAGCCGAGCGCGACCGCCAGTACGAAGAGTTCAAAGACCGCGCCGGCACGATCATCAACGGTCTGGTCAAGCGCGAGGAATATGGCAACGTTATCGTCGATGTGGGCGCTGGCGAAGCGATCCTGCGTCGCAACGAGAAAATCGGCCGCGAAAGCTATCGCCCGAACGACCGTATCCGCGTGTACATCAAGGATGTGCGCCGCGAACAGCGCGGCCCGCAGATCTTCCTGAGCCGCACCGCGCCCGAATTCATGGCCGAGCTGTTCAAGATGGAAGTGCCTGAAATCTATGACGGCATCATCGAGATCAAGGCCGTTGCCCGTGACCCCGGTTCGCGCGCGAAAATCGCTGTCATCTCTTATGATGGCTCCATCGACCCTGTGGGGGCCTGCGTTGGTATGCGCGGCAGCCGCGTTCAGGCCGTTGTGAACGAGCTTCAGGGCGAAAAGATCGATATTATCCCGTGGAACGAAGACCAGCCGACGTTCCTTGTGAACGCGCTTCAGCCTGCCGAGGTCTCCAAGGTTGTTCTGGACGAGGAAGCCGGCAAGATCGAAGTCGTCGTTCCCGAAGAACAACTGTCGCTGGCGATTGGTCGTCGTGGTCAGAACGTGCGTCTGGCGTCGCAGCTGACCGGTCTGGACATCGACATCATGACCGAAGAGCAAGAGAGCCAGCGCCGTCAGGCAGAGTTCGAACTGCGCACCAAGCTGTTCATGGACAATCTGGATCTGGATGAATTCTTTGCCCAGCTTCTGGTCTCCGAAGGGTTCACCAACCTTGAAGAAGTCGCCTATGTCGAAGTGGACGAGCTGCTGGTCATCGACGGTGTTGACGAAGACACCGCAAGCGAACTGCAAGCCCGCGCCCGTGACGTGATCGAAGCGCAGAACAAAGCGGCGCTTGATGCGGCGCGCGCCTTGGGTGTGGACGACACGCTTATTGAATTCGACGGCCTGACACCCCAAATGATTGAGGCACTGGCCAAAGACGACGTTAAAACGCTCGAAGATTTCGCGACTTGCGCGGATTGGGAGCTTGCCGGCGGCTGGACTACCGTGAATGGCGAACGCACCAAGGATGAAGGTACACTTGAACCTTTCGATCTGTCGCTGGAAGATGCGCAAAAGCTGATCATGACCGCGCGCGTCCTGCTGGGGTGGGTCGATCCTGCGGAGCTTGAAGCGGATGATGTCGACGAAGAGTTCGATGCCGACATCGACACGGACGAGGAGGCCGAGGCCTGATCGCGGGGCCTTGGGGAACGATATGACACGTGGTGGCGTTTCTAAAGACCGGCAAGACGGTCCCGAACGAAAGTGTATCGCCACTGGCGAGGCGCAGCCCAAAAACGGGCTGATCCGCTTTGTCATTGGTCCCGACATGCATGTTTTCCCGGATATAATGGGGAAACTGCCCGGTCGGGGGATGTATGTGTCAGCGGATCGGGCCGCGTTGGAAAAAGCGGCCAAGAAGGGTCTGTTCGCCCGCTCGGCCAAGCAACCTGTCAAGGTTGCGGATGATTTGGTGGATGAAGTTGAAAAGCAACTTGTCCGCCGTGTGGTTGACCTGATTTCGTTGCAACGCAAGGCGGGCAAGGCCGTTGCGGGCTACGAAAAAGTCAAAGGTTGGCTGCAAATGGAAGAAGCCGAAGTGTTGATCCAGGCAGTAGATGGATCGGGCCGCGGCAAATCGAAACTAAGCACGCCGCATTACGGCCATTACATTGGCTGGCTGACGGCAGACGAATTGGGTTTGGCTTTCGGACGCCAAACTGTGATACATGGGGCGCTCGCCTCTGGTGGTCTTACCTCTCGTGTTGTAGAGGAGGCTCAGCGGTTAAAAGGCGTGCGCATAAACGAGGGTGGCAACGGTCACCCGAAAGGATAGACGAGCTTCATGAGCGATAGTGACGGCAAAAAGACATTGGGCCTGCGGGGAGCGTCTTCGCGTCCCGGCAACGTAAAGCAAAGCTTTAGCCACGGGCGGACGAAAAACGTCGTGGTCGAGACCAAGCGCAAGCGCGTTGTGGTGCCCAAACCTGCTGGCGCAAAAGCCGGCGGCGGTAGCAATCCATCGCTCGGGGATCCCTCCAAGCGTCCGGCAGGGATCACCAATTCCGAAATGGAACGCCGGCTGAAGGCGGTTCAGGCTGCCCGCGCCCGCGAGGCGGAAGAAGCCGAAGCACGCGCAGCCGAGGAAAAGGCCCGCGCGGAAGACCGCGAGCGTCGTCGTGCCGAGATCGAGGCGAAAGAAGCCGAAGAGCGTGAGCGCGAGGAAAGCCTGAAGGCGAAAGCCGAAGAGGACGAGCGCCGCAAGAAAGAAGCGGAAGCCGCAGCAGCCGCTGCCGCAGCCCCCGCAGCGGCCCCTGCTGCGCCGCGTTCGCCGAACATCAAATCCGGCGCACCGACCCCTGCGGCCCGCAAGAAAGAAGGCGACCGCGAGGAAACCAACAAGCGCAACAAGGGTGGCGACGATAGTCGTCGTTCCGGCAAACTGACGCTGAACCAGGCTTTGTCCGGTGGCGAAGGTGGCCGTCAACGGTCCATGGCGCAGATGAAACGCAAGCAGGAACGCCAGCGCCAGAAGGCAATGGGCGGTTCGGTTGAGCGTGAAAAGGTCGTGCGCAACGTCAACCTGCCTCCGGCGATCGTGGTTTCCGAACTGGCGAACCGGATGGCCGAACGCGTTGGCGCTGTCGTCAAAGCATTGATGACAAACGGCATGATGGTCACGCAGAACGAAACCATCGACGCTGACACAGCCGAGCTGATCATCGAGGAATTCGGCCACAAAGTGGTGCGCGTTTCCGACGCTGACGTTGAAGACGTGATCAAGGAAGCCGAAGACGATCCGAAAGATCTGGTATCGCGTCCTCCGGTCATCACGATCATGGGCCACGTTGACCACGGTAAGACATCGCTGCTTGACGCGATCCGCAAAGCCAAGGTTCAGTCCGGCGAAGCGGGCGGTATCACGCAGCACATCGGTGCCTATCAGGTCACAACCGACAACGGTCAGGTTCTGAGCTTCCTCGATACACCGGGCCACGCGGCCTTTACCTCGATGCGGTCACGCGGTGCGCAGGTCACCGACATCGTCGTTCTGGTGGTCGCGGCGGATGATGCAGTGATGCCTCAGACGATCGAAGCGATTAACCACGCGAAAGCGGCCAAGGTGCCGATGATCGTGGCGATCAACAAGATCGACAAATACGAAGCGAACCCTGACAAAGTCCGTACGGACCTGCTGCAGCACGAGGTCATCGTTGAAAAGATGTCCGGTGAAACACAGGACGTCGAAGTATCGGCCACCACGGGTCAAGGTCTGGACGAACTGCTGGAAGCCATCGCGCTGCAAGCGGAACTGCTGGAACTGAAAGCGAACCCGAACCGCGCCGCGGTCGGTGCCGTGATCGAAGCGCAGCTTGACGTGGGCCGCGGCCCCGTTGCGACTGTTCTTGTTCAGAACGGTACGCTGCGTCAGGGCGACATCTTTGTTGTGGGCGAGCAGTACGGTAAGGTCCGTGCGCTGATCAACGATCAGGGCGAGCGCGTGAAAGAAGCAGGCCCGTCCGTGCCGGTAGAGGTACTTGGGCTGAACGGGACACCGGGTGCGGGCGACGTTCTGAACGTTACCGACACCGAAGCGCAGGCGCGCGAGATTGCGGAATACCGCGAAAAAGCCGCCAAAGACAAACGCGCTGCGGCTGGTGCTGCGACGACGCTGGAACAGCTGATGGCGAACGCCAAGGTGAACGAAACCATTAGCGAGCTGCCTTTGTTGATCAAAGCAGACGTTCAGGGTTCTGCCGAAGCGATCGTTCAAGCGATGGAAAAAATTGGCAACGACGAAGTCCGCGTGCGCGTCCTTCACTCGGGCGTGGGTGCGATCACCGACACCGACGTTGGTCTTGCCGAAGCCTCCAACGCGCCGATCATCGGTTTCAACGTCCGTGCAAACGCCTCGGCCCGTGCCTCGGCCAACCAGAAGGGTGTCGAGATCCGGTATTACTCGGTCATCTATGACATGGTTGATGATGTGAAAGCTGCCGCAAGTGGCCTGCTGAGCAACGAGATCCGCGAACACTTCATCGGCTATGCGTCGATCAAAGAGGTGTTCAAAGTGACTGGCGTTGGCAAGGTTGCGGGCTGTCTGGTCACCGAAGGCAAAGCAAGCCGCGCCGCTGGTGTGCGCCTGCTGCGCGACGATGTCGTGATCCACGAGGGCACGCTGAAAACGCTCAAGCGCTTCAAGGACGAAGTTGCCGAAGTACCGTCAGGCCAGGAATGTGGTATGGCGTTCGAGAACTACGAAGACATCCGTCCGGGCGACGTTATCGAAATCTTCACACGCGAAGAAGTCGTGCGCACGCTGGACTAAGTTACACTTCGTCCGATATCTGATGATCAGAAGCCCGGTTAAATGTCCGGGCTTCTGTCGTTTCGAACACCCGTTTATCTTCGTTAAAGCTTAACCGATCGACACAGACCTGATCGTCCGAGATCTTCACAAGGTTGAAATCATTCGGCTCTCCGCGCACGCGAGACGACAGGCTGGTCCCCGCATGCAACTGGATCGCCGTGGTGCCGCCGGATTCGACGGTAAAATTCTCTGCGTGCCACGTGTGAAGGTGCCCCGACAGGATCAGGTTCGCCCCGCAAGACAGCAGCTTTTCCAACGCGATTTCCGCACCGGGTATGGGCTTTTTCTTGGTGTGATTGGGATGCTCTAGCGGGTGATGCACCACTAACACGCGGGCTTTGCGCGCGGCGGTGTCGTCCATCGCCTTGCAGGCATGCGCGATACGCCCTGCCGTCAGCTTTCCCGTCTGCCACGAAAAGCGATCGACCGAGTTGATGCCGATGACGACCATATCGTCGTCTTCATACCGCGGCGTCAGATCGGCGTTGATCCATTTGCGATACCGCCGCCACGGCATGAAAAACCGCTGGAACGGGCGGTCAAGCAGGACATCATGGTTCCCCGGCACACCCAAGACAGGCGCGTTGATCCGCTGGATAAAGTTATGCGCTTCCTCGAACTGGCTCCGCCGCGCGCGCTGCGTGAAATCGCCCGAGATGGCGACAATATCGGGGTTCAGCTCGTTCACACAAGAGAGAAGCGGTTCCAGCAGGTCGGGTCGATCCTTGCCGAAGTGTAAATCTGAGAGATGTACCAATGTGCTCATCTGACGGCCTCGTTAAATTCGGCAGGAACGATCAGTTGCAGGGCCTCGCGCTGCATGTGCAGTTTGAACGGGCCCTTCATGCGGCTTAGCTCTCCGTCGCGGGCGACGGGACGTGATTTATGCGGCATCTCAAGCGTGATCTCGTTCCCGCAGTGCATTTGATAGTCGGTTTCACGTTTCGCGACCCCAAGGGCTAGCGCGGCGGCGTGTTTGAACAACCCCCAGCGGTTCGTATCGGGGGCAACCAGCAGCACCATGCCGCCCTTGGCGATACAGTCTTCGCCGCTCAGCCCCATTTGGTTCAGCTGAAAGGCGTTGCTGATCGCAAAGACCAGCGGTGTCCTATGCTTAAAGGATTTGCCATCAATCGTCACCGTCAGCCTGAGCGGCGCGCGGAGTGTTGCCAGCGCTTTGACCACCGACCAATAGGCCGCGACACGGCTGCGGCCCCAGCGGTCATAGATGCCTTCGCGGGTTTTCAGGATGGCGGCATAGGCCCCGATGCTGGCGTTGTTCAGAAACGCGTTGCCATTGATCTTGGCGATGTCCGTGGGGCGCAGGACACCCTTGGCGATGACATCCACGGCTTCGTCAACGGTTTCGGGTAGGTTCAGCGATCGGGCGAAATAGTTGAAGGTGCCCGCGGGGATAATCCCCATCTGGTTGGGCACATGCGCCAAGCCCGAGGCGACGCCGCTGATCGTTCCGTCGCCGCCTGACGCGACGATGGTGGCATCAGGGTTCGCCTCGGCAGTGGATTGCGCCACCTGTCCCAAATCCGCGCCATTGGGCGAGAATTCAACGAAGCTGACGGGAATGTTGTGGTGTTGAAACCTGTCTGAAATCCGGGACTTACGCTCTGTCCCGTCTTGGCGGCCGGAGCCCTTGTTCAGAATAACGATAACACGTTGAGGCTTCATGATTGATCCATCCTTGATGACCTAAGCAAACGCTTGGGGCAGGGGGATGGTTCAGATGTTTTGCGTGTGCTTGATCAGTTCCGACGCTGGATTGGCTTGCCGGTATAGATCGCGTCATCAACTTTAACCGATACGCGGCCGTCGGGCATGTCGCGGACGAAAATACCCTGGACGGATACGGTGGAACCGATGGTGATTGTGCGAAGCATTGCTTCCTCCCAGAAGAACCTGAAGTTGCATCTTTATAAGCGACAATTTGCCTAAGTCTAGCAACAAAAAAGTCAAGGAAGCAGTATTCACGCGCGTAAAGAAACAGCAGCGAGGTCGCGCTGGCCCTAAAGCCAGTCGCGCAGGATCGGAATCAGGGGAATGTCCGCAGGGGGCATCGGATAATCTTTCAACGCATTGGCACGGACCCATTTCAGGGTCTGCCCCTCGCGCGCCTGCGGTGTGCCATTCCATTTGCGGCAGGCAAACAGCGGCATCAGCAGGTGGAAATCGTCGTAGGCATGGCTGGCAAAGGTCAGCGGGGCAAGGCAGGAGGCCCATGTGTCGATGCCCAGTTCTTCTTGCAACTCGCGGATCAGCGCGGCTTCGGGGGTTTCGCCGGCTTCGACCTTGCCGCCCGGAAACTCCCACAAACCGGCCATGGATTTGCCGGGCGGGCGCTGTGCCAAAAGCACGCGCCCGTCCACGTCGATCAGGGCAACCGCCGAGACAAGGATAACCTTCACGAACGATAGTCCGCGTTGATCTCGATATAGCCGTGGGTAAGGTCACAGGTCCAAACCGTTGCTTTGCCGTCGCCAAGGCCCAGATCAACGCCGATGGTGATGTTCTGGCCCTTCATATGCGCCGCCGCTGCCTCTTCCGAGTAGTCGGGGCTGCGCCAGCCGTCTTTGGCCACCTCGATATCGCCAAAGCGGATTGACAGACGATCCCGATCAGCAGCGGCACCTGATTTACCGACGGCCATTACCACGCGGCCCCAGTTCGGGTCCTCGCCCGCGATGGCGGTCTTGATGAGGGGGGAATTCGCGATGGCCATGCCGTGGGTCTTGGCATCATCATCCGTAGCGGCACCGGTCACGGCGATCTCGACGAATTTGGTCGCCCCTTCGCCGTCTTGCACAACCTGATGCGCGAGGTTCAGCATGACGCCGTGCAGCGCTTCCGAGAACGCATCGCTTTCGCTGGCATCTACGCCCGACGCGCCAGTTGCAGCCAGGATCAGACTGTCGGATGTCGATGTGTCGCTATCCACGGTGATGCAGTTAAAGGTGCTATCGGTATGGGTCGACAGCATCTTTTGCAGCGCCGGTTGGCTGACAACCGCATCGGTGAAGATATAGACCAGCATCGTCGCCATATCTGGCGCGATCATGCCCGATCCCTTCGCAATCCCCGCGATAGAGACTGTTTTATCGTCAATCTCGACCTCGGCACGTGCCCCTTTGGGGAAGGTGTCCGTGGTCATGATCGCCTTGGCCGCATCGGAAATGCCCTTGTCGGACAACGCGCCCTTAAGGTCCGCCAGAACAGCCGTAATCCGGTCGTGGGGCAGCGGTTCGCCGATCACACCGGTCGATGAGGTGAAAACACGCGATTGGGGAATATTACAGACATCAGCAACCGCAGCGGTAATTGCTTCGACCGCGGTGACGCCGCCCTTGCCGGTGAAGGCATTGGCGTTGCCCGAATTGACCAGGATTGCGGCACCGGTGTCTGATGTCGCGCCGATCTTGGCCTGACAATCCAGAACCGGCGCGGCGCGGGTGGCAGAGCGCGTAAACGCCCCCGCCACCGTAGAGCCCGGGGCCAATTCGGCCAGCATCACATCGGTGCGGCCTTGATACCGTACCCCCGCCGCGATGGTGGCGAAACGCACACCATCGATGACAGGAAGATCAGGGAAGTGATCGGGTGCCAGCGGGGATACAGCGGTGATTTTGCCCATTTGTTACTCCAGCAGGCCGAGGTTGGTCAGAACCGAAGGGTCGATAGTGTCAGCCGCCGACCGGTCGACATCTGCGGCTTCGGTGGTCTTTTCGATCAGGGTCTGTGCCTTGACCTGACGGACCTGGGTTTCCAGCTCGTCCTTCACGTCTTCGAGCTTGGGCGCTTCTTTCTGGCGCTTGTCGTCCAGTTTGATCACGTGCCAGCCGAACTGGGTTTCAACGGGTTCAGACACAGTGCCGACTTCAAGCTCGGCAACGGCGATTTCAAACGCGGGCACCATCATGCCGGGCCCGAACCAACCCAAAGTACCGCCCGCAGGACCGGAAGGACCGGTGGACTTTTCTTTCGCCAGCTCGGCAAAATCCGCGCCTTCATCCAGCTCTTTCTTGACGGCTTGGGCTTCTTCTTCTGTTTCTACCAGAATATGCGACGCGCTGAATTCCTCGGTCGGTTCCGCATCGGCGTAAGCTTCGTCATAGGCGGCTTGCAGCTCTTCCTCGGTGACGTCCTGGGCCATTGCTCTCTCGATCACTTCGCCCGCGATCAGCTGGCGACGTTCGTTTTCAAGCGCCATCTCGATCCGCTTTGGCACTTCGCCGTCAAAGTCTTGCGACAAGGCGGTTTGCTGCACAAGCTGATCCAGAATGCCTTTGAAAAGGACTTCGGGGGGAAGCTGTTGATATTGTTCGGGCAGAGTGGCGCGGGCAATGATCATGCTGCCAATCGTGATGTCGGTGCCATTGACCGTGGCAACCACGGTTTCAGCGGTGACGTCTGTCTGCGCATCCGTGTTTTCGGCAGTGTCGTCCTGCGCAACAGCGGGCAGGGCGAGCGAAGCTGCCACCACGAATGGTGCCAGAAAAGTGAGAGGTTTTTGCATGTATCTGTCCTTGGTTTGGCAGCCACAAGGGGCTGCTACATTGACACGGTTTAGTGCGGCCCTTACATCGCCCTATGGGCGCGGCCTTGGCGCACGTTCAGTCTTGTATCTAGGGGCTGTCCGGCGGCTCGGCAAGCAGATGGACGCCTTGGAACATAACTTCGGCAGGAGATTGCATGCTGGGCATCGGAACACTCGCCAAAAAAGTCTTTGGGACCCCAAACGACCGTAAAATCAAGGCGACCCGCCCGCTGGTTGAAAAGATCAACGCGCTGGAAGAAGAATTCTTGGCTTTGACCGACGACGGTCTGAAGCAAAAAACGGAAGAGCTGCGCAAGCGGGCGATTGACGGCGAAAGCCTTGATGATCTGCTGCCGGAAGCTTTTGCGAACTGCCGCGAAGGCGCACGCCGGACCTTGGGTCTGCGCGCCTTTGACACGCAGTTGATGTCGGCGATTTTCCTGCATCAGGGTAACATCTCCGAGCAGAAAACCGGTGAGGGTAAAACCCTGACCGCGACGCTGGCCGCTTACCTCAATGCGCTGACCGGCAAGGGCGTGCATGTGGTCACGGTGAACGAATACCTCGTGAAACGGGACGCCGACTGGATGGGCAAGGTCTTTGCCTCGCTGGGGCTGACCACGGGCGCTGCGGTGTCCGGCATGACCGAGGAAGACAAACGCGCCGCCTATAATTGCGACGTAACCTACGCCACGAACAACGAGCTGGGCTTTGATTATCTGCGCGATAACATGAAGTCTGAGCTGAGCCAGATTTTCCAGAAACAGCACAACTTTGCCATCGTGGATGAAGTCGACAGTATTCTGATCGACGAGGCGCGGACGCCGCTGATTATCTCTGGCCCGTCGCAAGACCGCTCCGAGATGTATAAAATCGTCGACGATGTGATCCCGCTGCTGCAGGAAAGCCACTACGAGCTGGACGAGAAAACCCGCAACGTGACCTTTACCGACGAAGGGAACGAGTTCCTCGAGCAAGAGCTGCACAGCCGCGGCCTGCTGGAAGAAGGGTTAACGATGTATGACCCCGAAAGCACCACCATCGTGCACCATGTGAACCAAGGTTTGCGGGCGCATAAGCTGTTCCAGCGCGACAAGGATTACATCGTGCGCGACGGCGAGGTGATGCTGATCGACGAATTCACCGGGCGTATGATGTCCGGTCGTCGTCTGTCCGACGGGTTGCATCAGGCGATCGAAGCGAAGGAAGGTTGCCAGATCCAGCCCGAGAACGTGACGTTGGCCTCGGTCACCTTCCAAAACTACTTCCGGCTTTATGACAAGCTGGCGGGCATGACGGGTACTGCCGAAACCGAAGCCGAAGAATTCGCCGAGATTTACGGGCTGGGTGTGGTCGTTGTCCCGACCAACGTGCCGGTTGCCCGTGTGGACGAAGACGATCAGGTCTATCGTTCGGCGCTGGAAAAATATCAGGCTATGATCGAAAAGGTCAAAGAAGCCAATGCGATAGGCCAACCGGTTCTGGTGGGTACCACCTCTATCGAGAAATCCGAAATGCTGAGCCAGATGCTGACCGAAGCGGGCATCAAGCATAACGTTCTGAACGCGCGCCAGCACGAGCAGGAAGCGCAGATCGTGGCGGATGCGGGCAAGTTCGGCGCGGTCACCATCGCGACAAACATGGCTGGTCGCGGCACCGACATTCAGCTGGGCGGCAACGTCGAGCTGAAGGTGATTGAAGCGCTGGACGCTGATCCTGATGCCGATCCCGTTGCGATCCGTGAAAAGATTGAAGCGGAACACGCTGACGAGAAGAAAAAGGTGCTCGACGCAGGGGGGCTTTATGTTCTGGCGTCCGAGCGTCACGAAAGCCGCCGGATCGATAACCAGCTGCGCGGCCGTTCGGGCCGTCAGGGTGACCCCGGCCGGTCGTCCTTCTACCTGTCTCTCGAAGACGATCTGATGCGTATTTTCGGCTCTGAACGGCTTGAGAAAGTGCTAACGACGCTTGGCCTGAAAGAGGGCGAAGCGATTGTGCACCCTTGGGTCAACAAGTCGCTGGAGCGCGCGCAGGCCAAGGTCGAAGGGCGCAACTTTGACATTCGTAAACAGCTGTTGAAGTTCGACGATGTGATGAACGATCAGCGGAAGGTCATCTTTGGCCAGCGCCGCGACATCATGGAAGCTGCCGACCTGCAAGAGATCACCGCCGACATGCGCGAGCAGGTGATCGACGATTTGATCGACCAGTTCATGCCGCCGAAAACCTATGCAGATCAGTGGGATACACAAGGTTTCCAAGCCGCGGTTGCGGATCAGCTGAACCTGGATGTGCCCGTTGCAGCATGGTGTGAGGAAGAAGGCGTCGACGATGAGGTCATCCGCGAACGTCTTGTCGAAGCCAGCGAAAACATGATGGCCCAGAAGGCTGAACAGTTCGGCCCCGAGAATATGCGCAACATCGAAAAGCAGGTGTTGTTGCAGGCGATTGACGGCAAGTGGCGTGATCACCTTCTGACGCTGGAACATCTGCGGTCGGTCGTCGGTTTCCGCGGCTATGCGCAACGTGATCCGTTGAACGAATACAAGAACGAATCCTTCCAACTGTTTGAAAGCATGCTGGACAGCCTGCGGACCGAAGTGACCCAGAAGCTGGGTCAAATCCGTCCGATGACAGAGGAAGAGCAGCAGCAAATCCTGTCGCAAATGCAGGAACGTCAGGCCGCGGCGCAGGTTAACGCCGCGCAGGCGGCGGAAGAGAACAGCGAAGCGCCGGCTTCGACCGCCGCAGCCGCGTCCGGTTCGACCGCTGTGGCGGGGTTCGACGAGAATGATCCAAGCACGTGGGGCACCCCTGCGCGCAATGATGAATGCCCCTGCGGGTCGGGCAAAAAGTTCAAGCATTGCCACGGCAAGCTTGCGTGAATGATCTTCCCCAAGGCTGGTTGCCGGCCTTGGGGGTGCTCCGCACGGTGGGGTAAGATTTAGGTAGGATCGGTAGACCAAGCTGCGCTTTTCAGCAAACGGAGAGCGACATGCCAATTACCGACAATTTCAATGACTATACCGCAGGATTGACCGGCCCTATTTGCGGGGCCTTTGATATTGTGCCCGACGATACCGCCGACCTGCCGCAGATCACCCGTGGCTTTATGGTCGGTGGGGCTGGTGATGTCGCGGTGACGCTAAAAAGCGGGGATGCAATCACTCTGCCCGGTTTGATGGCGGGGGTCGTCTATCCGTTTCGCATCTCAAAAGTGCGCGACAGCGGCACCACCGCAACGGGGATCAAAGGGTTGGTCTAGCGCCTTGTCACCGCGTTAACTGTTGTTGCGCCCCGTCAGTATCCGGTGGGGCGCAGCAGGACGGGCAGAGTGCGCGCGATGATCTTGAGATCGCCCATAAAGCTTGGCTGGCGGGCATAGCGTTCATCAAGCGAGGCGCGTTCGGCAAACAGCAAGATGCCGCGCCCCGATACCTGCCAAAGCCCTGTGACCCCCGGGCGCACCCGTTGGTAAGCGTGGCGGGCATCACCGTAGCTGTGCAGCTCCGCCCGGGTGACGGGGCGCGGCCCGACCAAAGACATATCGCCGCGCAGTACGTTCCAGATCTGGGGCAGTTCATCCAGACCGGTGCGACGCAGGAAATGGCCACCGGGGATCACGCGCGGATCTTTGGTCAGCTTTTGGTACAACGCCCATTCCAGCGCGCGATCAGGTCGCGCCAATAGAATCGCCGGCAGCGCGGCCTGTGCATCAGGGACCATCGTTCTGATTTTCCAACAGCGGAAAACCTTACCGGCACGCCCAACCCTCGGGTGGGCATAAAGACCGCCCTGACCCGTGGATGCCACCAGACAGTATAAAACAATAATCACCGGCAGGATCAGCGGCAGCAGCGCGAGGCTGACGGCAAGATCGAACACCCGTTTCCCGCCGCCTTCGTATAGCGGTGCCCGACGTGCATGGACATCACTGCCCTGCCGTATCCCGATATCGATAAACGCCATCGTCACCTCTTACCCATAGCAACCAAACACCGGCGCATGTGCCGGTGTGTCAGCTAAAGCAGAGGTATCCTAAGGTGTGGTTAAAATCGGGATGCCGTCAGATCAGAGGTAGTTAAACTCGACCTCGCCATTGTGGATCGTTGCGGCGGTGAGCTTGTCCGTCGCGTAGGCACCGGTGTCGATCGACAGCACGCCGCCCTTGATCATCGGCGTGTCGACTATTGTGTGCCCGTGTACGACCCAGATGCCGTCACGGCGGCGTTTGCGTCCGAAATCCTCATGCCCCCAAAGCAACGTCCGGCTTTCCTGATCCTTGATATGGATCAGTGGGTTAGCAGCGGCGTGGACAAAGGCGACATTGCCCGACACCCAAGAGGTTGGCAGGTTGATCACCCAGTCGAGCAAGGCCTCGCCCATAGCGTCTTGCAGGGCGTCGCGGGCGCGTTCCAGATCGTCACCAGAGGAGGTTTGCGACACGCCCGAGACGCCAAAGCTCGACAAAGTCTGGAGCCCGCCGTACCGGAGCCAGCGCGGACCATTCTCTTTCGGATTGTCGATAAACTTTAGCATCATCTGTTCGTGGTTGCCCATCAGCGTGATGATATCGGGCTGTTCGTGCAGCGCCCGCAGAACCTGCGCGCTTTGTTCGCCGCGGTCGACAAGGTCGCCGACGCAGATCACCTGTGTGCCGGCCGGAGGTTCGGGCATTCTTTCAAGCAGATCAAAACGCCCGTGAATATCTCCGATCGCAATCACGGGTACATCCGGTGTGATCGGATCGAAATGAGGTTCGGGCTCGGGGTCAGATTGACGGCGTTTAAACCAACGGTTCAGCATAGGTCTTGGCGTATCCTCTGTGTTGCAAAACTGGCGCAACGAAATGGTAAATCCGTTGATTTGACGGCACACAAAGTGTAGTCCTTCCTAAACTTCTCTACGGTCCCGGTATTCGCAACAATTAATTAATAGGTAGGTTAGCAGATGCAAGGGCGCTCGAGGAAACTAGCTTGTTCGATGCTAGCCGGGGCGTTTTGCGTCACTAGTCTTGCCGAAGGTTCAGCGCAATCTTTAGCGACCTACGGCACACCCGGGTTGGTTGAAATGCCGACGGCCCGCGTGTTGAAGGACGGCGATCTGGCCTTCACGGCAAGCACGTTTGGCCCCAACTACCGGTATTCAGCAACGTTCCAGGTCTTGCCGCGTCTCTATGGGACATTCCGGTATTCGCAGATTAAGAATATCAGTGCCAATGCGTACCTTGATGGCGATACCTTCGACCGCAGCTTTGATGTGCATTACCAGATTTGGGATGAAACCGACCTACGCCCTGCTTTCGCCGTGGGGATGCGAGACTTTCTGGGCACTGGTATCCTGAGCAGTGAATATTTTGTGGCCACCAAAAGCTTCGGGTCGAAGCTGGAGGTTACCGGCGGTCTGGGATGGGGGCGGCTTGCGGGGCGGAACTCATTCTCGAATCCGTTCAGTATTTTGTCTGACCGGTTTGACACACGGACGCGCGACGCCAACACGGGCGGCCAGCTAGAAACAGGGAACTGGTTCCGCGGGCCGACGTCGGTCTTCGCGGGCGTGCAGTGGAATGTGTCGGACCAGATGACGCTATTCGCCGAATACTCCCCCGATGAATATACGCTGGAATCGGTGAACACGGGCATCGACGTGTCTTCGCCCCTCAACGTGGGGTTGGAGTATCGTTTCAACAACGGTGTGCACCTCAAGGGGTTTGTCGTCGGGGGGCATGAGGTCGGCGCGCAGCTGAGCTATGTCATCAACCCCAAGAAACCGTCTGTACCCGGCGGGTTGGAGCAGGCACCGCGCACCATCGGCGCGCGCAACCGGTTGGCGATTGCGGAGTGGAACAACTCTGCTGCCGGGGGCGGGCGTGATGCGGTCGAGGCCGTGTTGCAGCGTGTGCTGGCGGAAGACGGGCTGGAGCTGCAAGGGTTCACCATGTCGGGCAACCGCGCGACCGTCCGCGTGGAAAACACCCGTTTCGACAATGAGGCCCAAGCGGCAGGGCGCACGGCGCGGGCCATGGCGGTGACGCTGCCCCCCGCAATCGAAGAGTTCACGGTCGTGTTTCTGGAGCGCGGCGTGCCGCTGAACCAGATCGTGACGCAAAGATCCGATCTGGAAGAGCTGCAGTTTGATTACGATGGTGCCTGGCGCAGTCTGGCACGGGCGCGTCTTGAAGATGGGCATGCTCAGGGCCGCGAAGGCGAGTTGGCGGATATCTACCCGGTCTTTGACACGTCGATCGGCCCATATCTCGCCACGTCCTTTTTCGACCCTAACAGCCCGATTAGGGCCGATTTCGGCGTCCAGCTTAAGATGGATTACCGGCCACGTCCGGGGCTGACCTTTGCGGGTCGTTTCCGCTATCCGCTGGTGGGCAATATCGACAAATCGTTCCGCGTGTCGAATTCCGTGATCGAGCCGGTCCGCTCTAACGCCGTGCGCTACGCGAAGGAATCTGAGCTTGAGGTGAACAGCCTCACGGCCGAGTATTTGTTCCGCCCGGGGAAAAACCTGTTTGGCCGGGTCTCGGCAGGGTATCTGGAAGGGATGTTTGGCGGCGTGTCGACCGAGGTGCTTTGGTATCCGATGGATAGCCGGCTCGCACTTGGGGCAGAGCTGAACTATGTCAAACAACGTGATTTCGACATGCTGTTCGGGTTTCAGGACTATGACGTCGTGACGGGCCATGCCTCTGCCTATTATGATCTGGGCAATGGGTTCTTCGGGCAGCTAGACGTGGGGCGCTACCTTGCGGGTGACTATGGCGCGACGTTCTCTTTGGATCGTGAATTTAACAACGGGTTCAAGGTTGGCGGTTATTTCACGCTCACGGATGTGTCCTTTGATGATTTTGGTGAAGGGTCTTTCGACAAGGGCCTGCGGTTCGAAGTGCCGCTTTCGTGGCTGACCGGACGCCCGTCGCGGACGAAAGTCCAGCAAACAATCAAGCCGATTACACGCGACGGCGGGGCGCGTCTTGCTGTCGCCAACCGTTTGCACGGGGTCGTGCGCGACTATCGCGGCAAAGAGCTGCGGGACAGCTGGGGGAGATACCTGCGATGATCTTACGTGCGTTGACCTTTGGTCTGTGTCTGGCGGGCCTCACAGCCTGTAGCGCCAGTCAGAACCTTCTGGCGCGTGGTGTTGCCGTTGCTGTGGACGACGATTCAGTCGTGCCCAAAACCGCGCAAGGGTTTCCGCCGCGCTTTGCCGCGCTGGTGCAGGATACCGCGACCCCCGCCTTGCTGCTGAGCGTGCAAAGCCGTGCACAGACCGGCCGCATGCTGCGCGAGGCGCGTGTGAACGGTGTCGATACATGGCTGAGTTCGGATTTAACCGCGCTGATGCTGGAAGACGGGATGCTGCAAGGGACACGCGGCCTTGGGTCTGAACTCTTCGCCGCGGATGTGTCGGAGCCCAAGGCGCTGATCCTGTCCGGGCGGCGCGGTTATTCGGACCGGTTGCACAGCAATCTGACGGGACTGGATGAGATTTCTACCCGCGCGTATCGCTGTCTGGTGGAGCCGCAAGGCAGCGCGACGCTCGCGCTTGAGATCGGCACCGTGCCGACGCGGGTTGTAACCGAGGATTGCAAAAGTCTGGACCAGTCGTTTCGGAATACGTATTGGGTCAGTGTAAAGAGCGGTGCCATTGTACAGGCGCGGCAATGGGCGGGCGATGAGGTCGGGTATTTGATGACCAAGGCCGCCGCCCGTTAAGGTTAACAGGGGCCGAACCTGTCTGGGGGCGAGGTGTCACATGATGAATGGGAGTATTAAAGTGCGATACCTATTGGTAGCTGTTTTGGGCCTGACCCTTGCAAGCTGTGGTACGGTTTACCGAACACCTGAAGTTGTAGAGGGCGTCGCTGGCGGCACCAATGTACGGGTGATGAACCTCACTGCTGAATCCGTCATTCAGGCGAATAGATCCGCCTATGCGCCGCGGAGCCTGCCCGATGTGTTTTCCCGCACCGCAGGCTCTGGCTCGGGGCTGCGTGGAACCGGGGCGCTGCCATCGCCCACACTCGACATTCAGACCCGCCCTAACGCGCTTGAGCTGCGCCTGCCGCCCCCGGTTGATCCCGGTCCCTACGAGATTGGTATCGGTGATGTGGTGCTGCTGGCCACACCGCGTGCCGCCGGATCGGTTGAACAGTTGACCGGGCTGCTGGCCGCACAAAACGCGCGCCAAGGCTATACGGTGCAGGATGACGGATCGATCAACATTCCCGATGTGGGCCGTGTGCGTATTGCGGGTTTGACCATTGAAGACGCCGAAGCGGCCTTGTTCCAGCGTCTGGTCGAGAACCAGATTGACCCGACTTTCAGCCTCGAGATTTCCGAGTTCAACTCGCGCCGTGTGTCCATCGGGGGCGCCGTGTCGCAGCCGACTGTTGTGCCGGTAACGCTGACGCCGCTCTATCTGGAAGAAGCCTTGGCCGCTGCCGGCGGGATCACGGTCGAGGATCAGGACTATGCCTCGATCCGTTTGTACCGTGATGGTACGCTGTATCAGATCCCGCTGTCGCAGCTTTATTCCCGGGCGAGCCTGACCAAGACCCGCCTGCTGCCCGGCGATGCGATCTTTGTTGATACGGAATATGAACTGGCGCGTGCGCAGGAATATTTCGCGCAGCAGATCACTTTGGTTCAGGCGCGTCAGGCGGCACGTGCCTCGGCATTGCAAGAGCTTCAGCTTGAGGTGTCCTTGCGCCGTGATAATCTGGACGAAGCCCGTGACAACTACAAAGCACGCCGTGATCTAGGTGCCGATGATCGCGACTATGTCTATCTGGCGGGGGAAGTCGGGACGCAGTCGCGCTTTGCCTTGCCGTACGAGCGTAAGGCAAGTCTGGCAGATGCCTTGTATGATGCGGGTGGTGTAGCGTCGTCGACCGGCGATGTATCGCAGGTGTATGTGCTGCGCGCCTCCTCTGACCCGCGCGAGCTGGGGGCCATTACCGCGTGGCATCTGGATGCCCGCAACGCCGCGAATTTCGCGCTGGCCCCGCGGTTCGAGCTGCGCCCTGATGACATCATCTTTATCGCGCAGCAGCCCGTCACCAAATGGAGCCGCGCTGTTTCGCAGATCCTGCCGCAGATCCTGAGTGTGGGGAACGCGGTCAGCAATTGATCTGACCACGATTGATGACCAAAGGCCGGGCAGAAATGTCCGGCCTTTTACGTTTCAAAGGGTCTGTCTAACGGCCAGAGGTTTCGCAAATTGAACCCATCGGTGCCCTATTTCAGCCACATCGCCTTATTACCCCTGAACGGGTCAATTATTCAGGCGGTGTGATATGTATCTTTCTGTTGTGATCCCTTGCATGAACGAAGAAGCCTCGATCCCGGGGCTGGTATCGCGGCTGACGCAGGCGATCGCGCCGTGGAAAGATCGGGCCGAGATTATTCTGGTGGATGATGGATCTACCGATGCCACGTGGAAAGCGATCGAGACCGCGCAAGCGGGCTGTGCGCAACTGGTGGGTATCAAGCTGTCGGCCAATCGCGGGCATCAAATCGCGCTGACCGCCGGGCTTGAGGCGGCACAGGGCGAACGCATTTTTATGCTGGATGCCGATTTGCAAGATCCGCCGGAATTGCTGGTCGATATGATGTTCATGATGGATCGCGGGTTTGACGTGGTTTACGGCCGTCGTAGCGAGCGCCAAGGCGAGACCATGTTCAAGAAGGCCACGGCGCATCTGTTCTACCGCTTCCTCAATGCCATGTCCGATGTCCCGATCCCGCAGGACACGGGCGATTTCCGTTTGGTCAACCGTCGCTCGCTGGATGCGGTGCTGGCGATGCCGGAAAAGGCCCGTTTTATTCGGGGGATGTTCGCTTGGGCAGGCTTTAAACAGGTGGGTATTGAATATATCCGCGCACCACGCGCCTTGGGCGAAACCAAATACCCCTTCCGTGCCATGATGCGCTTTGCCATCGACGCGATGACCGCCTTTTCGACGAAGCCGTTGAAACTTGCGACGCGTCTGTCTTTTGTCAGCTTGTTCATGGCCGCGTTGATGGCTGTTTATGTGATCTATTCGCTGGTTATGTACCAGACGGCACCGGGTTGGGCGTCGGTGGTGCTCGCGGTTAGCTTCTTCTCGGGGGCGCAGCTTTTGACGCTGGGTATTCTGGGGGAGTATATCGGTCGCCTTTATGTCGAGGCCAAGGACCGCCCGCTGTATTTTGTCAGCGATGATACGCGCGACATGGTCCCCGACGTGAAACGGCTGCGTGCCTGATGCGTATTTTTGACTATAAGTGCGCCCGCTTTGGTGTTGTCGGCGCTGCGACGGCATTATCCTACATGGCATTGTATCCGGCGTTTCTGGCGGCGGGGGTTTCACAGCCGGGAGCCAATGCGGTGGCGTTTTTTCTGGCGATCGTATTGCAATACATCGGCCATGCTCTGTTCACCTTTAGACGGCGGCTGATCAATCGCAGCCAGATCACCAAATTCTCCATCATGGTTAGCTGCGGATTTGGCGTGTCGATGCTTGTCACGGGCCCTGTGGCAGTGGCTTTGGGGATGCCAGCCTGGGCGGCGGCGCTGGCCGTTGCGCTGTATCTACCGGTGCAGAACTATATTTTGATGACCCTATGGGTGTTCGTCTTGCCGCACCCCAAGACGGAGTACATTTCATGAGCCATATCTACAGTGATACATTTTTTGACTACATCAACCAAAGTGCGCGCGCGTCGGCAAAACCGTTTGTGTCGTTGCTGTTTCCTTTGCTGAAGCCCAAGACGGTGATCGATCTGGGCAGTGGGCGCGGTGTTTGGATGGATGAATGGCGCAAAGGTGGCGCTGAGGACGTGCTGGCCGTAGTCGGGGATTATGTAGACCGGGCGCAACTGGCAGTCGCGCCAGAGCAGTTCATGGCCGCCAATCTGACACAGCCGGTAAAGACGGGCCGCCGCTTTGATCTGGCGCAGAGCCTTGAGGTCGGGGAGCATCTGCCCACCGAAGCCTCGGATGTTTTGGTCGATAGTCTCACGCGGGCGTCTGATCGTGTGTTGTTTTCCGCTGCGGTCACCGGACAGGGGGGCGAGTTTCACGTGAATGAACAGCCATTGTCCTTCTGGCAGGATATTTTCGCGGCCAAAGGCTATGTCGCCTATGATTGCGTGCGCCCTGCATTGAAAGACAACAAGGATATCGCGCCCTGGTATCGTTACAACGCGATCCTTTATGTGAATGAGGCCGGGCGCGCGGGGTTGCCGAAAGATATCCTCGCGACCCAAGTGCCTGCGGGCCAAAAGCTGCGCAACGCGGGTAGCCTTGGTTGGCGGTTGCGTTTGGCTGTGGTTAAGACCCTGCCACGCGGCGTTGTCACTGCCATTGCGCAAGCGCGGGCGATGGTGCTTGCCCTGCGGGCGCGCCGTGCCAAGACCGTGGGTCGCGCGGCTGTATGACGGCGGCGGTCGGGCGGCAGTTGGCGATGCGGGCCGAATCTGAACGGCTGCAGCTGGCACCGGTCTTCCTGATCACACTGGTGGCGGCGTTCTTGCTGACGGGGCAAAATCTGCTGGATCCGATGATCCGCCATGATGACTACCCCGCCTTTTTCGCGGATGCGCCCGCCTTTTGGAACAAGACCCTGCACGAGGGGCGGTGGCTGAACTACATCTGGCACCTGCGCGAGGTGGTAACGCCTGCCTGGCTGAACTTTGCCCTGTATCAGAGCCTATGGGCGGCGTTTGTCGCTGCGTTTGCCGTTGCGGCGATGGGGCCCGGTGCGCAGCGCTGGTTTACTGTTGTGCTGGCCCTGCTGCTGGTGGTCTGCCCGTCCGAGATGCTGATCTCGCTCTGGTTCAATACGCTCATCCCCGGGTTGGCTGTTGTGGCGCTGTTTGCGGTGCTGGCCTGTTACCTGTCCAGCGCGCAGCTGCGCTGGCTGTTGCCGATTTTCGTGATCGTCAGCTTTATGGCCTATACGACCTATCCGCTGCTGCTGTTGGCGATTTGCATTGCGCGTACGCGGGAGCGGTCAATCCGCGATCTGGCAGGGCTGATGGTGTTGTTTTGCGCAAGCTTCGTTGTCGCGGTGCTGACGGTCTATACGTTGAACTGGCAGGTTCATGGTGTATTTGGCGTGCCTGTGGCCGATTGGCGTGATCCGACCGCGGGGGACGGGATTGGCGGGATGATCGCCAACCTGCCGAAGCTGGGGGAAACATTTACGCTGTTCCTCAACCGGACCGGCATCGGGTATCCGCCGCTGATCGGGCTTATTCCTTTCGTCTATATCCTTGCCCTGAATGTGCTGCGCAAGCGCGCGCCGCTAGAGGCTTTGTATCTTGCGGCTGGTATGGCGATCGGGCTGGCGCTGACAGTGGTTCAGGCGCTGAAACTGGGGGTGATCGTTCCGCCGCGCGCGTTTATCTTCTTTTGGGTTTTCTTTGCGCTGACCGCGGTGCGTGCGGTTCAGATATTGAGCGAGGATGAGGGTCTATACGGCCGTTTAGGGCGCAATCTATTGCTGTTGATCATCGGTGTGTGGTTCATCCAGCTGTTTCTGGCTTATGGGCAGTCCAATGATTGGCGTAGCGATACCAAACTCTGGGCGCAGGAGGTGCGGGCGACGGAGGGGCCGGTCTATGTCTATGGCGATTCGTCGAAAATTGCCGCTGGGCTAAAGGCCGGCATACAATCTTATAAAGCGCTGCCGTTCCGGCTGAAACAGTTGACCGGAAAGACGGCGGTGGCCTGTGATGAGGTGCCTGATACCTGCCCGTCCCGGCCAGATATGACTGCCGGTGATAACGAGGTTCATTTGCTGCGCGAAGGGAATGCGCTGTTCATGCTGTTTACGCCAAAACCATCGGACGAGACTGAGGATTAAGCGGTAAAGATGCTGTCCATGTGTTCGGCCAGATAGATGCGCAGCCAGGGGGTAAAACGCTCTGGCGTGGTTTGGGTCTGGCGGGCGAGGTCGGAGAGGTCGACCCAGGCGGTATCCATCACTTCGGCGGGGTTCGGGGTCACATCGGTGAGCGCGACGGCTTCGGCGACGTAAATCTCTACCAGCTCATGTTCGGTCAGGCCGCCGCCCACATCGGCGCGATATTCTACCTGGTCGCGATGGTCGAGCCTTAGGCCGCTGATCCCCAGCTCTTCATCCAGTCGCCGTTTGGCGCAGGTGAGCGCGGGTTCCTCCCAGAACGGATGGGTACAGCAGGCGTTCGCCCAAAGACCGGGGGTGTGATATTTGCCAAGCGCCCGTCGCTGGATCAGGGTTTCGCGTCCGCGCATGACGAAAACCGAGATAGCCTTATGGCGCAGACCGCGCTGGTGGACCTCAAGCTTTTCGACGGGGGTAAGCTTGCCGTTGACCCAGGCGGGGATCATCGTGGTCATGTGGCTGCCCCATTCGGGTGGCGTTGTGGCGATGTCATATCCGGCTGCCCCGCTCCTTGCGGCCCGCTGGCCCCTCTGCGCTAGGCGGTCTTGTAGCGGGTCGGTTTTGGATTGTCAGCCGCTGGTTGCGAAATGACGGATAAGGGCAGTTTCGCAATACCGCCTGCGTTAAGGATGGCGGCGATGCGATCTGTGTCATAGCCAAGCTCGGCGAGGATAGTGCGGGTATCGGTTTGACCGTCGGGCATCCGTGGCGGCGTGGTTTTATGGGTCGAGTATCGCGGCGCTGGCGCAGGCTGTAGCACGTTCCCCGCGGTGACGAATGTATCACGTGCGGTGTTGTGAGGGTGGGAAGGTGCCTCTGCCAATGACAGAACGGGGGCATAGCAGGCATCGTGGCCGATCATGATCTCCTCCCATTCGGCGCGGGTCTTGGTTTCAATCAAGCGGGCAAGCTTGTCGCGCATGGCGTCCCATTGACGTTGGTCGTTTTGGATCTGCATGTCGGGATCGTCTGACAGACCGCAAAGGTGCAGTAGTTGAGCGTAGAATTGCGGCTCTATCGGGCCAATAGAGACGAATTTTTCATCCACTGTCTTATAGACATCATAGAAATGCGCCCCTGTATCAAGCATGTTCACACCCCGGTCATCCTGCCACCAGCCTTGACCGTGAAACGCATAGATCATCGACATCAACAGGGCCGATCCATCGGTCATCGCAGCGTCGATCACAGTGCCTTTACCACCGCGCTGTACGTCCAAAAGGGCAGAGACCATGCCAAATGCAAGCATCATGGCGCCGCCCCCGAAATCGCCGACCATATTGGCGGGGGGCGTGCGGTGGTGCAGGCTCGCGTTAACCTGTCTGCGGCAGGGTGGGCCCTGATCACCATCTACCGAACAGGAGTCACCATATGACCGATACATCCCCCGTTCTCGCCCTTCCGTATATTCAACCGTCGCAAGCGCAAAAGCATGTGACCCATAACGAGGCGCTGCGGCTTTTGGATGCGATTGTGCAACTGTCGGTCCTGTCTTTCACCGAAACTACGCCGCCCGCGACCGCAGGCGAGGGGGATCGGTATCTGGTGGCCTCAAACGCTGAGGGGGATTGGGCGGGGCATGACCATGCGGTGGCAGTGTTCGTGAATGGGGCGTGGCAGTTTATCGCGCCGATGCCGGGCTGGGTGGCATCTGTGGCCCCCGGCCAAACCCAAGTGGTTTACGACGGCGCGCGCTGGGCGGTGCCGACGTTGCAAGATGTGCCTCGGCTTGGTGTCGGGGCGACGCCGGATGCGTATAATCGGTTGGTTGTGGCGTCGGATGCGGTGCTGTTCAACAATGCCGGGGCGGGGCATCAGGTGAAGATCAACAAGGCAGCCGAAGGAGACACGGCCAGTCTGCTGTTCCAGACCGCCTTTGGAGGGCGGGCCGAGATGGGGACCTCGGGGAGCGATGATTTCGCCATTAAGGTCAGCGCAGACGGCGCAAATTGGGCGGAAGCTTTGCGCATTGAAGCGGCGAGCGGGCGTGTGACCGCCCCAGTCTCGGGTTGGCGAGAGCGGCTGACTGCCCCCCGCATTTACTATGTGGACCCCCTTCAGGGTGGCGACGGGCAAAGTGGGCGGGGCACGGGGGCGGCTGCCTTTGCGTCGCTAGGCCGTGCGATGGAGGAAGTCGTCCGTTTGGACAGCGCAGGCTACGCCGTCGCGGTTCAATTGGCGGATGGCAGCTATGATCTGGGCGCTTCGCCAGTCGCGGTAAGCGCGGCATTGGGGGGAGGTCTGGTTGAGCTTGTCGGGAATGCCGGCGACCCCGACGCGGTCACGATGACAGCGACAGGATCGGTGATCGAGCTGGTTTCGGGGCGTCTGAGTTTGCGGGGTATGAGGATAGAAACCTCCGGTGCCGACCCGGCGATCCGGGTGTTGCCGGAAGCGGTGTTAGAGGTTGATGAGGTCGTCTTTGGCACGGCGGGGGGACATCTGGATATCGTTGGCGGACGCGTCGAGGGGGCGGGTTCGTACGTTATCGACGGCGATGCCGCGTATCATCTGCGTCTGTCGCAGGGGGCCGTACTGGCACGGGGGATGCAGACGGTGACGCTGGCGAATACGCCCGACTTTGCCACTGCGTTTGTGAGTTGCGAGATGGCCGGGCAGGCGGATTTCAGCGGGCATGGTTTCACCGGCACAGCCACGGGCAAACGTTTTGACGTGAGCAGCAACGCTGTGGTGCAAAGTGGCGGGACCGTGCTGCCGGGCGATATCGCGGGCACGACGCAAAGCGGTGGCCTATACCTCTGATCTGCGAAAACCTGACAATTGTATGAAAGGGCCACATTGCCGCCTTAAAATCTGAAGCTGCCGTTAAGGATTTCGGCCCATCTTTATCCCCGGAACATGTAGAGGAATAAACCGATGGAGCTTGAGCATAAAACCACATTGTCGCCGCGGAAGGATATGGCGCTGACCGGGGGGACGGATATGGCGGTTGTCCAATCCTCTGCCGGAGCGGTGCTGTACACGACCTCGCGCTTTGGTGGCGGTGACTTGCTGGCCTATCGCATTGATGCGGAAGGGGGGCTCCGGTTTCTGGACAGTCGGGCCATCGCCGGGGACACGCGGGCCGGGGTCACCAGCAGGCTGGAGGTCGTAGACGGTGCGCTATTGCTCACGGGGGCGGATAACGCCGCGCTCACCCGCGTTGCGTTAACAGATGATGGGCGCTTTGGTAATGTTTCTGCCGTGACCGGTGGTGCCGTGCCTGCCCAGTTACTGGCCGTTGAGACGCTGGATTTAGGCGGTCAGAGCTATCTATACGGGCTGGTGCGGGGGGCGGATAGCATCGGGTCATGGCGCGTGGGCGACGATGGGGCGCTGACGCGCATATCGGGCGATAGTGGGGTCGCGTCAGAGGCAGGTCTGACCGGCCTGAGCGTCGGGTATGTCGGACGCACGCCGTTTCTGCTGGCGTCCTCGGCGCGGGACGACGCATTTATTTCGTTCAAATTGGATGGGAATGGTATTCCGCGAGAAGTCTCTCGTATCGCGGCGGAGGATGGCGTGGGGATCGGCAGGCCAAGCGCAACAGCCTTTGTAGAGGTTGGGGGGCATGGATTTGCGATACTGGCCGCGGCGGGAAGCGCGAGTTTGAGCGTCGCGATGCTGGAGGAAAATGGCGCATTAACCTTAACGGATCACGTCCTCGACACGCGGGACACGCGCTTTGACGGGGTGCATGTGATCGAGACCGCAACACATCGCGGCCGCGCCTATGTGGCGGCGGCGGGCGGAGATGACGGTGTTTCGGTCTTCGAATTGATGGACGATGGCCGGTTGATGCATCTGGTGTCGGTCGAAGACACGGAAGGGAGCACGCTCGACGCGGTGTCGGCGCTTAACTTTTCGGTACAAGGAGATTTGCTGCACCTCGCCGTCGCGTCAGGTGCCGAAGCGGGGCTAAGCATCTTTACGGTGGATATTTCTGACCGGGTTGCGGCGGCAACAGGGGGTGATCAAGCTGACACGCTGACAGGCGGCACGGGGGGCGATTTGCTATCCGGCGGGGATGGCGCGGACCATATCGCTGGGCGCGCAGGGGATGATATTTTGCGAGACGGCGGCGGCCGTGATCTGCTGACCGGCGGTTCCGGCCGCGATCTTTTTGTCCTTTCCGCAGATGGGGAGGCCGATACGATTGCCGATTTCGACAGCGCGCAGGACAGCATTGATCTGTCGGCCTGGCCGTTCCTGAGGCACGGGTCGCAGCTGACCATATCTTCGACCAAAGACGGTGCGGTTCTGTCCTTTGGTGAGGAACGGCTAGAGATAAAAACATCGAACGGACAGTACCTTAGCGAGGATGATGTTCAAGCGCTCGATCTGATTGGGCAATCGCGTTTCATGCCGGATTGGACCCTGCCAGAGGAACCCGATACGCCATCCCTTCCCACCGCACCGATCCCGTTGGTTCTGGTCGGCACGCCACAGTCGGACGTGCTGGAAGGGGATGCGGCCGATGATCATATCAGCGGGCGCGCGGATGGCGACAGGCTGATCGGTGCAGGCGGCAATGATACGATTCTTGGCGAAGCTGGGGCCGATACGATCTATGGCAACGGCGGAAGCGATCTGATTGACGGTGGGACCGAGGGGGATCAGATCTGGGGCGGTATCGGCTGGGACACGTTGCGCGCTGGTGATGGGGACGACGCCCTGTGGGGCGGCGACGGGTATGACGCGCTTGGCGGTGGCGATGGGAACGACACGTTAACCGGCAATAACGGTGCGGATCGGCTCTATGGGGATAGGGACGATGACCATCTGATCGGCGGGTTAAATGCCGATAGCCTGTGGGGCGGTGCCGGCAAAGACCGTTTGGAGGGTAGCGCCGGTGCGGATCAACTGCTTGGCGGCAGCGGGAATGATCAGCTTTTCGGAAATGCGGGGGCAGATTTCTTGCAGGGGGATAGCGGGAATGACCGTCTTGCCGGGGGGATCAACAACGATACGGTTAACGGTGGGTCCGGGAACGATACGCTGTCGGGCGACAATGGTGCCGACCAGCTGATCGGCGGCGACGGCGATGATTTGATCAAAGGCAATGCCGGTCACGATACGCTTGACGGCGGCGCGGGAAACGACGTGCTATCCGGTGGCATCGGGGCAGATCGGTTTATCTATGGTGCAGGCCAAGACACAATCCTGAGCTTTCAAAACGAAATTGATACTCTTTCGCTGGATTCTGCCCTCTGGGGTGGGGGAAGTTTATCGATGAGCCAACTTCAGTCGTTCGCACGCAAAGGGGCCGAAGGGCATATCGTGCTGGATTTTGGCAGCGGCAAAACACTGGACCTGTTGGGCGTCGAAAATCTATCTATCCTAAACGACGACTTCGCAAGCTTTTAAAGTTTAAACTGCCACGCTGGGATCGTTACCGTTCCAGAATGTCACGGTGATAGCGCCTTAATAACACAAGGCCAAAAAGGCCCAGTATTGCGGCAACGGCATAGACATAGGCTGAGGAGACATAGGGTACGTCGTAGTTATGATAAAATCCGGACCTGACGCGGCCGACCACGTGGATCAGCGGATTGAACCAAAGATAGCTGCGGTAGGGTTCGGGTATCGTTTCGTATAAAAAGATGACGCCGGACAGTAGCAAAAGCGGCCGCGTGCAAATCCCGTAGACACGTTGCCAGACCTGAAACATCGACATCATGAAACAGTTGAACACCCCCACGCCCAGTGAAAGCGCGGCAATCATAGTCAGAGCTGACACGATGTCTGATGCATTTATTGTGGCCCGCGTATCAAACAGAAAAATGATCCCACTCAGTACGATAAAGCCTACAAGAAGCTGAGTGAGAAAATTGAGGATGAACCGCCCCAAGATGGCGTCGACGAAAGTCACGCGCGGGTAGGCTAGTAGCTGTTTCGAATAGTTGATCGCCTGCGCGACCTTGTTGCTGAGATCGACGAACATCAAAAAGGGCAGCAAACCTGTAGCGTAAAAGATTGGAAAATTGTTTCCGAGGGGGGGGCATACGAAACCCGATCGAGAATATTGCGGTCAACAGCGCGATCCCGAGAACGGGTTCAGCCAATGCCCAGATATATCCACCCGGGGACCGGCCATAGCTGGTCCCGATTTCGCGAAGTATCAGCGCGACGATAATGCGTGGCGTCGCAAAGACCATTGTATTTCGTCCGCGTGCGACCCGACCTATCATCCTGTTACCCTCTGCGCGCTGTTGATCTGCCATCGGGCGGGCGTAGCCGCGCCAAAACGATTAAAAATGAAGTCATACTGTAGGGCAAAGGCCTCTCTAAAACTGTGTTTTAGGTGCTCTGGCAACATGGCGTGACGACCAGAATTACTGCGAAGATCAGCTTTGGGTGAAATCGGCGAAATACCTAAGAACGTGCAGATATCGCGCATGGTATGAGCGTGAAAAAGGTCTTCGTAAAATACATATTTAATTCGATGTAGGGGGATCACTGCTTCCAGCTCGCTCATCGTGCGCCGATAGTTCGCCCGCTCTAACTTAGGCAGCCGTTTACTGGCGATCAGATGCTGCGCGCGCGCCTCGCAAGCCGTTTGAAAGTCAGCTACCTGGGCGGCATCCGCGCTAACGGCCATTCTGATTTGGGACCACATACGATCAATCGGATCCCTCAAAATAAAGATGAAACAACTTTCGCCAAGGCTCCCCATCTCAGAGAAGTCCTTTGCGTCCAATATCGCATAAGCCGGGGTGATGTCGCAGATCACAGGCTGGCCGCTAAATCCCTGAGTGAGATAGGAAAGATAGGCCTCGTGATGTTCAGGCGCATCCGTGTAGATGGACAAAAGGTCAGCCAATTCGCTGAGGACCCTAAGATTGCGCCAATTCTTGGGGCCGCGTTCTGACACCAATTCCCTTGCCAAGGTTTTCACCGTGTTCATACGTAGGTCAAAAACCTGGTCAGACTTACCCGCGATCACATTGAAATAATGAAGTTCCTTATTGCGCGAAAAATGAATCTGACTGCTGGTGCGTAAGGTTTCATAAAGCCAAGTCGTGCCGGCTTTCTGAGCCCCGATGCAATAGGCAAGCTTGGTGTTTTCCGGCAGAAGAGTAAGAGCCATACGGTACGCCTTGGGATGAGCTGATCATTTCCCCATGTTGTATTCGTGATGTGCTATCGCATCGTTAATGTCGGCAAAATATTCTAGGTTACCGGCCTCTAAAACAGCGCCTGCAGTGCATAGTTCTCGTAGCATGCCATTGGAGTGGCTTACAAATATTGCACCAGATCGGGAAAGGCGGTCCATAAAAATGGAACGACTTTTCTGTTTGAACCGCGCATCTCCGACAGCGGTGATTTCGTCAATCAAATAGGTGTCAAACTGCAGCCCCATGGAAACGCCGAAAGCCAGACGCGACTTCATACCGGCGGAGTATGTTCGGAATGGAAGATGAAAGTGAACCCCAAGCTCGGAAAAATCGGCGACGTAATCGACCAGTGCAGACGTGTCTGCACCATAAATCCGTGCCACGAAGCGCGTGTTTTGTGCCCCCGTCATGTCGGGGTGGAACGACCCAGCAAAACCAACTGGGAAGGATACACTGCCATCAGAGATGACCTCGCCCGATGTAGGGTCAGTTGCCCCCGCAATGATCTTGAGCAGCGTAGATTTTCCAGCGCCGTTCCGCCCTAGCAGCCCGACAGAAATACCAGTGGGAAAAATAACGTTAATATTTGAAGCGACTGTCTTCCGTCTCCCCCGCACATGATAGGATTTGGTCAAATTTCGAAAGCCAATCATCGGCGAGCCTAGTGTCGATCTCGTAAGGAGTGCCAAACCAGCATAATGAGCGCCCACAGGGCGAAGCTAGATGCGAATGTGACGCCTAGAAGAAATGGGCGATTTGGATAAATCGACGTCTCTGCAAGTGTCGGAGGAATATGCGCCGCCAAGTATTTTGATCTTTTTCGTCCCTCTGCAACCGCTGTATCAAAGGCGGCTTGACTGGCGGTATAAGACTGTTCAGCAAATTCCAAATCGACCTTTAGGCTTTCAAACTGCCCAAAAAGATCCGCGAAACCAATGGTTTGCATTGAACCCTGCTTGGCGTTCAATTTTTGATGCTCCTGCGAGATACGCGCTGCTATTATGTCGCGCCTTCGTTGCGCTTGCTTCAAGCGGGAATCGGTTGGCGTGCTGGTTTGCTGAAGCATGTCGATGCTAATCAACGTTTCCGTCATTTCTGCTTCTAAAGATGCCAATAACCCAGTTTGAATTTGAAGCGGTGTATCGGGGCTCACCAATTGGTTCCTCATGCGGAATTCGGCCAGCGTAAGCCGCGTTTTCTTGAGGCGCTGCGCTGCGCGCGCCAAGTTTTCTTCAGCATGTTGGGTAGCATCCTCGCGCGCTATCGCGGAAAGTTCATGTATCAGTTTTGCGCTTTCAGCATAGATTTCTTGGACAATGGCCCGCGCGTCTTCGGGAGCAAATGCTTGCACCTTAACCTCGATCAGACCGGTGCTACTATCGCTATACACATTGACCATGCGACCCCAGTATTTGGTCAGTTCCTCGATCGTACCAGGGGCGTGGTAGCCGAAGACCGGATCAGAGTTTGTTGCGGGGGGCGACCATATTTTTCGCAAATTCAGAGACTTATCGATTTTCTCTACTAAGTGCTGACTTTGAATGAATTGATACAGAACTTCTTCGTCCGCGGCACCGGACCCCGAGAGATTTGCAACCCCACCCAAGAGTTCGACCGGCGAGCTCATATCCTCGCTATGGACAGCAAATCCAGCGATAGAGGTATAGCGATCTGCAGCGCGCTCCCAAAGGTACCATGACACGAACAGGCTGGTTCCGAGAACGATGATGATAAAGCTGACAAACGAAAGCCGATGACGTAGGTGAAGGCGCGCTTGCGGCACAGGCGGGACGATCGACGTGACTGGCAGTGTCAGAATGGTCGCTTGAGAGGCGGTTTCTCGTTTTTTTTCCCGCGCCGCAACGGCAAGCGCCCTATCATGCCGTTTTATTTCGATGCGTCGCAAAGCTTCCTCACGCTCGCGCAGTTTTTGTTGTTTGCGCGCCGCGTGCGTATGGTGCGTGGTCGTTGATTGGGCAGGATTATGGGTCATGATCTCAGTGCTTAATACAATAGTCCTCACAGTTTATTAATTCGCGCGAAGTAGTTCAGAGAAAGTCGATTAAACTACGAAGGACTTTGGGATGGCGGAACCGCATGTTCACATTTTAATGGGGACGAAGAACGGTGGCATGTTTTTGGCAGATCAGCTGGCCTCAATCCGCGGGCAATCGCATCAGGATTGGAGCCTTTGGGCAAGCGATGACGGCTCAACCGATGGCACCTGGGAGGCGCTTGAAAATTTCAAAGCGGAAACACCGCACCATGATATTCACTTGCTCAAAGGGCCTCAGAGGGGCGTTGCCGTCAATTATTATAAATTGTTGAAAAACAAAGATTTAGCCGGGAAATGGGTGGCGTTTTCCGATCAGGATGATGTCTGGCTGCCTCACAAACTATCCCGTGCTGTCGCGCTCGTCGGGCGGTTGGGTGGTAGATGTGTTTACAGTAGTCGAAGTTACTATGTGAACGAAACGGGGGAGCGTTTGGGAACGTCCCCGACGCTGAATCGCCCTTATCGGTTTGGAAATGCAATCGTACAGAATGTTTTGCGCGGAAATACGATTGTGATTCCGCCTATCTTCACCAACTATCTGCGTAGCATTTTAAGTACTACCGACGTTGCGGAAACTCCTTTTCATGATTGGTGGATGTATCAAGCGATCACAGGCGCAGGGTTTGGTATTCTTTATGATCAGAAATCTGGGGTATTATACAGGCAACACGGTGCAAATCTCGTGGGCGCGCCCGTTCGTCATTTACGGCGCAGGGCTCGATGCATGGCGGATGGCACATTGGTGAATTGGATCGATGCAAATGCGGCGGCGATGTACCGAATTGCTCCTGTTCTAACGGCGACCGCCCGCGAGCAATTATTGAGGTTTCTCGATTGGCGTTCCCAAAGTCACACTAAGGGTCGCGCGGCACTGACTTCGCTCGGAATCTACCGGCAAACACATGCGGGCGATCTAGCTCTGCGCGCGCTTGCACAACTCAAACGGTTCTGAATCGGTGTTAAATTAACAAGCCCTCGTCTTTGAGGTGATCAAGCAGGGATATGTCAGCCTCAGCAAACGCAGCCAGTCTTTCCTGTGCCGGTTTATCGTTGATCAGAGTCATTAGATCTTGCCATCGGCTTGTCTGAACGCCTTTTGGCCCAACATTGATGCGCGTTTTCACAATCGAAGGACGACGCCCCGTCAGGTTTTGAATGTCATTTTCAAGCAGATTTAAACTGCTTAAGCGATAAACCCTATCTAGTTTCCGCGCGCCGCCCATCGCTTGACCAACAAGCATATCTTTCGAGAAATGGCAGACCTCGGCCGCCCCGCGAACTTTCCCGGTGGCGAGATAGCTACAGTAAAAATTGTCGTAGTGATCCTTAATGAACTGTTGCCAAGCGGTACTTCCGCCAAAGAAATACGCGGCGGGGGAGCAATTTTTTACTTTGTACAACCCCATATGCCCAGGCGACGAGAGTAGGCTGTCCGTGAGGCGCGAGGCCTTATTTCTTAAATAAAAATAGAAAGAAGCGATCCTTTCAAATGGATCGCGAAGTACCGTGAACGCAAAGGTATCTGTCTGGGTCTCACGAAGGCGGCACCAATCTAGGTGACCCGAGTAAAGGTCATACCCGTTGGGAAACTGACCGTCTGAAGAAGCTTGGTGGTGAACGCGAACAGGAGAGGTTCGAGCGCTGCCATAGATTTTAGTGAGCTCCGAGTGCACAGATTGGCCCGCGGTTTTGGGTATGTGTAAAAATGCGACTTTTCTCACTGAGTGTTTTCCGATCTCAGATCCAGCGTCGGGGGGGCGAAAGGCGCGGCATCTTTGAGCATTGTGTTTACCCCTCTACAAAATTCCAGCACATCCGACGGATCAAGGTGGTCCATTTGCCACGGCGCAAACTGCCACCAGCGGCACTTTAACATGAGACTGATGAAGCTCGGCGGTAGGCGCATTCGTTTGAGAGAGGCCGGATTCCCCGCGACGACTGCATAAGGGGCAACGTCACGGGTCACGACCGAATGCGCCCCGATTATTGCGCCGTCGCCAATGGTGACCCCGGCGGCGATATACGCCCCGTGCCCGATCCATACATCATTTCCAATTATAGTGATTTTTACCTTGGTGGGCGGCTTGCTGTGAGCTGTCCTATAATTGTGGTAGTGTTCGGCTGCCTCAAAACCGTCGCCAAGTTCGAATACTCTGTCCCCAAGATAGAAAGCGGGACTTGTGGATACCCAGTCCAACGGGTGGTTTTGCCGACCTATTTGAACGGATTCGCCGAATGAACAATATCGGCCGATACGTGCGGCAAAACAGTATCCCGAGACTTGATACGAGAACGTTCCCATCTCTAACGAGTGTTCATACTGTGTCCATTTTAGGCTCCCCGGGGCTTCGAGCACGGTATGTCTGGGCAGGTTGATCGACGTAGCACCCCGGTTCAGTACCTCGATGCCATTGTTTCGCAAAAATTTTAGGGGCACTGAGATTTGGCTCATGAGGCCACCGCCCAGGTTTTGGTGATGTGATTTTTAACGTGAGACAGCAGAATATCCGCCAAATCCTGTTGGGTTGAGTAGGGAATAGGGAAACCGTTTTCAGCTTTGGTAACTGCTTCGCCCTGAGCACCAATTGCGAACGCATGGGTGGGCAAACCGGATGTCAGAGCTTCGTGCGTGGTAAACGAGAATGTCTCCGGCCACACGGAAGGTATTAACCAATCTGTCACGCCGTATCGGGCGGCAATTTTTCCCAGATCTGATATGGTATATCTCCCATGGATAGGCACCGAGGGGGGGAGGGGAATGGCGGGATCGAAGTTCCCGACGATGACCATACCGACACCTTGCACATCTATCGCATCAGCGGCTCGGCTGATGATCTGTGCGCCTTTCTGAAGACCAATGTCGCCCAATACACCGATCACCGGGCGCTTTGGGCTGAGGGGCCGAGGGATACGGGGCACGGCGTCTGAAATTCTATGCGGTGTAACTTGAATTTTATCGGCGCAGTTGGGGAATGCTGCGCGCACAATTTCTTTGCTATTTTTAGAAAATACCACGATCTCTTGGGATGCGGTCAGGAGTTTTCCCCACTCGCTTTGCCACCGAATCATGCTTATCGGTGTGCCGGTGGTTGCTGGGGCATTTAGGTGAGGTGGGGGTAGGCCATCGTACACTCCTTGATCGTTCAGAAGAGTGTAGTTGGGCGAGATTGCGAAGTAGTCATGAAAGAGAAACTCTATCACCTGTTGGCCGGTTTGGCTCAATTCTAGAACTGCACTTGGAATAGTCAGCGGATCTTGATCCCCAACCGCGCAGGAATAGATTAATCGTCGCCGTTTTATGGGGTGTAGAAGTTGTTTGACGTAGTCGAGGTTGTTGGTCCCGCCGGAGATTATTCCGTCATGGCAATGCAATTCGATTTGCCATCGCATGGCACCGCCGACCCTGATTACAACAGCGGAACGGCCCAACGCGTGATGTTTTGATTTCACCCGATGTTGCAGATACGATTCAGCGCCGCCACCCATACTGTGGGCGATATATACCGAGACCGGATACGTGTCTTGTGCCCCTAGCCAAGCCAATGCCAAAGCGAGGCGGGGCGATTTGAATGGGTCAGAGGCAATGAACTGCTGCACCTCTGTATCGTATTCGGGATAACGTTTTGAAATAAGATCGTTATTTTTCGCGATAAGACGCGTCTTCTCTTCCGATCCGAAACTTTGTCCACCGCGATGCTCTACGAAAAGGTTAACCGCACTATAATGCAGTCCGCCCGCTGCTCTGATGCGCTGGCACCAATCGACCTCTTCGCCGTATCCCCGACCAAAACTGACATCCAATTGCGGTTCAGTTCTGAGATAGCTGGGATTGATCGCCATGCAAAATCCCACCCCGGTCGGCGTGGCCACGCGATAGCTTTTCGAGTTAAGCTGCGCGGCGGTCACATCTATAAGATCCCCCTGTCCGGCGGCAAGTTTTTGGGGTGCACATATGAGGGGGGCGGTGAAAATTTCCGCGTCGTTGGACATTGGGGTTACAGTGGCGGCGCGTGGATATTCAACGAGGGGACGGATAAGGCGGCTCGCCCAGTTCGCTGGGACTAGGGCGTCAGAATTCAGTAAAATTACCGTGTCGGACCAGCGTTGTGCATAGCGCAAGCCTTTGTTTACGCTTTTTACAAACCCAAGGTTTTGATCATTCTCAAGCAGTGTCGCACGGTCATTGTGGGCCAAGGACCACGCGCGCAGCAACGGTAGAATCCGTTTATCGGTTGAGCAATCTTCGATCAGAATAATGCGCCACTGAAGATCGGTATTGTCGACGACGCGCCGCAGCGCCTCTTTCAGTAGGTCATGCGCGTTGAATACCGGCAGTATTATCGTCACCGATGCCGTTGTGACGGGAGGCGCATTGGCGCGGAAAAGGTCAGGGTCAAGTTCGCGCGCATGGTGAACGGGGCATAGCCCCAGCCCCCGTTTGATCCGCGTGCGAAAAGCGGGGTCTCGTCTGACGCGCCAGCAGCCATAGGCAGGCAACTGCAGCACCAGCGCGATGACGAATTTGATTACCAATCGCGCTTGAACCCACCAAAGGTGAGGGAGTTCTAGACTTCGCGCAATTGTCCAGGTGCCATTGCGAACACGGTGAAATTCGACCCCAAACCGCCCGATCTCTTGCAAGCCGGTCGGGCCGAGCGGCGTGGTCAGGTCGAACCCGACCCGTCGCGCGCCACCATAGGCTTTGGTCACGTCGTCACGGATCAAGTCAGCTTTAGCGCTTACTTTGACGCCGTTCATATGCAGCACGATATCATCCGCGAACGTCCAGCCCGCCAGCCTCAAGTTCCCGTCATTTACGGCAAATACATCAACGGCACCCACCGTGGCACCGGACGGGTCCGTAATGTGCATTGGACGCCCCACGGCCCTTAGGTGGGCGGCGATATAGCGGGCAAAGAGAGCTTTGAGCTGTTTATACAAAATCAATCATTTCGATTCTATGTTGCGTTGATAGAGCTCTAGATCAGCACGCTCACTCTTAAGGGGAGGTTAAGTTTATTCAGCATTACAACAGAATTTCTGTTCGGATTTTACGGGAGGTGACATAGGTGAGCAAAACGCAACTTGGCGTTTTGGTGACGGATAATGGTCAGAACAATCAGGTAGATATATCGCCAACAGCTACCTGCGCCGAAGGGGTGCGGATTAATATATACGGGCGCAATAACCACGTGGTGATCGGCGAGGGTACTGTGATCTCCGGTGGCTTGGTTGAGCTCAGGAATCACGAGAGCGCCGTCTATATTGGCGCAGATTGTCGTTTGGCGGGGTCATTTCGATGCCGCGCGCGTGAGACGCATATTCGCATTGGCGATCGCACCACGATCATGATGGCTCACCTCAGTCTGCATGAAGCGGGCGCGATTACGATTGGAGAGGATTGCATGCTGTCCGGGGATATCACCATGGATGTCAGTGATATGCATTCGATCCTTGACGTAGAAACGGGGGAGCGGATCAACCCGCCCCAAGATATCGAAATCGGGGATCATGTCTGGTTGGCCCATGGTGTCAGGATCATGAAAGGAGCGCAGATAGGGCAGCATTCAGTGATCGGTAGCCGTTCCATGGTTCTTGGGGTGATCCCCGCACATAGCTTGGCTGTGGGCGCGCCGGCGCGTGTTATGCGCGCTGGTATCACCTGGGATCGCCGACGGCTAAGCCCCAAAGATCAATAAGTATTGGGTCCCTGTGCGGAGCCGTTGGTGATTTACACTATCGAAAGAGGAGATACGTGATGGCAATATCATGGGGATTGCGGATAGATTTTGCTTTGCTCATCCCACGCAAACTAGCTATGAGATGCCCTGAGTGGTCCCGTAGCTCAACTGGATAGAGCACCTGACTTCTAATCAGGATGTTGGGGGTTCGAGTCCTCCCGGGATCGCCAGACGCACCGAGTGTAGCTACAGCACAGTGATTGGTCCTTCGCCATCGATCAAATGCCCGATAACCCAGGCTTTTTTACCTTCGGTAGCCATGTCGCTGATCGCAATCTCTGCCTCGGCTGGGGGTAGGGCAGCCAGCAAGCCGCCTGCGGTTTGAGGGTCGTGTAAAAGCGGGTCGCTGCGTCCTTGCGTGGGCGCGTTGTCGACGTTGGGGTGATACAGCGACGCATGCACGCCGCGATCTGATAGGTCTCGGGCACCGGAGTAGACGGGAATGGCGTCCGCCGAGATTTCCGCGCTCAGGCGCGATGCGCGGCAGATGGCGGCGATGTGACCCGCAAGGCCAAAGCCAGTGACATCTGTCATGGCATTGGCGCGACGCAGGTGGAAGGCTTGGCGGTCCTGCGGTTCTGCCATCTCGTTTAGGGCCTGGGCGACGTCGGCTCCCCGTGCTGTGCCCTCCATATGCGCAGCCATGATAATTCCTGATCCGATGGGCCGGGTCAGCACAAGGCAGTCGCCAGCTTGAGCGCCCGACAGGGTGATTGGTGGCGTTTCGCGCGTGCCGGTGACGGTGAACCCGATGGTCATTTCAGCACCCATCGATGTGTGCCCCCCGACAATCGTCGCGCCCGCGTGGTCGAATATCGCACGGGCTGCGTCGGTGATTTCTTGCAGTGTCCGGGACTGAAGCGCCTGAGACATATGGGGTAGTACGATGCTGGAAAGGGCCACTTGGGGCTGCGCTCCCATGGCCCAAATGTCGCCCAAGGCGTGCACTGCTGCGATGCGCGTCATCAAGGCGGGGTCGTGGATCAAAGCGCGCAAGTGATCGGCGCTGATGACCTGAAAGCCGCCACCGGGTTGCTTTAGCACCGCAGCATCATCGCCGAGGACAGAAAGAATGGCCGCATCCATCGGACCTTGAAGCGACGATAGCCCGTCACGAAGCACTGTGTTTCCGACCTTAGCGCCACAGCCGCCACATAAGGGTTTCGCGGCCAGTATATCGCGGGCACCCTGCGCCAGCGTATCGGGCAAAGCTGGCGGTTGCATCGGCGGCAAATCGTCAAGTTTATCCATGAAGGCGCGGTCGATCCGGTCTTTCCAGCGCCATAACGCGTGCCCCGAGAATGCAAGATCGAATTTTTCCGCCAAAGCCGATTTTTCTCCAAGGGAGATAAGCTTTAGGTAACGTTTTTGTGGTTTGAAGGGCTTGCGGGGACCATTGGTGAGGGCGGCGCGAAGGTTGTGATACAGGATGGGTGCTGCGCGAACGGCAAACACGCCAGCCTTGGGGCGTGGGGCAAAGGGCATTGCTGCGCAGTCACCGACGGCAAATACAGTTGGGTCACCGGGAAGTGACAGGTCGGGCGTTGTTTCGATGAACCCATCACGCAAGGGAAGGTCCGTTTGCGCCAGCCATTCATGCGGGAAAGCACCGGCAGCGCCGACCGTCAATTGAGAAGGGATTTTGTCGCCGCTGCCCAGAACGACATGATCGGCGGCGATTTCCGTGACGCGTATGCCGGTGCGTAGGGTGACCTTGGCGCCGCGAAGCTTGGCCTCGACCGTGTGGCGCGCGCGGTTGCCAAGGCCCGAAAGCGTCGGGTCGGACTGTAGCAAAGTGACCCGAGGCTCGATCCCCGCGCTGCGTACGGCATGGGCCATCGCGAGGGACAGCTCGCAACCGGCGACACCGCCGCCGATCACCGCGATTTCAGGCTCGATGTCCCCGCTCGTCACCGCGGCAAGGAAATCGCGCCAGCGTTTGGCGTAGACATCAAGTGGCTTTGCACCGACAGCAAAGCCATCAAACCCCGGGATACCCATTTTAGCGGTGATCCCGATATCAAAGGAGGCAACATCATATGCAATAGGCGCGCGGTCTTCGACATGGACCAGACGCGCAGTGCGATCGATATCTGTGGCGTGGGACAGGATCAGACGCGCGCCAGCAAAGCGGCACAGCCGGACAAGGTCAATCTCGAGTGTTTCACGTGAATAATGGCCCGCGATATAGCCCGGCAGCATACCTGTATATGGGGCCGTGGGGCCGGGATTGATGACGGTTAACCGCGCGCCCGGTAGCGGGTTCATCCCCCATTTGCGTAGCACCAACGCATGAGCATGCCCGCCGCCGATCAGCACCAGGTCTTGGGTCAGCGGGATATCGTGTCCATGCATCGAATGACTTTCTATCAGGCGGGTGTCACAGTCTTAGCCCGCGGGATCAGCGGATCAAAGCCGCAAGACACAACTGCGGCCCGTTGCAACGGAATGTGAACTACGTGACAAAGACCGCAGCGTTTTCCGTGAACTAGGTGGCCTCCGTCCGTGACCCTTCGTATTCTGCACACTGCCGATCTTCACCTCGATTCACCGCTTCGTAGTTTGGCGATGAAGGATGACCGTCTGGCCGCGCAGGTGCGCGGCGCCAGCCGGCAAGCGCTTGAGACGATGGTGCAATATTGCATCGACGAGAGGGTCAGCGCTTTTCTGATCTCGGGCGATCTTTATGACGGGCAAGAACGTAGCGCGAAAACCGCCGCGTATCTCGCCGCGCAGATGCATCGTTTGGCGCAGGCTGACGTGCGGGTGTTCTATATCAAGGGGAACCACGACGCGGAAAACCCGATCGCGGGGGAGATCGACCTGCCGCCGAACGTGCATGTGTTCGACGGGCGGGGCGAGAAAGTACAACTGGCGGACTACCCCGTCTATATTCACGGCGTCAGCTTTCGCGACCGTCACGCGCCGGAAAGCCTGCTGCCGAAGTATACCGTGCCAGAGGCGGGGGCGGTTAATATCGCGATGATGCATACCTCTCTCGCGGGGGCGGAAGGGCATGATCTTTATGCGCCTGTGTCGGTCGGCGAACTGGCGGGGGCTGGGTTCGATTATTGGGCGTTGGGGCATGTTCACAAACGCGCCGTGCACAGCGAAGACCCCTGGATCGTGATGCCGGGCATGCCGCAAGGGCGCGATATCGGGGAGGCGGGGCCAAAGTCCGCTAGCCTGCTGACGATCGAGGATGGCAAGATCTCGGTTTCGGAAGTGGCGACCTCGGTCGTGGAATTCCGCCGCTGTGATTGCGATGTGACGGGGGCGGAGGCTGACGAAGATCTGCGCCGCAAACTGCGGTCGGCGTTGCAGGCACAGGCCGGACGGGGGGCGGCGATCTTGCGGTTGCGGGTGACGGGGCAAACGGCGCTGGCGTGGCAGATACGCCAGTTGGCGGATGTTTGGCGCGCCCAAGCCGACGAAATCGCAGAAAGCATCGGTGATCTGTGGATCGAGAAGATGTCGGTGGATGTAACGGCTGTATCTGAGGATGCGGTGGATGGTGCTGTGGCCGAGGTACAGCAGTTGATGACTGACATCGCCAAGGAGCCCGCCACTCGGGACAGGTTGCAGCAAGAGTTGAGCCAGATCCTTGGCCTATTGCCTGCTGATCAGCGCCGCGCCCTCGCACCGGATGCAGAGGCGCAAGAGGCATTATTGCGGCAGCTGACCGATGAGGCGGTGTTGACCATGGCCGCGCAGATGCGAGGAGCAGGCGAATGATGCGGCTGCAGCAGCTTGCGCTGGACCGATTTGGTCACTTTACCGACCGCGTGCTGGATTTCGGCGCGCGCCCCGCAAGCGGATCGGACTTTCATATCGTCTTCGGCGGCAATGAAGCGGGCAAGACCACCCTCATGGAGGGGTATCTGCGGCTGCTTTACGGTTTTGCAGCGCGTGAACCCTATGCCTTCAAACACCCCCGCGCGAACCTGCGCGTCAGCGGTACCGTCGATATTGACGGGCAGATCCACCAGCTGTCCCGATTGCCCAAGCGCTCGGGCAATCTTGTGGACGGGGCGGGCCAACCTGTGCCGGATGCTTTGCTGTCTGCGGCGCTGCGCGGTGTGTCGCAAAAGGAATACCAAAGTCTGCTGTGTCTCGACGATGAAACGATCGAAGCAGGCGGCGAAGAGATTACCAAAAGCGAGGGGGATATCGGGAAGCTGCTGTTCTCTGCTGCGACGGGTATCAGCGATCTGTCGCAGGTCTTGGGGCGGGTGGAGCAGGGCAATCGTGACCTTTATCTAAAAGGCGGTACAAAATCAGAGTTCGCGGCGCTGAAGGCTGCGCATGCAGAACTGGTCCAGCAGATCAAAGATCATGACGTCAGCGCCGCCGCGTTTCGCGAGTTGCGTCTTGCGCGGGACGCTGCCCAAACCGAAGAGCAGCGTCTGCGCGCCGCCAAGTCAGAGCTTTCCGTTCAGAAAACGCGGCTGGAAGCTATACTTGATGCGCATCCATTGGCGACAGAATGGAAAACCCTAGAGGCGCAGCTTACCCCTATCGCGCATTATCCCATGACGCTGGAGTTCGACAGCGAAGACTTGATTAAAATGATGACTAAACGGATCGCGCTTGTTGCCGAAAGGGAGCGGTCCGTCGCCGAGGTGCACGCATTGCGGGCCGCGCGAGACGAGGTCGCCGTCAACGCGGATGATTTGGCGCGAGGGGCTGATGTTGATGCGCTTGCCTTCAAGAAAAGTCAGGTAGAGGCGGGGCAATCCGACCTGCCCAAACGCGAAGCACAGTTGATGCAGGATACCGCTGATATGCGGGCGCGGCTTGATACTCTGGGGTTGCCCGCCGATGGCGCGCTTGCGCAATTCATCTTAAGCGATCCCGCCCTTGCGGCGCTTGAACAGGCGCGCGCCACTCTGGACGATGCGCGCAAGCATCTGCAAACCACTCAGGCGGAGGCAGAGGTCGCGCGCGACAAATACGATGACGCGGCACGGGCCCTGCGCGATACCGAAGAAGAGACTGCCGTCGACGCGGACGTCGAACGCCTGTTCATGCAGGCCGAAGCGGAGGATCTGGTCAGTCGGTATAATGACGCGCTGCGCCGGCTCGCGGCGGATCGTCAGGGGGTGGCCACAGCCTTGCGCGGGCTGGCGCGGCACAATGTGGCGTTCGACGCGGTTCCGGCACTTCCGTTCAGCAGCCGGCGCGCGCAGGAATTGATGCAGGCCCATGGCGAAGCGCGGCTTGCCCTGCGTGCGGCCGTGCAGGCGGAAACCACGGCAGCCGATCGTCTGGCGGGTGCCGAGACAAAACATGCGATGGCCGCGTCGGCCCCAGACTTGATCAGCGATGATGCTGCTGCCAAAGGGCGACAAACCCGAGACGAGTTATGGGCGCTGCATAAAGATGTGTTGGACATAGCCTCTGCCTCTGCGTTCGAGGCCGCAATGCGGGCGGATGACGCGCAGACCTCATTACGCGCCGGGCAAAGCCAATCGTTGGCGGAAATGCGGCAGGCGGAACGACAGTTGATCGAGGCGCGGCAGGATCATGACAGGGCGCAGAATAAGCGTACCGAGACTGAGGCGGCCTTTGATAAGGTGACGGGTGAACTGCGGTCCCACCTCGATGCACTTGGCCTGCCCGAAACCCTTTCCGCCGAGGATTTTGTCGAATGGGTACGCGAGGCAGAGGCGGCGCAAACTGCAGCCGAAACCTTAAAGACATCTGAACAGGCCAACACAGACCTATTGCGCGCGGCAGAACAGATGCGCGACGATCTGGCGGCACGATTGGGTGCAGGGGATGCGCCTTTGCGGACCGTCGTGCTCATGGCCAAAACCCAGATCGCGGCGTCGCGCAAGCATCAGAATGCGCAAAAGCTCGCACAGGCCACAGTGCGTCAGGCCACGGCAGAGCGGGATCGCCGGGCAGCCGTAGCGGACAAGGCACGCACGGCCGTGACCGAGGCGCGTGACCAGTGGCGCGATGCCGTCGCGATGCATCTTCCGGCGCTGCAGTCTGGCATAGACATGTGGAACGGGCTGACCGGCCTGCGCAGTATCCGAGAGGTCGACGCCCGCATGGCGGGTGTCCGACGTCAGATTGCGGGCATCAAACAGGATCGCGCCGGTTTCATCGCACAGTTGGATGCACTGGATGGCGAGGCAGACGCGCAGGAACAGCCCTTGGCGCGTTACGCCGCTTTGCAAACCGTGGTGGAGCGTGCCCGTCAGGCCCAAGCGCGCCGCAGCGATCTGGACGCGCGCCTTGCCATGGCGGAGGACGCCGCGGCTGAGGCGCTGCGCGAGATTGCCGTGCTTGATGATCAAGTCCAACTTCTGGCCCGTGCGTTTGATGACCAGATAGACACCTCTACCCTCGATGCATTGCGTCAGGCGACGGCGACCGCGCAACAGGCAATTGTCCTGCGCCAGCAAAGTGCGGATTTGCGTACCCGTCTGCTCTCGATCCTGGGGGTTGATGCCTGGGAGCAGGCGCAGGAACGCCTCAGCGCCGCGCCCCTCGCACAGGCGCAAGTGGAGCTTGCCGAGCTCTGCGAAGACCTGTCGCGACTTGAAGCAGAGCTCGACAGCGCGATTGCTGCGCGCGCTCGGGCGCAAGCGGCGCTGGATGCGGTTGGGGGGGATGGTGATATTGCGGCGCTCACCTCGCAAAAGCGCACGGTCGAAGAACAGATGCAGGCCGTGATGCTGCGCTATCTGACGGGGCGCTTTGGCCATACTTTGGCCGAGGATGCCATCCGCCGGTATCGCGACACCCACCGCAGCAGGATGTTAGCCGCGACCGAACAGGCATTCAGCGACCTGACCCAAGGGGCATACACTACACTGACCACGCAGCCTGCCGCTCAGGGGGATGTGTTAATGGCCGTGCGGGCAGAGGATGGGGTGTCTAAGGAAGCCGCCGCAATGTCCAAAGGGACGCGGTTCCAGCTTTACCTTGCCCTGCGCGCGGCGGCCTACGAGCAAATGGCGTCGACAGGAACGGTGCTGCCGTTCTTCTGTGATGATGTCTTTGAAACCTTCGACGAAGACCGCACCCGCGCGGCCTGTCGCTTGATGCAACGGGTCGGAAAGCGCGGGCAGGCCATCTATCTCACCCACCACCAGCATGTGGTCGATCTTGCACAGGAGGCCTGCGGCACAGATGTGACCGTGCACCGGCTGTAACGCCCCATATGGATTCGCGATTATCCGGCCCGCGAGTCGGCGATTCCACCGCAATGCCCTACCTGTGGTTGGGTCGAGGCGCGAAAAGCTCCGTATAAGCGGAGAGAGATACCCTGAGGGGCTTGGGTGCTACAAATTTCCGACGCTCAGAAAGTCAATAAAACAGGCGTTTGTGAAGGTTTTTTGACGAAAAGGATAAAATCCGAAAAAAGGGGTTGCGGGTGTTTGGAACAAACCTTAGAACGCCCCTTACCGGAGACGCAGACATGC